>NZ_JARULC010000004.1 GCF_029688625.1 Qipengyuania marincola | reverse complement strand
GACCCCTACGGGACTCGAACCCGTGTTTCAGCCGTGAAAGGGCCGCGTCCTAGACCGCTAGACGAAGGGGCCACATCGGTGGCGTGGCGGCGCACTTAAGCGGGGCGGGGCAGGGCGTCAACCCTCGATTGTCTGGCAATTGCATCGCAGAAGCTCAATCTGCCCAAGCGGCATCTTCCAGGTGCAATTCGGCCTGCGGTCGATCGCCCCAGTCGTCGATCTTCGCGCGCCCGGCCAGCCACAGCCGCCGCCCGCTCGAACCATGCAGCAGTGCCTGGCCCATATCGCTGTCGGCAGCGCGAAACGCGATACCCTTGAAGCTGCGCCCGTCGTCGCCAGCCGCGATCACTCGCACATGGTCGCTGCCGACGATATCGCATTTGACCAGGCGCACCGGCCCGACCGCAACCCTGGGGCCCGGCCAGCCGACGCCATAGGGACCGCCTTGCTCGAGTGACTGGACGAGGTCGGGCACCAGCCCGCCGGGTGCAACTGCAATGTCGAGGAGCATCTCACGGTCCGCAAAGGCGTGAGCGACCCGGCCCTGCAGCAAGCTGTCGATCCACTCGGCAAATTCATCAAGGCGGGCGGCATCGATCGTGAGGCCGGCCGCCATTGCATGGCCACCACCTGCCACCAGCAGGCCTTCGTCCTTGGCTTGGATGATTGCGGCACCCAGATCGACGCCTGATATCGACCGGCCCGATCCCTTGCCTTGGCCACTTTCATCGTCGAGTGCGATGACGAGCGAGGGCTTGCCGGTCTTTTCCTTGATCCGGCCAGCCACAATGCCGATGACCCCGGGGTGCCAGCCGCGCCCGGCCAGGACGTGGACAGCGCGGTTGTGCTGGCCAGCCAGTTGCGCCTCGGCCTCTTCCTGCACGGCCGCCTCGACTGCGCGCCGTTCATCGTTGAGCGCAGACAGCTGTGCCGCGATCTCTCGTGCTTCCTCCACGCATTGCGTCGTGAGTAGGCGCACACCGAGCGTCGACTCGCCGACACGCCCGCCGGCATTGATACGCGGCCCCAATGCGAAGCCGAGATCGCTGCAGACCGGTGCACGCTTGAGCCTGCTGGCGTCGAACAATGCCGCCATCCCGATATTCTCGCGCTTGGCCATCACCTTCAGGCCCTGCGCTACAAATGCCCGATTGAGGCCATGAAGTGCCGCGACATCGGCCACTGTGCCCAAGGCAACGAGGTCCAGAAGGGAGAGGACATTGGGCTCCGCGCGATCTGCGAAGAAACTACGCTGGCGGAGCGTCCTGACGAGTGCAACGCCGAGCAGGAAAGCTACGCCGACAGCTGCCAAATGCCCGTGCGAAGCAGCATCATCCGCTTCGTCTAGCCTGTTCGGATTGACTAGCGCGACGGTCTTGGGAAGCTCGGCCGAGCATTTATGATGATCGACCACGATGACGTCCACACCTGCATCGTGCGCCATTGCCAGCGCGTCATGTGCCATCGCCCCGCAATCTACCGTGACCACGAGGCTGCTGCCCTGATTGCCGAGCCGGACCAGCGCTTCGCCCGACGGGCCGTAGCCTTCGAGGAGGCGATCGGGGATATAATAGTCGGCTTCCAGCCCGAGTTCGCGGAGCAGCCTTATCAGCAGCGCGGAACTGGTCGCCCCGTCGA
The DNA here is from genome assembly GCF_029688625.1 of Qipengyuania marincola. GTDB lineage: Bacteria > Pseudomonadota > Alphaproteobacteria > Sphingomonadales > Sphingomonadaceae > Qipengyuania. The sequence continues at coordinate 164,935 of NZ_JARULC010000004.1, read as the reverse complement.
CATCGTAATCGCCGTAGATGGTAACCTTTTCCTGGGCGAGGACTGCCTGTGCCAAGCGGTCCGCCGCCGTTTCCATGTCCCGAAATATCGAGGGGTCTGGCAAGAAGTTGCGCAGTGTCGGATTGCGATGGCGTTCGAGATCGTCGACAGGGGCACCGCGGGCCATCATCAGTCGGTCGACGATGTCGCGACCGGAAGCTGCTCCAGCGCTAAGATCCATGTTGCCGCCCCGCCAGCGCCAGGCGCGCCCGGTCAAAGAGCGTGACACGCCATAAACGTGGGAAAGCGCCTGCGAAGCCATGCCACTGCTTTAACGTGTGGTGCGCTTGCTGGGAACGGCGTGCGATTGACAATCGACAGGTGGCAGCGATGGTGTGTCGGCAATGGCATCATCGAAGCTTCTTATCGCATGGCATAGTCGCACCGGCACTGCGGAATCGCTCGCTCGGGCTGCGGCCGAGGGGGCCGGCGGTCGCGCTCACCTGATGAAGGCTGCCGATGTCATGCCCCCACATCTCCTCGAGGCTGGCGGATACCTGTTTGCATGCCCCGAGAATCTTGCGACGATGAGTGGAGCGATGAAGGAGATGTTCGACCGTTGTTACTACCCCGTGCTTGGCAGGATCGAGGGTCGACCCTACGCCACGATGATCGCTGCCGGGAGTGATGGGGAGGGTGCACAGCGACAGCTGGACCGGATTGCGAAAGGGTGGCGATTGAAGCGTGTCACCGAGCCGTGGATCGTCATCACCAACGCCCAGACGTCTAAAGATATCGCTGCACAGAAGACTGTTGAACCTATCGATCTGGAAAACGCCGCCACAATGGGCAAGGCGCTGGCCGAGGGGCTGGAGGCGGGCATTTTCTAAACAAAAGCAACCATATCGGATCAAATATCGGCGATCCGACTCGACAAGAGTCCGAGGTTGAAGGAAATAGCGCGGATTGTCGGGGGGACTGTTCGATAGTTGAGGGGTCGCGAAAGGTGGCGTCGGGTGAAACGCATGGATTGACGGCGGGCATAGCGCTGCTGTTCGATCCGGGCTGTCGTCCAGCCATTGCGGATTTTCGCGAAGACGTCCGTCAATTCGCGAGGACCTTTATCAGCCACGATCCGTCACTGGAGAATGGCATTGTGGCAGGGCAAGTGGAGGGCGGACGGCCATCGAGGCACGCAAACGAAAATTGGCTTGAACTTTTGCGGGACGGGCTGACCTTCGATCTTCTCGGCCTCGATCCCGGCCTCCCTGTGGACAGTGTGAGCGCACGTTTCCGCTTCGGCTCCATCTCGGCCAATGTCGAAGACGCGACCGAGGCCGTCGGCCTGTTTCCGGGGCCCCATCTGGTGAAGGGGGCACACACCGTGCCCGTTTTGCGCACTCTGATCGGTATCGCAGCAGACATTATCAGGACTTATGGCGCCGTGCGCGCCGTCATGTGGACACCTTCGCAATGCATCCTGGCGCCCGACCTTTTCGTCCAATTGGCGTCGGAGTGGCAGGACGGCGGACCATTTCCGGCGCCCGGCTTGGTGGGTTTCGATTTCGAATCCGATGGCGCGCTTGTAACTCATGGGCTTGCCTTTCTCGTGGGCCGGGAACTGCGAATAGAAACCGGCTTTGCGGGCAATCGGATCGAGGTATCCAGGTTAGGCTCACGGATTATCGACACACTTGTCGGCCATGCTCCCGTGGAATTCCCCCAGCGCTACTCATGGCCGGGCCTGCCTGAAGTCGTGCTGTCCGATGATCCAGAGGCAAAGCTCATCAGGGCTCAGCCATCCTGATTTGCGATGGCGGTCGCGCGGGCACATGATTTGATATCCAGACGCGCGAAATTGCCGTTTCGGTCGGTCAATCGGTCAGGTTCGCCAATGCATGATCCAGCGCTCCAGCGGCATCATCTGCTCCCGTGTCAATTGCTGATGCTCCCGTGCTTCAATCGGTTTTTCGATCACCTTGGGCTGGAGAGGATCGGCTTTGACGATTTCCGGCGCAACGGCCTATTGCTCCCGGCGCGGGAGGAAGCGGTGCGCAGGCTTGGAATGCCGCTGCACCGCGGGCCGCATCGCGACTATAATGCGATGGTCATCGAAAAGGTCGGACAAATCGAGGCAGTGTGGTCGAGGTCCCGAAGGCGCCGTGGCAATTCAGCCCATGCGGCAGCGCTCGGACGATTGGCGCGTCTGCAGGACCGCCTTCGGTTGCGCCTGCTCGACCGACGTGATCCTCTCCACCTCAATCGGCGCGACCCGCTGCGCGCGGAAGCGGATTTCAGCTCGCTCGATGCGCTGGCAGAGCAGCTTTGGCAGGAGGCCTAGGCGGTCGCTTCTGCCAGTGCAGCCTTCGCGGCTTCGTATTCGCGCTCCAGACGCGCCACTGTGTCCTCCACCGGGGCGCTCTCCTTGACAGTGCCGATGCCCTGACCCGAGCCCCAGATGTCCTTCCACGCCTTGGCCTTGGTATTGCCCCCGCTGCCGAAGTTCATCTTGCTCGGATCGCTTTCGGGGAGATTATCGGGATCGAGGCCTGAGGCTTCGATGCTCGAGCGCAGGTAGTTGCCGTGTACGCCGGTGAAGAGATTGGTGTAGACGATCCCGCTCGCATCGCCTTCGACGATGCCCTTCTTGTAGTTCTCATCAGCATTGGCTTCGGTGGCGGCTATCCAGGGCGAGCCAATGTAGGCGAAGTCCGCACCCAGCGCCTGCGCGGCCAGGATCGAGCGGCCGTGGGCGATCGACCCCGACAGCGCGACCAGTCCGTCGAACCAGCTGCGGATTTCCTGCATCAGCGCAAATGGGCTCAGCGTGCCCGCATGGCCGCCCGCACCGGCAGCGACCGGGATGAGGCCGCTTGCGCCCTTTTCGATCGCCTTCCTCGCGAAACGGTCGTTGATGACGTCGTGCATCGTGATGCCGCCCCACTTGTCGACCGCCTGGAAGACCTCCTCACGCGCGCCGAGCGAGGTGATGACCATGGGCACCTGCCATTTCGCGCAGGTCTGCATATCGGCATCGAGCCGATCGTTCGACTTGTGCACGATCTGGTTCACCGCATAGGGCGCGGCCGGGCGATCCGGATGGTCGCGATTGTGCGCGGCGAGTTCCTCGGTGATCTGGTGAAGCCATTCGTCGACCTGGCTCTGGGGCCGTGCGTTCAGCGCCGGGAACGCGCCGATGATCCCCGCCTTGCATTGCGCGATGACCAGTTCCGGCCCCGAGACGATGAACAGCGGCGAGCCGATGACGGGGATACGGAGCTTGTCGAACGGGGCGGGCAGGGGCATGCGGCAGGTCCTCTCGGGTCAGTTGCAGGTTGCGACCTATGGCGCGCAGACACGCTTGTCGAGATTGACGTTACGGAAGGGTCAGGCTGTGTGCAGGACGTGCTCAATGCCGTAGATTCGTGCAGCGGTGCCGGCGAAGAGTGCGTGCTTCTCATCCGCGCTATGGCCCTGCGCCAGCCGCTTGAAGGCGTTCCACAGCACCGGATAGCTCGCGCCCCAGCGGTCGACGGGATAGTTGCTTTCGAACATGCCGCGATCCGGTCCGAAGGCCTCTATGCAGGTCTCGATATAGGGCCGCCACAAGGCTGCCAGATGCTCCGACCCATGACCCTTGGCTGGGCCGTCTTCGGGCAAACCGCAGAAAGCCATCGCGAGCCCGCCCAGCTTGACCGCGACATTCGGGCATTCGGCCAGTGCGTGGATGGACTTGCGCCAGGTGTCGAAGCGCTCGTGCAACTTGCCGCGATAGCAGGCGATGTTGAGCGGCGTGCCGCAGTGGTCGAGCACGATCTGCTGGTCGGGGAAGGCCCTGGCCAGCTTCAGCACGTCGCCCAGCTGCGGCTCCAGCAGCCAGGCATCGAAGGTCAGTCCATGTTCGGCATAGGCGGCGAAGCCTGCGCGGAAGGCATCGGACCCGTAAAGCCCTTCCGGCGCGTGAAACGGCGGGCCGAGCACCTCCGGATCGGCGTCCCAGGCTGCGGCGTGGCGGATACCGCGAAAGCGCCCATTGCCCGCCGCGACCAGCGCTTCGATCACCGGTTTTACCGCATCGCCCAGCGTCAGGTCCGCGTGCCCCACGATCGCCGCGCACGGGCAGTAGTTGCCGTAGAGACCGCTCGCGCCTTGCGCCGCGACGCCGTTGACGAACTCTACCTCGCCCACCGGCTTCATCGCCTCGTCGCGGCTCGCGTCGTAGAAGGCGCCACATTCCATGAACACCGTGCCCACGACGTTGTGGCCCGAATGGGTGTCGGCATAAAGCTCGTCGAACGTGTAGTAGTCCGCGCCCGCGATCGCCTCGATGAAGTCGTGCCGCGGCTCCGGGAAAGCGGGTACCAGCGGGCGCAGGTCCCAAAGGTGGTGATGCGGGTCGATGATCGGCAGATCGGGTTCGAGGATCTCTTCGGTCGCACTCATGTCAGGCTCTCTCCACTCGTGCCGGCATCGTAGGGCCTGTGTTGGATAGCCCCCGTGCCAGTCCAGTCACATGGACCACATGGACCACAGTCCTGGCAAGGAAAAGCCGGGAGGCTTCTTCCACCCGTCATTGCGTGCTGGTTCTCCATGGAGAGCGGTCAAGGGTCATAGCCGCTTTCTAGGATCGCGCGAGCCTGTAGGAAACTCGGCTGATGCCACACGCTTCAAACGCGGACATTTCGGGCGGTGAGCGGCATGCGCTCGAGTTGCAGGCGCCTGCCTTCAACCCGCACTGCAATCCTTTGCTGGAAATACGCCTACCTGCTTAGTAGAGACGCCGTGCTAGTGGGTTCTCACAGGGGGGAGAGTTCGCGATTCTCGATACAGGCACCCGTCAAGACCGCGCAGTTACGGTCAGCTACGTGCTGCCTGCCGAACCCTTGCGTCGCTATGTTTCGACCTACTCCCTGACGATTGTCGATCCGGGCACACCGACGGTGTTCGATCAGGTCTATCCCGAATGGCCGAATATCCGCATGACTGCCGGAGGCGACATGGCCGCCTGCACTGGCCCCGGGCCATTGCGGACCTGCAATCCCATCTGTGCGATCGGGCCGACCAGTCACGCGACGCATTTCTCGCTCGCCCCGGGCCGATACTGGACAGTCAGCCTGCTGCCGCTTGGCTGGGCGAGGCTTGTTCGCTTGCCCGCGAGCGACTTTGCCGACCGCTGGGAGGTTATCGACCGCGAGAGCAGCTTCGCCGCCTTCGCGCCATTGCTCGGTTGTGACGCGGCTGACCGTTCGTTGCCCGACGTGGCGGCCCGTATCGACGCGCATTTGCTGGGTATGCTCGACCGTTCGGTGCGAAGGGAAGGGGACATACTCAAGGCGCACGACGCCTTGCTCGATCCCGAAATTACTTCGGTCAGCGCCTTCGCCGAGCGGAGCGGCATAGGGATACGCGCGCTTGAACGGCTGTCCCTGTCCGCTTTCGGATTTAGTCCGAAGTTGTTGTTGCGCCGCCAGCGGTTCCTGCGAAGCCTGGCGCGTTTCATGCTGGATCCCTCGCTGGAATGGAGCGACACGCTCGACAATCAGTATGTCGACCAAGCGCATTTCATTCGCGACTTCCGCCGCTTCATGGATACGACTCCAAGGGCTTACGCCACAGCGCCGCACCCGGTGCTGTGGGCTGCCGCGAAAGCGCGAGCGGAGATTGCCGGAAAACCGATGCAGGTGCTCCAAAGGCCAGACGATTCTTCCCGCGAACCCGGCTCACCTGCCGACCGGCAGCGATAGCTCCGCCGTCGTTGCGGGCAATCGCAGCCCGCGGCTGTCAGCTTCACGTATCGAAAAGGAGGACGTCCTAGCCTACGGCAGAATTGGCCGCGCTCAGCACCGCCCTGACGCTCGCGGTTGCGACGTCTTCGTCGATACCGCAGCCCCAGATGGTGCGGCCGTCGGCGTTGCGGCATTCCAGGTAGGCGGCGGCGCGGCTGTCGCGGCCAGTGGACAGAGCGTGTTCGGTATAGTCGACAATTTCCAGCGAGAGACCGAAAGCGTCTTCCAAAGTCGAGAGGACACTGGAGATGAGGCCGTTCCCCCGCCCGGAAACCGATCGTTCGGTGCCGTCGACAGCGATCGTGCCACTGAACAAGTGGGTGCCATCCGTCGCGCGGCGTTCCTCGTAATCGACTAGCTGGAAGTGCTTGTCCTGCGTCTGGACGTGATAGGCGTGCTGAAAGGCGCGCCAGATATCGGCAGCGTTGAGCTCGCGGCCCAGTTCGTCGGCCATGCGCTGGACATGCGGGCTGAAATCGGCCTGCATCTTCTTGGGCAGCTTGAGCCCCTGGTTCTGTTCGAGCACCCAGGCGAAACCGCCCTTTCCGCTCTGCGAATTGACGCGGATCACGGCTTCATAGCTGCGGCCGAGATCGGCCGGATCGATCGGCAGATAGGGTACGCGCCAGCGCGGGGAATTCTGGCTTTCGTGCGCGGCGAACCCCTTCTTGATCGCGTCTTGGTGACTGCCGGAAAAGGCGGTGTAGACCAGTTCCCCGCCATAGGGATGGCGCTGGTGGACCGGCAGTTCGTTGCAATATTCAACGGTCTCGATCACGCGGTCGATGTCGGAGAAATCGATCTTCGGATCAATGCCTTGCGTGTACATGTTGAGAGCCATGGTCACGAGGCAGCAATTGCCCGTGCGCTCGCCATTGCCGAATAGGCAGCCTTCCACCCGGTCCGCGCCGGCCATCAGCGCCAGCTCCGCTGCGGCGACGCCGGTTCCGCGGTCGTTGTGTGTATGCAGGCTGATCACCGCGCTTTCCCGATTGGGCAAGTTGCGGATGAAATACTCGACCTGGTCGGCATAGATATTCGGGGTCGCCGCCTCGACCGTGGCAGGCAGATTGAGGATGATCGGATGCTCGGGCGAGGGCGCGAGGACCTCCATCACAGCCTCGCAAACCTCCAGGCTGAAATCGAGTTCGGCGGTGGAGAATGTTTCGGGCGAATACTGGAAGTGCCAGTCGGTATCGGGCTGCTTGGCAGCCTCGTCACGCATGACCTTGGCGCCGTGCACCGCGATGTCCCTCACCTGATCCTTGCTCATGCCGAAGACCACTTCGCGCCACGCCGGGCTGACGGCGTTGTAGAGGTGGACGATGGCTTGTTTCGCCCCGGCCAGGCTGGCGAAGCTGGTGCGGATGAGGTCCTCGCGGCTCTGCGTGAGGACCTGTACGATGACGTCGTCGGGCACGCGGCCCGATTGCACGAGGCCGGAGATGAAATCGAACTCCGTCGCGCCCGCGCTGGGAAATCCGACCTCGATTTCTTTCACCCCAATCTCGACCAGCAGGTCGAAGAACCGGTTCTTCTTGTGCGCATCCATCGGGTCGACAATCGCCTGATTGCCGTCACGCAAATCGGTGCTGAGCCAGCGGGGCGGGGAAGTGATCGTGCGGCTCGGCCACTGGCGATGGGACAGGGGGACCTGCGGGAAGGGCGCGTATTTGGCGCTCGGGTTACGGAGCATTGTCATGGGAAAACTCGGTTGAGGTTGGACTAGGTTGGCTGCTTGGTCCCCTGGGCGCCTTGCGCGCCGCGGGTTGGCACGCCAGCAGTCACGCCCAGGGGCGGATAAGTCGCAGGGTCAGGCCGAGTGTTTTGTGCATGGCAGCCGATATGCTAACAAGCGATCAGGTTGTAAAGCAAAACAGTCTCGGGCATCGCAGGAAACTATATTGCGTGGGGAGGCTGGGGCAGCGATGCATCGCGAAAATCCGCTTTATCAAACCATGGGGCTGGTGCGCATCGTGTCGCTCGATCCCGACGGCAAGGCGCGGCTCGAATATGAGGCAAAGCCCGAGCAGTGCCATTCCGGCGGCGTGGTGCAGGGCGGGTTCATCAGTGGATGGATCGATGCCGCCATGGCGCATGCGGCCATTGCCAGGAATGGCGGCAGCATCGTGCCGATGACGCTGGAACTGAAGGTCAGCTATTTCGCGCCGACCCGGCCGGGGCTGGTCATTGCCGAGGCCTGGGTAGAACGTCACGGCAAGCGGACCAGTTTTTACGAAGGGCATTTGCTCGACGAGGAGGGCACGGTGTTGGCCAAGGCCACAAGCACCATCCTGCTCGCCGACATGCAGCGTGTGGTGGCGGCATCGCAGGCCGCGACCGGAGCCAATTCGTGAGCGCCATCCAGGAGTTTCATCTCGCGATAGACGAGGACGATCTGGTCGATCTTGCCACGCGGCTCGACCGGACGCGCTGGCCGGAGGAAGAGCCGGTTGACGACTGGTCGCAAGGCACGAAGCTGGCGGCGCTCAAGGAGCTCATCGCTTATTGGCGCATCGAATACGACTGGCGTCGATGCGAAGCGCGGCTCAATGCGATTGGCCAATACACGACCCAGATCGACGGCCTGGCGATCCATTTTCTTCATCGCCGCAGTTCGCGCGCCGATGCAATCCCGCTGGTCATGACGCATGGCTGGCCAGGGTCGGTGGTCGAATTTCTCGGCGTGATCGACGCGCTGGCCGAGCCAGCGGACACGAATGCACCCGCGTTTCATGTCGTTGCGCCATCGCTGCCCGGCTATGGATTCTCGGGCAAGCCGACAAGCACGGGCTGGGGTGTCGAACGCATTGCCAAGGCATGGACCGAGCTGATGCGGCGGCTCGGTTATTTGGAGTGGGTCGCACAAGGCGGCGACTGGGGCGCGGCAGTAACGACCGCGATCGGCCAGCTCGCGCCGGAAGGGTGCCGGGGTATCCACCTCAACATGCCGATCGGAAGGCCCGGGCCGGACGACATGCAGAGCGCCGACCCGAAAGTGCAGCGCGCCCTGCAGAGGCTCGGCTTCTACAAGCAATGGGATTCGGGATACTCCAAGCAACAGAGCACGAGGCCGCAGACCATCGGCTATTCGCTGGTGGATTCGCCGGTCGGTCTGGCGGCCTGGATCCTTGAAAAGGTCTTCTACTGGACCGACAATGGCGGATCGCCCTGGGATACGCTGTCGATGGACCAGGTGTTGGACGACGTCATGCTCTATTGGCTGCCCGCCACCGGCGCCTCGGCCGCGCGCCTCTACTGGGAAAGCTTCGGCAAGTTCGGCGAAGGCACTGTGGCCATACCTGCCGGGGCCAGTGCCTTCCCGAAAGAAATTCTGCCCGCGCCGCGCGAGTGGGTCGAGCGGAGCCTTTCCAACCTCGTCTACTGGAACGAGCTCGAGAAAGGCGGGCATTTCGCCGCGTGGGAGCAGCCGGACCTGTTCGTCGAGGAACTGCGCGCCTGTTTCGGAACGATGCCCTAGCGCCAGCGCAAGCGGTCAGGGGTCAGCTGGTGGATCGAGGTGACGCCCATCAGGCGCATGCCGCGCTCGATTTCCTCCTTCAGGATTTGCAACGCCCGCTCGACCCCCTCCTGCCCGGCGGCGGCCAGAGCATAGAGGTAGAGCCTTCCGCCCGACGCGGAGGTGGCGCCCGCGGCAAGGCTCTTGAGCGCATGCGTTCCACGCCGCACGCCGCCATCGAGCACGATTTCGATCTCGCCGCCGACTGCTTCGACGATTTCGCGCAGCTGGTCGAAGGGCGCACGGCTGCCATCGAGTTGCCGCCCGCCATGATTGGAAATCCAGATCGCATCCGCCCCGATCTCCACCGCGCGGCGCGCGTCGGCAGCGCTCATTACGCCTTTCAGCGCGAAGGTCCCGCCCCAGTCCTGCCGAATGCGCGCCGCGGTATCCCAGTCCATGCCTGTGTCGAGCATGGTGTTGAAATACTCCTGGATGCTGACCGCCTTGCCGGTGCCTTCCTGCACATACCCGTCGAGATTGGGGAGGCGGAACTTCGGCCCGAAAACATAGTCGAGCGTCCAGCGCGGCCGCGTGGCATAGCTCCATAGAGCGGACGGCGTGAAGCGCGGCGGCGTGGTGAAGCCGGAACGCAAGCACCGTTCGCGCTTGCCGGAAACGATCGTGTCGACGGTCAGCGCCAGCGCATCGAAGCCTGCCTGCTGGCAACGCTCGATCATGCTGGCGTTGAGGCCCCTGTCCTTGTGGACGTAGAGCTGGAACAGTTTGGGTCCGCTCGTAAGCGCGGCGATTTCTTCGATCGAATGGGTGGCGAGGCTGGAGATGCCGAACCACACGCCGAATTTTTCTGCGGCCAGCGCCACGGCCCGCTCGCCATCGCGATGAAACGCCCGCTGGAGCGCCGTCGGGCTAAGCATCAGGGGCAGCGCGCTTCGACGCCCCATGATCGTACAAGACATATCGATCTTGCCTACCCCAGCGAGGACATCGGGCACCAGATCGACCTCATCGAACGCGCTGGTGTTGCGCGCCTTGGTCAGCTCGTCATCGGCGGCGCCGTCGATATAGTCGAATACCGGCCACGGCAGCCGCGCTTTGGCCAGCTTCCGGAAATCGTCGATGTTATGGCAGTCGGACAAGCGCATCGCGCGTCTCGTGGCGGCTCGCGATGCGCTTGTCGAGTGGACTTACTGTCGTTCGAAGGCGGCGCTGATGTCGAGATCCACCTCGCTGCCGACCATCGGAGCCGCGTAATCGATGCCCCATTGCGTGCGGTCGATAGTGGCGCGGCCATGAAAGCCGACCGTCTGTGCCTCGCTCATCGGGTTCTGGCCCGCTCCGGTGAACTCGACCGCCATCGTCACGGGGCCGGTATTGCCATTCATCGTCAGCTGACCGGTCACTACGGCAGTCGTATCGCTCGTTTGCCGCACGGAGGTCGACACGAAGCGCGCCGCATCGGGATCGGGGCCGAAGAAGTCAGGCGCGCCCCCATCCTTGCCGGGGCGGAGCAAATGGTCGCGCAGCCCTTCGCTTGGCACGGCCACGCTGGTTATGGGGATGGTGATGTCGAACTCGGTCGAGGCGATGTCGGCCGGATCGAGCGTCATGGTGCCTTCGATATCGCCGAACAGTCCGAAATAGTCGTTGAAGCCGAAATGGCTGACGCTCCATTGCACCAAGGTGTGCGCCGGATCGGTCTTGTAAGTGCCAGCTTCGACCTGGCTCACGTCCATCGCACCCGGGATTTGCGGGCTCTCTTGGGCAGAAATCGAGGTTACGGCAAGAGTTGCTCCCGCAGTCAGGGCGAGGGCTAAGATCGGTTTCTTCACGCTTGGTCTCCGGTTTGCTCTTACAAGGAAACCGCGAGCCAAGCTGACGTTCCAAGAGGCTTATGTGTCCAGTTGCGCGCGCTCTTCGCTAGTCAGCCGTCGCGGCGTCGCAATCGGTTGCAGCGTCGACGGATCGAACAGCGGGTTTCGCCGCCGGTCGCCGGAAAAAACGTCCTTTACCAGCCGCTTGAAGAAGCTGCGCAGCAAAGCGGCCATCGACATGGGTTTCAGCCCATCCGTATCGCCCGGCGCGTCGGCAAGGTGCAGGTGACCACGTGGCTCGCCTAGCGCAGCGCGCCCCTCAGCGTTGCAATTTGCGAGGAGGATCGTCGTGTACGGCAGCTTGCCATTGGCGTAGGTGTTGAACAGCGGCGTGTCGCAACAGCTCGCATACCAGCGCAATGTAGGCTTATCGGTCATGTGCACGCCTGCCAGCCGGTCCTTGCCAGATTGGAACGACACGCGTGCGCATCGGGTCTGATAGAGCGCAGTGCCGCCTGCCTGCTCGAGAATGCGCTCCTCCGCGCCAAGCAGTTTCGGAACCGCCTGGCAATCGGTACAGTGGCAATAGACATAGTCGCCATGGCTTGGCCCGACATCGGCAATCGTGCCGGTGACGGTTCCGCAGGCGCAGGAGAAGGTCATGTCGGTCATGCGACGTTTCTTCTCCCGCTTCCGGCGAAAGTCATTTAGTTTTCGACTAGTTACGTTCCTTGTCGACCAGCTTGTTGGCGCCGATCCACGGCATCATGGCGCGCAACTGCGCCCCGGTCTGCTCGATCGGATGGGCCGCTGCGGCCTTCCGGCTTGCCTTCAGCTCGGGCTGGCCGGCCTGGTTGTCGAGCACGAAATCCTTGACGAAGCGGCCCGACTGGATGTCCTTGAGGACGCGCTTCATTTCGGCCTTGGTCTCATCCGTGATGATGCGCGGGCCGGTCTTGATGTCACCGTATTCGGCCGTGTTCGAGATCGAATAGCGCATGTTGGCGATCCCGCCTTCGTAGAGCAGGTCGACGATCAGCTTGGTCTCGTGCAGGCATTCGAAATAGGCCATTTCGGGCGCGTAGCCGGCCTCGACCAGCGTTTCGAAACCGGCCTGGATGAGGTGGGTGATTCCGCCGCACAGCACTGCCTGTTCGCCAAAGAGGTCGGTCTCGCACTCTTCTTTGAAATCGGTCTCGATAATGCCCGACCGGCCGCCGCCGACTGCGCTGGCGTAGGACAGCGCGAGCTGCTTGGCGAAGCCGTTGCCGCCCGACTGATTGCTCTCCTGGTGGACGGCGATGAGGCAGGGCACGCCACCGCCCTTGATATATTCGCCGCGCACCGTGTGGCCGGGCCCCTTGGGGGCGATCATGATGACATCGACGTCGCCGGGCGGGTCAATCAGGCCGAAATGGATATTGAGGCCATGCGCAAAGGCGAGGGCGGTGCCGGGGCGCATATTGCCCGCGACCTCGTTCGCGTAGATGGCCGCCTGATGCTCGTCCGGTGCGAGGATCATGAGGACGTCGGCCCACTCGGCAGCCTCGGACACGGTCTTAACGGTAAATCCGGCACCTTCGGCCTTCTTCGCCGTAGCAGATCCTTCGCGCAGCGCGATGACGACCTCGCCAACACCGCTGTCGCGCAGGTTCTGGGCGTGAGCGTGGCCCTGACTGCCATAACCGACGATGGCGACCTTCTTGTCCTTGATCAGCTGCTGGTCGCAATCGGCATCGTAATAGACTTGCATCATATCCCTCATTCGTCATCCCGGCGGACGCCGGGATCGGGTGCGGTTAGGCCGAACCCGGATGGAAAGCGATCCCAGCCTTCGCTGGGATGACTTTAGATTTTCTCCGCCCCGCGCATCATCCCCACGATTCCCGAGCGCCCGACCTCGACGAGCCCGAGTTCGCGCATCAAGGCGATAAAGCTGTCGATCTTGTCCGGCGCGCCGGTCAGTTCGAAGACGAAGCTCTGCGTCGTGGTGTCGACAACATTGGCGCGGAACAGCTCAGCGATGCGCAAGGCCTCGACGCGGTTGTCGCCCTTGCCTGCGACCTTAACCAGCGCAAGTTCGCGCTCTACGTGGGCGCCTTCCTCGGTCAAATCGATGACCTTGTGCACCGGCACCAGCCGCTCCAACTGCGCGCGGATCTGGTCGATCACCGGCTCTGGGCCATTAGTGACGATGGTAATCCGGCTGATCGCGTGATCTTCCGAAATATCGGCCACGGTCAGGCTGTCGATGTTGTAGCCGCGCGCGGTGAACATTCCGGTGATCTTGGCGAGGATGCCCGGCTCGTTGTCGACGATCACGTTGAGGACATGCCGTTCCGCGGCCTGTTCGGCGATTTTCATCAGATTGCGCCCCTACACCAAAGCCTTGGCTTCGTCGTCCATCGTGCCATCGACCTGATCGCCATACAGCAGCATGTCGGTATGCGCCGCGCCGCTCGGAATCATTGGGAAGCAATTGGCCTCCTTGGCAACCATGCAATCAACCATCACCGGCCCATCGTGCGCAAGCATGGCCTCGATGCCGGCGTCAAGCTGGCTTTCATCCTCGATCCGGATACCTTTCCAGCCATATGCTTCGGCCAGCTTCACAAAGTCTGGCAGGGAATCGCTGTAACTATTTGAATAGCGGCTTTCATAGGTCAGCTCCTGCCATTGGCGGACCATCCCCATATACTCGTTGTTGAGGATGAAGACCTTCACCGGCAGTCGGAACTGGCTTGCGGTCCCCAACTCCTGAATGTTCATCTGAATGCTGGCTTCACCGGCGACGTCGATAACCAGCGCGTCCGGATTGCCCAGCTGCGCGCCTATCGCAGCGGGCAGACCATAGCCCATCGTGCCGAGCCCGCCGGAGGTCAGCCATTTGTTCGGGCCCATGAAACCGAAGTACTGCGCCGCCCACATCTGGTGCTGGCCGACTTCGGTCGTGATGATCGGATCGCGATCCTTCGTGAGCGCGAACAGCCGCTCGATGCTCTTTTGCGGCATGATCGCGTCGCGGCGGTCGGGATAGGCGAGGCAATCGCGCGCCTTCCAGCCGAGAATGCGGGCCTTCCATTCGCTGAGGTCGCGCGGTTTACGAGCCTTGAAGCCCTCAAGCAATTGGTCGAGCACATGCGCGCAATCGCCGACGATACCGAGATCGACGGGCACGATTTTGTTGATCTGCGCACGGTCGATGTCGATGTGGATTTTCTTCGCCTGCGGAGCGAAGGCATCGAGCCGGCCGGTCACACGGTCGTCGAAGCGCGCGCCGATCGCCACGATGAGATCAGCCTTGTTCATCGCCATATTGGCTTCGAACGTGCCGTGCATACCCAGCATGCCGAGCCAGTCCGGATGGTCGGCGGGAAAAGCGCCAAGACCCATCAGCGTACTGGTGACGGGAGCATCGGTTACCGCCTGCAATTCGCGGAGCAGGTCCGTCGCGCCCGGACCGGCGTTGATCACGCCGCCGCCGGTATAGAACACCGGACGCTCCGCCGCGGCAAGCATCTCCACGGCCTCGGCAATCTCGTCCGCCGCGCCGACCATCCGGGGCTGGTAGCGATGCGAGGGCAGGGGCGTTTCGTCCTGATCTTCCCAATTGGCGAGGGCAATCTGAACGTCCTTGGGAATGTCGACCACGACCGGTCCGGGGCGGCCGGTAGTGGCAATACGAAACGCCTCTTCGATCGTCGCGCGCAGGCGCTCGGGATCTTTCACAAGGTAGTTGTGCTTGGTGCAGTGGCGCGTGAGGCCGACGGTGTCGGCTTCCTGGAAGGCATCCGTGCCAATGAGCGCCGTCGGGACCTGGCCGGTGATGACGACCATTGGAATCGAATCCATATAGGCGTCGGCGATACCGGTCACGGCATTGGTCGCTCCCGGGCCGCTGGTCACCAGCACCACCCCGGGCTTGCCGGTCGAGCGCGCGTAACCTTCCGCCGCATGCGCAGCGCCGGCTTCGTGGCGGACAAGGATGTGGCGAATATCCTCGTCTGCGAAGAGCTCGTCATAGATCGGCAGGACCGCGCCGCCGGGATAGCCGAATACGAATTCGACACCCTGCCGCTTCAGGCATTCGATCAATATGGCCGCACCGCTGCGCTCGGTCGTCACGTTGTCCTCCTGCCGTTTCGGCAAGTTGCAAAGGCAAAAATCGGCCCGGTGCTGGGGTCTGTAGCACCGGGCCGAAGTGGATCCTGCTTGGCATAGGTGAATTGCGCGGTCAACCGCCTCATTGAAATAAAGAAACAAAAAAATCGTATTCAGCGATAGTTTTCTTATCCGCCCGTGGCCAGTCGCGTGGGGGCTGGTTGCGAAACCACGTGAACTGCCGCTTGGCGTATTGCCGCGTGGCGGTCTTTCCCGCCTCGGCCACGCTGGCGAGATCAAGCTCGTCCTCAAGATAAGCGAGGATTTCGGGGACGCCGATCGCCCGCATCACCGGCAGGGTTGGATCAAGCCCGCGCCTGGCCAGGGTCGCAACTTCCTCGATGGCGCCCGCCTCCAGCATCCAGTCGAACCGCCGGTCACAGCGTTCGTAAAGCCAGTCTCGGTCGGGGATCAGGACAAGCGGATGAAGACTGATATCCTCGGCAATCCCGCCCGCTTTGCGCTCCTGCCACCATCCCAGAGACTGTCCGGTCGAGCGGACCACTTCCAGCGCGCGGCTCATGCGCTGGATGTCGCGCTCGTTGAGGCGGGCGGCGCTGGCAGGGTCTTCGCCGATCAGACATTTGCGTAGGGCCTCGACGGGCAGCGCGCGCACCTGCGCCCGGATATCCGGATCGATCGGCGGAACGGGCGAGATGCCGTCGAGCAAGGTGCGGATGTAGAGGCCGGTTCCGCCGCAGAGCACCGGCACGCCGCCGCGCGCGTGCAGATCGGCAATCTCTTGCTTCGCCTGTCCGGCCCAATCCGCCGCAGAGCAGGGCTGCGCACCGTCCCAGGTTCCGAATAGGCGATGCTCGATGCCGCCCATCTCGTGCTTGCCCGGGCGCGCCGACAGGATCTCGAGATCGGCATAGACCTGCTGGCTATCGGCGTTGACGACGGCACTCGGCCGGCCGCTCGCCTCGATGCGCTGCGCCAGCCTGACCGCGAGATCGCTCTTGCCGCTCGCAGTCGGCCCTGCGATGAGCGCCACGGCTTGATTTTCAGGAGATTGCGCAGTGCTCATCGCCCGGCTGATAGCAGACCAGCAAGGCATCGAAACCCGCCTCGACTCGCTTTCCCAAGCGCTGTCGAATGCGGGCACGCCGGTGGCGATGGCGGGCATGCTCGATTTCTGCAGCGACGTACTGCAGCTTTCCCTCCCGCACGGAGAGCAGGGCCAACTGACGGCGGCTATCGTCGAACATTTCGGCGAATGCGACATGCTGGTCGCCGATCACGAGATCGAGGTGCCGCGCCTGTTTGTCTCCGACATGGATTCAACCATGATCGGGCAGGAATGTATCGACGAACTGGCCGATTTCGCCGGAATCAAAGAGCAGGTGGCGGCGATTACCGAGCGGGCAATGCAGGGCGAGCTCGATTTTGCTGCAGCCCTGACCGAACGCGTGGGCTTGCTGCAGGGGCTGGACGAAGGTGCTATCGACACATGCCTCGCCCAGCGGATCACCCCCGTGCCGGGCGCCCGGACACTGGTGCAGACATTGAGGACCAAAGGTTGCCGCGCGGTACTTGTGACCGGCGGTTTTCACCATTTCGCCGATCCGATCGCCGAGCAACTCGGCTTCGAGCGCGTAGTGGGCAACCGGCTCGGCGTAAATGGTGGCACGCTGACTGGGGGACTGGCGGGACCGATCAGCGACGCATCGACCAAATTGGCGACGCTGGAGGAAGAGCGCGCGCAACTTGGCGAGGGCGCTCGCGTGCTCGCGACGGGTGACGGGGCGAACGACATACCCATGATTAAGGCCGCGGATTACGGCATCGCCTACCGCGCCAAGCCGAAGGCGCGCGATGCTGCAAGCGGGCGCATCGTCAGCAAGGATCTGACAGCGATCCTCAAGCTGTTCGACATTCCGCAATCGGAGTGGGTTCAGGGCTGAATGCCATGACGCTCCTGTCCAATGCAAACAGGTGTCGGCGGGGTATGTAGGCGGAAAGAAAGGGTTGCTTACGTGAAATACCCCAGCACTCACGCCGCCGCCGGAGAGGCCGCGCGTGACGGAACGCCGCTGAGACATCCGGACCGTCCAACTCCGAAGTACCGTCCCTTGCACGCGGTTCGCAGCTTCCGCGAGTTGCTGAAGGACAAGGAAAACACCGCGGTCGTTTTCCAGATTTACGATGCCCTGCCTTCACGCAGTTTCTTGCCCCGCGTGCGTGCGCTGGCATTGAGCGAAACAGGCGAGACACTGCGCAAGTACGAGCCTTTCCTGCCGCCGCTGCTTGACGACCACGAGGCCCTGCGCGCCTATCCGGAGGGCAGCGTCGCGCAGGCATATTGCGACTTCATGGAGCGCGAGGGTCTGACTGCGGCAGGTCTGGTCGAGGAATCGCAGAAGGCCGGCCGACCGACCTATCCTGACCTTATCCAATGGTTTGGCTTTCGCCAGCGCGATACGCACGACCTGATGCACGTGCTCACCGGCTACGGGCGCGATGCGCTCGGCGAACAATGCGTGCTGCTGTTCACGCACGGCCAGGCGCCGAGCCAGGGTCATCTGCTTCTCGGTTATGCCGGCTCGCTCCACATCAAGCGCCTGCAGCGCGACAGCAGGGCACCGGTGCTCAAGGCCACGCGCGAAGCCCACCGAACCGGGAAGGCCTGCCCTCCGTTGGTGGGCCTTTCGATCCGCGACCTGCTTGCCAAGGATTTGCGAGAAGCGCGGGCGGAACTCAACATCCCGGCCCCCTATTGGTACACCGAGTGCCATCGCATCTGGCGCGAGGAAGGGATCGATCCCTACGATCTGCTCGCCCCGCGCAGGCAGGACGATCCGATCACCGCCTGAGCATCAGAGCCAGCTGGAGATTTGCGATAGCGGTTTCTTGCGCGTCGCCTTGACCGGAACTGTCGCATCCTCGGTTGGAAGCCCTGCGACCACGATCATGACCGGCTTTTCGTGAGCGGGGCGCCCACAGATTTCGCGCAGGAAACCCATTGGTGACGGCGTGTGAGTCAGTGTCGCCAAGCCAGCCTCGTGCAGCGTTGCGATCAGCATGCCGCAAGCGATTCCGACGCTTTCGTTGACATAGTAGTTCTGGGTTTCCCCATCTTCATCGAAGCCGCCCTTGCGCTGCGCGAAGACCACGATCAGCCAAGGTGCAGTTTCAAGGAATGGTTTTTCCGCGTCGGTGCCGAGCGGGGCGAGGGCGTCGAGCCATTCATCGCTTGCCTTGCCGCTGTAGAAGGCGCGCTCCTCTTCCTCTGCGGCTTCGCGAATTCTTCGCTTCATGTCGGCAGAAGAGACGACAGCGAAGTGCCAGGGCTGGTGATTGGCACCATTTGGCGCGGTGCCTGCGGCCTCGATGGCAGCCTCGATTACCTTGCGAGGAACCGGGGCGTCGGAGAAATAGCGGCAGCTGCGGCGTTGCTTCAGCCGATCGCGCATGCGGAGTGCGCGCGCGACCCGCTCGCCATCAGCGAGGGCAGGGGTGGAATAGGGCAGGGTATCGTGATCGCGCATGTCAAAGTTTCCAGGTTGGCGCCGGTACCGATCAGCGCAGCTCCTTGCGGATGACGAACTTCAGACCGGACCAGGTTTCGTCGACCGCACATTTCTTCGTATCGACGAAGCCGATGGCAAGGCCTGCCTCACGCACATCGTGCTCGTCGATCTCGGTTGCGACGCCGGAGCCTTTCTTGGGCCAGCTGACCCAGACCTGCCCGTCGGGAGCGATGCTGCGGCGCAATTCCGCGAGTTTCCGCTCAAGTAAGGCTTGCTCGGCAACGAAAATGTGCGCGGCATCGAGGCGCTCGTCGGGACTAGCTACGAAGGTCAGCTCGAGGGCGTATTCCCCAATTTCGTCCTGCACGCTTTCCGGCATCTCGAAAAACCAGACCCGCTGGCCATCGCGCAGGGAGAGCTTTTTGGCGAGCGGGGTTTCGGAATAGCCAGCGGTCATGTCAGGCACCCTGCATGAGACAGTCGCCATAGTCGACCGCCAGGTGCCACAAGGCTCCGAGGCCGAAGCCGCGCGCCCACCATCTTGGGACGGCCAGAGCGGCGAGATAAGCCAGGGCCGCGACCCACCCATGCAGAGGGTGAAAGCCGATGCTGCAGCGGTCGGGATCGAACATCGGCTCGGCGAGCAGATGATCTAGATCGATGAGGTTTGCGGCCAGCATCACAATCGCAAAGCGGAGCCATTCCTTGTTCGCGACGACGCGGGCGATGACGAGCGGCACAAGCCAGTGGCCGCCGTAGTGTAGAATGAACTGCACGGCGGCCATCAGTGCCGATCTCAGGCGTCCATCCACTCGCTGAAGAAACTGCGGTGTGCAGCGCGCATCTCTTCAATCGACTGGCCGAACAGCGTGGTACCACCGGTCACCCCGATGCGTCGGAAGCCGATCGACGCGGTCTCGTCGTTCTCGGTACCCTTGGCGAGCGCCTCATTCAGCGCCTGCGTGTCGGGAACGGTCACGACATAGCGGCCCTGGTCTTCGCCGAACCACCATGCGGCCTTCGAATATTCCTCGTTCCACTCCACGTCCGCGCCAATCCCGCCCGCCATGGCCATTTCGGCAAGCGCGATTGCGAGACCGCCGTCGGACACATCGTGCACTGCGCTGACGAGACCATCGGCAATCAGTTGCAGGACAATCTTGCCCGCATTCTTCTCGACCGTGAGGTCGGTTGGCGGGGTTCGGCCCTCGTCGCGGCCATGAATCTCCGAAAGCCACAGCGACTTGCCGAGATGCGAGCGCTCAGGGTCGGCGGTTGCCCATTCCTCGGCGTGGACGAGGTAGATCGCCTCGCCTTCCGCCTTGAACGGCATGGTCATCATGCGGTCGTAGTCGTCGATCAGGCCGACACCGCCGATGGCGGGCGTGGGCAGGATGGCCGAACCGCCGCCGGTCGCCTTGCTCTCGTTGTAGAGGCTGACGTTGCCGCTCACGATCGGGAAGTCGAGCACGCGACAGGCGCGACCCATGCCTTCCAGTGCATGGACGAACTGCGCCATAATCTCGGGGCGCTGCGGATTGGCGAAGTTTAGGCAGTTGGTCACCGCCAATGGGCGTGCGCCCACGGCGCACAGGTTGCGATAGGCCTCGGCGATCGCCTGCTTGCCGCCCTCATAGGGGTCTGCGTGGACATAGCGCGGGGTGCAATCGGTGCTGATCGCCAGCGCCTTCCTCGTACCGTGTACGCGGACCACGCCTGCATCGCCGCCGGTCTGGAGCGTATCCGCACCGACCTGGCTGTCGTACTGCTCCGAAATCCACCTGCGCGAAGACAGGTTGGGCGAGGCGAGCAGCGTCATGAGATCGCGGCCGACATCGTCTGTATCGGGCCGCTCGGTCATCGGCTTGATACCAGCCCAGGCGGTGTATTCTTCCTTTGAAAGGTAGGGCCGGTCATACTCCGGCGCATCGGCCGCAAGGGGGCCGAGCGGGATGTCGCAAACGACTTCGCCGCCGAATTCGAGCACCATGTGCTGCGTATCGGTTACCTCGCCGATCACCGCGAAATCGAGCTCCCACTTCTCGAAAATCGCGGCCGCCATCTCTTCCTTGCCGGGCTTGAGCACCATGAGCATGCGCTCCTGGCTTTCGCTCAGCATCATTTCGTAGGGCGTCATGCCCTCTTCGCGGCACGGCACCTTGTCCATGTCGAGGCGGATGCCGGCCTTGCCGTTGGTCGCCATCTCGACGCTGGAGGAGGTCAGGCCCGCCGCGCCCATGTCCTGGATCGCGACGATGGCGTCGGTCGCCATCAATTCGAGGCAGGCCTCGATCAGCAGCTTCTCGGTGAAGGGGTCGCCCACCTGCACCGTGGGGCGCTTGGCGTCGGCGTCTTCCTCGAAATCGGCGCTTGCCATCGTCGCGCCATGGATGCCGTCGCGTCCGGTCTTAGAGCCGACATAGACGATCGGATTACCGACGCCGGTCGCCGCGCTGTAAAAGATCTTGTCCGCATCGGCGACGCCCACGGTCATCGCGTTGACGAGGATATTGCCGTCATAGGCGGGGTGGAAATTCGTCTCCCCACACACTGTCGGAACGCCCACGCAATTGCCGTAGCCGCCAATGCCCGCGACCACGCCTTGGACGAGGTGCTTCATTTTCGGGTGATCGGGCCGCCCGAAGCGCAGCGCATTGGCGTTCGCTACCGGCCGCGCGCCCATGGTGAAGACGTCGCGAAGGATGCCGCCGACGCCGGTCGCCGCACCCTGATAGGGCTCGATGTAGCTCGGGTGGTTGTGGCTCTCCATCTTGAAGATGGCGGCTTGCCCGTCGCCGATGTCGATGACACCCGCGTTCTCGCCGGGGCCGCAGATCACCCACGGTGCCTCGGTCGGCAGCTTCTTCAGGTGCAGGCGTGAGCTCTTGTAGGAGCAGTGCTCGCTCCACATGACAGAGAATATGCCGAGTTCGACAAGGTTTGGTTCGCGGCCGAGCGCGTTCAGGACGCGCTGGTATTCTTCTTCGGAAAGACCGTGCTGGGCGACGACGTCTGCAGTGATTTCGCTCATGGCCCGCGCCCTTAGCGGGGCGCGCTGCTGACCGCTAGTCCCACTTCGCTCTTATGCCACCTGGTCAGATCCACCCAATAGGCGATTGCCGTCACCACGGCGAAGGCAAACAGCGCGGTAGCTTTCATGGCCAGATCGGCTGCTTTCGGTTCGGGTCCGAACCAGTTGATCGCCTGCATCACAAGCATGATAGCCAGCAATATCAGAGGTGGCACGATGGGGCCCTTCGTGCGGCGCATATACCACCAGAAGGCGAGGCCGATCAGGCCGAGTTCCAGCGGCATCGCGATAAGGGGCTGGTTCCATAGGCCAAGGCCGAGCTTTTCCTCGCCGCCTGCAAGGGTCAGGTCGGGGCGATGGACGAGCAGGTCGAGCACCCAGTGGCTGATCACAACTATGCCCGCCCAAGTTGCAGCCACCGCATTGCGCGAAACCAGGTACACCACCAGAGCGAACGCTATTGCGAAACCTGCAGTGCCGAGCAGGGAATGGCTTATCGGCATGTGATAAAGGTCCAGCGGGTTCATGGCGGTGATCCCGGGAACGATGCGCAAGTTCTCGATGCCGATCATGGCGAAGAGGAAGAACGCCCAATCGATCAGTTGCGCGGCAATGAAAAGCGTGCCGAGGCGCGGGGCATCGCGGGTCACGGCTTTCGCTGCAAGGGCGGGGGCGAAATGGCCGATGAACATCGCGCGCGCCTTACGTCAAACGGGTTGCCGCAAAGGTCGCCGCGCCGGCGGCGATGGCAGTGGCGAAGGCACCCCAGCAAATGTCGGCGATCGTCACCATGGTTGACCATTGGCGCATGGTCGCCTGATTGGTGAGATCGTAGGTGGCGTAGCACAGTGCGCCGAGCAGCGCGCCATTCAGCACTGCGGCTCCGACACCATTCTCAAGGCCCGGCCGCACAGCGAACCAGACGATGCCGGCGATATAGGCCGCGTAGAAAACGAGGGCGGGTGCCATGCGGAAACTGTCGGCCAGCATATCGCCCAACCGCGGCCTGTAGAAATTGTCGCCCGCCCAACCGAGCCACAGCGCATCAAGCAGGCCAAAGGCAATCGCGGCTGCGATGTAAGCGACAATCCACGTCATATCCGATCCCCCTGTCTGCGGTTTACTTGACCGCCCACGCGCGTGCGGTCAATGCTCGCCTGCGATGACAGAGCAAGACAAGCCCATAGCAGAGATGAGTTTCGAAGAGGCGTTGAAGTCCCTCGAGGGAGTCGTCCGCCGGCTCGAAAGCGGCGATGTGCCGCTCGATGAAAGCATCGAGCTGTACGAACGGGGCGAAAACCTGCGCAAAGCGTGCCAGGCCCGGCTCGACGCCGCGCAAGCCCGGATCGAGAAGATCGTGCAGGGCGCTAATGGCCAGCCGACCGGAACCGAGCCCTTCGACGCGGGCGGCGCTGCGTGACCGCGATGACGGGCATGCCCGATATTCTCGCCAACGCGTTCGAGCGCATCCAGGCCGATGTGGACAGCGCGTTCGACGCCTTCCTCCCGGTGCCGCAGGACAGTCGGGCGCGGCTTGTCGAAGCGATGCGCTATGCCGCGATCGGCGGCGGCAAGCGGGTCCGCCCCCTGCTGCTGGTGGCAACTGCCGATCTGTATGGTGTCAATCGCGATGCGGCGGTCAATGCTGGCTGCGCGGTGGAGGCAATTCATGCGTACTCGCTGATCCATGACGATCTGCCGTGCATGGACGATGATGACATGCGCCATGGCAAGCCGACCTTGCACAAAGCCTTTGACGAGGCGACGGCGGTGCTGGCGGGGGACTGCCTCCACGCGCTTGCCTTCGACATTCTGACGCAGCCGGACACCAGCACCGATCCCTTCGTTCGCGCCGAGCTTGTCGCGACTCTTTCACGGGCGAGCGGGCACGACGGCATGGCAGGCGGCCAGATGATGGATATCGTTTCCGAAGAGGAAGAGTACGACCTGCGCCAGATCACTCGATTGCAGCAGCTCAAGACTGGTGCGCTGCTGGCCGCGAGCGTCGAGATGGGGGCGGTACTCGGCCGGGTCCCCCCGGAAGGGCGCGTCCATTTGCGGGCCTATGCCCGCGATATCGGGCTCGCTTTCCAGATCGCCGACGATCTGCTCGATGTCGAAGGTGACGAAGACAAGGCCGGTAAGGCGCTGCGCAAGGACGAGGGGCAGGGCAAGCAGACTTTCGTCACGCTGATGGGCGTGGACAAGGCACGCGCGCAGGCCGAAATGCTGGTCGAGCAGGCCGGCACCCACCTTGCAAACCACGGCGCGGACGCCCGCCTGCTTACCGAGTTGGCGCGCTTCATCGTGAAGAGGGATCATTGATGGCAGAGCGGATCGGCATCTATCCGGGCACCTTCGACCCCATCACGCTGGGCCATGCGGATATCATCCGTCGCGGATCCAAGCTGGTTGACCGACTGATCATCGGGGTCACGACCAACCCGTCCAAGAATCCGATGTTTTCGACCGAGGAACGCTTCGCCATGGTCGAGCGCGAAATTGCCGCGATGGGGCTGGAGAATGTCGAGGTCGTCGGCTTCAATGCCCTGCTGGTGAAATTCGCTCAGAAAATGGGTGCCAATGTCCTCATCCGCGGCCTGCGCGCGGTCGCGGACTTCGAGTATGAGTACCAGATGGCAGGCATGAACCAGCAACTGGACGATGATATCGAGACAGTATTCCTGATGGCGGACGTTTCGCTTCAGCCGATTGCCTCGCGACTGGTGAAGGAAATCGCCTTGTTCGGCGGTGACATCACTCCCTTCGTCAGCCCGCCGGTATGCGAGGACGTGATCGCGCGCGTGGAGAAGATGGGTCGGCTCGGCGACTATTGAGCGTCCCCATGCTATTCATTGAACCGACAGACCGCGCTCGCTAGACGGGCGTCAATCCATGAAACTTCACGGAATTTCCATGATCAAGACCACGCTTGCCCTTGCCGCTGCGGCGCTTGTCGCAACTCTGCCGACTGCCGGTATCGCGCAGGACGCCGAGGCGACCTCAGCCACGCCGACCCAGCGGACCTACGATCCGGTGAATTTCGACATGGCGGTCGAGCCGGAGAATATTCTGCTGCTCGACCTCTCCAATGGCCAGCGCGTCGGCATCCGCCTGATGCCCAGCTGGGCGCCCGATCACGTCGAGCGGGTCAAGAGGCTGACTCGCGCAGGCTTTTACGATGGAATCATCTTTCACCGTGTGATCGACGGATTCATGGCGCAGACAGGCGATCCCACCGGCACTGGCCGCGGGTCGTCCGAACTGCCCAATCTCAACGCCGAATTCAATCCGATGCCGCATGTGCGCGGCACGGTGTCGATGGCGCGCGCCTCTGACGAGAACAGCGCCAACAGCCAGTTCTTCATCGTTTTCTACCCGCGCTTCAGCCTCGATCAGAACTACACCAATTTCGGCCGGGTGATCTCGAACATGGCGGCGGTCGATGCAATCGAGCGTGGCGAACCGCCGGCAAATCCGACGCGCATCGTTCAGGCGTCGATTGCATCGGACAACAAGCCGGTGCCGGTCAACACTGCCCCGCGCGCCGCTGACGAAATCAGCGTCGACGACCTTAACGCGCCTATCCAGGAATAGGGTTTGCGCCTTCATGGCGGCGCGCCTAATCGGCCCCGTCATGAAGGTGGACCTTTTCGATTTCGACCTCCCGCAAGAGCGGATCGCGCTGCGCCCTGCACGTCCGCGGGATGCGGCGCGCATGCTGGTCGTGCGGGGGAAAGGGGCGTTCGAGGATGTCGGGGTGCGTGATTTGCCGCGCCTGCTCCGGCGTGGCGACGTGCTCGTCTTCAACGATACTCGCGTCATTCCAGCCCAGCTGGAGGGACGGCGGGGCGAGGCCAGAATCGGCGCCACGCTCCACAAGCGTATCGACTTGCGCCGTTGGCAGGCATTCATCCGCAACGCAAAGCGCCTGCGCACTGGTGATACGGTTGAATTCGGCGGCGATGTCTTCGCCACGGCCGAAGAGCGCCTTGCCGATGGCAGCTTCGTGCTCGGCTTCCATGGCGAAGAGCCGGTCGAGGTGCTGCTGGAACGGGCCGGGCGCATGCCGCTGCCGCCCTATATCGCGGGCAAGCGGGCCACCGACGCGCAGGACCGGGAGGACTACCAGACCATGTTCGCGCGCGAAGATGGTGCGGTTGCCGCGCCGACCGCCGCGCTGCACTTCACGCCGCGGTTGATCGACGCGCTGGACGAGGCGGGCATCGCGCGCGAGACGCTGACATTGCATGTCGGCGCGGGGACGTTCCTTCCGGTGAAGGCGGAAGACACCGACGATCACGCGATGCATTCGGAATGGGGCCGCATCGAACCGGAAACGGCCGAGCGCCTGAACGCCGCGCGGGAGGCCGGCGGGCGGATCGTCGCTGTCGGCACCACGAGCCTGCGCTTGCTCGAAAGCGCGACGGATGCCGATGGCGTTATCGGGCCGTTTGCAGGCGACACCGACATCTTCATCACGCCCGGCTATCGCTTTCGCGCGGTGGGTGGACTCATGACCAATTTCCACCTGCCCAAATCGACGCTGATGATGCTGGTCAGCGCACTAATGGGCCGAGAGCGGATGATGGCGGCCTATCAACATGCCATCGATAACGAGTACCGCTTCTACAGCTACGGGGACTCCTCGCTGCTCCTGCCCTGAACCGGGAAAAGGCTTGCGGTGTCGAGCAGACGGTCGATCAGCGCATCGTCCGCACGGATGCGACCATCGAGCATCAGCATCGCGATACCATGCGCGATCGACCAGGCCTGTAGCGCAAGCCGCTCGGCCTCTTCCTTGGTGCGTGACAATTGGCTGGTCAGGTCGTCGAGCAATGCGCGGGCGGGATCCGCCTGTTCGCTGTGCTCGGCCGGAGCCCCTTGGGTATACATCAGCCGGAACAGGACCGGGTGGGCGAGTGCGAAGCGGACGTAAGCCCTCCCGGTCAGGGCGAAGCGTGTCGGAAGGTCATTTGCGTGGCTAGCGGCCTCGTGCTGCGCTTCGCTCAACCGTTTAGCGCCCTCGGTGGCCAGAGCCCGCGTGAGGGCCTGCTTATCGGGAAAATGTCGATAGACGGCGGTCGGCGATACTCCGACCCGCCGCGACAGTTCGCGCAGTGACGGCTCTTTCCCATCCTCTCCTTCCAGCGCTGCAAGTCCTTCCTGCAAGAGCGCGTCACGAAGGCTGCCATGGTGGTAGGTCTCCGGCGATGTTGACACTGTTAGCATTCTCTCTATGTTTACAGCGTTCACTTTAGACGAGGCGATTCGCACATGGCAAGTGTCATCGAGAAGACCATCCGCAAGGCCGTCACTCCGGCCATTCAGGCTGTGGCGAGCATCAACCGCACGCGCCTGCCGGAGCCATCGCAAAATCCTTTCCTCACCGGTGTTCATACCCCGATGACGGAGGAAAAGACTATCGAGGACCTGGTCGTCACCGGAACGATCCCTGAGGAACTCGATGGCCGCTATGTCCGCATCGGGCCGAACCCTTATGGCGACGCAGGGAAGGGGCACCACTGGTTCATTGGCGATGGCATGGTCCATGGCGTCCGGCTCACGGGCGGCAAGGCCGAGTGGTATCGCAATCGCTTCATCCGCTCGAACACGCTCGCCGAAAAGGGCGGCCCGGCCGCCGTCGGCGGACCCCGCCGGGGCTTCGGCGACACGGTAAATACCAATATCCTTGATATCGGCGGCCGGATCATGGCGCTCGTTGAGGCCGGCTCCTACCCGGTCGAACTCGACAATCATCTTGAAAGCATCGCCTATAGCAATTTTGGCGGTGGTCTTGCCGGATCCTTCACCGCGCACCCGCATCAGTGTCCGGTGACCGGCGAATTGCATGCAGTCTGTTACGAGGCGGAACGTCCCGATCGCATCCGGCACGTGGCGCTTGATCGCGACGGTAATGTCTTGCGCGAATTGACGATCCCGGTCGCTCATGGTCCCTCGATCCACGATTGCTCCATCACCGAGAACTACGTCGTCATTCTCGACTTGCCGGTGACCTTCTCCATGAAGGCGATGTTGGCCGGCCAGCGCTTCCCCTATCGGTGGAATCGCGAGCACCGGGCCCGCGTCGGGCTGTTGCCACGTACTGGCACGGCGGAGGACATCGTCTGGTGCGATGTCGACCCCTGCTACGTCTTCCACGTCGGCAACAGTTTCGAGGCTGACGGCAAGGTTGTGATCGACCTGTGCGCCTATGAGACGATTTTCGACGGCGAGATGCCCGGACCCTATGGCAAACCGCTGGGCCTGGAACGCTGGACGGTCGATCCGGCGGCGCATTCCGTCGAGCGCGCTACGCTTGATTCGTCGGGGCAGGAATTCCCGCGACCGGACGAGCGCTACTTCACAAAGCCCTATCGGTACCTGTGGAGCGATGCGCTCGAGGGCGATCTCGAATTCTTCTCCGCACTTCCGAT
This sequence comes from Qipengyuania marincola, assembly GCF_029688625.1. Classification (GTDB taxonomy): domain Bacteria; phylum Pseudomonadota; class Alphaproteobacteria; order Sphingomonadales; family Sphingomonadaceae; genus Qipengyuania. The sequence goes on along the minus strand of NZ_JARULC010000004.1, from coordinate 136,776 downwards.
TTATCGACACGACCTCCAGACCGGAGAGCGGATCGAACACAATTTCGGGGAAGGGCGCATACCCGGTGAGTTCGTCTTCGTGCCGCGCAACGAGGATGCAGCCGAAGGAGATGGCTGGATCATGGGATATGTCATCGATCGCAATGCGCGGACCAGCACTCTCGAAATTCTCGAGGCGATCACGCTCGAGCCGGTGGCTTCGGTGCACATCCCGCATCTTATCCCCCCGGGCTTCCACGGGAACTGGATTGCCGCTAGCCACGGCTGAGTGGAGCCGATTCTTGAACTCAGCGGCCTGACCAAGGTCTATCCCGGCGGGCTGAAGGCGCTCGACGATGTCGATCTGACTATCCGCAGGGGAGAAATCTTCGCGTTGCTCGGGCCTAACGGCGCAGGCAAGACCACGCTGATCGGCGCGGTATGCGGCCTAGTGCGCCCGAGCGACGGCACAATTCGTGCCTTCGGCCACGACCTCGCCACCGACTGGCGCAAGGCCCGCAGCCGCATCGGACTGGTTCCCCAGGAGCTGAGCACCGACATGTTCGAGCCCGTTGTCCGCGCAGTGAGCTACTCCCGAGGCCTCTTCGGACTGCCTCCCGACCCTGAACGGATCGAGGAGATCCTCCGCAGCCTCAGCCTGTGGGACAAGCGCGACGAACGGATCATGGCCTTGTCCGGCGGGATGAAGCGACGGGTCCTGATCGCTAAGGCTCTGGCGCATGAGCCGGATCTGTTGTTTCTCGACGAGCCCACGGCGGGCGTAGACGTCGAGTTGCGCAAGGGGATGTGGGCGATCATCGACCAGATGCGCGCCCGCGGCGTGACGATCATCCTAACGACCCACTATATCGAGGAAGCCGAGGAAATGGCCGACCGCGTCGGTATCATCCGCCAGGGTCGGATCATCGCGGTCGACGAGAAGGAAGCGCTGATGTCGAAGCTCGGCCGGACCGAGGCGCACATTTCGCTGGCTGAGCCGCTCGATACGATCCCCGCCGCCATCGCTCATTTCCCGGTCGAGCTGGAAGAGGGCGGGCATTCGCTTTGCTATCGCGGCGGCGATGGCACGGGTCGTGGGAAGGCGGAAGTCGCGGACCTGACCAAGGCGCTGACCCGCGCCGGGATAGACTATACAGGCATCGAGACGCGCGAGAGCAGCCTCGAAGATATTTTCGTTGCCTTGCTGGGAGAGGAGGCCTGATGATCGGTTGGCGGTCCACCTGGTCGATCTACAAGCGCGAGCTGCTGCGCTTCCTGCGCACGGCCTTCCAGTCCGTGCTTGCGCCGGTGCTGACGACCTCGCTCTATTTCATCGTTTTCGGTGCGGCGATCGGCGGGCGAATGCCAGACCTTGGCGGCGTCGATTACGGCGCTTTCATCATCCCCGGACTGCTGATGCTGACCTTGCTTGGCGAAACGACCAGCAACTCCAGCTTCGGCATCTACATGCCGCGCTTCACTGGCACGATCTACGAATTGCTGAGCGCGCCGGTGGGGGTCGCCGAAACGCTGATCGGTTTCGTCGGGGCAGCGATGACCAAGAGCCTGATCCTTGCCGCCATTATCCTGCTGACTGCGCGACTCTTCGTGGACTACAGCATCGCGTACCCGTTGCTCGCGATGTTCTACATCATGCTGGTGGCCGCGGCGTTCAGCCTGTTCGGATTTATCCTGGGCATCTGGGCTGACAATTTCGAAAAGCTGGGCATCATTCCGATGCTGTTCCTCACGCCTCTGACCTTCCTCGGCGGGACATTCTACTCGATCGACATGCTGCCCAAGCCGTGGGACACGATCGCGCTGGCCAACCCCATCGTCTATCTCGTCAGCGGGCTGCGATGGACGTTTTACGGCAGCAGCGATGTGAATATCTGGATCAGTTTCGGCATCACCGTCGCTTTCCTCGCCGTTTGTACCGGCGTCATCGCCCATATCTTCCGGACAGGCTGGCGCTTGCGTTCCTGAGTGCCTCGCTGTCGGCGAGCCGCAATCATCATTCATGAAAACGTCAGCCGTGCGAGCGCAATTCTGGCGCCGCGCCAAGGGAAACGGCGCGGAATTTCAAGGACGGAAACAATAATGAAAAAAATCGCACTCACCGCCGCTGTTGCAGCGGCAGCAATCGCGCTTCCGAGCGCCGCACAAGCGCAGAGCGTGGTGCCCGGCAATGGCTTTATCGGCGTACAGGCCGGCGTTCACGATCTCGGCCTCGACGACGAGGTCGAAGAAATCGCTCCGGGTTTTGAATTCGACGACTCCAGCCCGATCTTCGGCGTCTTCGCGGGATACGATTTCCCTGTCGGTCCGAGCCTCTTCATCGGTGCTGAAGGCAATTACAACTTCGGCACCGATGCGCTGGATGGCGATTACGGTGCCAATGCACGCCTCGGCATCCGTGCCCCGGGCGGTGCGAAGGTCTATGCCCGCGGCGGCATTCAGGCGGTCAAGGTCGATTACAACGAGATTATCAACGACGACACGATCGATTTCAGCGGCATCGACGATACCGAAAGCGACTATCTGGTCGGCCTCGGTCTCGATCTCCCGGTTGGCGGCCTGTTCGTGCGCGCCAATCTCGACACGATTTCGTTCGACACGGTTCGTGCGACGGCCGGCGTAGGCCTGCGGTTCTAATTGACCAGCAATCCGAGATGGCCGGTCTTCTCTCTTGGAAGGCCGGCCATTTTGTTTGCAGGGTGGCGAAGGCGAAAGTTGCGCGCTAGGCGCTGCGGCCATGTCGAAGACCTGCTTGCCCCGCTTCATAGTGCCCGCTGTTCTGCTCATCGCCTTCCCGGCACAGGCAGAATTGCCTCTTGGTGCTCGCCAGATGATCGAAGCGGCCATCGCCAGTGGAGACGAAGCCAAAGTAGCCACCGTGCTCGAGCTCGCCCGCACGACATGGCCCGACGACACTTCTGAGATTGCTGCGATCGAGAAGGAATGGGCGCAGCAGAAGCTGGCTCGCGAAGCCGCTGCCGCCGAAGCCGAGCAGGCCGCCATCCGCCAGGCGGGCCTGTTCGACCGCTGGGAGGGCGAGGGCGAGCTTGGCGGTTTCCAGTCTAGCGGTAACAGCGACACGATCGGCGTTGCTGCGGGGCTGAAGCTCAAGCGTGAAGGGATCGACTGGTCGCACCGCGTGCGTGCACGCTTCGATTATCAGCGTCAAAACGGCGAGACCAGTCGCGAGCAGCTCTTCGCAGCTTACGAGCCGCGCTGGCAATTCACGGATGATCTCTTCGCCTATGGCCTCGCTCAATTTGAGCGAGACCAGATCCAGGGGATCGACGCGCGCTATGCCGTCTCGGGGGGTCTCGGTTACAAGATCGTCGACCGCGACGGGCTCAGCCTGGCCGTCAAAGCCGGACCTGCCTTTCGCATCACCGACTATACCGACGGACGTAGCGAGCAGCGCCTTGCCGGCCTTGCAGGGTTCGACTTCGACTGGCAGATCTTCGAGCGGCTGACGCTGACACAAGACGCCAACGCCGTCGCGGAAACGGGTGGCGAAGCCGTGTTGCTGGTCGACAGCTCGAACACCACGCTCAATCTCGTCACCGGGCTCGACTTCAAGGTCAGCGACAGCTTGCGCGCGCGCATGTCCTACCAGGTTGATTACGACAGCAATCCTCCGGCAGGCAAGGTTTCGACCGATACGCTGACCCGCGCGACATTGATCTACGGGTTCTGAACCATGCCACCGCGCTTCGACTTTACCATTTCAGCGACAGACGGGGCCGCGCGCACCGGACTGATCGCGATGCGACGCGGCGAGATTCGCACGCCCGCCTTCATGCCGGTAGGAACTGCCGCGACCGTAAAGGCCCTGAAACCCGAAACGGTGCGCAAGACCGGCGCGGACATCATTCTGGGCAATACCTATCACCTGATGCTGCGTCCCGGGGCAGAGCGTGTCGCGCGCCTTGGAGGCTTGCACTCATTCATGAACTGGCAGCGGCCGATCCTGACCGACAGCGGCGGGTATCAGGTCATGAGCCTGTCAGACCTCAACAAGCTCACCGAACAGGGTGTCGAATTCCGCAGCCACCTCGATGGCTCGAAGCACATGCTCACGCCCGAACGCAGCATGGAAATCCAGCGGCTGCTCGGCAGCGATATCGTGATGGCCTTCGATGAATGCCCCCGCGCCGATCGCCCGCGCGACGAGATTGCGGCGAGCATGGAAATGAGCATGCGGTGGGCAAAGCGCAGCCGCGACGGCTTCGACAGCGGTGAGGAGCACGCTGCGCGCTCGGCCCTGTTCGGTATCCAGCAGGGCGCGCTGGACGAGCAGCTGCGCAGGATCAGTGCCGAAAAGCTTACCGACATAGGCTTCGATGGATATGCAATCGGCGGGCTTGCTGTGGGCGAGGGGCAGGAGGCCATGTTCGCAACGCTCGATTTCGCGCCGGCTCAATTGCCGCAGGACCGCCCGCGCTATCTGATGGGCGTGGGCAAGCCCGACGATCTGGTCGGCGCAGTCGAGCGCGGTGTCGACATGTTCGACTGCGTCCTGCCGAGCCGTTCAGGGCGAAATGGGCAGGCCTTTACCTGGACCGGTCCGATGAACCTGCGCAATGCGCGCTTCGCCGAGGATCAGGAACCACTCGACAGCCGGTGCACCTGCGATACCTGCAGAAACTATAGCAGGGCATACCTTCACCACCTCGTCCGCTCGAATGAGATCCTCGGCGCCATGCTGATGACCGAGCACAACATCGCCTTCTACCAGCAATTGATGCAGGCCATGCGCGATGCAATCGGCGAAGGGCGCTTTGCTACCTTCGCGGGCGAATTCCGCAGGCATTACTTGCGTTAGGTGGCCTGCCCGATAACACACCTCGGATGGACCAGAACCGACAGTCGCCCGTGGCACCTGCCAAGTTGGGCCTGCCCTATACGGAGGATGAGGTGAAACCCTCCGTCCAGCGCGAACAGAGTTACATCGTCGCGTTTGCGGTCCTGACGATCATCGCGTGGCAGACGCAGATCGGCACGCTGGCGCTGATGCCGTTTACGTTGCTGTCGACCTGGTGGCACGAGATGGCGCATGGCCTCACCGCGATCATGCTGGGCGCCGATTTCGAGCGCCTGGTGATCGAAGCGAATGGGTCGGGTTTCGCACAATATTCTGGCCGGTTGTGGGCACTCGAGAATGCCGCGGTCGCAGCGGCCGGCCTGCTCGGACCGACAATTGCCGGATGCGGCATGATCATCGCCGCCCGCTCGCGCCGGACATCGCGTATTGTCCTGCTGGCGCTCGGTGGCGCCTTGATCGTGACTACGCTGATCTGGGTGCGATCGGTCGTAGGGTGGGTGGTGCTGCCGCTCTTCGGCATTGCGGCGATAGCGATCGCGCTACGCGCCAAAGCCCAGTGGCAGCGCATCGCAGTCGAATTCCTCGGTGTGCAGGGCGCGGTAAGCGTCTATCAGGATATCGGTTATCTGTTCAGCCCGAGCCCGTCCGACACCGGGCGGATTTCCGAAGCATTGCTTTTGCCGTACTGGTTCTGGGGTGGAGCATTAACGCTCGTCATCATGCTGATGATCTGGAAGAGCCTGCGGATCGCTGCGCGCATCTAGGCCGAACGGATAGCTTTTTCCCGCATTTCCAGAACAGTCCCTCGATAGAGTACGAAAGTGCCTGCGGAATCGAGAAATCCTGCACCGATAGCATTGGCGCGCGCCTGCGCATCTCGCAGATTGTCGTACCATTTCCCGCGACGATTGGGGGTGATGAACCGGTATTGTGTCATAGTGATCTGCGAACCTACAGACCGCATTGCAGTTCCAGTCAAACCACTGAAAACACGACGAATTGAAACGAAAAAGGGCGGCCCCGCAGGACCGCCCCTTTCGTGACGATATCGTTGCCTCTTAGCGCGAGTAGAACTCGACCACGAGGTTCGGTTCCATGGTGACCGGATAGGGCACTTCGTCGAGCTTCGGCACGCGGGTGAAAGTCACCTTGTCGGTGCCGTCGGGCGCGACGTAGTCCGGAATTTCACGTTCGGGCAGGCTCTGTGCTTCGATGACCAGCGCCATGTCCTGCGCCTTCTTGCCCAGGCTGACGACGTCGCCAACCTTGACGCGGGCCGAGGCGACGTTGGTCTTCACGCCGTTGAGATAGATGTGGCCGTGGCTCACGATCTGGCGGGCGGCGAAGATGGTCGGGGCGAACTTGGCGCGATAGACGACCATGTCGAGACGCTGTTCGAGCAGACCGATCAGGTTCTGACCGGTGTCGCCCTTCATGGCCGACGCTTCCTTGTAGGTGCGCTTGAACTGCTTCTCGGTCACGTCGCCGTAATAGCCCTTGAGCTTCTGCTTGGCGCGCAGCTGCAGGCCGAAGTCGGACATCTTGCCCTTGCGGCGCTGGCCGTGCTGGCCGGGGCCATAGGATCGCTTGTTGACCGGGGAATTCGGGCGACCCCAGATGTTTTCACCCATCCGGCGGTCGAGTTTGTACTTGGCGCTCTTGCGCTTCGACATAAGTCTTTCCTTCGATTTGCTGAGCCACCCGTCTGGTGACCATCCAACCCGGCATCGCACCGTCGGAACACGAGGTTCCGGCGCGGCCACCGCTTCACCGGGGTGCGGGGCCAATTAGCGAGGCGCGCGAATAGCAGTTTTGCGCCATTCGTCAAGCGTGGCGATCAATACTCGACAAAGAGCACCGGGGAGGGCAGTGGGCCGGTCCATGGACGACACTTTCAAGCTCCCCGAAGACTGCACCGAGATGCGCGAGGTGCGGATCGGGGTCGATACGACCGACCGACAGCTGATGGAGCTGCTGGACCGCCGTTTCGGATACATGCGCGCGGCTGCCCGCATCAAGACCGACCGTAATGTCGTGCGCGACGAAGCGCGCAAGGCGGAGGTGATCGGCAATGCCGTTGCGGATGCTGAAATGCGACAGCTTCCGACACGGAATATCGCCGAAATATGGGACCTTCTGGTCGAAACCTCGATCGCTTACGAGTTAGAGGAATGGGATAGGATCAGGGCTTAGGTTCGCGCTGCAGCGAAGATAGTACGCCGCGCAGCGTGCGCACCTCGAGGTGATTCCAGCCCGGTTTGGTCAGCACCCCACGCAAGGTACGCCGGGTTGCTTCAGCGCGGCTTTCCGGCAGGAAATAGCCCTTTGGTTGCAGCATACGATCAAGATGATCGATCAGACCCTCCAGCTCGTCCTGCGGAGCGGGCGGAAGCAATTCCTCCTGCGTCGGCTGAACGAGCGTTTCATTCTTGGACCATTCGTACGCGCACAGGATCACTGCCTGCGCCAGATTGAGCGAGCCGAAATCGGGATTGATCGGCACGGTCAGGATCGCGCGGGCAAGCGCCACGTCCTCGGTCTCCAGGCCGGAACGTTCCGGACCGAACAGGAAAGCGCTGCGACCGATGTTCCCGGCAACCTCGCGGGCCGCGTCTTCAGGCGTCACTACGGGTTTGGTTACGCCGCGCTTGCGGACGGTGGTCGCGTAAACATGTGCGCAATCGGCCACCGCTTCCGCGGTCGAAGCGAAAACCTGAGCTTGTTCGAGCACAATGTCGGCACCGGCAGCAGCCGGGCCTGCCGATGGGTTGGGCCATCCGTCGCGCGGTTCGACCAGACGCAATTCTGTCAGCCCGAAATTTAGCATTGCGCGAGCCGCCTTGCCGATATTTTCGCCAAGCTGCGGCCGGACGAGCACGACGATCGGCTTGCGCGCCTCAGCCTCGCTCATTCGCGGCGTCCTTCACCGTGCTGGCGAATTCCTCGAAATCGCGTGCCTCGCTGAAGTCGCGATAGACGCTCGCGAAGCGGATATAGGCGACGCTGTCGATCTGGCGCAGCCCGTCCATTACCATCTCGCCGATACGCTGCGAGGGGATTTCGGCCTCGCCGGCGGTTTCGACCTGACGCTGGATTCCCGAAGCCAACTGGTCGATGCGCTCCTGCGGCACGTCGCGCTTGCGGCATGCGAGAGCTATTGATTGTTCCAGCTTGGCGCGGTCGAAGGGTTGGCGACGCGCCTTTTCTCCATTGCCACCGGACTTCACCACTGTGACCTCGCGCAGCTGAACCCGCTCGAACGTGGTGAAACGCGCCCCGCAGCTCGAACACTGGCGGCGGCGACGGATCGAAGTGGAATCCTCGGTCGGACGACTATCCTTCACCTGGCTGTCGTCATGGGCGCAAAATGGGCAGCGCATTCAGAGGCTTACTTCTTGATCCTGTTGTAGAATGCAATCCCTGCGCCCGCAGCGAGGCCGACCGGCCAGGTAATGACCGGCAGGAGGGCTGCGGCGACGACCCCGATGGCCGCGCCCGTCAGCACGGGCTTGGTCGAAGGGTGTGCCATGCCGTCCTTGGCCATTGCCTTGGCTTCCTCGCGAGCCCGCTCGCCAAGGTCGTGGCCACCGTCGTAATTGTCCTGGCTCATCATCTATCTCCCGGGGTAGACGGGGAATTGGTCACACAATTCGCTTACGCGCTTGCGAACGCTTTCTTCCACCTGCGCATCGCCCTCGGGGCCATTTTTCGACAAGCCGTCGACGACCTCCGTTATAAGCTTGCCGATTTGCTCGAATTCCGCGGGCCCGAAGCCGCGCGTGGTCCCCGCAGGTGTGCCCAGACGGACGCCGCTGGTCACGAAGGGGCTGCGCGTATCGAACGGGATGCCGTTCTTGTTGCAGGTCAGCCATGCCCGGTCGAGGCCCGCTTCTGCCGCCTTGCCGGTCACGTCCTTGGCTGTGAGGTCGACCAGCATCGAGTGGTTATCCGTGCCACCGGAAACCACACGCAGCCCGTTCGCCTCGATGCTTTTCGCCAGCGCGCGGGCATTGTCGACGACGCGCTGGGCATAGTCCCTGAAGTCCGGCCGCAGCGCTTCGCCGAAGGCCACTGCCTTGGCCGCGACGACGTGCATCAGCGGACCGCCCTGCATGCCAGGGAACACCGCCATGTTGATCGGCTTGGTGTATTTCTCGTCGTTCCAGAGGATCACGCCGGAGCGCGGACCGCGGAGGCTCTTGTGCGTGGTGGTGGTGACTATATCGGCATGCGGGAAGGGCGAGGGGTGCGCGCCGCCCGCGACGAGGCCGGAGATGTGGCTCATGTCGACCATCAGGTAAGCGCCGACTTCGTCCGCCACCTTGCGAAAGGCTTCCCAGTCCCAGACCCGGGAGTAGGCAGTGCCGCCGGCGATAATCAGCTTGGGCTTGTGCTCCTTGGCGGTCGCCATCACGGCATCCATGTCGATCAGCTCGTCGTCCTGACGCACGCCGTAGCTGACCGGATTGAACCACTTCCCGCTCATATTGACCGGCGAACCGTGAGTCAGGTGGCCACCGGAATTGAGGTCGAGCCCCATGAAGGTGTCGCCCGGCTCCAGCAGGGCAAGGAACACCGCCTGATTCATCTGGCTACCGGAGTTGGGCTGGACGTTTGCATAATTGCAGCCGAACAATTGCTTGGCGCGCTCGATCGCCAGCGTTTCGACCACGTCGGCATAGTCGCATCCGCCATAATAGCGCTTGCCCGGATAGCCTTCGGCATATTTGTTGGTGAACACGCTACCGGTGGCTTCAAGTACCGCGGTCGAGGCGATATTTTCCGACGCGATCAGCTCGATCTTGTCCTGCTGGCGCGCCAGTTCCTTGCGAATGGCGCCGTAAATTTCGGGATCGGCCTCAGCCAGCGTGTCATGCCAGAAGCGATCCATCGGTTCGCGTGCGGTGTCCTTGGGAAGAGTAGCCATGTTCAGAATTCCGGATTTGAGAGCTTGTCGACGCGACGCTGGTGGCGCCCACCGCCGAATTCGATTTCGAGGAAAGCGGTGAGGCAGGCTATCGCCATGTCGCTGCCAATGAGACGCGCGCCCATCGCGATGCAATTCGCATCATTGTGTTCGCGGCAAAGCGCGGCGGAAAGCGGTTCGGACACGAGGGCACAGCGGACTGCAGGATTGCGGTTCACGCTCATCGAGATGCCGATTCCGGATCCGCACAGGGCTACGCCGCGCTCGGCAGTTCCGTCGGCGATGACGCCGGCGAGCTTATAACCGAAATCGGGATAATCGACGCTGTCCGTAGTCTCGGGGCCGAGATCGGCGACCTCGTGGCCCTGCTCGATCAACCAGTCGCGCAAGGTCGCCTTGAGCTCGATGGCGGCGTGGTCGGAGGCTATGGCGATACGCATGGTGGCGACATAGGCGATTGCGCTGGCAGTTTCTACCGCGCTGGGCCGCTTTTTCCTGTGCTGTTGCGGCTGTCCGTCGGAAGTTTGCGAAACGCCATCATCATGCCGCTCCACAAGTAGGGTATCCGCCGCTGTCTGGCCGTTTCACCGGCACCGCGAAATGCCACCGGTTCGAAGCCGTTCTCTTCCAGGAGCTGCGTCAGTGTTCGGCGCGAAAAATGCTTGATATGGCCGCCTTCCCACAGCGCGGTGAGCGAGCGATCCATGCGGTTGGTGACCGCCAGCGCCACATTCTTGAGCCATCCCCAATAGGGCGTCGTTACAATGAGGAGTCCGCCATCGGGCAGCGCCTCGTGCGCGCGGCGCACGAAGGTCAGCGGACTGTAGAGGTGCTCAATGACCTCGACGCAGACTATCGCCGAGATGTCCGGATGGCCGAAGGGCGCGAGGAGATCGTCGTAAAGCGATGCTTGTTCGAACCGTCCGACGCCCAGCGCCCGGGCCGCGCGGATCGCGCTTGCCGAGGCGTCACTGCCGAGGACTTCGTAGCCTGCCTCATGCAGACCTATTGCGAAGTCGCCGCCCCCGCAGCCTGCGTCCAAAACGCGCGATCCGGGCGGTATCTCGCGCAAAGCTTCCAACACCGGCGCAAGATACATTGGGCGGTGGCTGGGATCGGGTTTCTCGTCGTAGTCGGCGTAGGTGTAAACGCCCGCGGCTTCGAGGCTTTTCATCACCCGGCCTCCCCGCCGCTATGGCTTCGCGCTCACTGATCCAGGAACGAGCGCATCTTGCGACTCCGGCTCGGGTGCTTGAGCTTGCGCAGCGCCTTGGCCTCGATCTGACGGATACGTTCGCGCGTCACCGAGAACTGCTGACCGACTTCTTCGAGCGTGTGGTCGGTGTTCATGCCGATGCCGAAGCGCATGCGCAGCACGCGTTCTTCGCGCGGGGTCAGCGAAGCAAGGACGCGGGTGACCGTTTCCTTCAGGTTCGACTGGATCGCCGCATCGACCGGGATGATCGCGTTCGGATCCTGGATGAAATCGCCGAGGTGCGAATCTTCCTCGTCGCCGATCGGCGTTTCGAGGCTGATCGGTTCCTTGGCGATCTTCATCACCTTGCGCACCTTCTCGAGCGGCATGGAGAGCTTCTCCGCCATCTCTTCGGGCGTTGGCTCGCGGCCCTGGTCGTGCAGGAACTGGCGCGAACAGCGGACGAGCTTGTTGATCGTTTCGATCATGTGAACCGGGATGCGGATCGTGCGCGCCTGGTCGGCGATCGAACGGGTGATCGCCTGGCGAATCCACCACGTGGCATAAGTGCTGAACTTGTAGCCGCGACGGTATTCGAACTTGTCGACCGCCTTCATCAGGCCGATGTTGCCCTCCTGGATCAGGTCGAGGAACTGTAGCCCGCGGTTGGTATATTTTTTCGCGATCGAGATCACGAGGCGCAGGTTCGCCTCGACCATTTCCTTCTTGGCGATCCGCGCCTCGCGCTCGCCCTTCTGGACCATGTTCACGATGCGGCGGAATTCCTCCAGCGCCATACCGGTCTGGCTGGCGATGTCGGCGATCTCCGTCCGGATGCGATCGATCGCGTCGGCTTCCTTCTCGGCGAAGGCAGCCCATTTCTTGTCCTTCTTGACCCGCTCGTCCATCCATGTGTCGTCGAGCTCGTTGCCGATATAGGCGTCGAGGAAGTCGACGCGCTTGACCTTGTGCCGTTCCGCAAGGCGCAGCATCTGCCCGCCAAGAGCGGTCAGCCGGCGATTGAAGGCGTAGAGATTGTCAACCAGGAATTCGATCTTGGTCGCATGGAACTGAACGCTTTCGACCTCGGCCGTAAGCTGCTCGCTCAGCGCCTCGTATTTCTTTTCCTTCGCGGCGGTGAAGTTCTCACCGCGGCCCATCACTTCGACCCGCTCCTTCTGAAGCTTCTCGAACTTGCCGAACAGGTCGGTGATGCGGGCGAAACGCTCGATGGCATCCGGCTTTAGCGCGGCTTCCATCTGGGCGAGAGACATGGTGTTGTCCTCGTCGTCGTCATCGTCCTTCTTGGAGGAGCCCTCTTCGCCGTCTTCGTCCTCGGAGTCGGAATCATCGTCCTCGTCCTCGTCGTCATCACGGATTGTCGGGCCGGCGGTTTCCTCGGAGATCTCGCCGTCGTCGTCATCGTCCTCGGCATCGTCGGCGAGCTTGTCGGCCGGCGGCTCCTTGGACAGCATAGCATCGAGATCGAGGATCTCGCGCAGCTGCATCTCCTCGTTATTGAGCGCTTCGGACCACTGGATGATGGCGTGGAAGGTGATCGGGCTCTGGCACAAGCCCATGATCATCATGTCGCGGCCAGCTTCGATGCGCTTGGCGATGGCGATTTCGCCTTCGCGGCTCAGCAACTCGACCGCGCCCATCTCGCGCAGGTACATGCGGACCGGATCGTCGGTTCGTTCACCGGTAGCGGTCTTCTTTGCCGCCGCGGCCGGGGTCTTCTTCGCGTCCTTCTTGCCGGGCTTTTCGTCGACGGAGATCTCCTCGACCTCGTCGGCTTCCTCGGCCGCCGCCTCTGCTTCCTCGTCGCTTTCCACGATCTGGACGCCCATGTCCGACAACGCGGACTGGATATCCTCGATCTGGTCCGAGCTCATTTCGCCCTGCGGCAAGGCATCGTTAAGCTCGTCGTAAGTGACGTAGCCCTTTTTCTTCGCCTTGGTGATGAGCTTCTTGACCGATGCCTCGTTGAGATCGATCAGCGGCGCGTCGTCCTTGTCGGCGGACTTCGACTTGGTGGCCATAAGGTGCGTTAACCCAATCTCTAGCTACGCGCGGAGTGCACTTCCGCGGCAATCATGAATCCGAATCGTCCGGCCCTGCCGCTTTCCTGCGCCCGAACTGCTTCAATCGCTCGTTAAGGGCCAGCAAGCGCTCACGCAATCGGGCCTGTTCGGCAAAGGAGCCTTCCGGGTCGCGATCAAAACGCGCCGTAGCCTCCGCAAGGGCGGACTCCAGCGCAGGTCTTTCGACCAGCAACGACACAGCTTCGGCCAAATCCTCGCGCGCTTCATCCGGGTCGGTGCCTTCATCGAGGAAGGCGAAGTTCGGTTTTGCCGGCAGGGCGGGAAGGCCTCGTTCGAGCGATATGGGCGATCCTCCGGTCAAATCAAGCGTTTCTGCGGTCTCCAGCAACAAATCTATTGCAGGGCCGACATTTTGGTCACTCCGGGCGAAATCGGCCAGCGCATCCTCGTGCCTGGCGATCTGATCGGGAAAGCGCACGAGGCCGGCGATGACGGCGCGCGAAAACATGTCGCGCGATCCTCCCGCCATGGCGCGTTTCAGCTGGTTCGCGACATCCGGAGAGAGTGTGGGGAGGGGGCGTTTCCAGTCCCCCTTCTTCCAATTTGTGCGCGGACCATAATCACGCTGGGGCCGGGGGGGAAAAGCGAAGGTGGAGAAGCGCTCGAGCAGTTCGCGTTTGTAGAGCGAGCGAATATCGGGATGCTGGATCGCTTCGACATGATCGAGCAGGCGCGCCTTCAGGCCGGCCTTGTCCTCGGGAGAGTCCAGCGGAGCAGCGGCCTTCTCAAACTCCCACAACGTGTCGAGCAGGCTCGCGGGTCGTTCAAGCAGGGCTTCAAGGGCCGCGACGCCTTTCTCGCGAATGAGATCGTCCGGGTCCATGCCCGTCGGCAGGCGCACGATGCTCAACGAATGACCCGGGCGCAGCATGGGAAGCGCGCGTCCTATGGCCCGCATAGCCGCGCGCTGTCCGGCATTATCGCCATCGAAGCACAGAATGGGGCGTTCCACCTGACGCCAGAGCAACCCGAGCTGGTTCTCCGTCAGTGCCGTACCAAGCGGGGCCACGGCTTCGCGGATACCCGCATTGGCAAGCGCGATTGCGTCCATATAGCCTTCGACGACAATCATCCGCCCGCTTTGGCGGGCGGCAGGCGCGGCGCGATGGAGGTTGTAAAGCGTGCGGCCCTTGTCGAAGAGCGGGGTATCCGGGCTGTTGAGGTATTTGGGTGCCTTGGGATTGGCCTCCGCATCGAGGATCCGGCCACCGAAGGCGATGACCCGGCCTCGGGTATCGTGGATCGGCAGCATCAAGCGGCCACGAAACCGATCGTAGGGCTCCTTGTCCTCGACAATGATGCGCATGCCGGCATCAAACAGCATGCCCTCGTCGAACTTGCCGAGCGCGCGTTTGAGCGCCTGCCGGTCCTCCGGAGCATAGCCGAAGCCGAACTCGCGGACCGTGGCGTCCGTAAACCCGCGCTTCGCAAGATAGCTGCGTGCAGCCGCACCTTCGCTGCCGCGCAGATTACTTTCGAACCAGTCCTGCGCCGCCGCGGTCACATCGTGCAGGCTGGCGCGCTTCTCTGCGCGCTTGGCAGCCTGCGGATCGGGAGCGGGCAGCTCCATCCCGGCTTCGGCGGCAAGCTCCTTCACCGCCTCCATGAACGGCATGCCGCGCTGGTCGGTCAGCCAGCGGATTGCGTCGCCATGCGCCTCGCAGCCGAAACAGTGGTAGAAGCCCTTCTCGTCATTGACGTAGAAGCTAGGCGTTTTCTCGTTGTGAAACGGGCAGCAGGCCTTGAACTCGCGGCCCGCCTTCAACAGCCGCGTGGTACGACCGATCACTGCGGACAGCGTGGTCCGCGCGCGCAGTTCGTCGAGCCATTGGGGTGACAGGGCCATAGGGCGAGAATCCCTACTACCCGGTCCGCCGAATCGCTAGTTGCCAGCAGCTCCGTCTGCCGGATTTTCCGGTTCGGCAGGAAACGGTCCGGTCGCGCTTGCCTGATCGCCGTCGATCTCCAGCAGGTAGGCATCGGCAGGGCCCGCCGGGGGAAGCGTCGACTGCCACCAGAAGGTGATGGTCGAACCCGGTTGCCAGCCCGATCCGGCAACCACGCGCCAGATGAGGCTGCCATTGTCGATGCTGATCGAGATTGCATCCGGATCGCCGAGCGCGGCTTGCGCCTGGTCCTTCGAATATCCGATCGACTGGTTGAAGCCATGAGCGCGCTGCGTGGTGCGGAACAGGGTCGGGGGCGCTTCCACGACTTCCGGACCCTCGCTTGGCTGCGCGTCGGGTTCCGCCTCATCGGCGTCGGACAAGGTTATCTGATGCACATAGGTATAAACCGTATCGGCGGGCAGCTGGCCCGGCACACACTCGGTCACCTCTTCGGGGCAGGCGACGTAACTGACCATCGTGCCGAGCTGACGTCCGCCTGCGCTGAGCGTCGTCTCCACCTCGGGTCCTTGCGGGCCGACGATTTTCGCGCCCAACGTCGACAGGTCCAGATCGGCGCCGACCAGCAATCGCGGTGCGGCAACGGTCGGGGTGGGGGTGGGCGCAGGCTCCGGCTCGCTCTCGCTACAGGCGGCGAGGGCGAAGGGCAGGGCGAGCAGGGCGAGCCTCTTCACGAAAGCGACTCCTTCACGAGGCCGCTGGCCCGGCTCATGTCGAGCGAGGCGCCGTGGCGGGCTTTCAGCTCGCCCATCACGCGGCCCATGTCCTTCATGCCCTCCGCATTCAGGTCTGACTTGATCTGCGCGATCGCCGCGCGGGTTTCGTCCTCGCTCATCTGCTTGGGCAGGAATTCCTCGATCACAACGAGCTCGGCTTTTTCCTTGTCGGCCAGCTCCTGGCGGCCGCCATCCTCGTACATCGCGATCGATTCGCGGCGCTGTTTGGCCATCTTCATCAACACGTCGGTGACCAGCTCGTCGTCCTCGGGCTTCTTGTCCGAGGTCCGCAGCTCGATGTCCCGATCCTTGATCTTGGCCCCGATCAGGCGCAGCGCGGCGGTGCGCTCCTTGTCCTTCGCCTTCATGGCGGTGACGGTTTCGGTCTGGATCTTCTCGCGGAGCATGGGGCCTCGTAACGCTAAACTGTGGATGGTTGGCGCTTCATGTAGAACAAGCTGGCGCAAAGCCAAGTGTTCCGCTTGACGGGATGCGCAAGCGCGCTTAGCCGGTGGGGCTTAGCGACATCGCCGGAAACCCCTGACTCGGAGAGCCCATGGCCCTGCCCGTATTTTCGCACGCGCAACCCAAAGACGCGACGGGCGTGCTCGTTCTCGCGGACGGCACCTGCATCTGGGGCAAGGGCTTCGGCGCGACCGGCTCTGCCGTGGGCGAGGTGTGCTTCAACACCGCCATGACCGGCTACCAGGAGGTGATGACCGATCCCTCCTACGACAGCCAGATCGTCACCTTCACATTCCCGCATATCGGCAATGTCGGCGCGAACGAAGAGGATGTGGAAAGCCGCGGCCTCGGCGCAGTCGGGCTGGTGGTGCGCCAGGCGGTGACCCCGCATTCCAATTTCCGCGCACAGAACGAATTCGTCGAATGGTGCGTGAGCCATGGCAAGATAGGCCTGTCGGGCGTGGACACTCGCGCGCTGACGCGCCGCATCCGCCTGTCGGGCGCGCCGAACGCAGTGATCGCGCATAGCCCGCGCGGGCAGTTCGATGTGAAGGCGCTGAAGGCCCAGGCAGCGGAATGGAGCGGGCTGGAAGGCCTCGACCTCGTTCCCGGCGTGACGCGCGGCGTGCTGGAGGACTGGCAGGGCGGCTATTGGCAGCTCGGTACCGGCTACGCGAAGGCGGACAATGCGAAGCCGCATGTGGTCGCGATCGATTACGGCGCGAAGGACAATATCTTCCGCAACCTCATGAAAGCGGGCGCGAAGGTGACGGTGGTGCCCGCGCGCACTTCGCTTGACGAGATCATGCGGCTGAAGCCCGATGGCGTGTTTCTCTCCAACGGCCCGGGCGATCCGGCGGCGACGGGCGAGTATGCCGTGCCGGTGATCAAGGGACTGCTGGACGCGGATGTGCCGCTGTTCGGCATCTGCCTCGGCCACCAGATGCTCGGCCTCGCGGCAGGGGCGAAGACCGCCAAGATGTTTCAGGGCCACCGCGGCGCCAACCACCCTGTGCAGCGCGTCGGGGGCGAGTGGGGCGAGAGCGAGGGGCTGGTCGAGATCACCAGCATGAACCACGGCTTCGCGGTCGATGCCGACACGCTGCCGCCCGAGGTTGAGCAGACCCACGTCTCGCTGTTCGACGGCACCAATTGCGGCATTTCGATCAAGGGCAAGAAGGCGTTCGGGGTCCAGTATCACCCGGAAGCGAGCCCCGGCCCGCAGGACAGTTTCTACCTGTTCGAGAAATTTGTGGGAATGCTTTAGTGGCGTCGCTTGCGGACATGGACAGTGCGTGTTTGCTAATTCTCGTTGAGGAAGCTGAAACAACAGGGCGTCCCATCACAGCAAAGCAAGTTGCTGCGAAATTTCATCCTGCGACTACGGACGCACGTGCGAAAATATCACTTAATCACCTTGTATCGCTTGGTCTTGCCAGCTCAAATTTCGATAATTGGAGGGCGTCAGGATATCAGGTGACCCGGGCAGGGCTGGCAACAGCTGAACGCGCATTCGAGCGCGAAGATACGGACGAGCATACAGTTTGGAAGGCTTCTCGCGCAGAATTGAGCGATCTCATTCCGTCACATGCCAAGAGCATAAAAACCTCAGGGAACGACATTCAGACTACGCCACAAGTCGTCGTAAATGTCGAAAACAATCTGAGTTCCCACCCCCAAAAATCAGATAAACCCGAAATAGCTTGGGCTGGTTGGGTTGGCGTTATCGTCGCAATAACCATCGGCGCAATTAGCATCGCGATTATGAAAGATTGGCTCTAGAATGCCCAAACGCACTGACATCTCCTCTATCCTCGTCATTGGCGCTGGCCCGATCATCATCGGCCAGGCCTGCGAGTTCGACTATTCCGGCACGCAGGCGATCAAGGCGCTGAAGGAGGAGGGCTACCGGGTCATCCTGGTCAATTCCAACCCGGCCACGATCATGACCGATCCGGAAATGGTCGCGGGCGAAAACGGCGGGCCGGACGGCGTAACCTATATCGAACCGATCACGCCGGAAATCGTCGCCAAGATCATCGAGAAGGAGCGGCCCGATGCGGTGCTACCCACGATGGGCGGGCAGACGGCGCTGAACTGCGCGCTCAAGCTCGACGAGATGGGCGTGCTGGAGAAATACGGCGTCGAGATGATCGGTGCCAAGGCCGACGCCATCGACAAGGCCGAAAACCGGCAGCGCTTCCGCGAGGCGATGGACAGCATCGGCCTCGAAAGCGCGCGCAGCGGCGTGGCACATACCGTGGACGAGGCCTATGAAGTGCTCGAACGCACCGGCCTGCCCGCGATCATCCGCCCCAGCTTCACGCTGGGCGGCACCGGCGGCGGCATCGCCTACAACAAGGCCGAATTCGAGAAGATCGTGCGCGAGGGCCTCGATGCCTCGCCCACCACCGAAGTCCTGATCGAGGAATCGCTCCTCGGGTGGAAGGAGTTCGAGATGGAGGTGGTGCGCGACCGCAAGGACAATTGCATCATCATCTGCGCGATCGAGAACGTCGATCCGATGGGCGTGCACACGGGCGATTCCATCACCGTCGCCCCGGCGCTGACGCTGACCGACAAGGAATACCAGATCATGCGCACCGCCAGCATCAACGTGCTGCGCGAAATCGGTGTGGAAACAGGCGGTTCGAACGTGCAGTTCGCAGTCAATCCCAAGGATGGCCGCCTGATCGTGATCGAGATGAACCCGCGCGTCTCGCGCTCCTCGGCGCTGGCCTCCAAGGCTACCGGCTTCCCCATCGCCCGCGTCGCGGCGAAGCTGGCCGTGGGCTATACGCTGGACGAAATCCAGAACGAGATCACCGGCGCGACCCCGGCATCGTTCGAGCCGACCATCGACTATGTCGTGACCAAGATCCCGCGCTTCGCTTTCGAGAAGTTCAAGGGATCGAAGCCGGACCTCTCGACCGCGATGAAGTCGGTCGGCGAGGTGATGGCGATCGGTCGCTGCTTTGCGGAATCGATGCAAAAGGCGCTGCGCGGCCTGGAAACGGGGCTCGACGGCTTCAATCGCGTGCCCGAGCTGGAAGGCGTTTCGAAGGAGAAGATCACCGCCGCGCTCAGCCAGCGCCGCCCCGACCGCATCCTCAAGATCGCGCAGGCCTTCCGCGAAGAGTTCACGGTCGAGGAAATCGCCCAGATCACCGGTTTCGACCCCTGGTTCCTGCGGCAGATCGAAGCGATCATCTACGAAGAGAAGATGATCGGCCACAATGGCCTGCCCAATAGCGCCGACGAGATGCGCCGCCTCAAGGCAATGGGCTTTTCCGACAAGCGGCTTGCAACACTCGCGGTGCGTTCCGTCGGCGTGGCCGGCGGGCTGGGCGAGACACGGGCGAAAAGCTCGGGCCTGCTTCACGACGCCCTGCGCGCCATGGCCGGGGCGACCAGCGAGGAAGAGGTGCGTCAGTTGCGCCACAAACTCGGCGTCTTTCCGGTTTTCAAGCGCATCGACAGCTGCGCCGCCGAGTTCGAGGCAATCACGCCCTACATGTACTCGACTTACGAGGCCCCCACTTTCGGCGAGCCCGAAGACGAGGCCGACCCGTCCGACCGCAAGAAGATCGTCATTCTCGGCGGCGGCCCGAACCGGATCGGGCAGGGCATCGAGTTCGACTATTGCTGCGTCCACGCCTGTTTCGCGCTGGCCGAGGCAGGGTTCGAGACCATCATGGTCAACTGCAATCCGGAAACTGTCTCGACAGACTACGACACGTCGGACCGCCTCTACTTCGAGCCGCTGACCGAGGAAGACGTGCTCGAGATCCTGCGCGTCGAAATGTCGAAGGGCGAAGTCGTCGGCGTGATCGTCCAGTTCGGCGGTCAGACTCCGCTGAAACTCGCCAATGCGCTGGAGCGGGAGGGCATCCCGATCCTGGGCACGAGCCCCGACGCGATCGACCTGGCCGAGGACCGCGAGCGGTTCGCCAAGCTGGTCAACAAGCTCAAGTTGAAGCAACCTGACAATGGCATCGCCCGCAGTCGCGACGAAGCTGCTGCCGTGGCTGCGCGTATCGGATACCCGGTGCTGCTGCGCCCGAGCTACGTCCTAGGCGGCCGCGCGATGGAGATCGTCGACAGCGAAGCGCAGCTCGACGACTACATTGCCACTGCGGTGAACGTATCCGGCGACAGCCCCGTGCTGGTCGACCAGTATCTGCGCGATGCGGTGGAATGCGATGTCGATGTGGTGGCCGATGGTTTCGAGGTCCGCATCGCGGGCGTAATGCAGCATATCGAAGAGGCCGGCGTCCATTCGGGCGACAGCGCCTGCACCATTCCGCCCTACAGCCTGCCGGACGATATCATCGCCGAGATGGAGCGCCAGGCAGAGGCGCTTGCCAAAGCGCTGCAGGTGCGCGGGTTGATGAACGTGCAGTTCGCAGTCAAGGAAGGCGAGGTCTATCTCATCGAGGTCAACCCTCGCGCGAGCCGCACCGTGCCCTTCGTCGCCAAGGCGATTGGCCGGCCGATCGCGAAGATTGCCGCGCGCGTTATGGCGGGCGAGGGCCTGCACGAGTTCGAACCCTTCGACATCCGTCCGAAGCATATGGCGGTGAAGGAAGCCGTCTTCCCCTTCGCGCGTTTCCCCGGTGCCGACCCAGTGCTCAGCCCGGAGATGAAGTCGACTGGCGAGGTGATGGGCATCGATCGCGATTTCCCCGCCGCCTTCCTGAAGTCGCAGCTGGGCGCAGGTATGGTCCCGCCGCGCGAGGGAACGCTGTTCGTCTCGGTCAAGGATAGCGACAAGGAAGTGATCCTGCCGGCAGTGAAAACTTTGCTCGAGCATGGCTTCCGCGTCATCGCGACCGGTGGCACGCATCGCTTCCTTGCGGATCGCGGTCTCGACGTCGAGCAGGTGAACAAGGTGGCCGAAGGGCGTCCGCATATCGTCGATGCGATCATCGACGGCGAGGTGGCGCTCATCTTCAACACCACCGAAGGCTGGCAATCGCTGCTCGACAGCCAGTCCATCCGCGAAGCCGCGCTCGAGAAGAAGCTGCCGTATTACACCACCGCCGCCGCCAGCCTCGCCGCCGCGCGCGCGATTGCGGAGGTTTCACCGGAGCAGCTTGAAGTGCGTTCGCTGCAGGACTATTATAGCTGACAGATTAACGCGATTTCCTCCCGACATTCGAACCCGATCGGCCCCGCAGAACGGCGGGCCGGGTTCGAATTGTCGAAAAAGGGGAGGGGAGAACAGGAAGGACGCGCGCCATGGAAAAGGTGCCGATGCTGGCCGAAGGCTACGAAAAGATCACTGCCGATCTCAAGACGCTGCGTGCGGAACGCCCGCTGATCGTCGACGCGATCGAGGAAGCACGCGCGCATGGCGACCTGTCGGAAAACGCGGAGTATCACGCCGCTAAGGAACGACAGGGTCAGGTCGAGGCACAAATTGCCGAGCTGGAGGACAAGGTCAGCCGTGCGCAGATCATCGATCCTTCGACCTTGTCGGGCGACAAGGTGATCTTCGGTGCGACCGTCACTCTGCTCGACGAGGACGACAAGCCGATCAAGTACCAGATCGTGGGCCAGACCGAGGCGGACGCATCGAAAGGCCGGATCAGCTACAATTCGCCCATCGGCCGCGCGCTCATCGGCAAGCAGGTCGAAGAAGAGGTCGAGGTCACCGTTCCTTCGGGCGACAAGTTCTACCTGATCGAGAAGATCGAGTTCATCTGAGCGCGCGGCGGAAAAGGTGCTGTCAGTCCAGCGCCTTTTCCATGGCCCAATTGTGGATCGCTACGCCGTCGATCTCGAATTCTCGCTTGTGCGTCACCGCGTAGCCGACCCGCTCGAAAGCCGGGCGGGCGAGCTCGCTTGCTTCGGTGTAAAGTCGCTCCTCGCCCCATTTGCGCGCAAGTACTTCGGCTTCGGCCAGTAACTGATCCGCCAGGCCCTGCCGCGTGTGATCCGGGTGGCTGTAGAGATGGTCCAGATGCCCATCGCGCTCAAGCAATGCATATGCGACCGGATTGCCTGCGTCGTCGACGGCGACGATAATCTCTGCGCCTTCTGCGGCTAGATCGCGATAGCGTTGCGCACCCGGATGGCGCGCGCGCCACGCAGCGACCTGCTTTTTCGAATAGGCGCGTGGACCGATAGCCTCGATTGCCGCGGCGCAGACGTCAGCCACCGCCTCCGCATCGTCATCGCGAAACGGACGGATCGCATAGGCCATGCGGGTTTTTCAGGCGGCGGGATCGAGTAGCTTGTGCAGGTGGACCACGACGTATTTCATCTCGGCATCGTCGACCGTGCGCTGCGCATTGGCGCGCCATGCATCGACCGCCGAGTCGTAATCGCTGAATACGCCGGCGACGTGGATGCTTTCAGGATCGGCAAAAGTCACGTCGCGCGGATCGGTCACGCGGCCGCCCATGACCAGGTACAGTGTCTGCTTGGCTTCTTTCTCTTCCATGGAACCGCTTTCTCAGATGGGGAGGGAGATTGCCTCGGCCCCATAGCGAAAGCGGCGCGACAGGCAAGCCTGCCGCGCCGCATTGGCATCGGTTTGAAGGTTATCAGTAACCGAAACGAGTCTTCAGCGAGCGGGCATTGCGTGAGCCAACCCGGGCGGCCTTGCGCGAATTCGCCTTGAGCGCATCGCTGGCTACATCGAAACGATAGGCTGCGTCACGACGCAATCCACGTGCGGTAGTGGAAGCGCTATCGCCGAAATCTTCGAGCCGATCACCGGCATACTCAGCAGCATTTGCAGCGCCATCGATTGCGCGTGCGCCATATGCGAGCAGGCTATCGAATGCGAGGGTTGCAAGTGCGCCACCGCGGCGGCTCAAGCGACGTCCCGGACGCGTCATTGCACCGATGGCAAGTCCGATGACGATGGCACCGCCAACGACGGCAAACGGATGCTTCTTGGTAAATTCGACTGCGCTATCGGCCACGTCCTTCGCTTGATCGGCGAAGCTGCGTTCTGCATTGCGCTTCTCGCCGGCTTCGATCTTCTTGCGAAGCTGCGCGCGCTTCTGTTCATCGCTCAGCTGGCTGTCGGCGCTGATAGGGGTGACGTTGGTGTTTTCGGCTGTCTCGGACATGGATTTCTCCGCATTTAGTGTTCGGAGTTAGAACGGGCGAGGCGCAATCATTGTTCCGCCGGTTCGGCGCGCTCATCATCCGTGTCGTCGTCCTTGCCCATACCAAACAGATCGAGGATTGGATTGCGCGCGAACCACACGACCACGGCAGCAAGCAGCGCAGCGAGAGCACCCTTGTTGTCATCGGCCATATCGACGGCTTCCTCGTATATGTCGACCGCCCCGTCCTTGAAGGTGTCGAGTGCACGCGTCGCCAGACCTTTGTGATCGAGATCCGCCTTAAGGTTCTCGAAATCCGCCTCGACGAGCGCGCGGGCACTGTCGCGCAAATAACGATCTTCGAGCATACGGGCGCGGCGATCACTCATCGGTCGTTCTCCGAATAGGCGTCACGGATCGCATCGATCCGTCCCTTCAGCACCCGTAGCAAGATAACGCCGGCGATAATCAGCGCCAGCGTGACAAGACCGGTAGCGGCCCACGGGCCGATGATGGGCACCAGAGCGATAACGAGACCCACGACCAGGGCAATGAGGGCGAGGTGAAATACGCCAAACGCGGCGAAAATGAGGGCCACAGCCCCCTTAAGCTGATTGGCGGCAAACCCGGCGCGGCTTTTTTGATAGGCAATTTCGGCTTCGGCATACGTCTTGCCGTCCTCGAACAAGGCCACCACGTCATCCATGAGTGATGGATCAGAGTGGCCCTGCACCTGCTCCTCGGGTTCATAGTCGTCAGGCGTGTCGAGGGGGCCGGAATATTCTCCGGCCTCCCGATCGCTGTCGTCGTCCCTCATTCTTGCCCCCGCGCCCCGGCGTTCAGCGCGAACGGCCGAAGAGGCGCGACAGGAAGAAGCCGGCGACTGCGGCGATACCAAGCGCCTTGCCCGGACTGCGACGAACGAATTCGCGGCCGTCCTCGACCAGATCGTCTACGCTCTTCTCGTCGAGCTTCGCGGCGTAATCGTCGAGCGATTTGGAGGCGGTGCGAGCATAGTCGCCGTATTTCGCGCCCAGCTTCTCATCCACCTGGTATGCATTCTCGTTCACTACTCGGCTGAGCGAGCGCATACCTTCGCTGGCCTTGACCTTACCTTCGGTGGCAAGCTCGCGGCCCTTGACCTTGGCGTCTTCGCCATAGGCCTTGGCATCCGCAACCCAATCGTCGCCCTTGCCCTTGGCCTGTGCGCGATAGGCACCGGCACGCTCCCGCCCTTCGGCTTTGAGCGCGGCAGCACCAGCCTTCGCTTCTTCGAGCGCGGCGTTGAAGCGCGACTTCGCCTCGGCGCGATTGTCGGATGTCGGCGTGGTGGTGTGTGCAGTGTCGGTCACGGGTGTTGTCTCCTTCGCGGTGGCCGTCTTCGCCACGGTCTTGCGGGGCTTTGCGGCAGCGGGTGTTTTCTTGGCGGGGCTCTTGCGCTTCTTCGGTGCGCCGTTTCCGGTGGTTTCGGCCATTATTTCGTCCTTCCCCTCTATTCGTAAACAACCCCCCAGTCGGCTCTGGACCGGGAGTTCCTTTGTGCAACGCAACTTGCGCCGCGATGTTCCGACGCATAGAGCGCGTGCCACACCCAAGCTGGTGGTGTTTTACTGAATTACAACACCACGCAATCGGCCAGACAATTCGGAGTGCCATCTTCCATGACCGCGATCATCGACCTCCACGCCCGCGAAATCCTCGATTCCCGTGGCAATCCCACCGTAGAAGTCGACATCCTGCTGGAAGACGGCAGCTTCGGTCGTGCCGCGGTCCCGAGCGGGGCATCGACCGGCGCACACGAGGCCGTAGAATTGCGCGACGGCGACAAGGGGCGCTATCTCGGCAAGGGCGTTTCCAAGGCGGTAGATGCCGCAAATTCGGAGATCGCGGACGCCATCCTCGGTCTCGATGCCGAGGACCAGCGCGATATCGATGGGACCATGATCGGCCTCGACGGAACCGACAACAAGGCCCGCCTCGGTGCCAATGCGATCTTGGGAACCAGCATGGCCGTGGCGAAGGCGGCCGCCAATGCACGCGGCCTGCCGCTCTATAGCTACATTGGCGGTGTTTCCGCACATCTGCTGCCCGTGCCGATGATGAATATCATCAATGGCGGCGAACATGCCGATAACCCGATCGATATCCAGGAATTCATGGTGATGCCGATCGGCGCGGACAGCATTGCGGAGGCCGTTCGCTGGGGCGCGGAGATATTCCACACGCTGAAAAAGAAGCTGCACGAGAAAGGTCTGTCCACCGCAGTGGGGGACGAAGGTGGTTTCGCCCCCGACCTCGCCAGCACGCGCGATGCGCTGGATTTCATCATGGCCTCGATCGAGCAGGCCGGTTTCACGCCCGGTGAGGATGTCGCCCTGGCTCTCGATTGCGCTTCGACAGAGTTCTACCGCGACGGCAAGTATGAGATTTCCGGCGAGAAGCTTTCCCTCGACGGCCAGGAGATGGCGGAATATCTCGATCTCCTCTGTCGCGACTATCCCATCCGCTCGATCGAGGACGGCATGGCGGAAGACGATTTCGCCGGTTGGAAGGCACTGACAGACCGGATCGGCGACAAGGTCCAGCTTGTCGGGGACGACCTCTTCGTCACCAATTCAGCGCGCCTGCAGGATGGAATCGAGCGAGGGCTGGCAAATTCGCTGCTGGTGAAGGTCAATCAGATCGGTACCCTTTCGGAAACCCTCGACGCGGTGAGCATCGCCAATCGCGCGGGTTACACCGCCGTCATGTCGCACCGCTCGGGCGAGACCGAGGACGCCACGATTGCCGATCTCGCCGTTGCGACCAATTGCGGACAGATCAAGACCGGATCTCTCGCGCGGTCGGACAGGCTTGCGAAGTACAACCAGCTGATCCGCATCGAGGAAGAGCTGGGCGCGAGCGCCGTTTATGCCGGGCGCGACTGTTTCAGGCGTATCGGCAGCTAGTCCTTCGGCGCGCCTCGGTTTTTGGGGTGCAGCCAATACTGATAAACGCCCCAGCCGTTGATGAGCAGCAGCACGAGGTTCATTGCGGCGAGCGGCATCGCGCCTTCGACGAGGCCGACATAAATCCAGAGGGCCGACACGAGACAGAACAGGACGAACCCCCACCCGGTTGCGCGCCGCCCCATGTCGAAAGCGATCATCGCGGCGGCGGCGACCGTCCCCGCCGATGCGATCCATTCGAGCGGACCATTCATGGCTGACCTTTCGCTGCTGATTGTCACGACGCCTCGTAGCAGCTAGCGTTCCAGGACTGCTCTTTGTGGGAGAGGGGCTTGGCAGATTTTCCTGTCCATCCGGACGAGGTGACCGCGCAATGGCTGGGCGAAGTGCTCGGCATGCGGATCGACAGCGTTCGCTGGGAAGCGATCGGTACGGGGCAGGTTGGCGACAGCGTGCGTTTCTTTATCGCAGGCGAAGGCGAGCCGTTCACGATGGCTGGCAAGTTCAGTGCTGCCGACGAAGCGAGCAGGGCCACCGCCACGACGTTCGGCCTCTATCGCAAGGAGGTGGAGTTCTACCGTCATGCTGCGCCGCATCTCGCGGTGCGCGTTCCCCGTGTCCATTTCGCCGACGTCACTGCCGATGGCAGCGAGTTCGCGATGCTGTTCGAAGACCTCGGGCCGGCCGAGCAGGGCGACCAGATCGCAGGTACCTCACTGGAGCGAGCGCAAGAGGCCATCCGGCAGGCCGCAGCGATCCATGCGCTGAGTTGGGGAAGGGCGGATATACTCGAAGCGGAATGGATTCAGCCGGCGGACGACCTCGGGGCGACGGTTGCCACCCTGTATCCGCAGGCCCAGGCAGTGTTTCGTGATCGGTACGCCGATACCCTCCCCGCTGATCATATGGCCCTGTGCGATGAACTCTCCGAGCTGGCCCCGATATATTTCCACCGCGAGCCAGACATCCAATGCGTGGTTCACGGCGACTTCCGCCTCGACAATATGCTGTTCGATATTCGCGGCGGGGCAGAACCTATCGCAATTCTCGATTGGCAGACCGTAGCTGCTGGCAAGGCGATGACCGACATTGGCTATCTGATGGGTTGCGGTCTGGGAGAGACGATGTGGCGTCGGCATGAGGAGGAACTGCTCGACCTCTGGCTTTCGCAAATGGCGCAGCGAGGCGTGGCTTTGTCACGCAGGGAAATCCACGAGGATTATCGCCGCGGAATTCTGCACGGCGTATCGACCGCCGTATTCAGCGCGGCCTTCGTCAAGCGAACAGAACGCGGCGATGCGAACTTTCTTTCGATGGCGCGCGGGGCCTGTTCCCTCGCAATCGCGCATGACAGCCTTGCAGCCCTGAAGGAGACGATCTGATGGTCTTGTCCCGCGGCGACGAATTCCCGCTTCACCAGACTGCCGAGCCGGTCGCCTATTCCGGCACCGATCGCAATTTCTACGATCGCTATTTCTTCAATGGCTATGCGCCCGACGGAAGTGGCTTTTTCGCCGCGGCGCTGGGGGTCTATCCGCATCTCGACGTGATCGACGCGCACTTCAACGTCGTCCGCGACGGAGTTCAGCACTGCATTCATGCGAGCCGCGAACTGGGCATGGAACGAATGGACCTGATCGCCGGGCCGATCCGCATCGAGATCGTCGAACCGCTGCAAGCACTCCGGCTCGTCGTCGATGATTTCGACGGTATTTCGGCCGATCTAACCTTCTCCGGTCGCGCCCATCCGATCGAAGAGCCGCGCTTCACGCATCGCATCGGGCCGCGCGCTTTCATGGACTATACGCGCATGACCCAGAACGGGCGCTATGCGGGCTGGATCGACGTCGATGGCGACCGGCGCGATTTGGCAGAGGGCACGACGGGAACCCGCGACCGCAGTTGGGGTGTCCGCCCCGTCGGCACACGCGATCTCCAGCCCATGCCGGGGCACCCGCTTCCCGGCTTTTTCTGGCAGTGGACGCCGATCAATTTCGAGAACGGCAGCCTGTTCTTCCACGTGAATAATGACTCGCACGGAAGAGCGTGGAATACGCGCGCGGCCTGGGCCGAGGATGGCAGCGAAGCCTCTGAACTGCGTGAAGGACACGGAGGCATGCGCACGCGGCTTACGGCAAGAACGCGCTGGCCGAGCGGCGGGACCTTGTCCCTTGCGCTTCCCGGCGCCCCCGAGCAGGTCACACTGGAGCCTTTGGGGCGTTTCCAGATGAAGGGGCTGGGCTATACCCATCCCGAATGGGGCCATGGCCTCTACCATGGCCCGATCAAGGTCGCACGCGAGGATATCGATCTCGCTTCGATCGATCCACTGCAGCCCGAGAACCTGCATGTACAGATCCCCGTTCGCGTCACCGGCAATGCCGGAGAGGAGGGTATCGGGGTGTTCGAGCAACTGATCATCGGGCCGTTCTCGCCGCTGGGCCTCGATGAGTTTCTCGACGGTGCTGCCTAGCGCGCCAGCAGCAGGATCACGACCCCTGCGAAAATGATCGCGCCGCCGACAATTTTCATTCGCTCGGGTCGCTCGCCTAGGAACAGGATAGCGATTGCCAGGGCAAAGAGGATCGAGCTTTCGCGCAACGGGGCGAGGCGCGGCAGGTCACCGACGGAAAAGGCGAGCATTGCCAAGCCGTAGCTGACCACTCCGGCCATCCCTGCTGTACCGCAACTTCGCCAGTTCGCTTTCGCATAGTGGACAAAGGCGCGCCCGCGCCACGCGCCGAATACGCCGCCGATCACCGCACCCAGAATGAAAAATGCCCAGGCGATATAGCTGAAAGGTGTCGGCGCATTGCGCACCCCGCCTGCATCAAGCACGGTGTAGCAGGCGACGGCGAGCCCGGTCAGCAGGGAGTACGACAGGGCCGGGAGCGTAAGATTGCGCCCGATGATGCTCACGAAGATTCCGGTGGTCACAAGTCCCATGCCCAGCGCGACCGGCACGGTCACGCCGTCCCCGAGAAACGCGACTGCGCCCATGGCGGCAAAAACAGGCGCGGTGCCGCGCATGACCGGATAGGCGGCGCTCATGTCCGCCACCTCGAACGCCTTGACCAAGGCGAGAAAGTAGATGGCATGGACCAGAAGGGAACCAAACAACCAGCCCCATGCACCGTCGGGCGGTGCAACGAAGAAGATTGCAGGCAAGACCAGCAGGCCGCCGCTGAGATCGATCAGCGCGCGGCTTGCCAGCTTGTCCTCGCCGGACTTGAGCACGGCATTGACCACAGCGTGGATTGCCCCGCTCGCGATCATCATGAGCGCGGCGATTTCGACCATTCGGTCAGCCGAAGCGGTCGTGCAGGTCCAGCAAGGCAAGCGCAGCCATCGCTGCCTCGCCACCCTTGTTCTTCTGGGCGGAATCGGCGCGGACCAGAGCCTGCTCCTCGTTTTCGACCGTCAGGATCCCGTTCCCGATCGCGATGCCATCCATGGTCAGCGCCATGATGCCGCGAGCGCTTTCACCAGCCACGATTTCGAAATGATAGGTCTCGCCGCGAATGACCACGCCGATGGCGACAAAACCGTCATAGCCCCCGCTTTCAGCCGCCATTGCGATCGCGCCCGGGATTTCGAGTGCACCCGGCACCGTCAGGACCTCTACATCATGACCCGCTTGCTCCAACGCAGCCCGTGCGCCAGCGATAAGCATGTCGTTGAGGTGGTCGTAGAAACGCGCTTCGACAATCAGGAACTTGGCCATGGGGGTCACTCCGGAATGGGACGATGGTCGACGATGGTGAGGCCGTAGCCCTCGATCGCGACAACGTTGGGCTGCGAATTGCTGAGCAGGATCATGTCCTCGATGCCCAGATCGGCGAGAATTTGCGATCCGATGCCGACATTGCGTTCCGCCTCGCTCTCACCGTAGCCTGTCGCCGGGCGGCCGGTGATGATCACAATGACGCCGGAGCCGTGTTCGCCGACTGCCTGC
This sequence comes from Qipengyuania marincola, assembly GCF_029688625.1. Lineage (GTDB taxonomy): Bacteria > Pseudomonadota > Alphaproteobacteria > Sphingomonadales > Sphingomonadaceae > Qipengyuania. The sequence goes on along the minus strand of NZ_JARULC010000004.1, from coordinate 106,678 downwards.
ATCGCGCGCTGCAGTGTCCGCTTGCGCGCGCCCGGCTTACCGAGCACATCGTCGAAAATCGAGATCGGATGAACGCGGGCGAGGGTGGGTTCCCCCGTCTTCACCTCGCCCTTCTGGAGGACGTAGGATTCGCTGCCGTCGACGGTGTTGCGATAGGTCATCATCCGCCACGCGCCGCCATAGTCGGATTCGAATTTGTCCTCCGCGATGCGTTCGACAAGATGGTCGTTGCGCATGCGATATTCGATCAGGTCCCGGATCGTGCCGATCTTCATATCGTGCTTGCGTGCAAAACTGACGAGATCATCGAGGCGCGCCATGGTGCCGTCCTCGTTCATGATCTCGCAGATGACACCGGCGGGATTGAGCCCGGCAAGGCGGGAGATGTCCACTGCCGCTTCGGTATGTCCGGCGCGGACCAGAACGCCGCCATCACGGGCGGCGAGCGGGAATACGTGGCCTGGCGTCACGATATCGTCCGGCCCCTTGCCGGCATCGATCGCAACCGAAACGGTGCGCGCCCGGTCGGCCGCGCTGATACCTGTCGTGACGCCCGTCTTGGCCTCTATCGAAGTGGTGAAGGCGGTCTGCATGCTTTCGCGATTGTCGCGGCTCATGGGTTCGAGGCCCAGCGCCTCGACCCGCTTGCGATCCAGCGCGAGGCAGATGAGTCCGCGACCATGCGTCGCCATGAAGTTTATCGCGTCGGGCGTCGCCATTTGCGCCGGGATGATCAGATCGCCTTCGTTCTCGCGATCCTCGTCATCAACGAGAATATACATGCGGCCATTGCGCGCCTCGTTGATGATCTCTTCCGCGCCGACGATGACGGGCGTCTCGTCATTCGCCTCGAGAAATCCTTCGAGCTTGGCCAGCGTCTCGGCCGTGGGATTCCAGCTGTCGTCCGTGCAGTCCCTCAGCGTATTGGCATGAAGCCCGGCAGCGCGGGCCAGCCCGGCGCGGGTCATTAGGCCTTGCGATACGAGGGTGCGGACCTTTTCAATCGTGTTCATGCACCGCCGGTATCACATCGTAATGTGACAGGAAAGGCCTGCAGCACATCAAATGTGATGCCCGGCAACGGGACGCAGCCGCGGTGGGTCCAGTCTAAAGAAAGGGAAGAAATGGTGGACGCACTAGGGCTCGAACCTAGGACCCGCTGATTAAGAGTCAGCTGCTCTACCAACTGAGCTATGCGTCCACTCTGCGGCCTGCCGCGTGCCCGTGGAGGGCTGCCCCGACTCGGGCGAGGCGCTCATATAGCGGGCCTATTCGCGATTGGAAGGGCTTTTTGCCGGACTATTGTCCGCCACCGTCCTCCGCGGAAGCTTGTGGCAGGCGGGCAGGGTGCACGGTTGCCGCAAACGGATCCTCGCGGTTCTGCTCGATCGACACGATGCCGCCAAATTCCAGCGTGCGAATTGCGGCGAAAACCTCATGCAATGGCAGACCAGTGATCGTCCGCAACTCCCAGATCGTTAGCACCTTTCCATGCTCGTAAGCACCGCTCAGGGCATCGATCACCAGACCGCAAGCGGTGCGATCACCATCATTGCCTTGCGCCAGCCGGAGGGTTGAGGACGCAAGAGACTTAAAATCTGTCACCGAGGCGGCCTTTCGCTTGTCGATCGGCTGTGTTGCTCGATCCAGAGCGCGCATGTATTTTGCCCGTCGGCCTCCCGAAAGTCGCATGGTCGGGGGACGTTCCCTGCGCTGGGGAGAGTGCGCCGTGAAGACTGCATTGGAGCAAATCGAAAAGCTGGACGACGTTGGCGAACTGCTGATCTTCGTCCGCGATTTCGCGCGTTCGCGCGGGGTGGTGCGCCAGAGCTACCATTTCACACCGGTCCTCGATGCGCCGGTATCGGAAAGCACAACGATTTACGCCGAAGGATTTTCGGGCGAATGGCTGACGCTCTACCAGGACTGCGAGTTTCGCCGTCACGACCCGATACCGGCGCGCACGCTTCGTCACGGCGAAGCAATGAGCTGGCTCGATGCCATCGCGCTGGAAGAGAACACACCCGAGGAGGAAGCCTATTTCAGCGCGATGCGCGAACACGGCCTGGTTCATGGTTTCGGCGTGCCGCTCTATGGTGCTGGCGGACGCGAGGCCTATGCAAGTTATGATTTCGGCCGCGTTATGGAGCCCGAGGACGTGGATGCGGCGCGCGAGATCAGGGCTGTTGCGCAGGCCGCGCAGAAACGGGTTAGTCGGTTACTCGCTCGGAACAACGCGGAACCGTCACTATCGGATCGCGAATCCGAAGTGCTCGAATGGCTCATGCGTGGCAAGTCGATCGGCGACATCGGTACGATCCTCAACCTGTCGCCCGACACGGTGAGGACTTACACCAAGCGCCTTTATGACAAGCTCGATACCAGCACCCGGATCGGGGCAGTGGTCAAGGCGCTGAAAATGAACCTCGTGCGCCTTTGACAGGATTTAAGAGATCAGCCCGGTTCTCGGCGCCTTGCGGTTCCAGCGGGCAACCATCATCAGCGATCCGATACAGATCATGTTGGTCATCATCGAACTGCCGCCGTGGCTCATGAAAGGCAGGGGGATACCGACGACTGGAGCAAGCCCCATTACCATCATCAGATTGATGGCGACGTAGAAGAAGATCGTCGCCGTCATGCCCGTGGCGAGCAGCTTGCCGAACCTGTCCTGGCTATCCCGCGCGACTTTCAGCCCCCAGCTGAAAATCATAGCGAAAGCGCCGATGACGACAAGCCCGCCGATGAAGCCCCATTCTTCGGCCATCGTCGAAAAAATGAAATCCGTCTGCGGTTCAGGCAGGTAGTTCAGGTGGCTTTGCGAGCCTTCGTTGAAACCCTTGCCACTCAGCCCGCCCGAGCCGATCGCGATCTTCGACTGGGTGATATGGTAGCCGTCGCCCAGAGGATCGTTCTCGGGATCGAGAAAGGTAAATACGCGGCGTTGCTGGTATGGCTGAAGGCCGAAGAAGAAAGCGAGCGGTGCGAGGACGGCCGCAGCCGCGCCGGCCATGAGGAACCAGCGCAAGGGAAGTCCCGCAACGAACATGACCGTCGCACCCCCGAAGGCCAGGGCCAGCGAGGTGCCGAGGTCGGGCTGAAGAAGAACCAGCGCTACGGGAAAGCCGATGAGCGCGGCGGCTGGCACCACCGAACGCCAGGTCGGGATGAGGCCGATGGGCAGATTGGCATAGAATCGTGCCAGCACCAGGACGAGGCCCGGCTTCATCAGCTCCGACGGCTGCAGCTGCATGAAACCAAGGTCTAGCCATCGCTGGCTGCCCCCGCCGACGAAGCCGATCGCTTCGACAGCCATCAGCATAATGATGATGACCGCATAAATCGGGAACGCAAAGAATTGCGCCAGCTCGCGCGTGAACCGACTGATGACGAAAGCCATCGGCAGGAAAACGAGAAAGCGCACGACATGCGAAGATGCGTAAGGGGTCCACGATCCACCTGCTGCCGAATACAGCACCAGCGCGCCGAACCCGATGAGCACGAATAACGGGAAAAGCATCCGCCAGGGCTGGCGGGCTATCGGATCCGGGACGATGCCGCTCACTCAGGATTATCCGGGGCGGGGCCCTGCGTAACACTGTCGGGCGAAGTCGGGCGCGCGGAAGCAGTGGCTTCGGAAACTTCCTCTGCTGACCGGGTGTCGACACGCGAGGGATTGGTTTCCCGCGCAATAGCTTCGGGCTGGCGGGCAGCGACGCGTGCTTCGGCTTCGACCTGGTCGAAGATATCTTCGTCGCGCTCGGGCACTGGCGGGACCGCTTCTCCCGCCGCCGCGGCATAGGCGCGATATTTCGCATCGAGGCGCTCCTGCGCCGTGCCGCCCCATTGCTCCTCAAGCGGACGCAGGGCCTCCATGCCCTTGGCCGGGTCGAACATGAAGGTCATCACGTCGCGCGCGATCGGATAGGCTGCACCCGAGCCCCCGCCATGCTCGATTACCACCGCGCCGGCATATTTGGGTTTGTCGAACGGGGCGAAGAACACAAACAGGCCATGGTCGCGGTACTTCCACGGACCGGTCTTGCCGTCCGAAATGCTCAGCGACACGACCTGAGCCGTGCCGGTTTTCCCGGCCATCTTGATGTCGTCGAACGGCAACCGCGCACGACCGGCGGTCCCCGGCCCGTTGACCGTATCGCTCATCGCCTGGCGGACATATCCGATTTCCTCGGGGCTGAAATCGAAATGCTCGAAACGGGGCTTGTCGTCCGTCAATCGCAGGCGCGGCATGACCTTATCGCCTGTCGCCAGGCGCGCGCTCATCACTGCCAATTGGAGAGGGCTGGTAAGGTAGTAACCTTGGCCGATCGACGAATTGACCGTGTCGTAAGGCTGCCATTCCTGGTCGAACTTCTTCTTTTTCCAGGCCGGATCGGGCACGGTGCCGTAGAACTGGCTGGTAACCGGAAGCGGAAATTCTTCACCAAGGCCCATCTTATGTGCCCATTTCGCGACCTGGTCGAAGCCGACCTGCTGGGCGAAATGATAGAAATAGCTGTCGCAACTCTGGTAGATGGCCTTGGCCATATCGACCGAACCGTGATTGCTCCAGCAATTGAAGAAGCGGTTGCCGATCCGACGACCACCGCCACAGATGATAGTTTCTTCCGGCTTCACGCCGGCATCGAGGAAAGCCATGCAGTGCATCGGCTTGACCGTCGAGCCGGGCGGATAGAGGCCCTTGAGAACCTTGTTTCGCAGTGGCACGCGCTCGTCATCGCGCAGCATGGCATATTCGACACGTCCGATGCCCTGAGAAAAGCTGTTGGGGTCGAAACTCGGCATGGAGGACATGCACAGTATGTCCCCCGTCTCGCAGTCCATGACCACGCAAGACCCGCTTTCCAGCCCGATGCGGCGCGCTGCATAATCCTGCAGCGGGCCATCGATCGTCAGGCGAACGGGATCACCCTGAACGTCTTCGCGCGTTTCGAGATCGCGTACGATGCGACCGGATGCGGTGACTTCCACCCGCCGGGCCCCGGGAATGCCGCGCAATTCCTGCTCGAATTGTTGTTCCAGCGCATCCTTGCCGATCTTGTATCCGGGCGTAACAAGCAGCGGATTGCGGTCTTGCGCTTCGTATTCCTCGGCATTGGCGGGCCCGACATAGCCGATCAGATGGCCGACCGATGGCCCGGTGGGATAAAAGCGGGAAAATCCGCGCTGCGGCACAACCCCGGGCAGGTCAGGCAGACGGACGCTGACGGCTGCGAACTGGTCATACTTCAGGCCCGAGGCAACTTCGACGGGCTGGAAGCCGGGCGAATCCTCAATTCGCTTGCGCACGTCGGCGGCCGCGTTCTCGTCGAGATCGAGAATGTCCGTAAGCACAGCGACCGTATGATTGGGATCAGGCGTGCGGTCCGGGATGATATCGACGCGGAAGTCGGCGCGGTTCGAGGCAAGCGGCGCTCCGTTGCGATCGAGCAGCCAGCCACGCCGCGGCGGGATCAGCGACAAGTTGACGCGATTGCTCTCGCTTTCGAGCTCGTATCTCTCGTTCTCCGCGATCGCGATGTAGCCCATACGGGCTGCAAGCAGGATACCGATCCCGCCCATCGCTGTCCCGATCGTGAAGGTCCGCCTATCGAAGGCATTGTCCAGCGTCGTCTGGCTGACATGATCGCGCCGACGGTTTTTCTTGGAGAGTCGGCCCATCACAGGCTCTTCCAGCGATGCAGACGAAACTGATCAAGCCTCGCAATGAGACGGGCAAGAACAGGGAAGAGCAAAATGGAAAGCACGAGTTGCGGCACTAGAGCGACGAGAGAATGGAGCGTGGGCGAGCCGCCGGAAAGCAACCACCCGGCGATCAGATAGACCGTTGTCACTATACCGGCGGTGAACCAATCCTGCCAGAAGGATCGCCAGGGCAAGCGGGTCTCGATAAGTTCGATAGCGATCAGCGCCAGCGACCAGGTCAGGATGCCGAAGCCGAAGGGTTGCCCGCTAAAGAGGTCATCGAACATGCCCAGCGGAAGACCCGCCCACACCGGCAGCAGTCCGGGCCGCACCAGTCTCCAGCCCAGCAGGAGAAGAAAGCCCACCGGCGGCATGATCGGCAGGGCGCTGGCAATGAAAAACAGGGGTAGGATCGACCCCAGCAGGATCGACGCCCAGGGAACGATGTTGGCCAGCAGGGCCGAATGCGAACGATTGATCCGGTTGCCATAGGCATCGCTGCGCGCGCGCGGGTCGATCCGCTCCATTATTCGTCCAGCTCCGTTTCCGCGGGGGTCTGCACGGCTACGACAGCTTCGGGTTCGAAGATCGGGTCGACTGACACGAAGTCGGTCGCGGCCGGATCGCTGACCATGCGCGCCAGCCCGCCATCGTCGGTCTTTTCAACCAGGATCGCCACGGCAGCACCGGGCCGATAAAAGCCTCCGGCGCCGCTGGTCACGAACATGTCGCCCACTTCGAGCGGGTTGATCCCGAGATTGATCAGCCGGATGCGCAAGAGGCCATCGCCGCGCCCCTCGGCGAAGGCGACAGTCTCGTCGGACGCGCGGCGCACCGGGAGGACGCTTTCCGTGTCGGTCAGCAGCAGGATTCGCGCGCTGTCATTGGCCACTTCGAGAACGCGGCCCACCACGCCGCGGGGCGAGCGAACCGGCATTCCGATCTCGACGCCCTGATCCTTGCCCGCACCGACATAGGCGAACCGCCGCGTGCTCGATGCGGTGGAGCCGACCAGGCGCGCTACCGCGACCGGTTTGACGTCACCATCCTGCAAGCCCAGCAGGGCCTTGAGCCTCTGGTTCTCGCTCTTTACCGCCGCCGCCTCGGCCAGGCGGATTCGGGCGATCTCCATCTCCCGCTTCAGCTCGGCGTTCTTGGAGCCCGCGCGATAATAGCCGCTGACCGAGTCCCAGATACTTTTGGACCCGGTCCTGACGGTCGCGGATGTCTGAGTGGCGGGGGATACGGTGTCGGCCGCCGCACCGCGCAAGCCGCCGAACAGTTGGGGCTGGAAAAAGGACAGCGCAAGCAGAACGGCGCCGATCAGGGCGCCGATGCCGGCTATGATGTAGCCGGTGAAGAGATTGTACTGCGCCCTTCGCGAATAGCCCGAGCGCCGTTGGCCTGTCGGCGCCATCTTGAACTCCCCTTAAGCCGTCATCAGGACGCCGCGATAGATCGGGTCTTCCATGGCCCGTCCCGTACCGATTGCCACGCAGGACAGCGGATCTTCCGCGATCGTCACCGGCAGCCCGGTCTCCTCGCGCAGATACTCGTCCAATCCGCCGATCAGCGCGCCGCCGCCGGTCAGGACGATGCCCTGATCGACGATGTCGGCGGCCAATTCGGGCGCGGTATTCTCGAGCGCGATGCGAACGCCCTCAACGATTGCGCCGATCGGTTCGTTGAGCGCCTCGGCGACATGGCCCTGGTTGATCGTGATTTCCTTGGGCACGCCGTTGACAAGGTCGCGGCCCTTGATGGTGATGCTCTCGCCAATGCCATCCTCGGGCGAGCGGGCGACACCGTAGTCCTTCTTGATCCGCTCAGCCGTGCTGTCGCCGATCAGCAGGTTATGGTGTCGTCGAACGTAAGAAACGATCGCCTCGTCCATCTTGTCGCCCCCGGTGCGGACGGAGGTTGTGTAGGCGAGGCCGCGGAGCGAAAGAACCGCAACTTCAGTCGTGCCGCCGCCAATATCGACGACCATGCTGCCGACCGGTTCGGTCACGGGCATATCGGCGCCGATCGCCGCGGCCATCGGTTCGAGGATCAGGTAGACCTGCGAAGCGCCGGCATTGCTAGCTGCATCGCGGATCGCGCGTCGTTCCACCGAGGTCGACCCCGACGGCACGCAGATCGTGATTTCAGGATAGCGCATCAGGCTCTTGCGGCCGTTCACCTTGCGGATGAAATGCTTGATCATCTCCTCGGCAACGTCGAGGTCGGCGATGACGCCGTCACGCAGCGGACGAATGGCTTCGATGGAGTCGGGCGTCTTGCCCATCATCATCTTCGCATCGTCACCCACCGCCTTCACGCGCTTCTGGCCATTGATGGTCTCCAGCGCGACGACGCTCGGCTCGTTGAGCACGATGCCCTGATCCTGGACATAGACCAGCGTGTTGGCCGTCCCCAGGTCGATCGCCATATTTTGCACGCCGAATTTGAAGAGATTGTTCCAGAAGCCCATTTTCGCTCGTTTTTCCGTCTGATGGCGGCCTGATGCAGGTGGCGCGGCGACCCCGGCACTGGCCCGGTAAGGGAGGATGGCCGGGTCTTTAGCGAGACATTGCGCAAAAGGCCAAAAATTTCCTTGTCGTCAGTGGTGGAAACTCGCTCGCCCGACCTCGGATTCGCGCCCACTCACCGCTAGGCTGGCGAAATGCCGCACATTCGCCGTCTTCCCGATACGCTGGTGAACCGCATCGCTGCGGGCGAAGTCGTCGAACGGCCATCGTCCGCTTTGAAGGAATTGGTCGAGAACGCGATCGACGCGGGTGCCGGCAGAATCGCGGTTCAACTGGTCGACGGCGGCCTGACCGCGCTCGAAGTCACCGACGACGGCTGCGGCATGGCTCCTGAAGAAATGGCCCTGGCGCTCGAGCGTCACGCCACCTCGAAATTGCCGAACGAGGCAATCGAGCAGGTGACGACCCTGGGCTTTCGCGGGGAGGCGCTGCCGAGCATTGCCAGCGTCGCGCGCTTTACTCTCGAAAGCCGGCCGCAGGGTGCGGCCGAGGGGTGGAAGCGCGTCGTCGACCATGGAACGATGATTGCAGAAGGTCCGGCCGCCCTGCCACCCGGCACGCGGGTCCGGGTCGAGAATCTGTTCGGCAAGATTCCCGCACGCCGCAAGTTCCTGCGCACCCCGCGCAGCGAGTATGCCGCATGCAAGGATGTCGTCCAGCGGCTCGCGATGGCCCGCCCCGACATCGCCTTCACTCTGGATCATGGCGACCGGCGCATCATCGCCCTGCAGGCTGGCGACGCGGCGCACGATCGCGTGGCGCAGATCGTCGCGCGGGAGTTGAAGGACAACGGGGTCCTGATCGACATGGAACGCGGCGCGATGCGGCTGACCGGCGTTGCAGGGCTGCCGACCTACAATCGCGGGATCGCTGATCACCAGTATCTGTTCGTCAACGGCCGACCGGTGAAGGATCGCCTGCTGACAGGGGCAGTGCGCGGTGCCTATGCCGACATGCTTGCGCGCGACCGGCACGCTGTGCTGGCGCTGTTCCTGGAGATTCCCGCTGAAGATGTGGACGTGAACGTCCACCCGGCCAAAACCGAGGTCCGGTTTCGTGATGCGCAGGGTGTGCGGGGCTTCATCGTGTCGGGCCTCCGTCAGGCTCTGGCGACCGGTGACAAGCGCAGCGCGCAGACACCGGACGCGGGCGCAATGGCGCGGTGGCAGTCCGAGCCGATGCAGGAAGAGGCGAGCCCGGCGTTACGCTCGATCTTCTCCGGGCGCGACTGGAACGAGCCATCACGGCGCGTCGCGGAGCCAAACACCCCCTGGCATGGAGCGGATGCCGGGGTCATGGCCGCGCCGCGTGGACGAGCCGAAGAAGCGATTCCGATTTCGGCCGCCGATCACGACTTTCCCCTCGGTATTGCTCGCGGGCAGGTTGCCAATACCTATATCGTGGCGGAAGCAAGCGACGGCCTCGTCCTGGTAGACCAGCACGCGGCGCACGAACGCCTCGTCCTTGAACGGCTGCGCGCCGCAGGGGCGGAAGACGCAGTGAAGCGCGAACAGGCCCTGCTTATACCCGAAGTCGTTGAACTCGAGGAAACTGCTTGCGACCGGCTTGAGGAGGCAGCGCCGAAGCTTGCCGAACTGGGTCTCGGGATCGAGAGGTTCGGTCCCTCCGCCATGCTCGTGCGCGCGATGCCGCATGCCATCGCCAGGACCGATCCGGAAAAGCTGTTGCGCGATATCGACGATGATCTGGCGCTCAACGGCGATCCGCTCCTGCTCGGCGAGAAACTCGACCTCGTTCTCGCCACGATGGCCTGTCACGGATCGGTGAGGGCGGGGCGGACACTGCGCGTCGATGAGATGAATGCATTGCTGCGCGAAATGGAGCGCACGCCGCGTTCGGGTCAATGCAACCACGGGCGTCCGACATGGGTCAAACTGTCCATGGAAGACGTCGAGAAACTGTTCGGGAGGCATTGATGCGGATCGCAATACCCATGGCATTGCTGGCGCTGGCGGCCTGTTCGTCCGAACCGACCGAGGAAGAGCGCCAGGCCGCGATCGCCGAGGTGGAGGCCACGCAGTCGCCGCCGCCGCTTTCCATTGAACCCCAACCGATCCTCTATCCCGATATCGAGGCCAACGATCTTTACGGAGCCGGCTGCAGTTTCGCGCCCGATGGCGGGGGTCTCGGGGCTGTCGCCATCGCCATGGCGGAAACCGGCTATCTCAAACTCGAAGATGCGATCGTCGAGCTGGCAGCCGACACCGGTAGTGCGGAACTACCCTATCTGGCGCGCAGCGAATATGACGGCACGACCTACTCTTTCCGCTTGACGATCGACGAGGAAAGCGGCGCGCCGAGTGGGGATGAAACGAGCGATTATTCGGGCGAGCTCACAGTCTTCGATCCCCAGGACCGCACTGTCTATCAGGCGACCGGTATCGTGCAGTGCGGCGCGTAACCTAATCCTTGATCGGGGCATCCTCATCACGCACGCGGATGAGGCCATTGCTGATCATGTCGAGCACGATCTCGTCATGCTGGTTGAAGGTTGTGGTCCGGCTCTTGAATATGCCCATCTCGCGCCGCGACCTGCTACGCCGCTTTTCCAGGACTTCACTCTCGCAGCGCAACGTGTCTCCGGGATAGACTGGCTTGGCCCAGCGCAACTGATCGACCCCCGGAGAGCCGAGGCCAGCCTGACGGGTGGCTTTCAGGTTCGCGACCAGCATCGCCATGGTCATTGCGCAGGTATGCCACCCGCTGGCGGAAATTCGTCCGAAATGGGTCTGCGCGGCTGCCTCGTCATCCAGATGGAATGGCTGTGGATCGTATTTCGAAGCAAAGTCGATCACTTCCTCGCGCGTAACCTCGTAACGTCCGAACGACTGGCGGCTGCCGACCTCGATATCCTCGAAATAGATCATGCCCCAGCGTTGGATCAGATCATCGGACGAAGCAACATCCAGATGCCCATGCCGATCATCGCGAGATTTTCGCTGAGCGATATGAAGCCGAGCGGCACGTTACCAGAGCCGCCAACGCAGGCGCATTTGATGTCGCGCTTCTGGACATAAACGGCGTAGAACACGCTGACGGCGCCGATAGTGCCGATGAACAGCGCAACCGGAATCGAAATCCACGGGAGTATCCGCCCCGCCATCAGAACCGCGGCGGTCGCTTCGAGAAAGGGGTAGGCATAGGCGTAGGGAACCCACCGCTTTCCCAGAAGATCATAGCCGACGAACATGGTGGAGAATTGCTCGACATCCTGAAGTTTGAGCATGGCGAGCATGGCCATGGAAAACGCCACGAACCATTCTGCCGTGCGGACGGTTAGGGGCGTTTGATAGACAAACAGGCTGAGCGCCACCGCAAGCGCGGCACCCACCGCGAACACGGCGAGGACGGGCGTGTAGCTTTTGCCGCTGTCTTCCTTCGCCTCACCGAAGTGTTTACGCAGCGCGTCGTAGCCGCCGATGCGTTCGCCACCAATGAAAGTCTGCGGCGTCGTTTCGACGCCGTGCTTCGCTTTGAAAGCATCGGTTTGCTCACGGGTTTCGAGATGGTGGTCTTCCACCTCGAACCCCTTGCTCTCGAGCAGCCATTTGGACTTGATACCGTAGGGACAGACATGCTTGTCCATCACCATGCGATAAAGTTTCGCGGTCTGGGTCATGGTCTTAAACTATACCCCCGGGGGGTATGTTTCAAGTCAGGCCCTGAACTTCGGCACTCCGGCATCGGAGTCGAGATCGGGAATGATCCGGTAACGCGCGAGCACCAGGCTGAAGAGGCCGAAGAGGAGCAGGCCGAGGGCAGTCAGCGTGAAGATCCATCCGTCACCGGCAAGGCTCGCAACGGCATCGCCGAGCGTCTTGATCTGGTCCGCGCCGCCCGACATGAAGCCGGCCTGAAACAGCGACCACCCGATGACGGTATAAACCACTGCGCGCGCGAGGAAGCCCGCTCCACCGAGCCAGCGCGTAGCATCAGGCGCCTGCGCGCTGATGCGGTTCATGAAACTGCCGGTCACGCCCTTCTTCGCCTGGTGGAAAGCAGCGATGAACAGCGCCACTCCGAGCAGGCCGAGCACAATGCCGCCAAACTCGAACGAGAGAACGCCCGACGCCGCTTCCTGCGCGCCGCCGCCGCCGCTCCCGCCGCTACCGCCGCCCGAACCGCCGGTGTCGCTGGTGGCAAACTTGTACGCCGAATAGGCGAGGGCGAGGTGAGCGACACCGCTGCCGGCATGGCCGAGGCGCTTGCCCCAACCTTTCGCATCAGAGCCGTTGTTCTCGATATCGAAGAAAAGCGAGCAGAAGCGGAACAAGGCATAGGCGATAAGGCCCACCACCATGATCCACAGGATTGCTGTGCCCAGAGGAAAATCCTGGATCGCCTGGAAGATGCCGTTCGTCCCCTCTGCGATCTTCTGCGCGCTCGTGAGCGCGATCAGCCCGAGGACGAAATAGAGGATCGCGCGGCTGAAATAGCCTACGCGCACCAACCAATTGAACTTCTCCGACTTATCGACCACGTGGCAGCTCCCTGTTGTTCTCAGGTGCTAACGGCGGGTGGTGGCAATCCGTTCCGATATCAATCCGCCAGCGCCGGGCGCAGCGGATCGATGCTGCCATCGGCTCTCGCGCGGGGCGGGAGCCCGATCAGCTCGCGCAAGAGCGGCTCGATTGCCGTGTTGCTGAAACCTGGCAGAACGCGAGCGCTGGCAAACGCAGGGCCGTTTGCGATGAACAGCGCGGCCATTTCCGGCGCTGCCGGATCATAGCCATGCGTTCCGCCTGTCCAGCTGCTGTCGGACCGCTCCGTCGAAATCGTCCATCCGATATCGGCAAGGCAAAGATAGGGCGGAATACGCCGGTGCGTACCGTAATCGAACCGCTCCGGAATATCGCCCTTGCGCCAGCACTGCATGTGTTCGTGGTCGGTCAGCAGCGCCTGTTCGAAAGCGGCAGCGTTACCCTCGGTCGCCTCGAATGTCGCGTAAGGCCCGCCCTCGACCATGCGATAGAGCGAAGGATCGACGAAATCGGCAAGCGCGATGACCCGCTCCGAACTCGTGGCGGCCATGCCGTGATCCGAGACGATCACGAGATTCGCTGGCTGGTCCAGTGTGTCGAGCCCCGCAACGAGATTTGCGATATGCCGGTCGATGTCGCGCAGTGAGGCGTTCACTTCCTCGCTTTGCGGACCACCACCATGACCGGCGCTGTCGACCGTGTCGAAATATAGCGTGACAAACTCAGGCCGGATTTCGGCAGGGCGGCGCAGCCAGTCCAGCACGCTGTTCACGCGCTGGGTGTTCGACACCTGCATGCTGAACGCCTGCCAGTCGCTCGGCATGGCGCCATCGTCGACCGGGCCATAGCGGCGCGCGGTCCCGCCCCACGGCACGGCAGATCCGGGCCAGAACATTGCCGCGCTGCGTATCCCTGCCTGTTCCGCATCGACCCAGATCGGGCGGGCATCCGACCACCACCAGGGATCGACATTGGCCATCGTGAACGCCTCGTCGGGGCGCCCCGGGTCCTCCATGCGATTGGCGGTGATCCCGTGATTATCGGGAACGAGACCTGTCACCAGCGTCCAGTGATTGGGAAAGGTCTTGCTGGGGAAGGATGGCTGCATCGCCGCGCGCACGCCCGATTGCGCCAGCTGCAACAAGGTCGGCGTCAGACCCCGGTCGAGGTAATCGGGGTGAAAGCCGTCGATCGAGACGAGGATCGTCACCGGCTCGCGATGTTCGACGGACACGCTGGCGACCTGCGCGTCGGTTACGGTGGTGCAGCCTGCCGCAAGGCTGGCGAAACAAAGAGCGAAGGCTGCCGCAACCTGCTTCATCGCGAACCTCAGACGTTGAACTTGAACAGCATCACGTCGCCGTCCTGAACGACATAGTCCTTGCCTTCCTGCCGCAACTTGCCGGCATCCTTGGCCCCGGCTTCGCCGCCGAGCGAGACGTAGTCGTCATAGGCAATGGTTTCGGCGCGGATGAAACCGCGTTCGAAATCGGTGTGGATCTCGCCGGCCGCCTGCGGGGCCTTCGCGCCATCGGGAAAGGTCCAGGCGCGCGATTCCTTAGGGCCTGCGGTGAAGAAGGTCTTGAGTCCAAGCAGCTTGTAGCCAGCGCGGATGACCCGGCTGAGGCCCGACTCGTCGAGGCCCAGTTCGGCAAGATACTCCGCGCGATCTTCCTGCGGCATGCCGACCAGCTCGCTTTCGATGGCGGCCGAGACGACTACGGCTTCCGCCCCTTCGGCCCGGGCCTTCTCGAAGACGAGTTCGGACAAGGCATTGCCTTTCGCGGCATCCTCCTCGGCAACGTTGCACACATACAGCACGGGCTTGGCGGTAAGCAGCTGCGCCTGCCGGAACAGGCGTGCCTCCTCGTCATCCTTGGGCTCGGTCAGCCGGGCTGGCTTTCCGTCGCGCAGGAGATCGAGTGCCTGGCCGAGGACGCTGGCCATAATTTTCGCTTCCTTGTCGCCGCCTGTGGCGCGCTTGGCAGCAGCGGGCACGCGCTTTTCCAGGCTCTCGAGATCGGCAAGCATCAGCTCGGTTTCGACGACTTCGGCATCGGCAATCGGATCGACCTTGTTCGCGACATGCTGGATATCGTCATCCTCGAAACAGCGCAGGACGTGGACGATGGCGTCGACCTCGCGGATGTTGCCGAGAAACTGGTTGCCCAGACCTTCGCCCTTGCTCGCGCCCTTCACCAGGCCCGCGATGTCCACGAAGGCCAGCTGCGTCGGGACGACCTTCGCCGAATTCGCAATGCCCGCGATCGCATCGAGCCGCTCGTCGGGCACCGCGACCTGGCCGACATTGGGCTCGATCGTGCAGAAGGGATAATTCGCAGCCTGCGCGGCCTGCGTTTCGGTAAGGGCGTTGAAAAGGGTGGACTTGCCGACATTCGGCAGGCCGACGATCCCGCAGCGGAAACCCATCGATGACTCCGGAAAAAGTGTGTGCGCGCGCCCTTAGACGCGCAACTCGCAGAAGGCCAGAGCGTCAGACGTTATGGACCGCAGTAATCAGCGGTCCGAAAGGTGACTGGCCGAGCCAATCGACCTGCACCCGTGAGCTCACCTCGTTGATCGGCACTTGCGGTTTGTTGCCGGGATGGACGGGCGTGCGCAGCGGGCGTGTTCCCGGCGGCATCGCGATGATCGCGGCGATGGCGTTGGGCACATCCATCGGATCGGCCGTTCTGGTCGTCCCGTCCTCCTCGCCCATGCGCGCAACGATTTGGGGATAGCCACTCGTGTGGATTTCAGCGGCGCGCTCCTTCAGCTGGCCCGAATAGATATTGCGGTTGACCCAGACCTCGGTCGGATAGCCGCCGGGTTCGATGATCGCGACGTCGATGCCATGCGGCACAAGCTCGTAGGCCAGCTGCTCGCTCATCGCTTCGAGCGCGAACTTGGTCGCCGAGTAATGCCCGGAATAGGGCACGATGACGCGTCCTAGCTGGCTTGAAATCGGCACGATCAGGCCTGAGCCCCTGGCGCGCATGCCCGGCAGAACCGCGCGAGCCATACGATGGCAGCCGAAGACATTGGTGTCGAAAATCAGCTGCGTCGCCTGCATGTCTTGCACCTCGACCGGCGAGGAAATGCCGATACCGGCATTGTTGACCAGCACGTCGAGGCCACCTCCTGCAATGCGCTCGGCCTCGGCCACTCCAGCGGCGACCTGGGCATCGTCGGTGACATCGATCTCGATGACATGCAGATCGAGATTCTCGCTTTTCGCCAGCGCGCGCAATTCTTCCGCTTCGGGGCGCGGCAGGTTGCGCATGGTGGCGAAGACCTTGGCACCCTTGCGCGCGTAATCCTCGGCCATGAGACGTCCGAAGCCCGAGGAACAGCCGGTCACAAGGATGCTCTTTCCCTCCATGCGCGCAGGCACGGCCATCGTCTGGGCAAGCGCACTGTTGGCGGCGGTAAGTGCTACGCCGGTCGCGGCGGCACCGGCGAGCAAGGAACGGCGGTCGATATCGGGCATTGCGGTCTCCTTTTGCAGCGCAGCAGACTAGCATGCGGGCTGCAGTTTGGAAGGCTGCCGTGCGCAAGCGGTTTTCAGTGAAGTCTTAGGAGATTTGTCCTAGAGGGAGGCCATGATCCGGACACGCCAACTTGCTTCGACCCTTCTCCTTGCCGGCGCGCTGGCGGCATGTTCTCCTAGCCCCGAAACGCGTTTCGCCGACGCGCAAGAAGCTTTTGCCGCCAATGATTTTCGCGCCGCGCGAATCTCGCTGATCGCCGGCCTCAAGGATGCGCCGGGCAATGACGAGATGCGGCTGTTGCTGGCCCGCTCGCAGATCGCGCTCGGCGATGGCGAGGGTGCGGCGGCCTCGCTCGATGCACTGTCGGACGCGTTCGCACGGCAGGATCGGGTCGTTCTGATGCGCGCGGAGACCGACGTTCTGCGCGGGCGGTTCGACGAGGCGCTCGCCGCGGTTGAGGGGATGGATATCGCGGCGGCGGACCGGATCAGGGCGCTGGCCTTCGTGG
Organism: Qipengyuania marincola; assembly: GCF_029688625.1. GTDB lineage: Bacteria > Pseudomonadota > Alphaproteobacteria > Sphingomonadales > Sphingomonadaceae > Qipengyuania. The sequence goes on along the minus strand of NZ_JARULC010000004.1, from coordinate 89,940 downwards.
GACAGGAGAAGTTCGACGCGGCTGCAGAAGCTTTTGCGCAAGGCGCGGCGCGGGAAGGGGCGAATGCACGGCTGCTGGCTTCCTACGCTCGCTTCGAACTGGCGCGCGGCGATCTCGACAAGGCCGGTGATCTGGTGGCGAGCGCCGCCAAGGAAGAGCCGAAGCTAGTCGAGGCTCATCTCGTGCGGGGCGAAATCGAAACCCGCAGAAACAACCTGCGATCGGCCCTCGGGGCCTATGATCGCGCGTTGGAACTCCATCCGGCCAATTTCGACGGCAGGCTCGGCAAAGCCAACACGCTCGCCCGGCTCGAGCGGTTCGACGAGGCATCGGCGATCGCGGCCGATCTTGCCAGTGAGGCACCCGATGATCGCGGCGTGGCCTTCCTCGATGCACGGATCGCCGCGGGGCAGGGCGAATGGCAGCGGGTGCGCAAGCTCCTGCAGCCGCACGAAGCCGATCTGAGAGACGGCACGGGACTCGTCGCGATCTATGGAGAATCGCTCGTTGAAATCGGACAGCCTGCCGTCGCCCTGGGCGTGCTCGAGCCGGAGCTGAATCGTCAGCCCTATTCGCGTCCGCTGCGTACACTGGTTGCGCGCGCGCAGCTTGCAGCCGGCAATTCAGACGATGCGCTTGCCACGATCCGGCCGCTCGCCAGTCGTCCCGATGCGACGCCAGCCGAGCTGCGCCTCGCGGCACGAGCGGCGAAGGAAGCTGGCAGCGACTCCGCTGTGGAATTCGCACGTCGCGTGGATCGCCCCTCTGCAGAATGGATCGGTGGAGAGCTGGCCAAGGCCGACCAGGCCCTGCGCAACGAGCAGTGGAGCGTTGCCGAGACGCGCTATGAGAGCATTCTGTCGCGCACGGGCGGCAGCAATGCGATGGTGCTGAACAATCTTGCTTTCGCCAAGGATCGGCAGGGCAAGCGCGACGAAGCGCTGAAGCTGGCCCTGGAAGCAGCACGGATGGAACCCGACAATGCCAGCATTCTGGACACAGCCGGATGGTTGCTGGTCCAGACCGGTTCGAGGGCACGCGGGCTCGAGATGTTGCGGCGTGCGGCGGAGCTGGCGCCCGATAATCCGACGATCAGGCGCCATCTCGACGAGGCAGTGCGCGGCTAGCGAGGCTCGCTACGCGCTCGTGGTTTGGGCCTCCCGCCCGATGGGAGCCTCGTATCCTGGCAGGTCGCGGCAAAAGAAAGGCGGCGCGAAACCGAGGTCTCGCGCCGCCAATATTTGAGCCGAGGGGCTCAACAATCAGGCGTAGGCCAGGCTCGCAGGTGCATGCTGGATGCGGCGACGGCGCGTACCGATCGCAAGACCCAATACCGCGAGGCCGAAGAGCAGCATCATGCCGGGTTCGGGAACATCGATCCCGCTGGTAGAGCCGCCGGTGGTCGTTCCACCGCTGGTGGTCGAGGTCTGGCGACCGCTGGCCGACGTCACCCCGTCGATGCCGCTGACCGACTGGTAACGGACGAAGAAATCGTCGAGCGTAAGCTGCGCGGGGGCAGTGCCGAAATTCAGGCTGAGCGTCCCGGTGCCGGTGTTGTTCTCAAACACGCCACCCGAAGCGCCGCCAGCGCAGCTGCCGGTGCGGCGCGCCTGGAAGCACACGTCGACCGTGCCGATGCCGTTCGGATAGTTCGAGTTGGTATTCGTGTAGCGATAGGCGCCGGTGCTCGTGGCCGAAGCGATCTCGGGATCGGTGTTGAAGGCGAAGCCAGACACACGCGAGTCGATGTGATCACCGCCGACGCCGACATTGGTCAGCGCATAATCGAAAGTATAGGTGCCGTGTTCCACCCCGGTGAGCGTCAGGGTCAGTTCCGAGCCCAGGCCGTCGATCGACGGGCCGCCATCCACGAAGCCGTCGAAGGAGATCGTGAAGCTTTCGCCCACGCTGTCCGCATCCAGCAGGATCGGTTCGGCAAATGCCGGCGCGGCTGCGGTCAGCCCGATCGCGGCCAGGGCATTCACAATGAGTCGCTTGAAATTCACGGCAAAATCCCCGTCGTCATTCGAGGTGAATAATTGATTTGGCCTCACTGTCACGCAAAACCGCAGTTCGCCAGCGGCCAGACCGCCGTGTCTCAATTGGGAACAGGTCTGGCGCGCGTTGACTCGGCGCCTCCTTACGCCTGCATGCGCAAGGCGAAGTCGCTCATGAACCTGGCATTCTCACCGACAGCGAGACACGGCGCCCCGGCGGCGATCGCGGCAAGCATTTCCGCCAGATCGTCCATTTCGGCCTTGGCGTAGTTGCCCAGCACATGACCGGTCACCCGGTCCTTATGGCCGGGATGGCCGATGCCGATGCGCACCCGGCGGAAATCCGGGCCGATATGCTGGTTGATCGAGCGCAGTCCGTTGTGCCCCGCCAGACCGCCGCCATCGCGGACCTTCACCTTGAACGGAGCCAGGTCGAGCTCATCGTGGAAGACCGTGAGTGCTTCGGGTTCCAGCTTGTAGAACCGCAGCGCCTCGGAAACAGAGCGACCGCTCTCGTTCATGAAGGTGGCGGGCTTGAGGAGAAGGATCTTTTCGGTACCGATGCGCCCTTCCTGAACCCAGCCGGAGAACTTCTGCTGCACCGGGCCGAAGCCGTGCACTTCGCCAATCACGTCGCACGCCATGAAGCCGACATTGTGCCGGTGCAGTGCGTATTTGGGTCCAGGATTGCCGAGGCCGGTCCATATCTGCATCCGCGCCCTCTAGCTTTGCTTCGGCCAAAAGAAAACGCCGGCCCGAAACCGGACCGGCGTTTCCTCTTTTTGCGTCAATGCGCGAGGCGAGTTACTCGCTCTTCGCTTCCTGCTCTTCGGCAGCATCGGCGTCCGGGCCCTGCTCGGTAGCAGCGGTTTCGCCCGGTTCCATATCTTCGCCGGTGAGTTCTTCTTCAGCGCCTTCCGCGCCTTCGCTCTTCTTGAGGGCCGAAGGTGCGACCAGCGTCGCGATGGTGAAGTCGCGATCGGTGATCGCGCTCTCACTGCCTGCAGGCAGGGTCACTTCGCTGATGTGGATCGAATCACCCACTTCCTTGCCGGTGACATCGATCTCGATCTCGCTCGGGATCTTGTCGTTGTCGCACACCAGCTCCAGCTCGTGACGGACGACGTTGAGCACGCCACCCTTCTTGAGGCCGGGCGAAGCTTCTTCGTTGAGAAAGACGACGGGGACCGAGACTTCGATCTTGCCGCCCTTGGCGAGGCGGAAGAAATCGACATGCTCAGGCCGGTCGTTGACCGGGTGCAGGGCGACGTCCTTGGGAAGCGTTCGGACCTTCTTGCCGTCAAGCTCGATCTCGACGATCGAGTTCATGAAGTGGCCGGTGCCGAGCTGGCGGACTAGCTCCTTCGCTTCCACGTGAATCAGGGTGGGTTCTTCCTTACCGCCATAAATCACGGCGGGAACGCGGCCTTCGCGGCGCAGTTGACGAGAGGCTCCCTTGCCAGCCCGTTCGCGCGCCTCGGCCGGCAGGGTCAGAGCGTCGCTCATGTCACATACCTTTCGAATGCATTTGATACTCCCGGTCCACCACGCCTCCAGGGATGACCATGGTGCCGGAAGGCGCGCGCTTAGCAGCTATCGCCGCAAAGGCAAGCCCCGGGGCCCCGTGCGGGCCATCAATTCGGCGCGCCTACTCGACACGGGTGACCACATAACCGCGCTCCCGCAGCAAGGCTGGCAGGCCAGCTTCGCCGAGCAAGTGACCCGCGCCGACGGCAATCAGCGGACGGGACGGGGCGGACAGCAGGTTCTCGAGCCTCGCCGCCCAGGCCTCGTTGCGGTCGACCAGCAGCGCGGCGCGCAATTCGGGATCGGCCAGCATTCCGGCCTGCGTCAGGGCCTCCAGTTCCTCGATGTTTCCCTCGCCCCACACGTTTGCGACCCGGCCCGGGGTACGATCCTGTGCGCTTGCTTCCTCGAGCACCGCATCGAGGAGGTCGCGCTGTTGCGGTGGCGGCAGCCGGTCGAAAATCTCCAACTGCTCGCGCGCGCCCTCCAGTTCCACCAGGGGACGGTCGGCGAAGTCGGCAATGAGCTCGCGATCGGCCCCGCTGCCCGACCGGTTCGGATTGGCCGCCTGTGCAAGCGCGAGAGCAGCAGCCCAGCTCTCCATTGAGTCGAAGTATGCACGGCGCACCTTCGCCTTGACGATCAGGGCGTCGAACTCATCCTGCAGATCCTCGCGGACCCGATCCCGCACCGGGCCCTCGACGCGATCATAGGCCATGCTTTCGAACAACGCGGCCATTGCCTCGCGATCCTCGAGGTCCGCCACTTCGACGACCAGCGTGTCGGCTTGCTGCACCACCTCCTCGAGGCGCGGAGATCGCCATGCCATGTCATCGGGCAGGGAATGGACCGTCCCGAACAGCCAGCCTTCGACCATCCCGTCCTCACGCGCAATCTGCCACAGCGCCGGATAGCTGCGGGCGCCCTCAGCCTCGTCCGCCGTCGGCGAGCAAGCTACGCACAGACCGAGGCAAGCGAAGGCGCTGAGAAAGGATCTGAACACTGCCGCAGCCTATCGCCGGTTCACTGGACCCGCGTGACTGCAATATTGCGCTTCGCGAGGTAATCCTGCACGCTTTTCTTGCCTGCGAGATGCCCTGCGCCCACCGCGATGAAGACGGTGCCGGGCGTTTCCAACCGGGTATCGATCCATTCGGCCCAGTTGGCGTTGCGATCATACAGCAGCGCCTTGGCTAGTTTCGGATCGGTCAGGCTGCGGTTCATAAGCTCGGCCAGGCCATCGGCATCGCCGTCCACCCATTCCGCAAGCATCTGGTCCATCAGTGGGACAACCTGATCCATGTTGTCGACCGTCGCCATCAGGAACTCGACCTGAGTTTCCTGCGGGAGATTATCGAATACGCCGATCTGGAATTCGAGCGTCTCCAGCGCCTCTCGCGCCACGGTTTCGCTCGCCTGGCCTTCGACTACCTTCTCCACGCCGCTCTCCGCGGTCCAACCCTGCTGCATCAGCGGCAGGACGGCGAGCGTCATGCCGGCGAACCACGGCTCGAAGCGATCGAAAGCATTGACCGGCAGGCCCAGCTTGGTGAGCGCGCCTTCATATCGGGCTGCCTGCTTCTCGCCCAGCACCCCGCGCAGCGAGTCTTCGGGCGGGAGCATGGCCTGCAGGGCGACCGCCTGCTGCGAGGCCGGATCATTGGTCGCGTCCGCAGACAATTCGGTCACCAGCGTATCGGACGTTTCGAGTGCAGTCGCGATCGGCCCCTTGTACCATTCGACCCCATCGGGAAGCGCATGGACGGTGCCGAACAGGTAAATCGTCGTGTCATCGTCGGCGACCTTCCACAGGGCCGGGCCTTGTCCGGTGGCTTGCGCGACTGGTGCCGTTTCGACCGCCGTGGACGCATCGGCGCCCGAGTAGGTCGCGCATCCCTGAAGAAGAAAGGCGATCGGTGCGGTGGCGAGAAGCAGTTTTTTCATGAACGAGTTTCCTGTGAGAGCGAGTAAGAGCTAATTGGCTTTTCGATAAAGCCAGACAAGGCCCCAAACGGTTATGACAAGCAGGTACACAATCATCGGTTCCTGCGGCGGGATCAGGGCGGCGCGTTCGAGCAGCCACCAGCATGGTGCGATCACCGAATAGACATACATGGCAATTATGGCGCCATCGCCGGAGGCGCGTTTCTCGAATTCGTCGGCATTAGCGTACCAGTAAAAGCTCAAAAGCGGTGTGAGCAAAGCGATGGCGCTCACGACGATTATCGCGACCGTCGGCGGTAGCGGACCGTTACTGAAGACGCCGAAATCACCGTTTTCTAGCCCTGCGATCGAGAGCGTGAGGCCTATAACGCCGCCCAGTACGCCGCAGGCGACAAGCACCCAATTGGCGCGTTTGGTCTTCTTCGATTGAGGTTCGCCGGTCAGTATTGCCGGTTTAAGCCTGACAACACCCCATGCGCATAGGGCAATCAAAAAGATCGCGACCGTCAGAAGCACGCCGCCGCGCGTCGTAAATCCGCCTCTCTCGGCTGCAGACATCAGCACGCCGGTGACAAAGCCGAGCAATGCGATCAGGATAAAACCCAGAGTGCCCACGCCCAGCCAGCGGCGGAACGGAGAAGGTTGGTCGTTCTCTGGAGCGTCGATCTCAGTCGAGTTCGTCATCAAAAATCTCCTCGATCGGCATTTCGAACAGGCGGGCGATACGGAAGGCGAGGGGTAGCGAGGGGTCGTGCTTGCCGGTCTCGATGGCGTTCACCGCCTGACGCGACACGTCGAGATGCATACCCAGCTCCGCCTGGCTCCAGTCGCGCTCGGCGCGCAGGACTTTCAGGCGGTTTTTCATGCGCTGCTCTCCGTGGTGAAACGATCGCGCAGCCAGGCGAAAGCAAAGCCGCCATAGAAGAGGATCGCCAGGATGACGCAGAGCGAGATTGGATCGACGAGAAACCCGTTGATGTCGAACATGCTGTCTGACGGTTTCGTGCCGCTCGAGGCCCAATGCCCCGCCTGTCTCGACAGATCACCAGCAGCGAAAACAAAAAGTGCCATCAAATAGAGAGCGACACCGGTCCCCATGGTTCGCCAACCCACATTGTAGAGTCCGCGAAGGTATTCGTCGCTGGCCCTGCTGAGCGCAGCTTGCAAAAGCCCTCCGGCGGTGCCGCCATAGGCAATGACAACCATCATGTTGTCCATCCCCAGGAAGCGGTTGACGAGGGATAGGAGGGTGCATGCGGCGCCGAACCAGATCAGGGCATGAGTTCGGGAGCGGTCCTGCTCGCTCGGGGCCTGCGGATCGAAAGGCATGTCGAGACCTCCTCAGGCAGTCCCGCGGATGCGGGCCCAGGCGTTGCCGACGAAGAAACTGGCGATGACGGTCAAGAACCCGCTGGCTTCGCTAGTCGCGTATTCGGTGCCGGTATGCGCGCCCATGTACCCTGCGTAGAAACCGGAGACGAGCGGTGTCACCAAAAGGATCGCAGCGGTGAAAACGAATGCGAGACTGGTACCGGCGCGCCAGACCGAGGCGATGTATTCATCGGCATTGCGCGTCCGATACATCACGAGAATGCTCGCAAACATGATGAGGATGAGGAGGATTCCAAGCTCGGTCACGAATTCGCTGTCCAGCAGGTTTGCGGCGAATATCGTGACGACCGCGAGCAGTGCGACCGCAGTTGCGATATTGTGCGTGCGCACCTGTTTCTGTCGCTTGGTCAAGGATGGGTTTGACATCGAACTCTCTTGATTAGGTCGCCGGAGCGGCGCGTAGGGCACGCCGCCCCGGCGGTATGGTCGGCTCAGGCGCCCGGATCGATTTCGAGGGCGGCGAGGCGAGACTGCCGTGCGGCGGCGATGGCGAGGCGGACCTCCGCGTCGGCAGCGGTGCGAAGCTCGGCGCGGCAGGCCTGCTCTGCATTTTGCACCGTCAGGCCCTTGCCACCGACAGTGCAGGCCTTGCGGATGGCGCGTTCCACCTTGCTGTTGAGGCGATCCTGATCCTTGGTCGATGCGAGATCGAGGCCGGTGGTATCGACGTTGATCGAAGGGATATCACTCGCAATGGCCTGAGCGGGCAGGATGGCGAGGGCAGCGGCGATCAGAACGGTCTTTTTCATGTCTAGGCTCCAGCTTGGATATTCGGTCCAGTGGTAGGTCAACCTTCCCTTGTGTCAGGTTGTGCTGACTTTATGTCGCGATTCGCTGACCATGTCAATAAGACCTGACAAAAAGTTTGGATGACCTGTCATTTGCGGGGCGCAAGCCTTGCGCCATTGACGCATTTTCGCCCTTGCGCCATTGCGCCGCTCCATGGACCGAGACCCGCGTAAATCCTTTCAGGACATGATCCTTGCGTTGCACGATTTCTGGAGCGCGCAGGGTTGCCTGATTCTCCAGCCCTATGACATGCGCATGGGGGCGGGGACCTTTCACACGGCGACCACCCTACGCGCGCTCGGGCCGGAGCCGTGGAACGCGGCCTTCGTGCAGCCTTGTCGCCGCCCGACCGACGGACGCTATGGCGAGAACCCCAACCGGCTGCAGCATTATTACCAGTACCAGGTGATCCTGAAACCGAGCCCGCCGGACATCCAGGACCTCTACCTCGAAAGCCTGCGCGTCATCGGTATCGATCCATTGAAGCACGATATCCGCTTCGTGGAAGACGACTGGGAAAGCCCGACGCTGGGCGCATGGGGCCTGGGCTGGGAGGTCTGGTGCGACGGGATGGAAGTGACCCAGTTCACCTATTTCCAGCAGATGGGCGGCTTCGACTGTAAGCCCGTCGCGGGCGAGCTGACCTACGGGCTCGAACGCCTTGCCATGTACATTCAGGGCGTCGACAACGTCTACGATCTCGATTTCAACGGGCAGGGCGTCACCTATGGCGACGTCTTTCTCGAGAACGAGAAGCAGATGTCGAAGTGGAACTTCGAGGTCGCCGAGACGGACGCGCTGTTCGACCTGTTCAACAAGGCCGAGGCAGAGTGCAAGAATGCGCTCGCCAATGAAGTGCCCATCGCGGCTTACGAGCAGGCGGTGGAGGCCAGTCACATCTTCAACCTGCTGCAAGCGCGGGGCGTAATCAGCGTGCAGGAACGCGCCAGCTACATGGGCCGCGTCCGCGACCTCGCGCGCGGCAGCTGCGAAGCGCATATGGCCAAGGAAGCCGCCGGTTGGGCCGAGAAATATCCGGAGTGGTCGAAATGAGCTCCGACTTCCTCCTCGAACTGCGCAGCGAAGAAATCCCCGCCCGCATGCAGGCCGGCGCGCGTGTCGAGCTCGAAAAACTGTTCCGCCGCGAGCTGGATGCAGCCGGTGTCGAGGCTGGCGAGCTCACCGTCTGGTCGACCCCGCGCCGCCTTGCGCTGATCGCGCGTGGCCTGCCGGAAGCGACCGAGGCAGTCACCCAAGAACTCAAGGGTCCGCCGGTCGGCGCGCCCGATCAGGCGCTCGACGGATTCTGCCGCAAGGCGGGTGTCGAGAGGGGTGAACTCGAAGTCCGCGAGGTGAAGGGCCGCGAAACCTATTTCGCCGTAAAGAACATCCCCGGCCGCGCGACGAAGGACCTTCTCGCCGAGGCCATTCCGGCAATCATCCGCGATTTCAGCTGGCCCAAGTCGATGCGCTGGGGCGCTGCCTCGATCAGCACCGAGTCCTTGCGCTGGGTTCGCCCGCTGTCGGGGATCGTCGCGTTGCTGGGTGACGGGGTGGTCGAATGCGAGGTGCATGGCGTCACCTCGGGCTCGGTCACGCTGGGCCACCGCTTCCATCACTCGGGCGACATCACCATCGGCAATGCCGACGACTATGCGATGAAGCTGCGCGCCGGTCACGTGATCGTCGACCATGAGGAGCGGCAGGATCTGATCCGCTCGGGCGCGGCCAAGGTGGCAAGTGAAGCCGGCCTCAAGCTGGTCGAGGACGAGGGGCTAGTGGTCGAGAACGCGGGCCTTACCGAATGGCCCGTCCCGCTGCTCGGCCGGTTTGAGGAGGACTTCCTTGAGGTTCCGCCCGAGACCATCCAACTCACCGCGCGCGTGAACCAGAAGTATTTCGTCTGTGTAGACGCGCAGGGCGAACTCGCGAACGCCTTCATCTGCACTGCCAATATCGAGGCGGGAGACGGCGGCGCGCGGGTGGTGGATGGCAACCGCAAGGTCCTCGCCGCCCGCCTGTCCGACGCGCGCTTCTTCTGGGACGTCGACCGCAAGAAGACCCTCGCCGAGCACGCCAAGGGTCTGGAGCGGATTACCTTCCACGAGAAGCTGGGCACCGTCGCCGACAAGCGTATGCGGCTTGCGAACATGGCGCGTGAGTTTTGCGAAGAAAGAGTCGTTCCGAACGCCGACGCTGACCGCGCAGAATATGCCGCGCTGGTCTGCAAAGCTGACTTGGTAACCGAGATGGTCGGCGAATTCCCTGAGTTGCAGGGGTTGATGGGTGGGTATTACGCCAGGGCAGAAGGTCTTTCCGACGTTGAGGCCAATGCCATCCGCGACCACTACAAACCTGTCGGCCAAAGTGATGAGGTGCCTAGCGCACCTGAGAGCATTGCGGTCAGCTTGGCAGACAAGCTCGACAATCTAGCTGCCTTCTTCGGAATTGAGGAAAAGCCGACCGGGTCCAAAGACCCATTTGCCCTGCGAAGGGCTGCAATCGGGGTTTCCCGCTTGATACTCGAAAACGGGCTTCGGTTTTCGCTTTTCAAGACAGTTAGAGAACTTCCAATCTTGTCGCCTGCGACCGATTCCTTCGCTATTTTTGAGCGTATCTATGGTGAAGGGTTCAAAGACCGCCTCTCGCGCGAACAGACAGTCGAGGTGGACAATCAAAACCTGTCGACAGTCGCGAGCGAAGTTGTTCAGTTCATCGTAGACCGCCTCAAGGTCCAGCAACGCGAGGCGGGTGTTCGTCACGACCTCATCGACGCGGTCTTCGCGCTCGGGGGCGAGGACGATCTCGTCCGCCTGCTTGCCCGCGTGAAAGCGCTTCAGTCCTTCATGGAAACCGAAGACGGCGCCAACCTGCTCGCAGGCTACAAGCGGGCGGCCAATATCCTCAAGAAGGAAGACTGGCACGGCGCGGAAGGCGAGATCGCCCGCACGGGCGAGGAAGACCCGCTGGCCCTGGTCGACGATCCCGACATGAAGGCTGTGATCGACGCCAAGATGTCCGAGCGCCACGCGAAGGAGCTTTCCTACACGCCCGAACCGGCCGAAAAGGCGCTGATGGACGCGCTCGACACTTCGGAACCGGCCGCTTCGCGAGCCATTGAAGCGGAGGACTTCGGCGCGGCGATGGCGGCGCTTGCCGGCCTGCGCGGTCCGATCGACCGTTTCTTCGAAGAAGTGACGGTAAATGCGGACGAAGAAAACAAGCGGGCACACCGGCTCGACCTGCTTGCGCGCTTCCGTGCTGCAGTGCACAAAGTCGCAGATTTCTCTCGTATCGAGGGATGAGTTTTTTACCCAATGGACTGTGTAACATGCGGTCCATGTCTCAGTTTGACGGGCGATAGCATGAACGAAACAGTCTTCACCTTCGGCGGCGATGCGCCGCATACGAATGCGCGGCAGAAGGACAAGACCGTCACCGGCGGCAAGGGCGCGAACCTTGCCGAAATGGCCAGCATCGGCCTGCCGGTCCCGCCGGGCTTCACCATCGCGACCGAGGAATGCCTGAAGTATCTCGCCGGTGGCAGCGACTTCAGCGAGAAGCTGCGCAACGATGTAGCCGAGGCGCTGAAGCACGTGGAGACCACCGTTGGCAAAGGCTTCGGCGATGAGGCCGATCCGCTGCTTGTATCGGTGCGCTCGGGCGCAGCGATCTCGATGCCCGGCATGATGGATACCGTCCTCAATCTCGGCCTTAACGACGAAACGGTCGAGGGACTCGCCAAGACCAGTGGCGACGAACGCTTCGCCTGGGACAGCTACCGTCGCTTCATCCAGATGTATGGCGATGTGGTCCTCGGCGTCGACCACGGCCTGTTCGAGGAAGCGCTCGAAATCGCCAAGGAAGACGCTGGCTATTACGCCGACACCGAATTGAGCGCGGACGAGTGGAAGACGCTCGTCGCCGAGTACAAGTCCATCGTCGAGCAGGAACTCGGCACGCCGTTCCCGCAGGACCCCATCGAGCAGCTATGGGGCGCGATCAGCGCAGTCTTCGACAGCTGGGACAGCGAACGCGCCAAGGTCTACCGCCGCCTCAACGACATCCCGCACGACATGGGCACGGCCGTCAACGTGCAGGCGATGGTGTTCGGCAATATGGGCGACACCTCGGCCACCGGCGTCGCCTTCACCCGCGACCCCTCGACCGGCGAGCGCGCCTACTATGGCGAATGGCTGGTTAACGCGCAGGGCGAAGATGTCGTCGCCGGGATCCGCACACCGCAATACCTGACACAGGCGCGCCGCGAGGCCGCCGGAGCCGACAAGCCGAGTATGGAAGAAGCCATGCCCGACGCATTCGGCGAGCTCGCTCATGTCTTCGAGCTGCTCGAAAAGCACTACAAGGACATGCAGGACATCGAGTTCACCGTGCAGCAGGGCAAGCTGTGGCTGCTCCAAACCCGCAATGGCAAGCGCACCGCCAAGGCCGCGCTGAAGATGGCGGTCGACATGGTGGGCGAAGGGCTGATCGACGAGAAGACCGCGATCCTGCGCGTCGATCCGATGGCGCTCGACCAGCTGCTTCACCCGACGCTCGACCCCGATGCGCCGCGCGATGTGCTGACGACCGGGCTTCCGGCGTCGCCTGGTGCGGCGAGCGGCAAGATCGTGCTCGATGCCGATACCGCCGAATTGTGGGCAGGGCGGGGCGAGAAGGTGATCCTCGTCCGCGTCGAGACGTCCCCCGAGGACATTCATGGCATGCACGCCGCCACCGGCATCCTTACCGCGCGCGGCGGAATGACCAGTCACGCAGCCGTCGTGGCGCGTGGAATGGGGCGGCCCTGCGTCTCGGGCGCTTCGCAGGTGTCGATCGCCCGTGACGAACGCACGCTCAGCATCGGCAGTCGCGAACTCAAGGAAGGCGACGTCATCACCATCGACGGTGCCAATGGTCAGGTCATGGCTGGTGAGGTCGCCACCATAGAGCCGGAGCTGGCCGGCGATTTCGGAACATTGATGGATTGGGCGGACCGGCACCGCCGCATGGGCGTGCGCACCAATGCCGAGACCGAAACCGAATGCAAGATGGCGCGGCAGTTCGGGGCGGAAGGCATCGGCCTGTGCCGTACGGAGCACATGTTCTTCGACGCTGGCCGGATCAGCGCGGTGCGCGAGATGATCCTTGCCGAAAACGAGGCCGGCCGCCGCGCGGCCCTGGACAAGTTGCTGCCAGAGCAACGCGGCGATTTCGTAAAGATCTTCGAGGTGATGGCTGGCCTGCCATGCACGATTCGCCTGCTCGATCCGCCGCTCCACGAGTTCCTGCCGACCGGCGATACCGAGTTCGAGGAGCTTGCCGAGACGACCGGCGTCAGCATCGACAAGCTGCGCCGTCGCGCGAACGAGCTGCATGAGTTCAACCCGATGCTCGGCCATCGCGGGTGCCGGCTCGGGATTACCTATCCCGAAATCTACGAGATGCAGGCGCGGGCCATCTTCGAAGCAGCCTGCGAGGTCGCCAAGGCCAGCGGCGAAGCGCCGGTGCCCGAGGTAATGATCCCGCTAGTCGCGACCAAGCGCGAGCTCGACTTGCTCAAGGACGTCGTCGACAGGGCTGCCAGCGATGTCTTCGAAAAGACCGGCTGCACCGTCGACTATCTCGTCGGAACCATGATCGAGCTTCCGCGGGCCGCATTGATGGCAGGTGCCATCGCCGAGACCGCAGAGTTCTTCAGCTTCGGCACCAACGACCTCACGCAAACGACCCTCGGCGTGAGCCGTGATGATGCCGGGCGCTTCCTGACGACCTATGTCGACAAGGGCATCTTTGCGCGCGACCCGTTCGTCAGCATCGATGTCGACGGCGTGGGCCAGCTGGTGGAACTGGCGAGCGAGCGCGGGCGAGCAACCCGCGACGGCATCAAGCTTGGCATCTGTGGTGAACACGGCGGGGATCCGGCAAGTATCGCCTTTTGCGAGAAGACCGGCCTCGATTACGTCAGTGCCTCACCTTACCGCGTGCCGATCGCACGCCTTGCTGCGGCGCAGGCGAGCCTTCGCTAGTCGCGCCAACCGGTTAGCGTGAGAACCTCGAAGGTTTCGACCACTCGGCCCTTGCTGTTGGCGGTTTGCAGGAAGGCTTCGCGCGCCCGCTCGAGCGCCGTCCTGCCAAGCGGCGGGGCAGGGCTGGCGAGCGAACTGCCGAGGCCCTGGTCGCGCAGGTCGGACACGAGGCGGTCAAGGCTGGCGTAAGAAACGCTCAGCGAACGCCCATCGACTACCTGACGCCGGAACAGCGCGCGCTGGAGGAGAGCTGAGGCAGCGGCATTGTCGATCAGCGGGTGCATCCGGGCGGCCGGTCGGTCAGGCTCGCTGGCGATCATCGCCCGCCGCAGGTTGGGCAGGCTCCCGGCACCGACGACGCTGGCGATCAGGATACCGCCATCGTCCAGCGCGCCCCGGAGATGAAGCAGCGCGCCCGGCAAGTCGTTCACCCGGTCGAGCGAGGCGAGCGAGACGATCAGATCGTACGGTCCACCAAGCAGGGGCGCTTCCTCGTCGAGGGTTGCAACATCCGCCTCCTCCACCGGCGCGCCCAAACCCCTAAGCGAGAGCGCAAGTGTCCCGGTCCAGTCCCCAACCACCAAAGCGCGGCCCGGCGAAAGGCGCATGAACTCAAGCCGCTCAAGCACGTCCTCAACCATGTCCTGCAGGACATAGCGCGCCGCGTCGCGCTGCGATTGCCGGACGCGCGCACGGCGGAGTCCGGCGATCCGGCGCTCGCGGGAGAAGATGCGGGGAGGGGGCTTGCTGGCCATCGTGCCGCCCTGCCGCGCTTGCGCGGGCCGTGCAAGGCGGGCATCAGCTTTGGATGTCGACAAGACGCCTTATCGCCGAGAGCCTCGCGCCACTGGTTGACTTCGTGTACCCGCCGCGATGTCCGGCCTGTGGCGAGAGTGTTGGAGAGCAGGGCGGCCTTTGCACCGATTGCTGGAGCGATCTGCGCATTCCGGGCGAGCCATCATGCGCGACATGTCAGCGCCCCTTCGGCGAGGCCGGCCCAGCGCATGGTGCGATCTGCGCGCCCTGCCTTTCCAACCCTCCATTACATGACGGCATTGCCGCTGGCGCCCTCTATGGTGAGACGTCACGCAAGCTTATCCTCGCGCTGAAGCATGGCCGACGGATTGCGCTGGCGCCGCTGCTTGCCCGATTGATCGCGGCGCGGCTGCCTGCTGACGGAATCGCGCGCATTATCGTTCCGGTTCCGCTTCACCGCGGTCGCCTGTGGCAAAGAGGCTACAATCAGGCCGCGCTGCTTGCCCAAGAGCTCGCGGGCATGGGTTATGGCGATCTGGCGGTCGATGCGCTGGTCCGGCGCAAAGCCACACCGTCGCTTGGCGGCCTGGGAAGCAAGGCTCGCAGCAAGGCTTTGGCAGGCGCGATCGAAGTCCGCACTTCGAGAAAGCCGCCGGTCGATGGCGCCGACATAATGCTTGTCGACGACGTGCTTACGAGCGGGGCGACCTCGCTGGCGTGTACGAAAGCGTTGAAGAAAGCGGGCGCCAGAAGTGTCGTCATCGCCTGCTTTGCGCGGGTACTGGACGAGGCGAGAGACGCAGCCGGACGCGCTGCATAAGTGAAACGCCCGGATCCTTGCGGACCCGGGCGCCACGTGACGAATAAAACCGGACCGGTCTTGCGACAACGGTGCAGCCCCCCAGCCAGCACCTCGGTCCATCCCTCATCGTATCCGGATGCGCCGCGAAAACCCTCATCGCGGCTGCGTATCCGGGACCCCCATGAACCTGGCGCTCTGTCGGCACCGATGCTCCGGTGGGCGAACCAACGTGGCTCGCAAGAAAGAATGTTCACTATGTCGCCGCTTCATGGAATATCGATTCTGAAAGCGGCTCGATTTTGAAACCCCTTTGTGGTTATCGTGCAACAAGCATGTCGTATTCTTACAATTTGAAAAGGTAGATGCGTGTCCGGATCGACTAAGCAGGAAACCACGCGCGAGCTCAGGCCAAAATTTGATGCCAACGGCTTGGTTATGGCTGTTGCCCTAGATAGTGCGTGCGGAGAAGTCCTTATGGTCGCCTTCATGGACGCCGAGGCGCTCGACAAGACGATCGAGAGCGGAGTGGCCCACTTCCACTCACGGTCGCGAGGGCGATTGTGGAAGAAGGGCGAGACGTCCGGCAATGTTCTCCGGGTAGATGAAATGCTGGTGGATTGTGACCAGGACGCATTCGTTCTCCGATGCAGTCCGGCGGGCCCTACATGCCACACGGGAGCGCAATCGTGTTTCTACCGGGTCGTCAGCGGCCGAACTCTCCAACCCGTCAACACTTGACGCTTACGTAAACGTTGAGTAGGACCGCGGCATGACCCAGCCGCTTCCCAAGGATGTTGAGCGCAGCAGCGGCGAACGCCGCCATGCGGGCGCCCATCTCGAACGGCCCGATGCGTTCGGCCGCGAACAATACTCGATTTCCGATCTGACCAGCGAATTCGGCTGCACGGCGCGTGCCTTGAGATTCTACGAGGATGAGGGGCTGATCGCGCCATCCCGTGTCGGCCTCACCCGCATTTATTCCAAACGCGATCGCGCGCGGCTCGCATGGATCATGCGTGCCAAGAATGTCGGGTTCTCGCTCACCGAAATCCGCGAAATGATCGACCTCTATGATCTCGGAGACGGGCGCGTGGAACAGCGCCGCGTCACAGTCGAGAAATGCAAGGCGCATGTTGCCAAGCTGAAGGAACAGCGCGCCGACATAGATAGCTCGATCAAGGAACTTGCGGACTTCATCGAGCAGATCGAGTCGCTCGAACTCGAATAGGTCCACTCTCTCCAAAACCTGTCAAACCAAGGACACGCAGATGCCCATCTATTCCGCTCCGACCCGCGACACGCGTTTTATCGTCAACGAAGTTTTGGACCTCGCCAACTACGGCAATCTGCCGGGGTTCGAAATGGCCAGCCCCGATGTGACCGATGCGGTCATCAACGAAGGCGGCAAGTTCTGTGCCGAAGTGCTCGCGCCCCTGAACCAGTCGGGCGACCAGGAAGGTTGCACGCGTCACGAAGATGGCTCGGTCACCACTCCCAAGGGCTTCAAGGAAGCATTCGACCAGTTCCGCGAAGCCGGCTGGGGCACGCTGGCTCACCCGGAAGAGTTCGGCGGACAGGGGATGCCGCACGTTCTCGGCTTCGTGATGGAGGAATTCATCTCGAGCGCGAACCAGGCCTTCGGAATGTATCCCGGCCTTACCAATGGCGCAATTTCAGCGCTCATCGCCAAGGGGTCGCAGGAACAGAAGGAAAAATACCTGCCCAAGATGGTCTCGGGCGAATGGACCGGCACCATGAACCTGACCGAGCCGCATTGCGGCACCGATCTTGGCATGATCCGCACCAAGGCCGAACCTCAGGCAGACGGCAGCTACGCGATCACCGGCACTAAGATTTTCATCTCGGCCGGCGAGCACGACATGAGCGAGAACATCATCCATCTGGTGCTCGCCAAGACCCCGGGCGCGCCCGACAGCACCAAGGGTATCTCGCTGTTCGTCGTCCCCAAGTTCATCGTCAACGAAGACGGGACCCCGGGCGAGCGCAATGGCGTGATGTGCGGCTCGATCGAACACAAGATGGGCATTCATGCGAATTCCACCTGTGTGCTGAACTATGACGGCGCGAAGGGCTGGCTCGTCGGCGAGGAAAACAAGGGCCTCGCCGCCATGTTCATCATGATGAACGCCGCGCGTCTCGGCGTTGGCATCCAGGGCCTGAGCCAGGCGGAGGTGTCCTATCAGAACGCAGTTGCCTATGCGCTTGATCGCCGCCAGGGCCGCGCGCTGACCGGTCCGGCCGATCCCGATGCGCAGGCAGATCCGATCTTCGTCCACCCCGACGTGCGCCGCATGCTCATGGACGCCAAGACCTTCACCGAAGGGATGCGCATGCTGTGCCTGTGGGGCGCGCTGCAGGTCGATCTGACGCACAAGGCGCAGACCGAGGAAGAGCGCGAGGAAGCCGACATGATGATCGGCCTGCTGACTCCGGTCATCAAGGGCTACGGCACCGACAAGGGCTATGAGGTCGCGACCAATATGCAGCAGGTCTTCGGCGGCCACGGCTATATTGAGGAATGGGGCATGAGCCAGTTCGTGCGCGATGCCCGCATTGCGCAGATCTACGAAGGCACCAATGGCGTTCAGGCCATGGACCTGTGCGGTCGCAAGCTCGCCCAGAAGGGCGGTGCCGCGATCCAGGCCTTCTTCAAAACGGTCGGTGAGGACATTGCCGCCGCCAAGAACGATGAGGCTCTTGCGCCGATGGCGGAGCGGCTGGAGAAAGCACTTGGCCAGCAGCAGGCTGCGACCATGTGGTTCATGAACAATGCCATGCAGAATCCGAACCACCTTGGGGCGGGCGCGCATCACTACATGCACATAATGGGCATCGTCTCGCTCGGCTGGATGTGGCTACGCATGGCCAAGACTGCGCAGGCAGCGCTTGCCGACGGTAGCGACGACAAAGCTTTCTACGAAGCGAAGCTTGCCAGCGCGCGCTATTATATGGACCGTTTCCTGCCCGATGCCGGCGCGCTTCGCCGCAAGCTGGAAGCAGGCGCTGAGAGCATGATGGCACTGGGCGAAGAAGCTTTCGCGACAGCGGCCTGACCTCACTCGACAATAGAATCGGAGGCCCGGACTGCTTGTCCGGGCCTTCTAGTTTCAGCCGAGCACCTCGTCGAAGAAGTTGAGCATGGCAGCCCAGCTTTGCCGGTCCGCGCTTGCGTCATAATCCACAACACCGTTGTCGGGCGGTGGATTCGGGTTGGTGAAACCGTGCTTCACCTTGCCATAAGCATGGAAGTGCCAGTCGGCGCCGGCCCGGTCCATTTCCTCCCAGAACGCGATCACGTGTTCGCGCGGGACGAGCGGGTCGGCATAGCCGTGGCATACAAGAATGCGGGCGCGGACCGTGTCCGGCTGTGCCGGGGCCAGTGTCTGCAACAGCCCATGAAAACTCGCCACCGCCCGCAGGTCGGCGCCTGATCGCGCCAGCTCGAGAACAGCCTGACCGCCCATGCAAAACCCGATGGCAAGGAGCGGAAGGCCTTCCGCCCGGATTCGGAGCGCGGCGAGGCTTGCGTAAAGCTGGGCACGGTGCATTTCGACATTGCGCGTCAACTCGCCCGCCCAATCTTGCGATTGCGCAAAATCTGCAGGTGTCCGACCATAAAGGTCGCATACCATCGCGAGATAGCCTGCCTCAGCCAGAGCCTGCGCTTTGGCTTCGACCGCGGGGGTCGTATTCATTATGGTCGGAAAGACCGCTGCGGCTGCACGAGGAGCCTCAGTGGGACGAAAGAGCAAGCCCTCCAGAGGCGTTTCCCCGTCAACATATCCTATCCGCTCGGCGCCCATCACTCCGGCAGGAAGTCAGGGACCGACAGGTACCGCTCACCTGTGTCGTAATTGAAGCCCATTACCCGGCTGCCAGCGGGCAGATCGGGAAGCTTCCTGGCGATCGCAGCCAGCGTTGCGCCGCTGGAGATGCCGACCAGCAACCCTTCCTTCGCCGCGCACTGGCGGGCCATCTCCTTGGCTTCTTCGGCGTCGACCTGAATCGCGCCATCGATCGCCTGGGTGTGGAGGTTATCGGGCACGAAACCCGCGCCGATTCCCTGGATGGGATGCGGGCCGGGTTGCCCGCCGCTAATGACAGGCGACAATGCCGGTTCCACCGCATAGGCCTTGAACCCGCTCCACTTTTCCTTGAGCACTTCCGCACAGCCGGTCAGGTGTCCACCGGTGCCGACCCCGGTGATCATTACGTCGATCGGGCTGTCGGCAAAATCTTCGAGGATTTCCTGTGCCGTGGTGCGCGCATGGACCTTCCAGTTGCTTTCGTTGTCGAACTGGCTTGGCATCCAGGCACCGTCGATTTTCTCGACCAGTTCCTGCGCGCGCTCGATAGCGCCTTTCATCCCCTTTTCCTTGGGCGTCAGGTCGAAGGTCGCGCCATAGGCAAGCATCAGACGGCGCCGCTCGACGCTCATGCTCTCTGGCATGACGAGGATCAGTTTGTATCCCTTGACCGCTGCGGTCATGGCAAGGCCGATGCCGGTGTTGCCGCTGGTCGGCTCGACGATCGTGCCGCCTTCCTTGAGCTTGCCAGATTTTTCCGCATCCTCGATCATGGCGAGGCCGATGCGGTCCTTGATCGACCCGCCAGGGTTCGCGCGCTCGTTCTTCACCCAGACCTCGTGATCGGGGAACAGGCGCGACAGGCGGACGTGAGGCGTCTTGCCAATTGTAGCGAGGATGGAGTCGGCTTTCATGGGATCTGCTCCTTGAGCTTTTCTTCGGGTGTCGTTTCCAACAATTCTTCCGGCGGGTCAAAGGTCCGCGTGGTGCGCAATACCGGGAACACGCGAGACCAGAGGCCTACGGTCACGATCGCGCCGATGCCGCCCGTGACGACGGCGGCGACCGGCCCGATTAGGAAGGCGAGCGAACCGGAAAAGAAATCGCCGAATTCGTTGGACGCGCTGATCGTCAACAGGCTGACCGAGGAAACCCGGCCGCGTTTGTCGTCAGGCGTGTGAAGCTGGATGAGCGACTGGCGGATGTAGACGCTGAACATATCGGCGGCACCCACAATGAACAGCATCGCGAGGCTGAGCGGCATGGAGCGGGACAGGCCGAATACCACCGTGGCGAGCCCGAATATGGCGACGGCCCAAAGCATCTTCGGCCCGACATTCGTTCTGAGCGGGCGGAAGGAGAAGAACAGCGCAGTCAGGGCAGCGCCGACCGCCGGCGCCATTGCCAACTGGGCAAGACCGGTTTCGCCCACCTCCAGGATGTCACGCGCATAAACCGGGAACAGTGCCGTCGCGCCAGCCAGAAACACGGCGAACAGGTCGAGCGTGATCGCGCCAAGCACCATCTTGTTCCGCACGACGTAGCGCAGGCCTTCGACCATCTGGTGGATCGGTCGCTTGTTGGCCTCGCGCGGAGGCTGGGGCACGGCACCGATGAAGGAAATGGCAGATATGGAAACGATGAAAAGGATCGCAGCCACGACGTAGGGCAGGGCAGGCAGCACGGCATAGGTGTAGCCGCCGATCGCGGGCCCGACGATCATCCCCACCTGCCAGGCGATGCTCGACAAGGCGATGGCGTTGGGAAGGATCGCCTTGGGTACGAGATTGGGTGCGAGGGCGGAGAGCGCAGGGCCATTGAACGCGCGGACGATGCCGAGGACGATGGCAACCGCGTAGAGCCAGGCTAGGGAGATCGTGTCCTGCCAGGTCAGCCACGCGAGCACCACGGCGCAGCCCAGTTGCGCTATCATGGTCAGTCGCGCGAGATTGCGACGATCGAAATGATCCGCCGCCCAGCCCGAGAACGGGGTCAGAACGAACAGCGGGAGAAACTGGAGCAGCCCGATCAGCGCCAACTGCCCGGATGCCTCCGCAACGCTCAGTCCGCCGTCACGGGCGATATTATAGGTCTGCCACCCGATAATCAGCATCATCGCATATTGCGCCAGCGTCATGCTGAGCCGCGACAGCCAATAGGCGCGGAAATTCGCTATGCGCAGCGGCGATGTATCGGGAGAGAGGCTTTGGTCGGTTTCGCTCACGCGAGACGCATGACAGGCGCGCCTTCGCTTGTGAAGACGCGCCTGTCATGCGCTTTGTTATCTATAGGTTCGGCTCAGCGAAGCTTGCGCAAGCGCGGGTTGGGCTGAAGCTCGTCGATCAAGGCTAGAAAATCGTCCATCCGGATGATCCGCTCGAACTGGAAACCGGCGCGATTGTCGCGGGTCCAGATAACGTAGGATTCGATCCTTCCGATCACCGGCAAGCGAATGATGACACGCTCACCGCGCGTAAGGCCATCGGCATTGTCGACCATAAAGCCGTTTGCCGAGAGATTGGCGATGTGAAGGCGCAGGTCACCCCGGCCGAAATGTTCGGCAATAACCGGGTGATCGACCGGATGGCGCGCCATGCGCCGCTGGTCGGTTACGCTCAATTGTGCTCCGGCACTCATACCCGGCGATCCCTCCAAGAATTTCGATCGCTCAAAGTCTTTGCCGAAAAAGGCTGATATTTGGTAAATCGGCGCGCAGGTTTTGTGCTTTTATTGACCGCCGGAAAGGCGGTCAACGGTGCAGGATCGCATGCTTCTTCTTGCCGAGACTCAGCTTGGCTTCCGCCCCTTCTGCGACTGTGACGAGATAGCCCGGATCGTCCACGATAACGTCGTCGAGCCTTACCGCCTTTTCGGCCAGCTTCCGCTTCGCTTCGCCATTCGATGCCGTGAAACCGAGCGCAGTCAGCGCCGCTCCGATCCGCATGCCCTCGGCACCGATTGCCAAGGTGGGCAGATCCGCGCCGGACCCGCCCGCAGCAAAAGTCTGGGATGCGGTTGCTTCCGCCGTTTTGGCAGCATCCGCTCCGCGCACAAGCGTCGTGACCGCGTTTGCGAGGACGATCTTGGCCTGGTTGATTTCGGCGCCTTCGAGTTTTTCGAGCCGTTCGATTTTATCCAGCGGGAGATCTGTAAACAAGCGCAGGAAGCGGCCAACGTCGCGATCGTCGGTATTGCGCCAGAATTGCCAGAAATCGTAGTTCGAAAGCTGGTCCTCGTTAAGCCACACCGCGCCCGCCGCGGTCTTACCCATCTTCGAGCCGTCAGCCGTCGTCAGCAGCGGCGTCGTCAGTCCGAACAGCTCGCGCCCGTCCATTCTGCGCGCAAGCTCCATGCCATTGACGATATTGCCCCACTGGTCGCTACCGCCCATCTGCAAGCGACAGTCATAGCGCTCCGCCAGTTCGCGGAAATCATAGGCCTGAAGAATCATGTAGTTGAATTCGAGGAAGGTCAGCGGCTGCTCGCGCTCGAGCCGCAGCTTGACCGAATCGAAGGTCAGCATCCGGTTGATCGTAAAATGCGGCCCCACGTCGCGCAGCAATTCGATGTAACCGAGTGTGCTGAGCCATTCGTCATTGTTCACCATCACCGCATCGGTAGGGCCATCGCCGAAGGCCAGCAGCCGTTCGAACACCTTGCGGATCCCGGCGATATTGGCCTCGATATCGGCGTCGGAGAGCATCTTGCGGCTCTCGTCCTTGCCGCTCGGATCACCGACCTTGGTCGTTCCGCCGCCCATCACGATGATCGGTTTGTGGCCCGCCTGCTGCAAGCGCCGCAGCATCATGATCTGCACGAGGCTGCCGACATGCAGCGATGGCGCGGTGGCATCGAAGCCGATATAGCCCGGCACGATCTCCTTGGCCGCGAGCGCGTCGAGCGCCTCGGCGTTGGTGATCTGGTGGATGTAGCCGCGCTGGTCGAGATTGCGCAGGAGATCGGATGTGAAACTGGTCATGGTGGAGCGCGCGCTAGCAGCTAAGGACTGCCATGAAAACGCATGAACTGGTGCCCCATCCGGCGTTTCCACCTGCGGAGGTAAGCAGAGTTTCTGCACGATTGGTAAGCTACGACGCAAATTGGCTGTGCTTCCGGTGGCGCATCGAACAGGCTGGCAAGGTGGTCTATCCCGCGTTCGGCGGGAGGAAGCGCGCCGACATGCTGTGGCAGACCACGTGTTTCGAACTGTTCGTCAAGCCCGAGGGGGCCAGCGCCTATCTCGAATTCAATCTTTCGCCGTCGGAGCGCTGGGCCGCTTACGCCTTCGATACGCCGCGTAAAGGCATGCGGAACCATCCGGTGGAGCACGCGCTGGACTGCACCATCCGTCCGGGGACGAACTTCGCGCTGTTCGACGCTGCGATCCCGACGAAGGCATTGCCCGAGGAAGACTGTTCGCTCGGCATATCGTGCGTCATCGAGGAGAGGGGCGGGGCGAAAAGCTATTGGGCGCTTGCCCACACGAGCGAGGAGCCGGATTTCCACGATCCGGCTTGCTTCACACTCGCGCTTGCGGCACCGACCGCCAGATGAAGTTTGGCATTGATCGCCTGTTGGCGGAACCTGAATTGCGCGCACCGCTGGAGGGCAAGCGAGTCTCGCTGGTCGCGCACCCCGCCTCGGTAACGGCGCAGCTCGACCATTCGCTCGACGCGTTGATCCAACGCGGCGTTCGCGTCACCTCCGCCTTCGGGCCGCAACACGGGCTGAAGGGGGACAAGCAGGACAATATGGTGGAGACCGCGGACGAAACCGATCCGCGATACGGTATTCCGATCTTCAGCCTCTATGGCGAAGTGCGGCGGCCAACCGGCCAGATGATGTCGAGTGCCGACATCTTCCTGTTCGACCTGCAGGATCTCGGCTGCCGTATTTATACCTTCGTCACCACGCTACTCTATGTGATGGAAGAGGCTGCAAAAGCCGGGAAGGCAGTATGGGTGCTCGACCGGCCCAATCCGGCCGGCGGACCGGTCGAAGGAACCTTGCTGCAACCGGGTGAGGAAAGTTTCGTCGGCGCCGGGCCGATGGTGATGCGCCACGGCATGACGCTGGGCGAGATGGGGCACTGGTTCAAGGATCACTTCGAGCTCGATCTCGATTATCGCGTAATCGAGATGGTCGACTGGAAGCCAGGACAGGCGCCTGGGTTCGGCTGGCCGAAGGACCGCGTCTGGATCAATCCCAGCCCCAATGCGGCCAATTTGAATATGGCGCGCGCCTATGCCGGCACCGTCATGCTGGAGGGCACCACGCTAAGCGAGGGACGCGGGACGACCCGGCCGCTCGAAGTGCTGTTCGGCGCACCAGATATTGCTGCAGGCGACGTATTGCGCGAGATGAACCGCATGGCACCCATGTGGCTGCGCGGGTGCGCGCTGCGCGAATGCTGGTTCGAGCCGACGTTCCACAAGCATGCCGGAACATTGTGCAACGCATTGATGGTTCATGCCGAGGGGCCCTTTCACGACCATCACGAGTTTCGCCCCTGGCGCCTGCAGGCCCTCGCGTTCAAGGCGATCCGCAAGCTCTATCCCGACTACGACCTGTGGCGCGACTTCCCCTACGAATACGAGCTCGAGCGACTGGCGATCGACGTCATCAATGGCGGTCCGACATTGCGCGAATGGGTGGATGACGCCGAGGCTGAGCCGGGCGACCTCGACGCACTGGCCGACGCTGACGAGGCGGCGTGGCGCGAAACCATCGCGCCGCATTTGCTGTACAGCTGAGCAATTCCCCGGCGGCAGGCGCCTGTCGCCAAACCGATTGTTCCGTTTTGTCGCAGATCGCTTGACGAACGCCTGTCGATAGGGTTGCTTGCTCTCGGGTGACGGGCATACCCGCGCTTCGGGAGAGGTTCTTATGGCGACAGCGGCACAAACTGGCGGCGCACAGACTTCGGTGCGGGCGACGCTCTGGATTCTGCTGATCGTCTACATCTTCAATTTCATCGACCGGCAAATCGTCAACATCCTGGCCGAACCTATCGCGCTCGACCTGGGACTTAGCGACACACAGATCGGCCTGATGACGGGCCTGGCATTTGCCCTGTTCTACACAGTGCTGGGTTTGCCCATCGCGCGATTTTCCGATCGCCCCACGACGCATCGTCCGCGTCTGATCGCGCTGGCACTGGCCACCTGGTCAGCCATGACTGCGCTCTGCGGGCTGGCGCAAAACTTCATCCAGTTGCTGCTTGCCCGGATCGGGGTGGGGGTGGGCGAGGCGGGCTGCACGCCGCCGGCCCATTCGCTGATTTCGGACATGGTCCCGCCTGAAAAGCGCAGTTCGGCGCTTGCCTTTTATGCTCTCGGCATTCCCATCGGGACGCTGCTGGGCATGCTGATCGGCGGGGTGTTGGCAGACTGGGTCGGCTGGCGGCGCGCCTTCCTGTTCGTCGGACTGCCGGGCGTCGCGTTGGCGTTGGTGGTTTGGTTCGTCCTCAAGGAACCGCGCCGCAAGGACAGCCTGGAAGTGTTGCGTCAACGCGGGACGGAAGACGTCGTCCCCTTCTTTCAGGCGATGGCCAGGGTGATGCGGTCACGGGCCTTCGTCCTCCTGCTGGTTGCGGGATCGGCTGCGGCATTCCTCGCTTATGGCAAGACGACCTGGACGACGATCTTTTTCCAGCGGACCCACGGAATGACGCCGGGCGAGGTCGGGTTCTGGTTCGGTATCGTCAACGGCGCCGCGGGCATTGCCGGAACAGTGCTCGGCGGGTGGCTCGCCGACCGCTTTGGTGCCAAGAATCGCCGTCATGTCCTGACCGCGCCGGCCATTGGCATGGCAATTGCCGCGCCGCTCGCCTTCCTCGCCTATCAGGCGCAAAGCTGGCAGGCGGGCCTTGCCCTGCTGTTCGTGCCGACCCTGCTCAATTCGCTCTACTACGGCCCGACCTATTCCGCGGCGCAAGGCCTCGTGCCGCTGCGCTCGCGCGCCATCGCCGCCGCGGTACTGCTGTTCTTTCAGAACCTGATCGGGCTGGGACTCGGCCCGCTTTTCTTCGGCATGCTGTCGGACTTCCTGCGGCCTGAATATGGCGAGGAGAGCGTGCGCTACGTCCTTTACGGGGCCGCCTTCCTCGGATTGATCCCGGCATTCTTCTTCTGGCGCTGCAGCCTGCGCCTCAACGAGGAACTCGACAAGCAGGACTAGCGAGCAGGGCCTAGCCGGCCGGCTCCAGCCTCGGCTCGCCATCCGGTTTGGGAAGCGGGCGAATGTCGGTTGTGTCGTGATGCATGACCATCACATTGCAGCCGTCGATCCGTTGGTCGACTGCCTTGATCATCGCGGCGTCCTCGCGCTGCTCCGCATCCCGGCGGAGCTGCGGCTGGCCATTTGCATCGCGAACCTGGTGTATCTTGTCACGACAGATGATGTCCTCGGCGTCAGCCGGCGTGATGGGTTTCTCCGGGCAACCTTCGGGATTGAAGACTGGATAGGCACCGTCGCAAGGTCGCGCTTCAGCGTCGGCCGGGGCTTCCGGAGCGGTATCGGTGTCCGCTGCCAAGGCGACGCTGGCCAGCAGGGCCGCGGAAATAAGGGAAATAGTCTGCATTGCGTTGCTCCTCAGGTCTCATTATCCGGCGTCTTCAACGGATTGACAAGGCTGACGAGAACGAAGCTGATCAGCATCAGGAGGAACCAGCTGCCGAGCTTGGCAAGGCTTACCATCTCCCAGCCATCCTCCTGGCCCGGATAGGACCAGGCGCGAGCGAATGTCGCGATATTTTCTGCACCCCAGATGAATAGGGCGACGAGGAAGAACCCGAGCAGCAAGGGCATCCAGCGATATGCGCGCCAGTTTCGAAAATAGATGCGCGTGCGCCAGAACGCCGCAAAGGTCGCCACGAACAGCATCGCACGGACATCCGGCAGCCAATGATGTGCGAAAAAGTTGACATAGATGGCCGCTGCAAGCCCATACGTCATCCAGCGCGCCGGATAGTTCGCGTAGCGGAAATCGAAGATCCGCCAGACCCGGGCGATATAGCTTCCCACCGAGGCGTACATGAAACCCGAAAACAGGGGGACATCGCCGATCCTGAGAAGGCTCGGTTCGGGATAGAGCCACGATCCCGCGGCTGTCTTGAACAGTTCCATGACCGTGCCGACGACATGGAAAATCAGAATTACCTTGGCCTCGGCGATAGTTTCGAGCCGGAAGGCGATCATTCCCAACTGGATCGCCAGGGCGCCAAGCGTGATGAAATCATAGCGGTAGAGCGGCGCATCGTCCGGGTAGAAGAAATGCGTTGCCAGTAGCAAGCCGAGCATCAGAGCGCCGAACAGGCACGCCCAGGCCTGCTTGAACCCGAACAGCAGAAATTCGTAAAGCCACAGCCGCCAGCCGGTGCCAGGGTCGTATCGTTCGAGGCGGAGGCGAAAAGCCTCGAAACGTGAATGCTTCAAGCCGTCAGCCCTGTTTGCGGCTCAGTTCACGCATTGCATCGTCAAGGCCATCCAGCGTCAGGGGATACATGCGGTCGTTAACGAGGTGCTTCATCACCTTGGTCGATTGCGAATAGCTCCACTGCTTCTCCGGCACCGGATTAAGCCAGACGGTCGCCGGGTAGGTATTCACCACGCGTTGCATCCAGGTCGCGCCCGCTTCCTCGTTCATGTGCTCCACGCTGCCGCCGGGATGGGTGATCTCGTAAGGGCTCATCGCGGCATCGCCAACGAAAATCACCTTGTAGTCGTGGCCATATTTGTGGAGCACGTCCCATGTCTTGGTCCGCTCCTGCCAGCGCCGGCTGTTGTCCTTCCAAACCCCTTCATACAGGCAGTTGTGAAAGTAGAAGAATTCGAGATTCTTGAACTCTGTTGTGGCCGCGCTGAAGAGTTCCTCACACAGCTTGATGAACGGATCCATCGAGCCGCCGACATCAAGGAACAGCAGCAGTTTCACAGCATTGTGACGCTCGGGCCGCATGTGAATGTCGAGCCAGCCCTGCTTCGCCGTGCCGTCGATTGTCGCGTCGAGATCGAGCTCGTCGGCCGCACCCTCGCGGGCGAACCGGCGCAGCCGGCGCAGCGCCATCTTGATGTTACGCGTGCCCAGTTCCTTGGTGTTGTCGAGGTTCTTGAACTCGCGCTTGTCCCACACCTTTACCGCGCGCTTGTGCTTGCTCTCGCCGCCAATGCGCACGCCTTCAGGATTGTATCCCGAGTTGCCAAACGGCGAAGTGCCGCCGGTCCCGATCCACTTGTTGCCGCCCTGGTGGCGCTTTTCCTGCTCTTCCAGCCGCTTTTTCAGCGTCTCCATAATCTCGTCCCAGTCCCCGAGCGACTTGATCGCGGCCATCTCCTCTTCGGAGAGGAACTTCTCCGCGACGGCCTTCAGCCAGTCTTCCGGGATGTCGACCGGGTTCTGGCCATAATCGGACATGATACCCTTGAAGACCTTGGAGAATACCTGATCGAACCGGTCGATCAGCCCCTCGTCCTTCACGAAGGTCGCGCGTGAAAGGTAGTAAAAGGCCTCGGGAGTCTGCTCGATCACGTCCTTGTCGAGCGCTTCGAGCAGAGTCAGGTGTTCCTTGAAGCTGGCCGGAATGCCGGCGGAGCGCAATTCATCGACGAAGTTGAAGAACATGGAAGTGGCTTAACCGTTTCTCGGGTCCTTGCGAAGGGGGCAGATCGTGCCGAACCTTAACTCGACAATAACCAATCCGCGCTAATCCGCCCCTAACAAACCGAACAGGGTCGAAGCGAGCAATGGAAATGCGCCAAGTCAGTCTGGGTGAGGGCACCAGCATCAGCCAGATTCCGGAAAGTTGCGGACGAGTCACGGTCGGTTGCACCGACGTTGCCGGGATCGTGCAGGGCGTCATCGACAGCTTCGGTCATTTGAGAGCCGAATATGTCGAACTGCAGGGAACGGTGCGCGACCTGGACGAGGACCAGCGCAAGGTGCTCGAGGCCACGGATGAAGCGCGCCTGCTGTCCGAACGGGCCATCGACCGCCTGTCGCAGGGATCCGAACTGATCGGCAATTCGCTGGGCCAGATCGGAAATTTGCTCGAACTGGTTCAGACGCTGACGCAGCATGTCACGGGCTTTGCCGCAGCGATGGACCAGGTCCGGCGCAGCTCGCAGGAAATCGACCAGATCGCGGAAACGACCAATATCCTGGCGCTCAATGCGACTATCGAGGCGATGCGCGCAGGCGAACAGGGCCGCACCTTCGCCGTGGTTGCCAATGAAGTGAAATCGCTGGCGAACGAAACCCGGCGCGCAACCGAGGAAATCGGCCGCACGATCGATACGCTCGGCGGCGAAGCAGCGCAGGTGATCGAGAAGATCCAGGTCGGTGCCACCGCAAGTGCGGAAGCCAAAAGCTCCGTATCGGCCATTGAACGCACCCTCAGCGGCGTGACCGAGCTGATCGGCGAGGTGGACCAGCAACAGGATCTTATCGCGCGCAATTCGGCAACGATCTCCGAGCACGTTCACCGGGTGCAGGACGTGCTTGGCGATTTCGACTCGGCGGTCAGCGACAATGAGGCGAAGCTTGCCACCGCGCATGACCGGATGGAGGAACTCGAGCTCACCGCGAGCGAGATGTTCGACACGCTGGTGAAGGCCGGCCTGTCGCCGCAAGACAGCCAGATGGTCGAGAAGGCCCAAGGCATCGCCCAGGAGCTGGTGGACATCGCGACGAAGGCCTTGGCCGAAGGCACGCTGACCATGGATCAGTTGTTCGACCAGAATTACCGGGAGGTTCCCGGTACGGATCCCAAGTTGTATCGCACCAATTTTTCCGATTGGGCGGATAAACACTGGCGCCCAGTGAATGACGCTGTCACCGCCGAAGGTGGCGCGATCGTCATGTGCACGCAGGCGGATATGAACGGGTTTCTTCCAACCCACATTACCGATCGGTCGCGCAAGCCGATTGGCGACCTGGCGCACGACACGAAATATTGCCGCAACGGCCGCATCATCATGGAAGGCATCGACAATGTCGCGAAGACGACCAACGATCCCTTTACAATGGCGGTCTATCGCCAGGAAGGCGACGGCAAGAATTACGTGATCGTTCGGGACGTCTATGTGCCTTTGATCATCAATGGCAGACGCTGGGGAGATGTGGAGCTGGCTTACAGCTTCGACTGAGTCGTCCGTTTTGGATTGATAACGGTCGAGCCCGGACCGGATTCGTACACGATCATACCGTCCGGAAATGGAGCCCACGATGGCGCACTTCGTCCCCAGATGATGTAGCTCGGCGGGCAAATCTCCGGATCGTCCAATGTCCCGGCCCGCACTCGCATCGGCTGCGCCATACCGACCACGGTCTTCGAATACATCTGCGACCCGCATTTTTCGCAAAAGCCGCGTTCGACCGTGTTCCCACTGTCAGCGACAAGGCGCATCACCGTCATCGCACCAGAATAGGTCACCGCGTCGGCATCGAACAACACATTGACCGTCGCCATGCCGCTTGCGATGCGCTGGCAATCGCGGCACCAGCAATAGCGTGCGCCCTGCGGGTCGCCTTCGATCGTGAAGCGCACGCTCCCGCAAAGGCATCCGCCTTCATGCATCAGCTTTGGCGGCGCGCCATGAATGCAAGCCGTTCGAACATCATCACGTCCTGCTCGTTTTTCAGCAGAGCGCCGTGCAGCGGCGGGATGGCGCTGTTCGGATTGTTATCCTGCAGCGTCTCGAGCGGCATATCCTCGTTCATCAGCAGCTTGAGCCAATCGAGCAATTCGCTGGTGCTCGGCTTTTTCTTCAGGCCCGGCACTTCGCGCAGCTCGTAGAAGATATCCATCGCCTTCTTGACCAGCGTCTTCTGGATATCGGGATAGTGAACATCGATGATGTCCTGCATCGTCTCGCGATCCGGAAACTTGATATAGTGGAAGAAGCAGCGGCGCAGAAAGGCGTCCGGCAGTTCCTTCTCGTTGTTCGATGTGATCACCACGATCGGACGTTCCTTCGCCTCGATCCGGGTATGCGTTTCATAGACGTCGAAGCTCATCCGATCGAGTTCCTGCAGCAGGTCGTTCGGAAACTCGATGTCGGCCTTGTCGATCTCGTCGATCAGCAGGACGGGCAGCTGTTCGGAAGTGAACGCTTCCCACAGCTTGCCCTTCTTGATGTAATTGGAAATGTCGTGGACGCGCTCGTCGCCCAGCTGGCCGTCGCGCAGGCGGGCGACCGCGTCATATTCGTAAAGGCCCTGCTGCGCCTTCGTGGTCGATTTCACGTTCCATTCGATCAGCGGGGCGTCGAGCGCCTTCGAGATCTCGTGCGCGAGCACGGTCTTCCCCGTGCCCGGCTCGCCCTTGACCAGCAGCGGACGGCGAAGCGTCACGGCCGCGTTCACCGCGACCTTGAGATCCTCGGTCGCAATGTAGGACTTGGTGCCTTCAAAACGGGTCTGTTCGGTAGTCTGGTCGGCCATGGGTTTTCCCTTGCAACTTGACGCGAGCGTTAAGGGGTGGGCACGCGAAGGGCAAGGGGGCGCTGTAACCTTGGCAAGCCCGACAGCGGACTGGAGACATCATGCCGACCGAAACGATCACGATCGATGCTGCCGCCGGGCACAGGCTGGAAGGCTCGCTCGAGCTTCCGACCGGCCTCGTGCGCGGGGCAGCCCTGTTTGCGCACTGCTTTACCTGCACGCGCCAGAGCAAGGCCGCTGTGACCGTAGCGAGGGCGCTGGCCCGGCGCGGCATCGCGACGCTGCGGTTCGATTTCACCGGGCTGGGCGGGAGCGAGGGCGAGTTCGGTCGCGCAGGATTTGCCACCGATGTCAGCGATCTCGTCGAAGCGGCGCGAATGCTGGTCGAGCGTTTCGAAGCCCCGGTCCTGATGATCGGCCATAGCCTGGGTGGCGCGGCGGTGCTGGCCGCGGCGGACGATCTCGGCTTCGACCACGTAGCGGCGATCGCCACGATCGGTGCGCCGAGCGACGTGCCCCACGTCCTCGCCAATATCGATGGCGACATTGACGCCATCCGGGCGGGCGAACCTGCGCCGGTCAAGATCGGCGGTCGCGAGTTCACGCTGAGCAGCGAGTTCATCGAGAAGGTCGAGAGCGTGGACCTCCTCGCGGAAGTGTCGCGCCTGCGAAAACCGCTCCTGTTTCTCCATTCGCCGACCGATCAGATCGTGGGCATCGAACATGCCGGCGCCCTGTTCCAGGCTGCGAAACATCCGAAGAGTTTCGTCAGCTTGGAAGGTGCAGACCATCTTCTCGTGAAGGAAGAGGATGCGCATTTCACGGCCGATGTCATCGCCAGCTGGGCGACGCGTTATCTTCCCATGCGCGACGACTGGCCGCTGCCCGATGAAGGGGTGGTCGTGAAGACCGGCCACGGGAAGTTCGGCACCGAGGTGCACACGGTCTCCCATCGTTTTATCGCCGACGAGCCGCGAAGTTACGGCGGCGACGATACCGGCCCGACGCCTTACGACCTCCTCAACGCGGCGCTGGGTAGCTGCACGGCGATGACTATGAAGATGTATGCCGATCGCAAGGGGTGGCCCCTGGAAGGGGTGACGGTCGGAGTGCGCCACGAGCGCAACCACGCTGAGGAATGCGATCACGTCGAGGCCATGGAGCAGGGCAAGAAGATGCAGGCGCTGCATCGGACGATCGCCATCGAAGGCCCCGACCTCGACGAAGGGCAGCGCGCAAAGCTGATCGAGATCGCGGACAAGTGCCCCGTTCACCGTACGCTGGAGGGTGAGCTCCATGTGCATACAGTACAGTCGGACTAGGCGTCGATCATCTCGCGGTCGAATTCGCCAGCGTTGTTCTGGATGAAATTGAACCGGTGTTCGGGATTGCGACCCATGAGCTGGTCGACCAATTCCTTCACCACCGCACGCTGTTCGAATTCCTGGGGCAAGGTGATACGGATCAGTGAACGCGTATCGGGATTCATGGTGGTTTCGCGCAGCTGAGCCGGATTCATTTCGCCCAGGCCCTTGAAGCGGCCGACCTCGACCTTCTTGCCCTTGAACACCGTTTCCTCAAGCTCGCGGCGGTGCTCGTCATCGCGGGCGTAGCGGCTCTCCTTGCCGGCGGTGAGGCGGTAGAGCGGCGGTTGCGCAAGATACAGATGCCCATTCCGGACCACCTCGGCCATTTCCTGAAAGAAGAACGTCATCAGCAGGGTCGCGATATGCGCTCCATCGACGTCCGCGTCGGTCATGATGATGATCCGGTCGTAGCGAAGATTCTCGGGATCGCAGTCCTTTCGCGTGCCGCAGCCCATCGCGAGCGTCAGGTCGGCGATCTCGCTGTTCGCGCGAATCTTGTCGGCAGTCGCGCTGGCGACGTTGAGGATCTTGCCGCGGATCGGCAGGATCGCCTGCGTCTTGCGGTCGCGCGCCTGCTTGGCGCTGCCACCTGCTGAATCGCCCTCGACGATGAAAAGTTCGGTCTCGCCATCGCCTTCGCCCGAGCAATCGGTGAGTTTGCCGGGTAAGCGCAATTTCTTGGCGTTGGTCGCGGTCTTGCGCTTGACCTCGCGCTCCTGCTTCCTCCGCAAGCGCTCGTCCATCCGCTCCATGACCTGGCCAAGCAGGGCTTTGCCGCGATCCATATTGTCGGTGAGAAAGTGGTCGAAATGGTCGCGCACCGCATTCTCGACCAGCTTGGCGGCCTCGGGCGAAGTGAGGCGGTCCTTGGTTTGGCTCTGGAACTGCGGATCGCGAATGAAGACGCTGAGCATGACCTCAGCGCCTGTCATCACGTCGTCGGCGGTCAGGTCTTTCGATTTCTTGATGCCGGTCAGTTCGCCGAAGGCCCGCAGCCCCTTGGTGAGTGCTGCGCGCAGGCCCTGCTCGTGCGTCCCGCCGTCGGGCGTCGGCACGGTATTGCAGTACCAGCTGGTCGATCCGTCGGAGAAGAGAGGCCAGGCGATCGCCCATTCGACCCGCCCTTGCTGGGCGCCGTCGCCCATTGCCGGGAATTCCTGACTGCCGGCGAAGGGCTGTGCGGTGACGCATTCACGCCCATTGATCTGTTCGGCCAGATGATCCGCAAGGCCGCCGGGAAACTTGAACACCGCTTCTTCCGGCACGTCGTCGGAAGCGAGGCTTGGCGCACATTTCCATCGGATTTCCACCCCGGCGAAAAGATACGCCTTGGACCGAGCCAGCTTGAACAGGCGCTTGGGGTTGAAGCTGCGATCCCCGAAAATCTCGCTGTCGGGCACGAAACTGACGGTGGTGCCGCGCCGGTTGGGTGCTGCGCCGATCTCAATGAGCGCGCCGGTCGGATGACCCTTCGCAAACTCCTGCGCATAAAGCGTCTTGTCGCGCGCCACCTCGACCCGCGTGTCGCTGCTCAACGCATTTACCACGCTCACGCCAACGCCATGCAGTCCCCCGCTGGTGGCATAGGCCTTGCCGGAAAACTTGCCCCCCGAATGCAAGGTCGTGAGGATGACCTCGAGCGTGGACTTGCCGGGATATTTCGGATGCTCGCCCACCGGGATGCCGCGGCCATTGTCCGAGATCGTGACCTTGTTGCCTTCATCGAGCCGCATCTCGATCCGGCTGGCGTGTCCCGCGACCGCCTCGTCCATCGCATTGTCGAGCACTTCGGCAACGAGGTGATGGAGCGCGCGGTCGTCCGTGCCCCCGATATACATGCCCGGACGGCGACGGACGGGCTCGAGCCCTTCCAGCACCTCGATGGAGGAGGCGTCATAGTCGCCGCTCGACGTCGGCGTGTTCTCGAAAAGATCGTCGGACATGCGCGCGTCTATATCGCGCCTGTCGTGCAAGCGACAAGCGCGCGGCCCCCTTTATCCGCGCCGATCAGAAGCCGGACGGCGCGCTGTCCACCACAACGACCCCGCGATCGCGCACTTCGCGCACCTCCATCGCCCGCTCGACCACGCCGGCACGATTGAAGCGGAAGGCGCCATCGAGACCGAGAAATCCGTCTGAAGACTGCAATGCGCGCACCGGGAAGGGGGTGCCCACGCTCCAGTCGCGAGCAACGCGCAAGGTCAGCAATACGGCATCGTAGCCGAGCGTCGCGATCCTGAAGGGCTGCCCACCGAAGCGCGCCTCGTAACTGTCGACGAAGCGCTTGTAGCGATCGTCGGAAACGGCCGAGAACAGCGCGCCCTCCATCGCCGATGCACGCGGGATCGAGCCTTCTCCGCTCCACAGTTCAGTGCCGAGCAGGCAGGCCGTGCTTCCGCTGGATTTCAGTGTGCCCGCAGCTTGTATCGCGAGACGCGCGCCATCGGCGATGAGCACGCTATCGTACCCGCCGTGATCCTGCAGCCTCTGCGCGGCGCTGACGATGGAAGTATTTCCACGCGAGTAGCGCTCGGTCCACACGACGCGTCCGCCATAGGCTGCGGTGGACCGCCGCATGGCTTCCTCGGCCCGTTCGCCATAAGCGCCATCCGGCGCGATGATGGCGAAATTGTTCGCGCCGCGCCCGCGCGCGTACTGCACCGTGCGCATGATCGATTGTTCGGGAATGTGGCCCATGATGAAAACATCCGGCCCTGCAGCACTGGTATCGTTCGAGAATGAGACGACCGGCACGTCGGCGGCCCGCGCAACCGAAAGGATCGAGGGAATATTGCTTCCCAACAGCGGCCCGAGGATCAGGCTGTTGCCCTCCGCCACGGCCTGCCGGGCCGCACTTTCAGGGCCGCGCGCAGTGTCATAAGTCGTTATCCGCAGATTGTCGGCACCCGTATCGAGCAATGCCATTGTCGTGGCATTGGCGATGGCCTGTCCGACATTCCCGTTAGAGCCCGACATCGGCACCAGCAGGGCGACCCGATGGCGTTGCTGGTCCTGTGGCAGGGCGGTCTCGCTGGGCGCGGGGGTGGGCGCGGTTTCCACCGGGCCGGGCCGCTCGGCCCCCCGGGGGATGACCGCGCAACCGGCAAGCAGCGTCGCGAGGGCAGTGGCGGCGAAGGTTCTCCGGTCGATAGTCCAGCGCTTCATCTTGCCGCCTCCCGTGCGAATGGTTCATGGGGAAGGGGTGAGCGAAACCCCACCCCCTGAAAAAAGCCTCGATCCGGGGCTGTATATCGTGGCCACGCCAATCGGCAACCTCGGCGATATCACCCTGCGCGCTATCGAGGTGCTCAAGGCTTGCGACGGTGTCGCCTGCGAAGACACGCGGATAACCGGCAAGCTGCTCAAGCACTTGGGCATCTCAAAGCCTCTGTGGCGCTATGACGATCACAGCGAGCACCGGGACCGGCGGCGGCTGGTGGACTCCATGCAGACGCGCGCGGTGGCGCTGGTCAGCGATGCAGGCACGCCACTGGTCAGCGACCCGGGATTTCGCCTGGTCAACGATTGCCATTCGGAAGGCATTCAAGTCACCGCCATTCCCGGGCCATGCGCCGCTATCATGGGCCTGACCTTATCGGGTCTGCCGAACGACCGTTTCATGTTTGCCGGCTTCTTGCCGAACAAGGACAAGGCCCGGCGCGAGTATCTCGAAGGTCTGGCCTCGATCGACAGCACGCTGGTCTTCTACGAAACCGCGCCGAGGCTGCTGAAATCGCTCGATGCCATCGCGACATCGCTGCCCAATCGCGAGGTGACGGTCGCCCGCGAACTCACCAAGCTGCATGAGGACGTGAGGCGAGGGCTGCCGCACGGTCTGATGGCCTGGTACGAAGCCAATCCGCCGAAGGGTGAGATCGTCCTGCTTGTCGGACCACCCGTCCGGGTCGAGACGACCGATGCCGATGCGGATGCCCTGCTGCTCGAAGCGCTGGAGACCCTTAAGCCATCCCAAGCCGCAGCGCAGGTGGCGAAGCGAACCGGGCTCGACCGCAAAGCGCTCTACACGCGCGCGCTTGGCCTGCGCAGCGAATGAAGCGCCAGCTCGCCGAAAAGAGCGGACGAGACGCAGAAGCCCGCGCGGCTTTCTGGCTCAAGGCCAAGGGCTGGCAGATCGTCGATAGGAGAGTAAAGACACCGGCTGGCGAGATCGATCTCGTCGCGAAGCGCGGTTCCGTCGTCGCTTTCGTCGAGGTCAAATGGCGCCGCAAGCGGACCGATCTCGATTACGCGATCGACGAATACCGCCTGTCGCGCGTGGCGGCCGCGGCGGAAGCGGTCGCTCATCACTATGCCGGGAACGGAGAAGATGTCCGCATCGACGTGATCCTGCTTGCACCAGGCAGCTTCCCCCGCCACATCGCCAACGCATGGCAACCCTGAGGAGCCGCCAATGAAGTTGCGTGTCGCCGTCCAGATGGACCCGCTGGAGAGCATCAACATCGCGGGTGACAGCTCTTTCGCCCTGATGCTGGCGGCGCAGGCGCGAGGGCACGAGGTATGGCATTACGATTTCGCGACACTGGCTTACGAGAGTGACGGCACCTCTCACGGCAAGATCACGGCGCATGCCGCGCCGGTCACGGTCCAGCGGGTGGAAGGTGATCATTTCACCGCCGGGGAACGGCGCCGGATCGACCTGGCGCAGGACATCGACGTTGTCCTCATGCGGCAGGACCCGCCATTTCACCTCGGCTATATCACCGCCGCCTTTCTCCTCGACCGGCTGAAGGGGACTACGCTGGTGGTGAACGACCCGCGCGAGGTGGTGAATGCGCCTGAGAAGATGTTCGTTCTCGACTACGCGCAATATATGCCGCCGACGCTGGTCGCGCGACACATCGATGACCTGCGGGCATTCCAGAGGAAACATGGTTCGGTCGTCGTGAAGCCGCTGCACGGCAATGGCGGCAAGGCGATCTTTCGCCTCGATGCCGATGGCACCAATCTGAGCGCGCTGAGCGAGGTTTTCGACCAGACCTGGCCCGAGCCGCATATGGTTCAGCCTTTCCTGCCCGAGGTGAGCGAGGGCGACAAGCGTATCGTTCTCGTGGATGGAGAATTTGTAGGGGCGATCAATCGCTTCCCGGGCGAAGGTGAGTTCCGTTCGAACCTTGCGCAGGGCGGACACGCTGAATCGACGACCCTTACCGCGGCCGAAGAGGAAATCTGCGCTGCCATGGGTCCGGAACTCAAGCGGCGCGGTCTCGTGTTCGTGGGTATCGACGTGATCGGCGGCAAATGGCTGACCGAAATCAACGTCACATCGCCCACCGGCATCGTCGCGATCGATCGCTTCAATGGCACCGATACTGCAGCGCTGATCTGGGATGCGATCGAGCGACGGCACGCGGCCCTTTGATCGATCATCCTCAGTCCCGGTCGCGGGGATGTGCCTTGCGGTAGGTGTCAAGCAGGCTGGCGGCGTCGACCTGCGTATAGATTTGCGTGGACCCCAAGCTCGCGTGGCCGAGCAGTTCCTGCAGGCTGCGCAGATCGGCCCCGGCACCAAGCAGATGGGTGGCAAAGCTATGCCTCAGCGCATGCGGAGTGGCCGTGGCGGGCAGGCCAAGCGCCTTGCGCGCCCGGGCGACCGCCTTCTGAACCATCCCCTGGCTGAGCGCGCCGCCCCTCGCTCCGCGAAACAGGGGGGCATCGGACTCCAGTGGCCAGGGACACTGCTTCGCGTATTCATCGACCGCCTCGGCTACGACAGGCAGGATCGGAACGCCCCTCTCCTTGCCGCCCTTGCCGGTGACGAGCAGTCTTTCGCCTAGCGGATATGCCGCCCCGGTGAGTGCCAGAGCCTCTGCAATGCGCAGGCCTGCGCCATAGAGCAACAACAGCACGGCGCGGTCGCGCGCGCCGATCCAGCTGTCGGCGGATAGCGCCTCGACCGTGTCCGCGAGACCGACCGCATCATCGGGCGTGACAGGGCGCGGCAGTCCCTTCTTGATCCGCGGCCCGCGCATACGCGGCGGATCGGTGACCTCGTGCCCGGCCTCTGCGCGAGCGAAAGCGATGAAGCTCTTGAGCGCGGAAAGCTCGTGCGCGGCGGAGCTGTTCGCCAGTCCGTCGGCCCGTCGCGACGCCAGATGCGTACGGAGACGCGCTGGCGTCAATCCGGCGATGGCGTCCCAGTCGCCGAGCCCGAGGCGCGTAACAAGTCGCTCGGCTGCTCGCGTATAGGCGCGCACCGTATGCGGCGAGCGACGCCGACCGAGCGCAAGATGATCGTGCCAGGCGGCAAGCAGGTCCGCCCTGCTCATGACGCCACGAGATCTGCCGGAACAAGTTCTCCAAGCAGGGCGTCGAGGAGGGGCATACCTTGCGGCGTGACGCCAATCCGCCCGCCTTCAACCCGGACGAGGCCGAGGCTGCGGTAAAGGTCCAGCTTGGAAGGTTCGATCAGAGCGTCTCCGTCCATCTCGAAGCGAGCGGCGAGCGCATCGAGGTCGACCCCTTCGGCAAGGCGCAAGCCCATCAGCAACGCCTCCGAAGCCTGTTCCCGCAGACCCAGCTGGCGATGCTCGGCTATTCCGTGTCCCTTGGCCTCGACCGCACTGAGGAAATTCTCTGGCTTGCGATGGCGCATCGTCGCAATTCCCGAACGTCGGCCATGAGCGCCCGGCCCGATGCCGAGATAGTCCTGGTATCGCCAGTAGGTAAGGTTGTGGCGACTTTCCTCGCCGCAGCGCGCGTGATTGCTGGTCTCGTAGGCGGGTAGTCCGGCAGCCGCTGTCATCTCGCGAGTCAGCGCAAAAAGGTCGGCTGCACGATCATCGTCGAGGGGGTCGAAAAGACCGCGTCGAACATCGGTCGCAAATCGCGTCGCCGGCT
Source organism: Qipengyuania marincola (assembly GCF_029688625.1). Classification (GTDB taxonomy): domain Bacteria; phylum Pseudomonadota; class Alphaproteobacteria; order Sphingomonadales; family Sphingomonadaceae; genus Qipengyuania. Next base: position 50,210 of record NZ_JARULC010000004.1, on the reverse strand, counting down.
CTATCGTCAGCTGGTAGAGCGACATATGACCTGTCCCGAGGGCGATTGCTTCGGTCAGCTCCGTTTCCCATTCGCGGACCGACTGATCGGGCCGCGCATAGATCAGATCGACCGAGACCCGCTTGAAATGTTGCTGTGCCGTGGCCACTGCATCCAGCGCTTCGCGGACACCATGCAGCCTGCCGAGAAAACGGAGCGCTTCGTCTCGCAGGCTCTGCACCCCGAGCGAGACGCGATTGATTCCCGCAGATGCCAGCACCGCGAAGTTGGCCGCTTCGACGGAGGAGGGATTGGCCTCGAGCGTGATCTCAATATCTGGTTCGAAACCCCAGATACGCTCGGCTTCGTCAAGCAGTCTCGAGACGAGGGCCGGGGGCATGAGCGACGGTGTTCCCCCGCCAAAAAAGATACTTGTGAGACGTTCTTTGCCTGGCGTAACAAGTCTTTCGTGCCGCATGTCGGCGAGCAACGCAGCCTCCCAGGCAGCCATGTCCGTCTCGGATCGAACATGGCTGTTGAAGTCGCAATAGGGGCATTTTGCGAGGCAGAACGGCCAGTGGATGTATAGTGCGCGCGCCAAAACCGTCTTCAGCCTATCTTAACCCAGAATGCCGAAAATAGTGGGCATGAGCGGGTCGAAAAATTGGAAAACGCCGATAATCGGCGCGATTGGGTTGCTTTCTGCCACGGCTATCGGCGTTGCTGCAAGCGCATCGTCGTCGTCGCAGTTGCGCACCAGCGATGTTCGCACGGCTTCGCGTATCCTTGACGCGCACAACCAGGAGCGCGATCGCCTCCGCCTGCCCAGATTGAAATGGAACGTCCACCTGGAGCGCGAGGCGCATCGCTGGGCGCATGAACTTTCCCGCAAGGGCAGATTGCAGCATGCCGATCATACTGCACGCGACGGCACGGGCGAGAACCTGTGGATGGGCACGGCGGGCCACTGGTCTCCCGATATGGCGGTAGGGCGTTTCATCGAAGAAAAGAAACACTATCGGCACGGCAGCTTCCCCCATATCTCGCGGACGGGAAACTGGGCTGATGTGGCGCATTACACTCAGATTGTATGGCGCGACACGCAGGAAGTCGGCTGCGCCTGGGTGACCGCGAGAGGCAATGATATTCTGGTCTGCCGGTATTGGCCGGCCGGCAATGTCTGGGGCCGCAAAGCCTACTGAAGCCTAGCCGAACTGTTCGGCGACCAATTTGGCGAAAGCATCGGCACGATGGCTGATGGCGTGTTTCTCCGCCGGATCGAGCTCTGCAAACGTTTCTTCGCGCCCCTGCGGCACGAAAACCGGATCATAGCCGAAACCCATGGTCCCGCGCGGCGGCCATGTCAGGGAGCCCGGCGCCGTACCTTCATAGATCGCATGGTCCCCGTCCGGCCATGCAATGGCCAGCACGCAGTGGAAGGCGCATGAGCGATCGATATCGGCGCCCTTGGCCTGCAGCATGCCTTCGACCTTGCCCATGGCCATATACCAGTCACGTCCGGGATCGCCTTCGAACCACTGCCGCTCTGCCCAGTCAGCGGTGTAGACCCCCGGGCGCCCGTCCAGCGCATCGACTGCCAGGCCGCTGTCATCGGCAAGCGCCGCAAGGCCCGAGGCTTCTGCTGCGGCGCGCGCCTTGATCAGCGCGTTTTGCACGAATGTCGTCCCGGTCTCCGGCGGCTCGGGCAGCCCGAGCGATCCGGCCGAAATGCATTTCACGCCATAGGGCTCCAACAGCGCGCCAATCTCTTTCAGCTTTCCCGCATTGTGCGTGGCAATCACGAGCGATCCGGAGCCCAGGCGACGTGTCACTTGCGAACGGCCTCGTCCTGCGCGCGGAAAATATCGGCACAGCCCATCTGTGCGAGACGCAGCAGGCGCAGGAAGGCTTCCTCGTCATAGGGTGCGCCCTCGGCGGTGGCTTGGGCCTCGGCAATCTTGCCGCCCTCGATCAGCACGAAATTGGCGTCGGCATCGGCGCTGCTATCCTCGGGATAGTCGAGGTCGAGCACCGGTGTGCCCTTGTAGATACCGCAGGAAATGGCTGCGACCTTGGCGGTGATCGGATCCTGCGTGATTGCGCCCGATTTCATCAGCCCGTCGATCGCGAGGCGGAGCGCAACCCATGCACCCGAGATGGACGCCGTGCGCGTGCCGCCATCGGCCTGGATGACATCGCAATCGAGCGTGATCTGCCGCTCGCCGAGCTTCTTCATGTCCACCACCGCTCGCAGAGACCGGCCGATGAGGCGCTGGATTTCCTGTGTCCGCCCGCTCTGCTTTCCCTTGGCGGCTTCCCGCTGGCCGCGTGTGTGGGTGGCGCGGGGCAGCATGGAATATTCGCCAGTGACCCAGCCTTCGCCCTTGCCGCGCAACCAGGGCGGAATTCGTTCTTCGACGCTCGCAGTGCACAGCACCCGCGTTTCGCCGAAGCTGATCAGGCAGCTGCCTTCGGCGTGCTTGGTATAGCCAGTTTCAATGGTGATGGCGCGCATTTCGTCTGGCGCCCGGCCGGAAGGTCGCATTCTCGTATCTCCAATACAGTCGAATCTCGCGGAGGCGTGTGGCGCATGGGTCTTGAGGCCGCAAGAGGAAGGGTTAGATATGGCGGAATGAATTCGCCCTCGCTTACCGACCTGTCCGACCGGGCACGCGATATCTTCCGCCTGGTGGTGGAAGGCTATCTCGACAGCGGGCAGCCGGTGGGTTCGAAAACGCTTGCCGGCGATCGCGGGCTCAATCTGTCGCCGGCCTCGATCCGCAACGTCCTCGCCGATCTGGAGGCGAGGGGGCTGCTTGCTGCGCCCCATACCAGCGCTGGCAGGATGCCGACCGAAAGCGGCTTGCGGCTGTTCGTCGACGCGATGATGCAGGTGGCAGAACCGACGGCGGAAGAACGCGCCGCGATCGAGCAGCGCCTCGCCGAGCCCGGCCCGATAGAGCGCGCGCTGGAAGAGACGTCGGCGCTGCTGTCCGACCTCTCGGGCGCCGCCGGCATGGTGATGGTGCCGCGGCGCGAACCGCGCCTCGCGCAGGTTTCGCTGACGCCGCTCGATGCCCAACGGGTTCTGGCGGTCCTGGTGGGTGAGGACGGGCATATCGAGAACCGCGTTCTGAACCTGTCGGCCGCGATGCTGGGGACGTCGCTCGAACAGGCCAGCAATTACCTCACGGCGCGCACGAATGGCCGGACGCTGGCCGAGGCAGCCAGGCTCGTCGAAAAGGAAATCGCCTCCGGCCGCTCCGCCCTCGATGAAGCGAGCCGGGATCTCGTCCGTCGGGGTATCGCTACATGGACGCAGGACTCGGCGCAGCGGCCTGTGCTGATCGTTCGGGGGCAAGCCAATCTTCTCGACGACGGCGCCCTGTCCGACATCGAACGTGTTCGATCGCTGCTCGACGAGCTTGAGAACAAGCAATCGGTTTCCGAACTGCTTGAGCGCGCGCAGCGTGCCGAGGCGATGCGCATCTTCATCGGGAGCGAGAATCGCCTCTTCTCGCTGTCCGGCTCGTCGGTCATCGCCGCGCCCTATCGTGACCGGGAGGGCAAGGTTGTCGGCGTACTGGGGGTCATCGGGCCGACTCGGTTGAATTACGCGCGGGTCGTCCCCATGGTGGATTTCACGGCCCGATCCTTGGGCAAGAGAATTGGCTGACAGGGTTTACCAGTGACAGACGAGAACAAGAACGAACCGCATGAAAAGGCGGTCGACGATGAAATGGCGCGCGAAATGGAAGGCGTGCCCGAGCATTTGCGCGACGATGGTCCGGGCGAAGAGGACAACAGCCTCGAAGATGCGCTCGCCAACTTGAAGGGCGATCTCGACAAGGCGATGCAGGACGTTCTCTATGCGCGCGCCGAAACCCAGAATGTGCGTCGCCGGCTTGAAAAAGACGTGCAGGATGCGCGCAATTACGGTGCGACCAGTTTTGCCCGGGATATTCTCAGCGTGGCCGACAATCTGTCGCGCGCGCTGGATCATGTGCCCGAGGACCTGCGCGAGAGCGACAAGGCGAAGAATTTCATCGCCGGGATCGAGGCGACCATGCGCGAACTGGAAAAGGTCTTCGCGCAGAATGGCATCACGCGGATTGCGGCGCAGGGCATGCCGCTGGACCCCAACCAGCATCAGGCGATGATGGAAGTGCCGACCGACGAAGCGGAGCCCGGCACGATCGTGCAGGAAATGCAGGCCGGCTACATGATCAGAGATCGCCTGTTGCGTCCGGCCATGGTCGGCGTGGCCAAGAAGCCAGACTGATCGATCGAAGGGGAGGGTGTGATGAAAGCCGCGACTGCAAGTTTCCTCCCCATCCTGCTGGCAGCGGCGCTGCCCGCCGTCGCGCAGGACGGCCGTTCCGCAACGCCAGTACGGACTGAGCAGTCGAGCACGCTTCAAGCGCTGGCCGATGAATACTATCGGTTCGGCCTTGCAGAATACGAGCGCGAGGCCAAACCAGACGGCAGCACGGCGCCGACTGGCAAACTCCCCTCGGTTACGCCGTCGGCTTATGCTGAGCGCGAGCGGGTACTGCAGGATTTGCTGGCACGCGCTCGATTGCTGGAGACAGAGCAGCTTGGCGAGAGGGAGCGGATCGACGCGGCCGTCCTCGTGACCCTGATCGAACAGGACCTTGGCGATATCGCCTATCGCGAGTGGGAGATGCCGCTCAATTCCGACAGCAATTTCTGGTCCTACCTCGTTCCGTCGGGCCCGATGGATGTCGTGCAATACGAAAATTATATCGCCCGAATGCGCGACCTGCCGCGCTTCTTCGACGAAAATATCGCGAATATGCGAAGCGGTCTCGATCGTGGCTTCAGCGTTCCGGCGGTTACGCTGGAAGGTCGTGACGTGTCGATCGAAGCCTACGCTGCTGCCGAGGTCGACGAGAACCCCTTCTGGCGGCCCTTCGCCGAGATGCCGGCACGCATTCCGGCCGCCGAGCAGGAGCGACTGCGCGGGGAGGCGCGCAATGCCATCGAGCAGGCTGTCGCTCCCGCCTATCGAGAGCTGCTCGGCTTCATGCGCGACGAGTATCTTCCGAAAACGCGCAAAACGCTGGGCGCCCGTGAATTCCCTCGCGGCGAAGACTATTACGCCCAGCAAATCCGCCAGTACACGACGCTCGACCTGACAGCCGAGCAAATTCACCGGATCGGACTCGACGAAGTCGCCCGTATTACCGCGGCAATGGAAAAGGTGAAGGAAGAGGCAGGCTTCGACGGCTCGCTCAGCGAATTTATCGCCTTCTTGCGCACCGATGCGCAGTTCGTGGCGGAGACGCCCGACGAACTGATGGGTGTCGCCGCCTATGCGGCCAAGCGGGTGGACGACAAACTTGGCGAATACTTCGGCTTCCTGCCGCGCTACCGCCACGGTATCCGCCCCGTCGACCCGGCCATCGCGCCATTCTACACGGCAGGTCGCGGCGGGCTCGAGTACTGCCAGATCAACACTTACGATCTGCCCTCGCGCCCCGTCTACAATATTCCCGCACTGACTCTGCACGAATGCGCCCCAGGCCACAGCTTCCAGGCCGCGATCGCGCTGGAGCAGGAAGAGGCGCCGCTGTTTCGCCGCCAGACCTATTTTTCCGGCTTTGGCGAGGGGTGGGGGCTCTATGTCGAGCACCTCGGCAACGAGATGGGGATCTATCGCACGCCCTATGAGCGTTTTGGCCAGCTATCCTACGAAATGTGGCGCGCCGCACGGCTGGTGATCGACACCGGCATTCACCACTATGGCTGGAGCCGCGAGCAGGCGGTCGATTACCTGTCGCAGCGCACAGCCCTGTCCGAGCGCGAGGTCGGTACCGAGATCGACCGCTACATCAGTTGGCCCGGGCAGGCTCTGGCCTACAAGCTCGGCGAGCTCACGATCAAGCGGGTGCGAACCAAAGCGGAAAACGAGCTCGGCGACGCCTTCGACTTGCGCAAATTTCACGATGTGGTGCTTTCGCTCGGCTCGGTTCCCTTGCCAGTACTGGAGCAGCGCATTGATCGTTTCATCGCAGAGGGCGGCGCCGGACTGGATGGCGTGACCTACGATTGAGCAGGAACATGAGGGCCCTACTTCCGTATTTCGTCCAACAGGGACGCAAACGGAGATACCCCATGAATTCGAAGCTCATACTCGCCCCGGCGCTTGCTCTTTCCACCTTGTCGCTTGGTGCCTGCGCGCAGAATTACGCCGTCGAAGGGGCGGCCGCCGGTGCTGCTGCCGGGGCCGGCCTTGGCGCGATTCTTGGCGACGACATCAAGACCTACGCACTCGCCGGCGCTGCTATCGGCGGTGTCGTCGGCTATGCGACCGACAAGAATGACGAGTGCGACGGCTATTATGGCGACGGGCGCTATGTCGACGATGATTGCCGCTACGACGACCGCTACGCGCGGTATTGGTGAGAAGCCAAATCAGGCGAAAACGGCCGTCCCTGCCACGACCGGGGCGGCCTTTTCGCTGTCAGGCTAGATTGCATAGATGACCAGATAGCGCACGATCAGAAGCCCGAGCAGGATCAGATTGAGCGTCGCCGATCGAATAAAGGCGACCGCCGCCATCAGGCCCACGAGAACACCTGTCGCCACAAGCGAGAGTGGAGAGAACAGCGAGTCGCGCAAGCCGGGGACCGTGAGAAGATAGCCCCATTGTACGAAGACGAGCGCGATGAGGATCGCCATGACGACCTTCTTGACCCTGAAATAATGGGTGTCGAGATCCGCGAACCGATCCGGTTCGGACGGAAAAACGAGCCGCGCGGCGAGGTAGTAGGATGAGGCAAAGACCATCACCGCGAGGAGCGAAAGCGCGTCCACAGCGATCTGGTCCTGCAGGCGCCAGGCGAATATCCAGAAGCTCAAGAGATCGAGCATCACGAATATCGCGAGCGCCGGAGTCAGCCATCCGATAGTGAATGTCGCGCCGCCCGCATTACTGGCAAACTTCAGTTCGAGCGCTCGGCCAAGTCCCGCCAGCAATTCGATCAGCGAGAGACCGAGCAGCAGCGCATAGAGGATGAAAGCGAACTCGAAATCGGTCACACGACCGATGTCCCTGGAAAGCGGACGAGGAGGTCGTAGGCGGATACGTCCGCGGCGCCGGCGATCCGCATTCCGTTTCTCAGCCAGAAGGCATGCTTCACAATCTCTGCCTGCTGTTCGATCCCGTAACGCTCGAGCGGCCAGCCCGGTTTAAGACTGTAATCGTAGCGGGCCCAGGGCATCCGGCGAGTTACAAGGTACCACTTGCCCAGCGTCTGGACCTGCCAGACATGGACCATCTCGTGAATAAACAGCCCTTGGCGAGTGAGGCTCGCCGTACTGAAATCCTCGCAATAGGCTTCGCTTGCGGGATGGAAATGGAGGTGGCCACGCGGCGCCATGGTGATCCGCCGGGGCTGTAGCGGAAACCACTTGCGCCGTCTGATGGTGACCCGGTCGTAATCGATGGCGGTCCCGAAAACCGATCGCGCCAGGGTCACCTCGCCGCTGGTCAGCCGTCTTTCACCGCCGACCGGGCATTTTTCGTCCAGGCTGTGTTCGTGGCTCTCGACGTTCAGGCTGTCGCGCAGGTCGTTCAGCGGTCGTCACCCGCCGCGACGATTGCAACATCCGCGGTCACGGTCTTGCCGCCGGCAACGGTGAGCGTCATCGCGGTCGTCCCGCCAGCTTCGAGCGAGGGGTCGAGATCGAAGGCCATGACATGCATGCCGCCCGGTTCGAACGAGACCGTGTCGCCGGCCTCAATCGTCAATGGGCCCATTTCGCCCATCGTCATCTCGCCGCTCCATTCCATCGTGTCGTGCATTTGCGCATTGCTGGCGCCTTCGATGGACGCGCTGCGCACTGCGACGTTGCGATCGCCTTTGTTGCCGAGGTCGAAATAGACCGCGGCCGGATTGCCGGAAACTGCCGGCAGCACCAGGCGCGCATTGGCGACTTCGAGCCCGGTAGAATTGGCCTCGGCCGCCGCATCGTTTTCGGCCCCGCCATCCGAGCAAGCCACAGCGCCGAAGGAAGTTATCACGAGGAAGGCAGCAGCAAAGGGTTTGAAATTCATGGAAGTGTCTCCGCGACGAACAGGAGTAAAAATCTAGCCCGCCGGGTCCCTTGTGCCAAGCAAAACCACTCCTATATCGCCCGAGTAACACACACCTAACACACCACTCGAACGAGCTGCCGAGTGGTCCCGCCGATAGCGGGGGACCGAATGGCAGCGTCCAACGAAGCAACTGATGGGGAAACCATGGCAAAAGTAATCGGTATCGACCTCGGCACCACCAACTCCTGCGTCGCGGTGATGGACGGCGGCAAGCCCAAGGTCATCGAGAATTCGGAAGGCGCGCGCACCACGCCCTCGATCGTCGCCTTCACCAAGGATAACGAGCGCCTGATCGGCCAGCCTGCCAAGCGCCAGGCCGTTACCAATCCCGACAACACGCTGTTCGCGATCAAGCGCCTGATCGGCCGCCGGTTCGACGATCCGACCACAAAGAAGGACATGGATCTCGTCCCCTACGACATCGTCAAGGGCAAGAACGGCGATGCATGGGTCGAAGCGGGCGGCGAGGAATATTCGCCCAGCCAGGTTTCCGCCTTCATCCTCCAGAAGATGAAGGAAACCGCCGAGAGCTATCTCGGCGAGGACGTGAAGCAGGCCGTCATCACCGTCCCTGCCTACTTCAACGACGCCCAGCGCCAGGCAACCAAGGATGCCGGCCAGATCGCCGGCCTCGAAGTGCTGCGCATCATCAACGAGCCGACTGCAGCTGCGCTCGCCTATGGCATGGACAAGGAAGACGGCAAGACCATCGCCGTCTACGATCTTGGCGGCGGTACCTTCGACGTCTCGATCCTCGAGATCGGCGATGGCGTATTCGAAGTGAAGTCGACCAATGGCGACACCTTCCTTGGCGGTGAGGACTTCGACAGCGCGATCGTCGAATACCTCGCGGAAGAGTTCAAGAAGAAGGAAAACATGGACCTGAAGACCGACAAGCTCGCTCTTCAGCGTCTCAAAGAAGCGGCGGAAAAGGCCAAGATCGAGCTGTCGAGCTCGGCCCAGACCGAAATCAACCTGCCCTTCATCACCGCGCGCATGGAAGGCGGCGCGACCACCCCGCTCCACCTCGTGGAAACGCTCACGCGCTCGAAGCTGGAGCAGCTGGTCGGCGACCTGATCAAGCGCACGCTGGAGCCCTGCAAGAAGGCGCTGGCCGATGCCGGCATCGACAAGGGCGGCGTGGACGAAGTGGTCCTCGTCGGCGGCATGACCCGCATGCCCAAGGTTCGCGAAGTGGTCGAGGAATTCTTCGGCAAGAAGCCGCACACCGGCGTGAACCCCGATGAAGTCGTGGCCATGGGTGCTGCCATCCAGGCCGGCGTCCTCCAGGGCGACGTCAAGGATGTGCTGCTGCTCGACGTGACCCCGCTGTCGCTCGGTATCGAGACGCTCGGCGGCGTGTTCACCCGCATGATCGACCGTAACACCACCATCCCGACCAAGAAGACGCAGACCTACTCGACGGCCGAGGACAACCAGCAGGCCGTGACCATCCGCGTGTTCCAGGGCGAGCGCGAGATGGCGGCGGACAACAAGCTGCTCGGTCAGTTCGACCTCGTCGGCATTCCCGCTGCACCGCGCGGCGTGCCGCAGATCGAGGTCACGTTCGACATCGACGCCAACGGCATCGTGAACGTGTCCGCCAAGGACAAGGGCACGGGCAAGGAGCAGCAGATCCGCATCCAGGCCTCGGGCGGTCTTTCGGATTCCGACATCGACCAGATGGTTCAGGATGCCGAGAAGTTTGCCGAAGAGGACAAGAAGCGTCGCGAAAGCGTGGAAGCGCGCAACCAGGCGGACAGCCTTGTGCACACCACGGAAAAGCAGCTCGAAGAGCATGGCGACAAGATCGACGCTTCGCTCAAGTCCGACGTCGAAGCCAAGATCGCGGCTACCAAGGCGGCGCTTGAAGGCGATGACGCCGCTGCCATCAACTCGGCAGCCGAGGAACTGACGCAGGCTGCCATGAAGATGGGCCAGTCGATCTACGAGCAGGAGCAGGCTAACACCCAGTCCGCTTCGCCCGAAGGTGACGCAGCAGCGCCTGAAGGTGGTGATGCCGAGGAAGAGGTGGTCGACGCCGAATTCTCGGAAGTCGACGAAGACTCCAAGAACTGATCGCTGATGGAAATCGATCCGCCACCGGTGCCCTCGCGCTCCGGTGGCGGTATGATTTCGGGTAGGGAAGAATATGTCAGCGACTGAAGTCGATTTTTACGAGCTGCTCGGCGTTTCGCGCGATGCGGACGGTGCGACCATCAAGAGCGCCTATCGCAAGCTCGCGATGAAGCATCACCCCGATCGCAATCCGGGGTGCGGCGAGAGCGAGGCGAAGTTCAAGGCCGTGAGCGCGGCTTACGAATGCCTCAAGGATCCGCAGAAGCGAGCGGCCTACGATCGCTTCGGCCATGCCGCTTTCCAGAACGGCGGCGGCCCGGGTGGCGGCCATCCCGGAGCCGATTTCGGCGATATCGGCGATATTTTCGAAACGATTTTCGGCAGTGCTTTTGGCGGAGGAGGGCGTGCCCAGCCGCGCCGCGGCGCCGATCTTCGTTACGATATGCAGATTTCGCTCGAGGAAGCCTTCCACGGCAAGTCCACCGAGGTCGAAATCGAAGTCTCCCAGAATTGCGACACCTGCCACGGCTCGGGCGCGACGCCCGGTACACGCGCGCGAACCTGCAACCTGTGTGGTGGTCGCGGCCAGGTGCGTGCAAAGCAGGGCTTCTTCGTCGTGGAGCGCCCGTGCCCCAATTGCCACGGCAGTGGCGAAGTCATTACCTCCCCTTGTCGCGACTGCGGCGGGGAAGGGCGTGTCGATCGGGAGCAGACGCTCGCGGTCGAAATCCCGCCCGGCGTCGATACCGGCACCCGCATCAGGCTATCCGGTAAAGGCGAAGCGGGGCCACGCGGCGCACCTCCGGGCGACCTCTATATCTTCGTGCACGTCAAGCCGCATGAGATCTTCCAGCGAGAGGGCACGACGCTCGGCACGCGCGTGCCGATCAGCTTCACCAAGGCAGCGCTTGGCGGCTCTATCGACATCCCGAATATTGATGGCGACGAGGTTACGATCGAGATCCCTGCCGGCATCCAGTCGGGCAAGCAGTTGCGCCAGCGCGGCGCCGGCATGCCGGTGTTGCAAGGGAGGGGTCGCGGCGATCTGGTGGTCGAGATCGCGGTCGAAACGCCCACGAAGCTCAGCAAGGAACAGCGCGCGTTGCTCGAACAATTCCGCGACACCGAGACGGGCGACGAGTGCCCCGAAAGCCGCGGCTTTTTCGATAAGCTTAAAACCGCTTTCGGCGGCTGAATACTCGCGGCTCGACAGCGACCTCGCCCGCGCCTAGCACGAGCGGCAGAGGGAGAGTGTCATGAAGAAGATCGTCGCTTACGCCACCGTTGCCGTGCTTGCGGCCACACCCCTTTCCGCCCAGCGCAATTTTGATGATGTCGAGATCACTGCGGAGGAAGTCGCGCCGGGCATAGCCGTGCTGTTCGGGGCGGGCGGCAATATCGGGGTGAGCCATGGCGAAGACGGCACCGTCCTGATCGACGACCAGTTCGCGCCGCTGACCGCGAAGATCGAGGCCGCCGTCGCCGAACTCGGCGCGCAGCCAGTCGGCTTCGTCATCAATACTCACTGGCATGGCGACCACACCGGCGGGAACGAAAACCTCGGCGAGAAGGGCGCGTTGATCTTTGCCCATCACAACGTCCGGACCCGTCTTGCCGAAGGGCGCGAAGGTGAACGCCCGGTCCCTCCTGCTCCCGATGCGGCGCTGCCCGTGGTGACCTATGGTCAGGGCGTGACAATGCATCTCAACGGCTATCGGACCGACGTCATGTTCCTCGGTGGCGGTCATACCGACGGCGACAGCATCGTGTATTGGCACGGTGCGAATGTCGTCCACATGGGCGACCTCTATTTCAAGATCCCCGGGTTTCCCTTCATCGACACGAGCTCCGGCGGCAATGTCATCGATGCGATGAATTCGCTGGACGCAGTCATCCGCATGATCGACGGCGAAACCAAAGTTATCCCGGGTCACGGGCCGATGTCGAACAAGGCCGAACTGGTCGCTTATCGTGCAATGATCGGCCAGGCCGTCGACCGCGTGCGTGATTTGCGAATTGGCGGCAATACGCTCGACCAAGCACTCGCGGCCAAGCCGCTAGCCGATTTCGATCGCGGCGAGGGTTTCATCGATGCAGACGGTTTCGTGACCGCCATCTACCGGAGCCTCGACGCGCGCGACTAGGGGCCGACGATCAGGGCATTCGCTCGTCCACCTCGCTGCGAAGCTGGTCGATCAAGGCGAGCGAGCATCGGCCGGAAGCCTGCTCCTCGTCAAGAATTGCATGGAAGGCATCGCGCTTGCACTCGCGATGCGCGTCTTCGGATATCGGCTCTGGCAGTGTTGAACACACAAGGTCGATCATGCGTTCGGCGCCATGCAGCCGCCCCCAGAGGTAATCGTTTTCGCGATAGGCGCGGCTGAAGAAAGCGCCAAAATTATAGAACTCCAGCCCGCGCAATGTCGCCTGCGATCCGCCTTCGCGAATGCTGCGAGCATCATCCGGGCTGATCCGGTCTACCTTGACCACGTCGAATTCGGTGAGCCCCTCGTTTCGAGACAGCGGCAGAGTTGCCGCGTCGTAGAAGGGGAAGCCGAGGTAGGCGAACAGCATCCGCCGTCGCAGGTTCTTCGGCATAACGACCAGCGCCTCTGACAGCATGGCTTCCGCCCGATCGTCGATTTCCGGGAGCAGCCGCTTGGCATCCAGCATGTCGAGCAGGGTGCCGGGATCCGCCATGACCTGCTCTGCCACGCCCTCGAATGCCGGGCCTAGCGCCGTGACGCCCTCCCTCTCGAAATACAGCGAAAGGACCGCGTATACAGTGTCGCGCGCCTGCTCGAGGGCATCGTCAGGGATTTCGGGGTCTGCCTCCCAATCGCGGGCCAGGCGACGGGCAAGCAGGCGAAGGCGGCGGATGCGAAAGCCGATATCGTGTTCACGGAAGAAGGCTATCGCCTCGGGCGTGGCCCCACCGGCGGGCGCAGACAGCCGGTCCAGCCCGCGGCGGCGCAGTTCCTCGCGCAAAACTGTTTCGATCGGCCCGCTGTCCTCGATCGCAAGCCGGGGCGCGGCAGCCAGCGCAAGGTCCGCCAGTCTGCGCACGATGCCACTAAGCTTTGCCTGCGCGTAAGAGTGGAAGGCGAAACCAGCCTGTTCCGCCGCCGCCTGCTGCGCCTTGCGCCGCCAATTGCCGAGCCGCGCGGGTGTGGGTCGGTCGAGAAAGAGAGTGCGCCCGAACAGTTTCTCGACCGCCGCATCGACCTCGGGCCGAAGCGAGGTCACGATCCTCCCGATGCGCTCCGCCTCGCGCGTCTGGTTCTCCAGCTGTTCCAGATTGTCGCGGATCGGCTGTTCGCGCGGGATCGTCGAGAGTGAGCCGAAAATTGCCGAGAAAAAGCCGACCGGTTCGTGTTTGGCGCCCTCGGCCCTGCCGAAGCGATCGGGCCGCGGGTCGACATAGATGAAGCGCCGGTCGACTTCGCGTTGAGCGGGCCTGCCGCGCAGTGCGCCAATGGCCCCGGCGAAGGGCTTGTTCACAAGGACCGAGCCGTCGATCAGCGACACATGATCGACCGTGTTGCGCATCACATGAACCGGCATCACGCGCTCCAGAAAAGCGTCGCGTCCCGGCCAGCTGCGACCGCTTTCGGTCGAAAGCGCGTCCATTTCCTCCATGCGCAGAGGCGGGAAAGCGCCGGGGAAGCTGGCGGTCGCGCGCGCAGCGAATACGAGCTCAAGCGGATTGGCGAGCCCCTCGCCTCCATGCAGGGGCGCGCGCGCGCGGAACGATATCGGCATGCGATGCTCGGTATCCTCGACCACGGGCGGGCTGTTGAGATGCAGCAATTCCATGTGACCGTGGAAGTCGGTCGCGGTCACATACAGATCGAGCGGATGGCCTGGCGGCAGGAGAGGAGCCTCGGCGCGCGTCTGTTCCATCGCCGAGAACGCCTTCTCCAGCAGGCGCGAAAAGCCGAGCCCCGAAAACGGCGGCTCGAACCAGCGGCCCCTGATGAGGTGAGACACCTTGCGCTCGACCTCGCGCCGCGTTTCGGGAGCGACGGTATCGGCGATGTCGCTCCCCGGGCGACTGAGCAGCCAGTTGGCGAAGGGCTGCGCGTAGATCTTCGACATGCGCCACATGGGCTTTGCCGCCGGATCGACCAGCTGGTCGACATCGGCGACTTCGAGCCACAGATCGGTCAGCGGTTCGAGAGACTGCCCGGAATGGATTGCCTGCGCGAGGAACACGGCGTTGATGCCGCCGGCACTGGCCCCGCTCATGATGTCGGGCAAAACGCGCAGGCGCAGGTCGTGACGGTCCTCGATGCGCTCCAGGAGACCGCGATAGACCGAATCGACGCCGCTACGCGGCGCGCCTTGCGCATGATGATCCCGGCTGGCGCGGGCAAGCTGCCACAACTCGCGCGTCACGCCATGCATGTAGACGGCGAGGCTCACCCCGCCATAACAGACCAGCGCTATTCGCAATTCCTTCTGGCGCATCGGAAGCGGTTTGCACGGCTTATCCGCGCAAGGCAATTGCGTTCCGCAAATGTTCCGATTAGCAAGCGCGTATGGCAAAGCCCAAGAAACGCTATGTCTGCCAGGCTTGTGGCAGCATCTCGCACCGGTGGCAGGGACAATGCGCTGATTGCGCGGAATGGAATACGCTGGCGGAGGACGCCCCCGCCACGGTCTTTTCGCTCAAGCATGATTTGTCGAGTGGGGGCCGCGCGGTCGAATTCGTCGATCTCGACAAGCCCGGCGCGCTGCCGACCCGCCAGCCCACCGGGCTTGCAGAATTCGATCGCGCGCTCGGCGGTGGCCTGGTGCCAGGCTCTGCCATCCTGATGGGCGGCGATCCGGGCATCGGGAAATCGACGCTGCTATTGCAGGCAGCAGGCAGGATTGCGCGAGAGGGCCACGGGGTCGTCTATGTCAGCGGCGAGGAGGCGACCGGACAAGTGCGGATGCGCGCGGCGCGTCTCGGTCTCTCCGATGCGCCAGTGAAACTCGCCGCAGCCACCGGCGTGCGCGATATCCTCACGACACTGGGACAGATGGATGCCCCGCGCTTTCTCGTCATCGACTCGATCCAGACGATGCATTCCGACACTATCGAAGGGGCACCCGGCACGGTCAGCCAGGTGCGTGGCTGTGCTTTCGAGCTCATCCGTTACGCCAAGGAGAACAATGTCGCGCTGGTCCTGGTCGGCCACGTGACCAAGGACGGAAGCATCGCCGGCCCCCGTGTGCTGGAACACATGGTCGACGTGGTCATGAGCTTCGAAGGCGAACGCAGCCACCAGTACCGCATTCTGCGGGCCCTGAAGAACCGTTTCGGCGCGGTAGACGAGATCGGCGTATTTTCGATGGCAGGGGAAGGCCTGGAGGAAGTTGCCAATCCTTCTCTCCTGTTCCTGTCCGGCCGCGACGAGCCCATGGCGGGCAGCGCGGTTTTCCCGGCAATCGAGGGCACCCGCCCGGTCCTGCTTGAAATCCAGGCGCTGATCGTCCGCCTTCAATCGGGAGCGACGCCGCGGCGGGCCGTGGTTGGCTGGGATAGCGGTCGGCTGGCCATGTTGCTGGCCGTGCTCGAATCGCGCTGCGGCCTGAATTTCAGCTCGGCCGAGGTCTATCTCAATGTCGCAGGCGGTTATCGACTTTCAGACCCGGCGGCGGATCTGGCGGTCGCGGCGGCGCTGGTCAGCGCGCTGGCGGACAAACCTCTTCCCGATAGGAGTGTATGGCTGGGCGAGGTCTCGCTGGCCGGAGAGATACGACCGGTCGCCCATGGTGCCCTACGCTTGCGTGAGGCGGCGAAGCTCGGCTTTGCCAAAGGGTTTGGTCCGGTCGGAGGCAACGGCAAGGAAGCCACACTCGACTATGCGGGCTTGGGACAACTCGCGAACCTCGTTGACCGAGTCGTCGGGAGCGCATAACCCACTGCCGGGTCATGACGGGTTTCGATTTTATCCTGCTGTTTATCGTGGGCGTCGCCGCCGTGGGAGGGTTCCTGCGCGGGTTCGTTCAGGAGATTTTTTCGCTCGCGTCGTGGGCCCTGGCGATCTTCGCCATCAAATATCTCCACACTCCGCTCACGCTGGCTTTGCAGGAATATATCGGCGCGGATACCACCACCACACTGCTGGCCTTCGTACTGCTGCTGCTGATCCCCTATGCAGCGATGAAAGTCATCGCGAACAATGCCAGCGCAGCTTCGACCGATCCTGTGCTCGGCCCCATTGACCGGGTGCTAGGCTTCGGGTTCGGAGCGCTGAAGGGTATTCTGATCGCGATCATCGCCTTCTCGCTGCTGGTGCTCGGCTATGACGAAGTGTGGGATTACAAGGGGCGTCCGGACTGGATCACCACGTCCCGCAGTTACGAGCTGGTCGATGCAAGCTCGCGGGCCCTGGTCGATGTGCTTGCGGAGCGGCGCGCGCGCCTGCGCGGGGACGACGCCGCGCCTGGCGAATGACGGGCGAGCGGCGCGAGGCGCTCTACTCCCCCAAACTTCTCGCGCTGGCCGTCGAGCTCGCCCGATATCCCCTACATCGCGACGCTCGAAACATCGGGCACGCACGTTCGCGCACCTGTGGCAGCACCATAGCGCTCAGCAGCGCGAAGACCGACGCGATCTCGTCCGTCGGCATGCAGGTCAGCGCGTGTGCGGTGGGGCAGGCTGCCGCCGCCATCTTTGCAAACGCAGCCGAGGGGGTCTCGGCAGGCGAGTTGGCCGAAGCGCTCCGCGAAATCGAAGCATGGCTGTCGGATGACGGCCCGCTTCCGCCCTGGCCGCGCCTGGACCTGCTCGAACCGGCCCGCCCGCACAGCGGTCGTCACGGTGCCATTCTGCTGCCGTGGAGAGCCGCCCTAGACGCGCTTTCCAAGGGTGATGACGGTCGCTAGACCCGCGTGCCAAGACCAATTGGAGTGGGGAGCGAGAGATGTCCGGCGCAACGACAGCCGCGCAGAGGGAACCGACCGACAAGGAAATTCGCCTCGTCATTGCGGCGAGTTCGGCCGGCACGATCTTCGAATGGTATGACTTCTTCATCTACGGTACGCTTGCCGGACTGATCGGCGCGGCTTTCTTCCCGAGCGACAATGAGACGCTCGAAATCCTTCTGGTGTGGGCCGGCTTCGCGGTTGGCTTCGGCTTCCGTCCGCTCGGCGCGATCCTGTTTGGTTTCCTCGGCGATCGGCTGGGGCGCAAATATACGTTTCTCGTAACCGTGACGCTGATGGGCATCGCAACCGCGGGTGTCGGCCTGATCCCGAGCGCGGCGACGATTGGCCTGGCTGCGCCTCTGATCGTGATCTGCTTGCGCATCCTGCAGGGCCTCGCATTGGGTGGCGAGTATGGTGGTGCCGCAATCTATGTCGCGGAACATGCGCCGCCAGAAAAGCGCGGCTTCTACACCAGCTTCATCCAGGCCAGCGTGGTCGGCGGCTTCGTGCTGTCGATCATCGTCGTCATCGTCTGCCGCGCATTGATCCCGGCAGACGATTTCGCCGCATGGGGCTGGCGCATCCCGTTCCTGCTCTCGATCGTGCTGCTCGGCATCTCGTTGTGGATGCGGCTGAAACTGTCTGAAAGCCCGGTGTTTCAGGCGATGAAGGAGGCGGGCGAGACTTCGGCCAATCCGTTCAAGGAAAGCATTGCCTATCCCGGCAATGGCAAACGCATCTTCGTTGCCCTGTTCGGCATCACCGGCATCTTGACCACGATCTGGTACACCGCCTTCTTCTCCGGCCTGTCCTTCCTGCGCGGCCCGATGCGGGTCGAGGAGGGAGTGGTCGAATGGATGCTGCTGATCGCAGGGTCGATATCCATGGCGTTCTACCTCGTCGTCGGAAAATGGTCCGACCGCGTCGGGCGCAAGAAGCCGATCATCATCGGAGCGGTGCTGTCGCTCGTGCTGCTCTTTCCCGTATTCTGGGGCATGGGTGCCCTGGCCAACCCGGGGCTGAACGAGAGCGCGCGCGCAGCGCCGGTGACCATCGCTGGCACGGGTTGCGAGCACGATCCCTTCGCCGAAGTGCAGGCCACCGCTTGCGGACGCGTGTTGCAGGATCTGACGGCGCTTGGCGTGCCTTACGACATCGATGATGCAGTCGCTTCGAGCGAGCCTGGAGCCGGTACGCTGTTGGTCGGGGATGGCGCATACGACTACAACACTCTGTCTGACGATGACCGCCGCGGCACCGTTCAGGGGTGGCTGGAGGAGCAGGGGTATAGCTTCGAGCGGCAGACGCCGCCCCTGTCGAGCATCCTCGGTATCATCGCCCTGCTGCTCGTGCTCGGCATGCTTTCAGCGCTCACATACGGGTCGGTAGCGGCGCTGCTGTGCGAGATGTTCCCGGCCAAGATCCGTTACAGCTCCATGTCGATCCCCTACCATATCGGGGCTGGCTATCTCGGCGGCTTCCTGCCTCTGATTGCCGGCTATATCGTGGCGATGACAGGCAATGCCTATTCGGGCCTATGGTACACGATCGCGGTGGTCGGCTTCGGCCTGCTCGTGGCCTGGTGGGGCATTCCGGACGGGCCCCCGAAGGACTTCGAAGACGCGCATGGCTGACCTGCCGCCGCCCACTTTGCGCCTGCACATCGACAGGGATGCGCTGGCGCATAATTGGCGCGCACTCGATCGGCTGTCGGGCCAGGCCCGCGCAGGAGCGGCGGTCAAGGCCGATTGCTACGGTCTGGGTGTCGCGACCTGCGTACCGGTCCTGCGGGATATCGGTTGCCGCGACTTCTTCGTGGCGCACTGGTCCGAAGTCCCGGCAGTGCTGGCGCATGTACCACCGGAACAGATCGCCGTTCTGCATGGCGTCAGCGAGCAAAGCGAGGCGCAATATGCCCGTGCCACCGGAGTGCGGCCGGTGATCGACAGCGTGGCACAGGCGCGGCTCTGGAGCGAGGCGGGCGGTGGCCCCTGCCATCTCATGGTCGACACAGGCATCAACCGCCTCGGCATCAGGCCCGATGAGGCCAGCGATCCGTCCATCCAGGCCCTCTCGGTCGAGGTGCTCATGAGCCACCTTGCCTGCGCCGACGAAGACAGCGACAGCAATGCGTCGCAGCTCGCCGGCTTTCGCTCCGTTGTCGAGCAGGTTGCACATCGAGAGACGAGTCTCGCCAACAGCGCGGGCGTCGCGCTTGGCAGCGACTTCGCCTTCGACCTCACGCGCCCGGGTCTCGCGCTCTATGGGGGCATTCCTCGACCGGAGCTGGCCGACACTATCAGGCAGGTTGCCTTTCCGCAGGCGAAAATCATCCAGGTGCGGCAGATCGAAGCGGGAGAATGCGTCGGCTATAATGCGACCTTCACCGCGCCCCGTGCCATGCGGATCGGCGTGGTCTCGCTCGGCTATGCGGACGGCATCCTCAGGAGCTGGGGCGGGGGGTATTTCGAGGCGCATAGCGAGCGGCTCCCGATCCTTGGCAAGGTCTCGATGGACATGATCGTCGTGGACTTGAGCGGAGCGAGAGCAATCGGTGAGGGCGAATGGGTCGATCTGCCCTATCACCTTCCCGATGCCGCGCGGCAAACCTCTCTTTCGCAATATGAATTGCTCACCGTATTGGGACGCCGCTTCGGTTGACCCTCGCGTCATGTTGCGCCGCGGTTTGTGCACGTGCTAAGCCCATTCGCACTGCACAATCACGGGACCTGCAATCATGGCCAAGCGCACCGCCGAAGGCGAGCCGATCACGATCAAGAAATATGCCAACCGGCGGCTCTACAACACCGATACCAGCAGCTACATCACGCTGGATGACCTGGCGAAAATGGTGCGCGAGAATGTGGATTTCCAGGTGTTCGACGCGAAGAGTGGCGACGATATCACCCACACCATCCTGACGCAGATCATCGTCGAGGAAGAAAGCCAGGGCACGCAGATGCTGCCGGTCAGCTTTCTGCGTGACCTCATCAGCATGTACGGCAATTCCATGCAGTCGATGATGCCGAGCTATCTCGAAGCGAGCATGGCCAATTTCCGCAAGAACCGTGAACAGCTGCAGGCCGCATTCGCCAAGGGGCTGGAGGCCAATCCGCTGGCCAAGATGGCGGAAGCGAACCTGAAGATGATGCAGAACGCTGCCGAAGCCTTCATCCCGGGCAGCCGCAAGCCTGCAAAGCCCGATCAGGCGGACGAGCTTGCCCAGATGCGCGAGCAGATGGCCGCCATGCAGAAGAAGCTGGACGAACTCGGCAAATAGCGGCAACGGCCCGCCCGCCTACCACCCGCAAGCGACAGGATTTACCGTGGCCCAGATCCGCCATGCATTGAACACGAAGCGCGCCGACGATTTCGCGGCGTGGTATCAGGACGTGATTGCCTCTGCCGAAATGGCCGAGGAATCTGGCGTGCGCGGCTGCATGGTCATCCGCCCGTGGGGCTTCGGCATCTGGGAGCGGATGCAGCGCCTGCTCGACGACCGGATCAAGGCAACCGGCCATGAGAACGCCTATTTTCCGATCTTCATTCCGCTTTCCAATTTCGCGCGCGAGGCCGAGCATGTCGAGGGCTTTGCCAAGGAAATGGCGGTCGTCACCCATCACCGCCTGATCGCCGGCCCCGATGGCGGTCTCGTCCCCGATCCCGAAGCGAAGCTGGAAGAACCGCTGGTCGTGCGGCCGACGTCGGAAACGATCATCGGCGATGCAATGGCGCGCTGGGTTCAGAGCTGGCGTGACCTGCCCCTGAAGCTCAACCAGTGGGCCAATGTCGTGCGCTGGGAAATGCGCACCCGCATGTTCCTGCGCACCAGCGAATTTCTCTGGCAGGAAGGCCACACGGCGCATGCCGACGAGGCCGAGGCCAAAGAGCATACGCTCACGATGCTGGAAGTCTATCGCGCCTTCGCGGACGAGGACTTGGCGCTTGCCGTCGTTCCCGGCGAAAAGCCCGAGAACGAGCGCTTTCCGGGCGCGGTCGAAACCTGGTCGATCGAGGCCATGATGCAGGACGGCAAGGCGCTGCAAGCGGGCACGAGCCACTATCTCGGCACCAACTTCGCCGAAGCGAGCGGCATCAAGTTCCAGAACCGGGAGGGCAGCGAAAGCCTGGCCCATACTACCAGCTGGGGGGTTTCGACGCGCATGGTCGGCGGAGTCATCATGACGCATGGCGATGACGACGGCCTGCGCCTGCCGCCCAAGATCGCGCCGCAGCAAGTCGTCATCCTGCCGATGCTTCGCGACAAGCCCGAGGACGAGGCGCTGGTCGATTATTGCGAGGCGCTGCGCGCAACGCTCGCTAGCCAGCACGTGCTCGGTGAGCCGCTGCGCGTGCTGCTGGACACGCGGCCGGGCAAGGCAGCCGCGAAGCGCTGGGATTATGTCCGGAAGGGTGCGCCGGTCATCATCGAAGTAGGCGGGCGCGACATGGAAAATGGCGTGGTCAGCTTGCTGCGCCGCGATCGTCTCTGGGACGGGGAGACTGGCAAGCCTTCTTTCCAGACGCCAACCCGGGAAGTCGCGGGGCAGACCGTGCCGGACATCCTGGCCGACATCCAGGCTTCGCTTCTGACCGAGGCAACAGAACGTCGCGAGGCAAAGATTACGCGCGGCGTGAAAGACTTTGCCGAAGTTGAGGCCCATTTCGCCGGATCAAAGTATCCGGGATGGGTCGAGGTCATGTGGTCCAAGCCGACGGGTGAGGCGCTGGACGCGGTGGTCGAGCGACTGAAGGCGCACAAGCTCACGATCCGCAATGTCCCAATGGACTCGGCGCCAGTCGATGGCGCATGCATCTTCACCGGCGACAAGGCAGTGGAGCGCATTCTCCTGGCAAAGGCTTACTAGCTTGATTTGACGGCGGGTTTGGCCGAGAGCTTCGGCCATGAAAAAACTCGCCCTGTTCGCCGCCCTCTTCGCCACCACACCGCTTTCAGGACAGGAAGCCGATCCGGCGCTGGAGGTGTCGCAAGAACGCCTGCGCGCCGACATGGACACCATCGTCGGCTTCGGAACGCGGCATACCTTGTCCAGCCAGACCGATCCGGAACGCGGGATCGGAGCCGCGGTCGATTGGGCGCTCGACGAGTTTCGCAGGATCGGCGCGAACTGCGGCAATTGCCTCGAGGTGCAATCGGTCGAGCGCGTCGTCGAAGCCGACGCAAGGCGTATTCCCGAGCCGACGCTTGTCCGAAACGCGGTCGCCATCCAGCGTGGGACGGAGCGGCCAGACGAGATCATCATCGTGCAGGGCCATTACGACAGCCGCGTAACCGATCCGCTCAATGCCACCGACGATGCGCCGGGTGCGAACGACGATGGATCGGGCAGCGTCATGATCCTCGAAGCTGCGCGGATCCTCTCGCAGCGCGAATATCCTTCGACGATTGTCTATGCACTGCTCACCGGGGAGGAACAGGGGCTGTACGGAGCGCAGATCCTTGCGGACTGGGTCGAGGCAGAGGGCCTGACGGTCAAGGCGGTGCTCAACAACGACATGATCGGCAACAGCTGCGGCTCCGACGGCGTGTGCGATGCGGAACACGTGCGCGTGTTCTCGGAAGGCCTGCGCGCGGATTCGACGGCCGAGCTGCGCGCGCTCCAGCGTCGCTTCGGCGGCGAGAACGACAGCCCGGGCCGCAACCTGTCGCGCTGGCTGGCCGAGCTGGCCGAGAAGCATCCCGACGGCATGCAGGTCCGGCAGATCTGGCGCACCGACCGGATGGGGCGCGGCGGCGACCAGATACCGTTTCTGGACAAGGGCTACCCCGCTGTTCGCATCACCGTCGCGGTCGAGGATTACGAACACCAGCACCAGGACCTGCGCACGGAAGACGGCGTGACATATGGCGACACCGTCGACGAACTTGATTTCGAATACCTGACGCGCGCATCGCAGCTGAATGTGCGGGCGCTGCACGCGCTCGCCAATGCACCAATGCCGCCGGAACCGACGGCAGATGCCGCCGTGCGCGTCGATACCGAAATCAAATGGCAGTCGGTGCCCGGTGCAGGAACCTATGCAGTCGCGAAACGCCGCACCGACGAATCCTATTGGCGCGATGATGCAGCCAACGTTTATCGCGACGGGCCGGTAAACACCGAGGAAGATACCGGATACAGTTATATTGCACCCTTACGCGGCGACGACTGGTTGTTCGGTGTCCGGGCCTGTGCGTCCGGCAGCTATTGCTCACCTTATGCCAGCGCGGTCCCGGGTGGCGCTTTCAAACCTGTCGAGCAGCCAGAGGATGAAACCGACTAAGCGCGTCCCTATATGGCGCGGATGACAAAACAGAATAAGCACCGGAAGCCGAAAGGCTTGCCGAGCAAAGAACAAATACTCGAATTCATCCAGACCTCCGAAACACCTGCCGGCAAGCGGGAAATCGCCAAGGCCTTCGGCCTGAAGGGGCAGGAGAAAATCGCGCTGAAGAAGCGCCTCAAGGACATGGCCGAGGATGGCCTGATCGACGGCAAGCGTACTGCCTATCATCGCATGGGCGGCGTCCCTAAAGTCACCGTGCTCAAGATCGTCACGATCGAGGATGGCGAGCCGGTTGCGGAGCCCGAGAACTGGGCGCCTGACAGCAAGGAAAAGCCGCCGCGCCTGTTGGTAAAGGAAAGCAAGAAGATGGCCGCGCTCAAGCGCGGCGATCGCATCCTTGCGCGCAACGAAGAGACCGAGCGCGGCTGGCGCGCGACCCCGATCAAGAAGCTGCCAGCTCGAACCGAGGGCCTGATGGGCGTGATCGAGAAGGATGGCAGCGGCAATTACTGGCTGGCCCCTGTCGACAAGCGCGTGCGCGACAGCGCGCCGGTGGGCGATGTGGGCGAGGCGCAGGAAGGCGATCTCGTGCTGGCAGAGCGCATGGGCAAGTCGCCGCGCTCAAAGGTCAAGGTCGTCGAAGTGGTCGGCGATCCGCTGGCACCCAAGGCCTTCAGCCTGATCGCCATTGCCAAACACGGCATTCCACATGTCTTCCCGCAAGGCGTCATCGAGGAGGCGCAGCGCGCAACCGAGTTGCCGCTGAGCAAGGACCACCGCGAAGATCTGCGCGACGTTCCCATCGTCGCGATCGACCCCGCCGATGCCCGCGACCACGACGATGCGATCTGGGCCGAACCGGACGGCGAGGGCGGCTACCGCGCGATCGTCGCGATCGCGGACGTAAGCTATTACGTCCGCCCCGGCGGCCAGCTCGACCGCGAGGCAAGGAAGCGCGGCAATTCGGTCTATTTTCCCGACCGCGTCGTCCCGATGCTGCCCGAAGTGCTGAGCGCCGACGTTTGCAGCCTCAAGCAGGATGTCGACCGCGCCGCCATGGCTTGCCACTTGCACATCGATGCGGAGGGCAAGATCACCAAATGGCGCTTCACTCGCGCGATCGTGCGCCTGGCAAAGAACATCGCCTATGAAGATGCGCAGGCCGCTATCGATGCCGGCGATGCGCCTGAATTTCTCCAGCATCTCTGGGGCGCCTGGAAGCTTCTGTTCAAGGCGCGCGAGGCGCGCGATCCACTCGACCTCGAACTGCCCGAACGGCAGGTGAAGCTGAATGACGCGGGCGTGATCGAGGAAATCGCGGTCCGCGAGCGGCTCGATGCCCACCGCGTGGTTGAGGATTTCATGATCGCGGCCAATGTCGCAGCGGCCAAGGCACTGGAGGCGAAGACGGCCCCGGTCGTCTATCGCATTCACGAAACCCCGAGCCGCGAGAAGCTGCTCGCGCTGCGCGATTACCTTGCCTTTCAGGGCAAGAAGCTGGCGCTCGGCCAGGTCATCACCCCCGGCCTGTTCAACCGCATGCTCAAGGATATCGGCGATCCGGCCGAGAAGGCGCTGATCATGGAGGCCGTCCTGCGCAGCCAGATGCAGGCCTATTACGGCCCCGCCAAGGAAGGGCATTTTGGCCTGGCGCTCGCCAGCTATGCGCACTTCACTTCGCCGATCCGGCGCTATGCGGATCTGCTCGTGCACCGCGCGCTGGTCGATTCCTACAAGCTCGAGCAACCCAAGCCCAAACCGCAGCTCGACCTGCCCGAAGCGACCGGCCTGTCCGATCGCGACAAGACCGCGCTGCACCAGATCACCGACGCGATCAGCCAGACCGAACGGCGTGCGATGGAGGCCGAGCGCGACACGATCGACCGCTATGTCGCAGCATGGCTCTCTGGCCGTGTGGGAGAGACGTTCGACACCCGCATAACCGGCGTGCAGGGCTTCGGCTTCTTCGCCACGATCGACAAGCTGGGCGGCGACGGGCTGGTCCCGGTCAGCACGCTGGGCCGCGAATATTTCCGCTATGAAGAAGCTGCGCAGAAGCTGATTGGCGAGAGCACCGGCACCGAATATGCCGTCGGTGACCGGCTGAAGCTGAAGCTGGCGGAGGCCAATGCGCTGACCGGCGCGCTCAAGTTCGAAGTGCCGGACAGCGATGGCGACAGCATCGAGAAGCGCGGCAACCGCGCAGAGCCGAAGAAGCGCTCGCACCAGCGCAAGGGGCCCCAGAAGAACGGACCGAAGAAAGGCCAGGGAGCCCCTCGGCAAAAGCATCCGCAAGGCCAGCGCGGACGGCCGGGCAACATTCGCCATCAGGGCCGCAAGAAGTAGCTGCGGAACGGGCCGGGGCAGGGTTCATTTAATGGGGTAAAGGAGACACCATGCCCCAGCTTATCCCCGGCCAGAAAACCCCCGATCTCGACCTGCCGCTGACCATCGATGCGCGTTTCGAGCTGTCGAAGCAGTCGCCCGAGAACTTCACCATGCTGGTGTTCTATCGCGGCAAGCATTGCCCGATCTGTAAGAAGTACCTGACCGAGCTCGGCGGGCGGCTGTCCGATTTCACCGACAAGGGCATCAATGTCTTCTCAGTATCGATG
Organism: Qipengyuania marincola; assembly: GCF_029688625.1. Classification (GTDB taxonomy): domain Bacteria; phylum Pseudomonadota; class Alphaproteobacteria; order Sphingomonadales; family Sphingomonadaceae; genus Qipengyuania. The sequence continues at coordinate 24,203 of NZ_JARULC010000004.1, read as the reverse complement.
GACAGCCCCGAACGTGCTGCCGTTGCGCATGAGGAGTGGGAGACCCACGACTTGCCCATCGCCCATTCTCTCACGGAGGAAAAGGCCCGCGAATGGGGCCTCTACATCAGCGAGAAGCGCGAGGGTAGCGAAGAGCCCGACAAGTTTTCCGAACCTGGCCTCTTTTTGGTCAAGCCCGACGGCACGCTGCACTTCGCCGTGGTCCAGAACGCGCCCTTCACGCGGCCCGATCTCGACGATCTGCTTAGCGGCCTCAGCTTTACGATCGAGAACGATTACCCCACACGCGGCACGCTGACCTGAGCGGTCAGGCCAGCGCGTCCAGCTCGTCTTTCGAAATGCCGCCCGGGATCAGGTAGAGCGGGCAGGGCAGATTGCCCGCCGTCGCCGCGAAGTGGTTGACGAGCGGGCCGGAATTGCCCTCCGCGCTCGTCGCCAGCACAAGCGCGGCGATATTGCCGTGCTCCTCGATATACTTGCGGATCACGTCTGCAGGCGGACCGGGTCGCACGGCGATGGTCGGCATCTTGCCCATCTCGCCGAAGATATTGCCCGCCGCGGAATTGGCCATCACCTCCGCCCGGTCGCGCGCCTCCTGCTCGATCGTCGCCTGCACGCCGCCGAAGGCATTGAAGGTCTGTTGCGGCACCAGCGCCAGGATATGGACCGACCCGCCGGTCTTGTAGGCACGCAGGCTGGCGAAACGCAGCGCCCGCTTCGCCTCCTCGGTTTCATCCATCACGACCAGATAGACACGCATGCGACAATCCCCTCTCTCGCATGCGGGCCTATCTTGTAATTCGTATTCTGCGCAAGGACCTTGCTTGCCCACGCCATTTTGGCCAGAGGTGCGGGCGAACTCTTCCCCTCGCGAGGACGTAACGTAAACATGCCCACGCCGATCAAGATGCCCGCCCTGTCACCCACCATGGAGGAAGGCACGCTCGCCAAGTGGCTGGTGAAGCCGGGCGACAAGGTGGAAGCCGGCGACATCATGGCCGAGATCGAAACCGACAAGGCGACGATGGAATTCGAGGCCGTCGACGAGGGCACCATCGCCTCCATCGCGGTGGAAGAGGGCAGCGAGGGCGTGAAGGTCGGCACCGTCATCGCCATGCTGGCGGAAGAGGGTGAAGATCTGGACGAGGCTGCTGCGGCCGCGCCGGAAGGTGGCGAGGCTGCTGCCGAGAGCAAATCAGACAGCGAGCCCCACACGAAGGCCGAACCCGCAAAGGCTGCGCCCCGAGAAACTGCCGAGCCCGCGCGCACGCCGGTGGAAGTCGATACGAAGGCCCCCGCCGCGCCGAAGGACGATAGCGGCGAACGTATTATCGCCTCGCCGCTCGCCCGCCGCATTGCCGAGCAGAAGGGCGTCGATCTGGCTGGCGTCACCGGCTCCGGCCCGCGCGGTCGCATCGTGAAGGCCGATGTCGAAGGCGCGGAAGGCGGCAAGGCTGCCGCTCCCGCAAAGCAGGAGGCGACCGCCGAAATGGCCGAACCGCGCGTTCCCAGCAAGACGCCGGCCGAGAGTGAATACGGCGCGCCTTACGAGGAAGAAAAGCTCACCAATGTCCGCAAGGTCATCGCGCGCCGCCTGACCGAGAGCAAGCAGCAGGTCCCGCATTACTACCTTGCCGTGGATGTGCGGCTCGATGCGATGCTCGACCTGCGCAAGCAGCTCAACGCCGGGCTGGAGGCGGACGGGGTCAAGCTGTCGGTCAACGATCTGCTGATCAAGGCGCTGGCCCGCGCGCTAATGCGCGTGCCGCAATGCAATGTCAGCTTCCAGGGCGACACGATCCATCGGTACAAGCGCGCCGATGTCTCCGTGGCCGTCGCCGCGCCGACCGGCCTCATCACCCCGATCATCACCGAAGCCGATACCAAGGGCCTCGCCGCAATCAGCACTTCGATGAAGGAGCTTGCGGAGAAGGCGCGCGAGGGCAAGCTGCAGCCGCATGAATACCAGGGCGGCACGGCCAGCCTCTCCAACCTCGGCATGTTCGGCATCAAGCAGTTCGACGCGGTCATCAACCCGCCGCAGGGCATGATCATGGCCGTCGGCGCGGGCGAGCAGCGCCCCTATGTGGTCGACGGCGCGCTGCAGGTCGCGACCGTGATGACCGCCAGCGGCTCCTTCGACCACCGCGCCATCGACGGTGCGGATGGCGCGCAGCTGATGGAGGCATTCAAGCAGCTGTGCGAGAACCCGATGGGGCTGGTCGTTTGACCTCTCCAACTTCGACTAGCGAGCAAGCTCGCAAGTCTGCGTATCCTCTCCGGCAAGCGGAGAGGATACAAAACTCCTCTCCCCTCGCGGGAGAGGAAGGGGCCCGCCGCGAAGCGGTGGGAAGGAGAGGGGGCAAGCGCAACCTGCTCCCACTCGCAAAGCGCATGCGTCAAGAACCAACCGAAGCAGAAGCAAGATTATGGTCGCGCCTGCGTGCAAGCCGTCTGGCAGGCGCTAAATTCAAGCGGCAAGAGCAAATCGGGGACTACATAGTCGATTTCGTCTGTTTCGGGTCGCGCCTTGTCGTGGAAGCTGACGGCGCTCAGCATGCCGAAAGCGAGCGCGACCTCAGGCGGGACGAGTGGCTTCACGAACAGGGCTTTCGTGTCCTTCGGTTCTGGAACGACGACATCTTGCTCGATACCGACGCCGTATTGCAGGCAATTTCCGAAGTGTTGGGCAGCAATGACTGACCGCTCCCCCCTTATCCGCGTCACGGCCATGCCGACCGACCTCAATCCCTACGGCGGGGTCTTCGGCGGGTGGCTAATGAGCCAGATGGCGCTCGGCGCGGGATCGCTTGCGAGTCGGGAGGGGCTGGGCAAGGCGGTGGTCGTCTCGGCAACCGATTTCGCCTTCCCGGGCGCGATGGCCGTGGGTGACGAGTTGTCGGTCTATTGCGAGATCCTCGCAACCGGCAACACTTCGCTGACCATCGCTGCCGAAGCCATCGCCCGCGAGCGTAATGGCGAGGCCGAGACCAGGGTGGCAAGCGGCACGTTCAAATTCGTGATGCTGGGCGATGACGACAAGCCGCGCCCGGTGCGCGCGGCAGCGAATGCGCAAAACAAATGAGATCCGTTCGGGCTGAGCTTGTCGAAGCCCTGCTCTTCCTTTCGAGCGCGGACCCCGAAGTGAAATACGGCCCTTCGACAAGCTCAGGGCGAACGGATTTGTTGGAGTGACTTGTGGCTGAAAATTACGACGTAATCGTGCTCGGCAGCGGCCCCGGCGGCTATGTCGCGGCGATCCGCTGCGCGCAGCTGGGGCTGAAGACTGCCATCGTGGAGCGCGAACTGCTTGGCGGGATCTGCCTCAACTGGGGCTGCATCCCGACCAAGGCTCTGCTGCGTTCTGCCGAGATCAAGCACTTCATGGAACATGCGGGCGATTACGGGCTGAAAGTTGCCGGCAAGATCGAAGCCGACCTCGAAGCGGTGGTGAAGCGCAGCCGCGGCGTCGCCAAGCAGCTCAACCAAGGCGTCACGCACCTGATGAAGAAGAACAAGATCGCGGTCCACATGGGGGAGGGCACGCTGACCGGTCCGACCAGCCTGACCGTCAAGGGCGAGAAGGGGGAGGAGAAGCTCTCCGCCAAGCACGTGATCGTCGCCACCGGCGCCCGGGCGCGCGACCTGCCTTTCGCCAAGGCGGACGGCCAGAAAGACGGAGGGCGCGTGTGGACCTATCGCACCGCTATGACCCCGCCCGAAATGCCCAAGAAGCTGCTGGTGATCGGATCGGGTGCAATCGGGATCGAGTTCGCGAGCTTCTACAACGACATGGGCGCGGATGTGACCGTGGTAGAGATGCTCGACCGCATCGTGCCGGTGGAGGACAGGGACGTCTCCGCCTTCCTCGAGAAGAGCCTGACCAAGCAGGGCATGACCATCATGACCGGCGCGGGTGTCGAGGATCTCAAGGTCTCCGACAAGGGCGTGAAGGCCAAGATCAAGGATGCCAAAGGCAAGGTCGGCGAGACCGAGTTCAGCCACTGCATCGTCGCCATCGGCATCGTTCCCAACACCGAAGGCGTCGGCCTCGACAAGCTGGTCGAGATGGACCGCGGCTTCATCCAGATCGACGGGATGGGTCGCACCAAGTCGAAGGGCCTGTGGGCCATCGGCGACTGCACCCCCGGCCCCTGGCTGGCGCACAAGGCGAGCCACGAGGGCGTGACCGCCGCCGAAGCTATTGCGACCGAGCTGGGCGTGAAGGGTCTGCATCCGCACGCGCTCGACCGCGCCAACATCCCGGGCTGCACCTATTGCCACCCGCAGATCGCCAGCGTCGGCCTGACGGAGGAGAAGGCCAAGGAGGCAGGCCACGAGGTCAAGGCTGGCACCTTCCCCTTCATCGGCAACGGCAAGGCCATCGCGCTGGGCGAAGCGGAGGGGTTCTGCAAGACCGTATTCGACGCCAAGACCGGCGAGCTGCTGGGCGCGCATATGGTGGGCGCGGAAGTAACCGAGATGATCCAGGGCTTCGTCGTCGGCAAGACGCTGGAGACGACCGAGGCGGAGCTGATGCAGACCGTCTTCCCGCACCCGACCATCAGCGAGAGCATGCACGAGAGCGTGTTGGCGAGCTACGGTAGAGCCCTACATATTTGATGGGCACATCTGAGCGGGCAAGATAGGGGAGGGCGATGACCAGCTTCCTGATCCTCGCCTTCCTGCTCCTCGTCGCGGGGGTCGTCGCCGTCCCCCTGGCGAGCCGCTTCGGCCTCGGCTCGGTGCTCGGCTACCTCCTCGCAGGCATGGCGATCAGCCCGCTGCTCGGCGCACTGAACGTCGATGTCGAGGCGCTGCAGGTCTTCGCCGAGTTCGGCGTGGTGATGATGCTCTTCATCATCGGCCTCGAAATGGAGCCCAAACGCCTGTGGGAGATGCGCGGCAAGCTCGCCGGGCTGGGCGGAGGACAGGTCCTGCTGACGACCGCCGCAATCTTTGCGATCGGTCTGCTCGCGGCAAATCCATGGCAGGTCGCGCTCGCCATCGCGCTCATACTCGCGCTGTCGTCCACGGCGATCATCGTCCAGACGCTCACCGAGAAGAACCTGCTGCGCAGCGAAGGCGGCGAGGCGAGCTTCTCGGTGCTCCTGGTTCAGGACGTGGCGGTGATCCCGATCCTGGCACTGCTGCCCCTGCTGGCGATGCCGGACCTCCACAGCGCTTCAGCGGCAGGACACGGAGGGGAGGGGGCCCATGGCGGGATCGATCTGACCGAATCCATGCCGGTGTGGCTCGCCGGCCTGGCGCGCGTTGCCGCAGTCGCCGCGGTCGTCGCAATCGGCATCTACGCCATCCGCCCGCTGTTCCGCTACATCGCCGCAGCGAACCTGCGAGAGCTCTTCACTGCCGCCGCGCTGGTCGTCGTGATCGGCATTGCGCTGCTGATGTCGCTCGTCGGACTATCGCCAGCGCTTGGGGCCTTCGTCGCCGGCGTGGTGTTGGCGACGAGCGAGTATCGCCACGAACTCGAAAGCGATGTCGACCCGTTCAAGGGCCTGCTGCTCGGCCTCTTCTTCATCACCGTCGGAGCAGGCATCGACTTCGAGCTCGCGGCCGGAATGATCGGCGAAGTCGTCTTCTGGGCGGCGGTCACGATCCTCGCGAAGATGGCGGTGCTATTGCTTGTCGGCTACAGCTACGGGCTGCGGCGGCAGGCGCTTTGGCTCTTCGCACTCAGCCTGCCGCAAGCGGGCGAATTCGCCTTCGTCCTGATCGCTTTTGCCGTCGGCAACGCCGTGTTGGACCAGGCCATGGCAGATCTGCTCCTGCTCGTCGTGGCCCTGACCATGTTGGTTACGCCGCTGCTGTTCATCCTCTACGACAAGGTCGTGGCGCGTACCTACTGCGCCGGCCAACAGGCCGAGCCGGATACGATCGATGAGGAAAACCAGGTCATCATCGCGGGGCGAGGCCGGGTCGGCGGAATCGTCGATCGTATGCTGCAGGCCGCAGGCTATTCGACCACGGTGATCGACTACGACAGCAAGCATCTCGAGATGGTCCGCAAATTCGGCTTCCGCAGCTATTTCGGCGATGCGACGCGGCCCGACTTGCTGGCCTCTGCTGGCATCGACAAGGCAAGGCTATTGGTCGTCGCGCTCGACGAGAAGGAGCAGATCGACAAACTCGTCAAATACGCCGTCGCCAACTTTCCGAAGCTGCATGTGACCGCACGGGCGATCGACCGGAACCACGTCTACGAGCTGTGGGCATACGGATGCCGCGACATCATCCGCGAGACCTACGACAGCTCGCTGCGCATGGGCCGCTCTGCCTTCGAAGCATTGGGCATGGATCGCCAGCAGGCACGAGCGGCGACCGACGCGTTCGAGGAAATGGACCGCAGTTCCATGCGCGAAGTGGCCGATCTCTACGACATGGAGATCCCCTTCGAGCAGAACGAACCGCTGATTGCCAAGGTCAAGGAACTGCGCAGCGAGTGGGACCCGATCCTGCGTGAACAGATGGATGAAATCCTGAAGAGGGGCCAATGACGCAACCCGAGACTCGCGGCACGCATCTCTATGTCGCCGACGAGCGCAACGAGAATGTGTACATAGACATCAATGGCGAGCATTTCCGGCGGCCGGAGGCTAAGATCAGCGTGTTCGACAGCGGCTTCATGCTGGGCGACGGTGTCTGGGAGGGCATTCGCCTACATAAGGGAAGGCTCGCTTTCCTCGATCGCCACCTCGACCGCCTCTGGCGCGGCGCGAAGGCGATCCACATGGATATCGGCATATCACGCGAGGAGATGGAGCAGCGGCTTTACGCAGTGCTCGACGCAAACGGGATGGAGGGCGAGGGTGTCCATATCCGGCTGATGGTCACGCGTGGGATCCGCTCGACGCCATATCAGGACCCCCGGGTGGTTGTGACGCCTGCGACCATCGTCATCATCCCGGAATGGAAAGAGCCCGCGCCGGAAACCGCGACACGCTTGCTAAAGCTGGCAACGGTTCATGTGCGCCGGGGCTATCCCGATGTGCAGGATCCGATGTTGAACTCCCACAGCAAACTCAATTGCATCACTGCTTGTATCCAGGCTGCACAGGCCGGGGCCGACGAGGGGCTGATGCTGGACCCGCACGGCTTCGTGGCGACCTGCAACTCGACCCATTTCTTCATCGTTCGCGATGGCGAAGTCTGGACATCCAGCGGCGACTACTGCCTCGACGGCATCACGCGCGGTGTCGTGATCGAAATCGCACGTGAGGCGGGGCTGACCGTCCGCGAACGAAATTTCTCGCTGACCCATGTTTATGGGGCCGAGGAGGCCTTTACCACCGGGACCTTCGCCGGGGTTGCTCCAATCGGCGTGATCGATGGGCGGTTGATCTCGAAGGCGCGCGGGCCAGTCGTCGAGAAACTTCAGACAGCATATCTGTCCCGCCTTTCCAAAGACGTCGAAGGCAGGGCCAGACCATGACAATCCGCATCGCCATGTGGTCCGGTCCGCGCAACATCTCAACTGCTCTGATGCGCAGCTTCGGCGCGCGAAGCGATTGCACCGTGTCGGACGAGCCGTTCTACGGCGCATTCCTCAAAGCCAGCGGCGAGGACCATCCGATGGGCGAAGAAACCATGGCTTCGATGGACTGCGACTGGACATCGGTGCTCGAAACGCAATCCGGACCCGTGCCCGGACATGCCTCGGTCTGGTATCAGAAGCATATGCCGCATCATATGGTCGGGCCTATCGGGATTGCCGACATGCCCGAACACCGCCACGCTTTCCTGATCCGCGCTCCGGAGCGGGTGGTCGCCAGCTATCGCAAGAAGAACGAGCTTCGGCGGCCCGAACTGCTCGGCTTAGCCCAGCTACGGACCTATTTCGAATTCGAACGCAAGCGCACCGGCACAGTACCGCCAGTGGTCGATTCTGACGATATCCTCGAAAATCCCACTGGCGTCCTCTCAGCCCTTTGCGCAGCACTCGGCATAGCGTGGCACGAAGTCATGCTTTCCTGGAGCAAGGGACCGCATGCCGAAGACGGTGCCTGGGGCGCGCACTGGTACGACAAAGTGAACGCCTCGACCGGCTTCGGACCGCCGCCCGGCGAACTGCCGTTCCTCGACGGTGAATATGCCGAGGTAGCAGCAGCCTGCCGCGGCGATTACGAGGAGCTCGCCCGCTACCGGATCGCTGCCATCTGAACACAATCTCCAGGCACGCAACTTCCCGCACGGTCATGCGTTGACCGGGAAAGGAGACGGACATGGAATATGAAATCGATGACGACCCGCAAACCCAAGAGGACGAGACCGAAGGTAAGCGCGATGGCGGGATCGTAGAGGACCATATCGCTCTGAAAAACCAGTCGAGTGTGAAGGCCGGCGATTATCCCAAAGCGCAACGCGCCGACCAGTCTCTCGTTCGCGGTCCCGACGCCGACGACGAGTAACTGGCGGACAGGGTGGGATTCGAACCCACGAAGGGCTTGCACCCTTGCCGGTTTTCAAGACCGGTGCATTCAACCGCTCTGCCACCTGTCCGCGAGCGATGGGCGTGCTAGCCGCCCTCGCAGGTGTTGTCACCCATGGTGTGCGATGTTTGGGACCTGCCCTCGCTCCGACACTTGCCATTCATCTGCATTTTGCAAGAACGAGGTATGGAATTGAAGAAACTGTTCGCCGTCCCGTTGGCTATAGCTGTGTCGCTGCCCGCCGGCCCGGCCGCTGCCCAGAGCGATCTGTCGTTCGACGCCTACATGCAACTCTTGATGGCGCGGGCGCGAGCGGAAGGGGTATCCGATAGCACCCTACAGCGTATGACCAGCGGGCTGCAGCCCAGCCAGCGGGTCATCGAGCTCGACAGGTCACAGCCGGGCTCATCGCGAGGCAGCGGCTATCCACCGCTGGCGCCCTATATCGCTACGCATGTCGACGATGCGCGGATCGCCGGGGGCCGCCGTGCCTATGAGAACTATCGTTCGCGTTTGCAGGCTATCGAGAGCCAATATGGCGTGCCGGCAGAAATCCTCGTCGCGATTTGGGGCCATGAGACCGCCTATGGCGCGGTCAAGGGTGGCTTCGATCTGTCGCAGGCACTGGCCACGCTCGCCTGGGAAGGGCGCCGCCGTGAATTGTTCGCGGGCGAATGGGTGGCGCTGATGAAGGTGGCCGACAAGGGCTATTCGCGAAGCGATCTCAAGGGAAGCTGGGCAGGAGCCTTCGGCAACCCGCAGTTCTTGCCTTCGGTCTATCTCCGGCTCGCAGCCGACGGGGATGGCGATGGCCGTGCCGATATCATGAACAATGGCAGCGATGCGCTTGCGTCAATTGCCAATTACTTTCGCGACGCCGGCTGGCGCACTGGTCAGCCATGGGGCGTCCGCGCCTTCGTGCCTGGAGGCTTCAATGTAAATGCCTACCGCAGCCCAATAAATGCACCGGTTTGCGAACGCGTGCACGAACGCCATAGCGTCTACAAGACGGTCGAAGAATGGCGTGGGCTCGGCGTCCAGCCTCAACGCCAGCTACCCTCGGACACTCTAGTCAGCCTGTTTCAGCCCGATGGCCCCGGCACTCCGGCCTACCTTCTCACGTCAAACTATCGTGTAATCCTCGAATACAATTGCTCGAATTATTATGCGATGAGCGTGGGGTTGCTCGCCGATGCCGTATCCTAAGGGCTTGCGCTTCTCGCTTGCCTTTATCTTGACCCTCGCATCGGCCCTGCCTTCGAATGCGCAGGGTCCCGCTTCAGAGGAGGTGCGGACTGGACCGGCCGCCGATTACCCGATCGTTCTGGGGGAGCCTTTTGTAGTCGATGGCGAGACATTCACGCCTTTCGACACGATGAACTACGATGAGGTTGGGTATTCAGAGCAGGATGGTCCCGGCACCATTGGTGTGACCGGGTCCCACAAGACTTTGCCCTTGCCGAGCTACGTTGAGGTGACGGCATTGAACAGTGGTCGAACCATCTTGTTGCGTCTCGAGCGACGCGGGCCGATGAGGGCGGATCGGCTATTGGCCCTCTCCCCTGCGGCCATGGCCCAACTTGATTTGCAAGAAGGTGCTCCGATCCGCATGCGGCGTGTCAATCCGCCCGAGGACGATCGCGCCTTGCTCCGCACCGGGGAAGCGGCCCCGCTGCGCATGACGACGCCCGACGGCCTTCTTTCATCTCTGCGAAAGCGGCTTCCAGGAATGGGCGCTTCGCCTCCGCCAAATGCCCGTCAAGCCACAAGTGGCGGGGTTGTGCCTGCCGCAGGCACGATCGAGCCGATCGATCCAGAAACCGAAGCACCAGCGGCAGGTGGCTTGGTCAACGAGCCGACTGTTGACGTTCCGCTAGCGGGAAGAATCGACGGCTCGATCGTCGAAAATTCGCTGTCGGTCATGATGCCGGAGAGACCCACCGGCTTCGTCGTCCAGATTGGCGCTTTTTCGCTTGTCGACAATGCCAACCGTCTTGCCGATCGCGTAGGCGGTTTTGTGATGCGGAGTGGCCCATTCCACCTTGTTCGCATCGGGCCCTTTGCAAGTCGGGAAAAGGCGCGCGAAGCGCTCGCAAAGCTGCGCGGGCAAGGGTATAGCGACGCCTTGATCCAGAATATCGATTGAGCCGCGTCTTTTCGCGGCCCGCGGAGTCGTCTTGCGTACATATCTGAGATTGTTCACCGGGATTGCCATCGGAATCGCCACTGCGGCGAGCGCGCAGGACGGGGCGGGAGAATTGCGACCAGCGATCCCCAGCGTCGAAGAGGCGCCGATCGCCTATCTGATCGATGCAGGAAGCGGCCAGGTCCTGTTTGAGCGTGATGCCGATCGACGGTTCATGCCAGCATCCATAACGAAGACGATGACTGCCTTCCTGGCCTTCGAATGGATGGAAGAAGGGCGCTTGTTTCCGCAACAAACTGTGTCCGTCAGACCAGAGACATTCCGGCAGTGGAACAGGGTTGGCTCCACCATGTTTCTACCCGCCGACGCCAAGGTCAGTGTCGACGATCTGCTGCATGGCATCACAACAGTGTCTGCCAATGACGGCTCGATAGTCCTTGCCGAAGGTGCAGCGGGTACGCTGGCAGACTGGCTCGTGGCGATGAATGGCAAGGCGCGCGAGATCGGCATGAGAGACAGCCGGTTCGGGACGCCCAATGGTTGGATGGACGAGGGTGGAACCTTCACCACCGCGCACGATCTGGCTCTCCTCGGCCGTACGATGATCGCCCGGCACCCCTCGAAATACGCGCATTTCTTCGGCGCTCGGGAGTTCTCTTTCAACGGCATCACACAGCCCAACCATGATCCCATCAGCGGCGTCGTTCGGGGCGCCGACGGCATCAAAAGCGGTTTCACGAACCAGGCGGGCTACGGCTTTCTCGGGTCCGCGCAGCGAGACAACCGGCGTCTCGTCATGGTCGTTGCAGGCAGCCCAAGCGGGCGGGACAGGAACCGCGCTGCGCGCAATCTGATCGAATGGGGTTTTGCGGCGTTCGACAGTCGCCTGGTTTTCCCCGCAGATGCCGTAATCGCCGATGCAAGAGTGCAGGAAGGCTCGGCTCGCGCCGTCGGACTTCGCGCGGGAGGGCCGATCCGTATCGCATATCCCGAGGGGAGGAAGCCGGAGATTGTCCTTTCGGTCCACTATCAGGGCCCTCTGCGAGCCCCGATTGCCAAAGATGAAAGGGTCGCCGAGCTGCTCGTCCAGATCGAGGGCATGCCCGACAGCAGACTGCCGCTATATGCGAATGAAGCCGTTGGCCCCGCAAATCCGTTTCAGCGCTTGCTGAACGGGGTGCTGGGGAGCCTCTCTTGAAACGTGGCAGTTTCATTACCTTCGAGGGCGGGGAGGGCATGGGCAAATCGACCCAGATCCGATTGCTCGCTCAAACTCTTGAAGAGCGCGGGATCGACGTGGTCGTGACCCGCGAACCTGGTGGGACGCCGGGAGGGGAGGCTATTCGTGAGCTATTACTTCAGCCCCCGGGCGAAGGCTGGACTATCGAAGCCGAAGCATTGCTGTTTGCTGCAGCGCGCGCCGATCATGTCGCGCGCCTGATCGTGCCGGCGCTGGAAAGCGGTCGCTGGGTCTTGTGCGATCGCTTTGTCGATTCAAGCCGTGCCTATCAGGGAATAGCGGGCGAAATGACCGATGACGCGATTAAGACGTTGCACGGTATCGGCAGCGGCGGCCTCATGCCTGATCTCACCCTTGTTCTTGACGCATCTGATGCGGAAGTGACGGCACGGCTTGCGCGGCGCGATGGCGGCGTGTCCGATGCCATCGGAGGAAGGACGGCCGCCTTTCATGCATCCGTCAACGCAGCTTTCCAGCAAATCGCGGCAAGCGATCCGGACAGGGTACGGCTGATAGACGGCACTGGCAGCATTGAAGAGGTGCGAGCCCGGGTGGCAGATTCTGTCGCAAATCTACTTGCAAGCCGCTCATGAAACTGATCGGCCACGATGAAGCATGGCGTCAGTGGGCGCAGGCCGGCAGTGGCACACGGATGCACCACGCTTGGCTACTCGTCGGACGCAAGGGAGTAGGTAAATCAGCTTTCGCGCAAGCGGCCGCCAGAGATCTACTCGGCGTCCCAGCGACAATCGAGCATCATCCCGATATCCTGACGCTGACTCACGAAGCGAAAGACGACAAGGAAGAGCGCAAACGCGCGGAAGGAAAGCCGTTCGAACAGGCGCGCAGCATTCGTATCGCCCAAGTCCGAAGCATGCAGCACAGGCTGTCGACCCGTCCGACTGCCGGCGACAAGCGGGTCATCATCATCGATCCCGCCGACGATCTCGAACGCAATGCGGCAAACGCTTTGCTCAAGAGCCTCGAAGAACCACCACGAGGAACGATCTTTCTGCTCGTTGCACACAGCCCCGCGCGTTTGCTTCCAACGATACGTTCGCGCTGCCGGGTGCTCCGCTTCCCGGCAATATCCGACGCGGACATGGCAAATCTGCTGGCAGAGCTGGCGCCGCAGGCCGATCAGGCCACGCGCGAGGCCGCCATTGCCGCCGCCGCAGGTTCGCCGGGTGCGGCTCTCGCCTTCGTGGAGCTCGACCTGGGCCGCGCAGCACAACTGATGGATCGCATTCTCCAAGCCGGCGATGGGGACTTCGCCTTGCGAGGACAGTTGGCCACGGCTATCGGCGCGCGCCCGGATCGCGAGCGGTTACATGCGATCCTCAATCTCGCACGCGCGGCGCTCGCCGAGCAGGTGACGCACGTCGCGGACCAACCCGGCGCCCTAATCGAGGTACATGCGGAACTGGTACGCCTGACGGGTGAATTACCCACTTTCAATTATGATGCGGGCTTGCTGGCGATGGAAATCGGAACCTTGCTCGCCAGGGCTGCTACGGCTAGCGAGCGGGCCGATGCTTGAACCATATTATCTGACAACCGCCATACACTATCCCAATGGCAAACCGCATATCGGCCATGCATACGAGACGATCGCGGCCGATGTCATCGCACGTTTCCAGCGCCTGCGCGGGCGCGAGGTCCGTTTCCAGACAGGCACTGACGAACACGGCCTGAAAATGGCACAGAAAGCACGCGAGCTGGGGATGGAGCCGCGCGAGCTCGCGGATCAGATGTCCGGTCATTTCAGAGACTTGTTCGACGTTCTGAACATCTCCTATGACCGATTTATCCGGACGACCGACGCGGATCATCATCGTGCCAGCAAGGCCATCTGGGAAAGGATGGCAGCCAAGGGTGACCTGTATCTCGATCGCTACGAAGGCTGGTACTCGGTGCGCGACGAAGCGTATTACGACGAGAAGGAACTGGTCGAAGGGGAAGAGGGCGAGAAGCTCTCTCCACAGCGCACGCCAGTGGAATGGACCGAGGAGGAAACCTGGTTCTTCCGCCTTTCTCGTTATGCCGAGCCATTGCTCGAACTGTTGCGCACGCCGGGCTTTCTCGAGCCCGCGAGCCGTCGCAACGAAATGATCGCCTTCGTGGAACGCGGATTGCAGGATCTCTCGGTCAGCCGCACAAGCTTCGACTGGGGCGTGAAAGTGCCAGGGAGCGAAGACCATGTGATGTACGTCTGGGTGGACGCCCTGACCAACTACATCACCGGTCTAGGCTTTCCGGATGGTGGCACGCTCTGGGACAAGTTCTGGCCGGCTGATCTACACCTGATCGGCAAGGACATCGTTCGGTTTCACACAATCTACTGGCCGGCCTTCCTGTTGAGCGCCGACTTGCCCCTTCCGAAAAAAGTCTTTGGGCACGGTTTCCTCCTCAATCGAGGCGTGAAGGAATCCAAATCGGCCGGCAATGTCACCGATCCGATGGAGTTGGCCCAAACATTCGGCGTAGACGCCTTGCGCTATTTCCTGATGGCCGAAGTAACCTTCGGCCAGGATGGGAGCTATTCGGCAGAAGCGCTTGTGAATAAAGTCAATGCCGAGCTTGCAAACAGCTTCGGCAATCTTGCGCAGCGTACGCTTTCCATGATCGCGAAGAACATGGACGGCAAGCTGGAGATCTTCGAACTGGCGAGCGAGGATGAAAAGCTCCTGTCGGTCGTTTCGAAGGCATGTGGCGAAACCTTGCCCGAAGCGTTTGACCAGCTCGCTTTTTCCATCGGTATCGAGGCGTGGCTCAAGGCGGTATTCGCGTGCAATGCCTATGTCGACGAGCAGGCACCGTGGGCGCTCAAGAAAGCCGATCCGGACCGTATGAAGGTGGTGCTCCAGACACTGTTCATAGCTATTCGCGACCTGGCGATCGCGATCCAGCCCGTCGTGCCCGAGAAAGCAGCGGAAGTTCTTGACCAACTCGGCGTCGCGTCCGACCGGCGGGGTTATGCAGATCTATCATACCGGGAATGGTTTGCCGAACTTGCGCAAGGTGGCCATGTCATCGGCAAACCGACGCCCGTTTTCCCACGTCTGGAGTTGCCCGAGCAGGAAGTTGCCTAATGCTGGTCGATAGCCATTGCCATCTCGAGTACGACGGTCTCGTCGACGACAAGGACGGTGTGATCGCGCGGGCAGAAGCGCGAGGCGTGAAGGCCTTCCTCAATATTTCGACCAAGCAATCCGAATGGGGTCGCGTCGTTATGACGGCCGAGGGTCGAGCTCGGATTTACGCGAGTGTGGGGATTCATCCTCATCATGCCGACGAACATCAGGGCCTGACCCACGACGTCTTGCTAGAGGCCACCCGCAACCCGAAGGTAATCGGCATCGGCGAAACCGGGCTCGATTATTTTTACGAGCACTCGGATCGGACCGCGCAACAAAAGCTGTTCCGCCTGCATATTGCCGTCGCACGCGAGACCGGCCTGCCGCTGATCATCCATACGCGCGACGCCGAAGACGATACGCTGGCAATTCTCGAGGAGGAGATGGAGAAGGGCGCGTTTCCTGCGCTCATCCATTGCTTCACAGCATCGGCTGACTTCGGGGAGAAGGTCTTGGCTCTGGGCCTGTCGATTTCGCTTTCAGGCATCGTGACATTCAAGAACGCCAAAGATCTTCAGGAATTCGCGAAAACCGTTCCGCAGGATCGCCTGCTGGTGGAAACCGACAGTCCCTTCCTTGCGCCGGTGCCGCATCGCGGAAAGACGTGCGAGCCAGCTTATGTACACGATACAGCGGAGTTCCTTGCCGATCTTCGCGGCGAGGACCTGGATCGACTGGCTGCGTTCACCAGTGCCAATTTCTTCCGCCTCTTCGGCAAGGCTGCCGCGTGAGGTTAGTGATGCTGGGTTCTGGCACCTCTACCGGGGTGCCCCGCATCGGGAACGACTGGGGCGACTGCGACCCTTCCGAACCTCGCAATCGCCGGAGCCGCGTTTCCGTCATCGTCGAGAATGACGCAGGCGGCCGAATCCTCGTCGACACGTCCACCGATCTTCGCAGCCAGTTGTTGGCGAACTCGATCGATCGAGTGGATGCGGTGTTCTGGACTCACGATCACGCGGATCATTGCCACGGCATCGATGACTTGCGCGTTATGCGCTACGACCGGAGCAATCCTCTGCCCGGTTTCGCCAGCAAGACGACGTGCGATCGACTGCGCCAGCGGTTCGATTATGTCTTCGCTGGCCAGTTTGGCTATCCCACGCTTATGGATTTGAGAGAAATCTCTTCAAAACCGCTGGTTGCGGGCTTCTCCTTCGATTATGTCGAGATGCCGCATGGTCCGGTGACCAGCACGGGATTTCGGTTCGAGGCCGATGGCTGCTCGCTGGTCTACGCGACGGACTTCAGCGAAATTACAGAAGCGATGGTTCGGTGCTATCGTGGAGCGGATATTCTGGTGGTAGACTGCCTCAGGCGCCGCAAGCATCCGACACATGCCAATCTGGAAATGGCTCTCGAGCTTGCCAAACGTACTCGCGCGCGAACTGCAGTCCTGACTCACATGGACAAGAGCATGGACTACAGGACGCTCAGGAACGAGGTACCCGAGAACGTGATCGTGGGTTACGACGGGCTGGAGTTGCGCACATGAACGAGCATCAAGTCGTTTCCCTGATCTCGCTGACCGGCTTTCTAATCCTGATAGCTGCCGGCTTCCAGCAGCGAAATGTGGGCTGGCGCAAGGGGTTCTTCATGGCGGGTGCCTGGGCCGGAATCTTCGCGATCGTCGTGCTGTTCATCGACATCGTCCGTTGAACCGGAGCGCTCGGCGCTATAACCGTATTTTACATAATATATATTATCGTTCTTGCAGAGCTGTAAGCGCAACTTCCAAATGAGACAGTCTCGCAATTTCGAAGTGAGACTCCTCTACCCTGACCGAGACGCGTTTTCGGTTGTGACCTTGGAGGTGCGAGAAAATGGCGGAGCCGGAATTCGAAATAGAAGTCGATGACGAGACCTATGAGGTAAAGGCCATCAAAGCCTACCTTCGTGGGGAATTGAAGGCAAAGGACCTTCATGCTTCGCTTGAGGTATCAAGAGCTACGGCACACCGAATGGTTTCGCGCTTTAAGGAGGAAGGCGCCGGCGGCTTGATCTCTAAAAAGGTCGGAAACAAGAATCGCGCATTCTCCAGTCAGTTCCGCTCCGATGTCTTGACGATAGTTCGAGAAAAATATGCGGATTTCGGCCCAACTTTGGCGGCAGAAAAACTGGAAGAAATCCACGACCTCCGGATCTCCGACGAAAAATTACGGCAGTGGATGATCGAAGAGAAACTATGGACTGATCGAAAAGGAAGGCAGCCTAGAATATTTTCACCTCGTGATCCAAGACCTAGGTGCGGAGAGCTCATTCAGGTGGACGGCTCTTATCACCGTTGGTTCGAAAAGCGCGGAGGCGAATGTTGTTTAATTGTCTTTATCGACGATGCAACGAGTGAACTTAAGCTACTTCGCTTTGTCGAGCACGAAACTTCTTACAATTACATGAACTGTCTCATGGTTTACATTCAGCGCTTCGGTAGACCCGAAGCGCTTTTTGCTGATCGCCACAGTATTTTTCGAGCCACGAACCCCAAAGGGAATGGGGTGAGGATGCCAACTCAATTTGCACGTGCTTGTGGTAAGCTTGAGATACAAATTATCTGTGCGAAAACGCCTCAGGCAAAAGGCCGAGTTGAACGGGCTAATCGAACGCTTCAGGATAGATTGATCAAGGGAATGCGATTGGCAAACATTTCCACGATGGAAGAAGGCAATAGATTTCTCGAAAAATACCGCCTGGATCACAATCGACGTTTTGCTCGCGAACCTCTCGACCCGTCAGATGCTCATCGCCCTGCCCCCAATGCCGATCTGAGGAACTTGCTGACATACGCTGTTGAGCGCAAAGTCTTCAAGGATTTATCTCTAAGCTATAACAAGTTAAAGATAATTCTTGATGATTGTCCGCTAGCGAGAAAGGCAGTCGGTTCGAAGGTTTCTATAGTGCAAACTCTGCAGGGCGACCTCGAAATCCTGTACGACGAGCAGGCGATTCCCTTTAGGGTCTTTGATAAGATACGGCGGGTCAGAGACGTCCCGGAGGTTGTGGATCATAAGCGCCTCGGTTCAGCACTTGCCCTGTGCAAGACTATATCTGAGGTGGAACCGCATCATTACAAACGGAATGCTCATGTTCTCGCGGGTTTCAGAAAAAATTTTCGAGACCCTACTGATCCAGAAAGTACGCGACTTCTAAACCCTCCCAGGGAATTGCGTCGTGCCCATAACGGGCGCCCGCGAGCGCCCTTGGGACGTCACCCTATCGTGATATGCAGTCATTCCTTGGAGTCGAACGAGAAGGAATTCGAGAAACCGTGAGGCTACCTCAGACCAACCTGAGGAGGGTCTAAATCTTCCAAAAATTCGCTTCCCGGCTCTAGGCCAGTGATTAACAACCGATCGCGGGCACGTGTGCAGGCCACGTACAGAAGGTGGCGTTCGGTTTCGAAGGCTGCTTGCATTTCACCAATGTCTCCGATGGCGGACAGGCGTTCTGGATCGGGCAGCACATCATCGTCGCATGCCATTACAGCAACAGCGCGAAACTCGAGGCCCTTTGCATCGTGCATGTTAGCGATTCTGGGCGCCGCTTGGCCGCCCAGACCGGCTTCCTCAATGGCGGCACGCGCGCGATGAGTTTGCCGGCTACTTCGAACCAGCAGCCCTATTTCTTCGGCGGCGATGCCGTCGGCCTCGCAACTTCGCAGCCACTCAGCGACGCTGGTGATCTCGTCCGCTTCGTCCGCAAAGAGTGAAACAACCGGGGTTGGACCGTCAAATACCGAGACGGTGCCGCGACGCCCCTCCTCTACTCCGTCCATATCAGTAATAGACGGCGGTAGTAGGCGGTCGGCGACCGAACGGATCTGGTGCGATGTGCGGTAATTGACCTTCAGCGTATGGCTTCGCCCTCGAATATCGAGACCAAGCTTTGCCCAGCTGAAAGGAAGGCGGAAGATGCGCTGTCCGATATCGCCCGCGAGGAAGAGTGCATCGGCCCTGCCCTTGCCCGCTTTTGCGAGGAAGCGAACTTGAGCCACTGTCAGATCCTGCGCTTCGTCCACGACCACATGTTCGAAGGGCAGCGTGCCACCATCTGACAGCCATGCGGCCAGGCGGTCGTAAATCATCGCGCGAGTGACCAGTCCACGCTTTGTCAGTCCTTGGCGAACGGCATCGAAGACTGCCCAGGCAGATTCGCGTTGAAGCGGCCCTAGACGCGTGCGCCGTCCGATACGTGGTATCTCAGCGTAACTTTCCGCATCGGTCACACCCCAGGCGTCGACCAGTTCGATCCATTCCTCAAAAAGGAAAGCTGGAGTCAGATCTCCTCCCAAGCCGGCTTCTCTCGCATCTTCGATCAGTGAACGTACCTGCGTGTCCTCCGCGATCTGCAGATTGCCGAATTCAGCGGCATAGAGTTCGATTGCGGCCTGATCGATTGGTCGGACGGTTATGCGGTCGCGCAGCTTGAGTTGGCTTTGGGTTAACAGATCGACTTTAGCAGAAAGCGAGTTCGCCAGCTCTTGCGAGAATGTCGTGAGAAGTACGCGTGTCCGATCTGCTGCCTCAGCCAAATGGACCGCACGATGAAGGGCGACGATAGTCTTTCCGGTTCCTGCGGAGCCAGTCACGCGCGTCGGCCCGGTGACCTTGCGCCCGACGAGTTCGCGCTGGGCGGGATGGAGAAATACCGCCCACTTTTCGAATGGTGCATCTAGTGCCGCCTGAAGCTCCTCCAGATTGTCGAGCACACGGAACCGGCGCTGTGCATCAGGATGCGCGAAGGGGTCGGCACCCGGCTCGGCGGGTTTGGTAACATGGTTCTCGAGCTTCCCGCCGGTCGCGAAATCCAACAACGCTTCGGCCGCTTCGGCAGGCAGGCGGTCGAACAGCCCGTCAACCTCGCCCTCTGGCATCTCACGCACGCGCTCAAGCCAGTCGCGCGGAACACCGACGTCGAGCATTTCGTCGTCGGTCAGCGCCCAGAAAGGCTGTACGGACTGTTCCGGGGTGTCCTCCGAGGTCTCGGCGTAAATGAGAGGGGCAGTTTCTTCTCTCCGCTCCACAAGTTCGACGATCTGCATCGCTCCAGTTCGCTCATGCGGGACGATCTTTCGGCGCTCAGCCCAAGCATAAGCGTCGTCATGATGACCGACATATGCGAGGAGGTTGTCCTCCCCATCGCGACGCAGGATGATCCGAAGATCGCGGCTGACACGCGCTGACCAAAGCTTGTCATCCCCCGCCCGGTTTAGACGTTCGAGACTGAGGCCGCTGCCTTTAGGATCGGTCATCAGGTCGAAAGCGGTGAGCTTGACCTGCTTTTGCTCGTTATGGCTGAGCTTGCCGAGGGCATCAGCAAAGGTGGAGGCATATAGAAGCGTCATCAGCCCTCCGTGCTCCGAACTCGTTTGGAGGCAGAATCATTGGATTTATAGGCTGCTTGGCGGGATTTTTCGGCTAGGCGAAGTTCGCGTTCGAGGCGTTCGATGTCTTTGCGAGCATCTTTCAATTGCGTTTCCACACGCTTGACCAAGTTATCCGACTGCGCACGCCACTGCTTAATGGAGAGGCCTGCGTGGCGGGCTTCCTGTAACGTCATGTGACCAGGAAATAGCGGATACTGGCGCTTTATTTTCTTCTTTGCGCGCTTGGCTCCAGGCTTCCCCTTGCTACCGAGGCCTACAAACGACCCATAAACACCAGCCCATCCTGAACCGCCCACCCGCCGCCGACCTGCCACGATTAGACCTCCAGCACCTTCATCACCTCATCCCCCAGGTGATTCACCACCTTCACGGCCACTCTACCCTCTTTCGGCCTCGCAAATGGTCGTGAACGGGTGTCGCCGGCCTCGGTTGCTTCTTCGTCCTGTGCCTCGGTAAGAGACTTCTGGCGCACGGTGCCCTCGGCGACGATGAATTCGCCTGGCCACAGTTTTATGGTCTCAAAGACGAGCCTATCGTCCTTGGCGCGCTGCTGGACCCCTGAGCGCTTGAGGTTCTCGAGCACCATCTCGGCGAAATCGGCGCGTTCGCCGCTCTCGCCTTTCTTTGCCCTGCCCTCTGCTGCCTCGATCTCGTCGAACAGGCTGTCGTCCACGTCCACGGCGGGGACGCGGTGGGGGCTGAGGCTTTCGACCGTGAACGGCCCCGCCACACGCACGCGGCCCTTGTCCTCATAGGGCTGGTCGTAGAGATATTCGGTGTCCGCCTTGGCGGCGATGCTGGCGTCGATTTCCTGCTGGCGTTCGATGCGCAACTTCCACCATTCGGCGTGGAGTTCCTCGGCGCGCGGGTCGTTCCACGGGTCAACGGGGTGTTCGGGCAGCGTCTCCAGCGTGTAGTCGCGGCCCAGCTCCTCGTTCAGCTTGGTAAGCCACTTGGTGCGCACAGCATCGGAGCCGGGACCGCGCGCCTTTGCCAGAGCCTTCGCCGCAGCTTCGGGCCAAGGCGAGCCGGGTTCGCGCGGCATCGTCCATTCCTCGAAGGGCGGCAGGTCTGGATCGGAGCCCCCCTCGGCATCATAGGCGCGGCCGCGCATCGCGTTGATCTCGGCGCGCAGGGGTTCGAGCTTTTCCTGATACTCCTCCCAGATCGTGTCGATCTCGGCGTTGTTGGCGATGCTTTTCAGCGTGATGTGCGGCACGCGCTTGTAAACGAAGCCCTGGCGGATGCGGCCTTGTGTGGGCGTATCGCGAGGCGGGGTGCGGGTGATCTCGCCTTCCTTCACCTGCCCCTCGCGGCTGTCGGCGAGCAGATACCAGGGATAGCGCGCGCCCATGATCCGCGCCCGGGCGAGCGCGAGCGCGACCCGGCTCGTGTCGATCGTGATCCACCGCCGCCCCCATTGCTCGGCGACGTAGGCGGTGGTGCCCGAACCACAGGTGGGATCGAGCACCAGATCGCCGGGATCGGTTGTCATTAAGATGCAGCGTTGGACGACTTTCAAGCCTGTCTGCACGACGTACTCTTTCGGGCCACCGAACTGGTTCTGGCCGACAGTGTCAGTCCATATGTTCGTTACCGGATAGACGAGATAATCATCTAAGAAGCGCTGAAAACTGAGCCCCTTACCGGTTTGAGCGACGCGGCTGGATTTGATCAGCCGTGGCATTCCGGTTTCGCCGGTGCTCCAGTAACGTTTGCCGGGCTTGTAAATATTGCCCTGAAAGTTGATCGGAAAGCTTCCAGGGGGTCGAGACGAAGTCAAGTCGCCAGTGCCAGCCACTCGCCAACCTTCTGGAAGTTGAGACGGATCGGCTTTCTCCAAGTCCGTTAATGGCCGCCTTTCGCCATATTCGTTCAGCGCGAATGTGAAAGCTGTTCCGCCTGTTCCGCCGACGGTTTTCTCCTCCAAGAGGCGCCGCCATTTGAGTTGCAAGGCGTCTCTCGCATACCAAAGAAGAAAGTCATTCACAGCAGGCAAGAAGTCGCCTGATCCAGTCGAGGTTTTTGCAAACGCGATCTCCCGGACGAAATTTTCCTCCCCAAACACCTCATCCATCAGCGCTCGCACGCGATGAACGTTCTCGTCGCCGATCTGGACGAAAACGCTGCCGCTTTCGGTAAGGAGGTCGCGCGCTACGGTCAGGCGGTCGCGCAGATAAGTGAGGTAGGAGTGGATGCCGTCCGCCCAGGTGTCGCGGAATGCCTTCACCTGCTCGGGCTCGCGCGTCAAGTGATCGGCCTTGCCGTCCTTCACGTCGCGACTGGTGGTGGACCACTGGAAGTTGGAGTTGAACTTGATGCCATAGGGCGGGTCGATATAGATGCACTGCACTTGGCCCTTCAGCCCCTCGCGCTCGGCCAGCGATGCCATCACCTTCAGCCCGTCGCCCAAGATCATGCGGTTCGACCAGTGCTGGTCATGCGCGTAGAACTCGGTCCGCGCCTCCGGATCGACGCCGTTGAAATCGGCGAAGAGATCGGGCGCGTCGTCGGGTTCGTCGCGCTGGCTGGCGCGCTTCAAATCCTCGATCAGCGCCTTGGGATGAATCTTCTCTTGGATGTAGAGCGGCGGCGCCTCGACTACGAGGTCCGACCAGTCCGCCACATCCTTCCCCCGCCACACCAGCTGCGGATCGAGATCGCGATTGCGCCGCTCGTAAGCAACCTCGATCGGCCGCTTGGTTTCGGCATCGACGAAGGTTTCGAGCTCCGCCGTGGGCGCGTTCTTGCGCGTGGCCTCGTCATGGGTGAGCGTCTCGACGCGGAGGGGTTTCTTGGGTGAGCGGGCCATTATTCAGCGTCCTTGAGATGCGGCTCCTGCGCAGCAGGTGCGCTTCCAGTCGGGCGAGGCAGTCCCGACTGCAGTCCGTCGATGTGTTCGTAGAGATCATCGTTCACGCTTTGCCAAAGCGGATCGAGGATGAATTGGAGTCCTTCGCGGCGTGCAAGCTTCGCGGCAGGCACGAAATCGCTGTCACCTGCAATGAGTATGATTGTCTTTGCCAACCGCTTGAGCGTGAGCGATGCGATATCCAGGCCGATGCGCATATCGACGCCCTTCTGTCGCAGATCGAGAGCAACATTATGTGCTTCGATGTCCAGCCACTGGTGTTTACAATCGGCCAGAGCGGCGACCTGTTCTGACGAGAGGTTTAACGAACCGTCTGCCAGCGTTTGAGCGAAATCGATTTGTTCAAGTGCGGCGCGTGTGCGGAAAAGCTTCTGCATCCGTCCGCCAGTGACCGTCCATCCACCGAGTCGATTCACCTTGCCGAGTCGTAATGCGACGTTTCGCTGTTTGCGAAGCAGATCGAAAATTTCGCGCTGGAAGGTGGCACGGTCGCTCTTGCCGAAATCTATTTGCTTGTTTGTTAGCGGATGGTGCGCTTGCCCCTCGAAGGGTTCAGCATCGTAGTAGAATATGCGATAGACGTGGCGATGCCAGTTCTGATCGGTGTCGCCCGTAAGGCGCTCTACATGGCGGTGACACATGAAGCGGATCGAGCCGACAACGTTTGCCGGTGTTTTGTGATGCTCTTCGCTAACGAGCTTCGGCAGACGTTTCGTCAGAAAGCCGCCGTCGATCAGTATCGCTATTTCTCGGCTCATATCCGCGTCTCGCGGATGCCGGACAAAAGAAAAGCCCCAAGATTTCGGTAACACTCTGGATAGTCGAGCGAACCTACTCTCAAGGGGCGGATGTGCAGTTGAGATAGGACCATATGTCCTAATGTGCAATTAAAATCGTCATGAACGTTGCGATGAACGTTGCGATGAACGTTGCGATGAACGTTGCGATGAACGTTGCGATGAACGTTGCGATGAA
>NZ_JARULC010000003.1 GCF_029688625.1 Qipengyuania marincola | reverse complement strand
ATCGAGATATCATGAATGTAGAGCACATCCGCATTGTCAGGCAGTTCGCCTAGGAGTGTGTCCAGTGGCACCGGGTGCCCGCCATATCAACGCGGCAGAAGAATACAGGCACGCCTCGGGAGCCCTCGCGCTGCAATGTCGAAAGGCGATGACAAACCTGCTCGAAACTCGCCCGATAGAGCAGCGTCAATCTGTCCACGTCGTGGCGTTCGGCGCGGGCTGCCTGCCTGAAATGCTCGTATGGCAACACCCAACCGTGGCGTGTCCATGTCCTGACCGGGAAGACGAAAGCTGATCTTACGAAGGCGGTATTCGCACGCGCCGCCGAGTCTCCCATGGGCGAGGAGCCCGACGTGCCGATCTATCCCAGGTGAACCCTAGCGCACCCGTCGGTTCGAATGCGGAGAGCGCATGTACGAAGCGCTCGGAATATCGCGTGAAGACAAGCACGCGAGGATGATGCAGAGCGCGAAGAACCTGTCGTTCTTCGACGCCCCTGTGGGACTGATCGTGACTCTGGATCGCAGCCTGAGGAAGTTGCAAATCCTTGATTGCGGCATTTTCGTGCAGACCCTTATGCTGCTGGCACAGGAGCGCGGGCTGGCCACATGTCCCCAGGCGGCCTGGTCGATGTGGTCGGGCACGATCCGCAAGGTGCTCGATCTACCCGAAACCGAGATGGTGCTGATGGGCATGGCTCTCGGCTACCCCGATACCTCCGAGGTCGCGGCCGACATTCCCATGCCGCGTATTGCACCGGAAGAATTTGCGACCTTCCACGGCTTCGAGAACTGACGTGGGCTTTCAAGATATCGAAACAGCGCGCGATGGCCGGATCTTCACTGTCACGATAAATAAGCCGGAGAAGCACAACGCGGTGCCACCGCCAACCAACGCGGAGATGGCCGAAGCGTTCGACGAGTTCGCAAATGACGATAGCCTGTGGGTCGCGATCCTCACCGGGGCGGGCGACTAGGCCTTCTGTTCGGAAGGCGATATCGGGGTAATGGTCGATTCCGAGACCGAAGCCGACTACCCGGTCCCTGCATCGGGCTACGGCGGCCTGACCAACCGTCATGACTGTTTCAAACCGATCAACGCTGCTGTGAACGGTTTTGCCTTCGGAGGCGGCTTCGAAATGGTTCTGGCTGCCGACCTCGCAATCGCAGCCGAGGGCACGAAGTTCGGACTTCCGGAACCCAAGATCGGGACCGCGGCAGTCGCGGGCGGTATGCATCGCCTGGTAAGGCAATTGGGTTGGAAGCCGGCCATGAAATCCTGCTTACCTGCGACCCGATCGACGCTGAGAAGGCGCTGTCTCTTGGTCTCCTCAACAGCATCGTTCCCCGATCGGAAGTGCTCACCGAAGCGCGCAGGCTTGCCGACAAGATAGTGGCGTGCGCACCTCTCGCGATCCAGGGGACGAAGCAGTCGGCAATGCTTGGGCTTCAGCATCGCGGCAACGCGGCTGCGATGCAGGCTCAGACCGATGGCCAGTACGATATCCTGGAAGCCATGTTCAGAAGGAGTGACATCAAGGAGGGTCTGCGGGCATTCCTCGAGAAACGAAATCCAAACTTCGAAGGACGCTAAGCAGGCTGCTCCTCCATTTCGTTTCGATCTACCGGCCGTAAAGGAAAGGGTTATCTCATCTGTAGCGTTCGCTCAGCACGTACCGAACGACATCTTCCAGATCCTTCCGATTTCCGCTCGCCATCAGCGACATCGCGGACCTGCCTCGAAATAGCGGAGCTCGATTTGGCGCCCGCACCCAACATTTCGATTGATCATGGTTGAGCAGGATCACCAGCGAGGCGTATATTGAGAGGACACAGCCGATGCCTTCCAGCACGTCCTCAGGTAGCGAAACGTCATCGTCGGCTCGAGCACGTTCCATCCAATCCTGCAGGACATTTTCGTCGTCGACTCCAAGAAGCAAGCATTGCTCCGGAACGGTCATGTCCCAATGCGCTGCGATATTGCCGAAAGCATGAAGGCAAGCGCTATCTCGGTTCGAACATTCCGACCGAACGGTGCGCTTGCCCATCAGATGTGAACCCCGGCCTCAATCGCTCCGATCATATCGATCACGTACGCAAGGCCTTCGTCCGATTGCTCGGCACGTTCGAGAGGTGTTTGGCCCTCCAGCCACGGATGGATCTTGTGCATGAAGAGGATGGTGCTCAAAAGGTCGCCGGCGCATACGCGCGCCACATTGTGCGCAGGAGCGGGACACTTCGCTGCCGCACATATCACCCTAACGCCGGGGTGCACTGTTGGACGCACTTCTGATGCTGCCAGTGAAATCGCCCTCAAATGGAATGATGTTACTGATCGTCAGGGGGAAATCGTACCAGACTACGGTTTCCAACAAGGGGAGCGCGAGGTTGCCAGTACAGGCAGTGAGGTCGGTGAATTCACGGTAGCTCATTAGGTGTGAGGGCTACGGAACAGCATACCTCACACCCGCTTTCCGATCCGGCCCTCTCTCCTAGTTATGGGGATCTATCAGATTTCCCGCCGACCTGGTTCATGACTAGTAATTAGGACCTGGCGCGAAGCGGTACAGCCAACTTTGGTCAGGATTTGGTTAAGCAGAGATTCTACGCTCTTTCTTATGCATTCTGGGCATACATGCCTAAAATTCCTAAGACCGAAGAGGCCAACTCGATGATAGCTGTATTTTTGGCCAGTTAGCTGACGAGATAGGCGCGCCCAAGATAGGCTTACGGGGAGCGTTGTTCGCCCATCATCATCGACGAATGACGTAAAGCTGGCAGACCAATCCCAAAACCTGCCGTTCCGCAAACGGCCCAAAAGCTGCCGTCGTGAGGGAGTAGCGCTGGATGACTGGAATTGGGCCGAAAACCGACTGGCAGCTTTCAGTGGGAGATAACCGAAAAGCTGCCTATCAATTGGCCGAATGTTTCCAAATTTCACTAGTGAGCAGTCCACTTCCATTAGCATGTATGCGGGCCTGCAAGCACAATCGCCTGGCAGTACTACTCCCAGGAAATCACCCCATCTACTGAACGCCAACCCGCCGGTCGGATCATTTTCTCGTGGGCAATACGGACTGACCCTATCTCGGCTTCGATCTCGCGTCGCCAATGTGCAAGGAAATCGAACAGCACCGGAAAATCCGGTGCTGCGTCGTATTCCTGCCAGGCAAAGATCTGCACGAGCGAGGGGTGATCCGGCATGAAATAGCAGATTTCTGCCGTGGTGAGTCCGTACCCCTCCAGTTGAACTAGGAAAGCTCGATCAGTCATTGCAGCGTTGGCTGGCTGCCCGGGCCGTCCAGCGAGCGCAGCGCCGCGAAAACATCATCAACGGAAACCGGACTTTTGAGTTCGGGGGGCTGGCGCATCGCCGGCTGGTTTTCGACGGTATGCCGATCGGACGCCCAGGAAGCCAGGATGGCTCGCTTCACTTCGGGCTCAAGCGAGGGATGATGCGCTACATCGAATGGATGCAAATATCGTGCGAATGACCGTCAAGGCCAAGAGCCTTTTGCTGTTGGCTTACGATATAAAGCCATTTGTCATCAGAAAGCTGGCCATCTTCATGAGCTGCGGAAATCGAAAGATGGAGAAGCTTCCGCTTTGCACGGCTGTTCAACGATGCGGCGGCTTCCATTTCCTCGGCGGCATTTTCGACGGACGAGACCCCTTCGAAATGGAGGACCTGGTGGTCGCGATTCACGGTCAAGTAGTCGACAAGGCCCGCAAAGTTCGCGCCCCAGGAAGGTTTCGCTATCATGATCGCGCGATGTTCACAGCTTTGAGAAGCTGCTGATATGCAGCCGTCAGTTCATCAGCAGAGACCGGCTGCTCACTGTTGAGCTTTTTGGCGATCTGATTGACGTTGGTACCGAGTTTGGTGACTTGGTGTACCAGACCCCGCGAGATGATGATTTGGCGATCGGCGCGGACAACAAGTCGACGCAGTAGTTCGGACACCGAGCAGCCAGAATAGGCGGCAAGATTCTGGAGATATTCGAATTCTTGATCGCTCCACCTGGTAGTGCGAACGTGGTTACGGAAGCGAGTTTCGGATCCGGGTTGTCCAGGCATTTTCATTTCCTCTTGCTAAGCATTAGTGGTTCAGTGTGGGGGTCTGGGGGCAGGCGAAACTGCCACCAGCAAGGTCAGGCTACGCAGGCTGCGCGACAGAGTGGAACGACAGAGAGCAGCCTCCGCGACGTCGAAGGACGGGCGCGGTAGTCGTTGGCCAGCCCTTGCTCCCTTTTTCCTTATTCCGATTAGGGAACCCATTCTTGGAGCAGCCGACCGCGAATGCGGTCGCACTACTTCAGTATTCGATTGTATTGCTAAAGCGCGGCGCGCCTTTGGTCGTACTCTGCGGCGCAACTCTGGGTCCATTCGCGCAATGCCTGCGCGGCGTCTCCCGGCACCTTTCCAGACCGGATCTGCGACGCATGTTGGGCTGCATCGTTCACACAGAAGGCGAACTCGGTCTCGTTGAGAGCCCGCAGACTTTCACTCGCCGTTTCGTAACGTTCTGCGGACATGATCCAGCCAAAAACGAATGACAGCGCACAGACAATTACGATCATCACGAGGGTCCAGAAGACTTTCGTAGAGGCGCTGGGAGGAAGCTGTGCTTCGACGTGGCGCCAGACGCGATTGGCAGCATCCATGGCCCACTTCTCCCCGTCGATTTCGACCTTGCGGCGAACTTCGTTTGCAGCATCGTTCATCACGGTTTCGAGCTGCCGAATGTGGGCGGCACGCAAGACGAGTTCGGCCTTCATCCCGATATCATTCTTAAGTTCATCGGGAATCGTGATCGCCATTTTGTCGATCATTTCGAGATCACGCTTGTCAGGCGACCGACCGATCATTCGGACGAAGAGTTCTTTGATCGTAACCATCAACACATCTCCTGAATCAGGCGAATAAGCGAAGCCTGTTCGCGTTCGACGGCTGCCTTAAAAGAGAGGAAGGTGAACCAGTCACCACGCAGCCAATTGGCGGGTCGTTCCGAGGGAAAAGGCAACCGTTGGTTGGCAATCATGTCATGCGGACGTTCCGGCAGCTTCGGCAGAGCCACCTCCAGGCCTCCTTCCGCAACAAATTCAGCGCGTGTCCGGGAGTTCATCCAGATGTCGAAGCGACCAAGACTTTCATCGATATGCTTGTTCGTTACGAACGCTGTTCGTGATGCGGGCGCGATGGCCATCAGGTCGCGGAAAAGGCGAACCGAATCCTCACCTGGGGTTGCCACCCAGACATGTATTGTAGGCATTCCGAGGTCTTCGTTGGCGATAAGCCGCGCCGCTTCTTGGTGCAGCATGCAGCCTGCGCCTGCCGGAAGATCGACCACCACCGCATGATCTGCAGGAACATTGTCTAGGTGGTTGAACATGCTCGTCCAACCAGCTTCGCTGCGGGCATCGAAGCGGACCGTATTGAGTTGGCTACTGTAGTGGCGTTCGAGGTGAGCGTTGCGCTCGTCTCCATCGCAAAGCGCGAGCGGAATGCCGCGACTATGGAGCTGCCAAGCCAAGACCCTGGCTTGGAAGCTCTTTCCAACTCCGCCCTTATCGCCGCCAATCGCCACGAGAGGGCCCGCAGCGCATGTGCGCTGCGACTGAAACTGTTTGGTTGTCATATTGATTATCCCGGTAGTTGAGCCGGAAGCGGATCGATTGGGGAGCTATTGAGCGCGCTTGCGCCAATCCCCATCGATCACACTCCACACGCATTTCGCGTTTCGATTGATCTAGAGGTCGGCGATAGTCCCATTGGCCACCCGGCCAGACGACATCGGCGAATTCTGCAGCCTGCCGGACAGCAAGTCGGGACTACTCGAATGCTGGCCGGCTTCACTTTTCTTCGTGCGCCGACGTTTGCGAGGTGGAACTTTGATTTCCGATTTAGGCTCTTCGGCCTTCCGCTTTGCCCGTGCTTCCGTCAGGGCGGTCGCAAGCATATTCTTGCTGACCGCATATTGCTTCATCAGCTGTTCGGTTTCCGGCAGGGCATGCAACTGCGGCAGCTTCAGCTTCGCATGCTGATCGAGAACCGCTTCGACATACAGTCGCGCCGCGATTTTGCTTTCGTTCTGTTTGAGAAGCTTCTGATCGAGCTTCTCTGAAGCGGCCTTGGCCAGCTCAACGATATCTTTACTCACTTGTTTCAACTCCTGATTTGATCGGTTTTCGACCGACATCAGGTTTTCACCACAGATCGCAGTTCGATGGGCGGGGGGCACCCCACCCACCCTTCTTTGTCCTGCGCAAATCAGCGCCTTATCAAGCGCATTACAGACATCAGGAGCTTGAATTGAGTGCCTTTTTCTCCAAAATCGATGTCGGGTCAGATTTCAGTGAAGAGGGTATTCGCAAAGCGATTGACAGCAATATCGATACCATTCTTCGAAAGAACATGAGCCGCTTTCAATATGCTCACGCTACCCTTGCATTTGACATACCGCAGCGACTTCCATTGCTGCATTTAATGGATCATCGCATCCGGCTGCCACGCTTGCACGTTGGCGCTGAAGCTGCAGATCAAGTTCAAATCGATTCAGTTGTAGATCGGCTAAATCGGATGCTGTGTGTCCGCGCACATCCAGGTGCTCGTGAGCTCCTCGCAGATGCGCTCGATCTCGATCCCGTGCAGGACGCAAAAGATCTCGTTCGGATCATGAAGATAAGCCCGACGTCTTTCCATCTGCTGATCCGAGGGAGACTCGGCAAAGCGATCAAGGTTTCTAGAGGGCGAACGACAGCGAGAGAAACTCGCGAACTTATGCAATCATTGATCGCTCGACTTCTGGTTTACCATTGCGCGCACCAAGTGCAGATGATTGCTGCGCGCGGTAACGTCATAGACCGATTCCCAATCCGACTGACGATCTCTGAACGAGAGCAAATGCTCAGTGGGCTCTGCGCCGACGCCCATAAACTGCTCAGTGCACTTGAGTTGATCTCAAAGAAAGTGATGGGAGAATCGAAACAATGGCCACAGCGTGATTTCGTCAAGGACCTCAAGCCAAAGGCCGAAGAGATTGTGGCTGGACTTACCTTTTCAGAGGAGGAGCTGCTTGTCATCCTGCAGGGTGCTTGCGCTAGTCGTCGAAGTGCGCTCAAGCAGGCTCTCACATTTTTTGACTTCCTTCGAAACCAGCCAGCCGACTCGCTCCACAAGGGGATTTTCGGCATGACATCCTTCGAAACGCTCATCTTTGCGGTCACGCGCTTGGTGCAGCTGAAGGACAATGCGTCGACGATCGTAGGGAAGGGCGTTCTCGTGCGTCCTCGGATGATTCCATTCTCACCGGTAAACCTTCCGCGTGTAAACGATGCGGCAGTTTCAAAGGTCTTTCTTGTCTATCGTTCGATTTTGCTGCGCGATGATAAAGCTGAAGAGATCTTCAATGATACAAAACCCATAAACCTGCAGGACATCTGGTCCAACTGGCAAGCAAAAGGCGACGACTATGGAGTGGGTGCCTTCTCAGAGATTAGGCCCTGTTTCCATTTTCTGAATAGAGAGCAATTGAGTTCGCCCATGGCGGAACGGTTGGAAATTGGTCAGCAAGTCGATGTTTTACCGGAGTTTCTTCTACAGCAATGGGCATCAAAGAGAAGGGTTGGTGGGGTGCCCCATGCGCGGCTCGCCCTGGACATGGGTAGAAACGCCCATGCCCAAAAACAATCGCATCGACCGCCGAATGTCCGCCGAGCGTCTGGAAAACGATGAAGAGATACCACTGTGCCCGCTCGACAGCGGCACCCAACCGCCTTCTGTCGGCAACTACGCGCGTTTGGATCGGTTCATGCGTGTCGAAGAGGTTCTCTATGTGACGGGTATGAGCTGCTCCACCCTATACCGAAAAATCGGGAGGGGCACTTTCCCCCGCCAAGTTAATCTCGGCGTAAACATGGTTGCTTGGCGTGAGTCCCAAATCGCCGATTGGATGCAAAATCCAACCTAGCGAGACTTGGATAGTGGTCGCCTTGGCCCTTCAAGCAACTCGGTGCTGCTCATCTGCTCGTCCATGATCCAGTCGGCCCAGAGCTGCGCGATTTCGCGACGACGATCCATATATCCTGCTCTATTATATCGGCGTTCGGTTTCTGACATTCCGGCAGGCGTATGCGCGAGCATCAAGTCGACAATCAGACGCTCAAGTACGAGGCGCTGATCGGCTCCCACGTGTTGGCGCGCAAAATGCTCGTTCATGTTGGTCGAAAATGACGACCTCCAACCATGGCTGACGTGGCGGCCTTTGTAACCAAGGCGATGATACATATAGTTGACCGCATTCTCGCTCAAAGGACTAAACGAGGAGCGATTGCCCGGAAAAACCAGAGGTCCGCGACCAGTCAGTCGCCTAACCGTTTTAAGCACTTCGACGGACTGGCGAGCCAGCGGGACCTTGTGGTCGAAAGCGTCATCACCTTTCAATTCAAGTACCAGCTTCATGCGTCCTGCGGGAATGAGCCAATACGCATTCTCGTCAACTGCCCCAGCATCGGACCATTTTATGTCGTAGAATTCGGACCACGGCGCGGTTCGGATCATTCCCGGTCTCTGAGCCGTCAGGGCCATAAACCTTGACGCCAAGCGGGTGACTGGATTGGCGCCGGCACGGTCGACTGCAGCGATCAAGCCACGTATTTCGTCCAGATCGAGAAGTGCCGGCCACCGCTTGCCTCGGGGCACGGGCTTCAGGAGTTCGCCTATATCGGCAGGATTGTGTGTTACGACCTGCCTAAAGCGAGCAAACTTGAAAACACTCGCAATTCGTTGCCGGAGCCGGTGTGCGGTCTCGATCGCTCCCCTCGCTTCGACTGCCTGAAGAGTCGACAGAACTAGATGCTCATCGATGTCTGGCATGGCCAAGTCGCCCAAAACGGGAAAAAGATCCCGCTCCATACTGCTGATGACATCGTCGGCATGAACTTCCGTCCAGCGATCTTTCTGAACGCTGTGCCATTCGCGCGCCAACGCTTCAAACGTGTGCTCGTGACGCAGCGTATTAGTCAGTTTCGCGAGTTTGGCTTCGTAATTCGGATCCCGACCTTCTCGAAGAAGCCGTTTGGCGTCGTCGCGCATATTGCGCGCTTGGGCTAGTGACACTTCCGGGTATGGTCCGAAGACAAGTCGTCGTTCCTTGCCGCCGAATCTGTATTTGAAGCGCCACGATCGATGACCCGTTTTCGTAACGAAGAGATGCAGTCCACCGGAATCGGCCAGCTTATAATCTTTTTCGCGCGCCTTCGCTTTTCTGACTGCTGCGTCGGTCAGCATGCCCCCACCTCACTGATTTCGTGCCCCCAAACTGCCCCCACATCATCTGGCATTAGGTGGCATTGGGTGACAACGCTTAGGACACCGAACACCGCCAAATGCAAGCAATTACAGTCGAATAGATAAGGGGTGGGAACCCTTGAGAAAGGGAAGTGGCGGAGCAGGAGGGATTCGAACCCTCGATACGGGGTTACCGTATACACACTTTCCAGGCGTGCGCCTTCGACCACTCGGCCACTGCTCCGCATTCTCGTTTGCGCTGCCGCTTCGCTGCTTGAGCACGGGACCCCGCGATATGCGGTCCCGGCCCCGAGTTGCGCATCGCGCAGCAGGCCATCCAAGAACGCGCGCGTCTAGCGATGATGGGTGGTTATCGCAAGCCGGGATGGAAACCCGAAGATTGACGAGAGCGATTTCTGGTCTACCATTGGCGCGATAACGGTGCTGCGCGGATCAGGCATACCCTGCGAACATCGTTACGATGCCCCTCTCCGCCCACCAAAACGTGCGGGGAGGGGCTTTCGATTCCGGCAACATGGAAAATCGTGCGGGCTTGCCTTTCGGTGGCGGCGTGGCATCGTCGCACGTATGACCAAATCGCTGATTTCGCTCACCGCCGCCCTTGCGCTTGCTTTGCCCGCCTCTGCGCAGGAGCAGCCGAATCTGCAGTCGAGTAGCGAAGTTGTAACGCAGTCGAGCGAGCCAGCGCCTTCGCCGAACCAGATAGTAGCGGAGGCGGGTGGCAGCGAATGGATCGCGATTCCGGCGGAGGATCTGCTGGTCATGACCTTGGCTCCCGATGCCGAGGGCGATGCGCGCGAGGTGGTGATCCAGCTGATGCCAGCGCCTTTCTCGCAAGGCTGGGTGGAGAACATCCGGACGCTCGCCCGTGCGGGCTGGTACGACGGGATCAGTGTCAACCGCGTGCAGGACAATTACGTCGTCCAGTGGGGCGATCCGAATTACGACAATCCGGAGGCGAGTGGTGAGGCGAAGCCGCTCCCGCAGTCGCTCAACACGGTCCCGGAAACTGCCTACACCGTCGATGGCGACGCGATCGCCCTCTCGGTAAAGCTGGCGGACAGCGAGCGCGATCTCGCGCTGGAGCATGGAGACGCTCTGGCTGGCACAGACGAGACGACCGGCATAATCCTGGCAAACGGGCTGGTCGATTCCTATTCGCAGGCGGCTCTGTTCGGCAACGGTTGGCCGCTTTCAACCAACGCCGGCGATGCCGCGGAGGGTGAACCCGCGGCGGTCTGGCCGGTTCACTGCTACGGCATGGTGGGAGTCGGGCGCGGAATGTCGCCGGACACCGGATCGGGCGCAGAGCTGTATACCGTGATCGGCCATGCGCCGCGCCATCTCGACCGCAATATCGCGCTGGTC
Source organism: Qipengyuania marincola (assembly GCF_029688625.1). GTDB lineage: Bacteria > Pseudomonadota > Alphaproteobacteria > Sphingomonadales > Sphingomonadaceae > Qipengyuania. Next base: position 859,821 of record NZ_JARULC010000003.1, on the reverse strand, counting down.
GGGCGGATCGTGGAAGGGATGGAGCATTTGTCCTCGCTGCCGCGTGGCACAGGCGACCTCGGCTTTTATACAACCGAGGAAGCGGACAAGCGCACGCCGATCCTCTCGATTCGCGTTGCCAGCGACCTGCCGGAAGCCGATCCGGCCTCAAGTAGCGAAGCGGTAGGCCAAGATACACGGCCCGCCTTCGAGTATCTGTCCACCGAGGGCGAGACCTTCGCACGCTATGCCGATGCCCGCGCCAATCGCCGCGATCCCTTCTTCATCGTGCCCGCCGGCGGAGCGGATATCTGCAATATCCCGGTGCCGGTGCGCCGCGTGGGCGGGTGAGCGAGACGCTCGCCTGCACCGCCGAGATCCGGCGCTGGGAAGGCGAGACAGCAGTCTATCACATGGTCACCATCGGCGGCGACATGGCCGAGGCGATCACCATGCACGAGCGACTGCACCGCCTCGAATTCGGCGGCAGGCGCGGTTTCGGATCGGTCAAGGTGATGGCAGCGATCGGCGGCACACGGTGGAAGACGTCGGTGTTTCCGTCGAAGACCGGCGAATGGTGGCTGCTGGTGGGAAAGAAGGTCCTGAAGGCCGAGGATCTGGTGGCGGGCGACACGGCCGAAGTCGCGCTGGAACTGCTGTGAGGCGCGGGCAGCATCATTCGAAGCTGGCATGGGCGGTCGGCGGAGGCTTGCTGGTCGCGGGCATTGCCGGGCTCGCGAGCGCCACGATGCCGCATGGCGAAACGTTATGGCACCTGATCGCTGCGCCGCAGGAAGACGGCCTGTGGCGCTTCGAGCGGATCGACGGGCGCGACGTGTCGAACGTCGGCTATTCGGTTCGCGTCCACTGGGGCGAAGTGTCCGGGTGGTACAATGGCTGCAATTATTGCGGGACCAGCGAGGATGGCATGACGATCTGCACCTTGCAGGCGTGTGTCGAGCAGCCCTACGACCGGCTCTATTTCCGCTTTTCCCGCGGAAGCCCGCAAATGCGCGTCGACGGCGACCGAATGATTTTGACCTTACCCGGCCATCGTGCGGAATTGGTCCGCTTCACCGAACGCGTAACCTAGACCCGCTGCATCAACTCGATGCGATTGCCGAAGGGGTCGGCGATATCGCCGCGGATGAAGCCGTCGAGTTTCTTGCCTTGCTTGAACGGAATGCCCGCCAATTCCAGCCGCGCGATGAGGGCGCGCAAATCCTTTACCAGCAATGCCGGATGCGCGCGGCGGGCGGGCAGGAAGCCCTCTTCCACCCCGCAATGGATCGCAACGCCGCCGCCTTCGAACCAGCAGCCGCCGTTGACCGCGAGGTGCGCGGGCTTGGCGATCTCGTCCAGCTCCATGATCTCCCCCCAGAACATGCGGGCATGGGGCTCGCCGCCATGGGGCATGGCGAGCTGGATGTGGTCGATCCCGGCGAGCTGCGTCATACGCGTTCCGCCTGCGCCACGGCATCGCTCGCGCGCAAGGCGCTGAGGATGCGCGTCAGGTGGGCAAGGTCCTGCACCTCGAGATCGATCTCATATGTGGTGAAGGGATGGTCGAGCTGCGTCTGTTCGAGGCTCTTCACGTTCACATGGTTCTGCGCGAAAATGCCCGCCATCTCGGCCAGCGTGCCCGGGCGGTCGTACAAAGTCACGCGCATGCGCCCGACCGCGCCCTTCGACCGCTTGTTCCAGGACAGGTCGAGCCAGTCGGTATCGATCCCGCTGGCAAGCTGCGCGCAGTCGATCGCGTGGACCTCCACGCCTTCGCCCGGTTTGCGGATGCCCACGATGCGGTCGCCCGGCACGGGGTGGCAGCATTCGGCCAGCTGGAAGCCGACCCCGGGGGTCAGGCCGCGGATCGACAGCGCCTTGCTGCGCGTCCAGTCCGGATCCTCTTCCATGTCGGCGGTGCAGCCTGGGACGAGCGCCTCCATGACCGCCCGATCCTCGATCTTCGCCGCACCGATGGCGTAATAAAGGTCTTCCTCCTCTTCCATCTCCAGCCGTTTCAGCGCCTCGCGGGTGGCCTTCTTGCCGACCTTCGCGGGGACGCGCAGCGCAATCTCGTCGAATAGCTTCTTGCCGATCTCGGCGACTTCGGCGCGTTCCTTCAGACGGACGGCACGCCGGATGGCGGCGCGAGCCTTTCCGGTAACGACGAAGCCCAGCCAACTCATCTGCGGGTCGGCCTGGTCGCTCTTTATGATCTCGACCACGTCGCCATTGTTGAGCTGCGTGCGCAGCGGCATGTGCCGCCCGTTGATCTTCGCGCCGACGGTCTGCGCGCCGAGATCGGTGTGCACGGCAAAGGCGAAATCGACCGGGGTCGAGCCCTTGGGCAGCTGGAACAGCGCGCCCTTGGGCGTGAAGGCGAAGATACGATCCTGGTAGATCGCCATGCGCGTGTGCTCGAGCAGTTCTTCGGCATCGTGGCTGGCGTCGACGATCTCGATCAGATCGCGCAGCCAGCCGACCTGCCCGTCGGGCCGCTCGCCCTGCTTGTAGGCCCAGTGCGCGGCATAGCCGAACTCGTTGAGCTTGTGCATCTCGCGCGTGCGGATCTGCACCTCGACGCGCATCGACTTGCCGTAGATCAGCGAGGTGTGGAGGCTGCGATAGCCGTTGGTCTTGGGCGTGGAGATATAGTCCTTGAACTTGCCTGGCAGGAACTGCCAAGTCGTATGCAGGACGCCCAGCGCGCGGTAGCAATCGGCGACATCCTCGCAGATGACGCGGAACGCCATGATGTCGGTCACCTGCTCGAAACTGACGTGGCGCTCGGCCATCTTGCGCCAGATCGAATAGGGATGCTTCTCGCGGCCTGAGACCTCGGTGACGATGCCCGCTTCCGACAAGGCGTGCTTCATGTCGAGCGCGATGGCATCGACCTGGCCGCCGTCCTCGCTTCGGATTTGCTCAAGCCGCTTCGTAATCGTCGCGAACGCCTCGGGCTCGAGTTGTTCGAAAGCGAGCATCTGCATCTCGCGCATGTATTCGTACATGCCGACACGCTCGGCTAGCGGGGCATAGATGTCCATCGTCTCGCGGGCGATGCGCTGGCGCTTTTCCGGGTTCTTGATGAAGTGCAGCGTGCGCATGTTGTGCAGCCGATCGCCGAGCTTCACCAGCAACACCCGGATGTCCTCGCTCATCGCGAGCAGGAACTTGCGCAGGTTTTCTGCCGCGCGCTCGTTCTCCGGCATCTGCTCGATCTTGGACAGCTTGGTCACCCCGTCGACCAGCCGCGCGACATCGCCGCCGAAATTGGCCTCGATATCGTCGATCGTCGCCAGCGTGTCCTCCACCGTGTCGTGGAGCAGCGCAGTCATGATCGTTTCCTGGTCGAGCTTCAGGTCGGTCATCAGGCCGGCAACTTCGACCGGATGGCTGAAATAGGGATCCCCGCTGGCACGCGTCTGCGTGCCGTGCTTCTGCACGGTATAGACATATGCGCGATTGAGCAGCGCCTCGTCGGCGTCGGGGTCGTATTCCTGGACCCGTTCAACAAGTTCGTACTGGCGGAGCATTGTCAGGAGAAGATGGGCGATTTGTTGCCGCTATTGCAACGCAAAAAAGCTGCGCGGTGTGATCGCTTTACTCGGCCCTCGCGTGAGATACCGTCGCGGCGAGATAGTCGAAAGTGAAGACCCGGTTGCCGCAGCGCCGCCGGCGGATATGGTCTGGTAAGACGCTGGCCGATAGACCGGCGTCTTGTGCCGCGCGTTCGACCACGCGCTCGATGAAGCTGCCCTGAGGCCAGCAAGCGGCATAGCGGGTCGTGCCGTGCTTCCAGCAGGCGACACGGCCATCGGTTCCGGTCATGTCGGGAATTGCATCGCCTTCGTAATGGTCGAACCAGCCGGTGGCGCGCCAGCCGTCTCCCTTAATCGCCAGCCCGTCGCGCCAGCTTTCGGACAGGACTATGCGGCCGCCCATCAGCGCTTCGAGTTTGCCTGGGGGCAGGGTTGCGGGGATCGCGAAATTCTCTTCGCGCGAACCGGTGCGAGGCCCGATGACGATCCCCCCTTTGAAAGCGTCGAGATTGGCGGCAAGCGGCTCGGAGACGATCGGCAGGCAGGGCAGCACGACTAGGGCATAGCCATTCAGCGGTTCATCGGGATGGACGATATCGACATTCAGGCCAAGCCGCCTGAGCGCCGAGTAGCAGTGGAACGCGGCCCAAAGTGCCGACTTGCCTTCGCCCTGCGGCTGGATCTGCGTCATCCACTCGGCCTGATAGTCGAACACCAGCACCGCCTGCTTCTCCGCCTCGTCGGCCGCGCCAAGATCCGCGAGGTTGTCTGCCGTAGAACGGACCTCTGCCAGCGCGGGAGCTGGCGAGGCATCCGGGCGTAAAAGGCCCGCGTGCATCTGCTCCTGCGCCTTGGGAAACTGACGCCACCGAAAGTAGCTGACCAGCTCTGCACCATGGGCATAGGCTTCGAGCGTCCAGAGGCGCACCATGCCAGGCAATGGCGCCGGATTGTGCCGTGCCCAGTTCACCGGGCCGGGCTGCTGTTCGAGGACCGACCAGCGACCGTCTTTCGCGCATCCGCGATAAAGATCGTGATGAAACGCTGCGATGTCGGGATGGCCGCAGTGCGCGAAGCGGGTCTTGTCTTCCTCCGAAAAGCGGAACATTTCGAGGAAGCCGAGCGGGTAGCTGTCCCAGCCCAGCACATCGAGATCGGCGGCGAGATCGTGATGGTCGTAGCCGGTGTAAAAGCCCATCGCGTTGTGCGTGATGTCTCGGCCCGGCGAGAGCTCGCGCAGGATCTCGACCTGCACTCGATTAAATCGCACGACTTGATCTGACGAGAACCGCCGGAAGGCGAGCCAGTGCGCCGGATTGGCTTCGGTGACGGCCAGGTTCGGCAGCTCGACCTCGTCGAAGCTGCGATATTCCATGGACCAGAAGACGTTGCCCCAGGCCTCGTTCAGCGCGTCAACGCACTCGTAGCGCTCCGCCAGCCAGACCCGGAACGCATCGCGCGCGGCAGGCGAGAAGCTTTGCACCGTGTCGTGACAGCCATATTCATTGTCGGTCTGCCACGCGGTCACGGCGGGATGCTGCCCGTACCGCTCCGCGACCGCGCGGGTGATCCGCGCCGCCTCGTCGCGATAGCCGTCATGGCTGAAGCAATAGTGCCGCCGCGATCCGAACCCGCGCGGCTTCCCCTCGCGGTCGAGCGCGACCATGTCGGGCATGCGATCGACCAGCCACTTCGGCGGCGTTGCGGTCGGCGTGCCCATGATGATGCGCAAGCCCTCTGCGTGGAGCACATCGACGGCGCGGTCGAGCCAGTCCCACTCGAACCGGCCCGGCTCGGGCTCGATCCGGCTCCATGCGAATTCGCCGATGCGGACGACCGACAGGCCGGACTCGCGCATCAGCCGCGCATCCTCGGCCCAGCGGTCTTCGGGCCAGTGTTCGGGATAGTAGCAGACGCCCAGCTTCATGCGCTTGCGTCTAAAGCCGAATATGCGATGGAGGCCAGCGGGAAAAGGAGAGGGGCCGCGAATGTACGATACCGCCGAGTTCGGAAGCGTGGTTCAGGTCGCGGTCTTCGCCGGGCTCACGGCGCTGGTCGGCCTGCTCACGTGGTGGAAGGTCCGCTCGGCCAAGCACGACGGGTCCGAACAGGACGTGTTCCTCGCGGGCAAGGGGCTCAGCTGGTTCTTCGTCGCCGGTTCGATCACGCTGACCAACCTCTCGACCGACCAGCTGGTCGGCATGAACGGCAACCAGATGCTGCTGCTCGCCTGGTGGGAGATCGCCGGTTTCGTCGGGCTGATGGCCTTGGCCTTCGTGTTCGTGCCGCTCTACTATCGGTATAATTGCACCACGGTCACTGAGTTGCTGGAGAGGCGCTATGACGGGCGCTCGATCCGCACGCTGATCTCCGCGATCTTCATTGCCGGAAACCTGCTGATCTACCTGCCCGCCGCGCTCTATTCGGGCGGGCTGTTCCTGCAATCGCTGTTCAGCGCGCAGATCCCGATCATCGCCTTCTCCATCGGCCTCGCGCTGATCGGCGCGGCCTATACCGTGTTCGGCGGCTTGAGAGCGGTGGCGGTTATGGACACCTTCTCCGGCATAGGCATCCTGTTCCTCGCGCTGGTCATAGTGTTTCTCGCGCTGGCGGCGGTCGATTTCGACATCGTCATCGGCGTTCCGCCGGAGCGTCTGAGCATGGTCGGCGCAAGCGATAGCCCGATCCCCTTCCACACCCTGTTCACCGGCATGGCCTTCATCCAGATCTTCTACTGGTCGACCAATCAGAACATCACCCAGAAGGCGATGGCCGCGCCGACCGTGCGCGAGGCGCAGAAGGGCGTGTTCGCCGCTGCCGCCGTCCGCATCCTCGTGGTGCCTCCGATCGTGGTCATTCCGGGCGTCGTTGCTTATAAGCTGTTCGGAGACGTGGGCGATGCGGCCTATGGCAGGCTGGCGGCCGAAGTGCTGCCAACCTGGCTCTCGGGTGCCTTTGCCGCAATGGTCGCAGCGGCAGTGATCACGACGTTCAGCGCTGTGCTGAATTCGACGGTCGCGCTCTATTCCGTCGACTTCCATGAGCAATTCATCGGCAAGGTCGAGAACCACTGGAAACTGGGCGCGGCGATGAGTACGCTTGCGACTATTCTGGCCATTGTGATGGTGCCGGTGTTCATGAATGCGGAAAGCATCATCAATCTGCTTCAGCAATTGAACGGTCTCTCCTCCATGCCCATCCTGTCGGCCTTCATCGTCGGGCTCCTGTTTCGCGATGTCGCGGCGCGCTCTGCAATCGCGGGCGTGCTCTGGGGAATCGGCCTTTATGCGCTGTTCACCTTCAACGAGGGTTTCGCGGCCTGGGTCGGACTTCACTACATCGATTTCATGGTCATCACGCTGGTAACCTCGGTCGTCGCTGCACTGGCTTTCAACCGCTTCGCGCTGGGCCGCCGCGCGCAGTGGCTCGGTTTCTCGCTGTTCCGCAGCGAACGGCCGACAGCGGCATGACGGGCTGGCGATTTGCCATAGATCGCGGCGGGACCTTTACCGATGTCGTCGCCACAACTCCCGCCGGGCGACTGGTCACCGACAAGCTGCTGTCCGAGAACCCGGGTTTCTATCCCGACGCAGCAAGCGAGGCGGTGCGACGCTTGATGACCCGCCATGGGGAAGGGCCGATCGCTGAAGTTCGCATCGGTACGACCGTGGCGACCAATGCCCTTCTCGAGCGCAAGGGAGAGCGACTGGCGCTGGCGATAACGCGTGGTTTCGGCGACGCGCTGCGGATCGGCACACAAGCGCGCCCCGAAATCTTCGCGCGGCACATCGTCCTGCCCGAACAGCTTCCCGCCCGTATCGTCGAGATCGACGAGCGGGTTTCGGCCGATGGCGAGGTCCTGACGGCGCTCGACGAGAAAGCGGCGCGGTCCGCCTTCGCGGCGCTTCGCGACGAAGGCTTCGCTGCGCTGGCCATCGTCCTGGTCCACGGCTGGAAGTATCGCGATCACGAGCTTCGGCTCGCCGCCATCGCACAAAAATTGGGCTTCGCGCAGGTCAGCGTGAGCCACGATGTGGCGCCCCTCATTCGCCTGATTCCGCGCGGCGACACGACAGTGGTCGACGCCTATCTTTCACCGGTTCTGCGATGCTACACGGACACGCTGGAGGACAGCCTGCCTGACACCGGCAGCTTGCGTTTCATGCAGTCGAACGGGGGCCTCGCCGAAGTTGGCGCATTTCGCGGAAAGGACGCAATCCTGTCAGGGCCAGCAGGCGGCGTCGTGGGAATGGTCGCAGCGTCGGCACCACTGGGCCACAGCAAGCTCATCGGTTTCGACATGGGCGGCACCAGCACGGATGTCGCTCATTATGCTGGCGAGTATGAATTGACCGGCGACAGCGTGGTGGCGGGTGTGCGCGTGGCTGCACCGATGATGCAGATCCACACGGTTGCGGCAGGCGGCGGCTCGATCTGCAGCTTCGACGGGTCGCGCTTTCGCGTCGGGCCGGAAAGCGCCGGGGCAGATCCCGGGCCAGCATGTTACCGCAAAGGCGGTCCGTTGACGGTGACCGACTGCAACCTTTTCCTCGGGCGCATAGACCCGGCCTTCTTCCCCAGCGTTTTCGGCCCGAACGGCGACTTGCCGCTCGATCCGGAAGCCTCGCGGATGAGGCTGGAGGAGGTTGCGTCCGCACTCGACGAGCCACGTACGCTTGAGGAAATTGCCGAAGGCTTTCTTGCCATCGCCGTCGACAATATGGCCAACGCGATCCGCAAGATCAGCGTCGCGCGTGGTCACGACGTGACCGCCTACGCACTTGCCTGCTTCGGCGGCGCGGGCGGACAGCACGCGTGCAAGGTGGCCGATGTGCTCGGAATGGAAACGGTCCTGGTCCATCCGCTGGCGGGCATTCTTTCGGCCTATGGTATCGGGCTCGCTCCGATAAAGGCTATCCGCGAGGCAAGCCTCGTTCGGCCTTTGGTCGAGAGCTACGCGGAAGAACTTGCGCTGCTCGAGCAAGAGGCGACCGACGCGCTTTTCGAACAGGGCATCGCGCGTGACAACGTAACGCTGGAAAGCCGCGCACGGCTGCGGTTCGAAGGCAGCGATAGTCTGCTTTCCGTCGATTGCGGCGATCCTGCGGAGATGGATGCCTCCTTCCGCACGCTTCATCGCCAGCGTTTCGGCTATTCCGACATGGAGGCCGCAATCATCGTCGAAGCGCTCAGCGTCGAGGCCAGCGGGTTGTCGGGCGGTCTTGGCGAAGCGATGGCAGAACCCGTTCCAGCCCAGGGCGAGGCTTCGGGTAGCTGGCGCACGGTCGAGCGCGCGGCGATGGCACAAGGGGACACAATTGACGGTCCCGCGCTCGTCATCGACCCCGGCTCGACAACGGTAATCGAGCCAGGCTGGCAGGCGCGACTTGCGGAAGAGGGCAGCCTTGTTCTGGCGCGCGTGGAGGACCTCGAACGAGAGCGTGCAGTCGGAACCGCAGTCGATCCCGTGCAGCTCGAAATTTTCAACAATCTGTTCATGGCAATTGCCGAGGAAATGGGCCTTGTGCTCCAGTCGACCGCCACTTCCGTCAATATCAAGGAGCGGCTCGATTTCTCCTGTGCGCTGTTCGATTCGAAAGGTGCGCTGATCGCCAATGCGCCGCATATCCCGGTCCATCTCGGCAGCATGGGCGACAGTATCGCGCGGGTAATCGAGGCGCGCGGATCGGCGCGCGATGGGCGCGGGCTCCGGCGCGGCGATGCTTACGTGCTCAACGATCCCTATCGCGGTGGAACGCATCTGCCCGATATTACCGTCATCGCTCCGGTGTTCTACGATGACGCGAGCGAGGAACCCGACGCCTTTGTCGCCGCCCGCGGGCATCATGCCGACATCGGCGGTATCGCGCCCGGCTCGATGCCACCAGAAAGCCGAACAATCGAGGATGAGGGCGTCCTGATCGACAACTTGCTGATGGTCGATGAGGGTGCCTTCCGCGAGGAAGCAGTGCGAGACGCTCTGGCGGCGGCCACCCATCCGGCGCGCAATCCCGACCGCAATCTGTCCGACCTGCGCGCCCAGCTTGCCGCCTGCACGCGCGGTGCCGAACTGTTGCAGGCTGCAGCGCGTGACCAAGGCCGCGAGGTAGTCGCGGCCTATATGGATCACGTGCTCGGCAACGCGGAAGAAAGCGTTCGCCGCCTGCTCGACCGGTTGAACGATGGTTCATTCGCCTACGAAATGGACAACGGGGCGGTGGTCAAGGTCGCCATCCGCATAGATCGCGGCGCCCGCTCGGCCGTGTTCGATTTCACCGGGACGAGCGACCAACTGCCCGATAATTTCAACGCGCCGCGTTCGATCACTCGCGCGGCGGCACTCTATGTCTTGCGCACGCTGATCGACGATACGATCCCGATGAACGATGGCTGCCTGCGCCCGGTCGAGCTTGTCGTGCCTGAGGGATCCATGCTCGATCCACGGCCTGGCGCGGCGGTGGTTGCCGGCAATGTGGAGACCAGCCAGGTCGTCACCGATGCGCTGTTCGCGGCAACCGGGCGCCTCGCGCCGAGCCAGGGTACGATGAACAATCTGACCTTCGGCAATGCCAGGCACCAGTATTACGAAACCATTTGCGGCGGCTCGGGCGCAGGGCCCGACCATGACGGGACCAGCGCGGTACAGACGCACATGACCAATTCGCGCCTGACCGATCCGGAGATTCTCGAAACGCGTCTGCCGATCCGCGTTGACAGTTTCGCGATCCGGCACGGCTCTGGCGGCGCAGGTGCGCATTGCGGCGGCGATGGAGTGGTGCGTCGGCTAACCTTCCTCGAGCCGGTCCGTGCGAACATTCTCGCCAATCGGCGACGCATTCCACCGCGGGGCATTGCCGGGGGGCAAGATGCCATGCCAGGGCGCAACCGGATAGAACGAGCGAACGGATCGTCCGAGGTCCTTGGGCCGACCGACGCAGCCGACATGCAGGCCGGCGACAGCATCATCATCGAGACTCCAGGTGGCGCCGGCTTCGGGAAACGCGAGCCGTAGCGGGGCTAGTCAGGAGTTCGCGATACCGGGGATGCGCCCAAGCGATGCGCCACCGCTATTCATCGCATCTGCGACGCCCTGCGGCACGAAAATCTCTGCGGCGCGAAAGCGTGCAGCGCTGAGGCCCAGCCGGATTTCGTAGGAGCCCGCATCCACCCATAGGCGCTGCTCGCCGTTGAGCGCGCCGAGTTCTTCGCGCCCCAATTCGAAGCCGACTGCGGTCTCGCGACCCGGCGCCAGTTCGATCCGCCGAAAACCCCTCAATAGCGCACGGCCGGCCGAGCGGTTTCTGCCCTCGGGAGCGCGCAGATAAAGCTGAACGATCTGCGTACCGGATAGGTCGCCGACATTTTTCAGGCGCGCATTCACCAGGATTCGATCGGCACCCAGTTCGAGCGACATTTCGGAGAAGGTGAATTTGCCATAGGTCAGGCCGTGGCCGAACGGCAGGCGTTCGTCACCCGCGCGCGTGCGGACGGCGTATGGCAAGTGCCCGGACGGCGCGTGCTCACCGCTCAGAATGTCGGCGATGGCCCGACCCGATTCGGAACCCAGTCGGCCGGCATGAACCACGCAAGGCAGCCGCTCGCCCGCGACGTCGGGGTCGCATGGCCGGGCGCCCAGCGTGACCAGCACGAGGCGCGGATTGGCTGCATGGAGGGACTCCAGCAGGGTCTCCTGCGCTTCGCCAAGCCTGTTGCCGGTCACCTCATCGCCCTGATCCATGACCACGACGACGGTCTGCGAGCGCCGCGCTGCTTCTCCTGCCATGCCGATTGCCATCCGGTCTGCCGGGATCATCCGCTCGATCTTGGCAGCACCTTCGCGCAGAGCCAGTCCGGCAACGAATTTGTGAGCTATGCCGCGGGCTGTCAGGCCATCGATAACGCTGCCGGCCTCATCCCTGGCGGAGCCGGTAGTTTGCCCGATGTTGCGAGCAGCGCTTCCGACGACCAACAGATCGCCGCTGGCCGTCCCGAGCGGCAGCAGATCGCCATCGTTTCGAAGCAAGACGATCGACTTGCGGGCAAGATCGCGCGCGGGATGGCCCTGGCGGGTCGCGTCATCGGGCGGAGGAGCCATCGTTTCGAATGAAGAACGGAACAAGCCAAGGTCAAACTTTGCCCCGATGATGCGACGCACCACATCGTCGAGTTCGCCTGCCGATATGCGGCCATCGCGTACTGCGGCCACGATCCGGTCGGCGGACAGCCCGATGAAGCCGGTGCCGTTGGCAGCCTGCCCAGCCTTGATCCCAAGTCTCACCCAGTCGGCCAGGAGCAGGCCTTCGTATCCGCCTGGCCGTCGCAGATGGGTTAGCGCCTTTTCCGCGACTTGGTTTCGCTGGCGCTGGTCTTCGGTATTGCTGGCGATGGCGATGCTGGCCGGCTGCCCCTTGCCCACGGTCGCCAGAATGGCACGTAGGCGCTCTTGCTCCCGCGTGCCATGCTGCCCCCGCCGCCCGGCAAGATGTCCGGAGGCATAGTCGAATGCAGCCAGCATCTGGACCAGTTGCTCTTTCCCGTTCGGAGGAATTTGCAAGCCACGAATGCGAGCGGCACAGATTTCCGCTGCAAGCCAGGCGGCTTCACCCGTGGTCTGGTCGAAACCATTGTCCGACAGGTAATCACCGGTCGCGAGGGCCGGGGAAAAGGCCCAATTATACCCGCGCGACACGCAGTCAGCGGCGGTCAGCCTTTCAGCGGCTTCGATGGCTTCGGTATCCCAGCTGGCGGCCATGCTGATTGGTGGCGGCAGGCGGCGCGGCAGGACGGCTGCCGGATCGACCGCGAAGAACAAGGGAATTCCGAGCCGTGATTCCTCGGTCGCGATCTGTTGCAACTGGTGTGTACGTGCTGCGTTGATCGGGCCGAAAAAGCCGCCTACACGACCGCGCCTGACTTCGTCGGCACCGATCATTCCGTCGATTTCGGCGCTCATCGGTGTCAGGACCAGCTGGCCAGCCTTCTCCTGCACGGTCATGTATCCGAGCAGATCCTCGATGAACCGAGCGCGCTCCGGCGCGGGAAAAGGCGATTTTTCCGGCATGCACGGCGGTGATCGCCTGGAATGGTAAATATCCGGTTTGCAATTGGCTCTGGCGCGACCAGTCGTGCTCGACATGCGCCAGCCGCAATCTCATTTACAGATATAAAAATATCTCTATATCCATTCCTCGATGCGAACCGAGACCATCTTTCGCGCGCTGGCCGATCCCACGCGCCTCCGGATAATGCGACTGCTGGATTCGATGGAATTGGCAGTGGGCGAAGTTGCGCAGGTTCTGGCGCAAAGCCAGCCGCGCGTTTCACGGCATATCGGTATCCTGTGCGATGCAGGACTTGCGGAGCGCCGACGCGAAGGCAGCTGGACTTTCGTGAGGACAGCCTCGGCAGCTCAAAACGAACCCTCGCTGGTGGCTGCTGCACAACGGTTGCTCTCCAGTGCTGAGAAGGCCGACGACCAATTCTCCGAAATCTGTGCGACGGACCGGCGCAAACTCGCCGAAATACGCGAAGCGCGGGAAGCAGAGGCGCAGAGCTATTTCGCCCGACATGCCGACGACTGGGATGCCTTGCGGCGATTGCACAGCTCGGACGAAAAGATCGAACAGGCGCTTGCGGAGGCGCTTGAGCCAGCAGGCCTCGGACGCCTGCTCGATATCGGCACGGGCACCGGGCGGATGGCGGAACTGTTCGCGGAGAGGGCCGACCACATCGTTGCACTCGACAAGAGCCTCGCCATGCTGCGCGTTGCCCGGGCCAAATTGCAGAACCTGCCGGCAGAGCGGGTCGAGTTGGTGCAGGGCGATTTTGGCGCGCTTCCTTTTCAGGCCTCGTCCTTCGACACGGTGCTGTTCCACCAAGTCCTGCATTTTGCGCAGGCTCCGCGCGATGTTCTGCGCGAAGCGGCGCGAGTGCTGCGGCCTGGCGGACGGATTGCGATCGTCGATTTTGCCGCGCACCAGCATGAGGAATTTCGCGAACGCTATGCCCATGTCCGGCTCGGCTTCGACGAGGCGCAAATGCGCGGCCTGCTGACGGAAGCGGGGTTCGCGCCCCAAGCCACGACAGCGCTTGAGGATGGGGAGCTGGTGGTGAAAATCTGGATCGCGGACCGCAAGGAACAAGTAAGGAAGGTGGCTTCGTGAGCCCGACATTGAATCAGATGCGCGAGATGCAGCGCGCTCTCGAAGCGCCGCTTTTCTCCGGCTTGCCGGGCGACATCGAGGTGAGCTTCGAATTCTTCCCGCCCAAAAACGAGAAGATGGCAGAAACCCTGTGGCAGAGCGTCGAGATGCTCTCCCCGCTTGGTCCGCGCTTTGTTTCGGTGACCTATGGCGCCGGCGGCTCGACGCGCGAGCGCACTCATGCCGCGGTTCGCCGCATCGTGAACGAGACCGCATTGCCGGCTGCGGCGCACCTGACCTGCGTCAATGCGACCCGCGAGGAGGTCGACGGGGTCGCGCGCGAGTACTGGGAAGAGGGCGTGCGCCACATCGTCGCGCTGCGCGGCGATCCGCCCGAGGGCGGCACGGCCTACACGCCCCATCCCGGCGGCTATGCCAACGCTGCAGAACTCATTGCAGGCCTCAAGCAGGTCGCCGATTTCGAGATTTCGGTCGCCGCCTATCCAGAGGTTCATCCGGATTCTCCCGATCGTCAGCACGATCTCGATAATCTGAAGCGCAAGTTCGATGCAGGGGCGACCCGCGCAATCACCCAATTCTTTTTCGAACCGGAATGCTTTTTCGAGTTTCGAGACCGCGCAGCCGCGGCCGGGATCGAGGGCGAGATCGTGCCCGGGATCATGCCGGTATTAAGCTTTGCGGCCGTCCAGCGGATGTCGGGCCTGTGTGGGACCGCGATCCCCGACTGGATGGAGGGTCTGTTCGACGGGCTCGACGAAAAACCCGAAGCGCGCCAGCTGGTCAGCGCAACCATCGCTGCCGAGCTTTGCCGACGCCTGTATGCAGGCGGCGTGCGCCAGTTCCATTTCTACACCCTCAATCGCGCCGAGCTGAGCTATGCGATCTGCCACATGCTCGGGCTGCGCCAGAAGGCATCGACATGACGAAACGCGAAGAGTTTGCCGCCGCCGCGGCGAGCCGCATCCTGATCAAGGACGGGCCCTATGGCACCGAGATCCAGCGCGCGAAGCTGGCGGCCGAGGATTATGCCGGCGACACCGGCCTTGCGCAGGATCAGAAGGGCAATAACGATCTCGTGAACCTGACCCAGCCTCAGGTCATCCGCGCGATCTGCGACAACTACATCGATTCCGGCGCCCACATTCTCGCTACCAATACTTTCAACGCCAACCGCATCAGCCAGGCGGATTATGGCGCGGAAGCACTCGTCCACGATATCAACGTTTCGGCCGCGCGGATCATTCGCGAGGCCATCGACGCACGAACCGATGGCGTGCCGCGCTTCGTAGCTGGCGCAGTCGGGCCCACCAACAAGACGCTGTCGCTCTCGCCCGATGTCGAGGACCCGGGCTTTCGCGAGGTCACATTCGACGAGATCGTTGAGGTTTATGTGGAGCAATGCCGCGCTCTGCTGGAAGGTGGTGCGGATTTCATCCTTGTCGAAACCGTGTTCGACACGCTCAATTGCAAGGCCGCGATCATGGCGGTGAAGCAGCTCGAGCGCGAGCTGGAGCGCGATATCCCGCTGATGATCTCGCTTACGCTGACGGACCTGTCGGGCCGCAACCTGTCCGGCCATACCGTCGAAGCATTCTGGTACACGGTGCGCCATGCGAAGCCTCTGACCATCGGCCTCAACTGCAGCTTCGGCGCGGAGCAGTTGCGTCCGCATGTCCAGCTGCTTTCGGACGTGGCGGACACCTATCTGATGGCCTATCCGAATGCAGGCCTGCCCAACGATCTCGGCGAATATGACGAGGTGCCGGAAACTACAGCTTCTTTGACCCGCGTCTGGGCCGAAAACGGCCGCGTCAATGCGCTCGGCGGGTGCTGCGGATCCACGCCCAACCATATTGCCGCGATGGCGAGAGCGGTCGAAGGCCTTGCGCCGCGTCCCCTGCCGACCATCGATCCCGAAATGCACCTCGCCGGCCTCGAACCCTTCACGATTGCTGCCTGACATGCCCGACCTGACAACTGCCCGCTTCGTCAATATCGGCGAACGTACGAATGTGACCGGCTCGGCCCGGTTCAAGAAGCTGATCATGGCGGACGATTACGAAACTGCCGTGGAGGTCGCGCGCGAGCAGGTCGAGAACGGCGCGCAGGTGATCGACGTCAACATGGATGAAGGTCTGCTCGATGCCGAAAAGGCGATGACGACCTTCCTCAAGCTGATTGCCGCCGAACCGGATATTGCGCGCGTTCCGGTGATGATCGACAGCTCGAAATGGAGCGTGATCGAAGCTGGCCTCAAATGCGTGTCGGGCAAGCCGATCGTGAACTCTATTAGCATGAAGGAGGGCGAGGCCGAATTCCTCGCTCACGCTCGCAAATGCATGGATTATGGCGCGGCCGTTGTCGTCATGGCTTTCGACGAAGAAGGTCAGGCCGATACCAAGGAGCGCAAGGTCGAAATTTGCGCGCGCGCCTATGATCTGCTCACCGGCATCGGCTTTCCGCCGGAAGACATTATCTTCGACCCCAATATCTTTGCCGTGGCGACAGGGATCGAGGACCACGACCGCTATGGGCTCGACTTCATCGAGGCTGTGCGCGAGATAAAGCAGCGATGCCCGCACGCGAAGACCAGCGGGGGCCTGTCAAATCTCTCCTTCAGCTTTCGCGGCAACGAGACCGTACGCCGCGCGATGCATTCGGTGTTCCTGTTCCACGCGATCCCCGCTGGCCTCGACATGGCGATCGTCAACGCGGGCCAGCTCGACGTCTACGATCAGATCGACCCCGAGCTGCGCGATGCGTGCGAGGACGTGATCCTGATGCGTCGGCGGGATGCGACCGAGCGCCTGATCGATCTCGCCGAAAGCTACAAGGGCAAGAGCGCCGCCGATGAGAAAGCGGCCGAGGAATGGCGCGGCTGGGATGTGAAAAGGCGGCTCGAACATGCGCTGGTGAAAGGCATCGATGCGCATGTCGTGGCCGATACCGAAGAAGCGCGCGAGCTTGTCGCAGCCTCGGGTGGCCGGCCGATCGAGGTGATCGAAGGCCCGCTTATGGACGGCATGAACGTCGTCGGCGACCTGTTC
Organism: Qipengyuania marincola; assembly: GCF_029688625.1. GTDB lineage: Bacteria > Pseudomonadota > Alphaproteobacteria > Sphingomonadales > Sphingomonadaceae > Qipengyuania. Next base: position 843,087 of record NZ_JARULC010000003.1, on the reverse strand, counting down.
GGCAGCGGTAAGATGTTCCTGCCGCAGGTGGTGAAATCCGCCCGCGTCATGAAAAAGGCCGTTGCCCACCTGATTCCCTTCATCGAGGCGGAAAAGGACCTGCTCCCCGAAGCCGAGCGCAAGGCCAAGGGCAAGATCGTGATGGCGACCGTGAAGGGAGACGTGCACGATATCGGAAAGAACATCGTCGGCGTTGTCCTGCAGTGCAACGGCTACGAGGTAATCGACCTCGGCGTAATGGTGCCGTGGTCGCAGATCCTGGAGGCGGCGAACGAGAACGACGCCGACATGATCGGTTTGTCAGGGCTGATCACTCCCTCGCTCGACGAGATGGTGACGGTTGCCGAAGAGATGCAGCGTGCGGAGATGACCATGCCGCTGCTCATCGGCGGAGCGACAACGAGCAAGGTGCACACCGCGCTGCGGATCGATCCGGCCTATGAAGGCCCGGTCGTCCACGTGCTCGACGCGAGCCGCGCGGTCGGTGTCGCCAGCCGCCTCTTATCGGACACGCAGCGCGACGAATTCGTGGAAAGCACCGCGGGAGAATACGAAAAAGTCCGGGCTGCCCGGGAAGGCAAAGGGCAGAGCGTCCTCCTCCCGATCGAGGATGCGCGTGCCAATTATTATGATGCATTCCTGTCGGACAAGGCTGCTCCGCCTTTGCAACCGGGCGTTCACGTGTACGACGACTGGTCACTTGGGGAATTGCGCGAATATATCGATTGGACGCCGTTTTTTCGTGCCTGGGAATTGCATGGCACTTTCCCCGCAATCCTGAAGGACGAAGTGGTCGGCGAGACGGCCGAGCAGCTCTTCGCCGACGCCAATGCCATGCTCGACCGCATCATCGGTGAAAGTTGGTTGACCGCGCGAGGCGTCGCGGGCTTCTGGCCTTGCGCCCGCGATGGTGACGATGTGACGCTGCATCTCGCTGATCGCGAAGAGCATGTCGTCCTGCCTTTCCTGCGCCAGCAGGTGAAGAAATCGCGCGATCGGGCGAATATGTGCCTTGCCGATTTCATCGACCCGGCAGGCGACTGGCTCGGCGGATTTGCGGTCGGTATCCATGGCATCGAGGAGCATTCCAAGCGTTTCCTGGACGACAAGGACGATTACTCCGACATCCTGCTAAAGGCCTTGGCAGACCGCTTTGCCGAGGCCTTCGCCGAACGGCTTCACCAGCATGTCCGCACCGATCTGTGGGGCTATGCGCCACAGGAACAGCTGACCAACGAGGCGCTGATCAAGGAAAAATATCGCGGCATTCGGCCTGCACCGGGCTATCCGGCATGTCCTGATCACAGTCTGAAGCCGATCCTGTTCGACCTGCTGGATGCGGAACGGAACGTGGGGCTCTCCCTGACGGAGAACTTCGCCATGTATCCCACTTCGGCAGTCAGCGGGTTCTATTTCGGCCACCCGGAAAGCCAGTATTTCGGAGTCGCCCGCATCGGCCGCGACCAGCTGGAGGACTATGCGCGTCGCCGCGGCGTCGACATGGCGACTGCCGAACGATGGCTCCGACCCAACCTCGATTGACGGCCCTGCCGAAAGGCCGGCTCGTCGCGATCGGCGCTTTACTGTTGGCGGCGGCCTACGTCGGGCTTTTGCTGGTCGTTCCCTACGCGCCCGATCTGCTGCGGCAACTAGCGTTTCTTCCCGGCGTAGGGGTCATCGGCGCGATCATTGCCAATACCTCGGGCACCGGGGGCGGGGTCGTGTTCGTGCCGGTGTTCAATGCCCTGCGCGAATGGGCGGTGATGGACCTCCAGCCGCTGCAGGTGGTCGGCGTGTCGATGGCGATTCAGAGCTTCGGCATGACCATGGGCGCGCTTCGCTGGACCGACCGGCTGTATCATCAGCCTGCACCCGACGCGCTGCACGCGCTTGTGCGACCGATCGACTTTTTCACTGTCGCCCTGGCTGTGCTGGCGTTGTCCCTGCCTGCCATGCTGGTCACTCAGCGGGTAACGGCGTTCGACCAGCATGCGGTGCTGATGGGGTACAAGCTCTTCTCCATCCTGCTCGGCATCGCGCTCGTCGCCTCTACCTGGACGGTCAATCTCAAACGGCCCGAGAAGACCCGGCTCGAACGCACCGACCTGCTCTTCCTTCTCCTGTTGGCGATACCCGGCGGCATACTCACTGCGCTGTTCTCGGTCGGGATTGGCGAGCTGGTCGCACTTTACCTCTTCATACGCCACTATCCCGTTCTGTTATGCACGGGCACGGCCTGCCTGATTTCGGCCGTCAGTGTCATCGCGGGCTCGGTCTGGCACGTCGGCGCGGGGACGATCCAGTGGGAGGTCGTTTTGCTGGCGGCGCCCGGCGCGATGATCGGCGCTTTCCTCGCGCGGCCCATCGCGCTTTGGCTCGGCGCGCGACGGCTGAAGACGCTGGACGGCGGCTGGATCGTCCTGTCGGCGCTCTATCTGCTCTGGCTCAATCGGTAATTGACTTCGGCCAGCCCGGGCAGCCATCTCGTTCGCATGCGAATTGCCATTCTCGCCGCCGCGCTGTCGCTTTGCGGATGCGCCACAATCGCCGAGCCGGACCCCATTCCGCCGGCCGGGGTCGCCGTGGTCTTCGATCGCGACAGCATCGATCCGGTTATCGTGCAAGGTGTGGCGAACCAGGCGACATTCCGACCAGTGGAAGCCAACGACCCTGTGCGGATCGCCAGCATTTCCAAGTTCATCATGGCACTGGCCACCTTGCGGCTGGCCGACGAAGGCAGGGTCGATCTGTCCGCGGATGTGTCCGAATATCTTGGCTGGTCCGTCCGCAACCCGGCATACCCCGGTGCCAAGGTCACGCTTGCACAGCTCCTGTCCCACAGATCGGGCCTGCGTGACGATGCCGGTTACGTCATCCCCCTGGGCGAAAGCCTTGAAGCGAAACTCGCGCAGCCGGAGGCGTGGTACGCTGATGCGCCTCCGGGACAGGCGCCGTTCGAATATGCCAATCTCGGCTCACCGGTCGTCGCGACCGTGCTCGAGGCGGCAAGCGGTGAGCGCTACGACAGGCTGGTCGATCGCCTCATCTTCGCGCCCCTTGGTATCGATGCGTGCCTCAACTGGATCGGCTGCGGGGAGGACACCGTGGCGCGCGCCGTGACGCTTTATCGCAGCACAGGCGAGGTGGCGCGCGACGATGCGGGGGATCTTCCGCCCAATTGCACTTTTCCGATCGCTGAGGGCGTCGAGTGTTCGCTCGAGGATTACGTTCCCGGCACCAATGCCTCGATCTTCTCGCCGCAAGGGGGTGTTCGGATCGGGATGGTGGACCTCGCCAGGCTAGGTCAGGCGGTGATCAAGGGCGGCGAAGGCGGATTTCTTTCACCGAAGGCATGGTCGGCGATCGTCCTGTCCGCCGCAGCCAACGGCACCGGAGACCAGGAGTTTTTCTGTGCTTACGGGCTCGGCGTCCAGTTTCTCAATCCGCTCGGGAAAACCTGCAAAAACGACCTGTTCGGTCCCTATGACAGGCCGATGGGGCACGCCGGCGAAGCATACAGCCTGCGCTCCGGCCTCTGGTTCGATGCTTATAAGGGGAAAAGCATCGCCTACTTCATCACTCAGGTGCCCGAGCGTACCGTGCCGGACGAGGGCGGGTTCGCGCCGGAAGAGGTCGCATTTGCTCGTCGTGCCATGCTCGCGGCGACAGAAGCGGGGAAATAGGACAGGCGCGGCGTCGCTTGGCAATTGACGCTGTGCAGGGAATGTCGCAGTGCAGCAGGCGTCGGCCACGGGAGCGATTCTGTGGCAGGCATGCACGGGAGAGCGTGCGGGGCTTCGTCTCCGTGCCGCCGAAGGAGCAACCGCCCCGGAAACTCTCAGGCCAAGGGACCGTGCAGGCCATCGACACTCTGGAAAGCGCTGGCCGCAGCCGCGGTCTGCCACCGAAGGGGTAAGCCCGTCCATTTACGGGCCAGTCTCTCAGGTTTCCCGACAGAGGGGGCATGGGTTGAAATTCGCGCCTGCGCAGGCGCTCCCATGCTTTGAAGGACGGGACTTGAGCGAAGATCACGAACAGGACGAAGCCGGAACCGGCACGCTGCCGCTCGATGCATGGCATCGCGGCAAGGGTGCGCGCATGGTCGAATTCGCCGGATATTGGATGCCCATCCAGTACAACAAGGATTCGGGCGGCGGCATCGTTGCCGAACACGAATGGACCCGCAGCAATGCCGGACTGTTCGATGTCAGCCACATGGGCCAGCTGATGGTCACGGGCGAGAAAGCCGCGGAAGAGCTGGAAAAGCTGCTCCCTGGCGCGATTGCCACGCTCAAGCCGGGCCGGGTTCGCTACTCGCTATTGCTCAATGACGAGGGCGGCATTCTCGATGATCTGATGGTGACCAATGCCACGCCCTGGATCGAGGCTGACGAGGAAGCCGGTACCGAAGGCCATTGGGGAGAACCGGCCTATTACATCGTCGTCAACGGTGCGATGAAGTGGGACGATATCGCTCATCTGCGCGAACATCTCGATGATGAGGTCACGCTGACGCATATGGACGATCACGCGCTGGTCGCCCTGCAGGGCCCCAATGCCGCGACTGCCCTCAACCGCATCATGCGCGGTGTCCCCGAACAGCTCGTATTCATGCAATCGCTGGAGCATGACTTCGGCGAGTGGCCGCTGCGCATCACGCGCGCCGGGTATACTGGCGAAGACGGCTTCGAGATTTCGGTGCCTGCCGAATTCGCAGAGTCGCTGTGCGACCGCCTCTGCGCCGAGATCGAAGTCCGCCCGGCGGGCCTCGGCGCTCGTGACAGCCTGCGGCTCGAGGCAGGCCTGCCGCTTTACGGCCACGACATGACCGACACGGTCGATCCGGTCAGCGCCGACCTTGCCTTCGCGCTGACGAAGAAGCGCCGCGAAACCGGCGGCTGGATGGGGTTCGAAGCGGTCAGGACGCTGATGGAATCCGGACCCAGCGAACGCCGCGTCGGCCTGACCCTGGAAGGCCGCATGCCGGCACGTGAAGGGGCCGAAATATTCGCGGGCGACGAGAAGGTGGGCCGCATCACCAGTGGCGGTTTCTCGCCTACGCTCGGCCACCCGATCGCCATGGGATACGTCAAGGTCGGGCACGCCGCCGAGGGAACCGATCTGGAGATTGTGGTTCGTAACAAGAGACTAGCGGCGAAAGTGGTGAGCCTGCCCTTCGTCCCGCACAACTATTACCGAGGGAGCTGACCCGATGGCGCGTTACTTTACCGACGAACACGAATGGATCGACGTGGAAGGCGATACCGCCACCGTCGGCATTACCGATTACGCTCAGGAACAGCTGGGCGATATCGTCTTTGTCGAACTGCCGGAAGTCGGCAGCGTGATCGACAAGGGCAAGGACGCAGCCGTGGTCGAGAGCGTGAAGGCCGCCAGCGACGTCTACGCACCCATCAGCGGCGAGATCATGGAAACCAACGAGGCGCTTGAGGAAGACCCGGCGCTGGTAAACACCTCGCCCGAGGAGAACGGCTGGTTCTTCAAGCTCGCCATCGGCGACAGGAGCGAGCTCGAGGGCCTGATGGACGCCAAGGCCTACAAGAGTTTCTGCGACAGCCTCTGACACGTGGCGCCCGCATGGGCGCGAAGGAAACGACATGCGCTACCTACCCCTGACCGATGCCGACCGTTCGGCGATGCTCCAGAAGATCGGCGCGAGTGATATCGACGCGCTCTTCGCTGACGTTCCGGAAACGGCGCGGCTCGACGGGCCGATCGAGGGCCTGCCGATGCACGCCAGCGAGATGGCGGTCGAGAAGCACATGCGCCGGCTGAGCAAGAAGAATCTTGCCGCGGCAGATGCGGCATTCTTTCTCGGGGCTGGCGCCTATAAGCACCATGTGCCGGCCACGGTCGATCACATCATCCAGCGCGGCGAATTCCTGACTGCCTATACGCCCTACCAGCCGGAAATCGCACAGGGCACGCTGCAGATGCTGTTCGAGTTCCAGACGCAGGTTGCGCGCCTCTATGGCTGCGCGGTCGCCAATGCGAGCATGTACGATGGTTCGACCGCTTGCTGGGAGGCGGTGGCCATGGCCAGCCGCATCGCGCGCGGGAAGAAGCCCAGGGTCGTGCTGTCAGGCGCGCTGCATCCGCATTATGCCGAGGTCGTCAGGACCATGGCCAAGTTCACCGAAGACGACATCGCCGGTGCGCCGCCCAGCCTGACAGCCAAGCCGGATGATGATGGCCTCATCGCCCGGATCGACGAGAATACGAGCTGCGTCGTGGTGCAATATCCGGATATCCTCGGCCGCCTTCCCGACATTGCGAAGATCGCCAAGGCCGCGCACGAGAAGGGCGCGCTGGTCATCGCGGTCAATACCGAGCCGGTGGCCCTGGGCGCAGTGAAATCGCCCGGCGAGCTGGGCGCGGACATCGTGGTCGGCGAAGGCCAGGCGATCGGTGTCGGCCTGCAATTCGGCGGGCCCTATCTGGGCCTCTTCGCCGTTCGCGACGAAAAGCATGTCCGCATGATGCCCGGCCGCCTGTGCGGCGAAACAATCGATGCGGAGGGCAAGCGCGGCTTCGTGCTGACGCTGTCCACGCGTGAACAGCATATCCGCCGCGAAAAGGCGACATCGAACATCTGCACCAATTCGGGCCTGTGCGCACTTGCTTTCAGCGTTCACATGACTTTGCTCGGCGAAAAAGGGCTGCGCGCCCTTGCCGCGGAAAACCATCGCCTTGCCTGCCTGGCCGCAGACCGCCTCGCCAAGGTGCCGGGTGTCGAGGTGCTGAACGAGACCTTCTTCAACGAATTCGCCGTATTGCTCGATGGCGATGCGCGGCAAATCGTACGCGATCTCACCGCCAAGGGAATTCTGGCCGGCGTTTCGCTGGGGCGTCTCTTCCCGGGTAACGAGGGGCTCGCCAACGGGCTGCTTGTCGCGGTGACCGAAACCACCACGGAGGAGGATATCGAAACCCTTGCCTCCGCGCTTGAGGAGGTGCTGGCATGAACGCGCCGACGAAAACCCCGAATGCATCCGGCTGGAAGCCCGGCACGCCCGTCGAGGGGCATAACGCCATGAGCGGTCCCGATACCGCCACGGGCAACCGCGCGCTGATGCTGGAAGAACCGCTGCTGTTCGAGATCGGCCACAGCGAGACAACCGGGGTCGATTTCGACTTCGCAGCCAAGCTGGACCTTGCAGGGGTGGACCAGCCAACTCCGCCGACGCCGGCGCCGGCTAACCGGCTCGGCGATTTCGAGCGGAGCGACCCGATCGGACTGCCCGGCCTGACCGAGCCCGAGACGGTGCGCCACTACACGCGGCTTAGTCGTCAGAACTATGCCATCGACCTCGGCCTGTTTCCGCTCGGCAGCTGCACGATGAAGCACAATCCGCGGCTCAACGAAAAGGTCGCGCGGATGCCTGGCTTTGCGGACGTCCACCCGCTTCAGCCGGTCGATACCGTGCGCGGCGCGCTGGAAGTGGTCAACGAACTGGCGTTCTGGCTGATCAAGCTCACCGGCATGCACTCCGTGGCGATGAGCCCCAAGGCCGGCGCGCATGGCGAGCTTTGCGGCATCCTCTGCATCCGCGCCGCGCTGGAAGCGCGCGGCGATGCCCGCAAGGTCATCCTCGTGCCAGAAAGCGCGCATGGCACCAATCCCGCCACTGCCGCCTTCGCCGGCTACGAGATCGAGGACATCCCGGCCAATTCGGACGGCCGCGTCGATTTCGAGGCGCTCAAGAACCGGCTCGGCCCGGACGTGGCGGGCGTGATGATCACCAATCCCTCCACCCTTGGCCTGTTCGAGCGTGACCTGAAGGCAATCTCGGACGCGGTCCACGAAGCGGGCGGCTTCGTCTATTGCGACGGTGCGAATTTCAACGCCATTGTCGGCAAGGTTCGCCCCGGCGATCTCGGCGTGGATGCGATGCACATCAATCTGCACAAGACCTTCTCCACCCCGCATGGGGGTGGCGGTCCCGGCTCTGGCCCGGTCGTTTTGTCCGAAGCGCTCAGCCCGTTTGCGCCGCTCCCTTATACTTCGCGCACGAAGGACGGTGTCGTTCATCTCGTAGAGGAGGAGGATGCGGAGTCCTTCGCCAAGGAGCATTTCGGCGGGCCCTTGCAGCATTTCGGGCGCATGACTGCCTTCCATGGGCAGATGGGCATGTTCACCCGCGCGCTGACCTATATCCTCAGCCACGGGGCGGATGGATTGCGGCAGGTAGCCGAGGATGCGGTGCTGAATGCCAATTACATCCTGCGCAGCCTGGAAGATGTGCTCGACGCTCCTTTCGCGCACAGCGGCCCGTGCATGCATGAGGCGCTGTTCAGCGACAAAGGTTTTGGCGAAGGGCTGTCGACGCTGGACCTGGCCAAGGGCCTCATCGACGAGGGCTTCCATCCGATGACGATGTACTTCCCGCTCGTGGTGCACGGCGCGATGCTGGTCGAACCGACCGAGACCGAAAGCAAGGCGGCGCTCGACCAGTTCATCCTTGCGCTGCGCAGCGTGGCGGAACGTGCCAAGGCAGGCGACGAAACACTGAAAACCGCGCCCTTCTATGCCCCGCGTCGCCGTCTGGACGAGACGCAGGCAGCCAGGAAACCGGTACTTGCGTACAAGGATCAGGGCGCACCCTCCGGCACGCCGGTCGCCAGCGAAATCGGCGGGCGGTAATCGCTAGTCAGACTTGTCGGGCTTGGCTTCCACGGTGATGGTGATCTGGCTGAGCGAGATCACCGCCACCCAGAAGCCGATCACCGACAGTGCGCTCGATCCCAGAACAGTGAAGGCGGCACCCTTGAGGCCGTTCCAGTCCATTGCGACCTGGAGAAGGGACAGGCCGAGCACCGTCGGCACGGCGCGCATGACGAAGGCGGTGCCCGCACGCCCGGCGCTGACCAGAAGGGATTCGAGACTCGCCCCGACCAGCTCGATCGCGCCGGCAATCGCCAGGATGACCATCGCCCAATAGACCACGCGAAATTCCGGACCGGCAATCAGGACAAGGCCAGGCCGCCCCAGGAATATCGCCACCAGCACGGCCAGCCCACCCCCGACGAGCGCGATATTTGCCATCCGCCGCGCCATGTCGTGAGCGGCGTCGCGTGCATGGACCAGCTCGGGATAGATTGCCTTCGACACCGTCTGGGCAAGGCTGACGAGAGCCTGGCCAAGCTGGCTGGCGACGCGGAAACCGCCGGCGAAGGCCTCGCCGCCGATGGCGCCGACCAGCAGGATAAGCACTTGCTTCGACCCGACGTTGAGGCTGCCGGTGAGGTTGGTCGACCAGACGAACTTCCACGCGCCCGGATGATCGCGGGGCAGGCGCCACAGGCTGATTTGTGACAAGTCGATCCGCTCGGTTCGGCCAGCGGCGAACCAGAGCGCGGCGGCCACGCAGACCTCTGCGGCGGCCCAGGCGATGATGAAGCCGGTAACGCTGGGCATGAAGATGGCGGCGAGTATCGCTCCTGCGGCCCGGATCACAGGCTGCACGGCCTCGGCCGCCGTCGCGCGGCCATATTCGAAGCGCAATCGCAGCAGGCCGGTGGGCGTCGTCCGGATGGCCAACAGCGACACCATGCAGAAACCGAAGGCGAGCCACAGCAAGTCCGGGGGCAATGGCAGCCAGAACTGCGCCGACCAGCACAGCGCCGCCGCGAGGACCGTTCCAAGCGCGATCGACAGAATATCGAGCGCAATCGCGAAGCCGGTCGCCTCGGCCGGGCCATCCTCGCCCGCGCCCCAGCGCACGACAAATTGCCATGTCTGGAAATTGGCGAGACCGGTGACCGTCTGCCCCAACGCGACGATGAGTGCGAAATAGCCGAAACCGTCGAGGCCCAGCGTCCGGGTGGCGAGTGCGAGATAGACGAGGCTGAGAACAGCATTGACGCCGCGGCCGCTCAGCAGCCAGCCGATGTTGCGGAGGAGGCGTTTCATCGCAGGTCCCCACCGCCTCAGGCGGCGGTCGAGCCCCGCTTGGCCAGTAGGCGTTCGGTAACCTCGAACGTGCGTTCGTTATCGACGTCGATCGCGCAATAGCCATTGCTCATTTCGATCGGAACCAGCTTGAAGCCGAAGCGGTGCGAAACCTGCGCGAAAAGTTTTTCCTTCGTTCCCCAGCCGAGAAAGAAGCGGACGAGGTTGGCGACGCCGAAGGCCTTCGCGATGCGGCTGGGATATTTCACGAACTGCCCACCACCGCGCATGATTTCCGCCGCACCCAGAGCCTCGGCACTGCCGATCCAGTAGGTGTTGCAATTGGAAAAGCCGCCGTCGGAAAATTCGTAGAATTTCTTTTGGCCGACAGGATCTGCGGCAATGACGCCTTCCTTGCGCGCGAGGGCCGCCGCCGCGCCTGCCTGTGAGGCGAGGGCCTTGTCGATGAACTCGGCATAGTCATGCGGCAGCCACAGGCAGTTGTCGGCCGTGGTGATGAGGATCGGATAGCCGGCACCTTCCGCACCGGAAAAAACGCTGTCGACGAGGTTGAAGGCACCGGGCCTGAAGACGAGCCGCCCCTCGTCCATCAGCGCCTTGATCGATGGGATCTCCGCGATTTCGTCCGGCTCGTGTGCCACCACACGGATTTCGCCGATACGGTCGCAGGCGGCGACATTTTTTATGACCCGCTCGATCATCGGCATACCGCCGACCGGCACGACGCATTTCTGCGCGACACCCGCGCGCTCGGCGAGGGGGTCGAGCACGCCGGAGCGCTTTCCTGCCATGACGAGGGCGGTAATCTTGTCCGATGTCTGTGTAGCCATGGGCGCGCATTTAGTCGCGAAGTGTGGGGTTGTCACCTTGCCGGATAGCGGGCAGCGCGGGCTTCATGCGGATTATCTTCAGTCGCAAGGGCTTCGACAGCGGATCGGGCGGCGGACCGTCTCCGATCGTCGACGGACGGCCGGTCAGTCTGCCGATCCCCGCAGGCGCGGCATCACGCACCAGCTATGGCGACCTTGGCATGGGCGACCATGCTCATCGCGCCAGCAGGGGTCGGTATCACGCCGAGAATATGTGCCATCACGACCCGATGTTCCTTGAGGAAGGCGCCTGCCTGTTCGGGCAGGTGGGCGCTGCGCAGACGCATCTGGCCAATCGCGGCGTCGGGGTGGACGATGTCTTTCTGTTTTTCGGCTTGTTCCGGGAAGAGGGTGGCGATCCTCATCACCGCATCTTCGGCTATCTCAAGGTGGAAGAAGTGATTCCGCTGGCACAGGGCGCCCCCGGCTGGCTCGTCGAGAAGGCGCATCCGCATGCGCTCGCCATGCATGGCGCCAACGATACGATATACGCGGGCCCGGGTCATCTTGCTTGCCGCGCCAGCCATACGCTCCGGCTGACGGTGCCCGAAGGTCCGCCGAGCTTGTGGACGCGGCCCGACTGGCTCCGGCCGGGCGGGCTCAGCTATCACGACCGGTCCGACCGGTGGATGAGGGGCGGTCGCTTGCGGAGCGTTTCGCGCGGTCAGGAATTCGTCGCCGACATCGGCCGGCGCAAGGCTCCGCGCGACTGGCTCGGGCACATCATCGACGAGATCAGAGCGTCTTGATGACCGAGGAGAAGTCGAGCGCGCCGTGCTCCTCGGCGAGCTTTTCGTAGATTTCCGTTGCCTTTGCACCGAGCACGGTGGTCGCATCGACATCCTGCGCTGCATCCATCGCGAGCCGCAGGTCTTTCAGCATAAGCGCTGTCGCAAAGCCGCCCTGGTAATCATTGTCCGCCGGGCTCTCGACCCCGACGCCGGGCATGGGCGTATAGGCGTTGAGCGACCAGCAATAGCCCGAGGATTGGCTGGATATCTCGTAGAATTTCTGCGGATCGAGGCCCAGCTTCTCGGCCATTTTCATCGCTTCGGCGGTGCCGATCATCGAGATGGCGAGCAGCATGTTGTTGCAGATCTTGGCCGTCTGTCCCGCACCTGCATCGCCTGCGTGAATGACCGCCTTGCCCATCGCCTGAAGCACCTCCTCGGCGCGCGCGAAGGCTTTTTCGGTACCACCCACCATAAAGGTGAGCGTGCCGCCATTGGCCGCTGCGATCCCGCCGGAGACAGGGGCATCGACCATGTCGTATCCGGCAGCTTCGGCCTTGGCGATCACCTCTTTGGCGGTGGCGACATCGATGGTCGAGCAATCGAGCAGAACTGCTCCTTCCGGGGCATGCCCGAAGACATCGTTCTCGTAGACGGCTTTCACGATCTCGCCATTTGGCAGCATGGTGACCACTGCATCGACGCCTTCGCAGGCGCGCTCCGCATCATCATAGGCGTCGCAGCCGCCGCTCTCTGCCGATCCGCGCGCTTCGGGCGAGAGGTCGAAGGCATTGACCGAATGCCCCGCCTTGACGAGGTTCGCGGCCATCCCGCCGCCCATATTGCCGAGGCCGATGAAGGCGATTTTCATGTTTTCTCTCCGTTTCTCGTCAACCCAGCGAACGCTGGGATCGCCGGCCGCTCTCGAGCCGATAGCGGTCCCAGCTTCAGCTGGGACGACGCGCTATCTACCCTTCCACTGGCCTTCGCGCTTTTCGACGAAGGCGGCCATGCCTTCCTGCTTGTCCTCGCTGGCGGTGAGGATCTGGAAGATACGGCGTTCGATGATCAGGCCCTGATCTAGGCTGGTCTCGAAGGCGGCGTTGACCATCTCCTTGTTCGCGATCGCGGCCATCGGGGGCATGCTCGCTATCTGTGCGGCGGTCTTCATCGCTTCGTCCAGCAAGCTCTCATGCGGCACGACGCGCGCGACGAGATTGCTGCGCTCGGCTTCTTCCGCACCCATCATGCGGCCCGTCAGGCACATTTCCATGGCCTTGGACTTGCCGATGGCCTTGGTCAGGCGCTGCGAGCCGCCCATGCCGGGGGCCACGCCGAGCTTGATTTCGGGCTGGCCGAACTTCGCGTTCTCGCTGGCGATGATGAAGTCCGCCATCATGGCAAGCTCGCACCCGCCGCCCAGCGCAAAGCCGTTGACCGCGGCGATCCACGGCTTGCGGGTCTTCTTCACGATCTCGCTGGTCCAGGGCGAAAAGAAATCGTCGAGATAGAAGTCGGCCGCTTCCTTCTCGCTCATTTCCTTGATGTCGGCCCCCGCGGCGAAGGCCTTGTCGCCCGAACCGGTCAGGACAGCGCACAACTGACTGCCATCGGCCTGATACGCGGCGAAGGCCTCGATCAGCTCTTCCAGCACTTTGCTGTTGAGAGCATTAAGCGCCTTCGGGCGATTGAGCGTGATCAGCGTAACCGCGTCACGCTGATCGACGGTGATGGTTTCGTAGCTCATTTCATTCTCCGTCATCCCAGCGAATGCCGGGGTCGTTATCGATCAATCCCTCGCCGGGATGACGACTATCGCAAGGGCGTCCATTCCTCGGCATCGGGCAGGGGTGCGAAGATGCTGTCGAGCAATTCCTCGGTCACGCCCTCGGGCGTTGCCGGATCCCATTTCGGATCGTTCGTCTTGTCCACGATCACCGCGCGCACGCCCTCGGCAAAATCGGGGCGGGTCAGCACGCGGCTGGCGATGCGATACTCCATGCGCATGTTGTCTGCGAAGCTGTCAAGATTTTGACTTTCGGCAAGTTGGCGCAGCGCAACCTTGCAGGTTTGCGGGCTCTTGGTGCGCAGCGTGGCCAATTCCTTGGCCGCCCAATCGCTGTCGTCCGCCTCCAGGCTTGCGAGGATATCCTCGTAGCTATCGGAGGCGAAGTGTTTCGCAATCCGGTCGGCATTTCCGGCGATACGCGCTTCCGGCGGCGACTTGCCCAGCGCGCTGAGCACCTGCCCGGGCTCGTGCCCGGCGGCGATGCGCGATTTCGCTTCGGCGAGGTCGGCGCTGTCGAGATAATGCGTGGCGATCCCCGCCCAGACGCATTCGGCCCCATCCAGCCGCGCGCCAGTCAACGCCAGGAACTGACCGAGCCGCCCCCCCAGGCGCGAGAGGTGCCAGCCGCCGCCGACATCGGGGAAGAGGCCAATGCCGGTCTCGGGCATGGCGAAGCGCGTGTTTTCCGTCGCGACGCGATACTTGCACGGCATGGCGATGCCCACGCCGCCGCCCATCGTGATGCCGTCCATGAAGGCCACGATCGGCTTCGCATATTCGAACATCTGGTGGTTGAGCTGATACTCGTCGTGAAAGAATTCGCGTCCGCTCTTTCCGCCATCGTTCAGCGCGGAATGGCGCAGCAGATTGATGTCCCCGCCGGCGCAGAAACCGCGGCCCTCCGCATGGTCGAGGATCACGGCCTTCACCGCGTCGTCCGACGCCCAGTCCGCCAGTGCCGCGCTCATCGCATGGCACATGTCGAGCGTCAGCGCATGAAGCGCCTTGGGCCGGTTGAGCGAGATATGCCCTGCATGGCTGTGGAGGTGAATGTTTACGTCTTCGGTCATGTGCCCCTCACTGCCGCAAAAGGTCGCGACCCACGATCATCCGCATGACCTGGTTCGTGCCTTCGAGGATCGAGTGGACACGCAGATCGCGCCAGAAGCGTTCGATCGGATAGTCTTTGAGATAGCCGTAGCCGCCGAACAGTTGCAGCGCGTCGTTCACGACCTTGCTGCCATTGTCGGTCGCCAGCCGCTTGGCCATGGCGGAGAAGCGCGACTTGTCGGGCGCGCCATCGGTGACCTTGGCGGCGGCGAGATAGAGCAGCGCGCGCGCCGCCTCGAGATCGGTGGCCATGTCGGCCAGCATGAACTGCGTGTTCTGGAAATCGGCGATAGCCGTGTCGAACTGCTTGCGGTCCTTGGTGTAGACCACTGCCTCGTCGAGGCAGCGCTGCGCCCCGCCAAGCGAGCAGGCACCGATATTCAGCCGTCCGCCATCGAGGCCCATCATAGCGAAGCGGAAGCCTTCGCCTTCGTCGCCCACCCGGTTCTCCACCGGTACACGGGCATCCTCGAAAATCACTTGCGCGGTGGGGGAGGCGTTCCAGCCGAGTTTCTTCTCCGGTGCGCCGAAGCTGACGCCCGGCGTGTCCTTGTCGATCACCAGGCAGGTGATGCCCTTGGTCTTGTGATCGGAGGTCCGGACCATGGTGACGTAAACATCGTTCACTCCGCCGCCGGAGATGAATTGCTTCGTACCATTCAGCACATAGTGATCGCCATCGAGCACGGCGCTGGTCTTCAGGCCCGCCGCATCCGACCCGCTGCCGGGTTCGGTCAGGCAATAGCTGGCGATCTTCTCCATCGTGACGAGGTCGGGGAGGTACTTGTCCTTCACGCCCTGCCCGCCGAATTGGTCGATCATCCATGCCGCCATGTTGTGGATCGAAATGAACGCGCTGGTCGTGGGACAGCCATAGGCCATGGCCTCCATGATCAGCGCCGCCTCGAGCCGGCCGAGGCCGATGCCGCCACTTTCTTCCGAGACATAGATCGCGCCGAAGCCGAGTTCGGCGGTCTGCTTGATCACCTCGCGCGGGAAGTGGCTCTTCTCGTCCCACTCGCCCGCATGCGGGGTGATGTTGTCGGCGGTGAAACGCTGGGCCATTTCCTGAATGGCCAGCTGATCGTCGGTGAGCTGGAATTGTCCTGTCATGCGCTGCGCTCTAGCGCCGAGGGCGGGGCGAGGGAAGGGGCGGGCGCGTCAGGACGCGACGATTGCCTCGGCCTCCATTTCGACTTTCCACTCCGGTCGGCAGAGCCATGCGCAGCCCACCATTGTTGCAGCCGGCTGCGCCGCGCCGAAAACGCGCGCATGCACTTCGTCGACTGCCTGCTGGTCCGATGGATCGGTCAGGAACATGCGGGTGCGCACGACGTCGCCTGCCGAACCGCCAAGGTCCTCGATTGCGCGGATAATCAGAGCGCAGCAGCGCTCGGCCTGTTCACGCGCACCACCGACCGTGCTGGAGCCGTCGTCCTCGACCGGGCCGGTGCCGGCCACAATGATCCGGTCGCCATCGCGCACAGCACGCGCGAAGCCGAACTGCGTTTCGAATGGAGAGCCGGTAAAGGCGCGCCGGCGCTGGTTCACCCGCAGGTGATCTCGGTGATCGTCTGCTCGTCGTCGTAGCGTACGTTCACACGGTCCATGCGATAATCCATCGTCCAGGCCGAATTGGGCGGGCCCCAGCGCAGCGTTCGCGCGCCGCTTTCCGCCAGGATCGCTGCGCCCATGTCGTTGGTGGCGTCATGGCCCACATGGTACTGGACTGGTCCGGCATCGCATTCGCCGCCGTCCTCATTGGCTGCGACCGGACCGGGTTCGGTCCCGTAAGCTCCAGCGCAGGCTGCGAGGCACAATGGCATTGCTAGGATGAAAAATCGCATTTGCTCGCTCCCTACGCGTCGCAGCGCCTGCGGGCATCGGTAGCATCTTCGCCCGAAACCTGCGAGTCCTCGATGGACAGGAGCTCTGCGTCGCTCGACAGGGTCAACCGCGTCGTTTGCTCCCAGCTTTGCCCTTCACCGGACATGGCGAGGGTGACGACGAGCGCATCATCCGTCTCCATGCGCAGTGCCCGCACCTCGCCTGTGGATTCGTAGAACGCGACTTTCTGCGCACCGATCTCGACGCGGAAATTCGAGTATGGTTCGCAACTTCCCTCCGGCCTGTCCCAAATGCCGCGAAACCGCTCGGGGATCTCGGACAGATCACGCGCGCGGGTCGGGCCCTCCTCGGTCTCATCCGCCAGCGAGGTGTCTTGCTGCACGGTGCCGGGTGCGACATCGTTGTCGACGGGCGCGGTCTCATCCTGCGCGCAAGCCGACAAGGCGAGAAGGGCTGCCGGCGCGCAAACGCTTGCGAAGAACTTGAACGACATGCTTACCCCATCGTCGGAATGACGAACGCGTTGCTGCCGTCGCCGCCGCCATCCGGCCAGCGCTGGGTGACCTTCTTGGCCTTGGTCCAGAACTTGAGGCCTTCCATCCCGTACTGGTCGATGTCGCCGAAGCCGGAACGCTTCCACCCGCCGAAGCTGTGATAGCTGACGGGCACCGGGATCGGCACGTTGATGCCGACCATGCCGACATTGACGCGATTGGCAAATTCACGCGCGGCGTGGCCGTTGCGCGTGAAGATGGCGACGCCGTTGCCGTACTGGTGCTCGCTCGGCAGCTTCACGGCTTCCTCGAAATCCTTGGCGCGGACGATCTGGAGCACGGGACCGAAGATTTCTTCCTTGTAGCTTTCCATGTCGGGCGTCACGCGGTCGAGCAGCGTCGGCCCGACGAAGAAACCGTCCTCATGGCCCTGCAGCGAGAAGCCGCGGCCGTCGATGACAACCTCGGCACCCTCTTTCTCGGCCGTGTCGATCCAGCCTTCGACGCGGGCCTTGTGCTCTGGTGTGACGACGGGGCCGTAGTGCGCATCGGGATCGTTCGAAACGCCGACACGCAAGCCGTTGATTGCCGGGATGAGCTTTTCGCGCAGCTTGTCGGCCGTTTCCTCGCCGACGGGCACTACGACGGGCAGCGCCATGCAGCGCTCGCCAGCCGAACCGAAAGCCGCGCCGGCAAGGTCGTTCACCACCTGGTCGAGATCGGCATCGGGCATGACGATGCCGTGGTTCTTGGCCCCGCCGAAAGCCTGCACGCGCTTCGCATTCGCCGTGCCGCGCGAGTAGATATACTGCGCGATGTCGGACGAGCCGACGAAACTGATGGCCGGAATGTCGGGGTGGTCTAGGATGGCGTCGACCATTTCCTTGTCGCCGTGGACGACCTGCAACAGCCCTTCTGGCGCGCCCGCTTCCAGGAACAGTTCCGCCAGCCGCACCGGCACGCTGGGGTCGCGTTCGGAGGGCTTGAGGATGAAGGCGTTGCCCGCTGCGATTGCCATGCCGAACATCCACATCGGGATCATGGCGGGGAAGTTGAACGGCGTGATGCCGGCCCCGATGCCGAGCGGCTGGCGCATCGAATAGACGTCGATGCCGGGGCCCGCGCCCTGCGTGTACTCTCCCTTGAGCGCCTGCGGGATGCCACAGGCAAACTCGATCACCTCGAGCCCCCGCTGGACGTCGCCATGCGCGTCTTCGACGACCTTGCCGTGTTCGCTGGAGAGCAACTCGGCCAGCTCCTGCTTGTTGGCCTCGACCAATTGTTTGAATTCGAACATTACGCGGGCACGACGCTGGGGATTGGTTGCAGCCCATTCGGGCTGGACCTTCTTCGCAGCGTCGACCGCCTGCTGCAGCAGGGCTGCATCGCCCAGCGCGACCTTTGCCTGAACCTCCCCGGTCGACGGGTTCCAGATCTCGTGCTTGCGGGTGGCTGCCGGGCTATCCCCGACAATGAAATGATCGACTTGGCGCATGGCAGAATCCTCTCTTTTGTTGCCAACGGCTGTGGCAAGCGAGAGGTCCGAAATCAATCGGTATCAAATGAAACCGGCATCGGCTGCGTCTAGCCGACGGCCGCCATCATCTGGGCGCACAGGATCGCGCCATAAGTTCCGAGCGCATAGCCGAGCACGGCCAGCAGCACGCCGACCGGGGCGAGAGCAGGGTGGAACGCTCCGGCCACCACCGGCGCCGAGGCCGCGCCGCCCACATTCGCCTTGCTGCCGACGGCGACGAAGAAGAACGGCGCCTTGATGATCTTCGCGACTACGAGCAGCAGGACAATGTGGAACAGCATCCAGATTGCGCCGATGGCCATGAAAGCGGGCGCGTCCATGATCTTGGTCACATCCATGCGCGTGCCGATAATCGCCACCAACAGGAAGATGAACAGTACGCCGAACTTGCTTGCACCGATACCTTCAAGTTCACGTGCACGGGTGAAACTGGCGAGCAGGCCCGCGGTGGTGGACACGACAACGACCCAGAAGAAGCTGCTCGCCAGCGTCGCATCCTCGCCCTGCAAGTCCGCGAAGACCCCGCCCAGCCATCCGCCGAGCAGGTGCGAAAGGCCGACGACTGCGAAGGCGACGCCGAACAGCAGAACATAGTCATTCGCCTTGGCGACACGCTCGATGCTGTCGGAATAGTCCTGCATGGTCTCTTGCAGTCTCGTGATCGACGAACTGTCCGCGCCCAGCCAGCGGTCGACCCGCTCGCTCGCTCCGGCGCCGTAAAGCAGGAAGATCATCCAGATCTCGGCCACGATGATGTCCACCGCGAGCAGCGCGGCAAAGCCTTCGAGCGGGTAGCCATAGACCTCGAGCATGGCGGTCTGGTTTGCGCCGCCGCCGATCCAGCTGCCTGCCAGCGTGGCCAACCCGCGCCAGGCGGCGGTGTCACCAGAACCGATAACCGAAGGCTCGAATTGGGCCACGATCCAGAGTGCCAGCGGCCCGCCGAGGATGATCCCCACAGTCGCCGTCAGGAACATGATGATCGCCTTGCTGCCGAGGCCGAGGATGCCCTTGATATCGATGCTCAGCGTCATCAGGAACAGCGCGGCGGGCAGGAAATAATCCTTCGCGATGGGCCATAGCTGGCTCTCGCTCGTGTCGATCAGTCCGGTCGTCACGAACAGCGACGGCGCGAGGTAGCACACGAGGATGATTGGAACGAACACGTAGAAACGCTGCCAGCCTGGCCGGTCGCGCGTCGCGAACACGAAGGCGAGAAGGGCGGCAAGCAGGCCGAGGATGATGCGATCGTCGCTGATCATGATGGTTGGGTTTCCGTCCGATGTCCCGAAGCGAGCCTGCTAGCGGGAGTGGTCGGCATTGGCCATGCTGTCACCCGGGAAGCTCCACACCGAAGCGCCGCAGCGCGGCATCGACCCTCTCGCCGTCCTCGCCATAGCGCTGCCATTGCCCGACAGATTTGGCGTGGATCGGTGCGCGCACCTGCACAGAGCTCGCCGTGGCGACCGGGGCAGCGTTGCGGTGGAACTGCAGGCAGGCGTCTTCCCATTCGAGACCGAGGAACGAGACAAGTCGGCGGCTTTCTTCCTCCTGCGACCGGATCAGCGCTTCGTAGTGGATTTCCATGTAGCGCGCCGCCGGAAGTACACCGCGCCAGTGGTCCGCCAACCGCGCGAAATGCGCCACGAAATGCGCCGTATCCTCGAGATCGTAAGCATAGTCGTAATAGCCGAAGTCGGTCGCGAACAGCTGGCGGTAATTGGCGAACACCGTGTCGCGGGGATCGCGCCTCACCATGATCACCCGCGCTTCCGGCAGGCTGGCGAGCGCGTGGCGGGCGAAGAAGAAGTTGAATGGCATCTTGTCGATCAGGCGGGCCGTCCCCCTCGACAGCCGCGCTGTCCGGTCGCGATACGTCTGGCCGATCCAGTCCGCGTCGAAGGTGGCTTCGAGGACGTCCGGAGACAGCGTGTGCGGTCCGTCGACGCCCGAGGAACGCTTTGCCAGCAGCGCAAGATCAGGCAACTCGCCTGCGGTCGCGACCTGCGAATGGCTGGAGGCTATGCGCTCGACAAGGGTCGTGCCGCTGCGGGGCATGCCGACGATGAAAACCGGCGCAGACCCTGCTCTCATCGCGGGCGCATCGGCCACCTCGCCGCGGGCATTGCGCGCGGCCGCAAACAGCCGCTCTACCCAGCCGCGATCATGCCGCGCTTCGGCGATCTTGCGGCGCTTGGCGCGATGCAACCACGCCAGCGCTTCGCGATGGTCCCCTCGGCCTTCGCAGATCCGCGCGGCGGCATGCCCAAGTTGCAAGGCAGCCTCGGTATCCGACGCGTTGCTTTCGAACAGCCGCTCGACCGAAGCGAGATCATGCTCGCTGCTTTCCTGAAGTTGCACGAGGGCGAGGCGGGCGCGGTGAAAGCCGGGAGCGAGCGCCAACAGCTTTTCATAAGCCGCGCGCGCCTCGTTCAGCCGTCCGACGAACTGTAGCGAGGTCGCGAAATTGTAGAGGAATTGCGGGTGATCTGGCCGATCGGCAATGGCCGCTTCGAAGAACGGCAGCGCCTCCGCA
Organism: Qipengyuania marincola; assembly: GCF_029688625.1. GTDB lineage: Bacteria > Pseudomonadota > Alphaproteobacteria > Sphingomonadales > Sphingomonadaceae > Qipengyuania. Next base: position 822,239 of record NZ_JARULC010000003.1, on the reverse strand, counting down.
TGCAAGCCGGTGCGTGCGAGGATGACGCCGAGCGTATCCGCCTCGACCGCGCTTTCGCAGCCATGCGGCGAAAGTGCTGCCGCGAGCTCGCGCGCCTCGTCCTGGCGCCCGGTCGCCAGCAGCGCGCGCCCCCTTCCGGCGAGCGTGATGGCCGAACTGTCGCCAAATTGCAGCGCCTTGCCCGAAAGCTCGAGCGACTTGGCCGGATTACCGCCCTCAAGCGCCACGAGCGACATGATGCCCCACGCCTTCGCATCTTCGCGGTCCTGCTCCAACAGGTCGAGCGCGCGGTCGTAGGCCGCCTTCAGATCGCCGGCGCGCAGTTGCCGTATTGCATCAACATGTGACATTTTTCGACAGGCGACAGGGCCTCCATATTGCGATTGTGACAAAAATGAATCAGTTTGCTGCTGGGGACGAGATAGACGGGAAATAATCTTATGCAGAATTCCAATCTCGCATTTCGCGCGCTCTTGCTCGCAGCAGCCAGCTCTATCCCCGTGGCAGCGCATGCTCAACCAGCGACCGGTTCTACGCAGGCGCAGGAACGTGACGAGGACGTCATCATCGTCACCGCGACCCGCCGCGAGGGCACCGTGCAGGACGTACCGATCAATATCTCTGCCGTGACGTCCGAGGTGCTGGAGGCGCAGGGTCTCGACAACCTCCGCGAAGTCGCGGCGACCGTCCCGGGCGTCTACATCCTCGACCAAGGCAACCGCGCCGGCACGCCGATCGTCTTTCGCGGCCTTAACGCGACCGGGCTCGGCTCGTTCGACGGCAATAACGACGGCGGCGGCGCGGTGGCGACCTACGTCGGCGACATCCCGCTCTATGTCGACTTGCGCCTGAACGATATGGAGCGCGTCGAATTCCTGCTGGGCCCTCAGGGCACGCTATACGGCGCCGGTACGCTGGGCGGGGCCATCCGTTATATTCCGACCAAGCCGAAACTGGGCGAAATCGGCGGGGAAATCCGCGCGGATCTCTACAATTACAAGTCCGGAAAGGGCATCAGCAGCGACACCGGAGTGACGCTGAACGTGCCGATTGCCGACAGCATCGCGTTTCGCGGGTCGATCGACTATTCGAACGATCGCGGCTTCATCGATTATCCCTATGCCGTGACACGTCGGCCGACGCTCAGCACAGTGGGCAACGTCAACCCCGACGCGATCGGCAATGCTGCGAATTTTACGCCGCTGCGCGATCTCAACACCGACGATACGCTCTCGGCCCGCGCTGCCCTGCGGTTCAATCCCTCGGATACGTTCGATGCGGTGCTCACCTATCACTATCAGGACGCCCGCACCAACGGCCGCCAGTTCTCGCAATTCCGGCTGGACAGTTTCCCGGTCCGGCTCGGCCGCTACGAGAACGCGTTGCGGGTGCCCGAACCCAACCGCCGCGAAACGCAGCTGGTGAGCCTCGAGGCCGAGCTGGATCTCGGTTTCGGCAGCCTCGTCTCCGCCACTGGCTACAGCACCTATGACGAAATCGGCAATCGCGACCAGACCGACCTCCTGATCACGCTCGAATACAGTTACGAGCAGTTCCCCAATTTCACCGCTTTCACCGAGGAAGTGACGGACGAGGAGACCTTTACGCAAGAGCTGCGCTTCGTCTCCGATTTCGCCGGCCCGTTCAACATCATCGTCGGCGGGTTTTACAACGAGCAGAAGATCCGTTCGCTGAGCACCGAATTCACGCCGGGTTACGACCAGTTCGCGGTGGATGAATTCGGCGGCGTGCAACTGCGCCCCGACGCGATCGAGTACATCGCCCCGTTCAATGCGGACCTGCGCGAGGCGGCCGTGTTCGGCGAGGCGACGTTCCAGATCACCGATGCATGGCAGGTGACTCTGGGCGGGCGCTATTACGACTACAAGCTGGAAACGGAGAGCGCGACCGACCTGCCACTGCTCAACACGGTGTTCTTCGGCGACCCGCAGGATCAGATCATCTTCGATTTCACACCCGCCAACCAGTCCGACGACGGGTTCCTCTACAAGATCAACACCTCTTACGAGATCACGCCCGATGTCCTGGTTTATGCGACGGTCAGCCAGGGTTTCCGGATCGGCAATTCCAACGGGCTGGAGCCGTGTGATCCCAACAGCGGACAGCAGCAGAATATCTGCGCTCTGCCGAACGAAGAAGAATACACGCCCGACACGACCACCAATTACGAACTCGGCTTCAAGACGCAGTGGCTCGGCCGCAGCCTGACGCTGAACGGTGCGATCTACTATATCGACTGGGCCGACCCGCAGGTGGCTTCGGCCACGATCAACGGGTCCTCGCCGATCACGATCAATGGAGCGGGCGCTGAGTCAAAGGGCGTGGAGCTTTATGGAGCGGCGCAGGTGACCGACGCGCTCAGCTTCCGCGCGGCATACAGCTATACCGATGCCGAGCTTACGGATGTGTCGCCTTCGCTGCTCAACGCGCTGACACCTCCGGGCTTCGGAACTACGCCGGTCGATGGGCAGCCTGGCGACCGCCTGCCGGGTTCGCCCAAGCACCAGGGCAGCTTTTTCGCAGATTACGAAGTGCCTGTGTCGGATACGTGGAACCTGACGCTGAGTTACGGCATGACGGCGCACAGCAATGTGCTGACTCGTACCGGCAGCCGCGCGGGTGGTCTGGTGCTGCCTGGCTTCGATACGTATAATTTCCAGGTCAATCTGAGCGATGGCGACTGGTCGGTCACGGCCTACGTCAACAACGTCTTCAACGAGTTCGGGGAGACCGGCGTGCGTGGCACGCCATTGTTCGACCAGGAGGTTTCGGACATCAATGGCGATCCGGTCTATGTGCGGACCTACGGCACATTCGTTGCGCCGCCGCGGACCATCGGCCTGCGCGCCTCGCGCAAGTTCTGACCACACGGAAACGCATTGGGGGCGCCTCCAAAAGGATCGGGGCGCCCCTTTCTGATCCGTCATTCCGCGTTGACCGTCGCACTGCGCTGGGGCAAAGGCGCCCGACGGGCACGCGGGTGTAGCTCAATGGTAGAGCAGCAGCTTCCCAAGCTGACGACGAGGGTTCGATTCCCTTCACCCGCTCCACTGCCTCCGGCAGCGAGGGCCCCGCTTGAAGCATGCGGGAGGGGCTCGACAAGTTTCTTCAGAATCGATCGATCATTGCCGCTTGCAAACCGTCCCCGCGCGGGGGCGGCGAGGCAGGTTGCCGCCGTGAATTCAATGGTTGCGATTACTTAGGTCGATGAACGTGTCAGAGCGCACCAGCCAACGGCTCATCGTATGTGAGGGCCGGTCAGCCGGAGCTTAGCTGAATTATTCGCGCCCGCTTGTCTTCAGGGTCCATGACCGAAGTAATCAGACCCTTCTCTTTCAGTCGATCGAGCGCGAGATAGAAGCCGCGATAGGAAGAACCCGATGCGAGCATCAGTTCCTTTATACGCGATTGCTTGCGCTGTTGCAGAAATAACAGGATCCGCCCATCGACCGTTAGAAGGTTGATGCCCAGATCGTCGTAATCAGCGATAAACCGCTGTAATTCCTCGGAAACCACCGTCATTCTGCCCCTGCGCGCCGCCCCTGTCGGCGCAATATTCTGAAGTTGATATGCTGCGCGCCCTACGGTTTCGGTTTAATTAGTGCAAGCACCCGCAACAAAAAGGATACACTTATTTTGCATATACCTTGTATATACTATAATTGTATCATCCGCTAAGAAAAGGCCATACCCCCGACGGCAACCGGCTCCAGTAATGGGCTGGTTTAACAATTGATGTGATGACTCAATCGAGGGGTTCATAAAATGAAGTTCGAAATCAACAGTGGGCGGGGGGCTCTGGCCGTCGGTCTTATGGCCGGAACGGCTGCTATCGCGCTGACGGCTACGCCGGCAGCGGCGCAGGAGGCGTGTGAGCGTTTCCCTGACGGCTATTACCAGTGTAACGATCCGGCAGCGAATGACTTTGATGGTTTCTACGAAGGTGGATTCCAGATCAACGGTTCGGGTGACGGCACTTACGACAATCTCGAAGAGAAGATCGCTACTTCGGCTCCGACTGAAGCCGAAGTCGAGGCTGCAGAAGAGAACGTCGCTACGGCAACTGAAACGGCCACAGCTCTCAACGGTGCTGTCACCGCCGTGAATGCCACGCTCACGGAAGAAAACCTCGAAGCTTTTGAAGCTGTCGAAACCGAAGAGGCCGATCTGGCTGCTGCTCAGGCTGCTCAGGAAGCTGCTGAAGAAGATGCGACTGCTGCACAGGCTGCATTCGATAGTGCTGCTGAAGATCTGACCGAAGCTAACGCTTCTGTTACGAATGCTCAGGTTGCTGCAGCCAATGCGCAGGACGATGTCGATGCTGCTCAGGCTGCATTCGACGCTGACGATTCGCAGGAAAACCTTGAGGCTCTGAACGAAGCTCTCGTGGCTCGCGCAGAAGCCCAGCAGAACTTGGCTGCCGCCGAGGCAGAGCGCGCTGAAGCTCTGGCTGTTGCCAACACGGCTTCGGAAAACCTGACGGCTGCTCAGGAAGACCTGGCTGCTGCTCAGCTTGCAACCGCAACTGCCGCTGACGATTTCGCCGACGCGCTCGCCGATCTCGACACTTCGCTCGCCTCGAACGACGACTTCGTTGAAGCAATCGAAGAAGCTGGCTTCACTGCGAATGCAGGCGGCCTGACCAACCTCAACAATGCTGCTGAAACCGCCACTGCAAACCAGACGGCCGCAGAAGCTCAGTTGGCTGGTCTCGATGACGTGCAGAACACCTTCATCCGTGCACAGGACGTGCTGGTTGACGCTGCAGAAAACGAGAACGCTGCGATCGCTGCCGCCTCGCAGGCTCTGCTTGGTGACCCGCGCGCTGCTGAGACTAACTCGGACGTCGAGGTCATCGCCGCACTTGTCGATCACGAAGGTCGCATCAGCGCAAACGAAGACGCTATCGTCGAACTCGATGGTCGCGTTACGGCTAACGAAGCTGCCATCGTCGATCTCGACGGTCGCGTTACGGCTAACGAAGCTGCCATCGTCGATCTTGACGAGCGTGTGACTTCGAACACCGAGCGTCTGGACGTGGTCGAAGAAACCCTTGTCGAGTATGACGAGCGTATCACGGCTAACTCCGACGCAATCGTTGCCGAAGCTGAAACGCGTGCTGCTGCCGACGCTGAACTGCTCGGCCGCATCACCGATGAGGAGAATGCTCGTATCGCTGGCGACGCTGCCCTGCAGGGTCAGATCGACACGCTTTCGGGTCGCGTCGGCGCCATCGAAACGCGTCTCGAAGACTTCGACGACCGTATCTCGAGCTCGACGGCAACCGCCATCGCCATGGGCGGCATGGCCTTCCTGCCGGACATGAAGTTCAACCTCGCTGTGTCTGGTGGCTTCTACGAAGGCGCTCAGGCGATCGCAGCCAATGTTGGCGTCCGCGTCAGCAACAATGTTGCAGTCACTGCCGGTGTCGGCGGCGGCCTCAACAAGAACGGCAAGGTCGGCGGCCGCGTCGGCGTGATCTTCGGGTTCTAAGAACCTCTCGCGATAGGTTTTTACATCGCGGCGTGGCCCGGGGCAGCAATGCTCCGGGCCACGTTTTTATATGTGCCGTCGAAACGCGGTCGTGGGCGGGCGCAGGTCCCTGCCTTCCACCCGCGCCTATCTTGGCGTAGAGCTGGCAGCGAGGCTGCGGAGCCATTCGCGTCCGTTATCGTGGGGGCTCAAATTGGACAAAGCGAAGGAGGGGTATTGGATCGCCGATCTCTATGGCGAACTTCAACTCGCGCCCGCGCAACCCCGCTTCAGAATTCGCGCAATCCTTCCGGGAATCATTCCCGTCACTATCGCTGCGTTTGCAGCTCTCTGGCTTAGCGGCCAATACGGCGCACCACCGATCCTCATCGGCTTGCTGCTCGGTTTTGCGCTCAACTTTGCCAGCGCCGACGCGCGGTTGCTTCCCGGGCTCGATTTCGCATCGCAAAGCGTGCTTCGCATCGGCATCGTACTGCTCGGCTTGCGCATAACTTTTGCCGAGGTTGCAACGCTTGGGCTGTCTCCCTTTCTCGCCCTGCTTACAATCATGGCGGCGGTGATCGCGACCGGCATCCTGTTTGCCCGGCTCGCCCGGCTGGATTGGCACTTCGGTCTGCTGGCAGGCGGGGCCACGGCGATCTGCGGTATTTCCGCCGCGCTGGCGCTGTGGGGCATGATTGGCGCGAAGCGGGTAAGCCAGGAGAGCTTCGCGATCGTTGTGCTCGGCATAACGCTGGCGAGTGCCCTGGCGCTGCTGACCTATCCCGGCATCGGGTCACTTGCGGGCCTTTCGGATAGCCAGGCCGGTTTCCTGATGGGCGCCAGCATCCACGACGTCGCGCAGGCTATCGGCGGCGGATTTGCCTTCTCGGAACGGGCGGGGGATGTGGCCACCCTCGTCAAGCTGTCCCGGGTTGCCCTGTTGGTCCCGCTGCTGTTGCTTGCGGGGCTCGTTCTCGGACGCGCCAGCAGTGGCGCGGAGCCCCGAGCCGGACAAACGCTGTCGCTGACCAAACGGATACCCTGGTTCATCCTTGCCTTTGCGGCCGTATGCGCCGTGAACAGCCTTGTCGACCTGCCGCCAGCGCTGTCGGCCTGGGGTCTCGAGATGGCGAGCTTCTGCCTGTTGCTCGCCATCACCGCGGCGGCGATGAAAGCGGATCTGTCCGCCATCCTGACCGCCGGCTGGCGATCCTTCGTTCCTGTGATAGGGTCAAGCCTCGTCGCGTTCCTTCTCGCGCTCGCGGCAGCGCGTCTCGTCGTTCCCGCTTAAGGATATCCGACCATGTCCATTTTCACCGACCATCCGCATTCCATCGGCGAAAGCTATGGCGAACATCTGGTCAGCGCGTCCCGCTTTGGCGGCCGTTTGATGGTCGCGGGGCTCGCCTGCATCGTCCACGGGGTGTTTCCCTTCTGGTGCAAGGCGACCGGGAGCAAGGCGGTAAAGCGCCTGTCCGCCGAAATGCTGCACGGTCGCGAGAAGTTCGATGGCAAAGCCCCCAAGGGCCAGCAGAAGGACTGGTGTATCTAGCCTGTCACCGAGGCGGCATGCGTATGGCGCCGTCCAGCCGGAACTGGTGACCGTTGATGTAACCGTTGCGGGCGATCTCGAGGATCAGCGAGGCGAACTCTTCCGGGTGGCCAAGCCGCTTGGGAAAGGGAACGCTGGCGTTGAGCTGGTCCCACATCTGCGGATTGCGATCCTTCATGCCAAGCATCAGCGGCGTTGCGAAAATGCCCGGCATGACCGAATTCACCCGGATGCCGATATCCATCAAATCACGCGCCATAGGCAGGACCAGACCGTTCACGCCAGCCTTGCAGCTGCCGTAGATCACCTGCCCGATTTGACCGTCCTGCGCAGCTACGCTGGCCGTCAACGTGATGCATCCGCGCTCCCCATCCTCATTCAATGGCTCGCTATTCGCCATTCCCAGCGCAGAATGGCTCGCGATGCGATAGGACGAGACCAGAATGCCATGCGCTCCGAATTCATAATCGTCGGTCGAAAGGCGGGCGTAGCGCCCTTTTTCCTTGTCCCAGCCGAGTGTCTTGCCACGCCTGCTGGCCATCGCGCAGTGGACGGTGACGCGTTCCTGACCATGGGCTTCGCGGGCCTGGACGAAGCCATCGATCACGGATTGTTCGTCGGTTATGTCCACATGCACGAAGGTGCCGCCGATCGCTTGTGCATGCGCTTGCCCGGCCTCGTCATTGACGTCGAAGATGGCCACCTTGAGTCCCGCCTCCGCCAGCGCGGTCGCGCTCGCCTTGCCGAGGCCTGATGCCCCGCCGGTGACCACTGCTGCCATGCCCTGGTCCAGTTTCATCTCGAACTCCTAACCCTTTGCCTGATGCACGACCGTGCTATCGCATGCGATGAGCGCGAGCCAGAGGAGCCCTTACGCCGTGTCATCCTTCCTGTTTGCCATGGTCGCAAGTTTTCTCGCGGCGACCGGAGCGCGCGACCAGCTGCTCGTCGCGGCGCTGCGCGCGCATCTCGGCCCGTCGAACGGCTTGCTGGCCATCGCGATCGTCAGCGCCATGGCGACCGCGGCAATCGCCGCCTGGTTCGGGAATACCCTTGCATCACAGCTCTCGGCCGATGCCGCGACCATGTTCGTGGCACTGGCCATGCTGCTGGCCGCCGCCGAGTGCGCCTGGCCGAACCGGGTAAGGGAGGCCAGGGAACCGACCCGCTCGCTTGGCGCGATCGCCATCGTGCTGTTCCTCCGTCAGCTTACCGACGCCTCGCGTTTTTTGATCGCGGCATTCGCTGCCGCCTTTGCTTCGCCGGAACTCGCCGGGATCGGAGGCGCAATCGGGGGGTCGGCCGCCGTCGCCATGGGATGGACAATGGGGGCGCAGCTGACGGCTCGATTGCCGCTTCGCATGATCCGGCTGCTCCTCGCAGTGATTCTGCTGGTCTTGGCGATATGGCTCGGTCTCTCGGCCAGAGGATTGATCGATTAAATCGATTGCTGTCTGAGCCGAAGATCAAGAAACCGATTTGCCGACCGCCCGTTGAGTGATTGAGATCTGATACGAAAGGGATTTTATCATGGCCGAACTCGGCGACAACGCAAAAGCCGGTCTCGTAACCGCGCTTAATGGCGCGCTTGCGGATACGATGGCGCTCTATTTCAAGACGAAGAACTTTCACTGGCACGTCGCAGGCCCACGCTTTCGCGACCTGCATGTCTTGTTCGATGAACAGGCCGCCCAATTGATCGGAACGGTCGACGACCTTGGCGAGCGGGTGCGCAAGAACGACGAGTACACGCTGACCTCGATCGGCATGGTGCAGTCGGAAACACGCATCAAGGATCAGGACGATGTCACCTTGACCGCAGATGCGATGGTCGCAGAACTGCGCGACGACAACCGCCTGCTGCACAAGCGGCTCGGCGAAGTGAAGGAGGCGGCCGAAGATGTCGGCGACAATGCCACCAGCGGCATCGTTGATGACTGGATCGACCAGTGCGAAGAGCGCATCTGGTTCCTCAACCAGACCTCGAAATAATCGTCGTCTGAAGCAAAAACATGCGACTGGCCGCTTGCGCTCTTGGGCGCGGGCGGCCTTCGTGTATTGAGGGCGCCATGGCTGACGTTACCCTGATCGAGAATGCCGACGATGCGACCATCGCGGCCTGGTTCGTGCGCGAGATTGGCGCAGTGCTGGAACAGCGGGAAGGGCCGGTGACAATCACCGTTCCGGGCGGATCGACCCCCTTTCCGATCATCGAGCGCATGCTCCAGGCCGACCTCGACTGGGCCCGCCTTGTGATTTGGCCGAACGATGATCGCATCGTGGCCGAAGATCACGCGGCGTCAAACACGGGCAAGCTGCGCGCACTGTTCGAGCCGGCAGGTGCCGAGGTCGTAACCCTGTCGGTGATGGAGGCCGTGCCGGCGTTCGACATCGCCTGGCTCGGCATGGGCGCTGACGGCCACATTGCCTCGCTCTTTCCCAACACCGATCCCCAGGTGGACGAAGAGCGGGCCATTCTGCGCCTCACCCCCGACCCACTGCCTCCCGAAACCCCGTTCGACCGTATCAGCCTGACCCTGCCGTCGCTGCTGAACAGCGACAGGATCGTGTTCGTCATGCGGGGCGAGGACAAGCGAGCCGTATTCGATGCTGCGCAGGCGGGAGACAGCGATTTGCCGGTGGCACGCCTGCTCGGCGCTGCGCGACAACCGGTGACATGCTTCGCCTGATACCTGATCCGCTCTATCGCGCCGCGCTGCGCGTGGCGTATCGCGTACGGCACAGATGGCGCAAGCTGCGCGGGGTGACGGGTCGCGGAGTCTGCGTGATCGCGCACGATCTCGAAGGGCAGGTGCTGCTCGTCCGGCACAGCTATGGGCCGCCGGGCTGGTATCTTCCCGGTGGTGGACTGAAGCGCAAGGAACTGCCCGAACAAGGGGCGCGTCGCGAATTGCGGGAGGAGATCGGATGCGGCATCGAAGGCCTACGCTTCCTTGGCGAGGTGGATGAGACTCTGTCCGATGCCCCACACACAGCCTATGTGTTTTCAGGCGTGGTCGATGAAATGCCGCGGCCGGACGGGCGCGAGGTGATCGATGCCCGTTTCTTCCCGACCCATTCGCTGCCCGAGCCCCTGTCTGGCGCAACGCGTCGGCGGCTCGCCATGTGGCAGGATCGCCGCGGCTAGAGCAGGTTGAGCTGCGCGTCGGGCCGGGAGGCGGGCGCCGCATCCTTGTGTTCGAGCTTCGAAAGGGTCAGCCCCATCAGCCGGATCGGCATTGGCAGCGGCAGGACCTCTTCCAGGAGCGTGCGACCGATCGTCGCGAATTCGTCCTTGCTGGCAATCGGCTTTTCGACCGTCCTGGCGCGGCTGAAGATGGTGAAATCGTTGTATTTCAACTTCAGCGTGACCGTGCGGCCTTTCGCCTCGGCTCGCTCGATATAGCCCCAGACGATGTCGATGATGTCCTCCATCGTCTCGCGCAGTTCGCTGCCTGAAGACAGGTCGCGGCTGAAGGTGCGCTCGCCGCCGACCGATTTTCGGATGCGGCTGGAGCGCACGGGCCGCAGATCGATGCCGCGCGCCGCACGATAGAGATAATCGGCAAAACTGCCGAAATGGGCGCGGAGCCACTCGATATCCTTTCCGGCCAGGTCGCCGCCGGTCTCGATCCCCAGGCGCGCCATCTTCTCCGCCCCCTTGGGGCCGACACCGTGGAAACGCCGGATGGGCAGCCCGGCGACGAAATCGGCACCTTCGCCAGGGCGGATCACGCACAGGCCATCAGGCTTGTTCTGATCGCTGGCGATCTTTGCGAGAAACTTGTTGTAGCTCACACCGGCGCTGGCCGTCAGCCTGATCTTGGCGCGTATCTCCTGCCGTATGAGCTCGGCGATGCGGGTGGCGCTGCCGATGCCGAGCTTGTCCTCGGTAACATCGAGATAGGCTTCGTCGAGGCTGAGCGGCTCGACCAGATCGGTGTGATGGCGGAAGATCGCGCGGATCTGCTGGCTGACCTCTCGATAGGCATCGAAGCGGCTCTTCACGAAGACGAGGTCGGGGCACAGGCGCTTGGCGGTGACCGAAGGCATCGCGCTGCGCACGCCGAACTTGCGTGCCTCGTAGCTCGCAGCCGCCACCACGCCGCGTCCACTCGATCCGCCGACCGCGACCGGCTTGCCAAGCAGTTCCGGGTTGTCGCGCTGCTCCACGCTGGCAAAGAAGGCGTCCATATCGACGTGGATGATCTTCCTGAGGCCATCCGCCTCGGTGTCATCGTCGGTGTCGGTCTGGTCGGCCATGGCTCGCGATAGATAGGCGCATGGGTTGCAAAGCGGAACCTTTGGGTCCACTCGCCATTTTGTGCAGATGCGAACAGATCAGCCTGCCGCGGGAGAACGCCCGCAAGCCGCCGCGGCCAAGCGCTCGCGGATCGGCGAGCTCGAGCTGATCTGGATGATGGCGCTGCTGATGGCGCTTAATGCCTTTGGCATCGATGCAATCCTGCCGGCGCTCGATGTGCTGGCCGAAGACCTGGGCGCAAGCGGCAACGATCGCCAGTTCGTCGTGGGCGCGTATCTGCTCGCGGCCGGCATCGGCACGCTGATACCCGGCGCCTTTGCCGATCGCTACGGCCGTCGCCCGGTGCTGTTCACCGCCCTGTTTCTCTACATCGCGCTGTCGATCGCTTGTGCGCTCGTTACCTCGTATGACGGGCTGGTTGCCTTGAGGGCCGCGCAGGGTTTCTTCGCGGCGGGCATCATCGCGCTGCCGCCGGCAATCATCCGCGACCGCGTGGGTGGCGACAAGATGGCGCGCATGATGAGCCTGATCTTCGTCATTTTCCTGCTCGTCCCGGCCGTGGCCCCCAGCATCGGACAGGCCGTGCTTTTTGCTCTCGGCGACTGGCGCTGGATTTTTGCCTCCATGGCCTTTGCGGGTGTGGCGATGAGCCTGTGGGTCTATATCCGCCTGCCGGAAACGCTGCACGAGGAAGACAAGCAGGAAATCCGCATTCCCGTCATCGCGCGCAACATGAAGGCGGCTATCACCCTGCGCGAGACGATCGGCTATACGCTGGGCAGCGCGCTGGTCTTTGGCGGACTGTTCGGGTTCATCAATTCCTCGCAACAGCTCATTGGCGAGGCTTTCGGAGCGGGTGACCGCTTCCCGCTGATCTTCGCGATCTGCGCGGGCTGCATGGCAATCGCGAATTGGTCGAACAGCCGGATCGTGGAGCGGTTCGGGGCGCGCCGTGTGAGCCACGCGGCTTTATTCGCATTCATCGCAGTGGCTGGCGCACAACTCTATTTCGCCAATCAGCCGGATGAAACGCTGTGGACCTTCGTGCCGCTGATGGCGGCCAACATGAGCCTGCTTGGCTTCATCGGCGCGAATTTCGGCTCCATCGCGCTGCAGCCGTTTCGCCATATCGCGGGTGCGGCGTCTTCTGCGCAAGGGTTCCTGCGCATGACGAGCGGCGCTGCGCTGGGCGCTTATGTCGGCTATATGTACGATGGCACCGCGCGGCCCCTGGCGACCGCGCTGCTCCTGACTGCGGTGCTGAGCCTGATATTCGTGCTGTTCAGCGAGCGCGGCATGCTGTTCGGGCCACCGCAGCCGGAAGACGACTAGCTCTCGCTTTCCACCCGGCGCCAGGCGAGTTCTGCAAATTCGCACAAGAGCGGGCGCGTGTCGCGCGGGTCGATGATATCCTCGACATTGAAACGTTCGGCGCTGCGGAAGGGCGAGGTGACCTTGTCGAGCCGTTCGCGGATTGCTTCGAGCTCTGCCCGAGGATCTTCGGCGGCTTCGAGATCGGATTTGTAAGCGACCTCCAGCCCGCCCGCGATGGGCAGGCTGCCCCAGTCGCCGCTCGGCCAGCAGAACCGGTATTGATAGGTCTCGGCGTTGCTCATCGCGCTGCCGGCAATGCCATAGGCGCGGCGCAGGACGATGCTGGCAAGCGGGACCGTCGCCTTGTAGATCGCGTTCATCGCCTGCACGCCGTAGCGGATCGTGCCTGCCATCTCGGCCTCGCGCCCGATCATGAAGCCTGGGTTGTCGACCAGGTGGACGATGGGCAGGCGAAACTGGTCGGCCAGCTTCACGAAGCGCTCGACCTTCTCGCTGGTCTTAGCGTCCCAGCTGCCGCCCAGGTAGCTTGGATCGCTGGCAAGCACCATCACCGGCCAGCCGTCCAGCCGGGCGAGAGCGGTGATGCAGGCGCGGCCCCACATCTTGCCGATTTCGAAAACGGTGCCCTGGTCGAAGACCATCTCCATGCAGCGGCGCATGGAATAGACCTGCTTGTCCTCGCGCGGAACGAGAGAGAGCAGGGCTTCTTCGCGCCGGTGGACCGGATCGGTGCAGTTGGAACGGCGGGCGAGCTGACCCACATGCTCGGGCATGAAGCTGAGGAAGTGCCGCGCGCGGGCGAAGGCTTCGGCCTCGCTGGCGACTTCGTCATCGACCACGCCGTTGCGGGTGTGGATGCCGCTGCCGCCGAGGTCTTCCTTCGCCTGCTGGTGATCGTCCGAACCCTTGTAGCTATCCCCGAGGCCATCGACCACGGCGGGTCCGGCGGCGAAGATCTGGCTGAGGCCCCTGACCATGATCGAATAGTGGCTGGCGACGATCCGTGCCGCGCCGAGTCCCGCCGTGGGGCCGAGCGCCAGCGCCACCACCGGCACGGTGTCGAGGTTCTTGACCACGTCCGACCAGCCGGGCACGGCAGGAATATAGGTCGCGCCGATCTGCTCGAGCGTCTTGACCGAGCCTCCGCCCCCGGTGCCGTCGATCATGCGGACGATGGGCAGCTTGAGCTCGTGCGCCATCTTCTCGGCCTGCACCATCTTGCGGCTGATCCCGGCGTCCGCCGCGCCGCCGCGAATGGTGAAATCGTCCGCCGTGGCGACCACGGGGCGACCGTTGATCGTGGCCTTGCCGAACAGGAACGGGGCGGGGAGGACGGTATCGAGATTACCGTCCTCGTCATAGGAGCCCTTGCCCGCGATCTTGCCGATCTCACGGAAGGAGCCGTCGTCTACCAGCGCCGCGAGCCGGGCGCGCGCATCCATCTTGCCACGCCCGTGCTGCCGCGCGACCTTGTCCGCGCCGCCCATCTGCTCGGCGAGGGCTTCGCGCTGGCGCAGTTCCTCGAGTTCAGCTTGCCATGACATCTCAATCTCCGTTCGCCCTGAGCGTGTCGAAGGGCGGTCCTTCTCTTCGGGACCTGAGCTAGAAGAAAGAGCGGTGCTTCGACAAGCTCAGCACGAACGGATCGAGAGATCAGCCCTCTTCCGTAGGCTCCACCACGCACAGCACCGCCTCGACCTGAACCTGCCCGCCTTCGCTGGCGGAGAGTTCGGTGACCGTCCCGTCGAAGGGTGCGGTGAGCGCGTGTTCCATCTTCATCGCCTCAAGCACCATCAGCCGCTGTCCGGCCGTGACGGCTTGGCCCTCGGCCACATCAACCGCGATGACCTTGCCTGGCATTGGCGCGAGGATGGCGCCGTCGGCGGTGGAGGCTGCTCCAGTGCCGCGTTCGGGCGCGTCCTCATAACGAAAGGTTCGACCATCAAGTGTTATTACACCGCCTGCGGATTGCGGTTGGACTTCATCGAACGCCGCCAATTCAACTTCATGAACCTTACGATCAACCGAAACGTGAACCTTTGTTCGTGGCCCAGAATTTAGGCGAAAACCGAGCAAGCCAACGTTTGATCGATTTGAGACAAACTTGCCAACCACGTTTTCGGCAGCAAGCTGCAGCGTAGCTTTATCGGGTTCAACCGGCTGGAGGAGCGCGTCTTCATTCGCAGCAATGAAACCCGTGGTAACAGCAAACTCGGCAAACTCTGGATGAATGAGACATTTGAGCAGGAATGGCGCGTTCGACACCACTGGCCAAACGGCCAAGTGTTCGAGAGCCTTTGCAAGTTCTAATCGTGCGGTATCCCGGTCGCCGCCGGAAACGACGATTTTGGCGATCATCGGATCGTAAAATGGCGAAACTGAATCGCCTTCTTCCACGCCCGTTTCGATGCGTAATTCTGCGAACAAGTCCTTGTCTTTAGGGAAGCGAAGAACCTCCAACCGGCCTGTGCTGGGCAGAAAGGTGATCGGGTCTTCCGCATAGAGCCGCGCCTCGATGGCCCAGCCATCGATGCTAAGCTCCTCCTGCTTCAGCGGGATCGGCTCGCCACTCGCCACCCGCAGCTGCCATTCCACCAGATCGACCCCGGTGATTTCCTCCGTCACCGGGTGTTCCACCTGAAGCCGCGTATTCATCTCCATGAAGAAGATGCGATCGGCGCGCAGGCCTTCGCTGGCGTCGGCGATGAATTCGATCGTGCCCGCGCCCTCGTAATCGACGGCCTTGGCGGCGCGCACGGCGGCGGCGCAGATTTCCTCGCGCGTCGCCTCGTCCATGCCGGGGGCGGGGGCTTCCTCGATCACCTTCTGGTGGCGGCGCTGCAATGAGCAGTCGCGCTCGAACAGGTGGACGACATTGCCGTGGCTGTCGCCGAACACCTGCACTTCGAGATGGCGGGGCGATGTGATCCACTTTTCGAGGATCACATCGTCATTGCCGAAGCTCGCCTTGGCCTCGCGCCGGCAGCTTTCGAGCGCGGAGAGGAAGTCCTCGGCCGCATCGACCTTGCGCATGCCCTTGCCGCCGCCGCCTGCGACTGCCTTGATCAGCACGGGATAGCCGATCGCGTCGGCTTCCTGCTTCAGGCGTTCCGCCGACTGGTCGTCGCCGTCATAGCCGGGAGTGACGGGCACGCCCGCCTCGCGCATCAGCTTCTTGGCGGCATCCTTCAGCC
The DNA here is from genome assembly GCF_029688625.1 of Qipengyuania marincola. GTDB lineage: Bacteria > Pseudomonadota > Alphaproteobacteria > Sphingomonadales > Sphingomonadaceae > Qipengyuania. Next base: position 806,398 of record NZ_JARULC010000003.1, on the reverse strand, counting down.
CCATCGCGCGGATCGAGGACGGCGGCGCGCCAACCCAAATAATTCCGGCATCCATCACCGCCTGCGCGAAATCCGCATTCTCCGAGAGGAAGCCGTAGCCCGGATGGATCGCCTCGGCGCCCGTCTCCTTGGCCGCCGCGATGATCCTCTCGCCCACGAGATAGCTCTCGGCAGCGGGCGAGGGGCCGATGTGCACCGCCTCGTCTGCCTGCCGCACATGCAGCGCCTTGGCATCGGCATCCGAATAGACCGCCACCGTGGCGATCCCCATCTCGCGCGCAGTGCGGATGATGCGGCAGGCGATCTCGCCGCGATTGGCGATGAGGAGCTTTGAAATCATCAGCGTGCGCTAGCCGTAGCGTCGCGGCCGTTCAAGCTACCACCCGGCGACGGGGCGGAAATCGTGGCGGCTCCACAAAATCGGCTCGCGCGGTCCGGCCGGGCGGTTCCACAGGGCTTCGACGAAAGCCGTCGCGACATGCCACGACTTTTCCAGCCCGCCGACGCGCGTGCGCTTGTCCCAGGCCAGCTGGCCACGTTCCAGCACCTTGCGCCCGATCGCGCCATAAATATTGGCCGCTGCCAGCACGGCCCAGCGCTGGCGAAACCGCAGCTTTCTCGCCCCAAGCTTCGAGGCCTCTTCGTGCTTTTCCATCAGCGCGATCAGGCGCGGCATCAGGCCGGCAAGTGCAAAGCGGTTTTCCGGCAGAGCATGTTCGCCCGCCTGCCAACCCATCTCGTCGAGCCAGGTCTTCGGCAGGTAGCATCGGCCCGCTTCCGCATCTTCCACGATGTCGCGCGCGATATTGGCAATCTGAAAGGCGAGGCCGAGATCGCAGGCCCGGTCCAGCGTTTCGCCGTCGTCCTTGTTAACCCCCATTACGACCGCCATCATGATCCCGACTGATCCCGCCACGTGGTAGCAATAGCGCAACATGTCGGCTTCGGTCGCCGGCTGCCAGCGCGTGGCATCGAGCGCGAAGCCGCCGATCATGTCGTTGGCGAGGTCCCATGTAAGGCCGGTTTCATCGGCGACCTGACCGAAGGCATCGAAAGCGAAATCGGCGGTCGGCTGTTCATCCAGCGCCCGCTTCGTCAACACCCGGATCGCCTGCACGCGGTCTTCCGCGCTTTTCAGGTCGCCCTGGTCGCCCAGCGGGCCGCCCTTGTCCTGATTGTCGGCAATATCGTCGCAGCGGCGACACCAGGCATAGAGTAGCCAGCTGCGCTCGCGCGTGCGGCGGTCGAACAGCTTGCTTGCTGCAGCGAAACTCTGCGATCCATCCTCGATCGCCTCGCGCGCCTTGGCGACGAGATTGGCCCGCTCGCGCCCGCCACCGGCGCGCGCGGGGGTCGCCCGAATCTTGCTGGTCGTCAGGGGGCGGGGGGTATTCAGAGGTCGTCAGCCTTCATCTGGAAGATCGGCGTGTGCGGTTCGTAACTGCGCATTTTGTCGAGCAGGCCGCCCAGCGTCGTATCGTGGACAAGGATGTTCTGGTGCACCGGGCGAACGAAACCGACCTCTGCCATCTTGCGATTGAAGGTGATCAATTCGTCATAAAAGCCGAAGGCATTGAGCAGGCCGACCGGATTGTCATGATAGCCCAGCTGTGCCCAGCTCATCGCTTCCCACAATTCGTCCATCGTGCCGACACCGCCGGGAATGGTCACGAAACCGTCGCTGAGGTCGGTGAAGCGCTGCTTGCGTTCGTGCATGCCGCCCACCGTGTAGAGCTCGGTGCAATCGTGATTGGCAACTTCGGAATTGGCGAGGGCATCGGGAATAACGCCGATCACTTCGCCCCCCGCATCGAGCGCGCCGCGCGCAACCGCCCCCATCAACCCGAGCCGGCCGCCGCCGTAGACGAGGCCGATATCGCGTTCGGCCAGCCCCGCGCCGACATCGTAGGCCAGCTGGATATAGCGCGGATCCTCGGGCGAGGCCGAGCCGCAATAGACGGCCAGGCGGTTCACTCGACCAGATCCTCCACCATCAGGCCGGCGGTCGCCTTGGCGCTGCCGACCACGCCGGGGATGCCTGCGCCAGGATGCGTGCCCGCGCCTACGAGATAGAAATTGTCGATCACGTCGTCGCGATTATGCCCCCGGAAGAATGCGCTTTGGGTTAACACCGGCTCGAGGCTGAAGGCACTGCCCATATGGGCGTTGAGGTCAGTCGCGAAATCGCTCGGCGCATAATGGAACTTGGTCACGATCCGGTCGTGCAGGTCGGGGATCAGCCGCCGCTCGATCTCGTCGAGAATGCGTTTTTCCAGGATCGGGCCCATCTCGTCCCAGTCGACTGCCAGCTTGCCCATATGGGCGACCGGGACCAGCGCGTAGAAGGTGCTCTTGCCCTCGGGCGCCATGTCGGGATCGGTCACCGAGGGATGGTGCAGGTAGATCGAGAAGTCTTCCGGCAGCACGCCATTGTCGTAAATATCTTCCAGCAGGCCTTTGTAGCGCGGCCCGAACAGGATCATGTGGTGCGGGATGCCCGGCCAGGTTCCCTCGATCCCGAAATGGACGACAAACAGGCTGGGGCTGAATTTCTTGCGAGACAGCCCCCGGGCATAGCTCTTGCCCCGCTTGGAATCGGACAGCAGGTTGCGATAGCTGTGCATGATGTCGGCATTGCTGGCGACGGCATTGAACCGCTCGCGCCAGCCCGAAGCACACTCGACCTCCGTCGCCTTCGTGCCCAGCGTGTGGACCTGCAGCACCGGATCGCCAATCCGGACCGTCCCGCCAATGCGCTCGAAATGGCGGATCATGCCGGCGACGAGGCGATTGGTGCCCCCCTTCGCCCACCACACGCCGCCGTCTTTCTCCAGCTTGTGAATCAGCGCGTAGATGCTGCTGGTCTTCATCGGATTGCCGCCCACCAGCAGGGTATGGAAACTCAGCGCCTCGCGCAGTTTCTCGTTCTCGACGTAGCTCGACACCATCGAGTAGACGCTGCGCCAGGCCTGTTGCTTGGCAAGGGCCGGCGCGGCCTTGAGCATCGACTTGAAGTCCAGAAAGGGCTTGTGCCCCAGCTTTACGTAGCCTTCGCGATAAACCGCCTCGGAATAGTCGAGGAAGCGCTGATAGCCAGCCACGTCCGAAGGATTGAGCGCCGCGATTTCGCTGAAGAGCTGCTCTTCATCGTTGGAATAGTCGAAATTGGTGCCGTCGGGCCAGTTGAGGCGATAGAAGGGCATCACCGGCACGATCTCGACATCCTCGGCCATGTCGTGTCCGGTCAGTTCCCAGAGCTCGCGCAGGCAATCGGGATCGGTGATAACGGTCGGGCCGGCATCGAAGGTGAAACCGTCTTTTTCCCAATAATAAGCCCGGCCGCCGGGCTTGTCGCGTCCCTCGACCAAAGTGGTCTGGATGCCGGCGGATTGCAGCCGGATGGCGAGCGCCAGCCCGCCGAATCCCGCCCCGATGACGCAGGCCGTTTTCCCGGTGGGTACAATCTCGGCAGTCTGGGCTTCGCCCGCGGCGGTGGGCGGCGTTTTCGTCTCGGCGTTCATGGTCTTCCTTCATGGACGAGCGGCGCGCCCTTGCCAAGCAGGGCCCGGATTGCCGCGGGTATCGGGATCGGCGGTTTGCCGATCAGAATGCGGCCCTTGTCCGGAAGGGTGGACCGCCCGGCATAGAAGCGTTCCACCAACGGTTCGGGCAGCCGATAGAAATGCGCGAAGATGCGATAGCGTTCCTCCGGCTCGCCTCCGAGAAACAGCATCCGGCCCAGATGGCGGTAGAATGCCGTGTCGCGCCAATGGTCATGCGCGCGCCTTTCGAACCGGGCGGACAGCTTTTGCGCCGGAGATGCGGCATGGCGTGCCAAGGTCAGGGCGTTGTCCACTGCGAACGGGACGGTATAGCTGGTGAGGGGATGGGTGAACCCACCGCGCGCGCCGATCGCGACGACACCGGGCGTGGCGAGGGACTGGCGCTGGGCAGCAAAATCCCCACCGGTAATGACCGGCAGAACGCCGGTTTCCTCGCCCACCGTCTCGCCGCTCCACCCATTGGCTGCGCAATAGCGGTCGATGCGGCGCGAGAGGCTTTCGCGATCGAGCACCGGGCTGTCAGCGTAATAGGTGTCCTCGACGAACAACTCGTCAGTGCCGAGCGGCAGCGTATAGACAAAGCGATAGGCATCGTGCTGTTCGACCTGCGCGTCCATCACGATGGGTCGCGTGATCCCATGCGGGGAGGAGAGCCGCAAGTGACGCCCCAAAAACAGTTGCCAGCCACCGCGCAAGTGCGGCGTAGGCAGCGCATCGCGGCAATCGACAACGATTTGCGCGCGCACCTTCTCGCCCGTCGCAAGCTGCACGCTATCCGCCGCGACCTCCGCGACGGGCGAGTTCAGCCGGAGCGCGGCTTGTGGAAGCAGGCGGCGCAGGGTCGCGTCGAAATCGCGACTGGCGAGCGAGCGATAGGTCGATGCGAGGGTGCGCTCCAGTCCCGGAAAGCGGACATCGTACCCGACGTCCCAGCGTGTCTGGGGAAACGCAGCGAGCAAGTCCTCGCCCGCCGGTGCAAGATCGCTGTCGAACCAGCTCCAGCGATGGTTGCCGCCGTACACGTCGCCGCTTTCGAACAGGGCGATTTCGAGGGCTGGATGCGCACGATGCACGGCAAGGGCAGCGAGGCCACCGGCAAGGCCGCCACCTACTATCGCCATGTCGATTGCGCGCCCGGTCATCGCGCAGGGGCTTAGGCAATGCGGGCGCGCCGGGCAATCGCCTTGCGTTATCCGGGGGAACGCAACGCCGCACTGCGAATTGAAAAGGCTGACACGGACGCCGGGAACGGCACGGGGGAAAATGAGAAAGCACTTCATGAAAACCACAGTTTCCACGGCGATCGCTGCCCTTGCACTCGTATCGGCGACCCAGCTCTCCGCGCAGGAGCAGGAGCCTCCGACCGGCGATCCCTTCGCCGAGGACAGCGTGTTCGACGACAACTGGATCAGCATCGGTGTTGGCGGTGTATATTCGCCCAGCTACGATGGATCCGACGACTACGTGTTTACGCCAATCCCGATCGTGCAGGGCCGGCTTGGCGGGATCGGCATCGATCCCCGGCCAGCCGGTCTCGCTCTCGATTTCCTGCCGGATGCCGAGAGTGGCGTGGATATCTCCGCCGGCATTTCCGCACGCATCCGCAATAATCGCGCCGACCGCATCAAGGACGAGGTGGTCGAGCAATATGGCGAACTCGACACTGCGATCGAGGTCGGTCCGACGGTCGGGCTGAGCTTTCCCGGCTTGCTAAATCCCTTCGACAGCCTGACAGTCAGCACCGATGTGCTCTTCGATGTCGCGGGCGCGCACAGTGGCTTCACCGTCAGCCCCAGCGTCACCTATTTCACGCCGCTCAGCCGCGCGGCTATCGCCTCGATCTCGCTCAGCACAAACTGGGTGAACGATGACTATGCGGAGTATTACTATTCGGTCCCGCAGATCAATTTCGTACAACCTGGCGTGGCCCTGCCGGCCTTCGATGCCGATGGCGGCTTCGACCGGGCGGGGGTGAACCTGCTGCTGGGCTACGATCTCGACGGCGACGCGACCAATGGTGGGCTCGCGCTGATCGCCTTCGGCGGCTATTCGCGGCTGCTCGGCGATGCCAAGGAAACGCCTTTCACGAGCATTCGCGGCGATGCAGATCAATGGAGCGCGGCGCTGGGGATCGGCTACACCTTCTAGGCGTACCCCCTCCGGATAGGCGCGGTGCATTGGCTCAGCCGCTGCTCCCTGTCCAGGCGACCCATTCCGCCTCCTTGCGACCGACGCGTTCTATCCGCTCGCGCAACTTTCCTTCAAACGGGACCCCGGGCGAGATCGGCAGGGCCCGGGCATCGCCGATTTCGAGCGCATAGATTCTGTCGTCCTCGCCCAGATAGGCCTTGGCGGCGGTACCTTCGACCAGCGCATCGCACTTCGAGCTGATACTGCGCATCTCGACCGACATGAGCCATTCGGAATGGCTGTTCGCGAACAGCAGGTAAGCCGTAGCATCGTCCTCGTCAGCGGGTTTGAGCAGACGCGCAGTGCCTCGGCGTTCGCGGCCACCGTCATAGGCGCGGCGCCGGCGCATGCGGAGCACGCCATGATAGGCCGCGGCATAGATCAGCAACGCGCCGAAAAGCGTGAAGATGACGGCCATGGCGAGCGGCAAGCCTTCGAGGTCCGGAAAATATCCGAGGCCTGCCGCAATCATGACTGCGCCCGCCGCTATTCCCAACACTGCCCGCACGGCCCGCCGCCTTTCACCAGGTGATGGCGGCGGGCACTAGCACGGCACTGGTAAGCGCGAGGTTACCTTAGTTTTCTGTGCCCTCGTCGTCGCTCGAAAGATCCAGCTCGGGTCGCGGATCGGGCAGCGGTGCGTCGCGGTCGCCGCTCTTCAGGTAGGTGTCGAACCAGCGCATCATCCGCTTGTTGTAGTCATATCGCGCGGCCGCTTTGCTGTTGCCATGGCCTTCGCCGGGATAGAGCACGAGGCGTACCGGGACTTCGGGCTTGCGCACCTTGATCGAGCGGTAGAGCTCGTAGCTCTGGCTTGGCGACACGCGCGTATCCTCCTCGCCGTGGAGGATCAGCAGCGGGGTGTTGGCCTTGTCGACATGGTAGATCGGCGAGACCTCCAGCATCTTCTGCCAGTCGTCCCACGGCCAGGCGCGGCTGTGAACATTGTACATCTCGTACGGGATGTCGGTGGTGCCGAACTTGCTGATCTGGTTGGAGATGCCCACGAACATGACTCCCGCCGCGAATTCGTCGCTGAAATAGGTCGAGCTCCACGCCGTGGCGTAGCCGCCATAGGAGCCACCGGTCACGCCGACGCGATCCGCATCGGCCACGCCCATCTCGACCAGTGCACGCTTCGCATCGACCAGATCGGTGAATTCGGGATCGGTGTAATTGCCCTGGTGCTGCTTGGAGAAGGCCGTGCCGTAAGCAGTCGAGCCGCGGTAGTTGGGCAGGAAAACGGCATAGCCCTGTCCCGCAGCGACCTGGCCCGGCGCGCCATAGGCGGTGTTCCAGCCGTCCGATTCATGTGCCTCGGGCCCGCCGTGTACGTCGAGAATCAGCGGGGCGCCGCCGCGCGGAACGCCGCCAACCGGTTCGATCAGGATTCCTTCGACCTGCTGGCCATCGCGTGCGGTGTAGGTCAGCGTGCGCTGAGTGCCGAAGTCGATTTCGGACAGCCATGGGTTATGCGAAGTCCATCGCTGAAAGGCGCCATTCGACCAGACGAACAGCTCGGTCGGGTGCGTCGCGCTGCTGGCCTCGACTGCGATCGTCCCGCCGCCGCTTTCCACGCTAGCCAGCAGCAGGTCACCGCCTTCATGTTCCTCAGCCACGCTGCCATCGGCGTTGTAGATCCGCAGCGCGCTCTCCGCACCCTTGTGGACCACTGCAGCGAGGCGGCCGTCGGCAAGCCATTCGGCATCGATGGCGGCTTCGGGGGCGCCGGCGTTAAGTGCGCGATAGCTGCCATTCGAAACATCGACGAGATGCAGCGTCGTTTCCGCCGGGTCGTTCATGTCGACGCCGGCGATCATGGAAAGCTGACGGCCGTCGGGCGAAATCTCGATATCGCCGAGCTTGCCCGGCGTTTCGACGATCGAGCGGACAGTGCCGGTCTGCAGGTCGATGATGTGCGCCCGCTTGGAGGTGTATGCATCGTCGATCTGCGGCGTCGGAGCGCTCTCGACCACGCCGGTGCGCCCGTCGGCCGCGACGTGAAAGCCGCTGACATAGCCCGGAATGGTGACTTCGCGAGGATCGCCGTCAACCTCTGTGCCGACCCGCGCGGCGAACAGGCGGTTCAGCCGGGCTTCCTCTTCGTAAACAATCGCATCGAAGCCGGCTTTCGCCTGCTTCTCGCGCGCCTCGTCTTTCTCGGCGGCGGCCAGCATCCAGATGGTCGAACCATCGGCCGACCAGGCGTAGGAGCGCACCGCGGCGTCCTCGACTGCGGCAAGCTTGCGCTGTGCGCCGCCATCGACCGGGATGCCATAGACTGCGCGGTCCTCGTCCTCGTCGGCCCACAGGAAGCTGATCATGCGGCCGTCGGGCGAAAAGGCGATGGACGAGGCGTTGATGTCCTCGGGCAAGAACTCGCGAACATTGTTCGGGCCAAAAGCCATGTTGAGCTGCAGGCTGGTCGAGCCGTTGTCCTCGCCCTCGGTTACGTCGGGCAGGCTGGCAGTGGTGAATGCCACGCGGCTGCCATCGGGCGAGACGGCGACCGTGCCGACGCTTTCGAGCTTCGCCACGTCTTCCGGTGTCATCGGACGGGCCTGCGCCTGCGCGGCAATCGAGGCAGTGGCAAGGAGGGCTGCGGCAGTAGTCGCGGCGCGAAGTGTCATCGAAATTCCTCTCTCGTGGTGAACGTTTGGCCGCTTCATAGCGACCACGGCGCGAAGGGCAAATCGCGCTGTTGCGAGAGGTATGCAGGGCCCGGCGCGGCCAGCTGGAGCTATTCGATCTCCAGCTCGTCATCGCGCAGCTTCTTCGCGACATGGTCCGTCATGCGTCTCCGCATGATGCTCGACGTTCGTCGAGCGCATAGGGGCAATCGTCAATTTGGCGTGTTCTTGCCTTCATAGCGTGTCATGCCGCGGCAATACACGAACCGACTGGGAACCATCATGACCAAACTCCGCCGCGCGATCCTTTGCGCTGCTGCCGCCTCCATCGTAACATTGGGCACGCCGGGTGTCGCCGCTGCGCAGGATGATGCGGCAATGGAAGCACCGCAGAGCGAGCGCGATCGGCTGTTCGCGCTGTTCGAGGAATCCGACGCTCGTTCGCTCGAGCTCAATCCGCTCGGCCGGCTGTTCCGGGGCGATACGGAGAATGCCGACCGGCTGGGCGATTTCCTGACCGATGCGAGTTTCTACGCCTCGCGGCTGGACACCAAACTGAATCTCGCCCTGCTCTCGCAGATCGATCGCAGCAAGCTCAGCCCGACGGACCAGCTTGCGTACGATGTCTTCAAGTATCAGCAGCAAGATGCGCTGCGTGGCCAGACCGACGAAATTCGCGCCCTGACCGAGGTGCGGCCGGTGAACCACTTCTTCGGCTTCCACACCTTCTATCCGAACTTCGCCAGCGGCAAGGGCGCTGCGCCCTTCAAGACGCTGGAGAATTACGAGGACAACCTCAGCCGCCATGACGATTACATCGCCATCACCGACCGCGCCATCGAACGTTCGCGCGAGGGGATGGAGTCAGGCGTGCTCGAGACGAAGCTGACCATCGGCCGCGTCATCGAGCAGCTCGATACGCTGCTGGCCGTGCCGGTGGCCGAATCGCAGTTCATGGGTCCGGTGGGCATGTTCCCCGAAGACTTCTCGGATGCCGACAAGGCACGCCTGACTACCGCCTACGAAGCGAAGACGAAGGACATCTACGCCGCCCATGAACGGCTGCGCGATTTCCTGCGCGAGGAATACCTCCCCGCCGCCCGCGAAAGCATCGGCCTCAGTGAAATGAAAGGCGGCGAGGAACTCTACAAGCAGCTGATCGAAAGCACTACGACCCTGCCGCTCGAAGCCGAGGAAGTGCACCAGCTGGGCCTTGGCGAAGTAGCGCGCATCAAGACCGATCTGGAAGCGCTCAAAGCCGAGGTCGGCTATGACGGGACGCTCAACGAGTTTTTCGACTATGTCCGCACCGATCCGCAGTTCAAGCCCGAGAGCCGGGAATGGCTGACACAGGACTATTACCGTATTGGCGAGGAAGTCGACGAGAAGATTGGCGACTACTTCTCGCTGCTGCCCAAATCGGAACTGAAGATCGAACCCTATGATGTTTCGATCGAACGCTTTTCGGCTGGCGGTTCCTATCAGTCGGGCGCGCCCGACGGTTCGCGACCCGGGACCTTCTATTTCAACGCCTATGACCTTCCCAGTCGCCTGACGACGGGCAATGTCACGCTCTATCTGCACGAGGGTGCGCCAGGTCACCATTTCCAGATCAGCCTCGCGCAGGAGAATACCGATTTGCCGGCCTTCATGCGGTTCGGCGGCACCACCGCCTTCGTTGAGGGCTGGGCGCTCTATTCGGAGACGCTTGGCTACGACATGGGCCTGTTCGATGATCCCTGGGCGCGCTACGGCACGTTGCAGGACGAACAGCTGCGCGCCATGCGGCTGGTGGTCGACACCGGCATCCACGCCAAGGGCTGGACCCGAGACCAGGCGATCGACTTCATGCTGGAGAATTCTGGCATGACGCGGACCGAGGTCGAGAACGAGGTGGACCGGTACATCGCCATCCCGAGCCAGGCGCTGGCCTACAAGATCGGCGCGCTCAAGATCCAGGAATTGCGCGATCGCGCTAAGGCCAGGCTGGGCGATGATTTCGACATCAAGGCGTTTCATGCGCAGGTGCTGAATACGGGCGGGCTGCCGCTTCCGGTTCTCGAAGCGAAGATCGATCGCTGGATCGCTGACGGGGGAGCCTGAACCCTCCGGAGGCAGCTTCGGGAACCCGATGGCGCCCTTAAGGGTTCTTACCCACCAGGACGGAGGGAAAGCATTTCATGAGGTTAGCCCATGTCGAGCATGTCCTTCCATAGCAGCCGCCCCGACAGGTGGGTGAAGCCCAAGCCGTATAGCGACAGCTCGCTGCGCTATAAGGTCCACGGCAAGATCCTGCCGATGGAGAGCGAAGAACCGGGCTTCTTCGCCCGCCTGTTCGGACGGCGCTGAGGTTCAGTCGAAGGATAAGGGGCCGGGAGTAACGTCCACTCCCGGCCCCTTTTTCATGTCCGCCGCAATTTGGCGGCGATCAGTATTCCTCCGGCTCTTCCGGCGTCGCGACGTGATGATCCTTGCCGGCTGTCCGTTCGCCCTTGGCGAGCTTGAACACGACACCCGACAGCAGGGCGAGCGCCAGAAGGTTGGGCAGGGCCATTGCGGCATTCGAGATGTCGCCCAAGCGCCAGACCAGCTCGCTCGGCTGCGCCGCGCCCAGCCAGATGACCACGCACCACAGCACGCGCCAGGCCATGTGCAGCTTCTTTTCGCCCGACCGGGTAGAGCCCTTCATCCGGTCGTAGAGGAAGGTGATCGCCCGCTCGCCGTAATAGCTCCAGGTCAGCAGCGTTGTGAAGACGAACAGGATCAGCGCGATCGATGCCACCAGCGTCCCGATCGGAATGCTGGCAATCTCGACCGGGAAGGCGGCGGCAAATGCGCCGCTGGTCATCTCGAAGCCGACGCGGTCGGATTGCCAGGCGTGCAGCACCGGTTCGCCATTGGCGGTGAAATCGCCCCGCACGGTCAGGATGACAAGCGCGGTCATCGTGCAGATCACAATCGTGTCGATGAACGTCCCGAGCATTGCCATGCGGCCCTGCGTTTCGGGATCGTCGGTCTGCGCTACGGCATGGGCGATGGCGGTCGAACCCTGACCCGCCTCGTTCGAGAACAGGCCGCGGGCGACACCTGCGCGGATCGCGAGGATGATCGCCGCGCCGACAAAGCCACCGCTTGCCGCCTGCGCATTGAAGGCACCGTAGAAGATCAGGCCGAAGGTCTCCGGCAGGTCGCCGAAGTTCAGGATCAGCGCGATAATCGCCATTAGGATATAGGTCGCGGCCATGAACGGCACGACCTTCTCGGCCACGTTACCGATCGACTTGATGCCGCCGATGATGACGATGAAGACGAGGATCGCGACGATCAGCCCGCCGAGCCATTCCTCGATCCCGAACAGCTCGTTCAGGCCGTCGGCGACGGCGTTCGCCTGGATCGAATTGCCCGTCACCAGTGCGGAAAACAGCGTGCCGAGGCAGAAGATCACGGCCAGCCACGTGAACTTCGGGCCGAGACCCATCATGATGTAGCTCATCGGGCCGCCGCGCTTCACGCCGTCGCTGGTGGTCTCGCGATAGCGGATGGCGAGCGAGCCTTCCGCAAAGGCCAGCGCCATGCCGAACAGGGCAGTGATCCACATCCAGAAGATCGCCCCGGGGCCCCCCAGCGCGATGGCCGTGGCGACGCCGGCAAGGTTGCCGGTGCCGACCTGTCCGGACAGGGCCGTCGAAAGCGCCGCGAACGGCGAAATCTCGCCCGCACCCTGACTCTTGCGGCCGGCGAACAGGCCCTTGAAGGCGCTGCCGAGCTTGATGATCGGGTAGAACTTGAGGCCGACCATGATCCACAGGCCGATGCCGAGCAGAATGATGGTCATCGGCGGGAAGGGGAGCACTTCGGCCCCGTTCCAAGTGCCGCCCCAGATGAAATCGGAAACATTGGTGACCGGCTCGATCAGCCGCTCGCCCAGACTTGGTGCCTGGCTGGTTGCCATTGCGGAAATTCCCCTCATACGACCCTGTCGGGTGAAAGCGCGGACGCTAGTGGCAGCGCGCCGACTTGAAAAGGCCGCATTTGCGCCCCGCCCACCGCTTGCCTTTTCGCAAATCACGGCCTAGATGCAGCGCCGTCTTCCGACATTGGGATCAAAAAAGCCCCTCCCGGACTTGAACCGGGGCGGCGAAGAGCCCTACCTGTTACAGGAGTGGCGGACGGCGCGACTAATCTTACGCGAGAGTGCGAGTGATGGCAGACAAGCAGAAGACCAGCCCGGCGGAATTCCTCCGGCAGGTGCAGACCGAAGGCAAGAAGGTCGTATGGCCGACGCGCGAGGAAACCGTGCGCACCGCGATCTTCGTCGGCATTCTGACGCTGATCCTCTCGCTGTTCTTCCTCGGCATCGATTCGTTGTTCGGCGCGGTTGTGCGCTGGCTGCTGACGCTCGCCTGACCTAGCCACTTTCCGACAGGGTATCCGACACATGGCACGCTGGTACATCATCCACGCCTATTCCGGCTTCGAGAACAAGGTTCGCGATTCGATCATCGCCGAGGCCGAGCGGCTGGGCCTGTCCGAAGGTGTCGAGGAGGTCGAAGTCCCGACCGAGACGGTTACCGAAGTCAAGCGTGGCAAGAAGGTGCAGGTCGAGCGCAAATTCATGCCCGGCTACGTGCTGGCCAAGCTGAACATGACCGACGATGTCTATCACCTCGTCAAGAACACACCCAAGGTAACCGGCTTCCTCGGCACCAACAACAAGCCGCAGGCGATTTCCGACAAGGAAGCCGCGCGCTATTTCGGCGGCGTGGAAGAAGCCAAGGCCGCGCCCAAGAAGCAGGTCAGCGTCGATTACGAGATCGGCGACCAGGTCAAGGTGCTCGACGGCCCCTTCGCCAGCTTCAATGGCCTTGTGGAAGAGCTCGATTTCGACAAGCAGAAGGTCAAGGTCTCGGTCTCGATCTTCGGCCGCGCGACCCCGGTCGAACTCGATTTCGAGCAGGTCGAACTGGTCAAGTAGGCCTTTCGGCAGGCCAGGCGAAAAGCCCCGCCGGGAGAGATCCTGGCGGGGCTTTCGTTATCAGGGACAGCTTGCGAGCTATTCGCCTGGCGTCGGCGTGCCGGGGTTCACCTCGCCTTCGAACGGCGGGACCGGCCTCGCGGCCGCTTCAGCCTCGCTCGCGGCGATGCCATTGGCTTCGATGTCCTCCAGCAGCCAGCGCATCTCGTCGATCTCTCTTCGCTGCGCGCGAATGATGTCATTGGCGAGTTTGCGAACGCGGACGTCTTCGATGCCGGCTCTCTCGCTGGTCATAATGGCGATCGAGTGGTGCGGTATCATGGCCGACATGTAATCGCTGTCGTCCACCGTGACCTGACTGCGCACTAGGAAGAGCGAAAGGCCGAAGGTAATCGCGGCGACGGCGATGATAACGATGTTCTTGGCTGTGTTGCGATACATCCCCCACATGAAGGCGAGCATGACCACCGCCATCACCGCGCCCATAACGAACATCATCCAGAAGCGCGTCTCGCTCCAGAAGACATGCGCGAGGGCATAGGTGTTGAGATACATGAGGCCGAGCATGATGACGGTGGAAGTGCCCACCATCGCCATGAAGCGGCCGTAATTGCCGTCATTCTTCGCGTTGTGATCAGCCAACATTGGGCTCCCTGTTATCTAGCGTTTTGCCTTGCTGAAAAGTTCGACGAGCTCGTCAAACTTCTCGCGCTGCTCGGCAGCGTTTCCGGACTGGATGGCTTCCGCGACGCAATGGGCAGCGTGGCCCTTGAGAATTTCGTCCTCGGCGCGTGCGATTGCTGCTTTCACCGCCTGCAGTTGGGTCAGGATGTCGATGCAATAGCGCTCGTTTTCGACCATGCTGGCGATGCCGCGCACCTGACCCTCTATCCGTCGCAGACGGGTAACGATTTTGCTGCTCTCTGCCATGTCAATCTCTTGAAACAATACCCCCAGGGGGTATATGTAGCGCGTGATGACCGGGATTTTCAAGAGCAGCCGCGGCATGCATGTGTCGCGGCGTCATTTCATCCAGGGTTCGGCGATCGGCGCCGGGGTGGTCGCCATGCCGGCCTGGGCGCGCGGCATGCCGCATGGGCCGGTGCGCCAAGGTTTCGACGAGGTATCGGGCCGCTCGATCGACCTGACGGTCGGAACTGGCCGCTTCGCGACCGGCGGGCGCAGTGGCCATGCGATTGCCGTCAACGGTAGCGTACCCGGTCCGCTCGTGCGCCTGAAAGAGGGCGAGCCGGTGCGCCTCAATGTCACCAACACGCTGGACGAGGACACCTCGATCCACTGGCATGGCCTGCTGCTGCCGTTCCAGTTCGACGGTGTGCCCGGCGTCAGCTTTCCCGGCATCAAGCCCGGCGAAACCTTCACCTATGACATTCCCGCCTTGCGGCAAGCGGGCACATATTGGTGGCACAGCCATTCGGGGTTGCAAGAGCAGGCGGGACACTACGGCCCGATCATCGTCGATCCCGCAGGCGCGGACCCGGTGCAGGCGGACCGCGACTATGTACTGCTGTTGAGCGAGTTCACGCCGCTGCATCCGCACACGATCATGGCCAAGCTCAAGAAGGGCGAAGAATATTTCAATCGCCAGAAGACGACCGCGAGCGATGATTATCCGCTGACCGCCGAAGAACGGCGCATGTGGGCGCGCATGCGAATGATGCCGACCGACATCGCCGATGTGACGGGTTCTACCTACACCTATCTGATCAACGGGCACGGCCCGGCAGATGGCCTGGAGTATCTTTTCCGCCCGGGCGAACGCGTGCGTCTGCGAGTCATCAACGGCAGCGCGATGAGTTTCTTCAATATTCGCATTCCCGGCGTGCGGATGACCGTCGTTGCCGCCGATGGGCTGAACGTGCGTCCGGTCGAGGTTGACGAGTTCCAGATTGGCACGGCGGAAACCTACGATGTTGTTGTCGAGCCAACGGGCGAGGCACACACCATCGTGGCCGAGGCAATGGACCGTTCCGGCATGGGTGTAGCGACGCTTGCCACGCGTCCCGGCGCGCGCGCGCCGGTGCCGCCGCTGCGCGATCCGGTGCTCCTGACCATGACTGACATGGGTCATGGCGGCATGGATCATTCCGGCATGGATCACGGCGGCGGCGAGGTCGATCACGCCGCGACGGGACACGCTGGCATGGATCACGCGGCGATGGGGCACGGTAATCGGCCTGCCGCAAACGCGGGTTCCTCGGCGATGAATCATGGCGAGATGAAAATGCGCGACACCTCCAGGCTCCCGCCGGACGTGAAGGCAGGGCCGGGCGTCGACATGGTCGCGGCCATGCCGATCGATCGCACGGACTTCCCCGGCCTCGGCCTCGACAAGGTAAAGCACAAGGTCCTGACCTATCGCGATCTCGCCGCATTGGAACCGAACGATGATCCGCGCCCTGCCAGCCGCTCGATGGAAATCCACCTGACCGGCAATATGGAGCGCTACATGTGGAGCTTCGACGGCCGGAAATTCTCCGCCGTTTCGGACGAGCCCGTCCGATTTGCCTACAACGAGCGCGTGCGCGTGAAGCTGGTCAACGACACCATGATGGCGCATCCGATTCACCTGCACGGCCATTTTTTCGAGCTGGTCAACGGGGCTGACCGGATGCACCAACCGCAAAAGCATACCGTTATCGTCCAGCCGGGCGGTACTGTGACATTCGATCTCACTGCGGACGAGGTGGGCGACTGGGCCTTCCACTGTCACCTGCTCTATCACATGCACGCCGGCATGTTTCAGGTGGTCACGGTCGCTGGTCCGGAAGGTGCCGCGTGAGGCTGGCGTCAACAATACTGCTGGCCTTCGGTGCGACGCCCGCAGCTGCCCAGCACGACCACCACCAGCACACTCATCACGAGCACACAGACCATCAGCAAGGGCCGGCTGAAAGCGAAGTGCCGGACGAGGCGGAGCACCCCCATGCGGGGCACGCAATGCCAGACGTCGACAGTGCCGCCAGCAAGGATTCTCCGCAATCGACGCCGAGCCTTTCGGGCGATGTGCTACAGGGCCTGCGGCTCGATATTCCGCCTCCGCCCGAAGCTGCGCCGCCCGTCTCGGCCGGTCGCGGACCGGCGCGCGCGGCCGATGCAGTCTGGGGTGCAGACGCCATGCGCGCCAGCCGCGAAGCCTTGAAGAACGACCATGGCGGGCAGGCGCTGTTCTGGTTTCAGGGCGACCGGGTCGAATATCGCGCGCGCAAAGGCGCGGACGGCTATCTGTGGGACGTACAGGGCTGGTACGGCGGCGATGTCGACAAGTTCTGGTTCAAGTCCGAAGGCGAGGGCGCGTTCGGAGAGGACGTCGAGGATGCCGAACTCCAGGCACTGTGGAGCCACGCCATCGGTCCGTGGTGGGACCTCCAGACCGGGGTCCGGCAGGATCTGACGGGTCCGCGGCGCACGCATTTCGTCATCGGTGCGCAGGGGCTCGCACCCTATCTGTTCGAAGTCGATGCGGCGGCCTTCGTCTCGAATCGAGGCGATGTGACGGCGCGGATCGAAGCCGAACTCGACCAGCGTCTGACGCAGCGCCTGATCCTGCAACCGCGTGCCGAAATCGCGCTATCGGCGCAGGATATTCCCGAACTCGCGGTTGGCGCGGGTCTCGACCATGTCGAGGCCGGTGTGCGCTTGCGCTATGAGATAACGCCAGAATTCGCGCCCTATGTCGGGGTGGAGCAGGAGTGGAAAGTCGGCGGCACCGCCGATTTCGCGCGAGCTGACGGCGAGGACACCTCGACCACCAGCGTCGTCGCGGGCGTGCGCTTCTGGTTCTGACCGTGTTGCGTTCTGCTTCCTAGCGCGCGCAGGCGCTTTCTTCGGCAGTGCGAATTCGCGTCGCGCGAGTGCCCGTGCGCAGCATCACGCCGGCATTGTGGCACTTGCGCAACTGGAAGCGCACCTTGCGGTCCTTGAAATCGAGGGACACGCGTCGGAAGGTTTCCATCAGGTCTGTACCGAGCAGGAGCGACGGTTTTTCATCGAGCCCGAAGACCGCGAAAGGCGGGATGTCCGCGAAGGCGATCGGCACGTTCTGTAATGTAATCGGGCCGAGCCGCAGATTCCTGATAACGGCAAACTCGATTGCCATCGTCGCGCCTGTAACGCCGGTCACTTCTATCGTCTGAAATCCCCGAATGCGCTTGCGCAGCAGTTTATCGCGCAGGGCGAGGTTGCCGATGGTAATCTCCGATCCGGTGTCGACCACGGCCTCGACCTTCTCCCGGTTGGCGGCAACTTCGGTCAGGATGAGCTGTCCACGCTGGAGGCGCCCGGTCACGACGATTATGCCGTCCTTGAACGTGCCTTCCTCGACTTCGTCGTCGACCGTAATCACGCGCTTCTCGAAATCCATCATCAGCCGCTGGTTCACGAGCGCATCGAGACCGATCATGCCTTCGCCGCCCATATGGCGCTCATCGAGCACGGGGACCTCGAGATCGGTCGTCACAGTGGGGCCGAGTTGCAGCTCATCGACCCAGACGCGATCGACCACCTTGCTTTCGGTAATGCCGTGCAGCAGGGCGCGGTCGCCCTCGGGAAGAGCCAGCTTTCCAGCGAGCGCAGAACCGACGGCCGAAGTGTCCGCGCCGCTGTCGACGACGAATTTGTAGGGGCCCCTGCCGTTGATCTCAACATTCACGGTCATCCGGCTGCGCAGTTTGCGCGCGTCGATCTGCTCGCCGCCGATACTCAATTGTTCGTCGAATTGCGCAGGCGGCAGGTCGGGCATGCGACCTTCGACTTCGTCTGTCTCGCTGCGGTCCTGAGCAAGCAGCGGGCCGGTTAGGATGAAGCCTGCAGCTGCGAGCGATGAAATGAGCGATCGGAAAAGCACACAAATACTCTATCAGCCCGGCCGGTGAAACTGCAGGGGCAATCGACCGGCAGGTCATGTGTGCCGACAGCGGCTGGCAAAAAGCAGGGCGGCGAATCGCTTGCAAACCCGCGCAAAATCGCTATGTGCGCGGCTCCCCAAGTCATCTTGTGGAATCCCGCGCGGGAGGTTCGCTTCGCCGGACCGCTTGACCGCTTACCATGAGCCGCGTGTCGAAAGAAACGCGGCGAAAGTGAGAAAGGAGGCCATTCATGGCCAAGAAGATCGACGGCTATATCAAGCTGCAGGTGCCCGCTGGCACCGCCAACCCCTCGCCGCCCATCGGCCCCGCGCTGGGCCAGCGCGGCGTGAACATCATGGAATTCTGCAAGGCGTTCAACGCCGCGACGGACAGCCTCGAAAAGGGCATGCCGATCCCGACGACGATCACCGTCTATGCGGACCGCTCGTTCAGCTTCGTCACCAAGAGCCCGCCGGCCAGCTTCCTCATCAAGAAGGCCGCGAAGCTCAAGTCGGGTTCGAAGGAACCGGGCAAGGTTTCGGCCGGGACCATCAAGCGTTCGGCCCTCGCCGAAATCGCACAGACCAAGATGGCCGATCTGAACGCGAACGACATCGAACAGGCGACCAAGATCATCGAAGGCTCCGCGCGTTCGATGGGCCTCGACGTGGTGGAGGGCTAAGACCATGGCAAAGCAGACCAAGAAGCAGCAGACCGTCGCCAAGCTGGACAGCGAAAAGCTCTACAGCGTCGATGAAGCCATTGCCACCCTGCGCGAGCACAAGGCGAAGTTCGACGAGACTGTCGAAGTCGCGATGAATCTCGGCGTCGATCCGCGCCACGCCGACCAGATGGTCCGCGGCATGGTGTCGCTGCCTTCGGGCACCGGCAAGGACGTGAAGGTCGCCGTGTTCGCCAAGGGCGACAATGCCGACAAGGCGCTGGCCGCTGGTGCCGACAAGGTCGGTGCCGAAGACCTCATGGAAGACATGCAGAACGGCAACCTCGATTACGACCGCGTGATCGCCACGCCGGACATGATGGGTGTTGTCGGCCGTCTCGGTAAGGTGCTCGGCCCCAAGGGCCTGATGCCGAACCCGAAGCTCGGCACCGTGACCCCGAACGTGGAACAGGCCGTGAAGGACGCCAAGGGCGGCCAGGTCGAGTTCCGCGTGGAGAAGCAGGGCATCATCCACTCCGGCATCGGCAAGCTGTCGTTCAAGGACGAAGACCTGAAGAAGAACTTTGAAGCTCTGACCCAGGCGATCGTCAAGGCGAAGCCTTCGGGTGCGAAGGGCAAGTATGTCCGCAAGGTCACGCTGACCAGCTCGATGGGTCCCGGCCTCAAGGTCGACCTCGGCGAAGTCGAAGGCGCATAAATTGCAGCCCTGCCGCCGCGCCGCTTGAAGGCAGACCGCGTTCGAGTAGCCTGAGGCGGTAGCGCCAAAAGAAACGGGCCGGGAGGAAACTCCCGGCCCTTTTTTATTGTGGCATTGGAGAGGGCGAAGGCTGGCTGCGCAACTGCCGCGAATAGACCCATCCGATGCCGATCAGGCTGAAGCCGAGGGCCATGAAACTGGCAATGCGCAGCAGACCTTCGAGCCCGGCAGTGTCGACGATAAAGACCTTTGCCACCGCCAGCAGGATGAGCACCAGCGAGCCGATCCGCCAGCTTCGCTCGCCCAGTCGGTTGCCGAGAAACAGGAAGAACAGTGCCAGGAGAATGCCCGCGAGGCTGCGCATCAGGTCCTCGGTTTGCGAAAGCGGAATGCCTGCGGGCACCGATCCGACAAACAGATGGCGCAGCAAGGTGAGGGTCATGAGCGAAGCGAAGGCGATCACGCCAGCGTCCAGCGCCGGCCGCATTCGTTCCCCAAGCCAGCGCCGGAGCGACAGGGTAGCCGCTATCGCGACTCCATAACTGGCGGTAGCCAGATTGGCGAGCGGCAATGGTCCAAGCGCCTGCCCGTCCCATAGCGGATTGTGCAGCAGGAAGGTGTAGAGGATGAAATGAAGCAGCGCCGCCGCGGCCAAGGTCACTGCGAGCCAACGCTGCGGCTGCAGGCGCGCCAGGCCTGCTGCTGCCAGCCAACAAGCGCCGAGCAATAGCGTTTCCCACACCGTGCGCTCTGCCAGGCCCAAGGCAGAAAAGCGCGTCTCCGTCTCGATCGCGAAAACCTGCTTGAACAGCGCATGCAGGGCAACCAGCCCGACCGGTGCCGCCAGCCAGGCCAGACGGAAATTCTCGATATTTGGGAAAGGAGTGAATCGACCCGACAGCCACAGGGCGGCGGCGAGCGGCAGGAGGCGTGTCAGCACCGCCTTCACGCCTGGAAGATCGACGACGAACACCGGATCTCCTGCGAGCGAGGCCAGTGCTGCCTCTGCCCAGATCGCGAGCGGACTGAGAGCCCAGAGCAGTGCGATGCCGATCAGCGTGGCTTGGGCCGCCGTCCGTTCGGGCGCGAAGCGGGCAATGGCAATGGCCGCCAGCGCGGCTGTCCACGCAAGGGCTTCGACGGGAAGAACCTGGGCAAGTGTGCCATAGGCAAGCAGCGCGGCGAGGACTTCCGCGCTGTGACGCATCGCTGCATCGCGTGTCAGCAGCGCCACGGCGGCAAAAGGCGTCGCAGTCGCGGCCCAGCGCAGTGTGGCCTGCCACACCGTCGTTGCACCCGCATCCCCGCCAAGCAGGGCCGCCTCCTCGATAAATGCTCCGGTCGAGGCCAGTGCGCCCAGCGCTACCACCGCGCCCAGCGAGCACAGGCGGGCGAGCGCCGGGTCCTGGGCGCGGTAAAGTAGGACAAGGGGTACGCTCAAAACCAGAAGGGCGATCAGGGGCGCGCTCCATCCTGGCGTCACCATCAGGAGCGCCGCGAAGGCGAGAGCGCAGGCAGAGCCAATGAGACCGGCGTACCAGCGCCTATCTTCACGTACGCGCAGGATAAAGGCGCCTGCCGCCGGCAGCAGCGCCAGTGCTGCACTGGCGAGGGCGAGGCGGAGCTCCAGCGCGTCGCTTTCGAAGTCTCCGAAGGTGCCGTAGGCAACTGCCGCGACCAGGGGCGGGACAAGCGCCAGTTGCAGCCGGTCGACCAGGCGGTCGCTGCCTGCACGGCAATGGAACAGCGGCACGGCTGCGAATACCAGCGCAAGGCCGATGCCCACGAGGGTGAAATCGGGGGGGAAGGGTATCGACCACAAGGCATAGAGGATGATGCCGACGAGGGCCGCTATGCCGTTTGCTTCCCGCGTTTCGGGGCGCTTCCAGCCAAGGAAAGCCAGCGTCGCGCCGAGCAGCAGGTAGAGCGCCCATGCCAGCGGGGAAAAGCCGCCCTGCTGGACGAGCAAGGCCAACTGAACGCTGGCGACCAGCGCGGCGGCAAGCCGCAGCCATTGTTTGAAACGACCTGCATCGGACAGCGCGGGCATGACCGCACCGAGGACGACGAAATAGAGGCCGAGGGCAAGGATCTCGGGTATGCCCGGATCGCCTGCTAGCAGCAGCATGGCGCCCCAGCCGAGCCCGCCGACGATAGCGGCGATGCCGAGCCATTCGCGATGCTGCGCGCGCCCGGCATAGACCAGTCCGCCGGTGACCAGACCGAGATAGAGCGCCAGAAGCGGCAGGTTCGCCTCATCCCCGCCGACAAGGGCCGGCGCTGCAAAGCCGCCCACGAGGCCCAGCACGGCACTGGGCAGCCCGAAACGAAACGACAGCGCGATGGCGCCTGCCGTCACTCCGGCAAGCCCGAGAAAGGCGAGCGTCTGTCCGATCAGCCCGTATTGCGTGCCAGCGAGATAGAAGCCTGCATAAAGCGTGGCGAGACCCGCCCCGGCGAGCGCCTGCGCCACGCGCGGATCGGCCACCTTCTCACGAAAACGATAGGCCGCTTCGGCGCCGGCGATCAGCGCTCCGCCGAACAGGAACGCCATCACAACCCGCAGGAGAGGCGTGATCAGCCCGCGCTCAATCGAATAGCGGACGAGGAACACCCCTGCGACCGCGAGTGTGACCCCGCCCGCCCAGATCGGCAGGCGACGGCCAAACACGTCCTCGAGATCGAAGCGGAAGCGGGCATAAAAAGGCTCGCTTGCGGCAGGCTCCTCGACTTCCGGCTGCGCTGTCCCCGCATGCTCCGGCTGCTCGTCATGCTCCGCAGCGAAGGCAGGCGCCTGCGCATCAGCGCTATCGCTATCCTCGGCGCGCTGCAG
The DNA here is from genome assembly GCF_029688625.1 of Qipengyuania marincola. Lineage (GTDB taxonomy): Bacteria > Pseudomonadota > Alphaproteobacteria > Sphingomonadales > Sphingomonadaceae > Qipengyuania. The sequence goes on along the minus strand of NZ_JARULC010000003.1, from coordinate 783,960 downwards.
CGCCACTTTCGGGACGGTGGCAATCGGACCTTGCTCTGCCTGCACGGTCGGAGCAGGCCCTTCCACACCTTGTTCGGCGAGTTCGGCCGCCCCCCTCGCGCGATCACCCAGCGTCATCGACCGCATGTATTCGTACATGCGGTCCTGCAGATCGCTCAACTCCTGAATGCGCCGCTCGGCCTTCCGAAGGCGTTCCGTCAGGAAGTAGGCGACCCCGCCCAGAACAAGGATGAAAAGCCATTCCATGCGTCGCCGCTTCCCCTCGTGTTCTGCGTATCGGTGAAGCGCGCGGCGGAAAAGGTCCGGTCAGATTCCGCCGGGGGTAAACTCGAAGCCTGCGCTGGCTAGTCCGTCGCACAGGCTGTCGACGCAGCTTTTTAGCTCTCCTTCGTCGGTGGAGCGAACAACGAAGTTCGCGCCCACGCGGCCGTCGCGGAAAAAAGGATAGCTGCCGATCTGGCAGGAGGCATGCGCCTGCTCCACCTGCCGCAGAATATCGGCAACCTCGCTTTCCGGCGTCCAGCAACCGACAGTTTCGGAGATCAGGGGCTTTCCGCCCTTCAGCGTGCCTGTCAGCGCGTCCAGCATGCCGGCGGTAATGTGCGGCACGCCCGCCATGAGATGGACATTGGCGATCCTGATCCCCGGCGCGCCAGACATGCGATTGGCAATCAATTCAGCCCCCTCGGGCACGCGTGCCATGCGCAGGCGAGCATCGGTGAGTCCGCCCTTGTCGGCATAATAGGTCTCGAGGATCGCCCGCGCCTTGGGATGCACGATTACGGGCACGCCAAGCGCTTTGGCGACCGCATCAACGGTGATGTCGTCATGCGTCGGACCTATACCGCCGGTTGTGAAGACGTAGTCGTTCGCCTCGCGCAGCGCATTCACCGCCTCGACGATCCGCTCGATCACGTCGGGCACCACCCGAACCTCGGCCAGACGTATTCCCTGCACCTGCAGCCAGCTGGCAACCTGCGCGATATTCTTGTCATGCGTTCGGCCGGAAAGGATTTCGTCACCGATGACGACCAGACCGGCGGTATAGATGCGTTCGCTCATGCGACCGGGCCTAATGCGGCAGAGCGCGGAAAGCTACTCTGCAGGTTCGAGCCGCTCCTCGCCCATGGGCGCATTGGCACCGTGGCGCCGGAAATCGAGGATGCCGTCATCGACCGGATCGGCCTTCATGCGCTTGCGATCGATCACATATTCCTGATTGAGCCGCCATGGATAGGAGACCGCGTTCCGGGGCATGATTGCCTTGCCGCGCTGGATATAGCCGCTGGAGAAATCGAAAATGTCGTCCTCTTCGAGGCGATGGTTTTCCGGAAGGACAGGGACCGCGATGTCGGTCCCCGTTTCTTTCTGGTGATTGAGCACACGGCAGACGTAATCCGAATTGATGTCCGCACGCAGAGTCCAGCTGGCATTGAGATAGCCGAACACCACCGCGAGGTTCGGCACGTTGGAGAACATGCAGCCCTTGTAGTAGAAATGGTCCGACAGATCGATCGGCTGGCCTTCCTTCGACAAGGCGATCTTGCCGGCAACGGCCAGCTTGAGCCCGGTCGCAGTCACGACGATGTCTGCAGGAAGGAAGGTATCGTCCGTAAGCCGCACGCCGCCCTTCTCGAACGCCTTGATATGGCCGGTGACGACCTCTGCCTTGCCGCTCTTCATGGCCTCGAACAGGTCGTCGTCCGGCACCAGGCAAAGCCGCTGTTCCCACGGATTATAGGGCGGCGTGAAGTCGGCGAGATCGTAATCATCGCCCATCGACTTGCGGATGCGCTTGTGCAGGTCCTCGGCCATCTTGTCGGGCTTGGTGCGCGCCCGTTTGAAGCCGAAGTCCTGCAGCTTGATGTTCTTCCAGCGCGTGATCCGGTAGGCGGTCTTTTCCGGCAGGATCTTGCGCAGGAAATTCGCGAGCGCATCCTTGGCCGGACGGCTGAACATCCAGGTGGGCGTGCGCTGCAGCATGGTAACCTTGGCCGCCTTGTCCGCCATCGACGGCACGATAGTCACTGCCGTAGCGCCGGAGCCGATCACGACAACATTCTTGCCCGCATAGTCTAGATTTTCGGGCCAGAATTGCGGATGCAGGACCTGGCCTTCGAATTCGCCGAAGTCGAAACCCGGATCATACGGCTCGTCATAGTCGTAATAGCCCGATCCGAGGTAGAGCCAGTTTGCGGTCAGGTGCTTGCGCTCCCCTTCCTTCGATTCCAGCGTGACGTGCCAGCGCGCTTCGCTGCCCCGCCAATCGGCGGCGATGACCTTTTGGCCGAAGCGGATGTGGCGGCGGATGTCGCGCTCGTCGGCGATGCGTTCGAGATAGTCGAGAATGGCGGGGCCGTCGGCGATCGACTTCTCGTGCTTCCACGGTTCGAAGTCGAAACCCAGCGTATGCATGTCGCTATCCGAACGGATGCCGGGATAGCGGAACAGGTCCCAGGTCCCCCCGATATTGTCGCGCCGCTCGACGATAGCGAAGCTGTGGGAGGGCGATTTTTCCTTCATATGTGCGGCCATCCCGATGCCGGAAATGCCCGCTCCGACGATCAGCACGTCGAAATCGCTCGCCATGTCAGCCATTTTGCTCTCCTCTGGCGATACAAGTTAGACCAGTTGGAAGGCGAGCGCCAGTCAGTCCTTAATTGAAACCCCTTTCGCCCGCGGACAGGCTTTCTTATGGCCTGCCCATGGCGCTGCAATTTTATGGCCTGATGGTCGCCCCGCTCGATACGGATACGAGCGTGAACCTCGTTGGCGGGACGAGCGCGCTCGACGCCTATCTGCGCTGTGCGGCAGTCTGTCATGCCTCATTCGCCTATCATGGATATGCATGGACGCTGGTGACCGATGCTCCGGATCTGATGCGCGCCGGGTTTGCGCAGGCGGGAATCGAGGCGCCGCCGATCCGGGCGGTGAATCTGGCATGGAAGGTGCCCGCCGATCTTCGCTTTCGCGCCGCGCATTACAAACTAGAGCTGCTGCAGCAGTTCTCGACCGGGGATTTCGGCGAGCGGGTGGGCCTGGTCGACCTCGACGCTGTCTGCATCGCCGATTTGCCCCCGGCGGTCACCGAAGGCGGTGCATTGTGCGGCTACGACATAAGCGATGTCGTGCAGCGCTCGCCCGATGAGAAGAACTACCGGACGAGCTTTCGCCAGCTTGGGATCGCTTCGAAGCACTTGCACTGGTGGGGCGGGGAGTTCCTGCTCGGGGATCGGGAGCATTTCAGAGCGCTGGGCGGGCGGCTTGAGAAGATCTGGCCGCGCTATCTCGAGAACAGATCAGCCATGGTGCATGTTGGCGATGAGATGGTTTTGACGGTCGCATTGATCGAGCTGGAGTCGCAGGGGATTGCGCTGTGCGATGCCGGCGCGGCGGGCGCGATAGCTCGATTCTGGTCGGCCCGAACCCAGACGCCGTTTCCCCGTTTTTCAAACGCGCGCGAGGCTTCGATCCTGCATTTGCCGGCAGATAAGCCGTTCATTGCCAATTGGGCCGGTCGTCGCTTTATGCCCGACCAGTTTCTGGCTGAATACGAGCGGCATTTGCGGCGCAAGATCGCCATGCGCCGTCCCGCGGCACTCGGCGCACGATTGCTGGGTGGCACGCGGCGGTACGCTCCCCGATTTTAGCGTCTGTCGGATGCGCTTGCGGCAAGCGCACGGCGCCTGTCGGCGGGCGTCTCGCCCGGTGTTTCGGCCGGTTGGAAGTGGGTCGACGCACGGGCAGTCATCAGCCGTGCCAAGAGCAACACGAGCAGGAACGGTCCAAAATAAAACGGCAGCTGGCGCAACAGCGTCAAGAGCAGGCCATCGCGGAAGACGACGATCGAGGTCGCGGCCAGCAGGGCATAGGCGAGGATCGATATGGCCGTACCGGAGTGGACTAGCAGGCGTCGATAAATCCAGCCGTAGATAAGCGCAAAGAAGGCTGCGTATACTGCGATACCGAAATAGCCGAGCGACATCCAGCCGGCTCCCGGCAGCGATATCGTCATGCCGATCGGCGTACCATAATCCCACAGTTCGAAGTATTTGACCGGCGAACCGACCGGTTTGTCGGGCCAGAGCGCGCGGGGCACCGGTTCGGTAAAGATCTGCAGATTATGCGCGAAATAGTCCCAACTGCCGGTCCTTTGGGGAACTGCGTAGACGACGAATTCGAAATATTCGAGATTGGCGAAATCCATATGCTCGAGCGGGTCGAGATCGTGGACGGTCGACGCCGTATAGCCGTCGCCGGCGCCGAAGATGCTGCGCACCGCCTCGCCACGGTCGAGGACGACCGCGTTGAACAGGAGCAATGCGATCGCGCCGAGCGCTGCGATGCGCAGGTCGAACCAACGGCGCCCGCGCTCGAGCAGGAAGACGATCATTATGGCGGTGGCGGCGAAAATGAAGCTGCCGCGCCCTCCGGACCCCAGCATCAGCGTGCTGGCGATGGCGAAGATCACCCAGCCCGTCGCGCGATACCGCAGCAGCCACACTGCGAAGACGGCCAGGGGGGCAAGGATCAGGGCCGAGTCCGTGTACCAGCCGTTTGCGTTGACATTGACCATGATGCCCGTGCCCGCATCGCGCGCCATGGTGGCAAGAGGATCCACACGCCGGGACCAGTTCGACAATTGAGACGATATCGCGAAGGGTGCCAGCAAGGCGGTGGTGATCACTATCGGTACGGTTAGCCGGCGCCGCAAATCCTCGAATTCCGTCGGCGGCGGCGTGCGCCCGACCGGAACGCCAGCCGTGCGCAGGCTTGCGAAAGCGAAGACCAGCATCGCCAGATTGGCCCCCAGGATGACTGTGATCTTGTCGTCGATCGAGGGCAGGAAATCATATACGCGATAAACGAGATCGAAGTCATAGAACCGCGCGAAAAGCGGACGAATTACGAAGATGAAGCCGTGGAATGCGAGATAGATCGTCAGGGGGTGGACAAGGCTTGCAGCCTCTTGCCGCGCGTAGACCGCGCAGACCCCGATAAACAACAGGAGCGAGGCGAGGAGAAGAAGCTCGTACAAAGCCCGCAGGGTGTGGCCTTCCCGAAGGCGTTCCGCAAGCTTCGATCAGCCGCGAAGCCCCAGAAAGCGCATCGTCAGCAGAATGTCGTGCCAGCGTTCGCGACTTGCGAGAGCGGAAGCGAAGTCGTGTGGCCGCCAATCGAGCTGCCGCAGGACGGTATGAAAGGCATAGATGGTCACGGCCGCTTCGACGGGGACAAGGATCCCCGCAATCGCGAGCAGCGGCGCGCCGAGCGCTGCCGCCGCCGCGGCCAGCGCCAGTGCCGCTGCCGATGCGATCAGATACAGACGCGCCAGCGGTCCGTGCGCATTCGCCGCCGCGACCATCGATTGCGGTGTCGTGGCGAGGGCACGGCAACTTCCCGCCGCGAGGAAGATAGCGGCCAGCGCCGCATCGAACCGGCTCTTTCCGGCGGTAAAAAGATTCATCAGCCAGTCGCCCAATCCGAACAGGGCGATCGAGAACATGGCAAGGCACGCGAGTGTGATCACGGTCATCGTCGCAAGTTGGCGACGCTGGATCGCCTGCTTGTCGTCGCCGAGATATCCAGCTTCGAAGAACTGAATGGCGAATACCACGCTTGTGACGAGGTCGATCGCGCGAACGATGACCCGCAAGGCTACGAAGCCTGCCACCACCTCGACGCCGATGAAGAACCCAACCACCAGCGTATAGCCTTGCAGGTTCAGAGCATTCACGATTGGAAGGAGCATGAATGCAAGCGAAGGATAAACGATCGTCGTCAGGCCGATCCGTGCCGATTGTGTCGAGGCTGCGAACAGGCGGGGCGTGAACTTCCAGGCCAGCACCGTCACGACCGCCGCTGTCGCGAGCCTGACCCCGGCAAGCGCGGCGGCAAGCAGGGCTAGGGAATCGCTCATGGTGACGCAGACCGCCAGCACGGCGATTTCGGACAGGCTGGCGATGTTCAGCGCCATGTTCGATAGCGGATACCGGCCGCTGATCCGCAGGGGGATGAGCATCAGGGCTGCCTGGCACAGGGCGAGGACGTAGAGCCCCAGCCAGGCGATACTGGCGACAAGTTCGCCGCTGTCGACGAAACCAATGTCGCGCGCGCGCGCATCCGGAACCAGCGCGGAGCCTGCGACAAGGATCGCCACCGTCGCGATGGCAAGCCCGGCACCGAACAGCCAGCTTGCGCGAAAGAGAGCGCGTGCGTCGGACCAGCGCCCGTCACGCGCCGCGGCAAGGGCTGCGGTGCCGCCAGCCCCTGAAAAGGCCTGGCCGGTGACCGCGAAATAGGACGGTACGGCGAACAGGATCATCCAGAGGCCCACCCGTCCTGCCGACCAGCTGGCAAACAGGATCGGCAAGGTCGCGAGCTGCACCACGACCCGTGTTCCTATGCCGACGATATAGGAGAATGCCGCGCCCAGCAGGCGTTGCCGAGCGCCCCTGGCCACTGTCACGCCTCTTCGCGGCGATCCATCTCGCGGATGATGTGTTCAAGCACGCTGGGGTGGAGCGGACGTTCGAACTGTGCGCCGACGGTGCTCTGCTCGCGCCACTTCACCTCGGCAGGGATCGGTCCGATATTGCCCAGCCCGACCAGAATTTCGCTGCCGACTTCCAGGATCGAAAACTTGTCGTAGAAGCGGCATCCATATTCCGAAATATCCTTGATCCAGATGTCGCGCGAGGGGCCATGGCGGTTGCGATAGCGACCCGCCACTTGCACCACGGCACGTTCTTCCCGCCTGTTGTTCTCGGACATGGGACCCTCCTTTCCCTCCTGCTAAGCCAAGCCTTGCAAGAAGCGCAAGCATGGTATCGGTGCGATGCTCGCTTTCCAGTCCGCTTCGGATTAGCTAGCTCTTAAAAATAGCATGGGAACAGGGATGCCGACCAGTCAGAGCGAAAAGCCAAGGCGGGTGACCTCGATCGATGTCGCGGAGCGGGCCGGGGTGAGCCAGTCCACGGTAAGCCGCGCACTGTCGGGTTCCGAAACGATAACCGAGGCTACCCGCCGCCGGGTCGAACAGGCTGCCGCCGATCTCGGCTACCACGTGAATGCTCGCGCGGCCGGGCTCCGGCGAGGGGAAACCGGCTCGATCGCCATCGTCGTCATCGGCCGCGCCGGGCAAGGCGCGGCCGCGATCAACCCCTTCTACTATTCGCTTCTCGGAAGCACCTGTGCCGCGGCGGCAGAGCGCGGCTACGAAGCTCTCGTGTCCTTTCAGGCCGAACCCGACGAGCTGTTCGGGCATTATGTCGCCCGCAGGCAGGCCGATGGCGTCGTCGTGATCGGAACGGCGACCAACGAGGTGGCATGGGACTATTTCCGCGATTGCGCCGCGCAAAGCGAGGGAATGGCCTTCTGGGGTTCGCCCTTCGATGATGCCACATGGGTGCGATCGGACAATCGCGACGGCGGGCGCATCGCAGTCGACCGGCTGGCGCAGGGCGGCGCGCGCAATATCCATTTCGTGGGCGACACCCACTCCTCGCAACGCCAGTTCTCCGAGCGGTACGACGGCTATCGCGCGGCAATGGAGGTGCGGGGGCTAACTGCGCGAGAGCCTTTGGTAAGCGAGGGCGAGGACCGCGTTTCGCAAGGGCGCAACGCGATCACCACGTTGCTAGAAAACGGCGTGCCCTTCGATGGCCTTTTTTTCGCCTGCGATGCCATGGCGCTTGGCGCGCTTGAAGAATTGGGTTCGCGCGGGATCGACGTGCCCGAAGCGGTCTCGGTTGTCGGGTTCGACGGCCTTGGATCGGGCGAATTCAGCGCTCCGCCACTGACCACTGTAGAACCGGACTTCGCGACTGCCGGCAAGCTGTTGGTCGACACAGCCCTTGCGCGCGATGGCGAACGCCCCGAACGGCGCGTGCCTGTGCGCCTGGTGGAACGTGCCAGCGCGCGCTGATCCCACTTTTCACGAAGCTGTTTGCCCGAGGGCATCCGCCGCCTATGAAGCGGCCTATCTCATTCAAGGGAGAGAGACATGAAATCGAGCATCGCATCCGTCCTCGCGACCCTGTTCGTGGCCCAGGCAGCCTTCGCGCAGGACCCCGAACCGGCGCCCAATCCGGTCGAGGAGCAGGAGGTCGATGCCTCGCAGGAAGTTCAGCCGGCCGAAGGCACCGGCCTGCGCATCGACGCTGCGCCTGCGACGACCAGCGCTGCAGCGGCGAACGACGAAGAGGCGTGGGACGTTAGCAATCCGCGTGGCTTCACCATCCGCCAGGTCCCGATCCGCACCGACGAGGGTACCTGGATCGACGTTGATGTGTCGCCCGACGGCCGCATGCTGGCTTTTGCCTTGCTGGGGGACATTTACACGATGCCGATCGCAGGCGGCAAGCCGCGCCGGATCGCAGAAGGTCTCGCTTGGGAAGTGCAGCCCCGGTTCTCGCCTGACGGACGGCGGATCGCATTTACCTCGGATCGCGGCGGGGGCGACAATATCTGGGTGATGGATGCCGATGGTTCGAACAAGAGCCAAGTAACCAAGGAAGATTTTCGCCTGCTCAACCAGCCCGACTGGTCGCCGGATGGGAAATATATCGTTGCGAAGAAGCATTTTACCACGCAGCGCTCGCTCGGCACTGGCGAGATCTGGCTCTACCACCGTTCGGGCGGCGGTGGCGTCAAGCTGGTAGCGCGGGCCAGTGAATCGCTGCAGAAAGAGCTGGGTGAGCCGATCTATGCGCCGAGCGGGGATGCGGTCTACTACACGCGCAACGTCACAGGCGGGCCGATCTTCGAATATGCGCAGGATTCGACCCAGGGCACTTTCGCGATTGAACGGTATGACCTGACGACGACCGAAGTGACGACGGCGGCAAGCGGCTATGGCGGCGCGGTTCGCCCCACGCCATCGCCCGACGGCCGCTCGCTCGCTTTCATCCGGCGCGACAAGGACCAGACTGAATTGTGGGTCAAGAACCTCGCGACGGGTGTCGAGCGGATGGTCTATGGCGATCTCGATTTCGACATGCAGGAAACCTGGGCGGTTTACGGCTTCTATCCGCGGATGGACTGGACACCGGACGGCAGCGCCATCGTTGCCTGGGCGGGCGGCAAGATCCGCCGCATCGCTGCGGATGGCAGCGGGTCGAGCGTCATTCCTTTTGCGATCGACGATACGAGGGGTGTGGCCGATGCCCCGCACCCTGCGATCCCGGTGGGGCAGGACAGCTTCACCGCGCGGATCCCGCGTTTTGCCAGTGTTTCGCCTGATGGCCGCACGGTGATCTTCGAAAGTCTTGGGAAGCTTTATGCAAAGCCGCTTGGCGGAGGGGAACCGCGACGCTGGTCGTCGGGCGAAGCGGAAGCGCTCGAGCTGTGGCCCAGTTGGTCGCGCGACGGACGCCGCGTCACCTTCGTCCGCTGGACCGACGATGGGCTTGGCCAGGTCATGGTCGCCGATGCGAACGGGCGCGGTGCGCGCGCCGTCACGTCAATGCCAGGCCATTATGCCAAGCCTCAGTTCTCGCCCGATGGCCGCACGATCGTGTTCGAAAAGCGCGAGGGGGGCTATCTCACCTCGCCCGAATATTCGGAAAATCCGGGCATTTATGCGGTTGCGGCTGCAGGTGGCGATGCGCGCCTTGTGGCGCGCGGCATGACCGAGCCCCAGTTCGGGGCGACCAGCGAAAGGCTGTTCATGCTCGGCCAGTCGGAGGGCAAGCTCCAGCTGATCTCGGCCGCTCTCGATGGTGACAAGCGGCAGGTGCACGCCGAGGGCGAACTGGTCAGCGGGTATAGTGTCAGCCCGCGCGGCGACCTTCTCGCTTTCCGCGAGAATTACGAAGTCTTCGTCACTCCGCTGATGCCCGGCGGGCAGGCCGTTACGCTGGGCGAAAAGTCGAGTTCCCTTCCAGTGACGCGCGCGAGCAAGGGTGGAGCGGACTATATCGGCTGGACCGATGGCAGCAGCACGCTCACCTGGTCGATGGGACCCACGCTGTATCGCGCCATGGCTTCGGACATGATTGCGACCGCGCCGCAGGGTGAGGATGCACCGACCTTCGCGCCACCCGAAACCGGCATATCGCTTGCGCGAACGATCGCCGCCGACAAGGCGCAGGGGGTCGTCGCGCTGACCGGCGCGCGCATCCTGACGATGGCGGGAGATGGTGCGGGCATCGTCGAGAACGGCACGATCGTCATTCGCGGCGACAGGATCGAGGCTATCGGCAGCGCCGCGGAGGTCGCAGTGCCTGGCAACGCGACCGTGATCGATGCAGCCGGAAAAACCATCATGCCGGGCCTCGTCGATGCACATGCACATGGCGCGCAAGGCGTGGGCGATCTCATCCCGCAGCAGAACTGGTCGCTGGTGCAGAATCTGGCGCTCGGGACGACCACGCTGCATGACCCGTCATCGCAGGCGAGCATGATATTCGCCGCCGCCGAACGGCAACGAGCGGGCAGTCTGCTGGCTCCGCGAATCTTCTCGACCGGCGAGATCATATACGGTGCCAAGGCTCCGTCTGTGTTTGCACGGATCGACGGCTATGAAGACGCGCTCGCCCATGTGCGCCGCATCAAGGCGCAGGGCGGTGTTTCGGTGAAGAATTACAACCAGCCCCGGCGCGAACAACGTCAGCAGGTCGTCGCCGCGGCCAAGGCCGAAAACATGCTTGTGGTGGCCGAGGGCGGGTCGTTGTTCGGCATGGACATGAACCTGATCGCCGATGGCAATTCGACCGTCGAACACAATGTCCCGGTCGAATATTTCTACGAGGACGTGCTGCAGTTCTGGGGTGGCTCCCAGACCAATAATACGCCGACCCTGGTGGTGACCTATGGCGGGCTTGCGGGCGACCCATACTGGCGTCAGGCGACCGACGTGTTCGACAATCCGTTGCTGGTGCATACTCCGCCCCGCCAGCTGATCGCGGACACAGCACGCCGCGTCACGGCACCAGACTGGGCGTTTGTCGACGACGACGCGGCGCGCGAAACGAAGAAGCTTGCCGAACGCGGGGTCAAGATCGCTATCGGAGCCCACGGTCAGCAGGCAGGCATCGCGGCGCATTGGGAGCTGTGGAGCTTCGTGCGTGGCGGGATGACCCCGGTCGAGGCGCTGCGCGCCGGTACGATCTGGGCGGCGCAATCGCTGGGCATGGATCGTGACGTCGGCAGCCTGGAAGTCGGCAAGCTTGCCGATCTTCTGATCCTCTCGGCCGACCCCAGCGAGGATATCCGCAATTCGGACGATATCGAACGCGTGATGCTCGGCGGCAGGCTCTACGATGCGCGCACGATGAACGAAGTGGTCACCGGCTCGGACAATCGCCTGCCCTACTGGTGGGAATAGGGCGAATCCAAAACGAGGATTATCTGGCCGATTTGACTCGCGACAGGAAGGTGGCGACCTGCCGGCGCAACTCGCTCGCCTGCTGTTCGAGGTCGCTCGACGAACCGAGGAGCTGGCTTGAGGCGCTGCCGGTAGCGACTGCGCTCTCGCGCACCTGTTGCATGCTCGCGGTCACTTCTTCCGTGCCCTGGGCAGCGATGTCGATGCTGCGCGCCATGTCGCGGCCTGCCACCGATTGCTGATCGACCGCGCTCGCGATGGAGCTCGCGGTGCCTTCCATCTCGCGAATATGTTCGGCAATGGCCCGCAGCGCCGAGACGCTTGCGCCGGTGGATTCCTGCATCGCCCGGATTTGCGCGGCGACATCGTCGGTCGCTCGGCTGGTTTGCGCTGCGAGTTCCTTCACCTCGCTTGCCACCACGGCAAAACCGCGACCCGATTCGCCTCCGCGGGCTGCCTCGATCGAGGCATTCAGCGCGAGGAGGTTGGTACGCTTGGCGATGCTCTGGATGAGTTCCACGATAGCGCCAACTTGGTCGGCTGCTTCGGCCAGACTCATGATCGTTTCATCCGCGCCGCTCGCCGCGTCGTTGGCTTTCCGGGCGAGGTCCGCCGAATGCGCCGCCTGGCGGCTGATCTCGCCGATCGACATGGCAAATTCGTCCGATGAGGCGGCTGCTGCGATGGCACCTTCGGATGCGCGGCCCATGGCTTCCAGCGCATGATGCGTCGCACTGCTCGCCTGCTCAGCTGAGGCCGCCATGCTGGTTGCGGTCGAATGAAGCTGGGTCGCTGCAGCCGCAACGCTGCCGGCCACCTCGCCAACCCCGTTCTCAAGCTCTGTGGCCAGACGTTCGAGCATGACATGGCGATCGTCGGCGGATTTGACCCGCTCGTCCATTAGCTGCTCGAGATCGGCCATCTTGAGACGCAATATCTCGAGACTTTCGGACATCTCTCCATACTCGTCGACACGGCCCTGGATGGAAATTGCAAAATCGGTCTGACCGGAAGCGATCCGGCGCATGTCATCGTTGAGGATGCGCACGGTATCAACGACGTCGCTCGACAAGATGCGCGACGACAGGGCAATGATGAGGCCGAAGAATGCAGCCGACAGACCGACGCATGTCATGACGATGGTGCGCGATGAAGCGATGTTCTCCGCGCCGCTTGTTGGATCGATTCGCGACAGACCAAAAAGGGCGACCAGCGCCACCAGAGCGATCATCAGTATCGGAAAACCCGCAGTGACGCGCAGCTTGTCGTCGCTGTCGAGATTGCTGAACCAGCGTTCCAGCGAACTACGCGAGCGGACGGGTGCCGATCCGGAGACCGCCATTGCCGGCGCGTTCTCGAAGACCTGCTGCTCTGCGGCCTCGTCCTTCACGAACTGATCTGTCAGATCTCTAAGAGCAGTCACGTATTCCCCCGTTCCGACCGAGTGCGCCCGGCTGGGCACCCTTGGCTATAGGGGCACGTGGTTAATTCGTTCTTACCCCGCGCGCACATGGGCCAGGAAAGAAGCGACCTGTTCGCGCAATTCCACGGCCTGACTGTCGAGCTCGGTCGCGGAGCTCAGGACCTGACTCGCGGCGGCACCGGTCTCAAGCGCGGTTTCGCGGACTTGCGAAACGTGCTGGGCGACCTCGCCGCTGGCTTTTGCGGCCACGTCGATGCTGCGGGCCAAATCCTGTCCGGCTACCGATTGCTGGTCAACGGCGCTGGCGATGGAAGTCGCCGTCAGCTCGATTTCGGCAATCTGGTCCGTCACCGCTTTCAAGGCCTTGACGCTATCGTTGGTCGACCCCTGCATCGTGCGGATCTGTGCTGCGACATCCTCGGTTGCCCGGCTCGTCTGCGCGGCAAGTTCCTTGACCTCGCTCGCCACCACGGCAAAACCGCGGCCTGCTTCGCCACCGCGCGCCGCTTCGATGGATGCATTGAGGGCCAGCAGGTTGGTACGTTTGGCGATCGACTGGATCAGCTCCACGATCTGTCCGACCTGATCCGCGGATCGCGACAGGGCCGAAATTGTCTCGTCAGCACCCTTTGCGGTGTCGTTTGCGGCGCGCGCCAGTTCGGCCGAATGCGAAGCCTGTCGGCTTATCTCGCCAATCGACATGGCAAATTCGTCAGATGCGGCCGCCGCCGCTGTCGCGCCGCTCGATGCTTGGGCAATCGACTGTGAAACCAGTTGCGACTGGGTCGAGGTCTGATCCGCCATGTCGCTCATCGATCCGGCGGTACGCTGCAGCTGGCCAGCTGCTGACGCGACCCCGCCGACCACCTTGCCCACGGTAGTTTCGAAATGATCGGCGAGTTGCGACAGCTCGCGCGTCCTTTCGGCGCGCGCGTTCGCACGCTCGGAAGCCATCTTTTCGATCGCATGGGCGCCGCGCAGGAATACCTGGAAGCTGCGGGCAAGCTCGCCGATTTCGTCGGGGCGCCGTGTCCCTGGGATGTGCATGTCCTTCTCGCCGGCGGCGATGCGCTTCGATACGTCCGCCATGCGGTGGAGCGAATTCGAAATGTCGCGTCCGATATTGCCGTGACTGAGATAGACGAGCGTTGCGCCGACCCCGCAGACCAGTACGAAGCAGGTCAGCAGGATCGCGATAAGCATGCGCGATGTAGCATCATTGGCCGCGGCGACCTCATCGAGATCGGTGCGAAGCGCGCCGGCTGCATCAACGAGGTCGGCGAGGCCTGTGAGCAGGGCAGTCAGGCGTTCATCGCCAAGCTGTTGCGCGCCGGTCTCGGCGAGGTTGTCGCGAAGATTTCCGAGATCGTTCGACACAGCGTCAACGGCCGGCAACACCTGGGGCGCGACTTCTGCTGCATCTGCCCTGACCGTTTGGAGCATTTCGGCGGCGTCGCGCAAACCAGCGCGGGCCTCGGCGAGCAAGGCTGCGTCACCGGATTGCGAGTGCGTCACGAGCGCAAGGCGGGTTTCGTCCGTGCTCGCGACAATGTCTGCTGTGGCCAGCGTCGCTTCCGCGATCGCCATTCGGTCATGCCGCAGGTCGAGCGCGAGAGCCCCTCCGGCGAGGATGCAGAAAAGAACGAAGCCCACCGCGGCAATGTTGATGGTGCTGATGATGCGCAGCTTTTCGCTGACCGATTTGGAATACATCCAGCCTTTGACGCCTTTCGGCTTTTCAGCAGGAGCACTTGCATCGGTCATTTCCGACGCGGGATTCTCGTTCAACATGGCCTCGACGTCCGCCGCGATGGCGTCATGCTCGGCGCTCAAATTGCTTATGGCGTTCATGCGACCCGCTGTCCCTTGAGGATATTGTTCCCGTCCGCTTTGACCGGATGGCCAAGATGCTGTCCGATCTCGGCTGCAGGCATGGCCTTGAAATAGAGCCAACCTTGGATCTGGTCGCAGCCGGCAGCGCGGACCATGTCAGCCTGTTCCTGCGTCTCGACGCCCTCGGCCGTGACGCCCATCTTCATCGCGCGCGCAACTGTGATGCTGGACAGCATCATGGCCCGACTGCCGTCATCTTCGCTCGCCTGGACGACCAGGCTGCGGTCAAGCTTGAGTTTTTCGAACCGGAACTGGCGCAGGAAGCCGATCGAGGCATATCCGGTCCCGAAATCGTCGAGCGCGACCTTCACTCCGAACCCACGAATAAGCGCGAGACTGCGTTCGGCGACCACCGGGTCGAGCACGAGGCAAGTCTCGGTGATTTCGAGCTCGAGCCGCTCGGCATCGAAGCCAGTTTCTTCGAGGATATGGCCGAGCTGCACCGGAAATTCGGGATTGCGCAACTGGGCAGCGCTGATGTTGACCGACAGGGTTATGTCCTCCCATTCGAGCGCGTCGATGCAAGCCTGGCGCAGGACCCACAACCCGATGGAATTGATCAATCCGCTTTCCTCGGCAACGGGGATAAAGACATTTGGCCCCACTTGTTTGCCGTCGGGTCGTTCCCAGCGAAGCAAGCACTCAACGGCTACCACGGTGCGGTTCTCGCTATC
Source organism: Qipengyuania marincola (assembly GCF_029688625.1). GTDB lineage: Bacteria > Pseudomonadota > Alphaproteobacteria > Sphingomonadales > Sphingomonadaceae > Qipengyuania. The sequence goes on along the minus strand of NZ_JARULC010000003.1, from coordinate 768,641 downwards.
CACCAATGGCTGGTAGGCCAGGCGGAACTCATCGTTTGCCAGGGCGACGCGCATTTCGTCGTCCAATTGCTTGAGCTGTTCCCGGCTTTTGTCGAACGCACGATTGTACCAGGTGCAGCGCATTCGGCCGCCGCGCTTCGATGCAGACATCGCCACATCTGATCGGCGCAGCAGCTCCGACGAATCGACTGGGTCGCCGGGCGCATATCGCGCCAGGCCGATGCTGGCTCCCAGACTCAACCGGCGGTCTTCCACCTTCACGGGCTTCGCCAGGCGTTCGATGATGCGGCGGCACAACCCTTCGAGCAGCGTTCCGGCCACCGGGCCGGCCACCAGTACGGCGAATTCGTCGCCCGCCAGGCGGTAGATCGTCGCTTCGTCTTCCGTAAGATCGCAAAACACTTTCGAGCATTCCCGGATCGCAGTGTCTCCGATGCCGTGGCCGTAGTGGTCATTGACCAGTTTGAACCCGTCGAGATCAACGAGGGCGAGGGCGACCTCTGCGCCATTCAGCATTTCCTGCTGGACGTCGCGGTGCAAGGCGCGGCGGTTGGGCAGATAGGTCAAGCTGTCCGTCAGATTCAGCTGTTCGGCCTGACGCAGATGGCGCACGCCGGAGTGGGCGAGCATGGCCACTGCCGCCGCGAAAAGAACCGTTCCGCTCGCAAGAACCACCATGGGTTGTGCAATGCCCAGGCGAGAACTCGCCAGGGTCAGCGCGAAGGTCGCGAGAAAAATCCCGGCGAGTACCACCAGCGGACCAAATACGATGGCCTTGCTGTCGCGCGACACGAAATCCTGCCGATGATCCAAGAACTGCCCCCGATTTTTGCGCCCACTCAGGGTCTGGTGCCGCAATAAGCGCCAATCTCTAAGGTCCGGTAAACTTCGCGTTCACCCTGTCCCGCAAGGGCGCGCGCGAAAGGAGCTATCCCGCCCGCGCGGCCAGCGGCAATTGTTGCTGCGAAAGCCGACTCACTACAGATGCAGGGCGGTAAACGGATGATCCCCAATCGGAGGGTTCGAACCGTTCGGTCTGGCCAAGAACGGATTCGCCGGCTCCAAGCATCAGATATCCATCGTTTGCCGTGGCCGAGCCAAGCCGGTCAAAGACATGGCGCCGCCGCTCGGCATCGAAATACAGGAGCACATTGCGGCACAAGACGAGATCGAATTGTCCGGGGCTGGGCGGGTAGTCGAGAATACTGTGCTGCTGGAACCGGGTCATCGAACTGATACGGTCGCTTGCCTGCCAGCCACGTGGCGTTTCCGAGAAGAAGTTGAGCATCTGGGCGACGCTGATGCCACGCTGAATTTCGAACTGCGAATAGCACCCGGTTCGGGCAGCGGCGACAGCTTTACCGGAGATGTCCGTGCCCAGGATTTCGATCGTCCAGTCGGTCCAACGGCCGGCCTGTTCGCAAAAAAGCATCGCCAGGCTCAGCGCCTCCTGACCCGTTGAACAGCCGGCGGACCAGATCGACAGCTTGCGGCTGGATTCCCGCTTTCTGGCAAGATCCGGCAGGACCTTTTCGGCCAGCGTCGCAAAATAGGTGTGGTCGCGGAAGAAATAGGTTTCATTGTTGAGCAGCGCTTCGACGACCTTCGTGGCGAGATGCTGTTCTCCCGGCCGCTCCAAGAGGCAGGCGAGCTGGTCGACATTGTCGATACCCAATTCGCGGAACAATCCTGCGAGCGCGGTCGAGATGCGCCACATTCGGCTTTCAGTCAGCTGCTGTCCGGTCTTTCGCTCCAACAGGTCGGCGATAATGCGATGCGAAGCATCCTCTACGCCCATGCCGCCGCTCCGGCGCTGGCGACGACCTTTCCGGCCAGTTCCTCAGGCGGACAAACCGCGCTGGCGAGGCCGCTTTCGGTGATGGCTCGCGGCATGCCCCAGACCGCGCAACTTTCCGCGTTCTGCGCGTACAGGGTGCCGCCAGCCCTGGCGATTGCTTCTGCCCCTTCGGTGCCATCTCGTCCCATGCCCGATAGCAGAACACCGGCTGCCCGACCGTTGAAGGCGCTCGCCACGCTTTCGAACATGGGATCGACGGAAGGCATACAACCGCTGCGAACCGGATGAAAAGCCAGACCCGTCACATAGCGCAACCCATCCTTGCGGACGACCATGTGGCCGTGACCGGGGGCGATAATCACGTGGCCGCGCTCGATTTCGAGTCCGTCATTGGCGAGCAGGGCAGGGCGGCCGGACGCCAGTTCCATCTGCTTCGCAAACACCGGGATGAAGCTGTCCGGCAGGTGCTGGGTGATCAGAATGGGCAAGTCGAAGCTTGCCGGCAGAGCCCGCAGGAATAGATTCAGGGCATGGATGCCGCCGGTCGAGGCCCCGATTGCGACCACTTCGGGACGCTTGTGTCCTTTGGCCATCGCCGGAATTGGGCGAACGGGCTTTTGCGCAGGCGTATCGATGCCTGCCAGCGCACGGATTTTCTCGAGCAGGGTGGCGCGATAATCGTCGTTGAAGCCGCCTGGCCGAGGTTTCAGCATCGTGTCCGCAGCGCCGAGCGAGAGCGCCTGAACCGTGTGTTGCGCCCCGTCGGACGTCAGCGAGGAGATGACGAGGATTTGCGCCCCCGGGGCAATCCGCTGGATCTTCGGCAGCGCCTCGATCCCGCCCATTCCGGGCATTTCGAGATCCAGCATGACCACGTCGACGTCATTCGCTGACAATTCTTCCAGCGCGCGTTCCGCAGAATTTGCGGTCGCGACGATGTGGACGTCGACTTCTTTCTGCAACATCCGCGTGAAAACGGTCCGCACTGTCAACGAATCGTCTACAATCAGAACCCGGACCTTGCGCCGGTCTTCCGCAGGTGACGACCTGCCCGTTCTTTCTGCTGCCGCGCTCATTGCCCGCGCCTCAGGCCATTCCGACAAGCTGGAGCTTGATCTGTAGCGTCTCGTGATCGAACGGTTTCATGACATATTCGTCGGCACCGGCGCTGATCGCCTCGCGAATATGTGCGACGTCGTTTTCGGTCGTGCAGAAAACGACTTTGGGCTTGTCGCCGCCATCGCGCTGGCGCAACTGGGTGATGAACTCGATGCCCGTCATTACCGGCATGTTCCAGTCGAGCAGGATCACGTCCGGCATGGTTTCGGCGCAGCGATCAAGGCCTTCCTTACCGTTTTCCGCCTCGTCGACCGTGAAGCCGAGCGTCTCCAGAATATGGCGCGAGACCTTGCGAATGACGCGCGAATCATCGACGATCAGGCAGGTTTTCATGGTATGTGACCTCATGTGTTGCGGCATGCTTGTAAGCGCCGACCGGTAACTATTCGCTTAAGCCGCATCCTGCCGCGGTGTGCAGATCAGGGCAGATGTGTCGAGCAGCAACGTCGGACCGTGCTCGGTTTCTACCAGGCCGCGCGCCGCGCGTTGCCAGCCAGCGCCGAATCCCCCGGGCACGGCCACGGCCTCGCTCAGCGCTTCGCCGACATCATATGCTTCGTCGACGAGAAGCGCGTAGAGATGGCCGTCGAGATCGACCACCGCAGCGCGCCGCTCGTCGACCGGCGCGCTGTTCTCCACACCGATAGCGCGTGCGCAGTCGATCACGGTCAGCGCCTGGCTGCGCAGCGCGGTGAGGCCGAGAATGAAGTCGGGCGTACCGGGAATGGGCGTGATGTCCTCGACCGCGATCACCGATTGCACTTCGCGCGCGGGTATCGCCGCAGGACGCCCTGCGATCAGGCATTGGAGCAGAAGTTCGGTCATGCGGTCCTCCCGATGCGAGCTTGCTTCAGAGCAGCAAGCAAGCCGTCGCGATCGTAGCGATAGATGGTGGTGTCGTCGGCTCCGGCGGCATCGGGAGCCGAGCGCAGACGGATCACCTCACGGGCCCCGGCGGCGGTCTTTGCATGCGCGGATTCGGCGAGTTCGATGGCGATATCGGCCTCCTCCGCCTCGTCGGAAACGATGCGATAGCCGGCAGCTTCGACCAGGGGTTCAAGGATGGTGCGGGCCCAATCACTTTCCCGCGGAATGCGGCAGGACCAGGTCCGGCGTGCTTCACGCGGCGCAGCAAGCCCGGCAAACAGGGCATGCCCGTCGAGGACTGGCACGAGCGAGCCTTCGACAAGCGTGACACCCTCGATCAGGGGATCGCCGCTGGCCGGCACGAGGTCGCGGTCGACTTCGGTCGCGTCGAGCACCTCCCGTACAGCGTAGACGACTTCGCGATCGCCATCGCTCAACCGCAACAGCCTGCAACGCTCGGCCGGCAATTCGCCGGTGTCGTGGCCGAGCAGGGTGAGTATCTCGCCCTCGATGACAGCCTGCGCGCGCTGGCCGTCGAGGTCGATCGCCTCGCGTGCCACCGTATCGATGCGGCGAACCGTTTCCAGCCGAACTGCGCGTCGCCGTCCGTCGAGACCGACGAACAGCATGATCCGCATCGTTTCGCGAACCTGCTCGTCATCCTTCTCATCGACCAGGTGCGAAGCAAGGCGACCTTCGCCCAACTGCATTCGACTGGTGGCGATGCTGGGCAGATCGAGCAGCATCATCGGACGTCCGTCGTCGAGCAAAGTGGTGCCTGCATAAAGGCGGGTTTCCATCACGGCGGGGGCAATCGGCTTGACCACGACGTCTTCGTGATCGAACACCTTATCGACGGCGAGGGCAAAGACCTCGTCCCCGGCGAGGCGGATGAGGACGAGCGTCTTTTCCTCCCAGTCACTTTCATCCACTTCGCCGATGCCGAGGATCTCGCCCAGGGCGAGGCAAGGCACCCGGCGGTCGCGGAAGGTCACCAGTGTGCGGTCGCCGGCTGCGGCGAATTCGACGTTGTCGCTCGCGCCGAAGACGATTTCCTCGACATAGCTGCGCGGCACCGCATAGCGCTGGCCGTTGCTTCCCACCGTCAGCGCAGCAATGATGCTGAGAGTGAGCGGCAGTTTGAGATGGAATTGCGCGCCTTCGCCCGGCTTGCTGACGACATCGATCGAGCCGCCGACGCGCTCGATATTGGCGCGCACCACATCCATGCCCACCCCGCGTCCGGATACCGCGCTCACGGAGTCGGCAGTCGAGAGACCCGGCTCGAAAATGAGGTGAAGCTTGCGCCGTTCGGACATGGCGGCGATTTCCGCCTGGGAGTAGATGCCTGCCGCCACGGCTTTTTCGGCCAGTCGCGCAACGTCGATTCCGCGGCCATCGTCGGAGACGACAAGGCTGATCTGGTTTCCGGCCTGTCGCGCGGAAAAACGCAGCATGCCAATTTCGCGTTTGCCGTTCTTCAGTCGCTCGCCCGGACCTTCGATGCCGTGATCGATGGCATTTCGGATGATATGAGTCAGCGGATCGCGTACCATCTCGACCATCTCGCGATCGAGTTCGACCTCGCCGCCTTCGAAATCGACCATCACCTGTTTGCCGAGCTCGTTCGACAAATCGCGGACGAGGCGCGGGAGCGATCCGAACAGCTGTTCAAGGCGCTGCATGCGCATCCGGGTGATAGAGGAGCGCACATCGGCCAGGATGGTCGAAAGGCGGTCGAACGGTCCGTCGATCGTCGGCTGGTCGCCGGCCTCGCGCAGTCGGCGGGCAAGGTCGTTGCGGGCAAGGACCATGTCCGAAACCCCCTTCATGACCTCGTCGAGCAGATCGACCGGAAGACGAATGGAGCGCTGGACAGTTTGTGCCTTCGCAGCAACTGGGGTGTCGTCGCCCGCTTCGTCAGGTGAATCCTCTTCGCCGGTGCCGGTGCCGGTGCCGGGGGTGGGCGCAGGCGCCGACATCGCGGCGCTGCTTACCTCGATAGCCTCGCCGGTCTGAAGGGCCGCAATGAGTTCCTCATCCCCGCCCTCAGGAAATTCTTCACCTGCTTCAATTGAATCGGTCATCGCGTTGATACGATCGATGATCGCCAGGACGGCAGAAACTAGCGCGCCGTCGGGCTCACGCCGGCCTGCGCGACATTCGGACAAGGCGTCCTCTGCCGCATGGCTCAGCCTTTCGAGGCGCGGAAAATCGAAGAAACCGCAGTTTCCCTTCACGGTGTGCACGAAGCGAAAAATCGTATCCAGCCGGGTGCGGTCGGATGGATCGGCCTCCCAGGCGACGATCTCGCCCCCGCTCGCCTCCAGCATTTCCCGTGTTTCGGCGACAAAGTCCGCCAGAAGGTCATCCATTGATACTGCCCCTAATCCGATCCGGGGCAGCTATGCCGCATGATGGTTAACACTTGGTTTGGCGCGATGCGCCGATGAGTCAGCCGCGTTCGCGAAGGAATTTGAATGCGAGCGCGACAGCCAGCAGGCCGCCGGCGAGATTGGCCGCAAGCTCCGCCGCATAGATGGCATCGGACCCCCAGCTCCCGCGCAGCAACCAGCCGAAGGGTAGCATGACGAGAAATACGCGCGCCGCGCTCTGGCCCAAGGCGACCCCCGCACGGTCGATGGCGTTCATCGCCCCGTTCGCGACAATGAGCAGGCCGAACCCGGCATACCCCCAGACCGCGATGGCGAGATAGCGCGAGAATTCCTCGACCACCTGCGGGTCTTCGGTGAAGAAGCCCGCGAACCAGTCGCCGGTGAAATACAGCAAGACCGCGGTGGCGAGGCCGTATGCAACGCAGAAGATCGCCGACCAGCGCATCGCCTGCCTCGAGCGCTCCGGCTGGCCCGCGCCCCAATTCTGTCCCACGATCGCGCCGATGGATCCCGACAAGGCGAGCAGCGGGACAGTCGCAAAGCTTTGCAGGCGGCCGGCCGCGCCGAAGCCTGCGACCGCAGCTTCGCCCTGGCTGGCGAGGAGAGCCGTCAGCACCGACAGGCCGATCGGATTGATGGCGTTGGAGAATGCGGCGGGGCCGGCGACCGAAAGGATGGCCTTGCTCGATTCCCCGATGTTGCACCGGCGGATCGTGGCCGGATTGATCGGCAGTTGCGCTCCCTTGATGAGATAGAGCGCAACAAGAATTGCGATGAAGAAACCGGCGATGGTCGCATAGGCCGCGCCCGCGATACCAAAACCGCCGAAACCGAATGCCCCGGTGATGAGGATAGGATCGAGCACCCAGTTCGCGGCCGAATAGGTCACCGAGACGTAGCTCGTCTTGCGGGCCTCACCCTGGCCGCGCAGCACGCCGTTCAGCCCCATCTGCAACAGCAGGACTGGCAGGCCCAGCGCATAAGGGCGCATGTATTCGCGAATAAGCGGCAGCAGATCGTCCGATGCCTGCATCAGCCGAAACAGCGGATCGAGCAGGAGGTAGAGGATCAGCCCCATCGCCAGTCCGATTGCGAGCGCGAATATCGCACCGAAATTCGCCCTTCGCTCGGCCCGGTCCACGTCTCCGGCACCGAGCGCGCGTGCGATGACGGAATTAATGCCTACCATCACCCCTACGCCGAGGCTGGAGAGTGCGATGGTGATCGGAAAGATGAAGCTGACCGCTGCCAGCTCCCTGGCGCCCAGCTGGCCGATGAAATACGCATCGATCAGGCCAACCGACATGATCGCCGCCACTCCGATGACCATCGGGGCGGTTTGCGTGACGAGATGGCCGAGAATGCCGCCGCGCGTGAGTTTGGCCGTCTCGCTCATTGCCGCCAGCGCCTAGCGGGCGGAGGGGTGCTTGCCTAGCGAAAGAATTCAGCCGGGCGGCTGGTCTGCCCGCGTTGCGTGCATGATCGCGCTTTGCCTAGGCACAGGAGACGGGATAAGGCGCGTGTGATGACCAGTATGACAGTCAATGGCCGCCCGGTGCGTTTTCTTATGGATCCGGAAACGCCCCTGTTGTGGGCCCTGCGCGATGCGGCGAATCTGACCGGTACGAAATACGGATGCGGCGTGGGCGATTGCGGGGCCTGCATGGTGCAGGTGGATGGCGAAGCACTGCGATCCTGTCTCATCACAATCGCCGAGGCCGAGGGGCGATTCATCACCACTATCGAAGGCCTGAGCCGTGACCGAACGCATCCGGTCCAGCAGGCAATGGTTGCCGAACAGGCGATCCAGTGCGGTTTTTGCACGCCGGGCATCGTCATGGCCGCCAGTGCACTTCTGGAGAAGACCGCCTCTCCCAGCGAGGCGGAAATCAAGGCGGCAATACCGAACCTGTGTCGCTGCGGTGTCTACCCCCGGCTCGCGCGCGCCATCGAGCGTGCCGGGCGCGTGGCGCGCCGGCAGGAGCGCATCAGCGCCGCGCCCGTCCCGGGGATTTCTGCTGCGGATGCCGCGCGCGAGGTACCCGCGCTCGGCATCCCTGGCGAGGAAAGCGACTAGAGCTCGAACCGCACGCCCAGCTTCGCCGTCAGTGGCTTGCCCGGCTGGATGTTGTTGTCGCCATGCGCGCTGGGATAGTAATCCTCGTCGAGCAAATTCTCGATATTGAGCTGCACGCTCATCCGGTCGTTGACCGTATAGAACAGCGCCGCATCCACTCTCGTGTAAGCGGGCAGCACGACATCGTTGCTGAAGCTTGCGAACTGGCTCGACTGGTGGACGAGGCCAAGACCCGCGCCAAGATTGTCCGTGAAGTCGTACCGTCCCCAGGCACCGATCTGGTGTTCTGGCAGTTGCTGCAATTCGGTTCCGATGCCGCCATCATTTGTCTGCGACCGAATCTCGCCGTCGAGGTATGTGTAGCCCAGGTTGACGTGTAGCTGCTCGGTGATCGATCCGGCGAGGCTTGCCTCAAAGCCTTGCACACGTGTCGCGCCGGTTTGCAGCACGACATTGCTCACCGGCTCGGTAAACGGCGTGTCCTTGCGATCCAGACGGAACATGGCGGCCGTGACCAGAAGATCCTCACGCGGCGCATATTTGATCCCCGCTTCCAGCGTCTCGAACGTTTCCGGTTCGAGGTTGATCGAAGTGCTGCTGAGCACGGTGAACTGGTCGCCCGATGCCGGAAGGAAACTTTCCGAGTAGCTTGCATAGAGCGACAGATTGTCCTGTGGCTTGACGATGACACCCAGCCGCGGGCTGATCCGGTCGTCCTTGCGGGTGCCCAAGAAGTCATTGCCGATATCGTAGCTTTCGAGATCGAATTCGTCATAGCGCGCGCCGATGATCAGCTGCAGCCAATCGGCAACGTCGATCTGGTCCTGGATGTAGAACGACAGGGTCGATAGCTCGGAAGTAGAGGCCCGCTGAAACTCGAACGTGAAAGGTGGCACGAAGATCGTTTCGGCAAGGTCGGTCGTGTAGGAGCGCTCACCGTCGAACAATGTGCGGTCGCGATCGGCATCGGTGTCCTGCCGCGAGAATTCCGTGCCGATCAGCAGCGTATGGCCGATGCCGCCCGTGTCCCCCGTCCAAACGAGGTTTGCCTGGCCGATAAGATTCTCGCGAATAGTGCCGGCTTCATAGCCGCTGAGGCTGGCCGTATCCGCCACACCATCGCCATCCGCGTCCGACGCCCCGGAGGGGACGATATTGGAGTAGAACTTGTCGTAATGCGCGTATTGCAGCGCGGCATTCGCGGTGAGCCCACCGCCGAAGTCGTGGTCGAGGCGCGCGCGCGCGATGTGCGCTTCGACATCGGAATAATTGTAGTCTTGATCGCCGAAGAACGTTTCGTCGTAGCCGGTCAGCGGGCGGCCCAGAAACGCGGGTACACCGCGATCGACCACGCGCTGATCGTCGTCATAGGTGTAGCTCAGGACGAGATCGGTTACCTCGCCGAGCGCGACGGTCGCGGTGGGGCTGATCCCGATGAAGCGGCCTTCGAAGACATCGCGATGATTGTCGAACTCTTCGTACGTCGCGTTGAGCCGCAAGGCCACACTGTTACCGACCGGCGCGGCAAGATCGGTGGCCAGGGTAAAGGCGCCCCAATTGTCCACGCTGGCAGCGCCGGCGGTCAGAGTCTCGCCGAGCCTTGCTTTCTTGCTGACCCGGTTGATTGCGCCCCCGCCGGCACCGCGTCCGAATATCAGCGCATTGGCGCCCTTCAGGACCTCGACCCGTTCGACATTGTAGAGCGGGCGATAATATTGCGCATCGTCACGCAGACCGTCGAGGAAGAAGTCGGCGGTCGTTTCCTGCCCGCGAATGAACACTTCGTCGCGGTGGCCTTCGCCGGTCTCGAGGCTGACCCCGGGCACGAAACGCAGTGCCTCGTTGAGCGATGTCGCATTCTGATCGTCGATCTGGTCGCGGGTGATCGCTGTCACGGCCTGCGGCACATCGATCAGCGGGGTCGGAGTCTTTACGGCGGTGAAGCCGTCATCATTGCCGTAACCATCGGATTTCCCGGTGACGACGATGTCGCCAGGCAGATAGTCGCGCTCGGGCTGAGCCTCGTCGGCGAGCGCGGTTGTGGGAAGCGCGGCGAAGGCGGTGCCGAAAAGAAGCGCGGCACGCATGTTGGCAAAGTACATTCCGGTCTTTCTAATATTGCGAATGATTCTCATTTCTGATTGCGGCGTGCTATTGAGAACCATTCGCATTCGCAAGGGCAATCTGCGCATCCACGAGTGAAAAATTTGCAAGCATCGCTTTCACTGATCGCCGCCCTCGCTTAATGCGGCATGCGCATCCGAACGGGCACGCGCACAAGGACGGGACACGCGCGTACATACGGGGCACGCGCATATGAAAACGGCACGCGCATGAATACGGCATGCGCATATGAATACGGCACGCGCACATGGGAGATCACGCGATGAAAGCGACAATCTGGCACAATCCGAAATGCGGCACCTCGCGCAAGACGCTCGCCATTCTGGAGAACCTGTCGGAGGTCGAGCTGACGGTCGTGGAATATCTGGAGGATCCACCCACCACGGAAAAGCTGGCCCAGCTCTATCGCGACGCGGGAATCACGCCTGCGCAGGGGCTGCGCATGCGCGGTACCGACGCCGCGGAGCGTGGCCTGCCCGACGCGGGCGACGCTGCAATCCTGGAAGCGATGGCGGCCGACCCGATCCTGATCGAACGCCCGCTGGTCGAGACCGACAAGGGCGCGCGCCTGTGCCGCCCGCAGGACGTGGTGCTGGAAATCCTCTAACGGCGGTCCGTCGTCAGCAGGCTGTCGCGCTGGAGCTTGAACCAGCCGTGGACGAAGACCACAGCGCAAAGCGCCACGATCAGTCCGAAGCCTAGCCAGTCCGAGTGACCATACAGCCACACGCCCAGCGCCGGGGCATAGATGAAGCTCGCCCCGGCAACCGAGGCGGTGACGCCGGAGGCTTGCCCCTGCTCGGCACGCGTGACGGCCAGCGACGTGCCGGCGGTCGTGCCCGGCCGGAACAGGCCGAAGCCGAGCGAAGCGATGGCATAGGATAGCGCGATGGAGTGCAGATCGCTGGCTACGCCAAGGAAGGCGACCCCGCAGGCCGCGACGGCTATGCCCGAAAGCGTTGCAGCACGCGGGCCAAGATTGAACCGCGGGATGAGGCCCCACTGTGCAAGCAGGGTCGCGATGGCGCCGCTCATCAATACCAGCCCGACCGGCCCGGTGCCTTCCGACGGAGTATCCCGCAGGCCGAGGCGGTCGAGCACGAGAAAGCCCGAAATACCGAGCACCATCGCCTGCGCGTGGCCGCCCAGCAGGCCGGCGATGACCCACGGGCGCAGCCGCGTTTCGAACCAGCGCAGCTTATGCGGCTCCACCGGCACTTCGCCGTCGTCCTCCTCTTCATCCGTCTCGCGGGAGACTTCCGACGTCGGGCTGCCCGAATAGGGCGCATCATACGCCGTGCCGCGCGCGGGGAACTGCGGCTCGTCATTCGGCAGGCGCAGGCGCAACGCGACCAAGGCCGCAATCCCGATGAGCGAGAAGATCAGGAAGGGCCCCGTCAGCCCGACCCAAGGCAGGACCATCAATGGGGCGAGGGCCGGCCCGATCACCGTGCCGAGCCCGAAACTGGAGGCGATCAGCGACAGCGCCTGCGTGCGTTCCGAGCGAGGCGTCCGGGCGGCGACATAGGCCTGCACCGCGGGCGGTGCGGCACTGCCGAATCCACCGTAAAGGCTACGGGCGAGCGCGAAAAGCAGCAGGGCCCAGAAGGCGGTCAGATAGCCCGACAGGCCCAGCCACAGCATCGCGCCGCACAGGGCGAAGCTGGCGATAAAGCCGCCGAGCCCCAACGCCATCATCGCCTTGCGCCCCCGCCGGTCCGACCGTTCGGCCCAGAATGGCGCGCACATCACCCACAGCAAGGCCGACCAGCTATAAGCAAGGCTGATCCACACGTCGTCGATCTTCAGCGCCGTGCCGATCGACGGCATGACCGATTGCATGGCGGTATTGCCCGCAGCCGTGACCAGCATCACGGTGAACAGCAAGGCCATGCGCTCGCGCGAAATGGTGCGCGGCATAGCCGGTTTCGCAGGGGCGACTGACTTGGCTGGATTGATGTCGGCCATGAAAAACCTTGGCTAGGCCGCACGCCCGGTGCTTGCAATGGAAACAAGGCGCTGCCAGAGCATAACCCCTGTTTGTTGGTCGCCCACGAGGTTCCTGTTTGCCTTCCGAACAAAGTGTAGCCGTGATGGATCGCCCGTCGCTCAAGCGCCGAGCCGCGCGTCTATTCGGTCAATGGGGCGTGTTTTTCCGCGGCTTCATCGAACATCCGCGTATGGTCGGCTCGATCATCCCGTCCTCGCGCTTCACGATCGCCAGGATGCTGAGCCGGGTGCGTTGGGACGAATGCAAGGTGTTCGTCGAATACGGCCCCGGGGTCGGCACATTCTGCCAGCCGGTGCTCGATCGCCTTCCGCGCGACGGCAAGCTGATCGTGATCGACACGAACCCGCTCTATATCGACTATCTCGACAAGCATTTCACCGATCCTCGCTTTCACGCGGTGCTGGGCTCGGCAGCAGATGTCGAGGCGATCGTGCGCGCGCATGGTGCCGATCGTGCGGATTACGTCCTGTCAGGCCTTCCGTTCTCGACGCTTCCCGAAGGGGTGGGCCCGGCCATCGCGGAGGCGACCTATCGCATCATCCGCACGGGCGGCGCCTTTCTCGTTTACCAGTTCTCAGCGAAGGCGCGCAATTTCATGGCCCCGCATTTCGAACGGATCGAAAGCGATTTCGAGCCGCTGAATGTGCTGCCCTGCCAGCTGTTCTGGGGCTGGAAGGAACCGCGCGGCTGATCAGGGATCGGCGGTCGGGGGCACGCTGGGCGCCGACCGTTCGAGCCGCCTGAACTGGCGATGGACCGCGGCCAGCACGCTCGTCGCGAGCACGACCAGCAGCGTGACCGAGGCAGCGGTGACGATCGAATTGCCGATCTCCGCCACCGTCGGTCCGCCCAGCGACAGCACCAGGCCGGTGACGAGCAATGCGACCATCAGCGTGACGATGGCTCCCGCCGCGAGCAGGAGATAGAAGGCCGTCAGCCGGCCCCCCTGGCCCTTCGTCAGCGCCCAGGATCCGGTCAGCGCGCGGATCGGATTGGTCTCGGCGTCCACGGCGACGATCGGCAGGACCAGCGAGAGCCGGACGAAGAGGTAGAGCGCCAGGCCAAAGGCGAATGCCGTCGCGACGACGGCCAGCGCGCCCAGGCCGGTAAGGCTCGCAATCGAGACGATCAGCAAAACGATGAAATTTATGCCCAGCGATTGCAGGATCAGCGCGAGCCAGGCGGGCAGGATCGCCTTGCCGCCGATGGAAATCGCCTCGCCCACGGTCGGACTGGCCCGGCGACCCAGCAGGGCGAGCATCGACAGCTGGCCCACGGTTACGATGGCGCCGACCAGGACGAACAGCCACCAGGTCTTGGCATAGAAGGCGTTCATCGCCTCCATTGCCATTTCAAAGCTGGCGCCTTCCGGCAATTCGGGCCGCGAGGCGATGGCGGGCAGGAGGACGAGGACGAGCGCATAAGGCAGGAAAACAAAAATGCCGGCGATGGCCGACAGTATCCCGCTATTGTCGCGCATTAGGCGCACGGCGTCGCGCCAGGCGATGTCGAGATCGAATTTCATGGATTGCCTTTCATCGCCTCTTGATAAGCCTGCCCACTATCGCCACGCAATCGCCGATGTCGAGCCAATCCTCCACCACTGTCGAATGGCGCGCGGAAAAGGGCGCTATCCCTTACCGCGAGGCCCTTGAGCAAATGGACGCGCGCAACCGCGCCATTGCGGAAGGCAGCGCGCCGGAGATGGTCTGGCTGCTCGACCATCCACCCGTCTATACCGCCGGGACCAGCGCGGACGGCGCCGAACTGCTCGACCCCCGGTTCGAGGTGGTCGAGGCCGGCAGGGGCGGGCGCTACACCTATCACGGCCCCGGCCAGAGGATCGGCTACGTGCTGCTCGACCTGAAGGAGCGCGGGCGCGATGTGCGGTGCTTCGTCCATTCGCTGGAGGGGTGGGTCATCGCCACCCTTGGCGACATCGGGGTCGAATGCTGGCGTGCCGAGGGGCGGATCGGCATCTGGACGCGGGATGTCGACGGGCGGGAAGCCAAGATCGGCGCGATCGGCGTACGCGTCCGGCGTTGGGTCACGATGCACGGCTTTTCCGTCAATCTCGCACCCGACCTGTCGCATTTTACCGGCATCGTGCCCTGCGGGATCGACGAATTCGGGGTCACCAGCCTGAAGCGGTTGGGAATCGACCTTGCGCCCGAACGCTTCGATGCGGCATTGCATGACCGGTTCGAGGATTTTCTCGCCGCTCTCGATGGAAAGGCCTGCAAGCTGCCATGATCCGTTCCCTGACACTTGCCGTCCCGCTCGCCTTCGCTCTCGTCGCCTGCGGCGATGAAACCGCAGAGCCGGCCGGGCAAGGCGATGATCGCGGTGCCCGGGGCGAGGTTCTGGGCGGAACGATCAGCGACGACATGATCCCGCTCGACCAGTTGCAATCGCAATCCCCGCCCCTGCGCGGCGCAGACGACACCGGGAGTGCCGATGGCGGCGACGATGCCGGGGCTACTGCCGAAGCCAGCGAAGCGGAATCAGCAGAGGACGGTGCCGCCGCAGCGCAAAGCCCTCGCGAAGCCGGAGACGCCGAAGCCGAAGGCGCCGAAGCGGAATAGGCCGCTGCCTATTCCGCCGCTTCCGCCTCTGTCAGGGCGGGGTAGTCGATATAGCCCTTCGGTCCTTCGCCGTACCAGCTGCGCGGCACGTCCGTATTGGGGGCGATCTCCGCGCCGAGTCGGAAACGCTCTGCCAGATCGGGGTTGGAGATGTAGTCGCGACCCCAGCTTACCGCGTCGGCGCGGCCGGCGTCGATGTCGGCAACCGCCTGTTCGGGCGAATAGTCGCTGTTGAGTACGAGCGCGCCTGAATAGATCTGGCGGATGACAGGGCTTTGCTTGGGCACTTCGGTGGCGCCGAACGTTCCGTCCGGACCGGGTTCGCGCAGCTCGACGAAAGCAAGGCCCAGCTCCTCGCAGACCCTGGCCGCCTCGCCGAAGGTCGTCGCGGGATCGCTGTCGTCGCAGCCCTGGGTTTCGCCATTGGGCGACAGGCGGACGCCGACGCGCTCGGCGCCCCAAACGTCGACCAGGGCGGTAAGGACCTCCTTCAGGAAGCGCGCGCGATTCTGCGCGCTTCCGCCATAGTCGTCCTGCCGCAGATTGGTGCTGTCGCGCAGGAACTGGTCGACCAGATAGCCATTCGCGCCATGCAGCTGGACGCCGTCGAAGCCCGCTTTCTTCGCGTTTTCGGCGGCGTGACGATAATCCTCGACGATCCGCGCGATATCCTCGACGCTGGCTTCGCGCGCCTGTTCGTAATCCTTGCGCCCCTCGAACGTGTGCGCATGGCCGGGCGCGGTCGTCGCGCTGGCCGAGACCGGGGGCTCGCCGGCGAGGAACAGCGGATGCACCAGCCGCCCCATGTGCCACAATTGCAGGACGATCAGTCCGCCCTCGGCGTGCACTGCATCGGTGACCAGTTTCCAGCCTTCGACCTGCTCCTCGCTCCAGATGCCGGGCGCGGCGGGCCAGCCGAGCCCTTCGACACTGATGCCGGTCGCTTCCGAAATGATCAGCCCCGCGCCGGCTCGCTGGCGGTAATAGGTCGCCATCATCTCGTTGGGGACGGAGCCCGGCTGGCTCGACCGCCCGCGCGTGAGCGGGGCCATGAAAACACGATTTTTCGCTTCGAGGGCCCCGAAGGTCAGCGGCTGGAACAGGGTTTCGTGCATTGGGCAGCTTCCTTTTTGCTGGCGCGGGTTGGCCATTGAGCTAGGGCGCGAGGATGGATGGCGCAACCGCGGCGGACGGCAAGAATGGCTATCAGGCCACGGCGTGGCACTTCGCCGGCCTGATTCTCGGCAATGCCGCGCTGGCGCTCGGCCCCTGGCTGGTCAGGCTGGCGGATACCGGGCCTGTATCGGCAGCCTTCTGGCGCCTACTGCTGCCCCTGCCACTGCTCGCTTTCCTCGCCTGGCGCGCCCGCAAGGGTGTGGCGCTCGACTGGCGGGTCGTGGCGCTGTGCCTGACGGCGGGTACCTTCTTCGCTTTCGACCTTGCCAGCTGGCATGTCGGCATCGAACGCACCCGGCTCGCCAATGCAGTGCTGTTCGGCAATTCGGGCAGCATAATCCTGATGGCGTGGGGCCTGATTGCGCTGCGTCGGGCACCATCCCTGCGCGAGGCGGGCGGGGTGCTTACGGCACTGGCGGGCGCGGCAATCCTGCTGGGCCGCAGTCTCGACATCTCGACGGCGACCTTCGTCGGCGACCTGTTCTGCCTTGCGGCGGGCATCTGCTATGCCTTCTATCTCCTGCCCGCACAGGCCGCGCGCACGACGCTCGACCCGTGGGCGGTCCTCACGCTCGTCAGCCTGGCGGCATCGCCGCTGCTGCTGGGCATGGCCGTGCTGGCGGGCGAGCCGGTCCTCCCGGGCACGGCCGGCTGGACGCCGGTCCTCCTGCTCGCGCTGTCGAGCCAGATTATCGGGCAGGGCCTGCTGGTTTTCTCGCTGCGGCATTTTCCAGCGCTCGTCATCGGACTGGCCCTGCTGACCCAGCCTGCCATCGCCGGCATCGTCGGGTGGTTCGTCTTCGGCGAAAGGCTGGTGCCGCTCGACATCGCGGGCATGCTGCTGGTGGGCACGGCGCTGGTGCTGGCGAAGACGCCTCGCAAGATCGGCCGCGCGGCATAGGGCGCGTCTACCAGAAGTTCTGGTTGAATTTCCTCAGGTGGTCCTCGAACCGGGAAAGGTCGGGGCCGACCATCAGCACCCGCGCCTGCTCGGCCAGCTTTTCCGCTTCGTCCTTCAGCGATTGCTGACGGGTTTCGTCGCGGATCGGCACCGCCGCATGCGCCAGCGTATCGAGCATGACCTCGGCAGCGATGGGCGAGCTTGCCACGGCGCTGCGGATCGAACCGAAGCCGCGCTTCACATAGTGGTCCCAATCGTCCGGCACGGGGATGACGGGGCATTCATCCTCTTCCGAACCGCAGATGTTCTTGCGCAGGTCGCGGCGGCCGATTTCGGCGGTCGCGGCGCCCAGCCAGTGCAGCGCCGTTACGGCCGTGAACGGGTCGTTGATCCCCGGCGACAGCGCGCGCATTCCGATCTCCACCAGCTCATCGATCAGGAATTGCAGGTCCTGATCGGGCGTGCGCGTCGCGCCCAGCGTGAAACAGCCGCGCACCTTGTCGATCAGGTCTTCGGGGTCGCAACCATCGATCTTGAGCAACACCATGTCCCGGTGCACGAAATCGCCGGTGCGGACATCGAGCGAGATCGTGCAATCGTGCTTGCGCGCAATCTCCACGAGGTCCTCGAAATCGATCAGCTGGACGTAACCCGTCTTCCATGCGGTCATCGGCTTGCCGCCCTCTGGTTGCCGGGCGTCTCCGAACTCGTCTTCCACCGGATAAGTGTCGCGGATCCCGTCGAGCAGTCGTGCGCCGATGCCCTGCAGGACCTTGTTGATACGGATGCTGGAGGGAACGTGATTGAGGAAGAATACGAGCACGGCCACGCAGAGGCCCATCAGCCCATAGGCCACCAGCAGAGACAATTGCGGGGCGAAGCCGGGCAGGGCCGTTGCCACCGATTCCGCGCCGGTGGCGGTTTCGTCTTCGGCGCGCACGGCACGCAGCACGATCAGGGCATAGACGAAGCTGCCGATAAACGTGGCGAGGCTCAGCTGGTTGCCGCGATCCTCCATGAAGTTGGTCAGCAACCGCGGTCCGTAATTCCCGCTGGCATAGGCGACCGCGGCGATGGTGATGGAGAACACGGTGGAGGCCACCCCGATCATGCTTCCTGCCATGACGGTGAGCATATCGGCCGCGCCCTGCGGCCGTGCCGGGACAATCCATGACACATCGTTCAGGAATTCGGCGAAACCGGCACGGTCGATCGCCACCATCGTAAAGGCGAGTGCAGCCGCACCGATGCAGAACAGGGCCGGATAGAACCAGTAGTTGGCATTCAGCCTCGACCAGAAAAAACGGATCTCCGCCATTAGGGTTCGTCCCTTGCGATCTGTTGCAATTCTTCGCCGAACGCCGCGTCGTAGGCGGCACGGATATCCTCGCGATCCCGGTCGAAGCCCGCTGATTGACAGGCATGGTCGCGCAATTCGCGCGCAAGGCGATCGAGCAGGACCACCATGCCTTCGGGCGCGCCGTTGTGATAGCGGCGCGATGCGATGCGGCCATAGTTTCCGATCATGCGGATCGCCACCGATGGATAGGCGCAGGCAGCCTGGCGGAATGCATTCAGCGGATCTTCGAACAACCCGCGAAAATCCTGTCCGGTGAGGACGAGCCACTCGGCCTCGACCAGCACCGGGACTTCGCCTTCGGGAATATAGGTCGCCGTCTGGCCTTCCATGATCGTCGCCAGTTTGTCCGCACAGGTCAGCGCCGTATAGAAATCGTTCACCGCCGGTGACAGGGCACGCGCGGCGATTTCCACCAGCAAGCGGATGCGGAACACCACGCCCTGATTGTCCGAGCGGTAAGGACCGATGGGAATGGCGCGCGCCATCTGTTTCTCATCGAAAGGGGTATCGCTTTCCACCAGCGTCTGGCCGTCCACGACATGCTGGCCCGGCGCGCCGTGGACCACGATCCGGTGCTTCGTGTCGCCGAATAGCGCACGCAGCTTCGCGATATCGACATCCTCGATATAGCCTTCGCGCGGGGCGCGGAGCTGGTGCTGGTAGTCTTCGTCCGCCGGCTGGCCGCCCTTCAGATCGAGGCTGCGATTGTCGGCATCATTTGCCAGCCGGTCGATGGAGGTGTCGACGAACATGGTCCGCGCCAGGCTGTGCAGCGAGACCGACAGCATCGCCACATTGATAGCCTGCAGCAGCGTGACCACGATGACCAGCAGCAGGGGCGTGTCCTCCAGCGCAGCTTCGGCATCGACCGAGAGCATGGCGAGGAGAGAGCACACGAGAGAAAACGACAGGCCGGCAAGGCTGACCCGCACCAGCCCGCGTTCCACCCAGCGGTCGATCAGCCGCACGCCCAGATTGCCTGCCGCCATGCTGAGAACGATCAGCGTGATGGAAAAATAGAGAGTGATGAAGGCCGCATTGATCCCGGCTGCGATGCCGAGAAAATCCTTCGCCGTATCGGCTGTCGCGACCGGCACCAGATCGTGGCGCAGCAGCCAGTCGGACACGATTGCCCGGTCGAGCCAGAGAACCGCAAAGTGCCAGGGAAAGGCCGCGATTACCGCCAGCACGGCCAGCATCCAGTAGCTGGCGAAAAGGCGATGAAAGATCCAGCCGAGAAAGCCGGAGATACGGGCGGGTCGGAGCAAGCAGATGCCTTTCAGGACATGACCTCGATCCATGCTGGATCGGGAACATAACGACCAGCACCTCATTTCGTTGCCATGCTTGCGCACGGCAGAGCGTGGTTCGAGCATGTGTGCGGTCGCTACCGGCTTACCGGCAGGCTACCCTTTTAAAGGGAATTCTTATGCTTGTTCCTAATCCATCCAATGCCGTCAACAATATCGAGAACCTGGTCACCCTGACAGCTGGGCAATACACGACTGGTTCGCTGATCCTGATGGTCAGCTATGGCGCGCATTTCGCCTTTATTCTCTATTTTCTCATGACGTCGATGCAGCTTGCACCACGTTATCGCATCGTGCCGATCCTGTCGGCGGTCGTAATGGCCAGTGCGGGGCTCAGCCTGTTCCGCGAATTCACGGCCTGGCAGGACGTCTACCAGTTCGTCGGCGGTCAGTATGTCCCGCTGACCGAGGGTGAGACCTTCACCAACGCCTATCGTTACGGCAACTGGACGATCACCGTCCCGCTGCTGCTGACGCAATTGCCCATCGCTTTCGCCCTGTCCCGGCCGGATCTGCACAAGCGCGCGCTGCGCATGGCGATCCCGGCGCTGCTGATGATCTGGACCGGCCTCTACGGCCAGTTCGGCGAAACCGGCGATTGGTCGCGCCTGAATCTGTGGGGCATCATCTCCACTGCCTTCTTCGTCTGGCTGATCATCGAGGTGCGCGGCGTGATTACCGCCGGCATCGCCAACAGCCCCGCCGAACTCAAGGCGTGGCCGAAGAACATCTGGTGGTATTTCCTCGCGACCTGGGGTCTTTATCCCATCGCCTACGCCCTGCCGCAGCTCGGCTTTACCGGTGATGTCGTGGTGGTACGCCAGCTGCTCTACAGCATCGCGGATATCTCCTCGAAGCTGATCTACGGGGTGATCCTGTCGCGTTACGTGCTGCGCCGCAGTGCGCTGGAAGGCTACATGCCGTCTGCCGAGGCGCTTTCGACCACGCCGGTGGGTTCGCAGGCCGCCTCCGTCCGCGGCGACTGATGACGACCCGGCCGATCTTCGGATCGCACGAGGGGCCTCGGCTTGATGCCGGGGCCCCTTGGCTTTCGGCGGCATTGTTCGCCTTTGCCGCCGTTGCCCATGTTGCGGGAGAGGCGACGCCAATCTGGGTGGGACTTGCGATGTTCGTGGCGGGCCTCGGGCATGGCGCGGGAGACGAAAACGGTGGCGCCATGCGCGGCTATTCCCCGCTGCTCATTCTGGCGTATGTGGCGACCGGGCTTGCCATTGCGGCCATGTTCCTGGCTGCACCGGTCGCGGGACTGGCGCTGTTCCTGTCCCTGTCGGCCTGGCATTTCGCGCGCAGTGAAAGCGGAATGAGCCAGCTGGTCAATCTCGCCATCGCGGTGCTGGCGATCGGCGGCAGCGCCTTGCTGCGCGCGAACGAGACCTCTGCGGTGTTCGCGGCCATATTGGGTCGCGCCCCTCCGGACCTTCTGATGGGTGGCTTGCAGATCGCAGGTGCGATCGGGCTGTTCCTTGCGGCCGTGGCGGTCGCCGGACGCAAGCGAGGCGCCCTATCATCGGCGGCTGCGGCGCTGGCTTGCGCGGCGTTTCACCCTGTGCTCGCCGTGGGGCTGATCTTCCTCGTCATGCATGCCCTTCCGATCCAGCGCCGACAGATTGCTGCCTATGGCGTAGACCGCGTCGTGCGAGCCGTGGCTGCACCGACCATCATTGCGACGCTGGGCGCGGCGGCCATCGGCATGGCTGTATGGCAGGGATGGCTGGCGCTGGAGCTCGCCGTCGCGCTCGCTTTCGGCATGGCGACGCCGCACATGCTCACGGAGCGGCTGGAGCACTAGGGCATAATCGTCAGACCTTGCCCAGATCACCCTTGCCGATAGTGCCGCTGGCCATTTCAAGCATGCGATCGAGGCTTTGCTTGGCCTTCAGGCGCAGCCCCTCCTCGATCTCGATACGCGGTTCGAGATCGCGCAGGCAGGCGTACATCTTCTCCATGGTGTTCAATGCCATGTAAGGGCAGATATTGCAGCTGCAGTTGCCGTCCGCGCCGGGCGCGCCGATGAAGGTCTTCTCCGGCAGCGCCTTTTCCATCTGGTGGATGATGTGCGGCTCTGTCGCGACGATCAGCGTGTCGCCTTCGAAAGTCTTGGCGAATTGCAGGATGCCGCTGGTCGAGCCGACGTAATCCGCGTGGTCGATGATCGTCGGCGGGCATTCGGGATGCGCGGCGACGGGGGCGTCGGGGTGCTGCGCTTTGAGCTTGAGCAGCTCGGTCTCGCTGAAGGCCTCGTGCACGATGCACACGCCCGGCCATAGCAACATCTCGCGATTGAACTTGCGGCTCATGTAGCCGCCAAGGTGCCGGTCGGGGCCGAAGATGATCTTCTGGTCTTCGGGTATCTGGCTGATAATCGTTTCTGCGCTGGAGCTGGTGACGATCACGTCGCTCAGTGCCTTCACCTCGGTCGAGCAGTTGATGTAGGTCAGCGCGATATGGTCGGGATGCGCCTCGCGGAAGGCCTTGAACTTTTCCGGCGGGCAGCTGTCTTCGAGGCTGCAGCCGGCATCCATGTCGGGCAGGACGACGATCTTTTCCGGGCTGAGAATCTTCGCCGTGTCGGCCATGAACTTCACGCCGCAGAATACGATGACGTCCGCATCGGTTTCGGCGGCCTTGCGGCTGAGCTCCAAACTGTCACCGACGAAATCCGCGATGTCCTGGATATCGGCGGTCTGGTAATAATGCGCGAGGATGATCGCGTTCTTCTCCTTGCGGAGACGATCGATAGCGACGAGCAGGTCCTCGCCGGTCGGTAGGTCGGTCTGGGCGGTCATGTCGGATCCCGTCTGCTGCGTTTGAGGTCGCTTATAAAGCGAACGGACGGGAAGGCGAGGGCGTTCCTACATTGTGAAGCCGGGCGGCAGGAATGCTTCCATCGGCCGTTCTGCGCCGGGCGTTCCGGCGATCAGCTGCTGGGCCACGCCCATGCCGAAGGGGCTGTAGGCGAGCGCCAGCGACAGCAGGAACACGGCGACATATATACCGAGGCCCCACCAATATGCGGAATGCACACGGCCCGTCGCGCGCTTGTCGGCTATCATGCCGATGACCGGGAAAACCATCGTCGCGGCGACGGTAATCGTCCACGCATTGGGGATCATCAACGGCAGCGGGAGCAGCCGACCGAGGCCCGGCCCGGTCAGGATCGCCATGGCGCACAGCATCAACCGGCGATGCCAGCCGGTGTAGCGCCGGCGGGCCAGCGCCCAGAAGGCGAGCCCGCCGAAGCACCACAGCGTCATGATGTTGCTCCACAAAAACTCGCTGACATGGAAGAAGAACGGCCCGCCGGTACGCCGCGCGACCACGATCATCACCGCCGTCCCGAACACCATCATCAGCGGCACCCAGGCCCAAGCGATTTTTCCGAAAGCGGCGTGCAGCGACCAGTTTCCCGCTGAGGCGGTGACGTGCTGGGCGAGGTAGATGCCGATCCACGCCATGAAGACCACGGCATGAATGTGATAGGCCAGCGGCACGGCGAAGCTGGACCGGCCCATTGCGATATTGAGGCTGAAGCCCGCCACGATGATGGCCGACATGACGAAGGCCATGATGGTGAAGAAGCGCGTGTTGCCACGCTCGATCGAACGCGACTGTGCTGCCGATGTTGCCATGGTGCCGGACCTCCCCCTCGTGAGCCAAGCGACCTATTTTTATCGTCGAAGCTTATCGCGGGGTAGGTCGTCTGGTCAAATCAGGCGTCGGGCGTGGGCTCGTTTGCGAAGCGGACATCGACGGTGATTTCGTCATATCCGGCGACCTGAAGCGGGATTGCAAGGTTTTGGCGAACCGCCTGTTTCGCGGCGGTTCGTGCCAGTTCCAGGATTTCGCGATTCTTGGCAAAGGCAGAGGCCTTGCGCTCCGCCTGCTGCGAGTTGTTCCGCGCAAGGTCGGCGCTAGCATCGCGGCTCACATACAGCCCCTCGGTATAGACGCGCGCGCGCGCTTCGTCGAGATTCGGGCGGCTCGTTTGCAATTGCGGTAAAGTGACCGTCAGCCGACTGGTCTCCGCATTCCAGGTGAAATCGTCGCGATCCATCTCGCCGAGGTCGAGCCGGTATTCGACCGAGGCCGGAACAATGACGGCCTGGCGCGATTCGATCTGGCCGAAGGGGCCCCGGTTGTCGACGCTTTCCGCCACCACCTCGAACCGCGAAGAAAAGACGGTCAGCGAATTCTGCTTTTCGAAGGCCAGCATCGCGCTGCCCACAGGGTCGCCTTCCTCTTCGTAGACGAAAGCGCGCCAGCCGAGCCAGGCGACCGCTGCCAGGAGAGCGATGACGATGAGCCACGGAACCGCCTGCACCCGCGCGAGTGGCCGGTCGCGCGTCACTTCGGGCTGGACCGTATTCTCGCGGGTTTTCAGATCGTTCGCCATGTATCGCCCGAACGTGCGACGAGGCCGCGGCGTTCCAGATCGATCAGATGCGCGGTCACCGACATTTCCGCCGCCTTGTGCAGCTTCCGATCGAGGCCCTTGTACATCTTCGGCACGAAACCGGCGGCGTCATGTGGACCATCGCCCAGCAGGCGGATAATCTGGTTCTCGCGCTGGCGGCGATGGCCGATCATTCCGCGCACCAGCTGGCGGGGCTTTTCCACCGCCTCGCCATGCGCTGGATAGAACACGCGGTCCTCGCGGGCGTGCAGCTTCTCGAGGCTGAGCATGTAATCGCCCATGTCGCCATCGGGCGGGATCACGACGCTGGTCGACCAGCCCATGATATGATCGCCGGTGAACAGCGCGCCGCTTTCCTCCAGTGCGAAGCACAGGTGGTTGGAGACATGGCCGGGCGTTGCGACCGCGGTCAGCGTCCAGCCCGGGCCGGTCATCTTCTCGCCATCCTCCATCACGCGGTCGGGTTCGTAACTCGAATCGAAACTCTCGTCGGCCCGGGGCAGGTCGCTATCGATGACCAGCGGCGCGCAGCCCACCACGGGCGCGCCGGTGCGCGCGGAGAGCGGCTTGGCGGCAGGCGAGTGGTCGCGATGGGTATGGGTGCACATGATCGCGCACACGTGCTCGTCGCCGATCGCGGCATCCAGAGCGAGCAAATGGGCTTCGTCCGCCGGACCGGGGTCGATGACCGCGCAGCCATCACCCAGGCCCACGATGTAGGTCTGGGTTCCCGTATAGGTATAGGGCGAGGGGTTGGGAGCCAGCACGCGGCGCACCAGCGGTTCCAGCTGCATCGCCTGGCCGGTGGGCCAGGGCTTGGGGGGAGCTCCTGCCATGCCCTTGCATATGGGGCTTGGGATGCGCCATGTCACCACCCGCCAGTGGCAAGGGAGAGCGCATGGCCGACAGCATCCTCGTACTCGACGCCGGGACGACTTCGACCCGGGCGATGATTTTTGCGCCGGACGGGACGATGGAAGCGGTCTCGCAGGCCGAGATCACGCAGTATTATCCGCGTCCCGGCTGGGTCGAACACGATGCGCAGGAAATCTGGGACAAGACCCTGTCCTGCGCGCGCGATGTGGTGGGGAACGAGCCGGGTCGCATTGCCGCCATCGGCATTACCAACCAGCGCGAGACGGTCGTCGCGTGGGACCGGAACAGCGGCGAGCCTCTCGCTCGTGCGATCGTGTGGCAGGATCGGCGCACGGCGGGTTTCTGTGCCGACATGAAGAGCTATGGCCACGAGGACGGTGTGCAGAAGCGCACCGGACTGCTGCTCGATCCCTATTTTTCCGGCACCAAGATGCGCTGGATGCTCGACAATGACGAGGCAGTCCGCACCGCATCGCAGCGCGGCGATCTGGCGTTCGGTACGGTCGAGAGCTGGCTCGTCCACAAGCTGTCCGGCGGCACCCACGCCAGCGACGCCAGCAACGCCAGTCGCACGCTGTTGCTCGCGCTGGACGGGGCGCAGTTCGACGAGGAGTTGTGCGAGCTTTTCGGCGTCCCGAGCGCCAGCCTGCCGCAGGTTGTCGATACGCATGGCCGCATTGCCACAGCGCGAGCCGAGTGCCTCGGGGCCGAAATCCAGATCTGCGGGCTGGCGGGCGACCAGCAATCGGCCACCATCGGGCAAGGTTGCCTCGCTTTCGGTGATACCAAGGCGACATACGGCACCGGGGCCTTCGTCCTTACCAACAAGGGCAGGGATATTCCCCGGTCCGACAATCGGCTGCTCGGCACCGTCCTCTACCAGGAGGCGGGCGAGCGGACCTATGCGATCGAAGGCGCTTGCTTTGTCGCAGGCAGCCTCGTCCAGTATTTGCGCGACCAGCTGGGGCTGATCGGCAGCGCTGCGGAGACCGAGGAGCTTGCCCGGTCAATCGAAAGCAGCGGAGAAGTCGTCATCGTGCCGGCCCTGGCAGGGCTCGGCGCGCCGCACTGGAAGCCGGACGCGCGCGGCGTCATCAGCGGCTTGAGCTTCGCCAGCGGTCGGGCAGAAATTGCCCGCGCGGCGCTTGAGGCAATGGCCCACCAGACCCACGATCTGGCGAGCGCCTTCGCTGCCGATGGGGCGCCCTGGACGCGGCTGAGGATTGATGGTGGGATGAGCGCGAACGACTGGATGGCGCAGGACCTTGCCGATATCCTCGATCTCGAGGTCGAGCGGCCGGACTTTATCGAGACCACAGCGCTGGGCGCCGCGATCCTCGCTGCGGTCGGAGCCGGGTTGCAACCCTCACTCGATGCGGCGGCGAAGGCCATGCGCGGCGGCGGCCGCAGCTTCGCGCCCGCCATGACGGCGGACGTTCGCGAGGCACGATTGCAACGTTATGCGAAGGCGCTGGGCGCGGCCTGACTCAGGGTTATTCGCCGAAGGCCCGGGCGAGCCGGTCCTGCATCGCGCGCACCGGCGCGTCCCCGTGACCGGCAGCGCCGCGCAGCTCGCGGTCGAGCCGGGCGACCCGCGCGTGCAGCTGCTCGCTCTCATGGATCAGCGCGCGCGTTTCCGGCTCCAGCACCTCGAGATTGCCTGGATCGGCAGCACGTTCGTCGGGCAAGGCACTGGTGCGGCGCAGCTGCGCCTCGCTCAGTTCGCCAGAGAAATACGCCCGCTGATTCAGCAGCCAGGCCAGCACGTGCATCACGCGGGTGGTGGTGCGCAATCCCTCGATCGAGAGCGCGATGCGCAGGGCATCGTCCTGCGTCGCGGTATCGGCGTGCAGCCGCAGCCCGAATGCCGCGCGCGCATCGTCGGCGAGCACGAGAGCTTCAGCGTAAAGCTCCTCGATAATCTGCTGGTTGATGGTGCGTGCGGCCATGCCTCCGCAGCTACGCCAGCGCGCAAATCGTGACCAGCGCGTTTACCATGTTGTGTCCGGCTGGCACGGGGAGCCGTGGTTCCTGCCCGATCAGGCGATGATATCGGGCAGCAACGTATCCTCGATGATCGCGATCCGGTCCTTGAGCTGGAGCTTGCGTTTCTTGAGGCGGGCGATCTGCAGCTGGTCGACGAAGCCGCCCCCATCGCCGGCATCGCTCAGCGCGGCGATGGCAGCATCGAGATCGCGGTGTTCGCTCCGCAACATCTCCAGCCTCTTGCGCAGCTCCTGCTCGTTCACCTCGATCCTTCCCGTATCTCGTTTCGTCGCATGGCGCTCAGTTGGGGGTTTGTAAATCGGCAATACTATGGTCACATAGTCATCACGCGGCGCGTGCCGCATGGCACGAGTCGCTCTTTGGGGTCGCATTAACCCGTAAGGAGACAGCCCGATGCAATCATCCCATGTCGAAGCGCTCAAAGCAAAGCACGCCGGTCTCGAAGCCCGCCTGCATGCGGAACAGATCCGACCGGCGCCCGACATCGCGATGATCCAGCAGCTCAAGAAGCGCAAGCTCAAGATCAAGGAAGAGCTCGCCAGCTGCTGATCCGGACCTGTGGCGGAAGCGGGCCTTCGTCCCGCTTTCGCCAAACCGGGTATTTGCTATAGGGCAAGGCATGTCAGCTGCCGCCTCCGCCCGCCAGATCCTTACCCGCCTGCATGAAATCATGGCCGGGCGCACCCATGCCCAGCACAAGCTCGACCGCGTCGTGGAAGTGATCGCCGAGAGCCTCGATAGCGAGGTATGCTCGGTCTACCTCCTTCGTGAAGGCGCGCTGGAGCTGTTCGCGACCCGCGGCCTCAATCCCGATGCGGTCCACGTCACGAGGATGGCCGTGGGCGAGGGGCTGACGGGCACCATCGCCAAGAATATCGAAACGCTCAACCTTGCCGAGGCCAAGGCCCATCCCGACTTTCTCTATCGCCCCGAAACGGGGGAGGAAAAGTTCCATTCCTTCGCCGGCGTACCGATCGTCTATCGTGAACGCGCGGTGGGCGTATTGTGCGTACAGCATGTCGAACCGCGGCGTTACGAGGACGTCGAGATCGAGGCGCTCCAGACGACGGCGATGATCCTGTCGGAGCTGATCGCGCACAAGGAGCTCGTCGATGACGAGGAGGCGATCGATTTCGGCGAACCGCATATCGAAACCGAGGTCATCGAGGGCCTCACGCTGGTCAAGGGCCTGGCGACGGGCAAGGCGGTGTTCCACCAGCCGCGGATCGAGATCGACCAGGTTGTGGCCGAGGATATCGAGGCAGAGCGCCAGCGCGTTTACCGCGCGTTCGACAAGATGCGCGAGCAGATCGACGCGCTCGGCAAGGAACCCGAATTCGGCAAGGGCGGCGAGCATGTGGAGGTGCTCGAGACCTACAAGATGTTCGCCTATGACGAGGGCTGGAGCCGCCGGATCAACGAGGCGATCGACAGCGGGCTGACGGCCGAGGCGGCGATCGAACGCGTGCAGCAGCGCACCCGCATGCGGATGCGCGAAATCGACGATCCGCTGCTGGCCGACCGGATGCACGATCTGGAGGATCTGTCGAACCGCCTGTTGCGGATCGTGTCGGGCCAGCTGGGTACCGCCGCGACGCAGGGCCTCAGGCGCGACACCATCCTGATCGCGCGCAATCTCGGACCGGCGGAGCTGCTCGAATACGACCGCCGCCGGCTTAAGGGCGTGGTTCTGGAGGAAGGCTCGCTCACCGCGCATGTGGTCATCGTGGCGCGGGCCATGGGTATCCCTGTGCTGGGCCGGGCAGATGGCGTGCGTGCGCGGGTGAGCGAGGGCGACGACATCTTGCTCGATGCAGACCGCGGCACCGTGACGCTGCGCCCGGGCCAGCCGGTGCTCGATGCCTTCGAAGCACGCTTCACCAAGATGCGCGAGCAGCAGGCGACCTATGCCGAATTGCGCGAGGTCGAGCCGTTCACCCGCGATGGGACGCGGATCACGGTGATGATCAATGCGGGCCTGCGCGACGATATGAGCATGCTGCAGCTGACCGGGGCGGACGGGGTCGGCCTGTTCCGGACCGAGTTCCAGTTCCTCGTCTCTGCCACGCTGCCGCAGCGCGACCGGCAATTGCGGCTGTATCGCGACGTGCTGGATGCTGCGGGGGACAAGCCCGTGATCTTTCGCACGGTGGACATCGGCGGCGACAAGGCGGTCCCCTATCTCAATTCGCAGATCGGCGAGCGCGACGAAAATCCGGCCATGGGCTGGCGAGCCTTGCGGCTTTCGCTGGAGCGTGAAGGCCTGTTGAAGGCGCAGGCGAGAGCGCTGCTGGAGGCCGCGGCCGGGCGGCAATTGTCGGTGATGTTCCCGATGGTTTCCGAGCCATGGGAGTTCGATGCGGCCAAGGCCGTGTTCGAGCATCAGCTGAACTTCCTCCGCGAGCGCCGCCACATCCTGCCGGAATCGATCGAATACGGCTGCATGCTCGAAGTCCCGGCTCTTGCGGAAACGCTCGACCAGCTCATTCCGCGCCTGTCCTTCATCTCGGTCGGCACCAATGATCTGACGCAGTTCCTTTTTGCTGCCGACCGCGCCAACCCGAAGCTGGCGCAACGTTACGACTGGCTGAGCCCTGCTATCCTGCGGTTCCTCAAGCGCGTGGCCGATGCAACGATCGGCCAGCCGGTCCGCATCGGCGTGTGCGGCGAAATGGGCGGCCGCCGGCTCGAGGCGATTGCCCTGCTCGGCATCGGCTATCGCCGGCTGTCGATCACGCCGGCCGCCGTCGGTCCGATCAAGGAACTGGTGCGCAAGATCGACCTCAAGGAAATCGGCGAGCAGATGACGCGATGGCTGGTCACGCCTCCGCCCGACATGCGGGCCGCGCTCAGGACGTGGGCGGAAGAGCGCGATATCGAAGCGGACTGATTTCGTCGCGCGTGGAGCGCGGCTCGCCGGACAGTCCGACTCGTGCTACACACCGCCCTTGACAGTCGCACGCCCGCGACGCTTTCAGCGGCAAGAATAAAACGGGGCGGTGCGAACCGCATGGTCGCCAATCGGGATTTGCATGGAAACGAACGAACACGTCGAGGAAACCCTGCCACCTGGAGATACGGTCGGCGCGCGATTGCGTGCGGCACGCGAAGGCAAGGGATACGAGCTCGACCAGATTGCAGCGGAAACGCGCATTCCCAGGCGCCATCTCGAAGCTATCGAGGCCGATGATTTCGCGGCGCTTCCCTCGCGCACCTACGCCATCGGTTTCAGCCGCACCTACGCCCGCGCGGTCGATCTCGACGAGAACGAGGTCATCGCGCAGGTCCGCGAGCAATTGGCGACCGGCGACGGTGGAGAGCGGATGGTCCCCGCGAAGTTCGAACCCGGCGATCCCGCCCGTGTGCCGGGTCGCGGCCTTGCATGGTTCGCCGTTATCGCAGCCATTCTGCTGCTGGGCGGAATTTACGCCTTCTATCGCAGCTATCTCGCGCCGGGCCTCGGCCCCGCTCCGCTGCAGGACGAAACAGAGCAGGTCGCGGCGAACGAGCCTGCACCCGCGGCCACGGCCAGCCCGGCCGCGCCGACCGGCCCGGTCGTCTTCACCAATGAGGTGGAGGGAACCTGGGTCCGGTTCTACGACGATGCCGGGGAGAGTCTCTACGAAGGCATCATGGCCGTCGGCGACACTTTCACCGTGCCGGAGGATGCGCGAAATCCGCAGATCCGCACCGGGCGTCCCTATGCGTTCGCCATCACGGTGGGCGGTCAGAGCGTGCCCAGGATTTCCGAGGAAGACGAGGTGGTTAGCGACGTGCCCGTCACCGCCGAGGCCCTGCTCGAGCGCTCGGCTGCCCCGGCTTCGTCGCCTGCAACGGCGGCTCCGGCTGCCTCGCCGCCCGCAGGATAGCGCCTGCACAGAGGAAAAGCGCGCTTCACCACCTCGACAGGTTCGGGGCGCTAGGCCATTCACCCGATCAGGACATTCGTTCAGGAGCCTTGCCGATGACATTCGGACGCACCCTTCGTGCCACGACCACCGGTGCCGCCATCTTCGCCCTGCTTGCGACCGGGGCGCCCGCGCTGGCGCAGGATGACAATGCGGAAGACCGCATCCGCCGCCTCGAAATGGAAGTGCGCGCCTTGCAGCGCAAGGTCTTCCCCGGTGGCGACGGGCGCTATTTCGAAC
Source organism: Qipengyuania marincola (assembly GCF_029688625.1). Lineage (GTDB taxonomy): Bacteria > Pseudomonadota > Alphaproteobacteria > Sphingomonadales > Sphingomonadaceae > Qipengyuania. The sequence continues at coordinate 737,451 of NZ_JARULC010000003.1, read as the reverse complement.
CGGAAATCAGCGCGCGGCCCAGCGTCGATTCAACCGTCAGCACCCCCTCGACAACGGCAGTCACCGATATTCTCGCCCGCCTCGATGCGCTGGAATCGCAGCTGCAGCAGCAAACCTCGCAGATCGAGGAAAATGCCAATGCCGTGCGGTTGCTGACGATGCGGCTCGAAGCGCTGGAGGGCGGTGGCAGCGCCGGAGCAGCCGGAACGACCGGCAATACGACCACCGGAACGTCGACGGACACCGGCGACAGCATCGTCTCCCCCTCGACCAACGCGGTTGCGCGCAATACCGAGCAGATGACCGGTACCGCAGCGACCGCCTCGGGGCCGAGCGCGGCGCGCCTTGCCGCGGTGCAGGCGATTGCCAAGCCGCAGACGGACGATGCGGCGGATGATGAGTATTCCTACGGCTTCCGCCTGTGGGATGCCGGTTTCTTCCCCGAAGCGCAGCAGCAGCTGACGATGTTCGTCGAACAGCACCCCAATCACTGGCGGGCGACCTATGGCCGCAATCTGCTCGGCCGCGCCTATCTTGACGATGGCAAGGCGCGCGAGGCGGCGCCGTGGTTCCTGAAGAACTACCAAGACGACAAGGGCGGCGCGCGCGCGGGCGACAGCCTGCTCTATCTTGCCGAGTCGATGATTGCGCTCAACGACACCAACCGGGCCTGCATCGCGCTGGCGGAATTCGCCGAAACCTATCCGGCACTGGCGTCGGGCCGCCTGAGCGGGCAATATGCGACCCAGCGAAGCAAGGTGACCTGCAATTGACGATCCCATCGATCACGTAAGCAAGTTTCGCCAAGCAATCGGCAGGCTCGATGCGCCAGGGCGTGTTGGCCTCGCCGTGTCCGGCGGGCCGGACAGCATGGCCATGCTGCTACTGGCCCGGGATGTGCTGGACGATTTCGAGGTCGCGACCGTCGATCACGGTCTGCGGGCCGAGGCCGCCCGTGAGTGCCGGCTTGTCGCGGATCTCTGCGCAAAGCTTGCAGTCCCCTGTACGGTTCTCGAAGTCCGGGTCGATGAAGGCAATCTGCAGCAGGAGGCGCGTCGAGCGCGCTATGCCGCGTTGGGCGAATGGGCGGGTTCGCGCGACCTCGCTGCGGTACTGACTGCCCATCACGCCGACGATCAGGCCGAGACACTGCTCATGCGGCTCAACCGGGGCAGCGGGCTTGCCGGGCTTGCCGGGATCCGGCCGAAGGGGCGCGTGGAGGGGTGTGATGTGGACATCCTGCGCCCGCTCCTCGGTTTCCGTAGAGCGGAGCTTCGCGCGATCGTGGAGCAGGCGGGGATCGAGGTTGCGGATGATCCGAGCAATGCCGATCAGGCATTCGAGCGCGTGCGCATTCGCCAGGCCTTGGCGCAAGCCGACTGGATCGACACGGCCGGGATCGCGCAGAGCGCCGCGCTGCTTGCCGATGCCGAGGAGTTTCTGGCCGCTCAGCTATCCGAGAGCTTCGACACGCTGTGCGGGAATGACGGGGAGCGCTGGTGGTTTTACCCCGGAGCGTCGCGGTTCGAGAATATCGAAATGCTCGCAGTGCTGTTTGCGCGGATGGGCGCGAACCCTGCGCGAAGCGAGCTCGATCGGCTCGTGGACCGGCTGGAGGACGGTAAGGGCGCGAACCTGTCCGGGATATTAGTCCGCCCGGTGACCGACCCGAGCGATCTTGGCATCGACGTGGTGCGCTGGAACCTCGAGCCGGAGCCGCCCCGCCGCGCGGGGTGAGCGCGTTCAGACGATACTGTCGCCGAGCTGCAGCGTCTCGCCATCGGTGATGACCACCATGTCGCCTTCCTTGGCGATGTCGAAGAGGCGCGAGGCGATTTCGTCGGGCACTCCCACGCAGCCATGGCTGGCGTAGCCGTTCTCGACCTCCGACCCGCCATGGATCGCGATACCATCGCGGGTCAGAAACATGCTCCACGGCATTGGCGCATTGCCATATTTCTCGGACACATTGTGCCGCTGCTTCCACAGGATCGGGAATTTGCCGGTCGGGGTGGGGTAATCGTCGGTCCCCAGCATCACGGCAGCCGCACCGATTTCGTAGCCGCCGCGAAAGATCGAGATGACGCGCGCCTCGAGATCCACGGTCACGAGTAGCGGCCCTTCGGGAACACCCTCGTCGTCCCAATGCCATTCGCCATATTTGATCGGGCCGTCGATCGGGAGCACCCGGCGGACGGTGTAAAGACGCTGCTGGTCGGCAAGCGCCTTGGCCGCGAGCGCACCCAGGGGGTCGAGCGCAGGCTCGCCAGATTCGCTTGCGACGGCAGCCGTGGCGGGCGTGCTGCGCGGTGCCTCGCCCTCGGCCTCGAGAGAGCCGTTGAGGAACAGGCCGGCAAAGCCCGCCACAAGGACGAGCGTTGCGCCACCGATCCATTTCAGCATCATGTCCATGCCGCTGTTATGCGCCGGATCGCTGGTAATTTCCAGCGTCCGCCCACTGCCGTTCCATCAGGGTACAGGAGTCAGGCGCGAAGTTCGGCGGCCTCGCGCGCGATGCGCTCCACGTCGGACGGATCGATCGCACCGCGCGGCGCGACCCAGCTGCCGCCGACGCAGAGCACCGGATCGAACGCCAGCCACTCGCTGGCATTGTCGAGTGACACCCCGCCGGTCGGGCAGAACCTGCATTGGCTAAATGGTGCGGCAAGCGCTTTCAGGGCTGGCAGACCGCCCGCCGCCATGGCGGGAAAGAACTTGAAATGCGTCAGGCCAAGGTCGAGCCCCCGCATGATGTCGCCCGCATTTGCGATGCCGGGCAGGAAGGGAATGCCTTCGCGGATTGCCGCCTTGCCCAGCGGCTCTGTGAGGCCGGGCGAAACGATGAATTCGCTGCCCGCCGCAATCGCGTCTGCCAGTTCGTGCTGGTTGGTCACCGTGCCCGCGCCGACAATCGCGCCTTCGACGCGTTTCATCGCGCGGATCGCATCGAGCGCGGCGGGCGTGCGCAGCGTAACCTCCAGCACGCGCAAGCCGCCGGCAACCAGCGCGCGAGCGAGCGGCTCGGCATGGTCGATTTCGTCGACAACGATCACCGGGATCACCGGCGCTGTCTGCATGATCTGGGAAATATCGGTCATGAGTGTTCCCTGGCAAAGGCAGCGGCAGCGCCGAACAGGCCCGGTTGCGGATGGGTGATGAGCTTGACCGGGATGGAAGCCATCAGTTCCTGGAACCGGCCCTTGGCCTTGAAGCGCTCGGCAAAGCCGGATTTCAGCAGCGTGTCGCGAATGCGGAAGCCGAGCCCGCCGGCGATCACGACCCCGCCGAAGCCGCCCTGCGCCAGCGCGATGTCGCCGGCTACGCTGCCCAGCGACAAGCAGAAGCGATCGACGGCCGCGGCTGCAAGGCTGTCGCTGCCCTCCTGCCCGCGCGTCCAGATCGCGATATCGTCCTCGTCGGTGACGGGCCTGCCCTCCATGGCGGCGAGCGTCTGGTAGATGTCCGAAATGGCCGGACCGGAGACGACCCGTTCCACCGAGACCCGCGTGTGGCGCTTGCGCAGGCGGGCAAGGATGGCATCCTCTATGCTGTCGAGCGGGGCGAAATCGATGTGCCCGCCCTCGGTCGCGGAGACGCGATAGGTCCCATCGGGCTCGCGATAGAGATGCGCGACGCCGAGGCCTGTGCCGGGGCCCAGCACGCTGAGGCGGCCGGTAGGCGCGAGCGGCTTGTCGGGGCCGGTCAGATGGATGAACTGGTCTTCGTCAACGCGCGCGACCGCATGGGCCACCGCTTCGAAGTCGTTGACGATGCAATATTCCTCGACACCGAGCTTCTCCTTCACCAGCGCCGGGCGGATGATCCACGGATTGTTGGTGAACCGGATCACATCGCCGCCGACCGGCCCGGCGATCGCCATCGAGACGCGCGGCGGTAGCGATCCGCCCTTGCGGTCGCGGAAATCCTCCCACGCGGTCTGGAAGCTGGCATGATCCTCGGTGTGGATCGTCTCGGGCTCGCCCAACGTGATCGTGCCGTCGTCGGCGATGGTGGCGATGACGAAACGGGCGTGAGTGCCGCCGATATCGACGCTGACGAGATCCATGGTCACAGCCCCGCCATCGCGAGCATGGAGGATGCGCCCTGTTCCGCCCCGTCCGCATTGGCGCGGAACATGGCGAAATATTCGCGGCCCATGCCGAGATCGGGGGCGGGCGCTTCGGCGGCGTTCCGCGCGTCGAGATCGGCCGTCGTCGACAGCTCGCCGGTCGCCGCGCAGACCTTGACCACATCGCCGTCGCGCAGTTTCGACAGCGGCCCGCCGCCGAGCGCCTCGGGCGTGCAATGAATCGCTGCGGGCACCTTGCCCGATGCGCCCGACATGCGGCCATCGGTGACCAGCGCGACGCGATAGCCGCGGTCCTGCAACACGCCGAGTGCCGGGGTCAGCTTGTGCAGTTCGGGCATGCCGTTGGCGCGGGGACCCTGAAAGCGGACGACGACGACGACGTCCTTGTCGAGCTCGCCTTTGCTGAAGGCCTCGTTGACCGAACGCTGGTCCTGAAAAACGCGACACGGTGCTTCCACGGTCCAGCGCTCGCGTTCCACGGCGGAGGACTTGAAGCAGGCGCGGCCGAGATTGCCCTCGACCAGGCGCATGCCGCCATCGGTCTGGAACGGGTCGGAGGCGGGGCGCAGCATCTCGGTATCGCCCGACGGGCCGGGGTCGCGCCACGAAAGCGCTTCGCCATCGAAACCGGGTTCGCGCGAATAGCTTTCGAACCCGCCGTCCCACACCGTCAGGATGTCCGGATGGGCAAGCCCCTCTTCGAGCAGCGTGCCGATCACATAGCCCATGCCGCCCGCCTCGTGAAAATGGTTCACGTCGCCCGATCCATTGGGATAGACGCGCGCCACAAGCGGAACGGCCTGCGAAAGTTCGGCGAGGTCGTTCCAGTCGAAGCGGATGCCGGCCGCGCGCGCCATCGCGGGAATATGGATGGCGTGATTGGTCGAGCCGCCGGTCGCCAGCAGTCCGATGGCAGCATTGACGATCGCCTTCTCGTCGACGACGCGGGACAGCGGGCGAAAGTCCTCGCCCTCCTGACCGATCGCGGCAAGGCGATGGGTCGCGGCACGGCTCAGTTCCTGCCGCAGTTTTGCGCCCGGCTGCACAAAGGCCGCGCCGGGGACATGCAGCCCCATCATCTCCATCATCATCTGGTTGGAATTGGCGGTGCCGTAGAAGGTGCAGGTGCCGGGCGAGTGGTAACTACCCATCTCGCTGGCCAGCAATTCGTCGCGCCCGACCTTGCCCTCCGCATAGAGCTGACGCGTGCGCTGCTTTTCCTTGTTCGAGATGCCCGTGCCCATCGGGCCCGACGGTACGAAGATTGCGGGAAGATGTCCGAAGCGCAAGGCGCCCATCAGCAGGCCGGGCACGATCTTGTCGCAAATGCCGAGCAAAGCGACGCCGTCGTACATGGCGTGGCTCAGCGCCACCACGGTGCTGAGCGCGATCGTATCGCGGCTGAAGAGCGACAGCTCCATGCCCGCCTCGCCTTGCGTCACGCCATCGCACATTGCGGGGGTCCCGCCCGCCACCTGCACGGTGGCCCCGACCTCGCGTGCCCAGATCTTCATTCGCTCGGGGTAGCGGTAGTAGGGCTGATGGGCCGACAGCATGTCGTTATAGGCGGTGACGACGCCGAGATTGGGTCCACGCGCGGCCTTGATCGCCTCCTGATCCTCTTCCGCCCCGGCGAACGCATGCGCGAGGTTGGAGCAGGACAGCGAATGGCGGTTCACCTGCCGGTCGCCTTCGCGGTCCATCAGGTCGAGATAGTCGCCGCGGCTCGCCCGCGAATTCTCGATCACCCGCTGCGTAACGCGGTGTATGGTATCGTTGAGCGGCTTAGTCATCGTGCCAGCTTACTCCGTCGCGTTCGGCGAGCGCGATGGCCGCGCTCGGGCCCCAAGAGCCTGCGCTGTAGGTCTTCGGAACGATGCCGTTCTCTCCCCACAGCGCTCTGATTGCATCGATCCATTCCCATTGCGCCTCGACCTCGTCACGGCGCACGAACAGGGTCTGGTCGCCTTCGATAAGGTCCAACAACAAGCGTTCGTATGCAATCCGACGCACCGTGCCGGAAAACGCGTCGGGCATGGCAATATCGAGCGGCACAGAACGCAGCCGCAGTCCGTCGCGATCGAGGCCCGGTACCTTGGCCATCATCGTCATCTGGATGTTCTCTTCGGGCTGGATGCCGATCACCAGCCGGTTGGGCTGGGTCCTCGCCCCGCGCCCTTGGAAAATCGAATGCGGGATGCAGCGAAACTGGACGACGATCTCGGTCACGCGCTCGGGCAGGCGTTTGCCGGTTCGCATGTAGAAGGGGACCCCCTTCCAGCGCCAGTTATCGACATGCGCCTTGATCGCGACGAAGGTTTCGGTGTCGCTTTCCTTGCCCAGCTCCTCATCATAGCCCGGTACGGCCTGGCCGTTCACGGCTCCGGCGCGATATTGGCCAGTGACCACCTCGTCCCGGTCGACGTCGCGCAGTGCGCGCAGGACCTTGACCTTCTCGTCGCGCACGGCGGTCGCATCGAAGCTGGTTGGCGGCTCCATCGCAACCAGTGCCAGCAGTTGCAGCATGTGGTTCTGCACCATGTCGCGCAGCGCCCCGCTGTCGTCGTAATAGGCGACGCGCGATTCCAGTCCCACGGTCTCGGCGACGGTGATCTGCACGTGATCGATATAGGTCGCATTCCAGACCGGCTCGAACAGCAGGTTGGCAAAGCGCAGGGCGAGCAGGTTCTGGACCGTTTCCTTGCCGAGGTAATGGTCGATCCGGAAAATCCGGTCCTCCGGAAAGGCCTTGGAAACCGCATCGTTGATCTCGCAACTACTTTCGAGATCGGTGCCAAGAGGCTTTTCGAGGCCGATCCGGACGTTGCCCTTGGTCAGGCCGGCATGCTCGAGCCCCGCGATGGTCGCTTCGAAAAGGCTGGGGGCCGTGGACAGGAAAATGGCGAGGCCGCTTTCATATTCACCGACCTCGCGCGCAAGGTCGCCATAGCCCTCCGGCGTGGTGGCATCGACGGGCACGTAATGAAGGCGGTTGAGGAACTGGGCGATCCCGCCCCGCCGATTGCTGGGCAGATGCTTCTCCAGCGCCTCGCGCGCGAAATCACGGAAATCCCGGGTCGAGAGATCGGAGCGGGCGGTGCCTACGATCTTCAGTTCAGGGTGCAGCAGATCATCGGCATCGAGCGCACAGAGCGAGGGCAAAAGCATGCGCTGCGCAAGGTCGCCGGTCGCTCCGAACAAAAGCAGGCGGTCTGCTGTAAAGCTCATGCGAACGGGCCTGCGATCATCGTGTCATCTCTCCTGCGATGGGCGGTTACCAGCGCATGCTGGCGCTTGCCAGAGGGCTGCATTCCTATTCTTTGCGGATGTCGATCTCGCTTGAAATGAAATTGCACGCGCCGAAGCTGGTAAGAAAGCTGACATCGGCAGCATCGCGGCCGACGCCGATCTTCACAGTTTCGGCCGCAAGGGCCATGCCGGTCGCGTCGACGATCTGCCACGTCCCTCCGTCCTCGATCTCGGGATCGGCGAGAAAGACTTCGGCGACGGCGTGAAAATCCTGCGGGGTCACTCCGGGCGCGAAACACGAGACGTAGCGCGCGGGGATGGCGCTGGCCCGGGCCAGGGTAACGAGCATGTGGGCATAATCGCGGCAGACCCCCTGGCGCGACACGAAGCTCTCGACGGCGCCCGTATCCGGTCCCGACGCGCCGGGCGTGTAGGTGAACCTGTCTTCGATCCAGTCGCGTAGGGCCGCGACGCGCGCGCCGCCTGAGGTGGAGCCGAACTCGGCTTCGACGAAGGGTTGGAAGCGATCGGCAGGGCAATATCTGCTGTCGAGCAGATAGCGCACAGCTTCGCCCGGCAGATGGTGCGGGGGGAGGGTGTCCAGTTCCGACAGATCGGCGAGTTGCCGCCTGACCTCGACGCTGGCTTCGTATTGCACCTCGCACTGCCCCGCGACGCGAAGCCAGATCCGTTCACCGATATCGTCTTCGGCCGGAATGCGTGCGCAATGCTCCGCGTCCGGAAGGGTGGTCGATGTGTTTCGGATGGCCTGTTCGGGCAGAGATGCGGCTTCGAACTGCAGCAATACGTCGGTCGGCTTGTCCGCGCTGAACGCGAAACGGGTTGCGATTGTAAGCGCCATGCGCATTCAACGGCGGACGCGCTGCTTCGTTTCGGGGAGGTTGATTGCGATGCGAGATGCGCAAAAAAAAAGGGCCCGAGCGGACCCTTTTTTATGAATGCATTCCGAGGCCGCGGTTTATCCGCGGAAGAACCATTTCCAGATATTGAACATGATCGTACCTCCTGTTGGTAGAGGCAACGCATGTCATTAACCATAATCGTTTGTAAACCCTAAACCATGTTCGCGACTCGGCCCTCTGCCTTTTTCGCGTTGAATTCCAACAGCTTGGATAGAGATATCGGCCTGGAAAAAACATATCCCTGAAGCTCGTCGCAGCCCATTTCGTTAAGGATTTCAGCTTCTTTCATCGTTTCCACCCCCTCGGCCACGACCGTGATTCGGGCCTGGTGGCCCATCTCAATGATGCTCGAGACGATCGCTCGCGCCTTCGGATCGGATACGATATTCGACACGAACAGACGGTCGATCTTCAACTCGGTGAACGGAAGCGAGAAGAAGGTCTCGAAATTTGCCGAGCCGACACCGAAATCATCGATCGAAAGGCCGACACCCAGCTTCAGCAATTCGTCGAGGATCGTTGACGCAGTCTCCAGGTCAGCGATGCGCGATGTTTCGGTTATCTCGAGGATCAGGAATTGCGGATCCAGGCGGGTCGCCTGAAGCGCGTTGCGGACAAGGCCTACCACACGCATGTCGCGGAGCAGGGTTGCGGAGATATTCACCGACACCTTGATCGGCGCATTGCGGAAATGAAGCAATTGCCCTGCCGAGCAGGCGCTCTGCAGAACGTAGCGCGTAAGATGTTCCATGCGCCCGGCCTTCTCGCACTGTTGCACGAAATGCATCGGTTCGATGAAGCCCTTTGCCGGATCGTGCCATCGAACCAGGGCCTCGACGCCGGCGACGGCCCCGGTGGCAGTGTCGATCTTAGGCTGATAGACGCAATAGATCTCGCCCGCTTCCATGGCCTCGTCGATGCGGGCACGAAGCGAGATGTCCCACAGCAAATCGGCGTTTTCGCCATTTTCGGCAAACTTGACAGGCTCGTGTGCTTCCGACGTTTCTTCGGCTGCGGCCATCGCCGCCGGCACACGGCCAGCCGTCTCGTCGTCGATCGCCGACACCCCGAAAGTGATGCCGACATCGACTGATACATCGCCGACCACGACCGGTGCAGCAAAGATCGCGCGGAGGCCGGCGAGGTGTTCCATCATCGCCGCGCGATCTTCGATAGTCGAGTGCCAGGCGACGTAGTGCCCTTCGCTGAAAATGGCGAGATCCGGGTCGACCGCACGCAGGCGATCGACCAGTCGGAGCAGATATGTGGTCCGTTCTTCCGGGGCGAGGCTCTTCAGGATGCGCTCGTAGTTGTGCACCTTGGCTACTACGACATGGCCGCGCAGCATCGGCTCGCGCACCATACGCGCGTCGAAAGCCTTTAGGGTCGGGAGGCCGGTTTCCTGATTGACCAGCGCCAGACGCCTCTTCCAACGAGCGCGCCACCGATAGATCGCGTACACGGCCAAAAGCCCCGCCGCGTAGGAAATCTCGATCCGGTATCCAAGCCTCGCTGTCAGGAAAAGCAGCGCAGGAACGGATATGGCGAGGGCAGCATAGGCGAGCCACCGGTTTCGTCTCCGTGGCGCTGCGATTACAAGCACAGCGAGCAACAGGGCATACACTGCAATTACAGTCACGGAATAAAGGTATCCGCCGCGTCCGCTCTTGAGAGTCTCGCCAGCGTAGATGGAGATGTAGCTGGGTGGAGCGAAGGTGCTGTTCGGCACGTTGAGGTTCGAACCCGAGCTTCGCTTGTCGTGCCCAATAACAACCGTTTTGCCAGCAAAGTCGATGTTGCGATCGCGACCGGTCGCGGAGCCCTCCGTAAGGCTCGAAAGCGGGGCGCTGGCTATCTGTTGGCCAGGGAAGCCATAGTCGATTTGGAAGCTGCCTCCCTGCGCAGTGTGATCGCCGCCCAGAGATGCTCCCAGTGTGGGCAATCGCTCACCATCTACGGTGAACCCGAACGCAGTCTTCCAATTGACGTTGAAGTAATTGTCATCTCGGCGATCGGCAATCACGCGATTGGTTTGGCCTGCGATCGAAGGATCGGTGCGGGATATCCGAGGCCGAACATTTGTATCGAGTTCGAGCCAATCCGCGACGGAAATACGGGGGCCGAGGCGCTCTATGGCTCCGGCCAAAGCGGCATCATACGCTTTCTCGGACCGCTCCTCGAACACGACATCCAGATAGACCTTGCCCACACCACGCCGATCGAGTTCGTCGAGTGCTTTGGCAAGTTGCAAGCGGCGGTGGCCAAGATTGGGGTCGTCGAGAATCTGGTCACTTTCGACGAATACGATGTCTCCGGACGCTTTCTGACCGGCAATCTTCGACTGGAACAACCACAGGAACTGGTCGATCGGCTCGAACAGGAACAGGGCCACCGCACCAAGGATAAGTCCGCAGGAAATAGCGAGATGCCGCAGTCTCTCGCCCACGCGTCGCGTGTTGCCCCACCGCACAGGCGGTGGTGGCAGGCGCGTTCCGGCAAAGGCGCGTTCGATACCCATCGCGACTGCTTATGGGCATCTTAAGTTTAAGAAACCTTTGACGCGCCTCGCGGTTCGTAGAGGCAGGCAAGGAAATGCGGGCGGTTTGGTGGTTAAAAGCGGATTAGGTTTCGTGCTTTCCAAGATGAAGCGGACAGCGGAGAAGAAACGCGCAATTGGCTGGGAAAAATCCCACTTTTCCGTCCATTGCGGCTGTCGCCGAAAGCCCTAACCGGCAAAGTTAATGCGCCTGGCAGCTGGTTTTCCAAGGCAGCGCGATCAGGCGATGACGCCGAACAGGTCGTGCGCGTCGCTATCCTCGATCATTACCGAAACGATCGATCCGGGGACCAGATCGCCGGGAACCTGCCGCAAGTAGACTGCTCCGTCGATTTCCGGAGCATCTGCCTGGCTGCGCCCCGTGGCTCCGATATCGCCGTCCTCGTCTGGGTTGCCGAGCTCGTCGATGATGACCGGGATGGTCTTGCCGACTTTCCTTGCGAGCTTGGTCGCGCTGATGCGCTCGGTCACCTCCATGACCCGCGCATAGCGTTCCTCCTTCACTTCCTCGGGCACGGGATCGGGGAGCGCATTGGCTTGTGCGCCCTCCACCGGTTCGAAGCGGAAGGCCCCGACGCGGTCGAGCTGCGCTTCTTCCAGCCAGTCGAGCAGATAGCTGAAGTCTTCCTCGGTTTCGCCGGGGAAGCCAACGACGAAGCTCGAACGAATGGCGATGTCGGGGCAGATGTCGCGCCACCCCTTAAGGCGTTCGAGCACCTTGGCTTCGTTCGCCGGGCGCTTCATTGCACGCAGGACTTTCGGGCTGGCGTGCTGGAAGGGAATATCGAGATAGGGCGTCAACAGCCCCTCGGCCATCAGCGGAATGACCGCGTCGACATGCGGATAGGGATAGACGTAGTGGAGCCGCACCCACGGAGGCGTCCCGTTGCCAATGTCGAGCCGGCCCAGTTCGCGGGCCAGATCGGTCATATGCGCACGGACCTCGCGGTCCTTCCACATTCGGCTCTCGTGCCGCGTATCGACACCATAGGCGCTGGTGTCCTGGCTGATGACCAGCAGTTCTTTCGTGCCCGCCTCGACCAGCTTTTCGGCCTCGCGCAGCACTGCATCGATCCGCCGGCTCGCGAGTTTTCCGCGCAGGTCGGGGATTATGCAGAAGGCGCAGGAATGGTTGCAGCCTTCCGAGATCTTCAGATAGCTGTAGTGCCGCGGCGTGAGCTTAATGTCGGGCTGCGGGATCAGGTCGATGAAGGGGCCCTGGCTCGGGGGAGCGTGCTCGTGCACCGCCTCCACCACCGCCTCGTATTGGTGCGCGCCGGTGACCGCCAGCACGCTGGGGTGGGCGGCGCGGATGGCGTCGGCTTCCTCGCCCATGCAGCCGGTCACGATCACGCGGCCGTTCTCGGCGATCGCCTCGCCGATTGCGGCAAGGCTTTCCTCCTTGGCACTGTCGAGAAAGCCGCAGGTGTTGACCAGCACCACATCGGCCCCGGCATAGTCAGGGCTCATCGCATATCCGTCGGCGCGCAGGCGGGTGAGGATGCGCTCGGAATCGACCAGGGCCTTGGGACAGCCGAGGGAAACCATGCCGACCTTTTTCTGGTCGGGGATAGAGGGTGTGGAGGTGTTCATGTACCGATGTCCGTGGAATTGCGAGCGCCCCTACACGAACGACACCGGCAGCGCTAGGAGAGTTGCATGGGACCGGTAGACTGGATTGCAGTAATACTGGCGTGGCTGGCCGCAGCCGTGCTGGGTGTGGCTTTCTTCGGCCGGGCCGCGACCCCGCGGGACCGGCTGGTGCTGCATGGCGCGGCCGCCCTGCTGCTTTTCGCCAGCGTGGTCATGATCGGGCACATGTTCGCGCGAGTGGGCGCGGCCACGCTCGCTGCGAAACCGTGGCTTTATTTCATGATGTCCGGCGGGCTGGCGCTGACCTTCATCGGCCCTGCGCTGTTCATCACCGCGATACGGCGGGAAACGCCCGTGAGCCGCGCGCTATATGACTGGCTCTACTGGCTCGTGGCCTATCTCGCGATTGGCGGGGTCTTCTGGGCGCTGCACTGATCAGGCAGGTTCTTCGGCGCGGTCGTCGCGAGCGTGACCATCGCCCTTGTTCGTGCCGTTCGGCGTTGGCACGATCTCGACCACGATGTCGCCCTTCTGCAAGTCCTGGCACTCGTCTTCCCAGAAGCCGAGCGCCTTCCCGTTGCGATAGACCCTGAGGCCGCGCCCGCCGGTGCGAAGCTCGGATATGGCGCAGCCACATTCCTCTTCGGTAATCTCGCGCTCGACCAGCTGAACCCGGCCCGAGACGGAGGCGAGGTCCGCGAGATAATCGGCGATATGTTCGCCCTTGGCACTGCCGGCCAGCAGCAGGCCGGTGAAGCGCACCGGGTTGATGACATTGTTGGCCCCGGCCTGGCGCGCCAGCGATTCATTGTCGTCGGCCCGGACGACAGCGCTGATGGGCACATTGGGCGCGAGCGCTCGAACCGTAAGCGTGATGAGGATGGTTGTGTCGTCGCGTCCGGCCGAAACCAGCACGTTTTGCGCCTGATCTATGCGTACGGCCTTGAGCGTCGTGTCGCGCGTGGCGTCGGCCGCCATGATATTGCAGCCCAAGGCCTCGGCATCGGCAAGCCGCTCCTCGCTGGGATCGATGACCACGATGCAGGTAGGATCTATCCCCCGCTCGATCAGTTCGGCGACCGCTTCGGAGCCCGAAATGCCATAGCCGAGGACCACGATGTGATCGGAAAGCTGTTCCTGGATGCGGGCCATGCGCCATTTCTCCCAGCTGCGCTTGATGATGAAATTGTAGGCGGTGCCCACGAAGATGAAGAATACCGCAAAGCGGATGGGGGTCACGATGACCGCTTCGACCAGCCGCGCGCGGTCGGAAATCGGCGCGATATCGCCAAAGCCGGTCGTCGTGATCGAGATCATGGTGAAGTAGATGACATCGAGGAAGCTGACCTCGCCGTCGAGATTGTCGACCAGCCCCTCACGATCCCACCAATGGATCATCACCACGATGAAGATAAGGAATAGCGCAAGGCCGAGGCGAATGCCGAGGTCACCCCAGACCGGGATCTTGACCGCGCGCCGCAGCGGCTGGAAGCGCGGTCCGCGATAGACGCGTTCCGGATTCTTGCTCGGAACGATCGTATCGACCTGGCGGTCCTTCCGGCTCATGGACGGCCTCGCGCCGGCAAAAGATCGGCGGGATCGACGGGGGTATTGTCCTTCAGGATGTCGAAGTGCAGTTCGGGCCGCGTCGCGCTGCCGCCTTGTCCGGCGATACCGATCCGCTCCCCGGCCTTGACGAATTCACCCAAAGTCACGGTCGTGCGTGCAAGATGGCCGTAGCGCGTGCGCCAGCCATTGCCGTGATCGAGCACGACGAGCGGGCCGAAGCGGCCGCTGTCTTCCTGCGCATAGACCACTGTCCCGCTGGCGGAGGCGCGCACCATGTCGCCCGTGCTCACCGCGATGTCGATACCCTCATGACCGCCACCGTCGGGGCGGCGGGCGAACCCCGCAAGGATCGCACCATCGTGGGGACGCCGGAAATAGGGGCGATCGCGAACCGGTGCGGGCGGGGCCGGGCGATCCGAATAGGCAGGGATGATGAGCGTCTGTCCGCGCCTGATGCGATAGGGTGCCTCGAGCCCATTCGCCACTGCGATCAGATCGAAGGGCACGCCGTATTTCTGCGCGATGCCGGATCCGGTATCGCCTGCCTTGACCACATGCTTGCGCTGGCGCGGAATGATCAGGACCTGGCCAGCCCTGACGTCGAATGGCTCGACCAGCCCGTTGGCCGCGGCGATGACCGTGGCCGATACGCCGACCCGCTCCGCTATGCCGCTCAGGGTTTCGCCCTCGGCGACCGTGTGCTCGGTTTTGGTCGCAGGGTTGCCCGCTGCCACCAGCAAGAATGCTGACAATGCGAGGGCCAACCGCTTCATTCGGTATATCGCTCCGCCAGGGCGCCGAGCGAGGCATGGTGCGTAAGATCGAGTTGCAGGGGTGTCACCGACACATAGCCTTCGTCAATCGCTTCAAGATCCGTCCCATGGTCGAGCGTGTGCTCGATCGCCTCGAGACCGAACCAGTAATAGGTGAAGCCGCGCGGGTCACGCCCTTCAACCACCGTTCCCCTGGAATAATCGTGGAAGCCCTGCCGCACGATGCGGATGCCCCTCACTTCGTCCGCCGGGCGGGGCGGGAAATTGACATTGACCAGCGTGCGCTTGGGCAGCGGCGTGTCGAGCAGCGGGGCCAGCACTTTCGCCCCCCATTCCACCGCGGCACCGAAAGGCACGTCGTCGCCAGCGCCTTCCTTGGAATAGACCTGGCTCAGCGCAATCGAGCGCACCCCGGCGAGGGCGCCCTCGATCGCTGCCGAAACGGTTCCGGAATAGGTGATGTCATCGGCAAGGTTGGCCCCGCGATTGACGCCTGACAGGATCACATCGGGCTTGCCGGGGACGACCCGGCGCAAGCCCATCGTCACGGCGTCGGTCGGCGTTCCGGTGACGGAAAACCTGCGTTCGTCATGCTGGCGCAGGCGCACCGGCCGCGTGAGAGTGAGCGCATGACCCATGCCCGACTGCTCCTCATCCGGCGCGCAGATCCAGATATCGTCGCTGAATTGTCGCGCAATCCCTTCGAGCACTTCCAGTCCGGGCGCGCGAATGCCGTCGTCATTGGTCAGGAGAATACGCATCAGCCCTGTGGTTCCAGCTTGGTGATACCGCCCATATAGGGTTGCAACACATCAGGTACGGTCACGCTCCCGTCGGCGTCCTGATAATTCTCCATCACGGCCACCAGCGTCCGCCCGACGGCAAGTCCGGAGCCGTTGAGCGTGTGGACGAAAGCGGTCTTTTTTTCGCCTTCGGGCCGATAGCGCGCGTTCATCCGCCGCGCCTGGAAATCGCCGGTATTGGAGCAGGAGGAAATCTCGCGCCATGCGCCTTGACCGGGCAGCCACACTTCGAGGTCGAAGGTCTTGCGCGCGCCGAAACCCATGTCTCCGGTGCACAGCAGCATGCGGCGATAAGGCAGGTTCAGCGCCTCGAGCACGCCCTCGGCGCATTTGGTCATGCGCTCGTGCTCGGCCTCGCTGTCTTCCGGGCGGCAGATGCTGACCAGCTCGACCTTTTCGAACTGGTGCTGGCGGATGAAGCCGCGCGTATCGCGTCCTGCCGACCCGGCTTCGGAACGGAAGCAGAGCGTGTGTGCAGTAAGGCGTATAGGCTCGGCGAGGTCCGGCAGGATCTCGCCCGCGACCGAATAGGTGAGCGGAACTTCGGAGGTGGGGACGAGCCAGCGGTCATCCGTGGTGCGAAAACTGTCGTCCGCAAACTTCGGCAGCTTGTCGGTGCCGTACATCGCGTCGTCATTGACCAGCACCGGCGGATTGCATTCGGTGTAGCCGTTTTCGCGCGTCTGCCGGTCGAGCATGAATTGCGCCAGCGCGCGGTGGAGGCGGGCGATGTCACCGCGCAGGAAGGTAAAACGCGCGCCGGAGAGCTTTGCACCGGTCTCGAATTCCATGCCGAGGGCCGGGCCGAGGTCGGCGTGCTCTTTCGGCTCGAAACCGAATTCGCGCTTCCCGCCCCATTGGTGGACTTCGACATTGCCGTCCTCGTCTTCGCCTTCCGGGACGTCATCGGCGGGGATATTGGGCAGGGTCGCGAGCAGGCGGTCGAGCTCTTCGCCCGCAGCCCCCTCTGCCTCCTCCCATTCGGGCATCGAGGCCTTGATCTCGGCCACTTCGGCCTTCAGCGCCTCGGCCTTGTTCTTGTCGCCCTGGCCCATCGCCTGGCCGATCGCCTTGGAGGCTTCGTTGCGGCGGCTCTGCGCCTGCTGGACCTTCGTTGTGGCCTCGCGTTTTTTCGCATCTAGCGCGACGATGCGGTCGGCCACCGGCTCTGCTCCGCGCTTGCGCATCGCTGCATCGAACGTCTCGGGATTGGACCGGATAAAGGCAATATCGTGCATGGAGCGCGCCTATGCCTGCTCCCCGCGCGCTTGACCAGAGGGAGGTATCGCCCGGTCGCGCAGTCGGGCACATCTGTATTGCTTGCGCGTTCAGGGGCATTCCCAACAGCTTGAAAGGCATGACAGACTTGCAAGGCCAGCCCATCGAGCCGCCGCGCCGCACGCGCTTCATCGACATCGCGGACGCGGTTATCCGCACCGGACGGCGCCTGGGTGCGATTGCGCCCGCGACGCTGGAGAAAGATTTCCTGGTGGAGAAAGCATCAGCGGCCACCGGTCTCGACGATTTCGGCGATCCCTGGTTCGAACAGCCCTTCGACGTACTGCTCGACAGCGTAAAGCGGGAGGCTGCGCTCAACGCAGCAGGCGATTTCTCGGCCATGCAGCAGTTCCAGTATGTCCTCGAAAGCCGCCTCTACGCGCAGATGTGGTTCAAGCGGCATCCCGAAATCCTCGCCCGACCGATCCCGCATCCGGTCGTGATCGTGGGCCCGATGCGCTCGGGCACGACGCGGCTGCACCGCCTGCTCGCCAGCGACAAACGCTTCGCTCATCTGCGCAGCTTCGAGACGATCAGCCCCGTGCCGCGACCCGGGTTCGAGGAGGTGCTGGAAGGCAAGAAGGAGGATTTTAGGCCGAAGCTGGCAGGCCGCATCATGAATGTCGCACGTCTTGCCAACCCGCGCACCCTGTCGATCCATCCAACCGGTCCCTACGAACCCGAGGAGGAGCTCGGCCTGCTGGTCGCCAGCATGTGGGGGATGAAGCACGATGCACAGTGGCACGTCCCGTCATACGCCGCCTGGTGTGCTGGCCATAGCGCGGTGCCCGCCTATCGCTACATGGCCGATCTGTTGCGGCTGATTGGCTGGTCGCAGCAGGAAAGCTCGCTGCGTCCGTGGATTCTCAAGACGCCGCAACACATGATGGACCTGCCGGCCCTGCTAGAGGTGTTTCCCGATGCGCGGCTGATCTTCACGCACCGCGATCCCAAGCAGGTCGTCGGCAGCGCCGCCTCGCTCGCGTGGAACCAGACGATCATCTATTCGGACGATGTCGATCCGCGGCGGACCGGCCGGATGTGGCTCGACAAGACCGAACAGATGATCGCCCGGATGCGCGCCGCACGCGATGCCATTCCGCGCGAACGGATGATCGACGTGCATTACGAGGATATGGAAACCGACTGGCGCGGCACGATGCAACGGGTCTACGACTTCCTCGGGTTCGACATCGCCCCGGCAATCGCTCCGATGGAAGGTTTCCTCGCTCGGTCGGCCGCGCTCAAGCGCCATCCGCACCGCTACAGCCTGGAGGAATTCGGCCTGAGCGAAGATCAGGTGCGCGAGCGTTTCGCGGATTACGTTGCGACCTATGGCGTCGCGACGGATCGCGAGGGCGGGGAAATGCGTCGCCGAATGCGGACATGAAGAGGGCCGGCCGGGGCCGACCCTCTCGATTGGTAATTTTTGCAGGTTAGAACGTGACTTCGCCGGTCACAAAGATGCGGCGCGGATCGCCGTAGAAGCCGGTCAGGTTGCCTTCCAGCCCCAGCACCGACCCGGTCACGAAGTCATAGCCGGCAACGATGTAGCGCTTGTCGAACAGGTTCTTGCCGTGGATGCCGATCGACCAGCGATCGCTGTCGTCGGTGTAGACGATGCTCGCATCGACCAGCGCATAGGCGTCCTGGTCGAGCGGGCCGGGCAATTCGAACTGGCTGGAATCGCCGCGCATCGAAATCGTGCCGATGAAGTCGACGATCCCGCTGGCGACGGGCAGGCCGAGATCGAAGCTGGCGTTGGCGGTGAAGTCCGGCGTGTTCTGGAACACCCGCTCGTCGGCCACATCATTGCCGAAGGTATCGATGAAGGTGTTGTATTGCGCATCGAGATAACCGACCGCCCAGTTGAAGTTCAGGCGGCTGCCGGGGCCGGCGAAGTCCCGCCCGACCAGCGCGCTGCCTTCGAACTCGATCCCGTTGACGTCTGCATCGCCCGCGTTGGACGTCACGCCGACAAAGGTGTCGCTCACACCGTCGCCATCGGTGTCGACCCCGACCGAGCCCGGGATCTGAATATCGGTGTAGTCGCCCTTGAAGATGGCGAGGGCGAGAAACAGCCGGTCGTCGAGCACGTTCGCCTTCCAGCCCAGCTCGTAGCTATCGACCTTCTCCGGGGCGAAGCGAAGAAATTCGAACTGATCGTTGAAATCGACATCGCCGTCGCCATCGATGTCCGGCGCGAGCTGAGTTTGGCCGCGCGGGTCGAAGCCGCCACCCTTGAAGCCCTTCGAATAGGTGAAATACACCGTGTGGTTGTAGCTGGGCTTGTAGGCGATCGATGCGCGCGGGGTGAACTCCTTGAATGTCTCGCTGCCGTTGAAATCGCTGGTGACTGCGATGGGGACCGCATCGGATGGTGGAAACAGGTCCGAATAGCCGCCGACGAAGGTCGTTCGCAGCACTCGGCTGGTCCTTTCATCCCAGGTGTAACGCCCGCCGACCGACAAGCTGAGCTGGTCGGTAATGTCATATGTGAAATCGCCGAAGATCGACCAGGTCTTCGTGCCGACATCACCCAGCGTCTGCGCGTTCAGACCGGGCAGGCCGACAAACGCCCCGGTGGTGAAGAGCGCCACGTCGAAAGCGGTGAAGGCGTTGGCGTCCAGATAGTACGCCCCCAGCACGCCGTTCAGCCGGTCGCTCTCGTAAAGAAGCTGGAATTCCTGGCTGAACTGGTCGTTTTCGTAGATGGCGGGAACGTCAAGATCGGCAGCGGGCAGGCTGTCGAAATCGATCGGGGTTGTCGAACGATCCTCACGGTATCCGGTGATCGACTTCAGCGTGATCGTGTCGCTGAGCTCATAGGCGATGGTCAGACCGCCGCCGTAGGCCTCGACCTCCTGCTCCACTACGTCCAGCCCGGCGCGCGTGTCATAGACGCTGTCGAGGATCGGCGCGCCGGTGAGCCGCCCGACCAGCAGGCGGCCGCCTTGGCGTGGATCGGAATTGTCCTTCACGTAATCGCCCGACAGGCGGATGAAGAGCGGGCCGTTGTCGAACTCGATCGTGCCGCGCGCGGCCCAGACATCCTTGTTGTAGTTCTCGACCCCGTCCTGGACCAGGTTGTCGCCGAATCCGCCGCGCGACAGCCGCGCGCCGCTGGCACCGATCTTCAGCGTGGCGCTGACCGGCGTCGAGGCCGACACAATCAGGTCTGCCTGGTTGTAATTGCCCAGCGTCCCACGCACCTTGACCTGCGTTTCGTCAGGTAGCCGTGCGGTCACATACTTGATCGCGCCGCCGATCGTATTGCGGCCGTACAGCGTGCCTTGCGGCCCGCGCAGCACTTCGATCTGTGCTACATCGTACACGTCGAGCACTGCGGCCTGCGGGCGATTGATATAGACGTCATCGACATAGAGGCCGACGCCCGCTTCGAACCCGGCGACCGGATCCTGTTGACCGACCCCGCGCACGAACGCGCTCAGCGTTGTGTTGGTGCCGCGGCTCACCTCCAGCGTAACATTGGGAACTTCCTGCGCTACCTGGGTGAGATCCTGCGTGCCGCGCTTTTCGAGCTCCTCGCCCGAAATGGCGGTAACGGCGAGCGGCACGTCGGTGATCCGCTCCGCCCGCCGGCGGGCGGTGACGACGATGACATCGTCCTCGGTCGACTGGCCCTCTTCAGCGATCGCCCGAGCATCCACCTGCTGAGCTGCAGCCGGTGCTGCAAGGAGGGCGGCAGTCGCCACCCCGGCGCAAAGGGTACACATCGAAAGCATGGTGCCGCGCATCTTGAATTCCTCCCAATCTCGTTTTTGTCCCGCCGCAATAATGAAACCTGAACCACCTTTCAAGTTTGTTGTTGTCTGCGGGCTTGACTCTGCATAGAATTATCAGCGGAAGGGGCGTTGGATGGACGACTTGGCAACCCAGGCGGACCGCAAGCCGCGCACGGAGCGCGGTCGCAAGACCTTGCGCAAACTGCTGGATGCAGCAGCCGTGGAATTCGCCGACCATGGCTTTCATGAAGCATCGATCAGCGGAATCACGCGACGCGCGGGTGTCGCGCTCGGGACATTCTACACCTATTACGACAGCAAGGACGCGATCTTCCGCGCTCTTGTGCGCGACATGAGCGAAGCGGTCGGTACCGCGGCGCGCGACGCGATCGAACCGGACATGGGACCACTCGCGGTCGAGCGGGCGGCGCTTCAGGCGTTCCTGGAATTCGCTGCCGAGCACAAGGAAGTCTATCGCATCATCGACGAAGCCGAGTTCGTCGATCCGGTCAGCTACCGCGCACATTACGAACGGATCGGGGATCGCATCGAACAGCGGCTGAAGGCCGGTGCATCGACGGACGGCCTGCGCGCGGATCTCGGCGAGCCAGAAGCCTGGGCCGTGATGGGCATGAATGTGTTTCTCGGCCTGCGCTATGCCATCTGGGCGCAAGATGGCGATCCGGACCCGGCCACTGTGGCCAAGATTGCCAATCGCCTGCTTCGCGAAGGGATCGCGGGCTCAAAACCCGACTGATTTTCGGAACTTGGTCTCCTTTCAGCCGTTGGTTGCGCAAAGGAGATTTCGTATGATTGGCAAGGTTATCGGAGCATTCGTGGGTGACAGGATCGCCAAGCAGACCAAGGGCGTGGGTGGTGCCACCGGCGCTGCCTTGGGCGTCGTGGCGACGACCCTGCTGCGCCGCATGAGTTTGCCAGCGATGATCGCGCTGGGCGCGGGCGGTTATGTGGCGAAGAAGATGATGGACAAGAACACCGGCGACACCGCCGACACTGCTTCGCCGGCCACCACGACAACTGCACCGAAGGCGAACAAGATAGCCGCCTGAGCGTAAGGCAAACACCAGAGAGGCCGTCCCGATTGGGGCGGCCTTTTCTATTTGTACTCGAGAAAATGGTGGGCGCGGCAAGGATTGAACTTGCGACCCCACCCGTGTGAAGGGAGTTCGCGATCTCAACTAACCATCTGTAAGAAAATCATTATCAATGACACCAGGGTGGTGTGCTGTACGCCAATTGTACGAAGGGCCGCCAAAACCATCCTATCATATCACGGCTCGGGTCCACCAACGCTGAAACGAAAAACCGCCGGAAGGGCAGGCACCCTTCCCGGCGGCAAATTTCATAGCGTCACGGCTATTTCTTCTTCCTACGCGATGGTCGAATCGGGTGCAAGGGCAAACCTTGCCGGAGGTGCCAAATGAGCGCCTCCCTCACTCACGGGGGCCTGCCCGATGGTGTGACCCCCTTCAAACTCTGTGACCTAGTCGCTGAGATTGCGCATGGGACCTGCAAAAAAGAGCGGCTCTCGGCAACGGCGGTTCGCCTTCTGCATTACTTCATTCGGGCATGCCGACAATCTGATTTCGAACCTGGCAAAATCTGTGGCACCTGGGAACAGCCGCAAACAATGGCAGGCGAGCTGAGGATTTCGACCAAGGTTCTGCACAATGCTGAAGCGGAATTACGTCGCGGTGGCTTCATTGAGCGGACACACAGCCCGCATGCCAGACGCAGCGGCAAGCGTCACAATGGTAATATCGTCGCGCTTGCGGGGATCAGTCTTCGCCCGCTGATCGATGGCTGGGCCAAATGGCAGGCACGGCGCGAAGCGATCGAACTGCAGGCTAACGCGGTATTCTGCCTCAAGCAGGAAGTTGCGGCACTGAATCGCGAAGTCCGGGCCTCTGATAATCCGGAAGCAATCGAGCGGGTGGGCGAGATCCTGCCGCGCGGCCGCGTCTCACGCATCAACGATGTCGAGAAGCTGGAAGCATTGAGGAATACGCTTGAAGCACTGTTGGTGCTGCTGGAACTTCCCTCCGGTGCAACGGAATCTTCCGACCGGACGGAAGAAATCGTTACGCCCAATATACCTGAATCAAACTCATCGAAAAACCGTAGCGGCGCTCGTTCCGGCGGAGGTGATGATGATCGCGCGACAAAGGTCACACCCGACTTGGTCGCTGGAATTGCCAGCTCCGACTATCGAAACCTCCTTCCTCACGGACGATCACTAAGCTGGCGTGATCTTATCGATGCGTCAGAAACGGCATGCCGCTGGCATGGCATTTCAGAGGCTGCATTCGGTCAAGCATGCGAGAGGTTGGGACGCGAGCGTGCAGCGGTCTGCGTCGTCGTCATCGATCGCAATGCCCGATTGCCTGGTGAGCACCGCTATCGAGCACGATCAGGTCGAAGATGCCTGACTGGACTACTGCGAAACCCCACAGGCCTCTTGCCGATGCTCAAGGCAGCACAAGGCTATCCAGAGGGGCAATTGGGCGAAGGTTCGTTCACACCAGAACCGTCTGGCCAAGATGATCACGGCAGCTTCGGGAAGCTTGCCTCCGCCTCCCTTGCAAAGCTCGCGAAGGGGTACACAACATGACTCCTTCGAAGGTCGAACGTCTTTGGCATGCCTTGGAAGACGGCAATCCGTGGTGGCCATCATACCAACCCCGGCGAACGGATGTTCTGAGCTGGCGGCATGCTGCGGCTATTCTGCTGCGCGAGGTCGATCCGGAACCGATCTTTGCAGCCCTGCCCGATTTGTTCGACGCGATCTACGATCAAACCGCTGATGCTGTCTGTGAACGGCTGTCAGGCACTGAAAACCGACTGACTTGGGCAATCTGGTTCGACGTCTGGCTGGAGCATTTCGACAGTTGGAATGACCCCGTTCGGCAGCTGGTCGAGCAGCATTGCATCGGCCCTGATGCGAAACATCTGG
The DNA here is from genome assembly GCF_029688625.1 of Qipengyuania marincola. Taxonomy (GTDB): domain Bacteria; phylum Pseudomonadota; class Alphaproteobacteria; order Sphingomonadales; family Sphingomonadaceae; genus Qipengyuania. Next base: position 713,896 of record NZ_JARULC010000003.1, on the reverse strand, counting down.
CTGAAATGCTCACTCGTCTTGATGGAGCATCTTTCTGTGATTTCGTGCTTGATGCCTACGATCAGGACGTCATCAACCGCGCCGCATTGCAAACTGCTTTAGACGAGGAGCCGCTGCCGATCCTCAAACTCAGCGGGACGGGGTGGCCTTTTGAGCGGCTCGCCTATGGCTTCTACCAGCGTTTCTGCACCGAACTCGACAAAGAGCCGGAAGCGGCACCTCAGGCCATGTCGGAGCTCGATTTCAATCGAGCGGGGCACCCGAATGTCTATCGGGAGAATGCGGCATGAGCCCGGTCAGAATAGCATCGCAACTGTTTCGGCCGTTCAGCCGGCTGCGCCCCACTGGAAATCCAGGAAGACTTCGAAATTCGCCGATCTCGCTGGCCCAGACTCTGGAGGACGAAAATAGAATTTCACACTCCATGCAGGTGGCCTGCTCTCGGTGGAGCGGACAAACCCCCGGAAAACGGTACCATACGGGGCAAGTACCGTTTTGTAGTTGGTTGCGGAAAGCTGGCTCTGTCGCACTCGCGGTCTGTAGGCGGCCTGTAGAACCGCCATATATCAGAGACTTAAGAACTACGAAGATCTTGCGGCCATCCCTCTCGCCGGGAGGTCGTCATGGCGAAGACTGAACAGCTCCACACCTCTGTTTCCGCTCAAATTTATACCCGCTTCTCCGGAATCGCCGCCGAGCGCAATCTCTCGAACGCGGCTTTACTTCGCGACCTCGCCGAGGAGCTGGTTGAGGCTTATGACGCCGGTCGCGCGATCTTCCAGAAGGACGCTGGACCGCGGCTCGACACCACCGTCAGCGGTTTGGTGCACCAGCTCAAAGAGCTCGTAATCGAAATGGACCGGGCACAGGCCGACAACGTCCGGATGCAGCATAAACTTCACGAGAAATGGAACGGTGGTGAAGAAGCCAACCGGCTCGCACAGCAGCGGCTCATTGCCGAGTTTCGAAAGCAGGACGAAGCCAGTCTTTCACCTTTCCTGACAATGACCGAAGAGTTGCTGACCGCATTCGAAACGCTGGAGCCGAAACTTTTCGAAGCGCTTGAAACGCGCCTAGCCCAGATTTCCGAGCAACTGGCCAAGACGATTGAGCTGGCAAGCGAGCCCCGGGAAATGCGGGGACTCTACCTGGGTGACAATCGAATGTTGTCGCTCAAATTTCTCAGCGCATGCGGAGGACTGCTGCTCTCGCTTGGAATACTGACGGGGCTTGTATTGCCCGGGCTGTTTAGTGGGTGGTCCGTCTGGCAGGCCTCAAAGCTGATCGACAGTCCCGCACAAATGTGCCGTTTGATCGAGCGCGAATACGGCCGCGCCGACTGCCAGCTTCCTGAACCGGAGCGCGAACTCGGTCTTCGCGTCATCGCTCATGAGGATGAGCGATGATCCATGTAAATGCAGTTACGTCAGGTGCGGGGACCGTCGAGTACCTTACGCAGGATAACTATTACACCTCTGACCAGGCGCTCGATTCCTCTGAGTGGTTAGGCAAGGGTGCCGCAGCGCTGGGGCTGAGCGGTTCCGTCGACAAGGACATGTTCGCCGCCGTCATCGAGGGCAAGCTGCCCGACGGTTCGGAGATCCAAGGCAAGGATGGCGTGCGCCGCTTCGGCGATGAACTCCACTTCAGCGTGTCGAAGTCGGTGTCGTTGATGGCGCTGGTTGGAGGCGACAAGCGCCTGATCGAGGCGTTCACGGAGTCGGCGAAAGTGGCCCTGAAATGGGCCGAAAAGAACGTCGTTGAAGCGCGGGTCTGGGACAACGAACTGGGCACCGCTGTGCCCGAGCGCACGGGCAACCTCCTTGTCGCCAGCTTTCTTCACGACGTGAACCGTAACATGGAGCCCCACCTCCATATTCACGCGGTCGGCATCAACGCGACCCAGACCGCGGATGGCAAATGGCGAGCGGTCCACAATCCAGAATTCTACCGTGCGCAGCACGCGATGAGCGCGGTGCACAACGCAGAGATGCGCGCCAGGGTCGAGGCGCTCGGCTACGAAACTGTCCCCGCTAGGGAGGCGGTCGATGGCGCATTCGAGATCAGGGGTGTTTCCCGCGAGGTGATCGAAGCCTTTTCGACCCGGCGCGCTGAGGTGGTGGCCGAAGCCGCAAAGGATGGACGAAGCAGTGCCAGGGAACTTGAGCTTGCCGCGCTTTCCACGCGCAAAGGCAAAGAGATGAGCCCGGACATGGCGGGTCAGAAGGAGCGATGGGAGGAAACAGCAAATCGTGTTGGCTTTGATCCCCAACCTCTGATCGACAAAGCTCTGGCGCGATCCAGCGCCGAGCAGACTGTCTGGACCCGGCTTGTGACCGGCATTCGCGGAATCGGCGCCAAGGGCATGGCGATTGCCAGCGCAATGGGCCTGACCCCGAAAGATAGAGACGCTTTGGTCCCGGAGCGGCTTGGCCGGCTTGATCCCAAAGCGTTTGCGGCAGCACATGCGGTCGCCTCCGCTGCGAGAGAACTTGGCGAGCGCGAGGCGGCCTTCAGCCGCAATGATTTGATCCGCCATTCGCTTGAACGACAGGGGCCATTCACGGTCGAAGCGATTGAGGCGCGTATCGAGCAACTTCAGCAACGGGGCCTTTTGATTGGCGGCGGTCCTGCGGATCGTGACCGGATGCTGACCACACAGCAGGCCGTGGCCATCGAGAACAAGGTCGTTGCTCTGGCGCTAGCAGGAAAGGGAAGCGTTCAGCCCATCGCAGAGCGTGACGGAGCAGTCGCACGCCTGCAAGAACAGGCGCGGGCCATCGGCCTGCGACGCCTGAACCAGGGTCAGGAGAAGGCCGGAGCCGATATCCTCGTGAGCAAAGACCGCGTTCATCTCGTCCAAGGCGGCGCTGGTGTTGGGAAGTCAGCGGCGTTGGCTCCGGTGGCCGCCATTGCGCGGGAGGAAGAGCGGAATGTGGTGGCGCTGTCTCATGTCGGCAGAATCGCGCGTGAGTTTGGGGAGAAAACGGCAGCGCCGGCTTCCACGGTGGATGGCTTTCTGGCCCGGTATGCACGGGTTCTCGGCGGCAGTGCCAGCGCGGAAAGGGTGGCGGAAGCGCGGGAAGAGCTCAGCGGCGCGCTGGTGATGGTGGACGAAGCGAGCCAGATCGGAACCGACCGGCTCGCACGTCTGATCGACCTCGCCAACCGGATGGATGTCGGGCGGCTCGTCCTGGCGGGCGATATCAAGCAGCTACCCGCAATCGAGGCGGGCAAGCCGTTTGCCCAGCTTCAGGGCCAGGATCTTGGCAGGAGCGACATCGCTGAAAACCTGCGCGCGCAGACGCCGCAGATGCAAGCGCTCAATCGTGCGCTGGGGGACGGTGACATCGATCAGGCGTTCAAGGAGCTCAAGGCGGCGACCACCGAGGTCGCGCCGGGAAATATACCGAAGACTGCTGCGAACATGTGGGCCGAGCTATCGAAGGATCAGCGCGACAGTACCGTCCTCCTTGCCGCAGGTCGCGCCATGCGAAGCGCGGGCAATGCGGAGGCGCAGAAGGCATTGGCTGCGCGGGGCGAGCTCGGTGCGAACAGTATCCGCCTCGATGTACTCGACCGGGTAACCATCACCCGCGAAGGCGCACGCCAACTCAAAGGCTATCACGAAGGTCGCGTGGTCGCATTCCAGACGAACTTGCCGAGCCAAAAGTTCCAGCGCGGTGAGCGCGGCGAGGTCGTCGACGTCTCAGATGGCAAGGTCGAGCTGCATATGGGCGATGGCGAGCTCAGGACACTCGATCCCTCGCGACTTCCGGCCAATCTCAAGCATGATGCCGTCACCATTTTCGAGCGCAAGAGTATCGCCCTCCACGAACAAGACCGGATTCGCTGGACCGCGAAGGACGGCGAACGTGGGTTGCTCAACGGCGATATTGCCCATGTCGAGCGCATCGATGGCGGCAAGGTCACGATAAAGGCGGGCGATGGCAAGCTGCACGAACTGCCGCAAGGCGACTCGATGCTCGAGCGGCTCGATCTCGCCTATGCAATCAACGTGCATGTCGCACAGGGCATGACCGCCAAGGATGGCATCATCATGATGTCGGAGCGCGAACGGGCGCTCAACAACACAGCCTCTTTTCTGGTCGCTGTCACCCGGATCGCAGAACACGCGACGCTGGTGACCGACAATCCCGATCGTGTGCAGCGCCAGGTCGAGACCAGGACGGGCGAGAAGACCAGCGCAATGGATGTTTCGAAGACCGAGACAAAGTCGCCCGAACACTATCCCGGCTTCAAGGAAGACCTTCAGAAGCTCTCCGAAAAACTCGGCCCCGAATACGCCATGGCCGTCCTTCAAAATCGCGAGCGCGATATCACGCTCGAAAAGCCCCTCGGCCGGGGCAGCGAACCGGCGCGCGACAAGGGTGAGCCCGCACGTGATATTCAGCGCAGTCTCGACGTCGAGCGGAGCCGGTAAATATGGCCACATCCGCACATTCCCACACTCTCACATGTGAACATGAGGACCATCGCGCATGACAACAACACCACATCCAAACACCCGCACCGTCGCAATTGTCAGTCAGAAAGGCGGTGCCGGGAAGACGACTCTGGCGATCCATCTCGCCGCATCGGCTACTCGCGCGGGTCAGATAAGCCTGGTGATCGACACCGATCCGCAGGCCAGCGCCTCGCAATGGGCCGAATGGCGACACGGCGCGCCGCCCGAAATCATCGACAGCGCACCGCCGCGCATTGCTGCAAAGATCGAGGCTGCCTCAGAGCAGGGCGCTGATCTGATCGTGATCGACACGCCGCCCCATGCCGATCTTGCAGCCAGCAAAGCGGTCGAGTGCGCAGATCTCGTGTTGATCCCCTGCCGCCCGAGCGCGTTTGATCTCGCCGCGATGCGGACAACCATCCGTCTGGTCGAACTGCTCGCCAAGCCCGCCTTTGTTGTATTTACCGCCGGCCCGCCCAATGCTCCGTTGATCTATGCCGATGCGATGGAGCTTGTCGCCGGGTTCGGGGCGCAGACCTGCCCCGTCATCCTGCCTGACCGCGCCACCTATCGCCATGCGGTTGCGGGCGGCAAGACCGTCTTCGATCTTGATCCTCCAAGTAAGGCTGCGCGCGAGATTGAACAGCTTCACATGTGGGCGTGTGAACAGCTGAACATGGTCATACCAGAACACGAAAGGATGTCCGCATGAACCGCTTTGCCAACCTTGCTGATAAGCAGCCAAAAGACGACATGCCGGCCGAACCCGTATCACCTGCAGCTAACCCCCAGATCCCGCCAAGCCGTGTCGGTCGGAAAGCGATATCGGGCTATTTCTTGCCTGAACTCTCGCTTGCCATGCACACCTGCGCGCGGCGCAACGGCCTCAGCCTGCAGGACCTGATGGCCGAAGCGTTCAATGATGTTCTGCGCAAATATGGCGAAAGCCCGATCGGATCGTAGAAGGAGAGACTATGAGCCCCCCTAAACAATCGCGGTGCGCCGCGCGCATCGAGTTCCTGATGCTCAGATATCAGCTTGCGGCACTCCTTGTTACCTCGGTGCTTCTGCTGAGCCCACTTGCGATATTTCCATTGATCGGCGGCCCGGTGTCATCTGCTATCTTCGCGTCTGTCACGGTTGCCCTCGCGTTCCTTGCCCAATGGCAAATCGCAAAACGTCTGTTCATGGGGCCGCCCGCCAGTGCAGCGCTGATTCGTGTAGCGCGTGACACGCTGCCATTTGCCTGCCGCGCCAAATTCGACCACGAGGTTGCGGGCGAGCTTGAGAAATGGCGGACACCGCTTTCGGCCTGGCGCGTTGTCGACCTACATCGATCCCTTCGGCGGAAGTGGTGCAACGCGCACGACAGTGATGTGGGTATTCGCGAGCAACATCTCGCTGCGCAGATCGCGGAGGTGCGTGACTGAAAATGGGCCGAGAACGAACCCTCTCCTTACGGTTTGATAACAGAGCGGAGCCGCTGTTCGGCCCTCTCCTTACCGCCAGACGGAAGCCGCAAAGCGGTGTAAAGATCCACGATCGGCCATCCACGGTGGCACCCACCAGCCATGTAGGTGCCGTAAGCGCGCCAGCATAATTGTCCGCTCTAAATGCATATAATCAAAACCTGTTGCATAATGAGGCTCAATATGTGCATAAGCGCATCGAAATATCGATTCACGGGGTCTTATGGAGCATTTTTCAGCAATTCGCAGTCTTTGCAGGATCGGGCTCGAGAATGGCGACGGTCGCTTTCGGCAACAGGTTGAGCGACTGCGCGACCGTCTCAAGAAGGCAGGAGATGCGCGCGATGCGCAGACCCTGACTGATTTGCTGAACGCCGTGGAAAGCGAGGGTGACCTAGTTCCAAGCAGCGTGGAGGTCTCCAGGTCACTCGTCACTGGCGATGAGCTGACCGCGAATGTCCATCCGCCGACCGACCGTGAAACAAGCGTGCCGCTGGCCGAAATCGTCCTACGGCCCGGCGAAGGGCGACCCGATCCGATTTACGACGAAACGCTGTCCTTAGCGCTCGCCGGCTTGGCGACGGAGTGGCAGCGTACAGATGCGCTTCGCGCAATGGGCGTCGAGCCGTCCTATTCGTCGTTATTCTACGGCCCGCCCGGCACCGGCAAGACGCTCACCGCCTTCATGCTCGCGGCGCGGCTCGACTTGCCGGTCGTCAATGCCCGCATCGATGGTCTTGTAAGCTCCTTCCTCGGCACGACCGCCCGCAACATCGCTAACCTATTCGACTTCGCCAATCGCTACCGCTGCGTACTCATACTCGATGAGTTCGATGCGCTGGCCAAGATGCGCGACGATCCGCACGAGCTCGGCGAGCTCAAGCGGGTGGTCAACACCCTCTTGCAGAACCTTGATGCTCGGGCCGGGCGGGGCCTCACCATCGCGATCACCAATCATGACGGCCTGCTCGATCCGGCAGTCTGGCGTCGGTTCCAAAATCACATCCGGATCGGCATGCCAGACGCGCAGACCCGGCTGACCATGCTGCGCTCCTTTCTCGCCTCACTAGACCTCGGCGATGACGTGCTAAAGATCCTCTGCTACGTCGCCGGAGCGCGGTCAGGCGCCGACCTGCGGACATTCGCGGATAGCCTCAAGCGTAGTCTCGCCTTATCCGGGGAGGAACCGTCCCCCGCTGCAGTCGCGGCGGCTACGCGCGGACTACTGCCGCGGATGGGCGTCGATTCGAAAGAGATGGAGCCGGCGCGGTTGCTGGTATCCGACGAATCCGGCTTTATCGGCTCGGTGCTCCACGCCGATCTCGGGATTCGCCAGGATACGCTCGCTCAAATGTTCGAGTGCAGTCAGAGCAAGATCTCACGCGCGTCGAGCGATTGGGAGTCCCGTGAGCGCGACGCCCGTGCAGAGGTGAGTGATGGCCAATAATCCGGTCCAGATCGTCCTTAACGACGAATCCTATATTCGCGCTCCCGAGCCTGGGCGAGCCGGGCCTGACAAGGACTTCTTCGACGGCAATGATCGCGGATTTGCGGCCCACAAGCAGGCGATGATTGATCGCCTCGACGAGATCGACGCGACACTGGCGAGTTCGCGCTTCGGACCACTGGCCTATGTCCGTGTGCGGATGCGGACCGAAGCCATCGCGAAGTCCTACCGTCCCAACCGCAGCCTGTTCATACGCGACCAATTTCCCTGCGTTGGCGCGGGCGCGCCCGGCGAACTCTTCTTCCGCTTGCCACGTCATCATCTCCCCCGCCTGAGGAACCGGTTTGCCAGCGCCGAGGAACGCGGAGAAACCCGCGTGAGCCGCAACGGCAACACCTATCGCTTCGTAACACGGGTTCGCTCGGAGCTGGGGGCAATCGAGGACATTGACGTGGCGCCCTCCGATTCCAAGCGGAACTTCTCCGCCGCCCAGGCGGTCCAAGCGCTGTTACAGCCTTCGGCGGCGAGTGGTTACGTGGTCGAACTTTTCGAGCAGCGTCCACTCGTGGACGAGATCTCCGACGACGTGCTCGGGCTGCGGCGCAGTTTCGACACTCTACAACACGACATCGCTTCGCTCGGCCAGGGGACGTATGCCGCGCTGCTGCCAAGCCCCGGCGGCGTGCCCTCTCTAGAAGTCCTGATTACAAATGCCCGCAACGCTCCGCTGATTGAGGATCGCAGGTCGATCAGGAGCGAACTGACACTTTCGCCTGCGGTTTCCTCAATAGACCCGGACATTGAGCGTCACGAAAAAGCCCTGACGGTCCTTGCCAACCACCCGCTCGTGAGAAGGATCCGGTTTCCGGTGGTGCTCGCACCCTCCAGTGCCCCCGCCTCCGCCTCCGCACGTCCGTTCGTCGTGCCGCCCCGGGTCGCCTCCGCGACTTATCCCAAGGTCGGAGTCATCGACACCGGCGTGGGACCGGTTCTGTCGGACTGGACCCAGTCACGCTACGATTTCCTATCGGAAAGCCAGTGCGATCCCGAGCACGGCTCCATGGTCGCGGGCATCCTGCTCGGCGCCCGTACAGCGAACGGTCCCGGTATCGGGCGTGAGGAGGACGGCTGCGATATCTGTGACATTCCGCTGATGCCGCGCGCGCGGTTTCTCGATGTCTACGGTCCGCGCGGGTTCGAAGCCTTCCTCGAAGAACTCGAGGCCGCGATCGTCGAGGCGCGCGACGACCATGGGGTGCGAGTGTTCAACATGTCGCTCAATATCACCTCACCTGTCGAACAGAACCTTTACAGCATCTATGCTGCGCGGCTCGACGAAATCCAGGACCGCCACGGCGTTCTGGTGATCAATTCGGCCGGCAATCTGCAGGCAGCCGAATGGCGCGCGCCTTGGCCGACTAAGCCGCGTCATGCACTGGCAGCGCTTGCTGCGCGAACCGCCCCCGACACGATCTACATGCCGTCAGAAAGCGTCCGTGCGCTCTCGGTCGGGGCGCTTAACCCTCCCGGTGGTGCTCATCTGGACGACGCGCCCGCCACCTACACCCGCCGCGGTCCGGGCCTCCGGGTCGGGATCAAGCCCGACCTCGCGCACTACGGCGGCAACGGTGACGCCGCGGCACCTCACGCCACCGCGCTCGCTACCTGCAAGAGCGATGGCACGCTATGCGAGACGCGTGGCACCAGTTTCGCCGCGCCGCTCGTCGCCAAGACAATCGCCAGCCTTGATGCGATCACTGGGCAACGGCTCGATATCCGCTCGCTTCGCGCGTTTGCTATTCACAATGCGGAGACGCCCGCCCCGCTGCGTAACCGCTCGCTGCGCGACATCGCGCGGCAGTTCGTTGGCTTCGGGCAACCCTGTTCGGCCGCGGAGATGCTCGAAACCGACGATCACGCCATTACCCTAGTCTTCGAAAGCCGACTTACTGTCGGTGAACGGCGACCGGCTATCCTGCGCTTTCCCTTCACCTGGCCTGCCTCGCTCGTCGATCCGGCAACGCTCGCTTGTCGCGGGCTAGTGCGCATGACCCTCGTGTACGACCCTCCGATCGACCAGGCGTTCGGCACCGAGTTCGTGCGGGTCAATCTCGACGCCAAGCTCCAGCAGCGCCAGCCCTTCGATCGCAGCGACGGCTTGCCTAGCTGGAACGACAAGATTGAACAAGGTTTTCTCCCTCGCTCCGCAGGTATGACGCCGCCTGAGCGGGCACTCATTTCCCAAGGGCTCAAGTGGTGGCCGTCCAAGCGCTACCGGAAGGATTTCGGTGGCGGCGTAGGCGAGAGAACCGAGTGGCGGCTCCAGGTCGAGAGCATCGTGCGGGCCGAAGCGGCTTTCCCTCCCGAGGGCGTCCCCTTCTCACTGATCCTGACGATCGAGGATCCCGATGGCCGCCAGCCCGTCTTCCAAGAGCTGCGTCGCCAGTTCGTGAGCAACCGCGTCGATCTGCACGATGTTCGTACCGCGGTGCGGTTGCGTGCTCGCGGTCGTACTTAGCGCCAATCGCGAAAAAGTCAGGCGCTGCACCGTGACCGGAGAGCCACTGATCGACGGGCAGCAGAATTGAACCTTGAATGGATGAACAAGCTCATGACAGTTAGCGACAGCTCCGATCCGGTCGTGCTCGATCCGCGGCAGTTGGCGCGGATCGAGAATGTTCATCGCGGCTTTCTTTACCAGCATCTCTATGCCGCCCAATGTCTTCTGCAGGCTGGGAAGAGCGCAACGCTGCGCGTGGTCGTCGAGCACGACGAGGACATCGAAATCGTGCGCGCAGACGAGCGCCTCTACATACAGGTCAAGAAGCGGGCCGAGGTACTGCAGCCCTCCGATATCGGCGATGCGATGGAGCGCTTTTCCGAGCTGCGAGAGGAACACGTCTCGGGGACGCGCAAGGGAAAGGCGAGCTTCGTCATCGCTTGCAATGCGCCACCGTCTGCCAAGCTTGCCAGGATGCGGCAGGCAGACGCATGGCCGCAGGATGTCGAACTCCACTGGCCGGGTGGGCCCGACCCAGAATCGGGTTTGCCACGGCCCGCAGTCGATATCAGCGGTGCTTTCGAAAATTGTGTCGCGTTGGCCGATGCATTGCCGCTTGCACTTCTTCGCCCCGACACTCTCAGCTGGAAGCTTGCCGGCGAAGTGATGCTCGCCAGCGCGGGCGCCGCGCCGCGCGAGAATCACGCGTTTAGTCGCGAGGAGCTGCCGGCGCTTTTCGAGCAATTGGTCGTGCGGATGCAGGACGTCCCGGCTCCGCCGCTCGTCTATCGCGCGCAGATAGAGGAACCAGCGCTGCTGAGTGACGAGCGCGTGCGCATGCTCGTCGGCCATTCGGGCGCGGGCAAGACCGCTTGGGTGGCGGAAGCTGCAGTCCATGCCAACACGCCGGTAACTTATATCGACGTCGCCGACATTCCGGGAACGGCTCTGCCAGCGACGGTCACCCGCGAGGTCGCAGCGCGGATGTTCGGGCGTTCGCATGGGATCCTTGGCGAGATCCTACTCCCGGGCGCATCGCCACTCGAAACGCTTGGTGCCCTGAGCGCTCAAATCAAATCCGCAGGCAGGTATGCTCATGTCGTTCTGGACAATGCGCATGCGCTGGAGGCTGGCCATTTGCGCGCGCTGGTGGAGCGGGCACCAAGCCTGCGATTCTTCTTAATAGCCCAGCCCGGTCCGGCGGTGGCCGAGCTGACGGCGATCCTAAAAATTGAACCCGAAACACTTGGCGGTTGGGAAGAAGACACCGTCGTCGCGGCCCTGGCCGACGCTGGTTGCAGCGCCGATTATTCTGCGTGTGAACGGATCGCACGTTTGACCGGCGCCTTGCCATTTTATGTGCTCAACGCGGGCACCCTCGCGGCGCGCGAGTATGGCGGCTCGGTCGCGGCATTGTGCGCCGATCTTGAGCGACAGACCCAGACCGTCGAGTTGGCCCAGGAGGTAATCCTGCGGCGCGCGTTCGACGGGTTGCCCGAAAAGGAAAAAGAGGCGGTGAGCGTGCTCAGCCTGTCGGATGTCGCTTTGGTGAAAGACGATGTGCTGGCTTTTCTGGAGACCGCTTTGGAACTCAGCAAACGTGAGGCCGCCGCCCGGCTGCGCGCGGTCCCGCGCTCGGGAATGCTCGAGCTGTTCGGCAATGCGGGCGTAAAGGTCCATGACGCGGTTCGCCTTTTAGGACGCGCGCATCTTCTCGACCGGGGTAATAATGCGGAGGAGGCAGCGCAACAGGCACTGCTTGAGGTCATGGTTCGCTCCATCCGGCGCGACTGGAGCATCGGCAAGCTCAGTCTCCTTATTCGCCTGTTTGGTGCGCTAGGCCAGTCCAGGGTGCTCGTTCAGTTCGCCACAGACGAGCTGTTTCACGAGATGGGCGTATGGCCGGAGATCGAGCCTCTGATGGTGGCCGCGGCAAACGACGAGGAGCAAGAGCCAGAAACAAGGCTGTGGGCGCTCGATGCGCTAGTCTTCAACGATCTTAGGGAAGGAGACGTTGAAGCGGCGCTGCCGCGCCTCGAAATCATGAAAGCGCTTCTCGACGAAGGCGGGCTGGGGCCTCAGGAATGGCTCGCTTGGGCGATGAAGAATATGCTCGCAATGACAGAGTCGGGCGACGTCGAAGGCGTGCTTGTGCTCGCCGATGAGGTTAAAGGCCAGTTGCCCGACAGTGAGGAGCATCGCCGGGTCTTTCGATACAACCGCGCTCTGGCGCTATTCAAGCTGGGCAGACACAGTCTGGCTGCTGACGAAGTCGAGCCTTTGATCGAGGAGTATTACGGCGTCCTTGGTCTGACACCCGATGTAGTGATCGGTCGCAACGCTCCGGAAATACGGCGGATGCTGCCCAAAGATCACGACCTCACTGACGACCTCAAGCATCTCGCCGACACGCTCGACCTCTTCGCCCAAGCACGCGGCCGGGACGGATTGACTTCGGGCCTTGCGCGTATTCACGCGCTTAAATTCTACGATCTCGCCCAAGCGCCGCAATCGCTTGTACGGGTTGGGCAGGATCTTGTCGACGACTTCGTCGCGCGACATGATTTCATCGGCGCACGAGAAGTCATCGAGCGAAACATCTTCCCGATCATCCAGGGCATGGGCTTGGTTTCATGGGTTGTGCCGGTGCGAGCGCAATATGCCGTTGTACTCGCCTATTGCGGTGACCATCAGGCAGCGAGCGCCGAAATGGAACGGCTGCTGCCTTACGAAGCGGGCCTGTCGGGGCCGCAGCGCGAAGAGCTGCGCGGGCAGCGCAGATTAGTCGACCATCTTCGCCGCTTCGGCGGCCCTACGCAATTTGAGCTCACGGTCCCCCAGCCACTCAAAAAATTGTTCGACGCACGTGGGGGGGGTACGGCGCTGCCGCGACGAAAGAAGATTGGCCGCAATGAAACATGCCCATGCGGTTCAGAGCGAAAATACAAACACTGTCACGGACGATGAACTGCTTCCTTCGTGCGACTACGATCCGCGTGACAGGGGGTTTCTAGGGAACGAACAAGGTCGGCGGATTGGAGACTCGCCAAAAACCTGTTTGGCCTCGCGGCCCATTCGCGATGCGTTCCACCCAACTGTCCCGCAATTATTCGGCAATTGATGGATGTCGGCTTACAGGGTTGGCGGCGAGCAATCTGAGCGACCTAAATTAGGGCGCGTTAAAACTGCCGATAGGAAGGCCTAGTTCCAGCGTACCGCGACCTGCGAAAAGGTCTGACAGTTCAAAGATTAGTCGCTCAGTCTCCCACCCAGCCCGGGATCAATCAACCACGATGCACCCAGTTCGAAATCTGGGTTAGCTGCGGCGATGGGGCCGTCAGGCTCATCGCAAATGTAAGGTGTGTGAGCTACTTGCACGTTTCCGCCATGCCGAAGCAAATCAGCTGAGATTTCCGTCCTTCCGCGAAGGATCTGCACCAACCACTCGAAGTCTTCGAGCATTTGCACCACTCCGCGGCCAGCGAGCGAATAATACAGACACCGTTGGAAATCGTCGCAGCGCGTCGAGAGGATGCGTGCCAGCTTCGCTTTGGCACCAACGCATTCTTCATGAACCGCTTCTAGCGCCTCAAAGAGTTCGAGCGAGGCATAGTAGGCATCGAATGCATCGATTCCGATGCAGGCGTTTGCCAGCATACGACGGGTGGGCCGGTTCGCTTCGTCCAGCGCCGCGTCTGCGAGCGTGATGTCGAGATCGAAAGCGCCGATGTCAAATGACCCAGCATTGAATGATGCAGGCATCGCTTGCCCCTTTCGTGGACAAATTATGGAGAAGAAGCCCTTCGGGCAACCGCCACATTCGGCCTCCGCGTATAATCGGGAATTGGCCGGGGTGAAGAAAGAGGAGGGGGAGGAGCGGCATCGAACAAAGGAGAAGTTCGATGTGCACAAGTTTGCTCGAAATTGGTCACGATTTTGAGGACCGAATGAACGAAGTAGCAACGCAATTTGCGAAAGCCGCCGATGGCACCCCTTACGTAGTTTACGCTATTCTCGATCCTACCAAGACCGATCCGAGAAGCCGATACCAAGCGCTACCTTTTTACGTGGGCGAAACGAAGAACCCTCATGGTCGAGCGATCGATCATGTTCGTCGAGCACTTGCCCAAAAGGACAGGTATCAGTCCGCCAAGTCAGAAATCTACCACATCATACTTGCCAACCAACTTCCGCGCTTCATTGTGCTCGAACGATGTTCAACACGCGCTCAAAGTCTGGAGGCGGAATTACGTTGGTCGCAACAACTCCTGAAGTGGAATTACTCTCTGTCCAACTGCCTCCCCGGCCAGTCGCGCATCATCAGCAAGCTCCACTATGAAAGGCTCATCGCCAACCGCCTATGGAAACTGACTATGGCCGAAGCCCATGCCGCTGGGATTAGCATAACAGAGTCGTGCCCGTCTGGATGCTATCGGAAGGTAGTGGAGCTGAGTGCTTGTGCGGCTTCCGAGAGCTCGGGGCGAAAACTGGCATCACTCAAGGAAACGATCGCAGCTTGCAGCGGGTGCCAATCAGAGCCGACCATTGCAATCATGGAGCAGAACGGCTCCCAGACATCCTGGAAACGGCCAGCGCGCAGCACTAATGATCTGCCTCGACTGCGATCACCGCGTCGCCAGTGACAAGAAGCGATGATACGATGAAGCCGGCCCCAATCGGCATCGGAGCGAGGCGGACGTTGAGGATGGCGTTCGCACCGAGGTCCCTAGCGCTCTCGCACATTTCCAGCATGACCTCTTCGTAGACTTGCCCTGTATCTTTGCGAGGATCAAGCAACCCGACCTTTATGTCTTTTGAAGAACCCACGATCGCAAGGTGCTTCGAGATTACCCACCCCGGAAGTGAGGAGGCTGAAGTCACCATTTGCGTAGGGATGGCGAGTTCCTTTGCGCCCCCACCAAACAGGTCGCGCATTCCCATCAGCGTGCACGCTCAGAGGAGACGAAGCGCGCAGGATTATTGGCAACGATTTCCAGCGCTCGTTCCATGACGGCGAAAAGCACTCGTCGTTCTTCGACGCTATCTGCTGGGCTACCGAGCAGAGTCACTGTTTGATGTCCGCCCGCATCCATACCGGTCTCGCTATTTGCAAGCGTTACCAATACCCACGCGTAGGATCGTTCTTCCAGGATCCCACTTGTGCCCTTCAGCACAACGTGCAGATCTCGAGCTTCAAGGAACCCGCACAGCTCTTCGTATCGCTCCAGGTTTGAGAGTGCGGATGCGACAGCCTCCTCATATTCGGCATCGTAATCCACAATGATTTGGCAGCAACTTCGTGACGCAGGTAGCGGGTCGGCCGCAAGGGGATCTGTGTGCGGGGACAACAAGAAAAACGGCATTGCCCAGAGATTTCGTGCGGTCTTCACTTTGGCGCCTCCAAGTTATGTGAGAGGCGGACCCGAGCCGGGTGTTAGTAACCTGGACTTGCGCACAGGCGCTGCCGCCTTTGGGCAGAACCTTGGACATGCGCGACAGCCACCCGGCCGAAACTGGTTCGACCGGTCGCAAGATTGCGAGGTTACTAAGCCTCACCCGCGGGACTGACCGACAGGCAGGACTGAGATAGCGGGTTCAGACCTTTCGAGAAAGCCTTTGATGTCCGCTTTGACTAGGGGGCAGAACCGGAGTGTCCGGATTGGGCTTTGATGGTTTCAAGAGATAGCAAAGCACACGACACCTGCGGTCACAGATACAGCCCCGATGAGTTTTCCAGGGGTCATTTTTTCGCGCAACGCCAAAGCGCTAAAGAGTGCAGCGAACAGAATGCTCGTCTCCCGTAGCGCAGACACCGCCCCCATTTTTGCGTCGCTCATGGCCCAAACTGCGACGCAATACGCCAACGCAGACAAAACGCCTGCGAAAATGAGCGATGCGCCCTCTTTGCCTGTTGGGATCACGGGCGCCTTTCTCCTTATGACGATGAAAGCCAATGGGATCAGGAAGCCTGCAAACGCGGCCTGCCACGACGCATATCCTGTCGGGCTGCCGGACGCACGGACACCCAAGCCGTCAACGACCATGTAGCTTGCAATAAAGGCTCCGGCGGCAATCGCAGAAACCAAAGATTTTGTATGGGTGCGGTACCGACCGACAGCGAGCGAAAAGATCCCGACGGACACCAATAGGATTCCGACCAGCCCAATGGTGTGCGGCAGCTCTCCCGCGAAGATCGCGGCCCCGATCGTAACAAGAAGCGGTGCACTTCCTCTGGCAATCGGATACACTTGAGCAAGGTCACCATGATCGTACGCGCGAACCAGAAACAGGCAATAACCGACCTGCAGAAGCGAAGATAAAAGGATGTAAGGAAGGCTCACAAGCGCTGGCGGCTGGAGCAGCGCAGCGAAGGGTAAAGCCGCTATGGCTCCAAACAGAGAGATGATCGAAATCGACCACAGTCGGTCTGTGCCACTCTTAACATGCGCGTTCCAACCCGCATGGATCATGGCTGATGCCAGCAACAGAGTTACGATGACCGGCGACATCGCGTCAGCCAGCCCTCATTCTTGATTTTTGTGTGCCCAACACGGAAATCACATATCCACCCTTTCCCGAGCGTAGAATATTGCGTCCCCACATGCTATGAATGCTTTTAGGATGAAGCAAAACAAGCTTTTAGTTTGGCTGTCAGGGTCGGGGA
The DNA here is from genome assembly GCF_029688625.1 of Qipengyuania marincola. Lineage (GTDB taxonomy): Bacteria > Pseudomonadota > Alphaproteobacteria > Sphingomonadales > Sphingomonadaceae > Qipengyuania. The sequence goes on along the minus strand of NZ_JARULC010000003.1, from coordinate 697,348 downwards.
GCCAACAATTAGACGGCCTTGATCTCACCGACCATGTGTGCCGGACCCGCGCAAGCCCGGCACACGTTTCCGCTAAGCCCCATCGGACTTGTGGTGGGCTTCCTGCGGGTTCGCCGCCATTCCCACCCCCGCGCTCGATCCGCCCCACGGTGCGGCGTCTCCTGCGGTCCCCGCGCTTATCGGGTCCGGGTCCCCATCGTGCTAGGTCGCACGGCCAGTCGCTGGCGATTGGTCAAGCGAAGTTGCCTGAACAACTGACCTGAAATTCTCCAAGATTTCGGGGTGGCGAGTTTCGAGAAACCGCTCGATCTCGCGCTTGCCAAGCAGGCGTTCGAGGAACCCCGATGCCACGACAAGCACAAGCATGTCGTCGCCGTAGGACATCTCCAGTTCCTTGTAGTCGGTACTTAGCTCGGACATCTCCCGCTCCAGTCGCTGCATCTGCTCGGTCGATAGGCCCGTGGCCTTGCGCTGCTCGTCAGGCTTGAGGAGGTCTTCCGGTTTGGTCGTTGCGAGCAGCGCCTTGGCGTAGGAGGATGTGAAGTTGTTCGCAGAGACCATCAGCTCCGCCACTTCGAGCTGGCGGAGCGGCTTCATCTTGCGCAGCTTCTGGAAAGCGACGTGGCCGACCTGCTTGTCCTTCAGCAGCTCGGCGACGTCGTCGCTTATGCCTCGCAAGAGATGGCGCCGGTTGCGGATCACCTTGATGTCGACATTGAGGGCGCGGGCGAGCTTCTCCTCAGAAACACCGCGATCGAGCGCACGGACGATCATGTAATGCTCCTGGATCACCGCAAGGCGATTGACCCGCTTATTGTAGGTGAAGGATTCGTCGTCATGCGCGATGATGCAGGGCACCTCGCTAATCCCCTGTTCGCGCAAGGCCGCGAGCCGCACGTGTCCGTCGAGAAGGAGATAGGCTCCACCCTTCTGACGCGCGACCGACAAGGGCTCGATGATACCGACTTCGCTGATCGATGCGGCAATACGGCTGTATTTGACGCTCTGCTGCAGTGTCTTTGGCAGCGCCTTTGTCGGCAACAGCTTCTCGATCGGGAGCGTTATCACATCCTGATCGAAAGCAATCTTGATGGGCTTGGTCATGGGGAAATCCCGGTACCAACACGCTCGGCCAGTGCTTCGGGCAACGAGGTGATGCCCTCCGCTCGCATCAGGGTCACGAAATGCTCATCCGCAAGCAGGCGGCGAAGAGCATTGGACACGAAAAGGAGTCGGCTGCGCGCCAGCGAAGCGCGCTTGATCAGGAGCTTCTGGCGTTCGGTCTCACGCTGGTAAGAGCGGATCAGGCTTTCCGAACTGACCCTGCGCGTTCGCGCATCCTTGCCCGAACCGCGATGCACCTGCTTGCCGCTCACCTTGCGCTGCTCGATGATCTGCCGGATTGCGAGGACCTGATTTCCAGGTAGCTTATTCTGCTCGTAGGCCTCGGCGAGCGCCTTCTGGACCTCGCCTTCTTTGGCTCTGGCGATCTCCATCGCGATCGAATGCGGAATGGTGCCCCGCTCGACCGCGTTGATCAGTTTCTCCTCGCCTTGCTCGAGCAGCACACAGATTGCCGCGACATAGTCGATCGAGAACCCGACCTTCTTGGCGATTTCTGCATGTGAATAGCCGCGCTGCGACAGCTCTCCGATGCCATGGACAAGTTCGAGCGGGCTGTGCTGGCGCCGGGCCAAATTCTCGACCAGGCTCATGACGAAGCAGTCTTCTTCGTTTGCTTCGACGATCATGGCCGGGATTTCCGAAGCACCGAGCGCGATGAATGCTTCGAGCCTGCCCTGACCACAAACCAGATCGTAGCGGTTCTTGCCCGGTCGCTGGCTGACTGTGATCGGCTTCTTGAGGCCAAGTGAAGCGATGGAATCGACCAGTTCCTGAAACACGCGCTTGTTGCGCACACGCGGATTGAGCACGGTGATGAGATCGATCGGAACCTGACGAATTTCGGTGGTTGCGTCGCTCATGCAGCCTTCCTCAACGAGGTGCGACGGGTCAGTTCGACAAAGGCGTCGAGGGTGTCGTAGCGGAACGCATCGAGTAGGATGCCGTTGTCGGGTGCGAGGCGGAGCTTCGGAGTTTGGTTGAGATCCAGCCACGGAAACAGGTAATAATCGCGCACCGTCTGGTTATCGTCCTCCATCCGGACGGCAATGGTCAGATCGGGACGAAGGCCGCTGTCGAAACGAACCTGCCAGCGCATCCCGCCTGCCGGCGAGACGTGGCACCGGGCGATCACAAGTGCGACGGTAAACTCCTCGTTGATCCGCAGCAGGTCCGATACCGGATCCCGCTCGACAGTGCCGCCTTGTGCTTCGATGTCGCCGACCACCGACGCGACAATCTCGGGATGCATGGCGCGCAGCGCCCGGTTGATCTCGATATAGCTGTAGTCGCGAGTAGGCGTGTAGCCGACGAGTTCGTATGCGCGGGTCAGGCTTCCGAAGCGGTGCCGGAAAGTCGAACTCGACGGCATGTCCTCCAATTCGTCGATAACCACGCCCGACAGCCACCCCTTGTCGGCAAACAATTGTGACAGGCGGTCGAGCAATTCCTGATCAGTAAAGCGACGGGAGCGTTCCTGAACGATGCGTTGGGCTGCGTCGAAAAAGTCTTGCTCCACGATCGGCTCGAAAGCGCCATCCTGCCGCACCCACATGTCGGGCGGATTGGCGACCCGCTTCGCCTTCAGCTTGTAGGAGATGCGGTTGTAGACATTGTTGCCGATGTATTTCTCATTGGTCAGGATCTGGTGGACGGTGCCGCGCGTCCATTCCCTCCCAAGGTCGGTCCGCAGACCTTCGGCGTTGAGCACATCGGCGATCTCGCTTTCGCTGCGCTGCTGCACCACGAACATGCGGTAGAGCCGCCGGACCGTTTCGACCTCCTCAGGCGGTCCCGGCTGCAAGATCACCCGGTCGGTCTGCAGGCTCTTGTGTTCGCCTCGTGCCAACTCGGCCTTTACGTGTCCGTGTTCATCGACCAGCACGCGCCTCAGACCGAAGCCGGCCGGACCACCTTGACGATAGCCGAGCCGGATCAGACGGCATTGCCCGGTGAAGACCTTGGCGGACAGTTCCCGGCTGTATTCGCCGGCCATCGCGCGCTTCATGCTCTTGATGATGGTAGCACTAAGGCTTCCGTCATTCTCGAACTGTTCCGCGCAATAGTGAACTGTGATCCCGCCCTCACGGCAGATGAACTCATAATAGGCGCTTTCGTCGGCGTCCTGGAACCGGCCCCAGCGGCTCACATCGTAAACAAGCACAGCCTCGTAGTCGGCTTGCCCCGTGCGAACATCCTGGATCAGTTGCTGCAGTGCCAAACGCCCTTCGAGCTTCAGCCCGCTTTTGCCGGCGTCCTCATAGGTCTTGACGATGTCGAACCCACGCCGCGCGGCATATTGCGCAATTATCTCTGCCTGGTTCTCGGTCGAGTATTTCTGATGCTCGGTCGACATGCGCACATATTGCGCGGCTCGAACTAGCGGCCCCTCATGGTCTTTGTCTTGCTCTTCTTTGGCCGATTGCATCTGCCCGATACTTTCATTTTCTCACGGAATGACACCTTTCGATTCCCTCGAATATTTATTGGGAGTTCAGCGGTATGTCGTTCACGAAGAAGGACCGAAGTCTTCAGTCGAAATCAGGAAAAACCTTTCCGGAATTGTCGCCGTCGGCATTGAGTGAGGCTCTTGCACTTGCACTCAAGCAGGAGTTCGGTGCGCTGCCTTCGTCGGTCAAAACAGTTGCGAAGCTGACCAGCTCCAATGAGCGGGCTGTGCGAAACTGGTTCGATGGAAAGAACAGTCCAAGCGCGGACAATCTCGTCATTCTGATGCGTCATTCTGACCAGATCTTGCGGACAGTGCTTGAGCTGGCGGATCGGCGCGATCTTATGCTTGCGGTCGGGCTCGCAGGCCTGCGCGCTCAGCTGGTGGACGTACTATCTGCGATCGATGAGGTGCAGGGTAGTTGATCTGGCATAAGCCAACCATCGCCTAGTCGATAAGTTAAATCGGAAGCTGGCGCGCCGAATCATCGTAGATGCCACCACCAGCTGTGATGTGGGGCTTTACGTAAGTCCAATGTATCGAGGCTAGTTCGATCCCACTGGTCTGCCTACTAATTTTGCCGCGTCCGGATCGTAGGAAAATTGGGTGATCGAGCCGTCTTTGATCTTCTCTACGGCCTCATCGATGACGAAGAGCGGGACAAGGAACCATTCGCGCGGTGAGACATGATGGCCGAAGCGATCCTGAATCTCGATGTTCAGCCTAGCTCGACCGAACAGGCGGTGGATCAGCTTCTCGAGCCTCGCGCGGTTGATGTTGAACAGCTCATAAGTTGCGACGACTTCGACATCGGCCATCAAATAGGTCGGATCCAGCTCTGCATTGGCGATCCGCTTTTCGACCTTACCGCCGGTCACGCCGATCTTATGGAGCACGTTTCGATGCTGTGCGATGCGAGGGTTGTCTGATTTGCTCCGCAGAACGTAGATTGTTCCGCTGGCCAGATCCTCCTCGTCGTTTTCGCTGGCGAAAAGCGGGCCAGCAGTTGGTTCGGTGATGCGGCGACCAGCTTCATCCTTGTAGAGTGCCCGCTGCAGTGAACGCAGTAGCAGATCGCTCTCGGTCCCGTTGGAATAGATCACACGTAGCCGCGCATCGGTCTCACCATTAGGTGCTTTGATTGGCTCTCCGACATGCGCAACATATACCATCTGTCCTCCAAGGATGAAGAACTGCCCGTCGCCGATATCTGCCTTCAAGAATCCAGAATCTTTGACAAAGGGGCGCGTGGTTCTCGTCCCGGCATCGAGATCGGCCTGGACGGCATCAAATAGCGGTTTGAACCGGTCAAAATCCTCGCACCGTTCGCGGTTGGCAATTTCCTCGGCGGCGCGCTTCTCCGTAGCCGACCGGACATGGCGCAGCTGTGTGATATCGGAGCTGCCCGCCGCGCCATCGAGTTCGGCAAGCAATTCGTCGTCATCCATGTCCTCTACCGGCGCCGATGGAGTGGGTTCTGCCGTCGTCAGCAGACCCTGATGATCGAGGGGCGTCAGGAGTTCGTGATATTCAGACAGGCTACGTAGACGGTCGAGGCGGACCGCGTAGAGCCGCTCGAAAATATCCCGATCCTCGCCATGCTGCGGTGCGCGACCGTTTTGATCGACGAAACGCTGGATTTCCTCGAAACCTGCGATGACGCGCTCCTCCTTGGCCGAACGCTGGACCTTCTTTTCGGGTTGGGCAAAATCCGCCAGCTCATTACGCAGGTCATCAAGATCGAGATCACTCATAGCGGCCCTCGTCCTTGAACCGCACAAATGCCGCCGCTCCTTCCGCCATCCGCTTTTCCCAGGCGTCGGCCGAGCTGATCGACGGCAGGCGCCCTCGCTCCTTCTTGAAGCGGACCGCACGCACGGCCAATTCCTTCGCCTCCTCAGGCGTCAGGCTCGTACGCTTAGCGGAAATTGCTGCGGCAACCTGTTTCAGGCTGTCTTCGCTCATCGTTTTGGCGAGGATGGCGTAGGCTTCACCGAAGGGGTTGATCCGGTCGATCAGATCGATGTCGAGCTCGCGCACATCCATCGCAAATTTGCGGACACCGTCGATCAGGGCGGTGTTGGCTCCCGGTTCCTTGTCATCGCCAGCGGCAATACGCGCTGCCTGCTGAGTGAGATTCAGAGCAGCGATCGCGTGCTGGCGTACCGCTTCCCGATCTTCTTCATCCAGCTCCGGGTACTTGTCCTTGATGATCTTGCCCAGACGTACCTGGGTGAGTTCTTCAGGCACCAGCTCTTCATCGAACAGGCCGCGTTCGATCGAGCGCTTGTCCTGCACGAAGGTGGCGATCACCTCGTTCAGATCTTCGCGGCAAATTCGCTCTGCCTCGGGGCTCTTGGGCTCTGCCAGCCCCTTGATCTCGATCTGATAAGTGCCGCGCTCCTCGTTGAAGCCGACATTGCAGCGATCCTTGTCGTATCCGGCTTCGCCATAGTCGAAATCGGGGTCTGCCTGGCTGGTCGGCGTCTTTGGTTTGAATTCGAAACGCGGAGCCAGAACTTGTTCCATCAGCAGACTGGCCGCGATGGCCTTCAGCGTATCGTTGATCGCCTCAGTCACCACGGATTCCGCAGCATCCGGTTCGGCGATCAGGTTGGTGAAGCGCGCCCGGGCCTTGCCCGGCGCATCGCGGGTGGCGCGGCCGATGATCTGGACGATTTCGGTCAGGCTGGCTCGATAGCCCACAGTCAGCGCGTGCTGGCACCAGATCCAGTCGAAGCCTTCCTTGGCCATGCCGAGAGCGATGATGATATCGACGTGATCGCGATTGTTCTTCTGGCTAGCGTCTTTCAGCGCCGCCGACACGCGATCGCGTTTGCCCGGATCATCATCGACCAGGTCTGCAATCCGCAAGGTGCGCCCGTCCGCTGTCCTGACCAGCTGGAACCCGGTTGCATCATCTGTGCCCAGCCAATCGCCGAGCTCCTCGATGATGTGCTCCACCTCCCGGTGCTTGTCCTTCGTGCTTTCGCGCGAATTGACACTGGGGATGTGGATGATGGTCTTTTCCGCCGGATCGAGCACCTCTAGGATGCTGTCGGAATACGGCCCCGAGTAGAAGAAATAGCCGATATCGAGGCTTTTGAGATGTTCATAGCCGTTGAGCTGCTCGTAATAGGTATAGGTCACGCTGTCGAAGCGCGCTTCGTCCTGCGGAGCCAGCACGGCCTCTGCATCACCACGGAAGTACGAGCCGGTCATGGCCACAATATGCACCTTGTTGCGTGCGATCAGCTCGCCCAGATGCGTGCCCAATTTGTTGTCCGGATTGGCAGAGACATGGTGGAATTCGTCCACCGCGATCAGGCGATTGTCGAACGCTTCCACGCCGAACTTGTCGACCGCAAAGCGGAAGGTCGCATGGGTGCAGACCAGCACCTTGTCGTCGCTCTCAAGAAAGCTGCCCAGCGCATTGACCTTACCGCCATCGGTGCCCGGCGCGTTGCACAGGTTCCAGCGCGGCTCCACATGCCAGTCCGCCCAGAAACCATATTGGCTGAGCGGTTCGTCATTGAAGCTGGAGCCGATGCTTTTTTCCGGCACCACGATGATCGCCTGGCGCAGATCCTGATTGGTCAGCTTGTCGAGCGCGATGAACATCAGCGCGCGGCTCTTGCCCGATGCCGGCGGCGATTTGATCAGCAGATACTGCTCGCCCCGCTTTTCGAAGGCGCGTTCTTGCATCGGGCGCATGCCCAGCTCGTTCGACTTGGTGGAGGCGCCGCTCTGCGCATAGCTGACAGAAACGGAAGGGACGGTCTTGGTCATGTGTCGGGCATCCCTTTTGATCTCTCTGCCATTGCGCGGGCCAGATCTCGCGCGCCATGGAAGACTGCCAGCACAGTCACCGCCTCTGCGGAAACTTCATAGACGACGATGTAGGGCAGGCCCGTCACGGAAAGCTCTCGCGTATCGGGTACGCGGCCGACATGGCCCATATTGGGGTAATCGCCCAGCCTGCTGACGCTATCGGAAATCGCATAGAAGACCCTCTCCGCCGCAGCCCGATCTTCAAGCGAGATGTAGTCGATAATTGCATCAAGATCGCGCCGGGCGGCGCTCGCATAAGTGACCCGCATCAGCGGCTAAAGCCATGTTTCGCGGCGATTTCGGCATGAACATCATCGGCGGGATGGACGCGGCCCACACGCGCGTCTGCAATCCCTTCCTTGATGCGCTCCACCTGCCAGGCATTGGCTTCCAGATATTGCTGCAGTGCCTGATTGATGACGTAATTGCGCGACCGGTCGAGCGCATGGGCAATGGAATCGATCTCGCTCACCATCTCCTTCGCTGCGCGAATGGTGATGGGGGAGGTGGCTGGTTCATGTCCCATAGCTGGCTCCTGTAATGATGCAGGTGTAATCACGTGTATTCATACCAGCATTAGCGCGGTAGCGCCACAAAATTAGACGCGGTAATTTTCCAAGAATTTCAAGGCCCACGCTGGCGGTGACGGCCAGCTACGACCGCCCTTTTCGTGCCAAGTCACGCTGCTGTCACCGATCAAGCTGTTGTCCAGCAAATGCTGGACCAGAGCGTCATGGTCATAGAGGTAACACGCGTCGCCGTGAAAGAATGCGATATGGATGCCTTTGCCCAGATATTTCTTGTCGATGCAAAGCCGCCCCTTCAGCTGCACCTTGATGAAGGTCTCGCCATCGATGTGGCAGGCGATGAAGTCAGCTCCCTGCCAGTCATCGCTCAGTCGCAGGCAGTTGAAGCCGTAGTCGGCCAGTTCCGCAGCGACCTTCTGGAAGTTGTAGTTTTCCTGCTGACGGGAGTTGAGATCGGCATAGGTTATGCGGGTGAACATCAGACCAGATCTTTCTCGACGGCCTTTTTGAGCCACTTGGGCTCTCCCGAAAGCTGCGAGAAAAAGACATTCTCAGGAACGTCCTGCCAGAAAGCGACGATGGCATCCGAGAAGCGCTCAAGGTCAGCATCGCCCACTTCGAGATTGGTGTAATCCAACGCTGACAGGAAAAATCCCGGCAACTCGTCCTTGGCGCCAGCAACCTCAGGAGCTTTCTCCTTCAATTCTTTGAACGAGTTGCCATTGCCGTGTTTGTAGACGTTTACGACAAGATGGCAGATGTTGAGATCGGCGTAGTACGGGCGCTCCCGCACAGGCCACTGGCAGCATTCAAGAAAATCAAAAATGTCGCCGATCACAACCCTCCAAATGGCGGCATTTGTATGCTCGCCAAGCCGGTGGTGGCCCATCTCCCGACCCAGCCAGTCACGCAGCTGTTTTTCCCATTCATGATACATACCAGCGATGATGCTGAGACGGGTCGTCTTCTGTAGATCCACCAGACCCTGATAAAACGACACCGCTTCATCCCATGATTGCTCATAGGCGTCCGCTGGATCGTCACGGTCCGGATCAAAGTATTGCGCTCTGCTAGCAAGCCAGTCCTCGGCATGCTGATCCGCATCAGCCTTCATCGCTTCATCATTGAATTGCGTCAGCAATCGGCCCTTCGCCTGAGCGACATAAAATTCATGATTTGCGACGAGGTGGTCGCGAAAAGGCGCCCACATTTGCAGAAAAACGCGATCTGGCTCGCTCATGCGGCCGCCTTTTTGCCAGTCATTTGGGTGTAGAGTTCGAATAGCTTTTCGAGGCGTTCAGTGTCGTTCTTGAAGCGGCGGCCGATGTAGATGCGTTCCAGCACCTCGTCATTGGCGGCATGAGCATCACGCAATTCCGGGAACTGCTCATCCATCTTCTCGGGATCGTAGAGTTCGGCGATTGTGGCCGGGAAATACGCTTCCCTCGCCAGCAAGATTTTCTCCGCGCAATAGCTGAGATCGGCCTTGTTCTTCTCGGTGAGCGGGGGAACCGGAAGGGTGTTCCAACCCAAGGTGTTCGAAAATCGATAGTCAGTCTTAATCTTACCGCAAACCGTTGCGATCCAAGACAGTGCGACCTTTGAAACGAGCACTGCTATGTTCCACAATGGCGGATCGAAGAACGCAAAACCCCCATCACCAACAATCGCGCCTTTCGGCAAGGTGGCCACTGGGAAGAATTCTCTTTCCTCCGAAGAGTGCCGGGGGATCTGGAAGACAATCTCATTGCCGCGCTGTCGAACTTGTTGGAATGCGTACGGGCTATCCGCACCAGCCTTCGTCAGCTCTTTGTCGCTTTCGTTTCTCATCTCCGCAACGATGTCGAAACGCTTTTGAAAGCCCGGTAGATCCTTGAGGGCCTCGTACTGCGCCTTTGAAGCCCAAATGCAGTAACGCCCTTCGCCGTGCGTTGCGTCGTGTGCCCCAAAGAATGGCCGAATTACCTGAGATTCTTGGCCAGCCTCCGAGCGCAATTGGTGTGCAAGATCGGCATCAAAAATCAACCCGCCCCCGTCAGCCGGTTTGCTGCCATTCACAACGGCTTGAAGCCCTTGAATGGGCTTCGACTTATTCTCGACGTAAACGTCATGATACGGCACTAGATAAGCGTTGATGTTTGGGACATCACGGACCGTGTCGTCTTTTTCGCTATACAGCTTCGCCATCCCTGACTGTCGCGAAATCCCGACAATGCAAACTGTGACACCGGCATTCTTGGCGGCAAGGTTTTTCCAGCTGAAGGACGTGACAGCGAAATTGATCCTCAGCTGATCTTTGATGATGCTTGGCCAAAACCGAAATACCTGCTCGCCTTGGCAGATGGAGTTTGTCGAAACGAACGCTGCTGCAGAATTCTCCACCTTCCCGTAATCGGCAGCCTTCATTAGCCAACCGCAAACGTAGTCCAGCGACTTCCATGCGTCGATCCTGCCACGAAACACTGCTTCCAAATCGGCTTTGCGCATTTCGGCTTCGCGCTTGAGACGTGCCTTCGTTTCCTTGCTCGCACCTTTTGGAGCCTTGGTCGTTGCGCCAATATATGGCGGGTTCCCGCAGATATAGGTCTCACCACCTTCGTTCTCGAAGTCGATCTTGGCCTGGTCCAGCGGTGCACCGTAAAGATCGTCGGCGAAGATCTTCCCGCCGCCTTTGCCGGTTGGCTCGCAAACCGTCAGCCAGTCGAGCCGCAGGGCATTGCCCTGGACGATCCAGTTCTGCGCATCGAGCGGCAGGAATTCGGCCAGCGCGAGCTTCTGCCCGCGATAGAGTACGTCGGACTGAAATTCCGCGATGATGAGCGCGAGCCGGGCTATCTCCGCCGGAAAATCACGCAGCTCGATCCCCCGAAAATTGGTCAACGGGATGTCCGATCCCCGATCGGCCTCATCGCGGCGCTGATTGATCTCCGCCTCGATCTTGCGCATTTCCTTGTAAGCGATGACGAGGAAATTGCCCGATCCGCAGGCCGGATCGAACACGCGGATCTTCGCCATCCGCTTGCGCAGGTTGAGCAGCTTGACCTTGTTGTCGCCTGCCTCCTCCAGCTTGGCCCGCAGATCGTCGAGGAACAGCGGGTTCAGTACTTTCAGGATGTTGGGCACGCTGGTGTAATGCATACCCAGCGCGCCGCGCTCCTCATCATCGGCCACGGCCTGGATCATGCTGCCGAAAATATCGGGGTTGATCTTCGTCCAGTTCAGCCCGCCGATATGGATCAGGTAATTGCGCGCCGACTTGTTAAAGCGCGGCACATCCAGCGATCCGCCAAACAGTCCGCCATTCACATAGGGGAAGGGCCGCGCCCAGCTCTTGATGCCTTCCGCCTCATGCTCTTCCTTGCGCGTGTTCATCGCGCGGAACAGCTCAGCAATCACTTCATGCGTGTTGGAACTGTCCCGCTCGCTCATCTTCTCGACCGTCCCGGTGAAGGGATAGCTGGGGTGGAAGATGCTGGTATCCTCCGCATAGAAGCAGAAGATCAGCCGGGCCATGAAATGGTTCATGTCCGCGCGGCGGGCGGCGGTGTCCCAATCGGGATTGTGCTGAAGTAACTCCAGATAGAGCTTGTTGAACAGGCGGGTGGCGCGAATGTCGAACGAGCTTTCGCGCAGCTGGGGAATGGTGGTGATGCCCGCCAGCGGCAGGAAGAAACCGAACTTCTCGGCAAATTCGGCATAGGGGCAGGAGAGGATGTCCCCGCTCGTGAGATCCTGAGCCTCAAGCATATCACCATCGGTCGCGAGGATGAACTTCGCCTTGGCCTTCGCGGTGGCAGGGCTGTCGCGCAGTGCCGTGAGCGTATGCGTGACCTCACCCGGCGCGGCGACGGCGATGTGGATTTGGTTGCGCTGAAGAACCCCGCCCAGATCGGACTTGTTGGTGTTGCCAGAACGCAGCCGCTTGATCTCGGTGGGCTTGCGCCCAAAGGCTTCCAAAAAGGCGTAGGGGAATTCTGCCGCGTCAAACGGCTGCGCCGCCAGTATCTCAATGGCTTCAGCGATTTCTGTGGCGTTCATTCAAATCTCTCGCGGGATATCCGATGCTCATGCGAGTAGCCATGAATTTCAGGATTGAACTCAATCATCGATCTGGTTGAGCGTAATGGGGGTCGATTTCACATCACCCAGTAGAAGTACCCGAGCGACACGGTGTCCGGCATATCCCAAGGCCACGCCTGAAGCTGCCAAACAGCCCAAAACAAGATGATAGAGTCCTAGATCGCCGCCAAGTACACTGCGATCCATTGCGGCAGCAATAATCGCAATTCCCAAGAAACCTATGGCCGAGACACGGAGGAAATTCGCCAATCGACTAAGCTGCCTCTCGAGTTCCTCGTGATCCGACAGACGCGCCATCAACTCTCTCCCATCAGTTCGAATACCGCCGCGACTTCCTGATTGGGTGAGGTCCGGTTCGTGTGACATGTCTTGAAGATGTAAGCACCAATCTTGCCAGCCTGCGTGGGGGTCAGTTGCAGACCTCTTTTTGAGGACTCGGCGAAGATCTCCGAAACCAGTTGGCCGACGGCCACGCCGACATCGTCAGGATGAAGGCAATCCGTTCCGGTGACGAGCCATGAGAATGAAATGCCGAAACGTTCGCAGAAAGCCAGAGCGACGGAGAGCGGTATCTCGCGTTTGCCGGTCTCATAATTTTTGTATCCGCGATCGGAGATATGCAGCAACGCCGCTACCTTACTCTGCGGAAGATCGTGATCTTTCCGGGTCTCCAACATTCGACCACCGATGGCAGCTGCATTTATCAACTGGACAAATGTTCCCTTTATATGCACAAATGTGCACGAATGACGATTCGCGTTCCTATTTATACCGCTTTGTGCACCAGGAGGTCCAAATGTCTACGCTTGAGGCTGTTGAATTGATCAGTCCGCGGCAACTGGCGCGACGGACCGGATGGGCCGAGAAACGCATCCGAACCCTAATCGACAACCGGCACCTCAGGTACATTCGGATCGGCACCAGGTATCTTCTCCCAGTGAATGCCGTGGATGAATACATTGCTCGCGAGATGGTCGAACCAGTCTCCGAGGTGAAAGCGCGGGGCGAGGGCGATGATTGAATCCTGCCCAAATTTGAGCCGCGCGCTTACCGCCGAAGAATGGGTGGAGAAACTCGCTGAGCGGGGCATCAAGATATCGGCTCGTTGGCTGAGGGAGCGAGCCGTCGAGCTTGGTACCTTCCGGAAGATGGGCCGGACTGTCTTGATCACACCGGAAAATTTGGATCATATTTCTGAAAGTTCAAACCGATGCCGCTCGAAGTCTATAAGCGTAAAGGGAAATGGTGGGTCCGGGGAACGATCGAATACGGTGGTACCGCGATCTCAGGCTACTACCGCAAAAGCACTAGAGCATCTGAAGAGGCAGGCGCGTGGGAATGGTGTCGTGAGGAAGAAAAACGAGTCCTGAACCGCCATCTGAATGGCGAAACCGCTGGGGAAGAGGAGCTTGGTCCGAAGGCGCCCGATCTGACGTTCGCAGATGCAGTCTTAAAATACAATGCGAAGCCAAAGGAAGCGACTTACCTCATTCCTATCCTTACAGAAATTGGCGCGATTCAAATAAAGAACCTAAAGCCATCGCTAGTTCGTAAGTTGGGCGAGAAAATCTATCCAATGGCGTCGACAGCGACATGGACGCGCCAGATAATCACGCCCGTGCGCGCTGTCGTTAATAACTTATATGATGACAGCGACGGAACAGTGTATCGGATTCGCGGTTACACTAAGGCTGAGAAGGTTGCCCAGGATAAAAAGCGGGGTAGCACGGGCCGAAAGAAATACCCTCCGGCAGATTGGGATTGGCTGCTTCAATTCCGAGAACATGCCCCACAAAAAATCGCAACTCTTGCGTTGATGATGTTCGCGACCGCCGGGCGGATTTCACAAACAATTTCAATGCATCCACACAAGCATGTGGATGCTGCTGAAGGAAAAGTTTGCATCCCAGCAGCGAAAGGGACCGAAGATCGATGGATTGCCGTTCCGCCCGAATTGATGGAAGAGCTGCTGGCGCTAACTCCAGAGTATCCTCGCGGTTGGCCAAGGGTACCAGAAAATCTTCGCCTGTTCGGATACGCGGGCCGGTCAGGCCCCTTGAAATTATGGAGAAAGGCCTGCGCTGATGCGGGAATTCGCTTCATCCCATTTCATACTGCGGGTCGGCATGCATTTGGCCAGGAGATGAATGTTCGAGAAGGTGTAGATGCCAATGCGGCCGCTCATCACGGCGGCTGGGAAGACATCAACCTGATGCGAAAGGCGTACACCCACGTGGAAGAGGCTGAAGACAAGATCAATCGCGCGCTCCGTCGCGGCCAACGGAAGGCTGAACGGCGGACCAAACTCAAGCTGAAAAAGGAAGGCTGATTGTGTACGACATTTGTACGAAGCCAGGTCGCAACGAGCCGCATTTTCCCGCAATGTTCCGCGAGAATGGGTCGCGGACGAAAAATCGGCTCCAAAAATTCCCTATATTTCAAGGACATTTATGGTGGGCGCGGCAAGGATTGAACTTGCGACCCCACCCGTGTGAAGGGTGTGCTCTACCACTGAGCTACGCGCCCGCCCGGTGCATCGCACATCAGGACAGGGGCGCGCCTTTACGTGGCGAATCGCTGCGTGGCAAGCACGCGCTATCGAGCCAGCAGTGTTAGCAGCCGGGTGAGCCAGCCTCCGGTTTGATCTCCCTCGCGCACGGCGGCGACCGGGGTGGGGCATTCAAGGCAATAGGCCTGCATGCCCTTGGTGCCGAGCAGGCGCGTCAGGTCGCTTTCGATGCGACCGAGCACGGCCTGCCGGCGCAATGCGAAAATCGCGACCGTGTCGTTCCCGCCGCCGCTCTCGGCGTCGTCGCGCATGAAGCTGCGCAAGAGCGTGTCATAGCGATTGGGCTGGCTGCCGAGATAGCGCGGATGCCAGTCATCGCCCAGATCAGCTTCGCCGGCGACCCAACCCAGCGCTTCGGTTAGGCCGCCATACTGGTCGACCAGCCCGACCTGGCGCGCAGCTCCGCCATCCCACACGCGCCCCTGGCCGATGCGGTCGACCTGAGCGCGCGACAGATTGCGCGAGGCGGCAACACGGTCGATGAAGTCCTCGTACCCATTGGCAACGCTCGCCTGGATCATGGCATCGACCTCGGGCGTGAACCCGCCGATCAGATCCGGCTGGCCCGAAAGAGGGCTGGTGCGTACGCCATCGCTCGTCACGCCGAGGCTGGCAGCTGCGTTCTCGAAGGTCGGGATGACCGCGAAGATGCCAATGGAGCCGGTGATGCTTTCGGGTTCGGCAAAGATGCGGTCCGCAGGCGTTGCCACCCAATAGCCACCGCTTGCCGCCACATTGGCCATGGACACGGCGATGGGAATGTCGCGCGCCTTGTGGCGCAGGATCGCATTGCGAATACGTTCCGAGGCGAGCACCGAACCGCCCGGCGAATCGACCCGCACGACAAGCCCTGCAAGATCATAGGCAAGCGCCTCGTCGAGAAGGTCGGCAATCCGGTCGCCGCCCGCGGTTCCGGGGCCAGCTTCGCCATCGACGATCTCTCCGGCAATCGTCACGACGCCGATCGGCTTGCCGGCCTGGCGGAGCGGGTTATCTTCGAGCCATGCAGCCAGTTCGGTCGCGGGATAGGCGCCGGGCTCGTCGCTCCAGTCGTCCGCGCCGACCAGCTCGACCACGCGTTCCTCGAACTGCTCGCGAGTCCCCAGCCGGTCGACAAGACCAGCCTGCTTCGCGGCGGTCGCCAGGTCGCCCTGCGCGGCTTCGATCCAGGCGACCGGATTGCGGGTAATCCGCTCGATGTCGACCGCCGGGCGCGCCTTCTTCACATTGGCGAGATATTCCTCCCACAAGGCACCGTAGAGCGCGCTGTAATTCTCGCGCGCTGCGTCGGACATGCCGGAGTTTGCGTAGGGTTCGACAGCGCTCTTGTATTCGCCGACCTTGTAGACGCGTGCGTTGATCTCCAGCCGGTCGAGCAGGCCGGCGTAATAAAGCCTTTCGCCGCCGGGTCCGGCGACGACTGCACCGCCGAGAGGATCGACCCACACCTCGCTGGCATGGGCGGCGAGCATCATGGAGTCGTCAGTATAGGCCGTCGCATAAGCGAGGACCGGCTTGCCTGCCGCGCGCACCCGGTCGAGCGCCGCGCCGACTTCCTGGAGATGGACCTGGCCTGCGCCAATGAAACGGTCGAGATCGAGCACGACGGCCGTCATCCGGTCGTCCTGCGCCGCGGTATCGAGCGCGCGGACGAGGTCGCGCGCCTGATACT
Source organism: Qipengyuania marincola (assembly GCF_029688625.1). Classification (GTDB taxonomy): domain Bacteria; phylum Pseudomonadota; class Alphaproteobacteria; order Sphingomonadales; family Sphingomonadaceae; genus Qipengyuania. Next base: position 681,098 of record NZ_JARULC010000003.1, on the reverse strand, counting down.
CGCCGACCGGCGCGGTCTGCGACAACAGGGCGGCTATCGGATCGACCTGGGACCGTTCCTCCACGATCACGCCGTTGAGGTCGAGCACCAGCGCGCCTTCGCGCACCTCTGCCGGGCTGGGTCGCGCAGTGAGGATTGCAAACAGCGCGGCGAAGAAGAGCAGCATGAAGATGAGCACGAGCCCATCCTTCACTCCGACCAGTAACCGCCAAACCTTGCCTGCGAACCGCATATGCCAAAATCTCCTGTTGCGTCCTAGCTAGGCGCGCACCGGCCACTTCGCCAGCGATAAGCGCTTGAGCGGGCGAAAAGCCTCGACTAAGGGCGTGGCTTCAATGGCATCGACGGAAACTTCGCCCCACGCGGCCCGCTATCCTGCGGGTGCGCAGGCATTCCCGCACCGCGACCTTATCGGCATCGGCCATCTGGAGCGGCACGAAATCCTGTTCCTGCTCGACGAAGCGGAACAGTGGGTGGCGCTCAACCGCCAGCCGACTAAGCATAACGACCTGCTCGGCGGTCTCACGGTCATCAATGCCTTCTTCGAAAACAGTACACGTACGCTGCTGAGCTTCGAGATTGCGGGCAAGCGGCTGGGGGCGGACGTCGTCAACATGCACGCCGCGACCTCGAGCGTGAAAAAGGGCGAGACCCTGATCGATACGGCTATCACGCTGAACGCGATGCGCGCGGATGCGATCGTGATCCGCCACGGGTCGAGCGGGGCAACGCAGCTGATCGCGGACAAGGTCGATTGCCCGGTGCTCAACGCCGGCGACGGGCAACACGAACACCCCACACAGGCCTTGCTCGATGCGCTAGCACTGCGCCACGCCCTGCGCGAGCGCGGCGAGGCGGCGGAGGACTTCACCGGCCTGGTCATCGTGATCTGTGGCGATATCCTGCACAGCCGGGTCGCGCGGTCCAACCTGCTGTGCCTCCAGGCGCTGGGGGCGACGGTTCGCCTCTGCGCGCCGCCCGCCCTTATGCCGGTCGGGATCGAGGCGATGGGGGCTGAGGTCTTCCATGATTTCGACGCTGCGCTCGCGGGTGCGGACGTGGCGATGATGCTGCGCCTGCAGACCGAGCGGATGAGCGGGCAGTTCATCCCCTCCGCGCGCGAATACCACCATCTCTACGGGCTCACGAAACAGCGGCTTGCCAATGCAAAGCCCGATGCGCTGGTCATGCATCCCGGCCCGATGAATCGCGGGGTGGAGATCGACAGCGAGGTGGCCGACATGATCGACCGTTCGATCATCACGCGTCAGGTCGAGATGGGCGTCGCGATCCGCATGGCCGCGCTCGACGTGCTGACCCGCCGCGGACGCGGGGCCGAAGGCTGGGGGGCGACGGCATGAAGCAGGTGCGGCCCCTGACCATCCTCAATGGCAGGCTGGTGACTCACGGCGGCATTGCCGATGGCGCGATCCGGCTCGTCGATGGCACGATCGAGACCGTTGGCGATGCTACCGCGCAAGACGGCGACGACACTGTCGATGCGGGCGGCAAGCTGGTTGCCCCCGGGCTGGTCGATCTTGGCGTGTTCGCGATCGACAAGCCGGCCTTCCATTTCGGCGGCATCACCCGCGCTGCGCTGATGCCCGACCAGTCCCCGCCGCTCGACCTGCCGAGCCGCGTTTCCTACATTGCCAAGAGCGGCAAGCCGGACCTGTGGGTTCATCCCCTGGCCGCGGCGACGCGCGGGCTGGCGGGGCGCGAGATTGCCGAGATCGCCCTGATGCGCGATGCCGGGGCCCGGGCCGTGGCGACGGGACGGGGCTGGATCGCCGATTCCGGCACGATGCTGCGGCTGCTCCAATATGCCGCCATGCTCGACATGGTCGTCATCACCCATGCCGAGGATGCGGCGCTGACCGGCGAGGCGGTGGCCACGGCGGGTGAATACGCGACGCGCCGCGGCCTGCCCAGCGCTCCGGCCGAGGCCGAAGCCATCGCCATCGCCAGAGACATCGCGCTCGCCGAATTGGCCGGTGCGCGCCTGCATTTCCGGCAGGTTACAACCCATGCGGGCCTGGAACTGGTGCGGGCGGCGAAGGCGCGCGGGGCTCCGGTGACCTGTGGTGTCACTCCGGCCCATTTCATGTTGTCCGATCTTGCCACGGTGGACTTCCGCACTTTCGCGCGCCTCTCGCCGCCGCTGCGCGCCGAAAGCGACCGGCAGGCCGTGCGCGAAGCGATTGCCGACGGCACGATCGACGTTGTCGCCAGCGGGCACGATCCGCGCGGCCCGGAAGACAAACGCCTGCCCTTCGCCGATGCCGAACCCGGGATGGCGGGGGCAGAAACGCTTCTCGTCATGGTGCTGTCGCTGGTGCGTGACGAGATGATCGACCTTGCCCGCGCCTTCGACCTGCTATGCAGCGCGCCTGCCCGCATCCTTGGGGTGGAGGCGGGAATCCTGCAAGTCGGGAAAGAGGCCGATATCGCGATCATCGATCCGGCGAAGCCATGGATCATCCAGAGCGCCAAGATGGCGGCGACGGCCGGCAACACACCATTCGACGGACAGCCGACACAGGGGCGCGTCACCGCGCTCTACAAGGGTGGGGTCCCGATCGACCTCTGATACGAAAAAGCCCCGCCCGGATCGCTCCGGACGGGGCTGGCGAAGTCTGATGGAGTGCGGCTGTTACCGCGAAGCGACCCGTACCTCGTTGCGCACCACGTTCAGGGCGCCGGGAAGCGGATTCGATGCAGCATAGGCGATGCAGCCGCCGCCCGAGCGCTTGACGGAGCGGCACATCGACTGGGCCGAGGCCTTGGCAAAGCCAGCCGCAGCGACGCGGTAGTAGATCTTGCCGTTCACGCGCGCCTTGGTGATGACGCGTTCCGCATCGGAGAGTTCGGGATGGCGGCGCTGGAACAGCTTCCACGCGGCCTGCGCGTCGGACATCGAGAAATACGAGCCGAGCTGGATATTGTAATCGCCCGACATCAGCGTCGCGATGGCGGAGCTTTGCGGCGCGGGCTTGGCAGCCTTTGCGACACGCGGTGCAACCGCAGTCTTGGTTGCAGCCTTTGCGGGGACCTTCTGGACGACGTCGCGCGACACGAACCGGGTCCCGTTCACGACCATGCCGGCATCGGCCAGCGCAGCCTCGCCCTGGTCGGCAACCGCCTCGGGATCCTCGAAGCGAGCCGCGGGAGCCGCATCCATCTTCGGGGCCGGTTTGATTGCGGGCAGTTCTGTCGCAAGCGCGAAGTCGCTGCGCGCGCTTTCGCCAGCCGGTTCGACCTGTGCCGTAGCATCGACCTGTGCCGCCGCTTCGGCAGCCAGCTCGTCATGCGCCGGGTGGTTCGCCAGTGCGAGCATTGCGGGCTGGCCCGGATCCTCGACCGGCTCGATGCCGAGCAGATTGGCAACGCGCACGGTCGGATGGCCGGCCTGCGCCATTTGCGCCCATTCGTGCAAACGCGCGTCGAGCTGGTCACCTGCGACATCCTGCGATGCAACCAGACGTGCATTGCGCCAGTCACCCGACAGGGCAAGGGCATAGGCGAGGTTCTGGCGCACCTTCGCGGTGTTCTGTCCGCTGCGCAGCGCATTGTTGAGGATATGCACGCCCTGCTGCGGCTGACCTGCCAGCGACAGCGCAAGGCCGAAATCGGCCGGATCGATCGCGTTCTGGTACTGGCGCAGCACATCCTGCGCACCGCCGAAATCGCCGAGCGCGGTGAGCGACAGCGTGTAGCTGATGATGGTGCGCGTGGCGGTGTCGCCAAGCTCCACCGCTTCGCCGAAGGTCTCGGCGGCCGAAGCGAACCGGCCTGCCTCGAGATAGGCGTTGCCGAGCAGGGTGCGCGTCTGCGCATCGCGCGGCGCAGCCAGCACTGCCGCTTCGGCATGCTGGATTGCCCGGCTTTCCTTACCCTTCGCAAGCGCGGTTTCGGCCTTGGCGACCGAGTAATTGTGCGACGGCGCAACCTTTCCTGTACAACCGGCAAGTGCCGTGGTTGCCAGAGCCGTGGTCACGGCGAGCCGGACGAACCGGGCGTTGCGGGCCGGGATGGTCTTGGCTTTGCTGTCGTTGCTCATACTCTTTCCCCTGAAGGCGATCCCACGTCTTCGTCTCGTTATTTCTCGGATTTCTGGACCTGTGCAGCCAGGCTGGCGATCTCCGGCATTTCTGCGAGCAGATCGTCCAGCGCGTCGGTTACCAGCTGCTGGGCGCTGCGGCCGCGAACGGTGCAGGCAAGGCGCAGCATCAGATGCCGCTCGTGGTCGAGCCGCAGAGTGAAGGCCGCGCGCTTGCCGCGCGATGCGGCGGACTTGCGGACGACAGGCTTGCTCGCCTTATCGGCCGGCTTGTCCAGCTGTGCAGCGATCTTGTTCAGCGATTCGCGCACCTGGTTGGGTGCGGCTTCGCTGACCTCGTTTGCGGCCTGCTTGGTGGAGATGGCCACGACCTTGTCGGTGTCGACAGGTGCGGTCGGTTCGTCACCCATGTCGTTCCAGCCGAGATCTTCCAGGTTGGCGGCGGCTTCCTTGCCGTCGACAGGACCGGGGATCCCGGACTGCGGGCGCATGGCGGGCTTGGCACCGCCCTTGCGCGCGAGGAGCGTCGGGGTGAGCGAGGCGAAATTGGCGTCAGACATCCGGCAGTCTCCGCCCTAGTGCTCTTACTGTGCCACCCGGCGGCCGAAGCCGCCAGCGGGGCGATGGGCACCGGGAACAGCGGCCTGCGTGTTCGGTGCGGCGAAGACCGTGCGGCGGAAGTTCTTCTCCAGCCGGTCGGCGATGTATTTCCACAGCGCGGTGACCTCGGCAGCCGAGCGGCTTTCGGGATCGACTTCCATCACCGTGCGGCCATCGATCATCGAGGCGGCGAAATCGGTGCGGTGGTGCAGGGTGATCGGGGCGACCGTGCCGTGCTGCGACAGCGCGACGGCGGCTTCCGACGTGATCTTGGCTTTCGGCGTCGCGGCATTGACCACGAAGACCAGCGGCTTGCCGGCGCGTTCGCACAGGTCGACCGTTGCGCCCACGGCGCGCAGATCGTGCGGGCTGGGGCGGGTCGGGACGACGATCAGCTCGGCGACCGAGATTACCGACTGGATGGCCATGGTGATGGCTGGCGGCGTGTCGAGCACGGCCAGCTTGAAGCCCTGCTGGCGCAGGATTGCCAGGTCGTTCGCCAGGCGGGCGACCGTGGTCTGGGCAAACGCGGGATATTCGTCCTCGCGCTCGTTCCACCAGTCGGCGAGCGAGCCCTGCGGGTCGATATCGATCAGAACGACGGGCCCGGCGCCTGCGCGCTGGGCCTGTACGGCGAGATGTCCGGAGAGCGTGGTCTTACCCGATCCGCCCTTCTGCGATGCCAATGCCAGTACACGCAAGGCTTATCCCCCTGGTTTGAGCCTCTAGTCAGTCAATTGCCACGACAGTTGCGGCTGTTCGAAGACGGAAATCGCAGACTACCCCTAATTTAGGGTTAACATCGCGCCGATAAGGTCGCGGCAGGGATGGCCCGGCGGCTGGCAACACTTTGCTAATCGGTGATTTACTATAGGATTGCGCAGGCGCCTGCGTGGTCTGGCGGGCGAAAGCGAAGGACGGGCGACGTGATGGGTGCAGGCAACAGGATCCGCTTGTTCGGCGCAGCGGCAATCGCACTGCTTCCGGCGGGGCCACTGCTGGCGGATGTGAAGGACGGCGTGGATGCCTGGGGGCGCGGGGACTACGAAGCCGCCGTGCGCGAATGGATCGGGCCTGCCGGGGCGGGCGATGCCGATGCGCTGTTCAACCTGGCACAGGCCTATCGCCTCGGCCGGGGAGTGGACACCGATCTTGCCATGGCCGAAACGCTCTATGCCCGGGCTGCGGCCCAGGGCCATCTCAGGGCAGCCGACAATTACGGCCTCCTGCTGTTCCAGAACGACAAGCGCGAACAGGCCATGCCCTATATCGAGGCAGCCGCGCGGCGCGGCGATCCGCGTGCGCAATACCTGCTCGGGCTGGCGCATTTCAACGGCGATCTCGCCGCGAAAGACTGGCCGCGTGCCTACGCGCTGCTGACATTGGCGAATGCGACCGGCCTGCCGCAGGCGCGAAGGGCGCTGGCGCAAATGGACGAATACGTGCCCCTGGCCGAACGACAGGCGGCGCAGGCGCTTGCCGCGCAGTTGAAAGCCGACGCCGAGGCGGCCCGCGCAAGCGAGCTCGCGGCGATTGACCTGGCGATCGGCTCCGAAAACGATCCGGTGGTGCCCCTTGCGGAGGAACCGTCGCCGCGCGCTCCTGCGGCCCGGTCCTCTCCCGTCGTCGTGGCGCGTCTGCCCGCCACGCAACCCGCGGCCGCGCCGCCCGCGGCTGTGGCAGCCCGCACCGATCCGGTCGCCGCTGAGGTGCGCACGCCGGAGAAGGCGCCGGTTCGCCGCGCCGCATTCGACGCAAGCCCGCGGACCGGCCCCTGGAAGGTCCAGCTCGGCGTCTTCGGCGTGCCGAGCAATGTCGAGCGCATGTGGGCAAAGGTCTCCAAGAGCGCACCGGTCGCTGGCTACACGAAGGTGACCGAGCCGGCCGGGCGGCTGACCGTCCTCTATGCCGCGGGCTACGCATCGCGCGCCGACGCGAATGCCGCATGCGCGGCGCTGAAGCGTGCCGGGAACGACTGCCTCGTCACCAGATAAGGCAGTGGAAGGGTACGGGCAGGGGCTATCACGGCGCGTTATTCGCGCTAGATCACATGGCGAACGGGAGACCTGCATTGGACGTGCCGAAGACCGCCACACCGCCGGACCAGATCCAGCCCACCGGCCCGGGCGGCCATCGCATTGCGAGCCTCGACTTCATCCGCGGCATCGCGGTGATGGGAATTCTTGCGGCCAATATCGTCGCCTTCGGCCAGCCGATGACGGCCTATATGTACCCCGATGCCTTCACCGTCCCGCACAGCCTTGCGGAAGACTGGATGTGGGTCGCCCAATTCGTGCTGATCGACAGCAAGATGCGTGGCCTGTTCACCCTGCTGTTCGGGGCTGGCATGGTGCTGTTCCTCGAGCGCGCGGCGGCGCGCGGGCAGGGCAGGTGGCTGCAGGTCAGGCGCTTGTTATGGCTGGGTGTAATCGGCCTAATCCACTATTTCTTCATCTGGCGCGGCGACATCCTCTTCCTCTATGCTTGTTCGGGCCTCGCCGCGCTGCTGTTCGTCGGCCTTTCGCGCCGCAAGCTGCTGGTCCTCGGCCTGGTCGGCTATTTCGGCGGCGCGCTGCTCTATACCGGCTTTGTCGGCTTTCTTCCGATGATGGAGAATTCGCAGGAGCCTGCCTTCGTCGAGTTGGCAGAAGAGCTCGAGAGCGAAAAGCAGGCGGATCTGGCCGACGGGCGCCTTGAAACCCGGATGATCGCGGAGGGCGATTATGCGGACTGGGTCAACCACAACATCGTCGAGCATGGCCCGGAACTGGGTTTCTACCTCCTGATGTTCTGGTTCGAGACGCTGCCGCTGATGCTCGTCGGCATGGCCGCCTATCGCTACGGCCTGTTCGATGGCGGCCTTGATCCGGGGCGTCAGCGCTTCTGGGGCTTGACGCTATGGCTCGTCGGTACGGCGCTTACCATCCCGGTCGCGCTGTGGGCGAAGGATGGCGGGCTGACGTACTACGGAACGCTCGCCGCGATGGCCGGATGGTCGATGGTGCCGCGACTGTTTGCGATTTTGGGCCTTGTGACGCTTCTGGCGCTCTGGGGCAATCGCGTTACCGGATCGCTGGCAGAGCGGGTTTCCGCCGCCGGTCGCGCCGCTTTCACGAACTACCTCGGCACATCGGTGCTGATGATGCTGGTGTTCCACGGCTGGGCTGGCGGCTTGTTCGGCCAGCTGGGCCGGACGGAGCTCTACCTCGTTGCCGCTGCCACCTGGGTACTCATGCTGCTGTGGTCGAAGCCGTGGCTGGAGCGCTATCGTTTCGGGCCGCTGGAATGGCTCTGGCGCTGCCTGACGTATTGGCGGATCTTCCCGCTTCGCAGGTGATCTCTCGCAATCCTTGCTATTGAGAATGACTCGCACTACATCTGCTCTTGCGAATCAATCGCAAGGGATCCGCGACCATGTACATCTGCATCTGCAACGCCATTCGGGAGAGCGATTTGCGCCGCAAGGCGCGGCACGTCTCGGGCGATGCGGAAGCGTGTTATGCGGCGCTGGGCAAGCAGCCCAATTGCGGGCAGTGCCTGGTCGAGGCGGATGCCATTATCGAGGAAGAGCGCGAGCTCGGCTTCGTCTCCGCGGCCGCCTGATTTCCCGCTACTGAAAATCGCTTGCAACTGGCGGAATTCCGCCAGTTTTTCTGCTGCCACCCCTTGCCAATTGCAGGCTGAGGGGAGCATAGGATCGTGCATTACCGCAACAGGAGCAGGCACGTGCAAGGCGATCCCAAGGTCATCGAGTTCCTCAACAAGGCGCTGACCAACGAGCTGACGGCGATCAACCAGTACTGGCTGCACTATCGCGTGCTGGCCGATTGGGGCGTTTACAAGCTGGCCGAATACGAGCGCCACGAGTCGATCGACGAGATGAAGCACGCCGACATCCTCGCCGAGCGGATCCTGTTCCTGAACGGCCTCCCGAACTTCCAGGCAATCCACAAGCTCAAGGTCGGCGAGACTGTCGAGGAAATCCTCAAGGCCGACCTTGCGATGGAGATGGAAGCCATCCCGCTGCTGAAGGAAGCGGCCGAGCACTGCCAGAGCGTGCGCGATTTTACCTCTGGCCAGATCTTCGAGGACATCCTCGCGAGCGAGGAGGAGCATGTCGATTTCCTCGAAACGCAATTCGACATGATCGCCCGCATGGGGCTGGAAACCTACGTCCAGTTGCAGAGCAAACCGGCGGGCGACGGCGAGGCTGGCTGAGGCTGCATCCTTGCGGGGCGTGCGTTAGCCCTCAATCGCCGCGAATGTGCCGTTTCATCCGCTCGCGATTGCGCCGGGCGGCGGTGCGCGTTTCCATGAGGAACGCGCCGAGCCCTGCGACCAGGAAGCCCATGGTGACGATCCAGGCAAAGGCGACCAGCGTGCCCATCGGCGCAGTGACGAAGGCGCTGACGAACAGCAGGACGATCACGATGCTGATCGTGAGGGCCGAGGCCGTGCTGAGCATCACCGCGCGTTGCGCATACTGACGGCGCTTCTCCAGCGCCGGCAATTCATCGACCAGCACACCGGCCCGGCCGTCCTCATCCGCCGCCATGATTTTCTCGATCTTGTTGGCCACCCAGATGAGCCGGTTGGTCATCACGTTCATGATCGCGCCGATCCCGGCGAGCAGGAAGGCAGGCGCAAGGCTGAGCTGTACGACGTTCTGCACGCGCAGAGTCGAACTGGTCCGTTCAAGCAATTCGAGGCCGGGCAGGCTGGCTAGCATATCGAGCAGCATCAGCGCTCTCCGCTGTAATTGCCGCCCCCGCCCTTGTTGGCGTTGTATGGGTTCTTCGGGCTCTTCAGCACCACGCGCACCGGCACCGCTTCGAAGCCCAGCTTGTTGCGGATGCCGTTGATCAGATAGCGCTCGTAGCTCTTCGGCAGATCGTCGAGCCGCGTGCCGAACACCACGAAGCGCGGCGGTCGGATGCTGGCCTGCGTAATGTAGCGAAGCTTGATCCGCCTGCCGCCGGGGGCGGGCGGGGGATTTGCTTCCAGCGCATCGTCGAACCAGCGGTTGAGCGCCGCAGTCGGCACCCGGCGGCTCCATGCCTCGCGCAGCTCGAAAGCCGCGCCGAGCATCTGGTCGAGACCCTTGCCGGTCTTCGCGCTGACCGCGAACAGCGGCACGCCGCGCACCTGCGCCAGCCCTTCGTCGAGCGCGCCGCGAATGCCGTTGAACAGGCTACTGGCGTCTTCCGACCCGCCTTGCCCGGCAACGTCCCACTTGTTGATCGCGATCATCAGCGCGCGGCCTTCCTCGAGCACGAGATTGGCGATCTTGAGATCCTGCGATTCGAGCCCGCGAGTCGCATCGAGCAGCAGCACCACGACTTCGGCAAAATCGACTGCGCGGCGGGCATCGGCGACCGAGAGCTTTTCCAGCTTGTCGATCACCTGCGCCTTCTTGCGCATGCCGGCAGTATCGATCAGGCGAATCTCGCGCGTCTCGCCGGTCTTGGGATGGGTCCATTCCCAATCGACTGCGATCGAATCGCGCGTGATCCCCGCTTCGGGGCCGGTCAGCAGACGATCCTCGCCCAGCAGGCGGTTGATGAGCGTCGACTTGCCGGCATTGGGCCGCCCGACGATGGCGAGCTTGAGTGGCCCTGCGAGCAGCGCTTCCTCGTCCTCCTCGTCGATTTCCGCCTCGATCTCCGCGGCTTCGGCCTTGGCACCGATGATCGGCCACAGGTGATCGAACAGGTCCGCAATGCCTTCGCCATGCTCGGCGCTGACCGCAGCCGGTTCGCCGAAGCCGAGCGCGAAACTTTCATAGATGCCGGCGTCGCCCTGGCTCCCCTCCGCCTTGTTGGCGACGAGCACCACGGGGACCTCCTGGCTGCGCAGCCAGCGGGCAATTTCCTCGTCCAGCGGGGTCAGGCCGGCGCGCGAATCGAATACGAACATCGCGGCGTCCGCCCCCTCGAGGCTCACCTCGGTCTGCTTGCGCATGCGCCCGGGCAGGCTTTCGGCATCCTCGTCTTCCCAGCCGGCGGTATCGACCACCTGGAATTCGAGGCCCGCGATCACCGCATCGCCGAACCGCCGGTCGCGCGTGACGCCGGGCTGGTCGTCGACCAGCGCGAGCCGCTTGCCGACGAGCCGGTTGAATAGCGTCGACTTGCCGACATTCGGACGGCCGATGATGATCACCGTGGGCTTGGATGGGGAAACGCGCATGATGGCGCGCCAAGTGGCCCTTCGCCGGTCCTATTGCAAGCGGCTCTGCATCGGCCGGTTAATTCGCATTAACCATGTCGGGCAGGCGCGCCGTAAGGTTAACGGCATAGCCCATGCCGCCATGAGACATGCTCTTCTTGCCATCGCCTTGGTTGCCATTGCCGCTCCGGCAGCGGCCGACGAGACGCGGGACTTCCGGGTCGACAGCTCCCCCGAAGCGGCGCGAGGCGAATTGTCGCCCTATCTTCAGTGCGTGCCCTATGCCCGCAAGGTCAGCGGCATCCAGATCTATGGCGATGCGCACACCTGGTGGGAGCAGGCGCAGGGGCGGTACGCCATCGGCAAGGCCCCGCGCGTCGGTGCGGTGATGGCATTCCGGCCGCACCGCAACATGCGCCTCGGCCATGTCGCCGCAGTCAGCAAGGTGATCGACGGGCGCCGCGTTTTGCTCGACCACGCGAACTGGTCGCCGATCAACGGCCGGCGCGGCCAGGTCGAAAAGGACGTCCTTGCGGTCGATGTGTCGGCATCGAACGACTGGAGCGAGGTGCAGGTGTGGTACACGCCGCTCGGCGGGCTGGGGAAGACAGCATGGCCGGTGGACGGCTTCATTTATGCCGATCGCGCCACCGAAACGCCGACGCATGTTGCGCGGGCCGAAGACCCGGTCCGCAAGACCACGTCGAAGCGCTTCCTCAGCGCCTTTGCCGATCTTCGCTGATCAGCCGGCCTTGGCGATGGGCGGGTTTTCGCCCAGATCCTCGTACCATGCCTCGACCGGGCCATTGAGCTTGAGGGTAAGCGGGTTGCCCTTGCGATCGACCGTCTTTCCGGCCTGAACGCGCACCCAGCCTTCGGAAATCGAATATTCCTCGATATCGGTGCGCTGCTTGCCCTTGAACCGAATGCCGACGCCGCGCTGCAAGGCTTCCATCTGGAAGTGATCGCTCTTGGGATTGACCGAGAGGCGGTCGGGCGGGGTGTCGGATTTGGTATCTTCGCTCATGACGCGGGCCGATAATGCGCCGCGGCCCGTGCCGCAAGATCAATCCGGCGCGATAATCAATCGGGAGGGGGCGGCGTTTCGAGCGGGCTGGGCGATGGCTCGTCGTAATCGGGCTGGGCCGGATCGACGCCCGGCGGTTCTTCCATCGGCGCCTCGTTTGGCGGGCTGCCGGGTGGCATTTCGGGAGGTGCGCCCGGATCAATCCGGTCGGGCTGGGGGTCGGGCTGGGTGGCCATCGCAATTCTCCTTCAATCGGGCGGAAGCATTGTCGCGGCAGATCCCGCGTCCAGCGCCTGTTCGCCCTTGCCGTCGCGCCCGCCATCCATCGCAGGCTGGAGAGCCTTCTCGGTTTCGACGTCGATTTCGTCCGGCGTGTCGCGATGATCCAGCGTTTCGCCTTCCGCCTCTCCATCGGCTTCCATCTCGGCAGCGGGTTTGGGAGTCACGTCGGGATTGATCGTCGGCGGCGTGGTGGGCGGAACGCGCGGGGTTTCGTAGTCGGCCATGCAGATGGCTCCTTTCACCACTAGCAACGGCTTGTCGCACCCGCGTGTTCCCCCGCCCGTCGCCGCGCTTGCGCTTGTCGCCGCATCCCTCTAGAGGCACGCGCCTACACGTGAAGGGTTCGCCCTTTCGCGCAGCTTCGTTCGGGTCAGCGGGCGTGGCGGAACTGGTAGACGCGCTGGTTTTAGGTACCAGTATCGAAAGATGTGGGGGTTCGAGTCCCTTCGCCCGCACCAGTGACGCCGCGCGCGGAGATCCTCGCACCACATCGCATTCGAAAGTCACGAGTTTCAACCATGCAGATCAAAGAAACCGCCAATGAAGGCCTGAAGCGCGCCTATGCCGTCACCATCCCGGCAAAGGACATCGACGCGCGCGTCGGCAGCGAAGTGAAGAAGATCGCCCCCCAGGTGCGCATGCCGGGCTTCCGCCCGGGCAAGGTGCCGGCGAACCTCGTGCGCAAGATGCACGGCGAACAGCTTCACGCGCAGGCGGTGAACGACATGATCCGCGAATCGGTCGACAAAGTGATGGCGGACAACAAGCTGCGCCCGGCGATGCAGCCCAAGGTCGAGATCGGCGAGGGCTATGAAGAGGGCAAGGACGCGACCCTGACCGTCGAACTCGAAATCCTGCCGGAAATCGAGGCGCCCGAAATCAAGGACCTCAAGCTGGAGCGCCTGACGGTCCCGGTGAAGGACGAGGCGGTGGACGAAGCCGTCCAACGCATCGCGGACCAGAACAAGAGCTACAAGGACGCTGCCAAGACCAAGAAGGCTGGCGAGGGCGACCAGCTGATCATCGATTTCGTCGGTCGCGTCGACGGAACCGAATTCGAAGGCGGCAAGGCGGAAAACACGCCGCTGGTGATCGGATCGGGTCAGTTCATTTCCGGCTTCGAAGAGCAGCTTGCCGGCGTGAAGACGGGCGACAAGAAGACCATCACGGTGACCTTCCCGGCGGACTATCCCGCCGACCATCTCGCGGGCAAGGACGCGGAATTCGACGTCACCGTGCAGCAGGTAAAGGTCCCGGCCGACACCAAGGTCGACGACGAGTTCGCCAAGAACCTCGGTCTCGACAGCGTCGACAAGCTGAAGGAACTGGTCCGCGGCCAGCTGGAGCAGGAAACTGCCGGCCTCACGCGCACGCAGATGAAGCGCCAGTTGCTCGACAAGCTCGCCGCAGGCCACGACTTCGCCGTGCCGCAGGGCATGGTCGATGCGGAATTCGACCAGATCTGGACCCAGCTGCAGCAGGAAGCGGCCCGTTCGGAAGATCCCGAAGCGATGCTGAAGGAAATCGAGGACGAAAAGGACGATTATCGCAACATCGCAGAGCGCCGTGTGCGCCTCGGCCTGCTGCTGTCGGAAATCGGCCAGGCCAACGGCGTCGAGGTCAATGCCAACGAGATGCAGATGCTGATCCAGCAGGCTGCCCAGCAGTACCGCGCCGAAGACCGCGAGCGGTTCATCGAGTACGTCCGCACCGAGCCGATGGCCGCCGCCCAGCTGCGTGCCCCGCTCTATGAGGACAAGGTCGTCGACTTTCTGTTCGACAAGGCCGAGATCACCGACCGCGAAGTGACGCGCGAGGAACTCGAAGCCGCGATCGAGGCCGATGAAACTGCCGAGGAAAAGCCGAAGAAGAAGGCCCCGGCAACGAAGAAGGCGCCGGCCAAAAAGGCCGCTGCCAAGAATGACGACGCGAAGTCCGACAAGAAGGCTTCGGACAAGAAGACGGCAGCGAAAAAGCCGGCAGCCAAGAAAGCGGACGACAAGAAGCCGGCCGCAAAAAAGGCGCCTGCAAAGAAGGCTGACGCAAAGAAGCCCGCTGCCAAGAAGACACCGGCAAAGAAGACCGCCGCCAAGAAGTAGGCGTCCGGCATCGAATCAGGAAGGGCGGCGGATTTCGGTCCGGCCGCCCTTTTTGCTGGGCAATCAAAGGCCGGTGACAGAGGTCAACATGGCTTGTCGGGCACCTCGATGGCGATCGGCCGCCCGTCTGGTGTGTGCGCCAGCATCTCTTCATCCTGCCCGGAATGGATATGAGCGCGCCGGTGCTCGACATGGCGGATGAGAGGACCCGAAACTATGCCGTGCACCAAAATGCTGACGAGGATGGCAAAGCTCACGCAGGCCCAAAGCAGGTCGATCTGCAGGAAGGTCGCACTGTTCTGGCCATAGGCGAGGTAGTAGATCGACCCCATGCCTCTCACGCCGAGAAAAGCGATGGCGAACTTCCCTACGAGCGGCAGATGAGAGCGCGATTCCGCGAGCAGCCCGGATAGCGGGCGGATCACGAACACGAGCGCCAGGCAGATCAGCGCGGCAGGCCAGGTCAAGGCGTCGAGAACGCCGCTCGCCAGCATCGCGCCGAAGCCGAAGAGCACGCCGACCAGCACGATCTGCTCGATCTGGTCGATGAAGTGGTGGCTGATTTTGTGATAGCGGCTGCGATTCTCGCGTTGCCGTGCCGTCACTGCACCCACGAAGACCGCGATGAAGCCATAGCCTTCGATAAGCTCCGCGCAACCATAGGCGAGCAGGAGCGTGCCGAGCACGATAAGCCCTTCGCTGGTCGAATATTTCGGCGCATCGGCGCTTTCGGTTTCCTCGTCGCCCTTCTCGACCTCATCCATGGGTGCATCCGCCTCGCGCTCGAACACATACCAGGCACCCGCGCGGCCAACGGCCCATCCGACCACGCAGCCGGCAAGGATGCGCCAGACGAGGTCGAGCGCGAACCATTCGAGCGTCCATGTGCCGAGCGCCGTCATGCCGACCGCCGCAATCGCGAGGTAGGTGAAGGGGAAGGCCAGGCCATCGTTGAGACCCGCCTCCACGGTCAGGCTGAAGCGGACATCGTGTCGCTTGTTTTCGCCGGGCGGCCCCACCTGCACGCTGCGGGCGAGGACGGGATCGGTCGGTGCCAGCGCGGCGCCCAGCAGAACAGCGGACGCCGGCGCAAGACCAAGTGCCCACCAGCCAAGAAAGGCGACGGCGGCGATGGTCAGTGGCATGGCGACCACCAGCAGCGGCCAGATCTGTCGCCAGTTGATCCAGCTGACCGGCCGATCGATCGCGATCCCGGCGGCCATGAGCGAAACGATCACGATGAACTCGGTGACATACTCCAGGGCGAGAGCGTCGAACCCGTCATAGGTGGGATTGATGTTCGGCAAGTCGAGCGGAAGCGACCAGAAGAGAAATCCGGCCGCGACGTAAACGATGGGCAGCGACAGCCAGAATTTGGCAAGCCAGCGCTCCAGCGAGACCGCGAGCGTCAACCCGACGCCGAAGATGACGAACATCACGATGCGCGGGTCGAGCTCCATGGCCTATCAGTCGTTCTGCGCGGTCAATGGTTCCCATGGCTGGAAGGAAGGCTGGGGAACCTCGGCACTCCGCACGCGCTCGTAGGCTGCTCCTGCGCGGAGCACCGCGTGGTCCTGCCATTTGGCGCCCATGAAGCTGATCCCCACCGGCAGCCGCTCGACTGCGCCCATCGGCACGGTGAGATGCGGGTAGCCGGCAATGGCCGCCAGTGAGCCCGCGCCGATACTACCGTTGAAATTGTCTCCATTGACCAGGTCGCTGACCCAAGCTGGTCCGCGCGTCGGGACGACCAGCAGGCTCACGTCGTTCTCTCGCAGGAGGCGGTCGATGCCTTCTTCGCCCGCCAGCCGCAGCGAGGTGGCGCGCGCTTCTTCATAGGCGGCCGTATCGGTGGTCTCCAGCGCCTGCCGGAACAGGGACTGGCCGAACCAGCGCATCTCGGCCTCGGTATTCGCCTCGTTGAACGCGACCACATCGGCGAGACTGCGCGGGCCGCCCGTATCCGGACGCGATGCGAGGTAGGCATCCATCCCTTCGCGCAATTCGTAGAGCAGCACGGTCAGCTCGGCATCGTACATCGCGCCTTGCGGTTCGTACTCGATCTCGACCAATTCGGCCCCGGCCACGCGCATGTCGTCGAGCGCCGCTTCGAACAGGCTGCGCACGTCCTCACGACTGCCGATCTGGTTGACCAGAACGCCTATGCGCACGCCTTGCAGCGAGGCCTCGCGCAGGCCTTGCGTAAAGCGCGTCTTGCGCGCGTCGGCTTCGGCCGTTGCCGGGTCGGCCGGGTCGCTTCCCGCGATCGCTTCCAGCAGGAGGGCGGCGTCAGGGACGCTGCGCGCCATCGGCCCGGCAGTGTCTTGCGACGCGCTGATCGGCACGACATGCGTGCGGCTGACCATGCCGACCGTGGGCTTGAAGCCGACGATGCCGTTGATGCTGGCAGGGCAGGTGATCGAGCCATCGGTTTCCGTGCCGATAGCGGCCCAGGCAAATCCTGCCGCGACCGCAGCGCCGCTGCCCGAGGAGGAACCGCAGGTGTTGCGATCGATAGCGTGCGGGTTGCGAGTCAGGCCGCCCACCGCGCTCCATCCGCTGGTCGAATTGTCGTCGCGGATATTGGCCCATTCGGACAGGTTCGTCTTGCCCATCATCACCCCGCCCGCCGCGCGCAGCCGCGCGATCAGCGGCGCGTCGCGTCCGGTCATCCGGTCGGCAAGGGCGAGGCTGCCGGCAGTGGTCGGCAATTCGCGTGTTTCGATATTGTCCTTCACCAGCACCGGACGGCCGGCGAGGAGCGTTTCGCCGGCCCGTGCGGCCCGTGTCTGGGCTGTGATATCAGGGGCAAAGGCGATGATGGAGTTGAGGCCGTTAGGCCCGCGATCGAGGTTCTGCGCGCGCATGGCATAGATGAGCGTGCGTCGCTCGGCCTCGTCTTGCGGAGGTTCGATGCCGGGAAGCGGGGCAGGCGGCGTGATGGTCACCACCGGAAGGGAGCTGCTAGGATCGTCCTGCGCAGCGAGCGGGGTGGTCGTGGCGAGGAGGGCGAAACCTGCGAGAATGTGCTTCATGCCGCGCACACTGCCAGCGCGCGCGGCTTATGCAAGCGTGCTCAGAAATTTCCGCTGAGGGTAAATCGCACGATGGGCCCGATACGCCTGTCCTGGACCTCGGTGAAAAGTACCTCGCCATCGGGGCGCGATCCGTCGAAGACCGTGCGGAACCCGCGATCACGGGCGCCGAGAACATTCGCAACGCGCAGCGTGCCCGTCATGCCCAGGATATCCTTGTGCTCGACGAAAAGGTCGAGGAAGCTCGGCCCTTCCCAGTAGCGGCCGATCTCGAACCGACGGGAGTATTCGACCGGATCGAAGGTGAACAGGCCCGCGCCGTAAGCCCAGCTGGTGTTGGGGATGTCATGACGGAAATCCGCTTCGAGGCGGTTGTTGAGATCGAAGGAAAAAGCCCGGTTTTCGCCCGTGAACGGGTCGGTGATATCCATCCAGCGCTGAACCGCCGCAAAATTGAGCTGCGCGCCATTCCAGCCGATCGGGTCGAATTTCACCTGTCCCGAAAGCTCGATATGCAGGCGCTTCGCATCGCCGATATTGCCGCGCGCTTCGCCGCCGTTGGCAAGTGGGAAGAAATCGACGAAATCCTCGAACCAGGCCTGGCGAACCTGCAGCTTGGCCGACCCCCATGGGCCGAAACTCTTGTTGAGCTCCGCATCTATGTTCCAGCTCTGGTCGGGGACAAGCTCGTTGTTTCCGCCATTCTCGTTGTCGTTGTCGAGGTTCACGCTTGCCAGGAAATTGCCGAAGCTGAGCTGGCCCACGCGGCGGCGTATCTCGATCGACATGTCGAAGTCGCTGGCCGGTTTCCAGGCCAGCGAGATCGCTCCCTTGGGCCGCTGGAAGCTGCGCGAATTCGCCGCCGAACCGGTCTGCTGGATCTTGGAATATTCGCCGCCAGCCGATGCCTGAAGCGACAGTTTCGGCGTCAGCTGCTTGGTGATGCTGAGAATCCCTTCATAGCGATCCTCGGTGACGCCACCATTGCCGGCGGGGAAGGGGATCGGCACGAATATGCCGTCATCGTCAAGCACCGCGATCGATGACTTGCGATCCAGCCGGTTGAATGCCGCTTCACCGGAAAGCTGCCAGTCCGCCTTCCACATGTTCCAATTGTATTCGAAGCGGCCGATGCGCTCGCCTTCGCCATTGATCTGCTCGAAGCGCGAACCCTGGTCGGGAGAGCCGTCTGACAGGGTGTCGACCAGGGTGGTGGAGAAATTGTCGCGCTCGAAGCGTTCCAGGCCGATGAGCTTGAGCTTGCCGGGGCCGAACGGGAATTCGATGTCGCCGCCGATCTCGTATTCGGGGCCATCCTCGCGGGTGACGATCCTGCGGTCCCGATCAGGGCCCGCCACGACCGTAGCGAACTCGAATTCGTCGCGGGCAAAGAAGTCCTCGCCATAGCGCAGATTGAGCTTGGCAATGGTGTCGTCGGACGGCTTGTACGTGAAATTCGTCGCCAGCGTCGGATTGTCGAACTTGCCGGAGAATTTCGTATCCTGCGTTTCGATCAACGCCCCGGCCCCATCGGTGATGACGATCGGACCGTCAGAACCGAACCGGTTGTTTTCGTTGCTGATGGAAACCGTGTAATCCAGCTTGCCGCTCGAGCCGGTCAGCGAAGCCTCGCCGCCGTACAGCTGCGCCTCGGTGTTGTAGGGCCTGAACCCCGTAGTCCAGCGAAACTGACCTGAGGCACCGGTCGTCGCGACAATGATGTTGGCGACCTGTCCGCTCAGGCCGGGTATGTCGAGCGTGGCCCCCTCGACGATTTCGATCCGCACCACATCGCTCGACGGGATGCGGCTGAGCTGGTCGCGCACACTGTCGGACTTGCTCGAAAATCGCTGTCCGTTGACCAGCACGTTGGCGGTTGCCTGGCCCAGTCCGCGCGACTGGTTGTCTCCGCTGTCGATCGTGAAGCCGGGGATCTGGACCACCATGTCGAGCGCATTCCGGGGCGCGTAGCGCTCGAAATAGGCGGGCTCGAAGACTTGCGCACCCTCGGTCGGCGCATCGGTTTCGCCGGCCGGCGTCGATGCGTCGTCGGGATTGGCGGCCAGAGCAGGTGCAGCGGTCATCGCCAGGGCGGCAGCAAGCGCGGCGGTGGATGTGGCACTGATGCGCATAAAGGTTTGGTTCCCCTCGGTTTCGAGGGCTGACGTCTACGAATGTAACCGACAAGAACAGGCAGTCTCGATAATGACAACACGCGGACCGACAAATCGGGTCGCGCATCCGCCTAACGGCATTTGCGGCCCGACGAGCAACATGGATTTCACTTCGCAACCCATTGGTCCGCGAACGGTTTCTCCGCGCTGCTGCCGGAGCAAGGTTAAAGCCCTTGAACATTCGCAGCTCTATCGCGACATAGGCGCCCGATTGATCGATAAAGAGGAACATTCATGATCGACCTGTTCGGCGGCGACGCCTACTCCACCCAAGGCCAGTTCACGCGCGAGCCGGCGACCGGCGCGCTGGTGCCGGTGGTGGTCGAGCAGACCAGCCGCGGCGAACGCAGTTTCGACATTTTCAGCCGCCTGCTGCGCGAACGCATCGTGTTCGTGACCGGGCAGGTAGAAGACGGCATGGCATCGCTCATCATTGCGCAGCTGCTGTTCCTCGAAAGCGAAAATCCGTCGAAGCCGATCAGCATGTACATCAACTCGCCCGGCGGCGTGGTGACGGCCGGCATGGGCATCCATGACACCATGCAGTACATCAAGCCGCGCGTCAGCACCGTATGCGTCGGCCAGGCGGCCTCGATGGGCAGTTTCCTGCTGGCCGCAGGCGAGCCGGGCATGCGAATCGCCTTGCCGAATGCTCGGATCATGGTTCACCAGCCTTCGGGCGGCGCGCGCGGCATGGCATCGGATATCGAGATCCAGGCACGCGAAATCCTGCGCATCCGCAAGCGGATGAACGATCTTTACGTGAAATACACCGGCCAGAGCCTCTCGGACATCGAGAAGGCTATGGATCGCGACACCTTCCTCGAAGCCGAGGAAGCGATGAAATTCGGCATTGTCGACAAGGTCTTCGAAACCCGTCCTGAAAACGGCGAGGCCGAAGCCGAAGGTTCGGGCGGCGCGCCGGAATAAGCCTTGCGACCGATCTCGCGGGCAGGAGCAGCCTGCGCGGGATCGGGCGTATGGCATTGTAGGATTTGAGCAACCCTGCCGCTTCAGCTTGTGGCAAGGGGGAGATCCTACGTAACGATATTGACCCAGCCCCCATGTCCCCTACAGTCGCGAGTCTTCCGACTGGGGCCGGGGAAGACGATTAGGATATGACCAAGTTGAGCGGAACCGATAGCAAGAGCACGCTGTACTGCAGCTTCTGCGGCAAGTCGCAGCACGAGGTGAGGAAGCTCATCGCAGGTCCGACCGTGTTCATCTGCGACGAATGTGTCGAGCTGTGCAACGACATCATTCGCGAGGAAACCAAGGCCGGCCTCACCGGCAAGAAGGAAGGCGACGTTCCGACGCCGTCCGAAATCTTCCAGACGCTGAACGATTACGTGATCGGCCAGGACCGCGCCAAGCGCGTACTTTCGGTCGCGGTGCACAACCACTACAAGCGGTTGAAGCACAGCGGCAAGTCCGGCGATGTCGAGCTCGCGAAGTCGAACATCCTGCTGGTCGGTCCGACCGGTACCGGCAAGACGCTGCTTGCCCAGACGCTGGCGCGCACCTTCGACGTGCCTTTCACCATGGCCGACGCCACCACGCTGACCGAAGCCGGTTACGTGGGCGAGGATGTGGAGAACATCATCCTCAAGCTGCTCCAGGCCAGCGACTACAATGTCGAGAAGGCGCAGCACGGCATCGTCTATATCGACGAGATCGACAAGATCACGCGCAAGGCGGAAAACCCCTCCATCACCCGCGACGTGTCGGGCGAGGGCGTGCAGCAGGCGCTGCTCAAGCTGATGGAAGGCACCACCGCCTCCGTCCCGCCGCAGGGTGGCCGCAAGCATCCGCAGCAGGAATTCCTGCAGGTCGACACGACGAACATCCTGTTCATCTGCGGCGGTGCCTTTGCCGGCCTCGACAAGATCATCGCCGACCGCCTGCAGAAGCGCAGCATCGGCTTTGGCGCGCATGTCGCCGATCCGGACAAGCGTCGCGTTGGCGAGCTGCTCGAGAAGAGCGAGCCGGAAGACCTGCTCAAGTTCGGCCTGATCCCCGAATTCGTCGGCCGCCTGCCGGTGATCGCCACGCTTAACGACCTTGATGTCGATGCGCTGGTCACGATCCTGACCGAGCCGAAGAACGCCATCGTCAAGCAGTACAGCAAGCTGTTCGAGCTCGAGGATGTCGAGCTGACCTTCAAGGACGAGGCGCTGCGCGAAATCGCCGAAAAGGCGATCAAGCGCAAGACGGGTGCGCGCGGTCTGCGCTCGATCGTCGAAGGCATTCTGCTCGACACGATGTTCGACCTTCCGGACATGGAAGGTGTCACGGAGATCGTGATCGACAAGGACGTCGTCGATGGTCGCAAGGAACCGGTGCAGGTCCACGGCGGCAAGAAGGGCAGCGACAAGGAAGAGGCTGCCTGAGGCAGCGAAAATTCCTGCTCGTCTGCAGCCGAAACCGGCTGCGCAGTCCGACGGCGGAGCATCTATTCTCGGAATACCCGGGTATCTCGGTCATGTCGGCCGGGACACAGAAGGATGCCGAGCAGCAAGTGACCAACGGACTCGTCGAGTGGGCAGACCTGATTTTCGCGATGGAAGTGGTGCATCGGCGAAAGATTGAGAGGGATCACCGTTCCGCGCTGAAAACGACGCAGATCGTTGTGTTGGGCATCCTCGACAAATTCCGTTTCATGGATCCAGAACTCGTACGGGTGCTGAGAACCAGGTTGCGGCCGTGGTTCAGCCATTGAAGAAACAAAAAGCCCCGCCCGGCCTGTCGAGAGCGCCGGGCGGGGTCGTTGTGGCGTCGTGCCGCGATGGGGTGGCAGCCACGACGCCGGGGGAAGCTCCTTATCCGGGGAGAAATACCCCGTCGGTCACGTGGATCACGCCATTCGTCGTCTTCACGTCGGCCTGCGTGACCTTGCTGGTCCGGCCCGCACCGTCGGTGACCACGATCGTATGTCCGTCGAAGCTCGCGCTCAGGGTTTCGCCCGCCACGGTTTCGAATTCATAGGTCCCGCCCGCCTGGCGGATGGCCTGAGTCAACCGCGCCGCCGGTATGCGACCGGACACCACGTGATAAGTGAGGACATTCGTCAGCTGGCCCTTGTTCTCCGGCTGGAGCAAGGTTTCGACCGTGCCGGCGGGCAAAGCCGCGAAGGCATCGTCGGTCGGTGCGAAGACAGTAAAGGGTCCCGGGCTCGTCAACGTATCGACCAGATCGGCGGCCTGGACGGCTGCGACCAGCGTGGTGTGGACGCCGGTGCCCTGTGCGGCCTCGACGATGTTGGGCTGGGCCTTCTCCGCCTTCATCCCGTGATGGTCGGCCAACGCCGGGCTGGTCGCGGTGAGCGCGAATGCCCCGGTCGCGGCAATCGATGCGAGGGCGGCGGCCTTGAGTTTCTTCGAAATGGTCATCGTTTTCTCCTATTCCCAAGCCCCGTCCAGCTTGCATAGGAGTTACGGACCCATCCGGCGTGCGGATGCGGCTAGCGAAGAAAAACGCCTCAGATAGCGTTGAAGCGTGCCTCCGCCACGACGGGACCAGCATCCGCATCGGCCGGTTTCCCACCCAGCGGCTCGCGAGTGAGCAAAAGGCGCGATCCGCTCGCGATTGCTTGCGCAGCAGGCTCCGGCACCTCGTGGGAGCGCACTACGCCCGGCGTGACGACGCCCAACGAGATCAGTTCGCCCTGATCCGGCACCAGCCAGATTTCGTGATCATGCACTCCATCGGCACTCAATCCGACGGCGGTGACGAGCAAATCATGCGTATCGGGCAGATAGGTGAGGTCTAGCCGCAGGGGCGTCCCTTCTATCGGCATATTGGCCGCGAGTGGCGACTGCGTCGTGGCAGGCAAATTCGCGATGTTGCCATCCGGCGCGGTTGGCGGTGCTCCGGGCATGAAAGCGAAGACCGCCAGCGCCACGGCGGCAGCGGCGCTTGCACCGCCAATCCATTGCCAGCGGTGCAGCTTGCGGCGCAGCGCGACGACCTCTCCGTCACCGCCATCCTCCGCCAGCGCGGCCTCGATCCTTTGCCAGACCTCTGCGCGCGGCATGCGCGGATTGATCTCGTCGGCGAGCGGGGCAAGGCGGTCCTGCCATTGCGCAACCTCGGCTGCGAAAGCGGGGTCATGGCCCTCGCGGGCACGGGCGGCCAGCAGGTCCTCGCCTTCGAGCAGGCCGAGAGCGTATTCTGCAGCCAGCACGGCGTCGGGGCGCTTGTCGTCGCTCATACGCCAGCCTCCATGCAAGCCTTCAGGCGGGCGAGCCCGCGCCTGATCCAGCTCTTCATCGTTCCCAGCGGCACCTCGTCCCGCTTTGCCAGTTCCGCATAGGTGAGCCCTTCGAAAAAGGCGCTGCGGATCGCTTCGCGCGGCGTATCATCCAGGCTTTCGAGGCAGCCGTGCACGCGTGCGTCACGCTCTGCGTCGATCAGCAAGTCTTCTGCCAGAGGATCGGAATCCGGAAGCGGCGCGGCCTCGCTTTCGGGTACTGCACCGCGGCGGACTTTCCCCGTGCGCAAGCGGTCGACCGCGCGGTTGCGCGCGAAGGTGGCGAGCCAAGAGATCGGGCTCGCGCGGTCTGGATCGTAGCGGCCGGCCCGTCGCCACAAGGTCAGGTACACGTCCTGCAAAGCGTCCTCTGCTTCCTTTTCGTCTTTCAAGATACGGAGGCAGATGCCGAATAGTTTCGCCGAGGTTGCCCGGTAAACCTCTTCCAGGGCCGCGCGGTCGCCGCCGGCAAGCCGTCGCATGGCGGCTTTCAGCCGGTCGCGGGAGGCCTGGCTCGCCCGGCGCATCAGCAGCCGCCGTAGCAGTGGGGGGAGCGTTCGATCTGGATCGTCGCATGGCCGATCCGGTGATGGTGCTCCAGCTCATGGGCGATGTCGCCCAAAAAGCCGTCGCCCGGATGGCCATTCGGCATGACCAGATGAGCCGTAAGGGCAGTCTCGGTCGTGCTCATCGGCCAGATGTGAAGATCATGGACCCCCGCCACGCCCTCCAGCCCGGCCAGGTACTCACGCACGTCGCGTTCGGAAATTCCCTTGGGCACGGCAAGCAGGCTCATTGCAACACTGTCCTTCAGCAGTCCCCAAGTGCCCCAGGCGATTACCAGGACAATCAGCAGGCTGACCGCCGGATCGATCCACACCTGTCCGGTCCACAGAATGGCGAGGCCCGCGATCACCACGCCGAGGCTGACCAGCGCATCTGCCGCCATGTGCAGGAAGGCGCCGCGGATATTGATATCGTTCTGGCCGCGCAGGAACAGCGCAGCCGTGCCCGCATTGATGACGATCCCGATACCAGCGACAATCGCCATCGTCTTGCCGGCCACGGGCGCCGGCTCTGCGATCCTGTGGATGGTCTCGAACAGGATCGCGCCGATCGCCACCAGCAGCAAGGCCGCATTAGCGAGGGCGGCGAGGATGGTCGAGCTCTTGTACCCATAGGTGAAGCGGTCGGTCGGCGCCTTCTTCGCTGCCACACTCGCCCCCCAGGCGAGCATGAGCGCCAGCACGTCCGACAGATTGTGCCCCGCATCTGCGATCAGCGCCATCGAACCGGACAGCCAGCCATAAACGGCTTCCACGATGACGAAGCCGGTATTGAGGACAATCCCGATCAGGAAGGCGCGACCGAAATCGGCCGGAGCATGCCCATGCTCCCCGGTGTGGGCGTGATCGTGGGTATGGGAATGGCCGACGCCCATGACAGTCTACGGATAGACGCAGCTATCGAGCCCGTCACGCCTTACGACGCCGATCCGTGCGGCCAGCGTATTGCCGTGCCGGGCGAGCCAGCCGCGTGGGTTCGTGACCGAGCGTTCCTTGGGCAGCGGCAGGGCAGCGGCCATGCGCGCAGCCTCCAGCGGGGTAAGCGAGGCGGCAGACTTGCCGAAATAGCGCCGCGCGCCGGCTTCGACGCCATATGTCCCGATACCGGTTTCCGCGACGTTCAGATAAACCTCCATGATCCGCCGCTTGCCCCAGATCTGCTCGATAAGCAGGGTGAAATAGGCCTCCAGCCCCTTGCGGAAATAGCCGCCATCCTGCCACAGGAAAACGTTCTTCGCAGTCTGCTGGCTGATGGTGGAACCGCCCCTGATCCGGCCCCCGCGCGCATTCTGTTCGATCGCTTCTTCGATTGCCTCGCGGTCGAAACCATCATGCTGGCAGAACTTGCCGTCTTCCGCAGCGATCACGGCGCGGACCATGTTGCGATCCACATTCGACAGGCTGGTCCAGTCCTTGGTGATGCCATTGGCATCCATGGCCATCGTCGCGGTGAGGGGAACCGGTACGAATTTGAACAGCAGCACAAGGCCCAGGCTGAGCACGAAAAAGCCAAGGAGGGCCTTGAAAATAAAGCGGACGAACCAGCGCATCCGGCCCCTGCTAACGGGCGGGACCGAGGCTGGCAATCGCAACGCGCTTGCGGCGGGCACCGGCGCGTGCTTTTTGTCCTGCACAACGAAGGGTGAAGGGGACTACAGATGCGAAATCTTGCACTTGCCGCCGCATTGGCCGCCATGGGGAGTACGCCGGCGCTGGCTGATCCGGCGCAAATCGAGGCAGCCGTGGCAACGGATTACGACAGCCACCTCGAAGACCTCTTCGTGCATTTCCACCGCAATCCCGAATTGTCCTTCCTCGAAACCGAAACGGCAAAGCGTATGGCTGCCGAATTGCGCAACGCCGGGCTGGAGGTCACCGAAAATGTAGGCGGCACGGGCGTAGTCGGCATGCTGAAGAATGGAGATGGCCCGCTGATCATGCTGCGTGCCGACATGGATGGCTTGCCGGTGAAGGAGCGCTCCGGCCTCGACTACGCCTCCACCGCTACGCAGGTTGCGCCCGATGGCGAAACCTATCCGGTGATGCATGCCTGCGGCCACGACGTGCACATCACGTCGATGGTCGGCACTGCGCGACGGCTTGTGGCAATGAAGGACGACTGGTCAGGCACACTGATGTTCGTGGTTCAGCCAGCCGAAGAACGCGTCGGCGGGGCCAAGGCGATGCTCGAGGACGGGCTTTACGACCGGTTCGGCCAGCCCGATTATGCGCTGGCTTTCCACGTCGCTTCGATCCTGCCGACGGGCAAGGTGTCGGCGGCCGAGGGCATCCAGTATTCGAGCGCCGATTCGGTCGACATCATGGTCCCCGGCGTCGGCGCGCATGGTGCGAGTCCGCATATGGGCCGTGACCCGGTCTATATCGCCTCGCAGATCGTCACCGCGCTGCAGTCGATCGTCAGCCGCGAGATCGAGCCGCTGTCCCCGGCCGTCATCACGGTCGGCGCATTCCAGGCGGGTACGAAGCACAACATCATCTCCGAACGCGCCGACCTGCAACTGACCGTGCGCGCGAACGACGAGGAGACGCGCGCGCAATTGCTCGCCGCGATCGAGCGGGTGGCGGTCGGCATAGGCAAGGCCCACGGCCTGCCGGACGAGCTGCCGGTGAAGGTCACGGTGAGCGAAGGCACCCCGGTCACGTATAACGACCCCGCACTCGCCCGCCGCCTGAACGGTGTGATGCGCACGACTTTCGGCGAGGAGGGTTTCGAGCCCTTCGAGCAGCGCGGCATGGGGGCGGAGGACTTCTCCTATTTCGTGGCCGAGGACCTCGGCGTGCCGGGCTATTACTTCGCCGTCGGCGGCACGCCGCCCGAGGCGTTCGAGGCCGAGGCCAATGGCGGCCCCGCCGTTCCGTCGCACCATTCCCCCCTGTTCAAGATCGCGCCGCGCGAAAGCGTGACGCTGGGTACTCGGGCGATGGTGGCTGCGGTGCTGGATCTGGCGGGGAGCTGACCAAAGCACCATCGGAAAAAAGAGGGCCGCCACTTCCCGAGGGAAGGGCGGCCCTTTTTGCGTCCGTGCAGGTACTGATCAGGCCACGCCGGGCAGCAGCCTTTCGCCCGCGATCGCCTTCATTGCCTTCTGCAGCTTTTCGAACGCGCGTACTTCGATCTGGCGGATGCGTTCGCGGCTGACGCTGTAGACCTGGCTCAGTTCTTCCAGCGTCTGCGGGTTTTCCGTCAGGCGACGCTCGGTAAGGATGTGCTTCTCGCGCTCGTTGAGGCTGTCCATCGCCTCGACCAGCATGTCGTGGCGCACTTCGCTTTCCTGTGCGTCGGCAACGAGCTCGTCCTGGAGCGGGCCGTCATCCTTCAGCCAGTCCATCCACTCGCCGCTGCCGTCCTCGCCATTGCGCATCGGCACGTTGAGCGATCCGTCACCGCCCATCAGCATGCGGCGGTTCATGTTGACCACCTCCTGCTCGGGCACGCCGAGGTCGGTCGCGATCTTCGCCACATCGTCCGGATGCAGATCCGTGTCCTCGTAGGCGTCGAGGTTCTTCTTCATCCGGCGCAGGTTGAAGAACAGCTTCTTCTGCGCGGCGGTGGTGCCCATTTTCACGAGGCTCCACGAGCGCAGGATATATTCCTGAATGCTCGCCTTGATCCACCACATGGCATAGGTCGCAAGGCGGAAACCGCGATCGGCCTCGAATTTCTTCACGCCCTGCATCAGGCCGACGTTGCCCTCGGAAATGAGATCCGAGACAGGCAGGCCGTAGCCGCGATAGCCCATGGCGATCTTTGCCACGAGCCGCAGGTGCGACGTGACGAGCTGCGCCGCAGCTTCGCTGTCTTCGTGTTCCTCGTAGCGCTTCGCGAGCATGTATTCCTGCTCTTGCGTCAGCACGGGGAATTTCTTGATTTCGGAGAGATAGCGGTTGAGGCTCTGCTCACCGCCGAGCGCC
The DNA here is from genome assembly GCF_029688625.1 of Qipengyuania marincola. Lineage (GTDB taxonomy): Bacteria > Pseudomonadota > Alphaproteobacteria > Sphingomonadales > Sphingomonadaceae > Qipengyuania. The sequence goes on along the minus strand of NZ_JARULC010000003.1, from coordinate 652,905 downwards.
GGGACGCTCAATGCTTTGGTATTGCTCACTTAAACCCTGACCTTTCTTGCGTCGACCTCGCGCGCCGAACCCCTGATGGGCATTCGGCTCTCGGGCCACTGAAGTTACTTATAGCAGATATTGCCCGCAGCGGTGTTGCTTTTCATCGATTTCAACGTGCGGTTTCGTCGATGAGTTCCCGCATGTCGCGCGGCAATTCGGCGCAGAAATCCAAGCTTTCGCCGCTGATAGGATGAATGAATCCGAGGCTGGCTGCGTGGAGCGCCTGGCGGGCGAATTGCAGCTGCTGAAGCGTCGCGCGGAGCGGCTTGGGAGTGCGACCGTAGACAGGGTCTCCCAATAGCGGATGACCGATTGACGCACAGTGAACGCGAACCTGGTGGGTTCTACCGGTTTCGAGGCGACATTCGATCAGCGCGGCGTGGTCGAGGCGCTGCTTCGTCTGGTAATGCGTGACGGCATGCTTGCCGCGCGTGGCATCATCGGGGAGCACGGCCATCTTCTTGCGATCCTTGTCGGAACGGCCGATGCGGCCCCTTATGGAGCCCTCCGCAGGGTTCGGATGGCCCGCGCAGACGGCAAGATAGCGCCGCGAAATCGAATGGTCGGCGAACTGCTTCGCCAACCCCTCATGCGCGGCATCGGACTTGGCGACGACCAGCAGGCCCGACGTATCCTTGTCGATCCGGTGGACGATCCCGGGCCGCGCGACGCCGTTGATGCCGGACAGCCGCCCCGCGCAGTGGTGGAGTAGGGCATTGACCAGCGTCCCGTCCGGATTGCCCGCCGCGGGGTGGACGACCATCCCGGCCGGCTTGTTCACGACCAGAAGGTCATCGTCCTCAAACACGATGTCGAGCGGGATGTCCTGAGCCTCTGCGGCCAGCGGCTCCGGCGGTGGGAGGGCGATGGTGAAACGCGCACCGGGCTCGACCTTGGCGGACCCGCTGGTTGCCGGCTTTCCGTCCAGTTCCACAGCGCCGTCGGCGACCAGCCCTTTCACCCGCTCGCGCGACAATCCGCTCGCCTCGGCCAGCGCCTTGTCCAGGCGGCCGGTGGAAAGGACGCTTCCATCCAGAATATCCGTTTGCCCTGAGCTTGTCGAAGGGCCGTCCTTCTTTTTTGCCAAGCGCGATATCCTCTCCCAATCGCCGCGGATAAGCGCCATCTTCTTGGCTCGCGACCAGCCTTTCAATCTGCGTTCCGCCTCCAATGCCTCGTCACGGGTTGGAAATTCCTCGGACCAGACCAGCTCGACGGGCAATCGCTGACTGGTAAAGCCCCTGAGCGCTCCAACTTGGTGCTGCGCGAGCCGATACTCCAAATCTTCCGTGTGTCCGGTGTAGAAAGCGCCGCCACGACAATGTAGCATGTAGGCCCAGAACGGCATCGGTTGCGCCTAAGTGAAGTGCGGCCCTTCGACAAGCTCAGGGCGAACGGACTTGGTAGTATTGCAAGATGTCGCGGACCAGTTGCTCGCCGAGGCTGAGGCAGCGCATCCGATCGAATGCTGCGGCATCCTCCTCGGCGAAAGCGAGCGCATCGGTGCCATCCTCCCCGCCCCCAACGTCCATCCCGACCCTGCAGTCCATTTCGAGATCGACCCGCAAGCTTTGATCGATGCGCACCGCGAAGCACGCGAGGGCGGGCCGCAGGTCATCGGCTATTACCACTCCCACCCCAATGGCCGGGCCGAGCCGTCCGCCACCGATACCGCAATGGCAGCCGGCGACGGGATGGTCTGGGCCATCGTCGCGGCGGGCCGAGTCACCTTCTGGCGTTCGGGGGATGCAGGGTTCGACGCGCTTCCCTATGTGGCGACGCCTCGCTAAGAGACATCCTCAATTTTTAGTTACCGGGATCCCAATGGACGACCGCCAATCGATCGACCTCGCCGCCATGCTGTGCTCGCGGCTGTGCCATGACATGCTCAGCCCAGTCGGCGCGCTTTCCAACGGCCTTGAATTGCTCGCGCTTGAGACCGATCCGGAAATGCGTGCCAACGTCATGCAACTGCTGGAACAGAGCGCGACGATTTCGACCACCAAGCTCAAATTTTTCCGCCTGGCCTTCGGCGCAGCGGGCGGGTTCGGCGACCGGGTCGATGTGGAAGAGCCCAAAGCACTGATCCAGGCGCTGGTGGCGGACAAGCCGAACATCACCATCAATTGGGCCCTGGCCGATCCATCGCTGGGCAAACCGGCGGTCAAGGTCCTGCTCAACTTTGCGCAGATCGCGATCGACGCGCTGGTGCGCGGCGGCACGCTGGACATCGGCGCCGAAGTGCGCGACGGGGCAAGCGAGATCGTGGTTCGCGCTGCGGGACCGAAGATCGCTTTCGACGAAACCATCGGCAAGGCGCTCGACGGCAGTCTCGACCGGTCGGAGTTGTCTAGCCGCACCGCGGCGGCGCACATGATCGCGCTGCTCGCCGAGCAGAGCGGTGGCGGCCTACAGTATCACCGCTCCGACGAAGCGCTAGTGCTGGGCGCGGTCCTTCCCCAGGGCGAGGGCCTGATCGGGTGAGCAGGGACGAACTGGTCCACGCCGAGCGCCTGTCGCCAAATTTCGACGAGCGCACCGTGCCGATTGAGATCGTCGTGCTCCATTATACCGAGATGCTCGGCCCCGAGAACGCGATCGCGCGCATGTGCGACCCCGAGGCCAAGGTCAGCGCGCATTACCTGATTGCCGAGGATGGCACGGTGACGCGCCTCGTCCCGGAAGAAAAACGTGCCTGGCACGCGGGCGTTTCCTACTGGCGCGGGCACAAGGACATCAATTCCGTCAGCATCGGGATCGAACTGGACCACCCCGGCCATCTGCACGGCTATCGCGACTTCAGCGAAGCGCAGTTCGAAGCGCTTGTCCCGCTGCTCTCGCGGATCATGAAAACGCATGACATTCCGCGCGCAAACGTGCTCGGTCATTCGGATGTCGCCCCGCAGCGCAAGATCGACCCGGGCGAATTGTTCCCCTGGGAGCGTCTCGCCGAATACGGACTTTGCCTGCCGACTCCGAAAATTGAACTCGGCGATCCGTTCGACAATGACGGCGCCTTCTACCTCGCGCTCGAACGCTTCGGCTACGACATTACCGACGGCCGTAAGGCGGTGGAAGCGTTTCAGCGCCGCTGGCGCCCGCACAAGATCGATGGCGAAGTCGACGGCGAAGTCCGGGCGATCCTGTTCCAACTGCTGCTGGACCGGGACCGAGGTGCGCACAGATAGGCGCGCCAGGCACCCTCAGCGCGCGCAATACTCGTAGCGACCTTCGCGACAAAGGCGCACTGCGCGCCTCCATTCGGCCATCGCCGCTTCGTATTCGCGCCGTGCGGCAGGGTATTCGCGCGTAGCTTTCCAGCCCTCGGCATACCGCGCATCGCGCTCCTGCACGTGGCGGAGCTGCTCCAGATTGAGACGCCGGATTTCGGCCGCGTCGCGTTCGCGAGCCGCACGCGATTTCATGGCCGGATCGTTGGGATCGTCGGCAAGGGCGGCCGTCGGCGTGGCTGTCACGGCGCCGAGCGCCAGTGCACTGATCAGAATATGCAGTTTCATGATTGCGAACCCTTCCCTGATGCGCCTCGATCCCCGGCGGCGCGGTGAGCAGACTAACCACGTCAAGCCTTACCCCACATGAATGGGATGGGCGCGCGATGACCTTCTGCTTTGCAGTGCTTGGCGAACGCATGCTTTGCTCCTATCTCCGCCAGCGCCAGGGGGCCGGGCAGCCGCGCCGCCAATCTCTATTCGGGGTTGGTGTCGAGGAAAGTCCGGGCTCCACGAAACGAGGGTGGCGGGTAACGCCCGCCGTGGGCAACCACAGGGAAAGTGCCACAGAGAGCATACCGCCGATGGCCTCTTCGGAGGATCAGGCAAGGGTGAAAGGGTGCGGTAAGAGCGCACCGGGGCTTCGGCAACGCGGTCCGCATGGCAAACCCCACCCGGAGCAAGGCCGAATAGGGGCGGCGCGCTCTCGCAAGAGGGCAGGTGCGTTTCGCATCGCCCGCCCGGGTTGGCTGCTGGAGTCCTGAAGCAATTCAGGACCTAGACGAATGGCTGCCATCGCGGCGCAGGTGCCTATTGGCAAACCGGCCGCGATACAGAACCCGGCTTACAGGCCCCCTGGTACTCGACCTCGCCGGCAACCGCGGAACGCCGCGCGGACCCGCGGGTTGAGGCGGCATGACGCTACACACCACCATTCGTCGCAGCATCGCCCAGCGGCTGGCAATCGTCCTTGCGATTGTCCTCCAGATCGGATCGACCTTCCTTCCCCAGTTCGGCTATGGCGAACCCATCGGCGACCAGTCGGACAGCGTTCGCACGCTGGTGACGCCCATCGGCTGGGCCTTTGCAATCTGGGGCCCCCTGTTCCTGCTCTCGGCGGGCTTCGCGCTCTGGCAGCTGCTGCCGAAGCAGGCGGACAATGACCTCCTCGACCGGATCGGTTGGTATGCCGTCATTGCTCTGGGCACACAGGGAATCTGGGCAATCTACACGCAGTTCGCCGACCTCACCTGGATTTCGGTGCTCATCATCGCGGTCTCGCTGATCAGTCTGCTGGCGATCCTGCGCATCCTGACGAAATGGTACCGGCTGATGACCGGCTGGGAGCGCTTCCTTGTCGGCGTCACGTTCGGCGCACTCGCGGCATGGCTCACGGCGGCAACCATCGTGAACATCACGGCCGCGCTCCGCTTTCACGGTGTTGGGGCAGGAGAGACCTGGCCGCTGCTTGCCGCCGCCATCGTCGCGACCGGGGGCGTGATCGCCGCGTTTGCCGTGCTGCGCAGTGCGGGCAACCCCTGGTACGCAGTCGTTTTTCTCTGGGCCTTATGGGGCATCTACAATCGCGGCGGGCAGGAAAGCGGTGCGATCGCCATCGCTTGCGCCATCTCGGCGCTTCTCGTCGTGACTGCCGCCGCATCGGGGCTGCGCGATCCCGCGAACAGGAAGCGGTGGCTAGGCTGAACCTTCACTCTGGACAATCGCTGCCGAAACGCGAAAACGGCGCGCAACGACAGTTTTGAAGAGGGTCTTTCCGATGAAACGTTTCGCGCTTTACGCGGCCTGTGCCGCTATCGCCTTCACCTCCACCTCGGCGCAGGCCGACGAAGGCATGTGGACCTTCGACGGCTTCCCGACCGAGCGAATGGAGCAGGCTTACGGCTGGGCGCCGGACCAGGCGTGGCTCGACCGCGTGCAGGCGGCGGCCGTGCGGCTGACCGGCGGCTGTTCTGCAAGCTTCGTCTCGCCGTCCGGCCTGATCCTGACCAACCACCACTGTATTGCCAGCTGCCTCTACGACAATTCGAGCGATGCGATGGACTATCTCGACGCAGGTTTCGTCGCGCAGAACCGCGAAGAGGAGCTCAAGTGCCCCGGCCAGCAGGCGGAGGTCGTGACGTCAATCGCGGACGTGACCGACGAAGTTAAAGCTTCATTCTCCGGCCTCGCCGGCGAGGCGCTGACCAAGGCGCGCGACGGCAAGATTGCCGAGCTCGAGAAGACAGGCTGTCCCGATACCGACACGACCCGCTGCCAGGTCGTGACGCTGTTTGGCGGGGGTCAGTACAAGCTTTACACCTATCGCAAGTACTCCGATATCCGCCTCGCCTGGGCGCCGGAAGACCGCGCCTCGACCTTCGGCGGCGATCCCGACAATTTCAATTTCCCGCGCTACTCGCTCGATGCGAGCTTCCTGCGTGCCTACGAAAACGGCCAGCCGGTCGCCACGCCGCAGCATCTGCAGTGGAACCCGCGCGCGCCGCAGGAGGGCGAGGTCACCTTCGTGGTCGGCAACCCCGGCTCGACCAGCCGCCTCTACACCCAGAGCCAGCTGGCTTTCGAGCGCGAGGTGCGCCTGCCGGTAACGCTGACGACGCTGTCCGAACTGCGCGGTCGCCTGATCAGCGCGATGGACGAAAGCCCGGAGAAGGAACGCCAGGGCCTCGATCTGCTCAGCGGTGTCGAAAACGGTCTCAAGGTCTACATAGGCCGCACAAAGGCGCTGAACGACCCGGCCTTTACCGCCAGCCTCGCACAGGCCGAGGCTGAATTGCGCCAGCGGAGCGCCGACAATGCCGAGATCGGCGATCCCTGGACCGCCGTGGACAACGCAGTCGAAGCCTATCGCGCGCTCTATCTGCCGTCGCGCTTCCTCAGCCCCTCGGGCGATCTCTACGGCTACGCGCAGACGCTGGTCTATGCCGCGCAGGAGCGCACCAAGCCGAATGGCGAGCGGCTGCCCGGCTATACCGACAGCGCGTTGCCGCTGACCGAGAAGCGCCTGCTCGACGAGCGCCCGGTCTATCCCTGGCTCGATGAATTGATGATGGAGTGGAGCCTGTCGAAGGCACGCGAATATCTCGGCGTGGACGATGCCGATAGTCGTCTCCTGCTGGGCAAGGAAAGTCCCGAGGCACTGGCCGAAAGGCTGGTCGAGGGCACACAGCTGGCCGATCCGGCAGTGCGCAAGGCGCTCTGGGATGGCGGGCTGGCTGCCATCGAAGCGTCGGACGATCCGATGATCCAGTACGCCCTGCGCCTCGCCGATCGCCAGCGGGCGCTGCGCGATGCGGTGAACGAAAGCTATTCCGGCCCGCTCGCGATCGCGGGGGGCAAGCTCGCCGATGCGCGCTTCGCCGCCTATGGCGACAGCCTCTATCCCGATGCGACTTTCACCCTGCGCATCAGCTATGGCCAGGTGAAGGGTTGGGAGGAGCGCGGCCAGCAGGTCCCGATCCTGACGACCATGGGCGGCACTTTCGAGCGGGCGACGGGCGCGCCGCCGTTCGATGTGGCCCCGGCTTTTGCCGCAAACCAGGCCGAGATCGATCCCGAAACTACCTTCGATTTTGTCACCACAAACGACATCATCGGCGGTAATTCGGGCTCGCCTGTCATCGACCGCGCGGGCACGGTGATTGGAGCGGCCTTCGATGGCAACATCCATTCGCTGGGCGGCAATTATGGCTATGACGGCACTCTGAACCGTACGGTCGCGGTGTCGACCGATGCGGTGCAGGAAGCGCTTGAGACGATCTATCCGGCACCCGCACTGGTGGCCGAACTGGGCGGAAAATAGGGCTTTGGGCAGAGGGCGGGTTTTGCGATTGCAAACCCGCCTTTTGGCTCAGTCCATCGCGCCATGCGCAATGGCCAGCGAACCGTCGACCTCGATCGCCTGGATCGTCCGCCGTTCCTCGCCTTCCAGGACCAGCGCGGTCAGCCGCCCGGTTCTAAAGGCGCCGGTATCGATACCGATCCGGTGGTCGGTCCGCTCGATATCCTCGAAAATCGTGTGGCCGTGCACGACGACATGGCTGAACGGCTCGGAGTGCTTGAGGAAACGCTCGCGGATCCAGCGCAGGTCGGTCTGCCTCTGCTCTTCCAGCGAGCGCTTGGGATTGAGCCCGGCATGAACGAAAACGTAGTCGCCGGCGACAATCATATCCTCGAAACCGGCCAGGAATTCGCGGTCTTCGGCAGGGATCAGCTCGGCCAGATGCTCCTGCAGTTCCTTGATCGTCAGTTCGTTGTAGCGTTTGCGCTTGATGCCGTAGCTCAGGATCGTCTCGCGTCCGCCGTGCTTCACGAAGTGGCGCAGCATTTCCTTGTCGTCGAAACTATCGAGGAACATTTCCTCGTGATTGCCGGCGATATAGCGGACACTGCGCGTCTTGCCCCAATCCCGCGCGCGTTCGATTACGCCTCGGCTGTCCGGCCCGCGATCGATCAGATCGCCCAGCAGGATGACCGTCGATCGTGCGGTACCGCTCGCCGCGTCGTCTGCCTCGATCGCCTCGATCAGGCTTTCGAACAGGTCAAGGCGACCGTGAACATCGCCGATGACGTAATACCGCTCGCCTTCGGGCACGCGCGCGACACGGCGTGCCGCAGGGCGTTCCTTGAAAAGCTGGCGGAGGGATCGAAGCATTCGGGATCGGTCTCGTGAAACTGCGGGGATGCGTTACCTGACGCTGCGCGCCCAGATAGTCGCTAGGCGCGCTGGCGACAACCGTGGCTGAACGCTGCATCTCGCAGTTGCGAAAACATCACAGCTTTTGCTGCACCTGCAAAAAAATTTTTCAACATATCTTGCGCGCAAGGCCGGCAGTGTGCACAAAAGTTGCCGTATCCGGACGAGGAGCCACGTAAACCGGCCCCGACGGATTCGCAGGTGGGACGAAGCGACACCCTTTTCAGGAGTTTGGTATGCTGACGCCCTTTCGCGGTCTTTTGGCCGCATCGCTCGCTACTGCGAGCGTAATTTCCGCCGCCCCTGTTCTCGCGCAGGACGATACCGCCGACGAGGGTATCGAGGGCGTTTCGATCTCCGCCAACGTCGCGCTGACGACCGATTACCGGTTCCGCGGCGTTTCCCTGTCGGGCGGCGATCCCGCGTTGCAGGGCGGTTTCGATGTCACGCATGACAGCGGCTTCTACGTCGGCACCTGGGCATCGTCGATCGATGGCGGTGCCGCATATGGCGACCTCGAGCTCGACGTCTATGGGGGATACAGCACACAGATCACCGATGCGGTGAGCTTCGATATCGGCCTGCTCTACTACATCTATCCGACAGAGGATCTTGGCCTCGATACCGACTATTGGGAGCCCTATGCATCGGTCGGTTTCAATCTCGGCCCCGCCGAAACGACCGTTGGCGTCGCCTATGCATGGAAGCAGGATTCGCTGGGGGGCGAGGACAATCTCTACCTCTATACCGATGTCGGCATCGGCATTCCGAACACTCCGTTCACGCTAAGTGGCCACCTCGGTTATACCGATGGTGTGCTTGCCCCGCCCTTACTGGCCGGCGATCTCGACGATACCGGCCTCGACTGGTCGCTCGGCGCCAGCGTCTCGCAGGGCGCCTTCGAGATCGGCGTGTCCTACGTCGGGGTCGAAGGTACGTCGGTCGACGGATTCACGGATGATGCAATCGTCGGAACAATCTCGGCCAGCTTCTGAAAGCCAGGATAGTTGGCGGTGAGGGGGCAGGCGGTGTCTGTCCCCTTTCGCTTTTTCTGTTGGCACGCGATCCTGTCGATCCCATCTGACGGTCATGACCAGATATCTCCATACCATGATCCGGGTGACCGACATTGATGCGACGGTCGATTTCTTCGAATTGATAGGGCTCGAGGAAGTGCGCCGGTCCGACAATGAAAAGGGCCGCTACACTCTGGCTTTCCTCGCAGCGCCGGGACAGGAAGGCGTGGCCGAGATCGAGCTGACCTACAACTGGCCGCCTGAGGACGGCAGCGCTCCCGAGCACTATCAGGGCGGCCGCAATTTCGGGCATCTCGCCTTCCGGGTCGATGATATCTACGTGACCTGCCAGCGACTGATGGATGCCGGGCACACCATCAACCGGCCGCCGCGCGATGGGCACATGGCTTTCGTCCGCACGCCCGACGGGATTTCCATCGAGCTGTTGCAGGAAGGCTATCTCGATCCGCAAGAGCCCTGGGCGAGCATGCCCAATACCGGCAGCTGGTAGTCAGCCCTTCTTTTCGAGATAGGGCGACTTGGCATCGTCGGGATGGGCGGCCGACAGGCGGATGACGGTGTAGCCTACGATCGCCGACAACAGCGAACCCAGCAGGATGCCGATCTTGGCTTCGTTGATCAGGAGCTGCTGCCCGGCGAAGGCCAGGCCACTGATGAATAGCGACATGGTGAAGCCGATCCCGCAGAGCAGGGTGATGCCCCAGATTTCCTGCCAGCTCGCCTGATCCGGCCGAGGTGCGAAGCCGAGCCTGTCGGCCAGCCAGATCGCCGAGAAGATGCCGATCTGCTTGCCGAGGAAAAGCCCGGCGATGATCGCGACCGGCAGCGGCGCCAGCAGCTGATCCATCCCCAGGCCTGCGAGCGGCACGCCGGCATTGGCAAAGCCGAAGACGGGAACCACGAGATAGGCGCTCCACGGGGCGAGGGCGTGTTCCATCCGCTCGACCATGGTCTCGTCGTCCTTGCCGCGCATCGGGATGCAAAGCGCGCCAACCACGCCGGCGATGGTCGCATGGATGCCGGAGTTAAGAACGAAGTACCACAGAACTAGCGCGAGAAGGATAAACGGCCAGAAAGCCGAGACCCGCGCGCGGTTCATGGCCAGCATCGCGCCGACCACGACCGCCGACGCGGCAAGCCACTCGAGCTTGATATTCTCTGTATAGAATGCCGCAATGACGAGGACCGCACCGATATCGTCGACGATGGCGACGGTCAGGAGGAACAGCCGCAACGAAGCCGGGCAGCGATTGCCGAGCAGGCCAAGTACGCCCATCGCAAAGGCGATGTCGGTGGCCGCGGGGATCGCCCAACCGCGCAGCAGCGTGCTGTCACCTCCGACCACACCTACGTAGAACAGGGCCGGGACGATCATGCCCGCTGCTGCGGCAAGCACCGGCAAACGGCGCTGCTGCGCGTCCGACAACTGGCCTTCGATCCACTCGCGCTTCACTTCCAGCCCGACGACGAAGAAGAAGATCGCCATCAGCCCGTCATTGATCCACAGATGCAGGTCGTAGAGTTTCGGGATGGGGGTCCAGGCCAGCTTGCCGTAGAACAGCTGCTGGTATTCGTCGGCGAAGGCCGAATTGGCGGCCAGCATCGCCGCGGCGGCGACGAAGATCAGGAGGATGCCGGCCGATGCATCGCTGACGAACAGCGCGCGAACGGGAGCAAAAACGAGGCGGAAAGCTGAGGGACGTTCGGTCATGTCGCGACGGTCCTTTGAACAAACCGTCCCACGTTGCAAGGGGGCTATCGTTTCGCTAACGCTCCGCCCGGGGGGAAAGGGTCGTGCTCCTAGCCGGATTTACACTCGGGCAGTGGTTTCTGCTCGTGCATCATGAATTGCTGTTGTTCTGCGCGGCGTTCTTCGCCGTGGGCGTAATCGACGAATTTGCCGTCGATATCTCCTATTTCTGGATGCGTGCGCTTGGCCGGATCGCGACGCTACGGGTGAACGAACAGGCACTGCTTGCCCGTCCCTTGCGCGGACGCGCAGCCGTATTTGTGCCGGCCTGGCTGGAAGCCGCGGTCATCGGGCCGACGATCCACCACATGCTCGAAGTGTGGCGCTTCAAGGACTTGCGCATCTATGTCGGGTGCTATCTCAACGATCCAGCCACGCTCGCTTCCGCGATGGCGGCCGCGCGCGGCGATCCGCGTGTGCGGATCGTGGTGCATGGCCTCGAAGGTCCCACCAGCAAGGCCGATTGCCTCAACCGCCTTTACGAGGCGCTGTGCGAGGATGAGGCGCGGGGCGATCCGCAAACCCGCATGGTCGTCTTGCACGACGCGGAGGACATGGTCGATCCTGCCGCCCTTTCCCTGCTAGACGACGCGCTCGAGGATGCGGATTTCGTGCAGCTTCCGGTCGTGGCGCTTCCGCAATCCGGCTCGGCGATGGTCGCAGGGCATTATTCGGACGAATTTGCCGAATCGCACGCCAAAGGCCTCGTCGTTCGGGACGCCATTGGCGCGGCTATCCCTGGCGCCGGAGTCGGGCTGGCCATTTCACGCGCCATGCTGACGCGTTTCGGCGCGGAACCTTTCGCGCACCAGTCGCTGACCGAGGACTACGAGTTGGGTTTGCGCGTGGCGGAGGCGGGCGGAAAGGGACGCTTCCTGCGCTGTCGCACCGATGACGGCCGCTTGGTCGCCACGCGTGCCTTTTTCCCGGCGCGGATCGACCAGGCGGTGCGCCAGAAAACGCGCTGGATGCACGGCATCGCCTTGCAGGGATGGGATCGTCTCGGCTGGCAGGGAAAGGCCGCTGATATCTGGATGCAATTGCGCGATCGGCGAGGGCCCCTGGCCGCCATCCTGTTGTCGATCGCCTACCTGCTGATTGGCCTGGGCATCGCCCTCTTTTTCATGGTTCAAAGCGGCCTGGTGGCGCCACCCGCCTATTCAAATACTCTGCAGGTCATCCTGTGGCTCAATTTCGCCGGGCTTCTCTGGCGCTTCGCGATGCGCGCCGCATTCACATTCCGTGAGTTCGGCTGGCGCGAGGGCTTGCGGTCGGTCCCGCGGCTGCTTGTATCGAACATCATTGCGATTATGGCCGCCCGCCGCGCGCTCGCGGCCTATCTCGGGACCCTGCGCGGCGCACCCGTTATCTGGGACAAGACCGAACATCGCGACCATCCCGTTCTGGCGCAGCCGCGCGAGATCGCGGCATGACGGCAGTCTCGATGGTGGAAGCGCGCCGCGGGCAGCCGGTTCTGTTTCTCGGCTTGTTGCTCGCAGGGTGGCTTTTGCTGCGCCTGGTTTCTTGGGAGAATCCCTGGCCAACCCTAAACGCTCCTCCCGCCGTGCAACGGCTGCTTTCGCAGAGCGTGGCCAGCGAACATACGCCCGCTTCGGATGCAGTGACGCAGCCCGCACACCCCAATGTCACGCTGCCGGTCTATGCCGGTCCGGTCCCGAAGCTTCAGCCTTCGAACCTCGCGCCAGCGGCAAACATTGCCAATGTGCGTGCGCCAAACCGTGCGGCGACGGACAAGGTGTTCGCAGCCGATCGCCGGTCGCTGGGCCATAGTTTGCTCTGGATGGCCGGCATGTCGCAGCTGCCGTTACCGCAAGCCGCGGCACAGTGGCTCGATGCTCCGGGCAGAAAGGCGGCCAGCCCCCGATGGCGCAACAACCCATTGCGCATCGACGCATGGCTGTTCTTGCGCGAGGGGGACACCGCAGCGACTGCGGGCGGTTTAATGCCGGCGACCTATGGCGCAAGCCAGGCAGGCGCGGTTATTGCCTATCGCCTTGCCCCTGAAAGCAAGCGGGATCCGGCAGCCTACCTTCGGGCCAGCAAAGCACTGGCAGGCCCGGGCTACACCGAAGCTGCCGTTGGCCTGCGCGCACGACCGCTGGATATGGTGCCGTTGAACCTCCATGGCGAATTGCGCGTCGTGGAAGGAACCGAGGTGACGCAGGTCCGCCCTGCAATCTTCGTCACCGGAGGCGTGGATAACAAGGCGTTGCCGGCCGGATTGACCGCATCGGGATATGGCCAGGCAGGCTATGTCGGCGGCGATTTCGCAACCGCGTTCGCGGACGGCAGGATTGACGTAACCCGCGCCGATACATTGTCGGACAACGCAGTCCTTGCCGCCGGGGCCGGAGCATGGGGCGGTGCCCAGCGCGGCGCGGCGCGGCTCGATATCGGACCGACGCTCAAGCTCGACCTCGGCATCGGGACAGGATCGGCTCGCATCGCGGCGGACTATCGTGTGCGTGTGGCAGGAGACGCGGAGCCGGCCTCAGGCGCCGCAATCACGCTTTCGGCGGGCTTCTGACACGGTTCAGCTTTTATCCGGGCGGGCGCTGCGATAGGGCGCGTTCATGGACGTCTACCTTCCCATCGCGAACCTGTCCGTCAATGGACTGTGGATCGTCGCGCTGGGCGGGCTGACCGGCCTACTTTCCGGCCTGTTCGGCGTGGGCGGGGGCTTCCTGACCACGCCTCTGCTGATCTTTTACGGTGTGCCGCCGACCGTCGCTGCGGCATCTGCTTCGACCCAGGTTACCGGCGCCAGTGTCACGGGGGTCATCGCGCATAGCGGACGCAAGGGCGTCGACTACCGAATGGGTCTTGTACTGGTGGCCGGCGGCGTAATCGGATCGGGTTTTGGCGCGCTCTTGTTTCGTTTCTTCCGTTCGATCGGCCAGATCGACGTGGTCATCAATGCGCTCTACGTGATCCTGCTGGGGTCTATCGGACTGTTGATGGCCAAGGAATCGGTGGAGGTGCTGCGCGGCACAGGCGCAAGCAAGCAGGCGCCTCGCAGGCGCCATCACCCGCTGGTCGCCAGCCTTCCGATGCGCTGGCGTTTCTATCGCTCGGGACTCTACATATCTCCGCTCGCCCCGCTGCTCGTCGGAGTAGTGGTGGGCATATTGACCATGCTGATGGGCGTGGGCGGCGGATTCATCCTCGTGCCGGCGATGCTCTACGTCCTCGGAATGAGCGCGAATGTCGTGGTCGGGACGAGCCTGTTCAACATCCTGTTCGTCACCATGGCGACCACGATGATGCATTCCCTGACCACGAAGGCGGTCGATATCGTACTGGTCTTCCTCCTGCTGCTGGGATCGGTATCGGGCGCGCAGATCGGTTCACAGATCGCGGTCAAGGCCAAGCCCGAAATCCTCCGCCTGATCCTCGCAAGCATCGTGCTGGTGATTGCCTTCCGCATGTTCCTTGGCCTGTTCTACCAGCCTGACGAAATCTACACGGTCATGCCGCTATGAGGGTGCTGCTGATTATCCTGTGCGCGTTTGCATTGATGGGACAGCGCGATCCCATTCTCGTGCCGGAGGTCAGCCAGCACGAAGTCGAGGTAAGGCAGGGCTTTACCGGGACGGAACTTCTGCTGTTCGGCGCAGTGCTCGACCCTCGCGGGCCTTCGTCGGGCGGGCAATACGATATCGTCGTGGTGCTCAAGGGCCCGGCCGAACCTGCGCGCTTGCGCGAAAAGGAGAGATTTCTCGGTGTGTGGGTCAATGCCCAGAGCACAGACTTTCGCTCCGTACCCTCCTTCTTCGCGGTGGCTTCGTCGCGGCCGATAAGCGAGATCGTCGATGAAAAGACCGCCGCGATCTACGAGTTCGGCACCGATTACATCCAGCTGAGCCCGAGCGGCGTGATCGACACTGAAGAGCAGGCGCGTTTTTCTGCCGGACTGGTCGATCTGAAGACGCGGCAGCAGCTCTACAAGCAGGATTTCGAGGGGGTCAGGATCAGCGAGCAGGTGCTTTACCAGGCGCGCATCACCCTGCCCTCCAACGTCACGACCGGTACTTACACCGCCGAAACCTTTGCGGTCAGCAACGGGCGGGTGATCGCTTCGGCGCAGACCGAGGTCGAGGTGCAAAAGGTCGGCTTCGAGCGCAAGGTCGAGGAGTATGCGCAGGACCGATCGCTCATCTACGGGCTGCTGGCCGTGCTGCTTTCGGTCGGTATGGGCTGGATAGCCGGCCGCCTCTTCGCGATGATCTGAGTTTGGCCCCACTCTTACAGCGTTGATGGGATCTTAACCGTCTGACGGCATAGGGAGCGGACCTGCGCGCAACGCGCAAACTTGGGGGCCGAGCCAGACAATGACCGATATGGGCGATCCGAATCACCGTACCTTCGATCCCGCCAAGGAGGCCGGCGCTCGCCCGCCCGAACCCCGCGGATCCTCTTTGCGTGACCGGATCCGTCGCAGCGAGCAGAGCTCTTCTGCGCCATCGCCCATTTCGCGATCGGGCTATGTCCACACTCCGCCTGAGGCCGAAGGCGAAGCGGGCATGAGCGAGGCCGCTTCGCCGGTCGACCGCGCAGCGGAGCCGAGCGTGGAACGAGGCGCCCAAGCACCGGCTCGCGAACCCGGCGCCGCGCCGCCGCCAATTCCGGCACCCCCATCGCAGCGGCAGGCCGCAGCGGCAGCCGTGGAAAAGCCCGCGGACAGAGCCGACGCGCCCGAGAACTCCGAGGCGGACGACCGCGATACCGAGACGGCCCTGCAGCCCATCGGCGTAGTGCTGGAAATCGCCGGGTCGGGATCGATGATCGCCATCGATCTGCAGCGTCTCAACGAATGTGGTGAGAGCAGCGATCCGTCGGTCGCCATGGCAGGCCAGGTCGGTAGCCAGATCAAGATTCGCGTCGGCAACAGCTGGCTGCTGGCCAGCGTGCGCAACCAGCGCCAGGACCGCAAGGCTGGCAGTATCCTCGCCAATATCGACTTCCTCGGCGAGGGCGTCGAAGAAAAGCTGACTGGCCGCCTCCATGGCTTCCGCCGCGGCGTCACGCGCTATCCGGTGCCCGGTGCGCTGGTGTATCCTGCGACGACGCTCGACCTGAAACAGGTCTATGCCAGCGACGGGCGCAGCGCAGTGACCATCGGCCGGGTCTATCCGACGAAGGAAATTCGCGCAGGCGTTTATATCGATGCCATGCTGGGCAAGCACTTCGCCCTTCTGGGATCGACCGGTACCGGCAAGTCGACCAGCGCGGCGCTGATCCTGCACCGCATCTGCGAAGCCGCACCGGAAGGTCATATCGTCATGATCGACCCGCATGGCGAGTATTCGGCGGCCTTTCGCCAGACGGGCGTCATTCTGGACGTATCGAACCTCCAGATGCCGTACTGGATCATGAACTTCGAAGAGCATTGCGAAGTCCTGCTGACCTCGACCGGCAACGACCGGCAGGTGGACGAGGACATTCTTGCCAAGTGCCTGCTAAAGGCACGCAGCAAGAGCCGCCTGGCTGCGACCATGGGCAAGATCACGGTGGATTCGCCGATCCCGTACCTGCTGTCCGACCTGTCGAACGAGTTGCAGGACGCAATGGGCAAGCTCGACAAGGCGACCAATTCCGCGCCCTACATGCGGATCAAGAACAAGCTCGAGGAGCTGAAATCCGATCCGCGCTACCAGTTCATGTTTTCCGGCATGCTGGTGGCCGACACCATGTCGGACTTCATCTGCAAGATTTTCCGCATGCCCTCGAACGGCAAGCCGATTAGCATTATCGATGTCTCGGGCGTGCCGTCGGACATCACCGCCACGGTGGTCGCCGTGCTCAGCCGACTGGTGTTCGACTTCGCCATCTGGGGTCGCGAAGAGCGGACCTCGCCGATCCTGCTGGTGTGCGAGGAAGCGCACCGCTACGTGCCGAGCGAACGCAATGCCGACGGCAATTCGGTGGGCAAGATCCTCAGCCGGATCGCGAAGGAAGGCCGCAAATACGGCATTTCGCTGGGCCTCATCACGCAGCGCCCGTCGGACCTTGCCGAAGGCGTGCTGTCGCAGTGCGGCACGATCATTTCCATGCGTCTCAACAACGACCGCGACCAGGATTTCGTGCGCGCCGCCATGCCCGAAGGGGCGCGCGGTTTTCTCGATGCCATCCCGGCGCTCCGCAATCGCGAATGCATCATCTGCGGCGAGGGTGTCGCCATCCCGATCCGCGTGAGTTTCGACAATCTTGAGGAAGCCAAACGCCCCGCTTCCGAAGACCCGAGCTTTGTCGAACTGTGGAACAAGACCGGCGGCGAGGAAGAAATCGTCGAGCGCACCGTTCAGCGCTGGCGTTCGCAGGGTTAAGTGGCAACCGAGCCGGAGGTGAGGCAAGGGCGACTGCCCGCCCGCAGCGGGCGCAGCTTCCTGCGCGTCTAGCGAGGACGCGGCCACGGACGTGGCAGCGCAACGCAAGTCACGTTCCCCGCGTATCGCCGAACAGATGGATATGCAGGCGGTCGCTCAGGCGGAAGCCGTGTTCCACGCATAGGGGCGCGAGCCATTTTTCACGCTCGCGCAAAGTGGCGCTGTCGGTGCCTTCGGGCATCAGGAACACGTGATCCGGCTTGAAGCGATACCGGTCGCGCAGGACCAACACCTCTTCCACATCGGTGGGTTCGGCGATCACGAATTTGAACCATGCCCGCGGATCGGTCGCATAGGCGTCGAGCCGCTCGGGAAGCAGCGCGAGATCCGCAGGATTGCCGCTATGCGCCAGTTTCGGGCTGACGTTGAACTGGTCGATCCGGATGTCGAGCGCCGGTGGAGCCTTGGTCGTGCCATTAGTCTCGATCTCGACCGAAATGTCCGGCAGCAGGTCGAGCAGTCTTGCCAGCGCCGGGGCTTGCAACAGCGGCTCGCCGCCGGTGATGACCAGGCGCTTCTGGCCGAGCGTGGTGAGGCGCGCAGCCACTTCTTCCTCGTCAAGCGTCACCTGATTGGCCTTGCGCTCGAAAGTCGTGCTCTCACGGTGCGGGCGATTGTCGCCTTCGAAATGCCAGGTGTAGGCCGTGTCGCACCAGACGCAGGCAAGATTGCAGCGCGACAGCCGCATGAAGGCGACCGGCATACCCGCGCTCGGTCCTTCGCCCTGGACCGAAGCGAAAATCTCCGGTCCGCCATCGTCATCTGTGGCGAGGACTAGCGGCATGTCATCCCAGACGTGCTAGGGCCGCGCGCAGACGATCGATTTCGGCGGCGTGGAAAGCGGCGTCGGTGCGCGCCTTGTCCACCGCCTCGGGCTTGGCACGCTCGACGAAGTTGGGATTGGACAACCGCCCGTTGAGACTCCCGAATTCCTTCTGGCTGGCCTCCATAGCCTTGGTCAGGCGGACCTTCTCGGCTTCGATGTCGATCACGCCTTCCAGCGGGATTACGAAGGCATCGTCGCCCGCCGCGATCTGCATCGCGGCGCCGCCCGGCGCCTCGGCAAATCGGACAGGGGTAAGGCGGGCCAGCCGTTCGATCGCGGCGGCATTGGCCTCCACGGCCGACCGGGCGAGAGCGCTCGGCGAAGCGCAATAGGCTTCGAGCTTGGCACCGGGCGCGATGCCGAGCTCGTTCTTTGCCGTGCGCGTGGCGGAGGTGAGCGCGATCAGCCAGTCGATCTCGGCCTTGGCTGCCGCATCCACGGTCGCTTTCGGTTCAGGCCATTTGGCGGTGATTAACGGATAATCGGGGCGATCGCCCTGCTTGGACCACAGCTCTTCGGTGATAAAGGGCATGAAGGGATGCAGCATCACGAGGATTTGATCGAGCACCCAGCCGGCGACGGCCTTCGTCTCCTGGTCGAAATTGCCCTTGATCAGCTCGATGTACCAGTCGCAGAACCGATCCCACACGAAATGGTAGATCGTGTTTGCCGCCGCATCGAACCGCAAATCGGCCAGCGCCGCATCGAGCGCAGCTTGCGTCTCCACCACCTCGCCGATGATCCAGCGGTTGACTGCATGGCTCGCCGCGGGAGCCTCGATCGATGTGCTCGCACCGATCCCGTTCGCCTGACAGAACCGCGTCGCGTTCCACAGCTTCGTCGCGAAATTGCGATAGCCCTCGACGCGCTTGTCATCCATCTTGATGTCGCGGCCCTGGCTTTCCATCGCCGCCATGAAGAAGCGCAACGCGTCGGCGCCGTACTGGTCGATGAGGCCCAGCGGATCGACGACATTGCCCTTGGACTTGGACATCTTCGCGCCATCGGCCGCGCGCACGAGGCCGTGCAGATAGAGCTTCGGCCACGGGTTCCGGCCGGTATTGTACTGCCCCATCATCATCATGCGGGCGTCCCAGAAGAACAGGATGTCGAAACCGCTGATGAGCAGGTCGTTCGGGTAATGCTTTTCGACAAGGTCGGTGCTTTCGGGCCAGCCGAGTGTCGCAAAGGGCCACAGCGCGGAAGAGAACCACGTGTCGAGCACGTCATCGTCGCGTGTGAGCGTGACGTCCGGGCCCGCCTGCGCCTGCGCTTCTTCCTCGGTCATGGCGACATAGGCCTTGCCATCGGCATCGTACCATGCGGGGATGCGGTGACCCCACCACAGCTGGCGGCTGACGCACCACGGCTGGATATTCTCCATCCAGTTGAAAAAGGTCTTTTCCCAGGTCTTGGGGACGATCTCGACAGCGCCGCTTTTCACCGCCGCGATGGGCTTCTTTGCGAGCGTCGCGGCGTCGACATACCACTGGTCGGTCAGCCATGGTTCGATCACCACGCCGCCGCGGTCGCCAAAGGGCGTGGCGATCGTGCGCGGCTCGGCGTCAAGTTCGACCTCCTCGCCGTCCTTTGTCTTGGCGACATGCGGGATCAGGTGGCCGCTTTCCTTCAGCCGCTTGATCACGAGTTCGCGCGCGCCGTCGCTTTCGCCGACGATCTTCTCGCGGCGGAAGCGGTGCAGGCCGAGAAACTCCTCCGGCACCAGCCCGTCGGCGGTCTGGCAGACGTTGGCCTCGCCATCGAGCATGTTCAGCATGTCGGCCGGCTTGAATCCGGCGCGCTTGCCCACTTCGAAATCGTTGAAATCGTGCCCCGGCGTGATTTTCACCGCACCCGAGCCAAGCTCCGGATCGGCATGCTCGTCCGCCACGATCGGCACGCGGCGACCGGTGATCGGCAGCACGACATGCTTGCCGACTACGCTCGCATAGCGCGCGTCGTCGGGATGCACCGCCACGGCCATGTCGGCCAGCATGGTTTCGGGCCGCGTGGTCGCGACCTCGATATAATCGCGCCCGTCATCCAGCGTCACGCCATCCTCGAGCGGATATTTGAAGTGCCAGAAATGGCCCTTCACATCGGTGGTCTCGACCTCCAGATCGCTGATTGCGGTCTTGAGTTTCGGATCCCAATTCACCAGCCGCTTGTCGCGATAGAGCAGCCCGTCATTGTAAAGGTCCACGAAGGTCTTGAGCACGGCATTGCTGAAATGCTCGTCCATCGTGAATTGCTCGCGGCTCCAGTCCATCGAGCAGCCCAGGCGGCGCAGCTGGCGCGTGATCGCGCCGCCGCTTTCCTCTTTCCACTGCCAGACCTTGTCGACGAAATCCTCGCGCGAGTAATTGGTGCGCTTGTCCTGCTGCGCCTCCAGCTGGCGTTCGACCACCATCTGCGTGGCGATGCCGGCGTGATCCATGCCGACCACCCACAGCGCATCCTTGCCGCGCATCCGTTCGTAACGGATCATCAGGTCCTGCAGCGTATTGTCGAGCGCATGACCGATGTGCAGCGACCCGGTGACGTTCGGCGGCGGATTGACGATGGTATAGGGCTCGGCTTTGGGGCGATCTGGCCGGAACAGACCGTTCTCCTCCCAATGCGCATACAAGCGCGCCTCGATTTCGGCCGGATCGAATGTCTTGGATAATTCGGTGCTCATGGTGCCAGCCTTTGCCAGCGTCTATTGTGCGATGCAATGACGGGGTAACAGGGGCGCGAAAGCCTTGTTTCACACGACGTTTCCCCGCATAGGCGCTGGCAGATGAGTGGTTTCGCGCAATACGACCTGCGACACGACGACGGGGGGGAGGCGGTGCTGGCACTGTCCGGACCCTATCTCGTCTCCACGATCGGTGCGGTCGACGAGGAGCTGTTCGCTCTCGATGGGCCGATCACGACGGTCGATGTCAGCGGGTTGAGCGAAATCGACACGGTCGGGGCGTGGGTCGCCTGCAATCTCGCCACGCGCCACGAGGCCGAGATTACAGGGGCAAGCGAGCGTGCCGAGCGACTGATCGCCGCGCTCGACGGCACCGCCGGGGAGGAAAAGGTCGCCGCGGAAAGGCTCCCCGTGTGGGAGCGTGTGCCCGCAGCCATGGGCACCAAGGTCTTCAATGCGCGCAGCGGTGTCTATGGCGTCATCGGCTTCCTCGGCGCGATCGTCGCGGCGAGCGGGAACCTCATCCGCCATCCACGCCGGTTCCGCTGGCTTGCGCTGGTGCGCCAGCTCGAACTCGTCGGAGTCAGCGCTTTGCCGATCGTCGGCCTGATGAGTTTTTTGATCGGCATCGTCATCGCCCAGCAGGGCGCGGTGCAATTGGCGCAATTCGGGGCGGAGACGCTGACGGTCAATCTCGTCGGCCGGATCACCTTGCGTGAATTGGGCGTGCTGATGACCGCCATCATGGTCGCCGGCCGTTCGGGCTCCGCCTTCGCGGCGCAGCTTGGCACGATGCGGCTGACCGAAGAGGTCGATGCTATGCGCACGATCGGCATTTCGCCGATGGAGGCGCTGGTCATCCCGCGCATCCTCGCGGCGATCCTGATGATGCCCCTGCTCGGCTTTTATGCCGCCGGGGTTGCGATCGTCGGCGGCGCTGTCATCGGCGACCTGATGCTGGGAATTCCCTTCTGGAGCTTCCTCATGCGTATCCAGGAGGTCGTGCCGACCTACGACCTGTGGGTGGGGCTCATCAAGGCGCCGGTGTTCGGCCTGATCGTCGCGCTGGCGGGTTGTTACCACGGGATGCAGGTCAAGGGCGATTCCGAGCAGGTCGGCCTGCGCACCACCATGGCCGTGGTGACGGGCATTTTCGCCGTGATCGTGATCGATGCCTTCTTCGCCGTGTTCTTCACCGAAATCGGGTGGGGCTGATGGCGATCGACGACGACGGCAGGGAACTGGGACGACACGAACGCTTTCGCGGCGAATATCCGATCGTCGTCGAAGGTCTGGTCAACCGGTTTGGCGAACAGACGGTCCATCAGGATCTCGACCTCAAGGTCCGGCGCGGGGAAATCCTCGGCGTGGTGGGCGGTTCGGGCACGGGCAAGAGCGTCCTGATGCGCTCGATCATCGGCCTGCAACCACCGACCGAAGGCAGCGTGACGGTGTTCGGCAAGTCGATGACCGACAGCGACCCGGACGAAAATATCGGCGTCCGCAATCGCTGGGGCGTGCTGTTCCAGGGCGGGGCGCTGTTCTCGACCCTGACGGTGGGCGAGAACGTCCAGGTGCCGCTAAAGCAGTTCTATCCCGACATATCGCCTGCGCTGCTCGACGAGATCGCCCGCTTCAAGACAGTCCTTTCGGGGCTCCCGGAGGCCGCGGCGGGCAAGTTTCCCAGCGAGCTTTCGGGTGGCATGAAGAAGCGTGCCGGCCTTGCCCGGGCGCTGGCGCTCGATCCCGAACTGCTGTTCCTGGACGAGCCGACTGCCGGCCTCGACCCGATCGGAGCCGCGGCTTTCGACCGGCTGACGCGCGAATTGAAGGAAACGCTCGGGCTCACGGTATTCCTCATTACCCACGACCTCGATACGCTGCACGAGATCTGCGATCGCGTGGCGGTGCTGGCGGACAAGAAGGTGATCGCCGTCGATACGGTGCCGAACCTGATGCAGCTCGACCATCCGTGGATACAGGAATATTTCAATGGGCCGCGCGGGCGGGCGGCGCTTACCGCGCAGGCGCTCGATGAATTGCGGCGGCACATGGATGTCCCTATCGCGGCGCATGCGGTCAAAGCGTTGGACAACGACAACAAGGACGGGGCATAGGGCGTAACGCATGGAAACGCGGGCAAATCACATCTGGGTGGGGGTAGTGACACTCGTGATCCTCGGCGCGCTGGCGCTGTTCATCGTCTGGCTCGCGCGGCTGGGCGGCGGGGATCAGAACGAATACGACATCTTCTTCAAGCAGTCGGTCGCGGGCCTTGCCAATGGCAGCGCGGTGGACTTCGCCGGCGTCCCCGTAGGGCAGGTGAGCCAGATCGTCCTGTGGGACAAGGACCCCGAATTCGTGCGCGTGCGGATCAAAGTGCGCGAGGAAGTGCCGATCCTCGTCGGAACGACAGCCACGATCCAGGGCAGCTTCACCGGCGTTTCCACCATCACGCTAGACGGGGCTCGCACTGGCGCTCCGCCGATCTCCTGCGAGACGACGGCCTGCACCGAAGGCGTGCCGATCATCCCGCCCACCGCTGGTGGCGGTTTCGGCGCCGTGCTGGCCAGTGCGCCGCTGCTGCTGGAACGCCTGGCCACGCTGACCGAGCGGCTGACCCAGCTGCTGTCGGACGAGAACCAGGAATCGCTTCAGGGCATTCTCGCCAATAGCGAACGGATGACCGCCGATCTGGCCCAAGCCACGCCGCAGATCGAACGCACGCTGGCCGAATTGCAGGTGACCTTGCGCGAATCGAGCGAGGCGCTGGATGCGTTCGAGAAGGTGACCTTGTCGACCGACCGGCTGATCAACGAGGAAGGCGAGCAGATTGCCGGCCAGCTGCGCCAGACGCTCAACTCTGCGAGTGGCGCGGCACAGGCGCTCGAGCAGACCCTTGCCGAAGCGCGGCCGGCGACCAGGCAGCTGACGGAAAGCACTTTGCCCGCTGCGGAAGCCACGCTGCGCGACCTGCGCGCGACCAGCAAGGCGCTGCGCGACGTTACCGAAAAGCTCGACGAGAAAGGGGCCGGTGCGCTGATCAGCTCGCAGCCGCTGCCTGATTACGAACCATGAGGGGGCAGACGATGAACCGCTTCACCCGGCTGGCCGCCCTGGCCCCGATTGGCCTGCTGGCTGGCTGCATCAGCTTTGGCGGCGAGGCGCCCGAAAAGCTGCTGACCCTGACACCGACAGCGACGGCCC
Organism: Qipengyuania marincola; assembly: GCF_029688625.1. Taxonomy (GTDB): domain Bacteria; phylum Pseudomonadota; class Alphaproteobacteria; order Sphingomonadales; family Sphingomonadaceae; genus Qipengyuania. The sequence goes on along the minus strand of NZ_JARULC010000003.1, from coordinate 629,012 downwards.
CGGCTGGAACCGGGGGCAGCGGTTCGCAGCAGAGCGCGCTCGCGATCAGCGAATTCGAAGTGCCGCAATCGCTCGACGTTACGCGCGTTCCGGTGCAGATCAACGACACGGAACTCGCCTATCTCCAGGATGCTTTCTGGGTCGAGCGCCCTTCGCGCCTGTTCCGTCGGCTGGTCGCGGAAACCATTCGCACGCAAACCGGCCGCGTGGTGATCGATGGCGACGATCCCGGCGTCGGGGCCAACGATCGCCTGCACGGCACCTTGCGCACCTTCGGCTATGACGCGCGCAGTGGTTCGGTCGTGGTGGTGTTCGACGCAGTACGCAGCTCGTCGGGCTCCGATGTCGTGACCCGCCGCTTCGAAGCGCGCGTGTCCGGCGTGCCGGCCGAGACCGCCTTCGTCGCACCCGCCCTGAACCAGGCGGCGAACGATGTCGCGGGCCAGATTGCGGACTGGATGACCTGACGGCTAGCGGCCGCGCGCGGCGGTCGCAAACTCCATTGCATTGAGGAAATCGCGCTTGCACTTCTCGCGCCGCGCGCTCGCTTCCTCGTCGGCGCCCCATTGTTCGACCTGCCAGTCTTCTTCGAGATTGGCCGCGTCCCACAGTTTTTCGCCGTCCGCGCCATCCTCCAGCGCGGCGAGGCCGACGCACAGCGATGCCGAGAGCGAGGTTAGCTGTTCCAGCGCCGCGAGCTGGAACGGGTCGAGCCGTTCAATCCGCATGCGCAGCGCGTCCATCGTCTGCTTCGGATGGGGCCGGTGTACGACGCCGCTGACCCTTTCGAAGCGGATTCCCTCGCTGTTTTCGAGCGCTCCGAGCATAGGCTCCCACACATCACGCTGCCGGTGCCACAGCGGCTCGTCCGGATCTGCGCGATAGCACAAGGTGTCCGTTTCGGCGTAGCGAAGCAATTTTTCGACCGTCGCCTCGCGCTCGGTAGGCAGCACGTCCAGCGCATAATCGACCATGTCGCGGAATACGAAGGCTTGCGGGTCAAGCTCCTCGCTTTGGTTCTGCCACTCGGCCGCCATACGCTCAGCCAGCGTCAGCGTCGGCACGACTTGCGGCTGGCCGCCCTGGGTCTTGATCGGCCGCCCGTCCAGCGTGACGAAATAGCCGGGATCGCTGTGTTCGACCTTGGCCTGCTTGTAGAAGCGCTTCATTCCTTGGGCGTCCTCCAGCGACGCGCGAGCAGGCGGGGGACCACGAAGAATTCGGCAAGGCCCAGCAGTACGAGCAAGAGCCCAATGGCGAAGGGCAGGTCGATCGCCTCGGCCATGATGGCGGCGCCGATCATCACCAGCACCGCGCCTGACAGGCGCAGCAGTTGCATCAGCCAGAAGCGCGCAGCTGCGGGATCAGTGTCCGCCATCGATCATCGCCTCCAATTCGCCCATATCCTGCGCGACCGCGCTGGCACCGCTATTCATCAGTTCCTCAATATCGTGATAACCCCAGGCGACACCCACTGCGCGAACACCTGCCGCGCGGGCCATTTCCATGTCGAAGCTGGTGTCGCCAATCATGACCGCATTGCCCGCGCCGACGCCGGCTTCGGCAAGCGCGGCTTCGAGCATGGCGGGATGCGGTTTGGACGGATAGCGGTCCGCCCCATGCAGGGTGACGAACAGGTGCTTTATCCCGTGCGTTTCGAGACAGGCATGCAAACCGCGGTCGCTCTTGCCGGTGGCAACGCCGAGGAGCCAGCCGTTCCGGTCGAGCCGACCGAGCAGATCGGCCATCCCTTCATACAGCGGCTCATGCAGCGCGCCGCTCATGCGCGTTTCGCGGAACAGCTCCTTGTAAGCCTCGACGATCCGGCCGCTGTCGAAGTCCGAGCTGTCGTTCGTCAACTGGCGCACGGCGAACGGCAGGCTCAGCCCGACGGTGCGACGGATCGACCGGCGGTCCGGTGCCGGTGCGCCAACCGCTGCGAAGGCGCGTTCCATCGTCTCGCAAACCGCAGCCTGGCCGTCTACCAGCGTCCCGTCGCAGTCGAAGATGGCAAGCCGGCTCATGCCGGGACCCTTCGCATCCATTCGGCCAGCCCGGCGTTCCCGAGGGCTTCCTGCGCCTTGGCAATGCGGGTGCGCACCTCCGCCGGCTTCTTCTGCGAAAGCTTCAGCGTCGGCCGCCACTGTTCGATCTCGAGCTCGAACCCGACGATTGCCTCGAACAACCGCGCCCAGCGCTCGTCGGGGGTTTCGCTTGCGCGCCACTGTGACCCGCCGAGCCGTACCTCGAAATGCTCGATCGATTGGTGCAGCAGCGTCTCGAGCCCAGCGTCATCGAGCCGGGATACTGTCCCTTCGAGTTCGAGCGCGACATAGTCCCACGACGGCACTTCGCGGCGATCGGCATACCAGCGCGGACTGACATAGCCGTCGGGTCCATTGACCACCACCAGGGCGCATGCTCCCTCCAGATGCTCGGTCAGCATGTTCGACCGAGCAAGGTGGAAGCGCAGCCGCCCATCCTGCGTCAGCAGCAGGGGCACGTGAGCGATCCGGGGACCCGCGGGCGTCGTAAGGAACACCATTCCGAAGCCCGCCTCCTCGATTAGCTGTTCGAGCAAGGCGCGGTCTTCGCTTCGGAACAGCGGGTTGGGATGCATCAGCGCTTGCCCCTGGGCTTGGATGGCTTGCCGCCGGCACCGCCGCGCGCGCGCCGCGGACCGCGTTGCGACTTGCGATAGTTCTTCGCGTGCTGGCGCGCCTGCTGCTTCTTTTCCTCGCGGCTCTTAGGCGGCGGATCGTCGCGCATCGGTGTCGCGTCGCTGAGGGTCGGGTCGAAGCCGAGCTGTTCCATGCTGGCAGAGAAATGCTCTGGCAATTCGGCGGTTGTGTCGAGTTTGCCACCATCGGGGCTGTCGATGATCAGGCGCCGCGCGTGCAAATGCATCTTTCTACTGATCGAGCCGGTGAGGAAGGCGTCCTTACCGCCATATTTGCCGTCGCCGACAATCGGATTGCCCATCGCCGCGCAATGGACGCGCAGCTGGTGCGTCCGGCCCGTCAGCGGCTGAAGCTCAAGCCAGGCGGCTTTCTTCCCGGCGCTATCGACCACGCGGTATTTGGTCTTGGCCGGTTGGCCGCCCTCGTGATCGACATGCATTTTCTCGCCGCCAGAGCCCGGCTGCTTGGCCAGCGGCGCCTCGATCACGCCTTCCTTGATGTCCGGCACGCCGACCACCAGTGCCCAGTAAATCTTCTTGGCGCTGCGGCCGGAAAAGCGCTTGGAGAAGAAAGCCGCGCTGCCCGGCGTCCGCGCGATCAGCAGCACGCCGGAGGTATCCTTGTCGAGCCGGTGGACGAGGCGCGGGCGCTGCTCGTCCTCTCCCGGCGCGAAAGCGTCGAGCAGGCCGTCGACATGCTGCGTCGTCCCGGTGCCACCCTGTGTGGCAAGGCCCGGCGGCTTGTTGAGCACGATCGCGCCTTTGGTCTGCTCGATCACCATATCCTGCGCGCTGGCGATCTCGGCCTCGGTGAGAGGGCGCTTGGCTTTCGGTTTGCGATGGGGCGTATCGCCGCCCGGGGGCACCCGAATCTGCTGGCCTGTCGCAATCCTGTCGTCGGGCTTGGCGCGCTTGCCATCGACGCGAATCTGCCCGGTGCGCGCCCATTTGCTGACCGTGCCAAAGCCGACCTGCGGCAGGTGCCGCTTGAACCAGCGGTCCAGTCGGACGCCGTCATCGTCAGGTTCGACGGTAAATGTGCGGACTTCGTCGGCGGTTTTCATGCGAAGCTCCGCATCAGGGTGAGGCCCACGATCAGGCCGCTGATCGCGAGGGCGAAGCTGAGTACTGCATAAAGCGCGGCAAAGAGATACTGTCCGCGCTCGATCATCAGCACCATCTCCAGGCTGAAGGCGCTGAAGGTGGTGAAGCCGCCCAGCAGGCCGACGCCCAGCAGCAGGCGCAGTTGCTCGCCATCTCCGCTCGAGCGGACTGCCAGCCATCCGGCCAGCAGCCCCATGGCGAGACTGCCGACCGCATTGGCGGCAAGCGTCGCCCAGGGGAACAGCGAGACCATCTGCGGGCCGAGCCACCAGGTCATGCCGCGACCCAGCTGATAGCGCAGCACGGCGCCGATCGCGCCGCCGAGAGCGACGTTGAGGCTGGCAAGGATTGGGGAATAGGTCGACATTGCTGCAAGCGCCCCTAGCGCCTCGCGCGCGAAACGGGAATAGCGGCTTCGCGACAAACCGGATGTGGGCGATCAGCCCTGACGGATTGTGGCGAAGGGCGCTTGCCTTTTCCTGCCCGAATCCGTATGTGCGCCCACATTCGAGCCGATCCGGAACGGATTCGGCGCGCTTTTCGTTCTATAAGCGAAACCGTTTTACAGGAGGCACCCCCGCAGCGGCGGGCTCTGTCCCGCTTAGTGAGGTTGTTGAATTTATGCAGATCATCGTTCGCGATAACAATGTCGACCAGGCCCTCCGCGCGCTCAAGAAGAAGCTGCAGCGGGAAGGCGTCTATCGCGAAATGAAGCTGCGCCGCCACTATGAAAAGCCGAGCGAAAAGCGCGCCCGCGAAAAGGCCGCCGCCGTTCGCCGCGCCCGCAAGCTCGAGCGCAAGCGCATGGAGCGTGACGGCGTCAAGTAAGCCGTTGCCACCAATTCCAAGCTAAGCCATGAGGGCGCGGAGAAATCCGCGCCCTTTGCGTATCAGGACCTATTTTCATGACCGAAGTTACCCGCGTTCCCCTCCAGCCCATCGCCAAGGGCTCGCTCACCAAGCTCTGGATCGGCGTGATCGTTGCGATCCTGCTGGGGGCAGGGCTTGCCTGGGCGGCAACGCCCAAGGGGCTGGGCGTCGAGACGATCAGCGAAGGCACCGGCGCATCGCCGCAGATGGGCGATGTCGTCTTCGTGAACTATGTCGGCAAACTCGCCGACGGCACCGAGTTCGACCGGTCGCAGCCGCTGCCGATCCCGCCGGGACTGTTCCCCGACGGCAATCCGCTGCTGCTCCAGGAGGGGGCGATCATCGATGGCTTCATCACCGGCCTCACGCAGATGAAGAAGGGCGGGCAGTATGTCCTGACCATTCCTGCCGAGCAGGCCTATGGCGCCACGCCGCCGCCGGGCTCGCCGATCCCCCCGAATGCGGATCTTACTTTCGAGGTTGAAGTGGTCGATTTCATGAGCGAGGCGGACTTTCAGGCCAGGGCAGCCGCGATGCAGCAGATGATGCAGCAGCAACAGCAACAGCAACCGGACGGCACGCCCCCTGTCGAATAGGGCGGGCTACGGCATTCTTGAAGGCGCGTGGCGGCGCTGCTAGCCCGCTTCGCGAACTGTCCAACGCTAGGATTTGAAAGGACGGCCGACATGTCCGTCGATAAGGCCACAGTGGCGAAGATCGCCTCGCTGGCGCGAATCAAGATGGGTGACGAAGAGCTCGAGCGCATGGTGCCCGAGCTCAACGGCATTCTCGACTGGGTCGAGCAGCTGGGAGAAGTCGATTGCTCCGGTGTCGAGCCCATGACCGCGGTGATCGAGAACCACCTTCGCCTGCGCGATGACGTTGTCGATGCCATTCCCGAGACCGCCGGCGGTCGTCGCGAGGATGTGCTCGCCAATGCTCCCGCGGCCGAACATGGCTTCTTCGGCGTGCCGAAGGTGATCGAATAATGCCAAAGACCGCTAACAAGCTTACAAATCTTGGCGTCAAGGACATCCGCGACGGCGTCGCCGGCGGCGATTTCACGGCGCGCGAAGTGGCCGAGGCGTTCAACGCTGCCGTTGCGGAAGCTGCTGCGCTCAATGCTTTCATCATCACCACGCCCGACCATGCGCTCGCCGCCGCGGATGCGGTCGATGCCAAGCGCGCCAAGGGCGAAGACCTCGGCAAGATGGGCGGCGTGCCCATCGGCATGAAGGACTTGTTCGCCACCAGGGGCGTGCAGACCACGGCCGCAAGCCACATCCTCGAAGGCTTTACGCCGCAGTACGAAAGCACCGTGTCGCAGAACCTGTGGGATGCGGGTGCGGGCATGCTGGGCAAGCTCAATCTCGACCAGTTCGCGATGGGCTCCTCCAACGAGACCAGCTATTTCGGCAACGTCAATTCGCCCTGGCGCAAGGAAGGCAGCAATGCCGCGATGAGCCCGGGTGGCTCTTCGGGCGGCTCCTCCGCCGCAGTCGCCGCGCGCATTGCGCCGGCCGCCACCGGCACCGATACCGGCGGCTCGATCCGCCAGCCCGCCGCCTTTGCCGGCATCACGGGCATCAAGCCGACCTATGGCCGCTGCAGCCGCTGGGGCGTCGTCGCCTTTGCCAGCAGCCTCGACCAGGCCGGCCCGATGGCCCGCACGGTCGAAGATTGCGCGATCATGCTGGAGGCGATGGCCGGCTTCGATCCGAAGGACGCGACCAGCCTGAAGATGGACGTGCCCGCATGGGAAGCGGGCCTCTCGGCCGATCTCAAGGACAAGCGCATCGGTATTCCGCGCGAATACCGCATGGAAGGAACCGACGAGGAAATCCTCAAGTCGTGGGAGCAGGGCAAGGAATGGCTGCGCGACGCGGGCGCGGAGATCGTCGACGTCTCGCTGCCGCACACGAAATACGCGCTGCCCGCCTATTACATCGTCGCCCCCGCCGAAGCCTCGAGCAATCTCGCGCGCTATGACGGCGTGCGTTACGGCCTGCGTGACCTGCCCGACGGGGCGGGCCTGCAGGACATGTACGCCGCCACCCGCGCCGAAGGCTTTGGCGACGAAGTCAAACGCCGTATCCTGATCGGCACCTATGTGCTCTCGGCCGGCTTCTACGACGCCTATTACAACCAGGCGCAGAAGGTCCGCACGCTGGTGAGCCGCGACTTCGCGGAAGCCTTCGGCCAGTGCGACGCGATCCTCGCGCCGACCACGCCGACGGCGAGCTTTCCGCTGGGTTCGCTCAACGACGATCCGCTGACGATGTATCTGAACGACGTCTTCGCCGTGCCCGCAAGCCTCGCCGGCCTGCCGGCGATGAGCGTGCCCGCGACGGTCAATGCAGACGGCCTGCCGCTCGGCCTGCAGATCGTCGGCAAGCCCTTCGACGAACAGGGCGTGCTGAACGCAGGGCTGGCGATCCAGCAGCGCGCGAACTTCACCGCGAAACCGGAGAAATGGTGGTGAGCACTTACCGTATCCAGGGCGCAACGGGAGAGTGGGAGGTCGTGATCGGCCTTGAGGTCCATGCGCAGGTCACTTCCAAGGCCAAGCTGTTCTCCGGCGCCTCGACCGCCTTCGGGGCGGAGCCGAATACGCAGGTCAGCCTCGTCGATGCGGCGATGCCCGGCATGCTGCCCGTGCCCAATGCGGAGTGCATCCGCCAGGCGGTACGCACCGGCATGGCGATCGAGGCGCAGATCAACAAATACAGCCGGTTCGATCGCAAGAACTACTTCTACGCCGATCTGCCGCAGGGCTACCAGATCAGCCAGCTCTATCACCCGATCGTGGGCGAGGGGCAGCTGCTGATCGAGGCGGACGAGAAGGCCGGTATCGCCGAAGACAAGGTCATCGGTATCGAGCGTATCCATGTCGAGCAGGACGCGGGCAAGCTGATGCACGACCAGCATCCGACCATGTCCTATGTCGACTTGAACCGCAGCGGCGTGGCGCTGATGGAGATCGTCTCCAAGCCCGACATGCGCTCGCCTGCGGAAGCCGGGGCCTATGTTCGCAAGCTGCGCTCGATCCTGCGTTACGTCGGCTCGTGCGACGGGAACATGGAAGAAGGCTCGATGCGCGCCGACGTCAATGTCAGCGTACGCAAGCCGGGCGAGGAATTCGGAACGAGGACCGAGACGAAGAATGTGAACTCCGTGCGCTTCGTCATGCAGGTTATCGAATATGAGGCGAACCGCCAGGTCGATGTGCTGGAGAACGGCGGCACGATTGATCAGGAAACGCGCCTGTTCGATCCCAATACCGGCACCACTCGGACCATGCGCAGCAAGGAAGACGCGCATGATTATCGCTACTTCCCCGATCCGGACCTGCTGCCGCTGGAGCTGGAGGACGAATTTCTCGAGGAATGCCGCGCCTCGTTGCCCGAACTGCCCGACGCCAAGCGCGCACGCTACGAGACCGAACTCGGCCTCACGCCCTACAATGCGCGCGAGCTGACGGCCGAGGTCGAGACCTTCGGTCGGTTCGAAACGCTGCTCGCCGCGACTGCCGCGAAGATCGGCAAGCCTGAAGCCAAGGTCGCGACGCAGGTCGCCAACTGGGCGCTCTCGGTCGCGCCCGGCGTGATGAAGTCGCTCGGCGACGAGGCCGATCCGGCCAACGCCACCGCCGAAGCGCAAGCCAGTATCCTCGCCATGCAGGACAAGGGCGAGATTTCGGGCGGGCAGGCCAAGGAAATCTACGAGATCGTCCTCAAGACCGGTCGCGACCCCGAGGAAGTGGCCGACACCGAGGGCCTCAAGCAGGTCAGCGACACCGGCGCGATCGAAGCCGCGATCGATGACATCATCGCAAACAATGCCGACAAGGTCGAAGAGTACCGGGGCGGCAAGGACAAGCTGTTCGGCTTCTTCGTCGGCCAAACGATGAAGGCGATGCAGGGCAAGGCCAATCCGGCGGTGGTCAACCAGATCCTGAAGGACAAGCTGGGTTGATGCACCTTACGCTGACCCCGGCCGGTCGTTCGCTGGTCATCACGGGGGCGGCACTGTTCATGGCGGGCATCCTGCAGGGCGCTGTAGTGGACTTTCACGCCAATCCGCGGATGGCGCTGTCCGCGCACCTCGATGCCGTACAAAGCGGAATGGCGGTGATGATTGCGGGCGCGCTCTGGAGCACGGTCAAACTCGGCCAACATGCTGAACAGATTGCGCGGAGGACGCTTGCGATCGGCATGGTCGGCCTGTGGGTCGGGATTACGCTTGCCGCAGTGAGCGGGGCCAGTCAGGCGCTGCCGATGGCCGGCGAGGGATATGAAGGTTCGGCTCTGGCCGAAAGTGTCGTAACGCTCGCTGTCATGGGATCGAGCGGCCTCCTGACAGTCGGTTGGGCGCTCTTTCTCTGGGGCCTTATCCGGGCGCGATGACTTCCATCGTCCTCGTCCAGCCCGAGATACCCGGCAATACCGGCGCGGTGGGGCGCACCTGCGTGGCGCTCGACATGGAGCTGGTGCTGGTCCACCCGCTCGGCTTCGAGATCTCGGACAAGCGAGTGAAGCGCTCGGGCCTCGATTACTGGCCGCATATCCGGCTGGTCGAGTTTGCCAGCTGGGAGGCGTTCCTCGCCACGCGTGCCCCACGCGCGGACCAGCTTTTCCTGTTCGAGGAGTATGCCACTCGCAATTTCTACGAGCCCGATTATCCCGAAGACGCCTATCTTGTCTTCGGGCGCGAGACCAAGGGCATACCGCCCGAAATCGTCGAGGCACACCGTGAGCAACTGGTCGGCCTGCCGATGCGGTCTGACAAGGTGCGCTCGCTCAACCTCGCCAATACGGTGGCGGCTGCGGCCTATCAGGCGATGCGCGCCCATCTGGCATGATTGCGAAAGCGGGGGTATCTGATAGTCTGAGCGGCATGAGATGGGTATTCTACCTCTTCCTCCTGCTTTACGCAGTGGCGCTTTTTCTGCTGGCGGTGGGCACTTTCGGCTGGTTCGGACAGGTCCGCGATCCGCTCTCGGGTGTCTTCCTGATCCCGCTCGGTTTGCCGTGGATTTGGCTGGGGGACGCGGCGGGACTGACAGGCCCCGCGCTCGCCATCCTTGCGCCGGCGATCAATCCGGCATCCTGTACTGGGTGTGGAAACGCTGAGCGCGCTCAGCCGCCGGTAATCATTGCGTCGACGAGGACATAAGTTTCCGGGCCGTATTTTACCGTCACCCGATCCCCATCTCGGCTTGTCTCGAAATCCCATCCGGCAGACCCATCGGCCTGAGCGCTGTCGGCGCCATAGGGCTCGGTGCCGCGGAAGAAGATCGCGCGGGTGCGACCGTCCGGCTTTGTCACCTCGACCAAATGCTCGCCTGGCGTTTCGCCCCAGTTGCGCTTGATGCCGGCGTTGCAGGATTGCGTCGGCGGCTGACCGTCGAAACCGCAATCGAGGATCGTTGTCGCGTTGTATTCGGTCCCAGCCACCAAAGCGTCCTCGCTCTCGCTGGCCGCGGGACCATTCTCGCTCATTCCGACATTGGCATCGCCCATCGAGACGCTGACCAGTCGCACGCCGTCGACATTGTCGACGATTTCGCCGCCCAGCGCCTCTGCGGATGCCTCGGTGGGGCAGCCGACAAGGATCGCGCTGTCGTCGAGATAGTTGGAGGTCGCAGCGCTTTCCCCGAGCCGCCGGCATGGATCGCCGGAGGCTGGATATCCGTCACCGAACGGGGCGAGGGTTTCGGGAATGACAGCGACGTCTTCTGCCGGGGCTTCCGGCTCGGACGTATCAGCGGTCTCCCCGCAGGCGATGAGGGCAAGGGCCGAGGCCCCCGCCAGTACCGGTTTGAAGTTCATTGGTTCTCCTTCCCTCAACGGCAATTGGTATGCTGGCCAATATCGCGGATGTCGTAGAACCGACCGTCCGCGATGGTCACCTGCACGCATTGACGCGACTGAGGCCGCCACTGGATCGAATAGCGCGTGTTGCCGCTGGTGAAATTGTCCACCTGGCGGAAGCCGCGCCGTTCGAGTTCGCTCATCCCGCCTGCCGCGCGGGCATCGCGCAAATCCTTGAACTGCGCCGCCTGACGATAACCGCCCTGGCCATGATGGTGCGACAGATTGGCGTTGCGTTGCTGCACGCCTGCGGAATAGCCGTTCGAATAGGCGTCGGAGCGGTCGTAATTGTGATAGGCTGCATTGTGCAGCCCGTCGGTATAGCCGCGCTCATACTGCATTTCGCTATCGCGGTCGGAATGGTGATTCCCATCCTCGTGATGGTGCGATTTGTGACTCAGCAGCGCACCGAGGATCGCGGCACCGGCCACCGCCGCAACCGCCGTTCCGGCACTACCGGTGTGATGGCCGCAATCCTGGTCGCTGGCGTCCTGGATGGTCTCGACCCGGCCGTTGTAGACTTCGACCTGCACACAATCATCGTCCGCCTCGTCCCACCAATAGCTGGAGGCATAGCCCATCTCGTTCTTGTGGGTGGAGACGTGGGAGAAGCCGCGCTGCTGCAACTGGTATTCGGCATCGCGGCCCATGGTGCCGTTGATATCGACCAGCTGACTGGCTTTCTCGGCAAGGACGGGGGTGGCTACCAGCGCCGTGGCGGCGGTCGCGCACATGATTCTGGACAAGGTCGCGGGCATGGCTCTCTCCTTTCGGCCAAGCATGGCTTGGCATTGAAACGATTCGCTGCGACCCTGTTTTCGTATCGAGTGGCCATGCAACCAAAGAACCTGCACGCGCGCAAGCCTCTTAACCGAGCATCTGGAATCCACGAAAAAGGGCGCCGGGACTTGCTCCCGACGCCCTTCGATATCCTGTGGAGCTGAGTCAGCCCTGGCGTTCGCCGGTCAGCGGCATGTCGCCGAAGGCACCGGCGTTTACCGTGCCGGTCAGCTGATCGCCATCGACCGTGGCGTTGCAGTTCAGCGTCATCGGCATGGGGACGGTCATGTCCATCTTCCAGCTCAGCGCGTTGCCATTGATGGTGCCATCCTTGACGTCCATCGAGCCCATGCCGCCGGCCATCGAGCCGGTGAAGGTGTTGCCATCGTCACCCGGAACGACGGTGAAGGTGCCCTTCTGGTCGCCCATCGGGCTCTTGACGACGGTGTCATAGGTACCGGCTACTGACATAGATATTCCTCTCTTGGATCTGAGGGTTTGAAGTGGGGGCTTAATCCGCGCTGCTGACATCCGTGTCAACATCGAGATAGGTGGTCGGCAGGCCGAGCCCGGCCAGCTGCGCATCGATTTCACCGCGGTCGCCGACCACCACGATGGTGAGATTGTCGGGACCGAGGTACTGGCGGGCAGCCGCATCGATCGCCGCCTTGTCGATAGCTCGATAAGTGGCGGGCAGCTGGCTGTAGTAATCGTCGGGCCGGCCGAGCTGGTCGTTTTCGATGATCGCGCCGAGCACCTGGAAATTGGTCTCGAAGCGATTGGGCAGGCCACGGATATTGCCGTCGGTCACGCGATTGTATTCGGTATCGTCCACGCCCCGCGCGCCCGTTGCGAACTCGCGCGCGGTGTCGAGGATCAGCTGCACGCTGTCGCCCGTGCGGTCCGACTGGACCGAGGTGCTGATCGTGAACAGGCGCGGCCCGGCCGGCGCGTCCACGCCGCTGCGCGCGCCATAGCTCCAGCCTTTTTCCTCGCGAATGATCATGTTGAGGCGGCTGAGGAAGCCGTTGCCGAGCACCTCATTGGCCAATTCGACCGATTCGAGTCCCGGCGTTGCCCCTGCGAGCGGAAGCACCCGACCGGCATAGATCACCGATTGCGGCGAGTTGGGCCGGTCGATCACTACGAGGCGGGTTCCGTCCACTCGCGCCGCATCGGTGAAGACCTTGTCGGGTGCCGCAGTGCCGCTCGCCTGCCAATCGCCGAATGCGCCCTCGAGCTGGCGGACCAGCTCGGGCATGGTGATGTCTCCCACGGCGAAGATCTCGGCCTTTTCGGGCCGGATCCAGGCAGAATGTTCGGCGCGCAATGCGCCCGGGCCAATCGCCTCGACGACCGGCACGGTGCCGAGGCTGCCAACGGTGCCATAGGGGTGGTTCTCGCCGAAGACGATCGGGCGCAGCGTCCGGCTGGCGAGACCGCCGGGTGAGGAAAGCTGCTGCGCGATCTGGGCAAGACGCTGGTCGCGCACGCGCTCGACCTCGCCTTCCGCAAAGGCGGGATTGCGCACGATGTCGGCCATCAGCGCCAGCGATGGTTCTAGGTTGGAGGTCAGCGCGTTCATCGTCACCGAACTGGTGTCGAGCGAGGTGCCGGTGCCAATCGAGGCGCCGAGCCGCTCCTGCTCTTCTGCGATCTCGACTGCGCTGCGCGTCGTAGTGCCTTCCTCGAGCAGGTCCATCATCAGCGATTGGGTACCCGCGCGTGCAGCGCCGTCGGCGGCATAGCCGGCGTCGAACTGCATCGTTACGGCAACCTTGGGGATGGCCGTGCGACGCGCCAGCGTCACCGGAATGCCGTTGGCGAGCGTTGCGCGCTCGATGGTCGGAAAGGTGAGCGGACCGACCGGCTCCGGCTCTGGCATTTCGCGCGGAGGGCCGGTGCGGGCGATTTCGATCGGCTCCTTCGCATCCGGCGCGGGGGCAGGCACCGAGCCTTCATCGCCCCAGCCGCCCATGTCGGCGCCGCTTTCCACGCGTTCGCCGGGCACGATGGCAAGCTTGTAGGCGGGACGCTGCAACCAGCGACCTAGCGCTTCGCGCACTTCAGCGCTCTCGAGCGAAGCTGCCCGCTCCAGCGCCTTGCGATAATAGGCCGGGTCGTCGGAATAGAGCAGCCCTTCTGCGAGCGTCGAGCCTTTGCCGCCGAAGCCGCCGACACGCTCCAGCGCGTCGATCTCGCCCGATACCCAGCTCGTCGCCGCGCGGTCCATTTCGGCAGCGGTCGGGCCGGTTGCGATATATTCGGCGAGAACTTCGTCAAGCCGCGCTTCCGCTACGGCGCGATCGACCCCGGGCTTGATGTCCATCTGCGCCATCAGGATCGCGACCTGTTCGGACTGCCAGTTGAAGGCGCTGACGCTGGTGGCGAGCTGCTCGTCGCGTACCAGCACATTGTCGAGCCGCGAGCTGGCAAGGCCGCCAAGGATGTTCATCCCGATCGACAGCGGCACGGAGTCGGCGCTGTTGATACCGGGGCCGGTCCATGCGCGATAGACGCGCGTCTGCGGCACTTGGTCGACCAGCTCGCGGGTCTTCTCCGCCGCTAGCGTGACAGGCGCAGCCTGGACCGGCGTGACTTCGGGACCGCGCTCGATATCGCCGAACCAGCGCTGGACCATCGGGCGCGCGGTTTCGACGTCGATATCGCCGGTCAGCGAGAGCACCACGTTGTTGGGCGCGTAATTATCGATGAACCAGTTGCGGACATCGGTCAGGCTCGCCGCGTCGAGATCGGCCATCGAGCCGATGGTCGAGTGGCGATAGGGGTGGCCCACGGGAAACAGGCCTTCGAGGATGGCGTAGAATGTGAGGCCGTATGGCTGGTTGTCACCCTGGCGCTTCTCGTTCTGGACAACGCCGCGCTGTTTATCGAGCTTTTCCTGACTGATCGCGCCGAGAAGGTAGCCCATGCGATCGCTTTCCATCATCAGCGCCAGATCGAGCGCGCCGGTCGGCACGGTTTCGACGTAATTGGTGCGATCGAAATTGGTCGAGCCATTCGTACTGGTGGAGCCTGCGGCCTCCAGCGGAATGTCGAAATTCTCGACGTTCTCGCTTCCGCCGAACATCAGGTGCTCGAACAAGTGCGCAAAACCGGTGCGGCCGCGCGGCTCGTGCTTCGATCCGACCCGGTAGTAGGTCGTCACGCCAACGATCGGCGCCTTGCGGTCGGTGTGGACGAGGACGGTCAGGCCATTGTCGAGCGTGAATTGCTCGTAGGGAATATCGACCTTGTCGACGAGCGAGGAGAGCGAGCTGTCGCTTTGCGATGCCTGCGCGACCGGTTCGTTAGATCCAGGAACGGTGGCACAGCCCGCGAGGGCGACGGTGGCGAGACCGGTAAGCAAGAAATGGCGCATGTCGGTTCCTGTCAGCGATGGGGTGTGTGGGAGACGGTATAGATGCGCTTGGCATTGGCAAGCACGTCCTCGCGCCAGAAATGCACCGGCTTCAAGCGATGCTGGACGAACAGCGTCATCTGGTCGGCGTAATGCGGGGAATCGGGTCGCGTTGTGGCCGCGCCGTAAGGCTGGATCGAACGTGATGCCACCCGCTGGCCCGGCATCCACTCCACCCACTGGATGAAGCTGTCGCCGTGGCGCACGGCAAGGCGCCCGTCCTCATGCACATCCCACAGGGTCGAGGCGCGAAGCGTATCGGAGCCTCCGTCGAGCGGCAGGTCGACCTCGCCCTGCCGCAGACGCAGCAGGTCACTCATCGGCGGGTCGATCCGGCCGAAATGGGTCTTCAGGTGGTTCACGGCCTTGCGCAATTCAGCGCGCGCATCGGGCCAGGGCTTGTTCTGGTAGGAAGAGGACATGAATTCGCGGATAATCTTCAGCGCCAGCGCATCGGCGCGTCCGACGTTGTCGGCCTTGAAGTCCCAATCGAGCAGCAGGGCACGTGCCTCGGCAAGTTCGGGATCGTCCGACAGGTCAAGCGCGGCGAGGTCGTCCCACAATCGGGCGATATAGCCCTCGCGCGCATAACCAGTGTCGTATTTGATCTCCTCCAGCGCCTCGCGGTCCAACAGGCCGGCCTCGCTGAGCAACGACCATGCGCGTCGCGAGCGGTTGGTCTGCTTCAATTCGACTCCGAGTTCGGGCGCGAAGCCATCGGGAGATAGGTCGCTACCCGAGCCGGCGGCCGTGTAGGGCGCATTGTTGGCGTTGTAGAGCCAGCCGGATGCGGGATTAACGTAGCGCGGCAGTTCGGAATAATCGACCGGGCCATCCCAGACGAGCGCGGGATCGTCGCCCGGGAGCACGGTACGCCAGTCCGGCCCTTCCGGCCGGTCGGGAATCGCAGCGTTGTAGACGTAGGCAATGTTGCCCGCCTTGTCGCCGTAGATGAAATTGGTCGACGGAATGTCCATCCGCGCGAGGATGCTCTCCCACTCCTCCAGCGATTTCGCCTTGTTCAGTCGATAATAGGCGTCGAGCTGGCCGAGGTTGCCGATTCCGCCATAGCGGAAGGCGAAGAAACCCTTGTCGTTCTCGATCACCGGCCCGTGCACGCTGCGATGCACCTCGCGCCGGATCGGCAGCACGACGGGCCCGATGCGAACCGGCAATGTTACCGTTTCCGTCTCCAGCTCGCGCCATTCGCCGCCGAAGCGATAGCGCGTCCCGCTCTTGTCCATCTCCAGCTTGTAGACGTCGACCATGTCGGGCGTGTTGACCGTATTGGTCCAGCCGAGATCGCGGTTGTGGCCGAGGAAGGGGAAGGGCGAACCGGGGAAGTTTGCGCCTGCATAGTGCCAGCCTTCCTCGCTCTCGACGACGAGTTCGTACCATGCGACACCGCCGCGCAGGGGCTGGTGGCTGTTGGACACGAGGATGGTGGGCCCGCCGCTCTTTTCCGGCGCGACGGCAAAGGCGTTGGAGCCAGACATCGCCCCATCCCGCCCAAAGGGGGAGTAGGCAAGCGCCTCTTCGTCACGCGGTTCGATGGCCGGCTCAACCGTGGCTTCGCGCGGGAAGCCGGGAATGTCGGGGCCGTATTCGCGCCGCAGGGGCTCGCCAGTTACCAGCGGCTCGATCACGCCGTTGAGGCCGAAGAAGAACGGCTGGCGCAGCGCGAAGCCGGCGGCGACGTCCACGCCGTCGACCGGGAAGAGATTGCCGAGTTTCAGCTCGTCCGGATTGCGCGTCGCATAGTCGTTGAGGCCCGTCGCATAGGCATCGAACAGGGCGCGCGTATCGTCTGGAAGGCCCGGGTACTCACGTTGTGCGGTGCCGCGCGCATCGAGCAGGTGATAAACGTAATCGACAGCCGCGCCGTCCTGTCCGGCGATCGCACCATAGCGGCCGCGGGCCATGGCGATGACGTCCTGCAGCGTCGCGAAATCGTCCTCCGCATGGGCGATGGCCACGCCATAGGCGACATCGGGATCGGTCGTGCCGTAGATATGCGGGACGCCGAATTCGTCGCGGATGATTTCGGCGGAATAGCTGCGCTGGGACAGGTGCACCTCGTCGCGACCGGCGAAGAATGGCTCCCACGTTGCGAGCGCAACGAATGCAACCAGCAACAGCACCACCAGCGCGGCCCCCGCGCGCACGACCCATTTACCCATTTTCGCCCAATCCTCTTCTCGCAGCACGGGTAGCGGGAATCGCGCAGTGCGGAAAGAGGGCGCATTGGGCTGGGCAAAACCCGCCGCGCGCTATTTCGTTAACGGGATTCGGCTCGCTAGCCACAGCATGTGACTACGCAGATCACCATCGGCCACGACGCCACCGGAAAACCGGTCGAATTCGATGTCGAGGAACTGCTCGCCACGCGCCTGCTGGTCCAGGGCAATTCGGGCAGCGGGAAGTCGCACCTCCTTCGTCGCCTGCTGGAGGAAAGCGCCGGAATGGTGCAGCAGGTGGTCATCGATCCGGAAGGCGATTTCCCTTCGCTGGCCGAGGAATTCGGCCATGTCGTGATCGACGGCGCGGCCTATTCGCCGGGCGAGATCGAGGCGCTCGCCCGCCGCATCCGCGAACATCGCGCCAGCGTGGTGCTCGATCTCGACGGCCTGGAGGTGGAGCAGCAAATCCGCTGCGCCGCGCAATTCCTGACTGCCCTGTTCGACGCCCCGCGCGAGCATTGGTATCCGGCGCTGGTGGTGGTGGACGAGGCGCAGATGTTTGCCCCCTCAGCTGCGGGCGAGATGGCGGAGGATACGCGGCGCATGACGCTTTCGGCCATGACCAACCTCATGTGCCGTGGGCGCAAGCGGGGGCTGGCGGGCATCGTCGCGACGCAGCGGCTGGCGAAGCTCGCCAAGAATGTCGCGGCCGAGGCTTCGAACTTCCTCATGGGCCGCACATTTCTCGATATCGATATGGTCCGCGCCGCCGACCTGCTTGGCATGGAGCGAAGGCAGGCGGAGCGGATCCGCGAGCTGGAGCGGGGGCACTTCCTCGCGCTCGGTCCGGCGATCACGCGGCTTCCGCTGGCATGCAAGATCGGCCCGGTGAAGACCGGCCATGAGGCCCGCGCGGAAGGTCTGATGGCGCTGCCCGATACCGCGCCCGCCGACATGGAAGCGCTGCTGACACGCGACCTTGCCGGAGATGTCGCCAAGGCTGCGCCGCCGCCATCGCCGCCCGCACCACGTGTCGAGGATATCGCAGAGAGCATCGCACAGGCCGAAGAGCGGCACGTCGCGCCGCCCGCGGAGCAGCGCGACACATCCGCCGTGGCCGAACAGATCGAGGCGATCATCGGCGCAATGGCGAGCGAGGAGGGCATCGCCTTCCAGTCCGCCAGCGCGCAATACCAGACCTTCCTGACCCGCTGTCGGCGCGAGCGCATCATCGGGCCCATGCCGGACATGCGCGCCTTCCGCCGCCGGTTCGCCATGGCGGGTGCGGGGATGGACGAGCTGCCGGAAGGTACTGCCGCGCGGATTATGGAGCTCGCCGATGCGGTCGAGGAAGACCTGCTCGCGCCCTTTCTGGTGATCGCCCGCGCCGCCCATGCTGGCGAGACGCAGGTCGACGAGAACGAGCTCGCCCGCGCCTATGGCACCAGCTCGCCCGGCCGCATTCGCCGCCTGCTCGACCACCTCGAGCGACAGGGCCTTGTGGTCGTGCGCGAGGACTTCGGGGGAGATCGCACGGTGATGGTGCCGGGGCTCGAAGGCGAGCCAGCGGAATAATTTTCCCTTGCCCCTCGCCAAGCGCGGACTCACCCCTATATCCGACTAACACACCTCGTAAATTTGCGGGGAAGGGCTTGTGTTGCATAAAGGCAACACCATATTCTAGCGGATATTCAAGCACAGGGGTTTCCAGATGAATCTCGAAAAATTCACCGACCGCGCCAAAGGTTTCCTGCAAAGCGCGCAGACTGTTGCGATCCGCATGAACCACCAGCGGATCACGCCGTTGCATATCCTCAAGGCTTTGCTCGAGGACAACCAGGGCATGGCTGCTCAGCTGATCCAGCGCGCGGGCGGCAATCCGGGCGTCGCGATCACCGAGGTCGATACTGCGCTGGGCAAGATCCCGGCCGTCTCGGGCGGCGGAGCGCAACAGACGCCCGGGCTCGATAATGACGCCGTGCGCGCGCTCGACCAGGCCGAACAACTGGCGGAGAAGGCCGGTGACAGCTTTGTCCCGGTCCAGCGTCTGCTGCAGGCGCTCGCGCTGGCAGACAATGATGCGGGCAAGGCGATCAAGTCAGCCGGCGTCGATGCGAAGTCGCTCGAAGAGGCGATCCAGGAGGCGACCGGCGGCCGCAGCGCGGACAGCGCCAGCGCCGAAGAAAGCTACGACGCGATGAAGAAGTATGCGCGCGACCTCACGCAGGCGGCGCGCGACGGCAAGCTCGACCCCGTCATCGGCCGCGACGAGGAAATCCGTCGTACGGTGCAGATTCTCGCGCGCCGCACGAAAAACAATCCCGCCCTGATCGGCGAGCCCGGCACCGGCAAGACTGCGATTGCCGAGGGCCTGGCGCTGCGTATCGCCAATGGCGACGTGCCCGACAGCCTCAAGGGCCGCACGCTGATGGCGCTCGACATGGGCGCGCTGATCGCGGGCGCGAAATATCGCGGCGAGTTCGAGGAGCGGCTGAAGGCCGTGCTCGACGAAGTGAAGGGTGCCGAGGGCCAGATCATCCTGTTCATCGACGAGATGCACACGCTGATCGGCGCGGGCGCGTCCGAAGGCAGCATGGATGCGGGCAATTTGCTGAAGCCGGCGCTGAGCCGCGGCGAACTGCACTGCATCGGTGCGACGACGCTCGACGAATACCAGAAGTATGTCGAGAAGGACCCCGCGCTGCAGCGGCGCTTCCAGCCGGTCTACATCGACGAGCCGAGCGTCGAGGACACGATTTCGATCCTGCGCGGCATCAAGGACAAGTACGAGCTGCACCACGGCGTGCGCATCACCGATGGTGCGATCGTCGCGGCGGCGCAGCTCAGCAACCGCTACATCCAGAACCGCTTCCTGCCCGACAAGGCGATCGACCTGATGGACGAGGCGGCTTCGCGTATCCGCATGGAGGTGGAGTCCAAGCCCGAGGAAATCGAGAACCTCGACCGCCGCATCATCCAGCTGCGGATCGAAGAGCAGGCGCTGCAGAAGGAAACCGATTCCGCATCGAAGGATCGGCTCGAAGCCTTGCGCAAGGAGCTGTCCGAACTCGAGCAGCAATCGAGCGAGTTGACCACGCGCTGGCAGAACGAGCGCGATAAGATCCACGCCGAGGCGCGGGTCAAGGAAGAGCTGGACCACGCGCGGCTCGAACTCGAACAGGCGCAGCGTACCGGCGACCTGGCGAAGGCGGGCGAGCTACAGTACGGCAAGATCCCGCAGCTCGAGAAGCAGCTTGCCGAGGCGAGTGGCCAGACCGACAACGCCCTGCTCAAGGAAGAGGTAACCGAAGACGATATCGCCGGCGTCGTCAGCCGCTGGACGGGCATCCCGGTCGACCGGATGATGGCGGGCGAGCGCGAGAAGCTGCTCGACATGGAGAACATCCTGTCGAAGCGCGTGATCGGGCAAAGTCAGGCGATCGATGCCGTGTCCAAGGCCGTGCGCCGTGCGCGCGCGGGCCTGCAGGACCCGAACCGGCCGCTCGGCAGCTTCCTGTTCCTCGGGCCCACCGGCGTCGGCAAGACCGAACTTACCAAGGCGCTCGCCGGCTTCCTGTTCGACGACGACCAGGCGATGGTCCGCATCGACATGAGCGAGTTCATGGAAAAGCACGCGGTCGCCCGGCTGATCGGCGCGCCTCCGGGCTATGTCGGTTACGAGGAAGGCGGCGTGCTGACCGAGGCGGTGCGGCGCAGGCCCTATCAGGTCGTGCTGTTCGACGAGGTCGAGAAAGCCCATAGCGACGTCTTCAACGTGTTGTTGCAGGTGCTCGACGACGGGCGCCTGACCGACGGGCAAGGCCGCGTGGTCGATTTCACCAACACGCTGATCATCCTGACGTCCAATCTGGGCAGCCAGTACCTCGCGCAGATGACCGACGACCAGAAAGTCGAGGATGTCGAGCCGCAGGTGATGGACGTGGTACGCGGGCACTTTCGCCCCGAATTCCTGAACCGGCTGGACGAGATCATCCTGTTCCACCGCCTGGCGCAGGAGCACATGGCCCCGATCGTCGAAATCCAGGTCGGCCGGGTGCAGAAGCTGCTCACGGACCGCAAGATCACCATCGATCTCACCGATGCCGCCAAGAAGTGGCTGGGCAGGGTGGGGTATGATCCGGTCTATGGCGCGCGGCCCTTGAAGCGGGCGGTACAGCGCTATTTGCAGGACCCACTGGCCGACAAGATCCTGCGCGGCGACGTGCCGGACGGATCGACGGTGAAGGTTGAGGAAGGGGACGGTGCCTTGCAGATGACGGTGACATAAGCGCCGCGGCGCTCCAATTCATCGCCGAGTTATACAGAAAGGGCCCCGGTTTCCCGGGGCCCTTCCTTTTGTCCGAAGCCGAAAAACTTAAAACTTCGCTCGCGCGCCGACCGAGAACCGGCGGCCGAGTGCGTCGTTGATGCCGACCAGACTGTCGAAATATTCTTGGCCCTGCCTATCGAACAGGTTGGTTACCGCGAAGGTAAAGCGGAACGTGTCCGCCGCATCGAAGAACACCGAAGCATTGACCGTGACGAAGTCGTCATATTCGTCGATCTCGCGGAATTCGATGCCGCGGTTGTCGCGATCGAACAGCTGCTCACCCACATAGTTGATGAAGGTGGACGCACCCCAGTTATCCGCATTGTAGCGAACACGGAACTGGCCGGAGAACTCGGGATCGCCGATCTCGCCATCGCTGCGCGTTGCCGCGACGCCGGTTTCATTGATCAAACGCTCCTTCACGTAAAGCAGGTCGCCGCCAAGGCTGAAGGTCCCCGGAATGCCGAGGAAGTCTTCCGGCAGCGTGTAGGAGAGCGTGCTCTGGATGCCTTCGAACTTGATCTGCTGACCGTTGATGAAGCCAGTGGCCACACCCGGATTGGCAGGATCGTTGACCACGAAGCCGCCGACATCGATGTTCGGGGCATTGGGGTCACGCGGATCGGGGCCTAGGGTCCCGGCCGGCAGGCGCTGGATCTGAGAACAGAATTCGTTGCCGTTGGCCGGGTCAGCGGTGTTGAAGACCTCGTTGTCGAAGCAGGCACTGACAATGTCGGCCACACCAAGGTTCACGATCGGCTGCGCGATGTCGATATTGATATAGTCGACGGTAAGCGCGAAGCGGGGGAGGAACCGCGGACGAATGATGACGCCGAAGGTGTAGCTGTCGGCCTGTTCGTTTTCGAGATTCGGATTGCCCCCCGACGTGATCGGGATGGTGGCCGAGATTGCCGGGTCCAGATTGGCGTTCGGGAACGCTGCCAGGAAGGCGGCACAGTTGGCCTGACGCGCTTCGGGATTCGGCCCGTTGTTGATGTCCTGCGGACGGCAGGGTGTCACCACCGCCGAGAAGGCATTGTTGGCCGGCTGGAAGAGTTCGGTCACAGCCGGAGCACGGAAAGACCGCGTAAAGTTCCCGCGGAATTCGATGTCGGGAATAACCGCGAAGCGTCCGCCCGCCGACCATGCGAAGAACCCGCCATTGACGGTGTTATCGACATAGCGACCTTGGGCAGAGACTTCCGCACTGTGAATGAAGAAATCATTCGCAGGCGAGACCAGCGGAATGAGAACTTCGCCGAAGACTTCGTCGACGTTGAATTCGCCACTGACCGGCCCGATGGCGACGGATCGCCCGAGCCCCTGTTGCTGGAATTCACCCGGGATGAACGCCGCCTCTTCCTTGCGGTGTTCGTACCCGATGTTGAACCCGGCCGGGCCGGCACCCCAGATATCGAACAGCGTGCTGCCGATATTGAAGTTGAAGACCGTCTGGTCGAGTTCCGCCACCGCAACATTGTCCTGGATGACATAGGCCCGCGCTGCGTCCGATGCGCGACCTTCGCCGAGCAGATTCAGCGGAACGCAATTAGGGTCGGCAACGGGGGTCCCGCCGGGTCCGGCGAACAGCGTGCCGAGAACCGTCGGGTCGGTGGAGCAGATCGGATTGCCATTGGCATCCGCGGCGACGTTGACGGCATTGATGAAATTCTGCCGATTGATGTCCTGACTGAAAGTGACGATTTCCGCAGAGCCGCGGTTCGCACTGGCCTCGAAGTTGAAAACACGGCCGAGAGCGTCGAATTCGCCTCGCAATCCGACGACGCCGCGCAGGATTTCGTTCTCGCCAAAACCGGAAGTGTCGGCGAGGTCGAGATTGACGCGCGAAAGCTGGAACGCCGTTACGCCGTTGTCGATCAGGGTCTGGCGCGCCTGGTCGGTCAGGAACGGGTTGTTCACGTCGAAGATTACAGCGCCACTAGCACCACCGAACAGCGGCGCGTTGAAGCTTGGCTGCTGGACCAGTTCGTCCGCCCGCGACTTGAAGTAGGTGCCTTCGGCGAACAGCGTCACATTGTCGGTTACGTCGAAATTGGCGAAGCCATTGACGACAGTACGACGCAGATCACTTTCGATCTGACCGAAATCGGAGAAGCGGAAGCCGTCGCCACCCAGACCGCGAATGCCGAGCCCCGGGAAGGTTTCGCCGGAATCGAACGGATTGAGGTTGCCGCGGCCGTCGAACGAAGCCGACAGGCTGAGCGGGCCGCCGAAGATCACGCCGCCGCGATCGAGGAACGGGATAGTGATGCCGCGGAAACGAACCGAGGGCGGGATACCGTCCGCGTCACCGGTGTCAGGGCCGATATTCGGATTTACGCGGAATGCGCTTGCGGGTTCACCAAGACCAGGCACGTTAGCCTGCGTTTCGATGGCATCGCGAAAGAAGCTGCGATCGTTCTGCAAAACGCCTTCGACTTCGTCATGCGACACGGCCACCGTGATGTTCGCCCGGTCGTCGAGGAAGTTGAAGCCGGCTGCACCCGACACGTTCCAGCGGAAATTGTCGCCGCGCTCGGTGATGCCGCTGGTGCCGCTGACGACGATATCGTCGAAGCGCGTCTTCAGGATGACGTTGGTCGTCCCCGCGATCGCGTCCGAACCGTACACCGGGGCGCCGCCGACACCGATGGTGTCGATGCGGTCGATCAGGATTGCCGGAATGACGTTAAGGTCGACCTGGACGCCCTGGCTGGCGTTGTTGAACAGGCTCGGTACGTTCGACGACACGAAGCGGCGACCGTTTACGAGTGTGAGGTTCCGGTTCGAACCAAGGCCAAGGTTGTTGACGAAGTTCACGCCCTGGCCAAACGAACCCTGTGCACCGGCGGG
The DNA here is from genome assembly GCF_029688625.1 of Qipengyuania marincola. GTDB lineage: Bacteria > Pseudomonadota > Alphaproteobacteria > Sphingomonadales > Sphingomonadaceae > Qipengyuania. The sequence continues at coordinate 604,921 of NZ_JARULC010000003.1, read as the reverse complement.
TGTCACGCTGCCGCGATAGGCGGGCAATTCGTTCAGCGCATCGGCGATATTGGTGATGTTGCGATCTTCGATGTAGCTCTCGTCCACCACGAAAATCGGGTTGCGGGACTGCACTTCGGGCAGGCGGATGCGCGAGCCCGTTACGGTTATGACATTGGTTGCCTCGGAACCGTCCGCATTGCGGGCTTGGTCTTCATCGACACCGTCGGCATCCTCGTCAGTGATGACCGGCTCGGGAGGCCCGGCAATCTGGGCTACGGCCTGCGTCGGGATAGCAAGAAGAGCGGTGGCGCCTACGCTGGCAAACAGTGCGGCCCGTCCACCCCAGGTGGAAGTCGTTTTTTTCATTTTTTCAGTCCCCTACTTGAGCCGGTCAAAAATCGGCCCATGGAACTGAATAAAAGCAATGCGCACGTAGCCGCGCAAGAGCCGTCGGCGTTTATCCGGCAAGCTGGCGGTAATCTGGCGAGAAGGGGTCACAAAATTGCAACAGGTCGAGGCGTGCCCCTATCTCGATCCTCTGATAATTTCCGTAAAGGCCCGATTTCAAGAAACTTTATGTCGGATCGGAAGGGTTGGGGTTTGGCGGTGCGAATCGCTATTTCGGTCCGGGCCTTCAAGGTTGGTAGTGTCCGGGCCATCTGTTATCGCCCGACACGCAACTGCCAGGAATAGGACGACACATGCATCGCGCGTTTCTCTATCCGCTTTTCGCGACGGCGGTCTTACCAGTCGCCGCCATCGCCCAAGTCACGCCCGCGCCTGATTCCTCGATCGAGGAGTGTCGCGCCATCGGAAGCGATTCCAAGCGCTTGCGCTGCTACGATGCGGCGCTCGATGCTCTTTACGGGGTCGACGAGGAACTGCAGGCCAAACGCGAGGAATACCGCCGGGATCGCTTTGGCCTGCCGGTCGACGACAGCGGCATGCAATTGACGGAACTCGAAGCCATTGTCACCGAAGTCGACGAGGACCTGCGGTCCGGGATCACGGCGATCGCGCTCGACAACGGACAGGTTTGGCAACTCAATTCGACCGGCGGCCTGCGCGCACGGTTCCGCCCGGGCATGAATGTCGTCATCAGCGAAAGCGGAACCGGGGGCTATCGCATTCGCATTCCTGACAAGTCGGGCTTCAAGGGCGTCAACCGGATCCGCTGAGATCGGTAACGAGCGGTAGATCGATGGACACGGCCACTCTGCTAGCCGACCCCGCTTGGCTGCCGCATCGCTATGACGAGGCGCGTGACGCTTTCAGGTTCATCCATGTCCCGCGCAGCGATCATCGCAAGGCAACCTTCCTTACGGACGACTATCTTACGAATTCCGCCGACTATCGTGAAATCCCGCGCGCCGATATCGACCGCGCGGCGCTCCCCTCCGGCGACATTCATTTCGTCTTCCATTCGGCCTATTGCTGCTCGACCCTTGTGGCGCGCATGTTCGATCGGGAAGGGCGCGCTATGGGACTGAAGGAGCCGCAAGTCCTCAACGACCTGGTGGGTTGGCGCCGCCGCGGGGCCGACACACAAAAATTGGCAGCGGTCCTCGATCTTTCGCTGGAGCTCCTGAGCCGACCTTTCGGTAGCGCCGAGATTGTCGTCGCGAAGCCGTCCAGTATCGTCAACGCAATCGCTCCCGCGATGCTAGGAATTCGCCCAAGGTCACGTGCGCTTCTCCTTTATGCGCCGATCGAGGATTTCCTGTCCTCCATTGCGGTAAAGGGCCTCTGGGGTCGGCAATGGGTTCGCACGTCGCTTATCGGTCAGGCGAAGGACGGTGCATTGAGCCATCGTTTCACTACCGAACAATTGTTGGAACTGACCGATCTGCAGGTTGCCGGACTAGGCTGGCTCTCTCACCTCGCTATTTTCACGCGGCTGCGTGAAAAGTTCGGCGAAAGTCGCGTCGCTGTTTGCGACAGCACCACTCTGTTGCGAGATCCCTTGGCGACGACACGGGCGGCTTACTCGCACTTCAAGACATTGTTGAACGAGACGGAAGTTCACGAGATAGGACAGGGCGACGTTTTCAATCGCAACTCCAAGGATCAAGGTAAGTATTCGGCGCAGCAGCGCCGTGACCAGATCGAACGGACGCGGGCAAACAATAAGGACGAGATCGAGATGGTCGCCGAATGGGTTCGGCACCTGGCCGGAGATATCGACCTTGACAGCCATCCGTGTTCAACCCTGGACCTGGATTGATACGCAGGCTCCTAGGGCTTCTTGTACTAGTTGCCGGCCAGCCCAGCAGCATTCTCTTCAACGGTTCTTCGCGCGTTCTCGTTACCGCGTCGGGCGAACTCCTCCCACTGACGATTGGTCAAGCAGGTTTTCTTGCGCTTGGCCAGCGAGCCGATCACTCGTTCGGTCCGGCATTTGACAAAATCGGGATGGTCCTTGTCGGTAATCTTTGCCGTCTGCTCGACACCAGCATCCTGCGCAGTCGCAGGAAGGGCGGGGAGGGCAAGAGCGGCACCGATTGCGCAGAGGGCGAAGACACGTTTCATGGCAATTCCTTCGAGCTGGGCAGCAAGCCTAACATAAAACGCTGAAGAAAAAAAAGGGGCGACACGAAGTGCCGCCCCTTCCTTTCGATAAACGACGTGTGACTAGAAGCGAAGCTTCACGGCAGCCGCATAACGGCGGCCCAGCGCGTCGTAGGTCGACGGATAGATGTTACCCGAGTTGTAGGCAGTCGAACCGATGTCCGAACCGACGATGGTCGGTTTGTTGTCGAACAGGTTCTGAACGGTGAGCACCAGTTCGAGGTTGTCACTCGCTGCAAAGCGAGCGCTCAGGTCGAAATAGTTCTCGGCCGGGATGTTGTTGAAGTCGACTTCTTGACCAGCAACCGGGCCAGCCGACGGATCGAGCTCTCCAACGAATGCGTCGCCCGACTCAGCACGCTGAAGCGGTTCGAACTCAGTTGCGCTGAGGTAGCGCCAGAGCACCGACAGATCGACCTGATCGAAGAACGAGAAGGTCGCCCGGGTGTTGAAGACGAATTCCGGCTGGATCGAAGGACAGTTCACCGAATAATAGCTGACGCATTCACGGTTCACCGAGGTCGGCGTAGCCTGGAAGGTGTTGCTGTTGACCCAGGTACCATCGGTAGCGAACCGGAAACCGATGTTATCGGTCAGGCTCGTACGATAGCGCAGGCTGACGTCGATACCGTCGGTCTTGATCAGGCCGAGGTTCGACGAAGCCAGCTGCAGCCCGGGCACTTCGTCCGGCGAGCCGTCGAGGCCGCCAGTCGTCGCGCTACGCAGGATCTGCGAACAGATCGGGTTGCTGGCGCTGGGATTATCGTAACACCCACCGACGATATCGTTCACCGTCGGCGAAGTGATCGCGTCTTCGATCTTGATGTTCCAGTAGTCGACCGTCAGCGACAGGTTGTAGAGCGGTTCGATGATCGCACCGACCGTCCAGGTCGTGGCGGTTTCGACACCAAGGTCGGGGTTGCCACCGCCCGTCGCGTTGATCTGACCAGCAGCCGGCTGAAGGATGTTGCCGATGAGCGACTGCGCCTGAGCCTGAGTCGCGCCATTGGCAACGATCTGGCTGACGCAGGCTGCCGTCAGGGCAGCATCGCCAACCGGGTTGGAGCCAGCACAAGGGTCGACTGCAAGGTTGGTCAGGAACGTGGTCACCGGTGCGAAAAGCTCGCCGATGTTGGGCGTACGCGACGAACGCTGATAGTTACCGCGGAAGGTCAGCTGTTCCACGGGAGCGAACGTACCGCCCGCCTTCCATGTGAACTCGCCGCCTGCCGTCGAGTAATCCGAATAACGACCGCCGACTTCGAGGGTCAGATCTTCGATGAACGAATCTTCCACGATCGGGATGACCAGTTCGCCGAAGACGTCCTTGACGTCGTATTCACCGTCGATGTTCGGAGCGGCACCGCCACCGCCGACGACAGCGCCAGGGGTCTGCGAGGCTTCGTCCGAAATCTGCGACGCGGTGTATTTGCGATATTCCGCACCGGCCGCGAAGGCGATCGGAGTGTCGGTGATACCGAAGCCGAGGTCGCCGTTGAGAACGCCCTGGACCTGCTGCAGCGATGCCTTCGTGATGACCTGCTGCGTGAGGTTGAAGACGAAATCCACCGCTTCCTGCGAGCCGAGATTGCCCAGCGCCCCAAACAGGTTGATCGGCGCACAGCCACGGCTGGTATCGGCGCAGACCACGCCGCCCGAACCATCGGGGATCGCGATCAGCGACTGCTGCAGACGATCGAAACGGGCAAAGCCGCCCTGGCGCTGGATCTGCTCGCTTTCACCGTATGTGCCCGAAACTTCCCACTGGATGTTGTCGGTCAGATCGCCGCGAAGACCACCCACCAGGTTGAACAGCGTGGTGGTAAAGTCCGACGTACGCGAGCCGGCTTCCGGCGTACGACGGCGGACCTGAGCGTCGAATTCGACATAGTCGGGGTTCGGCGACCCGTCAGCAAGAGTTGCACCGAATTGCGTGTTGCGGGCAGCGGCAAATTGCGCAGCCGTAAGGCCGAGGTTGTTGCCGAACTGCTGGGCAATCGCATCCGGAATGAACGGGTTGTTCAGGTTGAAGGTGTAAGTGTTGAAGAACGAACCGCCCGGAGCGATGATCGTGGACACCGTGTTCTTCGAGAACGCGGCCTGGGTAAAGACTTCTACCGCGTCCGAAACTTCGTAACGACCCGAGCCATAGATGTTGAAGCGCTCGAATGGCGTCAGGAAGATATTGAACGGGTTGAAGTTGAACGGACGGTCGAACGCGCCGAGCGTTTGGCCATCGTCGCTGATCTGACCCACGATTCCGGCCGTGTCGGCGTCCGGACCGTCAGCCGCAATGATTACTGCCGGAACGGCATTGGAAGAACCGCTGCCCGCACCGGTGAACGAACCGATGTTGAAGACCGAGAAGTCACGGTCGCCCTGGAACACCGGATCCTGGTTCTGGTAGCCGAGGCTGAGAACGGCGTTACCGCGACCGTCGTCGAAGTTCGCACCGATCGTGACGTCGGCGCGGAAAACGTTGCCGTCGCCTTCTTCGGTGATCTGTTCGGAGAACGTCGCTTCGACGCCTTCGAAATCACGCTTGGTGATGAAGTTGACAACACCGCCGATAGCGTCCGCACCGTAGGTGGTGGTGGCGCCGCCGGTCAGGATTTCCGTACGCTCGATGACGGCGAGCGGAATGTTGTTCAAGTCGACGCGGCCGGTCGTGTCGGCCGGGGTGAAGCGGCGACCGTCCAGCAGGACCAGGTTGCGGTTGGAGCCGATGCCGCGCAGGTTGACGAAGCTGGCACCGCCGTTGCCGTTGTTGACGGCCGAGCCAATGCTCGGAACCGCCGAGGGCAGTTCGCGCAGGAATTCTTCCGCGACGTTGGTCTGGGCAAGCTCGAGATCTTCGCTGCTGACGACGCTGACCGGGCTGGCCAGTTCGAGGTTAGGGTTGGAGATGCGCGAACCGGTGACGACGATCGCCTGGCCGGCAGGTGCGGGCGAATCGACGCTCTCTTCGTCTTCCGTCGCAACCTGGGCCATCGCCGGCTGCGCGATGAGCGCGAGGCCGAGAACGGCCGGGGCCGCGCTGGCTTTGAAATAAGTCTGGAGTTTCACTCGATAAAGTCCTTCTTCCGTTACCCGCATCGAGGGTCGATGCGCGTGTAAGAACCCCCATGGATGGACTGCCTGCACAGGTACCCCCGAACGACAGGCCCATCGGCGGAACGCGGTATCTGCCTTGTCGGTTAGTTACATTGCAAAGCAAATCTGGGCGTTTTCCCGAATGCCCACGCGGGTGTTGCTCGAATGGCACACATGCAACAGCGCGCGAAAGAATGGCGTTCTGACTACGTATGCGCCCGACATTTCCGCAACGTCGCAGCCGCGCGCTTGACCTTAACGTAAAGCGTCCATAGGCGAGTGGCGAAACGAAACCGAACGAGGACAAGTGCGATGCCCGAAGCCTATATCGTTGAAGCCGTCAGGACTGCCGGCGGACGGCGCGGAGGGCGCCTGGCGGGTGTCCATCCGGTCGATCTCGCTGCTAAATCGCTCGATGCGATCATGGAGCGTTCGGGCCTCGAGGCGAAGGCGGTTGACGACGTGGTCATGGGCTGTGTCAGTCAAGGTGGCGAACAGGCCATGCAGGTCGGGCGCAATGCGGTGCTCGCCAGCAAGCATCTGGGCGAGGGTGTCCCCGCTGTGACCATCGACCGCCAATGCGGATCCAGCCAGCAGGCGATCCAGTTTGCCGCACAGGCGGTGATGAGCGGCACGCAGGACGTCGTGATCGCCAGCGGAGTGGAAAGCATGAGCCGCGTGCCGATGGGCTCGACCGCCATGTTCCACATGAAAGAGGGTCTCGGAAACTACAAGTCGCCGGGCCTCGAAGAGAAATATCCCGGCATCCAGTGGAGCCAGTTCATGGGCGCGGAAATGATCGCGCAAAAGCATGGTTTCTCCAAGGACGACCTCGACCGATTTGCGCTGAACAGCCACGAGAAGGCGATCGAGGCGACGAAGTCCGGCGCTTTCGAGGCCGAAATCGTCCCCGTGCAGATCGAGACGCCCGAAGGCGAGGAAATGCACACGGTCGATGAAGGCATCCGTTTCGATGCCACGCTGGAGGGTATCGCCGGCGTCAAATTGCTGAGCCCCGAGGGCAAGATCACCGCGGCCACCAGCAGCCAGATATGCGACGGTTCCAGCGCCGTGCTGGTGGTGAGCGAGAAGGCGCTCAAGGAATATGGCCTTACGCCAATGGCGCGCATCCACAACCTCACCGTCACGGCGGGCGATCCGGTGATCATGCTGGAAGAACCATTGTTCGCCACCGACCGCGCGCTCGAGCGGGCAGGCATGAACATCGGTGACATCGACCTATACGAGGTGAACGAGGCTTTTGCCCCCGTGCCGCTAGCATGGCTCAAGCACACCGGCGCGGACCCCGAGAAGCTCAACGTCAACGGCGGCGCTATTGCGCTTGGCCACCCGCTCGGTGCATCGGGCACCAAGCTCATGGCGACGCTCGTTCATGCGCTGAAGGCGCGCGGCAAGAAGTATGGCCTGCAGACAATGTGCGAAGGTGGAGGTGTCGCCAATGTGACCATTGTCGAGGCTCTGTAAACGAACGCTATACGAAAATTACCCGTTCGTGCTGAGCTTGTCGAAGCACCGCACTTTCTTCTAGCGCTGCGCCACAAGTAAAGAACGGCCCTTCGACAAGCTCAGGGCGAACGGTTTTGTGATCTCAGGAGAGAACAATGGAAGTCAGCAGTAAAACTCCCGCCGTCGTGACCGGCGGCGCATCGGGCCTCGGCGAGGCCACCGCCCGCGCGCTCGCGGCGAAGGGCGCGAAGGTCGCGATCTTCGACATGAACGAGGAGAAGGGCGAAGCGGTCGCGAAGGACATCGGCGGCGTGTTCTGCAAGGTCAACGTGACCAGCGACGAAGACGTCGATGCTGGCTTCGCCAAGGCGCGCGAAGCCCATGGGCAGGAGCGTATCCTGGTCAATTGCGCCGGCATCGGCAACGCGATCAAGACCGCCAGCCGCGACAAGCAGACCGGCGAGATCAAGCACTTTCCGATCAGCGCGTTCGACTTCGTGATCCAGGTGAACCTCATCGGCACCTTCCGCTGCATCGCCAAGTCGGCAGCCGGCATGATGAGCCTCGATCCGCTGACCGAGGAAGGCGACCGCGGCGCGATCGTCAACACCGCTTCGGTCGCTGCCGAAGACGGCCAGATGGGCCAGGCGGCCTATTCCGCTTCGAAGGGCGGCGTAGTCGGCATGACCCTGCCGATCGCACGCGACCTGATGCGCGAAGGCATCCGCGTGAACACCATCCTGCCGGGGATTTTCAACACTCCGCTGATGAATGCCGCTCCGCCTCAGGTGAAGGAAGCACTGGCCGCATCGGTCCCGTTCCCCAAGCGTCTCGGCTATCCGGAGGAATATGCCAATCTCGCCATGTGCATGATTGAGACCGGCTATTTCAACGGCGAGGACGTGCGCCTCGACGGTGCCATTCGCATGGCCCCTCGTTGACGCGAGAAAGGGCCGCATGATGCCGCGATAAGCGATCCAGCATCGTATCCTGGAGCGCCGCTCGTCCCAGCCGGACGGGCGGCGTTTCTTCGTCATTTCCGCAGGTTCAGGTGGAGGTTTTCGCGAAAGGACCATTTAGGCGGACGATGGTCAAATTCAAAATCGCCGCAAAGCTGACCCAGACCAGATAAGGGACAATCAGCCAACTGGCGAGGACTGACCAGTCTCTCAGAAACACGCAGAGCGCCAACACCGACACCCAGAGGAACGGCACCTCGACGAGCGCCCAGTCGGGGCGGCGGATTTTGAAGAACAGCGGCGACCACAGGAAGTGGAAGAGGCCGTTGACCAGGTAGAGGCCGATCAGAAACGCCTGCTCTCCACGGGCGCTGGCGCTATCCCAGCTCAACACGAATGCCCACGCCGCGAGCACCAGGATGATCGTCCATGCGGGTCCGAAGAGCCAGTCGGGCGGCTGCCAGGATGGCTTCCGTAGATCGCGATACCAGCTGTCGATCGTGGTCAGCAGCCCGCCACCCAGTCCGAGGAGAATGGCCCAAGCGGCGGCGAAGAGGACGGAAAATTCCATCGCGGGCAGCCTAGGCGCAGGGGGCAGTTCTGGAAAGGCCGATCGTGCGTTCGCCATGACCTTGCCTTCCGTGCTCCGGAACACGCGCTTGGCAAAGCCCTTGCCGATGCCGCATTGCTGCGCCAGAAAGCCGAAGCATATGGCGCGCTTTCCCTTTTCCGCAATCGTTGCACAGGACGAGATGAAGCAGGCGCTGCTCGTGAGTGCCGTCGACCCGGCAATCGGCGGTGTCATGGTTTTCGGCGACCGGGGGACGGGCAAGTCCACCGCGGCGCGCGCACTTGCCTCGCTCCTGCCACCGATCTTAGCGATTCAGAACTGTCCCTATGGTTGCTCGGCGGAGGATAAGGAACGCTTTCCCGACGTCTGCGGAACCGGGCCGATCCGCAAGCGTCCGGTGCCCTTCGTCGACCTGCCTCTCGGTGCAACCGAAGACCGCGTCATCGGCTCCCTCGACCTCGAAACCGCGCTGCGCTCGGGCGAAAAGGCTTTCGAGCCCGGGCTGCTGGCCAAGGCACATCGCGGATTTCTCTACATCGATGAAATAAACCTGCTTGAGGACTACCTCGTCGACCTTCTGCTCGATGTGGCCGCTTCAGGGGAGAATGTGGTCGAGCGCGAAGGGCTGTCGGTACGCCATCCCGCCAAATTCGTGTTGATCGGGAGCGGCAACCCGGAAGAGGGCGAGTTGCGCCCGCAATTGCTCGATCGCTTCGGCCTGTCTGTCGAAGTGCGCACGCCAACCGAAATAGATGACCGGGTAGAAATCATGCGTCGCTGCGCAGCTCAGGAACGCGATCCGGAAAGCTTCGCGGAGGAATGGGCCGCAGAGGATGAGAAGATCTTGCGCAAGGTCGCGCGCGGCAAGAAGAAGCTGGCGACGATGCAGGTGCCAGACGAGATATTGGCGGATTGCGCGGAGCTTTGCATTGCCGTCGGCGCCGATGGGTTGCGCGGCGAACTCACCCTGATGCGCGGGGCGAAGGCGCTTGCTGCGCTGAACGGCGCAAAAGCGGTGCGGCGCGAGCACGTCATCGCCATCGCACCGTCCGCGTTGCGGCACCGATTGCGGCGTGATGTTCTCGACGAAACGGGATCGACCGCGCGCATAGAGCGGGCCTTGGGCGACCTGTTCGGATGAACGAGGCGGCAGTGCCCGTTGGTCCGCTCAACGATGCGCTGCTTGCCTTGCGATTGTTCCTGATGGCTCCTGTACGGCTGGGCGGACTGTCCCTGAGGGGAGGTGGCCCCGCTCGCGACCTGGTGCTGGAAAAGCTGCGCGAGGATGGCGCCGAATTGCGGCGTATACCGATGCATGTCGATGACGAGCGGCTTTTGGGAGGGGTGGATTTCGCCGCCAGCATCGCGTCCGGCCACAAGGTCAGACAGCGCGGTTTGCTGGAAGAGGCTGCGGGTTGCGTGTTCGTGGTGCCGCTCGCGGAGCGCTTGCCGGAAGCGATTGCCGGACGGATCGCGCAGGAATTGGACGCAGCCTCGATGGCGGGCGGGTTTGGCCTCGTGCTGCTCGACGATGGGATCGAGCCCGATGACAGGCCGCCGAGCTGCCTGCTCGAAAGGATCGCATTCGATTGCGATCTGTCGCGGGTCGCGAGCCTGGATGTCGATGATGCCGGAAAGTCGATTGCTATCGAGCCCGATGCAGTGGCCTTGCTGGACGATCGCCAACTGGCCAGCATTGCGGCAACGGCGTCGGCACTCGGCATCCCCTCGGTCAGGCCGATGCTGTTCGCAGCCGAGACCGCCCGGCTGCACGCAGCACTCAACGGGCGGGAACAGCCCGACGAGAACGACCTGCAGATAGCTGCGCGGCTTGTGCTTGCGCCGCGCGCCCGGCAGCTTCCCGCATCGGAGCCGGAGCCCGCAGAAGCGCAGAACGAGAGTCCTGCGGAGCGCACCGATGACGGGAGCGAAACCAGCGAAGGCAAGCTCGAGGACATCGTGCTGGAGGCGGCAGCCGCTGCAATCCCGCCCGACCTGCTGGCACAGCTTTCGTCTGGCAAAGCCAATCGCAATGCAGCCGGTAGCGGCAGCGGGAAACGGCGCAAGTCTGCGCTGAGAGGCAAACCGATAGGGGTTCGCCCCGGCGTTCCGCGCGGCGGCGCCCGGCTCACCCTGATCGATACCATGCGAGCGGCTATTCCATGGCAGGCGCTGCGGCGGCGCCAGAGAGGCGAAGATCGTCGGTTGATCGTGCAGAAGGAGGACCTGCGCATCCGTCGCTTCGAGGAGCGCGCGGCGCGGCTCACGATCTTCTGCGTCGATGCGTCTGGATCGGCGGCGGCTGCGCGCCTCGCCGAAGCGAAGGGCGCTGTCGAGCTCATGCTGGCGCAAGCCTACGCTACGCGCAGCGAGGTCGCGCTGGTCGCATTTCGTGGCACAGCTGCCGACCTGATCCTGCCGCCGACCCGCTCACTGACCCGTGCACGAAGGGCGCTGGCGGAATTACCGGGCGGCGGAGGAACTCCGCTGGCGATGGGACTGCAGGCAGCGCGCGAGGTGGCCCTATCCGCAGAGGCGCGGGGCCGGACTCCACATCTGGTCGTGCTCACCGACGGCAGGGGGAACATCGCTGCAGATGGCAGCGCCAGCCGCAGCCGTTCGGGGCAGGATGTCGAGCAGGCTGCCAGGGCGATCGCTGCGCACGGAGTGGAAGCGCTGGTGGTGGATATATCGGCGCGGCCCGGTCCTGATGGGCCGCGCCTTGCCGAATTGATGCAAGCGCGCTTTCTCGCCCTGCCGATGGCGGATGCGCGCAAACTTCACGCCGCGGTTCGCGCAGCAACTCCGTCAAGGGCGGCATGAGCCGGCGCCTCGACTGGTCGCGCGAGGGTCGCAACTGGCCAAATCGCGAAGCCAGCCGCTTTGTCGATGCCGGGAGCATTCGCTGGCACATTCAGCAGATGGGAAGCGGTCCGGCTATCCTGTTGCTTCACGGCACCGGAGCTTCAAGTCATTCCTGGCGCGACATCATGCCAGCGCTGGCGGACGATCTCTGCGTCATCGCTCCCGACCTGCCCGGCCATGCCTTCACCCGATCTTCGCAGATCCACATGTCGCTCCCGGCTATGGCGAAGGCGCTGTGGGGCCTGCTGGACGAACTGGGCACGTCTCCGGCAATGATTGCAGGCCATTCGGCCGGTGCGGCGATCGCCCTCCAGATGTTGCATGAACGGGAAGCGGCCATACCGATGATCGGGTTCAGTCCCGCACTCGCTCCGTTCCCGGGCCTCGGCGCGCAAGCCTTTCCCCTGATGGCTAAGCTCCTGTTCGTGAACCCCCTCGTGCCGCGCCTCTTTTCTGGCTTCGTCCGGCTGTCAGGCGAGACGCAACGTTTTCTGATGCGTTCGACGAATTCGCGGATCGATGCCGCCGGACTGCGATGCTATGAAATGCTGCTTACCAACAGTGCGCATTGCAAAGGCGCTTTGGCAATGATGGCCAACTGGAACCTGGAAGAGTTCGAGCGCCGGCTCCCCGATATCGCCAACCCCGTGCTGCTGGTGCATTCCGACAAGGACCCGGCAGTCCCGCTCGCTTCTGTTCGCAGGGCGTCGGAGCGGCTCGCCAATGCCCGGCTGGAGATCCTGCCGAATCTGGGTCATCTTGCCCATGAGGAGCGGCCGGAAATGGCGATTGCCATGATAAGGTCTGCCCATGCCGAGGCTTGAAAGGATCATCGATGGACCAGTTCAGCGAAAACTTCGGCTGGGTGGAAATCCTCTTCACCGCACTGGTCGCATTCGGTTTCGGCGGCTGGCAGTACTGGTCGGTCAGCCGCGAAATCGAGCGCGACAAGCAGGTGAAGCGCGAAGCCGAGGAGTCAGCTGCCGATCCTGGGCATGCGGTAGGGAAGCATGAACTGGACGATCGGTGAGGTGAAGCGGCGCATGTCGAGACTTTCCTGCACGGCCACGACCTGTTCGCCATACAGGCGCGAGGCGAGCGTCGAGCGGGCATAGAAAGGCGCATCTTCCCAGGTCTTGATCACGCTGGCGTGACCCCGGTCGGCGCGTGTCTTTCTTTCCATCTGCCAGAGCGTGTTGGGCATGGGCGCGGCGAGGGGCAGGGGGGCGCTTTCGGGAACGCCATGCCGGTCGAAACGGATCGCACTGGCGAAATGCGACCCATCGTGCCGCCGACCTTCGTAACACACCGCCGCGCCGTCGCTCAGATGCGCGCGCGACCAGTGCCAGACGTCGAAGCCCTCTTCCAGCGATTCATTCCCTCGGTTCGAGTCGAGATAGGCGCGACCCTTCCACGAGAGCGCCGGCTGCTTCATCTCCACCTCGATCCGGGCCCGCGGGGCGAGACAGTGCCAGATGTGTCGCGCCTCCGGATCCAGGGCATAGCTCACGGGATTGAGTGCTTCCGGAAAAACTCTGACCTTGCCCCTCACACGTCGCTGCCAGGGTATACCGAGGCGCTTGTCCCGTTCTTCGATATCGATTTCCAGCGCATCGCCAGTCCAGCGCACGCTGCTGGGACCAATGGCCAGGACGTCGCGCTCCTGTGTCACGTCGCCGCGGCCCCTTTCGGTCATCGCCCAGCGGCTGCGGGGCCCGTAGAGAGCGACATTGAGCGATGCGTGATTGGTCGGATCGCCCCTGCCGCTGGCCTTGTAATAGGGTGAGAAGACACTGCCGATGAAGGCGATAATGGTCAGGCCGTGGCGCCCCGCTCCTCCCGTGGTGTCGTCGCTGATCGCGTCGATATACCACCACGCGTAGCCGCCGGGTGGGACCGGCGCATCGAAGCGCGGTCTGCCATCAGCGTGTTCGCTGCCATCTGCCCGGACAAGGCGGCCATCGGGACGCCCGCGCCAGGATGGGTGCTCCCGCCTGCGCAATAGAGCCCAGGGATCCGCGTCCGCGCGCCCTGCCGGAGGAAGGATGCCGCCCACCCGTGCGAGTCCCGTCCATAAAGGGCTCCACCCGTCGAGGGGAAGAGCGCCTCGAAATCCCGCGGCGTCACCAGCGAATGCGGCATGTCCGCCTCCAGCGTCAGCCCGCAGCGCGCCAGAGAATGTGTCATCGCTTGGGTGCATTGTTCAAGCTCCTGTGGGGTGGGGTGGTGGGTGTCGCCGTTAGCGGCGGCATTGACGATGATCTGCAGGCGCTCGCGCCCCTGCGTGGTGTCGGTATCATCGGCGTTTCGGTCCTGCGCGCAGACATAGACCGAGGGGTCGGCGATCGTTCGCCCGTCCTGCAAGGCGTCGAATTCGGCAGCATAATCGGGCGAAAAGAACACGTTGTGCCGCGACAGAGCGAAGCCCGATGTCTCGGTATGTGCCAGCCATACCAAGGCGGACAGCGACCTTCTCTCGGGAGCAGGTTTACCGACCGCGCGGCTGGCAGATTTTCCCAGCAGACCCGCGCCGAGCGCGGCGGGGTCGGCGTTACAGATTACCGCATCGGCAGGAAGCCTTTCGCCCGAGGTCAGCGTTACGCCCGACACGCCTGACCGGTCGACCTCGATGGCCGAGACAGCTTCACCGAAGCTGAAGGTGGCACCATTGCGTTCCGCCAGCGACTTGAGAGCCTCGGCCAGCGCGCTCATGCCGCCATCGATCAACCACACTCCCTCCGCTTCGACATGGGCAATCAGCATCAGCGTTGCCGGCGCATCGAAGGGCGAGGAGCCGCAATAGGTCGAGTAGCGCGCAAACAGCTGGCGCAGACGGGGGTCGGCGAAATGCTCGCCGAGGACTTTCCAGAGGCTTTCATAGGGGCGGATCGCGATCAGATCGCCGACACGCCATAGGCCGATGCGCCACATCAGCGGCAAGGGCCAGCTGACTTTTGATTGCCGCATCAGGCTCTGGTCGAGGATATTGTAGATACGGCGCGCTTCGGCACGAAAGCTGCGATAGCCTTTCGCCGCATCGGCTCCGGCGAAATCTCCGATTGCGTCCTCGCTTCGTTGAGGGTCGGCGAAGAGATCGAGTGTCTCGCTCCCGCTCCAGGCGTGACGGGCGAGAACCTCGGCGGGGCGGATCGCAAGGCATTCGTCTAGCTCGCTTCCGCACGCGCGGAAGATCGTTTCGAAAACGTCCCGCATCGTGAACACGGTCGGGCCTGCATCGATTGGAGTGCCGTCGACTTCGACGCGGCGCGCTTTTCCGCCGACCTTCGGTTCTTTTTCGACGACTGTCACGTCGCGCCCGGACGCGGCAAGCAGAGCGGCACTCACAAGGCCGCCAATTCCCGCTCCGATGACTACGACTCGTTCCTCCAAGCGATCAGGCCTCCTGACTCCGTGATTGACCTTTACATATCATCTGTCCACCTAGATGGACAAATGAATCGCGATGGCGCCTTGATGGACGGTCCGCCGCAGAGCTTGCGAATGCGGTATCTGGCATGGCGCAACCGCGTGCTCGGAAGTACCGGCTTCAGACGCTTCGCAGCGCGAAACCCGCTGCTTCGATCGGTCGCCCGCCGGCGCGCGAGCGCGGTGTTCGATCTGGTTGCCGGCTTCGTCTACTCGCAGGTGCTCTTCGCCATCGTCGAGTCGGGCTTGCTGGCCCGATTGGTTCAGGGCCCCGCCTGTCTGGCTGACGCGATGATGGTCACCAAGCTGCGCGAGGATGCGGCGCTGCGCCTGCTGCGCGCTGCCGCCGCCATCGAGATCGTCGAAGAGGGCGAATCCGGATGGTGGGTGCTGGGTCGGCAAGGGGCGGCGTTGCAAGGCAACGAGGGGGCTGTCGCGATGATCCGTCATCATCGGTTGCTCTATGCCGACCTAGCGGACCCCCTCGCACTCCTTCGTGACAAAAGTCGATCGGAAACGCGGCTCGCGCAGTTCTGGAAATACGCTGCTTCTGAGAGTGAAAGCGAGGAATTCCGGGCCGCCGCGTCCGAATACTCGCAGCTCATGTCGCAATCCCAGGCAGCGGTTGCGGAGGAGGTGCTGTCCGCATTTTCCTTCTCACGCGCCGGTTCGCTGCTTGATGTCGGCGGAGGGAACGGGGCATTCTTGAGGAATGTCGCTGCGGCGCACCCGCACCTTCGGCTGGGGCTGTTCGACCTGCGGAATGTGATTGCGCTCGCGAAGGACGCATTCTCCGGTCCGGCCAAACCGCGATTTCACGAAGGCAGTTTTTTCAGCGACTCGATACCGAGTGGCTACGATCTGGTGTCGCTGGTCAGGGTTTTGCATGATCACGACGATGCACCGGCCCGGCGTTTGCTTGAGAATATCCACAGGTCGATGGAGCCCGGGTCGCGCCTGATTCTCGCGGAACCGATGGCTGGCACAAGCGGAGCGCAAGGCATGGGGGACGCCTATTTCGGTATGTATCTCTGGGCGATGGGCTCAGGCAGGCCGCGCTCTGTGGATGAGAATTGCGCCATGCTCAAACACGCCGGATTCGCCTCCGCGCGCGAAATTGCGACCGGCCAGCCGGTGGTTACCTCACTTGTTGTCGCAACCGCTTGACGATCCAGTTGTCATTGCAATTTGACACTATGCGGTGTTCGGCTTAGCTTACACCTTGCGTGCCAATTCCGTTGGATCGGCTTCGCAGAGGGAGAGAGCCAGCGAAGATGAAGGCCATGGCAGTCACGCTCGAAGCTCCGAGGCGCTTGTCGCTGAAGGCACTCGACTTGTGCGCTCTCCAGCCTTCCGATGTGCTTGTCGACATTCGTTGGAGCGGGATCAGCAGCGGAACCGAAAAGCTGCTGTGGTCGGGCGAAATGCCGCCTTTTCCCGGGATGGGCTACCCGCTGGTGCCTGGTTACGAGTCGGTCGGCCGCATCATCGATTCAGGCAAGGACGTACGCGACCGGATCGGCGAATGGGTCTTCGTGCCCGGCGCCGATTGTTACACTGACGCACGCGGCCTGTTCGGCGGGACCGCGCAGCGCTTGAGCGTCCCCTCGGCCCGCGCATTGCCGGTGTCCGAAGACCTTGGCGCTCAGGGTGTCCTCTATGCCCTGGCAGCCACGGCGCTGCATGCCCTCAAAGGCGGTGAGCTTCCCGAGCTCATTGTCGGCCACGGTGTCCTCGGGCGATTGCTGGCCCGCATGACCATAGCCTCGGGCGGACCCCCGCCGACGGTTTGGGAGAACAAGGCTCACCGCCGCACAGGTGGGCTCGGTTACGACGTGATCGCGCCTGCGGACGATGACCGTAAAGACTATCGCTTCATCGTCGATGCAAGCGGCAGCAGCGACGTGATCGACATTCTCATGAGCAGGCTCGGTCGCAAGGGCGAAATCGTCTTGGCAGGCTTTTACGCCAACCGGATCAGCTTCGCCTTCCCGCCCGCCTTCCTGAACGAAGCGCGCCTTCGCGTTGCAGCGGAATGGCAGGCCGATGATCTCGCCTCGACCCGGGCGATGATCGAGAGCGGCGAACTGGACCTCTCCGGCCTGATTTCGGACGTCGAGCCCGCGGGTCGCGCCGAGGCCGCCTATCCCACAGCTTTCCAGGCCGACGACTGCCTGAAGATGGTTCTCGATTGGAGCGAATACGCATGACGATGCTCGATACCGATGCTGCCCTGCGCGAAGAGGCGTCAATCGAACCCGATCCGGTGCCCACCGGCGACGTGAAGAAGGAAACCCAGATCATCGCGATCTACGGGAAGGGTGGGTCCGGCAAGAGCTTCGCCCTGTCCAACCTCAGCTACATGATGGCGCAGCAGGGCAAGCGAGTCCTCCTGATCGGTTGCGATCCCAAGTCCGACACCACCAGCCTGCTGTTTGGCGGCAAGAATTGCCCGACCATCATCGAGACGTCCTCCAAGAAGAAGCTCGCTGGCGAAGACGTAACTATCGAGGACGTCTGCTTCCAACGCGACGGTGTCTTCGCAATGGAGCTCGGTGGCCCGGAAGTCGGTCGCGGATGTGGTGGGCGCGGTATCATCCACGGCTTCGAGCTGCTGGAGAAGCTGGGATTCCACGAATGGGGCTTCGATTTTGTCTTGCTCGACTTCCTCGGCGACGTGGTCTGCGGCGGCTTCGGCCTGCCGATCGCGCGCGACATGTGCCAGAAGGTCATCGTCGTCGGCTCGAACGATCTCCAGTCGCTCTATGTCGCCAACAACGTCTGCAAGGCGGTCGAATACTTCCGCAAGATGGGCGGCAATGTCGGCGTGGCCGGCATGATCGTGAACAAGGATGACGGCACGGGCGAGGCACAGGCTTTCGCCAATGCGGTCGACATTCCCGTGCTGACGGCGATCCCGGCTGACGAGGACATCCGCCGCAAGAGCGCCAATTACCAGATCATCGGCAAGCCCGGCGGCGAATGGGCAGGGCTGTTCGAACAGCTCGCCGAAAACGTCGCCAACGCGCCGCCGCACCAGCCCAAGCCGCTGGAGCAGGATGGCCTGCTTGACCTGTTCAGTCCCGAAGAGACCGGCGGCAATGTCGAGCTGGTCCCCGCGACCCAGGCCGACATGCGCGGCGGCACTTACGAAGAAAAGCCCTCGCTCGAGGTCATCTACGATGAGGTATAGCGCTTGACCGATCTCGGCACCTCCGTCCGCGAACGCGACCGGCTCGATCTCGACAGCGTCGAAGAGGGCGGTTGCGCCAGCGCGGAAACGATGAAGGACGCCGCGCGCAAGGCCGGGGCGAGCGAGATACTCGATCGCTACGAACAGGATTATCCCAAAGGTCCGCACGACCAACCGCAGAGCATGTGCCCCGCCTTTGGCAGCTTGCGCGTCGGGCTTCGGATGCGGCGTACGGCAACCGTACTCTCGGGCAGCGCCTGCTGCGTTTACGGCCTGACCTTCACCAGCCATTTCTATGGTGCGCGGCGGACGGTGGGTTACGTTCCCTTCAGTTCGGAAACGCTGGTCACCGGCAAGCTGTTCGAGGACATCAAGGAAGCGGTCGAGCAGCTCGCGGATCCCGAACATTACGATACGATCGTCGTCACCAATCTTTGCGTCCCGACCGCGAGCGGCGTGCCGCTGCGCCTGCTGCCCGACCAGATCAACGGCGTGCGCATCATCGGGATCGACGTGCCCGGTTTCGGCATCCCCACCCATGCCGAGGCGAAGGACGTCCTGGCGGGAGCAATGCTCGCTTATGCACGCGGCGAAGCGGAACAAGGCCCCGTGGCCGCGCCCAAGGAGCGACCGGACCGCCCGGCGGTGACACTCTTGGGAGAAATGTTCCCGGCTGACCCGGTCGGGATCGGCATGATGCTCGAACCCATGGGGCTTGCCGCGGGCCCGGTCGTTCCAACTCGCGAGTGGCGCGAACTCTATTCGGCGCTCGACTGCGCAGCGGTGGCGGCGATCCATCCATTCTACACGGCGAGCGTCCGCGAATTCGAGAAGGCCGGGCGCAAGGTGATCGGCTCGGCCCCGGTCGGCGCGGACGGCACGGCAGCCTGGCTCGAAGCCATCGGCGAAGCCTGCGGAGTCGAGAGAACGCGGGTCGATGCTACCAAGGATGCGATGGTCGGTGCCATTCGTGGCGCGCTCTCAGCGATGCCGGTAAAGGGCCGGATCACCGTTTCGGGCTACGAGGGCTCCGAACTGCTCGTTGCCCGTCTGCTGATCGAGAGCGGTGCGGAGGTCCCGTATGTCGGCACTGCATGCCCGCGCACACCGTGGTCGGACCCTGATCGCGAGTGGCTCGAAGCCAAGGGCGTACGGGTCAATTACCGCGCGAGCCTCGAAGATGACATCGCCGCGGTCGAGGAATTCGGACCCGACCTCGCGATCGGTACCACGCCGGTCGTGCAGCACGCGAAGCAGCGCGCGATCCCGGCGCTCTACTTCACCAACCTCATCTCGGCCCGTCCGCTGATGGGCCCGGCGGGTGCGGGCAGCCTCGCGCAGGTCGTCAATGCTGCGCTAGCCAACAAGGACCGCTTCGATCGCATGGCGGAGTTCTTCGGGGATGCGGGCGAGGGCGACAAGGCAGGCATTTGGGACGACACGCCCATGGACCGGCCCAAGTTCAAGAAGAAATTCGCAGCGCAGACGGCGGCGGCCATCAAGGCGGCCGAGGCGGTGGGCACATGACCCTCGTCCTCGATCACGATCGGGCGGGCGGATACTGGGGTGCCGTCTACGTCTTCACGGCGGTGAAGGGGCTTCAGGTTGTCATCGACGGCCCGGTCGGCTGCGAGAACCTGCCGGTAACTTCGGTTTTGCATTACACCGACGGATTGCCGCCGCACGAATTGCCTATCGTCGTGACGGGGCTGGGCGAAGAAGAACTGGGAAAGACCGGGACCGAAGGCGCGATGAAGCGCGCCTGGGAAACGCTCGACCCCGAACTGCCCTCGGTCGTGGTGACCGGCTCCATCGCCGAGATGATCGGCGGCGGCGTGACCCCCGAAGGCACCACCATCAAGCGCTTTCTGCCGCGTACGATCGACGAGGACCAGTGGCAAAGCGCCGATCGCGCCTTGAGCTGGTTGTGGACCGAGTTCGGGCCGAAGAAGATGCCCGCGGTCAAACCGGTGAAGGAAGGCGAGAAGCCCAGGGTCAACATCATCGGCCCGGCCTATGGCATGTTTAACATGGCCAGTGATCTCGCGGAGATCCGGCGGCTGGTCGAAGGCATCGGGGCGGAGGTCAACATGGCTTTCCCGCTCGGCAGCCACCTCGCCGATGTCGGCCAGCTGGCCAATGCGCAGGCCAATGTGTGCCTCTACCGGGAATATGGGCGCAATCTGTGCGAGCTGCTCGAGCAGCCTTACTTCCAGGCGCCCGTCGGGCTGACCTCGACCACCAAATTCCTGCGCTCGCTCGGGGAAGAGCTTGGCCTCGATCCCGAACCGTTCATCAAGCGTGAGAAGCACACCACGATCAAGCCGCTGTGGGACCTGTGGCGCTCGGTCACGCAGGACTTCTTCGGCACCGCCAATTTCGGCATCTGCGCCAACGAAACCTACGCGCGCGGCATCCGCCATTTCCTCGAAGACGATTTGGGCCTGCCCTGCAATTTCGCCTTCTCTCGTTCGGCCGGCGTGAAGCCGAAGAACGAGGAGGTGCGCGCGGCCATCCACGCGAACCCGCCTCTGGTCGTTTTCGGAAGCTATAACGAACGCATGTATCTCGCCGAAGTGGCGGGTAAGGCCTACGGCCCTTCAGGGCAGTTCATTGCCGCGAGCTTCCCGGGCGCGGCCATTCGCCGTCACACTGGAACGCCGTTCATGGGTTACGCAGGTGCCACCTACCTCGTGCAGGAGGTGTGCAATGCGCTGTTCGACGCGCTGTTCCATATCCTTCCGCTCGGTACCGATCTGGACAAGGTCGAGGCGACGCCTGCCAAGTCGCATGAGGAATTGCCCTGGGCGCCGGACGCGAAAGCCAAGCTCGATGCGCTGGTCGAGGCGCAGCCCGTGCTGGTTCGAATTTCCGCCGCAAAACGCCTGCGCGACGCCGCCGAACGCGCTGCTCGCAAGCAGGGCCACTCATCGGTTTCAGCCGACTGCCTCGCCGACATCCTGCTTGAAGGTTCGGCCGCATGACTGGGCTCGCTCCTATCTGCCTGGAAACGGGCAACCAGATCCCCGCAGGTCTGCCTGCGCGGATACCGCCGGAGGCATTCAGTCTCCACCACCCCGCAACTGACTGGGAGAAAATCCAATGAACGATCCGACTTCTGGTGACGATCGCTTTGGCTTGAGGACCTACTTGACGCCTGAGGAGGCCAAGGAATTCCACAAGATCTTTATGGGCAGCTTCCTCGGCTTCACCGCGATTGCCGTTGTCGCCCACGTCCTCGTCTGGGCATGGAAACCGTGGATCTGACCACGCTTTTCGCCAGCTGACTGCCGGCCCGACCGGCCAAGCTGGACCCAAACTACACATTGAAGGAGAAAGACAATGTGGAGAATCTGGCTGATTTTCGATCCGCGCAGGGCGCTCGTTGCCTTGTTCGTCTTCCTGTTCGTCCTCGCGCTGCTGATCCACTTCATCCTGCTCAGCACCAACCGCTACAACTGGCTGGACGGGGCAAGTGCCGCTCCCGCAACGGCAGCGGTGACCGAGACGACAACACAAACTGGCTGACCGTTCGGTCTTTGTGAGAGCGGGCGGGGATCCGCCTGCCTGTCTCTCCGGCCATCGAGTAGGAACCCGATGAGCCTGCCCCAAAGGTAGGAAGGAATTAGCTATGGCGCTGCTGAGTTTCGAGCGGAAATACCGCGTGCGGGGTGGTACGCTGATAGGCGGCGACCTGTTCGATTTCTGGGTCGGACCCTTCTATGTCGGCTTCTTCGGCGTGACGACTGCGATCAGCGCCCTGTTGGGCACTTTGCTGATCTTTGCCGCTGCGTCGCAGGGGCCGACCTGGAACCCCTGGCTCATCTCGATCGAGCCGCCCGCCATCGAGATGGGGCTGGCCGCAGCCCCCCTGAATCAGGGCGGATACTGGCAAATCATCACCATCTGCGCGATCGTGGCGTTCTCGTCATGGGCGCTCAGACAAGTGGAGATCAGCCGCAAGCTCGGCATCGGCTATCACGTGCCGATCGCTTTCAGTTTCGCGATTTTTGCCTACGTCACGCTGGTCGTCATTCGCCCGTTGTGGATGGGCGCGTGGGGCCATGCTTTCCCGTACGGTATCTTCACCCACCTCGATTGGGTGTCGAACACCGGCTACATGTACGTGAACTTCCATTACAATCCGCTGCACATGATCGCGGTGTCGTTCTTCTTCACCACCTGCCTGGCGCTGGCGCTGCACGGATCGCTGATCCTCTCCGCCGTGAATGTGCCTAAAGGCCAGGCGGTCAAGACGCCTGAACACGAAGACACCTATTTCCGCGATTTCATCGGCTATTCGATCGGCACTCTCGGCATCCACCGCCTCGGGCTGCTGCTGGCGCTGAACGCCGGGTTCTGGAGCGCCGCCTGCATCATCCTGGCCGGACCGCTCTACCAGGGCAGCTTCGTCGAATGGTGGGATTGGTGGAAATCCATCCCGATCTGGTCCTGAGGAGGGTCTGAGCAATGGCGCGCTATTACAATCTCTTTACGCAAGTGCAGCTTCAGACGGCCCCCGAGATGGGTGTGCCGCTGCCTCCCGGAGACGAGGAACGCTACCGGCTGACCGGCTACAACTACTGGTTCGGCAAGTTCGGCCAGGCGCAGATCGGCCCAATCTATCTCGGCTGGCTGGGCATCGCCTCGCTGCTGTTCGGGTTCCTCGCGATTTCGATCATCGGCTGGAACATGGCCGCACAGGTGAACTTCAGCCCGATCGCTTTCATGCGAGAGTTTTTCTGGCTGTCGCTCGATCCGCCCGGGCCGGAATGGGGCTTCAGTCCCTTCGTGCCCTTGGCCGAAGGGGGCTGGTTCATCCTGACCGGATTCTTCCTGACGATTTCGGTCCTCCTCTGGTGGATCAGATCCTATCGCCGTGCCGTGTCGCTGGGCATGGGACTGCACGTTTGCTGGGCCTTCGCCAGTGCGATCTGGCTGTTCCTCGTGCTCGGTTTCCTGCGGCCGATGCTGATGGGAAGCTGGTCCGAAGCGGTGCCCTACGGGATCTTCCCGCATCTCGACTGGACCAACAATTTCTCGCTGATCTACGGCAACCTGTTCTACAACCCGTTCCATGCGCTTTCGATCGCATTCCTGTACGGCTCGGCTCTGCTGTTCGCGATGCACGGGGCCACGATCCTGGCGGTCAGCCGCTACGGCGGGGAACGCGAGATCGAGCAGATCACAGACCGCGGCACGGCCTCGGAAAGGGCTGGCCTGTTCTGGCGCTGGACCATGGGGTTCAATGCAACGATGGAATCGGTCCACCGCTGGGCGTGGTGGTTCGCCGTGCTGACCACGCTGACCGGCGGGATCGGCATCTTGCTGACAGGTACCGTGGTCGACAATTGGTATCTGTGGGCGCAGCAGCATCAATACGCACCGGGAGGATGACGCGCTTCCTTCGCAGGTAACAAGAAGGAACCGGCCTCCACGGCCGGGTTCTTTTTTTGCGCTGAGCTGGTCAGTCCTTTTGCCGGGAGCGAGCCTGCAGGTCCATCAGGTGCAGTGGAAAGGCAAGGGCGACCGGCAGCGACACGAGATACCAAGGTGCGCCGACGAGCGCCGCGCGCAGGCCGAGAACCAGCAAGGCAGCCGGCCCGAGCAGGCCAAGGAGCGAGCGCGCTTCCCATCCGCGGGATTTCAGCCAGACAGCTTCGATCAGCAGCACCGCCAGCACGATGTCGGCCGCATGGCCACTGCTGAAAAGTTGGTCCATCAGCCGAACGGGCCGTTCAGCTCGATGACCTGCCAGTTGAGCGCCCCGGCAATCGATACCCAACCGAGATAGGGTAACAGGGCAAGAGCGGCGAGGCGCGAATAGCGGCCGCAAAAGATAATCAGCGCGCCGACCGAAAGCCACAGCAGCAAGAGCTCGGCAAAGGCCCAGTCGGGCCGCTGCATGCGAAAGAAGATGAGGCTCCACAGGATATTGAGGAAGCCGTTCAGGGCAAACAAACCGATAATGGTGTCTGACACACGCGTACTAGGCGCGGCGCGCCATGCGCTGACACCGGCCACTGCGGCGAGGGCGAAGATCAGCGTCCAGGCGATGCCGAAAACGGGGTCTGCCGGCGTCCAGCCCGGCTTTTCGAGCGACTGGTACCACGGCCCGAGATCGGTGATCGTGGTGCCGAGCATGGCAACGCCGATCGCGGCGATACCGGCCACGATAATCGGCAACAACCAGCTTTTGTGCATCAGGCGGCGGCCCTCAATCCCAGCAGATGGGCGCAGTCTTTCAGGAAAATTCGGGCATGGGCAAGCGGTTTGGCCCGCACCAGTCGCTTGTTCATATAGGCCTGCCAGGTGAGCTGCTGCACATCCTTGTCGGCGCACATGGTGACGAACCTTTCGCGCCGCTTGTCGCTCGAATACCAGAAATACTGCATAATCCCGAGTACCCAGAAGACCTTGCCGTGGTCCCGCATGAAGCGCTTGCGAGCCAGTTTCAGCGCCTTGGGATTGGCCGTACGGAGATATTCGTCAGCCGCTTCGGCGACATGACGCCCACTGGTCATGGCGTAGTAGATGCCCTCTCCCGAGGCGGGTGCGACCACTCCGGCCGCGTCACCGGCGACGATCACGTCGAGGCCGTTGTCCCAGCGCTTGAGGGGTTTCAGCGGGATCGGTGCGCCTTCCTTGCGGATGGTCTCGCATTCGCCGAGACCCAGTTCGTGGCGCATCTCGGACACAGCCTCGCGCAGCGGGAAGCCCTTGTTCGCGCTGCCGAGCCCGATGCTGGCCGTTTCGCCATGCGGAAACACCCAGGCGTAGAAATCCGGCGAGAGCTTGCCCTGGTAGAAGACATCGCAGCGCGAGCCGTCGAAAACATCGCTGTCTGTCTCGGGCGACTTGATAATCTCGTGATAGGCGAAAACGCAGGGCATACGCTCTGCATTGGCGATATTCTGGCGAGCCACGGCGGAGCGGGCGCCGTCCGCGCCGATCACCAAGCGGGTACGCACCTTCTCGATCTCGCCTCCGCGACTGCTACGGTAGCAAACGAGTGTGCCAAGGTTCTCGTCGCGCTCGATATGCTCGAATGTGCCTGTGCGCCTTTCCGCGCCCGATTTTGCGGCGCGTTCGCGCAGCCATTCGTCGAAGACATCGCGGTCGACCATCCCCACATAACCGATCTCGCCGACCGGCATGTCGACCTTGCGGTTCGACGGGGAAATCATCCGCGCCGAGCGCGCACGGGCGACCAGCAGGCTTTGCGGAATATCGAAGTCTTCCATCAGGCGAGGGGGCACCGCGCCTCCGCAAGGTTTGATCCTGCCGGCGCGATCCAGCAGCAACACCTTGCGTCCGGCCACGGCCAGATCGTTGGCCGCCGTTGCACCCGAAGGTCCGCCGCCAACCACCACTGCGTCGTAGATTGCCTCGTTCATATCGTCGCCGCCTTCCTGCCCCTCGAAACTGTCTTGTGCGTGGCATGGATGGCGAGGCCGGCCGCGACCACGAACAGGCATGCCTCGATCATGAAAATGAGCTGGAATGCGCTGCCGTCCTGTCCCTGCGCCCCGCGTGCGAGATCGACGCCGAGTGCGCCCGTCAGGCCGCCAAGCCCGAAGGCAATCGCCTGTGCCGCTCCCCAGACGCCCATACGCACGCCCTCGCGCGTTTTCCGGCCAGCCCCGGCCAGCCCCATCATCGCGCCGATCGCCGCAACAGCGAACAGTCCGTTGCAGAGGCCGAGTACGAACACATTGAGGGTCAGCGGCCAGCCGGGTCCGTGGATCGCGCCCGCCGCTAGTCCCGCCAGCGCGAGCGCCGAGCCGGCGCAGCCAGTGACTATCCAGATGCGCAAGTCGATCGGCATGCGTCCGGCAAAGGCGCTGCCCCCGATCCCTGCGGCGATCATGCCGAGCAACACCCCTGTGTGCTGCACGCCTGCCAGTTGAGTCGATTCCCCGGGGGTCATGCCGAAAACAAGCCCGGCGAACGGTTCGAGGATGAGGTCCTGCATGCTGTAGGCCAGCATGGAAACGAAGATGAACACGGTGAACCGGCGCGCGGCGTTTTCGTGCAGAATTTCGCGCAAGGCCTCGGGGAAGCTGGGTGCGCCGTCCTTAGTCAAGGCTTCGAAGACGAACGGTTGGTCGGGCTCGAGGTGGCGCACTGCGAGACCGCTGACCAGCAGGGCTGTGAGCGCCACACCGCAGGAGACCATGGCGAGGCGCTGTTCGGAAAACGGGTCGAGCAATGCTCCCGATACGCCGGCCGAAACGACGATGCCTGCGACCATCATGATCCAGGTGACGGCTGCCGCTGCGGAGCGCCTCTCGGGCGCGACTGCCGAAGCCAGCAGGGCGAGCATCGAGGTGCCGCTTGCGCCGACCCCCATGCCGATCAGGCTGAAAGCTGCGACTGCCAGAACGCCCCCGAGAAGGGGATTTGGTGCCATCTGGATCGTCGCATAGACGGCCATCACCGCACCCAACGCGAGGGTCGCCATGCCGCCCAGTATCCAGGGGGTACGCCTTCGTCCGCGATCAGAGCCATGACCCCATAGCGGGCGGGTGAGTTGCACCGCGTAGTGCCAGGCGACCAGTCCTGCCGGAATCGCAGCGGCGAGGGCATATTCGACCACCATCACGCGGTTGAGCAGCGAGGTCGCCAGCATCACGATCGCGCCGATGGACGCCTGCACAAGGCCCAGGCGAATTATGGACAACCATCCGAAACCCGGTTTCGCCAACGCCATCAGACGTACCCTCCAAGGCCCAGCGCCGCCGCGAGCATACCGAGGACGTAGAGTGTCACCCCGGTGGCATTGTACCAGGGGGCATGGCGGGCGGGGTCCTTGAGCAGGCGCACCATGAGGAACATCTGGCCGAGGAGAAGTGCTGCGACGACTGCGCCCGACAGCGCATAGCCGAGCAGGAAGAGGAGTGCGATCACCACCGCTTGGGCCAGCGCCATCACAAGGCAAGCAAGTCGTGCTGCCCGGCTTACGCCCAGCGTCACCGGCAAGGAGCGGAGCCCCGTTATCCGGTCGCCTTCGACTGCCTTGAAATCGTTGAGCACCATGATCCCGAAGGCACCGATGCTGTAGAGCAGCAGTATCGCGATGACGGGGGCGGGTGGCAGCCCTCCCGCGAGGATGCTCGCGCCGGTGAACCAGCTAAGGCCTTCATAGGTCAGACCGACTGTCGCCGGTCCGGCCCAGCCGCTGGTTTTCAGGCGAAAGGGCGGGGCGCTGTAAGCCCATGCGAGGCTAAGACCGAGACATGCAGCGGCGAAGACCCAGAAACCGAGGATTGCTGCGAGGCCGAGCGACAGTACGGTCCCGGCTACCGCGATGCCGAGGCCCCAGCGGCCCGGGATGCGGCCCGACGGGATCGGTCGATCGGGTTCGTTGATCGCATCGACATGCCGATCGAACCAGTCGTTCACCGCCTGGCTCGTGCCGCACACGAAAGGTCCGGTCAGTGCAATTCCGCCGATCACGAACAACCAGCGCTCATCGAAGGCGACGCCTGCGGAAAGCACACCGCAGCCGAAGGCCCACATCGGGGGAAACCAGGTTATCGGTTTGAGCAGCTCAAGGACGTCGGATGCCGAAGGTGACGGCATTGTTCGAGTCGAGGCCGCCGAACGTAGCATGCCCGCAGGCTATGCCTGACACTCACGTGCGTCAAACTGTTTTGACACAAACTTGTCGAGGGTGGCTAGTCGGATTCGGTCTGGAGGTTGCCCAGCCCGTAACGGTGAAGCTTGGAGTACAGGCTCTGGCGACTCAATCCAAGGATTTCCGCGGCCGAAGCGCGGTTGTCCGAGGTGTAGAGCAGCGCTGCTTCGATGCACAGGCGCTCGATCAGATCGGTGCTCTCGCGTACGATATCCTTGAGCGGCATCCGCCCGACGAGGTCGGTGAGCTGCTCGACCGAGCGGGGCAGCTCTTCCGAACTCGGGGGCAGGTCCCGCATCCGGCGAGCGATCGGCCGAATTACGAAACCATAGTGCGGATCTTCCGCCTTCGTGGCGACGGCGGATATCTCGATCGGCTCGTCGTCCTCGCCGCTCATCGCGCGCAATATCGTCGAGACGTTTCGGGCATCGCCCTCCTTGTCGATCTGCCCTGCGATCAGGTCCAGATCGATGCCCGGGCGGCCGACGAAATTGGACAGGTCGGTGCCCCTGATCTGGTCCAGCCCTGCTGCACGGACCATCTCGATGAAGGCGGCATTTGCCGTGACGATCTCCATCTTCGTATTCGCAAGGACGAAGGCGTCCGGCATGTCTTCGATGATATCGGCAATAGTGGCTTGATCGCTCGATACGGCCGCCTCTTCGCCATGAAGCCTGACGAGCAGGTACTGGCGACGATCCTGGCTAAAGCCCGAAGCGCTCAATTGCACCTCCTCGGAACCCTTGGCGAGCATCACCGGAACCGGGGAAACCGAATTGGACGTGAGCGCCGAGGCCAGCAGGGCGGCGGCAGCCGGCGCACTCTTGCGAGAAAATATCTGGGGCAGCTGCTTGTTTACCAGCGATCCGGCCCGCGCGCCGACCAGCGCATAGGCCGCCGGATTGGCTTCGCGAATGCGGTAATCGCTTGCTTCCACGATCATGACTGGCTCGCGCGAGCGTTCGAACAGCAAGCGGTAGCGCGCCTCGACATGGCGCATGCGCAGGTAGTCCCGCTCGAGCGACTGCTGGACCTGCAAGAGGCGCTGCTGCACCTTGCCGAACTCGCGCAGGTCGCGACCGAAAGCGATTGCCCGCTCGCCGCCCTCGATGCTGACGACGACGTATTTGAGCGGAACGTCGCCATGCTGTGTCGGATGGTTGACCTGCCGCCAGTGCTGCGTCTCGCCCTTGCGAGCGCCGGCGAGCATCTCCATGATTTTCGGGCGGCTTTCGACCGTAACCGTGTCGAGCCAGTTGGCTCCGACCCATCCGGCAAATTCGGGAAAGGCGTCCTCTTCGAAGGATGCGTCGAGAATGGTGCCGCTGGTATCGAGGATCAGAACGACGTCACCGGCGACCATGGCCAGCGTTTTTGCAGCATCTGCGCCGATGGCACCGAACACATCGCCGGAGTCGGCGAAGGGTCGCTTTGCATCAACGCTATGCTTCCGTGTCAACATCTGGTTCTCGCATCCGGGATGCGTGCTATGCGCTCAATCTCGCACCTTCCACCAACTGCGCCGCCAGGGTGAGGGCGGCATCCGCATCGACCGCGGTTCCGTCGGCGCCAACTTCCTCGACGAGATGGGGATTTTCGGTGACTGCCCGCCCGCCAATAAGGATGGCAATCTGTGGGTTCGCTGAGACTGTGCGAATTGCACTGATCAATTTGGAAAGCGCTCCGCTAGGGCAATCGTTTGTGACGGTCAATCCCACCAGATCGAACGATTTTTCCGAAATCAGCCGGAGCAATTCCCGACGATGCGGATCGATCAAAGCCTCGCTTTTCCACCCTGCGCGCGCGAAGATTTCATCGACCATCAGTGCGCCGAATGAATGCTGGTCACCGGGCACGGGTGAGAACAGTGCGCTTCTCTCGATGCCGAGTGACCGGATGACCGGCGGCGACCTGGCGGCGATTTCGCGCATCACTTCCTGAAGGCGCCAGAGACCCATGGTGACTTCGACGAAATCACAATCGTCTTCTTCCCACATCCGGCCGAGTTCGCGAGCCGAGGGCGCAAGAAGATCGAGAAAAATGGACTCGACGCTGACCCCGCGATGAAGAAACGCCTCCGTTGCGAGCAGGAGTTCGTCGACCTCGATCTGAAGGGGGAGCGTGGCGAATTCGGCCGCCTCGTCGCTATTGATCTGGCCGCCGGTTTCCACGGCAGGGTGCCTGCCGTTTCTCGCATGGCTCATGAGAAGGCGCGGGATGAAATCGGCCTCGATGACCGTGCCGAGATCATCACCCGGCTTCACCCTCGGGACATCCGACTGGACATCATCTTGTCGTATCCAACCTTTCAGCGGGTTGGAAATCGCTTTTAGCAGGGCGGCAGGGCCCATACCGATAGCCGATGCCATTTCAGACTCTCCCAGTCTGGTAGCGGCGCGGATCGCGTCATGCCCGGCGTGTCAGATTGTGTTGTCGACTCCGTCCGAGTCTCACGACCCTAGGCCCAATTGTGGCGCCTGTCGAATCCACAAGTGTCCAGTGCAATTAACGTCAATCGCGATTGACACACGGGGCTGCCGGGGCGTAGCTTCCACATGAAGATTGGAGGCAGAGCGACAGAATGGAGAGGCTCTTTCGCAATTCGCCGGGTGGCCAAAGCGAAGATATCCGTCAGGAACAGGGCCTTACCCTGTACTCGCCGGAAGAGCGCCTTCGCCGTGACGAGTCGCCCTGGACGCTCGTGCAAGGCCTGCTTGCTCCGCTCCAGTTCCTGATCTTCCTTGTCAGCCTGATGCTTGTGCTTCGTTTCCTGATGACAGGGGAAGGCGCGCTCGCCGCCGACATCTCGATCGTTGCGAAGACCCTGGCGCTCTATGCCATCATGATCACCGGCTCGATCTGGGAGAAAGAGGTCTTCGGCAAATGGCTCTTTGCCAGACCCTTCTTCTGGGAAGATGTATTCTCCATGGTCGTGATCGCACTGCACACGGCCTATCTCGCCATGCTGATCGGCGGCCTGGGTTCGATCGAGCAGCGCCTGCTGGTCGCGCTTGCCGCCTATGCGACCTATGTCGTCAATGCCGGACAATTCCTCCTCAAGCTGCGCGCTGCCCGGCTTGAAGACCCTCGCAATGCAGTAGCGCCCGGATGAGCGGCGCCGGTCTCCTCGAGGCACCGGGTACGGATTGCGCACCGGTCCTGCGCGAACGCGGCCAGCGCGAAGTTTTCTGCGGCCTGACCGGGATCGTCTGGCTCCACCGCAAAATGCAGGACGCCTTCTTCCTCGTGGTCGGTTCGCGCACCTGTGCCCACCTCCTGCAATCGGCGGCCGGCGTGATGATCTTTGCCGAACCGCGCTTTGCTACCGCAATCATGGAGGAACGTGACCTCGCCGGCATGGTCGATGCGCAGGAAGAACTGGACCGGGTGGTCGATCGCCTCCTTGCCCGGCGACCCGAGATCAAGACTCTCTTCCTCGTCGGATCCTGCCCGTCCGAGGTGATCAAGCTCGATCTTGCCAAGGCTGCCGAGAGACTCGGCGCGAAACATGCCGGGGACACGCGTATCCTCAATTATTCGGGGAGCGGGATCGAAACCACCTTCACCGAAGGCGAGGATGCATGTCTCGCCTCGCTGGTGCCGGAGATGCCCGCGGCTGCACCGGATGCTACGCCGTCTCTCCTGCTGGTCGGTTCGCTTCCGGATATCGTCGAGGACCAGTTCCTGCGGCTGTTCGCCGAGCTTGGGATCGAGAACGTCGGATGCCTGCCTGCCCGGGCGGTGGCCGATCTGCCGGCTGTCGGCGCCAACACCCGCGTCCTCCTGGCGCAACCCTTTCTCGGGGACACCTTGCGGGCATTGACTTCGCGCGGTGCGGTCCATCTCGAGGCACCATTTCCTTTCGGGGCGGAAGGCACGACAGCCTGGCTGAAGGCTGCTGCCAATGTCTTCGATATCGAAGACATGCATTTCAATCGTGTGATCGCGCCGGGTCGCGAACGGGCGAAGCGCGCGCTCGAGCGCCAGCGCGGGAAGCTGGATGGCAAGCGCATCTCCTTCCTGCCCGATTCCCAGCTCGAAATTCCGCTCGGACGTTTCCTCGCGACCGAATGCGGCATGATCCCGGTCGAGATAGGAACGCCCTACCTCCATCGCAGCATCCTTGCCGCCGAACTGCCGCAATTGCCCGAAGGCACGCGTCTCAGCGAAGGGCAGGACGTGGATAAGCAGCTCGACCGCGTGCGCGAGGACAGGCCTGATCTCACCGTTTGCGGCCTGGGCCTGGCCAATCCGCTCGAGGCCGAGGGCCTTTCCACCAAATGGGCTATCGAGCTCGTCTTCTCGCCGATCCACGGTTTCGACCAGGCCGGGGATCTCGCCGAACTCTTTGCGCGACCGCTCAGGCGGCGCGACGTGTTGCAGGTGTAGCGGTGCAGCTGTCGGTCTGGACCTACGAAGGACCGCCGCATGTCGGCGCCATGCGGGTCGCGACCGCGATGCAAGGCGTGCATTACGTACTCCACGCGCCGCAGGGCGATACCTATGCCGACCTGCTGTTCACGATGATCGAACGGCGCGGGAAGCGCCCGCCGGTGACCTACACGACATTCCAGGCGCGCGATCTGGGCAAGGACACGGCGCAGCTGTTCCAGACCGCGGCGATGGATGCGCTTGCGCGGTTCAAGCCGCAGACCTTGCTGGTCGGCGCGTCGTGTACTGCGGAGCTGATCCAGGACGACCCCGCCGGGCTGGCCGAAGCGATGCGGCTGCCGATCCCAGTCGTCCCGCTCGAATTGCCGAGCTACCAGCGCAAGGAAAGCTGGGGCGCGAGCGAGACCTTTTACCAGATCGTGCGCCATCTGGCCGACAAGGATTTGACTCCGGCCGGGCGCGAAGGCCGTCGTCCGCTCGTCAATCTGCTTGGTCCGACTGCGCTGGGCTTCCGTCACCGCGACGATGTACGCGAAATCTCCGGCCTGCTCGCGAGGATGGGCATCGAGATCAATCTGGTGGCGCCGCTGGGCGCCTCTCCTGCGGATATCGCCCGCATCGGCGCGGCCGACTTCAACATCGTATTGTACCCTGAAACCGGCGACGAGGCCGCCCGCTGGCTCGAGCGTACATTCAAGCAACCCGCAGTCCGCACCGTGCCGATCGGCATCGGGGCGACGCAGCAATTCATCCGCGAGGTAGCGCAGCTTGCTGGCGTCGATCCTGAGCATGCTCTTTCCGACGACCAGTCGCGCATGGCTTGGTGGAGCCGCTCGGTGGATTCGACCTACCTCACCGGCAAGCGCGTCTTCATCTTCGGCGACGCCACTCACGCCGTGGCTGCCGCGCGCATCGCGCATGAGGAGCTGGGCTTCGAGGTCTGCGGCCTCGGTTGCTACAATCGCGAATTTGCGCGCGATGTCCGAGCAGCGGCCGCGCTCTACGGCGTCGAGCCGCTAATCACCGATGATCATCTGGAAGTCGAGGAAGCAATCGCCGCGGCGCAGCCGGAGCTCGTCCTCGGCACGCAGATGGAGCGGCATATCGCCAAGCGGCTGGGCTTGCCATGTGCCGTCATTTCCTCGCCAGTCCACGTGCAGGACTTCCCCGCGCGCTACAGCCCCCAGATGGGGTTTGAGGGTGCGAACGTGATCTTCGATACCTGGGTCCACCCGCTCGTAATGGGCCTCGAAGAGCACCTGCTCACGATGTTCCGCGAGGACTTCGAATTCTCCGACGAGGCGGGGGCGAGCCACCTCCATGCGCAGGCCCCGAAGACAGGCCATTCCGAACCAGCTGCGCTGGAACCTGTGACCGAGGATACGTTGTGGACCGAGGAAGCCGAGCGTGAACTGAGAAAAATCCCGTTCTTCGTCCGCGGCAAGGCCCGCCGGAATACGGAAAGCTTTGCGGCGGACGTGGGCCGGGCGCAGATCGATCTCGAGACGCTCTACGATGCAAAGGCCCATTATGCCCGGTAGCGCGCTCCCCCCGGTTCGCGTCGTCATCGTGACGCTGGACAATCACCTCAAGGGTGCCGTCGAGCGGGCGGGCGAAAAGCTTGCCGCCGACCGCATCGACCTGGTCCTGCATGCTGCGGCGGACTGGGACCGCGATCCCGCCTCGCTGGAACGCGCGAAGGCCGATGTCGCGCGGGCCGACATCGTGATCGCCACCATGCTCTTCCTCGACGACCATGTGCGCGCGATCCGGCCTGCCCTCGAGGAACGGCGCGAGCACTGTGACGCGATGCTCGGCCTGATGTCGACCGCCGAGATCGTGAAGCTGACCCGCATCGGCGGCTATCGCATGGACGCTCCCGCCAAAGGCCCGCTCGCCCTGCTGAAGAAGTTGCGCGGTTCGAAAAAGGCGGGTGCGAGTTCCGGCGCAGGCCAAATGCGCATGCTGCGCAGGCTGCCCAAGATCCTGAAGTTCATTCCCGGGACCGCGCAGGATGTGCGCGCCTATTTCCTTACGCTGCAATACTGGCTGGCAGGCTCGGACGAGAATGTCGTCCAGATGGTCCGCGCACTGGTCGATCGGTATGCGTCGGGCGACCGTGCGTCCCGCCGCGGGGCCACACCGGCAGAGCCGCCACAGGAATATCCCGAACTCGGTGTCTATCACCCGCGTTCGCGCCAGCTGATGTCGGAAAGCCTTCGCATGTTGCCTCGCTCGAGCGGCCAGAACGGCACCGTCGGTCTCGTGCTGCTGAGAAGTTACGTCCTTGGCCACGACGCCAGGCATTACGATGGCGTTATCGAAGCGATGGAAGCCGCGGGACTCCGGGTGATTCCCGCCTTCGCCAGTGGCCTCGATGCACGGCCCGCGATGGAGAAATTCTTCATGCGCGACGGCAAGCCGGCGGTCGATGCGGTGGTCAATCTGACCGGATTTTCGCTGGTCGGCGGGCCAGCCTATAACGACACACAAGCCGCGGTCGAGATCCTCGGCAAGTTCGACCTGCCCTATATCGCGGCGCATCCGATCGAGTTCCAGTCGCTCGAGGCTTGGTCCGAAGGCAAGCTGGGTCTCCTGCCCGTCGAAGCGACCATGATGGTTGCGATCCCCGAGTTGGATGGCGCGATCTGCCCGAGCGTGTTCGGCGGCCGCAGCGACGATGCCGATGGTCCGGTGCGCGCTATGCGCTCGCATCCGGAACGCGCGGCTGCCCTCGCATCGAAGACGGCAAGGCTGATCGCCTTGCGCAAGGTCGAACGCTCCCGGCGCAAGCTCGCGGTCGTGCTGTTCAATTTCCCGCCAAATGGCGGTGCGACCGGGACGGCCGCCCATTTGGCAGTCTATGAATCTCTGCACGCCACGCTGACGCGCCTTTCCGACGAGGGGTACGACGTGGAGGTGCCCGCCACGGTCGAGGACCTCCGCGATGCGATCCTCAGGGGCAACTCGGAAACCTTCGGCTCCGATGCGAATGTCGCGGCGCGCATTCCGGCGGACGAGCATGTCCGTGCCGAGCCGCACCTCAAGGCGATCGAGGCGCAATGGGGACCTGCTCCTGGGCGCCAGCAAAGCGATGGCGGTTCGATCCACATCTATGGCGCGCATTTCGGCAAAGTCTTCGTCGGGGTTCAGCCAGCCTTCGGCTACGAGGGCGATCCGATGCGGCTGCTGTTCGAGGGCGAGTTCGCCCCGACGCACGCTTTTTCCGCCTTCTATCGCTGGATCCGGGAGGATTTCGGCGCCGACGCGGTGCTGCATTTCGGCACCCATGGCGCGCTCGAATTCATGCCGGGCAAGCAGGCGGGGATGAGCGGCGATTGCTGGCCCGAACGCCTGATAGGCGATCTTCCGAACTTCAATCTCTACGCAGCGAACAATCCTTCCGAAGGCATGCTGGCGAAGCGCCGGGCTTCGGCCACGCTGATCAGCTATCTTACGCCGCCGCTCGCCGAAGCGGGCCTCTACAAGGGGTTTGCCGATCTCAAGGCGCTGGTGGAGCGCTGGCGGTCGTGCAACGAGGCCGAGGAGCTGTCTGCCCTCGAAGCGATGATCGCCGAGCAATGCGAAGACCTCGATGTCGAGCAGGGCGACATCGCCGACATCTCTGCCCATCTCTACGAGCTGGAACGCGCGCTAATCCCGCACGGCCTGCATGTGTTCGGCAAGGCTGTCGAAGGCGATGAGCGCGATGCCCTGATCGATGCGGTGCTTGAAGCCGATCCGGATGCGGATCGCGCGGCGATCGCGCAGAAGCTCGCCTCGAATGACGAACTTGGCGCGCTGATCCACGCGCTCGACGGAGGCTATGTGAAGCCCGCTCCCGGCGGCGACGTGATCCGCAATCCCGAAGTCCTCCCAACGGGCCGCAACATCCACGGGTTCGATCCCTTCCGTATCCCCAGCGCTTTCGCCGTTGCCGAAGGCGCCCGGCAGGCGGAACAGCTCCTGGCGCGCCACCGCATGGCTGGCGAGGTCGAATATCCCGAAAGTCTCGCCATAGTGCTCTGGGGCACCGACAACATGAAGAGCGAGGGCGTGCAGCTTGCCCAGGCCATGGCCCTGATCGGCGCGCGCCCGCGGCGGGACGGCTATGGCAGGCTTGCCGGAGCCGAACTCATTCCGCTCGAGGAGCTGGGCCGGCCACGCATCGACGTCGTCGTCACTCTCTCCGGCATTTTCCGCGACCTGCTCCCGCTCCAGACCCGGATGCTCGCCGAGGCCGCATGGCTTGCAAGCAGTGCGGACGAGCCGGTGGAGCAGAATTTCGTCCGCAAGCACAGCCTCGCCCATGCCGCGGCGCAAGGCTGCGACCTCGAAACGGCGAGCCTGCGCGTGTTCTCCAATGCCGAGGGTGCCTATGGCGCGAACGTGAACCAGCTGATCGATGGCGGCGTCTGGACCGATCCCGACGAGCTGGCCAACGCCTTCGAAACGCACAAGGGCTTCGCATACGGCGTGAAGGGCGAGCCGGTGCAACGCCGCGAGCTGCTCGAAAGCGCGCTCGCCGGCGTGGATTTCGCCTATCAGAACCTCGAAAGCGTCGAAGTCGGCATCACCGATTTGGATCAGTATGTCGACGGGCTTGGCGGGATCAGCCGCTCCATCGCCCGCGCAAAGGGCAAGGAAGCCCCGGTCTATATCCTCGACGCGACCCGCGGCGCCGCCAAGGTGCGCACGCTGGCAGAGCAGATCGACCTCGAAACGCGCACGCGCACACTCAATCCGAAGTGGTTCGAAGGCATGCTCAAGCATGGCTACGAAGGCGTGCGGCACATCGAGGGCCATGTGACCAACACGATGGGCTGGTCCGCCACGACCGGGCAGGTCGCCCCATGGGTCTACCAGCAGATCAGCGAGACCTTCGTGCTCGACCCCGCAATGCGCGAACGGCTCTCGGCCCTCAATCCGAAGAGTTCGGCCCGTGTCGCCAATCGCCTGATCGAGGCGTGCGACCGCGAACTCTGGCAACCCGACGAAGAAACCCTGGCTGCACTCCACGCCGCGAGCAACGATCTGGAAGATCGCCTCGAAGGTGTGATCGCGGCCGAATGAGGAAATGACATGAATCTGCTCGACCCCAAGGCGAAATTCACTCCCCCCGATGGCGAGGGCAGTGTGCAGGTCCAGCTTGACCCTGGTGACCAGATCAAGGGTGCCAAGGTTTTCGCGGTCTACGGCAAGGGCGGGATCGGCAAGTCGACCACCTCGTCCAATCTCTCGGCGGCCTTCAGCAAGCTGGGCCACCGTGTGCTGCAGATCGGCTGCGACCCCAAGCACGACAGCACTTTCACGCTGACGAAGAAGCTCATGCCGACCGTCATCGACGTGCTCGAAACGGTCGAATTCCATTCCGAGGAATTGCGGCCCGAAGACTATATGTTCGAAGGCTATAACGGCGTGATGTGCGTCGAAGCGGGCGGCCCGCCTGCCGGGACTGGCTGCGGCGGCTATGTCGTGGGCCAGACGGTCAAGCTGCTGAAGCAGCACCACCTGCTTGAAGACACCGACGTGGTCATCTTCGACGTGCTGGGCGACGTCGTGTGCGGCGGGTTCGCCGCACCGCTCCAACATGCCGATCGCGCCTTGGTCGTGGCCGCGAATGATTTCGACAGCATCTTCGCGATGAACCGCATTGCCGCCGCCATCAATGCGAAGGCCAAGAATTACGACGTCCGGCTTGCCGGGGTCATCGCCAACCGCAGCCGCGAAACCGACGAGATCGATCGCTTTGCCGAGGCGACCGGCCTCAAGCGTCTTGCCCATTTCCGCGATGTCGATGCGATCCGGCGCAGTCGGCTGAAGAAGTGCACTCTGTTCGAAATGGACGCGAGCGACGAGGGCGTCGCCGAGGCTCAGGCCGAATATCTCAGGCTCGCGAAGGAGTTGTGGGACGGCGTCGATCCGATTGAGTCGCATCCCATGAAGGACCGCGACATCTTCGATTTCCTTGGGTTCGAATGAGAGGCGACGATTGATGGCAACCCACCCGCTCCCCACCCGCTACGACACGCAGCGCGAGAAGCTAGCCGCCTATTTCGACGGCACGGCCCGCAAGGCGTGGATCGATCTTACGTCGGATGTCGAGGTCAGCGGTATTCGCGCCACGGTGCGTGCCGGCAGGGACGCGATGCGCGCGCAATTGCTGGACTGGCTCCCTGCGGACCTGCGGCGCATGTCGGTCCTCGATGCCGGATGCGGTACCGGGGCGCTCAGCGTCGACGCTGCCTGTCGGGGCGCACAAGTGACCGCAGTCGATATTGCGTCTGGGCTGGTCGCCATCGCCCGTGAGCGCGCGCCCGGTTTCGTCGGTCATGGCAGGATCGACTGGCACGTGGGGGACATGCTCGATCCCGCGCTCGGCGAATTCGACCATGTCGTCGCGATGGATTCGCTGATCCACTATCGCTCCGACGATATCGTCGAGACCATCGAGGCGCTTGGTGCGCGGTGCCGCAAGTCCATTGCCTTTACCTTCGCGCCTTACACGCGCCTGCTCGGTGCCATGCACATGGCCGGCAAGCTGTTCCCTCGCGGCAATCGTTCCCCGGCGATCATACCGGTGAGCGAAGCGGAATTGCGCCGCAAGCTGTCCCGTGTGCGGGGCTGGAGAGTCGCCCGCACACAGCGCATCGCAAGCGGCTTCTACACCTCTCAGGCAATGGAACTGGTCCGCACGAGATGACCGAAGAACGCCGCCTTGCATCGCACTGGACGAAGGTAGCCACCGCCTGGCTGCCCTTCGCCGATGCGGCGAGCGCGGATTTGCCATTGTCCCGCCTGCTGAGGCTCGCCCTGTTCCAGGTGAGCGTGGGCATGGCCGCAGTGCTGCTCAACGGTACGCTAAACCGGGTCATGATCGTCGAACTGTCGATCCCGGCCTGGCTCGTGGCGCTGATGATTGCCATCCCCTTGCTGGTCGCGCCGCTGCGGGCGCTGATCGGGCATCGTTCGGATACGCATCGCTCGGTGCTGGGCTGGCGGCGGGTCCCGTTCATCTGGTTCGGCACGCTGATGCAGTTCGGCGGGCTCGCCATCATGCCCTTCGCGCTGTTGCTTCTGGGGCGCCCGGGAGATGAAGCCCTCGGGGTTGCGGCCAGCATGCTCGCGTTCCTTTTTACAGGGCTCGGCATGCACATGACCCAGACCGCCGGCCTCGCGCTGGCGACCGATCTCGCGCCGGAGGACAAGCGCCCGCGCGCTGTCGCGCTGCTGTATGTGATGCTGCTGCTCGGGATGATGGTCGCCGCCCTGTCGATGGGCGCGCTGCTGGTCGACTTCACGCCGACCCGCCTGGTGCAGGTCATCCAGGGCGCGGCGGTGCTGACCTTCCTCCTCAACATCGTCGCCCTCTGGAAGCAGGAGGCGCGCAATGCGCCTTCGCCCCGGCAGGAGGAAATCCCGCCGGCCTTTGGCGAGCTGTGGCGCGCATTCATCGCGCGCGGGCGCACCCCGCGGCTGCTCGCCACAATCGGCATCGGCGCGGCCGGCTTTGCCATGCAGGACGCATTGCTCGAACCTTACGGCGGCGAAATACTCGGCCTCTCGGTGGGTGCGACGACCGCGCTGACCGGCGCATGGGCCGCCGGTGCTCTGGCCGGTTTCGCAATGTCAGGCCGCGTCCTTTCCGACGGCGGGGATCCCCTGCGGCTCGCCGGAAACGGCCTTGTCGTGGGTGTCGCCGCCTTTCTGATGATCCTCTTTGCAGCGCCCTTCCAGTCAACCGCCATGCTGTTCGCAGGTGGGTGCGCGATCGGTCTGGGCCTCGGCCTGTTCTCGGTCGGTACGCTGATCGAGGCGATGGGGCTGGCGAAGCGCGAGGGGGCCGGCCTGGTTCTCGGCGCCTGGGGCGCGGTGCAGGCTGGCTGCGCCGGGCTCGCCGTCGCGCTTGGCGGCATCTTCCGCGATTTCATTTCCGCCCAGGCGACCCGGGGCCACCTCGGCTTCGCTCTGGGCGATCCGGCGACCGGCTATGCCGCGGTCTATTGCCTTGAAATCCTGATCCTACTGGCGAGCCTCGTCGCGCTCGGCCCGCTGGTAAGCCAGAACGGTGAGCGCGCCTTTACCGCTTCGGGGCCTCTCGGCCTTCGCGAATTCCCGACATGATTGCCGGGCAAGGAGACACCCATGGATGACGTCAAGATCGTAGGCACGCTGGATGTGACGCAGCTCGTATTCTACGCGTTCGTCCTCTTTTTCATCGCCCTGGTATTCTACCTGCGCCGCGAGGACCGGCGCGAGGGATATCCGCTGGAAGACGAGGCCACCGGCATGGTCGACACGCCAGGCGGGCCGCTGAGCCGGGCCGAGCCCAAGACATTTCTCCTGCCGCATGGGCAGGGCACATCGAGCCCGGAACGGTGGCGCCGCGATCCGGTCGATATTCCCGCAAAACGTGCATTCGGTTCCAACGGAGCGCCCTAT
Organism: Qipengyuania marincola; assembly: GCF_029688625.1. GTDB lineage: Bacteria > Pseudomonadota > Alphaproteobacteria > Sphingomonadales > Sphingomonadaceae > Qipengyuania. The sequence continues at coordinate 564,323 of NZ_JARULC010000003.1, read as the reverse complement.
GTTCCGACCGGCGATCCCTTCGCCGATCGGCTGGGGCCCGCATCCTGGACCGAGCGCATGCACACGCCGGACCTGACCGCCGACGGCAGGCTGCGGATCGTACCGCTCAGCAGTACCGACCACGTGACTGTCTCACCGCGCGACGCACAGCCCGTCGGGATGACCATGATCGGTGCTGACGGCAAGGAGGCCGGCAAGGTCACCGATGCCTGGGTCGACATGTCCGAGCATCATATTCGCTATCTCGAGGTTGCGACGCCCGGGGGACAGGTACTCGCGCCGATGGCGATGGCGAAGGTTCACGGGAAGCGCGGGGTCGTCGTGATCGACGCCATCCGCGCCGACCAGTTCGCCGGCGTACCGAAGATCAAACAGCCGGGCACGATCACGCTCAACGAGGAAGAGCGCATCGTTGCCTATTTCGGAGGCGGCTACCTTTATGCCGACCCGCAACGCCAGGAGCCTTTGATATGACCACGCATCGTTCGCATGGACAGATAGAGGTGCTGGGCGTGCCGCAGGCCGACGAGCGGGTCCTGTGGGAAGGCAAGCCGGATATGGCGACCCTTGCGCGGACGGCGTTCCACACCCGCAAGGTGTCGGTGTACTTCGGCGTGCTGATCCTGAGCGCGGTTGCACTTGGCAGCATTGGTGGCGCGATTCTCACGGCGCTCGCCGGGCTGGTGACGCTGGGCCTGCTTTACAGCTTTGCCTGGCTGGCCGCGCGAACGACGACCTACGTCCTCACCGACCGGAGGCTCATTCTCAACATCGGCATGGCGATCGAGAAGTCGATCAACCTGCCGCTCAGGCTGATCGGCGCTGCGCATCTGACCGATCGCGGCGCGGGCATGGGCGATATCGCCATCGAGCCGCTGAAGGGCCACGGGCTCGGCTATGCGATGCTGTGGCCGCACGCGCGCCCGCTGCGCTTCTCGCGTCCCCAGCCGATGTTACGCGCCATTCCTGATGTAGCCGAAGTCGGGGCGAGACTGGCTGCCGCCACCGCCGAGTACAGCGACATTGCCATGGCAGAGGTTCCGCAAGGCCGCGCGGCCGCAGGTGAGGACCTGCAGGAGGCGCTCGCATGATGGACCACGAGCACAACGAGGACATTCCCAAGGTCCCGCTGCTGATGATGGGCGGCCTCGCGCTGCTCGCGCTGGCCCTTGCTTCGGCGACCAGCGCAGGCCTGATCTCGCGCGATGCGGTGCCTGGCGAGGCGCGCGCGGAGGCCGGTGTTGCCGCGACTGCAGAGCGCAGCCTGTACTTCCATGACGAGCCCGATGGCGGCGTGAGAATCGAGGATGCCGCAAACGGTCAGATGGTGGCCAAGGTCGAACCGGGAACAGGCGGCTTCGTCCGCACGACGCTTCGCAGCCTCGTCCATGTCCGCCGCGCCAAGGGAATCGGTGCCGAAACGCCCTTCGTCCTGACCGAATGGGAGAACGGTACGCTTTCGCTGAGCGATAGCGAAACGGGCAAGAGTGTCGAGCTGCACGCCTTTGGCCCCGACAATCGCGAGGCCTTCGCGGTTCTGCTGGAAGGAGGCGAGGCATGATGCGCCGCAATCGTTTCGATACCCGCTGCACGATCTCAGTCGAACAGAGCGACATGCATTTTCACGCGCATGTTGACCTCGCCGGGAATGTCCCGATCTACCCGGGCGACAGCGTGCGCGTGCATGGCGATCCGATCCAGATACCCTTTGGCCACAGCGCCACGTTCGAGCGCAGCGCCACCGTCACCCGTGCCGGTCCGATCGAGCGCGCCCTGACCAAGATCGCTGCCTATTTCGACCTCAAGGAACTCTACGAGGTCAGCTTCAATCCCGGGAGGATCAAGTGAACGCGCCATCAAAGATCGAGAGGGGTAAAATCGAAGCCGCGCACGGCGGCAGGATCATGACCAGCGACGAGGCCATGGCCCTCGCCACGCAGGACACGATGCTGACACCGCGCTTCTACACCACCGATTTCGACGCGCTCGACGCGATCGACGTGTCGCTGGTGCGCGAGGAATGGGACCAGCTCATCTCCGACATGCTCGGCGATCCGAACAAGAAGCACTTCCGCGACAAGGGCAGTTTCGCCGGGATCATCGAAAACCTCGAACCGAAGTTGCGCGCCGAGTTCACCGATTTCATGGTCAGCTCGATGACTTCGGAATTCTCCGGCTGCGTGCTCTATGCGGAGATTGCACGGCGCACCAAGAATCCCGATGTGAAGCAGCTGTTCAAGCTGCTCGCCCGCGACGAGAGCCGCCATGCCGGTTTCATAAACGAAAGCCTGAAGGACGCGGGTATCGGCGTCGATCTCGGCTTCCTGACGAAGACCAAGAAGTACACGTACTTCAAGCCGAAGTTCATCTGGTATGCGGTCTATCTGTCCGAGAAAATCGGATACGCGCGCTACATCACGATCTATCGCCATTTGCAGGCGAACCCGCAGAACAAGTTCCACCCGATCTTCGACTGGTTCGAGGAGTGGTGCAACGACGAGTTCCGTCATGGCGAGGCCTTCGCCATGCTGATGCGCGCCGATCCCAAGCTGCTGAAGGGCCACAACAAGCTGTGGATCCGCTTCTTCCTGCTGTCGGTTTACGCGACGATGTATGTCCGCGATCATGCGCGGCCCGTGTTTCACGAGGCGCTGGGCGTCGATCCGACCGACTACGACTACAAGGTCTTCGAGATCTGCAACCGCATCAGCCGCCAGGTCTATCCGGTGGAACTCGACATCGACAGCCCGCGGTTCCGTGCCAGCATGGAAGCGCTCCGGCAGGCGGTGCTGCGGATCGAGGATGGCAAGGAGCAGGGCGGCGTTGGCGGCCTGTTGAAACGCGTGAGCGGCATGGCCGGGGCCGGCTGGAATTTCGCGAAGATGTACGTCCACCGCGCCCGGACAAACGAGCTTCCGCAAAGCGTGAGGCTGCAACCCGCATGGTAAGCTGGAGCGGCCATATCCTCCCGGTGATCGTCGCCATCGCGATCTGGTTCTTCGCAACCGGCCTCATCGCATGGCTCGATAATCGTGACCGTGCGACCTTCCCGCGCAGCCTTGCGCTGGGGGGCATCGCTGGAGTGGGAGGATTGCTGTTCATCCTGCAATCCGCGCAAACGGTTTCGGTATCGGCGGTCTATTTGTCCTTCATCGGGGCTTTGCTGGTCTGGTCGTGGCACGAACTGGCCTTTCTGACCGGTGCCGTGTCGGGGCCGCGACGCACCGAGTGCCCCGCTGGCGTGTCCGGATTCCAGCGGTTCACCCATGCAAGCGCGGCAGTGATCCATCACGAGATCGCGCTCGCCGTCACGGCGTTGCTATTGCTCGCCATCACCTGGACTGCGCCGAACCAGGTCGGGACGATGGTCTTCGTCCTCCTGTTCGTGCTGCGGCTGAGCGCCAAGCTCAACATGTTTGCAGGCGTGCCCAACATGAGCACCGATATCCTGCCGCCGCACCTCGGTTATCTGACCAGCTACTTCGGGCCGAACCGGTTCACCTGGCTACTGGGCGGGACTCTTGCGGCAAGTGCTGCTCTGGCCGCATGGCTCGGTTCGCTGGCCTGGGCTGCAGAGCCAGGCAGCGCCGGGATGGTCGGCGCCAGCCTGCTCTTCGCGCTCGCCGCACTCGGCGTTCTCGAACACCTGTTTTTCGCCCTGCCGTTCCGCGACGGTGCCCTGTGGGGCTGGGCTCTGCCGATCCGCAAGCGCGCGGTTGAAAATGTGATTGAAGAGGGAGTGACCTGACCATGGATTTCGAAGCCTTTTTCGAGCAGCAACTCGACGGCGTTCGCGAGGAGGGCCGCTACCGGGTTTTCACCGACATCAAGCGCCATCGCGGCTCTTTCCCGCAGGCCACGCGCTTCATTGGCGAGCAAACGCAAGCGGTCACCGTATGGTGCTCCAACGACTACCTCGGAATGGGGCAGCATCCCGTCGTGCTCGAGGCCATGCACGACGCGCTCGACGAGTGCGGGGCGGGTGCGGGCGGCACGCGCAATATCTCGGGGACCAACCATCACCATGTCCTGCTCGAAGGCGAGCTGGCGGACTTGCATGGCAAGGAGGCGGCGCTCCTGTTCACCTCGGGCTATGTGTCGAACTGGGCGGGGCTGGGCACGCTTGCATCGCGCATCCCCGGCTGCGTCGTGTTCTCCGATGCGCTCAATCACGCCTCGATGATCGAGGGGATCCGCCACAGCCGCGCCCCCTACAAGATCTGGCGTCACAACGACGTGGAGGATCTCGACCGCAAGCTGTCGGACTTCGGACCAGAGGTGCCCAAGCTGGTCGCCTTCGAGAGCGTTTACTCGATGGACGGCGACATCGCCCCGATCGCGGATATTCTCGATGTTTGTGAGAAGCACGGCGCGATGAGCTATATCGACGAGGTGCACGCCGTGGGCCTCTACGGCCCGCGCGGCGGTGGGGTCGCCGAGCGCGAAGGCCTGATGGACCGGATTACGGTCATCGAAGGGACGCTTGGCAAGGCCTTCGGCGTGATGGGCGGCTATATCGCTGCCTCGGCCGATCTGGTCGATTTCGTCCGCACTTTCGCCAGCGGCTTCATTTTCAGCACCGCCCTTCCGCCGGCCGTGGCCGCCGGGGCCTGCGCCAGCATCAAGCATCTCAAGACAAGCAATGCTGAGCGCGAGCGCCAGAAGGATCGCGTCGCACAAGTCCGCGCGCGGCTCGATGCGATGGGCATCCCGCATCTGCCCAATCCCAGTCACATCATCCCGGTGATGGTGGGCGATGCGCACAAGTGCAAACGGATCAGCGACTGGCTGATGGACAATCACGGCATCTACGTGCAGCCGATCAACTATCCGACCGTGCCCGTCGGGACCGAGCGCCTGCGCCTCACCCCGTCGCCGGTGCATGACGATGGCGATATCGACCGCCTCATCACGGCGCTGAGCGAGATCTGGTCGCAATGCGAGCTCGCCCGGATGGCGACAGCCGCCTGAGCCGGAACCGCTGAAACCCACGGCTCGTTGATATTGCAAGCGGCGATACACGAAGCGCTGCTGCGGGAAGGACAAACCGATGAACACCGAAACACTGCTGGGCGGCCTGTCGCTCACCACATTGATCATCATCGTGCTGATCCTCGCGATCGCCTTTGCGCTTTTCATGCGGAGCCGGAAGAACCGTCACCCGATGGACACGCCGGAAGGAAAGGCGGCAGAGGAGATGCGCCGCCGCGAAGCGCGGGAACACCAGAAAGAAGATCGGGACGATACCGATTTCATCGACCGCTGACGGCGCGGACAGCTTGAAAAGCAAGAAGGCCCGGCTCTCCGTAAGGCCAGCCGGGCCTTCTTGTTTGACTGGCTCGTTCGGCTGGCGCCGAAGCGTTTACTGGGACAGCATGCCTTCGGACTGGGCCTGTTCGAAGATTTCCGTGAACTCGCGACCTGCAAGGCCCGGATGCGTAACCGCCTTTGCAGCCTCGAGATTGTCCGTCATGCCATCACCCTCGACGATGATCAGTCCGACCATGCCCGCCGAATAGTGCGGTACGCACTGGTATCCATAGATGCCCGGCTTGGGCACGACATATTCGACCGGCTGATTGACTTCGCCTTCCCAGCCGCGCGTTCCTTCGGGGATCATGCCTGCGATCGACGAGGACTGGTGCGTGGGGTCGGTGGGCACGAACCGGATGGTGTCGCCGACCTGAGCAGTGATCAGGCGCGGTTTGAAGACCTGCATGCCGCTGCCGTCGGGATCGCGTGTCAGCATCTGGATTTCGATGACGTTGCCATTGGGTTCGACCTCGGGCTCCATCGCCGCAGCGGGAGCAGCTTCGGTGGCAGTGGCGGCGGGTTCGGGAGCGGCAGCCGGTTCGGCAGCTTCCTCGTCCGCGCGGCTGCCGCATGCAGCCAAGGCAAGTAGCGCTGCGACGGCGACGCCGCCCTTCAGGGCATTCATATTCCTCATCACACCTTCTCCTCGGTCGTTCTGAACCCTTCTCGTCAAACGCTATAGACACCTTTTTCTGTCAATCCTAGCGGTTACTCCACTTTCGCAATGCTATCGGACGTTTCGCCGAGATACCGTTTCCTCATCAAACTGACCAACGCAAATATCCCGAGTATCACGAGCGGGGTGATGACTGCGAGAAGCAGGTCGATCGAATTCCAGTCGGGAAAGGCTTTCGCACCTTTCAGGATGAAAGCGATCAGGCCGACCGCGTAATAGCTGGCCGCGATCACCGAAAGAGCTTCCACGAGATGCTGGAGCCTGAGCTGGAGATTGAAGCTGCTTTCCATCGAACGCAGCAGTTCGAGGTTCTGCGCCTTGATCCGCGTATCGATCCGGGTGTTGAGGAGGGCGATCGCGTCCCCGACCCGCTCCGACAGCCGCCGCAGCCGTTCGACGAAACTGTCGCAAGTCCGCATTCCCGGTACGAGGCGCCGTTCGGTGAATTCGGCCAGATCCTGATAGCCCTCCACCGGCGTAATCGACAGCGCATCTAGCCGGTCCATCACGATCTGCGCGTAAGCGCGGCTGGCGCTGAGGCGGTAACTGCTCGCCACTCGCAATTGCGCCAGTTCGGCCGATAGCGCGGAAAGGTCCAGCATCAGGCGTTCGTCGCTTTCGGTCCCTTCTTCTCCGAGTTCTTTCGAATAGCGCGCGAGCCGTTTCTCCAGATCGGTGAGTGTTGGAGTGAGACGACGGACTTCAGGCAGGCCGAGCAGCGCCAGATTGCGGTAATTTCCCAGTTCCTGCAGGCGCTGGATGATCCGGCCGAGTTCGGCTGGTCCGGCTTTCCCGGCGGTGACCAACAGCCGACCGAACCCGTCTTTCCGGATGCGGAAATCCGACCACATCATCACTCCGGAATTGACCCCGCAGCAAACCAGTTCGTCGTCTTCGAAGTTCATTGCCTCCAACCGGCTCTGAGCGCCTGCGACATCCTTTTCGACATGGATCCTGGTGGCCCGCACTATCAGGCCGGGCCACCGCTCGAGAAATTGGGGCAGATCCGCGCTGGTGTCCTCGACCCGCGTTTCAGCGATTATCGTCAGCGTCGTTGCCTCGGTATGGCGTTCCCACAGAAAGATCAGGCCATCGCCAAGAGCGATGAGCGCGTGCCGCGCCTTCGGGTGCAGATCGACGTCGTGATCCAGCGCCAGCGTAGCGAGGCGCTGAAATTCGTCGTCTCTTTCGTCCTCCCCGACCAACAGCACTGCCTGGAGGATGGTGGCGGGTGCGGCAACTGGTGCGAACCGTCTCAGGTGCATCTCGCCGACCAGTTCGCGGCGCATGGGATGTTCGGTCAATTCCACCAAGGCCAAGCTACATCAGGAGGGCTTTTGCTGGAAGCTGTTCATGGCAAGTGGCGCAAAAACATCCTTCTTTCATATGCAGGGACGGCTCGAAAGCTGGCTCGCCGGGCCACTGCGTCCGGGAAGCGGACATCGCCTTTCCTACTGGCGATCTGGCTGACACTATCGTCGCCGTGAGCAATCCCATTTCACTTTCGCCAATTCCTGCCACGGTTTCCGGGCGACCAAAGTTTTCCTTGCATGGACCGTGTAACATGCGGTCCATGTCGGGGTACTGAGAGGAGAGAAAGCCAACATATGTCCTACACGCAGATCAAGCTCGATATCGCCGAGGGCATCGCCACCGTGACGCTTCATCGGCCTGAGAAGATGAACGCCTTCACGCGGACAATGATGGACGAATTCATCGACGCGCTCGACACGACCGATGCGGACGACAGCGTGCGGGCTGTGATCGTGACCGGGCATGGCGAGCGGGCCTTCTGCGCGGGCGCCGACCTGACACCGGAGGGTGGGGGGCAGGTGTTCTCCGATCCGAACCCTGTGGAGGATTTCTCCGACGAGCGCGTGCGCGATGGGGGCGGGCGGCTGACGCTTAGGCTGTTCCAGTCGAAGAAGCCGCTGATCGGCGCCTGCAACGGCGTCGCGGTCGGCGTCGGGGCAACCATGCAGTTGCCTTTCGACATCCGCCTAGCCAGCGATACGGCGCGCTATGGCTTCGTCTTCGCGCGGCGCGGCATCGTGCCCGAGGCCGCCTCGAGCTGGTTTCTGCCGCGGCTGGTCGGCATGCAGACCGCGCTCGAATGGTGCATGACCGGGCGACTGATCGATGCGGGCGAAGCGTTGGAGCGTGGCCTGGTACGCTCGGTTCACCCGCAGGACGAGCTTATGGATGCAGCAGTCGGAATCGCGCGCGAAATCGCGGACAACACCTCTGCCGTGTCGGTGGCGATGACCCGCGCTATGCTGTGGCACAACGGCGCGGGCGGCCACCCGATGGACGCGCATCGGGTGGACAGCCGGGCGATCTATCGCCTCAGCCGCAGCGCGGACGCCAGGGAGGGCATCGCGAGCTTCCTCGAGAAGCGCGCGCCGAACTATCCCGACACGGTGAGCGAGGACATGCCGGACTTCTACCCCTGGTGGGAGGAGCCTGCCTACAAGTAGTTGCCATTGCGACAGTCACGCGTGCAACCGGGTTGCCAAGGTGGCCATGGGGCGTAAGTAAGGCACCATGCCCAGCCGCCAGCTATCGCCGCGTCTCGCGGACTTCCTGCCTTACCAGCTTTCCGTTGCCTCGAACGCCGTCTCCACGCGCATCGCCGAGCAATATCGCAAACGGTTCGCGCTGAAGACGACCGAATGGCGCATCATGGCCGTGCTGGGCGATAGCGGAGCGCTGACCCAGCGGGACCTGTCGCAGCTTACGCTGATGGACAAGGTACCGGTAAACCGCTCCTGCAAGCGGCTGGAAGAGCGCGGACTTGTCCGGCGCTCGCCCAATGCAAAGGACGGCCGCTCGCATCTGCTCGAACTGACGGTGGAGGGTAGGGCAGTCCATGCCGGGATCATGCCGCTGGCGCGCCAGATCGAGGAAGAGCTTTTCGCCGTCCTCAGCGACGACGAGCGTGCGATGCTGCGCGACATGCTGCACCGCGTGCGCGAAAACGCTGGTGAGTTCGACGCACAAAGCCTGGCCGACTAGAGGTCGGCCAGGCTTCGTTGGGCGAACTGGAATGGTCGGAGACTATCAGCCGCCCATCGCTCCGCCGCTAAAGGCGTCGGCGATCGAACAGGCCGCCGGGCCAAGAATGACGATGAACAGGACCGGAAGGATGAAAAGGATCAGCGGCACGGTCATGATCGCCGGCAGGCGCGCCGCCTTCTCTTCCGCGCGCATCATGCGCTCATTGCGGAATTCGGCCGACAGGACACGCAGGGCAGACGCAAGCGGCGTACCGTATTTCTCCGTCTGCACCATGGTCGTGACCACGCCTTTCACCGCATCGAGATCGACGCGATAGGCGAGGTTGTTGAAGGCCTTGCGCCGCTCGTTGAGGAAGGACAGTTCGATCGCCGTAAGAGCGAATTCGTCGCCCAGTTCGGGATAGGCCCGACCAAGTTCCTTCGCGACGCGGTTGAAGGCAGCATCGACGGTCAGGCCCGCTTCGGCACAGATGACCAGCAAGTCGAGCGCGTCGGGCAGACCTTTGCGAATGGCATCGGAACGCTTCTTTGCGATGTTGCCGATGTAGATTTCGGGGCCCTTGTACCCGACGAACACCGCGGCTGCGAGCGCGCCATTGCGCTTGATCCCGCCCCAGTCGGGGAACATGTCAAGCAGGAAGATGCACAGGAATGCCGTTCCGCCAAGCAAGATCGGCAGGACGATGCGCGCCGCGATCACAACGACCGCGAGTTCCTTGTTTCGAATGCCGGCGTGAGCCAGCTTCTGCTGCACGACCTCGACCTGGCTCTGCTGCAGGACCTTCATATTGCCCAAGGTGTCCTTGAGCTTTTCTGTGGTATCGGTCTTGCGGACGAGGCTCTGGCGCTTCTTCGTGCCTGCGGTCATGAGGCCGCTTTTCAGCTCTTCGCGGCGCCCTTCCAGCGCCTTGACGCGCTTGGCCATCGGATCCTTGATCGTGACGGCAGTATAGATCGCGAACAGGACGGCGAGGGCGGCGATCCCGGCGAGGATCGAGCCGACGAGGATGACGTCGAAGCCGAGAAGCTTTGGGCCGGTTGAGGGATCCATGGTCAGTCTCTTCCCTGCTCAGATTTCGAAGTTGACCATCTTGGCCATGATGAAGGCGCCGATGCTCATCCACGTAAGCCCGCCGAGACCGGCGATGATCAGACGATCGTCGGTGAAGAAACCCGAGACGTAGTCGGGGTTCATAACGTAGACGAGGAGGAACACGATGAAGGGCATCGAACCGACGATGTAGGCGGAAGCCTTCGATTCCGAGCTCATTGCCTTGATCTTGAGCTTCATCTGCGCGCGCTTGCGCAGCACGTCGGCGAGGTTCGAAAGCGTTTCAGCAAGGTTGCCGCCCGTTTCGCGCTGGATCGCCAGGGTAATGCAGAAGAAGTTGAACTCCGGAATGCCGAGACGGTCGGCAGTATCCTGCAGTGCATCCTCCATGGTCTTGCCGATCTTGATACGCTCCACGATCCCGCGAAACTCCTGTCCGACCGGGCCGCCGATTTCCTGCGACACGACTGCAAGCGTTTCGGTTACGGGGAGGCCGGAGCGCAGGCCGCGCACGAGCAGTTCGATGGCATCTGCGAACTTGGCGTTGAACTGTGCCGTGCGCTTGTTGATCTGGCGACCAACAATAAAGTGGGGCAGGCCGGCGCCCACCAGGACGCCGATGCCGAGTGACAGCGCAGGCGAGCCGCTTTGCAGGAACAGCAAGAGCGCGACGACGAGGCCGATACCGATCGAGACATAGGCGTAGTGGCTGAGCGTCCAGTTCTTACCGGTGCGATCAAGCCGGATGGCCAATGCATCGACACGCGAGGTCGACCCGGCGACCTTGTGCCGCTTGGGTTTGCGCGAAGCGATCGCCTTTTTTAACTGCGATTCGACTTTTGCGTCGGTGCTTTCGGAGTGGCGATAGCGCACCTGTTGCAGGCGCCGCTGGCTCGCTTTGGCCGCATCGGGTCCGGCGACCAGCGCATAGCCGATAGCGAGCAGGGCCAATATCCCCATCGCTAGCAATACGACTTGAATGATATCCATTCGCTGACTCCGTCCCCTGTATTCGTTGATCGCTGGCCGGGTCCGGAGGCATGCGCCGGACCCGGAGCGTCCTTATTCGACCGCTTCCGCGGGTTCGGCGCTGGCGCCTTTTTTCTTCGACAGCAGTCCCTTGAAATCGAGCCCGCCGAGCAGCGACTTCTTCGCCGCTTCCTCGCCATCTTCTTCCTCACCTTCGTGACCGATGGCGATGATCCGCGAGGCGACCTGCTTTATCGCCGAGCCGGCCTTCGAGGCACCGTTGGCTTCGATGAAGGTCTTGCCCAGCTTGGCAGCGTTGGCGGCTGCCTTCTGATCGAAGGGTACGGAGACATCGATCTTCCGTTCAATCGAAGCTTCGAAATCGACCTTGCTGATTTCAGCAGCGCCAGGCTGGACCTTGTTGGCGATGATCAGCGGGGTCGCATGCGGAGCATTGGTCTTGAGCCAGGACAGGATACGGATCGAATCCCGCGCCGAGGCAAGCGACATCTCCGTTGCGAGCACCACTACATTCACCTCGTTGAGGAGATGCGGGAAGTTGATCATCATGTTTCGCGGCATATCCACCACGGTCATTTCGAACGCGTGACGGAATTCGTCCTGCAGCTGCATGAAGGCCGAACCATCGGTCATCAGCGGCTGGTTGATCGGCGCTTCGGCCGACAGGATCGCGAGATTGTCGTTGGCGCGGATCATGGCGCGCTCGATGAACAGACCGTCGATACGGCTGGGATTGTCGATCGCATCGGTCAGGCCGCGGCCCGGTTCGAGGTCGAGCGTAAGTGCGCCGGTCCCGAAGTGGACATCGAGGTCAAGCAGGGCGGTCGACATCTTGCGTTCCGCCGAGAAGATCCAGGACAGCGAGGTCGCCAGCGTCGATGCCCCGACGCCGCCCCGCGTTCCGATGACCGCGGTCGAAATATGCCGCTTGGCCATTTCCTCGTCGCTCATGCGCGGGGCGGTGAAGACCGCCTGCGCCTGGTTGAGCGAATCCCGCAGCACGCTGGCGCTCAGCGGCTTGAGGAGATAGTCGTGGATGCCGCTGGCAAGCAGGTCGCGATAGAGGCGAACGTCGTTCACCTGGCCAATCGCGATCACCACCGTGCCCGGTTCGCAAACTTCGGCAAGGGCGTTGATGTCGTTCAGCGGGTCGCCGCTTTCCGACAAGTCGACCATCAGGATGTTGGGGCTAGCCGACACCGACAGCGACTGGATCGCATTGCGCAGACCGCCCTTGTTGCATTTCTCCGGCTGCCAGCCGAGCTCGATCACCACCGGGCGCAGGACGTCCAGCGCCGCTTCGTCGCACAGGAATGCGGCGAAAGGGTCGCGATTGCCGGGCATGGCAGATTTGAGTGAAGCGCTCATGGATCAGTCCTCGCTGGTGGTGGCAACTTCAGCCAGGCCGCCGGCGCCCGTGGGCTCCTGGTTGCGATAGCTGTCGATGGCTTTGTTGGAACTAAGGATCACGGTCTCGCCCGTGCCCTGCTGGCCGGTGACCAGATCCTCGGGATTGGCGACCATCGCAGCCATATTGGCGTTGGTGGCGCAGCCGTAGTTCGGGTAGGTCGCATTGGTGTAATTCATGTCGCTCTTGGCCGACCAGTCGGGGCAGCCCGGCACACTTGCGAGGGTGCGCGAGATCACGACGCGGGCCTGGCCCGGTGCGACATAGCCTTCGGTCGGGGGCGCGCCCTCGGCCAGCAAGAGGCCGAAGCGGCCGGCCAGCTGCGCCACGGTATCGCGAACCCCGGGGCCGAAGCCCGGGTCTTCGACAGCGACACGGTCGCCATAACGCAGATCCATGGTTTCAAACCAGCCCAGCAGGCGCTGTTGTTCGCTGACCGGCAGGCTGTCGCCATTGGTCTGGACGTCCAGCGTGTAGTGGGTGCGCTCGACCACGGCTTGCTTGGTCGAATTGAGCGAACTGTTCTTCGGCATCCCGCCGCAGGCTCCCAGACCCAGTGCGAGCGAGAGGGCGAGGGCGGACGTGATCTTGCGGTTCATGATGGTACGCATCGCTAGTTTCCTTCTCACTCGAAGCTGAAGCCGGGCTTGGCGACCGGATCGGCCTCCGCGCGGCGCGGCTGGACCGGGGCAGCAGTGGCTTGCGCCCCGCCGGCCGGCTGGTTCTGAGACAGACCCGGCGTGGCGGGCTCCGTGCTTTCCTGCATGGTGGGCATCGGACGCTTGGCGCCGCTTTCGCCGTTGTTCTCCATGTAACCCAGGATGCTCTGGATCTCGTTCGGAGCGCGGAAACCGTCGGTCGGAAGGACGATGTCGCTCGCGTTGACCGGCTTCACCAGATACGGCGTGACCACGATGACCAGCTCGGTTTCACCCTTCTGGTAGCGCTTGGAGCGGAACAGATTGCCGACGATCGGCAATTCGCCCAGGCCCGGGGTCTTTTCCAGGACGTTGGTCGAACTGTTCTGCATCAGCCCGGCGATCATGAAGCTCTGGCCCGAACCCAGTTCGATGGTCGTTTCTGCACGGCGCGTGGTCAGGGCGGGAACGTTGAAGCCGTTGATCGTGACCGAGCCGCGGCTCGACAGCTCCGATACCTCGGGCCGGACGCGCAGCGAAATGCGGCCATTGGCGAGGACCGTAGGCGTATAGACCAGACTGACGCCGAAGTCCTTATACTCGATCGAAACCGTGCCGAGGCCCTGGCTTTGCGGGATCGGGAACTCGCCCCCTGCGAGGAACTCCGCCGTCTCACCCGAAAGAGCGGTCAGGTTTGGTTCCGACAGGGTGGTGACGAGACCGATCTCTTCGCCCAGGTTCAGCGTTGCCAGAAGGTCGAGACCCAGCAGCTTGCCACCGAAGGCCAGCAGTCCGTCCTGCGCACCGCGCACCGGTTCGAACGACGTCTTGGGCGTCACGAACCGCTGGTTGATGTAGTCATAGGGACGCAGCTCGCTTCGGCAGGCGAATTCGTAAACCGCGCAAGGATCGAGCGGGACGACATTTTCGGCCGGCGTGTTGCCGACGATGTTGCCGGCATTGTTGCTCTGGGCACCGAAGACGAAGCCGTTGGACTGGTCACGCGTGGTCAGGTTGCCCTGGATATTGCGGACAAGCGAGCGGCTGACCTCGGCGAACTTCACCTGCAGATTGACCTGCAGCGGCGTCGCCGTGCGCAGGCGAGTGATGACATTGGCATCCTCGCCGACGAAGGCTTCGACCAGGCGCTGAGCCTCGGCTGCATCCTCCGGCGCGCCGACCGTACCGGTCAGCAGGACGGTGTTGGTCCCGATCGTGGCGACATTCACCTTGGCAGCCGGCATCGCCAGAGCCAGCATCTGGTCGATGCTCGAGATATTCGAACCGACACGGACGTTGGCCGACCAGACGATGTCGCCGGCAGCATTGCTGGCATAAACCGTGGTTTCGCCGCCCGACTTGCCGAACACGTAGAGCTGGCGGGTCGACTTGACCTGCACGTCGGCCACATTGTCATCGGCGACGAAGACATTGGACATGGCGCCCGGCACGGTTACTAGTTCGCCGCGGCCGATGGAGAGCACGATCTCGGTGCTCGGCTTCGCGATCGTCTGAGCGGTCGCGTTGGTGATGGGAAGGCTGGCCATGGGCGCAAGCGCCAGGCTGGCAAGCAGCATCTTGGTAGTGAGACGACGTTTCATGGAATTGCCCCCTGAATGGCTTCCTGTCTTCAATTGCTGTCCGAAGTGGACTGACCGGCGTTCATGCCTTCAGCCTGAGCCTTCATGGCCGAGGTCATCATCTGTTCGAAGACAGACGGCTGGCGCTGGCCCTGCGTGGCCACCGAACCGTTCTTGCCGATCGGCACGGTTTCGGTTTCCTTGCCGCGGGTCACGCTGACGACGGGCCCCGTGTGCTTGACTTCCCTGCTGCCGAAGAGGTCGGCAGGGTTGAAATTGCCGGCATTGGCGTTGCGTGCCGCAGACGAGCCCTTCGGCAGGACGCTGCTACGCTGGAAGCGCGAGACGTCGCGGCCGGTGACAAAGGTCGCCCTTGCATCGTCGGGCTGCGATATGGCCTGGCGCAGAAGGCGTTCTTCTTCTTCGGGCGTGGCATCGTCGGGGATGACCACATTGCCCTTGGCCAGCGCGCCTTCGAGGTCGCCCTGATTGTCGGAGAGCGAGCGCAGCGAGAGGCTGAGCGTCCCGATGCTCTGGGAAACCGCGATCTTTTCCGCGATGGCCGGCGTGACCTCGAGCGTGACGGCGCGGAAGGGCTTGACGACGGTCTTGCCGTCTTCGTCCTTCTCGGTCACCGTCGACTGGTCGGTGGCGAGTACGCGAAGGTTACGAAGGATGGTTTCCGAGGTGTACATCTTGGTGTCCTCCTCGCCCTCGATCGTCTGCGTCAGCACCATGTCGACGCGGTCGCCCGGGAAAACGAAGCCGGCGACGGCAGACTGCGCCGATACCGGAACCGTAACGGCGCGCATGCCGGGGCTGAGAGCCGCGGCCAGGAAGCCGCGGTCGCCTGGCGAGACGAGGGCGCCCTGGGTGACCGGTTCGCCTGCCGTAATCGGGTGGCGCACCACCGTTCCCAGCAGTTTGGACATGTCCGCTTCGCCATCGAGGAAGTAGGCGTTCTGCACCAGTTCTTCCGGCCACAGCTGGAAGCCGATCGCATCGGCGGTGATGATGGTGCCAACCGGCAGCGCACGCTGCGCGACCAGTACCTTGGGTCCTTGCACCTCGACCTGCGCGGCATTCGCCTCGGGCGCGGCGGCCCCTGCAAACATGCTCCGAGCAACCAGCGCCGTGCCGACCGCAACGATCAGCGCGCCTACCAGCAGAACCAGCTTCTTCCTGTCCATGGCTATCTAGCCCCCTCGTATGGCCCGCGTGGAATCGTGGTGCGGGCAAGTATGGTTTCCCCGCTTACGGGCGAATTGGTTAAGATCGGGTTTTCACAGCATTCCCGAAATCGCGGGCACCTGGCCCAGCTGTTCGGTGCCGAGCACCCAAAGACCGGCAATGGCGATGGCCAGCCCGTACGGAATTGCGATGCGGTCCTTGCGGCGGCGCATCATATGGAGGGCGCCGAACAGTACGGTCAGGACGCCGCCCACGATGGCCATGATGACCACGAGCTTCAGAAACGGCACCGGTGGAATCCACAGCGCCAGTACAGTCAGCAGCTTCACATCGCCGCCGCCCATCTGGCGAATGGCAAACAGGCCGCAGCATATCGCAAACACGAGGCCGGCAAAGCCAAGCTGCCAGGCGACGCCCGGCCACAAGGCCAGGCCGCTTGCCCACCACCACAGCGGCGCGCCCAGCGCGATGGCCATGTTCAGCCGGTTGCCGATGGTGCGGCTCTTGAGATCGGTAACCGCCGCCACAAGCAGTGCGATTGCCAATCCGCCGAGCAATACGTAGGTGAATTCAAGACCGGCCATGATGCCCCCGAAATTCCTTTCGTGGGGACATTTACCGAACAGGGCTTACCAAACGGTAACCATAGCGGAGCGCAGCCCCCTTGGACGACAATGACATGACAGTAATCGATCGCCGCGCCATTCCAGACCATGCCCGCGAAACGACCTGGTCCGCGCCCGACGGACACGCGCTGCGCCGCATAGACTGGCCTGGGGCGCAGCCTGCGCGCGGGTCGATCCTGTTTTTCCCCGGGCGCGGCGATTTCTACGAAAAATACCTCGAAACGCTGGAAGAATGGCACCGCGCCGGTTGGCGGGTGACTGCAGCTGACTGGCGCGGGCAGGCCGGGTCCGGACGCCTCGGCGACGACGACGTCACCGGCCATATCGAGGATTTCGACGACTGGGTTGCGGATCTCGCCGCGCTCTGGAGCGAGTGGAAGAACGCAACCCCCGGGCCGCACATCCTGGCAGGCCATTCCATGGGCGGACATCTGGTCATGCGCGCGCTCGTCGACGGCAGGGTCGATCCCGCGGCGGTCGTCCTCAGCGCTCCGATGCTCGGCATGTCCGGCCCGCCGTTGCCGCTTGCCCTTCTGCATGGCGTGGCGAAAGTGATGACCCGCATCGGCAAGCCGACCCGTCCGGCGTGGAAGTGGAGCGAGAAACCGGGCGAGGTACCCGCGCGCCGGCGCGAGCTCCTGAGCCATCATGCGGAACGCTATGCCGACGAGGCTTGGTGGCGCGAGAAACGCCCCGAACTTGTAATGGGGCCAGGCAGCTGGGGCTGGGTGGAGCGCGCCTATGCCTCCACGCGGGCGCTGGAAGCCAAAGGTGCCATGGAGCGGGTCGATATGCCCGTGCTGATCGTCAGCACCAGCAACGACAAGCTCGTCAGTCACGAAGCCGCCGTGCGGGCCAGCGAACGCCTGCCGCGTGGCGAACTCGTCGAATTCGGGCCCGAGGCACACCATGAAATCCTGCGCGAGGTCGACGCGGTCCGCGACCGAGCCATGGCGGCGATTGCCGAATTCCTCGACCGGGTCGCACCCGCAAACGGGTGAGCATGTACGATTTCGCGATCATCGGGGCCGGCATCGCCGGAGCGAGCCTGGCGGCCGAATTGTCGGCCTATGGCGCGCGGACCCTGCTGCTCGAGGCAGAGGATTTCCCCGGCTATCACGCTACCGGCCGCTCGGCAGCGTTCTGGGAGGAATGCTACGGCGGGCCGGATATCGTCCCGCTCACGCTGGCCTCCGGCGACTACCTGCGCGAAGGCGGCTTCCTGACAAATCGCGGCGCTCTCTATATCGGGCGCGAAAGCGATGTGACGGCGCTCGACGCTTTCGAACGACGCTTCGCCGACACCGGTGTCTCGATCGAACGGCTGGGGCGCGAAGGGTTGGCCCGCCATGTGCCGGGCGTACGCGAGTCCTGGACCTCGGCAATATGGGAGCCGGCCTGTGCGGATATCGACGTCGCCCGGCTGCATCAGCATTATCTGACCCTAGCCCAGCGAGCGGGCACCGAAATCGTTTGCCGGGCGCAAGTCGCCGGTATCGCCCGGCGTGATCATCATTGGTTGCTTGAAAGCGACAGTGGCGAGAGATGGAGCGCGCAGGCCATCGTCAACGCCGCAGGCGCATGGGCCGACAAGGTCGCGTTGCTCGCCGGTGCCCGGCCGATTGGCATCCAGCCCTTAAGGCGGACCGTCGTGCAATTGCGCGTCAGTCCGGAGGCGCCGGCCGACATGCCGCTGGTCCTCGACATCGAGGGGCAGTTCTATTTCAAACCGGAGTCGGGCCGCATCTGGCTCAGCCCCCATGACGAGATACCAAGCGAGCCTTGCGACGCCGCACCGGAAGAGCTCGACGTAGCGCAGGCCATCGCTCGCTTCGAGCGCGTGGTCGACTGGCACGTCGAAGCAGCGGAACGCAAGTGGGCGGGCCTGCGCAGTTTCGCGCCCGATCGCCGCCCGGTCTACGGCTGGGATCCGCTGGTCGAAGGGTTTGCCTGGTTCGCCGGTCAAGGTGGGTTCGGGATTCAGACTTCGCCAGCGGCAGCAAGACTTGCCGCGCAACGGCTGACCGACAGCGCGCCCGATGCCATGACGGAAGGGATCGATGCGGCCCTCTATGACCCGGACCGCTTCACCTAGCCAAAGGCATATCATTTGTTAGAGTGCGGCCTCCAACGAGGCCAAACAGACGGGGAGACCGAAATCCATGGCTCACATGTTCGAGATCTACAAGGACAAGGCGGGCGAGTTTCGCGTGCGGTTCAAGTTCAATTCGGAGATCATGTTCTCGACAGAGGGATACAGTTCGAAGTCGAGCGCCAAGGCGGCGATCGAATCGATGAAGAAGAACGGCCCGGGGGCCGACGTCGTCGACAATAGCTGAAGCGAACTCAGGCGCCGCCGGCGGCGACGGTTTCGGCCGCGTCGCTGGCGAGCTTGTCCACTCGTTCGTTTTCGGGATGGCCATTGTGGCCCTTCACCCAGTGCCAGTGAACGGTGTGATTGGCGGTCAGTTCGATGAGCTCGTGCCATAGCTCGGCATTGCGCACGGGCTTCTTGCTGGCATTGATCCAGCCGCGCCTTTTCCAGCCGTGCACCCACTTCGTGATGCCGTCGATCAGGTATTTGCTGTCGGTGTAGAGGTCGACCTCACATGGCTCGATGAGTGCGGAAAGCGCCTTGATTGCCGCAATCATTTCCATGCGATTATTGGTCGTTTCGGGATCGGCGCCCGACATTTCCTTTTCGTGTCTGCCCATCCGCAACAGCGCGCCCCAGCCGCCCGGGCCGGGGTTTCCCTTGCAGGCACCATCGGTAAAGATTTCGACTTTCTTCATGCGAACAGCGCCTTGCCCTCACTGGCATAGAATTTCCAGCGTCTGACGAAATCCATCGGGTCCTTGCGCGTGACCAGCGCATCGGCCGGGGTGTCGAGCCAATCCTCGAGGCGGCTGGCGACGAACCGCAGGCACGCCCCCTCGGCAAGTGTGGCCAGCGCTTCGCGCTCGCGTGTGTCAAGCGCACGAACGCTCTCGTATCCGGCCACAAGGGCGCTGCCGATCGAACCGTCATATCGCGATCCGGTGGAGTCGAAACTCCAGGCGGCATGCGTGACTGCGAGGTCGTAGGCCATGGCGTCGCTGCAGGCGAAATAGAAGTCGATCATGCCAGAGACCTGATTGCCCAGCATCAGTACATTGTCGGGAAAGAGGTCCGAATGGATCACCGATCGCGGCAGGTCATCGGGCCAGCGGTCGGCAACCATATGCGCCATGTCGAGAACGCCGGGCAGGTGAGGATCGACGGATTCGAGCTCACTCGTGCTGCGCGCTGCCAAGACCTGCGCATTATGGTGGACGTCGAGCGGATTGGGCCGGCTTTGGTCATAGTCGAGCGCGGCGAGATGGGTCGCAGCCAGTGCAGCACCGACCGATCGCGCCTGCGCATCGGCAGGCTTCGTAGGCGAGACGCCGGGAAGGAATTCGATCAGCGCGACCGCTTTTCCATCGACCTGTCGCCAGGCAGCGCCACTGCGATCATGGATCGTGCGCGGGACGGGGCAGCCTTTCTCGGACAGATGATCGAGCAGGCCGAGGAAGAAAGGCAGCTCCGCGACGTCGATCCGCCGCTCGTACATGGTCAGGATGAAACGCGCGCCGTTTCCGTCGCGCCCGCTCGTTTCGATCAACCAGTTCGAGTTGGAGACGCCCTCCGCGATGCCCTTGGCAGAAACGAGCGCGCCGACGTCATAGGCGGCAATCAGCTCCGCCAGCGCCTCCGCGCCCAAATGGGTGTAGACGGCCACTTATTCGGTAAGTTGGCGCGGCAACTTGAAGATCATGTTCTCCTCGGCGGTCATGATCGTCTCTTCGCGCACATCGCGCCATTCGGACAGGCGATCGACCACCTCGCGCACGAGTTTTTCGGGCGCGGATGCTCCAGCCGTCAGGCCCAGCGTCCCAACGCCTTCCAGCCAGGCGGGATCGATCTCCTCGGCGCGCTGGATCAGATATGCGTCGGTCCCGAGGCGTTCGGACACTTCGACAAGCCGCAGGGAGTTCGACGAATTTGGCGCGCCGATGACGAGTACCAGATCGCTGGCGGGCGCGATTTTCTTGACCGCAGCCTGCCGGTTGCTGGTGGCATAGCAGATGTCTTCCGCCTTCGGCCCGACGATCTGCGGATAGCGCGCCTGCAGCGCTTCGACGAGGTCGCGGGTGTCGTCGACCGAAAGCGTCGTCTGTGTGAGGAACGACAGCTTGTCATCCTGCGTGAACGGCAGTGCGGCGACATCATCGAGCGTCTCGACCAGCGTTATCCGGCCGTCGGGCACCTGACCCATCGTTCCGATCACTTCCGGGTGACCGTCGTGGCCGATGAAGATGATGTGCTGACCCTTCTCGATCTGCCGTTCGGCCTGGCGATGCACCTTGCTGACCAGCGGACAGGTGGCGTCGACATACAGCATGTTGCGCCGCTCGGCTTCCGCCGGAACGGATTTGGGCACGCCATGCGCGCTGAAGACGACTGGTGCGTCGGTCGGGACCTCGTCAAGCTCTTCGACGAAGATTGCGCCCTTGGCTTTCAGGCTTTCCACGACGAAGCGATTGTGGACGATCTCGTGCCGGACATAGACCGGCGCGCCGTATTTCTCGAGCGCGCGCTCGACGATCTCGATCGCCCGATCGACTCCGGCGCAAAACCCCCGCGGGGCGGCGATCAGCAACTGGAGCGGAAGGCGCGGATCGGTGCGCTCGGGCGTGGCGGTGGATGGAAAGGGGGCGTTCATGTGGTGCCCTCTAGCGCTTTCGCCACACGCAAGCTAGGGCGTCGTCGCGCCCGCCCGGCGGGACGAATTCGAATTTCGACAAGGGAATATCAGCCGCATGACCAGCCGCAATCGCCTCTTTTCCGTGCTCGCTCTCGGACTGGCGCTCGCCGGATGCAGCCGTGAAGGCGAACTCGTTGTTGGCGAGGGTGTCGGTATCCAGGCTGTCCGCACCGTCTGCCCGGCCGTGGGCATTCCTGACTATACCGGCGACATCACGACCTTTCGCGCCCCCGGCTCGACCACGCTTGCCGATCTGGACGTGACCGCCACGATCACCAATCTGCGGTCGACCTGCAACGAGGGCGGCGAGCGGGTCTATACCGAAGCGACTTTCGACGTTCTTGCCCGCCGCACGGACACGCGCGGCGCGCGCACCGTCACGCTGCCCTATTTCTCGACCGTTCTGCGAGGCGGCTCGCAGGTGGTGACCAAGCGCGTGGGTCAGGTCACGCTGCAATTCGCTGACGGCCAGGAACGGGCAAGCACGAGCGGTTCTGCCGGTGCTTACGTAAATCGCGCCGATGCGACCCTCCCGGCGGACATTCGCGAGCAGATCACGCGCAAGCGCGAGCCGGGCGATCCCGATGCGGCACTCGACCCGCTGGCCGATCCGGCCGTCCGCGCTGCCGTGCAACGCGCCACGTTCGAGCTGCTCGTTGGCTTCCAGTTGTCGCAGGATCAGCTGCGTTACAACGCCACCCGCTAGGCACGGACCTCTCTTGCGAATCTGGCCCAATGGGCTAGGCGCGCGCCATGGCTGACAACGAGACCCTGCACGCGGCCTTCGCCGCGCGGATCAACGCAATCCTGAACGCGCTGGAGATGGAAGGAACGCTTCCACCCGAAACGCCGCGCGGCAACGTGACGGTGGAGCCGCCGCGCGATCCCTCGCATGGCGATCTTGCGACCAATGCCGCCATGGTTCTGGCCAAGCAGGCGAAGACCAACCCGCGCGCGCTGGCGGATAAGATCGTCGAGCATCTCGAGCGCGATCCCGATATCACCTCGACGGAAATCGCCGGGCCGGGCTTTATCAACATGCGCCTGTCGGACGACGCCTGGCGGCGTGAGCTTGAGGCAATCGCGTCGCTCGGCGCGGACTACGGTCGCTCGACGATGGGCGACGGGCGCACGGTCAATATCGAATATGTCTCCGCCAATCCGACCGGCCCGATGCACATGGGCCACTGCCGCGGCGCGGTGGTGGGCGACGCGCTGGCGGGCCTGCTGGAGTTCGCCGGCCACCGCGTGGTGCGCGAGTATTACGTCAATGATGCCGGCGGGCAGGTCGATGTGCTCGCTCGCTCCGCGCACCTGCGCTATAAGGAAGCGCTGGGCGAGGACATCGGCGAAATCCCCGAGGGCCTCTATCCGGGCGACTATCTCAAGCCGGTCGGCGAGCGGCTGAAGCAGCAATTCGGCGATGCGTACAAGGACGCGCCGGAAAGCGATTGGCTGCCGATCTTCCGCGAGCAGGCGGTCGCCGCGATGATGGACATGATCCGCGAGGATCTCGCGCTGCTAGGCATCCATCACGACCTGTTTTCTTCCGAAGCCGAACTGCAGGCGGCCAAGAAGCCCGAGGCTGCCGAAGCGTGGCTTCGCGACCATGGCTTCGTCTATGACGGCGTGCTCGAAGCCCCCAAGGGCAAGGCACCGCCGGAGGACTGGGAGCCGGTCGAACTGCCGCTGTTCCGCTCGACCCAGTTCGGCGACGATCAGGATCGCCCGATCAAGAAATCGAACGGCGCCTGGACCTATTTCGGGGCCGACCTCGCCTACCACCTGCAGAAGGCCCAATCCGCTGACGAGCTGATCGACATCTGGGGCGCGGACCATGCAGGCACGGTCAAGCGGATCAAGGCTGCTGTCGCTGCTTTGTCCAAAGGGGAAGGCAAGGCAATTCCCTTCGATGTAAAGCTGGTCCAGATGGTCCAGCTGATGCGGAATGGCGAGCCGATCAAGATGTCGAAGCGCTCGGGCAATTTCGTCACCATCGCCGATATGGTCGAGGAGGTGGGTAAGGACGTGGTGCGCTTCACCATGCTGACCCGCAAGCCCGAAGCCCAGATGGAATTCGATTTTGCCAAGGTGGTCGAGGCGTCGAAGGACAATCCGGTCTTCTACCTGCAGTATGCCCATGCGCGCATCCGTTCGACCATGCGCAAGGCAGGCGTCGAGCCATCGGCGGAGCATCTCGACCGGCTGGGCGCAGACGAACTGGCGCTTGTGCGCGAAGCGGCGCAATTCCCGCGCGTGGTCGAATCTGCGGCCAAGGCGCGCGAGCCGCATCGCATTGCCTTTTTCCTGGGCGATCTCGCTGCCGCCTTCCACAGTTTCTGGAATGCGGGTAATGACGATCCCTCTAGGCGGATCATTCAGGAAGGCGATGCTGAATTGACAGCCGCGCGTCTGTTTCTGGTCGACGCCGTGGGACAGGTCATTCGCAACGGTCTCGCCATTCTGGGGGTCGAGGCGGTCGAGGAGATGTGAGCATGGCGGCAACGCCCTACGACACCGACGAGGACTGGGAGAGCGAGGACGAGCTCGACCTGGCCGAGGACGAAAGCCTGCCGTGGCTTGAAAGCACCGAGCCAGACGACGCGCGCGGCGGAGTCGATACGGGCCGCATGGTGCTGCTCGGCGTGCTGGCGTTGCTGGCGCTCGGGCTTGTCGGCGGTGGCATCTGGTTCTTCGGGCAGGCAAGTTCGGACGAGCCGCCCGCCGATGGCAGCCTGATCGCCGCGCCGGAAGAACCCTACAAGACACCGCCGATGCGGGAGGGCGGCAAGGTCTTCCCCGGGACCGGCGATGCCAGCTTTGCCGTCGGCGAAGGCCTGACTCGCGAGGGGCGCCTGGCCGACACACCGCAGCAAGCGTCGGCGGGTGGCCCGTCGATAGCATCGACGATTACCGAGACCGACGCGCCGGCGGAAAGCCCCGCCGATCGCGCGGCGCCGGAACCGGTTCCGGCAAATGACGGGACGGCTGTCCAGGTTGGCGCCTTCCCCAGCCGTGCCGATGCCGAAGACGCCTGGGCACGCATGATCCGCCAGACCGAGGCGCTTTTGGGCGTCCGCCATCGCGTGGTGGAGGCGCGGGTCGACATCGGCACGGTGTATCGGCTGCAGGCATTGCCCGGCGATCGGTCGGCGGCCACTCGCTTGTGTCAGGCCCTGAAGGACGATGGGCTCGCCTGCTTCGTAAAATAGCAGCTGCGAGGACTGCAATTTCCACACTTCGCGCGCGCAGGGCACTTGCGCTCGGCGCGAAAACCCGCAGGCTACCGCCATGACACCCGCCATTTTCGGCATTTCCGGCCTGGAACTTACGGCCAACGAGCGCGCCTTCTTCAAGGAGGCCGATCCGGCGGGTTACATACTTTTCGCCCGCAATTGCGAGACGCGCGACCAGTTGCGGCGTCTGACCGACGATTTGCGCAGCATCCAAGGCCGCGACCGGCTGATCGTTTCAATCGACCAGGAGGGCGGTCGGGTTGCGCGAATGAAACCGCCAGAATGGCCGCGCTATCCCGCTGGTGAGGCATTTGCTAAGTTATACGAAATCGCTCCGGCGTCCGCTATCGAGGCAGCCCGCTGTAATGCGGAAGCCATGGCGCTCGAACTCGCCCTTGCGGGGATCAGCGTCGACTATCATGCCCCGTTCGACGTGCGCCGGCCGGAAACCGATGAGGTCATCGGTGACCGTGCGTTGGGCAGCGAGCCGATGCAGGTGGCGGCGCTCGGGCGCGCCGTGCTGGACGGGATGGGCCGCGCCGGTGTCGTCGGTTGCCTTAAGCACATGCCTGGCCACGGGCGGGCGACTTGCGACACGCACAAGGAATTGCCGGTCGTGAATGCCAGCGCGGCCGAGCTCGAAGCCGATATCGAACCTTTCCGCTCCCTGTCCCACCATCCGCTCGGCATGAGCGCGCACATCGTCTTCACCGCGTGGGACGCTAGGCATCCTGCGACGCTGTCATCCACCGTGATAGAGAAGGTTATTCGCGGCGATATCGGCTTCGACGGTTTGATGCTGACCGACGACATCGACATGCAGGCCCTCGACGGCTCGATCCCGGATCGTGCGGAGAAAGCTCTGGCGGCCGGCTGCGACATCGTCCTGAATTGCTGGGCCAAGCTCGACGACATGCAGGGCATCGTCGAACGGTGCGGAACGATATCGGAGCAGGCTGCCGAGCGCCTGGATCGGGTTCACGCAGCGATGGGTGATCCGCGTGACACGATCGATGCATCCGAACTGCTGGCCAGACGCGATGCATTGCTGGCCATCGCAGATCAGGCGGCCTGACCATGAACGAGGGCCTGCTCTTTTCCGATCCACCGCAAAGCGAGGCGGATGAGAGCTGGGATGGCATTGCGTCGCCCACACCCGCAAGCGGGAAGGCACTTTATCTCGAGCTCGACGGCTGGGAAGGTCCGCTCGACCTGTTGCTCGACCTCGCGCGGCGGCAAAAGGTCGATTTGCGCTCGATCTCGATCCTGGCGCTGGTCGACCAGTATCTCGACTATATAGAGCAGGCCGGGGCGCTGAAGCTGGAATTGGCAGCCGATTATCTCGTGATGGCCGCGTGGCTGGCCTACCTCAAGTCGGCGATGCTCCTCCCGAAGGACGAGCAGGAGGATCCGAGCCCCGAAGAGCTTGCGCTGAAGCTGCAATTGCGGCTCCAGCGACTCGGCGCGATGCGCGATGCGGCGGCGCGGCTGATGGGCGGCGACCGGATCGGGCGCGACGTCTTCCTGCGCGCGGCGCCCGAAGGTCTCGAGATCGCCCGCAAGACCTTGTGGCAATGCGATCAGTATGCGCTGATCGAGGCCTATGGACGGGTCAAGGCGCGCACCGCTCCTGCGATCCACATGGTCCGCGAACGGCCGGTCATGACGCTCGAAAGCGCGCTCGACCGCGTCTCCCACATGCTTGGCGTGACACTGGACTGGATGGAGTTGCAGGACTTCCTCCCGCCCCATGCGGAACCGCGATTGCGAAAGTCGGCGCTCGCCTCCAGCTTCGTCGCTGCGCTAGAGCTCGCCCGGCTGGGCAAGGCCGAGTTGCAGCAGGACGAGACGTTCGGTCCCCTCCATCTGCGCCGGGCATCGACTAATGGATGATCTCGCGCGGGCGGTGGAAGCGGCGCTGTTCGCTGCCGAAGAGCCGATGTCGGCGGATGCGCTCTCCGCGTTTCTCGGCGATGCGGCACCGGGCGAGGTCCGCGATGCGTTGCATGCGCTCGCGGCGCATTACGAGGATCGCGGCATCCGCCTGGTCGAGCGCGGCAAGCGCTGGCACTTCGAAACCGCGCCCGATCTCGCGCACCTGCTGCGCCGCGAGAAGGAGCAACTGCGCCGCCTCAGCCGCGCGGCGACCGAGGTACTGGCGATCATCGCCTATCACGAGCCGGTCAGCCGCGCCGAAATCGAATCGATCCGCGGGGTGCAGACCAGCGGTGGCACGCTGGATGTGCTGATGGAGGCCGGCTGGGTGAAGATTGCCGGGCGACGCGAAGTGCCGGGGCGCCCGACGATTTACGCCACGACGCCCGAATTTCTCGAGCACTTCGGCCTCGCAAGCCGCCGCGACTTGCCGGGACTGGCGGAATTGCGCGCAACCGGCCTGCTCGATCCTGTCGATGACGCGTATGAAGATCTGATGGGCGAGGCCCCGACCGAAACAAAGGCAGACGACGGGGCGGACGAACCAGAAAGCGCGACAGACGACAGCTCACTGGCATAGCGTGGCGCACGCGCCTATATGGGCAGGACAGCTACGAAAAAGGTTTCATCATGTCGCTCGGTCCCTGGCAGCTCATCATCATTGCCATCGTCATCCTCGTCCTGTTCGGGCGGGGTCGCATCTCCGAAATGATGGGCGATTTCGGCAAGGGCATCAAAAGCTTCAAGCAGGGCATGAACGAGGAAGACGAGAAGCCCGCGAGGCAGCTCGGCCACGAAGCCAAACCTGCCGAAGACGGCTTGCAGGACAGCCAGGTCAAGTCGCCCAGCGACTCCAAATAGGCCGCCAACGGGCGGATAGGGCCAGCCATGTTCGATATCGGCGCCGCCGAATTGCTCGTCATTGTCGTGGTGGCGATCATCGTGATCGGCCCCAAGGACATGCCGAAGGCCATGCGGACCGCCGGGCGCTGGATCGGCAAGCTGCGGCGCATGTCGGGTCATTTCCGCGCCGGGATCGACGAGATGGTCCGCCAGGCTGAAATCGAGGACATGGAAAAGGAATGGGCCGAGCGCAACAAGCGCATCATGGCCGAATACCCGAAGGGAACGGATCCTGCCGGCGGCGCGCCGGACAATCTCGTTCCACCGCAGATGGAGCCGCTGGCGGCGGCCGACGAGGTCCCCGATCCAGATGCCGCTGCCGAAGCCGCAATCAGGCGCGCTGCGCCGAAGAAGGCTCCCGAGCACGCAGCATCCGACCCCCAAGAGCCGCCGCTCCCGCTTGACCCGCCCCCGCCGCCGCCGTCGGAGGCCTGACATGGCGGTCATCAAGGACATCGACGAAACGCAAGCCCCGCTGCTTGATCATCTGATCGAGCTGCGCGCGCGCCTGGTGCGGTGCATTCTTGCGCTGGTTATCGCGTTTGGCGTCTGCCTTTATTTCGCCGATCCGATCCTCGGCTTCCTGATCCAGCCACTGAAGGAAGCCTTCCCCAAGGGTGAGGGCCAGCTGATCTTCACAAAGCTCTACGAGGTGTTCTTCGTTGAGCTGAAAGTGGCCTTGTTCGCCGGCTTTTGCGTAAGCTTTCCGATTATCGCCAACCAGCTCTGGGCCTTCGTCGCACCCGGCCTTTATGCGAAGGAAAAGAAGGCCTTCCTGCCGTTCCTGTTCGCGACCCCGCTGCTCTTCGGGGCGGGCGCGGCGCTCGCGTACTATGTCGTGATGCCGACTGCCTTCCGCTGGTTCCTGGGGTTCGAGGGCACGGCAGGCGGGCTGGAGATACAGGCCTTGCCGACGGCTAACGAATACCTTGGACTGGTGATGCAGTTCATCCTCGCGTTCGGGATGAGCTTCCTTCTGCCGGTCCTGCTGTTGCTGCTTCACCGCGCCGGGATCGTCACGCGGGCGCAGCTGGTCGATGCACGGCGCTATGTCATCGTCCTCGTGGTCGCACTCGCGGCGATCATCACGCCGCCCGATCCAGGGTCGCAACTTCTGCTGGCCGTACCGCTCCTGCTCTTGTTCGAAAGCTCATTGCTCCTGATGCGGTTCACCGACCGCAAGAAGAGCATGGAGGCGCCGGAAGATGCGGCGGAGAAGGACGAGCCTCAGTCGGCGTCGTAGACTTTCCGGCCGCCCACCCAGGTTTCCAGCACTTTCGTAGCGCGCAACTGCGCGGGCGTTGCCATCAGCGGATCGGTATCGACCAGCACGAAGTCCGCGCGCTCACCGGGTAGCAGACGGCCGAAGCGACCCTCTGCAAATCCCGCATAGGCTGCCCAGGCGGTAAAGCCCGCCAGCGCCTGTTCGCGATTAACCCTGTCCTGGGGGCGCCAGCCCCCGAACGGCTCTCCATCGGCGTCCATGCGAGTCGTCGCGGCAGCCATCCCCGCGAATGGGTCGGCGCTTTCCACCGGCGCGTCAGACCCGAAAGCGAGCTTGCCGCCAAGACCGAGGATCGTGTTCCAGGCATAGGCGCCATCAAGCCGATCCGGCCCCAGCCGCGCTTCCGCCATCAGGCGGTCGCTGGTCTGGTGAACCGGCTGCATGCTGGCGATGACGCCATTCTGCCCGAGCTTGGGCAGATCGACCGGATCGACGATCTGGACATGCTCGATCCGCCAACGGCGGTCGCCGGGGAAACTTTCGGCAAGCTCGTCGATCGCATTCAACGCTTCGGCATTCGCAGCGGTACCGATCGCGTGGATCGCCGGCTGGAACTCGCCCTGTGCTGCGCGGACGAGGATGTTGCGCAGCTTCGCGGGCGGGGTCAGAGGCAGGCCGGTGTTGCCTGGATCGTCGGCATAGGGACGCTTCAGCCAGGCGCCGCGACTGCCGAGTGCGCCGTCGAGGTAAAGCTTCACCCCGTTCATCCGCAGCTTGTCGCCATACAGCCAGGGGGTGGGCCGCGAACCGGCGATCAGTTCCATCTGGTCGGGCCCGGCGGCATAGCTCATGATGCGCAGCGTCAGCGTGCCACGGTCGCCGGCGCGGCGGAACGCCTGCCAGTCCTCGATCGTGGTGCCCATATCGGCCACGGCGGTAATGCCCTGCCGATGCAGCACCTTCTGCGCCTCGGCAAAGGCGAGATCGCGTTCCACCGGGCGCGGCGCGGGGATTGCGCGATTAATCAGCTCTTCCGCCGCATCGACCAGCACTCCGGAGGGTTCTTGCGAGCCGGGCAGGCGCTCTATCCGACCGCCATCGGGCGACTTGGTTTGCGCCGTGATACCGGCCGCCTGCAATGCCAGCGTATTGGCCCAACCCGCATGGCCATCGACGCGTTGGAGATAGACCGGGCGATCGGAAACCGCGCGGTCCAGCTCTTTGGCGGTGGGGAAACGGCCGAGGCCCCATTGCTCCTGGTTCCAGCCGCGTCCGAGGATCCATGGGCGCGCCTCGTTCTCAGCGGCAAAGGCTGAGATCTTGGCCAGCGCTTCGTCAAGCGAGCGCGTGTCCGAGAGGTCGAGCGTGAGCGCGCCGATGCCAACGCCCATAACATGGGCGTGCGCATCGATCAGGCCGGGGATCATCACCCGGCCCTGGCCGTCCTCGCGATAGTCGGTCTGCGGCTTGTCGTCCCCGCGCTCCAGCAGTTGCACGATCGTGCCATTGTCGTCGATCACCAGACCCGTGAAACGTTTGACCTCGCCGTCCTCGTCGATGGTCAGGCCTTCGACATTGTCCACCAGCACGTCGGCCATGGCGGGTGCAGCCATGGCGCTGGCGAGGAATGCGGCAAGGATTAATCGTTTCATCAGGCGGCCCCATATTCGTGTCTCGGGCGGCGATAAGGCATAGCTTGGCGCAGGCAAACCCTTTCCGCGATTGCGCCGCTGCCCCGCTCGCCGTAGGGCCGAGACCCATGAGCAAGCCATCCACTGCACGCGCCGCCGACAGGGCGACCGATCTCCTGACGCTCGAGGATGTGCGGGCAGCCGCGGAGCGCATCGATGGTGCTGTGGTCAAGACGCCGATGTTGCGCAGCCAGACGCTGTCGGAAATCACCGGTGCGGATATCTGGCTGAAGTTCGAGAACCTGCAGTTCACCGCCGCCTACAAGGAGCGCGGCGCGCTCAATGCCCTGCTGCATCTGACCGAAGCGCAGAAGGAACGCGGTGTCATCGCGGCGTCGGCGGGCAACCATTCGCAGGGGCTGAGCTATCACGGGCGGCGGCTCGGGGTGCCGGTCACCATCGTGATGCCGCAGACGACGCCGAGCGTGAAGGTGATGCAGACGGAGAGCGTCGGCGGCCAGGTCGAGCTCTTCGGTGAAACTTTCGACGAAGCCTATGCCCATGCCCGGCAGCTCGAAAGCGAGCGTGGCCTGACGTTTGTCCATCCGTTCGACCACCCGCTGGTCGCCGCGGGGCAGGGGACGGTCGCGCTCGAAATGCTGGAGCAGAAAGGCGATTTCGATTGCCTGGTGGTCCCGATCGGCGGTGGCGGCCTGATGAGCGGGATGGCGACGGTCGCAAAGGCGCTGAAGCCCGACATCGAGATGGTCGGTGTTCAGGCCAGGCTGTTTCCGTCCATGTATAGCGCGGTGACCGGTCAGGACCTGCCGTGCGGGGGCGACACGCTCGCCGAAGGCATTGCGGTCAAGGCACCGGGCGAATTCACGCGCGAGATCATTCGCGAACTTGTCGACGAGGTGCTGCTGGTCGAGGAGGCCAAGCTCGAACACGCAGTCTCGCTGCTGCTGCAGATTGAAAAGACCGTGGTCGAGGGCGCGGGCGCCGCAGGGCTGGCGGCAGTGCTTTCCCATCCCCGGAAGTTTGCTGGCAAGACTGTCGGCCTGGTGTTGTGCGGCGGGAACATCGACACGCGTTTGCTGGCCAACGTGCTGCTGCGCGATCTCGCGCGTTCGGGCCGTCTGGCGCGGCTGCAGATCACTTTGCAGGACCGTCCGGGCGCATTGTTCAAGGTGATGCGCGAATTCGACGCGCATAACGTCAACATCATCGAAATTTATCACCAGCGCATTTTTACCACGCTCCCGGCCAAGGGGCTGACAGCCGAAATCGAGTGCGAGGCGCGCGATGCCGAGCAGATCGATGGCCTGGTGAAGGGGCTGCGAGCCAAGGGCTACGACGTCAGCCTTGCCGAGCTGGCCTGAGGATTATCGACCCGGCGCCACGGGATTCTCGCGACATTCGTCGGACGCTCAGCCATTTTCATGGTTAAGAACCTTTTAACCCGGAACCGGGTGCTGCATAACAGAGTCAACAAATCGTAAACGCCGTGGCATGGTGCTCCGGCAAGTTGACGATTCCGTCGATGAAAGGATGCCGGCAACCGTGACAGCTCCGATCCGCTTTCCCCGGTTCTTCGTGACGAGCCCTGCGCCCTGTCCGTATCTCCCGGGCAAGAGCGAGCGGAAGGTGTTCACCGAATTGCGCGGCAACAATGCCGACGAATTGAACGAGGCGCTGGGTCGCATCGGCTTCCGGCGCAGCCAGACGGTGGCCTACCGTCCCTCCTGCCTGGATTGCCAGGCCTGTGTCTCGGTCCGCGTGGTCGCCAGCGAATTCCGCGCATCAAAGACGCAGAAGCGGGCGCTCAAGGCGAATGACGATCTCGTCGTCACCGAATGCCGCCCATGGGCGACGGACGAACAGTTCGAATTGCTGCAGAAATATCTCGCTTCGCGTCATCCCGGCGGCGGGATGACCCAAATGGAAGACAGTGACTTTGCCGACATGGTGGAACATACGCCGGTTAGCAGCTATGTCGTTGAATACAGGGAGCCGGGAATCGGCACCGAGCCGGGTCGCCTGGTCGGAGCATGTCTTACGGATTTCCAGGGTGACGGGCTGTCGATGATCTACAGCTTCTACGACCCGGAGCATGAGGATCGGGCTGGGCTTGGGAACTACATCATTCTCGATCACATCCGCCGCGCGGCCGAGCGGGGCCTGCCCTATGTCTATCTCGGCTACTGGGTCGAAGGGGCCGAGCGCATGCAATACAAGGTCCGCTATCGTCCGCTCGAAAAGCTCGGACGGGCCGGATGGGAACGCATGGGAGAAGGCGAACAGCGCCGCCTCATCGCCGCTGCTACCGCGCCGCGCCACCGCAGCCGCGACGGTGCCTTGCCCGCCAAGGATGGCAATCAGGCGGAATACAAGCTCGCCGACTAGTTCGGTTCGTTGCGCGCTCGCGCTCGGGATCGCTTCCCTTTCCCTGACCTTCCAGCCGGCCGCCGCACAGGACCGCGAAACCGCACCTGCGCTCGAGGACCTGATCCCAGATAGCGCCGTCGACAATCCCGACGAGTGGGCGGAGCAGGGCACCGACGGAGAGCAGCCGGACGCCATCGACACATTCGCCGATCTCGATGCCGAAACCCCGACTGACGACATTCCGGGAATGGAAATCGCGTGGCCGGACGAGATCGAACTGGCACCGTTGCAGGATCTCGAGCCGGAAGAGGATATCGAGTTTGCCAGCCTGCTCGAAGACCGTCGTCGCGTGGCTCTCGATGAGGCAGAAACGCGTGAATTGTCCGACACCCTCGTGCTCGGATTCCCGCAGCGGGAACCTCCCTTCAGCGAGCGCGAAGATTTCGTCAGTCGCTTCGAAGCCCTCTCGACGATCGAAGAACTCGAGAATGGCGAGGAGAATTCGGCGCAGGTTGCGGCTCGCGCGCGTGCCGACGAGGAACTGCTGAACAATCTGCTGCGGGTCTATGGCTATTACGACGGCACCGTCCTGCGTTCGATCGTGACTCCGCAAGCAGGCGAAGAGGGGGCCGAGCCGCGACCGCGCGTCCGCTTCGATGTCATCCCGGGCGATCGATACCGCTTCGGAGCCATTGATCTCGGCCAATTGCCGCAGGCCCCCGATGCCGACCGGCTTCGCGCCGCCTTCGAGATTGTCACAGGCGACTATCTCCAGAGCGACAAGATCATCGAGGAGCGGTTCGATCTTGATCGCGCTCTGGGCGAAACCGGCTATCCTTTTGCCGAGATCGACGCTCCCGAATTGCTGATCGACCACGAACGCGAAGAGGGCGACCTTACCATGCCGGTCCGCCCGAATGGCAAATATGTCTTCGGCGAGGTCGTAAGCAACGATCCCGATTTCCTGTCGTCGCGCCATCTTGCCAGCATCGCACGGTTCGATCCCGGCGATGTCTACCAGCGCAGCCTCAATCTCGACCTGCGCCGCGCCGTCACGGCGACCGGCCTCGTGTCCAGCGTTTCGGTGACGCCGCGCGAAGTGACTCCGCCGCAGGGGGACGAGCCCGGTGTGGTGGCCATGGATGTCGAGCTGGAACGCGCCAAGCTGCGCACGATTGCGGGGGCGATCGGCTATGGCTCGGAAGAGGGTATCCGCATCGAGGGAAGCTGGGAACACCGCAACCTCTTCCCGCCCGAAGGCCTGTTGCGCGTGCGTGGGATTGTTGGCACTCAGGAACAGCTCGCCGGCGTGACCTTCCGCCGCAACAATTTCGGTGGACGCGACAAGGTGCTCACCGTCGATGCCTATGCGTCCACGCTCGATACCGACGCCTTCGATGCGCGCACTATCGCCCTCACCGGTACCTATGAGCGGTTGTCAACGCTGCTGTTCCAGAAACCGCTGGCCTGGGGGCTGGGGGCTGAAATCCTCGCGACGGACGAGCGCAATCGGGTGATCGGCGGAATTCCGAGACCCCGCCAGCGTTATTTCGTGGCCTCGGTTTTCGGACGCGCGACCATCGATACCAGCGACTCGCTGCTTGATCCGACACAGGGCTTCAGGATCACCGGATTTCTCGCGCCAGAGGCGTCGCGCACCGAAGGGCAGAATTACTTCTACCTGCGCAACCAGGCCGATGCGTCCTACTACCAATCGGTCGGAGAGCGAACCGTCCTTGCCGGACGGCTGCGGTTTGCCAGTATCCAGGGTGCGCCGACCTTCGCCGTGCCACCATCGCGGCGGCTCTATGCAGGCGGCGGGGGCTCGGTTCGCGGATACGGGTTTCAGACCATCGGTCCGGAAAACGATCTGGGCGAGCCGACCGGCGGGCGCAGCCTTGTCGAAGCCTCGATCGAGGCGCGCATCGGGACCGGCCTGTTCGACGGCGCCGTCTCGATCGTCCCGTTCTTCGATCTGGGGTCGGTCTCGATTTCGAGCACGCCCGATTTCCGCTTCATCAAATATGGTGCGGGTGTCGGCCTGCGCTACGCTACCGGCTTCGGTCCGATCCGCATTGATGTGGGCGTGCCGCTGAACCCCGACGAGGACGATTCTCCCGTCGCCGTCTATGTCTCGCTGGGCCAGGCGTTCTGATGGTGGAAGAGAGCGTGCAGGAAACGCCGGCCGCGCGCCGTTCGCCGCTCAAGCGGGTGGGGAAGTGGGCGCTGGGTCTTCTGGCTGCGCTCGCGCTCCTCATCGGGGGCGGCCTGGTGGTGCTCAACACGCCGCTGGGCGAACGCTGGCTGGCTAGCCAGATCGCAAGGACGACCCTGCCGAACGGTCTCAACATCCAAATCGGCCGGATCGAGGGCAATCTCTATGGCGCGGCGGTGCTGCACGATGTGCGCCTATCCGACCCGCAGGGCGTGTTCATGACCATTCCGCGTGCCGAGGTGGACTGGAACCCGGGGGCATGGCTTTACAACCGGCTCGAAATCGACAGTTTCGCCGCCCGCCGCGCCACGCTCGAGCGCATTCCGGAATTCATCCCGAGCGAGGAAGAAGGGCCGATCCTCCCGGGTTTCGACATATCGATCGACAGCTTCGAGATCGACAATCTGATGCTCGCGCCGGGTATTGCTGGCGAACGCGCCCAGCGGGTCGACCTGGCCGGTGAAGCGCAGGTCGAAGATCGTCGCTTGCTGGTCGATGCCCGCGGACGCCTTGGTGAGAGCGACCGGGTTGCGCTGCTCGTCGATGCGGAGCCCGATGGCGACAGGTTCGATCTTTCTCTCGACCTCGATGCTGCAGCCGATGGTCCGGTGGCGGCACTCGCCGGACTGGACCAGGATTATACTGCGCGGATTCGCGGCGATGGATCGTGGAGCCGCTGGAATGGTTCACTGCTGGTGCGCAGCGCGGACGCTCGCGTCGCGGCCTTGCGGGTGACCAATCGCGGGGGACAGTTCGGCCTGCTGGGCAAGGTCGATCCTTCCAATTTCCTCACCGGCCTGCCGCTCGATGCGCTCGGGCGCGACGTTGCCGTTCGATCCAGCATCACGATTGACGACCGCATCTTCGACGGGCGCGCGCAAGTGCAGGGCCAAGGCCTTGCCCTGGATGCAATTGGAGCGGTCAATCTTGCCGAGAACCGCGTTGATGATCTGCAGGTGGATGCCGTGTTGCGCGATCCGAATCTGTTCGGTCCCGACCTAACTTTGCGCAACGCGCGCGCCGAGGCCACGATCGACGGGGCCTTCTCCGATCTGACCATCGTCCACAACCTCGCGGTCAGCGAAATCGATGCGGGCGGGACTGTGCTCGCGGGGCTGCGACAGCAGGGTACGGCTCGCTATGATGGCACGCGCTGGACTCTACCGATCAATCTCGATCTGGGCCGCGTGACGAGCGGAAATGCTCTGGTCGACCCGCGACTGGTCGATGGCACGGTCCGCGGGACGCTGGTGCTTGCCGGTTCCCGCCTGCTCGCCGACGATCTGCGGCTGTCCTTCCCTTCGACCAGTGCAAACCTTGCCCTTCGCGGCGATCTCGATAGCGGATCCTACCAGATTCGCGGCCCGCTGCGCGCAAGCGGTCTGGCGCTGGACAATGTCGGAACTGTGGGTGGAACGGCGGTAATCGACCTGACGCTGGCGTCCGGTGCACCGTGGCGCGTGACGGCCGATCTCGACGCGCGCGTCGCGCCGGTCACCAACGACACGCTGGCCAATCTGGCCGGCACGCCCATCCGGGTGCGCGGTGGTCTGGCGATCGGCGGCGACCGGCCGCTGGTGTTCGACGATGTGCGCGTCGATGCCAGCAAGCTCGCAATGCGGCTCGATGGCAGTGTGCGCGATGGCACGACCAGCATCGCCGGCAATGGGCGCCATACCGAATACGGGGCCTTCACCGTCGTGGCATCGCTCGACGATGCTGGCCCGACGGCCGAACTCGTCTTCGCCGCGCCGGTTACCGGACTGACAGACGTGCGCGTCGCCATTGCACCGACCGAAGAAGGCTTCGCTATCGACACGACGGGCCAGTCTCCGATCGGTCCTTTCGATGGCCGCCTTGGCCTGTTCGCCCCGGCCAGCGGACCGACGCGGATCGATATCGAAAGCCTGCGCTTCACCGACACGGACGTGACCGGCGGCCTGACGCTTGTCGATGGTGGCGCGCAGGGCCAGCTGGCCTTTGCCGGCGGGGGGCTTGACGGGACGATCGATTTGGCACCGCGAGCCGGGGGGCAGGGCCTCGCCATCGACCTCACCGCCCGCAACGCCAGTTTCGGCGGAGAGACGCCGGTCCGCATCGCCCGTGCACGGGTCGACGCGCAAGGCGTCATCGGCGATGGCGGGACGAACTTTACCGGCACGGCACGTGGGGCGGGCCTCTCCTTCGGCACTGTCTTCATCGGGCGGTTCGCGGCTCAGGGCGAGCTGGAAGATGGGGTCGGACGCGTCGATGCGTCGATCTCCGGACGCCGCAACTCCCGGTTCGAGCTTGATCTAAACGCGCGCTTCCAGTCGGAACGGATCGCGGTTGCGGCAAGGGGCGAGTTTGCCGGACGCGACATCACCATGCCGCGCCGCGCGGTGCTGACGCGCGAGGGCGAGAGCTGGCGCCTCGCGCCGACGCAGGTCAAATATGGCGATGGCGGGCTCATCGCAGCGGGACGGGTCGGCGGGGGCGACCTCGCGCTGGACCTCAAGCTGGCGCGCATGCCGCTGGCCCTGGTCGATATCGCACGGGCGGATACCGGGCTTGGTGGCACGATTTCCGGAACAGTGGACTATCGCCAGTCGGCCAACGGCCTTCCGATCAGCGAAGCCAAGGTCAAGATCGACGGCCTTACGCGAAGCGGCCTTATACTGACATCCCGTCCGGTGGACGTCTCGCTCGTCGCCCGGCTGGGCGGGGACGATCTGGAAGTGCGCGGCCTGTTGCGCAACGAGGAGATCCAGCGTGGCCGGGTGCAGGCGCGCATTTCCGGTTTACCCGCCTCCGGCGAATTGCTCGAGCGACTTCGCGCCGGACGCTTGCTCGCCCAACTCCGCTATCGCGGGGCAGCCGAAAGCCTCTGGCGTCTTGCCGCAATCGACGCCTTCGACCTTACTGGCCCGGTGGCCGTGGCTGCCGATGCAACGGGCACTTTGGCCGATCCGACGGTTCGCGGTTCGGTTTCGAGCGATGCCCTCCGCGTCCAGAGTTCGTTGTCAGGAACCGACATTCGCAGCGTCGCCATGCGCGGCCGCTTCGCCGGTTCGCGGCTACAGATCACGCGCTTCGCGGGCGAAACGCCCAATGGCGGCTCGGTGAGCGGCAGCGGGATCGTAGATTTGCGCACGCTGGGTGAGCCGGTCGAAGGGCGCATTCTGGAAATCCGCGGCCCGATAATCGACTTGCGCGCTTCTGCACGCAACGCCCGGTTGCTGAATGCAGCCGGGCTTTCGGCCACCATCACCGGACCCTTGCGGATCGTCTCGAACGGACTTGGCGGGACGATCGCAGGCCGCGTTCGCGTCGATCAGGCAAGCTGGGGTCTCGGCACGGCGGCCGACGATCTGCGTCTTCCGCAGATTGCGACGCGAGAAATCAATGCTCCAGCCAATCGCCAGCCGCAGGCCGCACCGGGTCGCCCCTGGCGCTATCTGATCGATGCCACCGCCAGCAGCCGGATCGATGTCGATGGCATGGGGCTGGAGAGCGAATGGGGCGCGGACATCATTCTGCGCGGAACGACCGACGATCCGCGCATCGGTGGCCGGGCAGAGGTGGTGCGGGGCGATTATACCTTTGCCGGAACGCGCTTCGAACTGACTCGTGGGCGCATCGATTTCGACGAGAACCAGCCGATCGATCCCCGGCTCGACATCCGTGCAGAGACAGACCGCGACGGGCTGACGGTCGAGGTCACGGTGCGAGGCAGCGCAACTCAGCCGGAAATCGCCTTCAGCTCGAATCCCGCCTTGCCGGAAGAGGAAATCCTCGCTCGCCTCCTGTTCGGCGGGTCCGTGACAAGCCTCTCGGCAACCGACGCGCTGCAATTGGGCGCGGCTGTGGCCAGCCTGCGCGGTGGTGGCGGGATGGACCCGATCAACCAGCTGCGGAGCGCGATCGGGCTCGATCGCCTGCGCATCGTGAGCGCGGACCCCGCACTGGGGCGTGGCACCGGCGTGGCGCTGGGCAAGAATTTCGGGCGGCGCTTCTATGCCGAAATCATCACCGACGGACGCGGCTACAGCGCGACGGAACTGGAGTTCCGTGTGTCGAGCTGGCTATCCCTGCTGGCTGCAGTCTCGACAGTCGGCCGGGAAAGCGTGGTAGCCGAAATCAGCCGCGACTATTGATCAACTGCCATCATCCGGCGTTGCGCGGGACAAGAACCGTGTCGAGCGGGATGATAACCCCGTTGTTGGTGGCAACCGGCTCTCCAACGATACGTGCCTGCGGTCCGTCGCCGAAGGCTACTGTCAGGCCCTCGCCGTCGCGCGCGAATGTCACTTCGCCATCGCCAAGCGTGGTCATTGTGACCGCACCTTCCTGAGCGTCAATAGCACTCCCGATGGTCTCCGGCGTCAGGTGGCCGGGCAACAGGTGATTGCGAACCAAGGCCAGCAACAGGGGCTTCTGCTCGTCATCGGTCAGCCCTTCGGCATCGTCGCCCAGCGCGTTGAACGCCGCATCGGTCGGCGCGAGGATCGTGTAGCTTGCCGGGCTGTCGAGAATGCCCGCCAGCTCGGTTTCTGTCATGGCGTCGCGAAGGATGGAGGTTTCGTTCAGTTCGCCGAGGGCTGCGCCAAGCGACTGGGTGCCGGCATCGCGTGTGCTGGCCGCGCTTTCCGGCGACGGATCGCTTTGTGAACAGGCGACGGTAAGGGGAGTCGCGGCGATAATGGCGCAATAGAGCGCAAGTTTTGCAGGGTGTCGCATGATGCTCTCGTCAGATCAGGAGGTCGATTGCCGCGGCGACCAGCTGTGTTTCGGGATCGACGCGATAGATGTAGCCGTCGGAATACCGATACCAGCTGTCGGGCGTGTCGTAGTAACGATCGCGATAGGCATAAGGGACGTTGTAGACGTCGTAGCCGCGCGGCATGGGTTGGCCGATTGCAAAATCGTCGCCTGTCAGCAGCGCCGCGACCGACGTAATCGCCGCGTCCTCCGCGTCGTACCGGTAGATCACGTTGTCGGCGTATCGATAGCGATCACGCCCTCCGAGATCATAATAATCGACGTAGTAGTCTGGCACCTCGTAGTAATCGTAGGAATTAGGCCAGCGGTTTCCGATGGCCAGCGCACCGCCGAGCAGCGGGATGTATCCGCTTATGCCGCCGCCCGATCCGAGGCGCAGGAGATAGCCGTCGTTGTAGGCGTAACGCCCGTCGCGATAGTTGCTGAGACCGAAGATTCCAGGACGGTAATCGCGTCCGAAAAGCCCGCGGTCGTAGTATTTTTTCGCCTGACCTGGCGGCATGCAGCCATTGCCCTTTTTGGCCAGGCCGGGAGGGCAACCGTCCAGCACCGAACGGCCCAGATCGCGGCGCAAGAGGCTTCGCTCGCGATCGTAGATGACGCGATCAACCACCTGCTCGATGGTACCGTCGGATCTCTGATTGCGAACTGCTCGACGGACAGTGGGTCCGTTCGGACCGTTGCGTTGTGAAGCGCCCGCATTCGCACCGCGTTCCTTGCCGATTGCCGGAGGCGTTACCCGCCCCTGCTTGCGTTCGTCGCCACGAGATTGCAGCCGAGCCTGTGGCGGTCGGTTGGGGGCCTGCTCGCGCTGCGCGGAATTGCGCTGTCCGCGTGCCTTGTCAGCGCCTTTCTCGACTGAGGCAGCAGCACCGTTTCCGCGATTGCCCTTGTCATTGCCATTTCCGTTGCCCTTCCCCGGTTGGGCATACGCACCCGCGGCGGCGAGCGCGATCGCCGCCGCACCGCTCAAAATATAACGCATGTTAAGCTCCTTTAGTGGGCTAACGGCGCACGTATGGGTCGGGTTCCGTCGATCTGCACAGCCGGCAAGGGTCGCTTCACGCTTTGCGGTAGAGGTTGGCTTCCGCCCTCCGTCGACGCACCAGCCCTTCAAGAATTTGGCCGCCAGCCCTGATCCAGCGCCCGAATTGCGCCGCCGCCGCTGCATAGTCGCCCTCGCGGTGTCGGCGAGTCAGCGTCGCGCGCCCGATCGCCCCGGTGTTGTAGTGAAAGCTCACCAGAGCATCGAACTGGTTTTGCGTGGTCGGGCTGTCGCCGATGGCGTTTGCGACTTCCGCAGCATAGGTTTCAAGGTCACGTTCGAAGCGTGCATCGGCCTGCGCGCGTGTCCAGACCGTATCGGGTCCGACGCCAGGACCCGTGCTGCCCCAGCCGATCGTCCAGGGCTCGCCGCCGGTTCCGGGGTCGGGATAGCTCGCCACCAGTCCGTCGGGCCGCAAACGTCCAAAGCCCTCGAACTGCTTGATAAGTGCAATGCCATCGGGCCCGATCGTGCGGGCCGGCGGGTACCCACTCTCGGTTGTATCCGCGCCCGCGAAATCGTCGAGCAGCCGGTCAAGCTGGTCGACCTCGGTCTGGGTCAAGCCACGCCCGAGAAGGGCGCGAATGTAGTCGAATATCGGTCTGCGGTTCATGCCAAGCCTCTTTGCGACGAAGGGAGGCAGGAGAATTAGGCACAAAAGCTCTGCGTAGGAAAACCCAATCCTGCCTGTAAAGAGCTCTTGACTGACAAGAGTTCTTTACAGTAAAGACCTCTTTACAGGCAAGGACAGGATTCGTGCACAACCGGCTGCGAGATTATAGAGAGGCGAAGGGCTGGAGCCAGGGCGAGCTTGCTCGGCGGCTCGGCGTATCGCGCCAGACGATCAACGCGGTCGAGACGGACAAATACGATCCTTCCTTGCCGCTGGCATTGCGCATGTCGAAAATCTTCGGCGTGCCGGTGCCTGAATTGTTCATCGACGAATGGGAACCGGAGCAAGATTGATGGCACAGTCGAAATCTAAGGGATGGACATTCTTCGGTCTCGTCGCCGCGAGCGCAGTTGCTGGCTATTTCCTGGGCAAAGCCCTCGGACGCAGCGAAATCGATGTGTGGATCGGGGCGGGGAGCACGCCGTCTCAATCTGCCGTCGTCGCGATGGCCGTCGCTGGAATTTATGTCCTGATCGGTGTGCTCATTGCGATTGGAACGCTGTCTCCCAAAGCGGGGGCGATCATCCTGAACGGTGTAAATGAAGATGATCTGCGCGATTCCCGCGGGCTCTATCTCAATCAGGCGGCCGTCGCGATCCTCTTCGGCGCTGCGCTGGCGATCCTGGCGCTGTCGGGTGATTCTGCCCCGATAGCAGCTTCGACCGGCGCGCTGGTGTTTTGCGGCCTTACCGTCGCCGGCCTCGCACTTTATGCCGTGGGCCTGCCGATGCTCGACGAATTCATGAAGCTCGCGACGCTTGAAGCGGTCGCGATCAGTTACGGCCTTCTGATTGTTGTGATTTGTGGCTGGGCCGCGCTGGCCCACTCCAGCCTTGTCGCGGCCCCGGGCATGATCGAGCTGGTCACGATCTTCTGGGTCGTTTCACTGGTCGCCTCGTTTTGGGCGGGAGCGCGACGCGGCCTGATCGAAGCTTAGACACGCTATTCTGGTATTACCGGAATGAGAAAGAGGACACCCGCTCGGTAACCGCGAGAAGTCACCATGATCGGCTTGGCAATGTGTCATCGCAAAGGCTTGGAAATCGGCGAGATCTTGTCTGGTTGGAATCTCGGCGAAGAGGCCGTCCGGAGAACTTGGATGCGCTGTGCCGGGACCCAACAAAGATTAAGGGCGCCCGGATCGCTCCGGACGCCCCCTCGGTGATTTCGGCGCTATGACCTGAAAAGGTTAAGCACTGTAATACATGTCGAACTCCGCCGGGCAGGGCGTGGTTTCGACACGCAGGATTTCTTCCCACTTCAATTCGCAATAGGCGTCGATCTGGTCCTTGGTGAACACGTCGCCCTTCAGCAGGAATTCGTGGTCGGCCTGCAAGGCTTCGAGAGCTTCGCGCAGCGACCCGCACACGGTCGGAAC
Organism: Qipengyuania marincola; assembly: GCF_029688625.1. Taxonomy (GTDB): domain Bacteria; phylum Pseudomonadota; class Alphaproteobacteria; order Sphingomonadales; family Sphingomonadaceae; genus Qipengyuania. Next base: position 521,656 of record NZ_JARULC010000003.1, on the reverse strand, counting down.
TTCGGCGAGCTCTGCCGGCGGCAGGTCGTAGAGGTTCTTGTCCATCGCTTCGCCCGGGTGGATCTTGTTGGTGATCCCGTCGAGGCCGGCCATCAGCAGCGCGGCATAGGCGAGATACGGGTTGGCCATCGCGTCGGGGAAGCGGAACTCCACGCGCTTCGCCTTGTCGCCCGCGCCATAGGGAATGCGGCACGACGCAGACCGGTTGCGAGCCGAATAGGCCAGCAGCACGGGCGCCTCGAACCCCGGCACCAGGCGCTTGTAGCTGTTGGTGGTCGGGTTGGTGAAGGCGTTCAGCGCCTTGGCGTGCTTGATGACGCCGCCAATGTAGTAGAGGCAATTTTCGCTCAAACCGCCATACTGGTTCCCCGCGAAGGTGGGCTTGCCATCGTCCCAGATCGACATGTGGGTGTGCATACCCGAACCGTTATCGTCCTTGATCGGCTTGGGCATGAAGGTCGCCGTCTTGCCATAAGCGTGAGCGACCTGATGCACGACATACTTGTAGATCTGCATATTGTCGGCGGTTTCGACCAGCGTGCCGAAGGTAAGGCCCAGCTCGTGCTGCGCGGCGGCCACTTCGTGATGGTGCTTGTCGCAATTGAGGCCCATTTCGATCATTGTCGCGACCATCTCGCCGCGGATGTCGACGGCGCTGTCGACCGGGGCGACGGGGAAGTAGCCGCCCTTGGCGCGCGGACGGTGCGCCATGTTCCCTGATTCGTATTCCTTGCCGCTATTGGTCGGCAGTTCGATATCGTCGATCGCGTAGCCGGAACCGGCATAGCCGTCCTCGAATCGCACGTCGTCGAACATGAAGAATTCGGCTTCCGGGCCGACATAGATGGTGTCGCCGATGCCGGTCGATTTGAGGAAAGCCTCTGCGCGCTTGGCGGTCGAGCGGGGATCGCGTGCATACCATTCGCCGGTTGAGGGCTCGACGATGTCGCAGAAAACGATCAGCATCGGCTCGGCGCTGAACGGGTCGACATAGACCCGGTCGAGGTCGGGCTTGAGGATCATGTCGCTCTCGTTGATGACCTTCCAGCCGGCAATGGACGAGCCGTCGAACATCAGCCCGTCTTCGAGCTGGTCCTCATCGAGCGTCTTGGCGACCATGGTCAGGTGCTGCCACTTGCCCTTCGGATCGGTGAAGCGCAGGTCGACCCACTCGATACCTTCGTCCTTGATCTGCTTGAGGACGTCCTTCGCACTTGCCATTGGTAATGCCTTTCTCTTGAACTTCATGGTGGGGGCTGGCGGCCGGTTCGACGCGCCGCACCCGGTCTCAGATTGCGTCGTTATCCTTTTCGCCCGTGCGGATGCGCAGCGCGCCTTCCACAGGCGAGATGAAAATCTTCCCGTCGCCAATGCGCCCGGTCTGGGCAGCGGCGGCGATCGCTTCGACGGTGCGTTCGGATAGCTCGTCGGGGACGACCACCTCGAGCTTCACCTTGGGCAGGAAATCGACGACATATTCGGCGCCGCGATAAAGCTCGGTATGGCCTTTCTGCCGGCCGAAGCCCTTCGCCTCGGTCACGGTGATGCCGGACACGCCGATCTCGTGCAGCGCCTCCTTCACCTCGTCGAGCTTGAAGGGTTTGATGATCGCTTCGATCTTTTTCACGCTTGGTAGAGCCCCGCCTGCCGAAATGTCATGCGCTTCGATAAATCGAACCCGCGCCTGTGCGCGATGTTCCAAGAATCATGCCAAAGCGCTGATTGGACTGCCGCGACAGATTCAGCAAGATTTGAGGGCGAGACACGATAGAAATGGCCTCGAAACACGTGACTATCGGCAATCCGGTCGATGCTGCCTCGAACACCTGCTCAATGCCCGGTCGTTTTATGCCTAAAATTTGGGCAGATGCAGCCCGGCCGTTTCCGAAAGTCCGCACATCAGGTTGAGGTTCTGGACCGCAGCGCCGCTGGCGCCCTTGCCGAGATTGTCGAGCCGGGCGACCAGCCGCGCCTGGCTGCCGTCGTCACTGGCAAACACCCAGAGATCGAGGCTGTCCCATGCTTCGGCGCCCTCATGCAGCAGGAGTTCGGCGACAGGCTCGTCACTGCCTTGCACCCGGACCAACTGTGCCTCGGAATAGAATTGCGCGAGCGCGTCGCGCAAAGCGCCGCCCGATCGAGCGCCATCCATCGCCTCGAGCGGAAGCGGCACATCGACAATCATGCCGCGCATCGCCGCGATGACGGATGGCGAGAAAACCGGCGGGTGCGCGAGGCCGGCATGCTGTTGCATTTCCGGCAAATGTTTGTGGTTGAGACCAAGTCCATAAGCGCGAAACGCGATGTCGCAATGCGTGGCGAAACGTTCGATCAACGCCTTGCCTCCGCCCGAATAACCGCTGACGGCGTTGACGGTATAGGGCCAGTCGGCCGGCAGGAGGCCATCGCGCACCAGCGGCGCGACAAGCGCCAGAAAGCCCGTCGGATAGCAGCCCGGATTGCTGACCCGCCGGGCGTTCGCAATGCGATCCTGCCCGAGCAGTTCGGGAAATCCATAGCACCAGCCCTCGACGGTGCGATGAGCACTTGACGCGTCGATGATGCGCGTGCGGCTGCCCGGATCGACCAGCTCCACCGCTTCGCGAGCGGCATCGTCGGGCAGGCACAGGATGGCGATGTCGCACTCGTTTAAGGCCTCGCGGCGAGCGCCGCTGTCCTTGCGCTGCTCATCGCCGAGCCGCACCAGCTCGAATTCGGTGCGATCCTTTAGCCGGTCGGCAATCTCGAGGCCCGTGGTGCCTGCCGCACCGTCGATGAAAACCCTGTGCGTCACTCCGCCGGGGCGAGCGTTTCGAGGTGGACGTAGCCGCTCGGGCCTTCGGGCCCGCATGCGATCCACGCCCAGTCGCCCGCCACGTCGAGCAATTCCACCGCGGTGCCCGGCGACAATGTGGCGCCATCGCCCGCATCATCGCGCATGGCGAGCTTGAGCGTTACAGCACTGTCGGCGACACGGCGCTGCTGGGGAATGACGTAATGGGCCGCCAGAAACCTTCCGGCGAGCGCGATGTGCGCGAGATCGCCGCGCAGCGGCAGGGTACCGGGCGCGGGACGCTCGATCGGACCTTTCAGGCCGACAATGCCATCGGGCAGGCTGTAACGGGCAGGGGAAGTCACGCTTCTCGATGATCCGATGCGAATGGTTTGCGCGCGCTTAGCCGCGCCTGCGCGATCCCGCAAGATTTGCCCCGATCATGTCCCGCCATAGCGCGTCTTGAGCATATGCCAGCTTGCCCGCAGGCCGTAGGCATCGCCGCCCTTGGGCCGGCCAGGCTTGGCAAAGGGACGCCACGCAAAGGTGTCGAAATGCGCCCAATCGATTCCCTCGCCGACGAACTTGTCGAGGAACAGGCCGGCGACGCTTGCCCCGGCATAAGCATTGCCATGGGCATTGTTCATATCTGCAATATCGGAGGCGAGCCACTCGCGATAGGCTTCGGGCAGGGGGAGGCGCCAGGGCTCGTCATCACTCGCCTTGCCTCCCTCGATGAGTGCGGCGGCGGTCTCGTCACGACGCGTCATCAGCGCGGGATAATCCGGGCCAAGCGCCACGCGGGCAGCCCCGGTCAAGGTGGCGAAATCAAGGATCAGGTCGGGCTTTTCCTCGCTCGCGCGGGTCAGGGCATCGCCCAGGATCAGGCGGCCTTCGGCATCGGTATTGCCGATCTCGACCGTCAGCCCCTTGCGGGTCTTCAGCACGTCGCCCGGGCGAAAGCTGTTGCCGGCGATCGCGTTCTCCACTGCGGGCACGAGGAGGTGAAGCCGCACCTTCAGCCCCGCCTGCATCACCAGCCCGGCAAGCGCGATGGCATGGGCGGCGCCCCCCATGTCCTTCTTCATCAGCTTCATGCCGGTTGCGCTCTTGACGTCCAGCCCGCCGGAATCAAAGCATACGCCCTTGCCGACAATGGCGAGCACGGGGTCGCTTTCCTTGCCCCAGGTCAGGTGCATGATCCGCGGTGCATGGTAGCGCGCGGCGGCGCGGCCCACCGCGTGGACCATCGGATAGTCCTGCTCCAGAGCATCGCCGCGGGTGACCGCGAGTTTCGCCGAATGGGTTTTGGCGAGCGTTTCGCAAGCATCCTCGAGTGCGGCCGGGCCCATGTCCTCTGCCGGTGTGTTGACGAGGTCGCGCACGAGGCAAACGGCTTGCGCCTCCGCGATGGCGGCGTCGATCCTGCCGGCATCCTTGGTCAGCAGAACGCGCGGCCCCACCGGCTTTTCGGGCTTCTTGTAACGCTCGAACGAATATTGCGCAGTTTGCCAGCCGTGCAGCGCGGGCCCCGGCTCGCCCGTTGCCCGGCGATAGGTTCCTTCGGGCAGCACTTCGGCCAGCTTGGCCATGCACCAGCTCGACAGCTCGTCGGGATTGGCCACGCCACCGACCGCGAACCAAGCGTCGCCATCGGGTACGATGCCGACCTGATAGCCGCTACCGTCGAACTTCTGTGCCTCCAATGCTGCCCGCTGTCCGGCGGAGAGGGATTTTGCCCATTCGGCGAAGCCATCCTTGTTGACAAGGTGGATGGCGATAGCGTCCTGGCCACGGTCGGGCTGGATTAGCGGCGTCTTGTCGGCCATATTTGGCGGGTCCCCGGATCTGTTGTCTGTCGCAAAGGAAATCGCGATGCGCGCGTCCCTGTTCCTGATTTCCCTCGCCCTGTCGAGTGCGGCCTGTTCGGATCCAGCCGAGTATGCCGAGAAGGCGGGCGTTGCGGATCGCCCGGTCGCGCAGGCCACGGCAAGCGCCACAGCGACGGGTAATGCGAAGGATTTCAAAGCCGTAAGCTTCGAGGACAATTCGGACGACGCGGGCGATACCCGGGCCTTTTCCTATAGCTGGCCCGCCGAGGTATCCGCGATTCCCGCGCTTGCCGCTCGGCTTGAGGAAGAGCGCGATACGCAGCTCGCCGAACAGAAGGACGAGTGGCAGAGTGCGATAGCGGATTCCCCGCCCGACTGCACTTCCTGCCGCAATCGCGGATTTGAGAAGAAATGGTTGGTGGTGGCAGACCTGCCCGACTGGCTGAGCCTCAGCGCCGATCTTTATCTTTACACCGGCGGGGCGCATGGAAATCATGGCAAGAGCTCGATGGTCTGGGACAAGCAGGCCGGCAGCGGGATGAAGGGTATCGACCTTTTCAATTCTGCGGTCGACCTCGAAAAGGCCTTGGGTGCCAAATTGTGCGATGCTTTGAACGATGCCCGCGCGAAACGGCGCGGCGGGCCGGTCGATCGCAACGGAGAATGGCCGAACGATTGCCCGGGGCTGGACGAGGCATCGATCCTGGTCGGGTCTTCCAACGGCGAAACCTTTGACCGGATCGCCGTATATTTCGGGCCCTATGTCGCCGGCTCGTATGCCGAAGGTGACTATGAACTCGATTTCCCGGTCACCGCCAGCATCATCGACGCTGTGAAGCCGGAATATGCCCGTGCCTTCAGTGTGAAGCGCTGATCCCCTCGCAATTCATGGCGCCAATCGCTATGTCGCGCGGATGACAGAATATCAGGTGATCGAAGGCGACCAGACCGTCTATCGCGACGGGACCATCAAGCTGCACGGGGCCGATGGCTTCGAAGGCATGCGCAAGGCCGGTCGGCTGGCGGCGGAAATCCTCGACGAACTGACGACTTTCGTGAAGCCCGGCGTGACGACCGGGGAGATCGACGATCTCGTGCGCGGGATGACGCTGGATGCAGGCGCGGTGCCGGCCACGATGGGATATCGCGGCTATGCGCATAGCTGCTGCACCTCGATCAACCACGTCATCTGCCACGGCATCCCGAGCGAAAAGGCCCTGAAGGACGGCGACATCGTCAATATCGATGTCACGCCGCTGCTCGACGGCTGGCACGGCGATACCAGCCGCATGTTCTATGCCGGGGAGCCCGCGCTCAAGGCGAAGAAGCTCGTCGATGTGACCTACCAGTGCCTGATGCTGGGGATCGATGCGGCGGCCAAGCCCGGTGCCCGCCTCGGCGATATCGGCGCCGCGATCGAAGCGCATGCGCGGCAGTTCCGCTATGGTGTGGTGCAGGAGTTCTGCGGCCACGGCCTCGGCCGCCTGTTCCACGACGCGCCCGAAGTGATTCACGCCGCGCGCGCCGGAACCGGGCCGGAGCTCAAGCCGGGCATGTTTTTCACCATCGAGCCGATGATCAACCTCGGTCGCCCGCATGCAAAGATCCTGCGTGACGGCTGGACCGCGGTGACGCGCGACAAGTCGCTGTCAGCGCAGTTCGAGCACTCGATCGCAATTACCGAGGACGGTGTGGAAGTCTTCACCGAAAGTCCGAAAGGGCTGCACAAGCCGCCCTACTGACAGGTCAGCCCTCGCGCGCCGACCTGATCGCCGCGCCCGCTGCGAAAGGCGCGATCGCGCACAGACCGAGACTGATTGCCGCGGTAAGGATCAGGCCGCTCGTGTCGGGCCGCGACAGTGCGCCCGCGCCGAAAATGAGGATGGGCACGGCGAGGGGTATTACCATGAGCCCGGCGAGCGCCGCGCCGCCGCGCAATGACGCGGTGAGCGCCGCGACGATCAATCCGACGGCGGCCAGGCCGGGTGTGCCTGCCAGCAAACCGAGAACCACGGTCTGCAGGGTTTCCCCGCTCAGGCCGAGCAGCGCGGCTGCGGGCAGGGCCGCAAGCAAAAGCAGCGGCGCAAAGGCGAGCCAGTGGGCCAGCAGACGCGAGGCCATGGCCAGCTCCTCGCTGACGCCGCGCAGGTGCAACTGGTCGAATACGCCTGTTTCAAGGTCTGCGCTGACGAGCCGTTCCAGTGGCAGGATCGCTGCCAGGAGCGCTGCGACCCAGATGACGCCGCCCCCGGTCCTCGCCAGCAATTGCGCGTCTGGGCCCACGGCGAAGGGATAGAGCATTGCGACGGCCAGGAAAAACAGCAGCGGCAGCACGCCTGTACCGCCGCGCCCGCCGGGCAGCAGCAGGCCGAGATCGCGGCGCAGCAGCGCGCCGATCATGCAACGAACTCCGCGAGCTCGATTTCTTGCGGGGAGGGCAGGGCGATCGGTTGGTGCGACGCGACCACCGCAATGCCGCCTCCGCCGCAATGCAAGGCAATCAGCGCCTCAAAGGCTTTCTGCGCTTGAGTATCGAGCCCGTTCAGCGGCTCGTCGAGTAGCCAGATCGGGCAGTTGCGATTGAGCAGCCGAGCGAGCGCGGCCCGCTTGCGCTGACCGGTCGAGAGGTAGCGCACCGGCACGTCGAGCAGGTCGATGAGGTCGAGGACCTCCAGCGCCCGGCCCGCATCGCGACAGCCGTCGATCGCCTCCCAAAAGGCCAGCGCCTTGCCGAGCGGTAGGGCCTCGTCCAAGGCCAGCCGGTCGTCGACGAGGCCGAGATTGCCATGCCGCTCGACCGCGCCGGCGAAGGGGCGCAAAAGTCCCGCCAGAATACGCATCAGGCTCGATTTGCCGATGCCGTTGGCGCCGGAGATGAGCAGTGCCGCACCGCTGTCACATTGGAAATCTAAGGCCCTGAACAACAGGCGGTCGCCGCGGCGGCAGGAAAGGTCGGTCGCGGCGAGGCGGGCTTGCATGGCGCGCAGCGATAGGCAAAAGCCGCGCCTGTCACAAGCGAGGTGACGAGGGCGAGAGAGGATGTATCGAATGTCGGTCGAGAAGCTGAGCGAGGAAGAGCGCAAGTCGTGGCTGAGCGCCCTGCCCGAATGGTCGGAAGCCCGCGACGGCGATGCAATCGAGCGCAAGTTCGAATTCGACGATTTCTCGCAAGCCTTCGCCTTCATGGCGCGCGTCGCGCTGATCGCGGAGAAGCGCGACCATCATCCCGAGTGGTTCAACGTCTACAACAAAGTCGAAATCACTCTGACCACCCATGATGCGGGCGGGCTGAGCCTGCGCGACGTGAAGATGGCGCGCAAGATCGACGCGCTGCTGGGCTAGGCGCGCCTACCGGCCCAGCGGCCGGGCACTCGCGCGGGTCTGCTTGCGGACGCGGCCGGGCAGCCAGCGCGCCGCGAAGGCCATTTGCCTTGCCGTCTTGCCGACGGTCGTGTGCAGCTTTTCGCCATGCACCGCGTCCCACGCGGCCTGCGCAACTTCGAGCACCGGGGTGATCTCCAGCCCCGCCTCCGTCACGCGCTGGCGGATGCCCTCGTTGGTCTGAGCGTTCGGCGTGTGGTCGAGCAGCGGGGTGTCGATGAAGCTGGGCATCAGCGAGCGGACCTTGATCCCGTCTTCCGCCCATTCGCCGTCGAGGCTTTCGGTGATCGCGCGCACGCCGAACTTGGTCGCCGAATAAACGCTGGCACCGGGCGTGCCGTAAATTCCCGCCGCGCTTGCCGTATTGAGCAGGCAGGATCCGGGCGCTGTTTTCTTGAGGTGCGGATAGGCGGCCTGCGCCCCGAACAGCACACCCTTGAGATTGATATCGAGGCAGCGCTCGATCTCTTCGGTCGAGTTCTCGATCAACGAGCCGCCGATCGGTATGCCGGCGTTGTTGAAGACGACGTCGATCCGCCCGCCCGCGGCGGTCGCGAAGCTGTCGAGCGCCTCGTCCCATGCCGCGCGGTCGCGCACGTCGAACTTGTGGGCATAGGTGAAGCCGTGGCCGATTTCGCCGAGCGTCTCGTCCATGCCCGCCTGGTCGATATCGCCTACGCCGACGAACCAGTCGCGTGCGCCGAAATAGGTCGCGACCGCACGGCCGATGCCCGACCCGCCGCCGGTGATGAAGATCGCTTTACGGTCCGCCATGTCTCTCTCCATGATTGCGCCTGTCAAAGCGCGGCATTGTTGTAAGTGTGCCAGGTGAAAATCGCCATCGCGCCGCGATGGGGCCGCCACTGCTCTCCCAGCGTGCGGGTTTCCTTTTCGCTCGGCCGGGCCGGCAGTGCGAGCAGGCGCCCCACCGCTTCCTGCACGGCCAGGTCGCCGGCGGGCCAGATGTCCGGGCGGCCTTCCGCGAAAAGCAGGTAGATTTCCGCCGACCAGCGACCGATCCCCTTGATCCGCGTCAGCTCGGCAATCGCCGCCTCGTCATCCTCGGGCAGGTCGTCAAGGCCAAGCTCGCCGCTCGCCACCAATTCGCATAGCGAGCGGGCATAGCCCTGTTTCTGGCGCGACAGGCCGCAGGCGCGCAAGGTGTCGAAATCGCGCGCCAGAAGCTCTTGCGGCAGCATGTCCTCGCCCAGTTCTGCCTCGAGCTTGTTCCACACCGAGGCTGCCGCGGCGACGCTGACCTGCTGCCCGACGATGGTGCGCAGGAGAGTCCGGTAGCCGGTCGGCCTGATCCTCTCCTCGGGGTAGCCGCACCTTTCCAGTGCGGCGGCGACCACACCATCCTTCTGCGCGACCGTATCGAGATGCTCGCGCAATTGTGCGTTTGTCAGGCCCATGGTGTCGCGCGCTTGCCTTCCCGCGTCCGATTGAATAGCAGCCGCCCGCATAGGTCGGGCCAGTGGCCCTTTGCAACCGAGGATAGTCCGAATGCCGAAGCTGATCGTCACCACCCGCGAAGGCGACACCTCCGAAATCGAGGTCGAGGACGGCCTGACCGTGATGGAGGCCATTCGCGACAACGGCTTCGACGAACTGCTGGCCTTGTGCGGTGGCTGTTGTTCCTGCGCGACCTGCCACGTCCATGTGGATGCCGCCTTTGCGGACAAGCTGCCCGAGATGAGCGAGGACGAGGACGATCTGCTCGAATCCACCGAGCATCGCGAACCCACGTCCCGCCTGTCTTGCCAGATCCCCTTCACCGCAGAGCTCGACGGGCTGAAGGTTACTATCGCGCCTGAAGATTGATGTTGTTTGCGCGGTCGAGACCCTGCGCCTAACTCGCAGACCATGACCACAATTCCCGTTCGCGAGCATACGCTCGACCTCATCGGCAACACCCCGCTCGTGCGTCTCGAGGGGCCAAGTGCCGAAGCTGGCTGCGACATCTACGGCAAATGCGAATTCGCCAATCCCGGCGCCTCGGTGAAGGACCGGGCCGCGCTCTACATCATTCGCGATGCGGAGGCGCGCGGCGAACTGCAACCCGGCGGGACAGTGGTCGAGGGGACGGCCGGGAACACGGGCATCGGCATCGCGCTGGTGGCCAATGCGCTGGGCTATCGCACGATCATCGTGATGCCGGACAACCAGAGCCGCGAGAAGATGCAGACGATCCGCGCGCTGGGCGCCGAACTGGTGACGGTGCCGCCGACCAAATATGCCGATCCCAACCACTTCCAGCACGTCTCGCGCCGGATGGCGGAAGAGACGGAGGGCGCGATCTGGGCGGGCCAATTCGACAACACCGCCAATCGCAAAGCGCATATCGAGGGTACGGCGAAGGAGCTGTGGCAGCAGCTGGAGGGCCGGATCGACGGATTCACTTGCGCTGCCGGAACCGGCGGCACGATCGCCGGGGTCGGCATGGGCCTCAAGGAATTCGACGAGAACGTGTGTATCGCGCTGACTGATCCGCATGGGGCGGCGCTCTACAATTATTTCGCCAATGGCGAGCTCAAGGCCGAGGGATCTTCGGTGGCGGAGGGCATCGGGCAGGGGCGCATCACCGCCAATCTCGAAGGCGCACCGATCGACACGCAGTTCCGCATTTCGGATGAGGAGGGGCTCGTCTGGGTCCGCCGCCTGTTGCGCGAGGAGGGGCTGTGCCTTGGGCTGTCGTCCGGCATAAACGTGGCCGGGGCGATTGCGCTCGGCAAGCAATTGGTGACGGAGGGACGCGAACAGCCACGTGTCGCCACCATCCTGTGCGATACCGGTTTCCGCTATCTCTCGACCCTTTACGATGCTGACTGGCTGGAGGCGAAGGGCCTGCCAGTGTTCGACTGGTTGCAGGGCGACGATTGACCGGGGCGGGCTTGCCGGCCTATCCCGAAGCTCCATGGGCCACTTCTTCGACATGAGCCGCAAGCCGGCGCCGGGCGAACTGCCCGAGGTGCCCGGCAGCAGCGCGCGGCGGGCACGCAACATCCAGCGCCTGCAGATCGGCGCGACCGGCGTGATCTTGATGATACTGCTGGTGGCGCTGGCCAGCGTGGTCAGCAACCGGGCGGCCCGCACCGATGCGACCGCCGTGCCCGAAGCCGCTCCCACGACCGAGCCGAGCGCGATGGCACCGCAAAACGACCCGCTGGTCGAAGCCGGCGTCGTGCCGGACCTGCCCGCGACACCGGTAGCCACACCGGCGGCAACGCCGTCGTCCGCTGCACCCGAGCCTGCCGGCGATGTCGATCCTGCAGAATAGGGCGGGGCTGGTCGCAGCCCTGTGCCTTGCGCTTGCAGCTTGTGGCATAGGGCCCAAGGCCGCCTCGGAAGACACGAGCAAGGCAGAACTGGCTCTCTTCTCGACCTTGCCCATCTATTGGGGAGAAGGCGGCGACCTTGCGGCGTTGATCGACGAGGCGCGCGGCCCTGACTGGGTCCGCGCGCAACTCGAATACCGATTCACCCTGACGCCGGTCGATGCGCTGGAGCCGGAAATCCTTGCGCAGTATGATCGCCTGCTGCTGGCGCAGCCGCGGCCGCTGGCACCGTCGGAGAACGTGGCGCTGGACGAATGGGTACGCGGTGGCGGGCGACTGCTCGTTTTCGCGGATCCCCTGCTCACCCGGCATAGCGAGTTTTCGATCGGAGATCGTCGGCGGCCGCAGGACGTCGTGCTCATCTCGCCCATCCTCAAGCGCTGGGGGCTGGAACTGCAGTTCGACGAGACGCAGCCCGTCGGCGAACGCTGGGTCGAAGCCTATGACGGGCAGTTTCCTGTGAACCTCCCCGGGCAATTCGTCCGCGTCGAACCGGGCGCTCCGTCCGAATGTCACGTCTCGGAGACCGGCGTGCTCGCGCAATGCCTGGTCGGCGATGGCCGGGTGACGCTGCTGGCCGATGCGGCGATCCTCGACTGGGAGGGCGAGGGCGATCCGCCCCCGCGGCGTGCTGGCTCGCTCGATAACCTGGTCGCCGCAGCGCTCGATTTCTGAGCGCGGGAATGTGCGGGAGCGAGTCGGGGAAATCTCGGGATAGCCTGCTTTTGGCGGGAAAAATGCTAGTCTTTTCAAGATCGCCATTAGCAATGCGTTAGGAATTTGCCTTGATCGTTTGCGCGAAAAATATGCCATAAAACAATAGTTTGCGGGTTTATCCCGTGAAATCCCGCAATTTTCCCTTTCATCCCCGCCGGTCCCGCGATACACCCACGGAACATTCGGACAAGGCTGTCTATGCGCGCATCGCCCGCAAGCGATGCAGCTCGCCCACACGTGTGGGCGAGGGGGAGGAAGTCATGTCCGAGGGGGATGTCGAACGCGAGATCGGGAACCGGGGTAAGTGTCTTTCGGAGGGTACAGCGGACAGGCCTATTCGCCCTCGGGCGACAAGGGCCGCTTTGTGCTTCCGCCCCTGTTCCGCAAGGCCGTAAAGGAGAGCAGCGACGGCCGCGTCCTGTGCCTGATGAAGCACCCGACGTGGAACTGCCTCGTCGGCTTCGGCCTCAGCCGCAAGGAAGAACTCGACGCCCAGCTCGACCGCGAAGAAGAGATCGCCGTTCGCGTCGGCAAGGATTTCGACCGCGACACGCGTGCCAGCCAGCTGTTCGGCTTCCTTGAGATGCCCTTCGACGACAGCGGTCGCTTCGTCATGCCCGAGCACTTGCGCAATCTCGCCGGGATCGAGGATGGCCTCTATTTCCAGGGCGGCGGACGGTTTTTCACTCTCTGGAATCCTGACGAGCTCGCCAAGATGGGCGACGACTGGGCGAGCGCCAAGGCCGCCTGCGAAAGCCTGCTCGCCGATGCAAAGGCGAAAGGCAAATGAGCGCGGCGCCCCATATTCCCGTCCTCCTCGATGAGGTGATCGACGCGCTGGACCCGCAGCCGGGCGACGTCGTGATCGACGCGACCTTCGGTGCGGGCGGCTATACGCGTGCGTTGCTCGATCGCGGCGCAATCGTGCACGCCTTCGACCGGGATCCCGATGCGATTGCTTCGGGTCGCACCTGGCGCGAGACGGGGGAAAACCCGCCGCGCCTTATTCTCCACCCGCATCGTTTCTCCGAAATGCTCGACGTCATGACATCGGCCGGGGTGGCGCGAGTCGACGGGATCGTGATGGATATCGGCGTATCGTCCATGCAGCTCGACCAGGCAGCTCGCGGGTTCGCCTTTTCGGCCGACGGTCCGCTCGACATGCGCATGAGCCAGGAGGGCGAAAGCGCCGCCGATTTCCTCAACACCGCAGACGAGGGCACGATCGCGGACGTCATCTACCAGTATGGTGAGGAGCGCCAGTCGCGCCGCGTCGCGCGGGCGATCGTGGCTGCACGCCCGTTGGAGACGACCGGCGAACTGGCAAGGGTCGTGCGCAAGGCGCTGGGCTTTAAGCCGCACGACAAGAAGGACCCGGCCACCCGGACCTTTCAGGCCATCAGAATTCACGTGAACGGCGAGCTCGACGAACTGTCCCAAGGCCTGTCGGCTGCCGAACACCTGCTGCGCGAAGGGGGGCGCCTTGCGGTGGTCAGCTTCCACAGCCTCGAAGACCGGATCGTCAAGCGCTTCCTGCGCGAGGCATCCTCAACCCCGAGCGCCTCGCGTCACGTCCCACTGGCGGCGCAGGACGATCCGGTCTTCTCTCGTGTCAGCAAGGCGATCAAGCCGGGCGAAGCTGAAATCGCCCGCAATCCTCGTGCCCGGTCCTCCGTGCTGCGCTATGCCACGCGCACGGCCACTCCTGCGCGGGAGGCCGCGTGATGGTTGCCGGGTCGCGCATGCGCCAGATCGGTTGGGCCCTGATCCTCGCGGTCTGTCTGGGACTGCTCCTTGCGCTCACCTTCAAGGTCAATGCGGTCAAGAGCGAGGTCCGCCTGACCGAGCGGCGCATCATCGCGGCGCAGCAGGAAAAAATGATGCTGGAAACCGAATTCCAGACGCGCGCCAACCAGCAGCAGCTGGCGAATTGGAACGCGGTCGAGTTCGGATACGGCCCCCCGCGGGCGGACCAGTATCTCGAGAGCGAGCGCCAGCTTGCCGCGCTCGGCACGCCGCGCGGCGTCGATGCGCCCTCGCCGGTGCGCGTGGCGCTGAATCGTCCCCCGCGCGAGGAGCAGGGCCTGCTGGCCGACTGGCTGGGAGAGGACGATGCGCCCGCCGCTCGCACGGCGCGCAACGACCGGCGCGAATTGGTGGCCGGTGATCTCGCACAGCGCCTGACCCAGCCGGTCGGCGCGGTCACGGTCGTGGCCGAGGTGGGCCAGTGAACGCCTTTTCGGGCTTCGGTCCCGCAATCGCGACCGGAGGCCGGCCCTATGGCGCGGTAAGCATGGCGGTGGCGTCGAGCCGGGTGCAGCTCGTCACTTTGCGCCAGCATGCTTTGACGATGGCGCGCTGGCGTGTGCTGTGGATCGTTCTCGCGTTCGCTTTCATCGCGCTCACGGCTTTGCTTCGCATCGGCTATCTGGGAATGTCGGATCGCTCGCTGCGTGCGGCCTCGCTGGAGGAAGCGCTACTGCCCGCGCGCGGGGAGATCACCGACCGCAACGGCATGCCGATGGCGCGCGCCTTTCCCGCCTATGCCTTGTGGTTCAACCCGACCGCCATGGGCGAAGACGGGGCGCCGTTGGTGCGCGATCCCAAGGATGTCGCGGCGCGGCTCAAGGCCATCTTCCCCGATATCGACGAGGCTCGGATCGCCGCCCAATTCGCTGCCGGCAAGCAGGGCTATATCCGTCGCCGGGTGCTGCCCGAAGAAGCGAACCGGGTACAGGAAATCGGCGAACTGGCGCTGGAAATGCCGCTGGAAAACGATCGCCACTATCCGCAAGGATCGATGGCTGCGCACGTCCTTGGCTATGTCGCAGCGGACGGCAAGGGCCGCGTCGGGATGGAGCAGGTGCTCGACGCGCAGCTGGCCGATCCGGCGACGCGCGGGACGCCGATCCCGCTTTCGATCGATGCACGAGTGCAAGGCGCGCTGGAGGACGAATTGCGCCGGGGCATGAAGCTCGTCGCGGCGCAGGGCGCAGCCGGCATCGTGCTGGACGTCGATACGGGCGAGGTGCTGGCGCTCGCTTCGCTGCCCGAATTCGACCCGAACAAGATCGACGCGCGCGGGCAGGAACTGATGTTCAACCGCGTGACCAACCAGGTTTACGAGCTTGGCTCGACCTTCAAGCCGCTCTCCATCGCGGCGGCCATCGACGCCGGCGTGGTGCGCGATTTCGGCAAGCGCTACGATGCGACACCGGTGAAGGTCGGCCGCTTCGCAATCAAGGATCTGCATCCCAAGGGCACCAGCCTGAACGTGGTCGAGACACTGATCTATTCCTCGAACACCGTCACCGCCCGCATCGCGGACGAGCTGGGCCCGGAACGCATGCGCCGCTACATGATAGACATGGGCATGAACGAGCGGCCCTATATCGAGCTGCCGGCGAAGGGTTTCCCGATCTGGCCGGGCGAGAAATGGCCGCGCCTGCGCAACATGACGGTCAGCTATGGCCACGGTATTGCGGTCACGCCGCTGCATCTTGCGAGCGCCTATGCGGCGATGGTCAATGGTGGCATCTGGCGCCCGGCGACCCTGCGCAAGCTTGAACCCGGCGAGGCGCCCCAGGGCCGCCGCGTCTTCAAGGCCTCGACTTCAAGCCGCATGCGCCAGCTCATGCGTGCGATCGCCGTTTTCGGAACCGGCAAGAATGCCGATGCCCACGGCTATCGCGTGGGCGGCAAGACCGGCTCGGCCGAGAAGCCGGGTGGCAGCGCCGGCTATCGCAAGACTGCGCTGGTTTCGACGTTCGCCGCCGCATTTCCCATGGACCGCCCGCGCTTCGTGGTCGTGACCATGCTTGACGAACCGCGCGGCACGGTGGCTTCAAGCTTCCAGCGCACGGCAGGCTGGACTGCCGCACCCATCGTCGGTCGGCTGGTCCCCCGCATCGGCCCGCTTCTCGGGGTGAGACCGGACGAAACGCGCGACGTCGACATTTCCGACATCCGCCCCCTCATCAAGGAGGCCGGCGCATGAAACTCGCCAAGCTTTGCGCTGCGGCCGGCTTGAATTGCGACGACGCCGAAGCCGAGGTGACCGGCTTTGCCATCGACAACCGCAAGGTTGCGCCGGGCACGGTTTTCGGGGCCTTCCAAGGCGCGCGGGTGAATGGCGAGGATTTCATTCCGGCCGCAATCGAGGCAGGCGCAATCGCGGTGGTCGCACGGCCGGAAGCGACCGTGACCGGAGCCGTGCACATCGCCGATGATCAGCCGCGCCGCGCATTCGCGAAACTGGCATCACAATATTACACGCCCGTGCCGGAGCATATCGTCGCAGTCACGGGGACCAACGGCAAGACTTCGACCGTCGAGATGACGCGCCAGATCTGGCGCATGACCGGCGAACGCGCGGCGAGCATCGGCACACTCGGCGTCACCACGCCAGATGAGAGCGTATCGACCGGGCTGACCACGCCCGACATCGTGACTTTCCTTGCGAACCTCAGCGGCCTCGCCCGCGAAGGCGTCACCCACGTCGCCTATGAAGCGTCGAGCCATGGCCTGTCCCAGTATCGCAACGAGGGCGTGCCCGTCGAAGCGGCGGCCTTCACCAATTTCAGCCGCGATCACCTCGACTACCATGCCAGCATGGAAGAGTATTTCGCGGCCAAGATGCGGTTGTTCGACGAGGTCGTTTCCGACACTGCGACGGCTGTCGTTTGGATGGGCTCGGGCGAAAGCGGCTGGAACGTGCGCGTCGTCGAGCACGCCCGCAAGCGCGGCCTCTCCGTGATGACGGTCGGCGAACAGGGAGCCGATATTCGCCTGACCTCGCGCGAAGCGACGCAACTGGGTCAGGTGCTGAGCGTCGAGCATGCCGGGGACGAACGCAAGATCACTCTTCCGCTGATCGGGGCCTATCAGGTGTCCAACGCCCTGTGCGCAGCGGGCCTGGCATTGGCGACCGGAAACGAGGCCTTGCAGGTCTGGGATGCGGTCGCTCGCCTGCAGCCTGTCCGCGGACGGCTGGAGCGCGCGGTCATTTCCCCCAGCGGTGCGCCGGTCTATGTCGATTACGCCCATACGCCGGACGCGCTCGAGGCGGCGGTCGCTGCCCTGCGTCCGCATGTCACGGGGCGCCTCATTACCGTCTTCGGCGCCGGCGGCGATCGGGACCACGGCAAGCGCGCGCCCATGGGCGAAGCAGCCGCCAAGGCGAGTGACCTCGTGATCGTGACGGATGACAATCCCCGTGGCGAGGATCCTGCGGATATCCGCGCGCAAGTGCTTGAGGGCGCGCCCAAGGCACGCGAAATAGGGGGGCGTCGCGAGGCCATCCTTGCCGCCATCGCCGAGGCGGGCGCGGACGATATCGTCCTGGTCGCGGGCAAGGGACACGAAACGGGTCAGATAATCGGGTCGGGAGACAACATGCGGGTTTTGCCCTTCGACGATGTCGAAGTCGCGCGTGAATGCGCGGCACAAATTGCGAGTGACCGGGCATGAGCGCGGCGATCCTGCGGCACCCGGCCTATGTCGAATGGCCCGCCGATGCGCGCGACCGCCTGCCACTCACGCTGTGGGACGCGAAGAGCATCGCCGAAGCCGTCGGTGGTAAGGCCAGCCATGATTTCCAGGTCGCCGGCGTGGAAATGGACAGCCGTGATGTCGTGAATGGCGACCTGTTCGTGGCGCTCAAGGGCGAGGCGATGGACGGGCACCGCTTCCTCGACAAAGCCTTCGCGAACGGCGCTGCCGGAGCCATCGTGGATCGTCCGGTCGACTGGCCGCATATCCTCGTCGAAGACACCACCGAAGCGCTGAAGGCGCTGGCCCGCGCGGCGCGGTCCCGCACCGAAGCCAAGATCATCGGCGTCACCGGATCGGTCGGCAAGACCGGCGTCAAGGAAGCGATCTTCGCCGCCCTCGAACGCGCCAGCCGCGGGGCGGCACACCGTTCGATCCGCAGCTACAACAACCACGTTGGCGTGCCGCTCAGCCTGGCGCGCATGCCTGCGCGCAGCCGCTTCGGCATTTTCGAGATGGGCATGAACAATGCCGGCGAGATCGAGGAACTGACCACCCAGGTCCGCCCGCATGTCGCGGTCATCACCACTATCGCTCCCGCGCATATCGAAAATCTGGGGTCGATGCAGGCAATCGCGGCGGCCAAGGCCGAGATTTTCGAAGGCCTCGAGCCGGGCGGCACCGCGGTCATCCCCACCGATACGCCGCATTACGAACAGCTCAAGCTCGCTGCCCTGCGCGCAGGGGCCAAGGTCGTGAGCTTCGGTACCGCGCGCCATGCGGACATGCGCCTGCTGGATGCCATTCCCAGCGCCAATGGCGGCAGCCTTGTGACCTGTGAATTTCCCGAGGGGCGGCTGTGTTACACGGTCGCAGAACCGGGTGAGCACTGGGTCGCCAACTCGCTCGCGGTGATGGCAGCAGTTCGTGCAGCCGGCGGCGATCTCGCCGCGGCAGGTCTCGCTCTAGCCGAGATGGGCGGCCTCAAGGGGCGCGGCGCACGCCACGGGATCGACGTGCCCGGTGGCAAGGCCTTGCTGATCGACGAAAGCTACAACGCCAATCCCGCCAGCATGCGCGCCACGCTTGCGCAGCTCGGGCAAACGCCCTCGGGCCGCCGCATCGCTGTGCTCGGTTCGATGAAGGAGCTGGGCGATTTCGGGCCGAAGTTCCATGCCGGCCTCGCCGAACCGCTGCTGGCCGCCGATATCGACTACGCGGTGCTGGTGGGCGAGGAAATGCGCACCCTCGCGCGCGAACTGGGGAAACCGCAGAGCGCCGTGCTTGGCAAGCCGATAGCATGGGCGCATTGCGAAACCGCCGACGAGGCGATCGGTTTGCTTGAGGATTTCGGCGTCGTCGCTGGCGATGCCGTGCTGGTCAAGGGCTCGAATTCGGTCGGGCTCGGACGGCTCGTGGATCATTTCACCCGCGCCGGATAGGCGCGAAGAGGCGCATTTGCTTTTTCTCCTCGCTGAGTGGTTGAATTTCGAGGGCGTTTTCAACCTCGTGCGCTACCAGACGTTCCGCGCCGGGGCGACGCTGATGACGGCGCTCGTCATCGGTCTGCTGATCGGGCCGCGCTTCATCGACATGCTGCGCGTGCGCCAGGGCAAGGGCCAGCCGATCCGCGAAGACGGCCCGCAGACGCACCTTGCAAAGCGCGGCACGCCGACCATGGGCGGGCTGATGATCCTGATCAGCCTGACGCTGGCGGTGCTGATCTGGATGGATCTGCGCAACCCGTTCATCTGGGCCTGCCTCGCGGTAACGCTGGGCTTCGGCCTGATCGGTTTCCTCGACGATTACGACAAGGTTTCCAAGGCCAGTCACAAGGGTGTCAGCGGCAAGGTCCGCCTGCTGCTGGAATTCGCGGTCGCCGGCGCGGCGAGCTACATCGTGGTCAGCCAGATCAGCACCTTCGTCTACGTGCCCTTCGTCAATGATTTCGGGGTCGAGCTGGGCTGGTTCTACTATGCCTTTGCCGCCATCGTGATCGTGGGCGCGGGCAATGCGGTGAACCTGACCGACGGGCTGGACGGGCTTGCGACCATGCCGGTCATCATCGCGGCAGGCACCTTCGCGCTGATCGCCTATCTCGTGGGCCGCGTGGACTATTCCGAATACCTCGGCATACCTTACGTCGAGGGCGCGGGCGAGCTGGCGATTTTCTGCGCGGCGATCATGGGGGCGGGACTCGCCTTCCTGTGGTTCAACGCGCCGCCAGCCGCTGTCTTCATGGGCGACACCGGATCGCTGGCGCTGGGCGGCGCGCTCGGCGCGATTGCCGTGGCGACGCATCACGAGGTCGTGCTGGCGATCGTCGGCGGGCTGTTCGTGTTCGAGGCGCTTTCCGTCATCATCCAGGTCTTCTGGTTCAAGCGGACCGGCAAGCGCGTGTTCCGCATGGCGCCGATCCACCACCATTTCGAACAGCTCGGCTGGTCGGAAAGCAAGGTGGTGATCCGCTTCTGGATCGTCTCGATCATCCTCGCGCTGATGGGCCTGGCGACGCTGAAGCTGCGATGATCATTTCGACCGCCTGGAAGGACAAACGCTACGCGGTGCTCGGCCTCGCGCGGTCCGGCCGGGCGACGGTCGAGGCGCTGCTGGCGAGCGGGGCCGAGGTCATGGCGTGGGACAGCCGCGAGGAAGCACGCGCGGAGTTCGCGGATCGTGTCGAACTGGTCGATCCGGTCGAGGCGGACTTGAGCGGTTTCGCTGGCGTCGTCGTGAGCCCCGGTGTCCCGCTCAACACGCACCCGATCAAGCCGCATGCCGACAGCTTCGGTGTGCCGGTGATCGGCGATATCGAACTGTTCGCGCAGGCGCGGACGGAACTGCCGCCGCACAAGGTTGTCGGCATCACCGGCACCAACGGCAAGTCGACCACGACAGCGCTGGTCCACCACATCCTCAAGACCGCCGGCGTGCCGACCACGATGGGCGGCAACATCGGCCTGCCGATCCTCGAGCAGGAGCCGCTACCTGAAGGCGGGGTCTATGTGCTGGAGCTGTCGAGCTACCAGATCGACCTGACTTACTCGCTCGATTGCGACATCGCGGTGTTGCTGAACATTACGCCGGATCATCTGGACCGGTACGATGGAGATTTTGAAGCTTACATACTCTCCAAGGCGCGCCTCTTCGATATGCAGTCGGCAGACAGTTCAGCAATAGTGGGCGGAAACGTCGAGGTGCATTCGCGAATTTCCGACCTCTTCGAGGCCGGCGTCATATCGCACAGAGCGCGATCCGGGTTCTCTGAACCGGATGCGAAATCGCTAGAGCAGTATCTTCCGGCGTCTCTTTCCGGATCTCACAACGCCGACAATGCGACTAAAGCAATGCTAGCTTGCGAGTTACTTGGTGTAAGTGAGCGCACGATCCTGAAGGCTTTCGCAAGTTTTCGCGGCCTCCCGCACCGCATGGAGCGTGTCGCGGAAATCTCCGGCGTCGCCTACGTCAACGACAGCAAGGGTACCAACACCGCCGCCTCGGCGCCTGCGCTGGCGGCGTTCGACAACATCCACTGGATACTCGGTGGGCTCGCCAAGGAGCCCAAAAAAGGTGAAAGTCTTCTGGGCGAGTGCGAGGCTGAACTGGGCCATGTGAAAGCCGCCTACACAATCGGTCAGGCCGGACCGGACTTCGCGACGCTGCTCGAAGGCCGCGTGCCGGTGGAGCAGTGCGAAACGCTCGATCACGCCGTGACTCGCGCCGCTAGTCACGCCGTGAGTGGCGACACCGTCCTCCTCTCGCCCGCCTGCGCCAGCTTCGACCAGTATCGCGACTTCGAGGCACGCGGCGAGCATTTTCGCGAGCTGGTAGAGGGCCTGAAATGAGCACCACCATGCAGCCCTACGTTCCCGGCAAGCGCCAGCGCGCGCATATCCCGAAGGGCAAGCTTTCGCGCTGGTCGGAGCTCAAGATCTGGTGGCGCGAGATCGATCGCGTGCTGCTGTTCCTCATCTTCCTGCTGATGAGCTTCGGCACCATCGCCGTCGCTGCTGCCAGCCCCGCCACGGCGAACCGCCTTTCGACCAGCAGCGAGACGCTCGATCCGCTGTATTTCTTCTACCGCCATATTGCCTGGCAGGTGGTCGGCCTCTCCGCGATGCTCGGCGTATCCATGCTGACCCGCGACAATGCGCGGCGGCTCGGTATCGTTCTCGCCGCCGTAATGCTGTTCTTCCTGTTCCTCGTCCCCTTCGTCGGGGTGGAGATCAATGGAGCGCGCAGGTGGATCAGGGTGGGGATGCAGTTCCAGCCCTCCGAATTCCTGAAGCCAGGATTTGCCATCGCCATGGCGTGGATCTTCGCGTGGCGCCTGCGCGATCCCAACCTGCCCGTGCTCGGCATCGCGACCGGCATTCTCGGCCTGATTGCGGCGCTGATGATGCTTCAGCCCAACCTTGGCGGCACGATCCTGTTCGCTGGCGTATGGTTCGTCATGGTCGTCCTGTCCGGCGTCGATGCCAAGCGCATCGGCGTGTTCATCGGCGGCGGTATCGCGGGGATCACGGCGGCCTATTTCCTCTACGACAACGCGCGCCACCGCATCGACAGTTTCCTCGGCGGCGGCACGGCTTACGACCAGGTGGACCTTGCCAGCCGCACGTTGCTGGCCGGCGGCTGGACCGGCGCGGGCTACGGCCTCGGCATCCGCAAGATGAGCCTGCCCGAGGCGCATACCGACTACATCTTCAGCGTCATCGGCGAGGAATTCGGCCTGCTGGCCTGCGCGGTCATCGTGATCCTGTACCTCGCCATCGTCGGCCGCGTGCTGATGCGACTGGTGGACGAGGAGGACCTGTTCGCGCTTCTTGCAGGGGCGGGCCTCGTCTCGCTGCTGGGCGGCCAGGCGTTCATCAACATGCTGGTCAATCTCCAGCTCTTTCCGTCGAAGGGCATGACCCTGCCTCTGGTCAGCTATGGCGGCTCATCGACCATCGCGGTGTGCACGACGGTCGGCCTGCTGCTTGCGGTGACGCGTCGCAATCCGTTCCTGAAAAGCCGGACCAAGGGGCTTGGCGAGTGGATGGGTTTAGGGCAGGCGGGCGCGATGAATACAGCTGCCCCGCGCCCGACGCGCGAGATTTCGCGATGACCCGTTCGAGCCGTCACTATGTCCTCGCCGCCGGCGGTACGGGCGGCCACCTGCTACCCGCCTTCGCGCTCGCGACGGAGCTGGAGCGGCGCGGCCATCACGTGGCGCTGATCACGGACGAGCGCGGGGCGGAGATCCCCGGCAAGCCCGATTTTATGCCAGCGCATGTGATTCCGGCAGGGCGCTTCGGCAAGAACCCGCTGCAATGGATCAGGGGCACGCGCGCCGTGCTGGAGGGGCGCCGCATGGCGCTGCGCCTGTTCGACAGTTTCGAGCCCAGTGCAGTCGTGGGCTTCGGTGGCTATCCGTCGCTGCCTGCGGTTCTCGCTTCCACCTCGGCGGACATTCCGACGGTGGTGCACGAGCAGAACGCAGTCCTCGGCCGGGTAAACCGCTTGCTGGCAAGTCGGGTGGAGGCCATCGCGACGGCCTATCCCGATGTCGAGCGGCTGGCCGCCAAGCACGCAGGCAAGGTCCATCTCGTTGGCAATCCGGTGCGCGCCGGCGTCCTGATCCTGCGCGACGAGCCGTTCCCGACCTTTGGCGAAGACGGGCTGCTGCGGGTTCTCGTGACCGGCGGGAGCCAGGGCGCGCGCGTGCTGTCCGAAGTGGTGCCAGACGGGCTCGCCATGCTGCCGCCGGCCCTGCGCCAGCGCTTGCAGGTGACGCAGCAGTGCCGCCCGGAGGATCTCGACGCGGTGCGCGAGCGCTATCGCAGCCATGACATTCCCGCCGAACTGGCGACCTATTTCGAGGATATGGCGACCCGCCTTGCCGATGCGCACCTGTTTATCGGCCGCGCGGGCGCCTCGACGATTGCGGAGCTGACCGCCGTCGGCAGGCCCGCGATCCTGATCCCTCTCCCTATTGCGACCGACGATCACCAGGCTGCCAACACGCGCGAAATGGTGAAGGCAGGCGGCGCACGAATGATTCGGCAGGAGCGTTTCACCGCCAAGGAACTCGCCAAGCAGATCAAGGCGCTGGCGGAAAATCCCAAGGGCCTCGACAATGCCGCCCACGCCGCGTGGAATTGCGGGCGGCCCAAGGCGGTCGAGGACCTTGCGGACCTCGTCGAGAGCTTCGGCGGGGCCGACATGATGGATGTCATCCGCGTAGGCGCAAACAATGCGCGCGGCGCGTCGCAGGGTATCCCGGCAGGGCAAGGCTCGATCAAGGAGGCGGCCGAATGAGGGGCGTTCCGACCGACATCGGCACGATCCATTTCGTCGGGATCGGCGGCATCGGCATGTCCGGCATCGCCGAGGTGATGGCCAATCTCGGCTACAGCGTGCAGGGCTCGGATATCAAGGAAAGCCCGGTGGTTGAACGCCTGCGCGACCGCGGGGTGACCGTTTCCATCGGCCACGCCCCGGAAAACGTCGACGGGGCGAGCGTGGTTGTGACGTCCACGGCGGTCAAGCGCACCAATCCCGAAGTCGCCTATGCGCTGGAGAACCGGATCCCCGTGGTGCGCCGCGCGGAAATGCTGGCGGAACTCATGCGCCTCAAGTCGACTGTCGCGGTGGCCGGCACGCATGGCAAGACGACCACCACCAGCATGATTGCCGCCCTGCTCGACGCAGGGCAGGTCGATCCCACCGTCATCAATGGCGGCATTATCGAGCAATATGGCTCGAACGCTCGCCTTGGCGACAGCGACTGGATGGTGGTCGAGGCCGACGAGAGTGACGGCAGCTTCCTGCGGCTCGACGGGACGATCGCGGTGGTCACCAATATCGATCCCGAACATCTCGACCATTACGGCGATTTCGATGGCGTGAAGGACGCCTTCGTCGAATTCATCCACAACGTGCCCTTCTATGGTGCCGCGATCCTTTGCATCGATCATCCCGAGGTGCAGTCGGTCATCGCCAAGGTGCGCGATCGCAATGTCGTGACCTACGGTTTCAATCTGCAGGCCGATATTTGCGGTGTGAACGTGCGCCCCGATGCGGGGGGGAACTGTTTCGATGTGATCGTTCGCCGGCGGGGACAGGAAGATCGGCGGATAGAGGGCGTGCGCCTGCCGATGCCGGGACGCCATAATGTCCAGAATGCGCTCGCAGCCATTGCGGTGGCCATCGAGATGGGCTGCGCCGACGATGTGATCTGCAACGGCTTCAGCCAGTTTGGCGGCGTCCGGCGGCGCTTCACCAAGGTGGGCGAAGTGCCCAGCGGCGACGGCGTGGCGACCATCATCGACGACTACGGACACCACCCGGTGGAGATCAAGGCGGTCCTCGGCGCTGCGCGCGAGAGTGCCGGCAAGGGACGGGTCATCGCGGTCGTCCAGCCGCATCGCTATACCCGCCTGCGCGACCTGATGGACGAGTTCCAGACCTGCTTCAACGAGGCCGACCTCGTTTATGTGACGCCGGTCTATGCTGCCGGCGAGGACCCGATCGAAGGCGCCGATGCGGATGCGCTGGTCGCAGGGCTGAAGGCTCGCGGGCATCGTGCCGCCAGCACGGTGGAAGACGAGAAAGCGCTTGCCGCCGAACTGGCGCGCGAATTGCGCGCTGGCGATTACGTCATCTGCCTTGGAGCGGGCGACATAACCCGCTGGGCCGCCGCCCTGCAGAACAACATTGCGCTGGCGAGCTGAGCGATGACGATGGAGCAACCCGACGACGTGTGGAACTGGGACAGCGGCATGGCTCCCGACTGCGAAGTCGACGGGGCGATGGGCACGCCGATCTCGACGGCCGGGCTGCGGGGCAAGCTGACGCAGGATGCGCCGCTGGCCAAGCTGGTCTGGTTCAAGTCCGGGGGCAAGGCGGACTGGCTGTTCGAGCCCGAAGATCTAGACGATCTGCGGCTGTTCCTCGCGCGGCTAGAAGGGGAACTACCGGTCATGGCGCTGGGCCTTGGCTCCAACCTGATCGTGCGCGATGGCGGCGTGCCCGGCGTCGTCGTCAAGCTCGGCAAATCCTTCGCCCAGATCGAAATCCAGGACGGCCACGTTGTGGCCTGCGGGGCCGGAGCGCACGGCATCCTCGTGGCCTCGACCGCGCGCGATGCCGGTGTGGCGGGCCTCGAATTCATGCGCGGTATTCCCGGCACGGTGGGCGGCTTCGTCCGCATGAACGGCGGGGCCTACGGGCGCGAGGTCGCAGACGTGCTGATCGATTGCGATGTCATCCTGCCCGAGGGCGAATTCGTCACCCTCTCGACCGCGGATCTCCAATATACCTATCGCCACTCGGCACTGCCCGATGGTGCCGTGGTCGTCGCGGCGCGATTTCAGGGCCATGCCGGCGATCCTGCGGAAATCGGGGCCGAGATGGATCGCATCGCCGAAGCGCGCGAAAACTCGCAACCCCTGCGGACCAAAACCGGCGGATCGACCTTCAAGAACCCTCCGGGAAAGAAGGCGTGGGAGCTGGTCGATGCCGCCGGTTGCCGCGGGCTCAAAATGGGCGGCGCGCAGGTGAGCGAGAAGCACACCAATTTCCTCATCAACACCGGCGATGCCACCAGCGCCGACATCGAAGAACTGGGCGAGGAAGTGAAGCTGCGGGTCTACGAGCACTCGGGTGTCGAGCTTGAATGGGAAATCCAGCGCGTGGGGCGGCCATAGGATGACGACGACCAAACTCCCGAAGCTGCACGTCGCGGTTCTGATGGGCGGCTGGGCCAACGAGCGCCCCGTCAGCCTCATGTCGGGCGAGGGCGTGGCCAAGGCGCTGGAAGAGCGCGGTCATCGCGTGACGCGGATTGACATGGATCGCAAGGTCGCGGCGCGCATTGCCGAGGCTGCACCCGACGTCGTGTTCAATGCTTTGCACGGGGTTCCGGGCGAGGATGGCACGGTGCAGGGAATGCTCGATCTGATGGGCGTGCCCTATACGCATTCGGGGCTCGCCACATCGGTGGTCGCGATCGACAAGCAGCTGACCAAGCAGGCGCTGGTGCCCCACGGTATCCCCATGCCCGGTGGACGCATCGTGAAGAGTGCGGATCTGTTCGAGCGCGACCCGTTGCCCCGGCCCTATGTGCTCAAGCCGGTGAACGAGGGCAGCTCGGTGGGCGTCGCCATCGTCACCGATGACGGCAATTACGGCAATCCGATCGCGCGCGACGCGAAGGGACCATGGCAGGGATTTTCCGAGCTGCTCGCCGAACCCTATATCAAGGGCCGCGAGATGACCGCCGCAGTGGTCGATTTCGAGGATGGCCCGCGGGCGCTGGCGGTGACCGAGCTCAAGCCCAAGAGCGGCTTTTACGACTTCGATGCCAAATATACCGACGGCATGACGGACCATGTCTGCCCGGCCGAAATCCCGCAGAACATCGAGAAACTGTGCCTCGAATATGCGTTGAAGGCCCACAAGGTGCTTGGCTGCCGGGGAACCAGCAGAACCGATTTCCGGTGGGACGAGGAGCAGGGCGAAGACGGCCTGTTCATCCTCGAAACCAATACTCAGCCGGGCATGACCCCATTCAGCCTGGTGCCCGAGCAGGCGAAGTATGCGGGCATGGAGTATGGCGAGCTGGTGGAGGCCGTGATTGCCGCGGCCTTGCGACATCATGAGGGCGGCGGCGATGGCTAAGGTCGGTCGCAAACCGCAGGGCGTTCGCCGCTCCGCCGCAGCGCGCAGCCGCAGCAACAAGGCCCGCGCCGCGCGCAAGCACACCAGTTCGATCCTCGATCGCGCAATGGCCGCCCTGCCGTTCACCGAAGAGCAGTGGCACAGGTTCTTCCTGACGGTCATCGTCGTGGCCGGCCTGGGCCTGGCCTGGATCGTCGCCAGCTATGCGGGCGTACCCGAGCTGGCGCGCGCCGAGCTGGCGAAGTCGGCTTCGCGCGCGGGCTTCGAGGTCAGCAAGGTGCGCGTTTCGGGCGTCGAACGGATGAACGAGCAGCTGGTTTACGAGCGCGTGCTGGCCCAACGCGATCGCCCCATGCCGCTGATCGAGCTGGACGAGGTGCGCGAGAGCCTGCTCGAATTGCCGTGGGTGGCCGATGCGCGCGTGTCTCGCCAGCTGCCCGATACGCTCAAGATCGATATCGTCGAGCGCCAGCCGCACGCCGTGCTTCGCAAACCCGACCGGCTGGTGCTCGTGGATGGCGAGGGGCACGAGCTTGAACCGATCAGTCGCGAGAATGCCAAGGGCAAACTGCTGATCGAGGGGCCGGGAGCACAGAAGCAGGTCGAGGATCTTGCCCACCTGCTCGACGCCGCGCCGGCCTTGAAGCCGCATATCGCCGGCGCGGAATGGGTCGGAAATCGCCGGTGGAACGTGACGTTCAACAGCGGCCAGATGCTGGCCCTTCCCGAAGGCGATGCCGGCGCTCCGGCGCTGGTCAAGTTCGCCCGCCTCGACGGGATGCATCGCCTGATCGGCGGAAAGCCCGTCGCAATCGACATGCGCGTGCCCGACCGGGTCTATCTGCGCTGTCAGGACGGACCCTGCCCGACGCAACTCGCCAGCAACGGGAGGCCCCGCTAGTGGCCGCGCCCACCCCGCGCATCACGCGCGTGTTCGGGGCAGTGAACATCGGCTCGTTTCGCGTTTCGGCCATGATCATGGGCGAGGCCGAGAATGGCGAGATGATCGTGCTGGGTTCAAGCCACCGCGCAAGCGAAGGCATCAAGCGCGGCTACGTGACCGACATGCGCGCCGCCAGCCACGCGATCCGTACCGCGGTGGAGAAGGCCGAGTCGAATGCCAACACCTCGATCTCGAGCGTCTGGATCGCCTGCGCCGGAGCCGGCCTGTCGAGCCGGATCTCGAGCGTCGAGATCGCGATCGGCGGGCGGCGGATCGAGGAAGACGACATCGAGCACCTGCTCCATGCCGCGCGCGACCATCTGCACCCCGATGGACGCATGGTGCTGCATGCCCAGCCGGCGCATTACATGCTGGATGGTGCGCATGGCGTTGCCAATCCCAAGGGCCTGCATGCCGAGGCGCTGGGCGTCGACGTGCACGTGACCTTCGCCGAAGGTCCGCCGGTGCGCAATCTGATCGAGGCGGTCCAGGGCGCGCATCTGGAGGTCGAGAGCGTTGTCGCCAGCCCGCTTGCCACCGCCTATGCTTGCCTTTCCCCCGAAGAGCGCGACCTGGGCGTGGCACTGGTCGAGATCGGGGCTCAGGTCACCAGCATTTCGGTCCATGCGGCGGGCATGCTGCTGGGGCTGCGGTCGATCCCGATGGGTTCGAACGACATTACCGACGCGCTTGCCTCGTCGCTCGGCATCAGGCGCAGCCAGGCGGAGCGGCTGAAGTGCGTATCGGGATCGGCCCTCGCGACACCGACCGATCATCGCGAGCTGATCGCGGTCGATGGTCCAGGTGACGCGCCGGACGGCCGGCTTGCCCGCGGCGCGGATGAGCAGAACCGGATCCCGCGCGCCGATCTGGTAGGGATCGTGACCGACCGGCTCGGCGTGATGAGCGGGGAAATCTCGAAAGCGCTGAAGACCATGGGCTTCGGCGGATCGAGCGGTGGCCAGGTCGTGCTGACAGGCGGCGGCGCGGAACTTCACGGCATCGCCGAATTCATGCAGGGTGCGCTGGGTCAGCCGGTGCGGATCGGCAAGCCGCCGGCCTTGCAGGGCTTGCCCGAAGGCCATGCCAACCCCGGCTTTACCACTCTGGCTGGGCTGTGTCTTTATGCCGCGCAGGACCCGGTCGACATTCGCTCGATCGGTCCCAGCTATCAGGCGACACGTCGTTATTCCGGTCTCGGACTGGTGAACCGTGTCGTACAGGCGGTGCGCGAGTACTTCTGATGCTTGCACATGCGCGGCAATCAAGCATTAGGGCCTTGTGGATAAGGCGCGTGCTTGCGCCCTTGCGCGATTCGCTTTGCGCGCAAGGTATGCCATAGTGTTATTTCAGAATTTCGACTTTCCGGGGGATACCCAATGAGCATCAATATCGGTCCGGCATCCAGCGACGACCTGCGTCCCAAGATCATGGTCATCGGGGTCGGCGGCGCTGGCGGCAACGCCATTGCCAACATGATGGAAGCCGGCATCGAGGGTGTGGACTTCATCGTCAGCAATACCGATGCCCAGGCGCTGAGCACTTCGCCTGCAGAAACCCGCATCCAGCTCGGCCCCGACATCACGGGCGGCCTCGGTGCAGGCGCGCGGCCCGAAGTGGGCAAGGCCGCAGCCGAAGAGACCGTCGAGGACATCGAGGACGCGCTCGAAGGCTGCAACATGGTCTTCATCGCGGCCGGCATGGGTGGCGGCACCGGGACCGGCGCTGCTCCGGTGATCGCCGAGGCGGCGCGCAAGAAGGGCGTGCTGACCGTCGGTGTCGTGACCAAGCCGTTCCTGTTCGAAGGTACGCGGCGCATGCGCGCGGCAGAGGCGGGCATCGACGAGCTGCAAAAGCATGTCGACACGCTGATCGTCATTCCCAACCAGAACCTGTTCCTGGTGGCCAAGGCGGAAACGACGTTCAAGGAAGCGTTCCAGCTGGCCGACGAGGTGCTGCAGCAGGGCGTTCGTTCGATCACCGACCTGATGGTGATGCCGGGCCTCATCAACCTCGACTTTGCCGATGTGCGGTCGGTGATGCAGGAAATGGGCAAGGCGATGATGGGCACCGGCGAGGGCGAGGGCGACAATCGCGCGCTCGAAGCCGCCGAACGCGCCATTGCCAACCCGCTGCTCGACGGGGTCAGCATGACCGGTGCGAAGGGCGTCATCATCTCGATCCTCGGCGGCGAAGACATGAAGCTGCTCGAAGTGGACGAGGCGGCGAACCACATTCGCGAGCTGGTGGACGAAGACGCGAACATCATCTGGGGTTCGGCCTTCAATCCCGATCTCGAAGGCAAGATCCGGGTTTCGGTCGTCGCCACGGGGATCGAGACGGACGGCTCGGCCCATTCCTCCGCACCGCAGAATTTCTCGATGAGCGACAGCCGTGCGCCCAAGCGCCCGGTGCTCGACCTGCCGAGCGACGAGGTGGACGAGGACGAGCCGTTCGAGCTGTCCGAAGGCCTTTCCGCCGAGCGCGAAGACGAGACCGCGGATACGCTGGACCTGACGGCAGAGGCGGACGACGACGCGTCCTCCGTCCTGTCCGACGATCTGGGCTATGGATCCGATGAGGACGAAGACGAGGATTACGACGACGTCGACGGCATCGTCGATCCGCTGGCCGGCCTGCGTAACGAGGATGGCGAGGTCCCTTCGCCTGCCGACGACAGCGAGTTCGGTGGCGGCTGGGCCGAAGATGCCGGGCAGCCCTCGCCGCTCGACCTTTCCGAGCCGGTGGAAGACGACGACGATGCCGGCTTCGGGGCAAGCGAGAGCCCGCTTGCCAGCAAACCCGGCAAGAAACGGCCGGTCCTGGGCGGCGGCGATGGCGACATCGATGGCGGCGCACCGGGCGACGCATCGCAGGGCAGCACGCTGTTCGAGCGGATGGCCAATCTGTCGCGCGGCGCCAACAAGCCGAGCGACGAAGAGGATGACGAGGACGAGGATGGCGACGAGGGCGGCTCGCTCAACATTCCGCGCTTCCTCGGTCGCCAGAACAACCAGTAAACCGCGGGGACCGGCGGGCCAGCGCCTGTTAAGGCGCGGCTCGGCAAGGACGTAAGCATGGGCAAGCTCTCGCGTATCGCAATCGCAGCGGTCGTCGGTTCGGTGGCCGCCATGCCCGGCTCCGTCTCGGCTCAGCGCGAGATCGTCCAGCCGCTTCCTCCGCCAGGCTCCGACCGCTTGAGCGAGGCGCTGACGCGGCTTGCCCGCAACGCGGCCGATGTCTCGGCGCTGCTCGATGCAGGCGAGGCTGCGCTCGATGTCGGAGATATCGAGGCGGCAATCGGCTTCTTCGGCCGCGCCAACCAGCTCTCGCCGGACAATAGCCGTGTCGCGCTCGGGCTCGCGAAAGCCTATGTCCGTTCGCGCCAGCCGATCGAGGCGCTGCGCCTATTCGCCGAGGCCGAACGTGCCGGGGTCAGCAACGATCGCATGGCCGAAGACCGGGCGATGGCGTTCATGCTGGTGGGCGACAATCGCAGCGCGCAGGAGCTATTCCGCCTCGCCCTGTCGCGTGCGCAAGACCCGGAAGTGCAGCGACGCCTGGCGCTGAGCCTGGCGATCTCGGGGGATCGCGAGGGCTTCGAGCAAACGCTTCTGCCCCTGCTCGAGGCGCGCGATCTCGCCGCGTTCCGGACCCGCGCCTTTGGCCTCGCGATCCTCGGCGATGTGCGCGAGGCGAAGGGTATCTCCGATGCGATGTTGCCGCCTGCAATGGCGCAGCGGATCGGACCTTATCTCGAATTCATGCCACGCCTCACGCCCGCGCAGCAGGCCGCTGCGGGATCGCTCGGCGTGTTTCCGCGCGCGGCGAATATCGGCACGGATGCGCCACAAATCGCGGCCTACGTCGCAGCGGCTCCCGCTCCGCCTCCCGAGCCTGCAGCGGCTCCGCCGCCCGCGCCTGCGCCGACGCAGGCACGCCAGGCGAGCGCCAGCGTTTCCCCGCCTCGCGCCGCATCGCGCGCCACCCAGACCCGGCAGTCCGCGCCGCGATCCGCTGCGCGCGCCGGCCGCGAGACCACGGTGGGCCCCCGCTCCAGCGTAACGGCCGGTATTCCGCGCGACCTCTCGCCCGCAACGATCGAAGCAGCGCAGCAGCAGCAGGCGAGTGTGCAGGCTTCAGCCCGCCCGCAAACCCAAGACCCCGCTCCGGCACCGGCATTGACACCGACACCGGCACCGACTCCGGCAGGTGGCTCCCTCGGGTCTCCCGAAGCCGTGGCAACGGCCGGACCGGCGGTCACTGCGACAGGCGAACTGCCGCCGGTCGCCGAGGCACGGCAGCCCGAACCCTCGGCGGTTGTGGTGGCGGTAGCGCCCCAATCTGCGCCTCCACCGCCGCCTTCGCCATCTCCCGCGCCGCCGACCGAAGCGATCCCCTCGCTCGAGGAAGCCTTCTCCAGTTTCACGCTGCAACCTTCCGCCCCGCAACCCGCGGCGCAGGGTGCGGTCGACATCACGCGGATCGAGGCGCCGCGCGAGCGGGCGTCCCCGCCACCGCCGCCTCCACCCGCACATCCCGCGCGGCACTGGGTTCAGGTGGCGACCGGCAAGGACCGCGCTGCACTCGGTTTCGACTGGCGGCGCATTGCGCGCAAGGCGGACAGCATCCTCGACGGGAAGGGGCCCTTCGTCACGCCCTGGGGCGAGGCGAACAGGCTCCTTGCCGGCCCCTATCCCGACGCGCAGTCTGCGCGCCAGATCATGAACGATCTCAAGGCCTTGGGTATCGACAGCTTTACCTTCCGCAGCGCAGAAGGCGAAGCGATCGAGCCGCTCGGGTGATCCTCGCGGAGGACGGCCGCGCGATAATCTGTGCACAAGCTTTGCACAGGCGAAAACGGTTCTCCCCAGCAGCCACGCCTGCTCCGATTGCCAATGCGCCGTGCGTTTCTCCATTCAGCATCCATGACCTGCGAGGAAACGGGACGATGAGAATGGCTGGCGACAGTTACGAGGCAGAGGACGACGCTGCCCCGCTAGATATGCTTATGGCCCTGTTCGAAGCGCGCGGTTGGCCGTGCGAGGCAACGCAGGGCGAGATGAGTGGCGAGGTGCAGGGCGGCTGGACCAATTACCAGCTGCGCGGCATCTGGCGGCCCGGCGATGCCGTGCTGCAGATCGTCTGCCTTCCGGAAATTCGCGTCCCCGACGGCAAGCGCGCCGTTGCGCAGGATCTCGTTGCACGCATCAACGAACAGCTGTGGCTCGGCCATTTCGATATCTGGTCGAGCGGCGGCGTCGTGCTCTATCGCAATGGTACAATGCTAGGCGACGACGGCATGCTCAGCCTTGCTCAGGCGCAGGCGCTGGTGGAAATCGCGGTCGATGAATGCGACCGCTTCTACCCCGCGTTCCAGTTCGTGCTGTGGGGCGACAAGTCGCCGCGCGATGCGCTCGACGCGGCGATGGTCGATGCGGCTGGCGAAGCGTGATCTGGTAAGCGTTTCTGGTTAACCGACCGGTGATTTCCGGCGGTCGGTTTCCCTTGAAATTCCGGCGCCAAATAGCGATATTGCGGTCATGAGAAGCGGCGTGCGTGATTGCCGCTTATGGGAGTACGTGAAAAATGGCCAATTGGAACGACAACACCGAGCAGCGGCGGGGCTTCGGCTCGGTTCCGCGTGCCGGCGATGCCGTTACGCGGCAGGAAACTTTCGACGCGGGTCTGCGCAAGCACATGCTGTCGATCTACAATTACATGGCTTCGGGCGTGCTGTGGACCGGCATCGTCGCGCTGCTCACTGCGCAGTCGGGCCTCGCCCTGACCTTTGCGAGCGGCCCGCTGATGTGGATTGTCGCGCTTTCGCCTCTGGCCATTGTCTTTGCGATGAGCTTCGGCGTGAACAAGTTCTCGCAGGGCACGCTTCAGGCGATGTTCTGGGGTTTCGCCACGCTGATGGGTCTGTCGCTGTCGACGATCTTCCTCGTCTATACGGGTGAAAGCATCGCCGCGACCTTTTTCGCCACGGCGGGCGCCTTCGCCGGCCTCAGCCTGTTCGGCTACACCACCAAGAAAGACCTTTCGGGCTTCGGCACCTTCCTCGTGATGGGCATAATCGGGCTGCTGATTGCGATGGTGATCAACATCTTCCTGCAGTCGAGCACGCTGGCACTGGCCGTGAGCTTCCTCGGCGTGCTGATCTTCGCGGGCCTCACTGCCTACGATACGCAGCGCCTGAAGCGCGAATACCAGTATCTGCGCGGCACCGAGTTCGCTGGCAAGGCGATCATCATGGGGGCGCTGAGCCTTTATCTCGACTTCATCAACATGTTCCTGTTCCTCCTGCGCTTCATGGGCAGCCGCGAGTGATCGCGTTCCACTGATCGCACACAGGATTCGTTTGAACGTGCCCGGGGCGTAACTCACGCTCCGGGCATTTTCTTTGCCTTTCGCAGGCGTTAGACTGGCGCCTTCATCCCCGGTCAATCCGGGGCAGCGCATAATGAATGCCAGATGTATCTCCAGGAGGGTCCGCCTATCATGAGCCGTGCTGCACAGCATATCATCCGACTGACTGCACTTGCCGGCGGTCTCGCCGCCATCGGCGCCTGCACCACGCCCGCGCCGCCGCCCCCTCCGCCGCCTCCGCCGCCGGTCGAAGCGGTGCCGTATCGCCCGCTTCCCCCGGCACAGGCGGCCTATGTGATGGATATTCCGCGCGTCGGCCCGCTGGGCGTGCGCCAGACGGTCAACACCGGCATCAGCGACGACGAGCGCGTGTGGCATTTCCGGTCGGCATGGAACGTGGCGGCGCTCAATTGCTTGGCACCGCAGTACCAGCCGATCCTCGATGGCTACAGCGACTATATCAAGACGCATGGCCGGCCATTGAAGGCGGTAAATGACCGGATCGATGCGGATTACCGCAAGGAGGCGAGCTCGCGTCGCGAAGCGATCATGGCGCGCGAATCCCAGATGACCATGGTCTACAATTACTTCGCCCTGCCACCGGCCCGTGGCGAGTTCTGCGATTCGGCCTTGCAGCTCTCGAACCAGTATCTCGCCGCCGACAGCGTGGATCCGGCCGCTTTCGCCCTGACCAACTTCAGCACTTTCGAGCAGCCGTTCGAGAACTTCTTCCGCGCCTACGAGGAATACGAGCGCAGCGCTGCCGCCTGGGACGCGCAATACGGGGCCCGCTACGGTGCCTCGCAGCCCGGCTACGTCGCGGTGCAGCAAGCCCGCTCGAGCATGGTTGCGCCGCAGCCGGGCGTGAGCGACCCTGCACTGCTATCCAGTCAGGCCAATATCCGCACGACCACCGCGGTCGATCCGGAAACGGGCGCGCGCATTCCGGTCACCCCGGTCGATACCGCGAACGAATCGGTGCCGATCGTCCAGCCGATCCCCGCCGATGCAGGCGACAACGACACGCCTCAGCAATAGAGCGGCTACGTCAGGCAAGGCAGAAATGGTCTGGTCACGGCGCGCACGATTGGTTAATCGACGCGCCGTTCCGGCCAGGCCGGGGCACCACCTGGAACGGGGCCGTAGCTCAGTTGGGAGAGCGCGTCGTTCGCAATGACGAGGTCAGCGGTTCGATCCCGCTCGGCTCCACCAGGGCTTTCTTCTGCAAGACATGGCGATGCGCGGGCGATAGGGTGGCCTGATGACCGCGCGCACCGATCCGGTTCTGTTGCTTGTCGGCGCGGGACACGCGCATCTCGGTGTCATCGACGATTGGCGCAAGAATGGGCCGCCTCGCGCGCATCGGGTGCTGGTCGAGCCGCTCGATGCCATGCGGTATTCAGGCATGGTCCCGGGGTGGATCGCTGGCGAATATCGCGCCAGCGAGCTTGCCATTCCGCTCGGTCCGCTGGTCGAAGAAACCGGACTTCAATGGCATCGCGCCCGCCTCGATCGGATCGATCCCGATCGCCGGATTGCGCATCTCGACAATGGGGAGGCGGTTTCCTTCGACCTTTGTTCGATTGCAACCGGCGGGGCAGGTCAGGCGCGCGCTATCCTGGGCAATGACGAGCGACTGCTCGATATCCGGCCACTCGACGGCTTCATCGAAGGCTGGCAGCGGCTGCGCGACAGCGAACCTCGGCATGGCCGTATCGCGATCGTAGGCGGCGGCGCCGGGGGCACCGAACTCGCCTTCGGCTTTCGCAATTCGGCCCATTGGCGCGATTGCGAGGTGGTTCTCGTGACTGGGGAAAGCGGCCTGCTGCCGGACCATTCGCCGGCGGTGCGGGGGCGCGTCGCTGCCGAACTCGACCGGCAGGGCATCGCGGTCGTCCGGAACGATGCGCGAGTGGAGGGCGGGGCACTGGTGGCCGGGCAACGGTCGCTCGAACCGCTCGACCTGATAGCCGCCGCCGTGGGGAGTGGCGCGCCCGACTGGCCGGAGGCGAGCGGGTTGCCGATCGACGATCAAGGTTTCGTGCGCGTCGACGAATATCAGCGCGTGTGCGGCTTCGAGCATATTCTCGCCGCGGGCGATGTCGCGCGGCGAACCGATCGCAAAGTGCCGCATTCGGGTGTCCATGCCGTTTACAGCGGGCCAGTGCTGGCCAAAAATTTGCGCCGCATGCTCGCCGGCAAGGCTCCGCGCCGCAGCTACAGCCCGCGCTTCATGGATTTCTACCTCCTCAACACCTGCCGTGGCGAATCTATCGCCAGCTATGGCAGGCTGGGATTGCAGTCGGCCTGGCTGCGGCGGGTGAAGGACTGGCTCGACACCCGCTGGATCAGGCGCTTTACCGCTCGAGGCGGTCGATGATCGCCTCGCGCAGTTCCTTCACCCGCTCGGCATTGTAGCCAAGGTCGGACACGCCAACGCGGCTGACCGAACGCAGGTCGATCTGGCCGTTCTCCACCCGTGCGACGACATCGTCCTTGAAGCCGAAGGCAAAGGTCTCCGCCACGCCTTCGACCGTGTTCGCACCCTCGACCCGGTGCACGTCCTGCAGGCCGATCTCGCCCATCGCCGCGACCACCGCATCGACGGCCTGGTCTTGCGTCGCTCCGCCGATGATGATCGGCGTCAGGTCGGGATATTCCTCGGACACGATGTCGGCGTGGTTCTTGGCTTTGAGCGCCGCATCGTCCGATTCCGCCCACATCGGCAACTCGCCGAGAGGGGTTCCGTAATCGTTGATCGGATTGGCTTCCAGTTCGGCGCGCAAGGCCATGGTCTGCGCGGAGAAGGTCGGCGGATTGCGCAGGTCGGTCGATACGTCGTGGATCGGCGGGACGGCGGCGGCCTGGGCACGAAGCATCAGCAGGCCAAGGAACAGGAGCGCTGGAATGGCCAGCGCCAGCGCCGCCTTCCACCACGGTCCACGCGGGGATTTGAAGAACGCGAAGGCGAGCGCGATTAGAGCGAAGATGGCGGCGATGGCGATCAGGATGATGCCCGCCTCGCGGATCATGAATATCAGGCCGGTCTGCCATCCGATCAGGCCGAACTTGGGCCCGAAGGCTGCGAAAGCGAACCAGGCGAGGACCGCCAGCGAGACCCACAGCGACCATTTCGGCAAGCTCTTGCGCCAGACCCGGCGCGGGCGCTGCGCCGTATCCCCCGTGGTCGTCGTCGTGGCATTATCGTCGTGAGCGGTCGTATCTTCGTGTTCAGCCATGATCAGCCTCTCCCCCGGTAGGATGCGACGCCCTGATCGGGCAGCCACAAATCGGCAGGCGGCGCGCCACTCTGCCAGAAAACGTCGATCGGAATTCCGCCGCGCGGATACCAGTAACCCCCGATGCGCAGCCATTGCGGGCGCATCTCCTCGAACAGGCGCTGGCCGATCCCGACAGTCACGTCTTCATGGAAACCATTGTGATTGCGAAATGACCCCAGGAAAAGTTTCAGGCTTTTCGATTCCACGATGGTTTCGCCCGGCGCATAGTCGATCACCAGATGCGCGAAATCGGGCTGACCCGTCACCGGGCACAGCGAGGTGAATTCGGGCGCCGCGAAGCGGACCAGGTAAAGCTGGCCGGCACGCGGGTTGGGTACGTAATCGAGCTCGGCTTCCTCCGGAGAGGAGGGAAGCGGGCTGTTTTCGCCGAGAAACCTGGGAGACACTGTGTCGCTCATGCCGCGCATCTGCCGTGAAAGGCGGTTCGGCGCAAGGCGATGCTTGGAAGTGTCCGCTTCAGTGCCTATTCACCGCGAAGCCGGATAAGGCGCGTGCCTGCCCGCCACCCCATGAATTTTGATCGCTTCACACGCAGATGATCCAGCGTCTTCACCTTCCACTTACCGCTCTGGCATTGAGCCTGCCCGGTGCAGCCCTGGCGCAACAATCGGTGCAGGATTTCTCCTTGCCACCGGCGCCTACGCCAACCGCGTCGCCGCAGGTGCAAGGGCCGGTCGATACCGAGAGCGGCGTGGTCCCGGTGCGCCCGCGGGCAATCGAGACGGCAAGCCCGACGCCACGCGCCACTGCCACGCCCACAGTCACGCCGACTATCACGCCCACGCTCACGCCAGCGCCCACGGCGACCGGCGAGGGTTCTCGAGCACCCGCAACGCGCTCGGTTACGACGCCCCCAGCGCGACCCGATCAAGCCGCGCCCGCGACATCGGGATCCTCATCTGCTGCTCCATCGGCGTCGCCGGTCGTCCCTCCGGTCCAGCCGACCGACGGGACCCCACCGATCGCCGCGCCACCGCCCACTCCGGATATCGAGCAGGGGTTCGAGCCAGGAAATAACGCCGGCCCAGCCGATGTCGAAAGCGAGGGCGGTACTTGGGGCTGGCTGTTCGCCCTGTTGGGTGTGCTCGTCGCCCTGGCCGCCGGAGCTTTCGCATGGCATCGTCGAAAGGCCGCTGCGCCGCCCCCCGCTATCGAGAAACCGGTGGTCGCAGCGAATAGCCCGGCGCCTGCCATCGGTACCGCAGAGGCGCTTGCCATGCGGTTGAGCGCCGAAAAGCTCACCCGCAGCGCGATGTTTGCAACACTGAAATATCGCCTGACCCTCACCAACCGGACCGACAGCGCGCTGAATGACGTGACCGTAGGGGTCGATCTCGTGTCGGCCCATTCGGGCAGTCCGATGGAAAATCAGGTTGCCACACCCGCCACAATTCTTGAACCGCGCCACACGCTAGCCCGCATCGCGCCGCGCCAGACGGTCGCTGTGGAAGGCCAAGTGCAGCTTCCGCTTTCCGCAGCGCAGGTGATTATGCAGGGCCGACACCCGCTCCTCGTGCCGCTGATGCGCGTGCGCGTCGACGGGGCAGGAGAGGGTGCGTTGGTCAAGACCTTCGTGGTCGGTCAGGGCCAGCCCGATGGCGGCCGGGTCCAGCCTTTCCGCCTCGACGAGCCGCCGCGCAGCTATGCGCCGATCGCGCAGCGCGAGCTCGCCTAGCTCGACTTGCACACCTTGCGCGGCTAGTCGGAACGGGATGGATCGTCTCGTCTCCACCCGATGGCTTGCGGAGCACCACCGCGATGCCGGACTCGTCGTGCTCGATGCGACGATGCATTTGCCGGATAGCGGACGCGATGCCCGCGAAGAATTCCGCGCTGCCCATATTCCTGGCGCGCGTTTTCTCGATCTTGCCAGTTTCGTCGACGAGGCATCCGACGTTCCCAAGGCGCTGCCGACACCAGATCAATTCGCCGAACGCATGGGTGCGCTTGGCGTTGGGCCGACCGATCGCATAATCCTCTACGATGACAGCGCCATCAGGAGCGCGGCGCGCGCTTTGTTCATCCTCGATCACTTCGGAATGGAGGAGGTTGCAATCCTCGACGGCGGCTTCGCCAAGTGGCGGGCCGAGGAGCGTGAGACTGAAAGCGGGTCTGAAGTCTCTCAAGCCATCGCCTTTCCAGTCCCTTCGCCTCGGCGGGAGGTGCGCAGCAAGGCGGAAATTCTCGCCAACTGCGAACACCGCGCCGAACAGGTGCTGGACGCCAGAGACTCAGCGCGCTTCTCCGGAGAGGAGGGCAGCGGTTCGCAGGGTCATATTCCCGGCGCCGCCAATCTGCATTTTGCGAGGCTGTTGAACGAGGACGGTACGTGGAAATCTCCCGACGCATTGCGCGCGGAATTCGAAGGTGCAGGCGTCGATCTTGAACGACCCATAGTGACCAGCTGCAACAGCGGCATGACTGCCTGCGTGCTGCTCTTCGGCCTCGATTTGGCAGGGAAGCAGGATGCGGCCCTGTATGACGGAAGCTGGCTGGAGTGGGGCAGCGATCCGGATACGCCGAAGGCAAGTGGAGCCAAACCGGGATGAGTAGCAGGGGCGACGGCACTCACCGTCCGGCAACGCGCGTCGTCACCGGCGGGCGATCCGGCGATTTTGCCGACCACGTGGTCAATCCGCCTGTCTGGCGTGCCAGCACGCATCTTTACGATGATTGCGCGTCGCTGAGGGAAGGGCCGAAAGCGAACGCCGATGGCAGATTCTTCTACGGCCGCCGGGGCGCGCCCACACAATGGGCGCTGTGCGAAGCGCTGACCGAATTGGAAGCAGGCGCGGCGGGTACTGTCCTCTATCCCAGCGGCCTTGCGGCTATCGTGGGATCGCTGATGGCCGTCCTGCGGAGCGGTGACGTGCTGTTGGTGGCGGACAACGCCTACGACCCCACGCGCAATACGGCGATGGGGCTGTTGAAGCAGTTCGGCGTGGAGCATCGGTTCTTCGACCCGCTGGACCTCGACGCCTATCGAACGGCCTTTTGCGACCGGACCCGGGCAGTCATGCTCGAAGTGCCCGGTAGCCTGACTATGGAGGTCTGCGACATTCCGCAGCTCGCCGCGATCGCGCGCGAGCGCGGCGTGGTGAGCCTGATCGACAACACCTGGGCAACCGCGCTCGGCTTCCCCGCGCTGGAACGTGGGTGCGACATCGCGATTACCGCGCTGACCAAGCACGTCGGCGGGCATTCGGACCTGATGATGGGGGCGGCGAGCGCTGGCGAGCGTTGGTATCGCCGCCTGCGGATCACCGCGCAACAGCTCGGACATGTCGTTTCACCCGACGATGCGGCGCTCGCCCTGCGCGGCCTGCGCACGATGCCGCTCCGGCTCGAGAGGGAAACCGCGAGCGCCCTCGCCATTGCCGAGTGGCTGGACCAGCGGGACGACGTTGCACATGTGCTGTGCCCGATGCTGCCGGGATCCCCGGGACATGCATTGTGGCAGCGCGACTTCACCGGCGCGTGCGGCCTGTTCAGCTTCGTGATCGCGGGCCGCGACGATGCCGCGCGCTGTCGCCTGGTCGACCGGCTGGAGCTGTTCGGCATCGGTTACAGCTGGGGCGGGTTCGAAAGCCTGGCGCTGCCGTTCGATGTCGAACCCGTCCGAACGAAAATGGCGTGGCCCAAGGACGGCTGGGGGCTTGAGGACCGCCATGCAGTGCGGCTATCGATCGGCCTCGAAGATACTGACGACCTCATCGCCGACCTCGCGCGCGGCTTTGCGGCGATGGACGGGGGATAGACGTGCAAGGCGAAACCGCCACTCAACCGACTGCGGGCGAAACCCCGGCTCCCGAGGCAACCCCGGTCGAGCAGGCGTGGAGCCTGGCGCAGGACGCACCGGAGGAAACATCGGTTGCGGCGGCTCAGGGCATCCGCGATGCCGTGAGTTCGAAGAGTGAGACAGCCGGGACCGTGCTCGATACGCTCGACGCTCTGGCGCTGAGCTTCGGCAATTTCCGTGTCTCGCTGTTCGACGTGCTGATTGTCGCCGCGGTCATTCTCGGCGTGCTCGCGCTTGCGTGGTTCACCAGCAAGCTGGCGAAGCGGGGCGTGAGGCGTCTGACCAGGCTCGACCAGACCCAGCAATTGCTCGTCGAAAAGATCGTCACGATTGTTGTCTGGGCCGCGGCATTCTTCCTCGGCATCGATCTGCTCGGCATCGATCTCACCGCGCTGGCGGTATTTTCGGGCGCCTTCGGCCTCGCCATCGGTTTCGGCCTACAGAAGACCTTCGGCAACCTGATCGCCGGGATCATCCTGCTGATGGACAAATCGATCAAGCCGGGCGACGTTATCGCCGTGGCCGACATGGCTGGAAACGAGACCTTTGGACAGATCCGCAAGATCGGTGTGCGCGCCGTGTCGGTGACCACCCGCGACCAGCGCGAATACCTTATTCCGAACGAGAACCTGATGATCAATCAGGTGGAAAACTGGTCCTATTCGTCGAAGAACG
Source organism: Qipengyuania marincola (assembly GCF_029688625.1). Lineage (GTDB taxonomy): Bacteria > Pseudomonadota > Alphaproteobacteria > Sphingomonadales > Sphingomonadaceae > Qipengyuania. Next base: position 479,368 of record NZ_JARULC010000003.1, on the reverse strand, counting down.
TGCGCATGCAGGTGCCGGTCGGAGTGAGTTACGAATCCGATATGGATTTGGCGGAAAAGCTGATGTTGCAGGCCGCCATGGAATGCGACCGCGTGTTGAAAACCCCGCCTCCGACCGTATGGATGGATGCCTATGGCGACAATTCGGTGAACTTCACCATCCATTGCTGGATCGACGATCCCGAGGAGGGCGTCGGCAATGTGCGGTCCGCGGTGCTGAAGAAGCTGTGGTGGCTGTTCAAGGAACACGACGTCGAAATTCCCTTCCCGCAGCGCGATATCCACTTGCGCAGCAGCGACCAGCTGGAGCGTATCTTCGCCCGCATGGCCGAAGGCGGTGCCGCGTCGCCCAAGGCCACGAAAGAATAGGTTGCCGCGCCGGAAGGTGCGATTTCAAAATCTCGCCTACCTTGCCGGACATGCATTCTGATTGGCGCTGGATGGCCGTCGGGCGCATGTTTCCAGCATGGCAGATATCGGCACCATCTATCTCGTCGGCGCGGGACCGGGCGATCCCGACCTCCTGACCATCCGCGCCGCACGGCTGATCGAGCGCGCTCGCATAATCGTACATGACGGCCTCGTCGATCCGACGATCCTCGCCCTCGCGCGCAAGGATGCGGAGCTCGTTTCCGTGGCGAAGCGGCGGTCGCACCATACCTTGCCGCAGGAAGAGATCAGCGAGTTGCTGGTTCGTATTGCACGCTCGGGCGAGGATGTCGTGCGGCTCAAGGGCGGCGATCCCTTCGTGTTTGGGCGCGGCGGAGAGGAAGCCGAGGTGGCCCGTGCTTCTGGCATCGCTGTCGAGGTCGTCCCGGGTATCAGCGCCGCAAATGGCGCAGCTGCCGCAGCGCAGATCCCGCTGACGCATCGCGATGCCTCCAGCATCGTCAGCTTTGTGGCGGGCCAGTGCAAGGGACTTAAGGATCAGGACTGGGCGGGGCTCGCCGGCAAGGGCCGCACGCTGGTCATCTACATGGGCGTGAAGACCGCGCCGCAGATCGCCGAGAAGCTCATGGAGGACGGGCTGGCCCCCGACATGCCGGTTGCGGTGATCGAGAACGGGACGCGTCCTGAGATGCGCGTGCTGCGCGGATTGCTCGCGGGGCTGCCGGAACTGGTCGAGCGCGAGGCGGTGGTCAGTCCTGCGCTGATCGTGATCGGCGAAGTCACTGCACGCGATGCCGCCGCGTTTGCGACGCAGGCACAGGAGGCTGCGCAATGAGGCTGCTGACCGGAAACGATCTCAAGACCGGAGCGGTGATCTGGTGGACCGGCAGCGACTGGTCGATCCATGTCGAAGACGCCGCCGATGTCAGCGGAAGCGAGGACGAGACCGCCCGCCGCGAAGAAGCCGCGCGCCGCGTCAATGCGCCCTACGCCATCGATGCCGAGATGCTGGAAGGCACCCCCCGGCCTTCGCACATCAAGGAGCGCGTCCGTGCACTCGGCCCCACCATCCGGCCCGACCTGACCCTCAAGCCCGCCGATCCCGATATCGGCAACTGGGTGATCTGATGTACAAATACGATACATACGACCAGGCGATGGTCGATGCCCGCGTGGAGGAATTCCGCGACCAGGCACGCCGCCGCCTCGAAGGCAAGCTGACCGAAGACCAGTTCAAGCCGCTGCGGCTGATGAACGGGCTCTATTTGCAACTCCACGCCTACATGCTGCGCGTCGCCATTCCCTATGGCACGCTCGACAGCCGCCAGATGCATGCGCTGGCCGACATCGCGGACAAGTACGATCGCGGGTACGGCCACTTCACCACGCGCCAGAACATCCAGTACAACTGGATCAGGCTGGAGGACGCCGCCGACATCCTCGCCGACCTTGCCAAGGTGGAGATGCATGCCATCCAGACCAGCGGCAATTGCATCCGCAACATCAGCTCCGACCATTTTGCGGGCGCCGCGGCCGACGAGGTCGTCGATCCTCGGCCCTATGCGGAGCTGCTGCGCCAGTGGTCGAGTTTCCATCCCGAATTCAGCTATCTTCCGCGCAAGTTCAAGATCGCGGTGATCGCCAGCGACACCGATCGCGCAGCCATGCGGTTGCATGATATCGGTATCCAGATCGTGCAGAATGACGCGGGCGAACTGGGCGCGGCCTTCTATGTCGGTGGCGGCATGGGCCGCACACCGATGATTGCCCCCTGCATCAACGATTTTGTGCCGCTCGACCGGCTGGTGACCTATGCCGAGGCCTGCCTGCGGGTCTACAATCGCTACGGCCGGCGCGACAACAAGTACAAGGCGCGCATCAAGATCCTCGTCCACGAACTGGGCGCCGAGGAATATACCCGCCAGGTCGAAGAGGAATTCGCCCATCTGCTCGAACAGGGCGTCGAACCGCCCTTCGCCGAACTGGAGCGTATCCGCACCTTCTTCGAAGACCCGCTGTTCGAAGCCGACGCATCCTCCGACATCGACCGTTCGGACCCCGACTTCGCGCTGTGGGTCGATCGCAATACCGTCGCGCACAAAGCGAACGGCTATGTCTCTGCCGTCATCAGCCTCAAGCCGGTGGGCGGCATTCCGGGCGACGCGACGGCCGAGCAAATGCGCCTTATGGCCGATCTCGCCAAGGATTACAGTTTCGACGAATTGCGCGTCATGCACACGCAGAACATCGTCCTGCCACATGTCCGCAAGGCCGATCTCCATGCGCTGTGGACCGCGCTTGACGAGGCAGGGCTGGGCGCGCCCAACCTCGACACCGTAGAAGACATCATCGCCTGCCCCGGTCTCGATTACTGCAGCCTGGCTAATGCCCGCTCGATCCCGGTCGCGCAGCGGATTTCGGAACGGTTCGCCAAGACCGGCAAGACCGAAACGCTCGGCCAGCTCAAGCTTAAGATTTCGGGCTGCATCAATGCCTGCGGGCATCACCACGCGGGCCACATCGGCATCCTCGGCGTCGACCGAAAGGGGGTCGAGAACTACCAGCTCCTGCTCGGGGGCAGCGAGGCGGAGGACGTGAGCCTCGCCAAGATCACCGGCCCCGGCTTCGACGAGCACGGCATCGTCGATGCGGTCGAGACGGTCACAACAGTTTACGAACGTGAACGCGAGGACGGCGAACGCTTCCTCGATACCTATCGCCGCATCGGCATGAACCCCTTCAAGGAGGCGCTTTATGGTTGATTGGACCGCCTGCAACCTTCCGCTGTCGGACGGGACTGTTCCGGTCGGCAAATCTTTTCGCAACTCGACCGAACGGTCTGGAGGCTGGGATGGCTGAGCTTCTGCGCTATCGCGACGACGAGACGGTCGACCATCCCGCAGTGACGGTCGATGCCTTTCTCGATCAGTCCAACGCCTCGGCCGTGCGGATCGAACCGGGCGACGATGCCCGCGATCTCTTGCCGCACCTGGAACGGCTGGCGTTGGTGGAAGTGAATTTCCCCGCATTCGGCGACGGGCGCGGCTATTCCTCGGCCCGTATCCTGCGCGAGGCCGGATATGACGGCGAATTGCGCGCCGTGGGTGACGTGCTGGTAGACCAGCTCGCCTATATGCGCCGCTGCGGCTTCGATGCATTCGAGCCCGACCAGCAGCTGAACAAGGACGATGTGGAAGCCGCTTTCGAGCGGTGGCCGGAAGTCTACCAGAGCGCGGCTGACGATCGCACGCCCATCTGGACGAAACGCCACGCATGAACGAATTGCGCGCCATCGGCCGCCTCGATACGGCTCCGCGGTTCTCGGAGCACGATGCCATCCGCCTCAATCGCATGTTTCGCGGTTCGGAGACGGAGGAATGGCTGCGCGCGGTGATCGAAGGGCAGCTGGCAGGCGATACGGCGGTGGTGTCCAGTTTCGGCGCTGAAAGCGCGGCGCTGCTCCATCTGATCGCGCAGATCGATCCGACAGTCCCCGTTCTCTTCCTGGAAACAGGCAAGCATTTCCCCGAAACGCTGGCCTATCGCGACGAACTGACCGAGCGCCTGGGTCTCAACCGCATCGATATCTACCCAGAACTCACCGACCTCGAAACGCGCGACGAGAGCGGGCTGCGCTGGTCCTACGATCCCGACGGCTGCTGCGAGCTGCGCAAGGTCAAGCCGCTCGCCAAGGCGCTCGCCGATTTCGACGCGAGCTTCACCGGGCGAAAGGCGTTCCAGTCCTCGACTCGCGCCAATCTGCCGCGCTTCGAACTGGACACGTCGGATGCGCAAGGCCGGCTGAAGATCAATCCGCTGATCGACTGGTCAGCCGAGGATATCGCCGCCTATTTCGCGGCCTACGACCTTCCGCGCCATCCGCTCGTGGAGCGCGGTTTCCCTTCGATCGGCTGTTCGCCCTGTACCCGGCAGGTGGGCGAGGGCGAAGACCCGCGGGCCGGGCGTTGGGCCGGCTGGGACAAGGTCGAATGCGGCATCCACAAGCCGGGCGAGGAGCCCTTCCTCTAGAGCGCGTCGACCACGACCCCGAGGAGGACTACGATCACCAGCGCTTCGAAGAAGCCGCGCACCGCATTGCCGAACGCTCGCACCAGCGAAATATCTCGCTCTTCCCGAAACCAGGCTGTCTGGACGGCCAAGTACCAGATCACCGCCAGAAGCATGATCGCCAAACCGGTCGTAAAGGTGCGGGTGGCGGCTATCGCAAGTACGCCCGAATTGACGCCCAAGGCGAATGGCGCCGCGATGAAGCATTGGGCGTAGAAAGGTTCGCGCAAGGTCTTGCGATCCAGCACAACGCCCTGAGATCGCAGCATGCGTAGCGAAAGCATCAGCGGGAACAGGGAAAATGCGACGAGCCGGTAGGCGATGAGATTCCTGTCGTCTGCCAGGAAGCCTTCCGACTGGATATTCCATCCGCCGGCAAGCTCGACGAGATGGATCAGCCCCAGAGTTATCGCCAGAAAGATCGGCGGGCTGAGGGTGTCAGAATAGCGATCTTCCTCGGCCTGCTCGATTTCGTCATCCGAATACACCATCAGGCGCAGTGGGTGGATGACGCTGCGAGCCAGCGTCAGCGGGTAGAATACCAGCCAGACCATCAGCTCGTAGAGCAACAGCTCCAGCGACTTGATGATCTTCATGAAGTCCATGAAGCGAAGCTAGCGGTGGGCAATCCTCAAAGCCAGCCCTCGCGGCGATACCATTGGGCGGTTTGCCGAAGCCCTTCCTCGCCCGGAATGTGCGGTTGCCATACCGCAGCCGGAACCCTTCGGTCGCTGCGCGCGACCCAGTTGGGATGCGCCATGTAGCCGACGCGGTCCGGGGTCAGCCGCGCCCGGTCTCCGCGCAGCCACCCATCGATCTTAGCGCCGGCTAGCATCAGCGGCTTCGGCAGATGCGGCGCGAAGACCCGGCGGCCGACTGCATGGCCGATCTCGCGGGCCAGTTCCTTGTGCGCCCAGCCTCCCTCTCTCCCGTCGTCGGGCTCGAAGGTCTGGCGACGAACCAATGCTGGCGGCGCATCGACCAGATCGAGCAGCAGACGCGCGAGATCGTCGACGTGGATGATCGAGCTCGCGCCGCGCGGGGGCAGGGGGACCAGGCCCCATTTCGCACTGCGGAACATCTCGAGATAATCGATGTCGCGCGGACCGTAGACGCCGGGCGGGCGCACCATGGTCCAGTCGAGCCCGCTTGCCTGGACCAGTTCCTCGGCGCGCGCCTTTGATGCGCCATAGGCTGACAAGTCCGGTTCGCGGGCAGACAATGACGAAACGAAGATCAACCGCTTGCATTTCGCCGCCTTCATCGCGGCAATGACGGCAGCGGTGCCATCGATGTTGGGCGCGATGAATGCATCCGGATCGGCAGCGCTGGTCAAGCCCGCGACATGGATCATCGCCTCCGCACCTTGGCACAATTGCTCAAGCGTAGCAGGGTCCGACAGGCTTCCCTCGATCCATTCGACGGCTTCGCGATCATGCTGCGCGCGACGAGTGAGCGCGCGCACGCGGGTCTCGGCCCGTGTGGCCGCGTCGAGCACGGCTTGTCCGACGAAGCCGGTCGCACCGGTCAAGGCTATCGTCATTCTCGCACCATATGGTCGCGATGGACAACCGCCGCGCGCGGTGCATAGCCGAGACGCGCTTCCTGCTCGTCTTCCCGCAGGCCGATGATCGTGCGGCATTCGGCGGCACCATACTCGACAAGGCCCTGGCCAAGGCGCTCGCCCTTCGGCCCGTGGATCGCCACGAGATCTCCCCGTCCGAACTCGCCTGCGACTTCGATCAGCCCTGCGGCAAGCAGGCTGGCTCCATTGGCCAGCGCGGTGGCACAGCCCGGATCGACTGTGAGGACCCCGGCGGGTGCGAGCCGACCGGCCAACCATGCCTTGCGCGCGCTGGCGTCCGCCTGCGGAAGGAAGACGGTGCCGATCGCGGTGTCGCAATAGCGGGTGAGCGGAGAAGGGCCAGTCCCGTTCGCAATGACCAATGTGATACCGGCCCGCTCGGCGATGCGAGCGGCCTGCAGTTTCGCGAGCATCCCGCCCGAGCCGATACCCGATGAAGACTCCGGGCCGGCCATTGCAATGATTTCAGGCGTGACCCCTTCAATCCGCTCGACAAGTCTCGCGTCTTCCTCGCCGGGATCACGATCGTAAAGCCCGTCGACGTCTGACAGCAAGATCACGGTATCGGCGCCGGCGGCCTGCGCCACGCGGGCCGCGAGCCGATCATTGTCGCCGAAGCGTATTTCCTCGGTCGCAACGCTGTCGTTTTCGTTGACCACCGGAATTGCTCCGGTCTCCACCAGCCGCTGGAGGGTGGCGGAGGCGTTCAGATAGCGCCGCCGATCTTCCAGATCGCCAAGTGTGACCAGCATTTGCGCTGCGGTGATGTCATGACGTCGCAGTTTATCCGACCACAGCCGCGCCAGTTCGACCTGCCCCACGCTCGCGGCTGCCTGCGCGTCGGCCAAGCTGCCGCGCCCGCCCCGGGCAAGCCCGAGCTTCGCCGCGCCCAGCGCAATGGCGCCGGAGGACACGACGATGATTTCCGTGCCACCTGAGCGCAGGTCAGCCAGATCGTGCGCCAAGGTCGCCAGCCACTCGGCGCGCGCTTCGCCGTTTTCGACCAGCAGCGCGGAGCCGACCTTGACCACCAGGCGGCGTGTCTTTCGCAGATTGAGCGGAACGGTCCTTTCCATGGTCCGGACAACGAAGCCTAGATCGGCGACCAGTCGGGCGTTTCGCTGTCGTCCTCGACCTCTTCGGCATGCGTTTCGGTCGCAGTCCGGTCGGGCAGATAGGCGAGCACGCCATCGAGCAATTCGGGGATTCCCGCGCCGGTCGCGCCAGAGATAGTGAAAACCTTGTCCGCACCCGCCGCCAGCAATTCCTCGGCAAAGCCTTCGCCCAATTCCTCATCGGCGAGGTCGAGCTTGTTCAACGCGACCAATTGCGGCTTGTCGGCGAGGCCCGCGCCATAGGCCTCGAGCTCGTCGTTGACCGTGCGATAGGCGGCCGCCGGATCATCGCCCGAAATGTCGATCAGGTGGATGAGCACACGGCATCTCTCGATATGGCCGAGGAAGCGGTCGCCGATGCCCGCACCATCGGCAGCGCCAGCGATCAGCCCGGGAATATCGGCCAGCACGAACTCGCGACCCTTGTGGCTTACCACCCCCAGCTTGGGCACGAGTGTCGTGAAGGCATAATGGCCCACCTTGGCCTTGGCGTTCGACACCTGATTGATGAAAGTGCTCTTGCCGGCATTCGGCAGCCCAAGCAGACCGACATCTGCAAGCAGCTTCAGTCGCAGCCAGACCCACATCTCCTCGCCCGGCTCGCCCGGCTGGTGCTGGCGCGGCGCACGGTTGGTGCTCGACTTGTAGCTGGCATTCCCGCGCCCGCCCATGCCGCCTTCGAGGAAAACCACGCGCTGACCGACCTCGGTGAAATCGGCGAGCACGTCTTCCTTGTCTTCCGACAGCACCTGCGTGCCGACCGGCACCTCGATTACGAGATCGGGCGCGCCAGCGCCCGTGCGGTCCTTGCCCTGACCGTGCATCCCGCGCTTGGCCTTGAAATGCTGCGCATAACGAAAGTCGATCAGCGTATTGAGGCCTTGGACCGCTTCGAACACGATGTCGCCGCCCTTGCCGCCGTTGCCCCCATCGGGGCCGCCGTATTCGATATACTTCTCGCGCCGGAAGCTGACAGCACCGGGGCCGCCTGCGCCGGACTTGAGGTAGATCTTGGCCTGGTCGAGAAAATGCATGCCGCGCCCTCTAGAAGCTTTTGCAGCGCAAGGCGAGTTCGCAATCCGCCGCAGAAGGGTGAGTTACCCAATGGTTAACGTATGGCGGCAAAAATCGGCGAAGCGTGGAACGGTTTCCGGGATTGGGCCGTTCGGTCCACACGATAACGTGGGATAAGGTCTAAAATCGCCCCGATGCAGAATGTTATGATTGTCGATGACGAGGCGCTTGTACTTCTCGACCTCGTCCATACCGTCGAAGATCTCGGTTATGCCATCCATTCGGAATCGACGAGTGTCGAAGGCGCACTTGCGTCGCTCGAGAACGCAACGCCCGATCTGGCCCTGCTAGATATCGATGTTGCAGGCGTACCGGTCTGGCCGGTGGCCCGCGAATTGACCAATCACGGCGTTCCGGTCATCTTTGTCAGCGCAAACCTCTCGCACCAGGAACTCTGCCAGGAATTTTCCGGTTGCCCCAAGCTGGAGAAGCCGGCCTCGCCTGCGGACATCGGCAGGGCTCTGCAAATGGCTGGCGACACGAAAAGCTGCGCTGCCTGAGAGAGCGACCTACTCGGTCTGGAACTTCAAGGTGCGGCGATAGCCGCCATCGATTGGTTCCCCGGTAGCATCGCCGCGGAGCTGACGCGCGGCCGTCTGAACTAGCTTTGTGCCGAAGCCTGGCCCGCTGTCTGCGGTGCCCCCGGGCGCCTCTCCTTGCTCGCGCCAGTTGATCGCCACTTCGCCTTCCTTCTCGCTCCACCGAATTTCGATCGAGCCGTCACGGGTCGCGAGCGCTCCATATTTCGTCGAATTCGTCGCCCATTCATGAAGAATCAGAGCGATGGAGGTGATCTGGTCGTTGCGGATGGTCGTGTCGGGACCGGTTATCGCCACATCCTGACCTGCTAGATTGGGTCGCAGGACGGTATCGACCAGCTTCGATAGCTGGATCCCCCCATCTGCCGGGTCGCCCGCCTCGTGGGTCAGCGAATGCGAGCGGCCGAGCGCGTGAATGCGGTCGCGCAGCCCCTCGGCGAAGCTCGTCACATCCTCGGCGTCGCGAGCGGCGATGGAAACCATGGCCGAAATCACCGAGAACAGGTTCTTCACCCGGTGGTTCATCTCGCGGATCATCAGATCGCGCTGGTCAAGCAGGCGGCGTTCGGAGGACACATCGAAGGTGACACCGATGAACTTTCGCGTGCCTGAAATTTCGATCAGCTTGCCAAGACCATGAAGATAACGCGTCTCGCCATCATCCAGCGGCAGGCGGAATACCTCGTCGAAGTCGCTCTTCCCTTCCATCGCCATGCGCAATGCGCGGTTGACACGGTCGCGATCCTCGATGGGCAGGGAGGCCATGATGGGTTCCAGCGTGTCGCCAGGATCGTCCTCGTCGAGATCGAGCAAGATGCGCTCGGTCGGATCCAGCACCGTCTTGTCGGTGGAAGGTTCGTATTCCCAGATGCCGATCTTCGCGACTTCGAGCGCAAGCCGCAGCCGTTCGCGCTCCTCGCGCAGGTCCCGTTCGAGGGATAGCGTTTCGGAGACATCGGTGAAGATCAATGTCGCCCCGTCCAGCTCACCATCGAGAAGGCGATAGGGGATTGCCTGAAGCACCAGCTCGCGATCCAGCGCACGGGAATGCATGCCCTCTTCGACCTGCAATCCCTGCTTCGCTGCGCTCTTGGCCATTTCGACGAAATGGTCATTGTCGAGATTGTGCGGCAAAGTGGCCAGCGATTGCCCGATATGCTCCTTCGTCAGCGGGAAGAGGTCTTCGGCCGCATCGGTGAAGCTGCGGAGTTTCAGCTCGGAATCGACAACCAGCACGGCCAGCTTGGTGCTATCGAAGAAGTTCTTGAGGTCGGCGTTGGCGGTCGTGAGCTGGTCGACCTTGTTCTTCAGCTCGTCATTGACGGTGGTCAGCTCCTCGTTGGTCGACTGGAGCTCCTCGTTCATCGACATCATTTCTTCGTTTGAGCTCTTCAGCTCCTCGTTCGTCGTTTCCAGCTCCTCGACCGTCGAGCGCAGGCGATGCCGGGTGGCCTGCAATTCCTCTTCGAGGAACTGCCGCTGGCCGTCCTCGGGATCGAATTCATCGTAATCGCCACCGCTATCCGGTTCGAGGCCACGGGTCTCGTTGACGACGAACAGGAAGGTCTGGTTGTCGATCGGCTCACAGACGACCGTCGCCTCGAGCGTGCCGAAGTCGGTCACGATCTCGACCTCCTTGACGATCGCGCGGCGCCCCGTGTTGGAAACCTGGCGGATCATCGGGCCGATCAATTCGCGCAAGCCCGGTCGTGCGAGCGAGGGCACGTGGATCGAGCGCTCCAGCCGCTCTGGGAAATCGAGATAGCGTCCGGCGGAGCCCCAGCGTTCGAGCAGCATGGCCTCGCGGTCGAGCAGCAGGCTGACCGGCGCATAACGCTGCGCCACCTTTTCCAGCGCGCGCACCTCGACGCCGCCCCTGCGCGTTGCTTCTTCCCTGTTGGATCTCTGCCTGCTGCGATTGATTTGCCGCGATACGTCGCTGGCCAGATTGAGCGTGTAGTTGCCCTTGACGTTCTTGCGCCGGAAGATGCGCGAAGACTGGTCCACGGGCTCGAACAGATCCTCGTGCCGTCCAATCGTTTCCGATGATCCGAGAAACAGGTAACCGCTTTCGCGCGTGGCGAAATGGAACAGCGGGAACACCAGTTTCTGCAGTGAATCGTCGAAATAAATCAGGACATTGCGACAGGCAACCAGGTCGATCTTGGAATAGGGCGGATCGCGCACGAGGTTGTGCACGCTGAAGCGCACCATGTCCCTGATCTGCGGCGCGATCGTGAACTTCTCCTTGCTTCCATAGATGTACTCATCCTGGAATTGCTTGGGAATGTCCTGAATCGATGACAGCGGGTAGACGCCCGATCGCCCGATATCGAGCATTTTGTCGTCGATGTCGGTGGCGAACACCTGTACATAGGGGCGCTTGTCGAAGCGCTTGGCCGCATCTGCAAACAACATCGCGATGCTGTAGGCCTCTTCGCCGCTTGAACAGCCCGGCACCCAGATGCGCAGTTCCTCACCGTTGTTGGCCTTCTCGACCATTGGCGAGATGACCAGTTCGTCGAGCTTCTTGAAGTGTTCGGTGTCGCGGAAGAAACGGGTGACGTTGATCAGAAGGTCGCTGAAGAGCGCGCTGCACTCGTTCCCGTTTTCCTGCAGGTGCTTGAGATAGGCCTTGGTGTCCTCGATCCCGAGGACCTGCATGCGGCGGGCAACGCGGCGGTTCAGCGTGCTGCGCTTGTAATTGGAGAAATCGTGGCCGACCGCTTCGCGCAGGACGTCGCATATATCGAGCAGCGTATCAGCGTCTTCGAGATCGTTTTCTACGACATCGGCGAGGCCGGCACGCTGAAAGAACTTCGACAGGTGCTCGACCGTGTCGCGCGGGTCGCAGGTGATATCGACCAGCCCCGTGCCGATGGCGGCGGTCGGCATGCCGTCATAGGCGGCCGTGTCGGGATCCTGCGCGATGCAGATGCCCGAATGCTCCTTGATGGCCCGCAGGCCTCGGCTGCCGTCCGCGCCGGTGCCCGACAGGATCACGCAGGCTGCCCGCTCGCCCTGGTCCTTGGCGAGGCTTTCGAAGAAATCGTCGATCGGCCGGCGCATGCCGCGCTGTTCGGTAAATTCGGTGAGTTCCAGCACGCCGTCATTCAGCGCGAGGCCGTGGGCGGGCGGGATCACATAGATGTGGTCGGGTTCGAGCTGTTCGCCGCCTTCTGCCTGCTTCACGGCCATTGGCGTGTAGCGTTCGAGCAGCTGCGCCATCAGCGATTCATGCGTCGGATCGAGGTGCTGGACGACCACGAAAGCCATGCCGCTCTGGCCGTCGAAGCCGCTGAACATTTCGCGCAGGGCTTCCAGTCCGCCGGCCGACGCGCCGACGCCGACGATCGCGAAATCGCCCGACGTCGCGGGTTTGCTTGCCGGTGCCCCTTCCTTCATTCCATCCGCGCCCTTGCAATGATCGAATGGCTCGATGCCAGGGCATCGAAGCTGCCCAGAAGAGCCCAGTTATCGTCACCGGTCAGCAAGTTTAGTTGCTTCAGGCTTTCCTTCAGCGCGCGGTCGTAAAGGTCCGGCTCGGAAGCCTTTTCCGGATCGACCGGGAATTGCGAGCCCAAAACGAATGCAACCTCGTCGCCTTTCGTGAGCTTGGCCATATACACCAGGTTGAGAAACTTGCGTCCGTCCTTGGTCACATTGGGGATGACGAACCGGGCATCCAGCTTGTCCGAATCATAGAGGAATCCCCGCATGTCCTTGCGAACGGCCTCAGGTGATTCGTCGGGCTGGAGGAACCGACAATTCCGGTCAAGCACTTCGTCCGGGCCATAGCCGGACATCTCGCAGAAAGGGCGATTGACCGCAATCAACGGCATATCCTGTGCGTTTGCATCGGCCAGGCTCAGCGAAATGCGACTTTCGGCAAAGGCGCTGCGCAGACCTGACGGAAGTTCGGCACTGGTGAAAAAGGTGTCCATCGCGCCCGTCCTAAGTCGCAGCGAACGGCTGGCCAAGAGCAAATGCGCGAACTTGATTTTTGTTGGAAAGGTGGGACGTCACTGAAGCTTGGATAGCGCGTACGAGAATCCGGGGGCTTTGAGGCTGCACTTTTCCAACTAGCTTGGACAAGCTGTCAACGTAGCCTGGATAATCTTGCGGATAGCCATGAGTGGTTGGATACCTTCGTAATCCCACGAAACAGCCAACGGCTTTCGAATTGCGCCGATTGGACTTTTTTGCGTGCGGGTTGCTCTTATCGATTCTGGATCGTCCGCTCTGCGCCCCCAATTCCGTCATCACGGATGTAAAATCGACTGCCCAGAAGCAGACGTCGAAATGCTTCCTGAATTGGCTGCGTATGCGCTCTGACGCCCTGCTAGTGAATGAGCCTGGCCATCGGCTATTTGCTAAACGATCTGACGATTAAGAATAGCTAACGCGCATTATCGCTTCCTGACTTTTGAAAGGTTTTCAGCCACGACTACATCTGATGCGTCGATTTGTTTTTCGCGCTTGAAAGAGGCTTTATATGGAAGGACCGGTTGAGTGGATTGCATCGATTGGAACGATAATCGCAGCCGCGCTGATCGCGCTAGACAGGGGACGGAGGCTCACGGGGTGGGGGTTCGTCTTATTTACGGTCGTTTCGCTGATGTGGATCTACTCCGGTCTCGTGAAAAACGCGATGCCGATCGCGGCTATGAATTTGGTGTTGCTCATCATTAACGCCTGGGGCGTATGGCGCTATCTTATCCGCAAGGAGCAGCCCTGACTGAAACATTCCGCCCGCCTCGCACGTTCACCTCCGAACGGAGAATTTCATGGCAGCTCGTGCGTATTGGCAAGGACAGATTCGGCTGGCCCTGGTTTCGATCCCGGTCGAAATTTACTCGGCATCCAAATCCGGTTCGAGGATCAGCTTCAACCAGATCCACGAGCCGAGCGGCAAACGCATCTCCTACGAAAAGGTCGTGCCGGGTATCGGCCCCATCGACCGCGACGAGATCATCCGCGGATACGAAATATCCAAAGGCAATTATGTCCTGCTCGAGGACGAAGAAATCGAAGCCGTCAAGATCGAGAGCAAGCGCACGCTCGAGCTGGTCCAGTTCGTCGATGCCTGCGAGATCGATCCGCTCTATTTCGAGAAGCCTTACTACGTCGCGCCGCAGGACGAGCTTGCCGAGGAGGCGTTCATCGTACTGCGTGAGGCGCTGCGGAAGGCCAAGAAAGTGGCGCTGGGCCAGCTATCGGTGCGCGGGCGGGAGAAGCTTGTCGCGATCAAGCCGTGCGGCAAGGGGCTGCTCCTCGAGACGCTGCGCTATGCCGATGAAGTGCGCGCGGGCCAGAGCTTCTTCGACGATATCGAAGACGCCAAGCCGAAGAAGGAACTGCTCGACCTGGCCAATACGCTGATCGAACAGAAGAGCGCGCCCTTCGATGCGGGCGAGTTCGAAGACCGCTATGCCGAAGCGCTGAAGAAGCTGATCGACAAGAAGGCCAAATCGAAGAGCAAGAAGGCGGTCATAGAGGATGTGGACGATCCGGACGCCCCGCCGGGTTCCAACGTCATCGACCTGATGGCCGCTCTCAAGAAATCGGTCGAGGGCGACAAGGCGAAGAAGCCTGCGAAGCGCAAGAAATCCGCCTGATCCATGGCCGCACGCAAGGATCATTTGGCCGAATACAACGCAAAGCGGGACTTCAAGCAAACGCCAGAGCCTGCGGGCAAGCGCAAGGCCAGTAAATCTGGCGACCTCTTCATCGTCCAGAAGCATGACGCGACCCGGTTGCACTGGGACCTACGGCTCGAAGTGGATGGCGTTCTGAAGAGTTGGGCCGTGACCAGGGGACCTTCCCCCGATCCGAATATCAAGCGATTGGCGGTGCGGACCGAGGACCATCCCATGTCCTATGCGGAGTTCGAAGGCGTCATTCCCAAGGGGGAATATGGCGGCGGGACGGTGATGCTGTGGGACCAGGGAAGCTGGGCGCCTGTGGAGGGTAAAAGCGCGAAGGACCTCGAAAAAGGGCATCTCCATTTCACATTGCAAGGCGAGCGAATGCGCGGCGAGTGGCTGCTGATCCGTATGAAGAAGAAGCCGGGCGAGAAGCGCGAAAACTGGCTTTTGCGCAAGCTGCAGGATGAGCACGCGGAAGCGGGCGATGCGCTGGTGCAGCGCGAATTGACCAGCGTTGCGACTGGCCGTTCTATGGCGGAAATCGCGGGCGGGAAGAGTGACAAGCGCCCCGGCGCCAGCACAACAAAATCCCGCAAGGCGAAAACCGCTGCGCTACCGAAGTATCGAAAACCCCAGCTTGCCACTCTGGTCGACGATGTGCCGACGGGCAATCGCTGGATGCACGAAATCAAGTTCGACGGCTACCGCGCGCTGGTGGCGGTGCGCGGCAAGGACGTGCGCATCTATACGCGAAACGGCAAGGACTGGACGGACAAGTTCGGCCCTCTGGTCGATGCCATTGCTGCGCTCCACCTCCCGTCGGCGCTGATCGACAGCGAAATCGTGGCCTATGACGACAAGGGCAATCCGGACTTCTCGACCCTGCAAAAGGTCTTGAAGCGAGGTTCCGGATCACAACAGCCATCCGACAAACTGGCACTGCACACTTTCGACTTGCTGGAACTGGAGGGCGACGATTTAAGCGACCTTCCGAATATCGAGCGCAAGGAGCGGCTCGAGGCCTTGCTCGCGAATGCGGAGGCGCCGATCCATGTTGCCGAACACGTACTGGGTGCAGGCGAAACCCTGTACCGGGCGATGTGCGATGCGAAACAGGAAGGTATCATTTCCAAAACCGTGGACGGGAAATATTCCGGACGCAGGTCGAAAGCCTGGGTAAAGGTCAAATGCACCCGCAGGCAGGAATTCGTCATCATCGGCTGGAAGGCCTCGAGCGCGAAGGCGCGCCCCTTCGCTTCTTTGCTGCTCGCCCAGCACGAGGGCGGCGAGCTTGTCTACAAGGGCAATGTCGGCACCGGCTTTTCTGCCGACGATCTCGATGAACTTTCGGGGAAACTGAAGCGGTTGCAGCGAAAGACCCCACCTGCGGAGGTGGAGAAGGCATCGTCGCGCAACGTGACTTGGGTGACCCCGAAGCTCGTGGCGGAAATCGCCTTTGCCGAGTTCACCGCCGACGGGAACGTGCGCCACGGCAGTTTCCTCGGCCTGCGTGGCGATAAACCGGCGAAAAAGGTCGTTCCCGACAAACCCGCATCTGCGCCCGCGGAAGAGGAGGTCGCGATCTCCAGCCGCGACCGTGTCATATTTCCGGACAGCGGTCAGACGAAAGGGGAATTGGCCGACTATTACGCAGCAATCGCACCGGTCATGCTTCCATTCGCCGCGCGGCGCCCCGTCAGCCTGGTCCGGTGTCCGCAAGGGAGAGCGAAAAAGTGTTTCTTCCAGAAGCATGACAGCGGCGCTTTCGGCGATGCCGTCCAGCATGTTCCGATACGCGAGAAGGACGGCGGGCATGAGGATTACCTTTATGTCGAGAACCAGCGCGGCCTGCTGCAATGCGTCCAGATGGGCACGATCGAGTTTCATGGCTGGAGCGCGCGCTCTGACGATGTCGAGAAGCCCGATCGGATGATCTTCGATCTCGATCCCGACGAGGGGCTTGGTTTTACCGAAGTGAAGATAGCCGCGCGCGACATTCACGCCCGGCTTGCCGACCTTGGGCTGACCAGCTTCGCCATGCTGTCGGGCGGCAAGGGCGTCCATGTCGTGGTGCCGCTCACGCCGGGGCACGGCTGGGGCGAGCACAAGGATTTCGCCCGGCGTTTCTCCGAAGCGCTGAGCCTTGCCGAGCCCGACCGCTTCACCGCGAACATGAGCAAGGCCAAACGCAAGGGCCGCATCTTCATCGACTGGCTGCGCAACCAGCGCGGCGCGACGGCAGTGCTGCCCTATTCGGCGCGTGCACGGTCCGGGGCACCTATTGCGGTCCCTGTGACCTGGAACGAACTGAGAGGTATGGACAGCGCGAATGCGTTCTCGATCGATCAGGCGGAAACGCTGTTACGGCGTGCTTCGTCCAAGGCGCTCCAAGGCTGGGGGTTCGCAGAGCAGCAGCTTCCGGCATTCTGAATGCCGGGTTTTCGGACACCTTTTGCCTCTTGAAGGTTCTAAGGGGATAGGAGGCGTCCTTGGCTGACACGATTACCGTAAACGAAACCGCTTATCCCACTCCCGATGACCCGCGGGTCAGTCTTCTCGACTTCCTGAGGCAACACATCGGCCTTACCGGCACAAAGAAGGGTTGCGATCACGGCCAGTGCGGGGCCTGCACGGTGATCGTGAACGGCGTCCGCATCAACAGTTGCCTGACGCTGGCTGCAATGCATGATGGCGACAGCGTGACCACCATCGAAGGTCTCGGCACGCCCGACGAGCCTTCGGCTCTTCAGCGCGCCTTTCTCGAGCACGATGGCTTCCAGTGCGGCTATTGCACTCCGGGCCAGATCTGTTCGGCCACCGCCATGCTGGAGGAGATTGCTGCCGATTGGCCCAGTGACGCCAGCGAAAATCTCGAAGGGCGTATCGCGATCTCCGGTGAAGAAATACGCGAGCGGATGAGCGGCAATCTGTGCCGCTGCGGCGCTTACGCCAATATCGTCGCTGCGATCGAGGAAGTCGCGGCAGGAGGGCGCTCATGAGGCCGTTCCAATACACTCGCGCGCCTTCGCTGGCCGAAGCCTCGAATATGACCGCAGGCAAGGATACGCTTGCGATTGCCGGCGGGACCAATCTGCTCGATCTGATGAAGCTGCAGGTCGAAACGCCCGATCAGCTGGCCGACATCAACCGGCTCGGCTTCGCCGAAATCGAGGATACGGACAATGGCGGCCTGCGCCTTGGCGCGCTCGCCACAAATACCGAAACCGCCGTCCATCCGCGCGTGCGTTCCGATTATCCGGTGCTCTCACGCGCGATCCTTGCCGGAGCGACGCAGCAGTTGCGCAACAAGGCCACCAACGGCGGCAATCTGTGCCAGCGCACGCGGTGCTTCTATTTCACCAATATCGACCAGCCCTGTAATAAGCGCGAGCCCGGCAGCGGTTGTGGAGCGATCGACGGTATCGCGAAACTGCACGCGATCCTTGGCACGAGCGACCAGTGTATCGCCACTTATCCGGGCGACATGGCAGTGGCGCTGAGCGCGCTTGGCGCGACGGTTCACATCTCGGGCGACAAAGGTGAGCGCAGCGTACCGGTGCGCGATTTCCATTGCTTGCCGGGCGATACGCCATGGATCGAAAATGTCCTCGAACCGGGCGAGATCATCACCGGCATCGTTCTTCCCGCGCCAGTGGGCGGCACCCAGATCTATCGCAAGGTGCGTGAGCGTTCCTCCTATGCCTTTGCGCTGGTTTCCGTTGCCGCCATCATAGAGCTGACCGACGGCAAGTTTTCGCGCGCCGACCTCGCTTTCGGCGGGCTGGCGCACAAGCCGTGGCACGATCCGCGCGTCGGAGAATGCCTGCTGGGCCAGCCGCCTTCGGATGCGCTGTTCGACAAGGCAGCCGACATCCTGCTGGAAAATGCGCGCGGGTTTGGCGAGAACGACTTCAAGATACCGCTGACACGGCGCACGCTTCACGCCGTCCTTTCACAGGCGACGGAGGACGCAGCATGACGGTCCATTTCAAACAGGACGAACCCGTCAATTCGAACCGTCTCGACGGTATGAAGCAGGGTGTGCTGGGCAAGCCCCTGCCGCGCATCGAGGGACTGGCCAAGGTCACCGGGACCGCGTCCTACGCGGCCGAATTTCCGGTCGAGAACTGCGCCGAAGGTGTTTTGGTCACAGCTACCATTACACGCGGCGAGGTCACGTCCATCGATCGCGAGAGTGTGCTTTCCATGCCTGGCGTCATCGCGGTGATCGACGACGAAAAGCTCTGCACCCGCGCGGCGCAGGGAACGGCGAACGAAGCGCCCATGCAAGGGCCGTCGCAGGTCTGCTACTGGGGCCAGCCGATTGCGCTCGTGGTGGCCGAAACCTTTGAGCAGGCGCGCGACGCCGCCAAGCACCTGGCCGTCGAGTATCGCAAGGAGGAGGGTGCCCCCCTCGATCCCAGCGAGGTCGAACCCGAGGAGCAGGAGGACGAGACAGTTCACCAGGGCGATCTGGCCCATGCCATGGCCGACGCTGCACACAGCGTCGATGTGACCTATACCACGAAAGGTCACGCGTCCGCCGCGATGGAACCTCACGCCGCGATCGCGCAATGGGATGGCGACAAGCTGACGGTCCATGCATCGCTCCAGATGCTCAATTACAACATCACCGAACTGGCCGATGCGCTTGATATGAAGGAGGAAAACATCCGCCTCATATCCCGCTTCGTCGGGGGCGGGTTCGGTTCTAAGCTGGGGATCAGCGAGGAAGTGGTCGCAGCTGCGCTGGCGGCGAAGGAGGTGGGTCGCCCGGTCCGCGTCGTGCAGTCGCGCCAGCAGGTTTTCCAGACGGTCATGCGCCGCAGCGAAACGACGCAGCGTCTGCGCTTGGCGGCCGACAGCGACGGCAAGCTCATCGGCTTCGGTCACGAGGCGCTGGTGTCCAATCTTCCCGGAGAGACTTTTGCCGAGCCCGTGCTACAATCATCGCACTTCATGTATGGCGGCGAAAACCGCGAACTGATGCTCAATGTCGCCCGCATCCACCGCATGACTGCGGGATCGGTGCGCGCTCCGGGCGAGGCGGTGGGCATGCCGGCGCTCGAGGGCGCGATGGATGTGCTCGCCGCAAAGGCCGGTATCGATCCGGTCGAGCTGCGCCTGCGCAATATACCCGAAAAGGATCCCGAAGACGGACTGCCGTTCTCCTCCCACAAGCTCGCCGAATGCCTGAAACAGGGTGCTGAGGCTTTTGGCTGGGACAAGGACCAACGCAAACCGCGTCAGCGGCGCGAGGGCGAGTGGTGGATCGGCACCGGCATGGCCAGTGCCGCCCGCGTGCACAATATCTCAGAGGCGAAGGCGCGCGTGACGCTGAAAACCGATGGGACGGCACTCGTCGAAACCGACATGACCGATATCGGCACCGGGACCTACACCATCCTCGCTCAGATCGCCGGGGAGATGCTCGGACTCGATCCGAAGCGGGTTCTTGTCGAGTTGGGCGATACGCGCCACCCGCGCGGCCCCGGCTCGGGCGGCAGTTGGGGCGCGGCTTCGATCGGCTCGGCGGTTTATGTCGCGTGCAAGGCGATCCGCGAGGAACTGGCCACAAGGATCGGCACGAGCGAGGACAAACTCGAACTGAGCGAAGGCAAGACCGCTACCGGTGAATCGCTGACAGACCTTCTCGAAGGCAAGGACCTCGCCCGCGAGGGACATTACGAACCCGGCGATATCGAAGACGATTACACCGCGTCCGGCTTCGGTGCATTCTTCGCCGAAGTGCGCGTCAACCATTACACCGGCGAGACCCGTGTCGAGCGCATGCTCGGCGCATTCGGTTTCGGCCGCGTGCTCAATGCCAAAACCGCCCGCTCGCAATGCATCGGCGGCATTACGTGGAGCATAGGCGTCGCATTGACCGAGGCGCTGGAATTCGATCCGCGCGACGGGCACCTCGTCAACTGCGACCTTGCCGAGTATCACGTGCCCGTTCATCGCGACGTCCCCGATCTGGATGTCGTGCTGGTCGAGGAACGCGATGGCGCGGCCAGCCCGATCCAGGCCAAGGGCATCGGAGAACTCGGCATGTGCGGCGGAGCGGCAGCGATCGCCAACGCGATCTACAACGCCTGCGGTGCGCGGCTCTACGATTATCCGATGACGCCGGATCGCGTGCTCGCGGTAATGCCCGACTGATGCTGTCCGATCATACCATTGAGACGGTGCACGACGAGGATCATCTCGCGCTCGCCGCCGCGTGCCAGCCCGGTGTGGGGCTTTGCACTATCGTGAACATAGACGGCAGTTTCTCGCGGCGCCTCGGTGCGCAACTGGCAGTCTTGCCGGATGGATCTACCGTGGGCGATCTCGCCGATGGCTGTCTCGAGAAGCAACTGGCTACGGATATAGCGAATTGCAAAGGACCACATGTCGCTCGCTATGGCCGGGGTTCGCCGAAAATCGACTTCCGTCTGCCGTGTGGAGGCGGACTAGATATCATGCTCGATCCGGCACCGGATCGGACCGACTGTCGCACTGCACTCGAAGCGCTGCGGGGGCGTCGCCCAGCCAGGCTGGCGCTAAGGGAGTGCAGGCAACTGTTGAGCCGCGCCTATCTACCGGCGCTGAAACTTATCGTCCTGGGTGAGGGGCAGGAAGTCGAGGCTGTCACTGCCTTAGCTTCGGCCATGGCAATCGATGTCGAAGTGTTTTCGCGGAATCGACTCGCTCTTGGCCAAACGATCCAGAATGTGCGCTACGATCCCTGGACGGCGTGCCTGCTGCTCTTTCATGATCACGAATGGGAGCTGGCCTTGCTTGAGCAGGCATTGGCGAGTGAGGCCTTCTATATAGGAGCGCAAGGCGGGGAGCGGGCGCGTTCCGATCGGACATTGGCGCTTGCCGCACGCGGCGTTCTGGAAGAGCAAATCGCGCGGCTGACAAGCCCGATCGGACTGTTGCCTTCCTGCAAGTCTCCACGAACTCTTGCCCTGTCGGCACTGTCCGAAATCGTCGGCCGCTACGAGCAAATGCGTGTCGCCGCTTGAACTAAGGACAGGCGTGATCCTGCTTGCAGCGGGCCAAGCGAAGCGGTTCGGCGGGGGTAAACTCTTGGCCGAATTCCAAGGACAACCCTTATGGGAACGAGCTGCCGAGACCGCAAAGGCCATCGATTTTTGCAAGCGCGTCGTCGTCGTCGGTCCAGACAGCCCGATTGAAAGCCGCTTGGGGTGGATACGAGTCGAGAACCAGTTCGCAGAAAACGGAATGGGCACCTCGATCACTGTAGGAGTGCGCGCGCTTACCGATTGCGATCGGGTCATCATCATGCTCGCTGACATGCCGCTTGTCTCACGCACCCACCTTGAGCGGCTCATCGCCGCGCAAGGCGTAGCCTTCACGCGCTATCCCGATGGCTCCGCTGGATGTCCGGCCATCCTCCCGAGATCGGCTTTTAGACAGCTGGAAGGTCTGACAGGCGAGCAAGGTGCTCGCAGTCTCGAGTTTGGCGAAGCTGAGTTGGTCGCCCCACTAGATTGGCGAGAGCTTGCTGATGTCGATACGGTTCGGGATCTCGAAAAACTGACTAGCGAACCCTACAAAAAGGCGCATGGACCAACATTGGTTGGTTAAGGGCCTGACTATCGATTTCCCCTGTTCAAAGAGTTGAACCACCAAGGGGATTGCTGTTGCATATCGTGTCGCTCGCGCTCGGCGGCTGCCTGAAAGCCGAACCGGTCCGGTATGGCCTGACCGAGGATACGGGCGGGCACATCACCTACATTTTGGGCGAAATGGAGGCACTGTCCCGGAGGAAAGATGTAAGCTTAGCCGAGATTATAACCCGCCGCTTCGATGCGCCGCAGCTCGGCAGCGTCCATCATCAAGCAGAAGAACGCATCAACCCCAAACTCGTCATTACGAGGATCGATAGCGGAAATTCTGCGTACCTGGCCAAGGAAGCCCTCAGAGCCGACCGCGAAGCGTTTACGGATGCTCTTATCGCCGAATTTTGCCAGCGCGAACGATTGCCAGATGTGATCCACGCTCACTTCGCCGATGCAGCCGATGTCGCGATCAGGGTGGAAGAAGAACTAGGCGTCCCGTTTGTTTATACCGCCCATTCTCTTGGTCTGGATAAGCGCACTGCCATGGCGGTGCGTTCTCAAGCAATTGAGGCCCGCATTGCAGAAGAAGACCGTGCTATCGACAGAGCTTGCGCCGTGATCGGGTCGTCACGCGACGAATGCGAACGCCAGCTTGTCGCCTATCCCTCGGCTCGAATTGGCAAGGTGAACCGCCTCGTCCCGGGGATCGACCGGCAGCAGCGCGCTGCAAGCTTGGCTTCGGCGACAAATCTCATTGCCCCCTTTCTCCGTGACCCCTCCAAGCCAATGGTGCTCGCGATTGCGCGGCCTGTCCGCAAGAAGAACCTTTCCACGCTGATTGATGCTTTCGCATCAATCCCAACGATGCGGGACCGGTGCAATCTCGTCATCCTCGCCGGACTGCGTGAAAATCTCGCAACTGGAAGCGAGGAACAGCAGCAGGTCCAGCGCGAACTGGTCGAGCGCATCGACCGGCACGATCTTTACGGTTGCGTCGCCTATCCAAAGTCCCATTCTCGTGATGACGTGCAGGCTCTTTACGCGCTCGCTGCACGAACACGTGGGGTTTTCGTCAATCCGGCCCTCATGGAGCCTTATGGCCTGACGCTGGTGGAAGCTGCGGCGCATGGGCTTCCGGTTGTAGCGACCAAGGTCGGGGGACCACAGGACATCCTTGCGGATCTGGAGCACGGGCTGCTCGTCGATCCCCGCGATGTATCGGAGATCGGTTCTGCCGTAGAGCGCCTCGTCACCGACAGGCATCTGTGGAACCGGTGCTCGCGCAATGCTCTGGCCAACAGCCTCGAGATGAACTGGGAAAGATACGCAGCCGGTTTCACCGAAGTCGCGCGAGAGGTGCTATCGGGGCCAAGGCCGCAGAAGCAGCATACGCACCTCCTCGTCAGCGATCTCGACAACACTCTGACTGGCTGCCCGGAAGGCATTCGCCGCTTCCGACGCTTCATGGAAAGACGTGAAAAGATCGGTTTTGTCGTGGCGACCGGGCGTTCGATTGTCGAAGCCCGACGACTGGTGCGCGACTGGGGGCTGCCGGCACCCCTCGCTTGGATCACCTCGGTGGGAACAGAAGTCTATCGGGAAGAAGCGGGCGAATTGACGCTCGATCAAGAGTTTTCGGCGTTCATCAACGAGGATTGGAATCCCGCAGCCGTAGACAGCCTGCTGGATGGGTATCCGGACCTCGTCGCCCAACCATCTTACGAACAGCGACCTTACAAGCGCAGCTATTTCGTTGAAAACGAAGAATGCGCCGCGCGCATCGAAAATTTGCTCCGATCCGAAAATATAGCGGCGCGTGTCGTCTTCAGTCACGGAAGACTACTGGACGTCCTGCCCCCTTACGCAGGCAAGGCTGCTGCGATGAGCTATGTGGCCGACCACTTTAAGGTGGCGCCAAGCCATGTTTTCGCTGCTGGTGACAGCGGCAACGATGCCGACATGCTCACGGCTTGCGAGAACGCGATCCTCGTCGGCAATCACGCAGAAGAGGTTGCTTCGCTGGCTACGCGCAGCAACGTTTATCGCTCGCGGCGGGAGAATGCATCCGGCGCGTTGGAAGGAGTTCTTGCTCACCATCGCGCGCGGACATTGCGTATGCGCCAATCTGCGGGAGTTCCGGCATGAGTAAGAACGGACCCATCGGCTATTTTGTTCACCACCAGGGACGCGGTCACGCTGAACGCGCAGCCTCGATAGCCAACTGCGTCGTAGGACATCGGGACATGACGCTCTTCTGCGCGAAGCCGGAGATATTTTCTGATCTAGATAAGCGTATCGAGGTGATCGCTGTGCCCTCGCTCTTCGAACCTCGGGGTAATGAGGCGCCGGCCATGGCGTCGTTTGCCATGCCTGCTACGGTTCATTGTGCACCGTTAGGCTGGCCTACCATAACCTCGGCGGTATCTCGTATCGCGGGATGGTTCGAGAAAGCGAAACCAGCGCTTTTCGTGACCGACGTTTCGGCCGAACTTGGCCAGCTGGCTCGCCTCTGCTCCATACCGCACGTCGCTGTACTGCAGCATGGCCAGAGATCCGACCCGGGACACATGGCGTCTTACGACAGCGCCGTCGGGTTGCTGGCACCGTTTGCGCCAAGCTTGGAGCAGTCTGACCGTCCTGCGAAACTACGGCAGAAAACGCATTACGCTTCGGGTGTCGGCGTCGAATGTGACCAGCCCATCGATAAGAGCAAGGCCCGCGAGAAACTTGGTCTTGATCCGGAGCAGGAGGTCGTTCTGGTAATCGCCGGTGGTGGTGGTGAGGGCACTCCATCAGCCCCACTCACCCTCGGTGCACGTGCTGAACCCGACGTACGGTGGGTGACTATCGGAAAGGTACGCAGCGAATGGCATGAGACGCCCCCCGGCAATCTCGAACACAAGGGATGGGTAGACAATCCACATGAGTGGATCGCCGCCGCCGATCGCGTGGTCTCTTCCTGCGGCAACACCACGGTTCACATGATACTGGCTGCTGGCAAGCCGTGGGTCGTCATTCCGGAATGGCGCTATTTCGACGAGCAGTTCTGCAAGGCCGAAGTGCTCGATCGTGAGGGCCTTGCGGCGGTGTCGCGGCTATGGCCGTCGCATGCTCAGGCTTGGGAAAAGCTATGGACAGCAGCAAGTTTGATCGATGTCGAGCGGCAGCGGTCTCTAATCGACCCGGACGCACCGCAGAAAGCCGCCGAATGGCTGGAACAACTGTGTCAGCGATTGTGGGCGGGATCCGGAGAGAAGCCAGCGCTGGAGATCGTGGCATGACAATCACCGTCTGCACCCTGGCACATGGCCGCGAAACGCATCTCGCCAATCTGATTAAGGGACTGAACCACTCGACCCGCCCGCCGGGTGAACTTGTAGTCGCCGTCATGCAGGAGCGCCGATATGACCTCCCGGCGACGAGCTTCCCTGTGCGTCAGGTGTTGCTCGGAAATTCCGGGATTTGCTTGGCGGAGGCGCGTAATCATGCCGCCGCTCAGGCTAAAAACGACCTGCTCGTTTTTCTGGATGTTGATTGCATCCCAGCGCCTCGGCTGATCGAGGATTATGTCGCCGCTTCGGCCTTCAACGATGGCGTATTGATGGGCGAGGTGGGATACCTCCCTAAAGGCGCAGCCGACAAAGGGATCGATTTCGAGAGGTTCGAGAGCCTGGCGGTCAAGCATTCCGAGCGTGCTGGTCCGCCACGCGGCATGGTTGGACGGTGCGGAGACTACCGCTGCTTCTGGTCGCTGAATTTTGCCCTTCCGGCGCGAACTTTCCACGAGATCGGCGGGTTCGATCCTCGGTATGTTGGCTATGGTGGTGAGGACACGGATTTCGGTCGGACCCTGGTGTCGAAGGACGTTCCTCTATGGTGGGCGCGAGGCGCAAAGGCCTATCACCAGTATCACAAGCATCATATGCCACCGGTCCATCACCTAGATAGCGTGGTGCAGAACGCCGGGATTTTTGCCGAGAAATGGGGCGAGCCTACGATGCAGCATTGGTTGCGGGCTTTTCGCCTAATGGGATTGATCGAGCCAGACGGGCAGGGCGGCTGGATCAAGCTCAAAGAGCCCGACGAGACAGATCTGGCGCTTACTCGCCAACAGGAAGATCAACCCTATGCGAGCAGTGCGCTCGTACTCGAAACGCTCGAGGACCAGGCCAGGCGCGGCAAAGAGGCGAGCCGGGCGCCAGCGATAACCTTGGCATAGCAATCCTCGTAACCTTGGATCATCGCCTGAACCGAAAGGTGTTGAACCGCGCGTCGACGGCATGCCTTTCGATCAATTTGCCCGGTTTGGGCAATGGCGTCAGCGAGCGCATCAATATCGCCACTCGGTACTAAATAGCCGCAATCCCCTACGACCTCGGCGAGGGCGCCCCGATCGAAACCGACGACCGGCGTTCCGCAGGAAAGAGCTTCGGCGGCAACAAGGCCAAAAGGCTCATCCCACAGCGGGGTGACGAGAGCGCCGCGAGCGCCTGCCACTTCCTTGCGCAGGACTGCGCGTGACTTGTGGCCGTGAAACTCGATCCCATCCGTAAGGAAGGGTTCAACCTCATCCGCAAAATAGCTTGCATCTTCCACCGGCCCGAAGACTTTGAGCCGGATCCCAGCAAGGCGTGCGGCTCGTACCGCGTGTCCGAGACCTTTGTTCGGTACGATGCGGCCCACCCATGTGAAGTAATCGCCAACCTCTCCGACCGGCAGCCAGGCCTGGCTGTCGATGCCGTTTGGTACTACCTTCAGATCCGCGCATCCCTTCTGCGACCACAAGGATAGTTGGTCGCGCGATGTGACGGTGGCACCAATGTTGGGGTGCTGGCTGCTGGCCAAAACGGCATCGAACATCGAGCCAAAGGGCGGGACATGCTGGGAGGTGACGCAGGGAATTCCGGCATGCGCACACCACTCGATGATTTCCGGGAACAGCGAATTGTTGTGCACCACGTCGTACTCGCCAGTTCCAATCCTCGTTAAAACTCGCTCGAACGCGTCGCGCTGGTAAGCGGCGAGTTCCCGTGTGCCTCTATAGACACGCCATGGCAGCACCTCGTCGTAAGGTGCATCGCAGATGGGCACGAGGCCCGGATCGCTGGACCCGTCGGCCGCAAACATGTCGACTTCGTGACCGGCTGCGCGCAGGCCGCGACACAGCATATCGCAATGCGCTTCCATTCCCCCGCTAAACGGTTCGGCAATTGCATGGCGAATATGGGCGAGTACGGCGATTTTCACCGGCTAAATCCGAGACGATCCGACATGTGTTGCAGAACGGGCGGACTTGCCGGGAGACGGCAAAGCTAACATTCGTCGAATGAGCGACCGGAACGTGCGGCAGGCCGTTGGGTTTAGTGGTCAGGAGGTTCGATGACTCCCGCAAGCGAACTGGAGCTATATCCGAAGACTGGCCGCTTCCTTGCGAGGCGGCTCCGGCAGGACATGAGCGATGCCGAGAAGGCCGAGCTCGAGGCTTTGGCTGGTGATGTGCAGACCTTTGACGATGGTCACCGCCTGATTGCGCGCGGCGACGTGTGCGACTGCTCCACGATGCTCGTCGAAGGTTTCATGCTGCGAACTCTCGAAAGCGAGGACCGGCGCTATGGTGTGAGTTTCCACGTGCCGGGTGACTTCGTGGACCTCCACTGCTTCGCGCTCAAACGGCTCGACCACAACATCGATTGTGTCGGTCCCACGAAAATCGCGCAGGTGCCGCATACAGCGATTGCGAATATCATGCAGGAGAAGCCGCATCTGGCGCGCCTCTTCTGGTTTTCCACCCTGTTGGATGCCGCCATGCATCGCGAGTGGATCATGAAGCTTGAACAGCTGACCGCACCAAAGCGGATCGGACATATTTTTGCCGAAATTTGGCGGCGGCTGGAGATGGTCGGGCTGGGCTATCCGGACGGTTTCGAAACACCTCTGACACAATCCGACATCGCCGATATGTGCGGCGCTACTCCCATCCATACAAATCGTGCACTCGCCGACTTGCGCAAACAAGGCCTCGTCGATTTCCGGCGTGGCGAAGTGCGAATCCCAGACCGACAGAAGCTGGAAGATTATGCAGGTTTTAGACCCGATTATCTCTACGGCGGAGGTGAACTGGCGATTAGGAAGTTCGGGTGAACCCTTTGAATAACAGGTTCATCTTTGTCGCAGGACTCCACCGCACGGGAACCTCGCTAATCGCACGGATTATCGGATCGCACCCGCAAGTTTCCGCAATTTCGGCTTCGCCAGCACCGGAAAACGAGGGGTGCTATCTCCAAGGGGCGATTCCGCATACGGCCCTTCATGGTCGACCAGGTCATTACGCCACCGCCCCCGAGGAGCATTATACAGAGTCTTCCGCATACAACACGCTCGAGACGAAGGAGCGTCTGCTCACCGATTGGCGTTCTTGGTTCGCGCCGGAGAAGCCGTGGTGGATCGAAAAGTCGCCTGTCAACCTGACGAGGATGAGACTGTATCAGCAGCTGTTTCCTACGTCGCAATTTATCGTGATCCTGCGCCATCCGCAGGTCATGGCAGCTGCACTCTCCAAATGGGTCGATACCGATCCGCAGGAGCTCGTTCGGTACGCGCTCGATGCCTATGACCTTATGGCGACAGACCTTGCCTATCTACATTCGGCGCTCGTGATCAGATATGAAGATCTGGTCGCCGATGCGGGCAGGGTGCGGCGGTCGTTATTCGCGTTCCTGTCGCTTGACGATCAGCCCACCGGGCTCAAGATCATGGATGGTAATCGCCGCTATCGTGTATCAGCCGACTTGGACGAAGAGCTAGCAGCACGGATGCAGAAGTGGGGCTATCGAGCCGGCGGCCAATGTGACCCTTTCGAGCCGATATGTCGGCACCCCTTGCGGGATATCCGCGAGGCGGTCGCAAGCGCCACGAAGTCCGAACGGTTCATAAAATCCGAGCCTTCTGAGCAAAAAGAACAGAAAGCTAACATCCGTCAATAGACGCATTTCCGCACCTTTGCTTAACCGCGCGTCATGGATGCAAAGACTGGAGACATCGAGCTCGGTCGCCTCCCCCTCACCGGCGATTTTCTCGCTGGCAGGTTGCGACGAAATCTTAGTCTCGATGATTTGAACTACATCGAAGAACTCGTCGAGAGCGTGGAAGAGCACGAGGACGGCACGCGCCTGCTCGAACGGGGTGTCAGGACCGATCGCAGTACGATCCTCATCGAAGGTTACATCTTTCGTACTATCGAGACTAAGGACAAGCGTTTCATTACGGGCGTGCATGTCCCGGGCGATTTTGTCGACTTGCATGGATTTGCTTTGAAGCGGCTCGACCATAACGTCGATGCTGCCGGACGCGTGAAAGTCGGCTGCGTCAGCCATGACACGCTTCGCCGGGTCATGCGGGATCGGCCGGGTGTTGCCCGAGCGATGTGGTTCGCCACGCTGCTCGATGCTGCAATCCATCGCAAATGGATCCAGACCCTCGAACAGCTGGACGCGCCTCGGCGCATCGCGCATCTTTATGCAGAGCTGCACACACGTCTCGATCTGATTGGCCGCAGCGTCACCCGCGCTTTGCGTACCCCATTTACCCAGTTCGATATGGCTGACATGTGCGGGGTTAGTGCGATCCATGCCAACCGCGCCGTAGGGAAACTTCGCGAACTTGGAATTGCGGAAATTCGCAGGGGCGACCTGTACACCAGCGATTGGGACGCGTTGAAGGAGTACGCCCAGTTTGATCCGGACTATCTCTATGGTGATGGCCCGCTGAAGGTGAAGGAAGATTGGGACTAACCTTCCAGTCCGTCGGGGCAATTGACGTCTGATAGAGCATCGGCGTCACCCCATTGGACATCTTGTCGCGGTATGACGGACATGGTGCCGTTCGTTTCCAGGACAACCCAATTGGCATCGGAATTAGCTGTGATCCCGGCAGCGCGCAGGGCAGTCTTTATCTCCTCTTCCGAGATCCGCGTTCGCGCCATCGCGTCCCGCAGGTACTCGCCCTTGTGGGTTAGCAAGGTCGGCTCCGCCTTAACGACATCGGCGACATCATCACTCCGCATCACTAGTTTCGTGGTGACGAACTGGCAGGCGGCGAGAACTACGATGGCTGCGATCGCATCGACACTTGCCACGTTGCGTAGCAGAATTCCGCTTGCCGCCAGGCTTCCCACGGCGACGTTGATGATCCAGTCGAAATTGTTGAATTCGCTGGTGGTCCTTTTCCCGACGACCCGGACCATGACGATGATGAGAATGTAGAACAGAAGCGCGTTCGCGGAAATCTCCACGACCCGCTCCCAATTCGACCAGATATTCGGGGTTTCAGTCAACTTCGCTCACCGAATAATCAATTGGTTTGAATGACCCACCATTTGAATCGTAGGCGGAGCACGCGGTCAGACCGATGATCAAATCCATCTCCGCACGCAGCTGAATTTTGTCACCAGCCTTGGATCTGGGCGGCTTCACTGCGAGTAATCCGCTCTGGCCATCCACGGGCACATTCATGAAAATGTTGAACGCGGTGGGAATATCATCGGGACCGATGCCATACGGCTCGAGCGCCTCCGCCAGATTGCCAAAACAGCCGCGATGGACCGGCTTGTCCGGATAGAAATGCTGAAAGGTTTGCTCCGAACACGGCGTCAGCAGAAAATCATGGCATTGCGCGGTATCGTCGGTGATTGTGAGCATGGGGTTGGAGCGGTTCGACCACAGGCGATTACCCCAGCCTAAATGGATGGTCTCTTCATAATCGAAGGTTCGTCCATTGGAGATGACCTCCCGTACGTCATCGGAGTTGTAGGCGACAAGGTCGGAGACTTGCTGACCGTACGGATCGCGAACCGTGAGGGTCGCCCCGCGGCGCATGGTGAAGGCGACGCCGGTGCGTGGTTCGATGCGATTCATTCTCTCTCCAATCTCGGATCGCGGAAAGGGCACTCCCAATCTTCGCCGACCATTCGACCGCTGTACTGCCGCGCCTCGCTGCTTTCGCCGTGACGCGCCAGCATCGGGTTTATGTCGCCGGCCAGCTGTCTGTCGCGCTCCAGGATGGCCTCGCGCATCCGTTCGTATCGACCGCCCGCGCGCAACTGTTCGAACTGGTCGTGCAGGTTGAAAACCATCACGGGATGCGAGAACCGTCGAGCTGGTCTGGAGGCTGCGGAATGAAGGCCGACGACGAAATAGGCCTGTCCTCCGAAGCTCAGCGAGAAGTGCGGATCGTCTGGATCGGCACTGACCGCCGGATCGTATGGCTGGCCGAGCCAATTGTCCTTTTCGGCAAACGACTGCAGTCGCTCCCACAGCAGCTGCTCAAACTCATTCTCGTCGAGGCTCGACGGTTGTGAGAAGATGACAGCCAGGCTCCGTAAGCCTTCCGGATCGTCACGATAGGTTTGCGCCCACCCTATGAGCCGATCATGTATGCGCAGATCGTCCCAGGCGCTTCGCATATCGAAAGCGATCACGATTTCCAGAAGGCCCTTCGCAAGTGCCGACTTCGCACCGACGCAAGGAAAAGAGGCCATAGCGATATGCGCTTTGAACTCTTCCGCAAGGCGACCAGTAAGCCGACTTTCAACAGCGAGCATTCCAGACTTCATGCGGGTGAATCCGCTTTGCCGGAAGCATGAAAGTCTTCATCCTTTATCCGGCCTGCCGTCCAGTTGGCTTGCACCCTGACCTTGGGGTTCGGAGCGCACCAGATTTCGCCCGAGTTATCGAGCGCCGTGACCCAGATGAGGTTGTGTTCCAGCCCGTAGTCGATGACGGCAAACGCAAGGCCGTTCCCTTTGTCGAGTACCGTCACCGGCATAGGCGGATTAAGCTGCGTAAACATATGCCCTCGTGATGACCAAACGGTGGCGGCGCGAGGTGAAGGCGGGCGTCGCCTTACCTGGCGCCAGCGATCACTGATGTTTGGACAGATTCAGGATCGCTTCGGTCATCAACGGGTTATCACCATTGCCGAGCCGGAACTGACATCGGTTAGTCCGACATTCCGAACGCAAATTTGATGCGGGGGCCGGCCATCCTTGAGCGCTGGGGCTCGACACTTTCCGACCTTCCCGCAAACCACGAAGCCCGGGATCTCGTGGCGGGTTATCTCGCCCAGATGTGTCACAGTATCTCTGCTTCGATGGCGACGGAGATAATCGTGCTGGGCGGAGGGGTCATGAAAACACCGGGCCTGCTGGAGAAGGTGGTGGATCGGGCGCAGAATATTTCCCCCGCCGAAAGAACCACAAAATCATGTCTTCCGCGCTTGGAGGCAAGGCTGGCCTGATCGGAACCTTGCTGCTGGCAGAAGCAGCACCTCGAGGCGCACAGAGCTAGCTTTGCACCCACATCATGTCGTTGCCTCAGGCGTCAACGCAGGAAGCCGCTGTTTGGCGGCTTTCGGGAAGCGTCTTCGGTCGATCGAGCGTACGTATTTGGGGCGCAAAGCAGTTACAGATCTCTCGAACTGCGCCTGTCTTCACGCATGGAATTGTCCAAAGAACTTGGAAATTGTCCAAGTTTCAGTGACGTCCCACAAAAAGTGGTGCCGGCTGCAGGAGTCGAACCCGCGGCCCCCTGATTACAAATCAGGTGCTCTACCAGCTGAGCTAAGCCGGCGTATCCTGTTTGCCCTGCCGCTTCGCTGCTTGGGGGCGATGACCCCGAAGACCACGAAGCTGCAAAAGAGCGTCGGAACGTGGCGCGCCACTGCGTCATATCGCGCCGAAAGTCCAGCCTTCCGTGCGCGCGATTTGCGCTGTCATCGCATCGGGGTGCCACCGTCGCTTCTCGCTTGCGACCTTCCGCAACCAGGCCGCGGTGAGCAGCGCGTCGGAGGAGTGATCGTCGATCGGCCCTTTGCCCGACACGGGGGCGCAGCCGAGAGCCGACAACGCCTGGTTCAAGTCCTCGTGGCTGCGCATCTTGGCGCGCGCCGCGCTGCGCCCCGCCTCCATCGCGGCGAGGCTGGTGTAAATCTCGACGATAACCGAGCCTTTGCGCGGCAGCGGGTCGATCGGCCAGACCGGCAGCAGGCCGCGCAAATGGTGCAGCATCCGCATGCCCGTAAGGCTCGACTTGCCGACCTGCGCCGCGCCAACGAGGTTGAAGTTCGAATAGGGTTTGCAGCCCATCGCCGCCTGCGCATGTTCGGTGACGCGAAAGCGTCCGCGGCCATGGACTGCATCGTCGCAACCGAAATGCGCGCCTGTGTCCGCGCCATTGCGGAAGTACGGCGCATACTGGTGATGCCCGACGAAGGACTGCACGCCGAGATGCTCGTCCTTGCGGCAGATATCGTCGATCAGCGCCCATAGCGCCGGTGCATTGGGCAGGGAGACATCGTTCTTCGGGAAATATGCGCCGCAATCGACATGCGGCAAGCCGATGCCGAGATCCAGGCCGACGAGCGTGTTCGGCGGCAGGTCCTCGCGCAGCACGGTGAGCACTTCCTCGCGGCTCCAGCGATGGTCGATAAGTACCGGTGCACCACCGTCTGCCCTGGCCACCGCAAGCGCGATACCCTTGTGCTTGCGGCCCTTCGCGCCCGACCAGTCGATGGCGAGGAAATTATCGAACCTGCGTGTCACGAATGCCTTTCCCGGCGCAGCTTGTCCCAATAGTCGAGGCGCTTCTTGACCTCGCGCTCGAAGCCGCGATCGACTGGCGTGTAGTATTCCTGCGGCTCCATCTCCTCGGGCCAGTAATTATCGCCCGAAAAGCCTTCGTCGGAATTGTGGTCGTAGCTATAGCCCGAACCATAGCCGATTTCCTTCATCAGCTTGGTCGGCGCATTCAGGATATTCTGGGGCGGCATCAAACTGCCGGTTTCCTTCGCGCTTTTGAACGAGGCCTTCTGCGCCTTGTAGACCGCATTCGATTTGGGCGCGGTGGCAAGATAGGCGCAGGCCTGCACCAGCGCGAGCTCACCTTCCGGACTGCCGAGGAACTCGTAAGCATCTTTCGCCGCCATGCACTGCAACAGCGCCTGCGGGTCGGCCATGCCGATGTCCTCCACCGCCATGCGGATCAGGCGGCGGGCGAGGAAGCGCGGTTCTTCCCCAGCGGTCAGCATGCGCGCGAGGTAATAGAGGCTTGCCTGCACATCGCTGCCGCGCACCGCCTTGTGGAGTGCGGAAATGAGGTTGTAATGCCCCTCGCGATCCTTGTCGTAGACCGCCACGCGGCGCTGCAGGAACTGGCCCAGTGCGGCGGGATCGAGCGGCGCTTCGATTTTCGCATTATAGAGCGTCTCGGCCTGGTTGAGCAGGAAGCGCCCGTCGCCATCCGCGCTCGCAACTAGCGCGCCGCGCGCCTCGGGGGTTAGGGGCAGGGGCCCCTCCAATTCTTCCGCCTTGTCGAGCAGCGCGCCAAGCGCTTCGTGGTCGAGCCGCTGCAGGATCAGCACCTGCGCGCGGCTGAGCAGCGCGGCATTGAGCGCGAAGCTCGGGTTCTCGGTTGTCGCGCCGACCAGCGTCACCGTGCCGCGTTCCACGAAGGGCAAGAAGCCATCCTGCTGCGCGCGATTGAAGCGGTGAATCTCGTCGACGAACAACAGCGTCTTCTGCCCCGCCTCGGCAGCCTTATCGGCAGCGGCGAAGGCCTTCTTGAGGTCGGCCACGCCGCTGAACACCGCGCTGACGCTTTCGAAACGCATGCCGACGCTATCGGCGAGCAGCCGCGCGATGGTGGTCTTCCCGGTGCCGGGCGGGCCCCACAGGATCATGCTGGACAGGCGGCCGGCAGCGACCATGCGGCCGATCGCGCCCTCGGGGCCGGTCAAATGGTCCTGGCCGACGACCTCGGCAAGGGAGCGCGGGCGCAGGCGATCGGCCAACGGCGCGTCTTCGCGGGGCGCGGCATCGGCAGGCTTGGCGGGCAGGCTATCGGGAAACAGGTCGGCCATTGGTCGGCTGACATAGTGCGTCGGTCGAGCTTTTGCACCGCCCGCTTGTCAGCGTGAATGAAAGATATATCTTAGACCTATCGTAAAGGAGAAAAGATATGGCTTGTGGTCATGACCGTGACAGCGACCGGGGCGAACCCCTCGAAGGCAATATTCCCGACCACCCCGAGGGCGAGGACTTCGATGTCGATGTCGATATAGAGGTCGATGTCGACCCCGATCGCGACGGATCGTTCAGCAGAACCTACAGCGCTTCCGGCTTCTTCGGGCCCGAGGGCGTGTTCGGCCCGAAAGGCCCCTTCGGCCCCGACGGTCCTTTCGGGCCTGGCGGCCCTTTCGGCCCCAATGGTCCCTTCGGTACAGGCTCCAGTCGGGGCGGCAAGAAGCACCGTTCCCGGCGCCGGCGCATGTTCGCCTCCGGCGAGCTGCGTCTCCTGCTGCTCCATCTGATTGCCGAGGAACCGCGCCACGGATACGAGTTGATCAAGGCGATCGAGGATATGACCGGCGGCAATTATTCGCCCAGCCCGGGCACAGTTTATCCCACGCTCTCCTTGCTGGAAGACGAGGGACTGATCCGCGAAGTCGACGGCGACGAGCCGCGCAAGGCCTATCGTGCCACCGAGAAGGGACGCGGCGAATTGGCAGACCGCAAGGACGAGGTCGATAACCTGCGCGAGCGGATCGAGGGCCAGCGCAAGCGCCGCGCCAAATCGGGCAAGGCCTTTGCGACGCCGGAGATGTTCCGCGCCGTGGGCAACCTCGCAACCGTGCTCAAGAACCGCGCCAAATCCGGCAAGCTGGACGAGGCGACCATGCGCGAGATCGTCGATCTGGTGGATGATCTCGCCAAGAAGATCGAACGCCTCTGACGCCGCGCTCGCTTGCCTCTCGGCCGATCCTCGCTAGGCTGGCTGGCGAGGGTCGGAACGAGGGGAGGACATTTATGGCCGAGACCATCAAGACGCCATGGCACCTGTGGCTTGTGGGCATCGTATCGCTGCTGTGGAACGCGATCGGAGCTTACGACTACACGATGACCAATCTGCGCGATCAGGCCTATCTCGATTCGATGGGCTATCCGGCAGAAGGTATCGCCTATCTCGAGGCGTTTCCGATCTGGGCGCACAGCGGCTGGGCCCTGGGCGTTTGGGGCGCGATCATTGGTTCGGTCCTGCTCTTGCTGCGCAACCGTTTCGCCATCCTTGCCTTCGGTCTGTCGCTCATCGGCCTTGCGCTGACTTCGCTTTATGAGGCGATGGCCGACATTCCGCCCGAACTCGCGGCGATTCAGCCGGCCTGGTTCCCGATCGTCTTGTGGAGCATCGCGGTGTTCCTGCTGATTTATGCAATCAGCATGCGGCAAAAGGGCGTGCTTCGCTGACCTAGGCCGCGCGCTGGCCAATCAGGCGCAGATAGGTGTCGAGCACCGCCTGATTGATGGCATCCCATGTGTAGTTGCGGGCGGCGCGCTCACCCGCCGCGCCGTGGCGCGCCCGCAGGTCCGGATTGGTGCAATAGGGCGCCAGCGCCTCGGCGAATTCGCGCGGCCTCCCCGCCTCGACCAGCCGGCCTGTTTCCCAGTCCGCGACGAGGCTCGCGCTCCCGGTCGCGCCTGCAGCCACCACCGGCAGTCCGCATGCCATCGCTTCCAGCGTCACATTGCCGAAAGTTTCGGTGACCGACGGATTGAGGAAAATGTCTCCGCTCGCCAGCGCGCGGCCAAGGTCTGCGCCGCCCTGGAAGCCGACGAAAATCCCCCCGGGCAATGTCTTCTCGAACCAGCCGCGCGCGGGCCCGTCGCCGATCACCAGCACCTTGTGCGGCACCTGTTCCTTGCGCAGTTGGACGATCGTGTCGGCGAAAGTGTCGAGTCCCTTTTCCATGACCAGCCGGCCCAAGAAGACAATCGCCACATCGTCGTCGGCCAGCCCTTGGGCGCGGCGCCATTCCATGTCGCGCTTGGAAGGATCGAAAATCGTGCGGTCCACCCCGCGCGACCATATCGAGATGTCGCGGTGCATGCGTTGTTCGTGCAGCGTGTCGACCATGCTCTGCGACGGTGTGACCAGCGCATCGCACTTGCGATAGAGGCGCCGCAGCCACGCCTCGACCGCGGGCTCGAGAAAGCCGAGCTTGTAGTAGCGGGGGTACGTCTCGAACCGCGTGTGCACCGAGGCGAGCACCGGGATATCGCGCTCGCGCGCCCAGTCGACCGCCGCCCGCGCGCTGAAATCGGGCGAGGCGATGTGGACCATGTTCGGTGCGAATTGTTCGAGGTCCGCCTTGACCGCATCGTTGAGGCCCAGCGGCACCCGATATTCGGACCGGCCGGGGATCGGCACCGACGGCAGGCTCACGAGATCGCCCTGCGGTGCGAAGGCGGGCGTGTCGATCGTGGGGGAATAGACGCGCAAGGTGACCCCCTGCCGCATCAGGAATTCCGCCAGGCGGTTCAGCGCCCTGTTCGCGCCGTCCACGGTCATGTTGTAATTGCCGCTGAACAGGGCAATGCGCAGGTCGGAAGCGTCCATTACGGCGGGCCATAGGGCGCAGGACCGATTTGCGCCAGCCTGCGTTGAACCCAGCGAACCCTCGACCGGTCGATGCATTCCTATTTCGCATTGACTCCCACGGACGCAACTTTATTGCCGCCAGCGGGCCACGCGGTCCCAACGCCGCGCGTGCTCTCTGCAAGGAGAGAATACATGACTGCCGAACCGACGCTCAAGCCTGAGCGCCCATTCTTCTCGTCCGGACCGACTGCCAAGCACAAAGGCTGGTCCGCTTCCAAGCTCAAAACCGAATCGCTCGGCCGCTCGCATCGCAGCGCCCTCGGCAAGTCGCGGCTGAAATACGCCATCGACCTGTCGAAGGAGATGCTCGGCGTGCCCGCGGATTACCTGGTCGGCATCATGCCTGCATCGGATACGGGCGCGCTCGAATGCGCGATGTGGACGATGCTGCGCCCCGATCGCCCGGCCACGGTCGCGGCGTGGGAAAGTTTCGGCAACGTCTGGATCCAGGATGCGGTCAAGCAGCTCAAGCTGCCGAAGCTGACTACGCTCGACGCTGACTACGGCGAAATCCCCGACCTTGCGTCCATTCCGCAGAATAACGACGTCGTCTTCACCTGGAACGGTACGACCTCGGGCGCGAAGATCCCGAACACCGACTGGCTTGCCCCGGGCCGCGAAGGCGTGACCATCAACGATGCCACCAGCGCCGTTTTCGCGATGGAGATGGACTGGGCGAAGCTCGATGCCACAACCTACAGCTGGCAGAAGGTAATGGGCAGCGAAGCCCAGCACGGCATGCTGATCCTCAGCCCCAAGGCGGTCGAGCGGATCGAGAGCTATGATCCCGAATGGCCCCTGCCCAAGCTCTTCCGCCTGAAGAAAGGCGGCAAGATCAACACCGGCATCTTCGAAGGCGCGACGATCAACACGCCCTCCATGCTGGCGACCGAAGACTACATCGATGCGCTCGAATGGGCGCAGGCAATGGGTGGCCGCAAGGCGATGTTCGAACGCGCCGATGCCAATGCGAAGATCGTGCTCGACTGGATCGAGGGGACCCCCTGGCTGCGCAACATGGTTGCCGACCCTGCAAAGCGGACGAACACCGGCGTGTGCTTCGTCTTCCAGGGCGAGTGGTACGATGGCCTGTCCGACGAGGACAAGGCAGGTGTCCCGAAGAAGATTGTCAAGCTGCTCGAGGAGCGCGACGTTGGATACGACTTCAATGGCTATCGCGACGCTCCGCCCAGCCTTCGTATCTGGTGCGGTGGCACGGTCGAGCAGGAAGATCTGAAGCGTCTCCTGCCGTGGATCGAGTGGGCTTACGAGACCGTCAAAAACGGCTGACACGCCACGCAAATCCCAATTCCCGTTCGTGCTGAGCTTGTCGAAGCATCGCATTTTTCTTCAAGCGCAGAGCGAAAAGTGAAGGACGGCCCTTCGACAGGCTCAGGGCGAACGGAATTCAGAATTTCGGAGTAATCCAATGACCAAACCCCCAAAGAAGCCCCGGGTCCTCATCAGCGACAAGATGGACCCGAACGCCGCGAAGATTTTCGAAGAGCGCGGCTGCGACGTCGATGTCATCACCGGCGAGACGCTCGAAGACCTGAAAGCCCGCATCGGCGAATACGATGGCCTCGCCATCCGCTCCTCGACCAAGGTGACGCCCGAAATCCTCGACGCGGCAACCAACCTCAAGGTCATCGGGCGTGCAGGGATCGGGGTCGACAATGTCGATATCCCCTATGCCAGCTCCAAGGGCGTCGTGGTGATGAACACGCCCTTCGGCAATTCGATCACCACTGCCGAACACGCGGTCGCGATGATGTTCGCGCTTGCGCGTCAGATTCCGCAGGCCAATGCGCGCACACAGGCCGGGGAATGGCCCAAAAACGACTTCATGGGTGTCGAGCTGACCGGCAAGACGCTCGGCCTGATCGGCGCAGGCAACATCGGCTCCATCGTCGCCGCCCGCGCGCAAGGCCTGCGCATGAAAGTGATTGCCTTCGATCCCTTCCTGACCGAGGAACGTGCGGTCGAAATCGGGGTGGAGAAGGTCGATCTCGACACGCTGCTGGGGCGTGCTGACTTCATTACGCTGCACACCCCGCTGACCGACGAAACGCGCAACATTCTCTCGGCCGAGAATATCGCCAAGACGAAGCAGGGCGTGCGTATCGTCAACTGCGCGCGCGGCGGGCTGATCGACGAGGCGGCACTGGCCGAAGCGCTCGACAGCGGGCAGGTCGCGGGCGCTGCGCTCGACGTATTCCAGACCGAACCGGCCAAGGAGTCGCCGCTGTTCGGCAAGCCCAATTTCATCTGCACGCCGCATCTTGGTGCGTCGACCACCGAAGCGCAGGTCAATGTGGCCCTGCAGGTGGCTGAGCAGATGGCCGACTACCTCGTCAACGGCGGTGTCACCAATGCGCTCAACATGCCGAGCCTCAGCGCCGAGGAAGCCCCGAAGCTCAAGCCCTACATGGGCCTCGCCGAAAATCTCGGCAGCCTCGTCGGCCAGCTCGCGCATGGCAATCTCACCAAGATCAGCATCGAGCGCGAAGGCGCAGCCGCCGAATTGTCGGGCAAGCCGATCGAGGGCGCTGT
Organism: Qipengyuania marincola; assembly: GCF_029688625.1. Lineage (GTDB taxonomy): Bacteria > Pseudomonadota > Alphaproteobacteria > Sphingomonadales > Sphingomonadaceae > Qipengyuania. The sequence goes on along the minus strand of NZ_JARULC010000003.1, from coordinate 439,332 downwards.
CCTCGCCGGGCTGATGCGCCAGTATTCGGACACGGTGAACATGGTGAACGCGCCCTATCTGGCGAAGGAGCGCGGCCTCGATATCCGCTCGATCCGGCATGAGAAGGAAGGTGCCTACAACACGCTGATCCGCGTGACGGTCGGGACGGAGCAGGGCGACCGCTCCGTCGCGGGCACGCTGTTCGGGGCCGATGCGCCGCGCCTCGTCGAGATGTTCGGTGTGCGGATCGAAGCCGAGCTGAATGGCCACATGCTCTACATCGTCAACGAGGATGCGCCGGGCTTCATCGGTCGGATCGGGTCGTTGCTGGGCGAGAACGGCATCAATATCGGCACCTTCAACCTCGGCCGCCGCGGGACCGGGGGCGAGGCGCTGCTGCTGTTGAGCGTCGATCAGCCGATCCCGCAAAGCGTCGTCGACAAGGCCTGCGCGCTCGAAGGCGTGAAGACCGTGATGCCTCTGGCGTTCTGATCGAGATTGGGGCAGGGGGCCGCCGCGATGACCAGTCAAGACGACCTCCTGCCTGTCGGCCTCGAAGATGCGCTGCCCGTCCGCGCGCGGGCGATGACCGATGCGATGCGCGCCGTGCTCGATACGATGGACGGCCACGGCTATGACCGGGTGCGCCCGCCTCTGGTGGAGTTCGAACGATCCCTGGCAGGCCGCATGGAAGGCGTGGCGACCCGTCGGATGGTGCGGTTCACCGATCCGGACAGCCTCCGCACGCTGGCCCTGCGCAGCGACATGACGGTCCAGGTCGGCAGGATCGCGGCAACAAGTCTTGCCGAGGCTCCGCGTCCGTTGCGCCTGTGCTATGGGGGCGACGTCGCTTTTCTGAAGGCGGACCAGCTCGATCCGGCGCGCCAGCGGCTGCAACTTGGGGCCGAGCTGATCGGTAGCGACAGCGTCGCGGCGGCAAGCGAAATCGTGCGTATCGCCATCGATGCGCTAACGGCGGCGGGGGTGGCGAATATCTCGCTTGATTTCACCCTGCCGGACCTTGTCGATACGCTGGCCGAAAATGCGCTGCCGCTGGATCCCGACATGCGAGAGGCAGTGCGGCGCGAGCTCGATACCAAGGATGCGGGCGGTCTCGCGGCGGCAGGCGGCAGGGATTACCTCCCGCTGCTCTATGCAACCGGCCAGTTCGACGAAGCGGTCGGGAAACTGGCTGCGATCGATGCCGGAGGCGCCCTTGCGAGCCGGATTGCGGGCCTGCGCGAGATTGCCGCTTCGGTCGGCGATCGCGCTCGCCTGACACTGGACCCGACCGAACGCCACGGGTTTGAATATCAGAGCTGGTTCGGCTTCACCCTCTATGGCGAGGGCGCGCGCGGCGCGCTCGGCCGCGGCGGGACCTATACGATCAAAGGCAGCGACGAGGCCGCGACCGGCTTTTCACTCTATGTCGCCCCGCTGCTCGATGCGTTGGGCAATGGCGAAGCGCAGGTTCGCAAGACGTTATTCCTGCCATTGGGCCACGAGGGCGATACGGCCGCACGCCTGCGCGCGATTGGCTGGCGGACGATAGCCGCCATTTCGGGCGAGGAAGATCCGCATGCTCTGGGGTGCACGCATATGCTCGACGGTGACGAGGCGCGCGCGCTCTAGCCTGCGTCCGCACTCCACTGCGGGTGCTTTTCCATTATCGCTGCGAACAGCTCGGACGTCACCAGCGTCTCGAGCCATCTGCCGAGGCGCGGCAGGCCCGCCTCGTCGAATGCGTCGCGATCATGGTTGGCGAACTGCCGGACGAAGGGGAAGATCGCGATGTCCGCGAAACCTCGCCTGTCACCGCAAAGACAGGCAGAATCCCCCAGCCGTTCTTCCAGCTGTTCCAGAATGTTCAGGGCCTCGCGCCGATGCATGCCGGGGTCCACATCGTCGTACCGGGTATGATATTTGTAGCGGTCGAGATGGTGCTTGAACGGGCCATCGATCGCAGATAGCAAACCGGCGTCCTGGCGGTCGAGCCAGCCTTCTGGATCGCTGCGCGCAAGGACCCAGTGCATGATATCGAGGCTTTCCTCCAGCACCTCGCTCTCATCGGTCAGAAAGACCGGGACCGTCCCTTTTGGCGACACCTCCAGCATGGCCTCCGGCTTGTCCCGCAAGACAACCTCGCGATGCTCGTATTGCGCGCCACTCACGTGCAGGGCCATGCGCGCCCGCATGGCGTAGGGGCAGCGGCGAAAGCTGTAGAGGATCGCGTCAGCCATCTTTCCCCGCATCTTCACGCCGCCCGACATGGTCCTCGCCCCGGCTGGCTGCGAGGCGCTCCTGCCGCTGGCGTTCGGCATAGCGCGCGCGCTGCTCGTCGCTGCGCTCATCGAAGCAGCGCGGGCAGCTTACGCCTTCTTCGTAACGGGCGTCGGCCTGGTCGGGCGGGCTAAGCGGGCGACGACAAGCGCGGCACAGCGCATGGGTTCCCTGCACGAGGCCATGGCCGACGCTGACGCGTTCATCGAAGACGAAACACTCGCCTTGCCACAGGCTGTCATCGGCGGGCACTTCCTCGAGATATTTCAGGATGCCGCCCTTGAGATGGAACACCTCCTCCACACCCTCGGCGCGGGCGAAGGCGGTCGACTTTTCGCAGCGGATCCCGCCGGTACAGAACATGGCGATCTTCGGCGTACGACCCTCGGCTTCAAGTTCGGCGCGCTTTGCGCGAAACCAGTCGGGAAATTCCCGAAACGATTTCGTCCGCGGATCGATCGCGCCGGCGAAACTGCCAATCTGCACTTCGTAATCGTTGCGCGTGTCGATGACGATCGTGTCCGGATCGGAAATCAGCGCGTTCCAGTCCTGCGGATCGACGTAAGTGCCCACGCCCTCGAGGGGATCGAGGTCGGGCTGGCCCATGGTAACGATCTCCTTCTTCAGCCGGACCTTCATCCGGTTGAAGGGCATCGCATCAGCTTGCGAGAACTTCGCTTCCAGGCTCGCGCAACCGGGGAGTTGCCGGATGAGTTCAAGCACCGCGGCGACGCCATCGGGCGGCCCGGCGATGGTCCCGTTGATACCCTCGCGCGCCAGCAGAAGAGTGCCGCGAATGCCCTGCGCCTCGCACAGGGCGAGGAGCTCCGGGCGGATCGCGGCGGGATCCTCGAGGCGCGTGAAATGGTAGAGCGCGGCAATGCGGACGGGATGCGACATGGTGGCGCGCCGATAGCATTCCGGCGGCCTATGCGCATCCCCTCCGTTTCCGGGGGTCAGTCGTTGAAGTTGCCCGGCTCCGGCCCCATCCGGCCATCGGGATCGTCCAGCGCATCCAGTTTCGTCATCTGATCGTCCGACAAGGCGAAGTCGAGCGCGGTAAAATTCGCCTTGATGTGGTCGGGATTGGTCGATTTCGGGATCGGGCAAAGCCCGTGCTGGATATGCCAGCGTAGCACCACGGCGCTTGGATCCTTCCCGGTCTCGTCAGCTACCGCCTTCACCGCGTCGCTGTCCATGCCGCCACCCTGGCCGAGCGGGGACCAGCTCTGCGTCACGATGCCCATCTCTTCATGTACCTTGCGCATGGCGCGCTGCTGGAAACTGGGATGCAGTTCGATCTGGTTGAGCGCGGGGACGACCCCGGTTTCATCGACGATGCGTTTCAGATCTTCCTCGCGGAAGTTCGACACGCCGATGCTTTTCGCCTTGCCCTGGTCGCGCAGCTCGATCAGCGCCTTCCACGTTTCGACGTAAAGCCCCTTGTCCGGGCAGGGCCAGTGGATGAGCAACATGTCGACATGTTCGCGGCCAAGCCGGTCGAGGCATTTGTCTGCCGCCTTGAGCGTGCGGTCGTAGCCCTGGCTTTCGTTCCAGATCTTGGTCTGGAGGAAGATGTCCGACCAGTCGCCGATGCCCTTACCAACGCCGCGTTCGTTCTGGTAGATCGCCGCCGTGTCGATCAGCCAGTAGCCGGTTTCGATGGCGGTCTTCACCGCTTGCGGCGCATCCTCCTCGTCGATCTGGTATGTGCCAAAACCCAGTTGGGGAATTTGGCGATCGTCATTGAGGGTGAGGGTGGGATAATCGGTCATAGGGTCTCCTTTGTCTTAACAATGGAGAACTGGCCGCAAGTTTCCGGGCAAATGCCTTGCTCCACCTTTCTCTAGCGCCTAACGCCCGGCGCGTTTGTGCAGCATTGCAGGAAAGCTTACCCAACATGGCCAACGTAACCGTGATCGGTGCCCAGTGGGGCGATGAAGGCAAGGGCAAGATCGTAGACTGGCTGGCCAGCCGCGCCGATGCCGTCGTGCGCTTCCAGGGCGGGCACAATGCCGGACACACGCTGGTGATCGATGGCACGACCTACAAGCTCTCCCTGCTGCCCAGCGGCATCGTCTCGGGCACGCTCAGCGTGATCGGCAATGGCGTGGTGCTGGACCCATGGGCGCTTAAGGACGAGGTCGAGAAGCTGGAGGGGCAGGGCGTCACGATTACCGACGACAATCTCGCCATTGCCGACAATTGCCCGCTGATCCTGCCGATCCACCGCGACCTCGACGGCCTGCGTGAAGCAGCCGCCGGTTCCGGCAAGATCGGCACGACCGGGCGCGGTATCGGCCCCGCCTATGAAGACAAGGTGGGCCGCCGCGCGATCCGCGTGTGCGATCTCGCCTATCTCGACGATCTGGGGCCGCAGCTCGATCGGCTCTGCGCGCACCATGATGCGTTGCGTGCCGGCTTCGACCAGCCGCCGGTTGACCGCGAGGCACTGCTCGCCGACTTGCGCGAGATTGCGCCCTTCGTGCTCGGCTATGCGCAGCCGGTGTGGAAGCGCCTGAAGAAGGTGCGCAAGGCGGGCGCGAAAATCCTGTTCGAAGGCGCGCAGGGCGTGCTCCTCGACATCGATCACGGCACCTATCCCTTCGTCACCAGCTCCAACACCGTCAGCGGCACCGCAGCTGCTGGCAGCGGTCTCGGCCCCAATGCGACCGGCTATGTGCTCGGCATAGTCAAGGCCTACACCACGCGTGTCGGTAGCGGCCCGTTCCCGACCGAGCTGGACGACGAGATCGGCAAGGGGCTGGGCGAGCGCGGCCATGAATTCGGCACTGTCACCGGTCGCCAGCGCCGCGTCGGCTGGTTCGACGCGGTAATTGTGCGCCAGAGCTGCGCGATCAGCGGTGTGACCGGCATCGCGCTCACCAAGATCGACGTGCTGGACGGGCTGGAGGAGGTGAAGATCTGTACCGGTTACCGGCTCCGCAACAACGTTTACGATTACTTCCCGAGCCATGCAGCCGACCAGGTGGCGGTCGAGCCGATATACGAAACCATGGACGGCTGGAGCGAAAGCACCGCCGGCGCGCGCAGCTTTGCCGATTTGCCGGCCAACGCGGTCAAATATATCCAGCGGATCCAGGAGCTGATCGAAACGCCCGTAGCCCTGGTTTCGACCAGTCCCGAGCGCGACGATACGATCCTTATGCGCGACCCGTTCATGGACTGATCAATGGACTGATCGGGACGGCAGTGGCATCATGACGTCATGCGCGGTTTCCTGACCTTCCTGCTCATCGCGATAACCGCCGCGCTGGCGCCCGCCTCTGCTCAGCAGGCGCGGCAGGGGGAGGTTGCGGACTTCATCCTGATCGACAAGTCGGACCGCATGCTGTGGGTCTATCAGGGTGCGAATGTCATTCGTACCTATCGCGGGCTGCAGTTCGGCGATCAGCCACTCGGGCACAAGCAGTTCGAGGGCGATGAGCGCACGCCGGAGGGGCGCTACACCATCGCCTATGGCAATCCCCAGTCGAGCTATTTCCTGTCGCTGTTCATCGATTATCCGAACGCCGCGGACCGTGCCTATGCCGAGGCACGCGGGCGTTCGCCGGGCGGGCTGATCTTCATTCACGGCCAACCCAACGGGCTCCCCGATGACCAGCGTATCGCCGGAGACTGGACCGACGGCTGCATCGCGCTGAGCAATTCTGAAATCGCCGAACTGTGGAGCCTCGTGCCCGATGGAACGCCGATCGAAATCCGACCCTGAGTCTTGACCTGATCCATATTTGTTCTCATCCTGTTCGCAAGACAGAACAGGAGCGCGATTCGATGCAGGCGAACTTCACCTACGAACCGGTTTGCGATGCGGCAGGTTGTCAGTTAGGGGTGACCGTCCTGGCTGATCGCGCGCATATTCGCGGTGAATTGCGCGATGATGCGGAGGCCGCGGGCTTCCGCGTGCTGCATTCCATGTCGCTGGAGGAATACGCGAACGGCGCCATCACCGCGCTCGGCGATGTGCTGCTGATCGATTGTGCGCAGGATTCGGCGGAGGCGCTGGCGCTGCTCGCGCGGCTGGACATGCGAGCTGGCAAGGCGGGCACGCAGATGGTCGTGTCCACCACCATGGGCGCGCTCGATGCGATCTTCGGGTGCTTCTCCTCCTCTGCGCCGCAGATCCTCGTCGACCCCTGTCGGTCGGAGCGGGTGATCGCGATCGGGCGCGTTCTGGCGCATGTCCCGAATCTGCGCTTGCGCGAACTGGGCGAGGAAGACCGGCTGATGCTGTTGCGCCTGACCGAGCAGGTCGGTCGGATGGCGGAACGGCTGGAGAAAAGCTCGACCGGCCAGCGCGCTGCCGGCGGTGCCTTCCGCTTCGAATCTCCGCAACCGGGCTGGCGCGGGGAGGATGCAAGCTACGTCAGCCGGCGCGCGAGCAAGGACCGGCCACGGCTGCCCAAGGCGGAGCATTTACGGCAAATCATCAAGCACCGTCAGGCCCGGGCGCGCTATTTCGATGGCGACCTGTTCGCCGATCCCGCGTGGGACATGCTGCTGGACCTTGCCGCCGCACGAGCGGAAGGTGCGCGCGTTTCAGTGACCTCGCTCTGCATCGCTTCGGGCGTGCCCGCCACCACCGCGCTTCGCTGGATCGGCCAGATGGTCGATAGCGGCCTGCTGGTCCGCGTGGCCGATCCCGACGATCGCCGCCGCGCCTATATCGCGCTGACCGACGACACCGCCGATGCCATGGCGCGCTACTTCGCCGATACCGGCGCGCTCGCTCCCGAGCTGGTCGCGGCCTAATCCCGGCGCAGGATCACGCTCAGTCCTTCGGCCGGCGGGTCCGCTGGCAAGGCGATCCGTACCGCATCTGCGCGGGCGCGGACCAGGATTGCCTCAGGCAGATGCGGATCGTGGAGCACAGTGTCGGCCCGGCCAAGTGCACGCGCCTGGCGCAGGGTCAGGTCTTCGGGATCGTCACTTGAAAGGCTGAATTCGAGGATTTCGCTGGCGGTTTCGCTTCCCGTCGCCGCGAGCCACGCCTCTACCGCGCTATCATTCTCGACCTCGAAGGGATCGAGGGCGCCGCCCTCACCAAGCGCGCTATCGAGCGCGCGCCGCCGCGCATCGCCGTGGGGAAAGCGGGCGCGAATCCTCTCGCGCGCAGCCTCCAGCGCTCGCGCAAGGCTGCCAAGACTCTGTGGCAGCAAGGCCTCCAGGCGCAACCGCAAATGCTTGGCGAGCCCGGCGGACGCCCCGCCCGTGCTCACTGCAACCAGCACCGGATCGCGATCGAGCACGCTCGGCAGGGTGAAATCGCACAGGTCCGGCCGGTCGGCCACATTGACCAATAGCCCCAGCCGCTTGAGCCGCAGAGCCGCTGCCTCGGCCTCGCGTTCATCTTCCAGCGCCACGAAGCCGATCCTGGCATGATGCGCCTCGGTTTCCGCGCAGGGGATGCCGCCCGCACGCCGGACCAGTCGCGCCTTCGCTTCTGCCATGTCACCGGTTCCGACGACCACCACGCGCGTGCCCGCGATGCGGTGGAAGAGCGGCAAGGAATGCATCAGCCCAGCCACTCCGGCACGCGCTCGGCATCCATGATGGCGCTCGCCGCGATCCGGTCTGCAACCACCGCGTATTTATCGCCGTCGACCAGCACTTCGGCCACGAAGCCGCGTGAATTGTAGCTGCTCGCCATGGTTGCGCCATAGGCGCCCGCCGTGCGGAACACCGCGAGATCGCCCGCGACCAGCGCATCGCAGTCGCGGTCCATGGCGAAGGTGTCGCCGGTCTCGCAGATCGGGCCCACGATATGCGCAGTCATCCTGTCGCCGCTCGGCGCGACTGCATCGAAATCGTGCCAGGCGCCGTACATGGCGGGCCGCGCGAGGTCGTTCATCGCCGCATCGACGACCACGAAGGGCGGGCCGTTGCCGCTGCGCTTGGAGCGGATGACGCGGGTCAGCAGCACGCCTGCATTGCCTGCGATTACACGGCCCGGTTCGAACATCAGGCGCACGTCCCAACCCTTCGTCACCCGTGCGACCATTGCCCCGTATTCCTGCGGCGAAGGCAGTTCCTCGCCCGCCTTGTAAGGCACGCCAAGGCCACCACCCAGATCGGCATGCGTGACTTCGCAGCCCGCTTCGCGCAGCTCCGCGATCAGCGCGCCGACCTTGCCGAAAGCAGTTTCCAGCGGCTCGAGATCGCCCAGCTGGCTGCCGATGTGCACCGCGACGCCGCGCATATCGAGGCTGTCCTCACCGGCCAGCCGCGCGTAGATCTCGGCCGCCCGGTCGAGCGGCACACCGAACTTGTTCTCGCGCTTGCCGGTGGAGATCTTCTCATGCGTGCGCGCATCGACATCGGGGTTCACCCGCAGCGCGCAGGCGGCGCGTTTGCCGTGCCGTGCGGCGATGGCGGCAAGTTCGTAGCCCTCTTCCTCGCTCTCGATATTGAATTGGCCGATGCCCGCCTCAAGGCCCTGCAACAGCTCGGCATGGGTCTTGCCGACGCCCGAAAACACGATGTCTTCGGGCTTCATCCCCGCCTTCAGCGCGCGCGTCAGCTCGCCGCCGGAGACCACGTCCGCGCCATAGCCCTCGTTCGCCAGCACTTTCAGCACGGCGAGATTGGGGTTGGATTTAACCGCAAAGGCGATGTGCGGATTGTCGAGCTCGCCCAGCGCATCGCGAAACACGCGGGCATGGCGGGTCAGCGTGGCGCGCGAATAGACATAGACCGGCGTGCCGACTTCTTCGGCAATGCGCGGCAGGGGCACGTCTTCGGCATGGAGCACGCCGTCACGGAGCTGGAAATGGTCCATGGCCAGCGCCTCTGCCGAATTCGCGTGGGCGAGTCGAGCAAGCTGTGCTTCTCGGCTGAGAACCTACTCGGGCGGCAGGTCGAAGGGATCGTCTTCCCGTTCTTCGGAACGGGTGCGCAGTTCGACCGAGCGATCCGGCGCGGCCTGCGGGTCGAGCGCCAGCAGCTCGTCGGCGCTGGGTTGCGCTTCGGCACCATAGGGCGCGGGTGGCAGCGCCTGACCTTCGAGCGGCACGAGGTCGGCCTTCTGCCCGCAGGCGGCGATGGCAAGGGCTGCGACGATGACGAGCGACTTCTTCATTTACGCATCCATTCCAAGGGCCTTGCGCGCTTCCGCGACCCGCGCTTCTACCTGTTCCGGCGCGGTACCGCCATAGGAGCTGCGCGAGGCGACCGACGCATCGACCGACAGGGCCTTGTAAACCCGTTCGTCGATCCGTTCGTCGATCGCCTTGAGCACATCCAGCGGCAATTGGTCGAGCGCGACGCCGTCCGCTTCTGCCCGCTTAACCGCCGCGCCGGTGATGTGGTGCGCCTCGCGGAAGGGAATGTCCGCCTCGCGCACGAGCCAGTCCGCAAGATCGGTCGCGGTGGCATAGCCGAGCTCGGCCGCCTCGCGCATGCGCGCTGTCTTGAAGTCGCTGTCCGCCACCATGCCGGTCATCGCCGCAATGCTCAGCGCCATTAGGCCGTGCGCTTCGAACACCGGCGGCTTGTCGTCCTGCATGTCCTTGGAATAGGCGAGGGGGAGCCCCTTCATCGTCACCATCAGCGCGGTGGCGCAGCCGATCACGCGGCCCGCATGCCCACGCACCAGCTCGGCGGCGTCGGGGTTCTTCTTCTGCGGCATGATGGAGCTGCCGGTGGACAGCGTATCGGGCATGCGCACGAAGCCGAAGGGCTGGCTGGCCCAGATGATGAACTCTTCGGCGAGGCGGCTCAGGTGCAGCGCGCACTGGCTCGCTGCCATCAGGTAATCGAGCGCGAAATCGCGGTCGGATACGGCATCGAGGCTGTTGCGCGTCGGCCGGTCGAAGCCGAGCGCCTGCGCGGTCGCTTCGCGATCGATTGGAAAGCCGGTGCCCGCGAGCGCCGCGCTGCCGAGGGGGCTTTCGTTCATCCGCGTCCGCGCATCCGCAAACCGGCTGCGGTCGCGCGCGATCATTTCGTAATAGGCCATGAGGTGATGGCCGAGCGTCACCGGCTGCGCGGTCTGCAGATGCGTGAAACCGGGCATGATGCTGGCGGCATGCTCGCTCGCGCGGGTCACCAGCGCCTGTTGCAGCGCCAGCAATCCTGCATCGATCTGGTCGAGCGCGTCGCGCACCCAGAGGCGAAAATCGGTCGCCACCTGGTCGTTGCGGCTGCGCGCGGTGTGAAGACGGCCAGCAGCCGAGCCGATCAGTTCGGCCAGCCGGCTCTCGGTGGTCATGTGGATGTCCTCGAGGTCCCAGTCCTCCGGCACACCCTCGCGCGCATATTCGGCGGCGACCTTGTCGAGGCCCTCGGTAATCGTCGCCATGTCCTCTGCCGTGACAATACCCTGCGCGCCGAGCATGGCGACATGCGCCTTGCTCGCCTCGATATCGTGGCGCCACAGCGCCTTGTCGAACGGGATCGAGGCGTTGATTTCGCGCATGATCGCGCTAGGCCCTTCGGCAAACCTGCCGCCCCACATGGCATTGGAGTCGCCCTTGTCCCGCTTGTCGCTCACTATTCTTGCTGCCCTCGGTCTTGCGCTTGGCGCCTGCGATAGGGGGGAGCCGGAGGCCGCGCAAGAAAGCAGCGCTACGCCCGCGCCAACCGGCGAGATCGACCGCGGCAATGCTGGCGCATTTATGCCGGCGACCAATGTGCGCGACTTGCAGGGTGACGTGCTCAACATGGGCGCCTTGCAAGGCACACCGGTGCTGGTGAATTTGTGGGCGACCTGGTGCGCGCCCTGTGTGAAAGAGATGCCCCTGCTCGACGACCTTGCCGTCGATTACGATGGCAAGTTGCGCGTGCTGACCGTCAGCCAGGACATGCAAGGGGAGGAGGCCGTCGGTCCGTTCTTTGCCGAGCGGGATTTTGCCATGCTGGGCTCTTGGATGGACCCGGAAGGCGAGCTGGGCTTCGCCATCGGCGGCGGAGTCATGCCGACGACCGTGCTCTACGATGCGATGGGGCAGGAAATCTGGCGCGTGTCGGGCGATTACAACTGGTCGAGCGAAGACGCGCGCGCGGCCATCGAAGAGGCGATCGGCGGATAGGGTCAGGCTTTGTCAGGAGTGGTGGTGGGCGATGACAGGCTCGAACTGCCGACCCTCTCGGTGTAAACGAGATGCTCTACCAACTGAGCTAATCGCCCCAACCACGGGTGCCGCCGGTGTGGCGGTCTGCTGCACATAGCGCCGCAAATCTTAAAATCAATTGCCGAGATCGCCAATCGGCAGCTAGGCGGCGCGCATGACGACCAGGCTCACCGTTCTCGCCACCGGCGGCACCATCGCCGGGATTGCGGGCAATGCGATCGCGCAGGATTACCGCGCAGGCGAGATCGGCATCGAGGACTATCTTGAACGCGTCGGCGGGCTGGGGCTGGAAGCGGAGCTGTCGGGCCGCCAGATCGCCAATATCGATTCGGCGGACATCGGCCCGCAGGTCTGGAATTCGCTTCACCGGGCGATCGTGGAGGCGCTGCAGGATCAGGAATGCTCGGGCGTGATCGTGACCCACGGCACCGATACGCTGGAGGAGACGGCCTTCCTGCTCGACCTTACGCTGCCCTCGACCAAGCCGGTGGTGGTGGTCGGCGCGATGCGCCCCGCCGATGCGGTTGGTTACGACGGGCTGAGGAATTTCGCCAATGCCGTGCGCGTTGGCTGCGATGCCAATGCGGCTGGGCGCGGCGTGCTGGTAGTCATGGGCGACCGCGTGTTTTCCGCGCGCGACGTGCGCAAGGTCCGTACGCGCGGGGCAGAGGCGTTTCGCGGTTTTCCGCGCGAATCGATCGCGCTGGTCACGCCCAGTACGCTCGAATGGTTCGGCGCCCCATGGAACGACCGCGACGCAGCGCGCTTCGCTTGGAGCGATGACCTGCCGCCGGTCGAGATCGTCTATGTCCATGCCGCACTGGAAGCTGATGCCGTGACGCGACAGCTGGGCGAGGGGACACGCGGTGTCGTCGTTGCCGGGGTGGGCGAGGGCAACATGCCCGAAGACGTTCGCACTGTTCTTGCACAATGCGCCGCGGATGGCATCGCCGTGGTCCGCGCGAGCCGGGCCGATGAGGGCCTCGTCGACCGTGAGCCCGAAGATGATGCCAACGGCTTCGTCGCCGCCCGAGCACTCAACCCGCAGAAGGCGCGCATCCTGCTGCAATTGCTGCTGGCGGGCGGCGAGACCGATCCCGCCGCCCTCCAGCGCGCTTTCGACGGGCGGTAGCTTCGCGCGACACCCCAATTCCGTTCGGGCTGAGCTTGTCGAAGCCCCGTATTTCTCTACGAGTGCTGAGCCGGAAGTGAAGGACAGCCCTTCGACAGGCTCAGGGCGAACGGATTGATATTCTGGTTCCCTACCCGGCCGGCGTGACCAGATACTTCTCGCCGGTCTTCATCTGGCGATAGTCGAGGATCGCGTCCTTGGTCAGCATGCCCTCGAGGTCAACCTTGGTCTTGTAGTTGCTGGCAAATGTGGTCGTGAGGTTGTCGAGGACGCGTTTGCGCATGCGGCCGACGGTTTCCATCCCCGCCTGTTGCAGGAACGGCGTCAGCAGCCAGCCCGACAGCGTCCAGCCGAAACCGTAGCTGGGCGTCAGCGTGGTCGGTCCGAAGTCGAGGCGGCCATAGATGAACATGCGCTTCTGCTGGTTGGAGCCATAGCGCGAATATTCGGTCATCTTGCCGACCGCGACCTGCTCCATCGCCTTGAAGCAATGATCGACCATCTTGCCGCCGCCGATCGGATCGAAGCCGTAGAAGGCGTCGGTCTCGTCGATGGCGGACTTGAGCTGCTGCATGAAATCGTCGTCCGACGAATTGACGACATGGCTCGCGCCGATGCTCTTCAGCAACTCGACCTGGTCGTCCTTGCGCACGATGTTGACGAGGCCGAGGCCATCTTCCTGGCAGATCTTCACCAGCATCTGGCCGAGGTTCGATGCGCCGACCGTGTGGAGGATCGACTTCGCGCCGTCCATCTTTGCGTTCTCGGCAAAGCCCAGCGCGGTCATCGGATTGACGAAGCTCGATGCGCCGTCCTCCGCGCTGTGGTCGCCCAGCGGCAGGCACATGGCGGCATCGGCGATGGCATATTCGGAATAGGCGCTGCCGGGAACGCAGGCGACGCGCTGGCCCATCAGTGCTTTCGCCATGTCGCTATCGCCCGTGGCGACGACCGTGCCCGCGCCCTCGTTGCCGGCAGGCAGGCGCTGTCCGTGGCGCGCCTTCTGGCCGCTGTTGAACGGTTCAGGCATCTTGGCGACGACCTTGCCCGGCGAATAGTCGGCATTCTCGAAATCGGCGGCCCCGGTCAGGATGGCGAGGTCCGACGGGTTGATCGGCGCGGCCTCCATCTTGACCAAGACCTGGTTCTCGGTGGGTTCGGGGAAGGTCAATTCCTCAAGCTCGAGGGTGAGCGTGCCGTCGCTCGTCAGCGTGGTGAAAAGCTGCTTGCCAGTATAGGCCATCCTTATCCCTTTCGTTGCATTGTGAAACGTGTCTCCGACCCGCTACGCTTACCAATCCGGCTTGGCTAGGGTGCCGCAACGTCAAGCATCGTCGGGATAGGTCGCCTCGACGAAGTAGAGCCCGTGCGGCGGGGCATTGAGGCCGAGCGCCTGGCGGTCTTTCGCGTCCAGCGCCTTGCCCACCTGCTCCTCCCGCCACCGGCCCATGCCGACGAGCGCGAGGCAGCCGACCATGCTGCGCACCTGGTGATGCAGGAAACTGCGTGCGGCGGCGTGGATGCGGACCTCCTCGCCCTCTCGCTCCACATCCAGCCGGTCGAGCGTCTTGACCGGACTGTCCGACTGGCAATGCACCGAGCGAAAGGTGGTGAAATCGTGCAGGCCGACGAGCGCTTGCGCCGCGCGGTGCATGGCCTCGTGGTCGAGCGGCGTGCCGACCTGCCACATGCGGTCCTTCTCCAGCGTCAGCGGCGCGCGGCGATTGGCGATACGATAGACATAGCTGCGCCCGGTGCAGGAAAAACGCGCGTGCCAGTCGTCGGGCACGATCTCGCAATGGGTCACGGCGATCGGGTCGGGCCGCAGGTGCGCGTTGAGCGCTTCCATCAGGCGGAACGGCGCGATGTCCTTGGCGATATCCATATGGCTGCGCATGGCGAGCGCGTGCACGCCAGTATCGGTGCGGCCGGCGCTATGGAGCCGGACCTCCTCGCCCACGATACGGAAAGCGGCTTCTTCCACCGCCTGCTGGACGCTGGGTCCGTCCTTTTGGCGCTGGAGGCCGAAGAAGGGCGTGCCGTCGAATTCCAGGGTGAGCGCGAAACGGTTCACGCGAGGACGGTGCCCTTTTCGACCGTATTGCCGCGCAGGAAAGTGTCGAGATCCATCTTGGGCTTGCCTGCCCGTTGCAGTTCCACCGGACGGATCGCGCCTGCGTTGCACGCTATGGCCAGACGATCGTCGAGCACTTCGCCCGGTCGTCCAGAACCCTCTGCGAGTTGCGCCCGCAGGAGCTTGACCCGTTGTCCGTCGACTTCGCACCATGCGCCGGGAAAGGGCGAGAGGCCGTGCACATGGCGCACCACTTCCTCCGCCGGCTTCGCCCAATCGATCCGCGCCTCGGCCTTGTCGATCTTCGCAGCGTAAGTCGCATCTGCCTCATCCTGCTGCAGCGGGTGAAGCATCGTGAGGTCGATCAAAGTGCCGACCATCAATTGCGCGCCGATCTCGGCCAGTTCCTCGGTCAGTTCGCCGGTGGTCTTGTCCTCGATCGGAGTGCGCGCCATCGTCAGCATGGGGCCGGTGTCGAGCCCTGCCTCCATCTGCATGATCGTGACGCCCGTCACCGGGTCGCCCGCCATCACCGCCCGGTGGATCGGCGCGGCCCCGCGCCAGCGCGGCAGGATGGATGCGTGAACGTTGAGACAGCCATGCCTCGGCGCGTCGAGTATCGGTTGCGGCAGGATCAGGCCATAGGCCGCAACCACCGCGACATCGGCATCGAGACTTGCAAAGGCTTGCTGCTCCTCGACCGATTTGAGCGATTTCGGGTGGCGCACCTCGATGCCGAGATCGCTGGCCCGCTGGTGTACCGGCGTCGGCGTCAGTTCCTTGCCGCGCCTGCCGCCAGGACGCGGCGGCTGGTTGTAGACGCAGACCACCTCATGCGCCGCATCGACCAGCGCCTGCAGCGTCGGCACGGCAAAATCCGGGCTCCCCATGAAGATTATGCGCATGACATCTCGTGTGGCCTTTCTCAGTCGCGATGGTGCCCCTATCTGTCACCCCATGGCATCGCAAGAGATCGAGATACTCAGCCAGGCCCTGGCGCGCCTGCCCGGGCTTGGTCCGCGCAGCGCGCGGCGCGCCGTATTGTGGCTGGTCAAGCGGCGCGAGACCGCCTTGCCGGCGCTGCTTGAGGCGCTGGCGAATGTGGGCGAGGCACTGGTCGAATGCGACACTTGCGGCAATGTCGACACCACCAATCCATGCGGTATCTGCGCCGACCCGCGCCGCGACGACAAGAGCTTGTGCGTGGTAGAGGATGTCTCCGACCTCTGGGCACTGGACCGCGCGAAATTGTTCACCGGGCGATACCACGTGCTTGGCGGCAAGCTGTCGGCGCTCGACGGCATACGGCCCGAGGACCTCAACATCGCCAGCCTGATGACGCGCGTGGAGCAGGGCGGGGTGGATGAAGTCGTCCTCGCCATGAATGCCACGCTCGAGGGCCAGACGACGGCGCATTACCTGTCCGAGCGGCTGGAGGAATTCCCGGTGCGTATCACGCAGCTGGCGCACGGCCTGCCGGTGGGGGGCGAGCTGGATTATCTCGATGAGGGCACGCTGGCGCAGGCGCTGAGGGCGCGGCGACCTGTTTGATTGGTGCCGCCACAAGGGCCGGACGGATGTCCCGGCACGCACCCAACAAATATTGAACATTTCACTCCACCAGCCTATCTCCCCCCCATGGCTATCCGTGAAATTCTCGAAGTGCCGGACCCCCGGCTCAAGGTCGTGTCCGAGCCCGTCACCGAGTTCGACGACGAGTTGAAGACGCTCGTCTCCGACATGTTCGAAACCATGTACGACGCGCCCGGGATCGGGCTTGCCGCGATCCAGGTCGGCGTGCCCAAGCGCGTGCTGGTGATCGACCTCCAGCCCGAGGACACCGAAGCCGAGGGCGAGGTCTGCAATCACGGCGGCCATGAGCACGTGCATTACCCGACGAAGAAGGAACCGCGGGTCTTCATCAACCCGGAAATTCTCGATCCGGCAGAGGAACTGGCGACCTATCAGGAAGGCTGCCTTTCGGTCCCCGACATCTTCGCCGATGTCGATCGCCCCGCCACCTGCCGCGTGCGCTACCAGGATCTCGAGGGCGAAACCCACGAGGAAGACCTCGACGGGCTGATGGCCACGTGCCTCCAGCACGAGATGGATCACCTCGAGGGGATCCTGTTCATCGACCACCTGAGCCGTCTCAAGCGCAACATGGCACTCAAAAAGCTGAAAAAGCTGCGCGAAGCGGCGTAGTTTGCTTTTCGAACCCGCATCCGCGGGTTCGTCCTCGCTATAAGTGCAGCAAGCCGCAACGGCTGCGGGCGCACGGTCGTGCTTGCCGGGCCTCCGCCGGCCCGGTGCTCTAGGAGAGACAAGCCCGTCGCAATGCGCTACCTGTCGCCACCTAGAGAACCGAGACGAAGCCGAGGCGAGGCCGACCGGCCGCCCGCAGCGACGCGACCGTCAGGTCACGTAAGCGAGGATAGCCTAAGGCCGCGGACGCGGCCGCCGGCGCTTGAGGCTAAACAAATTACGCCGCCTCGAGCATCGTATCGCGCGCCTTCACGCAGTCCTCGACCACTTCGCGACACATCCGCGCGCAGCGTTGGCAGTGCGGGTTGTCATGCTTGGCACATTCCTCGGCGCAGACCTTGCAGGCGAGGATGCAGGCTTCGAGCAGCGACTTGATCACCGCCGTATTGCCATGCGTGCGCCGCGCGGCAACCGTGCTCACCGCCTGGCAGATGTCCGACGCGTCGGAGCACTTGCGAATGCATTCGGACATGTCGCCCTCTTCCGCATTGCAGGCATCGACACAGCTGCTGGCGATCGCCGCGCAATACATCGCGTGCTTGACCGCCTCGCCCAGTTCCTCGGTGTAGTCGTCTCCGACTTGCGGGTGGTCCTGGATCATTTCCTTGATCGACATAGAATATCTCCTCTTTGCATGAGGAGCGCGCGGCTGTGGGGATAGTTCCGACCGGGACTTTTCCGCAGGCCCCGTTCCAGCTATGTTCCGGCGCATGGATATGACCGTTCTCATCGTCGCCGTCGTCGCTCTCCTGATCGGGGTAGCGCTCGGCTGGTTCGCCGGATCGCGACCGGCAGCCGACTGGAAAGCGCGCCATGGCGAGCGCGATGCCGAGGCGCGAGAGTTGGACGAGAAGTTCCGCCGCGCCATTGTGGAACTGGAGAATGCGACTGTGCGCGCGGCCCGCGCCGATGCGCTCGATGGCGAGTTACGCGAAACCCGCGCCGCCCATGAAACGGCGCTCGATACCCTGCGGCGCGACAATGCCGCGCTCGGATCGGAACTAGCCACACTGAAGGAAAAGACCGCCAATTTCGACGAGCAGAAGCGCCTGCTGGTCGAGGCGCGCGAGGAATTGCTCAAAGAGTTCCAGAACACCGGCTCCGCCGTGCTGTCGAAGGCGCAGGAAGATTTCCTCAAGCGCGCGAACGAGCGTTTCGGCCATTCGGAAAAGACCAGCGAGGAAAAGCTGCGCGCGCTGCTCGATCCGGTGGGGAAGCGGCTGGAGGCTTACGAGAAGCAGGTCGCCGCGCTGGAGGAGAAGCGCACCGATGCCTTCGGGCGGCTCTACCAGCAGATCACCGAGATGCAGCGCGGGCAGGAAGAGGTCCGGCGCGAGGCGCAGCGGCTCGGCAACAGCCTGACCAACGCCCCCAAGGCGCGCGGCCGCTGGGGCGAGCGGGCGCTGCAGAACGTGCTCGAGCAATGCGGCCTGTCGGAGCATACCGATTTCAATCTCGAACATTCGATCGAGACCGAGGACGGCTGGCTCCGCCCCGATGCGGTGGTGCATGTGCCGGGGCAGAAGAAGCTGGTTATCGATGCCAAGGTCTCGCTCAATGCCTATCAGGCCGCGTTCGAAGCGGATGAAGACGACGAGCGCGGTCGGCATCTCGACCTCCATGCCAAATCCATGCGCAACCACGTCCAGACGCTCGGCAGCAAGAGCTACCAGAGCCAGTTCGACGATACGCCCGACTATGTCGTGATGTTCGTGCCCGGCGAGCATTTCGTCGCCGCCGCGCTGGAGCACGATCCGGAACTGTGGGACTTCGCCTTCCGCAACAAGGTGCTGCTGGCGACGCCGACCAACCTCGTTGCCATCGCGCGCACTGTGGCGCAGGTCTGGCGGCAGGACACGATCGCGCAGGAAGCAGTGGAGATCGGCAAGGCAGGGGCCGAGCTCTACGACCGCCTCGCCGTCGCCGCCGAACACATGAAGCGCGTGGGCGGCGGGCTTGAGACAGCGGTCAACAATTACAACAAGTTCGTCGGCAGCTTCGAACGCAACGTGCTGACTTCCGGCCGTCGCCTCGCGGAACGCGGCATCGAAATCGGCAAGCGCGAAATCGAGGAAGTGCCGAAGGTGGAGGCGACCCCGCGCTACAATGCGGAAGACGCGGCGCAGATCGAGGATGGCACGGGCGAAGGGCGCGAGGCGGCGGAGTGACCCTGCGGTTGTGGTAGCTCTACGAAGCGGTTAGATGAGAGCGGGCTCGCTGATCGAATTTGGTGTGAGCAAACGCATCGCATGGCCGAAAACGAACCGGATCCCGACATAGACGCAGCCCGTTTTGCTGCCATCATCGCAAGCTCTTCGGACGCGATAATTTCGAAGTCGCTCGACGGCACCGTTCAGACATGGAACCCGGCGGCAGAAGCGCTTTTCGGCTGGTCCGCTGCGGAAATGGTCGGGCAGTCCATCCGCCGCATCGTGCCCGAAGATCGCGCTGAGGAAGAGGATCGGATTCTCGCGCGAATTCGTGCGGGGCAGACCGTTCCGAAGTTTTCTACCGAACGTCTCACGAAAAGCGGCGAGACCGTGCCTATCGCGGTAACAGTCTCGCCGGTGCGCGATGCGTCCGGCCGGATCGTCGGCGCGTCTAAGATCGCCAACGACTTGCGCGAGCAGATCGAGCTGCAGTCCGGTTTGCGCGAGAAGACCGACCAATTCACCGCGCTCGCCAACAACATTCCGCAGCTGGCCTGGCTCGCCGACAAGGATGGCTGGATCTACTGGTTCAATCAGCGGTGGTACGATTTCACCGGCACCGATCTGGAGGAAATGCAGGGTTGGGGGTGGCAGAAAGTTCATCATCCGGATCATGTCGAGCGAGTCACCACCCGCATTCAGGAAGCTTGGGATAGCGGAGAGCCATGGGACGACACTTTCCCGCTGCGGAGTGCGGATGGCGAGTTCCGATGGTTCCTCAGTCGTGCGAACCCGTTAAGGGATGACGAAGGGAACGTCGTTCTCTGGTGCGGCACGAACACCGACATCACCGACCAGCTGGAAGCGCAGAACCACATCAAGCTGCTGATGCGGGAGGTGAACCACCGCTCTCGCAATATGCTCGCGACGATCAGGGCGATCCTGCGGCGTTCCTCCGGCCTACCGAAAGACGAACTTGTTCAGTCGCTAGACCGGCGGATCAATGCGCTGGCGTCCAATCAGGAGATCCTCGACGGCGGAGATTGGTCGGGAGCACGCGTGGCCGATATCGTGCATTCGCAACTTCGCCACCTTGGCGAATGTATGCGACAACGAATAGATATTACAATCCCAAGCCAGGTGATTGTCAGGACGGATGCTGCCGAAGCCATCGGATTGGCGATCCATGAGCTTGCAACGAACGCCGAAAAATACGGCGCTCTCAGCAATGATCGCGGCAGAGTCGAAATCGAATGGGAAATTGCCAGCGAACCTGCGGGAGAGCCCGTTTTTCGCATGGGCTGGACCGAGCGCAATGGTCCGCAGGTGTCCGAGCCTTCTCGCACCGGGTTCGGCTCAATGCTGATCGTGCGAAATGTCGAACAAGTTCTCGCTGCCAAAGTTAAGCTGGACTTCGCACCGGGTGGTCTGAGCTGGCAGGTGGAAGCGCCGGCCCGAAAGCTGCTCGTCGAGCGGATCGAACGGGTCGCGACGCAAGACTATCTACTCATCTAGCTATGCAGGGCCCGCCTCAGATCTGCTCTTCCAGCCCCGCAAGCACCTCATACCCCAGCACCGCGGCCGCGACCGCCGCGTTGAGGCTGTCGGCGCGGCCTTTCATCGGCATGGTCACGCGCAGGTCGCAGGCCATCTCGTACTGCTCCGGCAAGCCGCGGCTCTCGTTGCCGACCATAACGAAGCACGGCGCCGCATAGGGCGCGCCGCGATAGGGCTGGGCATCGCGCAGGCTCGCGGCAACCAGCTGGCCTGCTCCGCCGCGCAGCCAGCTCTCGAATTCGCTCCACTCGGCACGCGCGACGGCCTGCGTGAAAACTGCGCCCATGCTGGCGCGCACGGCCTCGACGCTGAAGGGATCGGCGCAGTCGTCGATCAGGATCAGCCCGCCCGCACCGATCGCGTCGCCGGTGCGCAGCATGGTGCCGAGGTTGCCCGGATCGCGCAGCGCCTGGGCAACCAGCCAGATGTCCGCGCTGCTGCGGTCGAGGCTAGCCAGCGAGGTGTCGAACTCCGCAAACACGCCCGCAACGGCTTGCGGATTATCCTTGCCGGTGATCTTGGAGAGGATGTCGGGCGAGGTCTCGATCACCTCTCCGCCACTGTTCTCGACGGCCTCTTCGAGCGAGGTCAGCAGCGGATGCGGGTCGCGGCCAGTCGCGAGCACCAGCGTCTCGGGGATATGCCCGCACTCCCGCGCATCGGTCAGCAGGCGCAGCCCCTCGGCGAGGAACCTGCCTGCGGCCTTGCGGTGCTTCTTCTCGCGCAAGCTGCGCAGCGCTTTGACCGTGGGATTGGAAAAGCCGGTGATGAGTCGGCGCGGGGCTGCGCGGTCGGACGCCACGCTCACGGTTCCCCGAAGCCGTCCTCGACCATCGCGCACAGGTTGTTCAGCGCCTCTTCGCTGCCGTTGCCGGTCACGATGATGTCGATCGTGTCGCCCTTCGCCGCGCCGAGCATCATCAGGCCAAGGATCGAGCCGCCAGCGGCTTCGTTATCGCCCTTGGCGACGCGGACCTGGCATCCCTCGGGCAGCTCGGCGACGGCGCCGACGAACTTCGCGCTCGCGCGCGCATGCAGGCCGCGCTGGTTGACGACGGTCAGGGTCCGGCGCAGTTCGCTCAAGAGGCTTCCCTCGCGCTGTCGATGTCCTGCCCCAGAAATTCGCTCGCCACCGTGATGTAGTTGCGCCCGGCGGTCTGCGCGGCGTGGACCGCATCCACCACGTTCATGCTTTTGCGCGCACCGGCCAGTCGGATGAGCATGGGCAGGTTGATGCCGGCGATGACCTCGATCCGACCGGTATCGAGCAGGGATATGGCAAGATTCGACGGCGTACCGCCGAACAGGTCTGTCAGGATGATCGCCCCGTCGCCCGTGTCGACCGCGGCGATCGCATCGGCGATATCGGCGCGGCGACGCTCCATATCGTCATTGGGACCTATGCAGATGGTCGCAACGCCGTCCTGCTTGCCCACCACATGCTCCATCGCATCGATGAAATGTTCGGCGAGCTTGCCGTGGGTGACGAGAATCATGCCAATCATGTGCGAAGCAATTTTCCGAACTGTTCCCTGTCAGGATCGTGTGCCGGGCTCTCAATCATCATCCGGTGCGGGAATCAACGGCGTTCCAGCGGATCGGCGGGCCGACTGCCCAGATTCCGGTGGATGACCGTGGGCGAAAAGCCGGCCTCGCGCAAGACCTCGGCCGCCCGTTCGGCGCTGTAGACCGACCGGTGTCTCCCTCCGGTACACCCGAAGGCGATGTTGAGATAGCTGCGATCCTGCGCGGCGTAGCGGGGCAGCAGCTCGCGCAGGAGCTCCGCAATATGTGCGAAAGCAGGGGCGAAGGCCGGATCGCCTTCGATATGCTCGCCGACCTCGCGATCGAGGCCGGTCTTCTCACGCAGACCTTCGACCCAATGGGGATTGTCGACAAAGCGCATGTCGAACAGCAGGTCGGCAAGCGGCGGCATGCCGCGGGCGAAGCCGAAGCTGGAGATGGTGATCGTCATCTCGCGCTCGGTGCTGCCAGCAAACTGCTCGCGCACCTCCTGTTGCAGCTGGTTGGTCGCGAAACTGCTGGTGTCGATGACGACATCCGCCCAACGGCGCAGCGGTTCGAGCAATTCGCGTTCGGCCTTGATCCCGTCGTGCACCGGGCGCCCGCGCGCCATCGGATGCGGGCGGCGCGTCTCGTTGTAGCGCCGCTCGAGCTCGCTCGTGGAACAGTCGATGAACAGCGTCGTCACCTCGATATCGCCGCGTTCGGCGAGCTGCTTGCACATGTCGATGATTTCGCTAGGCACGAAACCACGCGTGCGCGAGTCGAACCCGATGGCGAGCTGGCCCGCCTCGCTTTCTCCGGCGAGGAGATTGCCTAGCAGCCGTACGGGGAAATTGTCGATCGCCTCCCACCCGATATCCTCCAGCACTTGCAGTGCGGTCGACTTGCCCGCGCCGGACAGGCCGGTGACGAGGAGCACGCGCTGGTGCTGGTTCGGAGAGGGGTCGTCGCTCATCGCTTGCGCCTTGTTGCGGCTCGTGCGGCGTTTGGCCAGTCCAGGCCGTGCTTTTCCAGCGCAGTTTCCGCGCGCAGAGCTTGGATGGCATCGCCGGTTGCAAACGGGAGGACGGGCACCGAGTGACCTCCCAGCTGCCTCACGGCGACGTCTTGCGGATAGCGTGGGGCATCCGGGTCCAGGCTCAGGATCAGGGCGACCGCTGCTTCACAAGCCGGCCGTTCGATTAGACCCACATTTCTCACCTCCAGCATGCCGGCAGTGTTGGGCGGGGGCGCAGCTCGCAAAGCGTCGGCTTCGACCAACAGCGTTATTGCGTCGTCGCCCACCAGTGCGGCTCCGCGGTCGATCAGTGCGAGCGCGAGCGAAGTCTTGCCGCTTCCCGGCGGTCCTTCGATGATAATCGCACGGCCATCGATCGCCACGCAGCTGACATTGGCGAGAATGCGCTCGTTCATCGCCGCGCCGGCAAGCCGAGGATGAGACAGGCCCCAGCTGCCCCATCTGTCCGTGAGGTTGCGATCAGCGTGCCGTCATGCGCTTCTGCGATCGTGCGCGCGATTGCGAGGCCCAGGCCCGAATGCTTGCCGAAATCCTCGCCTTCGGGGCGGTCGGAATGGAAGCGCTGGAAAACCTTTTCGCGCTTTTCCTCGGGTATGCCCGGCCCCTCGTCGGAGACGGAGAGCGAGATCCAGCCGTTTGCGCGCTCCAGCCGCGCCTCGATCCGGCCGTCGGGCGGAGAGAAGGACACGGCATTGTCGAGCAGATTGTCGATCACGCGTTCGAGCCGCACCGGCACACCCGACACGACCAGCGGCTCGCCGACGAATTCGCGGACGATCGTACGACCGTCGTTCTCCTCACGCTCCTCGCGCGCAGCCACGATATTCGTGAGCAGTTCGCCGAGGTCGACCGGTTCGAATTCCGCGCGCGACATTTCGGCATCGATGCGGCTGGCGTCCGAAATTTCCGTTACCAGCCGATCGATCCGCTGCACGTCATGCGTCGCGATGTCGAGCAATTGCGCGCGCAGCTGCGGGTCATCTACCTTGGCGAGCGACTCGGTTGCGCTGCGTAGCGATGCGAGGGGGTTCTTGATTTCGTGCGCGACGTCCGCGGCGAAGCTCTCGACCGCATCGATGCGATGGCGCAGCGCGCCGGTCATGTCGGAAAAGGCGCGCGCAAGCATGCCGATCTCGTCGCGGCGTTCGGGCAGGCGCGGTACCTCCACCTGCCGGTCGCGGCCCTGACGTACACGAACCGCCGCCTGGACCAGTTCGCGCAAGGGGCGCACGATCGTCCGCGCAAGGAACAGTGAAAGCAGGGTTGAAACGAGCAAGGCCATCAGGACGACGACCAGCACGGTAGAGCGGGCCGCGCGCACGCTGTCGGTGATGTCGACCGGATTGCGGGTCAGCAGCAGCGTATCGCCGTCGAGACCGACGGGCGCGGCTGCGTTGATCACATGCGTGCCGTCGGGCGCATCGCGCAGGACGATCTGCGTCAGACTCTCCTCTCGCGCGCGAACGAGCTCGGGCCAGCCGGAAGCGGCATCGCTGGCGGGCTCGACATAATCGGGCAGGGCCGGCGCACCGACGATACGGTCGAACCAGCGGTCAAGCCGCAGGGCGAAATCGTTCTGATTGACCTCGGCCGGTTCGGGCAGATCGAAGCTGGGCGGCGCGAGGGCGAAACTGTCGGATTCGAGCTCGCCTTCGGGACCGTAGACCCGCAGGCGCAACCGCTGCTCCTTGCCGATCTGGATCAACAGCGCCTCTTGCCGCTGCACCGTCGCACCGGCCAGCGCCTCGGCAATGATCTGCGCCTCGACCAGCGCCAGCTTGAAGCGTTCGTCGAGCAATTGCTTGCGATAGGCGTCAAGATAAAGAACGCCGCCGCCCAAGAGGACGAGCGGCAGGACGTTCACGAACAGGATGCGACTGGTAAGCGATAGGCGATGCGACCAGCGCAACTGGCCGAACCGGTCGCTGCGCAGGGCGCTTCCCCGCTCTGCTGAGCCGGGCCGCTGGTCAGCCATCGCTGAAGCTGTAGCCTGCACCATAAAGAGTCTCGATGGCGGAGAAGTCCGGGTCGACGCTGCGGAACTTGCGGCGCATCCGCTTGATATGGCTGTCGACTGTCCGATCGTCGACGAAGACATCGTCGGGATAGGCTGCATCCATCAGCTGGTTGCGGCTCTTGATTACGCCGGGGCGCACGGCGAGTGCCTCGAGCAGCAGGAACTCCGTCACGGTCAACGACACAGGCTTCTCGTCCCAGGTGACGTGGTGACGGGCGGGGTCCATGTGCAGCCGCCCGCGGTTGATATCCTCGGACGTGTCGGGTGGTACGGCATCGCTCATCACCAGCGGCCGCCGCGCGTCGCTGCGGCGCAGGATGGCGTGGATGCGCGCGAGCAAGAGGCGCAGGCTGAACGGCTTGGCGATATAATCGTCCGCCCCCATCTGCAGACCGGCGGCCTCGTCCGCCTCGTCGTCCTTGCTGGTCAGGAAGATGACCGGAAGCGAGGATTCGTCGCGTAACCGGCGCAGCAATTCCATGCCGTCCATCTTGGGCATCTTGATGTCGAAAATGGCGAGGTCCGGCGGATTGTTGAGCAAGGCGCCCAGCGCGGCCTCCCCATCCGAATAGAGGCGCGTTGCAAACCCCTCCGCCTGCAGGGCGATCGAAACGGTCGTCAGGATGTTGCGATCATCGTCGACCAGCGCGATCACACGTTGGTCCGGGTCCTGCGGGTTGGCACCCTGAATGGCGTCGGTCGTCATGCGACGGTGCCTAGTGCGTTTGATCGTGCAAAACAACGCAGCCTATACCCCATTCGTGGGAATCTATCCTTTTGAGAGTTTGACCTTATGCAGGGTGGGGACTATGCGCTGAAGCGAGGTTTGCGCATTCGTATGCGTAGACGGCTTCAGCCCAGAACCCCTTTTGCGCACTGGAGATTTTCGGTGACTGTCCCGCTTTCACAATCGCTTGCCGCCCAGGGTATCGAAACCGATGCCAAGATCCATCCCAACCTGTCGGCCGAGCAGCTGACCGAAGCCGCGCTTGCCAATGGCGAAGGGCGCCGGGCGAAGGACGGCCCACTGGTCGTCGAAACCGGCAAGCACACCGGGCGCAGCGCCAACGACAAGTTCATCGTGCGCGATGCAGAGACGGAAGACACGGTGTGGTGGGACAACAATGCCTCCATGACCCCGGCGCATTTCGCCGCCCTGAAGGCCGACTTCATGGCGGCGCTCAAGGACAAGTCCGACCTCTACGTGGCCGACCTGTTCGGCGGCTCGCAGCCCGAATATCGCGTCAACGTGCGCGTCATCAACGAGCTTGCGTGGCACAACCAGTTCATCCGCACTCTGCTGGTCCGTCCGACCGAGGCCGAGCTTGACGGCTTCGAGCCGGAATACACGATTATCGACCTGCCGACATTCCAGGCCGATCCGGAACGCCATGGCACGCGGAGCGAAACCGTGATCGCGGTGAACCTGTCGGAGAAGCTCGTGCTGATCGGCGGCACCAAATATGCCGGCGAGATGAAGAAGAGCGTGTTCGGCATCCTCAACTACCTGCTACCGGCCAAGGGCGTGATGCCGATGCATTGCTCCGCCAACATCGGCCCGGACGGGAAAAGCGCAGTGTTCTTCGGCCTTTCGGGTACCGGCAAGACCACGCTCAGCGCCGATGCCAGCCGCACGCTGATCGGCGATGACGAGCACGGCTGGTCGGATACGGCGGTCTTCAATTTCGAAGGCGGCTGCTATGCCAAGATGATCCGCCTCGATCCCGAGGCCGAACCGGAAATCTTCGCCACCACCAAGATGAAGGACACCGTCCTTGAAAATGTGGTGATGGACGATAACGGCGAGATCGATCTCGACGACAACAGCCTCGCCGAGAATACGCGCGGCGCCTATCCGCTGTCGTCGATCCCGAACACTTCCGAAAAGAACATGGGGCCGCCGCCCTCGAACGTCATCATGCTGACCGCCGATGCATTCGGCGTGCTGCCGCCGATCGCGCGACTGACGCCGGACCAGGCAATGTATCACTTCCTGTCGGGCTACACCGCCAAGGTCGCCGGCACCGAGATCGGCGTCACCGAACCGCAGGCGACCTTCAGCACCTGTTTCGGCGCGCCATTCATGCCCCGCCACCCCAGCGTCTATGGCAATCTTCTCAAAGAGCGCATCGCCAAGGGCGAAGTACATTGCTGGCTGGTCAACACCGGCTGGACCGGTGGCAAGTACGGCGTTGGCAATCGCATGCCGATCATGGCAACCCGGGCGCTTTTGAATGCTGCGCTCGACGGCACGCTCAACAATGCCGAATTCCGCAAGGACCCGAACTTCGGTTTCGAGGTGCCGGTGAGCGTCGAGGGCGTGGACGACGGCATTCTCGATCCCCGCTCGACCTGGGCGGACAAGGATGAATACGACCGCACCGCGCACAAGCTGGTGCAGCTGTTCGTCGACAATTTCGAACCCTTTGCTGCGCATGTCGATCAGGGCGTGCGCGACGCGGCGCCCGAGGCCGCCTGACAGGGCTCACAGTTGGAGAGGAGGGACCTGCGCAGGACACGGTCTTGCGCGGACCTCAAAGAGAAGCCCCGGCCGGGAAACCGGACCGGGGCTTTTTCTTGCGCCCTTTCTGGGCCAGACTGCCCGCGGGGCGCATCGATACTCGGGAGATTCGACGATGGGACTGTTCGATCAAATCCTTGGCCAGGTAGGCGGGAATCCGACTGTCACCAATATGGCGGAAAAGTTCGGGATCGACCCGGACATGGCGGCAAAGGCAGTTGCCGCGCTGGGAGAGGCGCATCAGGACCCCGGCGACACTATCGAAGTCGCAGCCGGCAAGACCGGCATTGATGCACAGATGCTCGAGCAAATTCGCGACGCCATCGGTGGCGAGGGCTCGCTCGCCAAATTCGCCAGCATGCTGGACCGCGATGGCGACGGAAACCCACTCAACGACATTGCTAGCATGGCAGGCGGCCTGTTCGGCAAGAAATAGGACCGCGCGCTTCATGTCGCGTTCGGCTTCGCGAGAACATCACTTCGACATGAAACGCTTCCTGCTAGCCTGGGCGGCCCTGCTTGCAGGCATCTGTGCCGGCCCGGTGGCCGCTCAGGGCGAGCAGTCCAGTACCGCTCCGGCTGTCGCGGAAAGCACGGTGGGTCCCACAATCTATCGCGCGGAGATTGTCGGGCGCTACCCGCACGATACGGCGGCTTTCACGCAAGGGTTGCTGTGGCGCAACGGCGCCCTGTTCGAAAGCACGGGCCGCGTGGGGCAGTCGGTGATCCGCGAAGTCGAGCTCGAAACCGGGCGAGTGGTGCGCGAAAGCGCCTTGCCTCCGGACCAGTTCGGCGAGGGACTGGCGGCGTGGAACGACCAGCTGATCAGCCTGACCTGGCGCGACGGTGCGATCCACCGCTGGGATGCCGAGACCTTGGCGCTGGAGGCAACGCGAGAGGATTATCCGCTGCACGGCTGGGGGCTGACGGCATCGGCGGAGGGACTGATCCATTCCGATGGCAGCGCGACGCTGCGGGTCCTTGATCCCGAGACATTTGCTGTGCTGAGAAGCATCGAAGTGACGGTGAACGGCCGTCCGCTCGCGCGGCTTAACGAGCTCGAGATGATCGACGGCCTCGTCTTTGCCAATGTCTGGATGTCACCGTTTATCGTCGCGATAGACCCGTCCACTGGCATTGTGCAGCGTATTGTCGATCTTTCGACACTAGTGGCGACGGTCCCCGTGTCGGAAACGGACGCCGTGCTCAACGGCATCGCCTGGGACGAGGAAAACAGGCGACTGTTCGTGACCGGCAAGCTGTGGCCCGAGCTCTACGAAATCCGGCTCGTGCCCACGGATGCGGAGCTACGCTGAGCATTATTTTCTCGGCCGACAGATGCGCCCGTGATCAGGCACATTAATGCGATTGGTGCACGGCTTGTCGGCTACTCAGCCGTCGCGGCCTCGACCGCATCATCCACCGCGATGTCAATCTGGGGGAACCAGGGCTCGCCTTCCTCAGCCTCGGCCAGTTCCAGCCGATAGCGCTGCGCCAGCCCGGCCATGCCGCCGCCATGCGGGTCGCTGGCCAGCGGCGCCATGGTATAGCGTGCAGCCGCGATCTTGCCCTCGGCGGCCTGCATCAGGGCGGTATTGAAGCGAAGCGATTTGTCGAAGGGCGCAAGCTGAGAAGCCCGTTCCAACGCATGACGCGCGGTCTCATTCGGCTCTTTACCCCGCTCGACGAAGCTACGGTAATAATACATCAGCGGCAGGGGGTGATCGGTTTCCAGCCGATTGAGCGCGGAGAAGGGCACCATTGCGTCAGCGTAGGCCGCATCGCGATCCTCCGCCTCTTCCGCCTTTCGAAACAGGGCGAAGCCTTTCTGCACCAGGGCGTCCTTCGTCGCGGGATCAATCGCGAGCGCCCGATCGGCTGCGATAATCGCGGCATCATCGTTCCCGGCATCGAATTCGGCCACTGCCAGAGCGGCAAGCACTGCTGCATCATTGGGATATTGCTGAGCAATCTCCCGCATGTCAGGAAGCAATTCTGCAGCCTGCTCTTGCGTAACGCCGCGTCTTGAGCGGATACGCAGCGGCATTGCCGCCGCCTCGCCTTCGGATAGCTTGCGGACTTCGACCGCGCCGATGGGCACCAGATCGACAGGAAGTTCGAACACGGACATGCGCCGCTGGTCGATATATCTGTCGAGGTCCTTTTGCAGGACAGCAAGATCGCCGAAAGCGTCGATGGCAGCCTGCCGCGGTTCGCTGCCGTTCACGATTGCATTGAGATAGGCGGAAAACTGCCCCCTCCGCTCGTCGGAGAAAAACAGGTAATGATAGAGCGCCCATGCCCGGCCATAAAAGGCATCGAAGCGCTTTCCCTTGTTCTTCTCGTAGAGATCAGGATCGATCAGCTCTTCAACGCTGACGTCCTTGGCATAGGCAAGCTCCGCCGCACGGTGATAGGCCGGGCGTCCGATCGCGATACCGCCATCCTTTTCGAACTTGGCGGACGCATAGAATTCCGCACCTCCCTCGTTCACCCAGCGCGGCATTGCGAATGGCGAGTTCGAAATGAGGAAGTGATGTGCATACTCGTGCAGCAGGACCGTGACCGAGAAATCCGTTTCCCGGCCGCGCATGCTGATAACCGGCACAAAGGCTACCGAACTGCCCGCGCGCGGAATATAGAAGCCGGCGATGTTTCTGGCATCCTCGCCCACCAGCTTGCGGATCTTGCTCTCGTTACCGACTACGTAGATCGTCACCCGATTGGAAGGACTTGGTGCTGTTCTCTCGCGGTTCTGGAGCAGGCTCATCGCCGAATGATAGCGTTCCAGCGCTTCGGCAAACTCCTGAACATCCTGCCAGCGATCGTCGGCATAGACGACAAAATTATCCGACTGCGCGACATGCCAGTCTGCCTGCGCCGGTGTGACGAAGAGCGCGGCGGCAAGAAGTCCCGTTAGATAGCGCATGAATGCGACCCCCATTTTACCGGAACATCTATCGCACGGAAGTAAGGGTGAAGAAAGTAAAAGCTCTTGCGGCCTTTCAATCACGCTCCAGCAAGATAACGACCCACATTCTTCTCCAGCACGTCCATCGGCACATTGCCGCCCAGGATCACAGCGTCGTTGAACCCTTTCACGTCAAACCGGCTGCCAAGTGCTGCGCGAGCCCGCTCGCGCTGGTCGACGATGCGGCTGTGGCCGAGCTTGTAGCCGGTCGCCTGGCCGGGCCAGCTGCAATAGCGGTCGACCTCGCTCTCCACCTCGTCGCGCTTGCTGCCGTTGCGTTCGACGAAGAACCGCACCGCCTGGTCGCGGCTCCAGCCCTTGGCGTGCAGGCCCGTGTCGACGACCATGCGGCAGGCGCGGAAGGCGAGGCTTTGCAAATAGCCGAGACGTCCGACCTTGAACTCGTCATAGGCGCCAAGCTCGTCCGCCAGCTGCTCGCCATACAGCGCCCAGCCTTCGCTGAAGGGATTGAACGCCAGGATCGAGCGGATCAGCGGGAGGCGATTCGAATATTCGCCCTCCCACACATGGCCCGGGATGGTCTCGTGATAGGTGAGATCGGCTAGATCGTATTTGCGGTGCAGGTCGGTGCTGCGCAAATTGATCCAGAAGCGGCCGGGAATGCTGCCATCCTTGCTGCCGGCCCCGCCATAGGCACCCGGCGCGCCGACTTCCTCCGCCGGTGGGATGCGCTTCACCTCAAGGTTCGGGTCGACCAGCGTGTTGAAGGCGCGCGGCATCTGGTCCTTGATCCATTCGATCCGGTCCCAGATGAAGGCCATGATTTCCTCGCGCCCTGCATCGCCCTCGGCGAACTTGTAGCGCGGATCCCGGCTCAGTTTCTGCATCCGCTCGCCCACCGAACCGGAAGTGTATCCGATATCGCGCAGGATCGGATCCATGCGGGCGTGCAGCGCCTCCAGTTCGTCGAGGCCCTGCCGGTGAACCTCGTCGGGGGAAAGGCGCGTCGTCGTGCTCGATCGCAGGGCCCAGTCGTAGAATTCCTCACCGCGCGGACGGGCGGAAATACCGGGCGCGTCGCTGGCAACCGCGCGCTCTGCGATCAGCTCTGCCAGCTGGCGCTCGAGCGCTTCTGCGATGACCGTGGTCTCGAGGTTGAGGGCGCGGTTGGCGTGGCTTTCCGGCATGCCCTTGGAATTGAGTTTCGCGCGCAGATCGTCGGCGAACAACTCTCCCTTCGACGCGCTCTGCAGTGTCTGCCGCATCTGGCCGATGGCCTTGTCGAGCAGGAAAGACGGCGGCACCACGCCCATGCCACGGGCCATGCGGATCCGCTCCAGCTCGCCGGCGAAAACGGCCGGCATCTGCTCCATCCGCTCGATATAGGCGTCAGCATCATCGCCATCGCTCACATTGTGGGACGACTGCATGAAGCGCGGCAGGGCGAGATATTCGCCTACATTCTGGATCACCACATAGGGCGCGGTCCGCCAATTGCCGACCGGCGTATCGCCATAGGGCAGGGCAAAGCCGTCAAGCGCAAGCTCATAGGCACTTTGAACGACGTCGAGATTGGTCACCGTATCGCTGTCGAGACCTTCGCGCGGCACGGCTCGAACGCGCTCGAGGTCCTGCTTCAGCGTTGCGGCGAAGGCCTGTTGTCCCTCGGGCGACTGGTCTTCCAGCCGGCTGCGAAGATAGGCATAGCGTGCCGTATCCACGCCGAGCCCGGTCGCGCGCTCCGGTTCGTGTTCGAGCAGGTTGTAGGCCACGACTTCGAGCAGCGTGTCTGCGCCGATCTGCTTGGCCTGGACCAGGCCCTCCTCACGCGGGATCGACGCGCAGCCGGCAAGAGTAAGGGCGGTGGTCGCGCCAAGCCCGGCGAGGGCCTGGCGACGGGTGATGTCAAAGCTAGGTGCGTTCATGCGCGGCGGTGTGCGCCGCGCGCCCGCGCGTGTCAAATGCCTGAAATGCCCGGCATCCCCTTCATGCCTAGTCGCGCATGTCGGCGGGCACCTTGCCGCCATTGGCAGCGACCTCGCTCATCACGCGGCGATGCAGCCAGACGTTGTCCTCTGCCGAACCGGAATAGTCGTTGCGCCCCATTTCCTGCGCCAGCGCCTTGCGGCTTTCGTAATCGGAATCGATGCCCAGCAACTTCATCAGGTCGACGATCGAAGTGCGCCAATTCAGGCGATCGGCGCCTGGCATGGCGTCGAGATGGTTCTCGACATCGACCACCGGCCTTGCCTGTGGCTTGGCCGGCGGTGCGTTCTGGGCCGTGGGGCGCGGTGCCTGCGTGGCGGGACGGTTCGCAGGTGTCGACTTGGGCGCGGTGGCCTTCTCGTCCTTGTCGCCGAAAATGGCGTCCTTGATCTTGCCGAAAATGCTCATCTACCGTCTCCTTCCCTTTCGCAACGGAGCCGGAAGTCCGGTGTTCCGGCGGGCAGGCTTGCAGCGGCAGGCGGAGTGGCTATTGAGGCGGAATGCTCGATGCCGTGCTTTCGCTGACCGTTCTCGCCGCGATCCTGTTGGTCATCGGTGCCTGGTTTCTCTGGCGCCGCACGGGCAATGCGAAGAACGCCCTGCTGATGGTGTTGCTGGCCGTCGTTGCGCTGGCCAACGTCGCGATCTGGACCTTGCCAGATGCCGGTGGCGAGGCCCCGCTCGACAAGCTCGAACAGGGCGCTCGCTAACAGCCGCTACTCCGGCAATTGCCACAGGACCGAGCCGGTGTAGCTGCCGGCCACCGCATCGCCATTGCCACCGCGCGCCGGTTCGAAGCGGGCGCGGCGCGTGACCAGCTTGCAGGTCGCCTCGTCCAGTTCGGGATGCCCGGTGGAGCCGGTGATGGTGCAGCCGGTAACGCGCCCGTTGCTCGCGATCTCGAGCCGGAACCTTGCGAGGCCTGTCAGTTCCTTGCGGGTCCAGCTGGGCCGATAATCGTTGTTCGAGAGCCAGCTGGCCGGATTGTTCTTCGGTTGCGCGGCGACCGGATCGAAGCTTGGCTGCGGCGACGGCGGTGCCGGCTTGGGCAGCACGATGTCGCCCCGGCCGGGCCGCGGACTTGGTATTGGCGGCGGGATCAGATCGGTCGTGTCGATCACCGGTGGGGTCGGCTTGATGTCGAGTTTGGGCACCGGCGTGAAGACTGGCAGGCTGGTGCTCTCCTTGGGTGTTTCCGTGTTTTCTGGCGGCGGGGGAGGGGGCGGTGGCGGCGGCGTGTCGGGAATGTTGCGCGCGTCGATCTTGTTGATGATATCCGGTAGTGCCCCACTGACGGTCAGGCCCGTGACCAGCAGCGCACCGATCGCTGCATGAATGCCGACCACCGCGGCGATACTGCCGTAATTCGGGCCACTCGATTGCGAGACGTAGGACATGGGTTGCTCCTCTTCCAAAAGCGGGAGGCTCAGTTTGCGACTCCTCGTATGCGCAATGTTACAACATAACAAAACATTGTCAAATTCTCGCAGATAGCTGACGCGAATCTGCATGCCGCCAGACCGACGAAATCTATGGGAGATGACCTGCGCGCCGAGTTGGATCGGCGTGCAATTTCAGGACGTCACTTGATCGGGCAGGCGGGGTCGAGGCGGAAGTCGAGGTAGTTGTCGACCGACTTCATCAGCTCTTCCTGCTCGTTTTCGAAGAAGTGGTTGGCGCGCGGAATTTCCTCGTGATGCACAGTGATGTGCTTTTGCGTACGCAGCTTCTCGACCAGCTTGGTTACCGCCTGCGGCTGCACCACCGTATCCTGCGCGCCGTGGATGAAGATCCCACTGGCAGGGCACGGAGCGAGGAAGGAGAAATCGTACATGCTGGCAGGCGCGCCAATGCTGATCCAGCCGCGGATCTCGGGGCGGCGCATCAGCAACTGCATGCCGATCAGCGCACCGAAGCTGACGCCGGCGACCCAGGTTACCTGAGCTTCGGGATGGACCTGCTGCACCCAGTCGAGCGCGCTCGCGGCATCAGAGAGCTCTCCGATCCCGTTGTCGAAGCTGCCCTGGCTGCGGCCGACGCCGCGGAAATTGAAGCGCAGCGTGGCGAAGCCGCGATTGACGAAGGTCTTGTAAAGCCGCTGCGTCATCTGCTCGTTCATCGTGCCGCCGCCCTGCGGGTGCGGATGCAGGATCATCGCCACCGGCGCACGCGGGCGCGGGGCGGGCGAGAAACGGCCTTCGAGACGGCCTTCGGGGCCGGGGAAGATGACGGTCGGCATGGAAGAGGTACCTGTCGGACTAGTGCTGTATCGCGCGGCCACGGGTGGCGCATGCGAGGTCGCGGGCTATATAGGGTCTGCCACCGATTTCGCAATAATTTCGAGCCCGTATCATTCCCGAACGCATCTACCTCGATCATGCCGCCACCTCGCCGCTGCGCCCCGAAGCGCAAGTAGCGATGGAGGAGGGCTTGCGGCTATGGGCCAATCCGAGTTCGCCGCATGCGGAAGGGCGCAAGGCGCGGAGCCTGCTTGAGGACGCGCGAGAGCGGATCAAGACGGCGCTCGACTGGGACGGGGAGGTGATCTTCACCAGCGGCGCGAGCGAGGCGGCAGCGCTGGCGCTGCGCGAGGCGAAGGCGGGCGCGCGGCTGGTTTCGGCTGTCGAACACGACTGCATCCTGCAGGCCGCGCCCGATGCGGAGCGCCTGCCGGTAAGAGCCGAGGGGGCGCTCGATCTCGAAGTCCTGATGGAGGCCGTCCAGCGTGAGCGACCGCTTGTCGCTGTGCAGCATGTCAATTCCGAAACAGGCAACCGGCAGGATCTCGACGCGATTGGCGGGATCGTGCAGTCCGCGAATGGCCTGTTGCTCGCCGATTGCGCCCAGAGCGCCGGTAAATTCGAACTTCCGCGCTGCGACATGGCGATCATCTCGGCGCACAAGTTCGGTGGCCCGATCGGGATCGGCGCGCTGCTCCTGCGGGACTACGCAATGCTGGAGCCGAGCGGCGGCCACGAGCGCGGCTACCGGCGTGGGACTGAGAACGTGCCCGGCGCGCTGGGGATGGCGGCTGCGCTGGAGGCAGCTACCGATCCTTATGTCGGTCCGGCCGTGTTCGAACCGCTCAATAGCCTCGGCCATACCCTCCCACTCTCCGACCCCACGCCCTACATTCGCGCCATCGCCATGCCGAAAATAAGCGCGACCGCGCAGGTCATGCGCTTCGACATGGCGGGCATTGCGGTCTCGCAGGGCAGCGCCTGCTCCAGCGGCACGATGAAAACCAGCCGCGTGCTGGAGGCGATGCAGGTCGAGCCGGAGATCGCCGCAAATACGATCCGCGTGTCGCTCGGCTGGAACACGACGCGCGCCGAGGTGGAACGCTTCTGCGAGGTGTGGCTTGAGATGGCAAACGCATGATCTATCTCGATTACCAGGCCACCACCCCGCTCGCGCCCGAGGCGCGCGACGCGATGCTGCGCTGGCTCGACGGGCCGGGCGGGACCGGCTTCGGCAATCCGCACAGCCCGCACCGCATGGGGCGGCAGGCAAAAGCCGCCGTCGAATTCGCGCGCGAGCAGGTGGCGGCGCTGTTCCCGGCCGGCGGCAAGGTGATCTTCACCGGCGGCGCGACCGAGGCGATCAATCTCGCCATTCGCGGAAGCGGCAAGGGTGGAGCCGTATCGGTTTCCGCGATCGAACATGCCGCCGTGCTCGACACCGCACAGGATGCGGGCAAGTGCCATGTACTCAATGTCGCCAGGAACGGGCAGTGCAACACCAAGCAGGATTTGCCGAGCGACACTCGGCTAGTTTGTCTGATGCAGGTGAACAACGAGATCGGCACGATCCAACCGACCATCGAATGGCACCGCAAGGCGAAGGAGAACAACGCGCTCTATTTCTGCGACGCAGTGCAAGCCTATGGCCGGATCGAGCTAACCGGCGCGGACATGATCGCCATTAGCGCGCACAAATTTCACGGTCCGAAGGGCGTCGGCGCGCTGTGGGTGCGCGAGGGGCTGTCACTGGACGAGGTGCAGACGGGTGGCGGGCAGGAATTCGGCATGCGGTCTGGCACACTCAGCGCGGCGCTGATCGCAGGCATGGGCGCCGCGGCGCAGGAGGCAAAGGACCGGATGGAGCAGGACGCCGAGCATGTGCAGAAGCTCTGGAAGCGTGCCAGCGAACTGTTCGAGAATTGGGAGCTGAACGGCAGCGCAGAGGCGCGCTGGCACGGCAATCTCAACATTCGCCCGCGCGGGCCGAATGGCGGCGGGCTGGATGTAAACCGGTTGATGAGCGACGTGCGCGACGTGATGTTCTCCGCCGGCTCCGCCTGCGCCAGTGGCTCGGGGCGCACCAGTCATGTGCTCGAAGCGATCGGCCTCCCGAAAAAGCTCGCGAAGGCGTCCATCCGCCTCGGCTTCGGG
Source organism: Qipengyuania marincola (assembly GCF_029688625.1). Lineage (GTDB taxonomy): Bacteria > Pseudomonadota > Alphaproteobacteria > Sphingomonadales > Sphingomonadaceae > Qipengyuania. The sequence continues at coordinate 402,407 of NZ_JARULC010000003.1, read as the reverse complement.
CGCTACACCACCATGGACGAGATCGAGCAGGCGGCAGAAAAGATCAACGCCGCGGCGAAAGCGCAGGGCGCCCTGTGAGGGTCGAATTCACGACTTCCGCGGGCGATACCGTTTCCGCCGAATGCGAGTCCGGAGACAATCTCTTACGTGTCGCGCAGGCCGCCGGACTGCCCCTGGAAGGGACGTGCGAAGGCCAGATGGCCTGCTCCACCTGCCATGTGATCGTCGCGCCCGAATGGTTCGACCGGCTCGAGGAAGCGAGCGAGGAGGAAGAGGACATGCTCGACCTCGCGGCGGGTGTTGCACGCACCAGCCGCCTCTCCTGCCAGATCGACCTGACCGAAGCGCTCGACGGGTTGGCGGTCTCGATTCCCGCCGAGAGCCACGACATGCGGCGGTTCTAGGCAGCCGCGCCCTCGGTCACCTGAACTTCGCGCTCCCGGGCGAAATAGACCGGCATCGGCTCGTCGCCGGTCGCGGCATCGAGTTTCGTCGCAGCGGCCAGCATGTGCTCGCGCAACCGGCAATGCATGCGCCACCCTGACTTGGGATCGCGCGCCCGCACCAAGAACCGCACGACCATAGCCTTGGCGTTCTGGTCGATGACATTGCAGGCCGCATCCTCGCCATCGATCACGCCCTCGTCGCGATCGACGAACTCGCGGAATGGGCCGCGCAGGCGGTCGATATCGGCGCGATTGTCGAATTCCAGATCTACATGCATCATCAGGCTGGAATCCTGCTTGGTCCAGTTTTCGAAGCTGTTGCTGGTGAAGTCGCTGACCGGAGCGATGACGCGGCGTTCGTCCCAGGTGCGCAGGCGCAAATGGGTGAAGCCGATCTTTTCGACATAGCACCATTGGCCATCATAATGCACCGCATCGCCGATCCGTGCGGTCTGCGCGAAGGCGATCTGCACGCTCGCCATGATGTCGCCCAGCGCCTTTCGCGCGGCGAAGACCAATACCAGGCCCAGCACGCCCGCGGATGCCATGATCGAGAAACCGAGCGTGCTCGACAGATTGCTGGCGACCAGCAGGAACCCGATCCCTCCGAGCAGCAGCAGGACGGTGACGATCCTTCGCATCGCGCTGAGCTTGGTGTAGAAATTGCGGTCCTCGTGATTGTCGGGCGCTTCCAATTCCTCGGTACGCTCGCTCGTCACGAAGTCGAACAGAGCCTCGATGACCGAGAGGGCGATCCCAATGATCGCCGCCACGATCAACGTGAGCTGCAGCGGGTCGAGCAGGTCGCGCACCGGCCCCGACAGCTTGAAGAAGGTCGCCCGGACCAGCGCGATCGTTCCGGCAAAGGCGAGCAGTGTGGCCGGCATGTGGATTGCGGTGACGACCCCGTGCAACTTGGTTCCGTCCTCGATCGAGGCGCGCCAGCGGCGGATGGCCAGATAGGTCAGCGCGGCGGCCAGGACACCTGCCAGCAGGATCAGGGGCAGGGCAATCACTTCCCACCAGGCGAGCGTCCAGAACGCCTGTTTGCGCAGCGATGCGGGCAGGGCCTTTTCGAAAGCAGTCGGGCCGTAGACCTCGTAAAGCGCGGGCACATTGGCGACGGTCTGGCGGCTGAACACCCAGACCGGTTCGCCATCGGGGGCCTGGACGCGCGCGATGCGGATCGGGATCAGTCGGTCCGGTAGTGCCAGTCGCCCGATGGTGATGGACCGGCGCGCGACTCCTGCCATGGGATCTTCGCTCGTGGTGGCGGTGTCGACCGCGTCGGGCCGATCGGGCAGGCTGGTCCAGCTGATCGGGATCGAGCGGTGGACAAGATCGTAGAGCTGGGCGGAAAGCCTGTCCGGGTCCCCGCCGTCGACATTGGCAAGGTCGAGCGCAGCGGATGCGCTCTCCCAGTCGCCCGCTTCACCGGCCGCGAGAAAGCTTTCCATGAGCCCCATCGGCGTATCGAGGTCGAGCGGCGTTTCGGCGCCGGTCGCATTCTGCAGGCTCTCGACTTCATAGACGTAGGGTTCGCTGTCCTCTGCCACGCTGCGCCCCTGCGCCAGCGCCGGAGGCACCATGGCGATTAGCGCGACGACGAAAAGGATGCGGGCGACGAGAAATCCGAGTGCTGGTCCCATGCCTCACCCAATGCGCGAGCAAACGCGATGGGTCCGACAAGCTGCCTGTTGGCAGGCGCTTTCGCCTTGTTTCGGTTATATTTGCATAAACAAAAGGCCCCACCGCGATGACGCGGCGAGGCCTGTTTCACTCCTGAGTAATCGGATCAGGCTGTTTCGAGCTCTTCCTGCTTCACGTGCTCACCGAGCATTTCCATCAGTGCCTGGCTGAACGCGGGAATATCGTCGGGATTGCGGCTGGTGATGAGATTGCCGTCAACGGCCACTTCCTGGTCGACGACGCTCGCACCGGCATTCTTCAAGTCGGTGCGGATCGACGGCCAACCCGTCACGGTCTTGCCCTTGATAAGATCCGCTTCGGCCAGCAACCACGGCGCGTGGCAGATTGCAGCGATGGGCTTGTCGGCCATCCCGAATTCACGAACGATGGCGATGGCGCGGTCGTTCATGCGCAGAATGTCGGGGTTCATCTGGCCACCCGGTAGCAGCAGGGCATCGAAGCCCGAACAGTCCGAGACCTCATCGACAGTCTTGTCGACCTTGACGCTTTCGCCCCAATCCTTCTGGTCCCAGCCCTTGATCTCGCCGCTTTCGAGGCTGACGATCGTGGTCTCTATCCCGGCCTTCTCGAGATTGGCTTTCGGCTTCATGAGTTCCGACTGTTCGAAACCGTCGGTGGCGAGGATCATAACGCGCTTGGTCATGGCAGTTCTCCTTGATTTGCTATTGCTCGTGCAACGTATGGGGATGACCCATCGTTCCGCGGTGACAGGCGAGCCGTGGCAGTGGTAGGGCGAGCGACATGGCCACTCTCGAAGACGAAAAAGACCCTTTCGACGCAATCGTCGACGCGCCGTTCGATTCCGCGCTGTCGGAACGCTATCTCGTCTATGCGCTGAGCACGATCACCGCGCGCTCGCTGCCCGATCTGCGCGACGGGTTGAAGCCGGTTCACCGGCGCTTGCTGTGGACCATGCGGCAATTGAAGCTCGACCCGGCAAGCGGCTTCAAGAAATCGGCCCGCGTGGTCGGCGAGGTGATCGGCAAATACCACCCGCACGGCGACACCGCGGCTTACGATGCGATGGTCCGCCTCGCGCAGGATTTCGCCCTGCGCTATCCGTTGGTCGAAGGACAGGGAAACTTCGGCAATATCGACGGCGATAACGCCGCGGCCTATCGCTATACCGAAGCGCGCCTGACCAAGACGGCGATGCGCCTGATGGAAGGCCTCGACGCAGGCACGGTCGACTTCATCCCGACCTACAATAACGAAGAAGAAGAGCCGGAGATCATGCCGGGCCTTTTCCCCAATCTGCTCGCCAATGGCGCCAGCGGGATCGCAGTCGGCATGGCGACCAACATCCCGTCACATAACGTTGCCGAGATCGTCGATGCGACGCTGGAGGTGATCGACAATCCGCATGTCGAGCATGCGCGGCTCATGGAGCTGTTCAAGGGGCCGGATTTCGCCACCGGCGGCGTCGTGCCGGAGAGCGCCGAGACGATCAGCCACGCCTATGAGACCGGTCGCGGGTCCTTCAGGGTGCGCGGGCGGTTCCATTCAGCCGAAGCGGACAAGGCCGAGGATCGGGACGCGGGCATAGAGCGGCTCGGCGGCGGGCAATGGCAGCTGGTCGTCAGCGAGATCCCCTACCAGGTGCAGAAGGGCAAGCTGATCGAGCAGATCGCGCAATTGATCGCCGACAAGAAGCTGCCGATCCTTGAGGACGTGCGCGACGAAAGCGACGAGAACATCCGCCTCGTGCTCGTGCCGCGCAGCCGCAATGTCGATCCCGAGCTGCTCAAGGAAAGCCTTTACAAGCTGACCGATCTGGAGACGCGCTTCGGCCTAAACCTCAACGTGCTCGACCGCACGCGTACGCCGATGGTGATGGGGCTGAAGGAGCTGCTGGACAACTGGATCGCCAGCCAGATCGACATCCTTCAGCGCCGCAGCCGCCACCGGCTCGACCAGATTGCCAAGCGGCTGGAGCTGGTCGAAGGCTATATCATCGCCTTCCTCAATCTCGACCGCGTGATCGAGATCATCCGCACCGAGGATGAGCCCAAGGCCGTGATGATGGAGGAGTTCAAGCTCACCGACCGGCAGGCCGAGGCGATCCTCAACATGCGCCTGCGGTCCTTGCGCAAGCTGGAGGAAATGCAGCTGCGCGAAGAGCGCGACGAGTTGCTGAAAGAGCAGGAGGAACTGGAAAAGCTCCTCGGTTCGCCCGCCCGCCAGCGCACGCGCTTGAAGCGCGACCTCAATGCGCTGCGCAAGGAATATGCGGAGGACACCGATCTCGGCCGCCGCCGCACGACCATCGCGGAAGCGGCACCAGCAGTCGAATTCAGCATGGATGCCATGATCGAAAAGGAGCCGGTGACGGTCATCCTCTCGCAAAAGGGCTGGATCCGCGCCGCCAAGGGCCATGTCGATCTGGAGCAGGATTTCAAGTTCAAGGAAGGCGACGGGCCGGCCTTCGTTCTGCATGCGCAGACGACCGACAAGCTGTTGCTGGCGGCGGATGATGGCCGCTTCTTCACGCTGGGTGCTGACAAATTGCCGGGCGCACGCGGTTTCGGCGAACCTGTGCGCAACACGCTCGACATCGATACCAGCGCGAACATCATCGCGGTGGTCGTCCACAAGCCGAAGCAGCGACTGCTGCTGGCGGCGACCACGGGCAAGGGCTTTGCGGCCACCACTGACGATCTGCTCGCCGAAACGCGAAAAGGGCGGCAGGTCGTCAATCTCAAGGGCGATGCGAAACTCGCCGTCGCGCGGCCGATCGCCGCGGAGCACGATCACGTCGCCGTGGTCGGCGACAATCGCAAACTCGTCGTATTCAACCTCGAAGAACTGCCCGATCTCGCCAAGGGCCAGGGCGTCAAGCTGCAAAACTATCGTGATGGCGGCTTGTCCGACGCGACGACCTTCAAGCTGGAGGACGGCCTGAGCTGGACGATGGGCGGCAAGGAAGGCCGCACGCGGACCGAGCCGGAGATGTGGCAGTGGAAGGTCGCCCGCGGCGGGGCAGGGCGATTGCCGCCACAGGGTTTCCCGCGCGACAATCGTTTCGGCTAAGGGCTTGATTTGTCGATCGCGGCGGTAGAGGCTTGCGCCATGCGCCTGTTACTTGCTGCCCTTGGCGTCGCAATCATGCCTGCACCAGCGCAAGCTGGCGAGGCAGAGCAGCCTTTGCCTTCAAGGGATGTGCTCATTGCGAGCGACCCCCTCGATCAGGTTGGCCTGTTCCTTCCGGCGGACGTGGCGCGAACCATCGAAAGCGGCAGGATCTGGACCGGCCACCTCGCGCTACCAGGCACGTTCGATGCGGTGTACACGGGCCCGGTTCGCGACGGGAACGATGGAACCTGTCGGCGCGCGACCTATCGCTTCCTGCTGGAAGACCTTCCAGGCGGCAAAAGCCGGATTGCCGAACGCAGGCCGGCACAGGACCTTGTCGCGCCACGCGCCGTGGTGGGCGGCGATCGCTGTGTCGCGGCGACCGGCATGGTGCCGCGCAACGAGCGCTACCCCGACCGGCAGCTTTACGGCCTTCGCACGCTTGCCGAAATTATCGATACCGCGAAGTTCGGCGGCATCGGCCCGGACCAGCTCGAGTGCCGAACCGACGCGGGGGCATGCGACGACGCGCTGGGAACGCTCGCGGCCTTCGACCCGCAGGATCTGACGATGCTGAACGTCCGGGGTCTAGGGAAAGATTGCGGGCCGATCGAAGGCCGCACCCGACTGTGCAGCATCCGCCCGGTTGGCGAGGGCGAGCCCTTTCTGATCGAGGCGCGCTTCCCCGACCGTGACAGCGCCCAGACCTGGAAGCTCGAATGGGAAGCCCGCGACGGTGCGCCCCTGAAGCTGTCCATGCTGAGAACCACGATTATTTGATCGCGCACGAAAAAGGCCGGGAGCGCCCGTCGCGCTCCCGGCCTTCCGCTTTTCGATCCCGAAAGGGGCTTACTCGCCGGCGTCGCCGGTGGTCGGTGCAGCAGCCTGCGACATGGCCGCGTCGATCTGCGCATTGGTCAGGCGGGCCATCAGGCCGTGATCGGTCGCGTCGAAGTGCGTGCGCAGCAGCGTGACCTTGTCGGCCTCGTCGCCACCGCGAGCGATGACGACATTGTCGCCTTCGACTTCGAGGATGGTGCCGAGCGGCGCGTGGTCTGCGGCCATGGCTTCGGCACCGACGACCAGCGCGGCGTCACGCTTCGCGGCGGCTTCCGCCAGCTGAGCGTCGATCATGCCGTTGATCTGGTCCTTGGTCACAGTGATGGTCGGGCCGGTTTCGCCCTGGCCGTACATGTTGACTGCCAGCGGAACCTTGTGCTTGCCGGTGTCGAGCACGGCCTGGCCGTTTTCGACGGCCACGATGGTCCCGACTTCGCCGCCCTGCGGGCCATAGACGGTGGCACCGGCAACGACCTGGTCGTTGGCGAGGGCGGGGGTGGCGGCAAGAGCGACGGCAGCAACGGCCAGCTTCGCAAACTTCATAAATTGAACTCCAAGACTTGTTCTTCGACAGATGCAGTTTCCCAGGCGCATAAGCACAGGGGAACCGCTAATAATGGAAAAGCGAGAGCAACCCTTCGCGGGTGCACAATTCGCTGGGCCCCAGTGGAGCGCGGTCACGCTTTGGCACATCATGCCCGAAGAGGCAAATGTAGGCCCTTTATGTTGCAGTGCAGCTTAAGCTAAGCTGAAGCCTCGTCGTCACTCGCGGAACGCTGGCCGAGTTCTTCGGCGAGCAGTGTTTCCACTCGCGCGCGATCGGGGAAGTGCTCGTCGATCCAGCGGCTTTCCACGGCGCGCAGGATGCGCGCGACCTCGGGCCCCTTGCCAACGCCTCGCGCCACGATCTCTCCGCCCTTGAGCGGGAGTTCGGGAATGGCCCACTCCCGCACCGCGGCCGTCTCGGCACCAGCGAGAAGCAGGCGATCGATGGCGCATTCGCTGCCTTCGCGATAGGCGAGGGCGTGCGGGGCGTCGCAATCTGCCGGCTTGCGCTCGGCCGCGCAGACCAGCCGCGCGCGCTGCATCTTCGATAGCCGAAGCCGCGCCGCCACGGCTTCGGCAATTGTGGGGATCGGCGGCAGCAGGGCGGCGAGCCGCCTGATCGCGTCCGGTGAATGGCCCTGCGCCTTTTCCGATGCGACGAGGGCAATGAGGCAGACCATCTCGTTACGGCGCGCTTCCGGCAGGATCACCGCGAGCACGCCGAGCCGCTCCATCAGTTGCACGGTCGGCACGGGGTCGGGGAGGGCAAGGATCGCGAGCAATTCCATCGCCACACGTTCGCGACTGAGCCCTTTCAGCGTCCCGGCGAGCTCCTGGCAGGCCGCAATCGCTTCATCGTCGAGCGCATCTCCGAAGCGGGCCTGGAAGCGGAAATAGCGCAGGATGCGCAAATGATCCTCGCGAATACGCTCCCGCGCATCGCCGATGAAGCGCACCCGCCGCGCTTCCAGATCGGCGAGCCCGCCGAAATAATCCTCCAGCTCCAGCGTTTCGGGATGGGCATAGAGCGCGTTGATGGTGAAGTCGCGCCGTGCCGCATCCTCGCGCCATTCGTCGGCGAAGGCCACGGTCGCGCGGCGCCCATCGGTGGATACGTCGCGCCGCAGGGTGGTGACCTCTACCGGGCCGCCATCGAGAAGCGCGGTGATCGTGCCATGGTCGATGCCGGTCGGTACGGTGCGGATTCCCGCCGCGCGGCATTTGTCGATAACCGTGCCGGGGCGATGGACGGTTGCGCAGTCGATGTCCGCCGGCTCGATCCCCAACAGCGTATCGCGCACGCAGCCGCCGACCCAGCGCATGTCGTCGGCGCCGAGAGCCGCGACGAGAAGCGCCAGGTCTTCGCGCTGCGTCCATTCGCTGGCGGGCAGCTGGTCAGCCATCATGCCTGTCCAGCCACGCGATCCGGCGCGACAGGTTCCAGCATATCGCCGCAGTCACGCCCCAGATGCGATAGCCCTCGTGATCCATCTCGAGATATTCGCGCATCGCGCCTTTCCAGAATACTTCGTTGCGCTCCCATTGCGAGGCATCCATCAGCTTGTCGAGCGGGCATTCGAACCAGCTTTCGACTTCGCGCGGATCGGGACGGATGGGCAGATCGTGCGGCACCGTTGCAAGCACGGGGGTGATGTCGAAGCCGGTGCCGGTCTGGTAGCGGTCGGTCGTACCGATCAGGCGCACGTGCTCGCGCGGGATGGCGAGTTCCTCCCATGCCTCGCGCAAGGCAGCCTCGACCGCGTCCTCCCCGTCGTCCAGCTTGCCGCCGGGAAAGGCGACCTGCCCGGGATGGTCGCGCATGGTTCGCGGTCGCTGGGTGAGCAGCACGGTGGGGTTTGCGCGCTCGGTCACGGCAATCAGCACGGCGGCATCGGCGGTGCGGTCCAGATCGGCAAAGCGCGCATCGGACATCAGTTCGCCGACGTCGCGGGCATGCCCGTGGTCGAACAGCTGTTTCAATCGATCGAAGATGCCGCTCATGCTGGAATGAGCGAAAATGTCCGGCCGCCGCTGGTCACGGTAAAATCCTCGCCTTCTTCGAGCGCAATCTGTGCCAGCTGCTCGTAGGTCGAGCGATTAAGCCGCGCCTCGCAGCCGCGCCGCACATGGACATAAAGCGCGGGCTTGTCCGCGTCGCCGGCCGCGCGAATGGGATTGTCGGGCCCTGCCACGACGATGTCGTCGGTATTCGTGCGAAACACCAGATCGCCATCCTTGCGCGAAACGTCGGTGGCGATGAAGCACGCGTCTTCGACCTCGATCGACAATTTCTGATACGGCACGACCAACCAGTAGCTGCCGTCATCCTCGCGGTTCAGCAGCCCGGCGAAGGCGCGCACCATGCCGGGGCGTCTGACTGGCGATCCATCGTAATACCAAGTTCCGTCGGCAGCGATGCGCATGCGGCTGTCATCGGTATTTTCGGGCGACCATTGCTCGACCGGCGGCAGCCTGCGATCCGCCATTGCCTGCGCGATTTCGGCAAGCGACATTCCGGCGATTTCGGGTGGCGGGGTGTAGGGCATTGGCGATGTCGTGGCAGAAGGTGACGCGGGACTCAATGTAGGTTTTGGTTGCGTGCGGTCAGGACGTCCGTCCTGACCGTTCTGTGCCATCCCGCTCCCCCACCTGGCCACCCACGGCACGGTATTCTATGGGTGGCCAGGTGGGGGAGCGGGATGGCACAGCCGCAAGCTATCGACGGATGTCGATAGCGCACCAAACAAAAACTACCCGCCCCACGGCCCAAGCATGCCCTTGTCCGGCAGGATTGCGGGATTACCGGTCCTCGCCAACAACCGGTGCGGCTCGTAAGGGCCGGGGCAGTGCCAGCCGCCGGTGTGATCCGCCACGAAGCCCCAGCGATCGTAATAGTCCGGATCGCCGATCATCACTTGCGGGAGCGGGGCGGCACCGTCCTCGAACCCGGCATCGATGGCACCGAGGCTCGCCGCCATCAATGCCTTCCCGAAACCCTCGCCCTGACGCCCCGGCATGACGGCCACAGGGCCGACCATGATCAGCGGATGTGGGCGGCCCTGCGGGTCGGTCAGCGCGACCGGCCACAACTGGATCGTGCCGGCGAGATAGTCCTCGTCGTCGAGCGCTGCGAAGCTCAGGCCGTCGAGCCAGTCGACACCCTCACGGATACGGTAGGCAGTGCGCGCGTGGCGGCCCTCGCCGAAAGCAGCGTCGAGCAGATCTTCGACCAAAGCCTGGTCGATCGCGGACAGGGGAAGGAGAGTCGCCATGGGGCGCGGCGCTTAGGCGTGCCTTGCTCCCAAGTCGATCAAGTTTGGCTTAGGACCACAGAAGTCAGGAAGGACGCAGTTCGAGCAGGCGACCGCCTTCGCCATCTTCAAGCACCCACAGCGCGCCATCGGGTCCGTAGACGACCTGGCGAATACGGTTGCCCATGTCATAGCGGGCGACTTCGCGCGCCTGCTCGCCATCGAAGGCGATTCGGATCAGCGCCTGCGTCTTCAGGCCGGCCACGATCAGGTCACCGTCCATACCTTCGAACAGGTCGCCATCGTAGAATACCATGTTGCCCGGTGCGATCACGGGCGTCCAGCTGATCACGGGCTTGGTGAAGCCGTCATCCGGCGTGTGGTCGGGGATATCCGATCCATCGTAATTGTCACCGTTCGAGCGTGTCGGCCAACCGTAATTCGCCCCGCGCTGGACGAGGTTGAGTTCGTCGCCACCGGCGGGACCGTGTTCGATCTCCCACAAGCGGCCCGCGCTGTCGAAATCCAGGCTCAGGATGTTGCGATTGCCGTAGGTCCAGATCTGGTCGGTCGGGCTGCCCTGGTCGGCGAAGGGATTGCCGGCCGCTGCCGTGCCGTCGAGATTGAGGCGCACGATGGTGCCCAGCGTGTTCTCGGTATTCTGGGCAGGGTCCTGCTTTTGCCGCTCGCCACTGGAAACGAACATGTATCGCTCGTCCGGGCTGAAGACGATCCGGTGGGAATAGTGGCCGCGACCGGTCACTTTGGGGGCCTGGCGCCAGATGACATCGAGATTGCTGACAGAGCACGTGGTCGCATTGGCGCAATTAAGCTGGCCACGCCCGACCACCGCGCCGCGCGTGTCGCCTTCGCCAGCCTCAGCCCAACTGAGATAGATCGTGCGCGTGCCGACAGTTCCGGCGCTTTCGGAGGGGAGGAAAGCCACATCGCCAAGGCCGCCCTGTCCGCCGTAATCGACCTCAGGCAGACCGCTGACTGTGATGAGGCGATCGGCGTTCGTGTCGTAAATCTTCGCCGTGCCCGGCTTCTCGGTAATGAACAGCATCGACGTGCCAGGGATGAATGCCGACGCCCAGGGTTCGTTAAATTCCCCATGCTCGGTAATGGCGAAATCACCGTCGAATTCGCCCGCCGTGGTCGGTGACGGGGTCGACGCCGTTTCGCCGCCATCGGTGGAATAGGCGTTGCCGCAGCTTGCGAGCAGGGCGAGGGGCGATAGGGTGGCGAAAAGGATCGAAGGCGTCTTCATGATCGGCAAAACTCCCGTTTCTGTCTTGAGTGCAACACCCGAACGCAGACTTGGTGCCGCGCCGCTGGTGATTGGCGTTGACGAGGCGGGGCGCGGCCCGCTTGCGGGGCCGGTCGTTGCAGCCGCCTGTGTGCTGTGCTGCGATCCGCCATCCGGTCTCGACGATTCCAAGAAGCTGTCGGCCAGGCGCCGCGCGATGCTGGAGCCGGATATCCTCGCGAATTGCGCCTGGGGTATTGCGGTGATCGAGCCTGCCGAGATCGACCGGCTCAATATCTTTCAGGCCACCATGCTCGCGATGGCACTCGCCACAGCGCGGCTGGTCGAGGCGCTGAAGGCAGAGCCGCTCGAGATCCTCATCGACGGCAATATGACTCCCCATGGTCGGCGCGAAGAGTGGCGCTGGCCGCAGGTGCGCGCGATCGTGGGCGGCGACGGCAAGCAGGCCTGCATCTCCGCCGCCTCCATCATCGCCAAGGAACATCGCGATCGGATCATGCGCGATGCGGCCACGGCGCACCCGCATTACGGGTGGGAGCGCAACATGGGCTACGGAACGGCCGAGCATCTCGAAGCATTGCGAACATATGGGCCTACGCCGCTGCACCGCCGCAGCTTCGCCCCAGTATCGCAGATGGAGATGTTCGCGTGAGCTTTGCCTATTCCGACGTACCCGACCAGAGCGGCAAGACCGCCATCGTCACCGGCGCCAACACCGGTATCGGGCTTGAGATCGCCCGCGGGCTGGCGCGCAAGGGTGCACGCGTGATCCTCGCTTGTCGCGATGCCGACAAGGCGACCGCCGCGATCAAGGACATCGCCAGCGGGCCGGAACAGGCCGACCTCGATTTTCTCCCGCTCGACCTCTCGAACATGGCTTCGATCCGCGAGGCGGCCAACCTCGCGAAGAAGGAACCGAAGATCGACCTGCTGATCAACAATGCCGGCATAATGATTCCGCCGCTGGGCCATGCGATCGGCGGGGCGGAGCAACAGTTTGCGGTCAACCATCTCGGCCATTTTGCGCTGACCAGCCTGTTGCTCGACAAGCTGGCGGAAGACGGCGGCGCGCGCGTCGTCAGCCAGGCCTCGATCGCGCATAAGGGCGCGAAGCTCGACTTCGACAATCTTGACGCTTCGAAAGGCTATTCGCGCTTCCAGTTCTATGCCCAGAGCAAGCTCGCGAACCTGCTGTTCGCCTTCGAGCTCGACCGGCGGCTGCGTGCTGCAAGCTCGCCGGTTGCCTCGCTCGCCTGCCATCCGGGCGTCGCCCAGACCGAAATCCAGCGCCACCTCGGCATGGTCGGCTCGATCTTCTCGCCGGTGATCGGCTTCCTGCTTAACACCGCTGAAAACGGAGCCGTTCCGGCATTGCAGGCAGCGACCGATCCGCAAGCAGAAGGCGGGGACTATTACGGCTCATGGGGTCTCAGGGAGATGAGCGGCCGCACGTCGGGCAAGGCCTATGCAACCAAGACCGCGCGCGATCCGCTGCTGGCGGCGCGCCTGTGGGCGAAATCGATCGAGCTGACGGGCGTCGATCCGGAACTCAAGCCCGCGGCAGCCTGAGGTTCCTCATTCGGTGGTCTGAACGGCCTTTGCCGGAAAGATAATTCGGCAGACCGCGCCTGTCTCAGGGAACGTCTGCTCCACCTTGGCGTCGGCGCTGAGAGCGGTGCGGATAAGCTTGCTGCCGAAACCCTCGCTATCGGGCTCGTGCGCTTGCGGCCCGTTCACCTCGCGCCAGATTATCTCGACATCACCCTCCTCGTTGACGCGGCTCTCGAGGCAGACGCGGCCTTCGGGGACAGTCAGCGCGCCATATTTCAGCGCGTTGGTTCCCAGCTCGTGGATCACGAGGATGAGCCTCTCGGCGAGCGGGGCGGCGATGCGCATGCGTTCGTCGATTTCCAGGATGACCTGGCTGGCGACACCCGGCATTGCATCGCGTTCAACGCGCAGCGCCTGCCGGATCGGCACCATGGCTCGCCGGTCCCGGAAGGTGAGATTGTGACTGCGCCCGAGCGCGGCGAGACGCTGCTGCAAGCTTTCCGCAATATCCCGGGGATCACCTCCGCCGCGGCCCGCCATTCCGATCAGACCGTGCATCGTGCTGATGATATTCATCAACCGGTGATTGAGTTCGGCCGTCACCAGTCGCAGGTGTTCTTCACCGCGTTTGGTTTCGGTGATGTCGATGACATGCCCGATCAGCCGTTCGTTCTGGCCATCCGTTGCCGGAAGCGGGCGACCATGCGCGGCAATCCGACGGATCATGCCGTCGGTGCGCTGGATGCGACACTCGAACGCCCATTCGCGCTGTTCTTTCAAGGCCTTGCCATAGGCTTCGTCGACCTCTTCGCGATCTTCCGCCACCACGTGGCGGAGAAAATCGTCATAGGTCCAGCTTGGCAGGGGCTGGGCGTAGCCGAACAATTCGTCATGCTTGGCATTGCGCCAGGCATCGCCGGTCTTCGTGTCCAGCTCCCACAAGCCGATGTTGCCGACGGCGACCGCCATCCGCAAGTGCTCGGAGACGCTGCCCCGCTTTTCCATAGTTTGTAGCAAGGTGCGCCCCTTACGAAGTCCAGACTGTTCCTAACCCGTTACCGCACCACAAGCAAATTTCGCCGTTCTCCGATGGAGCGAGTCCTTTGCGACACACCCCTTCATGTCGAGTCCCGCATGAACCGGGGGACTCAACATCTTGTGTTGGTCCCCTTTCGTTCTTCTGCCTGTTCGATGGGCAGGTTCCGATAGGCAACCTTTAAGCTGCTTGACGCGGAATCGGTTTGGACTCACCCTGTGGATAACTACGCATAGGGGACGGACGAATGGGGGTCATCGAGACCGCGAAATTGCGCGCCGAGCGCATCGAAAATGCGGTGAAACTGCCACTGGAGACGCCGGGGGAATTGCCGCTCGGCCAGATCCTCGATGGCGACTGCGTGGAGGCGATGCGTCGCCTGCCGACGGCTTCGATCGATCTCATATTCGCCGATCCGCCCTACAATCTCCAGCTCGGCGGCGACCTCAACCGGCCCGATGGCAGCCATGTCGATGCTGTGACCGACGACTGGGACAAGTTCGATACCTTCAAGGCCTATGACGATTTCACGCGGGCGTGGCTGGTGGAGGCTAAGCGCATCCTCAAGCCCGATGGCGGGCTGTGGGTGATCGGCAGCTATCACAACATCTACCGCGTTGGCGCGATCCTACAGGATCTGGGCTTCTGGATCCTCAACGACATCGTCTGGCGCAAGTCCAACCCCATGCCCAACTTCCGCGGCACCCGCTTCACCAATGCGCATGAGACGCTGCTGTGGTGTTCGCAAGGCGAGAAGGCGAAATACCACTTCAACTACCGCGCGATGAAGACGCTCAATGACGAACTCCAGATGCGCAGCGACTGGGTGCTTCCGATCTGCAACGGGGCGGAGCGGCTGAAGGAGGGCGGCCACAAGGTTCACCCGACGCAGAAGCCCGAAAGCCTGCTCTATCGCGTGCTCCTCTCCACCACGGAGAAAGGCGACGTGGTGCTCGATCCCTTCTTCGGCACCGGAACCACCGGCGCGGTCGCCAAGCGGCTCGGCCGCCAGTGGATCGGCTGCGAGCGCGAAGGCGTCTACCGCGATGCTGCGCTGAAGCGGATCGCCAAGGAACTTCCGCTGGACGAAAGCGCGCTCACCACCATGCAGGCGGGCCGCAGCGCACCCAAGGTTGCCTTCGGCGCGCTGGTCGAGAACGGCTATCTCAAGCCGGGCACCGAAGTGTTCGACAAGAAGCGTCGCTGGACGGCAACGGTCCGCGCGGACGGATCGCTGGCGTGCGGCAAGCAGACCGGCAGCATTCACGGCCTCGGCAAGGACCTGCAGGGCGCGCCGAGCTGCAATGGCTGGACCTTCTGGCACTATGAAAACGGCGGCGAGGTGAAACCGATCGACGCCGCGCGGCAGCTGTACCTGCTGGCAGTGGAGGATTAATTCGCGAGGAGCGAGGGACTTGCGTCAGCGCAGGTCGCTGGCTTCTCCTGCCTCCCTGGCCTCGCGCTCCTTCAGCACCTTCGCGCGATGGATGACGACTTGCTTGGCTTGCTCGGCCAATAGGCGCCATGTCTTTTCCGCCCGGAGATTGAGTGCCTTCACATTGTCGAGCGTAGCCTCCTCCGCATGCGTTGCAGCTTCGCGTGCGCGAGCATCGTAGAATTCAAAGGTCTGCTTCATGGGGTCGATGCTCTCTGACAAACAGGGGAGGGATCCTGCGCGCCGGCATCAACCGGCGCGCAGGGGTTCTGGGCTGGTTTAGTCTGCTGCCGACAGGTTGACCGCGCTGGCCTTGCCATTGCGACCGGTCTCGACTTCGTAGTTGAGACGCTGTTCCTTATCGAGCGTCTGCATGCCGGCGGCCTGCACTGCGCTGATGTGGACGAAGCTGTCATCCGAGCCATCGTCGGGCTGGATGAAGCCATAGCCCTTGTCGGCGTTGAAGAATTTTACGGTTCCGGTCTTGCTCATGTGTGTTCCTTTCGAGAACGCATGGGTTGCCGCGCCGCGACATGCGGTGCGGTCGTGCATCAAATCGTCCGATGAAAGGAAGTCGTTGTCTGGTTTGCGCCGGGGCCAGTGAAGGCAAGCGGCGGTCGTCAAAATCCGAAGTCCGTCGCAAATTTCGACGTCAGCAAGGCCTCCTACCATGCCTGGTGGCAAACACCTAACGATCCTTCAGGAAAAGAATTCGGGACAGATTGGCGCTGGTCTGCTACCAGCCGGCCATTGCAGCGTACCATCATAGCAGCTGCGACTGAGAGACGAACCGCGCTCCCGCTTATCTTCCGGGAGACGATCATGGACCTCAACAAGCTTTATTCGGACCATCAGGCTGCGCAGATGCGCGCGGACACGGCGATTTCGGACGGGTTCCGCGATCGTTGCCTTTCCGACGCTGCAAGGCTTGCAGACGAAATCGCGCAATTCCAGACCACCCTCGGGGCCGCCGCTGCTCTCGCATGGACCGCCAGGGCGAGCAAGGATGCGCTCCTGGCAAGCCTGAATTCCGCGCGGACTGCCGGCCAGGGGTCGTGAACGCAAGCGGCGAAGGGCCTTGCGGCCTTTCTCGTTCCGCCACTCTAAGGCAACGCGAAATCACCCGCAGCGCGATTCTGGCCCTTGGCCGCGACGAGGGGATCAGCTTCATGAACAGCCATCATTCCGCGCTCGAACAGAGGCCCATCGATCTTGCGGCAGAAAGCGAAGCCGGCAGGGCGCTCGTCGAGGGCGCTCTGCGAACCGCCTCCGGGCCGCGCGAATGAGAATCCCGAATATCTGAAAGAATTCAGAAGCGACCCGAAGGGCACCCTGCAAATCCGTAGGGTGACTTCGACTTTGGCCCTCGGCATCTGCAAGGTGCCGGGGGCTTTTTTCCCAGTGTGACTAATGGAATTTTGCGATCTGCTTGGCGGCGGTCGCAAGCTCCATCGCGCGCAGCTGCGCTGCAAATCCGCGGCTTTCTGCCGTGGCGAAACTGCCACACTTGTCGGCCAGTTGCCTCGGCACAGTCAAGAAATCGTGGTCACGTCCTTCACACATGCTAGCGGGCGGCGATCAAATTCTCCGATTAGCTGATGAGGGACGCTTTATGAAATTCACGTCGATTCACCAGGGCAAGCGCGCGATGCTGGCAAGCGCTGCCGTGCTCGCACTGGTTGCTCCGATGACGGTGCAGGCGCAGGATGTTGCAGAGGACGAAACCTGCCTCGACGAAAACGCTGACGGTGATTGCGACGATGTCGCTGGTGCAGTCGAGCAGAATGCCATCGTCGTCTCCGGAACGCGCATCCGCACACGCGAATACGACTTCGCAAGCCCCGTGGTCGCGATCGACGACACCGCCATCCAGAACAGCGGCGTGACCAACCTCACCGACTTCCTCACCGAAGCTCCGGCGCTTACCGGATCGTACAACTCCAACGACGGTTCCGGTGCCAATGCCGGGATCGGCGGCGTTGGTCTCAACCTGCTCGATCTGCGCAACCTCGGCACGCAGCGGACGCTGACGCTGATCGATGGCCGCCGTCACGTTGCGGCAGTCCCCGGTTCGTCCTCGGTCGATACGAACTCGATCCCGATCGACCTGATTGAACGGATCGACATCGTTACCGGCGGTGCATCGGCGATTTACGGCGCGGACGCTGTCAGCGGCGTCGTGAACTTCGTCACCAAGCGCGACTTCGAAGGCTTCACCGTCCGGGCCCAGACCGGCATTTCGGAAAAGGGTGACGGCAATTCCAGCTTCGTTTCGGCAACCATCGGCACCAACTTCGCCGGCGGCCGCGGCAATATCGCTGCCAATGTCGAGTATGGCCATGACGACCGTCTGCTGTTGTCGGATCGCCGTGCGTTCGGGCCGAGCTTCCGGGCCTTCTTCGACAATCAGGACGATCTGGCCGACGATCCCAACATCCCCGATCGGATTCTCGCGTCGGACGTGAACTATCTCGACTCGAGCCCGATCAGCGCGATCGACACCGATTTCGATTTCCTGCCCGATTTCCTCGGTGACGGCCGTCCCTATATCCCGGGCACCTTCCTCGGCAGCTTCTTCGAGAGCGGCGGCTCGGGTACCCCGGTGTCGACCTATAGCGGCGAAATCCTGCCGAACCTCGATCGCTACATCGGCAACCTGCTCTTCAGCTACGAGCTGACCGACAGCGTTCGCTTCTTTGCCGAGGGCAAGTACGCCCGGGTCGATTCCGAATCCTTCGGCCAGCCGACCTTCGACTTCTTCATCGGCGTGCCGACCGACAACCCGTTCATCCCCGCCAACATCAACGACCCGGCAGTGAACGCGTTCGACTTCCTCGACATCGTGCTGGTGACCGGCCGCGACAACCTCGATCTTGGCCGTCGCGGTGAAGACAACCGCCGTGAGACCTATCGCGGCGTTGCCGGCATCGAAGCCGACATCACCGACACGATCCGCTTCGACGCTTCCTATGTCTATGGCCAGTCGGACAATGTCATTCGCCAGACGAACACCCGCTTCAATGACCGCTTCTTTGCGGCGCTCGACGCGGTCGACGAAGGGGAATTCCTGACCGGCACGCCCAATGGCAACATCGTCTGCCGTTCGAACCTGACCGGCGATGCGACCAGTTCCAACCAGAACGTCACCGGCGCTTTCTTCTTCGACGATTTCGACACCCTGTCCTTCACGCCCGGTGCGAACAGCGGCTGCGTGCCCTTCAACCTGTTCTCGAACAATCAGGATCCGGCATCGCTCGCCTTCATCAACACCACGGCGGTCGATACCAGCACCATCAAGCAGCATGTCGCTACCGCGGCATTCAGCGGCGATTTCGGTGACGGTTTCGCACTTTGGGGCGATCCGATCGGCTTCGCGCTCGGTGCCGAATATCGCAAGGAAATCAGCGAAAGCATTCCCGATCCGGTCAACACCACCGGCCTGACCTTCGGTAACGCCCTGTTCCCGGAAACCGGCTCGTTCGACGTCTACGAGGGCTTCGCCGAAGTGCGCGTGCCGATCGTGCAGGACCGCCCGGGCTTCTACGAACTGACCGTCAACGGTGCGGCGCGCGTATCGGAATACTCGACCGTCGGCACGACCTTCACCTACCAGGGCGGCCTGGTCTACGCGCCGATCGCCGACTTCCGCGTCCGCGGCACCTATGCGCAGGCGGTTCGCGCGCCGAACATCGGCGAACTGTTCTCGCCGTCGAACCAGACCTTCGCCTTCATCGACGATCCGTGTGCATTCGACAATCGCGACAATGGCAGCGCCACGCGCGAAGCCAACTGCGTCGCGCTGCTGTCGGGTCTCGGCCTGACAGATGCGCAGATCGCGACGTTCACCGGCGACGCCGGGGTCAGCCTGCCGGGCCTCAGCACCGGCAATCTCGACCTGAGCGAGGAAACCGCGAAGACGATCACTCTGGGTGCGATCTTCCAGCCGAGCTTCATTCCGGGCCTGGTGATGTCCGCCGACTACTACGACGTGGAAATCGAGGATGCGATCTCCACCCCGTCGGCCAACACGCTGCTTGAACTGTGCGTGGATGCTGCAACGCTCGACAACGAATTCTGCGACAATATCGATCGTACGCCGGTCGGTGCAGGCTTCGACCCGAACGATGCCGGGATCGTCAGCGGCTTCACCCTGCGTCCGCAGAACGTGGCCGCGTTCTCCACCAAGGGGATCGACTTCTCGCTGCGCTATCGTCAGCCGACGGACAATCTCGGGACGTTCAACTTCAGCGTGGTGGGCAACCACCTGATCGAGCTGAAGACGCAGGGCACACCGGGAGCTGACATCATCGAGAATGCCGGGGTGCAGGGCGCGCCGGAATGGCAGGTGAACTTCGACTTCAACTGGACGCTCGACAACTTCAACTTCAACTACGGCATCAACTACTGGGACGAGACGCTGCGCTTTGCTCGTCGCACGATCGAGGCCGATCCGGACATCGTGGCACCGGAATTCATCAAGATCGATGCGAAGTTCCAGCATGACATGCAGCTGCGCTGGACGACCGAAGACGACATGAGCTTCTACGTCGGGGTGAACAACATCTTCGACCAGGAACCCGATGTCGGCCTGACCTTCTATCCGGTCAGCGCTCTTGGCCGGTTCTTCTACGCCGGTGTGCGTATCACGGGCGACCAGCTCGGCTTCTGATCGTCGCACCGACTGCCTGAACGAGAAAAGCCCCGGTTTGCGCCGGGGCTTTTTTCATTGGGCAACCTTCGGTCTAAAAGCGCCTCTTGCCCGGCTTTTTCCAATGGGAAAGCGATCTGCCTGGCCGGCCAGACCACTTTTGCGGCGCGAGCCTTCGCCGCGCATCTGCTCGCGCAGGACGGCTGACAAATACGCAGGGTCGTTTGAGCGGGTGACACTCGCTGTGCCCGTGTTAGAACGCCGGCAATGACGGACCTCAGGCCATTCGACAATTTAAGCGCCGATCACCTTCGCCTGATTCTAAATACGGCGCACATAGGGATCTGGGAGCTCGATCTCGCTTCGGGGCGGGCCATCCGAAACTTTCATCACGACCAGATTTTCGGGTATGACCAGTCGCCCGTCGAGTGGACCTACGAGAGATTTCTCGATCACGTCGTCCCCGACGAACGCGAGCGAATTGCGCAGCTTCAACAAGAGGCGATCGCGTCGGGAACGGAATGGGCCTTCGACTGTGCTATCGTCACGGCTGCCGGCGAGAAACGATGGATCAGTGCTGCGGGGCGCCCGCTTCTGGGGGACGATGGCGAACCGTACAAGCTGATTGGTCACGTCATCGACATTACCGATACCAAGCAGCGGGAGTCGCGGCTGAGGCTGCTGACCGACGAGCTCAACCACCGCGTGCGGAACATGCTGTCGATCATCAAGTCGATCGTGCGGCTATCGTCGCGCAAGGCCGGCGATATTGCGACTTTCGCAAATGCGCTGGAAGGTCGGGTAGGGGCATTGGCACGCAGTCACAAACTGCTCGTGAGCGACGATTCCGCTGCCCTGTGTCCGAGCGAGATACTGGAGGCCGAGCTGGCCGCCTTTCCCGAGCTGGAAGACCGCATTTCGGTCGATATCATCGGCGAACATTCCCTGTCCGGCACGACCGGACAGGGCCTGGCGCTGGTCTTCCACGAATTGATCACAAATGCGCTGAAATACGGGGCGCTGTCGAACGACGCCGGACGCGTGACGGTGCGGATAGACCAGCAGAAAGGTGCGCTGCAGATCGAGTGGCGTGAGATCGACGGTCCGCCGGTCGAGAACAGGAATGCGGGCGGCTTCGGGTCGTTGCTGATTTCCGATGCTCTCGGAACTATGGGGCGAGTGGACATGCGCTACCCGCGAACGGGTGTCGAATGCGATATCGTGATCGGTGCCTGACAGCCGGGCTGTCCTACAGGGCTTGCCTGGCCTAGTCAGGCGGGCATGAACTCCAGAGCTGCTTTCCTTCTCCCCCTCACCATGCGACCACCGCGCTGCAATTCAACTTTTCTTCCCCAGGACCGTGTAACATGCGGTCCATGTCGCGGTGCTTGCCCTGAGGCTTTCCAACAATGATCCAACATGCCTACATCCGCCCCATCGGCTTCGTATCCGGTCCGCAGGCCGAGCATGGCAATGCCATCCGGCTTGCCGGAAGCATGGTCTATGCCAGCCGTTTTGCGGTCATCCTGCGGCGCGTCGACAAGCAGGGGGGCGGCGAAGTGGTCGACCGCTGGTTGGCTGCGCCCGATACGATGGCCGAGGTGCTGGGACAGTTGCCCGACGACGTGGCGGGTGATGCGGAAGCGCAATGGGCCAACCTCACGCTCGCGCATCCGGCGCTGGAGCTGGGTGCGCGCACGATCCGCCTCGACCAGCCGCAGGTGATGGGCATCCTCAACATGACGCCCGACAGCTTCAGCGACGGTGGCGCACATGACAGTCCGGAAGCCGCACGCGAGCACGCCGCGGCGATGGTGGAGGCGGGCGCCTCGATCATCGACGTGGGCGGGGAAAGCACGCGACCCGGTGCCAAGCCCGTGTGGGAAGGCGACGAGATCGCGCGCGTCGTCCCGGCGATCGAGGCCTGCGCGGCGATGGGCGCGGCCGTCAGCGTCGACACGCGCAAGGCGGCGGTGATCGAGGCGGCGCTCGATGCAGGCGCGACGCTGGTCAACGACGTCAGCGGCCTGACCCACGATCCGCGCGCTGCCGAAGTGGTCGCGCGCGCCGGCGTGCCGGTGGTGCTGATGCACGCGCCCGGCAGCGGCGAGGACCTGCATGAGGGCGGGGACTATGCCAATGTGGTGTTCGACGTGTTCGATGCACTGCGTGGCCGCCGCGATGCGGCGCTCGAGGCAGGCATCGAGGCCCGCAACATCCTGCTCGACCCCGGCATCGGCTTCGGCAAATCGCTCGCCGAGAACCTTGCGTTGATCAACGCGCTGCCGCTGTTCCACGCACTCGGCCACCCGCTGCTGCTCGGCGCGAGCCGCAAACGGATGATCGGCGCGCTCTCGCATGAGGCCGAGACCAATGCGCGCCTGGGCGGCAGCGTGACGCTGGCAGTGAAGGGCATGGACGCCGGGGTCCAGCTCCACCGCGTTCATGATGTGCCGGAAACCGTCCAGGCGAGAAACGTGTGGCGGGGCCTGCGCGATGCGGCGCTGACCGACTTCGCGGACCTGCCGGGCTAGTCTCCCGGCGAGGCTGCGCTCCCGGCCAGCAGGCCCCCGTCGAGCGTGAGTTCGGCGCCGGTCATGTAGCCGCTCTCGGCGCTGGCGAGGTAGACGCACAGCGCGGCGACCTCCTCGACCGTGCCGAAGCGCTTCAGGGGCGTGTCCTTGACCATGGCGGCCTTGCGCTCCTCGAGGTCCGGTCCGTCGCCAAGCAGCGTCTCCCACATCGGGGTGAGCACGGCGGCGGGGTGGACCGAGTTGCAGCGGATCGCCCAGCCGTTCTGCGCGGCGTAGAGCGCGACGGATTTGGAATGGTTGCGGATCGCCGCCTTGCTGGCGGCATAGGCCGCCGCGCCGGGAATGCCGACGATGCCGGAGCGCGAGGACATGTTGATGATCGAGCCGGCCTTTTTGGGCCGCATCGCGCGCAAGGCATAGCGGCACCCGAGAAAGCAGCCGTCGGTATTGACCGCATGGACCCGGTGCCACTCGGCGAGACTGGCATGCTCGGGATCGTGCGGGCCGGGCGAGTCCTCGAAGCCGGTGATTCCGGCGTTGTTGACCAGCACGTCGATCGCGGGAAAGACCTGCGCGAAAGCATCCCAGTCCGCCTCGCTGGCGACGTCCAGCCGGTGGAAGGTGCAGCCAAGGTCATCGGCTGCTTTCCTACCTGCGCCTTCGTCGATATCGGTGAGTACGACTCGCGCACTTTCGGTCAGAAATGCTTCGCACACGGCCTTGCCGATCCCGCGCGCACCGCCGGTCACGACGCACAGCATGCCGTCCAGTCTTGCCATGGGTTTAGGGCTAGGCGGCTCAGGCCGCGTTGTCGATGCCGAGCTCGGACAACTTGCGGTACAGGGTCGAGCGGCCGATGCCGAGCCGGCGGGCGACTTCGGTCATGCGGCCCCGATAATGCCCGATGGCGAGGCGGATGATGTCGGCCTCGATCTCCTCGAGCGGACGGACGTTGCCGTCGTCGGTGTAAAGCAGGACGCCCAGACCGCGCGCACGGCTTTCGCCCCGGTCGGCGCTGTCGCCCAGCAATTCCGCGAGTTGCGGGAAACTGTGTGCCGTCAGCGCCTCGCGCTGTTCGTGCACGCAAGCGCGGTAGAGCACCGACTGCAGCTGTCTGACATTGCCTGGCCAATCGTAGCCTTCGAGCAGGATCAGCCCGCTATCGGCGATGGAGTGATGGCTGAAGCCGGGCTGTTCGCCGATCTTGGCCAGGAAGTGGCGCGTCAGCGCGGGAATATCCCCCATCCGCTCGCGCAGGGGCGGCAAGGCGATCCGGGTGGTCGAAAGAACGTCGAACAGGCGTTTGGAAAAGCGGCCGGTGTCCAGCTCCTCGTCGGCCATCGGTTCGATCGAGGCGAAGATACGCACATCGATCTTGAAGCCGTGCGCGGCGCCGGTCGGGCGAACGATCCCGGTTTCGAGGACGTTTGCCAGCCGTTCCTGAAGTGGCAGATCCATGCGGTCGATATCGTCGAGGATCAACGTGCCCCCGTCGCAGTGCTCGAGCAGCCCGGTCTGCCGGTCGAAGGCACCGGCGAAGGCGCCTTTCTCGTGCCCGAAGACCAGCGATTCCAGCGAGGTCGCAGGCATCGCGCCGCAACCCACCAGCTTCATCTTCGCCTTCGAGCGGGTCGATGCGGCATGCATCGCGCGCATCAGCATTTCCTTGCCTGTCCCGCTTTCACCTTCGACCAGCACATGGCCATGGCCGCGCGCTGCGGTGGCTGCCTTGGCCAGTGCGGTGCGGAACAGGGCGGCTGTACCGACCATCGCGTCGAAATCGAGATCGGCGGCCAGTTTCTCCGTCATTGGCTGCAGTTCGTTGCGCGGAGCTTCTGCACGGGTCGCACTGCGCAATGCAGCCATCAGGCGATCGGGATCGACCGGCTGGATGAGATAGTCGGTGGCTCCGGCCCGCATCGCCTCCACCGCGAGAAGCGGGGATGTACTTGCCGTGAGCATGAGTATCGGCACGTCGGGCCGGGCGCTGCGGATGTCGCGGATCAATTCGCTCGCCGCATCGCCGGGCACGCGCTGGTCGAGCAGGATGCCGCGCACGTCGGCTCCGTCCTTGGAAGCGAGCGCCTTCTTCGCCTCGTCACCCGAAGCGACCGTCAGCGTGCGCCAGCCTTCGCGTGTGGCAAGCGCGCTGACCAGACGGCTCTGTGCCGCATCGTCATCGATGAGCATCAGCAGACGTGTTGCCTCGCTTGCCATGATTTCCTGCAACACTCCCTTAGAGTTGCGGCCCGTTGCGAGCCGGTATCATCGCGATATAGCGCGTCTGGGTAAAGACCTGATTAAGCCTGTTGTGCTCGGCGAGTGCGCGCGGGGGCTTGAGCACGCCCCGGCCTCGCGATAGACCGGTTCCAACATCAAAATCCTATCAGAGGTATCGCCATGGATTCCGCCGACGACATGAAGGCACACAGCGCTAACGACATGAAAGCGCACAGCAGCACCTATTCCTCCTTCATTGCGAACCTGAAGTGGTCCGTGCCGCTGATCGCAATCATCGCCCTCATCATCGTCGTCATGATCTCCGAATAAGCGCCGCTTGATGCGCATAGCGGTACTGAAAGAGCGTGCGCCCGGTGAAAGCCGGGTCGCGCTGACCCCCGAAACGGCGAAGAAATTCATCGCTCTGGGGGCGGGTGTCGCGGTGGAGGAGGGCGCAGGGCTTGGCGCCTCGATCGCCGATGACGACTATGCGCAGGCTGGGGCAGAGGTCCTGCCCGGGCCGAAAGCGGTGGAAAACGCCGATATCGTCATGGGCGTGCAAGCGCCCGATGTGGCGGCGTTGGAGGGCGCGAAGCCGGGCGCTTGGGTCGCGGCGACCTTCGATCCTTTTCGCGAACGCGATCGGGTAGACGCCTATGCGAAAGGCGGCTTCGAGGCGCTGGCGATGGAGTTCATGCCGCGCATTACGCGTGCGCAAAGCATGGACGTGCTCTCCAGCCAGTCGAACCTTGCCGGCTACAAGGCGGTGATTACGGCGGCGAACGAATACGGCCGCGCTTTCCCGATGATGATGACCGCCGCCGGCACGGTGCAGGCGGCAAAGGTATTCGTAATGGGTGTGGGTGTGGCAGGGCTGCAGGCAATCGCGACGGCCAAGCGCCTCGGCGCGCAGGTTTCTGCCACGGACGTGCGCTCGGCGACGAGGGAACAGATCCAGTCGCTCGGCGCGAAAGCGGTCTTTGTCGAGGATGTGGAGGGGATCGAGGGCGAAGGCTCCGGCGGCTATGCCACCGAGATGAGCGAGGAATACCAGAAGGCACAGGCCGAACTGGTGAGCTCGCATATCGCCAAGCAGGACATCGTCATCACCACGGCTCTGATCCCGGGCAAGCCTGCGCCGCGCCTGATATCCGACGCGCAGATTGCCAGCATGAAGCAGGGCAGCGTCATCTTCGACCTGGCCGTTGCGCAGGGCGGTAATGTGGAAGGGTCGCAGCCGGACGAAACGGTTGAAAAGCACGGGGTCAAGATCGTTGGTTATTCGAATACCGCCGGGCACCTGGCCGCCGACGCATCCGCGCTGTTCGCGCGCAACCTCTACAATTTCCTCTCCGCCTTCTGGGACGAGGAAGCTGGCAAGCCGGTACTCGACGCGGAAATCGGCGAGGCCGTGCGGCTGACGCAGGGCGGCAAGGTGGTCAACGAGAGGCTCTTGCCGATTAAGGAAAGCACCTAATCGGAACGGGCACCACTCCGGAAGGTTGTTAAGCTGAAACCCTTCACAAATCTGGAGTCGCTCAAATGAACAAGCTCACCCTCGCTATGACCGCCGCCGCTGCGCTCGCCACATCGGCCTGCGCCATGTACGGTGATGGGATGGAGGACACGCCTGCCGCCGTTTCGGTGAATGTCGTTGAAACCATCGTGGACTCGCCGAACCATACGACGCTTGAATCTCTCGTGACCACGGCCGGACTGGTCGACACGCTTTCAGGCGCCGGCCCGTTCACCGTCTTCGCGCCGACGGACGCAGCCTTTCAGAAAGTCCCCGCCGCGACGCGCACCGCGCTCACCCAGCCCGGCAATCGGGAAATGCTGCGCGGCATCCTGACTTACCACGTGGTGCCGGGCCGACTGACCGCGGCCGACATCGCTACGCGCATTGAAAATGCCGGCGGCACTGCCGTTCTCACGACCGTCCAAGGCACCCGGCTCACAGCCACGGTCGAAGGCGACTACGTCAAGCTGACCGATGCAGTTGGCGGTACGGCCTATGTCGAGACTGCCGATATCCTCAATTCGAATGGTGTCATCCACTCGATAAATTCGGTGCTGATGCCCCGCAACTGAGGACCACCTAATCTCTCGAAAGTTTGAGGCCGTGTCCAAGAGGGCGCGGCCTCTTTCTTTGCGACGCGAAACTCGATAGGCCCTGTGTCGAGGATAAAAGATCCCGCCGGGTATAGAGGGGGCGCGCGATGGACTTCATTTCGATCCTGTCGATCTTCGTGCTGGCGTGTTTCGTCGGCTATTACGTGGTCTGGTCGGTCACGCCCGCGCTGCACACGCCGCTGATGGCGGTGACCAATGCCATCTCGAGCGTGATCATCGTCGGCGCGCTGATCGCGGCCGCGGCGGCGGATGTGCCGGGGGCGAAGTGGCTGGGGCTGCTCGGCATCGTGCTTGCCAGCGTGAACATCTTCGGCGGGTTCGCGGTGACCGCGCGAATGCTCGCGATGTACAAGAAGAAGGAAAAGAAATGATGCTTCGCCTTCTCCTTGCCGCACCCATTGCGGCGCTGGCCGCGCCCGCCCATGCCGCAACCGGCGAGGCGGTGAATCCGTGGGTCGCGCTCGCTTATCTTGTGTCGGGCGTGTTCTTCATCCTCGCGCTGCGCGGGCTGTCCTCGCCTGCGACGAGCCGGACGGGCAACCGCTTCGGCATGATCGGCATGCTGATCGCGGTGGTGACGACGCTGGTGACGCACGACATCGCCAATATCGTCGAAATCCTGATTGCGATCGCGGTCGGTGGCGCGATCGGCCTTGTCATCGCTCGTCGCATTGCCATGACATCCATGCCCGAGCTGGTCGCGGCGTTTCACTCGCTGGTGGGCCTTGCCGCGGTGCTGGTGGGCTGGGCGGCCTATCTCAATCCGGGCGCTTTCGGTTTGCTTGTGGGCGACAGCATCGGCGCCGTTTCCAAGGTCGAGATGGGGCTCGGCATCGCCATCGGGGCGATCACCTTCTCCGGGTCGGTCATCGCCTTTGCCAAGCTCTCGGGCAGGATGAGCGGATCGCCGATCCTCCTGCCCGCGCGCCATCTCATCAACCTCGGCACGCTGGCGGCGATCATCGTGCTGACCGCGCTTTTCGCCATGGCCGGTCCTGCCGAGACAATGCCGCTGATTATTGCGCTGACGGTGCTGGCGTTCCTCATCGGCTTCCTGCTGATCATCCCCATCGGCGGGGCGGACATGCCGGTCGTGGTCTCGATGCTCAACAGCTATTCGGGCTGGGCGGCGGCGGCGATGGGCTTCACGCTCGGCAATACGGCGATGATCATCACCGGCGCGCTGGTCGGGTCCTCGGGCGCGATCCTCAGCTACATCATGTGCCGCGCTATGAACCGCAGCTTCATTTCCGTGATCGCGGGCGGCTTCGGCGCGGACGACAGCTCAAGCGGCGGCGAGGCGAAGGAGCAACGCCCCTACAAGCAGGGCAGCGCGGCCGATGCGGCCTTCATGCTCGAACAGGCGGAAAAGGTCATCATCATCCCGGGCTACGGCATGGCGGTGGCGCAGGCGCAGCACGCCCTGCGCGAGATGGCCGACATGCTGGAGGAGAAGGGCGTGGAGGTGAAATACGCCATCCACCCCGTCGCCGGGCGCATGCCGGGCCATATGAACGTGCTGCTGGCCGAAGCGCAGGTCCCTTACGAGAACGTCTTCGAATTGGAGGACATCAATTCCGAGTTCTCGCAGGCCGATGTCGCCTTTATCATCGGTGCGAACGACGTGGTTAACCCGGCGGCCAAGACCGACAAGTCATCGCCCATTTACGGCATGCCCGTGTTCGATGTGGACAAGGCCAAGCAGGTTTTCTTCATCAAGCGCTCCATGGGCGGCGTGGGCTATGCCGGCGTCGACAACGATGTCTTCTACATGGACCAGACCATGATGTTGCTGTCCGATGCGAAGAAGATGGTCGAGGAAATCGTGAAGGCGCTCGACTGAGGCGATGCGCAAGGTCGTCATCATCCTGGCGCTGCTGGCCATGGGCGTGGGCGCGCTGGTGTTCTACCTCAATCTCGACAGCTGGAGCGAGGAGCGCATTACCGCAACGCTCGTCGCGCGCGGCATGCCTGCGCCGATGGCAGAGTGCATGGCGGGCCGGATGGTCGAAAGGCTGAGCCCTGCGCAACTCGCCAAGCTGCGCCGCCTGGAGCCTCAGGAGGGCGAGGCGCAAGTGCCGCTATCGGTCGCCGAATTGCTCGAGCGGCTGCGCCGGGTCGATGATCCCGAGGTGATCGAGGTGACCGGCACGGCCGCTGCGGTGTGCGCTTTCACCGCGCGCTAGCTTGCAATCCTTTCCCCTTGCGTCAGAATAGGTTGCAAGGGAGAGACTCATGATCCGACTGACTGCTGCTGCCATTCTTCTGGCATGTGCATCGCCCGTGTTGGCGGAAACTCACACCGTGGCGCCCGGCGAAGGCGCGCAGGAGCGACTGCAGGAGGCCCTGATCCTCGCCCAACCGGGCGACGAGATTGTTCTCGAGGCGGGCCGCTATGCACTGACCGACGGGCTCAGTCTCGATGTCGACAATGTGACTGTGCGCGGCGCGGGGATGGACGGCACCGTACTCGACTTCACCGGTCAGCAAGGCGCAGGCGAGGGCTTCCTCATCACCAGCGACAATGTGACGGTGCGCGACTTCGCGCTGGAAAACCCCAAGGGCGACGGGATCAAGTCCAAGGGCGCGGACAATATCGTCTATCACCGTATCCGCGTGACCTGGACGCGCGGACCGCACGAGAGCAACGGCGCTTACGGCATCTATCCGGTCGAGAGCGCGGGCGTCCTGATCGATGGCGTGAAGGTTACCGGCGCCAGCGATGCAGGCATCTACGTGGGCCAGTCCAACGGCATCACCGTGCGCAATTCGATCGCCGAGGCCAATGTTGCGGGGATCGAGATCGAGAATAGCCGCAACGCGCTGGTCGAACACAATATCGCCACCCGCAACACTGGCGGCATCCTGGTGTTCGACCTGCCCGACTTGCCGGTGATGGGCGGCGGAAACGTGATCGTGGCCAACAATCTGGTGGTCGCGAACGACACGCCCAATTTTGCCCCCGCCGGCAATATCGTCGCCGGCGTGCGGCGCGGCACTGGCATCATGGTGATGGCGAACGACAATGTGCTGGTCGAGAATAACATTCTGTCCGGCAATCCGACCGCGCCGGTGATGGTGATCGCCTATACGCAGCCTTTCGAGGACGAACGCTACGACCCGCTCCCGCGGCAGGTGGTGATAGGCGAGAATCTCTATGACGGTGGTGGCTACGATCCGCAGCTCGATGGGGCGGAAATGCTACTCGCGGCCTTCGGCGGAGAGCTTCCTCCAGTGCTGTGGGACGGGCTCGGCTCGCTCGCCGCGGTCGAGGGCACGGCGGGGTGGAGCCTCAATCTCACCGAGGCCGGCAAGGGCCTCGGCGCAGCGCAACCCGGACCGCTGGCGGTCCCCGAACCCGCAGCCGAATTCGACCGCAGCGGCATCGGTGCGCCTGCCGCCCTCGACGCCAGGCTGGCGGGATGAGGCACGGCGCGCTCCTTGCCGCCGCAGCGCTTGCATTCGCAGGCGCCATGGCCGTGCGCGCGACACCTCCTCCGCTCCAGCATGTCAATGATGAAGCTATAGTGGCCGCCGGCATGCCACGTCTGCTTTCGGACTACGGCTTCTTCGCGGATTTGGGGGCGCAAGTGCCGGTTCGGCATGTCTATCCTTACCGCCTCAACACGCCGCTGTATTCGGATGGGGCGGACAAGTTGCGCTTCGTCTATCGTGCCGCAGGAACGCAGCTCCGCGCCGATGGCGAAGGGCTGCTCGAAATGCCGGTCGGCACGGCGCTGATCAAGACTTTCGCTTTCGGTGAGGGAGATGATCGCAGGTTGATCGAGACTCGTGTCCTGCTGCACCGCGCGGATGGCTGGGTCGCGCTGCCCTATCTCTGGAACGAGGATCAGAGCGATGCGAAACTGGCCGTCGCAGGCGCGCGGATCGAGCTGACGACACCTAAGGGCGAGGCAATCAGCTATCGCGTACCGAACAAGAACCAGTGCAAGGAATGCCACGGCCTCCAGGGCGCGGTGGTCCCAATCGGTCCCAAGGCACGCAACCTTTCGAGCGAATGGCTCACGGCCATGGTGGAGGGCGGTCATCTCGACCGGTTCCCGCAGGGTGCCGACAGGCTTCCCGCGTGGGAAACGCGCGAGACTGCCGATGTGACGGCCGCCGCGCGCGCCTATCTGGACGTGAATTGCGCCCATTGCCATCGGCCCGGTGCGACAGCCTCGAACAGCGGGCTCGATCTGCGATGGGAGCAGCACGATCCTGAAGCACTCGGCATCGGCAAGCGCCCGGTGGCCGCTGGCAGAGGCGCCGGCGGGCATCTGTTCGACATCGTGCCCGGCGCGCCCGACAAGTCGATCACAGTCTATCGGATGGCTTCCACCGAACCGGGCGTCGCCATGCCCGAACTGGGCAAGGAAACGGTCGACGAGGACGGCCTCGCGATCGTGCGGCGCTGGATCGAGGGGATGGCCCCGTGAAATGGGTGCTGCGCGTCCTCGGTGGGCTCTTGCTAGTGCTCATCGCCGCGTTCTTCATCTTCCGGGTGCCGGACACCGATCCAGAAGAGATGTGGGCGAAATACGGTGCGGCGCCGTCGCAACGCTTCGAGCTCGCGGATGGCCGCACGGTCCATCTGCGCGACGAGGGACCGCGCGATGCGCCAGCCATCGTTCTGCTCCATGGTTCGAACGCCGATCTCGCGACCTGGCAACCATGGGTGGAGCGCCTGCGCGAGGATTACAGGGTCATTCGCTTCGACCAGCGCGGGCATGGCCTTACGGGACCCGCACCGGACAATGATTATTCGCTCGCGGCATTCGTTGCGGACGTCGACCGGGTGGCCGACGCGCTCGATCTCGATCGGTTCGTGCTCGCGGGAAATTCGATGGGGGGCGGTATCGCCATGGGCTATGCCATCGCCCATCCCGAGCGGCTCCGGGGTCTGGTGCTGGTCGATGCGGGCGGGGCGCCGATCCGCCGTGAACGTGGCGGAAACCTGGCCTTCACGGTCGCGGCCATGCCGGTTGTCGGCGATGCCGCGAGCCAGGTCTTGCCGCGTTCGCTGGTTGCGCGCAGCCTGTCGCAAAGCGTTTCCAACCACGAGGTGGTGACCCCGCAGGCTATCGATCGCTATTGGGAGATGGCCCGTTATCCCGGCAATCGCGGCGCAACACGGGCGCGCTTTTCCACCAGGCGCGTACCGTTCACGCCCGAACAGATCGCCGAAGTCGAAGTGCCCACGCTGGTGATGTGGGGGAAAGAGGACGCGCTCATCCCCTATGCCGCGGCGGGCTGGTACATGGACCACCTCCCGCAGGCGACCCTGGCCGCGTATCCAGCCATTGGGCATCTCCCGATGGAAGAGGCACCCGATCGCTCAGCGCAGGACCTGCGCCAATGGCTTGATAGCCTTACCACGGGCGGCAATCCCGATCCGGCGGAACCCGCACAAGGCCCGTCCGTTCTGAACCCCTGAACCATAAGCAAGTCTTTGCGGGGCCGTGAGAACTCGCAGCAACAGGGACATGAAGGGGCCGGAATTTGCGAACTTTGGGGCTGATCGGAGGCATGAGCTGGGTGTCGACGCGCGCCTATTACGAACGGATCAACCGTTTCGTACAGAAGCAGGCGCCGCCCATGGCCAGCGCGCCACTGCTGATCGAGAGCCTCGACTATTCGCAAGTCTATGAAGCCAAGCAGGCCGATGACTGGGACCGCGTCGCCCAGATCCTGACCGATTCAGCCCGGCGGCTGGAAACCGCCGGCGCACAAGGCCTGGTGATCGCTGCCAACACGATGCACAAGGTCTATGACCAGCTTGCCGAGGCGGTCAGCCTTCCGATCCTGCACATCGCCGATCACGTGGGTGAGGCGATGCAAAAGGCGGAATGCAGCAATGCCGCGTTGCTGGGCACCCGCTTCGTGATGACCGAAAGCTTCTATCGTCAGCGGCTGATCGGTTATGGCGTCGATCTCCTTCCGCCCAAGCCCGAGGACGTGGAGATGGTCGATGGCATCATCTACAAGGAATTGATGCTTGGCCGGGTCACCCGCGATGCGGAGCGCGCGCTCAAGACCATCATCACAAGCAAGGACAAGGAAGGAGCGGAGGCCATCGTGCTCGCCTGCGCGGAGCTGGAGATGGTCGTCGACACGCGCGCCAATGTGCTGCCCGTGTTCGACTCCACCGAGATCCATTGTCGTGCAGCCGCGGACTTCATTCTCAATTGATATAATCGCGCCGCCTTTGCGACTTTTTGGCGACAGTTCCGCAGCTATCCGCAGATATTAACCACCGCGACATTGATCGCATGGTTTTTGCCGCCATGCTGCCCTTTCTCTCAAGGAAGGGAAGGGACTCACTTTATGAAAATTACGTACGGTCGCATCGCGGCCGCAAGCCTCGTTGCGCTTGCGGCTGCTGGCATTGCCAATACCGGCACTGCCCAATCGCAGCCCGCAAAGGGAGCGAAAATCGAGAATTCGTATATTTGTGTGTTCAATCCCGGCCTCGTGAATAAGGGCCAAGTGAAAGCGGAAGCCAATCGGTCGGCCAACGCTGCGGGCGGCGCCGTCGCGCAAACCTACGAGAACACCATTCGCGGCTTTGCGGTGAACGCATCGGCCCAGGGTGTTTCGAAGATGCAGGCGAAGAACCCGCGCATCGCTTTCTGCGAGCAGGATCAGACCATGGCCGTGGTCCAGAAGGGCAAGGGCAAGCCGGGTGGCAGCACACCGCCCCCCGAAAGCACGCCCTGGGGCGTCCTGCGCGTCGGTGGTGGCCTGTCGGGTTCGACCGCGACCGCATGGGTCATCGATACCGGTATCGATTACGACCATCCCGATCTCAATGTCGACACCGCTCGTTCCGCCAGCTTCACGCGCGAGAAGAACGGCGATGACGGCAATGGCCACGGCACGCACGTCGCCGGCACGATCGCCGCGATCAAGGGCAATGGCATTGGCGTCGTAGGCGTATCACCCGGGACTAAGGTCGTCGCGATCAAGGTGCTCACCCGCAGCGGTTCGGGCTCGAACAGCGGCGTGATCGCCGGTGTCGACTACGCAGCGGCCAATTTTTCGAATGGCGATGTGGCGAACATGAGCCTCGGCGGCGGTTTCAGTCAGGCGCTGAACGATGCGGTCGTGGCGGCAGCTGCCAAGGGCCTCAAGTTCGCGCTTGCGGCGGGCAACGAAAGCACGAGCGCGACAACCAAGTCGCCCGCTTCTGCCAATGGTCCCAACATCTATACGATCAGCTCGTTCGCACAGGGCGACAACTGGTCTAGCTTCTCCAACTACGGCAATCCGCCGGTCGATTTCGCCGAGCCGGGTTCGGCGATTCCCTCGACTTACCTGAACGGCGGCTATGCCACGCTGTCGGGCACCTCGATGGCCAGCCCGCACGCGGCAGGCCTGCTGTTGCTCGGCGCGATCCGCTCGGGCGGTTCGGTGAAGGGTGATCCTGACGGCAATGCCGATACGATCGGCATCAACTGATTGACCCGATAAATGGGAAAGGGCCGCGCGGCACTGGTCGTGCGGCCCTTTCTTTTTGACGAAAAGCCAAGGAGTTCGCGCTTCGTTCACGTTGTCGCCCGCCATGGGCTGGCCTAGTGCCGCGTGGACAATGACAAGAGCACCCTACGCCGCCGACCCCCAGCGCTCGCGCGGGCGCGAATTTGCCGAGGAGAGGGAAGGCACCCGCGGCCCGCGCAGCGAATTCCAGCGCGACCGGGACCGGATCGTCCATTCTATCGCCTTCCGCCGGTTGCGCTCCAAAACGCAGGTCTTCATCGCGCCCGACGGCGACCATTATCGCACGCGTCTGACGCACAGCCTCGAGGTTGCGCAGATCGGGCGGGTCATCGCGCGCGAATTGGGGCTGGACGAAGATCTCACAGAAGCGTTGTGCCTTGGCCATGATATCGGCCATCCGCCCTTCGGTCACGCCGGGGAAACCGCGCTTGAGGAAGCGATGGTCCATGCGGGCGGCTATTGCCACAACGCCCAGGGTATTCGCACGCTGGCGCGGCTGGAAAGCCCCTATTGCGACCACGAGGGGCTGAACCTCACGTGGGAAGCGCTGGAGGGCCTCGCCAAGCACAACGGCCCGGTGGCGGCTCCGAACTGGGCGCTGGCGGACATCGACGCGGACTTCTCGCTCCAGCTCGACAGCTGGCCATCGCTGGAGGCTCAGGTCGCAGCGCTGGCCGACGACATCGCATATGACAATCACGATATCGACGATGGCTTGCGCGCCGGCTTCCTCGAACTCGACGATCTCCTGACGCTGGACCTGCTGGCGGACCAGTGGCGCGCGGTCGAGAGGCGCTTTCCCCATGCCCCGCACGAGCGCAAGCTGCGCGAACTCGTGCGCACGCAGATCGGCTTGATGGTCAACGATTTGCTGACCGAGACCCGCGATCGCGTGAAAGGCGCGCGGGACGTCGACGACATCCGGACAGCGGGTAAGCCCATGGCGGCCTTTTCCCCCTCGATGGCGGAGCAGGAACGACGGCTGAAGAAATTCATGTACGACCGGCTCTACTATCACCCTGAACAGCTGGCGACGGCAGAGCGTGCGCGCGACGTTATTTCGCGCCTCTATGTCGCCTATAGTCAGGACCCGGCAACCATGCCGGACGACTGGCGAGCGAAGCATCCCGACACCGATCCGCAGCGCAGCCGCCATATCGCCGATTTCATCGCCGGCATGACCGACCGCTTTGCCATCGACCAGGTGCGTCGCATCTATGGCCGCGCGCCCGAGGGTCTGAGCAATGTCTGACGCGCTGCGCCTATTGCTGGTCGGCGCGACCGGCTTGATCGGCGGAAAGGTCATGGAAGCCTGCGTCGGGCGCGAGGACGTGCGTCTGTCGGCCATTGCCCGCCGCGAAGCGCCGTTGCCGCAGGGTGCGCGCATGGAGCTGTTCGTGGCCGATCCTGCCAATTGGGTCGAGGTGATCGAGGCGGTCCGGCCAAAGGCGATGATCTGCGCGCTGGGCACGACATGGAAGAAGTCCGGCGAGGACGAGGCGGCATTCCGGGCAGTCGACCATGATCTCGTCCTCGCAGTCGCCGAGGCCGCAAAAGCGCAAGGTGTCGAACGCTTCGTCCATGTAAGTTCGGTCGGTGCCGCGATCGGCGCGAAAAGTTTTTACTTGCGCGTAAAAGGCGAGGTGGAGCGTGACCTCACCAAGCTGCGGTTCGGCAGGCTCGACATCCTGCGTCCCGGCCTGCTGCGCGGCCGGCGCACCAATGACCGACGCGTGGCAGAGCGAATGGGCATCGCCGCCGCGCCCTTCGTCAATCTCATGCTGCAAGGGCAGTTTCGCAAGTACCGGGCGATCAAGGCAGAGACGGTCGCCGACGCTGCGCTGAGCCTGGCCAAGCGAGCCGCGCGCGGCCGGTTTGTCCATGACAATGATGCAATAATCCGCGCCGCGAAATCCCTTGCGCGGCTCGACGAGCAATAGGGGCGCAAGCGATGTGGGAGACTCTGTTCGGTATCGCCAATACGCTGGCGCTGATCATGTGGGCCGCGCTCATCCTGCTGCCCCGCTGGCCGGCGTTGCTGGCGGCTGTACTTTATCTGGGCGTCGGCCTGCTTTGCCTCACCTATGCAGTTTGCGTCATCGGGCTCGTTAGCGGGGTGATACCCGGTGGGGGCGAGGGCGGGGCCGATTTCACAACGCTGGAGGGTGTTGCGGCCATCTTCGCCACCGATGCGGGCGTGACCGTGGGCTGGATTCACTATCTTGCCTTCGACCTTTTCGTCGGCCTCTGGATCGCGCGCGACGCAGATACGAAGGCGTTCTCACGCTTCGCCCAAGCCCCGATCCTGCTGGCGACATTTCTCGCCGGGCCGCTCGGCCTTATCCTCTGGCTTCTGATCAGAGAGGGACGCGCGCGCAAGCAGGGCCGCTGGCAATAGCAGGTTGCTTGCCGAAACCGATATGGCATGATGTCTCTCGAAGCTGAAAACAGCGGAGAGGACATATGTCGGACAACGAAAAGCTCACTTTCGACGAGCTCATTCGCCATTGGGCTGCTGAACGGCCGGATGCCGTCGCGCTCGAACAGGACGGCGCTGCGCTGACTTTCGGCGAGCTCGAACACCGCTCGCGCAAGATCATCGCCATGCTGGCCAACCACGGCGTCGGCAAGGGCGACCGGATCGCGTGGCTGGGCAAGAACGCGCGACATTACTTCGAACTGTTCTATTCCGCGGCCCGCATGGGTGCGGTGACCGTGCCGGTCGGCTGGCGGCTTGCCGCGCCAGAGATTGCCTATATCCTTGGCGATACGGGTGCGAAGGTGCTGTTTATCGGCGAGGGTTTCGAAGAACTGGCGGCGAAGGCGACGGGGCAGATGGACGCCGCGCCGGAGGTGATCGACACGTCGACTGCGCTTGCGCAAATCGAGGCGGCGGAACCGGCCGATTTCGCGCCCGCCGGCCCGGAGGATGCTGTCCTTCAGCTCTATACTTCCGGCACCACCGGCAATCCCAAGGGCGCGGTGCTGACCAATGCAAACCTGTTCTCGCTGCGTCAGCCGGCCGAGGAAGCGGCACAGCCCTGGTCGAGTTGGGACGAGAACGAGGCAATTCTGGTCTGCATGCCCTGCGCGCATATCGGCGGCACCGGCCTCGGTATCATGGCAATGGCCGCGGGCATCCGGGCGATCGTGCAGTCGGAGTTCACGCCAGATGGCGTGCTCGACGGGTTTGAACAGGGCATCACGCGGCTGTTCATCGTGCCGGCTGCGCTGCAGATGGTCATCCAGCATCCGCGGGCGAAAACAACCGACATGTCGGGCGTGAAATACGTGATGTACGGCGCCGCGCCGATACCGCTCGACCTGCTACGCGAAGCGGTGCAGACGATCCCCGATGCAGGCTTCCTGCAATGCTACGGGATGACCGAGACAACCGGTACCATCGCGATGCTGCCGCCCGACGACCACAGCCTCGAAGGCAACCAGCGCATGAAATCGGCCGGGAGGGCTGTACCCGGAGCACAGCTGAAGGTCGTGGACGAGGATGGCAGGGAACTGCCGCGCGGCGAGGTGGGCGAACTCATCTGCAAAAGCCCATCGAATATGGCGGGCTATTGGAACCTGCCCGAGGCAACGTCGTCCTCACTGATCGACGGCTGGATGCACACCGGCGATGCCGCGTATATGGACGAGGACGGCTATGTCTTCATCCAGGACCGGATAAAGGACATGATCATCTCCGGCGGCGAAAACGTCTATCCGGCGCAGGTGGAAAGCGCGATCTACGGCCATCCCGCGGTCGGCGAGGTCGCGGTGATCGGCGTGCCCGATGACACTTGGGGAGAGGCGGTGAAAGCCTGCGTGGTGCCCAAGCCCGGCACCTCGGTCGACCCGGATGACATCATCGCCTTCACGCGCGAGCGGCTGGCCGGATTCAAGGTGCCCAAGAGCGTCGACGTGATCGAGGTCATGCCGCGCAATGCCAGCGGCAAGATCCTGCGCCGCGAATTGCGCGCACCCTTCTGGGAAGGCCGCGAGCGCCAGGTCAATTGAAGCGGCACGCCCCCGCGACAGCGCGCAATGTGCGGCCGATCGGAGACGTTCTCGAGCAGGAATTGCCTGAAAAGGGTATGGTTCTCGAGATCGCCAGCGGAACGGGCGAGCATGCCGTGGCCTTCGCGGCGCGGTTCCCGGCGCTTGAATGGCAGCCGAGCGATCCCGACGAGGAGGCACGCGCGTCGATCCAGGCATGGCGTGCGGAGGCGGGTCTCGCGAGTCTGCGCGCGCCGGTTGCGCTGGACGCGCGCGCGCCTGATTGGCCCGTGACCCGCGCCGACGCGGTCGTCTGCATCAACATGGCGCATATCAGTCCATGGAGCGCGACCGTTGGTCTGTTCGAAGGCGCGGCGCAGATTCTTGGCGCAGGGGCACCTTTGATCCTCTACGGCCCGTTTCTGGAGGACGAGGTTGAAACCACGCGCTCGAACCGTGCCTTCGACGCCGATCTCAGGTTCCGCAATGCTGAGTGGGGCCTGCGCGAACGCTCGCAGGTGGATAGGATTGCGGGCGAAGCGAATTTCGCGCCGAGCCGGCGTTACGCCATGCCCGCCAATAATCTTTCGCTCGTCTATCGCCGAAACTAATGGTGTGGCCGGTAGATAAACAAACGCCCGCCAATTGCTTGGCGGGCGTTCGAGGGGGGTCTTTTTCCGAAGTCAGGTTTCTTCGTCTACGGCGTCTGCTGCCGATTCGAGGTCGTCGCCAACGCCGCGAACGGTGTTGCAGGCCGTCGCCGTGAGGGCCATCGTCGTAATGCCAAATGCAAGCAGGATCTTCTTGATCATGTCCTGTCCTTTCCCAAAGAGCTCTGAAGCGAGCTTGATGGGGATAACGGAGGGCTTCAGGGTCGGTTCCCGAAAAAGTTGCAGGCCGTATGCTCCGCGACCATATGGCCCGCGATGAAAGAGCCGGACTTCCTGCTGTTCGCCAGCGATGCGGAAATCCTCGCCATGTGGGGCGCAGCGTTTCTGGTCGTGGCTGCACTGTGTTCGCTGATGGAGCGGCGCAGGCTCAAACGCGCGCAGATCAACCGCGTGGGCTGGGTCCCGTGGACCGGGCTATTCGTGACTTTCGCTGTGCTTGGCGGCGGCATGCTGGCCGTCGCCCTGCCGGCCATAATGCAGAGCTAGGACCCTACAGGCACGCCTCGAGATAGGCTTGGTCGAAGCCGAACTGGCGGGCCTTTTCCAGCGTGTAGGGGCGCAGACCCGAAGAGCGGAATTCGCCGAGGATCTTGCCGTCCTCGCTCTCGTCCAGATATTCGAACTTGAACAGGTTCTGGGTGACGATCACGTCGCCTTCCATGCCGATCACCTCGGTGATGTCGGTGGTGCGGCGCGAACCGTCGCGGAGGCGCTTCACCTGTACGATCAGGTCGACCGATTCCGCGATCTGGCGGCTGATGGCTTCCTTCGGGATCTTGATGTCACCCATCAGGATCATGTTTTCCATACGGCCGAGGCATTCGCGCGGGCTGTTGGCGTGAAGCGTACACATCGAACCGTCGTGGCCCGTGTTCATGGCGGCGAGAAGGTCGAAACATTCCGCGCCGCGAATTTCGCCGAGGATAATGCGGTCAGGACGCATACGCAGGGCGTTCTTCACGAGGTCACCGATGGTGATGGCGCCCTGGCCCTCGAGGTTCGGCGGACGCGTTTCCAGCGGCAGCCAGTGCGGCTGCTGCAGGCGGAGTTCGGCCGCGTCCTCGATGGTCAGCACGCGCTCGCCCGGGTCGATCATCTTCGACAGGGCGTTGAGCATGGTGGTCTTACCCGAACCGGTACCGCCCGAGATGACGATGTTCATGCGGCAAGCACCCGCGATCTTCAGCGCGGTACACATCTTCTCGCTCATCGAACCGAAGTCCTTGAGCATGTCGAGCGTGATCGGCTTTTCGGAGAACTTACGGATCGAGATTGCCGTGCCCTTGAGGCTGAGCGGCGGAACGATCACGTTTACGCGGCTGCCGTCCTTGAGGCGTGCGTCGGCCAGCGGTGTGGTCTGGTCGACGCGGCGGCCGACCTGGTTCACGATGCGTTGCGCGATCTGGAAGAGGTGGCTTTCGTCGCGGAACTTGATCGGCGCGATCTGCAGCTTGCCCTTCTTTTCGATATAGGTCTGGTCGGGACCGTTGACCATGATGTCGGACACGTCGGGATCGTTCAGCAGCTCTTCGAGCGGACCGAAGCCGAGCAATTCGTCGACCAAAACCTTTTCGAGGGCGAACTGTTCGCGGCGGTTGAGCGTGACCTTGAGTTCGGCCAGCACTTCCATGATGATTGGACGGAATTCTTCCGACAGCTCGTCCTTGGTCAGCGTGGCAGCCGCTTCCGGGTCGACGCGTTCGAGCAGGCGCGGAAGAACCTGTTCCTTGATCTTGTGGACGCTCGCTTCGAAGCCGCCGACTTCCGACTGGCCCGAATGGCTGGAATTCATGCGTTCCGACAGGCGCGCCATCGCGTCGTCGTTCTTGCCCGCGCCATCACCGGGCAAAGGCGGAAACTGCTCGCCGCCTGGCTCCGCGGTCTTCTCCTCGACCGGAGAGGGGGCGGGGGATCCGCCCTGCATCGGCCGTGCGCTGCCGAATTTCGGACGTGCACCGGAGGCCATGCCTGCCTGCCCGTTCTTTCGTCCGAATGCGCTCATTGCCTAAACCCCCGAAAACGCTGTTCAAAATCGACGCATTCGCCCTGCCCGACAGGGTCGGGAGATGCGAATATGATTGTGGTGAATACTTTGGAAACCTTGATTTTTCCCTAATGAGCCGCCCCGGAGCCCGGTCGAGCTCTCTGTTGCCGCCTCGTGTGCGAACCCTGTGCCCTGTGGGTAGTTAACGGCTGGTCACCGACCCCGCCTTTGTCTAGCGGCGGGGAAAGGCCGAGACGGGGAACGACTATGCGGGAAGACGAGCGGAGCGGGATCCTGCTGGCCATGCTCGGCTTTGCCACGCTGTCGGTGGGCGATGCGGTGATCAAGACGATGGCCGGCGAATGGTCTCCGCTGGCGGTCGCGACCTTGCGCTTCCTGATCGGGGCGGTTGCCCTGTCGGCCCTGCTCTGGCGCAGCGAGGGTCGGTCTGGCTTCCGACCGAGCCACCCCTGGCTGCAGGCGGCGCGCGGCTTTTGCCTTGCCGCTGCCTCGCTCTGCTTTTTCTCTGCCATCTACGTCATGCCGCTCGCCTCGGCGATGGCGCTGGCCTTCGTTTCGCCCGTCCTGGTAGCACTGCTCAGCGGCCCACTGCTCGGCGAGAAGGTCCGCCCGGCGGTCTGGCTCGCCTCGCTGGTTGCTCTCGGTGGCGTGGCCCTGGTCCTGCGGCCCAATCTGGTAGAGCTTGGCTGGGTCGCGCTGCTGCCGCTCGCCTCGGCCAGTTTCTTTGCGCTGATGGTGATCGCCAATCGGGCTAGCGCCGGGCAGGGCAGCGCGCTGTCTATGCAGGCCTACATCGCGACTGCCGCCATGCCCTGGCTGGTGCTGGCGATGCTTGGCGGGCATCTGTCCGGCGTGCCGGAACTGCGCGTCACGATGCCCAACTGGACGGTGGTCGCGCGTTGCGCGGTCGTGGCGCTTACGGCCAGTACGGCGCACTGGCTGACCTATCTCGGGACGATGCGCGCGGGAGCGGCAACGATCGCGCCGACGACCTATGTGCAGATGCTGGTAGCGACTGCACTTGGCTGGTGGTGGTTCGGTGACGTTCCCGACCTCGCTACACTGGCCGGCGCCAGCATCATTATCGGCGCGGGTTTGATCCTCTGGCGCAGCGCTCCGCGCCCCAAGGATGCGGGAAGGCGATTGAAAGTAGGGCGATAGTCGTTAAGTCCGGCACCTCAAGCGATCGCGGGGTTATCAGGCTATGTGCGGAATTATCGGAATCGTCGGACGCGAGTCAGTCGCAGATCGGCTGGTCGACGGCCTGAAGCGGATGGAATATCGCGGCTATGACAGCGCCGGCATCTGCACGATCGACGACGGCCAGCTGGTCCGCCGGCGGGCCGAAGGCAAGCTCGCCAATCTGATCGGTGTTCTCGCCGAAGAGCCTGCGCCCGGAGAAGTGGGCATCGCCCATACGCGCTGGGCCACTCACGGGGCCCCGACGGCGAAGAACGCCCACCCGCATGCGACCGATCATCTTGCTCTCGTGCACAATGGTATCATCGAGAATTATAAGGAGTTGCGCGCCGAGCTGCAGGAGGATGGCCGCTCGCTCGAAAGCGACACCGAC
The DNA here is from genome assembly GCF_029688625.1 of Qipengyuania marincola. Lineage (GTDB taxonomy): Bacteria > Pseudomonadota > Alphaproteobacteria > Sphingomonadales > Sphingomonadaceae > Qipengyuania. The sequence goes on along the minus strand of NZ_JARULC010000003.1, from coordinate 359,973 downwards.
AGCGAGGTCGTGGCCCATCTCGTCTCGCGCCGGATCGAGAATGGAGAAACCCCGCAAGAGGCCGTAGCCAACGTGCTGCCACGCCTGCGCGGCGCATTCGCGCTGGCGATCGCCTTCCGCGACCATCCCGACATGTTGATCGGCGCCCGCCGCGGCTCGCCCTTGGTGGTAGGCTATGGCGAGGGCGAGACCTATCTCGGGTCGGACGCTCTGGCACTCGCACCGCTGACGCAACAGATCGCTTATCTCGAAGAGGGCGACTGGGTCGTCGTCACGCGCGACGGCGCCGAGATTCATGACGAGACTGGCGCTGTGGTCGAGCGCGAGGTCCGTTCCTCCGGCGCTTCGGCCGCTGCGGTCGAGAAGGGCAATTACCGCCACTTCATGCAGAAGGAGATCTTCGAGCAGCCGACGGTCGTTGCCCAGACGCTGAGCTCCTACCTGCGGCGTTCGGACAATTCGGTCGCGCTTCCGCAGTTCGATTTCGATATTTCCAGCATCCGGCGCGTCACCATCGTCGCCTGCGGCACGTCCTACTATGCCGGCATGGTTGCCAAATACTGGTTCGAGCAGTTCGCTCGTATTCCGGTGGACATCGATGTAGCCTCCGAATTCCGTTATCGCGAGCCCGTGCTGGAAGAGAACGGCCTCTCGCTGTTCATTTCGCAGAGCGGGGAGACGGCGGACACACTGGCCGCCCTGCGCCATTGCAAGGACGCCGGGCAAACCATCGCGGCCGTCGTCAACGTGCCCACCAGTTCGATGGCGCGCGAGGCGGACCTGCTGCTGCCGACCCACGCCGGCCCGGAAATCGGCGTTGCCTCGACCAAGGCCTTCACTTGCCAGCTCGCCGTACTTGCCGCGCTTGCCGCACATATGGCGGTCCGCAAGGGGCTAATGAGCCGCGTGGAGGAACAGGAGGTCGTCGAACACCTGCTCGAAGCGCCCGCCTGTCTGAATGCGGCGCTGGATCATGACGATGATATTGCCGCCATGGCGCACCTCATCGCCCCGGCGCGGGACGTTCTCTATCTCGGGCGCGGGCCGGACTTTCCCATGGCGCTGGAAGGTGCTCTGAAGCTCAAGGAAATCAGCTACATCCATGCCGAGGGTTACGCCAGTGGCGAGATGAAGCACGGCCCCATCGCGCTGATCGACGACGACGTCCCGGTCGTGGTCATTGCTCCCTCGGGTCCGTTGTTCGAGAAGACCGTGTCGAATATGGAAGAGGTCCGCGCACGGGGCGGGCAGGTGGTGCTGATATCGGATGCTAGTGGGCTCGAGGAAGCTGGCGAGGGCTGTCTCGCCACGATCGAGATGCCCAAGGTCCATCCGCTGATCGCGCCGCTGGTCTATGCCGTCCCAGTTCAGTTGCTCGCCTACCATGTAGCTTGCGTCAAAGGTACCGATGTCGATCAGCCGCGCAACCTGGCGAAATCGGTTACGGTCGAGTAAAACTGCGCGCGCGAAAGATCAGTAATCTCAACGACTAGCTTAACATTTGATATGGCCGAAAATTTGGTCGGTCTTTACCGGCGGATAAGGTTTGCGCGCTATCGCCGCCACGGTGAGCGACCTGGATAAAGAAGTTGCGGCGGGTAACGCGGAATTGTCCATCGGGCAGGCCATCGGCCTATCGACGCCCGAGGGGACGGTATGGTCGCGAGTCCATGGCCATCAATATGCGCGGCTGGGCAAGCGCATTGCGGTGCGCGCGGCGTCCCACGCGGTCGCTTTCCTTCTCGTCGTACTGATCCTGTGGAACTCGGTCGACCTGGCACTGATCGGCGCCTGGGGTCTGGCATTGGGATTTGCCGTGATCCTGTCGATGCGCGAAGATCGGATCGCGCAGTCTGCCGAGACGGTCCACTATGGCATTCACGAGATGCGTCGCCATGCCGTGGCCAGCGCCGCGAAGGGCACGGTCTGGGGCATCGGACTGATGCTTTTCGCCGAATCTGGCGGTGCGAGCCAACTCGCCATTGTGTGGAGCGTTCCGGCGCTGCTGATCCTGGCGACAGCGGCCAGCCGCTACAGCGCGCCGCTTGGATCGATCTCCTTTACCATCGCCGCAGGCATCGGTGGGCTCTTTGCCGCCACGCTGGCCGCCGACTGGATGCTGGTCGTTGTCATAACCTTCACCGTCCTCTTCGCGGTGTTCGGCACGATCGAGAACGCCCGCGTTGCAGTGGCCGGGCGGGTCCACGAGACCGTGATGCAGGAAAAGAGCGAAGTGGTCTCCATGCTGCTGCGCGAGTTCGAGGAAAACCAGGCCGACTGGCTGTGGCAGATCGATCCGCGCCGTCGGCTGAAGGCGGTCTCTCCGCGCTTTGCCTATGCGCTCGGTTGCGAGGCAAGCGAGGCGGAAGGCAAGCTGTTCTTCGACCTTATCTCCGGCCGCGACTGGTCGACCAATGCCGATACGGACGGCATGCGGGAATTCGCGGAGAAGCTGAAGCGCAAGGAGCCGTTCTCCGAGCTCATCGTGCGGGTCAACATTCGCGGGCTGGACCGGTGGTGGGAGATTTCCGGTACGCCCATGCTCGACGATGCGGGCAAGTTCATCGGCTTCCGCGGCGTTGGCTCGGACGTCACCGAACAGCGCGAATCGTCCGAGAAGATTGCCTATCTGGCCCGCTATGACACGCTGACCCAACTCCCCAACCGTCTGATGCTCAATGAGTCGCTGGGCGAGGCACTGGAATATGCCGCGCACTGGCGGACCCGCTGCGCCTTTCTCATGATCGACCTCGACAGGTTCAAGGCGGTCAATGATTCGCTCGGCCATTTGATCGGCGACCAGATGCTCGCGCAGGTCGCCGGGCGGCTGAAGAGTCTGATGGGCGAAGGCGAATTGTGTGGGCGCCTCGGTGGCGACGAATTTGCAATCGTCATCCGCGATGCCTCCAACCGCAAGCGGGTGGACGCGCTGGCGCGCGCGGTGATCGAGCAATTGTCCGAACCCTACCAGATCGACAATCAGATCCTCTATGTCGGGGCGAGCGTCGGGTCGGCCATCGGTCCGCGCGATGGCAAGAGCGTAGAGGAAATGCTCCGCAATGCCGACCTCGCGCTATATCGGGCGAAGGATCTGGGCGGCGGCGAGCATTGTGAATACGAGCCCTCGTTGCATGCCAATGCGGAAGAGAAGCGGCAGCTGGAATTCTCGCTGCGCAAGGCACTGGAGCGCGAAGAGCTGCTGCTGCACTATCAGCCGGTGGTGGATGCCACTACCGAGGAAGTCGTCAGCTTCGAGGCGCTGGTGCGCTGGAACAGCAGCGACCACGGCTTCGTCAGCCCGGGCAAATTCATCCCGCTGGCCGAGGATACCCGCCTGATTGTGCCGATCGGTACCTGGGTCATGCAGGAAGCGTGCAAGGAAGCCGCTGCCAACTGGCCGCGCAACGTAAAGGTCAATATCAACGTCTCGCCCGAGCAATTGCTCGAGCCCGAGTTCGCCTCCACCGTGGTGCGGGCTCTATCGCACAGCGGGCTCGACCCGCGGCGGCTCGAAATCGAGGTCACCGAGAGCATCTTTCTGCGTGACGCGAGCATCGCCCGCAAGGCGCTGGAGCAATGCATGTCGCTGGGCTGCTCGGTCGCCCTCGACGATTTCGGCACCGGCTATTCCTCGCTCGGCTACCTGCGCAAGCTGAAGTTCTCGACCATCAAGGTCGATCGCAGCTTCGTTCAGGGCGCGGCGCAGCAGAGCCGTGAGTCCCTTGCGATCATCCGTGCCGTGGTCGCCATGGCGGAAAGCCTCGACATGACCACAACCGCGGAAGGTGTCGAGACCGAGGAAGAGGCGGAGATGATCCGCAGCCTGCGTTGCAACAAGATCCAGGGCTTTCACTTCGGCCGACCGATGCCCGCCGCGGAAGCCCGCAAGGTATTCCTCCGCGGTGCGGTAGAAAACTTGCGCAAGAGCGCCTGACCGGCACGAGCGGTCCGGTTCAGGCAAGCGCCTTGATCGCGGCCTCGAACAAGCGCCTGCCATCGGTGCCGCCATGCGCGGCATCGACCGCACGTTCAGGGTGCGGCATCATGCCCAGCACATTGCCGGCGGCATTGAGCACGCCGGCGATGTCGCGGCGCGATCCATTGAAGTTTTCGACATAGCGGAAGGCGACGCGCCCTTCGCCTTCAAGTCGGTCCAGCGTTTCATCGTCGGCGAAGTAATTGCCATCGTGATGGGCAACGGGGATCTGGACCGTCTCGCCCGAGGCGTAGCCGCTGGTGAAAAGCGAATGGGCGTTCTCCACCGTCAGAGCGGCCGTCCGGCAGATGAAATGCTGACTTGAGTTGCGCATCAGCGCGCCGGGCAGGAGCCGCGCCTCGGTCAGCACCTGGAAACCGTTGCATACGCCCAGCACCGGGACGCCGCGCTCCGCGGCACGCTTGACCGAGCGCATGATCGGACTGTTCGCAGCCATCGCGCCCGAGCGCAGGTAATCGCCATAGGAAAAACCGCCAGGCAGAGCGATGAAATCGAGATTGTCAGGCAAGTCGGCATCGCCATGCCAGACGCGCAATGGCTTGGTCCCGGACGCCTGTTCCAGCGCCACCGCCATGTCGCGGTCGCAATTGGAGCCGGGAAAGGTGACGACGGCGGCGCGAAAGCTCATCGGTCGAGCTTCTCGATGCGGTAATTCTCGATCACCGTGTTGGCCAGCAGGGTGCGGCACATCTCGTCGAGCGCTGCGTCGCTGGTACTGTCATCGACATCGAGTTCGATGGTGCGACCGATCCGAACGTCTTCCACGCCTTTGAAACCAAGCCCTTCCAGAGCATGGTGGACGGCACGGCCCTGGGGGTCGAGCACGCCGGGCTTCAAGCTGACGAGAACGCGGATTTTCATGGGGCCTGCCTTTCGCTGTCGCGGCGTTGTGCGCGCCTATGCCGTGAAGCGCCGGCGCGTTCAAGCCGGGAGCGGATTTCGCGACAGGCTCGCTCAAGGCCGTCGGACGACTGCTGGATATTTGTAACCGCAATGCAACATAAGTTGCGATTCGACATCGGGTTTCGGGTTTCCAGCCGCCGTGGGGGTGCGAATCGGCTATAGGGTGCGCGTCAATTCGACCGCTCCCTCCAAATGCCCCGCCCGTGCCCGGCGGGGATCAAGCAGGATATCCCCATGACTCATCGCACCATCGCCCGCCGCCTTCTCGGGACCAGCCTCGTCGCGCTCGCCGCTGCTGCTTCGCAGCCTGCCTTCGCGCAGGATGAACCGACCGGAGCCGAACAACAGGGCGACGGCCAGCTCAACACGATCGTCGTCACTGCCAACCGCCGCGAAGAAAACCTGCAGGATGTCCCGGTTTCCGCCGCCACGCTGGACGCGGACACGGTCAAGACCATCTTCGACGCCGGTGCCGAAGTCACCGCGCTGGCCGCCCGTGTCCCGGGCCTGTTCGTCGAAAGCTCGAACGGCCGCGCGGCCCCGCGCTTCTACATCCGCGGCCTCGGCAATACCGATTTCGATCTAGCTGCATCGCAGCCGGTTTCGGTGGTGATGGACGAAGTCGTACTCGAGAACGTCACTCTCAAGAGCTTCCCGATCTTCGATATCGAGCGCATCGAAGTTCTGCGCGGGCCGCAGGGCACGCTGTTCGGTCGCAACACGCCCGCTGGCATCGTCAAGATCGATACCGTGCGGCCGGGCAATGAATTCACCGCCCAGGGTTCCGTCAGCTACGGCAGCTTCGATTCGATCTCGCTCGATGCGGGCATCACCGTACCGATCGCGCCGGACATCGCCTCGTTGCGCGTTTCGGGCCTGTGGCAGAGCCGCGGCGACTGGATCGACAATGGCTTCACCGGCGAGGAAGACGCCTATGGCGCCTATGACGAACTGGCCGGCCGTATCCAGCTGTTGCTGACCCCGACCGACCGGCTCAGCATTCTTGGCTCGTACCAGCTGCGCGACCTGGAGGGGACATCGACTCTCTTCCGCGCGAACATCCTCGGCCCGGGCAATAACGAGCTGAACGAAAATTACGATCGCGACACCGTGTTCTACGATGCCGGCGCGGGCAACCAGGCGCAGTACGAGGCGGACATCGCGACCATTCGCGTCGATTACGATGCCGATTTCGCCACCGTCACCAGCATTACCTCCTGGGCGAACAGTGAAGGTTCGAGCCGCGGCGATATCGACGGCGGCTTCGGCGCGGCTTTCCTGCCGGTGAGCGGTCCGGGCTTCATTCCTTTCCCCTCCGACACGCAGGACTCCATCGAGCTCGACCAATTCACTCACGAGGTGCGGCTCGCGTCGGATCCGGCGAGCACGATCAACTGGCAGGTCGGCATGTTCGTGTTCGAAAGCGATTTCAACGTGACCACGGTGGGCTTCGATTTCCCGCCGCCCGTCACCGTTCGTCACACGAACGATAGCTGGGCGGTGTTCGGCCAGCTGTCGGCGCAGGTCACCGACGTCTTGAAGCTGACCGGGGGGCTGCGCTGGACCGACGACGAAAAGCAATTCGCGGTCGTCTCGCCATCCTTCATCTCCGGCCCCGGGGCGCAATACCGCTTCGTACAGGACGACCGCCTCAGCTGGGACCTGTCGGCCTTCTATGATGTCAGTGACGAAGCCAGCGTGTTTGCCCGCGCCGCCAATGGCTTCCGCGCCCCGACCATTCAGGGCCGCGACGTCGCCTTCGGCGCACCGCCGTCGATCGCCACCTCGGAGAAGATCACCAGCTACGAGATCGGCTTCAAGTCGGAGCTGGCCGATCGCCGCGTCCGCCTGAACGGCGCGGTCTATTACTACACGATCGAGGACCCGCAGTTCACCGCAGTTGGCGGCGCGAACAACCTCGTCCAGCTGGTCAATGCAGAAGAAGGCCGCGGTTTCGGCTTCGAAATCGACAGCGCCTTTCAGGTATCACCCGACTTCCTCGTCACTGCGGGCCTGAGCTGGAACGACACCAAGATCCAGGACGAAAACCTCGCCGTGGGCATCTGCGCCCAGTGCACCGTCGTCGATCCGACCGTCGTTCTCTCGGGCACCACCCGCGCGCTGGTGGACGGCAATCCGTTCCCCAACGCACCCGAATGGATCGCCGACGTGACTGCGCGCTATGGCGTGCCGATCGGCGCGAATGGCGAAATCTTCGTGTTCACCGACTGGGCCTATCAGGGCGCGACCAACTTCTTCCTCTACGAAAGCGAGGAGTTCAACGCCGACGACCAGATCGAGGGCGGCCTGCGCATCGGCTATGCCCGTACCAACGGCAGCTTCGAAGTTGCCGCCTTCGTGCGCAACATCACCGATGCCGACAATGTGAAGGGCGGCATCGATTTCAACAATAATACCGGTTTCGTGAACGACCCGCGTGTATTCGGCGTGTCGGCGCGCGTTCGCTACTGATCGGAATCGTCACGGGGCCGAAGGGCCACGGAGCAGGGGCCGGACCGCGAGGTTCGGCCCCTTTGCCATTGCCGCTCGCGAGCCGAATTACTTCTTCGGTTTGACCGGATTGCGCAGGCGGCTGCGATGCGCGCTCATGTCGAGCACTTCGCCGGGGCCATTGTCGTCGTCCTGCAGCAGTTTCAGCCGGCGGGCGACTTCCTGATAGGCTTCGCTCTCCCCGCCGAGATCGCGGCGGAAGCGGTCTTTATCGAGCTTCTCGCCGGTGTTGATGTCCCACAGCCGGCACCCGTCCGGGCTGATCTCGTCGGCCAGGATCACGCGGCTGTAGTCGCCGTCCCAGATGCGGCCGAATTCCAGCTTGAAATCGACCAGCTTGATATCGATCGCGGCAAACATGCCGGAGAGGAAATCGTTGATGCGGATCGCCATGCTGGCCATGTCCTGCAGCTCTTCGTGGCTGCACCAGTTGAAGCAGGCGATTTCTTCTTCGGACACCAGCGGATCGCCGAGGCTGTCGTCCTTGTAGCAATATTCGAGCAGCGTGTGCGGCAACAGCTCGCCTTCCTCGATCCCCAGGCGCTTGGAAAGAGAACCGGCGGCGACGTTGCGCACGATCACTTCGAGCGGGATGATCTCGACCTGGCGGATCAGCTGCTCGCGCATGTTGAGGCGGCGGATGAAGTGCGTCGGGATGCCGATATGGCTGAGGCGCGTGAACACGAACTCGCTGATGCGGTTGTTGATCACGCCCTTGCCGTTGATCGTGCCCTTCTTCTGGGCGTTGAAGGCGGTCGCGTCGTCCTTGAAATACTGGATCAGCGTGCCCGGTTCGGGACCCTCGTAAAGGATCTTGGCCTTGCCTTCGTAGATCTGGCGGCGACGTGCCATGGGCTGCATTCCTTCGCGCTTCAAAAGCTTGCGCCCCGGTGGCGGAATCGAAAGGCGACCGCTGCCCGGGGCGTTCGCCTCGCGCATACAGAAGCGCCCCGACGAAAGCAATTAGTCCTGCGGAAGCCGCACCGCGCAGGCGGTCAATTGGCGAGTTTCGCCGCCGTATTCGCGACGCGCTTGCCGAGATAGCGTGCGCCGTCCAATTCGACCTCGCTCGGCTGACGCGAACCGTCGCCATCGGCGATCGTGGTCGCGCCGTAGGGCGCACCGCCCTTGACCTCGTCCACGCCGGTGAGCCCTTCGAAACCGTAGTCCAGCCCGACCACCGTCATGCCCATGTGCAGCAAATTGTTGAGGATCGACCACAGGGTCGTCTCCTGCCCGCCATGCTGGCTGGCGGTGGAGGTGAAGGCCGCGCCGACCTTCCCGATCAGCGCGCCTTTCTGCCACAAACCGCCGGTCTGGTCCCAGAAGGCTGCCATCTGGCTGCTCATCCGACCATAGCGGGTCGGGCTGCCGACGACGATGCCGTCATATTCGGCCAGCTCGTCCGGGCTGCCGATGCATTCGTGGCCGTCCATGGTCTGGAAGCCGGCGCTTTCGACCACCTCCTGCGGCGCGGTTTCGGGCACGTGGCGAACCACCGCCTCGGCGCCCGCATCGCGCACGCCCTCGGCAACCGCTTCTGCCATCTTGGCAGTGTGGCCGTAAGACGAATAATAGAGCACGAGGATGCGGGTCATGGAGAATTCCTTCTTGTTTGTTACGATGGTCTTAGCGCCTGACGCCTGCGGGGGTTCCACATGACGGACCAGCCGATCCTCCCTTGGCGCTATCACCATTCTGGACTGCTGGTGGCCTCGCAGATCGAGCTTGCCGCCTGGGAAGCGTTTCGCACCGAGAATGAAGGCGAGCCGGAGGTCGCGATAACGCTTTCCGACGAGCCGTGCCCCGACTGCCCAAGCGACGCGCTCACCGGGGTCGGCAACCAGGGCATACGGTTCGCCGTGGAGGGGGTCGGCGGATGGCAGGTGCAGGAAGGGCGGCGCATCCTGCTGCATCCCTCGCTAAGTGCCCATCCGCGCGAATTGCAGCTGTTTACGCTAGGCAGCGCCTGGGGGCTGCTGGGATATCAGCGCGGGCAAGCGATGTGGCACGGCAGCGCGGTCGAGCTGGATGGCAGGTGCGTGCTGTTTTGCGGCGAAGCAGGCGAGGGCAAGAGCACCATGGCGGCGGCGATGCTGGCCGCGGGCGCACGGCTGGTCGCCGACGACCTCAGCCGGATCGTGCCGGATAGGACTGGTCCACGCATTTTCCCGTCGAGCAGCCGTATCAAGCTGTGGCGCGAGGCGATCGACGAGTTCGGCTGGGAGGACCGGATCATCGAACGCGACTGGATGCGCGATGACAAGTATCACTGTTCCGTCCCCTCCCACTGCGCCGGCGCAGGGCCGGTGAAACTTGATGCCGTGGTGGTGCTGCAGTCGGGCAAAGACATTGAACTGCAGCCTCTCGGCGGAGGCGCGGCGCTGACCGAGGTACTTGCCGGTACGATCTACCGGCCCGAAGCGCTGGAGGCGATGGGCCGGTGGGGCGAGCAGGGTGCACTGGCAGCGCGGATCGTGTCGCAACTATCGGTATGGAAGTTGACAAGACCACGCGATCTCGGCGCACTGCAGCACAGTGTGGACGAAGTATCGGCAATGCTGGATTCGCTCGGGTAGCGAAGTGGTGCCCAGGGGCGGAGTCGAACCACCGACACGACGATTTTCAATCGTCTGCTCTACCACTGAGCTACCCGGGCACACTGCTTCGGCGAAGGGAGCCGTCCGGCCCCGCGAGCAATGAGAGCGCGCCTATGGCGAAGCTGGCGCGCCTTGGCAAGGGGGGAATTCAGTCTTCATGCCCGCTCGTCACCTCCGCCGCGATTTCCTCGGGCAAGGCCGCGCGGCCAGGCACGGTATAGCCGTCGCCAAACCATTTCGACAGGTCGCGGTCGCGGCAACGGCTGGAGCAGAACGGGCTGAACTCCTCGCTGCGCGCTTTCTTGCAGATCGGGCAGGGCTTGGCAGATTTAGTCATGCGGCACGATCTGGGCCTGCGCCGCCTCGATCGCAAGGCCGGGATCGGTTTCGATGCGGGTCGGGCGGCCGGTGCGGCGTTCAAGCTCCGCGAGCCATTCCGCCTTGAGCTTCGCCTTGAGCGCGGGGTGCACTGTCAGCAACGTGATGCCCGGCCCCTCGACCATTTCCGCCCGGCGTAGCGCCATGCGCGCGGCCATGCCGACGCGGGATGTGGCAAAGCGGTGGAGCAAGGAGGGACCTTCGAGCCGCGCGACGATCTGGACGAAGCCGAAGCCGTTCATCGCGGTGCGCTCGTGCGGCCAGTCGGCGAGAGCAGCCTCCAGCGCCGCGTCGACAGCCTTGCGATCGGCCTTGGCGGAGAGGGTGGGAAAGTCGATCCCGATCGAGCCCCCGAGGTCGAATTGTCGCAAGGACCGCGCCAGCGGCTCGACGGCCGCTAGGGCAAGCTCGCGCGGCGACAAATCGCCGTCGATATCGACCAGGGTCATCGCCGACGTCACGCTAAATAGGAGCGACCCGCCGGCAAAGGCAATCTCGCCCGAGGATGCGGCATCCCAGAGGTCTTCCCACGCGCCAGTTGGAAGGCGGCGGACGGTATCGCCGAGCAACATGGTCTGGTCGGGGGGCGGTCCGCCGTCATTCTCGCTTTCAATCACCCGTGCCTGCGCCCGCTTGAAGCGGCCACGTTCGGCAATTGCTGCGCGGGTGATGACGAGCGGCAGGTGGCTGCCTTCGGTTGCGCGGGCCGGGATGCGGTCGAGCAGGATTTCGGTCCCGTTTTCGAGCCGGGCTAGCCCGCGTGTCCGACCGGCAGGCTTGGACACGAGCTTTGCGAGGGCATGCGCACCTACCGGTAGGTCGCCCGGCCAGCGCATTTTCGCTGCGAGCACTGTGCCGCCGTGCATCAGCAACGCGCGCTGTTCGGCGATGCCGTGCTCGACGAGCCACTCAGGCCCGGTCTCAGGCAATGTCGAACCCTGCCGCCTCGAGCAGCGCGCGTGTTTCGTAGAGCGGCAGCCCGACGACGCCCGAATGGCTGCCCTGGATGCGGCTGATGAGCCCCTCGGCGATGCCCTGGATGGCGTATCCGCCCGCCTTGCCGTCCCATTCTCCGCTGGCGAGGTAGGCGTCGATCTCTTCAGCGGAGAGGCGCTTGAACAGCACGACCGTTTCGCTCAACCGCTCGCGCATTGTTCCGTCGGGCGCGCGCAGGGCGATGGCGGAAAGCACGCGGTGGCGGCGGCCGGAGAGCAGTTTGAGGCACTTGCGCGCGGTCGCCTCGTCTTCGGCCTTGGGCAGGATACGACGACCGGCAGCGACGACCGTGTCGCCTGCCAGCACGAAGCCATCATCGGATGCGGCAGCCTCGGCCTTTTCGCGGGCCATGCGCTTGGCATAGTCGCGCGGCAGCTCGGCCTTGTGCGGCGTCTCGTCGATATCGGCAGGGTTTATCGCGTCGGGCGACACGCCGAGGCGCGCGATCAGTTCGCGCCTGCGGGGACTTGCCGATGCGAGGATGAGCCGTGGCGAGCTCACGCGGGCTTACTGCGGGCCGGGGCCCTGACCCGGGCCACCACGGCCGGGCATGAAGCGATAGGTGATGCGCGCCTTGGTAAGGTCGTACGGTGTCAGTTCGCACAGCACCTCGTCGCCCACGAGCACGCGGATGCGGTTCTTCCGCATCTTGCCGGCGGTGTGGCCGAGCACTTCATGGCCGTTTTCGAGCTCCACCCGGAACATCGCGTTCGGCAGCAGCTCGACTACCTTGCCGCGCATTTCGAGGAGTTCTTCTTTGGCCATGCAGTCTGTCTATCCGTGAAGGTTTGAAGTTCGGTGGCCGCGGCCTTTAGCGGCAGTGCAGCAAAAAGGGAAGCCTTCCGCACGGCAGCCGCGCTTTCCGACGAACTGCCGAAGGGCATCCACCTGTTACAATCGGATACAGGAACCCCGCTTGCGGTGATGATTTGCTTGGGCAAAGGGTTTGCCGGGGGCAGGCCAACACTCCCCATGAAAAGGGCTTAAAGTCTTGAAATCCAGCTTTGCGCTTGCCGTCTCACTCGCCGCGCTGGCGTTCGCACAGGGTGCCTTTGCGCAGGATATCGCGCAAGCAGGCCAGGCCGACGATACCCAGGCTGAGCCTGCAGACGATCCCACCCTCGATCCGCGCACGATCGTGGTCACCAGCACGCGCGTTCGCGGCCAGCTGATCGTCGACCAGCCCCCGGTGGCGGAATATGATGCGGAAGACATCGCAGCCTTCGGCGGCAGCTCCATCGCCGACATTCTCGCTGCCATAGAGCCTGCCACCGGCAGCGCGCGCGGGGATCGTGGGGGCGGGCGGCCGATCTTCCTGATCAACGGCATTCGTGTTTCGGGCTGGCGCGAGTTCCGCCGCTATCCTCCGGAATCGGTCGAGAAGGTCGAGGTGTTTTCCGAGGAGGTCGCCCAGCGCTTCGGTTTCTCGCCGGACCAGCGGGTAGTCAATATCATCCTCAAGAACGATTATGGCTCGCTCACGCTTGAGGTCGAAGCGGAAGCGCCGGCCGATGGCGGGTTCTGGCGCAACGAGCAGGAGGTCGGCTATCTCAAGATCGCAGATGGCGCGCGGCTCAATTTCAACCTCGATGTCGAGGATGGCAGCCTCCTCACCGAAGCGGAACGCGGACTGGTGGTCCCATCGGCCATCCCGGGGGTGGCGGATGAAGCGCCGTTCCGCAGCCTTGTATCCGACACGCAGCAGATCGAAGGCAGCGCAAATTATGCTCGCGCCTTCATCGGCAGCGGCTCGTCCATCAGCCTGAGCGGGACGGTGACGCGCGCCGAGGATCGCAGCCTGTCCGGCCTGCGCCTGGTCGGTGGGCAAATCGATCCTCTGGAAACGCGTCGTAAGACCGATACCTATGCCTTCGGCGCGACACACAATCGCACGATCGGCGATTGGCAGGCAACCTTCACCAACGAAACCGTCCGCGCGCTCACCGATACCGAGATCGACCAGCGCGACGGGGCGGGGTTCGACACGGCGGACAGCCAGACCTGGACCATTTCGAACAAGGCGACCTTCGTCGGCTATCCGCTGGAATTGCCGGCAGGCGAGCTGTCGGCGACGATCGATCTCGGCCTCGACTGGCGCCGCATCACGAGCGAGGACAGTCGTGCCCTGGAGCAGTTTTCAGGCACGCGCCGCCGCTTCGAGACCGGCCTCAACGTCAATGTCCCGATTGCCGAGCGCGGGGGGCATTGGGGTGCGATCGGCGGGCTCAGCCTGAACCTGTCGGCGGGCGCGGAAGACCTGTCGGACTTCGGGGCGCTGACCGACTGGACCGCGGGACTGAACTGGTCTCCTTTCGACAATCTCAACATTCAGGCGACGCGTATCTGGCGTGAGGTGGCGCCGAGTCTCACCAGTCTTGGCAGCCCCCGGGTCGAAACCTTCAATGTCCCGGTGTTCGATTTCGCGACCGGAAGTGATGCGCTCGTGACCGTGATTTCGGGCGGCAATCCGAACCTTGCTGCCGAAACCCAGGCGGACTGGAAATTTGGCGCGAACTGGGAACTGCCGTTCTGGGACAATACGCGCCTTCAGGTCGATTACGCCATCAATCGCTCAGACGATGTGACGCTGTCCAGCCCGAGTTATACCGCTGCCTTCGAAAGCGCTTTTCCGGAACGGGTGCTGCGCGATGCGGCGGGAGATTTGCTGGCTATCGACCGGAGGCCGGTGACCCTGTTCGAAACGCGCAGCCGCACGTTGAGCTTCGGCCTTAACACGCGCGGCACGGTGGGCGGAGATAGCGGTGGTAATCGCGAACGCGGCGAACGGCGCGGCGAACGCAGGGGCGGAGGCGAGCGCCGGGGTCCGCCCCAGGGCGCCGACCCCGAACGGTTCCGGCAGATACGCGAAGCCTTCTGCGCCGCGCCAGAAGGCGAAATGCCCGACCTGTCACAGCTGCCGGAGCAATTCCGTGCCCGCTTGCTTGACGATGACGGCAATGCCGACCCCGACAGGATCGCCGCTGCACGCGAGAGGTTCTGCGCAGCCCGCCCGGAAACCCGCGGCGAGAATCGACGCGGGCCCGGAGGCGGCGGCGCGGGCGGCATGAATCCCTTCGCGCGAGACCGCGGGGGACAGGGGCGCTACTTCATCAGCCTCAATCACACCATCGCACTCGAGAACGAAATCCTGCTCGCCCCGGGCGGCCCGCAGTTCGACCAGATCGGTGGGGAGCTTATCGGGGGCGCGCCCATCTCGCAGCATGTGACGCGGCTCGAAGGCGGTCTGTTCTGGGGCGGCTACGGCCTGCGCCTAACGGGGCGCTATGAAGGCGAGGCTGTGGTCCGGGGCGCAGGCCTGCCGGGCAGCAGCGACCTGTTCTACGGTGATCTTGCGACATTCGATCTGCGCATCTGGGCGACGCTGGGCGAAGTCCTCGACCGTAACGAAGGCTGGATGAAGGGGCTGCGCGTCGCCTTCGCGCTCGACAATGTCTTCGATGCGAAGCGCAATGTTGTCGACGAGGATGGCAACACCCCCGACGCCTTCGACCCGCGCCGGATCGACCCCGTCGGTCGCTATATCGGGATCGACCTGCGCAAGCAGTTTTGAGGACGTGAGCGCCGGGTCGGGCGCGTTCTAATGAAGGCGCGAGCGCGGGAAGGCGATATTGGCAAACCCGCGCGGGCTGAACCTGCGCCACTCACCTTCGGGCAGGGCAAGCCGATCTGCGATCGCATAGACCACCGCCGGATTCACGCCGAGGCCGACATGGCTGGCGATGACCTCGATATTCTCGCATTCGGCGTGATCGTCTGCCTGGACGGAGCCGCGCCAGTGCACCACGCCGTCGGCCTTGGTGAGGATCGAGGTGGTGGGAACCGGCGGCGCCTTGGCGAGATCGCGGAAGTTGCCCTCCTGCATGGGCTCGGGCTCGCGTCCGTTGAGCAGTTCGAACAAGCGGCGGGCATTGGTGTGGTTGCGATCGTCGCTGATCGGGCTGCCGAGGCTGATGACCATGCGCACCTTTTCTGGCGCCAGCTTGGCCAACTCGCGCGCGAAGACCCCACCCAGGCTCCAACCGACGATCGAGATCTTCGCGCCGGTGCGATCATGGATTTCGTCTACGCAGGCCATCATCGCTTCGATCCGGGCATTGTCGACCCGGACGTTGCGACCGAGGTTCCAGCCGACCGCATCATATCCCAGCCGCTCGAGCATGCGACGGAGCGGCCCGGTGGAATAATCCGACGCCATGAAGCCGGGCAGGACCAGCACTCCGTGCCCGTCACCCTGCGGCAGGCGGGAGAGCAGGGGGCGCAGCGCTAGGAAGCTCGCATATTCGCCGAGTGCGCGCCCTGGTTCGGTAAGCGCAAGCAAGGTGTGCGGCGGGCGCGCGTCGGCCTGGGCCTTCTGCGCTTCTATGGTGGAGATGGCGTTCACTTTTTGGATGTTCCTTTCCCTTTACGGGCAGCCGTCGAACGGCTGGCGGCCCCTTTCGTGCCTTTTGCAGGCGCTTTTGCTGTCGTTTTCTTCGCTGCTCCGCTCTTGGCGGCGGGCTTTGTTATCCTTGTCGGGCCCTTTTTCGGGGCTGATGCCTTCGCCTTCGGTGCCGGCTTCGGCTTGGCTTTCGCCGCGGGCTTGGAGGCAGGTTTGGCGGCGGCTTCGGCGGCGGCATCGCGCAATTCGTTGAAGCTGTCCTCGATGCACTGGATGTAGAATTCCGGATCGGGCAACAGTTCGCGGCAGGCGGTGAAGCTGATTGTCGCTTCGTCGGTGTAGCTTTGCACCACGTGGCCGAGGCCCATGCCGTCGGTCAGGCAGACGAGGCCCATCTGGCTCTCCAGCCGCGCGCCGCTGGAGTAGATCGGCACCGGTGGGCCGGGAACATTGGTGACCACGGTCGAGAAAATCGGCCCGACCCCGCGATTGGCAAGGCCGAGGCGGGTGTAGAGCTGCGCGCCGAGGCTCATCCACAAGGCCGGGCTGACCTTGCTCGCTTCGGTCATGTTGCGCGCGCCCATGGCCTCGGTCATCGCTTTCGATTTCTTCGTGCGATCGTGGCAATACTGGAGGCGTTCGAGTGGATCCTCGATATGCGTACCGAGCGGCGCGACCATCGCCGCGACCTGGTTGCCCATGTCGCCCTTCTCGTCCTTGGTGCGGACCGAGATCGGGGCCATGGCGGTCAGCGTCTTCTTCGGCAGGTCGTCCTTGGCGAGCAGGTACTTGCGCATCGCGCCGCCCACGATGGCGAGGAACACGTCGTTGACCTTGGCTCCATCGACCGCCTGCCGGATCATCTTGATATCGGCGAGGGGCACGCTGCGGCCTTCGACAACACGATGACCCGAAATCTTGCGGTTGAAGCGGGTCTTGGGCGCAATCATCTCGCGCGACAGGTCGAATTCCTTGGCGACCATCCCTTTGAGCGCTTTCGCGAGGCCGGGGGCAGCCTTGGCGGCGACTTCCAGCTGTTTCATCGGATTGGTGATCGCGTTGAAGTAGCTCTTGCCCAGCAGTTCGACGGGATTGGGCACCTTTTCCGGTTGCCATTCGTCAGGGCTGTTGGGCGGCGGCTCATTCGGATCGAGCGTATGCATCGCCTCCAGCAGGTCCACTCCGCTCATTCCGTCGATCGCTGCGTGGTGGACTTTCGTCACCATGGCATAGCTGCCTTTGGGGACGCCCGGGACGTTCTCCAGCCCCTCGACCACGGTGAATTCCCATGGCGGGCGCGTCAGGTCGAGTGGGCGGGCAAAGATTCGGGCCGCCTGAATGCACAGCTGGCGCCAGTCGCCGGGTTTGGGCAGGGCGACATGGCGGACGTGATATTCGAGGTCGAAGTCCGGGTCCTCGATCCAGTAGGGATAGTCGAGATCGAAGGGCACGCGCACCAGCCGCTGGCGGATCGTGCGACTGAGCTGCATGCGGCTTTCGAAGAAGTTCAGAATGTCCTTGAAGCGCACGAAGCCGCCGGGCGCCGTTTCAGGGTTGTAGATCAGGATCGAGCCGATGTGCATCGGCGAATTGCGCGTTTCCAGCGCGACGAAGCTCGCATCCATGCCCTGGAGTTGGCGCATGTGGTTCCTTTCCGCACCACCCCAGACCCGTTGCGAGCGTGTGGCGGCATCCCCTGCTTGGCCCGTGTTTTCACGGATCCGTAACATGGGAAGCTAGCGATTGTGCGGTTCCGGTCAACTTGCCGCGCCCGTCAACGCCTTCCCTAACGGCTCCCCCAACGGCGCCGGGTCAGAGCGCCTCCCCCGCCGCGACGCCGCTCGCCCAGGCCCACTGGAAGTTGTAGCCGCCGAGCCAGCCGGTCACGTCGACCGCTTCGCCGATGGCATAGAGGCCGGGAATTCGCTTTGCTTCCATGGTCTTGCTGGACAGTTCGGAGGTCGAGATGCCGCCAACCGTGACCTCGGCCTTGGCGAAGCCCTCCGTACCGTTGGGGCGGAAGGCCCAGCGGCGCAACCGCTCTTCCGCGGTGCGCAGCGCCTTGTCGGGCGCATTGCCCAGTTCGGTCGATATGGCCAGTTTGTAGGCGAGAATGTCGGCCAGCCGGTCGGGGAGCGCTTCGCGCAGCAGCGATTTGAGCGTGGCGCGCGGCGTTTCGCGCTTGGCCTCGAGCAGCCAGCCATCGGCGTGGCCGGGCAGGAAGTTCACGACCACCGGCTCGCCCGGCGACCAGTAACTGCTGGCCTGCAGGATCGACGGGCCGGACAGGCCGCGGTGGGTGAACAGCGCCGCTTCGGGGAAGCTGGCCTTGCCCGCGCTGGCGACGACCGGCGCGGAGACGCCCGAGATCTCGCGAAACAGCACCTCTTCGCCGCCGAGCGTGAGCGGGACGAGGGCAGGGCGCGGCTCGACCAACTTGAGGCCGAATTGGCGGGCGAGGTCGTAGGCAAAACCGGTTGCACCCATCTTCGGGATCGACGGCCCTCCGGTGGCAATGATCAGGGTCTTGGCCTCGTAGGTCGCGTTCTGCGTAGTGACGGTGAACTCGCCATCATGCTCGACCGATGCGACCTCCTCGCCGCATCGCACGTCCACTCCGCCCCTCGCGCATTCCTCCAGCAACATTTCTACGATTTGCTTTGCCGACCCGTCGCAGAATAGCTGGCCCAGCGTCTTTTCGTGCCAGGCGATGCCGTAACTCTCGACCAATTCGAGGAAATCGCGCGCCGTATACCGCGCCAGCGCGCTCTTCGCGAAGTGCGGGTTTTGCGAAAGGTAGTTCGCCGGACCCGCGCCGATATTGGTGAAA
The DNA here is from genome assembly GCF_029688625.1 of Qipengyuania marincola. Classification (GTDB taxonomy): domain Bacteria; phylum Pseudomonadota; class Alphaproteobacteria; order Sphingomonadales; family Sphingomonadaceae; genus Qipengyuania. The sequence goes on along the minus strand of NZ_JARULC010000003.1, from coordinate 341,359 downwards.
TTGCACCGCCCGCCGCCGGAGATGAGGATCTTCTTCCCCGGCTTCTCCGCGCGTTCGAGCACCAGCACGCGCTTGCCCCGCTGTCCGGCGCAAGCCGCGCACATCAGCCCGGCGGCCCCTGCGCCCAGCACGATCGCATCGGAGCGTTCCGCCACGTCAGGCCTCGTCGAGCGCGTAGTCCGGCTGCTGCCGCGCGGCGACGAAATACAGCACCGTGCCAACCACCAGGATACCGCCCAAGACCAGCCACGCCTGCAGCGCGGTCTGGCTGGCAATGAATAGCGAGCTGCCGACCGCGAAGATCACGCAGGCGAGGTGCAGTGGCACGATCCGCCCCTCGCGATGCTCCAGCACGGGCAGGGCGCAGCTGGTCACGATATAGGTCACCAGCCGGATCAGCGTGCCGGCCACGGCGAGGACGGTGAAGCCCTCCCACAGCCCGAACAGGATGGCCGCCACCCCATAGAACAGGATCGCGTTGAACGGCGTCAGGAAACGCGGGTGAACATATTCGAACCACTTCGGGAGCATGCCGCGCCGCGCCATGCCGTACATCAGCCGCGGCTGGGCGACGCCGCTGGCAAAATTGTTCGCCCCGATGCTGAAGCTGGCCGCGATCACGATGGCGAGCGAACCGATCTGGCCCATCGCGGCCTCCGCCGATCCGGCCAGCGCATTGTTCTCGCCCGCAAATTCCGGTCCGATCAGGATGAAGGCCCAGATCACCGCCATGTAGATCAGCGTCACCCCGCTCACCATGGTGACGATCGACAGCGGCACGTCGCGCTTGGGGTTCTTGAATTCGCCCGCCGCCTCGATGACGCCCTCGAAGCCGATGAAGGCGTAGAAGGTAAGCAGGATCACCGTCTCGACCTGGCTGAACTCGGGCAGCGAGACAGCGCCCAGCTCGCCTCCGGCGAAGAAAGCCGAGACGACCAACGCGGCCAGCGGCACCAGCTTGATCGCGGTCATGACACCCAGCGTCCCGACGGAAGCGCGCATGCCGTAGAGGTTGATGATGGTGATCAGCGCCAGCCCGACCGCCACTGCGATAGGTGCTGCCACCGGCCCTTCGAGCGCTGGGAACAGCACGGCGAGATAGGCGACCATCACATGCATGTTAGCCGCCGCGGTCACGATCGCACTGACATAGCGTGCCCAGCCGGCCTGGAAGCCCACGAAGCGCCCGAATGCCGCCTCGCCATAGAGCACCGAACCGCCGCTATGTTCGAACCGGGCGCTCATCCAGGCATAGCACAGCGCCAGCGGCAGGAAGAGCACGCCGCCCACCAGCATCATCCACGGCGCGAAATTGCCGACCGCCGCCACCAGCACGGCGGGAAGGGCGAAGATGCCGGCCCCGATCATCCCGTTAAGCGGGAACAGCGCTGTCCCCCAAAAGCCGACCGTGCGCGGCGGCGTGATATGTGTCCCGTCCATGGCGGGTGGGGATGGCGCGAAACGCGGCTTTGCACAAGCGGAGTGCGCGCACTATCTGCGACCCATGTCGCGCACGAAAGCCGGTTCCCCCCACGACCCGAGAGGCAAGGAGCGTTTCCACGAGGAACGCGCGACCTATACCGTCGCCAGCGCGCAGCCCGATCTGGAGGCCGGCCTCACCGCGATCCGCGAGACGGTAAAGACGCTGAAACCCCGCCCCGGCGTCTATCGCATGCTCGATGCGCGGGGCGACGTGCTCTATGTCGGCAAGGCCCGCAGCCTCAAGGCGCGGGTTGCCAATTACACGCAGGTAAAGGCGCTCACCAACCGCCTCCAGCGCATGGTCAGCCAGTGCCGCCGGATGGAGATCGTGGTCACCAATTCGGAGGCAGAAGCGCTGCTGCTGGAAGCGCAGCTGATCAAGCGCTACCGCCCGCCGTTCAATGTGCTACTGCGCGACGACAAGAGCTTCCCCTTCATCCTGCTGCGCGCCGATCATGCCTATCCGCGCATCCAGAAGCATCGCGGCGCGCGGCGGGCCAAGGGCAATTACTACGGCCCCTTCGCCAGCGCGGGCAGCGTGAACAAAACGCTGAATGCGCTGCAGAAGCTGTTCCTGTTGAGGAGCTGCACCGATAGCTTCTTCAACAATCGCGACCGTCCCTGCCTGCTCTACCAGATCAAGCGCTGCTCCGCGCCCTGCGTGGGCCGGATCGACGAGGCGGGCTATGCTTCGCTGGTGCGCGAGGCGAAGGACTTCCTCGGCGGCAAGTCCAGCGCGGTGCAATCCGACCTCGAAAAGAAGATGGCGAAGGCGGCGGAGGATCTCGACTTCGAAACAGCCGCCATCCTGCGCGACCGGCTGCGCGCTGCGACTTTCATCCAAGGGTCGCAGGCAATCAACGCCAGCGGCGTCGGCGATGCAGACGTCTTCGCGCTGGCCGCCAAGGGCGGGCAGATGGGCGTGCAGGCCTTCTTCATCCGCGGCGGCCAGAACTGGGGCCATCGCGCGATCTTCCCGCGCAATACGGGCGATGTGGAGGAGGCAGAGGTGCTCGCCGATGTGTTGCTGCAATTCTACGAGGAAGTTCCGCCGCCGAAGACGATACTCGTCGATCGCGAATTGCCCGAGCAGGAGCTGATCGCCGAGGCGCTTTGCGAGAAGGCGGGGCACGCCGTCGCCATCTCCATCCCCCAGCGCGGCACGCGGCGCAAGCTGATGCAACAGGCGCAACGCAATGCGGTGGAGGCGCTGGAGCGGCGACAGGCCGAGAGCGGTGCCAAGGCGAAAATCCAGCGCGAGCTGGCCGAATTCCTCGAGCTGGAGGACGTGCCGCAGCGCATCGAGGTCTACGACAACAGCCATATCCAGGGCGACAAGGCGCTGGGTGCGATGGTCGTCGCCGGGCCGGAAGGGTTCGAGAAAGGCCAGTACCGCAAGTTCAACATCAAGACCGCGCAGACCAACGACGATTTCGGCATGATGCGCGAGGTGATGAGCCGCCGCTTCCGCAATCTCGCCGAGAACCCGGATGGCGACGAAGGCAAGAAAAACAGCCACGAGACCGTCTGGCCCGACCTCGTCCTGATCGACGGCGGCAAGGGCCAGATGTCGAGCGTGCGCGATACGCTGGCGGAAATGGGGATCGAGGACCTTCCGCTGATCGCCATCGCCAAGGGTCCGCACCACGGCCGCGAAGGGCGCGAGGTGTTCCACTTTCCCGACGGTCGCGAGAAGACGCTGCCGGTCAATTCGCCGCTGCTATTCTATCTCCAGACCCTGCGCGACGAAGTCCACCGCTATGCCATCGGCGCCCACCGCGCCAAGCGCAGCCGCGCCATCACTGCCAGCCCGCTGGACGAAATCCCCGGCATCGGCCCCAGCCGCAAACGTGCGTTGCTGCTGCATTTCGGCACGGCTGGGAAGGTGCGGGCGGCGGCGCTAGACGACCTGAAACGCGCGCCCGGCATCAGCGAGGCGGTCGCCCAGAAGATCTACGATTTTTATCACGCGGGTGGGTGAGCGAAACCGCCCGAGGGGTCAGCTCTCGATCACATGCTCGTCCGCGCGAAGGCGGCGGGTCTGAAAGGCGAAGCGCGCGGCCTTGCCGACATCGTTCTGGAACGAGGAATTGACGACCCCGCCAACCACCGAGCCGACCAGCGGGACGACCATGCCCATCCGGCTGCGGACCGAGGCGAAGGCCAGTGCGCGGCTGATGCGCTCGACCACCTGATCGACGATCGGGGTGATGCGGTCATGGTCGGCATGGATCAGCGCGCCGTCCTCGCCGATGCCTGCCTCCAGCTCGGCGATGCGGCGAGTGCGCTCTTCCGGATCGTTCAGCGCGGCAAGCTCGAGGATCTGCAGGCGGAACAGCTTTTCAGCCGGTCCATCGCCGTCGAAGCCATAAGCGCGACCGGTGTCGCGGATGACGCGCAGCGCAATACCAATGGTCGCGGGAATATCCGCACTCATCGACAGCGCACCGCCGAAGCCCGCGGCCGCACCGGTCGTTGCGCTGACACTCCGCGCCGCGCGGGTAACCTTCCTGGCGGCGCGATGGGCCTCATCCATGTTTCTGGGATCGTGATCGAAACGGACCAGCTGTGGCGCATCGACGGCCCTGTCGAGACCCTTCAGAAGCATCTCGACCATGCGCTTGGGCACCAGATCGGCGAGTGTCTTTCCCAGCGGGTGGGTGAGCCGCTCGATACCCCTGCCGAGGCGCGACGGCTTGCTATTGCGGAATTTCCGCTGCTCGCGTTGGATGTCCATACTGAGGCAATGGGCGGCATGCGCGCCTGTTCCAATTTGCCCGATCTCAAGCGGGGTTACATCTCAGGCAGGGTTACATCTCAGGCAGGGTTGCCGTCGCTCCATCCGATCTTGGTGTGAGTGCCGTCGCAGAAGGGCTTGTTGCCGCTCTGACCGCAACGGCACAGCGCCATGCGGGCGCGCCGTTCGTATTCTTCGCCGTCGGCGCTCAGGACGCGGATGCCGCCTTCGATATAGAGCGGGCCGGAGCATTCCTCGGCAGGGTCTTGCGTGGTGCTGATCCGCATCGGGCGGGGCGCGTCGACCGGCTCGCCGGTCTGCGTGTCGATGGCGACGAGGCGGCCGGAAACGCAGTTCTTGATCTGGTCGAGGAAGATTGCAGCGACTTCCGGATCGTCGGTCTTCTCGACCTCGTCCCATACGGTCTGGTGCGTGTCGCAAAAGCGGGCGAGGGCGCACAGGTCCTCCTGGTCCATCAGCTTGAAGCGCGGGCCGTCCAGCACCTCGGCCTGTTCGGCAAAGGGCGCTCGGTCGGCGACCTCCTTGCCGTCGAAGCCCTCGCGCTCGTGGCTGTTGTCGCAGAAGGGCTTGTTACCGCTCTTGCCACAGCGGCACAGATACATTGTGTCCTTGCTATCGAACTCGCCGGTGGTCTGCCATGCGAGCGATTCCCCGGCCTCGTTCACAGCGATGCTCTGTTCGATGAAAGGCACGCGGCCCTTGATCTCGTAAGGTCCGTCTTTCGTCACCGTGATGACGGGTTCGCTGCTTTTGCTCTCTGCCATGGCAGATCAATCCATCTGCAGACCAGACGGTTCCGCGCGCCGGATTTGCGCCAGATCAAGGACCGCGGGGCGGATAGTGTATAGCGTTGCCCCAGCAACCACCGGTGGAGGAGACGCCCCATGAAATCCATCCTGTTCAACGCCAGCGGCGACGACGGCTTTTCCGGTCGCCTCGACGCGGTCCTCGATATCGCGCGCGCCTTCGATGCGCATCTCACGCTGCTGCATGCCATTCCCTACGAGGCGGCGGGCGCGATCGATCCCTATGGCGCGGCCTTCGCCGCCATGGTCCCGGTCTGGCGCGAGCAGGCGGCCAAGCTGCGCGACACAACGCTGGAAGATTTATCGAACGAGGGTGTCTCGTGGAACTGGGTGGAGGCCGCGGGGCCCAACGCTCTCGCCCTGCTGCACGAATCCTCGCTGCACGATCTCGTCATCGTCAGCGCGCAGGAAAACCGCGGCACGGTCCGCGGCGCGAGTTTCACCGCCGGAGAGCTGGCGGTGACGGCCGATTGCCCGGTGCTGGTCCTGCCGACCGGATGCACGCGTTTCGCCTTGGATGCGCCCGCCCTGGTCGCGTGGGACGGCTCTGCGGAAGCGAGTCATGCGTTGAAGGCGGCCGTGCCGTTCCTGCGCCACGCGAGCGCGGTGTATCTCGTCACGGTGAAGGAGGAAACGAAGCGCAAGCCGAAGGATTCCCTGCCGGACCTGCCGCCCGTCGGCGGCGCGGACTATCTCTCGCGCCACGGCATCGCTTGCGAGATGGTGGAGCTAAACGCCGAGAAAGGCGGTGTGGCCGAGGCCCTGCGCAAGGCCGCCGAGGCGCGCAAGGCAGGGCTGGTGGTGATGGGAGCCTATGGCCGCACGCGCCTTGCCGAGCGCATCTTCGGCGGTACCACCCACACCATGTTGGCGGAGGTGGAGATACCGCTGCTGATGACGCACTAGGTCAACGAGGAGTCTTCGCCTTCCCGGCTTTGCGCTTGCCTGCGAAGGGCTTGTCGCCACCGGGTTTGCCATTCTTGAAGGGCGGTTTGCCGGCGGGACGCTTGCCGGGCCCGCCGTTGCCGCCTTTGCCGAAAGGTCGGGCGTGGACCTTCGCCCCGCCATGCTTGCGGTTCTGGCGCGCCTCGATGCGCGGACCCTCAGGCGATTCGACAATGGCGATGGCGTCCTGCTCGTCGTCGGGCGAGGCGGTGCGCGCCACGGCGTCGGCGAACTTGCCTGCGACGGCGCGCGGCACCTGGAACCAGCTTTCGTGCTGGCCGATGCGGATGGCGCCGATCTCGTTGCGGGTGATGTGGCCGCGGCGGCAAATCAGCGGGAGGATCCAGCGCGGCTCCGCATTGTGGCGGCGGCCGATGTCCATCTTGAACCACACCACATCCTCGAAGCCGGGGCGGTGCTTCTCGGCCTTGGCCTTCTCGCGCGCTTCGGGGGTGTTGGCGAGCAGTTCCTCGGGCACCGGCATTTCCGCGCGATGCGCATGGACCAGCGCGGCGGCAATGTCCTCGGGCGTCATGCGGCTCATGATGTCGGCGGCTAGCTCGCGGTCGTCATCCTCGAACTCGCGGGGTTCGGTGATCGCCTCGATCAGGCGCGTGCGGTCCTTCTTGCGGATGGCCTGCGGAGTCGGCGCATCCATCCACTGCGCATCGATCCCGGCACCGCGCAGCATGCCTTCGACCCGGCGACGGCGGTTGTAGGGCACCACGATGGCCGCGGTCCCCTTGCGCCCAGCGCGCCCGGTACGGCCCGAGCGGTGCTGGAGCGTTTCCGCATCGCGCGGGATCTCGACATGGATCACGAGGCTCAGCGACGGCAGGTCGATCCCGCGTGCCGCAACGTCGGTCGCCACGCACACGCGCGCGCGGCCATCGCGCAAGGCCTGCAATGCCGCATTGCGCTCGCTCTGCGAATGCTCGCCCGACAGCGCTACCACGCCGAAGCCGCGGTTCTGCAAGGTCGCGTGGAGTCGCCGCACGCTCTCGCGCGTGGCGCAGAAGGCGATGGCCGTCTCCGCCTCGTGGAAGCGCAGCAGGTTCACCACGGCATTCTCGATCTCCGACGGGCCGACGGTGATCGCCTGATAGGCGATGTCGCCATGCCCGCGGTCTTCGCCGACGAGGCTGAGGCGCAGCGCATCGCGCTGGTAGCGTTCGGCCAGCCGCTCGATCGGGCGGGGCATAGTGGCGGAGAACAGCAGCGTGCGGCGCGCATCAGGCGTCGCGTCGAGGATCTCTTCCAGGTCCTCGCGAAAGCCCATGTCGAGCATCTCGTCCGCCTCGTCGAGCACCACGCCGATCAGGCCGGAGAGGTCCAGCGCCCCGCGTTCGATATGGTCGCGCAGGCGCCCTGGCGTGCCGACGACGATCGCCGGGCCGCCGCGCAAGTTTCGCCGCTCCTTGCTCGCATCCATCCCGCCGACGCAGGTCGCGATGCGCAGGCCGGCGCCCGCATAGAGCCAGCCGAGCTCGCGGCTGACCTGCAGCGCCAGTTCGCGCGTGGGCGCGATGACGAGGGCGAGGGGCTTTTCGGCGAGCGGCGTACCGCCGAGCTCGGCCAGCAGCTCGTCTGCCAGTGCGAGGCCGAAGGCGACCGTCTTGCCGCTGCCGGTCTGCGCCGAAACGATGAGGTCGCGGCCCTTGGCCTGCGGTTCGATAACGGCAGCCTGGACGGAGGTGGGCGCATCATAGCCGCGTGCGGCGAGCGCATCGCCGATGACCGGCGGAAGGGTTTCGAAGGACATGGAATCTCGTGTGTTGTACGGCGCTGCGGTGCATGGGGCACGGCTCTGGGCGCGCGGGTAGTGCGGGCCCCATAGCGCAAAGCGACGCGTTTGGCTTGTGGTTTTTTGTGCAGGTGCGAAGGGGGGGGGAAGTCGAGAAGCTGAATTTTCGGGATGTTTAAAAAACGTCTGCTTCGCGCCCTCATTCCGGACGTTCAGCCATTCCCTGCGGATGCCTGAAAGCGGACCGGCAGCTTTGCTTCGGTAATGAGCATTTCGAATGTCCGATTATGGGTGGAAAGCTGACGCTTATCCTTCACTGTCGTCCGGCGCGAATGTTTCTCTTTCCAATGTCATTTTCGCTCCCGCCATGTGTTCAGCGGCGCAAGCGAAATGCGATTAGATTTCTTGAGCGGGGCTGTCGGTGTCGATTTCCCACAAGTTCCCAATCACGATACGCAGTGCGTCGTTACTTTCGCGGTCTAAGCCCTTGCCGCAAAACCAGCAATCGTAACCTTCGTTCAAGAGAGCGTTTGCAAGGCTTGGGTCTGCATCGACTTGCACTAACAGGTGCTTCAATTTCTCCGCGTCACCGCCTACCAAGGCTGCATCGAAATCACTCAAGAGGTCTGCCGCAAATAGCCGCTCGTTTAGCGTCATCCCTCGGTATTCAGGCTTTTCCATCCGCAGGACTTAGGCCTGCCGTCCAATGTCCGCAATCAGGGTCGTTAGCGGAACGTCGGCTTCTAGCAATTTCTCGCAAGACTGAGACATCTAACCCAGCTAGTCGCCTCGATGGAATTCATAGTCGGCCTGCAGATGCGGCTGCCATTTTTGGTGATAAAGGCGTAATTCGTGGCGGATAGCTTCACCGCGTGATCCAGGTATCTCGAACTCGGCGCCTGCTATTTCGTCTTCGTCGGCCCACCCCCATGTCGTCATGCGCTTTAGATAGACGTGAATATCGGGCTGCGATCCAATTCCTGCAAAGGCTTCAAGCAGACATATTCCGGCGACGAAGAGCGGAAGGCGTTACTCCCTTAAAGCTTTTGAATTCTTGGATAGCTGGAGAGCCGACACGTACGCGTTCCGATCACGCGTCAGTGCATCATCCAGATCATAGAAGGCACCGCTCAGCTCTCTCCCTAAGCTTCTTGCCAGTGTCGTTTTGCCGACGCCCGTCCAGCCGTCGATCCCGATTATCCCAGCGCCGCCGGCTCTGCCTCGAAATGCATTCGCGAGGTCTTCAGTTTCGATGAATTGGATAGGCATTTCTTCGCTCTGGCGAACGGAATGATCGCTCGCAACGGGACGATGCTAAAGAGTCTTCTTGTGACACCCTGTGCGCGCAAGGCTGAATTTCCGCCAACGGCCCCAGAAAGGGCCCTACAATGGGGCCGCCCCTTCAAAGGCCCTCGTTTTGCTAATCGCCCAGTTGCAGTATTATTTTGATTCCGAAATGCTCGTTGCATCCAGAATCACGCGAACCGTCTCCTCTGGCTGATCCCACATCGGGAAGTGTCCGCTACGCTCGAACCAGTGCATAGTCGCTTCAGGGAAGGCTTTGATCGCGCGATCCGCCTGCTGCGGTAGACACAACCGATCCTTCCGTCCCCAGCCGATGACAACGGGCGCAGCCGTTTTCGCAGGGCCCTCCTGCATTGCGCCGTTGGCGAGGTCCTTCACAAGCGAATTGACGGTGCGCGTATTCGCCAATGACTTCAGTTCACGTGCGACGAATGCCCCGTCGAGCGCCCACGGCCTTGCAGAAAGCTGGGCCATGAGCGCGGTCCGGCCTGCGACATTCCCGGTGATGGCAGAAAGCGCCGGTCGCAGTGCGCGAACCAGTGCAACCGAAGGCGTTATGGTGGTCTTGAAGAAGGTCCGCTCCCACCCCTGCCAGAAGCCGCCCGGGTCCAGTGCGACAACCGCGCCCGCTCGGCCGCGCCGCGCCATCTCGAGTACTAGGCGCGCACCCAGCGAGCTGCCAACCATATCAACACCTGTGAAATTCTCCGCGCCAAGCCATTCGTCCAGACTGCGCGCGAGACCTTCGAACGTGCCGCTGTCGGCCTCTTCGCGTGTCTTCCCATGGCCGGGTAGGTCTATGGCGATCACCTCCCTGACTTGAGAAAGCGCAGGCACGATCGTGTCCCACGAGCCGGAAGTAGCCCCTAGTCCGTGGACAAGGAGAAGGGGTTTTCCGCGCCCTGCGCGCGTAAAGTGCATGGTCATGTAATGGTAACGTCTCGCACCGACTTATAGGCCCGTGGATGTCCATATTGCCGAGGGCGAGGCCAAGAGCGGACGGTCGGTTTCCGGCTCAAACACGGACATGCGCATGAGAGCGTCCTGTCGTTAGCGAACTGGTTTTCCTACATCTCCACCCGCTGCTATCCCCGCGCCGCTCTTTCCATCGTCGGCACGCCTTTCGCGCACCCTGAGGTTTTTACGCCCTAGACTGTGTAACATGCGGTCCATGTCGGGGTGCTCGCCCTCGGGCGGTCCAACAATTGTCCTACATGGGGTCTGGCGGGCTAGGTCTTCTTGACGCGCTTCCGCATCATCCCTTCCTGCGCCACGCTGGCGACCAGCTCGCCGGCGCGGTTGAAGATGCGGCCGCGGTTGTAACCGCGGCCCGATCCGCTCCACGGGGCGTCGGTGGCGTAGAGGAGCCATTCGTCGGCGCGCGCCGGGCGGTGGAACCAGATCGCGTGGTCGAGGCTGGCGCCGACAAGCTCGCCGCGCATCCAGGATAGGCCATGGGGCAGGGCGCTGGTGCCGAGCAGGGTGTAGTCGCTGGCATAGGCGATCACCGCGCGGTGAAGCGCGGCGTCGTCAGGCAGCGGCGCGACCGTGCGGAACCAGCTGTGCGCGCGCGGCGGGCGCGGCTCGCTGTTCATCCAGTGCAGCTTGTCGTTGGTGCGCATGTCGATCGGGCGCGGGCGCAGGACGAACTTGCGCTGGTCCTCGCTCATGCGGTCGCCCATCCGCTCCACCATCGCGCGGCGCTGCTCCATGTCGGGCTTGAGCTCTTCCGGCGGCAGCACGTCGGGCATGGTGGTGTCGTCGTGGGAGAGGCCGTCCTCGGGCCGCTGGAAGCTGGCGGTGAGATTGAGGATCGGCTTGCCTTCTTGCGTGGCGACCACGCGGCGGTTGGCGAAGCTGCGCCCGTCGAAGTCGCGCGCGGTGGCATAGGCGATGTCGACGCCTTCCTTGCCGCCGCGCAGGAAATAGGCGTGCAGCGAGTGGGCCTCCAATCCCTCGGGGGCGGTGGCCTGCGCGGCCTGCAGCGCCTGGGCGATGACCTGGCCGCCGAATACGCGGCCAACGCCGCCGGGCTGCTGCGGGGCGCTAAACGCGTCCTCGCCATCGCGGGTGACGGTGAGCAGGCGGACGAGGCCTGCGACGAGTTGCTCGGGGGTCTTGGTGTCGCTCACCCGCGCGGCTTTGCGTGGACCTTACGCTCGCGTCAAGCGGCGGATGATGCGCCAGCCGGTCGCCTTGGCGCGGTTGGCGGCGGGCCAGCGGCCGGGCGCGCGGGGGCTGAGGCCGATGCGGCGCAGCGCGGCGTTGAAGCAACGTGCCTCCGCCTCGGCATAGCTCCAGGCGCTGCGCCAGGTGATGGAGAGCGAGATCGAGCTCGCCGGTCCGTTGCGGACGAAATGCGGGGCCATGACGGGGACATAGACCGCCTCGCCGGGTTGAAGCGTGAAGGGGGTGCCGCCAGTAAGCAGGTCGCCGGACCACGGCAGTTCGCGTGCGCCGCCAAGGTGGTAGCTCTCGTGGCAGGTGTCGGGCGCGAAACGGGGGTTCCCGGCTGGAAACTGGGTCATGGTCTTGGAGCCCACCAGCTGGAGCAGGATGTTGTGCTCCGGGTCGTAGTGATAGGGAGTGACGGCGTCGGGGCTGGAGATGAACACATAGGCCTGCGGCGTCAGCATTGCGCCGGTCCTGGCCTCGATCGCCGGGCGCAGCTCCTCCAGCAGGTCGAGCAGGAGAGTGCGATAGGCGGGCACCTGCTCGATGTTCTTGAGCACCGCCCAACTGTTGCTGGTGGCGATGTGGCGGATGGTCTCCTCGATGCCCATGCCGGTGCCGCCGGGCTTGCCTGCAACGCCAATCGGCACGTCGCCGCGATTGTACTCGATACTGGCGGCAGGCAGCTGGCCCGCAAGCTGGGCCAGCGCGTCGAGGGTCAGCCGATGATCCTGCTCGAGCCGGTGTGCGAGGCGATGCGGCGCTTCCGGATAGGCGGCAGCGAACTGCGTCCTCGATAGTGAGGGGAACACTTCGAGCGCCTGGTGCCGGTGCCGGAGGGGAGCTTGCAGCGTCACTGCCGGCGCTCCATCCGCCATGCCTCCGCTCGCGCCCAGAGTGCACCGACCCAGCGACGCCAGCCTCTGCCCACGGCGATGCTGAGGGAGACGACCTCGTGGCGCTCGCTCCAGATACGCTCGATCATGGGATGCCCCTGCGCGGCACAGCTATCGCACCACTCGAGCGCATGATCCTCCAGCAAAGCGAGATTCTCGACTTGCAGCTGCATTCCCGGGGAAAAGCGCGCGTAATCCTCATCGAAGGCAGTCTTGAAGGCGAAGCTGCCCGGCGGTGCGAGAAGGGTTGCAAGCATCGCGATAGGCCGTCCGTCGAGCGTGAGCGTCAGACGCTCGAGCCGTCCTTCCTCCGCTATCCTTCGCATCGCGGCAAGGAATAGCGCCGCCGTGTGCGTGTCTGAGGCGAGTGAGGAGCCGCCTGCACCCTTCCAGCCCTTCGCTTCGAGCACGAGAAAATCATCGATCCAGCGGACCAGCCCTGTGCAGGACCTCGTGCGAACGATCTCGACAGCGCCGAGCTCTTCCAGCCGTCTGCGCTGTCGTCGCAATTCCTTGCGGCTCTTGGCGGGCATCGCCTGCGACAGGTAGTCCTGTGGCGTGGTGCCGGTGTTGAGAATGGCGCGAAAGTGGCGATGGACGATCTGCAGCGGTCGACCCTCTCGGCGACAGGTCTTTCGCAATACGCGCGTGGCGGCGCAATGAAGCGGCATCTGGGGAAGATTGAGGAACCAGGCGGTGCCCGGATTGCGATCCGTCGCGAGCAGGAAGGCGGACCAGAACGCTTCCTCATAGCCCTTCTCGATCAGCGGCGCTCCGCAGAACATGTTGGCGTGCAGCCAGCTCGATCGATGCGGCGTGGCTCGGCCATGGTAGCTTTCGCGGTCGATCAAAGGCATCAGACCACGCAGCTCGCCCTCGTCGACCAACAGAGCGAGCGTTACAGAGCCTTCCGGATCAAAAATTGCGAGGGACGGGAGCAGGAATCCCATCTCGAAAAAGGCATTGGGAGTTGATGCCCTATGGGCGAGCGCCAGCCAGGACGGCTCGATCGCTCCGATATCGATGCTTCTCCAGCTGCAATAATGAAACCCTTCGGCCAAGGCAGAGCCTGGCGAATGCGGCAAGACCTGCCGTTCATCGGCCCGAGCCAGATTAAAGCGATTCATCCCTGTTGCCCCTTCGACATGCGTGCGACCGCTTGTCCAAGATTGCTTGGCATACCATCGGGAAGATTAATTTTCACTCTTCGAAACGCGGCGTTCCATCCCGGGGCAATGACCGTGTCCGAGAAACAAAAAACCCCGCCCGGATCGCTCCGGACGGGGTCTTTTCCCACGAAGGTTGGAGGCGATCAGCCTGCTGCGAGAGCTGCGAGCAGCAGCAGAGCGACGATATTGGTGATCTTGATCATCGGGTTTACGGCCGGGCCGGCAGTGTCCTTGTAGGGATCGCCGACCGTGTCGCCGGTCACGGCAGCCTTGTGGGCCTCGGAGCCCTTGCCGCCGTGATTGCCGTCTTCGATGTACTTCTTCGCATTGTCCCATGCGCCGCCACCTGCGGTCATGGACAGGGCCACGAAGATACCGCCGATGATCACGCCGAGGAGCAGTGCCCCGACGGCGGCAAAGGCGTTCTCCTGGCCTGCAAGGAACAGGATCGCGAAGTAGACCACGATCGGTGCCAGCAGGGGTAGCATCGAAGGAAGGATCATTTCCTTGATTGCGGCCTTCGTCACGAGGTCCACCGTGCGAGCATAGTTCGGCTTGCTGGTACCGGCCATGATGCCCTTGTCGTTGGCGAACTGCTCACGCACGTCGACCACCACGTCACCAGCGGCGCGGCCCACGGCGGTCATGCCCATCGCACCAAATAGGTAGGGGAGCAGTGCACCCAGGAGCAGACCAACGATGACATAGGGGTTCTCGAGGCTGAAATCGACATCAGCATCCGGGAACAGCTTCGCCAGATCGGTCGTGTAGGCGGCAAACAGCACGAGCGCGCCGAGGCCCGCCGAACCGATCGCATAACCCTTGGTCACGGCCTTGGTGGTGTTGCCCACGGCGTCGAGCATGTCGGTCTTCTCGCGAACGCTGTCGTCGAGACCGGCCATTTCGGCGATACCGCCCGCATTGTCCGTGACCGGACCATATGCGTCGAGCGCCACGACCATGCCCGCCAGCGCCAGCATGGCGGTGGCTGCATAGGCGATGCCCATAAGACCTGCGAGCTGGAAGGTGGCGATGATGCCCGCCACGATCACGATCGTCGGAAGCGCGGTCGATTCAAGGCTGATGGCAAGGCCCTGGATTACATTGGTGCCATGGCCCGTTTCCGAGCTCTTGGCGATCGAGCGCACCGGGCGATAGTTGGTGCCTGTGTAATACTCGGTGATCCAGATGATCAGGCCGGTTATAGCCAGGCCGATGAGGGAGCACCAGAACAGGTCCATGCCGGTGAAGGACGTTACCTGCTCCGCCGTTCCTTCCTCGGCCAGCGGTGCCCCCGGGTCGATGCCGGCCACTGCGCCGCCGATTTCCGTGCCCATGCCGCCCAGCGCATAGCTTATGACGAAGTAGATGAGCGGAATTGCGAGCACTGCCGAGACGATGAAGCCCTTGTACATCGCGCCCATTACATTCGTGCCGCCCTTGCTGAGCTTTACGAAATAGGTCCCGATGATGCTGGTGACGATGCAGGCACCGCCGATCAGCAGCGGAAGCGCCATCATCGGCAGCAGCAGGTCGCCCAGCACATCGCTGAACAGCAGTGCGGTAAGCACCATAGTGACGCCCACAGTGACTACATAGGTTTCGAACAAATCGGCAGCCATGCCGGCGCAATCGCCGACATTATCGCCCACATTGTCCGCGATCACGGCCGGGTTGCGCGGATCGTCTTCGGGGATGCCCGCCTCGACCTTGCCGACGAGGTCGGCGCCAACGTCGGCAGCTTTGGTGAAGATACCGCCGCCCAAGCGCGCGAAGATCGAGATGAGCGAGGCACCGAAGGCGAGACCGACGAGGCCATAGACCACTTCGTCGCTATCGGCGGCGAAGCCTGCCGGACCGACGAGATACCAGAAGAAGACCGCGATCGAGAGCAGAGCGAGGCCTGCCACGAGCATGCCGGTGATCGCACCTGCACGGAAAGCCAGCGTCAGCCCCTGCTGCAAGCCGCTTTGTGCCGCAGCCGCGGTGCGAACATTGGCGCGCACCGAGATGTTCATCCCGATAAATCCGGCAACGCCCGACAGCACCGCGCCGATAACGAAGCCGATCGCCGGCATCAGGCCGAGAAACACGAATACCAGAACGGCGACGACCACCCCGACCATGCCGATGGTGGTGTACTGGCGCTGCAGGTAGGCTTGGGCGCCCTCCTGAATTGCTCCGGCAATTTCCTGCATCTTTTCAGTGCCGGCGCCGGAATTCAGCACCTGGCGGCTGGTGACGAAGCCGTACACGACGGCGAGCAGTCCCAGCACGATTGCTATGAGAACAAGGTCCACGAAAAATTTCCCCTCCCGATGTTTATGTCATTTGCCGCCCATCGCGGGAAACGAGGGCGGCCGTGAGGGGAGGGTATAAGGGCCATGTCTTGCGTGACAAGGCCGAAAAGCGCAGCAATTGGCGCTTATCGACCGCTTGTCGCGCAATGGTTCAATGCTGGTAGCCGAGCGGTCGGTTCTCGCCCGGACTTGTGCCATCGAGAAGCAGCGACTGGCCCGATTTTTCGTGGACTCTGCCGATGCGTGTCGCCTCGACAGGCAGGTCCGTTTCAGGCGCGGCGGTGAACAGGAGCTGGTAGTCGTCGCCCCACCGGATACAGTCGGCGAAGCGGGAGGCATCGGCGACCGGAATACTGGACCCGGCGAGCGCAAAAGTTGTGTTGCTCGCCCGCGCCATCCGGTCGGCGTCGAGGAGCAGGCCGTCGCTGACATCCATCATCGCACTGACCAGCGGGGCAAGGGCCTGTCCTGCGGCCAGCAGAGGCTCTGGCCGGAGATAGGCTTGCGCAAATTTGGCGGCCCCTTCGAAGCCCAGCATCGCCTGCCCGATGGTGCCGGTCACAAAGATCGCGTCGCCGGGCCTGGCCCCGCGCCGGTCGGGGACCGGCGTGGCGGTCGCGCGGCCAATAGCCGTGCAGCCCCAGACGCGGCGGCCCTTTGCGGAAACCGTGTCTCCGCCGAGCAGAGGCACATTATAAGTTTGCAGGACTTCCTCGAGCCCGGCGATAAATCCGTCGTCATCTTCGCCAAGCATATGCGACACCAAGACGCCGACCGGTTCGGCTCCCTTTGCCGCGAGGTCGGACAGGTTCACTGCGACCAGTTTCCAGGCAATGTCGGCCAGATTGTCGGCTTCGCGAACATGAACGCCTTCGACGATCGTATCGTGGGTGAGGACAAGCGTCTCGCTGCCCAGTTCGAGAACCGCTGCGTCGTCATCAAGGCCGCGCGCTGCGGGTGTGCCAGCCAACGCCTTGAGCGCGGCGACGAAGGCGCTTTCGTTCAGCGCCCCGCCTCTTTGGCCACCGCATCGAGGATGCCGTTGACGAATTTCGCTTCGCGATCGTCGAAGAAGGCCTTGGCGACATCGACATATTCACTGATCGTCACAGCCTTGCCGATGTCCTGTCGCGCGAGCAGCTCGTAGGTCCCGGCCCGCAGGATCTGGAGCATCGTCTTGTCAAGGCGCGCCAGCGTCCAGCCTTCGGCGAGGCGCGCGGTCAGCTTCTCGTCGATTTCCTCGCGACGCGCATCGACACCGCTCACCACGTCGTCGAAGAAATCGACGTCGGCCTCGGCATATTCCTCGTCCTCGATCACGCGGCCGAGGCGGTGCTGGTGAAATTCGTCGAGCAGCTTGGCGAGCTTCGTGCCCTCCATCTGCTGTTGGTAGAGCGCCTGTACGGCGCCCAGGCGGGCCGCGCTGCGGGCTTGGCTGCGCTTGGGCTGGTTCATTATTTCAATCTCACGGAAATGGACAGGGCGTGCGCGGGAAGGCCCTCGGCCTCGGCCAGCTTGACGGCGGCGGGGCCAATGGCGGCCAGCGCCGCATCGGAGGCGTCGATGAAGCTGGTGCGCTTCATGAAATCGAGCACCGACAACCCGCTCGCAAAGCGCGCACGGCGCCCGGTGGGAAGGACGTGGTTTGGGCCGGCCACATAATCGCCGACCGCTTCGGGCGTATGCTTGCCCAAGAAGACGCTGCCGGCATGGCGCAACTTGTCGAACATGGCCTGGGGGTCGGCCACCATCAATTCGGCATGTTCGGCAGCGAGCCGATCGGCGAGGGCAGGGGCCTGGTCGAGGCTGTCGACGATCACGATCAGGCCGTGCGCATCCCAGCTGGCGCGCGCGGTCTTGCCGGTGGGCAAGGAAAGAAGCGCGCGGTCGATACTGTCGCGGACCATCCCGGCCAGCGGCGCGTCGTCGGTGATCAGGATCGATTGGCTGGTCGGGTCATGTTCGGCCTGACTCAAGAGGTCTGCGGCAATCCAGTCCGGATCATTGTCCTTGTCGGCAATGACGAGGATTTCGCTGGGTCCTGCGACCATGTCGATGCCGACGACACCGTAAAGCTGGCGCTTTGCTTCCGCGACCCAGGCGTTGCCGGGGCCGGTGATGACATCGACCTTGGCGATCCGGTCGGTACCATAGGCGAGCGCGCCAACCGCCTGCGCGCCACCGACGCGCCAGATTTCATCGACGCCCACGACATGCGCTGCGGCCAAAACGAGGGCGTTGCTTTGGCCCTTTGGTGTCGGCGTGACGATCACGAGCCGCTCGACCCCCGCGACCTTGGCCGGGACGGCGTTCATGAGCAGCGAGGACGGGTAAGCCGCGCGCCCGCCGGGGACATATAGCCCCGCGGCATCGACCGGCAGCCAGCGCGCGCCGAGGCGCATGCCTAGATCGTCGGTGTAATCGCGATCCTCTGGAAGCTGACTTTCGTGATAGGCGCGGATGCGATCGGCCGCGAGTTCGAGCGCATCGCGCAGCTCGCCATCGAGCGCGTCGTAGGCGGCCTCGCAGTCCTCGGCAGAAATGCGCCAGTCGCTGTCGGAGGTCAGGCGGTGCTGGTCGAAGCGGGCGGTGTAGTCCACCAGCGCCGTATCGCCGCGCTCCTTCACCTCGTTCAGAATGGTCGCAACATCGCGCGAGACATTGGCGTCGCTTTCGCGCCTGTCGCGCACGACCTTGTCGAACTTCGCCTCGAAATCGGCATCGGAAGTGCGGAGCAATTGCATCAGGCTGCCTTCCGCTCGCTGGCGTCGCTGCGAAAGGCCTCGACTAGCGCGGCGATCCGCGGATCGGTCTTGAGCGCGGCACGGTTCACGATCAGCCGCGCAGTGATGTCGATGATGTGCCCGGTTTCGACCAGACCATTCTCCTTGAGCGTCTGGCCTGAGGAGACGAGATCGACGATCCGGCCGCACAGGCCGAGCGACGGGGCAATTTCCATCGCGCCATTCAGCTTGACGCACTCCGCCTGCACGCCCTGCCGTTCGAAGTACCGGCGGGTGAGATTGGGGTATTTGGTCGCCACGCGAACGTGGCTCGCACCGTCCACGCTGGCCGCACCTTCCTTCGGCTCGGCCACCGCGAGATGACAGTGTCCGATATCCAGATCGACTGGCGCGTAGAGGTCGGCATAGTCGAATTCCTCGATCACGTCGGAGCCGACGATCCCCATCTGCGCTGCACCGTGGGCCACGAAGGTCGCCACGTCGAACGCGCGCACGCGGATCAGGCGCATGTCTTCGCGCATCGTGCCGAAGGTGAGCGAGCGGTTGGCCTTGTCGTGGAACGCCTCTTCGGGCACCACGCCGGCGCGCGCCATGACAGGCAGGGCCTCGTCGAGAATCCGTCCCTTGGGGACGGCAAAAGTCAGGCTGTCGCTCATGGCCGCGCAGATAGGCAGCCACGGGACAAAGGGCAACACGAATGGCAGACGAGGCGGTCATGGATATGGTTTCGGTTCCGCAAGCCATTGCATGGCAGGCGGAGCACGCGGAGAAAAACGGGGCTCCCGGGACCGCGCGGATCATTCGCGCACTGCTGGCGCTGGAGGATAGCCAAGTCGCAACCGCGCGGCGCATCCACGGCTGGCAGGGCCTGAGCCTGCGCGACGCGATGCCGCTGCGGATTGCGGGCGGCATCCACAATCTGCTGCTGACCGGCGAAGAGCCGCGGCTGGAAGATGTCTACGCCGGACGCATGGCAGATCAGGGGCAAGTCGATGCGCTGGTGCGCGAGATCGTCGAGACTTACGATGCGCGCCTGATGCCCTGGCTCGACGGTCCGCCGCAGACCAACGAAGCGGGCCGTTCGGCCAGCTTGATGGCGGCGCTGCTCTGGCTCGCAGACGGCCGCGTCGCGCCGCAATTCGAAGTGCTGGAGATCGGCGCGAGTGCGGGGATCAACACGATGATGGGCCGCTATCGCTACAATCTGGGCGGCGTTGCGGTCGGTCCTTCCGCGAGCCGCATGAAGATCGAACCCGACTGGCGCGGATCTCCGCCGCCGGACAGCGAGCCGATGCTGATCTACGCGCGCGGCAGTGACATTGCCCCGGTCGACCTGACCGACGAAGCACAGGCGCTGCGCCTCAAGAGCTATGTCTGGCCGGAGGCGTTCCAGCGCATGGCGCGCATCGATGCCGCCATCGCCCTGGCCGAGCGCATGCCCCCGGAAATCGAGCGGATGGATGCCGGCGACTGGGTCGAACAGGAGCTTGCCAAACCCCAGGAGCAGGGCGTCACCCGCGTGCTTATGCACTCGATCATGTGGCAATATCTGCCCGACTTCACGCAGGAGCGGATCGAGACAGCGATGGCCGAGGCCGGGGGAAGGGCCGATACGGAGCGACCGCTGGCATGGATCGCCCTCGAAACCAACCGCGAAACTTTCGCCCATGAATTGCGCGTACGATACTGGCCCGGCGGCGAGGAGGCGGTACATCTCGCCAGTGCCCACGCCCATGGCGAATGGGTGGAGTGGCTTGGCTAGTCGGTTCGGTCGAGGAAGCTGGCCAATGCCTCATTGTAGGCTTCGGGCGCCTCCCATTGCACGAAATGACCGCAATCGGGGATGCGAACCACTTCGGGATTCTCGATGACCTCCTCCAGCCCGTCGAGATTTGCCGGCGGCAGCGCCTGATCGTCCATCGCCCAGATTACGAGCGTCGGAAGGGTGAGGCGAGGTAGCGGGAAGGGCTGGTAGTCGTCCGGAAGCTCGTAAGGCGCGTCGAGCGGCAGAACCTCCATCGGGCTCGCGCGGTAATAGTTGAGCATGCCGATCGCCGCATCGGGATCGGACCAGTCCTGCAACAGGCGAGCCTGTTCTTCCGGCTCCATGGAAGTGCCGACCTCGCGGCCTTCAAAGGCCTTCATCAGCACGGGCGCAAGACCGTGCTCGCGGATCAGCGGATCGTTGGCACGGTCGCGGAAGGTAAGGAAATACTGGCTCGCCTCGCGCTGGGCGCGGTTGGTGTAGAGCAGTTTGGGAAACAGCACAGGATGCGGGGCATTGGCAATCGCAGCGCGTGTCACGCGGCCGTTCATCATGCCGGCGTAGGCCACACCCCATGCAATCGCGCCGCCCCAGTCGTGGCCGACGATGGTGAAGCGCTCGATACCTAGCGCATCGGCCAGCGCGAAGACGTCGCCGATCAGCTTGTCGGGCGTATAGGCATCGATCTCTTGCGGCTTTGATGATCCGCGATACCCACGCTGGTCGGGGGCTACGCAACGATAGCGGTCGGAGAAAACGGGAATCTGGTTGCGCCATGTCCGGTGGCTTTCAGGGAAGCCATGAAGAAAGATCAGAGCTGGCGCGTCGCGCGGACCTTCATCGACGACATCAAGCTCGATCCCATTGGCGAGGCTGACCCGTTTCTGGTCCATCACCCGTCTGCCTTCATCTTCTCCATATAACCCGACGCGACCATGGCCGCTACCTGGTCGAAGAGCTGGTCGGGCGTCCGCCGCGCTTCGCCCATGACCTGTTCCATTCCCTCGGCGACTATGACTTCGCGCTGACCCGCAGCGACGGCATCGATGATGCGCCCTGCCGCTTCCGCGGGGGGAATGCCGCCGTCGATAACCTTGTCGCTACGCCCGCGCTTGGTCCCAGTGGCAGTCAGCGCGTTGCGGCTGACGTCGGTGGCGACCGAACCGGGGTAGATAACGTGGACCTGCACATCGCTTTGCGACAGCTCGGCGCGCAGTGCATCGGCATAACCGGCCAGTCCGAACTTGGCGGCGCAATAGGCGGTTCGCATCGGCACGCCGACCTTGCCTGCGATCGAACTGATGAAGAGCAGATGCCCGCTGCCACGTTCGGTGACATGCGGAAGGAGCGCCTGCGTCGCGGCGATCTGGGCGGTCAAATCGATGTCGATGATGTCGCGATAGACCTTGATGTCGGTATCGACCGCCGCGCTGCGTTGCGAGATGCCGGCATTGGCCACGAAAATGTCGACGCCGTGCCAGGCGATGGCCTTCTCGGTCGCGCTCTGCATCGCGTCGTCGTCACGCACATCGAAGGGCAGCACCAGCGTTTCGGTAGCGATACTGTCGGCGACGTCGGCGAGGCGGGTTTCATCGCGACCGGACAGGATTATCCTGGCGCCGCGACTTGCCCATTCGCGTGCCAGTGCTGCGCCGATACCGCTGCTTGCCCCGGTGATCCACGCGGTCTTGCCCTCGAAACTCATCGCATTCCTTTCATGGATAGGTCACGGTCTTGGGGGCGCCATCGGGTAGCGGGATATGTTCCTCGCTATCGCCCGGCACCTCCGGAAAGCGCCCTTCGCGCCAGTCGGCCTTGGCCTGCTCGATCCGTTCGCGGCTGGAGCTGACGAAGTTCCACCAGGCATGGCGCTTGGTATCGAAGGCCTCCCCGCCCAGCAGCATAACTCGCCCGCCGCTCGTGCTCGCAAGTGTCATGTCGCGGCCCGGCTGGAGCACGTTCAGCTGGAATTTCTCGAGCTTGTGACCATCGACGCTGGCCTCGCCACCGAGTAGCATGATCGCCCGCTCGTCCGCTTCGTCTTCTAGCGGGATCGCGCCACCAGCCTCGAGCACGATCTCCGCATAGATGGTGTCGGCATAGGTGGTCGTGGCCGCGCGCTCGCCCCACAATTCCCCCATGATCACCACCGCTTTGGCGCGGCCATCCTCGATCACCGGCAAGTCGTCGATCGCCTCGAAGGCCGGATCGATCTCCTCGCGGCCGTCGGGCAGGGCGAGCCAGGTCTGCATGCCGTAGAGCTTCGGACCAGCCTCGCGTTCAGCCGCAGGCGAGCGTTCCGAATGTACGATCCCCCTGCCGGCCGTCATCAGGTTCACCTGCCCCGGCCGGATGGTGGAAAAACTGCCTAGGCTGTCCCGATGGTCGATTGCCCCTTCGAACAACCAGGTGACGGTGGCGAGGTTGATGTGCGGATGCGGGCGCACATCCATGCCGCTGCCCAGATCGAGCTGCGCCGGGCCGAACTGGTCGACGAAAATGAATGGCCCCACCATGCTGCGCTGCCTTGCGGGAAGGACCCGGCGCACCTCGAACTGACCGAGGTCATGGGTGGTCGGGGTCAGCGTGAGATCGATCTGGCTCATCCGAACATTTCCTTCAGCCTGTGGTGACGATGGCGGAAAAACCATCCGACTGCCAGCTTCACAACGCCCGGTGCTGCAATCGGCTCGAAAGCGAGCCAGTCCGAGATGAGACATCCGCGTGGCGCGCGGCGTACCTCGCGCACATGGCGCCAGGACTGCATGCCGGTCATTTCCGAGTTTTCGACGAAGCGATAGTGCCCATCCGACGCGTTCTCCAAAATTTCGCAAAGGCGAAGTTTGGTGCGACCAATGGGCACCACGCCGAAGGCCAGGAGGGTGCTGGTGAACAAGGGCCTGCCGTCGGTTAGCGAGATTTCCCGCAGGTCATCGATCGTAGACGGCGAAGTCATCCTGAGCAGAGGCCGCATTTCCTGTTCTATCCCACTCATCCTGACCAGGGTACTCCAGACCTGGTCGGCCCCGGCAGCAAGTTTGGAATGGAAATCCAGCCGTTCCATCGCCGGGCCTCACGCCGTCGGTGCGGAGGCCTGGATGGCAAGAGCATGGACGCGCTCTCCCGGGATGTCGCCCAGCGCCCTGTTGACCATTCGCTGGCGTTCGAGCCGCGACTTGTCGGCAAAGGCAGCAGCCTCGATCACGATCGTGAAATGCGACTCTCCGCTGCCGTCATCGCCTGCATGGCCGTGGTGCTTCGCGCTGTCGTTTATAACCTCGAGCCGCGAGGGCGCGAATGCATCGGTCAAGAGCTGTTCCATTTCCTGCTGGACGGGGCCTGCCATCGGTCGAAATCTCCTTTGTGGGGGTTTGCATAGCGCGTCACGCTCCCCATTCTACAACGAATGCGCCCGACAAGGTTTCACGGACGATACGAAGATACCGGCAAGGTATGCGCACATCCCTCTTGCCAGGAAGCAGGGGAGTTCCGTGCGCCGAGCAGTCGTGGTCACGGCTTTGACGGACCGGGCGAATGGCAGTGGTTGTGCCTCGACCATGTACGCGAATTCAACGCCGGCTACGACTGGTTCGAGGGCATGAGCGCCGAGGAAATCTATCATGCGCAAGCTCCCGGCGCGGGCTGGCGGACCGAGCAGCCGGCGTTCCGCCCGACGGCAGGCGTCGACGGCATGCCGCGCTGGGCCGATTATGATGATCCCCTCGATGCGATCTCCGCCCGCGCCGCGGGCATCAAGAGCCGCGCCCGTCGCGAAGCGGAAATGGCGATGGACGGTCGTTTCAGCCGCGAGGAAGCCGAGGCGCTGGAGACCATGGGGCTGGGCAGCAATGTCGATCGCCAACGCCTGCGCAGGCGCTATTCCGAACTTGTTCGTCGCTACCATCCCGACCGCAACGGCGGGGACCGCCGCCATGAAGCGCGCCTGGGCCGCGTGGTCGAGGCGTACCAGCTGCTCAGGAAATCACGCACGATCGCCTAGCCGGCGATGGCTGCCTCGATTGCAGCGTGATCGATCTTCACCATCGGCATCATGGCAGCGAAGACGCGGCCCCGCACTTCTGGGTCCTCGTGAGAAAGGCCTTTTGACAGTATGCGCGGCACGACCTGCCAGCGAATCCCGAAGCGGTCCGTCAGCCAGCTACAAGCCATCGGCGATCCGGTGTCACCAAGCAGCGCCTCCCAATAGCGGTCGGTCTCCTCCTGCGTTTCGGTGAAGACTTGAAGCGACAGCGCGTTGGAGAAGGTGTCGTCCGTGTTGCCGTTCATTGCCATCGCCGGTGTGCCGAGCAACGTCAGGTCTATGGTGAGCACATCGCCCGCCTTGCCGCCGGGCCAGTCCGTGGGCGAGCGGTTGATGGCGTGGATTTCGCTATCGGGAAACAGTTTGCAGTAGAATTGCGCAGCGTCTTCTGCGCCGCTGTCGAACCATAGGCAGAGCGCCAGCTTCTCGTCAGCCATTGTTCTCGGCCTCCGCGATCAGGTCCATATCGATCTTCTTGGCAGCTTTATACGCGCTGCGTTCGCGCAGGCGTGCGGCGTATTCCTCGAACACCTTTCGCGCGGGAATCGAGCCGAATTGCAGTCCCCAGTCGACCTGACTGCCCACATAGACGTCCGCCATCGTGAAGCGGTGGCCGCACACGTAGTCGCGGTCGGCCATCAAGGTCTCGAACGTATCCATCGCCCGTTCGTAGCTGCCGAACCCGACCATTGCCTCTTTCTGGGCATCGTCGACGCCCCAGCCCATGCTGCGCGCGACAATCGCTTGCTCGACAGGGCCGGAGCCGTAGAAAAGCCGGCGGAAATAGGCGGCTTTCTCGTGCCGCTCGGGCAGCAGGCCCGCGTCCGGGTGCATTTCGGCGAGGTAATGACAAATGGCCGCCGCCTCGGTCACGACATGGATGTGATCGCCGTCGTGATGGACCAGCGTGGGAACTTTGCCTAGCGGATTGGCAGAGAGGAACGCTTCTGACTTCGCCGCCCATTCCACGATCTCGGTGTCGTAGTCGGCGCCGACTTCGTGCAGTGCCCAGCGCGCGATCTGGCCGCGGCTCATGGGGTTCGTGAAAAAGGTGTAATCGGCCATTGGTCAGCCCTCCAGTTCGAGGACCGGGGCGAACCCGCCGTAGATCAGGCGCTTGCCATCGAAGGGCATGGGGTTTTTCTCCATGTCCATGCGCTCGTCGTCGAAATCGTCGGCCATCATCTTCGCCATGCCAGCATCGCGGGTCGCTTTGTCGGGCCACTCGATCCAGCTGAAGACGACCGTCTCGTCGTCCTTGGCCTTCACCGCCTTGCGGAAATCCGTGGTTTGGCCATCGGGCACGTCGTCGCCCCAGCATTCGATGACACGCGTTGCGCCGAAATCCATGAATACGCTGTCGCCTTTTCGGGCGTGTGCGATAAATTCGTCCTTGCGAGCGGTGGGGACGGGAATCAGGAAACCGTCGATATACATGCTGCTTCTCCTCTCGCTTTGGAGAATAGCACCGTTCCGCGGTATCGACCCCCTCAATTCTGGCGGAAGGCCCAGCGCAGCGTCTTGCCCATGCCCCAGGTCGCCGCACGGGCAGGAAAGGCGGCGAGCCCCGGGCGCTCCAGTCCCAGCATCGAGCGGGCGAAGGGCGGTAGCAGCGCCACGGCCTCCGCTCCCAACAGGGCCTGTACCGCGGGCGGTGCGCCTTCCGACTTCTGGCTCAATACAAGCTGCGCCACCTCGCGCGCCTGCGGCGTGGCCTGCAGGTCGGACCGCAATTCTCGGAACAGCGCCTCGGCTTCGCGCCGGTCGACCGGTACCGGGTCGGCGCCCAGCGCGCGAGCGATGACAGCGAACTGGCGGTAATATTCATCCTGCTCGTGACCCGGCAAATCCGGGCGCACATGGCGCAGATAGGCCGCAAGAAAGCTCGTCGCCTCCGCTACATGGACCCAGGCGAGGGTACGCGGATTGGTCGCCTCGTAGCGGGTTCCGTCAGGCAGGGTACCGCCCACGGCGGAATGAATGCGATTGACCCGCTCGATGGCTGCCTGCGCATCGTCGCGATGGCCGAAGGTGGTGACCGCGATGAAGCGCGCGGTTCGCCGCAACCTGCCGTGCATGTCGCTGCGGAAATTGGAGTGGTCGAGAACCCCCTGCAGCGCATGCGGGTGGAGCATCTGGAGCAGCAGACCGCGAATGCCGCCGACCATCATTCCGACGATATCGGCGTGGACGAGACGGATCGGCGAATCCTTCTCGAACAAGGCTTCGTCCGACACCGGGACCGGCTGTTCGCCGCCCTCGACGTCGTTGAAGACACCGCGCACACGCTCCACCAGCTTCAAACGCAGTTTCTCTGATAGCGGCTCTTGCGGCATTGCCAGCCAATATAGGCTTGGCGCGGCGGATATAAATGCCTAGGTCGCCAAGCGCGATGAACGACATGACCGACAAGACCTTCGACGCCGCCGCCAAGACCGTTCTGGCGGCTCCCGACACCGAAGTCGATGTGCGCGAGACCTTCGGGATCGACATCGACTGGAAAGTGCCGGCCTTCTCGAAACCGGACGAGCGCACGCCCGATCTCGACGAAGCCTATGTCTTCGATCCGGACACCACGCTCGCGATCCTTGCCGGCTTCGCGCACGACCGCCGTGTGATGGTGCAGGGCTATCACGGCACCGGCAAGTCGACCCATATCGAACAGGTCGCCGCGCGCCTCAACTGGCCCTGTATCCGCATCAATCTCGACGCGCATATCAGCCGTATCGACCTGGTCGGTCGCGATGCCATCGTGCTGCGCGACGGGCTTCAGGTTACCGAATTCCGCGAAGGCCTGCTGCCCTGGGCGCTCCAGCACCCGGTGGCGCTGGTGTTCGACGAATATGACGCAGGCCGCCCGGACGTGATGTTCGTGATCCAGCGCGTGCTCGAACAGCAAGGCAAGTTGACCCTGCTCGACCAGAACCGCGTGATTCGACCCGATCCGAACTTCCGCTTATTCGCCACCGCCAATACGGTCGGCCTTGGCGATACGAGCGGGCTCTATCACGGCACGCAGCAGATCAACCAGGGCCAGATGGACCGCTGGAATATCGTTGTTGGCCTCAACTACCTGCCCGCCGAGACCGAACAGAAGATAGTCGAGGCCAAGAACCCCGACATCGATCCCGAGGTTCTTGCCGACATGATCAAGGTGGCCGACCTGTCCCGGCAGGGTTTCATCAATGGCGACATCTCGACCGTGATGAGCCCGCGCACGGTCATCACCTGGGCGCAGAACTATGCGATCTTCAAGGACGTCGGCTTTTCCTTCCGCCTGTCCTTCCTCAACAAGTGCGACGAGGAAGAGCGGATGCTGGTGGCCGAGTATTACCAGCGGGTTTTTGGTGAGGACCTGCCGGAAAGCGTCGTTGGCAAGGGTTAAGCCTGCGTCCTCTATCCATGACTGTGTTATTCGTTTAATACAGTAGGCAATGGGCGTATTCGATTCCTTCAGGCGCAGGCCACGGGCCGAGCCCGAGCCGTCGGGCCATAGCGGCTATTATGCGACGCATGACGCGTTCGATTACGATCAGTCACCCTACGACGATTGGGACGACCGGCTCTCCAGTCTCGATTCTGCGCTCGAAGCAGAAGAGCGCCGCCGCCTACGCTGGTGGCAGCGGGCCTATTGGCTTGGCCGCCGCAAGCGTTGGTGGGCAGGGCGCATCGCGCTGGGGTTGCTCGCCCTGTTTATCGTGCTGGTTGGCTGGCTGGCGATCACTGCGCCGCTCTCCAAGTCGCTCGAGCCCATCGCGCCGCCACAGATCACCCTGCTTGCTGCCGATGGTACACCGATCGCGCGCAATGGGGCGATCGTCGACGAGCCGGTCGATATCGACACCTTGCCACCACACGTCGTCGAAGCATTCCTCGCGATCGAGGACCGGCGCTTTTATGATCATTGGGGCGTGGACCCTCGCGGCATTGCGCGTGCCGCCTTCACCGGCACGGGTGGGGGCAGCACGATCACGCAGCAGCTGGCCAAGTTCACGTTCCTGACGCCCGAGCGCACGCTGACCCGCAAGGCGCGCGAGGCGCTGATCGCCTTCTGGCTGGAAAGCTGGCTGACCAAGGACGAGATCCTCGAACGCTATCTTTCGAACGCCTACTTCGGCGACAATGTCTATGGCCTGCGCGCGGCCAGCTTGCACTATTTCTATCGCAAGCCGGAAAACCTGAAACCCAATCAGGCGGCCATGCTGGCTGGCCTGTTGCAAGCGCCGTCACGCTATGCGCCCACGCGGCATTACGAACGGGCGGAAAAGCGCATGCAGCTGGTGGTGCAGTCGATGGTGGCCGCCGGCTACATTACCGAGGCCGAAGCGCGCACCATGCGCCCGCCGACGCTCGATGTTCGCCTCAAGAGCGACCTTCCGACCGGCACCTATTTCGCCGACTGGGCTTTGCCCGAAGCGCGCAACGAGGTGGATGGTGGTTATGCCCGCCAGACGCTGACCACCACACTCGACAGCCGCTTGCAGAACATCGCGCGCGATGTGACGAGCCGTGCGCCGCTAGGCGAGGCGCAGGTCGCGCTGGTGGCCATGCGGCCCAATGGCGAAGTCGTCGCCATGATTGGCGGCAAGGATTATTCGCAGTCGTCCTTCAACCGCGCGACGCAGGCCAAACGACAGCCGGGTTCCACCTTCAAGCTGTTCGTCTATCTCGCCGCGCTGCGTGCAGGGTGGGAGCCGCAGGACCGGATCGCCAACACGGCTTTCACCGAGGGAAGCTATCGCCCGCGCAATTCGCGCGACCGCTATTCCGAGAGTCTGACGCTGGTCGATGCTTTTGCCCAGTCGAGCAATGTAGCGGCCGTGCGCCTGCTGCAGGATGTCGGGAGCGAGAAGGTGATCAAGCTGGCGCGGGATCTCGGTGTGACTTCGCCGCTGACGAAGGGTGATCCCAGCCTGGCGCTTGGCACCAACACGATGACGCTGCTCGAGCTGACGTCGGCTTACGCAGCCGTGGCGGCCAACGCCTTTCCGGTAGATGCTCACGCATTCGCCAGGCCCGAGCGCGGCTTCTTCGAAAATCTTTGGGACGGGCCGTCGAGCTTTTCCTCGTCCACGCATCGCGAGATGGAAGGTATGTTGCGGGCCGCAATCAATCGCGGAACGGGCAGGGCGGCGATGCTCAGCGGTCCCAATTTCGGCAAGACCGGAACCACGCAGGACAATCGCGATGCGCTGTTCGTCGGCTATGCGGGCGACCTCGTCGTCGGCGTCTGGATCGGCAATGACGACAATTCCCCGCTGGCGGGCAATATCTCGGGCGGCGGGCTTCCCGCGCGCATCTGGCGCGATTTCATGAACCGCGCATTGGGCGTGCAGGCGACCGGACAGCCGGCCCCGCGCGAACAGAGCGATCCCGGTACGCCGGTGGAGCCACTCGATGTGCCGGACATCGGCGACATTCCGATCGGCGACGGCAACTCGCGCATTCGCATTAGCGACGGCGAGGCGGTCTTTTCGACCGAGGTCGACGGCGTGCCGATCGATATCACGCTGGGCGAGAACGGGATCGACGTGGACGAGGCGGCGATCGAGGAGGCGCGGCGGCGCGCCGACGAAGCGCGGGCCGAGGCGATCAGGCGCGCGCGAGACGAGCGCTTGCGCGAGCTCGAACTGCAGTAGGCGCTATCCGTCTGCCATCAGGACGTTCATCACTGCCGTCGCGATCGGCCGCGCGCGGTCGTCTTGCCATGCCTCGACCGTGATGTTGGCGCTGCGGCGCCCCAGCTTGGTAATGCGCCCGCTGGCATAGCTCGTCTGGCTTTTGCCCGCGGCCAGATATTGTACGGTGATATTGATCGGCTTGAGCGTCGCAGTGCGTCCGCTCGCCGCCAGAACGCTGCGCAGCACCGCATAGCCCGCAGTTTCCAGCAAACCACCGGTGGCGCCGCCGTGAAAGTGCTCCGGCCGCCCCTCAACGGTTTCGTCGAACGCGACGCGCATGACCGGCGCGTCCCCATCCCAATGATCTAGCTCGATGCCCAGCGCGCGGGCATAGGGCGTGAGCGCTGCGTCGTCCGGGCGCTCAGTCACGGTTCGCCACCGGAGCGCTGGGAGCGATCTTCATAAAAACAGCCTGGATGTGGGCGACCGGATCGTCTGAATTGCCATCATGGGCGAGGCCGCGCACGAACGCCGCGCTGCGCGTCAGCCGATAGCATTGCGTGCGGCCGAAAACGCTCGAGCCTTCGCGCGCCGGGCGCACGTAATCGACCCGCAGGTCGAGCGTGGCGATGGCGCTGAATTCGTCCATGGCCCGCCAGATGGCCATGCCGCTGGCCATGTCCATGAGCGACAGGATCGGCCCGGAGGCGAGCACGCGCTGCCCCTCTTCGCCCAGCAGGTCCTCGCGCCACGGCAGCTCCAGTTCCACCCAGTCATCGCCATGGTCGGAATATTGCAGGCCGAGCCAGCCCGAATGGCCGCGTCCGGTGAAGAACTTGGTCGCCTGGGCGGGATCGAATTTGCGCGTCTCGGCGGTCATTGCCGGACCCGATAGCGCGCAGTTCCCGCGGCTTACAATATTTTAATTTCAAGCCGCAGCCCGCGCTTGGCAGCGTGTGCGGCGCGCGGTCGGGACATGGGGTCGCACGGCCGGCAGATTACGGAGAAAATGAATGAAACTTCCCACCATCGACATCGGCAGCCTGCCTGGCTTCGACCAGGTCACCGGCCTGTTCGGCAGCGTTCTCGCATCCGGTCCCGCGACGGACGATACGCTGATCGTGATCATGGTCTACGTTTACGACGTCACCCATTCGATCCCGGCCTGACGGATCGCGGAATGGACATCGATGACGACATCAAGTCGCTGTGCGGAAATCCGTCCGCACAGCGCCGGGCACAATTGCGGATCGAAGCTGCGCGCGATGCGTGGCTTGGGAGCAGCGACGTGGTGCGGTTTCTCGACGAGCTCGCAGCTTATGGCGCAGGCGCCGCATTTGATCGTGGTCCCTGCCTGCCGGAGGTCGCAATCAGGCTCGCTTCCGCGCGGCACCTCTTCGAGCCGCTAACGGATGCGCTCATGGAGGCGCTACGCGAAGAGCCGCTGGCGCAGGTTCCCTTCCGGCATCAGAAGAATGCCGGCACCTCCATTCTGCAGCTGGCGACACGGGGCAGGGCGGCGCTGGTGTTGCTCGCCTATGACCCATCGATAGCGAACGGAAACACCGAAACGGCCACCTTCTCGGACGTGGAGCGGCACGAAATCGTGCTCGGCGGAGCTGCCGACCTGGAGCTCGCTACGATCGCGCGCGAGTGGCCGGACCGCGCGGCGATCGACCGCCATCCGCGGCGCGTGGTGGCGGGAGATGCGTTGCATCTCGCTCCGAACCAGGCGCGGATGGTCCGCACCATCCATGGTCGCCTCGTCCTCTTGCGGATCGCGCGAACTCCGCCTGTGCCCGGTCCCTCGCGCGTGTTTCGCCTGGGTGATGGCCGACTGCTGCACCGTGCCAGCGGTGACCGGGTCGAGAGCCAGAGGGAACTGGCGATGGCGCTCCTTGGACGGATGGGCCGGACGGATGCCGCGCCTGCGCTTGCCGCCCAATCCCGCTCGGGCAGCGATCACTTGCGCTGGCAGGCTATCCGCGAATGTCTTGCGCTCGATACAGCGACGGGTTTCGACGCGCTCTTGCGGATCGCACGGGACGCCGAAGACACGCTTGCGACGCCAGCGCAGGCATTGCGTGCGCACCTGGTCGAAACCTACCCCGAATTGGCAGCGAAAGAGTCCGAACCATGCCCCGTATAATCGACAATCCCGACACCGGCAGCGCATCGCTCGAAGAGATCGTCGAGGCGCTCGGCAATGGTTTCGACCCCCGTGACGAGGAAAGCACACGCGCCGCTGCCGCACATCTTGGCCGCTTGGGCCGCAATGACCATTTCCTTGGTGACTTGCTGATCGAGCAGATGAAGGACCTTTCGCGGACTGACGGTGACGCGGGCGGCTACGGGCCGCAGGCAATCGTGCTGTCGCCGGTCCTTGGCACAGCCTTCTTGCGCGCCAACATATGGCCGAGCGAGGACGAACCGTGCTTCGCCGCGAGTGGGGCGAGAACGTTCGTCTATGGCATTCCGCATGACCACAACTTCGATTTCCTGACGGTCGGCTATTTCGGTCCGGGCTATCGTAGCGACTATTTCGAATACGACTACGAGAGCGTGGCCGGGATCAAGGGAGAGCGGGCCGACCTGCGCTTCGTGGAGCGCAGCGCTCTCTCGACAGGGCGGCTGATGCATTACCGGGCGCACCGGGACATTCATTCGCAATTGCCGCCGGAGGCCACCTCGGTCTCGCTCAACATAATGCACATTGGCGCAGGCCAGGGCTGGCTCGACCAGTATGGCTTCGATCTCGACAGCAATGTGGTTACCGGCACGCTCAATCCCACCTCGACGGAAGTCTTCCTGCGGTGTGCCATCGGCATGGGCGGCGATGATGCGCTCGCACTCGCCGAGGATTTCGGCCGCCATCATCCGAGCGACCGGTTGCGGCTTGCGACATTTGAAGCCCGCGAGGGGTTGCTGCCGGACGCAAAGGATCGCGACGCGCTGTGGCGGATGGCGGAATTGAGCGGCAGCCGTCTGCTGGCAGGGGAGGCGACGGCACGGCGAGAAAGACTTGCCGCCTAGAACCCGCCTCCGGCCAGCGTGTCGATTGCGCCCTGCAGAATGATGGCCGCGGCGTGGCTGTCGATCCGGGCGGCACGCTTGGCGCGGCTCATGTCCTGCGCGATCATCGCGTTTTCGGCGCTGGCGGTGGACCAGCGTTCGTCCCACAGCAGGACGGGGAGGTCGAGTGCGGCGGCAACATTGCGCGCATAGGCACGGCTCGCCTGGGCCCGCGGACCCTCGCTGCCGTCCATGTTACGCGGCAAGCCGACGACCACCCCAGCGATCCGCCGTTCGGCTGCCAGCGCCCGAAGTGTCTCGCTGTCCTTGCCGAACTTGCCACGGGAGAGCGTCTTGCCGGCTGTCGCGAACCGCCACTCGGGATCGCAGGTGGCGATGCCTACCGTCTTGGTTCCGACGTCCAGCCCCAACAGCGCCCCGCCCTCTGGCAGGGCATCGCCGAAATCGAGCGCATTATCGGTTACGACTGCGCCGGTGCCCACGCCTTCACCCGCGTTACGACGTCTTCCTGCAGGTTCTTCCAGAACAGCGGAATATCGTAGACATGATAATTGCCGCCGGGAAGGACACCTTGCCCGAGTTCGGGCGGATCGCCGATGAACAGGATGCCGTTCTCGCCGCAGGTCGCCGGAACCGCACCGGCAACCAGCTCGGCCGAGGCGAGGCTTTCCTCCGGCACGAGCGTGCCGAGATTGTCCGCCGCCGGGGCGGAGCCGCCGGTCATGCCAGTGAGCGGGTTCACACAGAGCACGGGATCCTCGCTGCCGCGCGGTTCCCCGTCGAGGCCGGGCATCGCGCTGTAGCGGGTCAGCAACTGGCCCGGGTCGCCCCCGTCGGCAAAGCTGAGATAGCTGACGATGCAGCCTGCCTGCTGCGGGGCGGCGCATGCGGGGAAGGGAAGGGCGGGCAGGTCATGCGCCAGCGAAATCGGCCAGCCCGGCGCATAGATGGCGGCAATGCGGTCCTGCAAAGGCGTGCCGGCGACGACATCGCGCAAGAGGCGCAGGACATGCGCCGCGCCCTGGCTGTGCCCGGCAAGCACGATCGGCTTGTCCGGCCCCACGCTCTCGAGAAAGAAGCGGAAAGCCTGCTCGACATCGGCATAGGCCGCGTCGATGGCGCGGGTTGCTTCGGGACGATCGGTCAGGAACGCGCCGACGGCGGCCTGCCTGTACCTTGGCGCCCAGATCTCGTCGGCGCGATTGAAGGGGCTGGCCAGGCCGCGCAGGAAGACGCGCGCAAGCTGATCGGTATCGGCATCGTCGAGCGGGGCGTTCCAGTCTCCCAGCGCGCCCTTTGTGTAGCTGGTCGGTGGCACGAAGAAGACCGCGAAGTCGGGCAGCTCGCGAGGATCGGCAATCTCGCCAGCCTGCGAATTGACGCCGATCTGTGGGGCAGGCCGGTCGAGACTGCGTTCGGCGGCGGGAGCCTCTGGTGAAGGCGAGCGCGTCGCAGGGTCCTCGGGCGTTTCCGCGACCGCCGGCTGGTAGCGCGCGGGGTCGTTGGCGCCGAGGCCGGGGCGCGAATACCACATCGCTGGGTCCTGATAGGCATTCTCGGCCAGCGGTTGCTGCTCGACGAATTCCCCGCGCGGCACGAAGGCGATTTCGGTCGCCTCGCGCGACCAGATCGACAGGGCGATGCCGCCCACTATGACCACGACGGTGATAAAGGATATGATGTAGAGAAACTTACGCGCCATTGTTCTCGACTTCTCTCGCCCGGTTTGCCTCCGCCCGTTCGGCCCGGCGTTCCAGTGCGACCTTAAGCATCGCCAGCAGCGGATCGGCGAGGAACAGGCCCAGAATGCCGAACAGCAGGCCCATGATCAATTGCGAAGCCAGGACGAGTGCCGGGGCCAGGTCGACGGTCTTCTTCGCGATCATGGGTATCACGACATAGCCATCGAAATTCTGCACGAAGAAATAAACGATGACGGTGTAGATGCCCATTTCGACGCCGCCGGAAAATCCGACCAGCGTCATCAGGATGCCGCTGATGATCGCCCCAAGATTGGGCACGAAGGCGAGCAGGCCTGTCAGGATCGCCAGTAGCGCAGCCATGGGCACTGCGCCGATCCCGACCAGCGGCGCGACGATCGCCAGCATCACGTAAGTGAAGATCGCCTCGACCACCATGCCCAGCAGGCGGCCGGCCATCAGCCGACGCATGGTGAACGCCATCTTGTCGATGGTGACGTAGAAATCGTGGCGCTGGTGGCGCGGCAGCATCCATGCAATGCCGCGCTCATAAAGCTTGGGGTCGATCGCGACATAGACCCCGATGACAATGATCATCGCAAGCGTCGCCAACCCGCCGAGGAGACCACCCAAGGCACCCATGACCGTGCTGATCCCGCTGCCGATATTGTCGGCATAGGTCTGGACCTGGTCGAGCCGCACCTGGAGCCCTTGCGAGCGGGCCCAGCCGGCCAGTTCGCGCAACTGCGTTTCGATAATTGCTGGGAACTGCGCCGCCTCGCGCGATATCGTTTCGCCGGAGAACTGGATCAGCCACGCAAAGAAGGCCACAACCAGCAGCAGGACGATTACCACCCGCAAGCTGCGCGCGATCGGCAGGATGCGCCCCAGCAGCCGCGCGCCACCATCGATCATGGCAGCGAAGACCATGGCGCCGAACACGACGAGTAGCGGTTTGGCAATCAGCACCGCCAGGGCGACGAGCCCGACGACGCCGACCCATACCAGCGCCTTGTGCATCTCGTGCCGGATACGCGGGTCGTTGATCCGCGACGGGCTAGTGCCGAGATCGGGTTCTTCGTCTTCGCTCAAGGCCTTGCCCCCCTCGCTATCGGACGATTAGCGCGCGGCGGCCGTGTTTCGTTCCACGACTGCCGGCCGCAGGGTTGTCCAGGCACGGCCCTCGCGCAGGCTGGTCCACCAGGTCACCGGGTTCAGCGTCGTGGTCCCGTCGAGCGAGAAAGTGATGAATTCGGCACGCCCGCCGACATTTTCCAGCGGCACCGGACCCATCAGTCCGCGCGAACTGGAAAGCTCGCGGCTGTCGGAGGAATGATCGCGATTGTCGCCCATCACGAAGACCTCGCCTTCCGGCACGGTAATCTCGGGGAAGTTGTCGAGCGGGCTGCGCGTGTGATCGATGACGAGATAGGTCGCGCCATTGGGCAGCGTTTCGCGCAACACCGGGACGCGGCAGACCTGCTGGCCATCGTCGTCGGTTGCGCGGAAATTGTCGAAATCGAAGCCGTCGCAGCGCGAATTCCCGTCGAGCGGGAGGTCGAGAGCAGGTTCCACGCGCTGTTCGATCGGCGTTCCGTTCAGCACGATCTGGCCGTTTCTCACCGCGATCCGGTCACCGGGCAGGGCGACGACACGCTTGATGTAATCCTCGTCGCGTTCCGGGTGAACGG
Source organism: Qipengyuania marincola (assembly GCF_029688625.1). Classification (GTDB taxonomy): domain Bacteria; phylum Pseudomonadota; class Alphaproteobacteria; order Sphingomonadales; family Sphingomonadaceae; genus Qipengyuania. The sequence goes on along the minus strand of NZ_JARULC010000003.1, from coordinate 305,186 downwards.
GGATGACGATGTCGCCATATTCGGGAGTCGATGGGAACAGCCGCCAGTCGCCGCGCGGCGCGAGGTGGAAACTGATCGAGGACCAGCTCCAGCCATAGGGATACTTGCTGACGATCAGCCGGTCGCCCACGAGCAAATTGGGCATCATCGATTCGGACGGGATGTAGAACGGCTTGGCGATGAAGCTGTGGAACCCGACCACCGCGAGAAGCATCAGCGCGAGGCCGCGGATTTCTGCGATCCAATCGACTTTTTCGTCGCTCTTTTCGGACGTCTTGGCGATGTCGTTCACTGCCGGGCTGCCGGTGCTCATGCGGGGAGGGCCTCGATAATCACGTAGGCCTGTGCCCATGGATGGTCGTCGGTGAGGGTGAGATGAATGCGCGCCTCATGGCCGGATGGCAGCATTTCCGCAAGCCGGATTGCAGCGCCGCCGGTCAGGGCCAGCGTCGGGGCGCCGGACTTGGCATTCACTACGCCGATGTCCTTCATGAAGACGCCGCGCCGGAAGCCCGTGCCGACCGCCTTGGAGAACGCCTCCTTGGCCGCGAAGCGCTTGGCATAGGTGCCGGCGATGGTGAAGGGCCGCCGCCGTGCCTTGGCCCGCTCGATTTCGGTGAAGACGCGGTTCTCGAAGCGTTCGCCGAAACGGTCGAGAGAGTTCTGGATTCGCTCGATATTGCAGAGGTCGGAGCCGAGACCGATGATCACGTTTTTCTCCTAAAGGTCGCGGTACCGGCCCACGCCCCCTCCCGGCCGCCCACGGCACGGTATCTTAAGGGTGGCCGGGAGGGGGCGTGGGCCGGTGCCGGGCGCAGCGACCAAAGGGAGCGAATAGACGCCATCTACCTCGCCTCATCCATCAGCTTACGCATCCGTCGCACGGCTTCTTCCAGCCCAACGAACACCGCCTCGCCGACAAGATAGTGCCCGATGTTCAGCTCGGCGAGCTCCGGAATGGCCGCGATCGGCTTCACATTCTCATAGGTCAGCCCGTGCCCCGCATGCGGTTCGATCCCGACACTACGCGCCGCGACGGACATCGCGGCGATCCGCTCGAGCTCGCGCGCCTCGCGCTCTGCATCGCCGTCGAGGCCCGCATGAGCGTACTCACCGGTATGGAATTCGACCACCGGCACGCCGAGGCGCTGCGCAGCTTCCAGCTGCCGCTCGTCCGCTTCGATGAACAGCGACACGCGGATGCCGTTGTCCTTCAGTTTCCACACGATCGGGGTCAGCGTGTTGTGCAGCCCGGCGGCGTCCAATCCGCCTTCAGTCGTACGCTCCTCGCGCTTTTCCGGGACGATGCAGGCGGCATGCGGCTTGTGGGCGAGGGCAATGTCGAGCATCTCCTCGGTCGCCGCCATTTCGAGATTGAGCGGCAGGTCGGTCGCGCTCTGGATGCGCCTGAGGTCGGCGTCGCGGATATGCCGCCGGTCCTCGCGCAAATGGGCCGTGATGCCGTCGCCGCCCACGCTCGCCACGATTTCTGCCGCGCGCACCGGGTCGGGATGGTCGCCGCCGCGCGCGTTGCGGATCGTAGCGACGTGATCGATATTCACGCCGAGGCGGAGTTTGCCGGAGCTTGAGGTATCGCTCATGTTGCATCTCCACACACGGCGGCAGACAGGATCTCGAACGAACGCCCCTGTTGCTGCCAGAGTTCGCCGAATTCGAAGCCGCCATCCTTTACGGCAAGCACGAGCGCCATGTCGTCCTCCGGAACGATGAAATTGCGCAGCTGATAGTCTCCGATGGCCCCGCGTCGTTCGACGATGCGTACCGGACCTGGACAACCGGAGAGCGGTACCTCATAGACCCATTGGCCCAGCGCCATGTAGCCCAGCGCCGGGTCGCTCTTCCACATTTCGGCCCTCGCTTCGGATGACAGCAGGCGGCCTTCCATAAGCGCGCGATCGAAGGCGATGATGGAATTCACAGTCCCGATCATGCCGCCGGAAGCGCCATAGCGAGAGACATCGTACGGATAATTGGCGTCGCTGCGAGCAAGGCTGCGCGGACGGCGGCTGGCCAGCATGGGCCCGTCGACCCCGGCAGAGCGCAGCCGCTCGCCGATCAGCGCGCGGATCGGCCTGCCAGTGACAGACTCCAGCACCGCCCCGAGCACGATGTAGTCGCAATTGTTGTAGGTCCAGCCTTCGACCGGTGACGCGTCGCGTTGATCGAGACAAAAATCGAGTCCGCTTGGCCCATCCGAGTAGAAGTCGGGCACGCCGTTTACATCCTTCGGGCTCTCGTCGGGATTGCGCAGACCCGAACGATGCTGAAGCAAGTCACGGATCGTGGGGGCGGGAAGATCACCTGCAGGCGGGAAGGGCAGATATGCGATCGCCGGGGCGTCGAGCGCGAGCGTGCCGCGCTCCACCTCCTGCATGGTCAGCGTCGCCACGACCTGTTTGGTGATGGAGGCCCACGGCCAGGTAGTATTTTCGCAGTCCGGCGCGCTGCGAACCCAATAGGTCATGCCGTCGCGATATAGCTGGACTTCGCCGGGGAAATCCTCGCCAATGGCCTCGTCGAGCCCGGCATAGAAGGGCGGGAGCGCGGGTTCCGCGGCACCGTCGTCCAACATCACCACAGGTTGCAGGGCACAGGCCATCGCCTGGCTGGCGAGGCTCATCCACGCGAGCGACAGGAGAGCGGCGAAAAATCGCATCAAGCGGCGCGGCTACCCGGCTTGGTCACGGGAATGGCAGCGAGGTCTTCAGGCACTTCGTCCTCCGCATAGCTGGGAAAGGTGATGTCGATTAGCGGGAAGAAGGGCACGCCGAGATCGGCGGACCCGTCACTGCGGTCGACCAGCGCGCATTCGGCAATGACTTCGCCGCCCTCGCGCGCCACGGCAGCGATGGCCTCGCGGCTGGAAAGGCCGGTGGTCACTACGTCTTCCACCATCAGCACCTTGGCGCCCGGTTCGAGCCGGAAGCCGCGGCGCAGATGAAATTCGCCGTCGGGCCGTTCGAGGAACAGCGCGTCCTTGCCCAGGGCGCGCCCCATCTCGTGGCCGATGATGATTCCGCCCATGGCCGGGCTGACCACGACATCGATCGCGGAGCGAACCTCGCGCGGGATTTTCTGCGTGAGCGCCAGCGCAAGCCGACCGGCGCGTTCGGGGTTCATGAGTACGCGGGCGCATTGCAGGTAGTGGCCGCTGTGCCGTCCGCTGCTGAGTTTGAAATGGCCTTCCAGCAAGGCTTCGCTGGCGCGGAATTCGGCGAGGATTTCTTCGTCTGTCATACGGCGCTGGCACAAAGCGGTTTGCGTTCGATTGCGCAAGAGGCAAACGCTGGTGCATATTTTTGTCGGCAACGCGCTTGAGGCATCGGGTTTCCATGCCTATAGGCGTCCCAAATCCCGCCCTTTCTCGGCTTTGAGAATGTTGGGCGGCCGATTCTCGATGGCCTGCTGGCCGAGCTGATAACGAGACACGAAAGAGCGTCCAGACGATGAATTTTCCTGGCTTCTTCAAGGGTTTGAACCGCACGTTCGCGAGTCTGGCGATGGCCGGCATGCTGGCAGCCGCACCGCAGGCGGTGACCGCGCAGGAAGCGTTGACGCAGGACGATCTGGTCGCGCCCGTGCCCGAAGCGACACCCGCGCAGGCGCTGGACGGTGTCGATCCGGCTCAGGCGGCGGACGTGGCCGATCCCGACGCAGTGGCCGCGGGCAGCGATGCCTACACGCCGATGGCGCCGACCGAAGGCAAGGGCATGCCGGTCCAGGGTGGCTGGGACGTGCAGCCGCAATTCTCGCCGACCGGCGAATATGCCAGCGGCCTGCATGTCGGGCTTATCTGGGTCATGGTGGCGATCAGCCTCTTTGTTCTTGCGCTGATGCTCTATGTGGTCATCCGGTTCCGCAAGAAGGCCAATCCCGTCCCCTCCAAGACCAGCCACAACACCACCATCGAAGTCATCTGGACTGTCGTTCCGGCGCTGATCCTGCTCGGCATCGCGATCCCGTCGATCACTCTCATCGCCAAGCAGTATGAGACGCCGCCGAAGGATGCCATCACTGTCAAGGCGATCGGCTACCAGTGGTATTGGGGCTATGCCTATCCCGACAACGGCGACTTCGAGATCGTTTCCAACATGCTCGACGACGCCGAAGCGCGCGAGCGGGGCGAGCCCTATCAGCTGGCGGTCGACAATCGCATGGTCGTGCCGGTCGGCGTTCCGATCCGCCTGCAGACCACCGCTGCCGACGTGATCCACTCTTTCGCCGTGCCGAGCCTGTGGTTCAAGCTCGATGCCGTGCCGGGCCGCCTCAACGAGAAGATGCTGACCATCAACGAGCCGGGCGTGTATTACGGCCAGTGTTCTGAGCTGTGCGGTGCACGCCACGGTTACATGCCGATCGCGATCGAGGCATTGCCGATGGACCAGTTCAATGCATGGGTTCGCGCACAGGGCGGCACCGTGGCTGGAGAGGAAGACGCGGGGATCGACACCGATCCGTCGCTGCCGCCGACCCAGGAACCTGAAAGCGCGGTCCCGGGTGCCCCCGGCGCCGGCGCGCCGCCGGTCGAAAATCCGGCTGCCTAAGAAATACGAAAGACGCGAGAGACAAGCACGATGGCCACTACTGCAGACAGCTTCCAGGCCCACCACGAGGACCACGCGCATGATCATGCCGATCATAAGCCGGGGTTCTTCGCGCGCTGGTTCATGTCCACCAACCACAAGGACATCGGCACGCTCTACCTGATCTTCGCGATCGTCGCCGGTATCGTCGGCGGTGCGATCTCGGGCATCATGCGCGCCGAGCTGCACGAACCTGGCATCCAGTATCTGCAGTTTTGGGCCGAATTCATGGGCGGCACGCCAGATTTCGACACCTCGCTGCACATGTGGAACGTGTTCATCACCGCTCACGGCTTGATCATGGTCTTCTTCATGGTCATGCCCGCGATGATCGGTGGCTTCGGCAACTGGTTCGTGCCGCTGATGATCGGCGCGCCGGACATGGCGTTCCCGCGCATGAACAACATCTCGTTCTGGCTGACGGTGGCCGGCTTCGTCTCGCTGCTCTTCTCGCTCTTCGTGCCGGGCGGTACGGGTCCGGGCGCAGGCGTCGGCTGGACGGTCTATGCCCCGCTGTCGACCTCCGGGTCGCAGGGTCCGGCGGTCGATTTCGCGATCTTCTCGCTGCACCTTGCCGGTGCCGGCTCGATCCTGGGTGCGACCAATTTCATCACCACCATTTTCAACATGCGTGCGCCGGGCATGACCCTGCACAAGATGCCGCTGTTCGTGTGGTCGGTGCTGGTTACCGCCTTCCTGCTGCTGCTCGCGCTGCCGGTTCTTGCGGCCGCGATCACCATGCTGATCACCGACCGTAACTTCGGCACGACCTTCTTCGATCCGGCCGGCGGCGGCGATCCGGTCCTGTACCAGCATCTCTTCTGGTTCTTCGGTCACCCCGAAGTCTACATCATGATCCTGCCGGGCTTCGGCATGATCAGCCAGATCGTCGCGACCTTCAGCCGCAAGCCGGTCTTCGGCTATCTTGGCATGGCCTATGCCATGGTCGCGATCGGCGTGGTCGGTTTCGTCGTGTGGGCGCACCACATGTATACCGTCGGCCTCGACGTGAACACGAAGATGTATTTCACCGCGGCCACGATGGTAATTGCGGTGCCGACAGGCGTGAAGATCTTCAGCTGGATCGCCACGATGTGGGGCGGCTCTATCGAGTTCAAGAGCCCGATGGTCTGGGCGCTGGGCTTCATCTTCCTGTTCACTGTGGGCGGCGTGACCGGCGTCTACCTTGCCAATGGCGGCGTGGACGACGTGGTGCACGACACCTATTTCGTGGTCGCGCACTTCCACTACGTGCTCTCGATGGGCGCGGTGTTCTCGATGTTCGCCGGCTTCTACTACTGGTTCCCGAAGATGAGCGGCCGCTGGCACAGCGAGTTGCTCGCGCATCTCCACTTCTGGGGCTTCTTCATCGGCGTGAACGTGATCTTCTTCCCGCAGCACTTCCTGGGCTGGCAGGGCATGCCGCGCCGCTATCCGGACTATGCGGAAGCCTACGCCTACTGGAACGAGATCAGCTCTTACGGCTACTACATCATGGCCGCCTCGATGGTGATCTTCTTCGTGAACCTCGCCTATGCCTTCACGGCCGGGCGTCGCGCGGAAGACAATTACTGGGGCGAGGGTGCGACGACGCTCGAATGGACTCTCTCGAGCCCGCCGCCGTTCCACCAGTTCAGCGAGCTGCCCGTGATCGAGGAGCACCACAGCCACCACGATCACATCAGCGATCCGAGGCCCGCAACCGCCTGAAGCGGGGGCTGACTGTACATGCAGCGGCCGGCCCCTTGGGGGTCGGCCGTTCGCATATCGGGTGAAGGAGCGTAGCCATGCCGGAGATGCGCACGGTCGATGTCGGCGAACTGACCCTGCGTTGCGCGATCGAGGGCCCCGCGCCGGGGACCGCGCCGCTCGCCATCATGGTGCATGGTTTTCCCGAGAGCTGGTATAGCTGGCGCCATCAGCTGGCCCCGGTCGCCGCGGCCGGTTTCACCGCCTGTGCTATCGACGTGCGCGGCTATGGCGGCTCGGACAAGCCCCACCCGGTCGAAGCTTATGCCATGGAGCGCATCGTCGGCGACCTCGTCGGCTTGAAGCAGGCACTCTCACCGGACCGGCCTGCGGTGCTCGTCGGGCACGACTGGGGGGCGCCGATCGTGTGGAACAGCGCGCTGACCCATCCTGACCAATTCCATGCCGTCGCGGGCCTTTCCGTCCCCTTCGCCGGGGTGCCCAATCGGCCCTTCACCGAGGTCTTCCGGGAACATTTCACCGATCAGGGCAAGTTCTTCTACCAGGAGTATTTCCAGGCCGAAGGCGTCGCCGAGGCCGAGGCCGAGCAGGACCCGCGCGATTTCGTGCAGCGCATGATGTATTCGATCAGCGGCGACGTGCCGCCTGGCGATTACTGGTCCAAACCCTATGGCGCGACCTTTCTCGAAGGCCTGCCCGACCCGCAGCCGGTCGCATGGCTCAGCGATACCGACCTCGATTTCTACGAGGCGGAGTTCCGGGCGTCGGGCTTTCGCGGGCCGCTCAACCGCTATCGCAACCACGAGCGCGATTACGAATGGCTGCGCCAATGGCAGGGGCAGCGCATCGAACAGCCCGCCCTCTTCATCGGTGGCACCCGCGATCCGGCCACCTACCTGTTCGGCGCGGTCGAGGATCCGGTGGCGCTGATGCGCATGGTCGCGCCGCAGGTCGAGGGCCACATTCTCGAGGGTGTCGGCCACTGGACCCAGCAGGAACGGCCCGAAGCGGTGAATCGCCTGCTGATCGACTGGCTAAAGCGGCTGTGAATGCCTATATGGCGCCCGATCCCATGACCCAGACCAAACCCATCCAGCTTCCCGCCGAGTGGCGCGACTTCTTCGCGCTGACCAAGCCGCGCGTCATGACGCTGGTGATTTTCACTGGCCTGTGCGGGCTGCTCGCCGCGCCGGGAAACATCAACCCTGTGCTCGGCTTCACGGCGATCCTGTGCATCGCCATGGGCGCGGGCGGCTCCGCGGTTCTTAACCAATGGTGGGAAGCCGATATCGACGGGGGCATGAAGCGCACTGCCAACCGGCCCCTGCCGACAGGACGCATGCGGCGTGAGGATGCGCGCGATTTCGGCATCCTGCTGTCGGTCGCATCGGTGCTGATCATGGGTGTTGCGGTGAACTGGCTTGCGGCGGTCATTCTTGCAGCGGCGATCGTCTATTATGTGGTAATTTATACCATCTGGCTGAAGCCGCGGACGCCGCAGAATATCGTGATTGGCGGCGGTGCGGGGGCCTTCCCGCCGATGATCGGCTGGGTCGCGGTTACGGGCGATATCACCCTGATGCCGGTGCTGCTCTTCACCATCATCTTCATGTGGACCCCGCCGCATTTCTGGGCGCTCGCCCTGTTCGTGAAGACCGATTACGAAAACGTCGGTATTCCGATGATGCCCAACGTCCGCGGCGAGACATCGACCCGGCGGCAAATCCTTGTGTATTCCATCATTCTAGTGCCCATCGCCGCCGCGCCGTGGTTCATCGGCGGGACCGGCGCGGTTTATGGCATTGCAGCGCTTGCACTCTCGCTTGCCTTCCTTGCGCTTTCCGTTCCCGTCGCCTTCCGGCAGACGGGTGACGCCGATAAGATGCGGCCGGAAAAGCGCCTGTTCGCCTTTTCGATCGTGTATCTTTTCGCCCTGTTCGCGGCTCTGGTCGTGGATCGGGTACTCGCCTATCAGGGACTTGTCGCATGACCCCCGAAGAAGAAACCGAATTCAAGCGCCGGCAGCAGAGCCGCAATCTCGTGCTCGGCGGCATCCTGCTGTTTTTCGCCGTGCTGTTCTACGTGATCACCATCGCCCGCATGTGAGGAGACCATGACCACCGCCACGCTCGAAACCCGCAAGACCCGCACAGCACTGCTGGCATTCGGCGGCGCGCTGGCCATGCTCGGCCTCGGCTATGCGGCTGTCCCGCTTTACGAACTGTTCTGCCAGGTAACCGGCTTTGGCGGGACTACCCAGCGCGCAAGCGAAAGCGACGCTGCCATTGCCGAACGGATGGGCGCAGCTGCCGGTGGCAAGACGATCTCGATCCGCTTCGACGGTTCGACGGCGCGCGACGTGCCGTGGAGCTTCAGGCCCGAACAGTCGACCGACACGGTCTCGATCGGCCAGCGCGACATGGCGATCTACCTCGCCAGCAATAATTCGGATCAGCCGATTACCGGCACTGCGACCTTCAATGTGGAGCCGGAACAGGCCGGGGCCTATTTCAACAAGATCCAGTGTTTCTGTTTTACCGAACAGACGCTCCAGCCGGGCGAGTCGGTGCGTATGCCGGTACTCTATTTCGTCGATCCGGCGGCCCTGGATGATCCGAACATGGACGGCGTCGAGCAGATCACCCTGTCCTACACTTTCCACCGGGCGATAGATTCCGCCGACTAGGGCCTAGACCCGCGCGGCATCGCGCTTTATGGGCTGCGGCACACGCGACTTACAGGACCAGAAGACCCATGGCTGGCAACGTCAATCACGAATATCACATTCTCGAACCCGATATCTGGCCGTTCCTCGGCTCGGTTTCGGCGCTTACCTTCACCAGCGGCATGGTGCTGTACATGCATGAAATGGCCAGCGCGCATCTCGTGCTCGGTCTCGGCATCGCGGGCCTGATCGCGACGTTCTTCGCGTGGTTTTCCAATATCGTGAAGGAAGCCGAACGCGGAGACCACACGCCGGTCGTGCAGCTGCACATGCGTTACGGCATGATCCTGTTCATCGCGTCGGAAGTGATGTTCTTCGTTGGCTGGTTCTGGAGCTGGTTCGATTTCGCCCTGTTCCCATCCGAGATTTCCGAAGTCATCGGCGGCCAGTTCCCGCCCAAGGCGATCGAAGCGGTCATCAACCCGTTCTCGCTGCCGCTGCTCAACACGCTGATCCTGCTGTGTTCGGGCACCACGGTGACGTGGGCGCACCACTCGCTGATCCACGGCGACCGGGAGGGCCTGAAGAAAGGCCTGTGGCTCACCGTCCTGCTGGGGGCGGTCTTCACGGCGATCCAGGCCTACGAATATGCGGCCGCGCCGTTCGAATTCGGCGGCAACACCTATAGCTCGGCCTTCTACATGGCGACCGGCTTCCACGGCTTCCACGTGCTGATCGGCACGATCTTCCTGATCGTCTGCCTCGTACGTACCTACAAGGGCCATTTCACTCCGCGCCAGCATTTCGGCTTCGAAGCGGCTGCGTGGTACTGGCACTTCGTCGACGTGGTGTGGTTGTTCCTTTTCGTCGTCGTTTACGTCTGGGGCGGCTGGGGCGCTGCCGTCCACTAATGTCCCCGGACAGGTTGGAATAACAGGAGGGGCAGCCCGGTCTCGGCCAGGCTGCCCCTCTCGTATCCGGCGAAAGACATGACGATCAGGACCATTCCCATCATTCCCACGATCATCGTCGCGGCCGCGATCGCGACGATGATCGCGCTCGGCTTCTGGCAGCTCGACCGCGCGGCGGAACGCGACCAGCTGAAACAATCCATGATCGATCGCCCTTCCATGCCGGTCGCGGACTATCCGTTCAGCGATCCCCAGAGCGAGGCTTTGCTCTATCGCCGGCTGAGCGCGACCTGTGCCGAAGTTGTCGACATGCAGGTTGTCGGCGGTCGGGATGCTTCTGGCCGGACGGGCTGGAAACAGATCGCGACCTGCCGTTCGCCTTCAGGTCGTCCATTCAAGGCTCAGATCGGGGTGGCCGAACGGCCCGAAGCGGTGGCGCAATGGTCAGGCGGAGAGGTCGAGGGCGTTGCAGTTCTCGCACCGGATGAACGCGGCTTCTGGGAGCGGCTGACGTTCCAGGCTCCGGAACGCCCGCTGATGATCATTGCCGAAACGCCTAGGGCAGGGCTTCTTCCGTCCCAGCAATCCCGGCCCGAGGATTATGAGAACACGTCCTGGGGCTATGCCGGTCAATGGTTCCTCTTCGCGCTGACGGCGCTGGTCATTTACGTCCTGGTGCTTCGACGCCGGGGCAGGGACGCTAAAGCAGGCTAAAGGCCGCCTTGCTTGCCCCTCTGCGCCGCCCCCGCTAACCGCCGTTGCCGATGAAATATGTTTCAACCCGTGGCAGCGCGCCCGCGCTCGATTTCGCCGAAGTCACGCTGGCTGGGCTCGCTTCGGATGGCGGCCTCTACGTGCCGGAGGAGTGGCCGCAGTTCACGGCCGAAGAGATCCGTGCCATGCGCGGCCTGCCCTATGCCGAACTTGCGGCGCGGGTCATGCAGCCCTTCGTCGGCGACAGCCTGGCGCCGGACCGCCTGCGCGAACTGACCGAGGAGGCCTATGGCCGCTTCGCGCACAAGGCCGTCACGCCGCTGGTGCAACTGGATGAGCGCCAGTGGCTGCTCGAGCTGTTCCATGGCCCGACGCTGGCCTTCAAGGACGTGGCGCTTCAACTGCTGGGCTTGCTGTTCGAGGAATTTCTTGCCCGCGAGGACAGTCGCCTGACGATCGTGGGCGCCACCAGCGGGGATACCGGCAGCGCGGCCATCGATGCCGTGGCCGGGCGCGACAATGTCGAGATATTCATGCTTCACCCGAAAGGTCGGGTGAGCGACGTGCAGCGCCGCCAAATGACCACGGTTCGCGCGCCCAATGTGCACAATATCGCGATCGAAGGCAGCTTCGACGATGCGCAGGCCATGGTGAAGCGCATCTTCGCCGACGAGAGCGTCACCGCGCGGCATCGCATCGGCGCGGTCAATTCGATCAACTGGGCGCGACTGATGGCGCAGGTCGTCTATTACTTTGCGGCCTCGCTCCAACTGGGCGGTCCGGATCGCGAGCTTGCCTTCAGCGTTCCGACCGGCAATTTCGGTGATGTCTTCGCCGGCCATGTCGCCGCGCGCATGGGGTTGCCGATCGCCAGGCTGATCGTCGCCACCAACGTGAACGACATCCTCCACCGCGCGCTCGGCAACGGCGATTATTCCGCCGGGACGGTCACCCCGACCACCGCGCCGAGCATGGACATTCAGGTCAGCTCCAATTTCGAACGACTGCTGTTCGATGTCGGTGGGCGCGATGGCGCGGCGCTGGCCGACCAGATGCGCGGCTTCGAGGCAAGCCGGGCGATGATGCTCAGCAACGCCCAGCGCGATGGTGCGGCGGGCCTTTTCACCAGCATGCGAGTGGACGAGGACGAGACCGCGCGCTCGATCCGCGAGGCTTATGAGAATTGGGGCGAGGTAATCGATCCGCACACGGCTATCGGCCTCCACGCGGCGCGGCACGCCGACCTCGCGGCGCAGGTCCCGGTCGTGACTCTCGCCACGGCTCACGCCGCGAAATTCAGCGATGCGGTCGAACGCGCCACGGGCCTGCGCCCGTCGCTGCCCAGTCGCGTCGGCGATCTCTTCGCGCGTGAAGAGGCCTATACCGAGCTTCCCGGCACCTATGAGGCGGTGCGCGATTTCATCCTCGAAACCGCCGACTGATGGCGGATTTGCTGCGCGATCCAGTGCTGATGGTGGGCGAGGGTTGGGATGCCTATCGCCTGCTCGACAGCGGCCATGGCCGCAAGTTCGAGGAGTACGGGGCCTATCGCTTCATCCGTCCCGAACCGCAGGCCATGTGGGCTCCGCGCCTCAGTGAATGGGATGCTCACGGCGAATTCGTCCCCGGCAGCGACGAGGACGGCGGCGGACGCTGGCAATACGCCAGGCCGGTGCCGGATGATGGCTGGGAACTGGCCTGGGGCGAGGAAGCGCGTTTCACCGCGCAGTGCACGCCCTTCCGCCACCTCGGCTTTTTCCCCGACATGGCGCCCGTGTGGGACTGGATGGGCGCGCAGCTCGCAGGCCGTAGCAATGCGGAGACGATGAACCTGTTCGGCTATACTGGCGTAGGCACGCAGGCCTTGAGCCGTTTCGGGCGCGTCACTCATGTTGATGCGAGCAAGAAGTCGGTGGCGCGGGCGCGCGAGAATGCCGCTTTGGCGGGTCTCGACGATCGCCCGATCCGCTGGCTGGTCGAAGATGCCATGAAATATACTGCGCGCGAGGTGCGGCGCGGACGGCGCTACGACGGGATCATCCTCGATCCGCCCAAATTCGGCCGCGGGCCGGACGGCGAGGTCTGGAGGCTCGAGCAAGGACTGCCCGATCTGGTTTCGGATTGCCGCCAGCTTCTCGATGCCGAGAGCAGCTTCCTGTTTCTCACCGTCTACGCCGTGCGGATGAGCAGTCTCGCGCTGGGCGGTTTGCTCGCGGAGGTATTCGCCGACCTCCCCGGGACGATCGAACATGGCGACCTCGCCGTGCAGGAGGATGTGTCGGGGCGTCTGCTTCCCACTGCCATTTTCGCGCGCTGGTCCAATCCGCGCTGATGGCGTCGCCTCGCTCTGACCGAAAAGCGGTGCCCATTCCCAGGCGCGATGCTCTAAGGGACCGCCGATGAATGATTCGCTGATCCTCGAAGTCGCCGATTTCGAACATGACGTGCTCACCGGCATTTATTCGGAGGAGACGGGCAAGCCGCAGCCGCTGCGTTTTTCCATCACCGTGCGGATAAAGCCGCTGCACCGCTATGATCCGGACACGTCGCTGGACGATTCGAAGAATTACATGGACCTGAAGTTCGCCGCTTCCGAAGCTTTGCCCCAACGCGTGCATTTCAAGCTGATCGAGGCGGTCGCGGATCATGTGTGCGAGACGCTGTTCCTGCAGGACCGGCGCGTCGAGGCGGTGACGGTCAAGATCGTCAAGCTCGCCATTGCCGAGGCGGGCGAGAAGATCGGCATCACGCTTCATCGCGAGCGTCGCGAATGAAGCGTATCTCGGTGGATGATCTCCCCGCCGATCCTCTGGCGGCGGCCGGATTGTTCCACCAGCACTGGCTCGCCCATGTCGAGCACCAGCTCGAAGCTGGCGAGGATCTGCTCATCACCGTGCCCAGCGCCGATTACACCCATCGCGAATGGCGCCGCGCCGTGACCGCCGGGCTTGCCCGCAAACATGCGCCGCGACGGGTCAATATGGTCGCAGGCGAGGGCCCGGCAATCGATGCGACCGAAGCCTACCTCGCCCGAGCCCCCGGCGTGACCGGGCAGTATCTGGAGACTTGAGAAATGGCGGTGCGTATCCTGTTGCTCGGGCCATTGCGTGACCTGGCAGAACGTCAGGAGATAAAGACGAATGGCCCGCTAGACTGGCCTGGTCTGCTGGAAGCAGTCGGGCCGCAGGTAGCGGCGCAATTGGCCGACGAGAAAGTGAATGTCGCATGTGCGGGCAAAGTGCTGGCCGACAGGACCAGCCTCGTTGCGCAGGATGGCGAGGAAGTCGCATTGCTGCCTCCGGTGAGCGGTGGCTAGGCTCTCTCTTGCATCCCCGCTCGATGTCCGGCTGTTCGAGACAGGCATGTCGGTCGGGGAGGCCCTGGCGGCGTTCAATGCCGCGCATGGCGAGGCGGGCGGGATCGCAAGCTTCCTCGGCAAGGTGAGACCCGATGGCGGCGTACGCGCGCTCGAGCTGACGCACTACGAGCCGCTCACACTGCGTGGCATGGAGGAGCTGGCTGAGGCCGCCAGCGCCCGTTTCGCTCTCGACGGAGCGCTGGTCTGGCACAGGATCGGCACCATGCGGCCCGGCGAACCGATCGTGCTTGTCGCGACGGCCGCGCGGCATCGCCGCAACGCCTTTGCAGGGGTCGACTTCCTGATGGATCATCTCAAGAGTGCCACGTGGCTGTGGAAGCGCGAGCGACGCGTGGATGGCTGGCACTGGATCGCGCCGCGCCCCGAAGATCTCACCGATCTGGAACGCTGGAAATAATCTGCAAAAGTTGATCCAGATCAAGGAACGGGCTCTCGTCCGTCGGCACAAGGCTCCCATCAAAAGGAGCAAGCAGCATGTCGAAGAATCTCCCCCGCGAACTCATTGCCGACACCGCCATCGTCCACGATCGCCTCGCGCCGCAGCGCACTGTTGTTGATCGCACGTTCGAATTGCCGCGGCCGCTCTACGTCGCGACGGTGGGCCTCTATCTCGGTTTCCTCGCTGTCATGGCCACCGGCCTCTCGACGCCGGGCCTGGCGATTCCCATGGCGATCTTCGCGATCTTCATTGTTGCGGGTTTCGGACTGCCACTTGTCTGGACGCGGCTTGCGCCCGAAAGCGGCCAGCGCAACCTGCGCTGGACGGAACTCAAGCGGCGCGGCATCGCAACCCACACAGGGCGCGTCAATGCCAGGGACGCTTCCGTCCAGGTGCTTATCCTACCCGTGCTGATCTTCTGCTGGGGCCTGACCGTCGTCACGATCGTGGGGAGCGTGACTGGCTGACCCCTCCCCGGCAAAGGACATTGCACGCTGCGCGGGACCAGGCGACCGGTCCCGCGCTTTCTTTGCGCTTATCGGATTCGCTCGCGCAGGCGCTGCAGCGCGGCGTCTTCCTCGCCGACCAGAGCGATCACCTGGTCGCGCGCAGCCGCCACTGCTGCGACATCCTCTGCCTGCACCGCGGCGGCGGTATACAAGGTGTCGAGGTCGCCAAGCGCAATGGCCGCCTGGCTGCGCTGTGAATCCAGATCCGCCAGCGCAACCTGCGCGGAGGCCCAGGCATCGGTGCCAACGGCGCTTCCGGCCGCGGCCGAAACCCGCCGCTCCGCCATTGGCAATGCGGCGAGGAACGCGGCGTGTGCATCGCGCGCCCGCGCCTGCAAAGCGGCAAGGCGGGTCGGCAGATCGCCGGTGCCCTGCGTTTCGACCGGGGGTACATCGAGCCGGTCGCTCTGCACGGGCTCGAACGTGCCATCCACGCGCTCTACATCCCGGATGGCAAGCGAGGGGTAGGCCCCGGCATCGGGTGTCGCGCACGCTGCGCAGGTAAGCGGCAGCAAGAGGGCGAATGCGAACTTGCGAAGGGTCATCGCGGTCTCCATATCACGCAGGTCGCGTCGCGCCAGCGGAGAAGAAAAATCGTCGCACTGGCCGTTGACTTGGACCCGCCTTTCGCCTAACGGCACGCTTCTTTCCGGGGCTGCTGATTGGCGGCCTGACGGGTGCGCCGTATATTCGCAAGGATGCGGCAAAGCTAATTGATTGAGAGATAACCACCATGTTCGCAGTAGTGCGCACGGGCGGCAAGCAATACCGGGTTGCCGCCGGAGACAAGATCGCCGTTGAGAAGCTGGCTGGCGAAGCCGGCGACACTATCACGCTGGGCGACGTTCTGCTCGCCGGTGAAGGCGACAAGCTCGAAGACGCCGGCAAGGTGACCGTTTCGGCGGAAATCATCGCCCAGGCGAAGAGCGAGAAGGTGATCGTCTTCAAGAAGCGCCGCCGCCACAACTATCGCCGCAAGAACGGCCATCGCCAGCAGATGACCCTGCTGCGCATCACGGCCGTCGGCGATTCGAAGGCGGAAAAGAAGGCTGCGCCGAAGAAGGAAGCGTCCCCGAAGGCCGAAGCCAAGACGGACGATGCTCCGAAGGCCGAGACCAAGAAGGCAGAAGCCAAGAAGCCGGCCGCGAAGAAGGCTGCCCCCAAGAAGGGCGCCGTCGAGGAAAAGGCTCCGGCCAAGAAGGCAGCGCCCAAGAAGGCTGCCGCCAAGAAGACCGAAGACAAGAAGTAAGGATTACGGACGATGGCACATAAGAAAGCAGGCGGTTCGTCGCGTAACGGTCGCGACTCAGCCGGTCGTCGCCTCGGTGTGAAGAAGTTCGGCAGCGAAAACGTCGTCGCCGGCAACATCATCGTGCGCCAGCGCGGCACCAAGTTCTATCCGGGCGCCAATGTCGGCATGGGCAAGGATCATACCCTGTTCGCCCTTACCGACGGCATTGTGCGATTCCACAAGGGCAAGCTCGACCGCAAATTCGTATCGGTCGACATGCTGGCGGAAGCCGCCGAATAAACGGACGCTCCGATAACGGGATCGTCCAGACGGGACGGTCCCAGCCGGGATAACCACCGGCAACCGAAGAGGGAGATGGGACCGACCCGTCTCCCTCTTGTCGTTTCTCCCTCTCAGTCTGGCGAAATATCCTTTCGCCGCCACGCAACTGTCACGCGTCCGGCCTAGGAGCCCGGAGCGTGGATATGGGGAGAATACCGATGTTCCATGTTACCGAAAGGCTGCTGCTGCGGCCTGCCTGGCCCGAAGATGCAGAAGCGCTGTTTGGCGGGATCGCCGACGAAGGCGTCGTCCGCAATCTTGCCCGCGCGCCGTGGCCCTATCTCCCCGAACATGCGCGCCAGTTCGTCATGCGCGAGGTGAATTCGAAAGTCCCCAGTTTCCTGCTGACCCTGCCCGGTGACCATGGTTCGAGAATCATCGGTGGCGCTGGTTTGGGGGAAACCGATACTGGTGTCGAACTCGGCTACTGGATCGCGCGGCCCTATTGGGGCCAGGGCTTCGCAACCGAAGCGGCCCGCGGCGTGGTCGAGATCGCCAAGCTGCTCGGCTACGACCGGCTTGAGGCGGGGCATTTCACCGACAATCCTGCGTCGGGGAGAGTGCTGCGCAAGATCGGCTTCAGGCCCACCGGAAAGGTCGCCCCGCGGCACAGCTGTGCGCGCGGCAAGGACGTCGATTGCGCGCTCTTCACGCTCGACCTCGCAGAAGGCGAAGTGGCCGCCCCAAAAGCGGCGTGACTCAAACGAAATGCCCCGCAATCGCTTGCGGGGTCTTTCTCATGTCTCGCGTCAGGTTTATTCGGCGGGCATCAGCGCTGCTTCGAACTCGCCCTCATACTTGCCGATCAGGTGACGATCGTCGTGATCCCAGGGGTGGAAGCGCGGCTTGAAGTAGGCGAGCCACGCGGGGAAGATGCGGCGTACCACGCCCGGTTTGACTGTAAGGTACTTGATCAGGCCCCATTTAGCCTTCCAGCCGGTGATCCCATCCTGAGCGAGCAGCTCGAGCGTATCGGTCCAGCGATTGCGGAAGAAGTTGAAGCTGACGATCAGCATCATCAGGCTACGCAACTTCCAGCGCCGGAAGGGGGTCCAGTCGCGGGTTGCATGGTTCCAGGTGTCGAAGGCGACGCCCTTGTGCTCGATTTCCTCGACCGCGTGCCATTCCCACATCGCTCGCACTTCGGGATCGGCATCCTTGAAATGCTGTGGATTGGCGAGGAATTCCTGCGCCATCATCGCGGTGTAGTGCTCAAGCGCCATGGTCGCGGCGAGATTGACGATGACCGGGCGGTCCTTCGTCAGCGCGAGCATTTCCGCCACGCGTGCATCGATCGCCTTGATGTCGTAGCCGTGATCTTCGGCCAGACGATTGAAGGCGATGTGTTCGCGTGTGTGGTTGATTTCCTGCTTCACGAAGGCGCGGATCTCGGCCTCCAGCTTGGGATCGGCTCCTTCACGATGGGCTTTGACCGCTTCGATGAAGAATGCCTCGCCGCGCGGAAAAGTCGCGGACAGGGCATTGTGCCAGGCGGTGCCGAACGCATCTCCGGCCCACCAGCGGCGCGGCGTGGTGCCGCGATTGAAGCGCTCGTCACGCACGGTCAGCGTGAGGTCTTTCGGCGTCGGTGCGGATTTGCGGGTGTCGGTATCGATCGTGGCGGGGGCGTTCATGGAAGGCTCCGAGTTTAACTGACAGCAATGTAAGTAGCTGCTACTTACATTGCTGTCAATAACCAGCGGTAAATGCCTTTGCCAGTTCGCCGCGATGGGTTAACGCCTTGTCGATGGCTACCCGCAAGAGATTGTCGCCCGAAGAATCGCGCCTCGCCGCGCTGGAGGCGGCACGCGGCCTGTTGATCGAGGCCGGGCCGCAAGCGGTCACGCTCAAGGCGGTCGCCGCGCGCATTGGCCGCACGCACGCGAATCTTTTGCATCATTTCGGATCCGCAGCAGGCCTGCAGAAGGCGCTTGCGGGCCATCTTGCCGGGACCGTCTGCGACACGATCATCGATGCCGTGCGAGCGAGCCGGGCAGGTCTGGGCAGCCCGCGCGAGGTCGTGGACCTGGCCTTCGACGCCTTCGACAAGGAAGGAGCGGGCGCCCTTGCCAGCTGGATGATCCTGACTGGAAACGAAGACGCGCTGACCCCTATCGTCGAGACGATCCACAATCTGGTCGATGAGATCGCACCGGAGGAAGCCGAGCACGGTGGCGACCCGATGCAGGTGCACGAGGAAACGCTCGCACTGGTCCTCATGGCGATGGGCGACGCGCTGATCGGCAGCGCGCTGTCGCGCTCGCTCGGCCTCCCGGCAACCGCCGCCCGCGACCGGGCGGAGCGGATGCTGGTAAGCTCGATCGCCGCGCTAAACGCGCAAGACTGATCCCGCGGCCTACTCGCGGGGGTGCTTCCAATCAGGCACCATCTGCATGGCATCGCTATTCGGCTGTGCGAAACTTTCGAGCTTTTCCCGCCGGTCGCTGTCGTCGTGCGACGTGCTCAGCTTGCGAAGCGCCATGGCATAGGCGCTCTGCAATGCGCGCTCAGCTTCAATCGAATGTTCGGGCACGACACCCACGTGCTCCCAGTTGGTCTTGGTGATCGGATTGATCGCCCTGCCGGTCGGGATGAAGGCATAGAAACCATGGCCAAGCGATAGTGGCGCGCCGGGATTGGCGCCGCCGCCCGTGGTCTCGCCGACCAGTGTGGCTCGCTCCTGCGCCTGCAGGTCGTAGGCGAATTCCTCGCCGCCCGAGAAAGTGTAGTCGGACGTGACGACATACACCGGACCGGTGAACCGGCTCTCGACCGAGCGGACCGTCCAGAAATCGCGCGTGGTATCCTCTATCCGGCTGTAGATGCTGTTGAGATGCCGTTCGTCGCCTTGCGCGAAGAAGTGGCTGGCCAGCTGGGCCACGCTGTCTGGGTCTCCCCCGCCATTGGAGCGCAGGTCGACGATGATTGCGTCGCTACCCTGCAGCAGTCGCATGGCGCTTTCATAAGCCGGGGCGACGAATTCGGTGGGGCCGAAAAAACGAACGTCGATATAGCCGATGTTTCCGGGCAAACGCGCCACGCGCTGGATCCCATAGGCGTTGGAGGCCATTTCGCGGCGCATCTGCGCCGTCTCTTCCTCCGATGGTCCTCCGCTATCGCCAGGCGACATTTCGACGAAGCTCGGGTCGTAACGCACCTGCAGGTGGCGATCATTGCCTAGCTCGCGCAAATCGCTCCGCAGGGCATCGGCGAAGGCCTTTGCGGTTTCGAATTGCGCCCAGGCACCGTCCTTGGATCGCCGGATCAGTTCGTCGGCGGCGCGTTCGGCGATGTCGGGGAAAACGTAATTCGCGCGCAGCTTTTCCGCCAAAGTGCGGACGACATCCGCCTTGTCGGCCTCTGTGATTGCCGGATCCGCCTCGGCCTGCGCGAGAAGCGGTTGGACGGCAGCAAGACCCAGGGCGAGACTCAGGAACAGTCGGAAAATCATCGAGGCAACCTCCGCTTACAATCTGACTACAGATGTAGGCGAAGCGGCAGATCTGTCAGTCAGCTTTCGGCTAACGCCTCTTTCAGCCAGACGGGTGCCATATCCGGATCGATCGCATCGGTTCGCAGGTGGTCAATCGCGACTTCCTTGTCGGCATAGGCAATCTTCCGCCGCTTCTCGTCCGATTTCGCGAGCGGGACCACCACCAGCCGCCGGTTGATCTTGCTGCGCCAGTTCATCCGCGCGGTATTCTCCTGCCCGATGTAACAGCCTTTGGAGAAATCCACGCCGTTGAGCTCGATGGCGTTGGTTTCGAGCCACAATATGTCGCCCAGCTCCGCGCGGCCCTCGGGCACACCGAGCGACAGGCGATGGTGGCGCCACACCGCATCGGCCGCTTCGTCGCTGTCGTCGACCGGCGCCAGCCATCGCTGGCCGAGCGCACCGAGACGAGGGTCGGCTGCCCCGCCGTCACCCATCTCGGGTCGCCAGTGGACGCCAATCGCGGGATCGATCGCGATATCGATGGGCCGCCGCAGGCGATAGAGCGACAGGCGCCGCACGAGGTCTTCTGCCGCTTCCGCCTCGCAATCGATGAGCAATTCGCCTGCCGCGCCGGGCCAGACGAGGAAATCGAACAGCGTTTTCCCCTGCGGCGTCAGCAGGCCGGCATAGACGGGAAGCAAGCCTTTGACGGTGTTTGTCACCAGTCCTTGCAGGAAATCGGCAACGCTCTCGTCCGCTTGGCGGGGGGCCAGGCGGATCACCGCACGGTCGAACAATCGTGTCGCAGTCATGGGTGACAGATAGGGGCGGCGCGGGCATAGGCAAAGCGATGTTCAGCGATATCGAGCAATTGGTCTTCTCCGGCGGCGGCATCCGCTGTTTCTGGCACGGCGGCTTCCTGTCCGGCCTGGGTGATATGGCTAGCTTGTCGCCTGCGCGGATCAGTGGCGTGTCGGGCGGGGCATTGAGTGCGGCGGCCTGGATCGGCGGGCGCGAGCAGGATCTGAAGATGCTGATGACCGAAGCCTTCGAAATCAACGATGCGAATTTCGACCGCAAGCGCAGCAATTTCACGCCGCACCAGGAAATTTACCGCGCCGTAGTGGAGACGACGCTCGACGCCGAAGCGATTGAGCGGATCGCTGCGGGGCCGGAGTACGAAGTGACCCTTTCCTGCCCGCCGGGCACGCTTTCGCCGCGTTTGGCGGCGGTTTTCTACGGGCTGCTCTACAAGCTGGACCAGGCAGTGCGTTCCACCCCGCATCTCGAATGGCCGCGGGCTGCCGGGCTGAGCGAATTACGGGTGGACGCGCGGCAGGCTGCGCGCGACGGCAAGCTGATCGACCTCATCTGCGCCGCGGCAACCATACCACCTGTCTTTGATGTGCCCGAGTGGGATGGCGACCGCGTGCTTGACGGCGGCATGCTCGACAAGGCGCCCCTGCCGGACGACGATCACGGGCCGACTTTGGTTCTGTTGACGAGCATCTACGGCAAGCTGCCGCAGGACGCGCGCCGCACCTATATCCAGCCGACGCGCGAAGTCGCCGCCGACAAGATCGACTTTTCCGATGCAAGCAAGGTCACGCGTACTTGGGAGCAGGGCGAGGCGGATGCGCGCCAGTGGCTGGAAGATCGCCGGCAGGCGGGCTAAGGCGCGCGCGATGACACAGACGCTCACCCTGCGCCGGCCCGATGACTGGCACCTGCATTTCCGCGACGGCGATACCATGCGCGCGGTCGTGCCGCACACCGCGCGTCAATTTGCCCGCGCCATCGTGATGCCCAATCTCTCCCCGCCGGTTACCACGAGCGCGCTGGCGGCTGCCTATCGCGATCGGATCACTGCGGCAGTGCCGGAGGGCATCGACTTTACTCCGCTCATGACCGCCTACCTGACCGACCAGAGCGACCCGGATGATCTGGTGGCAGGTTTTGCCGACGGCGTGCTGACCGCTGCCAAGCTCTATCCGGCCGGTGCCACGACCAATTCGGCGCATGGGGTGACCGATGTCGCGAATATCTCGGGTGTGTTGGAGCGGATGGCGCAGATCGGCATGCCGCTTTGCGTACATGGTGAAGTGACCCATTCGGATATCGACATCTTCGACCGCGAGGCAGTGTTCATCGACCGCATCCTGGCGCCCCTGATCGAGCGGTTGCCCGAACTGAAGGTCGTTTTCGAACACATCACAACGCGGCAGGCGGTCGAATTCGTCGATGCGTCCGGCGCGAATATCGGGGCGACGATCACTCCACAGCACCTGCATATCAATCGCAACGACATCCTCGTCGGTGGCATTCGCCCGCATATGTACTGCCTGCCCGTCGCCAAGCGCGAGGAGCATCGGCTGGCATTGCGCGAGGCGGCGACCGGTGGCTCGACCAAATACTTCCTAGGCACCGACAGCGCGCCGCACCATCGCCACGACAAGGAAAGCGACTGCGGTTGCGCGGGCATCTTCAACGCGCCGCATGCGCTGGAAAGCTATATCACCGTATTCGAGGAGGAGGGCGCGCTCGACCGGTTCGAGGCTTTCGCGTCCGAGAACGGCCCGAAATTCTACGGATTGCCGCTGAACGAGGGCGAAATCATGCTGGAGAAGGTGGCGCAGCAGGTGCCGGCCACTGTCAATGGCGGCGCCGCGGAAATCGTGCCGTTCCACGCTGGCGAAACGCTCAGCTGGCAGCTGGCGTCCTAGACCGCGACCACAGGTCCCACACGAAGATCGCCGCTGCGCCCCAGATGCAGGCGAAGCAGGCGGCTTGCACCGGTTTCAGATCTTCGCCGAAAACCGTCAGACCGAGGATGAAGACGATGCTCGGGGCGAGAAACTGGATGAAGCCGAGCGTCGAATAGGGCAGCTTGCGCGCAGCGATGGCAAACAGCAGCAAGGGAAAGGCCGTAAGCGCCCCGCCCAACATGATCGCCAAGCTGAGGCCGATGTCCTGTGCGAAGGCCGAGCCGGCCGGCAGGCCTGCGTAATACCAGGCGACGCCGAGTGCGGGCAGTAGCAGGATGGCCGATTCGATCGTAAGGCCCGGAAGCGATCCGACCGGTACCTGCTTGCGGATCAGGCCATAGGTGCCGAAGCTCAGTGCCAGCGTCAGGCTGATCCACAGCGTCGTCAGCGCACCTGCCAGCAGCAGCGAGACGCCAACGCCAGCAAGCGCCACCGCGAGCCATTGCGGCCGCGTCAACCGCTCGCCAAGCAACAGCGTGCCGAGCAGCACGTTGACCAGGGGATTGATGTAGTAGCCCAGACTGGCGGCATAGACCTGCCCGTTCTGGATCGCCCAGACATAGACCACCCAGTTCACGGCAATGAGGGTGGCGCTGAGCAAGAGCAGGGTAAGGACCTTGCGATTCCGCAATGCCACGCGGATTTCCGTACCTTGTTTGCGGAAGGCGACGATCAGCAAGCAGAGCGGTAGCGTCCAGATGATCCGCCAGCCTACGAATTCGAAGGCAGGCACGCTTTTCACCAGGATCAGATACAACGGCAGGAAGCCCCAGATGACATAGGCACCCAGCGCCGCGCCAAGGCCTGTGCGATCGTGACTCTGTGCGGCCTTTGTCATCCTGAGCAGGCGCTAGGCCTGCCGGAAGGTGGCGGCAAGGCTCAATTTATCGACCGCAGATGGTCGGTCTGTCGCAAAATTCGTTTCTGACCACGCTGTTGCATTCGGTTCAGCTTCCGGGGCTTAAACCTTAACGTTATCGAATCGCACACGGATCAATCGAAGGAATATCTCATGGCCAACCCGTTCAAGCTTCCCGCAATGGCGCTTGCCGCGACCGGCCTCGCGCTTGCCACTCCGGCCTCTGCCGCACCGGCAATGCACGCATCGCCGGCGGCGCATGCTGCCGTCCATGCCGACGCAGCGGCCACGCATGTTTACGAGCACGGCAAGACGCGCAAGCACTGGAAGCGTCATCGCGACCGCCATTATTACAGCGATCGTCGCTCCTATCGCGACTACCGCGACCGGCGTGCGCCGCGGCCCTATTACATGGGCTACGACCGCTACTATGGCGAGCCCGTCCGCCGCGACACGCGGATCTGGCGCGGCCGCGACGGGCGGTATTACTGCCGCCGTGACAATGGCACGACCGGCCTCCTTGTCGGCGCGGGCGTCGGCGCGCTGATCGGACACGAGGTCGCCGGTCGCGGCGATCGCACGTTGGGCGCGATCCTCGGCGGCGCGGCAGGCGCTCTGCTCGGACGCAGCATCGACCGCTCCAACACGCGCTGCGGCTAAGCCTACCACCGGACTTTCGCCCGCGCCCACCCGCGGGTGAAACGGCGGCACCCGCAATAACAACACGGGGCCGTCAGGGCGCCTCTCGTCTTCCTTCCGGAGACGAGGGGCGCCCTTTCCCTTTTCCGCAGCCGATTGTCCCGATATGACGCAAGGGCTGCGCACTGGCTGGTGTGGAAGCGGTATTCGCAGCACAGATGACTGCTCAATTTGCCGGAGAGTTTCGATGACCTTGCGTTTCCTGGCCACTATTGCGCCCTTGGCGGTGCTCGCTGCGTGTGGTTCCGGGCCCGATGGGGGGCAGGATGGCGACACCGTCGATCCGGCGAGCGAACAGGCGTTGAATGACGGGCTGGCGACCGATCCCGATCTGTCCGGGCAGAACGAGGCGGGGGCCGCATTGTCCGGCACCGGCAGCGCCGCAATCCCGCAGATCGACAAGAGCGAGGAGGCCATTGCCGCCGCGCGCGACCGCGCTTCGCAAATGGTCGGCGGGGCCGCGAACCTCAAGCCTGCGCCTGCAGCGAAACAGCTCGCGGCTGACGCGCCCGACACAGCCGCCATGGTCGCCGCGGCCCGCGCTGCGGTGCAGCCCGGCGGGACCAATTGCGCGCAGAGCGCGGAATACGGCTCTGCCTGGGCGGCGAAACTCCCCACGGCATTCCCGGTCTATCCGCGCGGCAATACGCAGGAGGCGGCAGGCACGGACGAGGGCGAATGCGCGCTCAGGGTCGTGTCTTTCTACACGCCGGTAGCGCTGAACGACGTCTTCGCTTTCTACAGCACCCGCGCGCGCGAAGCAGGCTTCAACGTCGAGCACACGAGCAAGGGTGGCGACAACATCCTGAGCGGCACGAAGGGCCAGTCGGCCTATGTGATCTACGGCCGCAGGCTCGATCAGGGCGTGACCCAGATCGACCTTGTCACCAGCAACTAGGCCAGAAAATCTCCCTGCCGCCGGGTGGGATCAGGATTTGAGGCCGATTCCGATACTGGCACGTGGCTGTTCCATCTCGGTGCTTGCAACCGGATAGGCGCAGTAATCGGCTGCGTAGAAGGCTGCCGGACGGTGGTTGCCCGACAGGCCGATCCCGCCGAAGGGCGCGGCGGACGACGCCCCGTTGGTCGGGCGGTTCCAGTTGACGATACCGGCGCGGATCTCGGTCCAGAAATGCTCGAAATCTTCGGGGCTCCCGCCGATCAGCGAAGCGGACAGGCCATAGCGCGTGTCGTTCGCCTCGGCGATCGCCGCATCCAGATCGGTGACGCGGATGACCTGCAGCAGCGGACCGAAGAGCTCGATGTCCGGGCGCTCCTTGATATCGGTGGCATCGAGGATGGCGGGCGACAGGAACGGCAGATTCTCGTCGCGCCGCTTCATGTGCACGATCGGCTTGCCGCCCCGGCCCATCAGCGCAACAAAGCTTTCCGACAGTAGATCGGCACTCTGGTTGTCGATGACGCAGCCCATGAAGGGCCGCGGGTCGGCGAAGGGTTCGTCGACGATCAGTCGCTCGGCCAGCTTCTTCACTTCGGCCACGATCTTGTCGAACATCGAATCCACCACGATCAGCCGCCGCGCCGCTGTGCAACGCTGGCCAGCAGTGGTGAAGGCCGACTGGATGATGGTAGCCGCGGCATCCGCGACGATGGGCGTGTCGGTCACCACGATCGGATTATTGCCGCCCATCTCGAGCGCGATGATCTTGCCCGGGTTGGTCGCCAGCTTGCGATTGATCGCGATGCCTGCGCGCGCCGAACCGGTGAAAAGCACGCCATCGACGTCGGCATGACCGACCAGCGTCTTGCCGACATCGGGGCCGCCATGAATGCACTGCACCACGCCTTCGGAAATGCCCGCTTCATGGAAGCAGCGCGTCAGAAATTCGCCGACCGCGGGGGTCTTCTCGCTCGGCTTGAAGATGATCGCATTGCCTGCGATCAGCGCCGGGACGATGTGCCCATTGGGCAGGTGAGCGGGAAAGTTGTAGGGTCCCAGCACCAGCATCAGCCCGTGCGGCTTGTGGCGCAGGGCGGCCGTCCCCTGGAGGGCGCTGTTCAGCTTTTTCATGCCGGTGCGTTCGGCATAGGCGGTTATCGAAATCTCGACCTTGCCGATCACGGCTTCCACCTCGGTGCGCGCTTCCCACAGCGGCTTGCCGGTTTCCCGCGCGATCAGTTCGGCAAAGGGTTCGGCATGCTTGCGCACAGTATTGGCGAAGCGGCGGACGAGTTCGATCCGCTGGGCTAGCGGCAGCCGCGCCCAATCGCGCATGGCGTCCCGGCCGCGCGCTACGGCCTGTTCGGGATCGCCAGCGGTCCCGCGCCAGATTTCGGCACCGGTGGCGGGTTCGGTGGATACCAGTTCACTGCTCGACACGTTACGCTTTCCCGCGACCTTCGGTTATCATGCTGGGGCCTATGTGCTACCCTTGGGTGAGGGTCAAACGCCAATTGTTCCGGCGTGGCCGGCGGGCGGGGGCGGTGAGCCGTGCGCCGCGCCCATCACGCGCAGGGCGGCAATCTTCTCGTGCAAGGGTGACCAGTCATCGTCGCGGTCGATCGCTGCCCACACAGCCTCGACTTCCTCGATCAGCATGCCCTGTGGCCCATCGCCCGACCAGTAGGGATGACTACTTGCGACACTTTCATAGCCTTTGAGCGCTTCGGCCAATGCACCGTCGGTCGCGCGGCCACCTCGATGACGGAAAAAGAACGCGTCGGGGGCCATGCCGCTATCGCGCAAATGGGCTTCGCATGCCGCGACCAGCGCGGCATCGGCCTCGGTGCCACGACTGGCAACCCCAAGGCGCCAGCACCACCGTTGGCCGACGGCCTCCATATAAAGCGGTCCAAATCGCTCCATCGCGGCAATCAGCGGCGGCGCATCAGCCAGCAGTCGCAAGGCAATCGCGAATTGCCCGCAGTTCCAGTGCAACGCCTCTGGCTGGCGGCCGAAGGCGTAAAGGCCCTGATGGTCGAAATAGGCTGCGGTGAACTCCGGGTCCCAGCGCGGCAGGAATCGCCATGGCCCATAATCGAAGCTTTCGCCGGTGATGTTCATGTTGTCGGTATTGAGCACACCATGGACAAAACCCGCCACCATCCAGCTCGCGGCAAGATCGGCCAGCCGCTCGACCACGAGATGCATGAGCCGCACGGCGGGCTCCTCCCTGCCAGGCGCGTCTCCCGGCGGCAGGGGACCTGGGAACTGCGTCAGGCAATAATCGACCAACTCTTCCATGTGGTCACGTTGTTCGAGGGCGAGCAGACGCTGGAAAGTGCCGATGCGAATATGCCCGTGGCTCAACCGCGTCAGCACGGCCGAGCGCGTCGGCGAGGGTTCGTCATTGCGCTGCAATTCCTCGCCCGTCTCGATGACGCTGAAGGTTTTCGACGTATAGACGCCAAGCGCTTCGAGCATTTCGGTGGCGAGGATTTCGCGCACCGCTCCCTTCAAGGTCAACCGGCCGTCGCCGAACCTGCTCCACGGCGTCGGGCCAGAACCCTTGGTTCCGAGATCGAGGAGGCGTCCCTCGGCATCGCGCATCTGGGCAAACAGGAAGCCGCGACCGTCACCGATCTCAGGATTGTAAACGCGGAACTGGTGCCCGTGATACCGAAGTGCGAGCGGCTGCCGGAGATTGTCGGGCAACGGGGCGAACCGTCCGAAGTGCTTTATCCATTCCTCGTCCGGAAGGTTGTCCAGTCCGATGGGCGCCGCATGGCGGTCGTTGCGGAAGCGTAGCCGGACCTGCGGAAAATCGGCCGCCACGACCGGATCTCCCAGCCACTCGGCCAGCTGCATGATCGGCATATCGGGAGAGTAGCTCGCGGCTTGCGGTTCATCGCGCATGTCGCGATAGTGGAGCGCGAAGCTGCCCGGCACAAGGGCGGCACATTTTTCTTGCGACGGGACAGACGCCGCCAATCATGGACACTTCCTTTTCGGACCGCAGCTGGCAAAGCGCTGACGGCCTCACCCTTCATTTTCGCGACTACGGCAAGGCGAGCGCCCGGCCCCCGATTATCTGCCTGCATGGCCTGACGCGCAATGCTCGCGATTTCGAAAATCTCGCCACGCACCTCGTGGCGCAAGGCTGGCGAGTCATCGTGCCCGACATGCGCGGGCGGGGCGACAGCGAATATGCCAGCGATAGCGCAACTTATGCGCTGCCGGTGTATGTCGGTGATGTGTTGGCGCTCCTCCAGCAGGAAGCGATCGAGCGCTTTGTGTCCATCGGTACGTCGATGGGCGGGCTGATGACCATGATCCTTGCCACGATGCAGCCCGAGCGGCTGGCAGGCGTAGTACTAAATGATATCGGACCGGCGCTTGAAATGGCCGGGCTGGAGGCGATCAAGGGCTATGTCGGGCAAGGGCGAAGCTTTGCTACCTGGATGCACGCCGCACGGGCGCTGGAAGAAGTACACGCCGAGAACTTTCCCGGCTTCGACGTCCACGACTGGTTGCGCATGGCGAAACGCGGAATGACCCTGGCGAGCAGCGGGCGCATTGTTTTCGATTACGACATGAAGATCGCCGACCCCATCCTCGCGGCGGATGAAGCGGCCGTGCCGCCCGATCTGTGGCCCGCGTTCGAAGCGCTTGGCGGTCGGCCGGTATTGCTCTTGCGCGGGGAAGTATCGCCCCTGCTATCGGAGGCAAGCTTTGCGCAGATGCAGCAGCGCATGCCCGAGGCGCGTGCGGTGACCGTTCCCCGGATCGGCCATGCGCCGACACTCGACGAGCCCCAGGCGCGGGCTGCGATCGATGAATTGCTGGAGCAAGTGCGTTGAGCGCTGCCAAGGGGGGGCGCCCGCATATCCTCCACCTGCATTCGACCTTCGCCGCCGGTGGCAAGGAACGGCGCAGCGTTCAGCTGATCAATGCCTTTGGCTCGAAAGCGGAACATACAATCGTTTCCGCAGAACCGGAGCGGCTGGATGCGGCCGAGGGGATCGCGAAAGGCATACGCGTGACGCTGCAGCCCGATTTTCCCAGTCTCAAGGGCGCGCCCCTGCCCGGACGTCTGCAGCGCATCGCCAAGGCGATGAGGCCCTACGACCTCGTGTTGACCTACAATTGGGGTGCGATGGACGCCGTGATGGCCCACACGCTGTTCAAGGACGTGCACAATCTGCCGCCGCTGGTCCATCATGAAGACGGTTTCGACGAGAGCGAGCTTAACCGGCTGAAGAAACGGCGCACGTGGTATCGGCGCGTAGCTCTCGGGAGAAGCGCGGGGCTGGTTGTCCCGTCCGAGCGGCTGGAGGAGATCGCGCTGGTCGATTGGCAGCAGCCGCTTGGCCGGGTGAAACGCATTCCCAACGGCATCGCCACCAAGGCTTTCGCAATGCGGCCCAAGCCCGATGCCCTGCGCATTATCAAGCGTCCCGGCGAATTGTGGGTCGGTACGCTGGCCGGACTGCGCACGATCAAGAACCTGCCACGGCTCGTGCGCGCCTTTGCGCCGCTGCCCGAAGAATGGCAGCTCGTGATCCTCGGCGAGGGGGAGGCGCGCGGCGAGATCCTGGCCGAGGTCGAGCGGCTGGGGCTGTACGATCGCGTGCACCTACCTGGCGCGGTTGCCGATCCCGCGCGGGCAATCGGCCTGTTCGACATCTTCGCGCTTTCCAGCGATTCCGAGCAATTCCCGCTCTCGGTGGTGGAAGCGATGGCCGCCGGCCTGCCGGTCGCTGCACCCGGCGTCGGCGACATCCGAACGATGGTGGCGGAAGAGAACGAGCCCTACATCACCTCGGCTGGCAGCGAGGGCGGCTTGCGCGATGCTTTGGCGGAACTGGCGGGATCGAAAGAGGTGCGCCGCGCGGTGGGCGAGGCCAATCGCGCAAAGGCGGTCGCCGAATTCGACGAGGCCAAGATGATTGCGACCTATCGCCGACTCTATTCGAGCGCGATGGGTCGCGAGCTGTGACGACAGATGCGCGCCGTTTAATCACCGGTTCACGCGGGCGGGGACAGGCTTTGCGGACCATTGCCCTCGCCCGACGCACTGCCTAAAGACCCGCCAGACAATTTTCGACCCATCATAGCGGAGCCCGCCACACGTGGCCCTCAAACCCAAGAACGACCTTAGTCGCGAAGAAAAACTGGCAAAGCGAGATGCCGCCGAACAGGACGCGCTGTTGCGCGAAGTCGACGATGCGGTACGCCAGGGCGATACCGAGGAATTTATGTCGAAATACGGCAAGCCCTTGCTCGCCGTACTGGTCCTCGGTCTCGTGGCTTTCGGCGGATACCTGTTCTGGGACAGCCGGCAGGAAGCCGCCATGGAACGCGACGGAGAAGCGCTGGTCGGCGCGCTCGACCAGGTCGAGGCGGGCAATCTGCAATCCGGCTATGACCAGCTGGAGGCTCTCGCCGCCGCAGACGGCGCGGCCGCTCCTGCGGCCGCAGCGATGATGCGCGCAGGGATTGCCGCAGAGCAGGGCCGCGACGAGGAGGCGGCAAGCCTTTTCGCGACGGTCGCTGCCAATGGCGATGCGCCAGCGGCGCTGCGCGACCTGGCGAAGGTGCGCGAAGTCGCGATCCGGTACGACAGCATGGCGAGCGACGAGATCATCGCGGCGCTGAAGCCACTGGCCGTGCCCGGAAGCGCCTATTTCGCCAGCGCGGGCGAACTCGTTGCCCATGCCTATCTCGACCAGGACAATCGGGCCGAGGCAGGTGCGCTATTCGCGCAGATCGCCAAGGATGAAAGCGCGCCCGAGGGCCTTCGCTCGCGCGCCCGCCAGATGGCCGGCGTGCTGGGCGTGGATGCCATCGTGGACGTCGATGCCCTGCTGCAAGAGCAGGGCGTAACCCGGCAGGTCGGCGAAGGTGACGCCGCCGGCGCCGCACAATAGATTTGGCCGCAACGGCCGGAACGGAAGAGCTGACTATGGATCGTAAGGCCGCATTGCCTTCAACCCGGATAACCCGCGGTGTTCTCGCCGCCATGCTGACCGCCAGCCTTGCCGCATGCAACGGCGGCCTTTTCGGCGGAGGCGACAAGAAGGAAACGCCGACCCTCGGCAACCGCACGCCGATCCTCTCCCAGATCGAAGACAATACGCAGGTCGATCCGGCGCTGGCGGGCGTGGCCGTGGTGCTGCCCCCGGCCGAGGTCAACGACAGCTGGGCGCAGGCGGGCGGCACGGCCAGCAAGTCCTACGGCCATCTCGCCCTCGCCAATGCGCCGACGCGAGCCTTCACCGCACAAGTGCAGGGCGGCTCCAATCGCGAGCGTCTCGGCGCGGCACCGGTGATCGGCGGCGGGCTGCTCTTCGCCGTGGGTGCCGACGGCGAGCTCAACGCCTTCGACGCACAGACCGGTGCGCGGCGCTGGGCCTACTCACCCAATCTTACCGGCGATACGCGCGCTTCGGCCTTCGGGGGCGGGGCGAGCTATGCCGACGGCAAGGTCTATTTCACCGACGGCGCCGGGGACGTGATCAAGCTCGACGCGCAGACCGGCGTGCTCGACTGGCAGGTGAAGCCGGCCGGCCCGCTGCGCGGTTCGCCCACCATCGCATTCGGCCTGCTGTTCGTGATGACGCAGGACAACCAGATCTACGCGCTCAACCTGTCCGATGGCGCAGTGCAATGGCAACAGGCCGCCTCGGCGACACAGGCTGGCGTTTTCGGCGTCGCTGCACCTGCAGCAGCGCAGGGCACCGTCATCGCCGGCTACAGTTCGGGCGAGCTGATTGCGCACCGCTACGAGAACGGGCGCACGCTGTGGGCCGATGCGCTCGCGCGCACGTCGATCTCGACCTCGGTCGGGTCCCTGACCGACATCGATGCCGATCCGATCATCGACAACGGCCGCGTTTACGCGCTGGGGCAGGGTGGCCGGATGGCGGCCTACGAACTCGTTACCGGTCAGCGTATCTGGGAACTCAGCGTTGCGGGCATTTCGACCCCGGCGGTGGCGGGCGAATGGATTTTCGCCCTGACCGACGATGCCCGCCTGCTGGCTATCGCGCGCAGCAGCGGCAAGGTTCGCTGGATCACCCAGCTAGCCCGCTATCGCGATCCCAAGGACAGGAAGGGCCCGATTTTCTGGACCGGTCCCGTGCTGGCCGGCAACAGCCTGTGGGTCGCCAGCAGCGAGGGCGAGGTCTATCGTGTGAGCACGGGCGAAGGGGCGGCCAGCCTGTTCTACGATCTGGACGAGCCGGTCAGCCAGGCGCCGGTCGTTGCGAACAACACGCTCTATATTCTCGACGATAGCGGGACGATCACCGCCTTCCGCTGATTTTGCGCTATGGTCGCCAGCCTGTTAACCCTTCTTCCCTAGGACGGGCCGGGACATGGTGACGCAAGGCACGACTTCTCGATACCCGCCGCGCAGCGATGTCTCGGCCATCGTGGGCCTGGTCGGTCTGGGTGGGCTGTTGGCCTGGGTGCTGTTTGCGCGCGCATATCCTGCGATAGCGACGAGCCTCGACCTGCCTGGCCCGCGCGAGGTGATGTCCGGGCCGCACGCAGCGCTGGTCGGCCTGCTGGCCGCTGCCCTGCCGATGGCGCTCTATTCGCTGGTCGTGGAAAAGGTCCACCGGCGTGCTTCTACCGGGTTGGACTGGACGCTTGGCCGCACGCGCGATCCCGATCGCGGCGATACGCTGGTCAAGCTGGCTGGCCTGTGGGCCACCTGGCTCATCATCGCGGGGCTCTATGCCATGTGCCGCTGGTACTGGGACGGCAATTACCTCTTCTCGATGCGGGTGCTCGGCTATGCGGCGATACCGCTGGTCCTCCTGTCGCTGCCTTACGTCTTCTGGATCGACCGCTACATGGTGAACCCGCGCGACCATGCGTGGCATTTCGGCGCGATGCTGCTTGGCCGGGAAGGCTGGGATGCGGCTGAGGTCAAGGCGCATTGGCGCAGCTGGATCATCAAAGCGTTTTTTACCGCCTTCATGATCTCGATCATCCCGTTCGCATTCCGCAATGTGGTGGAAGCGGACTTCGGGCTGCTGGCCCGCCGGCCTGAGCAACTGGCGCTGATCGTGATCGAGGCGATGTTCATGGTCGATGTGATGATCGGAACCGTCGGCTACATCGTCACGATGCGGCCGCTCGACGCGCATATACGCAGCGGCAATCCCTTCCTCGGCGGCTGGGTGGCGGCGCTCATCTGCTATCCGCCGATCGTCTGGGGAATTCTGGGTGACGGCAAGGCGATCAATTACGAACTGGGAACCCCCGGCTGGATCTACTGGCTGGAGGGCAACGACCTGGCCCTGGCAGCCTGGGGCGCCGTGCTGGTCCTGCTGACCGGTTTCTATGCCTGGGCAACCTTTGCCTTTGGTCTGCGCTTTTCGAACCTGACCTATCGGGGCGTGCTGACCAACGGTCCCTACCGCTTCACCCGCCATCCGGCCTATGTCGCGAAGAACCTGTTCTGGTGGTGTGCGGTCATGCCATTCCTCGTCACCGACGGTTCGCTGGTCGAGACGATCCGCAACTGCTTCTTCCTGCTGGTGGTCAACGCGATCTATTATTGGCGCGCCAAGACCGAGGAAGCGCATCTGCTGCGCGAGGACGCGAAATATCGCGAATATCATGCTTGGATGGCGCAGCACGGGCTGCTGACCGCGCCCTTGACTCGCCTTGGCAAGTTCTTCTGGCGATCGGGTGAGGCGAAAGCGCCGCAGCCGGCTGAGTAATCAACCGAGCGGCTGGCCCTCGTCGGTCTCGTACATGCGCAAGTCGCGCGATGCGGGCGGATTGGCAGCCATGATCTGCTGGAATTCAGCCATATGCGCCGATTTGCCGTGCGCCTCCAGCGCTTCCCGGTCGCGCCAGCGTTCGAACAGCACGAGCGTGTCCGGATCGGCAAGGTCGGTGGCAAAGGCATAGTCGAGGCAGCCGTCTTCGGCGCGGCTCGCACGGACCATTTCGACGATCGCCTTGCGCGTCGCAGCGTCGATCGTTCGGCCCAGCTTGATGGTGCCATTGATCTGGATCATCGCTCTCTTACCCCCTGTCAGAAACTGTATTTGTAGACGCGCGCGATATCGCCGCCCCATTCGCCATGATAACGGTCGAGGAGGACCTGCGCCGGGACCTTGCCGCTCGCCACGATCTCGTCGAGCGTCTCGAGAAACCCGGTTTCATTATCGCCCGAGGAATTGAGGCGACCGCGTGCGGCGAGCCCCGATCTGGCAACCGCCAGTACCTCCTTCGCCAGATCGCGCAGCGTACCGCCGCCCGGGATCGGCGCGCCGAACGCCTGTTTCGGCACCGCATTGCGCAGCGCCTCGCGCTCGTCCATCGTCCAGTGCTTAACCAGGTCCCACGCCGCATCGAGCGCGTTCTGGTCGTACAGCAGGCCGACCCAGAATGCCGGGAGCGCACAAATCCGGCTCCACGGCCCGCCATCGGCACCGCGCATCTCGAGGAAGCTCTTGAGGCGCACTTCGGGGAAGGCGGTGGAAAGGTGGTCCCACCAATCGCTTTCGGTGGGCTTTTCGCCGGGCAGGATCGACAGCTTGCCTTCGAGGAAATCGCGGAAACTCAAACCTGCCGCGTCGAGGTATTTGCCCTCGCGGAAGACGAAATACATCGGCACGTCGAGCATGTAGTCGACCCAGCGTTCGTATCCGAAGCCGTCCTCGAAGACGAAGGGCAGCATGCCGGTGCGGTGCGGGTCGGTATCGCTCCAGATGTGGGAGCGGTAAGACAGGTAACCGTTGGGTTGCCCTTCGGTGAAAGGCGAATTGGCAAACAGCGCGGTGGCGAGCGGCTGAAGCGCGAGGCCGGTGCGGAACTTCTGCACCATGTCCGCCTCGCTGGAATAGTCGAGATTCACCTGGATCGTGCAGGTGCGCAGCATCATGTCGAGGCCGAGACTGCCAACGCGCGGCATGTGCCGCATCATGATCTCGTAGCGACCCTTGGGCATGATCGGCAACTCGTCACGGGTCTTGTCGGGCCACATGCCGAGGCCGAGAAAGCCGACACCGCAATCCTCGCCAACGCGCTTGACCTGATCGAGATGGCGACCGGTTTCCGCGCAGGTCTGGTGCAGGTTTTCGAGCGGCGCGCCCGACAGTTCCAGCTGACCGGCGGGCTCGAGGCTGACCGTACCGTCCTCTCCGCGCATCGCGATGACCTTGCCGCCTTCTTCGACCGGTTCCCAGCCGAACTGCCGCAGGCTCATCAGAATGTCGCGGATGCCGCCGGGTTCGTCATAGGACGGGGCGCGGTGATCCTCGCGCCGGAAGACGAGCTTTTCGTGCTCGGTTCCGATCCGCCAGCGATCCTTGGGTTTTTCGCCGCGCTGCATCGGGGCGACCAGCTGGTCGCGGGATTCGATCACGGGATCGGCTTCGCCGGAGGTCTCGCGCGTGCTCATGATCGGTCGCGTTAGGCAAGCGATCCTTCCGAGGAAAGCGTTTTATTCGTCGCCCAGCCAGTCGCCCGCTTCGGCCATCCAGACGGCGGTTCCCGCGATAGCGGCGGTCTCGCCGCGCAAGATCCGTGGACCCAGGCTGATCGCGACAGAGGCGGGATGCGCGCGAATTGCGGCGCGCTCGGCATCGTCGAAGCCGCCTTCCGGCCCGATCAGCAGGCCTGCACCACCCTCGGCATAGCAAAAGGCATCGGCGGCCGGTTCGCCGCCCTCTTCATCGGCGAAGAACAGGTGCCGGTCCTGCGGCCAGTCGCGCAGGAACGCATCCAGCTTCGCGACCGGCGCAATTTCGGGAAGTGCCGTACGCGCGCATTGTTCGGCGGCTTCGGTCACGATCGTGTCGGCACGCTCGGGATTGAGCTTGTCGGCAACGCAGCGCCGCGTCAGGATCGGGGCGATCCGCGCAACGCCGAGCTCGGTCGCCTTTTCGAGCACGAGATCGAAGCGGTCCTTCTTCAGCAGGGCAGGGCATAGCCAGAAATCGGGCACTGGCTCGCGTGGGCGCAGATGTCGCTCGACGGTGAGGTCCACACGCCGTTTGTCGGATTGAGCGACCGTTGCGGCCCACTCGCCGGTGATGTCGTCGCACAGGATCACCGTATCGCCTTCGCTCACCCGCATGACACGGGCGAGATAATTCGCCTGATTGCCTTCGACGGCGATTGTGCGACCGGTGCCGAGTTCGTCTTCCACGAACAGGCGCGGCGCGCTCTTGGGCGGCCATGTTGGGGTAGCGGGCATGGCTTTGCAGGTGGCACGTCGGAGGGTAGGGAGCAAGCGATGAGCGAGACAGTCTCACCCGATGTCGTCCCGGACAGCGAGCATCACGGCCTCGTCGCGCGCTTGCCGCAGGTGCCGCGCGACCTCGCGCAATTGGCGCGCTTTGACCGGCCGATCGGCTGGTGGCTGCTGTTCTGGCCTTGTGTGTGGGGTGTCTGGCTGACGGGGGCGGGCTGGCAGCTCGCGCTGCTCGCTTGGCTGCTGCTCGGCAGCATCGCAATGCGCGGTGCTGGCTGTGTCTATAACGACATCGTCGACGCGGAACTCGACCGGAAGGTGGCGCGCACTGCCAGCCGTCCCGTCGCGAGTGGCCGTATCCCGAAAAAGCTCGCCTGGGGGTGGCTGCTCGTATTGTGCCTGATCGGGTTGCTCGTCCTCCTGCAGCTGCGGCCCCTCGCGCAAGGCGTCGCGTTGTCAAGCCTCGCGCTCGTTGCGGCCTATCCTTTCATGAAGCGCATCACCTGGTGGCCGCAGGCATGGCTCGGCATGGTGTTTACCTGGGGATTGCTGGTCGGCTGGACGCAACTGCGCGCCGACAATTGGGACATGCTGGCGGCGATGTATGCGGGCGCTGCACTGTGGGTGATCGGATACGACACGATCTACGCCCTGCAGGATCGCGAAGACGACGCGCTGGTCGGCATCCGCTCGTCCGCACTGCGACTGGGCGGCCATGTGAAGGGTGGTGTCGCACTGTTCTACACTGGCGCGGTGGCGCTGTGGGCGCTCGCCTTCTGGCTCTATCGCGCAGACTGGGTCGCCTTGCTTGGCCTGATCCCGGCGGCGGGCCATCTCGCATGGCAGGTCGCGACTCTCGATGCCGACGATCCGGCCAATCCGCTCGAACGCTTCCGCTCCAATCGCTGGGCCGGCGCGCTGGTGGCCGCCGCATGTTTCGTCGTTGGGAATGCTTAGGGCGATTTCAGTAATGCAGGCGGCATTGGGCTATCTCGAGCGCTTGCCCTTTGCCCTCGCCGACGACGCGATAGACAAGCCTGTCTTCAAGCGTGATGCGGCGGGACCACCATCCCTGCAGCGAGCCTTTGAGTGGTTCCGGCTTTCCCGTGCCCTCGAATGGCGTCCTCGTGCACTCTTTGATGAGCTTATTCAGGCGCTTCAGTGTTTTCCGGTCATGGACCTGCCAGTAGAGGTAGTCGTCCCAGGCGTGCGTCGACCAAACGAGCTTCATCCAGCTGAAAGATCCTGTTCGGTGCCTTTTCCGGCTTCGAGCTCGGCAATCGACTCTGAAAGTCGGGATGCGTTGCGGGAATTGGAAAGCAGATGCATCGTCTCTTCGATCGCGTTCCAGTCTTCCAGCGATAGCATGACGACGGATTCGGCTTTCTGCCGGGTCACGACGACATGCTTCTTGTCGCGCACGATG
Source organism: Qipengyuania marincola (assembly GCF_029688625.1). Classification (GTDB taxonomy): domain Bacteria; phylum Pseudomonadota; class Alphaproteobacteria; order Sphingomonadales; family Sphingomonadaceae; genus Qipengyuania. Next base: position 267,372 of record NZ_JARULC010000003.1, on the reverse strand, counting down.
CGATCCATCAACGCCTTGAGGCCGGCGCGGGCATCCGAATAGGTCAACACTTCCATGGGCACGGTCCTAGCAAGAAAATTGTACAAATACCAGTACAATTTTCCTTAAGTGAAGTCGTCTCGCCGTGGACAAGTCTCGCTGCTCTAGGCGCGAAAACTTGAGCGACTCGGCGCAGGCGGATTAGCCTTCGCGGCATGACGGACACCTTCGTCGCCCTTTCCGACCCGACCCGCCGGCTCCTGCTGGACCGGCTGAGCGAGGAGGGCGGGCTTACGCTTTCCGATCTCAGCGCGGAACTTCCGATGACGCGGCAGGCGGTGGCCAAGCACCTCGCCGTGCTGGAAGCCGCCGAACTCGTCGCGAGCGAGCGGGACGGCCGGTGCAAGCGGCATTATCTCAACCCCATGCCGCTGGCGAAAATGGCCCGCCGCTGGCTTGGGCGGTTCGAAGACGTGCCGATGACCGCGCTCGCCGGATATCACGGCAGTGCGGCAGCTAGTCGACCAGCGCACCGCCCTTGATGACGGCATCGACGTCGGCCAGCTCGCCGACATCGGCCAACGGATCGCCCGACACTGCGACCATGTCGGCCCAGGCACCGGGCTTCACGACTCCGACCTCGCCTTCCTGACCGAGCGCGCGCGAGGCATTGAGTGTCGCCGCGCGGATTGCCTCGATCGGGCTCATCCCGTACTCGACCATCACGCGGAACTGCCCGCCGACGTCCTCGTGCGGCATCACGCCCGCATCGCTGCCGAAGACCATCTTCACGCCGGCCCGATGCGCGCGGCGGAAGGCATCGCGCTGGGCCTGGCTAACCTGCCGCTCCTTCTCGAGGTTCTCCTCCAGCACACCATTCGCCGCGCCCTGGCTCAGCGTGTATTCGGTGTTGAAGATATCCATCGAGAAGAAAGTCCCGCGCTCCTTGGCAAGGCGGATCGCCTCGTCATCGGCAAAGCTGGCATGTTCGATCGTGTCGAAGCCGGCGCGGATCGCCGCCTTGATGCCTGCCGCGCCGTGCGCATGGGCAGCGGCCTTGAGCCCCCAGAAATGCGCCTCGTCGGCAATGGCGGTCAATTCCTCCAGCGTGAGTTGCTGGATGCCCGGCGCGGTATTGCGGCTGAAGACGCCGCCGGTTGCGCAAGCCTTGATGACCTCCGCCCCGTATTTCCGCTGTTCGCGCACGCGCTTGCGCAATTCCTGCGGGCTGTCACCAACCGCAGGGCTCTTCGCCTCGAAACTCGGCGGCAGGAAGGTGCTGTCGCAATGCCCGCCTGTCGCGCCGAGCGAGTGATTGGCATTGACGATGCGGGGGCCGGTGATCCAGCCTGCTTCGATCGCCTGATCGATCCCGGCGACATTGTAGTCGTCGTCGCCGACATTGCGGACGGTCGTGAAGCCGGCTTTCAGCATGCGCTCCGCATTGGCGACACCGATCACGGTCCAGAACCGGTCGGTGAATTGCAGGCCGGAATAGCCGCCATACTCGGGTCGCCCGTCGAGGTGCACATGCATGTCGATGAGGCCCGGGAGCAGTGTGTGCCCCGCCAGATCGATGTGACGCGCACCTTCCGGCACGGTGCCGCCGGGATCGACCTGCGTAATCTTGCCGTCGACCACCACCACCACGGGTTGCTCGACATAGCGGCCGCTCTCGACATCGAGCAAGCGATCGGCGGTCACCGCCACGGTCTGCGCGGCAAGCGGGGCGGCGAGAGAAAGGGTGGCGGCGGCAAGAAGCAGTCGGTGCATGGTCGTCCCCTGATGGTCAGGCGGGACGATACACCACGCGCGGCGTTTGGGAATGCGAAGATTGCGCCTGCGTCGGTGCCTGCGCCTTTCCGCGCGGTGGTTGCTTTGAGGCAGGGCGACGTGCGAAGATTCCTTCGCGCAGGATGATCTCATTCATAGCTGACCACCTCGAATTCGATCCCGTCCCAGTCGAAGAAATAGAAGCTGCGCGGGCCGGGCTCGTATCTGCCGTGATTGAAAGTCTCGAGGCCGTGTTCGATCACGACGGCTTCGGCAGCGTCGAGATCGTCGACGGCGATGCCGATGTGATTCATCGGCACGCTCTTGGCGAAAACGCCAACGATCCGCGGGCTGGTGTGGATGGCGACATAGGCATGGTCGTCGCCGAGGTGGATCGAGCGTCCGTTGTCGAGCGACGGCCCTTCCCAACGGCGGTGCCAGCCGGTCAGCTGTTCCAGCAGCTTCGCACTGCGCTCCCCGTCAGTGACTGAGAAATTAACGTGTTCTAATCGTGCATTGGCCATGGATGTTCTCCTGTTCAAATGGCGATGCACATACTCATGCAACCTCAAGCTAAGTTGAGGTCAAGGTCCAAATGCGCTATCAGTCTGATCGATGAAAGCGAACGACCTGCTCACCATCGGCGATCTTGCCCGCCGCACCGGCCTCAGCGTGTCGGCCATCCGATTCTACGAAGACAAGGGATTGGTCGAGCCGATGCGCACTGGCGGCAACCAGCGCCGCTTCCTGCGCAGCGACATCCGGCGGTTGAGCTTCATCCTGATCGCGCAGAACCTCGGCCTGTCGCTGGCAGAGATCGAGGAGGCCATGAAGGGCCTCCCCCATGGCCGCACGCCGACCGCCGCGGATTGGAAGCGCATCAGCGTCACCATCCGCCAGCGCATCGATACGCAGATCGCGCAGCTGGACAAGGTACGCGAAGACCTCGACGGTTGTATCGGCTGTGGATGTTTGAGCCTGAAGAAGTGCGCGCTCTATAATGCGCAGGATAAATGGGGCGAAAGCGGGAAGGGGCCGCGGGTTCTCCGCTAGAACGCCAGATTAGCGCGCACACCGATCATATCGATGCCGGGGTTTTGCTCGGAATTGAACAGACGGGCATTGCTGATATGCACCCAATTGGCCTCAAGCGAAACCCGATCAGAAATCGGCACTCCGAGGGCAATTTCCGGTTCGAACAGCACGCGGCTGCCTAGGTCGGTGCGGATGCGGGTTGCGGGATCGACTCTGAACGCTGGGGCATCGTGCAGGGCGAGCCCGATGCCGGGGCGTAAATAGACGGGGCCAAAATCGACTTTCCAGCTGACCCCGGCCGCCACGAAGTTGGTGTCCCCCGCCGTGTTGACCGACCCGAAAGCGTAGAGCGAAGGCTTGCCGACGAAGGACAGCGCCTCGATCGGCTCGCTGCGAACGCCCGCCTGGAGGTCGAAGCCCTCTTCATTGGTTTCGAAGGTGAAGGGCGTATCGACCCCATGCGCCATAATGCCGCCATACACTTCACCCGCATGGGCAGAGGTCGCAGCAGCTGAGGCGAGGCATGCGCCCAGAATGGGTGAAAGGCGTTTCATTCGAAGGCTTTCGCTGGAGAGAAACCGCGATCTAGCCGTGCTATCCTTGCTGCAAGCTGACGGTCAGTATTCCGGCCCCAGATCCTCGTCGAGATCCCGCGGCCGGGCGAAATGGACCAGCGTCCCGCAGCCGTCGCGCAGGTCCGACCAGCTGTCGATATCGAGCTCGTAGACCGCATAGGCCGCGGTGGGGAATTTCACCTTCGCCTCGTCATACTGCGCGTTCTCGTTCTTGGGCGGTACGAGTTCGAACAGCATATCGCCGAGGCCGGGATTGTGGCCCGAAAGCAGCACCATATCGGCATCGCCGCCGCAGTCGCGCAGGACGTCCATGATCGTGTCGGTCCCGGCGAGATACAGGCGTTCGTCCCATTTCGCCTCGAGACCTGGCAGAGCGTCGGCCAGCGTCAGCTTCACTCGCTCGGCGGGGCTGGCGATCAGCTTGTCCCATTTCACGCCATGCTGGCGGATATGTTCGCCGATCACCTTGGCGCCGCGATGGCCGCGATCGTTGAGGCCTCGGTCGAAATCGCGCTTGTCATTGTCCCCCCAGTCGGATTTCGCATGGCGGAGCAGGCCGAGGATTTTCACGAGGCGTCGTTCTCCGCTGCGACTTGGGGCACATCCGTTCCAACACCCTTCGCGACGCGCTGTAAAGCCTCTTCGAGGGTCAGGCGGATGACGGGTGTGCCTTCGGGGAAGGCGGAGAGAAGGCGACTGGGGAAAGCGCTGGAGAGGACGATGAAATGGCCCGAATCGTCGCGGCTGCGGATCAGGCGGCCGAAGGCCTGCGCCAGCCGCGCGCGTATGATGCGGTCGTCGTAGCGCTTGGCGCCACCTTCCTGCTCGGCAGCGGCGGCGCGGCGGGCACGGTGGAGGATGGTCGGGCGCGGCCAGGGCACGCTTTCGAGGACGACGCAGCGCAGGCTCTCGCCAGGCACGTCGACCCCGTCGCGCAGGGCATCGGTGCCGAGCAGGCTGGCGCGCGGATCGTCACGGAAGATGTCGGTCAACGTGCCGGTGTCGATCGGGTCGACGTGTTGTGCATAGAGCGGCAGGCCCGCCCGCGCGAGCCGGTCGGCGATGCGGCCATAGACCGCGCGCATCCGGCGGATCGCGGTGAACAGGCCGAGGACCCCGCCGCCGCTCGCCTCGATGAGCCGCGCATAGGCGCCCGCCATCGCGGGAATGTCGCCCTTGCGGATATCGGTGACGATCAGCACCTCGGCGCGGTTGGCATAGTCGAACGGGCTGTCGGCCTGCGCGGTGCGCGGATTAAGTTCCAGATGCGGTGCGCCACTGGCGGCGATGGCATGCGGCCAGTCCGGCCCGCTCTCGTCGCGATCGGTCAGCGTGGCGCTGGTCATCATGAGGCCGTGCGCCGGTTCCATGACCACACGGGCGAAGGGCTTCATCGGGTCGAGCCAGTGGCGGTAGAGACCCACGTCGAATTCGCGCGCATCGTTGCGGTCGACTTGCAGCCAGTCGACGAACTCCGGGTCCGCCGGGCCGCCTAACCGCCCGAGCAGCGCTTCCCAAGCCGCGATCAGGTCGATCCGCCAGGCAAGCGAATGCCGTGCGCCCTCAATGCGCGCGCGGCCCTGCCCGTCGAGCCAATCGGGCGCGTCTTCCAGCACTGCCTCCAGTCGCCCGGCAAGTTTGAGCAAAGGCACACGGATGGCAGCCAGCGCCTGCGCCGCCGTGCCCGCCGCCTCGACCAGCTCGCCGGGCATCTGCGCAGTCTCGGTTTCGATACCGTAGCCTGCCTCCAGCCCGCTTTCGTCGCGCGCGAAGGTGGTCGCGCGGACCTGCGCCAGCAATTCCTCGACCGGGCCGATCGGCGCGCCTTCCGCCAGCCGCCCCAGCCAGCCTTCGGAGGGGAGGGCATGCGCCGCCTCGACTGCCGCTTCCACTGCCTCGCCGCCGGCATCGTCATAGCTCGCGACATCGGCCAGCCGTGCCGCCAGCCCGCGCCGCCGCCCGCGCGAATTCTTCTCCGGCCCGACGATCCAGCGGCGGAGCTCGATCGCTTCCTGCCCGGTCAGCGCAGCGGAGAAGGTCGAATCCGCTGCATCGAACACGTGATGCCCCTCGTCGAACACGATCCGCGTCGGCCGCCCGCCCTGGTCGCGCCCGCGCGCCGCATTGACCATCACCAGCGCATGGTTGGCGATCACCAGATCGGCCTGCGCGGCATTCCTCGCGCTGCGTTCGATGAAGCATTTCCGGTAATGCGGGCACCCGGCATAGACGCATTCGCCACGCTGATCGGTCAGCGCTGCGATGCCGCGCTTGCGGAACAGCGTGCCGAGCCAGCCGGGCAAATCCCCGCCGATCATATCGCCATCCTGCGTGTAGGCGGCCCAGCGCGCGACCAGATGCGCAAGGATTGCGGGCCGTCCCGCAAAACCGCCCTGCAGCGCATCCTCCAGGTTCAGCAGGCAGAGGTAATTCTCGCGCCCCTTGCGCACCACCACCGGCGGCGATCCGTCCTCGCGGGTCGCGGGCCAGGCGCGCGCGCTCTCGCGGCGCAGCTGGCGCTGGAGGTTCTTGGTATAGGTGCTCACCCACACCGTGCCGCCCGACAGCTTGGCCCAGAGCGAGGCGGGAGCGAGATAGCCCAAGGTCTTGCCGATCCCCGTGCCCGCCTGCGCCAGCAGCACATGCGGACGCTTCTCCCGGTCGCGCGGGGCGAAGACGCTGCCCGCATCGCGCGAGAACAGGCGCTGCCCCTCGCGCCGCTCGGCACCTTCGCCGGTCAGCCGCTCGAGATGCGCCTCGATTTCCGGCTCCTCGATCAGCACCTGCGCGGGCTGCGGGCGCTCGGGCGTCTCCTCCCATTCGGGAAGGCGGCTGAAGAGCCATTTCTCGGCCCGCTCGGGCTTCTTCACATGCGGGGCGAGCACACCCGCCCACGGCCAGCGCAGCCGCGCGAGCGATTGCAGCGTCGACCACGCGCCCTCGCGCTGCGCCCATTCCGCGCTCTCGCATGTCGCCACCAGCGCGCCCGCGGCTGTTTGCAGCAGCAGCGGCACCTCGGCATCGTCGCCCGGCTCCTCCAGCCCCAGCGCATGGGCGAGGCCCTTGGGCGTCGGCACGCAGAACTGGGCCGGATGGACGAACGCAAACAACTCCAGCAGGTCGAGCCCGTTCAAGTCCGGATAGCCCAGCCGGTTCGCCACCAGCGGCGCGTTCATCATCAACAGCGGCGTATCCGCCGCCGCCATCACCGCCTCACCCTTGGAACACCCCCGCGTCGCCCCGTTCGCATCGCGCAGCCAAGTTCCGGCATGGCTGGCGTGCAGGGCAGGGAGGGGGAGGGGCTGGCTCACGCAGGCGCGTTAGAACACAAACGGAACGCGGGGCAAGCGGGGTTGGAGGGATTTTCTCGGGGGTGAAGGTTGCCGCTGATGGCTCCTACCGTCCGCTTTCGGGCGCTGCGCGAAGAACGAATAATGTCCGATTATGGGTGGAAAGCAGTCATTCGAGATAATATGCTTCACTCATGCAGTTAGCGAAATTGCTCGTTATCATGGGCGCTTCATTTACCATCTCGTCTTGTGGCCAGTCCTTAGGCAATTATGAAGTTGAAGCTGTGACGCTAACTGGCGAAGCACCGATGCCGGAAGGTGGTCGCGCGCCAAGTTATGGACGCTATCTCAAGATTGAGCTTTCGTCGGAGACAAGCCTTACCGCGATCTCAGATCAAATCGATGGCGTTTATGCACATGCCGACTTTTGCCCATTCTCGGACCCTTATTTTATAACGACATTTGGGCCATTTAGCAGTCACGACGCTGATCTAGGTGTGCCAAGTTTCGCTGAACCTCTGGTGCGTGGATCGGACGGCAAGTTTCACTACAATGTCTATATTGTCCCGAACCATCCAATGCCGGATATCGAATATAGCCGAGCTGCGAGCGCTCGAGAGAACTACGACCTTCGATCTGGCAGCCGTGACATTTGTCTCAGATTCGATGCACCGGGCTACGATATTATAAAATCAAGATCTGAGACGGTCCGGATACCTTACAAGAAAATCTCAGAGGCTTTGTCGTCTGATTTGTGAGCGCGACGGAAGTGTCCGCAATCGGGTCGTTAGCGGAAAGGCTGCTTTTAGCGGGAAAATGAGAGTTCTGTCCTACAAAACTCTTTCGCGATAACTCCCGTCAAATGCCGCCCCACCACTCCCTCGCTCTCCACCCAAATCCCACTCCCCAAACCACGCCGCAGCTTTTTCCGCCCAGGACTGTGGTCCATGCGGTCCATGTGACTGGAGTAACCCGGTGCCGCTCCAACAGGCGTCCAACACTTCGCACTTGCGAAAGGGGCACGCAGCGGCGAAGGGTTCGAGCATGAGCATGACCGATCTGATCGAAGCCGCCCGCGTGTCCAAGGCCTGGCCGTTCCAGGAGGCGCAGCGGCTGCTCAAGCGCTATCCCGATGGCGCGAAACCCGATGGCAGCCCGGTGCTGTTCGAAACCGGCTATGGCCCCAGCGGCCTGCCGCATATCGGCACCTTCCAGGAAGTGCTGCGCACCACGCTGGTCCGCCGCGCGTTCGAGGCGATGATCGGCGCGAAGCCCGAGGACGGCAGGACCCGCCTCGTCGCCTTCAGTGATGACATGGACGGCCTGCGCAAGGTGCCCGATAACGTGCCGAACAAGGCGCTGCTCGAGGCGAATTTGCACTTGCCGCTCAGCCGCGTGCCCGATCCGTTCGAAAAGGGGCACGAAAGCTTCGCGGCGCACAACAATGCGAAGCTGCGCGAGTTCCTCGACCGCTTCGACTTCGACTACGAGTTCATCGCGTCGAACGACATGTACAATTCCGGCCGCTTCGACGATGCGCTGCGGCAGGTGCTGCGCAAGAACCAGGACATCCTCGACATCATGCTGCCCACGCTGCGCGAGGAGCGGCGGCAGACCTATTCGCCAGTGCTGCCGATCAGTCCGTCGACCGGCCGCGTGCTGCAGGTGCCGGTGGAGGTCGTCGATGCCGAGGCCGGCATGATCCGCTTCACCGAAGAGGACGGCACCGTGGTGGAGCAGTCCGCGCTCGGCGGCATGTCCAAGCTGCAGTGGAAGGTCGACTGGGCGATGCGGTGGTACGCGCTCGGCGTCGATTACGAGATGTACGGCAAGGACCTGACCGACAGCGGCGTGCAGTCGGGCAAGATCGTCAAGGTGCTGGGTGGGCGCAAGCCGGAGGGGCTGATCTACGAGATGTTCCTCGACCAGAACGGCGAGAAGATCTCGAAGTCCAAGGGCAACGGCCTCTCGATCGAGGAATGGCTGCAATATGGCAGCGAGGAGAGCCTGGGCTTCTACATCTTCCCGAACCCGAAGAGCGCCAAGCAGCTGCATGTCGGTGTGATCCCGCGCGCGGTGGACGATTACTGGAGCTTCCGCGAGCGGCTGGCCGAACAGGAGCTCGACAAGCAGCTCGGCAATCCTGCCTGGCACCTCCTGCGCGCCAATGGCGGCTACACGGCCGAGGAAGCGCCGGGCGCGGGCGACAGCCTGCCGGTGACCTATGGCCTGTTGCTGAATCTTGCCAGCGTGCTGGGGGCCGAAGCGACCGTGCCGAACCTGCGCGACTATCTCGAAAGCTACATCGGGGAGGGCAAGGTGACGCCCGAGCTGGAAGTGCTGATCGAGACGGCGGTCAACTACACCCGCGACTACATCGCGCCGACGCTGGTCAAGCGCGCCCCGACGCCGAACGAGGCCGAAGCGCTGAAGGCGCTCGACGCCTATCTCGCCGAGGCACCCGCCGATGCGAGCGCTGAGGACCTGCAGACCGAGGTCTACGAGATCGGCAAACGCGAAGAGTACGGCTTCGAGAACCTGCGCGACTGGTTCAAGGCGCTCTACCAGACGCTGCTTGGCAGCGATCAGGGGCCGCGCATGGGCAGCTTCATCGCGCTCTACGGCGTCGAGAACAGCCGCAAGCTGATCGCCGAGGCACTGGCGCGGTGATTTAAATACGCGTTTCATTCAAGGACTTGGTAATTTTCGGCCTGAAACGGGCCGAATAGCTGCCAATTTTTGCTTGAAATGCGCGCGCCTGCGCGTCAGATTTTCGGTGGAATCGTGTCACATCGAAGGGAAGGGAAACCGCCATGGGTCGCACCGTGGGCGAGGATGGGGAGCCGATCGCTCCGTCCGAAAATCTCGACGAAGCAGCGCGCGCCGCGGTCCAGGACGCGCTGGCTGTCAGCAATCTTTCGGATTTGCGGATCGGGGCGCGCCAGCTGTTCCTGCAAACCACCGAACAGACGCGCATGGCGGTGAGCCTGGCCGATCCCCATCAGGAAGATTGTCCGCTGGTCTATGTCAACCAGGCTTTCCTGAATCTGACCGGATACGCGCGCGAAGACCTGATCGGCCGCAACTGCCGGTTCTTGCAAGGGCGCGGAACGAAGCCCTCTGCAATCTCCCGACTTCGGACAGCACTCGAGAAAGAAGAGTATGCGGTCGTCGACATACTCAACTATCGCAAGGACGGTTCGGCATTCTGGAATGCAGTCCACGTGGGGCCGATCTACGACGAGGACGGCAAGCTCGCCTACTACTTCGGCTCTCAATGGGACATCACCGAGCTGCTCGCTGCTCGGGAGACGATCGTGGAGAACGAACGGATCGCTGCCGAGCTTCGCCATCGCACAGACAATCTGTTCGGCGTGCTCAGCGCGATCGTCCGGCTATCGTCGCGCGGGGCGCAGGATGCTGCCGCCCTGTCGGAAAAGATCGAACGACGGATCGAGGCACTGGCCAGTGCGCATAAGGTATCGCTGTCCGGCGAAGGTCTCGACGACGGACGCACGAACCTGGCGTCGCTCGCCGAAGCAGTCATGCGGCCCTATAGAAACTCGCATGCGGAGCGCATCCTGATCGCAGGCGAACTGGTGGAGCTGCCGCGCAAGTTCGTGACGCCTATCGGGCTCACCCTGCATGAACTGGCCACCAATGCGCTCAAATATGGCGCACTGGCACAGAATGACGGTCGGGTAGAGATCGACTGGGTGCCGGGATCGAACGGCTTCCTCGAAATCCACTGGATCGAACATCTCGGCATCGCCGGCGCAAGCAAGGCCATCGAACCGGACAACGATCGGCAGGGCTCGGGCCAGCGCCTGATCGAAGGCGTCATTCGGGGGATCGGCGGACGGGTCGAAACACGGTTTGAGGCGGATGGACTGCGGGCAACGATTCTGGTCCCGCAACCGGTCCCAGTGGTCGCCTGAAGACGAATCGACTCAGTCGTGCTTGCGCGTGCGGTACCACTTGGTCAGCACGTATTTCGAACCCCTGACCACGGGTGTGCCGGCGTGCAGTGTATCCTCGTTCGGCTCGCCATCGGGGGTCGCATTGTTCCAGACCAGCAGGACACCCGGCTTGGGTTCGATGGATGCGCCGACTTCGACGAAATGCGTGTGCCCACCTTCTTCCACGGTGTTCAGGAACGCCATCGCCGTCCAGCAGCGCTGCCCACCGCGCTTGCGCTCCAGTTTCCAATACTCCTGGTCGGTATAGAACCAGTCGTTGTGGGGCTTGAATTCCTGTCCCGGCAGGTAGCGCTGGCCCTGAATGCGCTCACCGGTCGCGGCATTCAGCCCGAGCAGATCGTCGATGCGGCGCGAGATCATCTTAACGAAGGGATCGTGCGGGTCGAAATTGCCCGAGTAGGATGTCCGGAACTTCGCGACATAGGCGGTTTCATGCAACTCGCTGGGCTGTGCGACCCGATCGATCATTTCGATCAGGCGCTGGCACTCGTCCGCGCTGAGGAAGTCGCCGATGGCGAAGATCTCGGCCTTGTCGGTCGGGACCTTGTAGGCTTGCGGGTCGGCCTCGAGCCGTTTGCGCACCTGCGCCCCAACGCGCTTGAGGGCGCCTTGATCTGGGATGGTGGCCATCTTCGTCATGAGTCTGTGTTAGCAATCGCTGCCAAGGCTTCAAGTATTGCGCTTGCTCCGATGTCGTGACGCGCTAGATTCGCGCGACACTTCTCGGGGAGAGCGAAATGGCCGATGCGAAGCAGAAGCGCTATTCGATCGGGGCGATGATCTTTCACTGGACCATCGCCGTGGCAGTTATCTGGAACTGGCGGCTTGCCGAAAATGCCGAAAATGCAGACAGGGCGGAAGCCATGGCCATCTTCGCCGACCACAAGGCGCTAGGTATCGCGATCCTCGTCCTGACTATCGGCCGCCTGCTCTGGCGCTGGACGCATCCGGTGCCGCCGCTTCCGTCCGATCTGGAGAGCTGGGAGAAGACGCTGGCGCGCACCGTCCACGTTATCTTCTACATCCTGCTGATCGGACTTCCGCTGGGCGGCTGGCTGGCGAATTCGCTGAACGGCCGCGAGATCGATTTCTTCGGGCTGTTTACGATCCCCGCTCTCCCGGTCGGCGAGGACAAGGATCTGGGCGAAACGATCTTCGAAGCGCATGCAACCGGCGGATCGATCTTCATCTATCTGATCGCGCTGCATATTCTCGGAGCGCTCAAGCACACCTTCTTCGACAAGAGCGGCGGAATCTTCCGCATGCTACCTTTCGGCAAGGTGCCGGGCTGACCTGATGCCGTAAAAAGACCCCCGCCGATCGCTCGGCGGGGGTGCGTTGCCCTCCGGACCACTCTCACGCCAGTGGGCAAAGACGATTTACCAGAAGAAGTCGTGGATCACGTCGACCACTTCGCCGCTGTAGATATCGACCAGCAGCACGTCGTCGTAATAGCGTACCCAGCGATAGGGGCCGTACACCTCGGGCAGGCGATAGCGCCAGGGATCGTTGATCCAGTAGCGACTGCCGAAGAACAGGCTGCCCAGGCGGAACCCGATGTTCAGGCGGCGATAGCGATAGTCGCGATAGGGAGCGTAGTACCGACCCAGCCGATAGAGGCTGCGGTTGTTGTAGCGGTGGCCGTACCAATCGTAGCGCCGATTGTCGCGCCAGCGACGGTGGTCCCACCGGTCGTAATTGTGCCAGCGACGTCCGTCGTAATAGCGCGCACGGCGATTGGCATCGCGATATCCGTCACGATAGGCGTCGCGGCGAATGCTGCGGTCCTCCCAGCGATCACGCCGCTGTTCGGTGTGACGTCCGTCGCGATAGCCATCACGATAGGTACGATTGCGATCGGCGCGGTAGGTACGGTTGCTTTCGCGCTCACGCCACTGGCCGCGGCGGTCCTCGCGCCGTTCGACGCGCCGATCCTCGCGGCGTTCGACACGACGATCCTGACGCCGCTCCGCACGGCGTTCCGCCCGATCCTCGTTCACGCGACGCTCGATCCTTCGCTCGAAGCGATCGCCAAAATCATTGCGTTCGCGTGCACCGCTCAGACGGCCACCTTCATTGCCATAGCCGCTGCCCTGACGGCGCAAGTCCTGACGAACCTCGCGGCGTTCCTGGCGCGCTTCGCGGCGATCCTGTCGGTTGGCGCCGCGGTCCTGACGCGCTTCACGGCGGTTCTGGCGAGCTTCGCCGCGATTTCCGCCTCGATCCTGTCGCGCCTGCCGATCTCCTCGGTCACCACGTTCCGCGCGTTCCCGGCGGTCCTGTGCCTGAACATCGGTCGGCAATGCGGTCACCGTCATCGCCGCCGCCAGGGCGCCGAGTGCGCTTCCTTTCAACAGTTTGGTCAAAGTCATGGAGCGTATCCTTTTGCCTGGACTAGCCGCTCCACCACCTGCGGCCATATGTCGCTGAGGAACTTTCTATCACATCGGCCTGACGTCAATCTGAACCGGACACTACGGCATTCGTTCATCTTTGCAGCCTCTCGGATTAACGCATAAAGCCTTGGCACGAACGACTCAGGCCGCCAATGCATTGCGATGCTCGAGGACCTCAATGCCATTCGCGCCGATATTTCCCGTCGGCTGATACAGGGCGCTTCCGACCGGCGGTCGCCGGTCCACACGCCGGTAGTCGCAACTGCCGATGCCGATGCACGTGTGATGGTGTTGCGAGCGTTCGATCCTGCAATGTGGACCTTGCGCTTTCATACCGATGCCCGGTCGCCGAAGGTCGCGGTAGTCGATGCCGATCCGCGCATTGGCGTTCTTGCCTACGATCGCGAAGCCAAGGTGCAGCTTCGCTTGCGGGGCAGGGGCCGGATCGAGCGCTCGGGAGACATCGTCGATGCAGCCTGGGAAAACAGCACGAATTTCGCACGGCGCTGTTATCTCGGTTCGGGGCCGGGCGAAATATCTCAGGGTCCGACCAGCGGGCTTCCGAGCGATTATGAGGGCACCGAGCCGCCGGAAGAAGAGCTGGTACCGGCACGAGAGAATTTCGCGCTTCTGCTGATCGAGATCGAGGAAGCCGATTGGTTCAGCCTCGCCCATTCCGGGCACCGCAGGGCTCTTTTCATTGGTGACAAGGGGCGCTGGATTTCGCCTTGAGACGTGAGCGGGCATCATCCACCTAAACGGCTCATCGCAAGCCGACCTCTTGCCGTCCCTCGATGGGACAGTATCTGTCATGCCATTAATGTGTCAGCAATGCGGCAGGGTGCTTGCGGCGTCGAGCGATGGTTTCGTCAGGGGAGAAACCACGCAGGATCGCAACTGAAATCGGGGGTCTCGGCAACCGGCCCAGTCACCATGGGCGGCGCTGGCTTTTGCTATTCGTACGGCCGGATGTCGAAGCTAAGGAGTTTGAATTATGAACATTGCACCCGCAAAGGCCGCGCGCCTTGCGACCATCGCCCTGTTGACGCTTCCCGTCGCCGGCACCCTCTCGGCCCAGGAAATCGAACCTACACAGGACGGCGAAGTCCTGACGACTGTCTATGGAGCGACCCCGGTCGAAGGCCCGGACATTGACGGCGTAATTACGGCGCGCCGCGGCGACCAGATCCAGGTCACCAGTGCAGACGGCACCAACACCGTCATCACGGTTGAGCCAGATACCGAAATCCGCGGCACCGGCGGATTCCTCGGCCTCGGCCGGACCACGCTGGGCATGGAAGACCTGCTGAATGGCATCCCGGTGGAAGTCGAGACGATGCAGGCTGGAGAACTCCTGCTCGCGAGCGAGATCAAGCTGAAGAAGGGCGACCTCGAAACCGCCCAGATGATCCAAGCCGGGACCGCCCAGAAGTTTGCCGAACAGCGCTTCGACATCGATGCCAACACCGCCGCTGCCGAAGCGCTCCGCGGTCGGATGGGCAATATCGACAATTACAATATCAAGGGCACCACCAACGTCTATTTCGACACCGGCAAATGGGCTGTGAACGCTGGCGACCGGGCCGAGCTTTGTCAGGCCGCCAGCCAGGCCGAAACGATGGACAATGCCCTGCTTCTCGTCGTCGGCTACACCGATTCGGTCGGCGATCAGGACTACAACCAGACACTGAGCGAAAAGCGCGCGGCGCGCGTCGTGAATATCCTGCAGCAGGAATGCGGCTGGAAGCCCTGGCGCATGCTGACCCCGACCGGCTTTGCCGAAGCGGACCCTGCAGCGGACAACTCGACTGCCGAAGGCCGTCGCCAGAATCGCCGCGTATCGGTCAACATCCTGGTCAGCAAGGCAGCCGAAGAAGGCTAATCGTCCTTGCGATGAAAAACGAAAAGGGGCGGGCTGCGGCTCGCCCCTTTTTTGCGCTCGGGAGATCTAACCGGGCTGGCTAGGCGTCGATGCTTTCGTCGATGTCTTCGCCGTAGATGACAGTCTGCGCACGGCCCGAGCCCTTCGCATGGTAGAGCGCGATATCGGCGGCCTTCAGCAGGCTCGAATCGTTCAGTCCGGGTCGCAATTCGGCAACGCCCACGCTCATTGTCACGCGCTCGCCCTGTCCGAAAGGCAGGGGCAGATTGGCAAGGTGGCGGCCGATGTCTTCGCAGGTTTCGGCCAGCTCCTGTGCAGTCGCTCCGGGTGCGAGAGCAAGGAATTCCTCCCCGCCAAGCCGGCCCAGTTTGCGGCCTGGCCCCAATCGCTCGCCGATCATGCGGCAGAAGAGCTTGAGCGTCTTGTCGCCGGCATCGTGCCCGAAGCGGTCGTTGATCGTCTTGAAATGATCGATGTCGAACAATGCGACGGCGAGAAGCTCCTCACGCGAGGCGGCGTGAAACACCATGTCCGCCAGATCGCCGAGTATGCGGCGGCGATTGGCAATGCCGGTCAGATAGTCTGTCTCTGCCAGATGGCGCACCTCGGCGGCTTCCTTCTCCGCGCGCAGCTGGGCGAGGCGCAGTTGTCGCATGGTTTCCGCACGCTCGCTAACGTCCATGATGGTGCCGAAAAGAGAGGTCGCGCTGCCGTCGGGGGCCATCTCTACCTCGCCGCGACATTCGACATGCATCGGTGCCGGATCATTGCCCGCAACCTGCGCTTCGAACACAAAGGGTATCCCGTGCTGCTGGGCTTGCGCGATGAGGCCGTGAACGCGCACGCGGTCCTTCTCATGCAGGAGCGCGACGGTCGCATCGATGCTGTCGGGCAGGTCGCGCATGCCGATCATCCGGCGGGCTTCCTTCGACCAGTGAAATGTCTCGGCCAGCACGTCATAGCGCCAGTGGCCCATCTTCGCCGCCCGCTCCGCAGCCTCGAGCAACCGCTTGTTGGTCTCGGACACCAGCAGGTCCCGCTTGCGCAGGGCAAGCACGAGTGCCACCGGCATGGCCGATACCAGCAGGCTGAGCACATATAGCTGGAAGAAAACGACCCGATCCTCGACATCGGAAACGAAAACCGAGATTGGCCCGATATCCGAAACGGTGAGGATCGATCCGATCGCGACCACCACAAGGATCGCAAGCGAAGTGCCGCTCAGTCCCAGGACGGCGGTCGCGACGGAGATCGCGACCATTGGCAGGAACAGCAGCGGATAATCGGACTGGGCAAAGGCGGTGGCGGTCAGCAGGCCGACGATCAGCAAGACCCACAGCGTGCGTAGCGACAGCAGATGCCGCATGGCCTGCTGGTCCTGCGCTATGAACAGAATGACCGGCGTCACGATGAGCATGCCGAGCGTGACCGTGCTTGCCCAGGACCACAGGAATACAGGATCGGGGTTGAGCGACAGGAGCCCCGCCATCACCGCGCTGATCGCCCCTGCAAGCAAGGCAGCGCCGGCAAAGCGCAGCAGATTTACCGGATCGCGCAGCGCACGCGCCGCCGAGCCCGCGCCGCCCATCAGGAAAAACACGAGCCAGCCTTCGATCAGATTGGCGGCAGTGAAGCCGATGCTCGCAAAAAGGCCGACGCCGCTACCGAAATTCGCGAAGAAGCTGGCAATGCCGATCCCGACGGTGGCGAGAATGCGGCCGCGATGGGCGAGATGGAGCAGGGCGGCCACGAAAATGCCGCTCGAGGGCCAGACTGCGGCGATCCCGTCGGCCCCCTGGGTCAGCCCGAGAGCAATCTGGGCGCAGACGAACCATGCCAGGCTGTAAAGCGCCGGCACGACGAATTCCCTCAAACCCGGCTTGCGCCACGATCCCATCGATACTCCCCCACGAGCAAGGCGCTCATCCTTCGGGAAGAGCGCCTTATTGCGTGTCTAGCGCATCTTTGGGTTTTCCACAATCGTGAGCGAAAGGGGCCGGTTCTCGACCCCCGTCGCACCGCCGATCAGGCGGCCTGCTTGATGTCGCGAAGGGTAAGGTCGAAGGTCACGTCCTCGCCTGCGAGCGGGTGATTGCCGTCGGCCTTCACCTGCTCTTCGCCCACTTCGAGGATGTAGAGCGTCATCGGCTGGCCGTCGGGCGTTTGCGCCTGCATGGCCATGCCCGGCTGCGGAGCCGGGTCTGCGGGAAGGTTGGCGCGCGGGATGTCGATCACCAGCTCCTCGCGGCGCGGGCCGAAGGCATTGTCGCTGTCGATGGAGACGGTCTGGCTGTCGCCGACCTTCATCCCGGTCAGCGCTTCCTCGATCGCCGGGAAGATCTGCCCTGCGCCAAGCTGGACCGTCTGCGGGCCGACCTGCGAAGTGTTGCCGATTTCCTGCCCGTCGCCGCGCTTGAGGACGTAGTCGATGGTCACGGTGTCGCCGTTGCTGGGTGTCGTCATGGTATTCCTTTGGATTTCGTGTTCGCGGCGCGAGGGATGCGCCGTCGGGAAATGCGCCCGCTTTTCGAGCGCGTTGCCCGCTATTGTGTCAAACCGGGGTGGGGGGAGTCAAACGCAGCGAAGCGTCATGCGACACTTGACAGGCGTGGTGTCAAGCGATACATGACGCTCGATGGAAATCGAGAGCATACGGCACAAGGCTCTGCGGCGTTTCGTGGAGACCGGCAAGGCCAAGGGTGTGATCGAGCCGGTCCGGATGGCGCGCATTCTGGAATTCGTTGTCGCGGCCCGATCTTTCGAGCGACTGTACGAACCACCGAATTTCGGTTTCCATCCGCTGACCGGGGACCGTGCCGGAACGTTTTCCGTCACCGTCACGCGCAACTGGCGGCTGACATTCACCAAGGTTGACGAGAATACGATCGCCGACCTCGATCTCGAGGACTATCACTGATGGGTATCGAACTGCATCCCTCGCTTCATTCGCATGTGGGGACCTGGTTGCTGCATGAGATCGTCGAGCCGTACGATTTGAGCGTTACCGAATGCGCCGCGCATCTGGGCGTGAGCCGCCAGAACATGAGCGCGCTGCTGAACGGCCGTGCTGCCCTGTCGCCGGTGATGGCGCTGCGCTTCGAAAAGGCCTTCGGCATCAGGGCCGACACGCTACTGCGGATGCAGGTGGCGTATGATTTGGCGCAGCTAAAGCTGAATGGCGAGGAGCCCGATGTTAAGAGATTGGTGGCGGCGGGCTGACCGCGCCGTTCCATCCCTAGTCATCCCGGACTTAATCCGGCATCCCGCTTACTCTGTAGCGGCGTCTGAAAAAACTGGACTCCGGATCAAGTTCGGGGTGACGATATGTATCAGGAAAAATTACCCTCTCACTGCTGCGTCGACATCTACGCCCGCATCCACCAACCTTGTTCGAGCGATTCCGCGCAGATTTTCGTCAGTGAAGGTGTCGGGAAATCTAAGGATGATTGCTTCGGCTGTGAACTCAGCAAGCTCATATTCGAGAACCTCGTCGAATCCATCGGTACGGTTGCGAGCACAGTATTCGAGCGCTGCAATCTCGCCGTCCTTCTCGATCTTTGGCCGAAGCCTGTTCATACGCCAAACAGGTCGGCCCAATTGCTTTCTGATCCCCTCGACTGTGTAGACCATCTCCCAACAGGCTTTGGAAATGGGATCGTCGGCATCTTGAGCAGAGACCTCGACCAACCTTCGGAATGCCGCCTTGTGTACTGCGGGTGATTTGTCGCGCGCATTTTCCATCACGCGCCGAATGTCCTCAGGTGAAGTTTGGTGAACCAATCGATCGATGGCCTGCTGTTCGAACTTGTCCATCACCTAGTCAGCTTCTTATACGCCAATCGCGTCGGTCGATCCGCCGCATCACCCAGACGGCGACGCTTGTCCTCTTCGTAAGCCTCGAAGTTGCCCTCGAACCATTCGACGTGGCTGTTGCCCTCGAAGGCGAGGATGTGCGTCGCGAGGCGGTCGAGGAAGAAGCGATCGTGCGAAATGACCACGGCGCAGCCGGCGAAGTTCTCGATTGCGTCTTCCAGCGCGGCGAGGGTTTCGACGTCGAGGTCGTTGGTCGGCTCGTCCAGCAGCAGGACGTTGCCGCCCTGCTTCAGCATCTTGGCCATGTGCACGCGGTTGCGTTCGCCGCCCGACAGCTTGCCGACGTTCTTCTGCTGGTCCGCGCCCTTGAAGTTGAACGCGCCGACATAGGCACGCGTGCTCATGTCGTGGCCGTTGACCTTCATGTAATCGAGCCCGTCGGAGATTTCCTCCCAGACGTTGTTCTTCGGGTTCAGGTCGTCGCGGCTCTGGTCGACATAGCCGAGGCGCACGGTGTCGCCGATCTCGATGCTGCCGCTGTCGGGCTGTTCCTGGCCGGTGATGATCTTGAACAGCGTGGACTTGCCCGCGCCGTTCGGCCCGATCACGCCGACGATGCCGCCCGGCGGCAGCATGAAGTCGAGGTTCTCGAACAGCAGCTTGTCGCCATAGGCCTTGGTCAGGCCCTTGGCCTCGATCACCTTGCCGCCCAGGCGCTCGGGCACCTGGATGACGATCTGCGCCTTGCCGGGCTTCCGGTCCTTCTGGCTTTCCTGCAGTTCCTCGAACTTGCGGATACGCGCCTTGGACTTGGTCTGGCGCGCGGACGGCGTCTGCCGGATCCATTCAAGCTCGCGCGATAGCGCCTTCTGGCGGCCCGATTCCTCGCGGCTTTCCTGCTCGAGGCGCTTGGCCTTCTTCTCCAGGTAGGTCGAGTAATTGCCCTCGTACGGGTAGTAGCTGCCACGGTCGAGTTCGAGAATCCATTCCACCACATTGTCGAGGAAGTAGCGGTCGTGGGTGATCATCAGCACCGCGCCGGCATATTCCTTGAGGTGGTTTTCCAGCCATTCGACGCTTTCGGCATCGAGGTGGTTGGTCGGCTCGTCCAGCAGCAGGATGTCGGGCTTCTGGATCAGCAGGCGGGTGAGCGCGACGCGGCGCTTCTCGCCACCCGAAAGGTCGGTGACGGGGCTGTCGCCCGGGGGGCAGCGCAGGGCTTCCATCGCGATCTCGAGCTGGTTGTCGAGCGTCCAGCCGTCGACGGCGTCGATCTTGGTCTGCAGCTCGGCCATTTCCTCGCCCAGCGCTTCGAAATCGGCATCGGGCTCGGCCATTTCGGCCGCGATCGCATTGTAGCGTTCGACCAGCTGCGCGGTGTCCTTCGCCCCTTCGCGCACGTTTTCGAGCACGGTCTTGCTGTCATCGAGTTCCGGCTCCTGCTCGAGATAGCCAACGGTGATGTTCTCGCCCGGCCAGGCTTCGCCGGTGATGTCGGTGTCGATCCCCGCCATGATCTTGATGAGGGTCGACTTGCCCGCGCCGTTCGGCCCGACGATGCCGATCTTCGCCCCGCGATAGAATTGCAGGTTGATATTGTTCAGCACCGGCTTCTGCGCGCCGGGGAAGGTCTTCGTCATGTTCTTCATGACATAGGCGTATTGCGCGGCCATCGGGCGGGTCCTTCGTAAGCAAGAGATGAAAAAGCGGGCTGCGGCGCGCCCGGCAGGTCTGTGCGCCAGATAGGGGCGAGGGCGCGCTGGGGCAAGCATGTTGGGGCGGTGTCGGGCGTGGTCGACCGCATGCGATGGGGTCTCGCGCTGCCGAAACCGGTCGTCCCGCTGCTTTACTGGTTCGGATCGGAGGCTTTGTGCGCGTGTTTCCAGCATTTGGTGAGGACTTATTAAGCAAACTTCTCTAGGGCTTAATTGCACAAGGGGGTCCTACGAACAGCATCATGCGCGGGCAAAGCAGAAATCAGCATTTGATGCCGAACCGGCAAGGGATCGGGTCGTGACCGAAAAAATCCTCGCCATGGCGAACCCATTGCTATGCACGGTATTCGCGCTCAGCTTCATTGCCCTGTGGCGCCGGGATACGTCGACTTCGTGGCCGGTCATGATCGCCTTTGCTTATGCGGCACAGGCAGTCGGTTTCTTCATCTTCCATTTCACCGGCAATCCGAATGGCGTGGTCGCCATCACCGCCATGCACCTGTTCTATTCGGCAGGGGCAAGTGCGATGATGTGGGGCATTTGTGCGCGCAACGGACAGCGGGCGCCCTTGGCCCTGTTCGCGACAATTGCCGTCATCAGTCTCGCATTGATGGTCGCCGCGACCATCGGCGCGAATTACAACGCCCGGCTTTACGCGGCCAATGCCGCATACGGCCTCATCCTCGCCCTGGGTTGCCAGGTCGCCGCAAGCAAGACCGAGAAAGAGTTTCTGGACAAGGTCATCCTGTGGCTGATCGCGATCGGGGCGTTCCAGTTCTTTGTTCGTCCCATCACCGCGATCATGGTCGAGGGCGCGATGACTGCCGAGGAGTATCGCGCGACCCCGTTCTATGCCGTGATGGTGGTCTGGCTTGCGGTTTCTTCGCTGCTGATTGCCCTTAGTCTGATGATTGCCGCGCTGACGGACCAGATGCGTTCGGTTCGCGAGGCGTCCAAACTGGACTCTCTCACGCGCCTGCGAACGCGCCGCGCTTTCGAATCGGATGTGATGGAGGCCTTCGAAAAGGCGAAAGCCGACCATGTGCCGCTCTCGCTCGTGGTCGCCGATATCGATCACTTCAAGGGCGTGAACGATGTTTACGGCCATCAGGTCGGGGACCGGGCCATCGCCGAATTCGGCAATGTCCTCTCGGGCATGATCCGCCACGCAGATGTCGCAGGGCGCATCGGGGGCGAGGAATTCTGCATCCTGGCGTGGAATTGCGATGAGGAAAAAGCGCACGCCATGGCCGAGCGCATTCGTCGTCGCTTTGCGGAAACCGCGATCCCGGGCATGCCGGCGGGCAACCGGTTGACGGCCAGCTTCGGCGTGGCCGGGCGCCGGTCGGGCGAGGGCTATGGCAAGCTGTTCGCGCGAGCCGATGCTGAGCTCTACCGCGCAAAGCACGGCGGCCGCAATCGTGTATGCCACGAAGAAATGCCGGGCGTAGTGGTGGCCGAATTCAAGCCGAAGGGCGTGCGCAAGGGCGCCGCAGCCTAGTCTTTCAGCAAGTTCGGTATCAGCGCCAGCTGGAACAGCGCCCGCAGCACCAAGAAAGCGGCGAAGGACAGCCACAGGCCGTCGTTCCCCAGCGGCCACGTCAGCCACAACAGCGCGGCATAGCTCAGCGCTGCCCCCAGCATCGTCAGCAACAGTGCACGGGTCCAGCTTGCGCCGACGAAGACCCCATCGAGCACGAAGCCCGCGATCCCAGCAAGGGGAATGACAACCAGCCAGCCCACCAGCGACCGCGTTTCCTGCGCCACGTCGGGGGTGGCTGCAAAGGTGCTCATCAACCAGCCGCCACCGACTGCGAAAAGGCCGGCCAGCAGGACTGCTACGGCAAAGCCGCGCCACAGAATTGCGCGCACATAAGCAAGAAAGCCGTTTCGGTCCCCTTCGCCATGGCGCTCGCCATTGAGGACCTGCGCGGCATTTTCGAAGCCGTCGAGCAGCAGGGCCGACAGGACGAACATCTGGTACAGTATGCCATTGGCGGCCAATGTCACCGCTCCGCGTTCCGCGCCCAGCCGGGTGAGCGCCGAAATGGCCACCATCAGGATCACCGTGCGCAAAAAGAGATCGCGGTTGACCGAGAGAAACGGGCGCAATGCGGCGATCGAAAGCGTCGCCCGCCTGCTCAACGACGCGCGCACCTCCGTCCCGGCAAGCCCCAGAACGATTGCGCCACAAGCCACCAGCTTCGCGCATTCGGCGATGAAGCTCGACCAGCCGATCCCGGCGATGCCCCACTCGAGGCCGAGCGCCAGCCACAGCCCCAGCGTGACGTTGAGCAGATTGTAGCAGACCTCGATGGCCAGCACGGTCTTCATCCGCCGACGCCCGACGAGATAGCCGACCAGCGCGAAGTTCGCGAGCACGGCCGGCGCGCTCCAATAGCGGATATCGGCGTAGATCACCGCCGCGCGCCGGACCTCGCCCTGTGCACCGAGTGCATCGAGCAATGCGGGCAGCAACACGGGTTTTGCGAGCAGGAGCAGCGCCGCGATGGCCAGCCCGACCACCAGTCCGCGCAGCAACAGCGCCGCCTGCTCGCCCGGGCCGCTCCGCGTGCCTGCCTGCGCCACCAAGCCTGTGGTGCCGGTCTTGAGGAAATTCATCACGGTGAAGAGTGCAGCGAAGAGCTTGGCGCCCACATCGACCGCGCCCTGGGTCGGCGCATCGCCCAGCCGGCCGACGATCCACATGTCGCCTACCCCGATCAGCGCGGTAGCGACATTGGTCGCCATTGCGGGCAGGGCGATAGCCCAGATTGCGAGGACCGCCGTCCTGTCGAGCGTTGCTGGGTGCCGGGCCGCCGTCATCGGAACCTGAGACAGGAGCGGGCGCTTATTTGCAAGACGGCCCGTCACGGAAGGAATCCCATATGCCCACGCTTTACACCATGCCCGGAACCTGCGCGCTTTCGACTAATATCGCGGTCGCCTGGCTGGATGCCCCGCTGAATGTCGAGAACATGGCCTATGGCGACCACAAGAAGGAGGCCTATCTCGCCATCAATCCGAAGGGCCAGGTGCCTGCCGTCGCCTTCGAGGACGGCGACGTGCTGACCGAGGCTGCCGCGATACTCGCATGGCTGGGGGCCGAATACGGGACCGAAGGCTATGCGCGGGACAAGGCGCTGGGCCGCAAGGAGGCTGAAGCGCTGTCATATCTCACGAGCGAGGTCCATGCCGCCTTCGGACCGCATTTCGCAGCGCGCAATTTTGCCAGCAGCAAGGAGGCGCAGGACGAGGTCAAGGCTGCCGCCTACGACCGGTTGCGCGGCCATTTCGAACGGCTGGAAGCGAATTTCAACGAGAGCGACGGCGACTGGTACCTGTCGGAGCGCAGCTTCGCCGACGCTTATCTCTATGTCGTCACGCGGTGGATCGAACAGACGCCGCTATCGATCGACGACTATCCCTCCCTGCGCGCATTTCGCGACCGGATGCAGAAGGACGAAGGCGTAAGGCTGGCCCTTGCACGGCAGGACATGGAGCCGGTCTGAGCGCCCGACGACTGATCGAACGCCATGCGGCAAGACAGTTGGTCGGGGAGACTGGATTGGCTGCGCCAATCAAGTCTCTCTCTCTCTCTCTCCCGCCTTCACTGCGTTTAGTTGGTCGGGGAGACTGGATTCGAACCAGCGACCCCTTGTACCCAAAACAAGTGCGCTACCAGGCTGCGCCACTCCCCGACCGGATGTCCCGCAATGTGCCGTAGATGGTGGGCCCGGCAGGAGCAAAACCCACAGTACCACCTCGCTAATAAAATCAGCGATTTAGGCCAAACTGCGACATGCGTTGTGTCACACCGATGTGTCACACCGGCGGTCGCTTACGGGTGCCCAACATTTTGGTCAAGCTGATGTTCGGCGCGGCTCAACAACTAATCCTGTTCCGAATGGAGCAGCCAGCGCGTCGCGTGGAAGCCTTGGAAGAGGTAACTTGATCATCTCTTCTTGGAAAACGACCTCGCCGTTAAGGGGGTCAAACTGCCCTTCATCCGAAAGCGGAAAGACTAGATACTCCCCGTCACCATTATCCTTGAAGATGACGACGATCCGTCCGGGCGATAAGTTTGGCTGCCATTCGGATGGCTCCGACGTATAGCCCTGAAAGCACATCTGTTCTCCTACTTGGGTTTTCATTCCTACCTCCTGAATGGGTGGAATGTACCCGAATGCCTTGGAAATGGAATATCTAAACTATTGAAATAGCTAGATATGTAGGTTGCGTTGGGTTGGAGAGCCCTAGTCCGCCTTCTGGACGAGCGGCAGGTACTTCTCGGTCAGTCGGTAGCGGCGTCCAACCTTGCCGTCCTTCTTGATTAGCCGGACATGTTCGAGCACGTTCCGACTGGCCAGTCGTTCCAGTATTCGTGTCGGCGCGGTCCCATGATGGTTGGTAGCCGTAATGCTTCCATGGCGAAGTAGCTCCAGGAATATCAGACGTCGTTTGCCGCTTGCCTTGCTCGTGACATCAGCCACGGCATCGAGCAGATCGCTGCCGTTGGCTCTCGGACCGCTGCGAAGAAGTCCGACGGCTCGATGGCGGTGAGATCGTCGAAGTTGTAACGGTCGAGCAAATGCCCGAGCGTGCGCATCGGGTTTGCGGAGATCACCATTTCAAAGTGGGCGTTCGGCGAGGTTCTCACGATCCGCAGGTCGCAGCGCGAAATTGTCGTGCCGTTCACTGCCGATGCTTTCCACGCCC
The DNA here is from genome assembly GCF_029688625.1 of Qipengyuania marincola. GTDB lineage: Bacteria > Pseudomonadota > Alphaproteobacteria > Sphingomonadales > Sphingomonadaceae > Qipengyuania. Next base: position 242,215 of record NZ_JARULC010000003.1, on the reverse strand, counting down.
CGCCATGCCGATGCGCAATTCCGAGCAGTCGAGGCTGCTCCGCGCTAGCGCCAATTTGCCCCACATAATTTTCCATCGAGGCTGCGTCGCGCGCGACGATCGAGCCTTTGACGCGCAGTTCGAGCCTGTCGAACAACGCTTCGGCGGCGACCGGTGGATTTTCGGTATAGGACCGTATTCCGTATCTGTTTCTCTCTCGCGGTGGTGGGAGGTCGTTCTCCGCGCTCATCGACGTTTGCTCGTCGCTTCAACGTTACACATTTAGGCTACAACTCGGACCTTATAGACAGTGGGATTGGCCGTGGGCGTCTACGCGACCGGAGAGAAGCTCGAGAAGCAAGTGGCGTTTCATTTCTTTTAGATCGCTTAGCGCGCGATCTGCGAAAGTGGCAGCTTTAAGCAAATCGTTGAGGGTATTTGCAATCGCTTCGCGTTCCCCCGGTGGAGGAAGATCAACCTCATAATTGACCACATATGCTTTCTGCATATGTACTAGCGCCGAAGCACCGTGCGCTTCATTCTCGATTTTCTTCGTTAGATGCTGGAGCGCAAAATAGAGGAAATCGCGATCCTTTGGCTCCTTTGGTACGACCTTCCAAGTGTGATAGTTCAGTACCCCTTTTGGCCCCTGCCAGATGTGGGGGCCGAAAGATGTGCCACGACTTCCTGACCATGCGAATAACAGGTCTCCCGGCATGACAAGTATCTTCGGATTAAACTCACCGCTGTAGTAGTTGAACTCCTTACCACCATTGAGGTTCTGAATGCGGATGATGGGTAGCCCTTCGCTGCTCCATTCGTGCGGTTTGAAGCCTCGTCCATTCACGAATGCGGCTAAGTCTCCCAAGCAAGTCGTCTTCCAACTGTTCGCCTGTCTGCCGAGCAAATCTCTAAGAGCAGCCTGAAAGGCGGTGCGAGCTTGGGTTGAAACTGCTTCATTGGCAGCTATGGACCCATCAACAGACCGCAGTACTTCGGCGATCCGCCGCTGCTCTGCGAGGGGTGGCAACGGTAAGCAAATCGAGCGTAGGTCTTTTCCGTTTATCGCGTCGAATGTGCTGCCCTGCGATAGACGAGCGAATTCAGATGCTAGTCCGCCGAGCGCAAAGAAGAGATAGTCGTTGTCACCATTCTTAGGGCGCAAGCCCGCCAATCCTCGACCTATGCAAAGGCGTTGAGGCGCGACATTCACTTCTCCAACAGGTGCGCGTACGCTCAATAGGATATCGCCAGCTTCAACGATCTTTGGACAGTTAGATGCAAACAGTCGAGGCTCTGGGAAGCGATCGCCGAACTCCGCGTTTCCTTGTATAAATGGCAATCCCTCGCCTGCCTCATTGACGGCTGCGGACGGCGGGGATTGCCCCATCGTAGTCGTAACTAGTTCTCCGATTGTTTTCACGGCCCAGCCATTTGGCAGTTCAACTGACATAGCCGAGCCTCTTCAGATGACCGAACATCGCGGCTTCCGCTTCGTCGCGATTGCAAATCAGTTCCTGCAGTTTGGCTACTTCCGTTGCGACATCAACATCCTCGGCATCCGCCGCAGTCTGGACGTAACGGCTGATATTGAGGTTGTGCTCATTGTCCGCAATCTCTTCCAATGAGACAACACGGGCTAATTTCTCAATATCTGTAAAACCGTGGACGGCATCGGCCAGCGTCCGACGGTTTTCGTCTGTCAGAAAGTTTTGCGCTTTGCCTGGTTTGAAAGTTGCATCGCCATTCACGATCAACACTTTGCCTTTGCGCTCGGAGGGTTTGCCCTTTCGGCATACGATCAAAGCAGCAGGAATGCCTGCTCCGTAAAAAAGATTGGGTGCGAGGCCGACAATCGCCTCGATCACGTCTTCGTCCAGCATGGCCTTTCTGATGCGCCCTTCGGCCCCACCACGAAAGAGCACACCATGCGGAACGACGACTGCGAGCAAACCATCGTCTTTCAAGCTCGCAAGCATGTGCTGCACGAAGGCGAGGTCGCCGTATCCCTTCGGCGGGCAACCATAGCTTTAACGGATAACGTCGAATGGCCTCGCGCTTGTCGCTCGTACCAAGGCTGCTGCGGATCGACTCTCTCTTTTCGACATGACGAAGGTCTTTTGGTGTGCGCTTGCGCACGTGCCAGTTCGCAGAGTTCTCGGGTTTGTAGAGGCCCGGATAGTTCGCCATTTCGTCGCTCATGTGTCACAGTTATGTGTCACAGTTCGACGAGAAAAGCGTAGACTACACAGTAATCTACGCTTTTCTGCCGTCCGGCGGTGGGGGTGGTGGGCCCGGCAGGACTCGAACCCGCGACCTAGCCGTTATGAGCGGCCAGCTCTAACCAACTGAGCTACAGGCCCCCATGCACCGCATGCGGAAGGAAGCGCCTAGCCGCGTGCCGCGACAAGGGCAAGATGCTAGACGATGGCGGCGTCGATGATTTGCGCGACTGTGGCCGGCCTGACGCCCCGTCGGTCGAGATAACCGAACACGGCGCGCAGCCAGTCGTAGAAATCGTCGAGATCGTCTTCGGTCCGCACATAGGGTGTGTGGCCGGGCGACAGCGAAGGGCTGTGAAAGCTGATGTTGAGGATCGGCAGCCCGTCATCGAGCGCGATGTCGACGGCCTTCAGCGCCTCTTCGGGCGAGACGCCTTCCGGGGTGAGCGCAATCCGTTCCAGCAGGCCGAGCCGCGTACACAGGCCCGCCAGCCGTGGCGCGCGCTGGATTGCCGGGAACAGGCTTTCGCCCTGACGCCGCAGCATCCCCCAATATACGGTTGTCAGCGGCAGCTCGATGAGGCTGCGCCCCGCGTCGCTCCAGTAAGGCCAGGTCGGGTGCCGGCGATAATCGGGGCCGCCTTCCGCGCTGTAGTCGAAGCACGCGCGGACCGAGGTGTCGATTGCGATGCCGGTTTCGGACAGGATAGTCGCGGTTGCCGGGCCAAGCCCGTAGCGCCCGGCGCGGTAGATGCGCGGGACGGCACCGAACTTCTCTTCCAGCAGATCGCGCAGCCGCCGGAACTTGTCGCGCTCAAGGGCGGGCGGCAAATTTCCCGGAAAGCTCGAGCGCCGGTTGACGTCTTCATCATGCGGGGGGTTCACCCAGGGATGGAGTTGCACGCCGATCTCGGCCTCTCCCGCCGCGACCGCGCTGCCGATGATGTCCTGCGCGATATCCGATTGGGCGACCGGCCAGTCGAGCAAATAGATCGGCTTGACCCCGATGGTGCCGCAAAACTGCTGGAACTTCGCCAGCCGCGGCAGGTGCTCGAGTGTATGGCCTTGGCGCGAGAAATCGCGCTGCCAGTCGAATTCCTCCTCCGTATCCACGGTGAGTACGGCACGCTGGCCGAACCCGTCCTTGAACTGCACCTTCTGACGCGGTGACGGTGGTTCTAGGAGATTGGCTTTCGGAATCGGATCGGTCCCCACTAGCGACCCCGCGCGACCCGTCCGTCTGCCGGATCAGCCGGCAGCGCGATCGGGCGCATCAGCCGGGCTAGGCAGGCGCTGCGCGCCGGTCAAGAGCGGCAGCGACAATACCAACCATTCGCCATCGCGGGAAAATTCTCCACCGGCCGCCCGCGCTTCGGCGCGGGCAAGGCGCAGCGAGAAGCCGGGTCCGAAGATGCCTGCGCTGACTGCGCCACTTGCGGCGCGCGCCTCGTTCGAGAAGACATCCGCCTCGCGCGCGAGCGATGCTGGCAACCGCGCCCGCAACGTGGCCTGTTCGTCCTGTGTCCTGAGGTCGAGATGGATCGTCTCGCCTGCTCCCGTAGCGCCGGCCAGGGTTGCAAGGATGCGCCAGGCTAGCATCTCGGCTTCGCCCTGCGCCAGCGGAAGCAGCGCGGCATCGGTGGTAAGCGAGGTTTCGAACTGCGCGACACGCGGCTTGAGGACCGTCTGCAGCTGCGCAACCTGCGCCCGCGCGATGGCCGCGAAATCGGCGCTGCCCTCCTCGAGGTCGAGCGAGCCGGTCTCGAGCCGGGCCAGCCGGTCGAGCTCGTCGAAGCCCGCCAGGATGCGGGCGCTGTCCCCGGCGATCGTGGCCGCGAGCGCGCGATATTCATGTGGAGTGGGGCCGAAGATCTGCTGCTGGATAACCTCGGCGTTCCCCTGCATCGCGTTCACCGGGGTGCGCAATTCGTGAAGCAGCTGCCGCAACCGATCGGCGGCCTCCTGCCGCCGGCCTTCCTGTGCCGGGGCGATCCGGCGAAAACGACCGACATACCCTTTGAAGCGGCCGTCGTCCCGCGTGAAGCAGGGCGTCGCATCGACAATCCAGTCCCCGGAAATCGCCTCGCCGCCCTGAAGCACGACCCGCCCGTCGCCGATCGGGCGACGGTTGCGAATGGCAGCGCCCAGGTCCGCGACAGCGCCGTCGCTGCACTCTAGCTCGCCCAGCATCGTGCCGATGATCATCGGTGCGACCGTCTCGTCGGCCCAGTCGATCCTGCCCTGCGTGTCGGTTCCGAACAGGAAGTTCTGGATTGCCTCGCGCGGTTGAGGCGGATCGAGCTCGCCGAGCGGGAGCGATGGCGCACCTTGCCCCGCGCTGCTGCCGCGCGTGCGCTTGAATGCCTCGATTCGGTCGACGAGCGCGCGAATGCCGTTCGGTTCGGGTTCGCGACCGGACGTGCGGGGGGCGTGCTGTTGCTCCGTCGGCGGCGGGGGGGCGATCTGCGGTGCTGCTTCGGGAGCCTCGCTTGCAGGCGCCTCCTGCGTCGGTGAATCGTCATCGAGCGCGGTGTCGAGAACGAAGGGGGCGGGATCGTTTGCCAGGTCCCCGGCATCTGCATCGTCTCGTGTCTCGACGGCGGTGGCTTCAGCTAGTTCGGGCAGGGGCAGGGCGCGGTCCTGCACGCCGAGCCGGTCGAGCACGCGCACCGCCTCTTCGGGAAGGTCGCGCCGGTGCCGCAGAAAGCCACGCGCACGGATCGGCAGTTTCGGGATGAGAACTTCCCATTCTTCCCCGCTCAGTTTCGCGCGGTAAAGCGCCGCGGCGGCCACCTTGGGGTGTGCCTCGCCGAACCATTTTACCAATTCTGGATTGCGGAACCGCCAGCCGGTTTCGCCCACGATCCTTGCACGCTCATCCGCCCCGATCGTCTCCGCAAGAGCGATCAGGCGGAGATAGGCGGCCGCCTTCAGCGCGGGGTCGCCTGCCTGCGGCCGTTCGCCCAGCAGATCGATCAGCTGCCGGAACTGCGTCTTGCACGCGCGCTCGCCGGTGGCGCGGTTGCGCAGCACAGTGGCAAGGCGATCGTCGAAATGCATCGAAACTCCGAATGGGGGATTAAGGTTGGCGAAGCGTAAACCATCGCACCTTTAGACTTTCTATCCGTGCAAAACTTACGCTGAACGGAAAGTTGCCTCCGCGTTGCAAAGCGGGACAATTGCTGGCAAAGATAATAATGTTATCGAACAGGCTCCACATGCGTCGTTATCGTTTCGCAAGGTGGGCGTGGGATCGGGAACTGCAAGAGGCATTTGGGGGCTACACGGGTCATGGCCAATCTGGATGATATCGATCGCAAGCTGCTTGGCGAATTACAGGCGGAGGGGCGCATCACCAATGTCGAGCTCGCCCATCGCGTCGGGCTGACCGCGCCGCCCTGCCTGCGCCGGGTGCGCGCGCTGGAGGAAGAAGGCGTCATCAAGGGCTATCACGCCGATCTCGACCCCGGAAAACTCGGCTTCTCGATCACCGTCTTCGCCATGGTCAGCCTGAAGAGCCAGGCCGAAGATGCCTTGCGCGAATTCGAGGAGGCGATGCGCGACCTGCCCGAGGTGCGCGAGGTTCACATGCTGAATGGCGAAATCGATTTCATCATCAAGATCGTGAGCCGCGACCTGCAGAGCTTCCAGGAATTTCTCACCAGCAAGCTGACGCCCGCGCCGAACGTGGCGAGCGTCAAGACATCGCTCACCATCCGCACGAGCAAGAGCGAGCCTGGCGTTCCGCTGGGCTAGCGGGTGATGGCCGAGGAGATCATCCACGGACACTGCCTCTGCAAGGCAGTAAAGATCGCGATCACAGCACCGGCGCACGAGATCGAAATCTGCCAGTGTGGCATGTGCCGCCGCTGGTCGGGCGCGATCTACACTGCGCAGACCGGCAAAGAGGCAAGGGTCGAGGGCGAGGATCGCGCCACTGTCTATCGTTCGAGCGAATGGGCCGAACGCGCCTTTTGCGGCACCTGCGGGAGCCATCTGTGGTTCCGCTTCCTGCCGACGGGGAATCGCAGCTTTTCCGCTGGCCTGTTCGATGCGGCAACTTCGCATGGAATCGAGAAAGAGATATTCGTCGACGAAGCGGCCGACTGGTGCCGGATCAGCGGCGACCATCCGCGGCGGACGGGCGCGCAAGTCATTGAAGAAGCCAAGGCTGCCGGATTTTCCTTCGATTAAGTATCGCGCCTGCGACATATTCGGAGCGTCTCCGCAACGCGATCGTTCGCGACGACGCAACCCGGCATCGTAAAGCCGAAATTGACAGAAAAACCAGTAACTCATTGGCATTACTACGTTTGCGCCGACGAGAAATAGTTAACAAAAGGTTAACATCCTGCTCCCAACCCTCAACAGGAGAGCTGCGATGAGATCCCGATTTTTAACCGCCCTGATAGCCGGGACGGTGGCTGCGTCGCTTGCGACTGCGGCCTCTGCCGATCGGCCCAAGCCGGCCTACACGCCAACCGTCGGCGAAGACGTTCGCCCGAAGCCGGATGGCTGGGTTCCGGACGTACCGCGCGTGCCCGACGATCCTTCGCCGAACGTCGATACGCCAGGACCGGATCGCGACCCGGGTTTCAAGCCCGACGGCTGGGTGCCCGACACGCCGCGCGTGCCGGACTGAGCGCCTTTCCCGAAGTCTCGTCAGCGGGGTGCATAAGTGGTCGCGCACCCCCTGCCTATCCGGCGACCTCCCATGAGCTGTAGCATCCGAACCCTCTGCGTGCGCGGTGCAATGATCGCACTGACGCTTCCCGTAGCAACCCCCGCGCTGGCCGATGAGCCGCGGATCAAGCTTGCGACCACCTGGAATGCGGGCGCCTACTCCGAACTCGACCCCAGTGTCGCCGAAGTGCAGACTGCGACCGTTTCGACGAGCCTGGGGAAATGGCAACTGCGTTCGGAAACCGAGTGGCATCGGACGGAACTGCGCCCGGAACTCGAACACCTTCGCCCGCTTGACGGTTCAGCCATGCGGAATTTCCGCGAAGGGCCGACACAGGTCGCGAATTTCAATGTGTCGGTGACCCGCTTCGAGCGGGTGGCGCCGCGTCTCTGGGTCTATGGCTCGGCCAAGCTCCACATGGTCTCCGACAATTCGCTGGAGCACGTATATGCGCATGACGCCTCGGTCGGATCGGGCCTCTACATGGCGCTCGACAAAACCGACATCTGGGTGGAGCAGCGGCGCGATCTTTACAGCAGCGGGCGCTACGACGTGCGCAATGCGTGGCATTCGGAGGCCGGCTTTTCGCGCAAGCTGGACAAGGATGCGCGCATCGGAATGATGGCCTCGCGCACGCAATACCCCTTCGCAAGCTGGGATGCCGTGTCCTCGATCAGCGCGTTCTATGAGAAGGAAACGCGCGAGGGGCCGATCAAGTCCTGGCTTGCCCTGCAACAATACGGCGGACGCATCGGCGTTTCCGCGGCGGCCAGCCTGCGGTTCACCTTCTGACGCCGTTCCCGGCGGTGCTTACTCGTCGATAGCGAATAGATCGGCGAGGATCGTGCCATCCTCGGTATCGAGCCGGTCCGGATTGGGACTGTCGTAAAACACCAGCAGCCGCCGCTTGCCATCGTCGTCGGTCATGAACTCGATTCCCTCGGGGTGATCCGCTTCGAGCTTTACGGGCAGATCAAACAGCCGTTCGGGCCGATGGAGACGTACCGTCTCCTCGTTTTCCGGCTCCTCGTTCGCCCAGTTCGTCCAGCGATAGATTGCGCAGCGCCCGTCGAGGTCCTGCGTCGGCCCGGCGAGGATCAGGAGATTGGCGCCGTCAGCCAGCAGATCGCGAATGCCGAGCCCCCCGAGATCGACGAGCCGCTGGTGCGGCTTGCCCGGAAGGTGCAGCTTGCCGGAATCCTTCGGTTCGATCCGCGGTTCGAGCAGGACGGCGAAGGTCTGGATCACGGGCCCGCGGAGGCCGAGGGCGACGCGAGTCGGCCCGGCAGCGGCGATGCCCTCGATATCCAGCCCGCCTTCCTTCGCCGCCATTCGCATCGACGGGCCGATCAACGGGTCCTTCGCGAGATAGCGGCCGAGCTTGCTGCCGTGATCCTTCTTCTGGGCTACCAGACCGGCCTTGCGATCGCCATGCTGCTCGATCGGCACGGCAAAGCCGTCCTCGTCGTAGAGCAGCGGAATGCGCGCCAGAACGCAGCGCGGGCGGGTGTCCTTTAGGTCGGCGAGCTTCGCCAGATCGATGCAATCCGGCTCCGCGCCATCGTCGCGCGGGTCGTGGCGAGTGCGCGAATGGCTCCCTGTTACCCACAGCCAATCGTCATGAATGGCAAGACCTTCGATGTCGATCTCTTCCTCGGGATCCTTGAGATCGATGAATTCCTTGAGCGGATAGCGGACATGGTTCTCGAACCAGCCGTATTTTCCCGGCGTGAGGCGCTCGACACCATGGGCCTCGTCGCCTGCCACGAACAGCGTTTCCCCACCAAAAGCGCAGGCGGAGATGTCATGGATCGGATGCTCGTCGTCGGTCGCGTCGCCGTCGAACAGGAGTTTGACATGGCCGACCGGCTCGCGCGGGGTGGGCAGATCGTCGGTGCGGGTGAAGGCTTGGGGTTGCAAGGTCATAACACCAGAACCCGCCGACTGCCGAAATGTTCACGCAGCTTTGGATTTGAGCCCGACGGGGCTGGCGTGTAAGGTGTGGCCAAAGCGAAACCCGGAGAGACAGCCATGGCCACCGTACTCGAAACCAAATCCGCCAATGACGACAGCCACATTCGCGGCTCGGTCAGCGACGAGGAATGGGCGGTTCGTGTCGATCTCGCGGCGGCCTATCGGCTGGTGGCGCATTATGGCTGGGACGATCTCATCTTCACGCACCTGTCCGCGCGTGTGCCGGGGCCGGAGCACCATTTCCTGATTAACCCCTACGACATGATGTTCGAGGAAATCACCGCATCGAGCCTCGTCAAGATCGACACCGAGGGCCAGCCGGTGATCGAGACTGCGCATCCGGTCAATCCGGCGGGCTTCACGATCCATTCCGCGCTGCACATGAATTGTGAGGATGCGCATGCCGTGATGCACCTCCATACGCCCGACGGGCAGGCGGTGAGCGCTATGTCGGAGGGGCTGATGGAGCACACGCAGACCGGCATGATCGCGCGGCACGACATCGCCTATCACGAATACGAAGGCATCGCGACCGACCTCGAAGAGCGCGAGCGGCTGGTCGAGGACATGGGCGACAAGCACGCGATGATACTGCGCAACCACGGCACGCTGGCAATCGGCAAGACAGTCGCCGAATGCTTCCTGCGGCTCTATTTCATCGAGCGCGCCTGCACGGCGCAGGTCCGCATGCTGAGTGCCGGCCGCGAAAACCTCAACAACCCGCCGCAGGGCACGCCGGAAAAGGTCCAAGCGCAGACCCCCGCAGAGGGTATCGGCATGGTCGCCAACGGGCTTGCATGGCCGGCGCTGCTGCGCAAGCTCGACCGGATCGATCCGAGTTTTAGGGATTGATGTGAAGTCCGGTCAGGTCGACCGGAACAGCTCGATATAGGCTAAGGCAGGCTCGAGTATCATCGAGACGTCGTCGTCGCTCGCGCCGCTTGATGCTTCGATGATCCTAGCCTCGGTCTCATCCGACAGGAGGAAACGGGTCATCTCACTCAACGCGGCTTCGTCCTCATACTCCTCGGCAAACTGCGCTTTGAGGCGGCCCTCCTTTAAGAGATTGGGGTATTCCTCGACGATGGAAGTGGCGAGCTGTAGAGCGACGTTCTGGCCGTGCAGGCTTCGGATAATTTCGCATCCGCGTTCCACCGGCCAATCGAGGGCCGCTGCGCCGCTCCACCATGAGAGATAACTGACATCGTCGAACGGATGCGCTGAGAGACCTCTGGCCATAGCATGGGCAAAAACCCCCAAAACAGCCTCTCGTTTTTCTTGGCTGAAATTGGACCAGCCGCCTTTCTGGATGCGCCATGTAAGCAGTGGCGGCTCAAGGCCAAGCCACGTTGGTTCTTCGATCGCTAGTTGCAGGACGCGCGGCAGAAAATACCGATAATCTTTCGGCCCCCCGACGGTGGTCATCGCCCAACCTGCGTATGGACCGATTGCCCCATTCGGAAGCTCGCGAAGATCGATTGATACCAATTGACCGAGAACGCGATCTTCTTCGGAGTCACGATAGGGGGATCGGTTAAGATAGCTTGGACGCGTCTCGTCTGCGAATGCGCGATAAACGGCCTCGATGACCTCGCTACTCAGCCCTCGCGCTCCTTGAGCCAGTCCTCGAGCCACTTGATCGTGTATTCGCCGCTCTGGATATCGTTCTGCAGCAGCAATTCCTGATGCAGCGGGATGTTCGTCTTCACGCCCTCGACCACCATTTCTTCAAGCGCGCGTTTCAGGCGCATCATGCAGCCGTCGCGCGAGCGGCCAAAGACGATCAGCTTGGCGATCATGCTGTCGTAATAGGGCGGGATGCGGTAGCCGGCATACAGCCCGCTATCGACTCGCACATGCATGCCGCCCGCGGCGTGGTAATAGGTGACCTCGCCCGGGCTGGGCGCGAAGGTGAAGGGGTCTTCGGCATTGATCCGGCACTCGATCGCGTGCCCCTTAAACTCGATATCGTCCTGCGTGACCGACAGAGGCTTGCCTGCGGCGATACGGATCTGTTCGCGCACCAGGTCGACGCCGGTGATTGCCTCGGTCACGGGATGCTCGACCTGCAGGCGGGTGTTCATCTCGATGAAGTAGAACTCGCCGTTCTCCCATAGGAACTCGATCGTGCCCGCGCCGCGATAGCCCATGTCGCGCATCGCCTTCGAACACACCTCGCCCATGCGCATGCGCTCTTCGTGCGTGATCACGGGGGAAGGAGCTTCCTCCAGCACCTTCTGGTGGCGGCGCTGGAGCGAGCAGTCGCGCTCGCCCAGGTGGATCGCATTGCCTTCGCCATCGCCGAACACCTGGAATTCGATGTGGCGCGGATTGCCGAGGTATTTTTCGATATAGACGGTCGCATCGCCGAAGGCGGCCTTCGCCTCGCTGCCGGCCTGCTGCATCAGCGTTTCGAGCTGATCCTCGCTCTCGCAGACTTTCATGCCCCGGCCACCGCCGCCGCTGGCGGCCTTGATGATGACGGGATAGCCGATCTCCGCCGCGATCTCGCGCGCCTCGTCGATATCGGACACGGCGCCATCGGACCCCGGCACCAGGGGCAGACCCAGCTCTCCGGCAGTCTTCTTCGCCTGGACCTTATCCCCCATCGTGCGGATGTGTTGGGGCTTGGGGCCGATCCATTTGATGTCGTGCGCCTCGACGATCTCGGCGAACTTGGCGTTTTCCGACAGGAAGCCGTAGCCCGGATGGATTGCATCCGCTTCGGCGATTTCCGCAGCCGAGATGATGTTCGCCATGTTGAGATAGCTGTCGGTAGCGGGCGGCGGGCCGATGCAGATGGCGTGGTCGGCCAGCCGTACGTGCATGGCATCGGCATCGGCGGTGGAATGCACCGCGACGGTCTCGATGCCCATTTCGTGCGCCGCACGATGGATGCGCAGGGCGATCTCGCCGCGATTGGCGATCAGGATACGTTTGATATCAGTCACGTGACCCTCAGCCGATGGTGACGAGCGGCTGGTCGAATTCGACCGGCTGGGCGTTCTCGACCAGGATCGCCTTGACCGTGCCGGCCTTGTCGGCGGTAATCGGATTCATCACCTTCATTGCCTCGACAATGAGCAGGGTCTGCCCTTCCTTCACGGTATCGCCAACCTTCACGAAATCGGACGCTCCCGGCTCGGGCGCGAGATAGACTGTGCCTACCATCGGTGATTTGATCGCACCTGCGGTATCCACCGGAGCCGCCGCATCGGGCGTCGGCGCCTGGGCGGTCGGGGCGGGCGCGGCAGGCGGCATTTGTGCGGGCGCTGCCATCGGCGCTGCTGCCATGGTCACGCCGCCGCCGCGCGACACGCGGATCATGCGGTCGCCATCTTCGACCTCGATTTCGGTGAGGCCGGTATCGGCCAGCATTTCAGCCAGTTCGCGGACCATCGCGATGTCGATGTTCATGCCGGACTTGCCGGCGCTTCCCTTGTGGTCGCCCATGAGAACCCTTGTTGTTGCTTGGGCCCGCCTATGCGCCGCGCAGTCGGATAGGGCAAGGGGACAGGAGGGTTTTTACAGCGCCGCGGCCTTCTCCAACGCTACGGCATAGCCGCGCGGGCCAAGACCCTTGACCTCATCCACCGCAGCCATGCCGACATAGGAGATGTGGCGGAAATCCTCGCGTTTGTCCGGGTCGGACAGGTGCACCTCGATCACCGGCACCCCGATCGCCCGGATCGCATCGAGCAGCGCGATGGAGGTGTGGGTGTAGGCGCCCGCGTTGAGCAGCACCGCCTTCGCCCCGACCTCGCGTGCCTCGTGCAGCCAGTCGACCAGCACGCCCTCGTGATTGGTCTGCCGCATGTCGATGGCAAGGCCGAGTTCCTTCGCCTTCGCCTCGAGCATTCGCCCGATATCGTCGAGCGTATCCGAGCCATAGATCTCCGGCTCGCGCGTGCCGAGCAGGTTAAGATTGGCACCGTTGAGGACGAAGACGGTAGGGGGCATGAGGGGAGGATTAGCGGGGGTTGGCGCGGGTGGGAAGCGGGCTGTCCGTTAACGACCCTAATCGCGGACCCTGCGTAATTGCAATCGATGTGCCGAAAGCGGTGACAGGCCCGATTGTCGGGACACAATCGGTAATCTAATCCGATAATCTGCGCTGTCACGGAACGGACGAAGGAATGATAAGCTTTTTCGCTCTCGCCTCTTCAGCGGCTCTTTTCACCATTCCGACGCAATCGGACCGCGAAATGATCGCTGATGCGCATTCAATCATCCGAGAATATGGCGACCAGGTGTGGGATGGATTTTCCCAAGCACCCTTGCCAATCTTGCTAATCGAAGAGGATCACGAAACCCTCTTCTGCGGTGTGCCAATCGATGGCTTCGTTTCTGCGGGATTTGACACAATTACCAAGTGCAGTATGCAGTTTCGGCCTCGCGAATTGCCGACTGATCTGTCAGCGGCAACTGATCTTGGCGAGCATCAAGTCATCATGATGGGGACGTCATCCACTCTGGAAATGACGCGGGCTGAATGGGTAGTAATCGTACTTCATGAAGCTTTTCATCAATATCAGTCCATGTCGCCGGCGTATAGCGATGCAACCGACAGGCTCCGATTAGAGTTCGAGGGCGGCAACGACCAAGACGTGCGCTGGATGCTCGATTATCCCTTCCCCTATGCCGATGCACAGGTACGGGCAATTTTTGCGGAAATGACCGGAAGTGCCCTTCGATTTCTCGACGCATCATCTGAACAGCAGAAACTGGCTGCGATTGAGGATTACCTAACCGCTCGGGAGAAAGCAGAGGAGATCGTCGAACAGAAGAACTGGGCCTATTATGAGTTCCAGGCTGGTCAGGAAGGCGTCGCTCGCTGGTCGGAGATCAGGCTCGCTGCGGCTGCAGGTAGTGCCGATCCAGATTTGGCCGCCGTGGCCGAAGAAACAAGACTTGGCCTCGCCACGAGCCTGCGCGCTATCGATCGTGATGGTTTGCACATGTGGACACGCAGTGCCTTTTACGTGCTTGGGGCTGTAGAGGCAGAGATGTTGGAGCAGACGGAACCGGCTTGGCGTCGGGAGTATCCTAGGCGTCCATTTGAATTGGGTGCAATGCTGAACACCGCTTTAGCAGAGCAATTCAAGACGACGGGGATTTATGGTCTGCTTGAACCTTTGGTTTGCAAAAAGCAGACCGTCCGCTTCCCACCCCAATGTCGCCCTTGAGACGCGGCACTACTGATCCGTCCCCTTGACCTTCCCCCACTGGCGAGCCGCCGTGTATCCAAGGTAGCCCGTCCCGAAGAGCGCATAAAGCGCATCAGGCAGGGCGGCGAGGTAGCGAGTCATCCCGGTGCCGATGTCGAGCGCGGTCTGCGCGTCGAAGGCGGCGATCACCCCCATCGGCACGCTGAACAGGATCAGCGCATACATCACGTAAAGGAAGCTGGGGCGTGCTCGGCTGGTCCAGGGGTCGGCGCTTTGTGCCTCGGCGACGATGGCGGAGAGGCGCGCTTCGATGGCCTTCAGTTCCTGCGTTCCCTCAAGCGCGATCAGCTCGAGCTTGGCCCTGGCGCGCGCTTCCTTGTCGGGAATGACCTTGTCGATGATCGAAGCGATGGGGCCGATGAGCGAATCGATTAGGGGCATGGCGCGGACTCCGTCGGTTAGGAACGGGGAAACAACTAACCATATCGGTTCGTGTAGGAAAGGGGCCTATAGCGTGCGTAGCACTCGGCCGTCACCGGCCAATACCATTTCGCAGCGTGGAGAAGGGGAAACCACTGGTCGGGATGACTGGATTCGAACCAGCGACCCCCACACCCCCAGTATGGTGCGCTACCAGGCTGCGCTACATCCCGAAACCAGTGGAGGCGGCCCTATAGGCGCGGCTGCGCGACAAGGCAAGCGCGTGTCTTCCATCATCTTGTGGCGATCCCGCGTCCTATTCATTGCGGGACAATCCCATTGCTGCTAACCGCGCCCGCACTCTGCACACGAGGGGTGCGGCGCGGGCTCGAAAGACCAGCGTCCGCTGCTCGCTCGCGTGTCGCCGCAGGTTCAATTCGACAGGTAAATCTCAATGCTCGATCTTCTCGCCGCCGCCGGTTCCGCCGCGAGCCAGCCCCCCGCATGGACGGGCTGGATTCTCCCGCTCGGCATGCTGCTCATCCTCTGGTTCCTGATCATCCGGCCGCAGATGCGCCAGCAAAAGCAGCATCGGGAGCGGGTAGCCGGTCTGCAGAAGGGCGACGAGGTCGTCACGCAAGGCGGGCTTGTCGGCAAGATCACCAAGGTGGAAGATCATTTCGTCCACGTCGAGCTTGCCAAAGGCATGACCGTGAAGGCGGTGCGGAACACCATCGGCGAGGTCATTTCCTCGCGCGGCAAGCCTGCCGCAAACGACTGAGGCGAGGGCGACAGCACCGATGCTCGAATTTCCCACCTGGCGTAAGGCCTGGCTCTGGTCGATCGCGATCATCGCCATGCTGGCAGCGCTTCCTTCGCTGCTGTCCGCCACCAGCATTCGCTGGCCCGAGGCACTACCCGATCCGATGGTGAATCTCGGCCTCGACCTTGCCGGTGGCAGCCACATCCTCCTCGAAGCCGACCCGCGCGAAGTTCGCGTGCAACGGCTGGAGAACATGGAGGAAAACGTCCGCAGCCTGATGCGCAATGCCGAACCGCGCATTCGGATCGGCGACGTGTCCACCCGGGATGGCAGGCTGAGCTTCATTCTCGACGATCCCTCGCAGATCGACCGGGCGCGCGAGATCATGCTCCCGTCGATGAACGGCACCGGCCTCGTGCGCGAATGGGATCTTAGCGTCGAGGACGGCAACCGCGTGATCCTGACGCCGACGGCGGAAGGCATTGACCAGGCTGTCGGTGACGCGATGGAAAGCGCGGTCGAAGTCGTGCGCAAGCGCATCGACGAGCTCGGCACGCGTGAGCCGACGATCATCCGCCAGGGCGACACGCGCATCGTGGTTCAGGTTCCCGGCCTGCAGGATCCCGAGGCGCTCAAGGCTCTGCTCGGCGAGACCGCACAGCTCGAATTCAAGCTGGTCGATCAGAACGCCCTGCCGAGCGACGTTGCCGAGGGGCGCGCTCCTCCGGGCAGCGAAGTCGTGCCCTATGCGGCGACGTCCGACTTTGCCGGCAGCGCCATCGCGGTGCGTCGCCTTGGCGGGATTCGCGGCGACAACCTAACCGGCGCGCAGCAGAGCTTCGATCCGCAGACCAACGAGCCGGTGGTCAACATCCAGTTCGACACCGACGGCGGACGCCGCTTCGCCAAGCTGACGACCGAAAACGTCGGTCGGCCCTTTGCCATCATCCTCGACGGGCAGGTTCTTTCGGCGCCCAACATCAACGAGCCGATCCGCGGCGGCACGGCCCAGATTTCGGGCGGGTTCAGCGTGGATACGGCAAACCGCCTGGCGATCTCGCTGCGCTCCGGCGCGCTGCCGGTCGATTTGGCTGTCATCGAGGAGCGCACTGTCGGGCCCGACCTTGGCGCGGATTCGATCCGCAGCGGCATGCTCGCCATGGCGATCGGCTCTGTGCTCGTCATCGCACTGATGATCGCGAGCTATGGCCGCTTCGGCATCTATGCGACGGTGGCGCTGGGCATAAACGTGCTCATGATCCTCGGTATCATGGCTGGTCTCGGCACGACGCTGACCCTGCCGGGCATCGCAGGCTTCGTGCTGACCATCGGCGCGGCGGTGGACGCCAATGTGCTCATCAACGAGCGTATTCGCGAAGAACGCGCGCGAGGACGCAGGGTCGTCGCTGCGGTCGAAACCGGCTACAAGGAAGCAAGCCGCGCGATCTACGACGCCAACGTCACGAATTTCATTGCCGGGGTGCTATTGTTTCTGTTCGGCTCCGGACCGATCCGTGGCTTCGCGGTCGTGCTGATCATCGGCCTGTTCACCAGCGTTTTCACCGCCGTGACACTAACCCGCATGTGGGTCGCGGGCTGGCTGCGCAAGGCGCGGCCCAGCGACCTGCACCTTTGAGGAGGCGAGCACCATGCGACTTCTGAAACTCGTCCCCGACAACACCAACATCAAGTTCCTCAAGTGGCGCATCCCGTTCTTCGTGGTCAGCATCTTGCTAATCGCGGCGAGCTGGGCACTGGTTGCTACTAAGGGGCTGAACTACGGCGTCGATTTTGCCGGCGGCCTCGAGGTCCGCGCGACCTTCACGCAAAGCGCGGAAGCGCCCGTTGCCGAACTACGCAACAAGGTCGAGAGCCTGGGTTACGGATCGCCCGTCGTCCAGCGGTTCGGCGAGGACAACCAGGTCTCGATCCGCGTCCGCCTGCCCGATGAAGTGTCGGCGGACAAGGAGGCCGCACAGGATGCGGCGAACGACATCGTGCGCAGCTTGCAGGCCGATTACGACGATTTCCGCCTCGATGGGAACGACAATGTCTCCGGCAAGGTATCGGGCGAGTTCCGTCAGACGGCGCTCTATGCCTTGCTCGCCGCCATGGCCGCGATCGCGGTTTACATCTGGATCCGCTTCGAATGGCAATTCGGCGTGGGCGCGCTGTTCGCGCTGTTCCACGACGTCAGCCTGACCTTGGGCATGTTCGCGCTATTCCAGCTTGAATTCAGCCTGCAGATCATCGCTGCGATCCTCGCGATCATCGGTTATTCGCTGAACGATACGATCGTCGTTTACGACCGCATCCGCGAAAATCTGAAAAAATATCGCAAGATGCCGCTGCCCGAACTGCTCGACCTGTCGGTCAACGAAACGCTGGCGCGCACCGTGATGACCTCGTTGACGCTGTTCGTGGCGCTGCTGCCGCTGCTGATGTTCGGTCCGGCCAGCCTGTTCGGCATGGTCGCCGGAATCACGCTAGGCCTGTTCGTGGGTACCTATAGTTCGGTCTATATGGCCGCGCCGATCCTCGTCTGGCTGGGCGTGGACAGCGACAGCTTCGTTCCTCGCGAAACGGCTGCCGACGAGCAGGAGAAGAAGGCGCGCGGCGTCGTCTAGACCAGTGCGTCATAATGGGAGGCGAGGGATCTTGCATTGGCCTCCCAGCTGAACCTCTCGACCGCCGCAACGACGCGTTCCGTGTTCCTCGGGCGGCGCAGCACCTGCTCGATACCGTCGCGCACCGCGCGCGGATTTCGCGCGACGATGACGCCCGCCTCGGGCGTCGTGACGACCTCGCGCGCGCCGCCTGCATCGGTGATGACCAGTGGCGTGCCGCAGGCCAGCGCTTCGATCCACACATTGGCAAGACCTTCGCTGCGCGAGGGCAGCACCATCGCATCGGCTGCCGAATAGAGCGGCGGCAGGCTGCTGGGCGGCTGGCTGCCGAGGAAATGCACGCGGGACTCCACTCCCACTTCGCGCGCCAGCTTGCGCAGGCAGCCTTCCTCCTCTCCCTGACCGACCAGCAAAAGCCGCGTGTTCGGCAAGTCTCCCAAGGCCTTGATGACAAGGCTCTGCCCCTTGCGCTCGATCAGTGCGCCCACGGTCAGTAGCACGCGCTCGTCGTGGGCCATCGGTATGCCGAAGGTCTCGGCCAGACGCTTGCGCAGACCCATGTGGCTCATTGGCCGGAAGAGGTCGCGATCCAGCCCGGTGTAATGCGTGGCGATTTTCTCGCGCTCGATACCCAGTGCTGCCATGTCGTCGGCCAGCGCATCGCATACAGCAAGGACGCCCGATGCCGCGCTGGCGGTCTCGAGCAGCGCCTCGCGGCCATAGCTGCGCGATCCCCATAAATGGATGTCGGCACCGCGCGCCTTTACTGAAAACGGCAGGCCGAGCGCCTCGGCAAGCTGCATTACCGCCGGACCATCGGGATAGAAGAATTGCGCGTCGAGCAGATCGAAGGGCTGCTCCGCATGCATTTGGCGCGCAAGCGGCAGCACGGCGCGTACGATCATGCGGGGGTTTAGTCGTCCGCCCACCTTTGGGAGCAGGCGGAAAGTCGGTCGCAGCACCGGAAAGGCAAAATCGCTGGTGTCCCGCGCAGCCTCTGCAAGCGCCTTGTAGCGACCAAAGGCGACCGGCGGGACGCCTATCGGGTTGATGCAGGTCACATCCCAATGGGTGTCGCGCTGCAATGCCTGAAGCGATTTGGCCACGAATATGCCGAAGCGCGGCTGTGCCTGGTTCGGGAACAGCGTCGACAGCGAGAGTACCCGCCGCGTCTTGTTGGGCGTCACAGTCTGCGCACCAGCATCTCGGCCACGGCAATCCAGGCCGCATCCTTGATGACGTCCTGCTTCTGGCCCTGTCCGGGCGGCAACACGCCGAGCAAATCGCCTTGCCGGTCGATCAGCCTGCCGAAGGCGAAGCGGCCGCCCTTCTTCGGCACCAGAACGTCACGATTGATCGCGCGGGCGGAATCGGCAGGATCGAGCTGTCGCAGCCACAGCTGGTCGCCCGGGCGATATTCGCCGTGCGGATAGGCGATGTCGAGCACCATAAGCGCGCCTTCGCTGCCGAGGTCCGTGGCAAGGATCGCGTCGCGCGGGGACGAGAGTGCTTCCGGTCCAGCCTTTTCAAGTGTGGCGACGATTTGCGGCTGCGCTGCTTTCTCGGAGCGTACCAGCAGTTCCGGATCGACATCGAGCGCCGCGGCTATGCGGTCCATCCATTTGAGCGAGAGGTTGCGCATGCCGGTTTCCAGCCGCCCGACGGTCTGCGGCGTGGTGGGCGGGTCGCACGCGGCGGCGAGATCGGCGAGCGTCATGCCCTTCTGCTTCCGGATGTCGCGAATGCGGTTGATCATTTGTGGACCTGAATAACCGATTTGGTTTTCCGACTTTCCTACATGAACCGAAGATGCGCAAGCGATTTCTCCAACGCAAGGAGAAGCCGATGACCCGCAAATACGTTGAACGCGAATTGACCCCCGAAGGGCCGCGCCGGTCCGGAAGCGCGCGCGCAAGGCGGCGAAGCGTAACCGTCAATCTTGCAGAGTCGCCGCTTACCTGGCTGCATTCGCGCGGGCATCTGTCCGATCGCCAGTTCGATGCCGGCGAGAGGCTTCGCGCCGACTACGAGCGGGCCCAACTGTCCCCTTCCGTCACCATGCGGTGGGACCCGGTGCGCGTTGATGGTGGCGGCGGCGACGGCTTGACGCCAACTGAGCGGCAATTGTCGGCCAAGTCGCGCTTCGACGGCGCGATGGCGGAAGCGGGGCCGGGACTGAAGGATATCCTCTGGCGCGTGGCCTGCGCATGCGAAGGGTTGCCCGATGCCGAAAAGGCGCTCGAATGGCCCGCGCGCAGCGGCAAGCTGGTGCTCAAGCTGGCACTCGACAGGGTTGCAGATTTCTACCGCGTCAGGTGATGGGCCGTACGCTCACTGCTGGCCGTACAGGAAGCGCTCCTCGGCGATCTTGCCGTCCCGAACGGTATAGAGGCCGATTTCCTTCATCTGGTTTCGCTCGCCATCCATGGTGACGTCCATTTCGTAGTTGACTGCGAACTGGTCGCCGAAAACATAGGGTCCGTCGGCAGAGGCGGAGTGCACCTCGGCATTGTTGTTCCACCAGGCGTGTTTCTCTTGCAGGGCCTCACGTCCTTCGCAGCGCGACATCGGGCCATCGTTCGGCTCAAGGCTGACGATGTCGTCGGCCCAATAGGCCTGATAATCCTCGGCACGGTCTTCGGCCACGGCTTGCGTGAAATCTTTCGCCATCTGTTCGATCGACATGCTGCTCTCCTTACGACTCACCCCCCCGTTCGGCGCGAGCATATCACAACGCAGGCCGGGGCGGAGCGCTATCGCAGGCGTTCGCAAAGCTGTTGTCGAAGGGCGGGCAGCACCTCTGCCTCGAACCATGGGTGGTCACGCATGAACAGCGTGCTGCGCCAGGCGGGATGGGGCAAGGGGAGGAAGTGCGGGAGGAAATCACGCCAGCGCCGGATGCGCTCGACCATCGTCCAGCTTTTCGTCTCCGGCAGATAGGCGCGCTGGGCGTAGGTGCCGACGAGCAGCGTCAGGCGGTCGGTGGGCAGCTCCTCCCACACCCGCTCATGCCATGTGGGCGCGCATTCGGGGCGGGGCGGCTTGTCTCCTCCGCTCGCTTTGCCGGGGTAGCAGAAGCCCATCGAGACGATGGCGAAAAGCTCCGGATCGTGTAGCGTGTCGAAATCGACGCCAAGCCAGTCGGCCAGCCGGTGCCCGGACTTGTCGTCGAAAGCGAGGCCGGTCTGGTGTGTGATCCGTCCCGGTGCCTGCCCGATCACGACGACACGGCTGGTCGCGCTGAACTGGACGATCGGCTTGGGGCCGAGCGGCAAATGCTCCGCGCAGAGCGTGCAGCCGCGAATTTCGCGTTTGAGCGCCTCTGCGCTCACATCGACTCGACCTGCTCGGCCAGCGTCAGCCAGCGTTCTTCCGCCGCGTCCTTCTCGGCCCGCGCATTCTCGATGCCTTGCGAGATGGTCGCGAAACGCTGCGGGTCGGCGGTGTAGAGATTGGGGTCGGAGAGGATCGTCTCGCCTTTCGAGATAGCGGCCTCCAGCTCCTCGATCCGCGCGGGCAGTTGCTCGAAATCGCGCTGGTCCTTGTAGCTCAGCTTGGTCGGCTTCTGCGGCGGCGGAGGAGGGGGCGGCGCGGTGTCAGGCTTGTCGGTCTTCGCCTTGCCCTCGACCGGCTTCTGCCGCTTCGCCTGCCAGTCCTCATATCCGCCCGCGACCACATCGACGCGGCCCGTTCCGTCGAGGCCCAGCGTCACCGTGACCGTGCGGTCGAGGAAGTCGCGATCATGGCTGACGATCAGCACCGTACCCTCGTAATCGGCGATCACTTCCTGCAGCAGGTCGAGCGTTTCGAGGTCGAGGTCGTTGGTCGGCTCGTCCAGCACCAGCAGGTTCGATGCCTTGGCGAATTCGCGCGCAAGCAACAGGCGGCTGCGTTCGCCGCCCGACAATACTGCCACCTTCATGTCGACGATCTTGGGATCGAACAGGAATTCCTTGAGATAGCCCTGCACATGCTTGCGATTGCCGCGCACGTCGATCCAGTCGCCGCCTTCGGCCAGCACCTGCCGCACGGTCTTGTCGGCAGTGAGGAGCTGGCGCTGCTGGTCGATCATCACGCCGGTCAGCGTCTTGGCGATCTCCACTGTGCCGCTGTCGGGCTCCAGCTCGCCGGTGAGCATCTTGAGCAGCGTCGTCTTGCCTGCGCCGTTTGCGCCGACGATGCCGATCCGGTCGCCGCGCTGGATGCGCAGGCTGAAGGGCTTGATGATCGTGCGATCGTCATAGCTCTTGGTGATATTCTCCGCGACGATGACCGACTTCGATTTGAAGTCTTCCTCGGTCGCGAGTTTCAGCTTGGCCGTCCCGCCAGCCGAAATCATCGAGGCGCGCTGGGCACGCATCTGCCACAGTTTCTCGAGCCGCCCCTGGTTGCGCTTGCGCCGTGCGGTCACGCCGCGCTCGAGCCAGTGCGCCTCCAGCTTCAGCTTGGCATCGAGCTTTTCCGCCGCGCGCGCTTCTTCGGCATAGACCTGCTCTTCCCATGCCTCGTACCCGCCGAAGCCGACTTCCTTGCGGCGCAGGCTGCCACGGTCGAGCCAGATGGTCGCGCGGGTGAGGCGCTTCAGAAACGTCCGGTCGTGGCTGATGACGACGAAGGCGCCCTTGTAGCGGTCGAGCCAGCCTTCGAGCCAGTCGATCGCGCCGAGGTCCAGATGGTTCGTCGGCTCGTCCATCAGCAGCAGGTCGGGATCCTGCGCCAGCGCGCGGGCAATGGCCGCGCGGCGCTTTTCGCCGCCGCTGGCACCTTTGGTCTCGCGGCTCATGTCGATGCCGAGCTGGCCGGCGATGGCCTCCACCTCGTGTTCCTGCGGCGCGTGCGTGCCGTCGAGCGCCCAGTCCATCAGCGTCGCATGGCCGGCGAGGTCCGGATCCTGTTCCAGCAGCACGATCCGCGTGCCGGGCTTGATCTTGCGCTCCCCCGCATCGGTCTCGATCTGGCCGTCGATCATGCGGAACAGCGTCGTCTTGCCGACGCCGTTGCGGCCTATCAGCGCGAGCCGGTCGCGCGGGCCGATATGGAGGTCGAGCGCGTCGTGGTCCGGCCCGCCGAACAGCCATTTGCCGCCCTGCTGCAGTGCCATGCCTTCGAGGCTGAGGATCGGGGGCTGTGCCATAGGCCGCGCGAGGTAGGCGCGCGACCCCGATGCTGCAAGCGGTTAGCGCGCCGCCTTCTGCGCCTCGACCATCGCGGCGACGCTCTCTAGCAACTTGGGCGCGTCGTAGACGATGCCGTCCTTGACGGTCCAGCGCACCCCGCCGACCTGCTCGATCGCGCCGGTCTCGTAATTCAGCCGCGTATGGCCGGTGCCGTAGAGCACCTTGAGATTCGCGAGCGGGTTTTCCGGCACGATCACCAAATCGGCCAGCTGACCGACCGCCACACGGCCCATCGGCGGCTCGACACCGCGAGGCTCGTAAATCTCTCGCGCGCCGTCCAGCGTTGCGGCGCGGATCACTTCGAGCGGAGCGAGCCCTGCCTCGCGCAGCATTTCCAGCTCGCCGATATAAGCGAAGCCCCAGGTCTGGTAGATATAGCCGGGGTCGGAGCCAGCGGTGACGCGCCCGCCCTTGCGGTGGAAGTCCTTCGTCAGCTGGAACCACTTACCGTAGAAATTGCGCCAGGCGACCTCGTCTTCCGTGCTCCAGTCCTTGTAATAGCTGCCGTGGTTGACAGCGCTGGGCGCATAGAAATCGAGCAGGCTGGGCAGGCTGTATCGCTCGTGCCAATCGCGCGTGCGCGCCGCCATGACGTCGCGGCTCGCGGAATAGATGTTGAAGGTAGGGCTGAGCGTTACGCCGCTTTCGACCAGCGCATCGACATAGGCATCCCATTTTTCGCTGCCCGGCTCGACGGCCTGCGGGGCCAGCCGCGCGACCCAGCCGAAGCGGGATTGCTCGTCGAAATAATTATAGTCTTCGGGGTAATAGGGAAGGGCATCCTTCAACAGGCTTTCGAAATGGCCGTAAAAATGGGTCACGCCGTCGAGGCCGAGGCCGACGGCGGTGTCCGCATTGACCTCAGCGACACCGGTCTGTGCAAGATGCGCCACGGTGCCCAGCTGCTGCGTCTCCGCCTCTTCAAGAGCGGCTGCGAGCACTTCGGGCGTCGCGGAATTGAAGAACTTGATGCCCCAATACCCCTGCGCCTTGGCCCAGCGGACCCACTCGCGGGCCTTGGCCGGCGTGTCCGGCGTGCCGCGCGACCATTTGTCGCCGAACACCGCATAGGGGACGAGACGTGGCGCGGTGATCGTATTCGCGGCGCTGCGGGCGGTATCGGTCAGGTCCGGCTGGTCGGGGCCGAAATAGAAGCTCACACCGCGCACCGTCGTCACACCATGGGCCAACCACAGCTTGTAACCGTAGGACGGCTGGTTGGCCTTCGAAGGGTCGCCGTTATGGCCGTGCGTGTCGACGAAGCCGGGCAGGACATACATGCCGCCGGCATCGATCGTCCGCACCGCCGCATTGCGAACGGTTTCAGGCGCGCCGCCGGGATAAAGTGCGGCAATGCGGTTGTTCTCGACCAGCACGTCCACCGGACCGGCAGGCGGTGCACCGCTGCCCTCGATCACGGTCGCCCCGGTTATCAGCAGGCGCGGATACGGGCCTTCACCTTCGCCAGCTGGGCGGTCGGGGACCGGCTCCATCTGCTGTGCCGACAGCGCGACTGGTGCCAGCGATATTATGACTGCGATGGCCAGGCTGCGTATCGTCATCCGTTTCTCCCTGTCTTCGCATCGCCTAGATCACGCAGGCGAGGCTGTGAAGCGCATGCGGGCACGATTATCGTTCGCTTCCGTTCAGCCGGGGGAAACGAGTGCTGCGCAAGTGTGTGGCCGAAAAGGAGAATTGCCGATGAAACGCCTCGCCATTGCCCTGATCGCATCCACCGCGCTCGCCGTACCCGCGCAGGCTGCCGAGGTGCAGATCGCCGCGCAAAATCCGGTCATAGAATTGTCGGTCTTCGAGCAGATCGAGGTAGAGCCCGATACCGCGACCGTATGGACCGGTGTGCAGAGCGATGCCGACACGGCGGTCGAAGCGCTGCGCCGCAATTCCGCAGAGATGGAGCGTCTGGTCGCGTTGATCCGCGCGCTGGACATCCCGGCACGCGATATCCAGACCTCGCGCATCAGCCTCAATCCCCGTTACGACTACAACAATCGCGGCGACCAACCGCCGCGCTTCCTTGGCTATCGTGCCAGCAACCAAGTGACCGTAAAGCTGCGCGATCTCGACCGGGTCGGCGAAGTGCTCGACGCCATGGTCGAGGCAGGCGCGACAAATATCAATGGGCCCAATTTCTCGATCGAGGACGATGAGGCCGCCAAGGCGCAGGCTCGCACGAACGCGCTCGAACGGGGCCGCGCGCAGGCCGAGGAATATGCCAGGCTCGCCGGATATTCGGGCGTCCGCCTTCTCCAGGTCGCAGAAGCGATCCGCGGATCGAGCGGTCCGATGGCGCAGGACGAGGCGATCGTCGTGACAGGATCGCGCATGGCGAATGCAGCACCGCCGCCGCCGGTCGCACCGGGCGTGGTCGCCACCGGAGTGGGCATCGCCCTGACCTACGAAATGACGCGCTGACCAGGCTGGATTGGGCAGTCGTTCGACATTCACACCTTGTTCAATGCGTTACACCTAGGCAGGACGGCACCATGAAACGCATTCTCGCCTCGATCCTCGCAGCCAGCCTCGTCGCCGGTCCGATCGCCGCGACCCCCGCTTTCGCACAGCGCAGCGAGCAGGGCGAGGCGCGCCGCGAAATGAATGCGGGTAATGCAATGAAGCTTCGCGACATCGAGCGGCGCGTGGTGCCGACCATGGGCGGTGCGGAATATCTCGGCCCTGCCTATGATCCGACCGCCAAGGCCTATCGTCTGAAATTCATTCGCGATGGGCGGGTGGTGTTCGTCGATGTCGACGCGCGCACGGGCCGCATCCTGCGTCGCAGTCGCTGAAAAACCGGCTTGCGAAACTGTGTTCAGGTTGACGCGTTCATCTACATGAACGAAACGCGCTATACCTATCACGGGACGGACATTGCATGAGAATCCTGATTGTCGAAGACGAGCCGACGCTCGGCCAGCAGTTGAAATCGACGCTGGAACAGAACGGCTATGCCGTGGACCTCTCGACCGATGGCGAGGATGGCCACTTCCTCGGCAGCACCGAGGATTATGACGCGGTTATCCTCGATCTCGGCCTACCCGAAATCGACGGCCTCACCGTTCTCGGCATGTGGCGCAAGGAGGGGCGCAGTTTCCCGGTGCTCGTCCTGACCGCTCGCGACAGCTGGTCGGACAAGGTGGCGGGCCTCGACGCCGGGGCCGACGACTATCTGGCAAAGCCGTTCCAGACCGAAGAGCTGATCGCCCGCCTACGTGCGCTTATCCGTCGCGCCTCGGGCAACACGTCGAGCGAGCTGACGGCTGGACAGGTGCGGCTGGACACGCGCTCGGGCCGGGTTACGCTGGCTGGCGAGCCGGTCAAGCTGACCGCGCAGGAATACAAGCTGCTGAGCTACCTCATGCACCACAAGGGCAAGGTGGTCAGCCGTACCGAACTGATCGAACATATCTACGATCAGGATTTCGACCGCGATTCGAACACTATCGAAGTGTTCGTCACGCGTATTCGCAAGAAGCTGGGGGCGGAGGTAATCACGACGATCCGTGGACTCGGTTACAGCCTCGACGATCCCGCCGACCAGCCGCGCGCCTGACGCCGAAGCCGAAACCGAGGCTGAGGGCGAAGATGCGCGCGCTGCGAATGCGGTGCCTGAAACGGAGCCCGTAACCCCGGCATCATCCACCGGGGCGCGCCGCAGCCTCGCGGCGCGCATGATGGCGATTGCCGCGCTGTGGATCGGCGTGCTCCTGCTCGGCGGCGGCTTCGCGCTCGATCGCACGTTGACCCGGATGGTCGAGAACAATTTCGACGACCAGCTCGAATATCTGCTCAATGCCATGATCGTCACGGCCGAGATCGGCCCCGATGGCGAGGTCTATTTCAACCGTCCGCTGGGCGAACCGCGCTTCCTCGAACCCAATAGCGGCCTTTACTGGCAGATCAGCGGTACCGGCCAGCTCGATACGCCGTCGCGCTCGCTTTGGGATACCGAGCTGCAGCTTCAGGCCGACCATGTCGACATGGACCCGCATTTCTACGATTCCAGCCAGTTCGACAACGAACCCCTGCGCATCGTCGAGCGCAGCGTCATGTTGCCCGAAAGCGATACGCGCTGGACCTTTGCCGTCGCATCCGCGCGCGAGGAACTGGATTTCCAGATCAGCCGGATCCGCTCGATCCTGCTGTGGAGCTTCGCTTTGCTGGGTCTTGGCCTGATGGCGATGGCCCTGGCGCAGAGCTATTACGGCCTGTCGCCCTTGCGCCGCGTGCGGGCCGCGATCCAGTCGATGCGCAGCCAGGGCAGCCATCGCATCACCGAGCCCTTGCCGCTGGAGGTCGAGCCGCTGGTCGAGGAAATCAATGCGCTCCTCGCCCATACCGAGAAACAGGCGGAGGAAGCGCGCACCCATGCCGGCAACCTCGCTCATGCCCTGAAGACGCCGCTCACCGTGCTCACGAACGCAGCAACGGCGCACGACCCGCAGCTTTCGGACCTGGTCTGCCGCGAGACCCGCACCATGCAGCGCCATGTCGAGCATCACCTTGCCCGGGCGCGCGCCGTTGGTCGCAGGGCGACTGGCCACAGCCGTGCCAATGTCTGGCCCAGCGCGGAAAGCGTGGTGCGCGCCGTTACACGTATCTATCCCGACACCCGCTTCGACCTCGATGGAAACCGCGAGGTGCAGGTGACGATCGAGCGGCAGGATCTCGACGAAATCCTCGGCAATTTGATCGAGAATGCCGCCAAATACGGCGGCGGCAGCGTTTTCGTGACAGTCGATGCGGAGCGCAACGATCCCGACGAATGCTCGATCTGGGTGGAGGACGATGGCGCGGGCATTCCCGAGAGCGAGCGGGTGCGCATTTTCGATCGCGGCGCACGGCTGGATACCGGCAAGCCGGGCACGGGCCTTGGGCTCGCCATCGTGCGCGATGTTGCGGAAATCTACGGCGGTTCGGTCGAACTCGACGAAAGCGAGGACCTTGGCGGCTTGCTCGTGAGGTTGCGCCTGCCGCGCGCGGATTGAACCCGCGTTCTAGCTAGGTCTCCCTAGCCTGTTCGTGGTGGCGGATGACCTCGTCGATGATGAAGCGCAGGAACTTCTCGCTGAATTCCGGATCGAGTTCGCTTTCCTCCGCCAGCCTGCGCAGTCGCGCGATCTGTTCCTTCTCGCGGTTGGGATCGGCCGGGGGCAGCGCCGTTCTGGCCTTGTACTCGCCTACCGCCTGGGTGATGCGAAATCGCTCGGCCAGGATGTGAACCAGGGCGGCATCGATATTGTCGATGCTCCTGCGGTAGGTCGCCAGCGTGGCGTCCTCGGTCGGCTGTTGCACGTCTTGCGTCATCGCTTGCCAGATTAACGCCAATCGCTCCCTTGCCAAGCAAGCATAGCAAGAGCATGGCCAAGCTGACATGACAGCCGACGTTGTTCCCCTGCCGCGCCAGCAACCCGAAGGATCGATCGAGCCGATGCTCGCCCTGACCGCTTCGGGAATGAATCAGGTCAATCAGGTCATCCTCGACCGGATGCAGAGCGAGGTGCCGCTGATCCCGGCACTGGCCGGACACCTGATTTCGGGTGGCGGGAAGCGTTTGCGCCCGATGCTGACGCTCGCCGGGGCGGAACTGGTGGGCTACAGCGGCACGCGCCACCACAAGCTGGCCGCGGCGGTGGAGTTCATCCACACAGCGACCTTGCTGCATGACGATGTGGTGGATGGCAGCGACCTCAGGCGCGGCAAGGCAGCGGCCAATATCATCTTCGGCAATCCGGCGACCGTGCTGGTCGGCGATTTCCTGTTCAGCCGCAGCTTCGAGCTGATGACCGAGGATGGGAGCCTCAAGGTTCTCAAGATTCTCTCTGGCGCCAGCGCGATCATTGCCGAGGGCGAGGTCGACCAGCTGACCGCCCAGCGCAAGATCGACACGAGCGAGGAGCGGTATCTCCACATCATTCGCGCCAAGACGGCCGCGCTATTTGCCGCTGCCAGCCGGATCGCGGCGGTCGTGGCCGAGTGCAGCGAGGAGCAGGAGCAGGCACTCGACGAGTACGGTCGCAACCTCGGCGTCGCCTTCCAGCTTGTCGACGATGCGCTCGACTATGATTCCAACGCCGAGGCGATGGGCAAGGACCGCGGCGACGATTTCCGAGAGGGCAAGATGACGCTGCCCGTGATCCTCGCCTACGCGCGCGGAAACGAGGAGGAGCGGGCGTTCTGGAAAGCGGCGATCGGCGGTTTCAAGACCTCCGACGCCGATCTTGATCACGCGATCGCGCTGATCGACCGGCATGATGCGGTTGCCGACACCAAGCTGCGCGCCCGCCATTTCGCGCAGCGGGCGATCGACGCGCTGTCCATCTTCCCCGACGGTCAGGCCCGTCGCGCGATGACGCAGGCGGCGCTTTTTGCAGTGGCTCGGGGTTATTGAGCAATCGCATGGGCGCCGGCGTGCCCGACCTGCCGATTACGTCTGTTCTGCCCGATCTCGTCGCAGCCTTGCGATCGGATACGGGCGCAGTGCTGGTCGCGCCGCCGGGAGCGGGCAAGACAACGGCTGTCGCCCCGGCCTTGATCCATGAGGCCTGGTGCACAGGCACGGTCATCCTCACTTCACCGCGCCGGGTCGCAGCCCGCGCCGCTGCAGAGCAGATGGCTCGCATGCTGGGAGAGAGCCCAGGCGAGACGATCGGCTATCTCACCCGCCTCGACAGCAAGCGCTCGGCGCGGACGCGCGTCCTGGTCGTTACCGAAGCGATCTTCGTCAACATGATCCTCGACGATGCCGACCTTCGTGGCGTCTCCGCAATCCTGTTCGACGAGGCGCACGAACGGCATCTCGACAGCGATCTCGGGCTCGCACTGGCGCTGGAGACCCGCTCGGTACTGCGCGAGGATCTGCGCATTCTGGTCATGTCGGCGACAATCGATGGTGCGCGGTTCGCCCAGTTGCTTGGCCCCGAAACGTC
Organism: Qipengyuania marincola; assembly: GCF_029688625.1. GTDB lineage: Bacteria > Pseudomonadota > Alphaproteobacteria > Sphingomonadales > Sphingomonadaceae > Qipengyuania. The sequence continues at coordinate 212,254 of NZ_JARULC010000003.1, read as the reverse complement.
CGTAATCGAGAGCGAAGGGCGCGCCTACCCGCTCGATATTCGGTGGCTCGGTTCGTCGCCGCAGGACCGGATCGAGGATGCGATGACGGCCGCGATAGCCACCGCCTGGCGCGAGGAAGACGGCGATATCCTCGCTTTCCTGCCGGGAGTGGGCGAGATCGAGCGGACTCGCGAACGTCTTGCCGCCCGGATTCCCGAAGCGCTCGTGCTGCCGCTGCATGGGCAGGTGCAGCCTGCCGAGCAACGCGCCGCCATTCGCCGCGATCCCGAGGGCCGACGCCGCATCGTGCTCGCGACTGCCATTGCCGAGACCTCGCTCACGCTGGACGGGGTCTCCGTGGTGGTCGACGCCGGACTATCGCGCCGGGCGGAATTCGATAGAGCCGCCGGGACGACCCATCTCGTCACCCACCGCGCCAGCCAGGCCGCCGCGGCGCAGCGGGCAGGGCGTGCCGCGCGGCAGGGTCCGGGCGTCGCCTATCGCCTGTGGGAAGAGGGCGGGCATGGCGGCAGGCCACGGTTCGACCCGCCCGAAATGGCAACGTCCGACCTTGCTCCACTGGTGCTCGGACTTGCGAAATGGGGGACGAGCGATCCGACCAGCCTGCAATGGCTGGACCCGCCGCCCGAGCCCTCCGTGGCAGCCGCCCGAACGACCTTGCAAGCGCTCGGCGCGCTCGATGCGGAAACGCGGGTCACGGCTTTCGGAGACAAGCTCGCTGCGCTGCCGCTCGATCCGGCATCGGCAGCGATGGTCTTGTTCGGCGCGGAGCAGGGCGACGCGCGAACGGCGGCGCGCTTGGCCCTGCTGTTGCAGGAACGCGGGCTGGGCGGTCGCGGCGAGGATCTTGAAGCGCGACTCTCGCGGTGGGATGGCGATCGCGGCGTGCGTGCGGAGGCGAGCCGCAAGCTCGCAGGCCGATGGGCGAAACGCGCGAGCGAACTGGTCGGTGAGACGAGGTCTCGCGAAGTCCCGCTCGCTATCCTTCTCGCGGCCGGACGCCCGGACTTCATCGCCCGGAGACGCGATGGGTCGGGCGAGCAATGGATTGCCGCCGGTGGGCGCGGGTTCATGCTCGATCCCGCGTCCTCGCTGGCGGGCGCGGAATTTCTCGTCATCGGCGACGCGCAGGGGCAGGCGAAGGGCGCGCGCATCACCGCTGCACTAAAGCTGGAGGAAGCCGATCTCGAGCGCTGGCTCGATCATCGGATCGAGCGACGCAAGGTACTGCGCTGGAAGGGCGAGCGGGTCGAGGCGCTGGTCGAGCGGAGGCTGGGTGCGATCACGCTCGCTCGCGGCACGGACCCTGAACCGGACGCGCAGGCTATTGTGGACATGCTTGTGGATAAAGCACTGGAAAACCCGGCAAAACTGATTCCAACCGATCTGGGGGCGCGCGCGAGCTATCTGGGTTTCGGCAGTTTTGCAGAGGATAGCCTGCGCGAAACTGCCGATCTCTGGCTTGTCCCGCTACTCGAGGGCCGACGCGATCTCGACCTGCCGAAAGCGCGCTTGGTCGATGCGCTTCTTGGCTTGCTCGAGTGGAACGAGCGGCAACGGCTCGATAGCGAGGCGCCGCGCGCGTTCACCTCGCCTGCCGGCACGACGCACGCTATCGACTACATTGGCGACGACGCGCCAAGCGTCGAGGTGCGAGTGCAGGCAGTGTTCGGCCTCGATAGTCACCCGATGATCGGCCGCACTCCGCTGCTCCTCAAATTCACCAGCCCAGCGGGTCGCCCGATCCAGGCGACGCGCGACCTGCCCGGCTTTTGGCGCGGCACTTGGGCAGATGTGCGCAAGGACATGAAGGGGCGCTATCCCAAGCATCGCTGGCCCGAGGAACCCTGGACCGAAAAGCCGAGTTTGAAGACCAAGAACGCCTTCCATAAGGCGGGCGGTTGAATTAAGGGGCGCGGCATGGCGGCACGAATCTACCAGCGACCCAAGAGTGCAATGCAGTCGGGCAAGGCCCGCGTTGACGAATGGGTGCTCGAATTCGAACAGTCCGAAGCCCGCAGGCCTGATCCGCTGATGGGCTGGACCGGCAGCGGCGATACGCAGGCGCAGGTCTCGCTGACCTTTCCCAGCAAGGATGCGGCGAAGGCCTATGCCGAAAAATACGGCATCACCGCCCGCGTCCACGCGACGCCGCCCAAGAGCCTCAAGCTGCAAGCTTACGCCGACAATTTTCGGTGATCGCCACAGCGCGAGCGGCGCTGCTTTCGCTCACTCTCTTGTGCGTTGCGTGCACAAGTGAAGCGCCAACGGTGGCCGACGCCATCGAACCGGATCGAGTTCTGTACGATAGTATCGGCGCGATCGAAGCCCGGTCCGGTGCGCGGATCGGAATTGCGTTATATTCGCAAGAACACGGTGTCATAACCAGCTATCGCGGGGCGGAGCGTTTCGCATTGTGCTCGACGTTCAAATTCGCTCTGGCCGCAATGGCCCTGCGACAACCCGGTTTACGCGATGCGCAACTGCATTTCGAACCAGCTGATATTCTGAGCTATGCTCCCTACGCAAAAGAAAGAGCGTCGATCGGATGGATGAGCGGACTGGAAGCGGCGCATCACGCCGTGACCTTAAGTGACAATACGGCCGCAAACCTGTTGCTTGCGGAGATTGGTGGGCCTGCTCGGTTTACCGCTTGGCTGCGCGAGATCGGTGACGACGCGACGCGGCTGGATCGGATCGAGCCTGCACTGAACGAGAATGCGGCGGGCGATCCGCGGGATACGACAACCCCTCGGGCGATGGCGCGAACCGTGTCCGAATTGGTGTGGGGCGATGCCATGCCGGTGGACGACCGGAATCTTCTCAGGGATTGGCTGATCGAAACGCCCACTGGAAGCCGCAGGTTGCGCGCCGGTCTGCCGGCCCGATGGGACGCCGGCGACAAAACCGGCACGTGCGGTTCCGAAAACCGCCGCGCCATCAACGACATCGCCGTATTCAGCACGCCGGACGGGCAGCGCTACGTGCTTGCTGCCTATTTGAATCAGTCATCCGGTTCGATTGCCGACGGGGAAGCGGTACTTGCCGAAGTCGCTGCAACGATTGCCAAAGCGCTCCCAGCAACTGGCACTTGAAGTCGGGCCCGCTTGCCGCCATATGGCGCGCCGGGAGTCGGGTGGACGTTTGCGTTCGCTCACCGGGTCAGGTCCGGAAGGAAGCAGCCCAGGTGAATTGCGGCGGGTCGCCCGGCTCCTTCTTGCAGGGAGCCTCCGACAAGATCGCCTCCCTTTCACCCACATATTGGACAAGATGTCCGCATGACATTCGGCGCGTCAGTGCCTACCTAATGTCGCATGGGTGATTCACCGGACAATCCCGACGCGCTGCCATGGGAAAGCGAGGCAGACGAGGCCGCGCCGAGCGCTGCCGAGCTCGAAGCTGCGGGGCAGAACTCTATGTTCGGTGACGCGCCGCAGCCATCGCCTGCTCCCGAGCAGGTCACGCCCGAAGTCACGCCGGTCGCGGCACCAGGTCCCGCCGAAACTCGCGCTCCGCCTCCCGCCACCGCAGCGCAACCCTATCGCGTGCTTGCTCGCAAGTACCGGCCGCAGACCTTCGCCGAGCTGATCGGGCAAGACGCGATGGTCCGTACGCTGGCCAATGCCATCGCGCGCGATCGGCTGGCACATGCCTTCCTGATGACTGGCGTGCGTGGGGTGGGGAAGACCTCGACCGCGCGCCTGATCGCCAAGGCACTTAATTGCATTGGTCCTGACGGGCAGGGTGGGCCGACGATCAGCCCCTGCGGCGAATGCGAACCTTGTCGCGCGATTGCCGAAGGGCGGCACATCGATGTGATCGAGATGGACGCTGCCAGCCATACCGGCGTCGACGATGTGCGGGAAATCATCGAAGCCGTTCGCTACGCCGCGGTTTCGGCGCGCTACAAGATCTACATAATCGACGAAGTCCACATGCTGTCGCGCAATGCTTTCAATGCCTTGCTTAAGACACTTGAGGAACCGCCTGCGCATGTGAAGTTCCTCTTCGCGACGACCGAGGTGGAAAAGCTACCGGTCACTGTTCTCAGCCGCACCCAGCGCTTCGACCTGCGGCGAATTCCGCTTGAACTGCTGGAGGCGCATTTTGCCGAGATCTGCCGCAAGGAAGGCGTCGAGGCCGATGCCGAGGCACTGAACATCATTGCCGGTGCGGCGGAAGGCTCTGTGCGCGACGGTCTCTCGATACTCGACCAGGCGATCGCGCATGCCGACCTCGACACAGAGGGCAGGGTGACCGCCGAGCGCGTCCGCGACATGCTCGGCCTGGCCGACAAGTCGGCGCAGCGACGCTTGCTTTCGCAAATCCTGGCTGGCGAGGCCCAGGAGTTGCTGAAAAGTATCGACGAGCAATACGCGCTCGGCGTTGAGCCGCTCGCGCTGATGCGCGCGCAAATGGACCTCGCGCATCGCATCGCCCTGGCGCAGGTTTCGGGTGGCGATGCCGAAGGCGCGACGCAGGAGGAACGCGAAGTCCTTGGTGAGTGGGCGGAACGGCTCGATGTCGGGCAGGTCCACCGGCTGTGGCAATTGCTGCTGAAGGGGCATGAGGAAGTCCGGTTGGCTCCCGACCCACTGGTGTCCTTGCGCATGGCATTGCTGCGCGTCCTGCATGCCACTCAGCTTCCCGACCCGGGCAAGCTGGCCAAACAGATCGAGGATCTGGCAGCGCGGCCCGCCTCATCCTCCCCGACCCACGCGGCAGAGGGCAATGCTGCTCCTGCTGCACAATCGGCTCTGGACTGGAAGGTGCTGGTCGAAGCGATCGATGCGTCGGGAATGATGACCGAGGCAAGCGTCATGCGGTTGCAGGTCCGTGTAGTCGACCTGGCGGACGGGCTCCTGCGCTTTACGCGTGACGGCAAATTCTCGGACGATATCGTGCCGGTCCTGAAGGATACCCTTCATCGCCACACCGGCAAACGCTGGGTGGTCGAGCAGGTGGACGGCAGCTACGGGTCTCCTTCGCTGGTCGAACAGGATCATGCCATGCAGCAGGAAGCCGCTGCTGCCCTGCGCGCGCACCCGCTAGTCAAGGCAGCCTTTGACACCTTTCCCGACGCAGAATTGATTGAAGACGGCGCATCCCCCCCATCGCGCCGCACCGTACCGTGGAGTAGAAACGCATGAACATGGAAGAAATGCTCGCCCAGGCCCAGCAGGCCGCCGAACAGATCCAGAAACAGATGAACGAGGCTCAGGCCAAGCTCGACGAGATCCATGTCGAGGGGACAGCCGGTGGCGGACTGGTGAAAGTGCGCGCCACCGCTCGCGGCCGCATTCTCGGGGTGACAATCGACGACAGCATGATGAAGCCCGAAGAAAAGCAGATGGTGGAGGATCTTGTCGCGGCGGCTTTCAACGACGCGCGTGACAAGGCGGATCGAGTGTCCAATGAGGAAATGGCCAAGATCCAGCAGGGGATGGGCCTTCCGCCGGGCATGAAACTGCCGGGCATGTGACCTTCAAATCAGGTGGCGGGGGGCAGCATGCTCCCCCCGTCCACACCCTTATGGCGTTGCTGCGTTGCGAAGTGCCAAGGGCGTCACCATATTCCGCTCATACGGCAAAGCCCCCTGACGGAATTCATTTATGAGCAACGCATTTCCCCTCCTTCCCCTGCGCGACATCGTGGTTTTTCCCGGTATGGTCGTGCCATTGTTCGTGGGCCGCGATAAATCGGTCGCGGCGCTGGAAGTGGCGATGGAAGGGTCAAAGGACATCTTCCTCCTTGCCCAGCTGGATCCCGGCTGCGACGATCCGGAACGCGGCGACCTCTACGAGATCGGCGTGGTTGCGCAGGTCCTCCAACTCCTGAAACTGCCCGATGGCACGGTGCGCGTCCTGGTCGAGGGTACACGTCGGGCAAAGCTGGACTCGCTGATCGAGCGTGACGACCATGTCGTGGCCGAAGTCAGCTCGCGCGATCCGGTGACGGCCTCGGGTAGCGAGGTCACGGCGATGATGCGGCAGGTCGTCGAACAGTTCGGCGATTATGCCAAGCTCAACAAGAAGATCGGCGAAGACGCGGCCGAACAGCTTGCCGACATCGACGATGCGGGCGAGCTGGCTGACACGCTCGCCGCTGCCATAAATGCCAAGGTTTCCGACAAGCAGGCCTTGCTGGTCGAGCACGATCCGCTGAAGCGGCTCGAAATGGTCATGTCCTTCATGGAAGGCGAATTGTCGGTGCTTCAGGTGGAGCGTCGCATTCGTGGCCGTGTGAAGCGGCAGATGGAAAAGACCCAGCGCGAATATTACCTCAACGAACAGCTTAAGGCGATCCAGAACGAGCTGGGCGGCGATGACGAGGACGGCGGCAACGAGATCGCCGAACTTACCGAGAAGATTGCCAAGACCAAGCTCAGCAAGGAAGCGCGCGAAAAGGCCGAAAGCGAGCTCAAGAAGCTCAAGAGCATGCAGCCGATGAGCGCGGAGGCGACCGTCATCCGCAATTATCTCGACGTGCTGCTCGGCCTGCCCTGGGGCAAGAAAAGCAAGGTCAAAAAGGATATCGGCGAAGCCCAGAAGGTGCTCGATGCGGACCATTACGGGCTCGAGAAGGTCAAGGACCGGATCGTCGAATATCTCGCCGTGCAGGCCCGGACGAAGAAGCTCAAGGGGCCGATCCTGTGCCTCGTCGGCCCTCCGGGTGTGGGCAAGACCTCGCTCGGCAAGTCGATCGCAAAGGCCACGGGGCGCGAATTCGTGCGCCAGTCGCTCGGCGGCGTTCGTGACGAGGCGGAAATTCGTGGCCACCGGCGCACCTACATCGGGTCGCTCCCGGGCAAGATCGTCAGCAACCTCAAGAAGGCGGGCAAGATCAATCCGCTGTTCCTGCTCGACGAGATCGACAAGCTCGGACAGGATTTCCGCGGCGACCCGGCCTCGGCCTTGCTCGAAGTGCTGGACCCCGAACAGAACAACAAGTTCCAGGACCACTATCTGGAGCTGGACCTCGACCTATCGGACATCATGTTCGTGACCACCGCGAACAGTCTTAATCTGCCACAGCCGCTGCTGGACCGGATGGAGATCATCCGGCTTGAAGGCTACACGGAAGACGAGAAGGTCGAGATTGCCAAGCGGCACCTGCTGCCCAAGCAGATCGAGGAACATGGTCTCAAGGACGATGAGTTCGCGCTGACCGAAGATGGGCTGCGCGACCTCATCCGCTATTATACGCGCGAAGCCGGCGTCCGTACTCTCGAACGCGAACTGGCGCGACTGGCGCGCAAGAGCCTTCGCAAGATCCTTGAAGGCAAGGCCGAAAGCGTGACCATCACGCCCGACAACCTCAGCGATTTCGCCGGTGTTCGCAAATTCAAGCACGGCATGGGCGAGGAAGAGCCGCAAGTTGGCGCCGTTACCGGTCTTGCATGGACCGAGGTCGGCGGCGAACTGCTCACCATCGAAAGCGTGACGACGCCGGGCAAGGGTGAGATCAAGACGACCGGCAAGCTGGGCGACGTGATGAACGAAAGTGTTGCGGCGGCCTTCAGCTTCGTGAAGGCGCGCGCGCCGCATTACGGTATCCGCCCGAGCCTGTTCCATCGCCGCAATATCCACATCCACCTGCCCGAAGGCGCGGTGCCGAAGGACGGGCCAAGCGCAGGCGTCGGCATGGTGACCTCGATCGTCTCGACGCTGTCGGGTATTCCGGTCCGCTGCGATGTGGCGATGACCGGGGAAGTTACCCTGCGCGGCAGGGTGCTGGCTATCGGTGGTCTCAAAGAAAAGCTGCTCGCGGCCCTTCGTGGCGGCATCAAGAAAGTGCTGATCCCCGAAGAGAATGTGAAGGACCTTGTCGAGATTCCGGCGAATGTGAAGGAGGGTCTGGAGATCGTTCCGGTCAGCCACGTCGACGAGGTGCTGGAACACGCGCTTTGCACACTTCCCGAACCGATCGAGTGGTCCGAAGCTGACGATCTGGCCAGCCAGCCCGATCATACGCAGGCAATCCCGTCGTCGCCGACCGCGCATTAACATTTGACATGACGCATTGCAGCGAATCGCGGGCGCCAAGTCCGGGCAATTCCGGTTGCAATATGGGACTGCTTGAGCCGTCGTGACCGGATCGACACGGTTTGTCTCGTTCGGGGCCAGTTTCGGCTGGAAATTCGCCCGAATTCGGGGATTTTGCCTTTGACAGGCCGACGAAAACTCTCTCAATTCGTCGGCCTTCGGAGACATGAGTCACCGGACGACAGTCATTAAGAATAACGAGGGGGTTCCCGAGAATGAACAAGAACGACCTGATCAGTGCGGTTGCCGATGCGAGCGGCCTTTCCAAGAGCGACGCATCGAGCGCCGTCGAGGGCGTTTTCGATTCCATAACCAAGGCTCTTTCGGGCGGCGATGAAGTTCGCTTGGTAGGCTTTGGCACCTTCTCCGTGGCCAAGCGCAAGGCGTCGACGGGCCGCAATCCGCGTACGGGCGAACCGATGACCATCAAGGCGTCGAACCAGCCCAAGTTCAAGGCCGGCAAGGGCCTGAAGGACGCGGTCAACTAAGCCTTACTAAACTGCCCGCCGCCAAAGACAGGCTACGGGATCAACCTACATTAAAAGCGCCGCATTGCCGAAAGCGATGCGGCGCTTTTTTGCTCGCATTGACAGTCATCGGCTTGCGGTGGCGTATAGAGCGATCGCCGCAGCGTTCGATACGTTGAGGCTCTCGATCAGATCACCGATGGGAAGCCGTGCCAGCGCGTCGCAATGGCTTTCGATGTTCTGGCGCATGCCTGCGCCCTCGGCTCCGAGAACCAGCGCAACGGGTCCTTCGGGCAAAGCCTCGGCGAGCGTGGCATCTGCCGAGCCGGTAAGGCCGATGCGCCAGAAGCCTGCCTCGGCAATCTGCTCGAGCGCCCGCGCGAGATTGACGACCCGGACCCACGGCAGTGCCTCGAGTGCGCCGGATGCGGACTTGGCCAGCACGCCGCTTTCGGGTGGGGCATGGCGGTCTTGGGTGACCAGCGCCGCGGCGCCGAAGGCCGCTGCCGAACGGATGATCGCGCCGACATTGTGCGGATCGGTCACCTGGTCGAGTATGACCAGGGGGCCGGCGGTATTGGCGACCAGAACTTCATCGAGATGCATGTCCTCCAAAGGAACGCATTCGAGTACCAGACCCTGATGCGGCGCGTCCTTCGCCACCAGTCGCGCGAGATCGGCGACATCGGCGTACTCGACTGGAAAATCGGCCGGCAGATCGCCATCCAGCGATTCGATACCCTCGCGCGTCGCCCACAGCTTGCGATGGACCCGATCGGGATTCTTGAGTGCGGCCTCGACCGCATGGCGACCCCATAGCCGAACCTGTCCGGTACTTGCCCGGCCACTCCCCCGGCCGCCCTTCATCCGGCCCGCGCGTCCGCGCAATGCTCTCTTCCGTTCGCCTTTTGCCATCGATTCCGTGCCCAACTATTGTTTCGTGGCGGCTCCTGCCAGTGAGGCCATTGACAGGCAAGCGCCGCTTCGCCAAAGGGGCGCCTCTCGGCGGGGGAGCCCATCGGTTCCCCGGCAAATCTCTATCGCGAGATGTAGCAAACCCGTGTGGACAGGTGGCCGAGTGGTTAAAGGCAGCAGACTGTAAATCTGCCCGCGCAAGCGTACGCTGGTTCGAATCCAGCCCTGTCCACCACCACCGCCGACATTTGCTGCGCAACTTGCGCAAATCGAACCCGTCAAGCCGCCCGTGCTTCGAGCGCATCGCGATCGAGAATGCGTAGTTCACGGCGGCCCGGTATTTCGATTATTCCTGACTTGCGCAGCCCGTTCAATTGCCGACTGACCGTCTCGATTGTCAGGCCAAGGACATCCGCCAATTGCTGGCGCGACAACGACAGGTAGATCAAAGTCTCGCCCTCTCCGCCGTGGCTCTGCGTCTGCGATGGCAGGCGATCGGCCAGTTCCAGCAGGAACGTCGCGATCTTCTGTTCTGCGCTCATCCTTCCGAGCAAGAGCATCCAGCGCCGGGTGCGGTCCAGTTCGCCCAGCGTGCGCTGCAACAGCTTATGTTCCAGTCTCGGATGCTCGCGCGCAAACCGCTCGAAATCCTTGCGCTCGAACACGCACACCAGGGAATCCGAGAGGGCCTCGACACCGTAGGGACTGGTTTCGCCGAAGGGCCGCCCGACAAAGTCTGCCGGATATATGAGGCCGAGAATCTGTTCTTTGCCATCGGATGTGTGCGTTGCGAGCTTCAGCATGCCGTCGATGACATTCGCCACGAGAATGGCCTCGTCACCTTCCCACATGAGCTGTTCGCCCGCCTTCAATGCGCGCCTGCGGCCGATGCTGTTGAGGGCCGCAATCTCAGCCGTGTCGAGATCGGCACAGATCGCACGATTGCGGACCGCGCAAGTTTCGCAGAAATTGGCAGGTCTCGTGTCCAGCGCCGAACTCATTCGCGAGATATACGGAAGGTCGAGGCCGGTGCCAAGCATCAGGCGGCGGCTTGCCGGCTGCGCATCGGAAGCCTAACGCCTCGGCGATGACCCAGGATATCAAGATGACCGGACGCCCAGTCATATCTGCCACCGGCCTGTTCACTCCCGACCAGAGCATTTCCAACGAAGAACTGGTTGCGAGCTTCAACGCCTATGTCGAACGCCATAATTCCGAGCATGCAGAGGCCATCGCTGCCGGTGAAGTCGAGCCCTTGCAGCCGAGCTCGGTCGAATTCATCGAGAAGGCCAGCGGGATCAAGTCGCGGCACGTCCTTTCGAAGGAGCCGATCCTCGACCCCGAGGTGATGAAACCACGCTGGAAAGAACGCACGAATGACGAGCTTTCGCACATGGCGGAAATCGGCGTGGCGGCGGCCGAGGAAGCACTCGAGCGGGCCGGGCGCAATGCAAAGGATGTGGATGCGGTGTTGTGCGCGGCCTCCAATATGGAGCGGCCCTATCCGGCGATGGCGATCGAAATTCAGCAGGCGCTCGGGATCGACGGTTTCGGTTTCGACATGAACGTTGCATGCTCTTCTGCCACCTTCGGAATTCAGACGGCTGCGGATTACATCCGTGCCGGCAATGCGTGTAGCGTGCTCGTCGTCAGCCCTGAAATCACCAGCGGTCACCTCAATTGGCGCGATCGTGACAGCCACTTCATCTTCGGCGATGTCGCAACCGCGGTTCTGGTCGAGGATGCGGCGATTGCGCCGGACGCGCACTGGGAAGTTCTCGGGACCAAGCTGAAGACGGTTTTCTCCAACAATATTCGCAACAATTTCGGCTTTCTGAATCGCGCTTCGCCGGAGGGGCAAGAAGGCAGTGACAAGCTGTTCGTCCAGGAAGGGCGCAAGGTTTTCAAGGAAGTCGTTCCGATGGTTGCGGACATGATCATCGAGGAAGCGGATCGTCTGGGCATCGATCCCCAGACCCTGCGCCGGCTGTGGCTCCATCAGGCCAATGCGGGAATGAACCGGCTCATCGCGCAGCGGGTGCTCGGGCATGAAGCCGATGCGGATGAGAGCCCGACCGTGCTCGACACCTATGGCAACACCTCGAGCGCCGGATCGATCATTGCCTTCCATTTGCACAGCGACGACCTGGCGGAAGGCGATACCGGCCTTATCTGCAGTTTCGGTGCGGGTTATTCCGCGGGTATGGTGTTCGTGCGCAAGGTCGGCTGAGGCCTTGTGACGGCAGGGCGCAGCGCGTAGTCCCGCAATATGGCAGGTGAACTCCTCGACAATCAGGGACGCGGCGATGTTCGCTGGTCGCTCCCGCAAGTCCATCCAGAGGGGCGAAAATACGGGGTCATCGCGACGCTGGTGAGCCTGTTCTTTCTACTCGGGCTCGACTGGGAACTGGTCGGCTGGCCATTGCTGATCCTCTCTGCCGGTATCTTTGCCTTCTTTCGCGATCCCGAGCGTGTCGTGCCGCAAAACGACAATGCGATACTCTCGCCGGCGGACGGCCTCGTTACCATGATCGCCGAGGTTGATGCGCCGCGCGAACTGGTGGTCGATGACGGCAGCGAGGCCAGAGGTCTCGACGCCGGACCTGTCACGCGTATCTCGATCTTCATGTCGGTTTTCGATGTACATATTAATCGCGCGCCCATCGGCGGGATCGTCCGCCGCGTCGTCTATATTCCGGGAAGCTTTGTGGATGCCGGTCTGGACAAGGCGAGCGAAGAGAACGAGCGCCAGCATATCCTGATCGAGCGGACCGACGGGATCAGGATCGGATTCACGCAGATTGCCGGACTGGTCGCGCGTCGTATCGTCCCCTTTGTGAAACCGGGCGACACGGTCGGGGCCGGTCAACGGATCGGGCTGATCCGCTTCGGTAGCAGAGTAGACGTGTATTTGCCCGCGGGCACCGGATCCTCCGTCCTTCTGGGTCAGCGTGTCATCGCTGGCGAGACATCGCTGGCGGTGCTGGGGACGCAAAGACTATTGGAAGGCGTATCGCAATGAGCCTGGTTTCGCGCAACGAGAAAGCCGCTGAAGAAGAAGAACGGGCGCGGCTGGGCCCCAAGGCGGCCGAGGACGAGCGCCCGGTCCTGGGGCGCTCCCGCGGCCTCACCTTGCGCACGATGGCGCCAAACGCGATTACGGCGGCAGCCCTTTGCTCAGGCCTGACGGGTATTCGGTTCGCGATTTCCGAGCAATGGGCCGCCGCCGCGGTGGCAATCATCATCGCCGGGATCCTCGACGGCATGGACGGGCGCATTGCACGCTTGCTGAAGGCCCAATCCCGCTTTGGAGCCGAGCTCGACAGCCTGGCTGATTCGCTGAGTTTCGGGACGGCGCCGGCGATCATTCTGTATCTCTGGTCGCTGCAGAGCGAACCGCGCTGGGGCTGGTTCGCCGCGTTGGCGCTTGCGATCTGCTGCGCACTGCGCCTTGCCCGGTTCAACGCCCAGATCGATACCGAGGATCAGCCGCACAAGTCCCTGGGCTTCCTGACCGGCGTTCCCGCGCCGATGGGTGCGGGCCTCGCCTTCATGCCGTTCTTCGCGTGGTCGGCGACCGGTCTCGACGTTTTCCGCGAACCGCTATTCGTGGCGCCCTGGTTGCTCGCCACTGCGCTGTTGATGATTTCGAGCATGGCCACGCCAAGCTGGACATCGTTGCGCCCGCGGCGCGGGATTCGTTTGTGGGTGCTGGCCTTTGTCGGGCTGCTGTTCGCCGCCCTGCTGGTCGAGCCGTGGTGGACCCTGAGCGCAATTGGGATCGGGTATCTGGCGCTGCTGCCCTTTACGTTGATCAAGTACGCGCGGGTCAGGCGGCGCGCGAAAACCGCTTGATTGGGGAAGGGGAGGGGCCGGTCCGGCCAAAGGCGCTGTAGCCGGCGTTCGCGACGGAGGGTCGCAGGACAGGCAGGTCGGACACGATCGACGTCCTGCGCAGTTCCCCACGGAGCTGACCGAAAGCGGACCACAAACGCAGTCCGCTATCGGCGAGCACGCCCATCGCGGCGATCGCAGCAACGACAGTCAAGGCAATCAGGAACAGAGCGAACATCTCACAACCTCCTCACCCAGCTGTCGACTTGCCTGTTGACAGTCTGGGGAAATCTAGTGGAAAACCTTCATCAGCCGCCTGGAGTTCCGGCGATAAGGGCAATGTTCTCTCTTTGTTCTAGCCTGTCAAGCGCTATCTGCGGTCGGAGTCCGTATTTTTGCGGCGAATGGAGGGTGGATTTCCCCCTCTCAAGCGGCTAAAGGCGCGCGGTCCGCATCGGATTCGGCCGTTTCCGGCAGTTTCCCAGGCAGGCAAATCCACATGGAAGGCGCACATACCGGTGCCCGACGCGGGACATGACCGCACACGGGTTCCAGCTTTCCAGAGGCATAACCGGAAAGGAATATCACTATGGCGGCTCCTACCGTCACGATGCAGCAATTGATCGAGGCCGGATCGCATTTCGGCCACCAGACCCACCGTTGGAACCCGCGCATGAAGCCGTATATCTTCGGCGCGCGTAACGGCATCCACATCATCGACCTGTCGCAGACCGTGCCGCTGTTCGCGCGCGCGCTCGACTTCGTGCAGCAGACCGCGCGTTCGGGCGGCAAGGTGCTGTTCGTCGGCACCAAGCGCCAGGCGCAGGATGCGATCCGCGAGGCCGCGCTCGCCTCGGGCCAGCATTACGTCAACCACCGTTGGCTGGGCGGCATGCTCACCAACTGGAAGACCATCAGCGAGCGGATCAAGTACCTCAAGACGCTCGACGAGCGCCTGTCGGGTGACACGCAGGGCCTGACCAAGAAGGAAGTGCTCGACCTTACGCGCAAGCGCGACAAGCTCGAAATGAGCCTTGGCGGCATCCGCGACATGGGCGGCATTCCCGACGTGATGTTCGTGATCGATGCGAACATGGAAGATCTCGCCATCAAGGAAGCCAATGTCCTCGGCATCCCGGTCGTCGCCGTGCTTGACACCAATGTCGATCCCGAAGGCATCGCTTTCCCGATCCCGGGCAACGACGATGCGGCCCGCGCGATCAAGCTTTATTGCGATGCGGTTGCCGAAGCGGCGCGCAGCGGCAAGGGCGAAGGCGTGCAGGACAGCGGCGCCGATGTCGGTGCGATGGAAAATCCGCCGGAAGAAACCGCCGCGGCCTGACCGGCCCGATCCTGACGGGGGTGCCACGCCCCTGTCACATAGCGAACTTACGCGCCGGGTCGCTCGAGTCTGATGGCTCATGGGCTGGCCCGGTGCCCGCACACATTACAAGAAGGAACATACCATGGCTGCATTCACTGCCGCTGATGTGAAGGCCCTGCGCGAGAAGACCGGCGCGGGCATGATGGACGCCAAGAAGGCGCTCGAAGCCGCCAACGGCGATATCGAAGCCGCGGTCGACGCACTGCGCGCAAAGGGCCTCGCCACCGCCCAGAAGAAGTCGAGCCGGACCGCGGCCGAAGGCCTCGTGGGCATCGCCGTCGAAGGCACCAAGGGCGTCGCCGTCGAAGTGAACTCGGAAACCGACTTCGTCGCCAAGAACGACAAGTTCCAGGATTTCGTCCGCAAGACCACGCAGGTCGCGCTCACCACCGATGGCGACGACGTCGACACGCTCAAGGCCGCCGACTACCCGGATGGCGGTTCGGTTGCCGAAAAGCTGACCGACAACGTCGCCACGATCGGCGAAAACCAGCAGATCCGCCGGATCAAGACCGTCTCGGTCACCAATGGCGTGATCGTGCCTTACATGCATAATGCCGTCGCTCCCGACCTCGGCAAGATCGGCGTGCTCGTCGCGCTCGAAAGCGAAGGCGACAAGGCCAAGCTGGAAGAGCTGGGCAAGAAGCTCGGCATGCATATCGCTGCCGCCTTCCCGCAGGCGCTGACCGCCGAAGGCCTCGACGCCGACGTGATCGAGCGTGAGCGCTCGATCGCCAAGGAAAAGGCAGCCGAAAGCGGCAAGCCGGAAAACGTCCAGGAAAAGATGGTCGAAGGCGCAGTCGCCAAATACGCCAAGGAAAATGCGCTGCTCAGCCAGATCTACGTGATCGACAACAAGACCCCGATTTCGCAGGTCGTCGAGCAGGCCGGCAAGGATGTCGGCGCCAAGGTCGAGCTGGTGGACTATGTCCGCTTCCAGCTGGGCGAGGGCATCGAAAAAGAAGAAACGGATTTCGCCGCCGAAGTGGCAGCTGCCGTCGGCAACTGAGCGAAAAATCGCTTTCCAAAGCATCGGGCCGCCGGAGTTCGCTCCGGCGGCCTTTTTTGATTCAAGCCCGCCGACCCGCGACGAATTCGGCTGCATCCTTGCGGGCGCCATTTCGCATTTCATCGAGCAGTGCGGGGATGGATCGCCGCGTTTCGAACAGCCACTTTTCGCTTATTGGCTGGTCGAATTTCATTCCGCACCATTCCTTGTCCTGCCAAACGATGTCGCCGAAGGCCTCGAACCCGTTCCAGCAGAGCACGCCCTGCCGGAGCTTGTCGCGCGTTGGTACGACGATTTTGGCGCCCGTTGCCGAGATGTCCTGCAGCAGTACGCTCACAGGCGATCCCAACCCGATCAATTTCGCCTCGATACCGAGATTCAGCCGCGCGCGTGTGCGGCGATGCGCTTCCTCTTCGATTGTCATGGGTCCGTTTCTGTTGCGACTTGTCTCTTGATCTGTCTGACTCGGGCGTAGCACTATGGTCCGTAAGGAAGCGTTAAGGGCTGGTGCGATGTTGCACGTGCTTGCCTAGGATGCTGGTCGCACTCCGACCAGCTCCACCATCCAGATCTCCGGCTGGGTGAACAGGCGTAGGGGGATCAGGCTCGTGCCCAGGCCCGCGCCGACCACCACCGTGCGGCGCCCCTCGTCGATACGGCCGCAGCCGTAGCGCTCGCCATAGTCCGACATGTGCGCTGGCGCGCCGCCCCAGGGGTATGCGATCTGGCCGCAGTGCGTATGGCCGGCCAGCACCAGCGTGATGGTATCCGGCATGGTCGCAGCAGGATCGGGACTGTGGCTCAGGATGATCGACCCGCCGCCCAGCCGTTCCATCGCGGCCAGCGTCGCTGCAGGATCGTCGCGTCCGGTATAGGCATCGTCGAGCCCACCGATAACGACCGGGCCGAGCCTGATCGCGGAGTTCGCGAGCAGCGGGATGGCGTGCTGTTCGAGTTCGGCAGCCAGGCCCGGCAAATTGTACCAGTGATCGTGATTTCCCGGGACCACCACGGTTCCAAGGCGCGGAGCAAGGTCGCCGAGCGGCGCAACGATCTCGTCCGGCTCGTAGACATGCGTCGCCCCGCGCCGTTCGCTCACGAGATCGCCCGCGATCGCTACGATATCCGGTTCGAGGGCATTGATCTGCGCGACGATCCGGCGCAGCCGTTCGGGCGGCATATCGGGCCCCGCCACATGGATGTCGCTGACCAGCACGATGCGCAGGGGCGCAGCAGTATCGGGGAGCGAGACGATCTCTACGCGCGTGTGCTTGACCACCGGATCGCCCAGCGTGTCGGACCACGCTTTCGCACCGACCACCGCAATGGCCGCGAGGCAGCCTGCGATGATCCACCTCAAGGCGATGAAAGGCTTTCCCTTTGCGCGGCTCACGGTTCATCGCTAAGGAGCCGCAAGCTCCACCGCAATACGGATTCTCCTGCGCCCATGCCCTTGTCCTCCATGAAACGCGTCCTCCTGAAACTGTCGGGCGAGGTGTTGATGGGAGACCAGCAGTTCGGCATCGATCCGGCCTTCGTCATGGAACTGGCGAAAGAGGTGAAGGCGGCCAAGGAAACCGGCCTCGAAATCTGTCTCGTGATCGGTGGCGGCAATATCTTCCGCGGCATGGCCGGGGCGGCGCAGGGCATGGACCGGGCGCAGGCCGACTACATGGGCATGCTGGCCACGGTGATGAACGCGCTGGCAATGCAGAACGCGCTCGAACAGATCGGCGTGCAAACCCGCGTGCAGAGCGCGGTGCAGATGGATCAGGTGTGCGAACCGGTAATCCGCCGCCGAGCCGAACGGCATCTCGAGAAAGGCCGCGTGGTGATCTTCGCTGCCGGTGTCGGCGCGCCCTATTTCACCACCGACAGCGGCGCCGCTTTGCGCGCTGCCGAAATGCGCTGCGATGCGCTGCTCAAGGGTACCAGCGTCGATGGCGTCTATGACAGCGACCCCAAGAAGAACGCCGATGCTAAGCGTTTTGATACCGTGACTTACAGCAAGGTTCTGGCAGATGACCTGAAGGTCATGGATGCCAGCGCTGTGGCCCTGTGCCGCGACAACAATATTCCGATCGTCGTGTTCTCGATCCGTGAGAAGGGCAATTTGGCCCGGGTCATCGCGGGCGAGGGTGTTCAGACGGTCGTCACGAACGAGAAGAGGTAAGAGGGAGCCAGCATGGCCAAATACGACAAAGCAGACATCGAGCGCCGCATGAAGGGCGCCGTCGAAAGCCTGAAGGGCGATCTTTCGGGCCTGCGCACTGGCCGCGCCAATACCAGCCTGCTCGATCCGGTCGTGGTCGAGGTCTACGGTTCCATGATGCCGCTCAATCAGGTTGCGACCGTATCCGCGCCGGAACCGCGCATGCTGAGCGTACAGGTGTGGGACAAGGCCAATGTCAACGCGGTGGAAAAGGGCATCGCCAAGGCCAATCTCGGCCTCAACCCGATGCAGGATGGCCAGACCATCCGCCTGCCCATGCCCGATCTGACCGAGGAACGCCGCAAGGATCTCGCCAAGCTGGCGGGCGAATATGGCGAGAAGGGCAAGATCGCCATCCGCAACGTGCGCCGCGACGGCATGGAAGCGCTGAAGGAAGACGAGAAGAAAAAGGAAATTTCCGAAGACGAGCGCAAGCGGTCGGAGGACGAGGTCCAGAAGCTGACCGACAAATACGTCGCCGAAACGGACGAGGCGGTCGAGAAGAAGGTCCAGGAAATCCTGACCCAGTAAGGGCAGGATTCCGAGCTTCTGAATGAGTGGGGAAGGCCAGCAGGCCCGCCATGTCGCCATCATCATGGATGGCAACGGCCGCTGGGCGAAGCGCCGGCATCTGCCGCGCGTCATGGGCCACCGCAAGGGTGTGGAGGCGGTGCGCGAGCTGGTGCGCAGCCTGAAAGACACGCAGGTCGACTGCCTGACGCTCTATGCCTTCAGCTCCGAAAACTGGAAACGGCCCGAGGATGAGGTCGACGACCTGATGGATCTGATGCGCAAATTCATCAAGTCCGACCTGCCCGAATTCATCGCCAATGACGTGAAGCTGCACATCCTTGGCGACTGGCAAGCGCTGGCGCCCGATATCGTCGCCATGCTGGAGGATGCGCTGGAGCAGACCAGTGGCGGCTCGCGCACGCTGGCGGTAGCGCTGAACTACGGTTCGCAGGCGGAGATCGTGGCCGCGGCGCGCAAGGCGGCGGCAAATGGCGAGATCACGGAGGAGAGCCTCGAGGCACATCTCTATACCGCGCCGCTCCCGCCGCTCGACCTGCTGATCCGCACCAGCGGCGAGGTTCGCCTGTCGAATTTCCTCTTGTGGCAGGCGGCCTATGCCGAAATGATCTTCACCGACGTGCTATGGCCCGATTTCACGCCCGCGCTGTTCAAGCAGGCACTGGCGGATTTCGGCGACCGGGAGAGGCGCTTTGGTGGACGGTAAGGCAGCAGAAGCGATGCCCGCGAAGGGCAAGAACGCAGACCTGCCCGCTCGCGCCGTATCGGCGCTGGTCATGGTCGCAGTGGCCGGCCTCGCGCTGTGGCTGGGCGGCATATGGCTCGACCTGTTCATCGGTGCGGTGGTCGTGGCGACGCTTGCGGAATTCGTGTTGCTGGTACTCAAGGCGACACGTCAACAGGGTGCCCGGTTCATCGGCATTGCGGCGGGGGCAATCTATATCGGCCTCGCCGGTTCTGCGCTGATCCGCTTTCCTTCGGCCATGGTGATCGGCATCATCGGCGCGGTCGTGTTCGTCGATACCTTCGCCTATTTCTTCGGCCGGACCCTGGGTGGCCCGAAGATTGCGCCCGCGATAAGCCCATCGAAGACCTGGGCGGGCCTGCTTGGCGGGACCGTCGGGGCGGCAATCTGGCTGACCGGCTGGCTCTACGTCGTGTCGCACGCTGCGGTCGGATCGGTGGGAGATTGGCTGGATGTCTACGACATGGTGCAATTGCTCGGCATGGGTGCGGTCGTCGCGGTTTTTGCGCAGGCAGGCGATTTCTTCGAGAGCTGGTTGAAGCGCAGGGCCGGAGTGAAGGACAGCTCTCAGCTCATTCCCGGGCATGGCGGGGTCTTCGACCGTACCGACGGAATGATTCCGGTGACCTTGCTGGCAGCGGCCGTGTTTGGAGCAGCGCTGTGACGCGCACGGTGTCCATCCTCGGCGCGACCGGCTCGGTCGGCACATCGACGCTCGACCTCATTCGCCGCGCGCCCGACGATTGGCGCGTCACTGCGCTGACGGCAAATTGCAACGTCGCGGAGCTCGCGGCGCTGGCCAGGGAATTTCGCGCCGAAGTTGCGGTGGTGGCGGACGAAAGCTGCCTCGACGATCTGCGTGCCGCTCTCGACGGATCGGGTATCGAAGCGGCTGGCGGCAAGCGCGCCCTGTGCGAAGTGGCATCGCGCCCGGTGGACATTACCGTCGCCGCGATCGTCGGCTGTGCGGGCCTAGGGCCGGTCATGGCGGCGATCGAGCAGGGCGGCACCATCGCGCTCGCCAACAAGGAAGCGCTGGTTTCGGCGGGCGAAATTCTCAAGGCTGCGGTCGAGCGCCACGGCGCGACCCTGCTGCCGACGGATTCGGAGCACAATGCGATCTTCCAGTGCCTTGCGGGCAATCGGATCGAGGACGTGCGGCGCGTAATCCTGACCGCCAGTGGCGGACCTTTCCGCACCTTCAGCGCCGAGCAACTCGCGAATGTAACCCGCGAACAGGCGCTCAAGCACCCAAATTGGGACATGGGCGCGAAGATCACGATCGATTCCGCCACCATGTTCAACAAGGGGCTGGAGCTGATCGAGGCCCATCACCTGTTCCCGGTCGGGCTCGATAATATCGAGATCGTGGTCCATCCGCAGAGCATTATTCATTCGATGGTCGAATATCGCGATGGCTCGATCCTCGCGCAACTCGGGCCTTCGGACATGCGCGTGCCCATTGCCAGCTGTCTGGCCTGGCCGCAGCGCATGGATACGCCGATGGCGCCGCTCGACCTGCCGGCGATCGGCCGGCTCGATTTCGAGGCTCCGAACGAGGATGTCTTCCCCGCGACGCGCCTGTGTCGCGAGGCGATCAGCGAGGGCGGGGCGGCCCCGGCGGTGCTCAATGCCGCGAACGAGGTCGCCGTGGCCGCTTTCCTCGATCGTAAGGTACCGTTCAGCCGTATTCCCGTATTGGTGGACCGCGTTCTCTCGGATGGCGAATTGCCGGATGCGCCGCAGACCCTCGACGAGGTCCTGCGCGTTGACGAGACTGCGCGACATCGTGCGAACGAATTGCTGGAGCTCGCCTGACTTTGGAAAACCTGCTGCCCCTCTGGGTCTATTACGTCCTCGGCTTCCCCCTGCTGCTGGGGCCGCTGGTCACGGTGCACGAGCTTGGGCACTATCTGGTGGGTCGCTGGTTCGGCGTCCATGCAGAAGCGTTCTCGGTAGGATTCGGCAAGGAAATCTGGGGCTTCACGGACAAACGTGGCACCCGCTGGAAACTGTCTGTCCTGCCGCTGGGCGGCTATGTCCAGTTCAAGGGCGACATGAACCCTGCCAGCATTCCCGACCGGAACGCCACCGATCAGGCGAGCGCGGAAGAACGCGCCGGCAGCTTTCACCATGCAGCACTGTGGAAGCGCGCGCTGATCGTCTTTGCCGGGCCGGCCACCAACATCCTCGTCACGCTGGCCATCTTCGCCAGTTTCTTCGCCTTCTACGGCAAGCCGGTACCGGCGGATGCCGACCAGCAGCTGACTATCGCGCAATTCGCCGAGACTTCTCCTGCGCGCGAGGCCGGCCTGTTGCAGGGCGACCGGATCGTGTCGGTCGAAGGCGAAGCGATGGCAAGTTTCCGCGACGTGCAGGATGCGATCATGATGTATCCGGGCCGCACGCTCGACATCACTGTGCTGCGCGACGGCGCCCGCGAAACCTTTGCCGTGCCCGTGGGCAGCCACGAGATCGAAGACCGTTTCGGCAACAAGTCGAAGATCGGCCTGGTCGGTATCGAGGCCGCCGGGGCGGAGTACGAATTCGAGCCGCAAGGGATTTTTGCCAGCCTCGGCCTCGCAGTCGATCATTCGATCGGAATCGTCGATATGATGCTGACCGGGATCGCGCAGATATTTACCGGTGAGCGATCCGTTCAGGAGCTTGGCGGACCGGTCAAGATCGCCAAATTCTCGGGCGAACAACTCAGCATGGGCGCGCTCGCCTTTACCAATTTCGTGGCGCTCATTTCGCTTAACTTGGCATTCATCAACCTCCTGCCAATCCCGGCGCTCGACGGTGGGCACCTGGCTTTCTACGCGGCCGAAGCGGTCCGCCGGAAACCCATCGGCCCCCGTGGAACCGAAGTGGCGTATCGCGCCGGCGTGGCCCTCGTGCTCATGCTGATGATATTCGTCACTGTGAACGACCTGGCCGGTCTCCCGTTCTTCGGGAATTAGCCGGGGAAATGGTGTCCGGGAGGGAGGCTTTTCACAGCCGCAACGCTTGATTGGGACCGGCGCTTAGGGCAGGGGACCTGCGGTCCGCTGCGCAGGCGGAAAACCGGTGCCGGCCAGCGCAAAGCGAGCCGCACTCCACGGATTGTAACGAGGACGGGATTCCCCTTGTCGATGACTGATTTTGCAACTGCAGCCGCATGCCGCAAGAGCTCGACCGCACGGCTGGCCCTGGGCCTGCTCGCAGGCACAATGCTCGCAGGCGTGCCGTATACGGCCCTTGCACAGGAGGAGGGCGAGGAAGCCCAGCCCGCACCGCAGGCGACTGCTCCGCAGCAAGAGGTCGTGCAGTCCATCGCCGTCAGCGGGGCGCAGCGGCTCGAGCCGCAAACCATCCTGTCCTACATCCGCCTGCGGCCCGGCGATGCCTGGAGCCAGGCGCGCGGCGACGATGTCCTCAAGGACCTCTACGCCACCGAACTGTTCTCGAATGCCAGCGTGGTGAATAATGACGGCAATGTCGTCATCACCGTGGTCGAAAACCCGGTCATCAACCGCATCATCCTCGAGGGCAACAAGCGGATCAAGAACGACAAGATCCTGCCCGAAATCAAGCTGGCCCCGCGCCAGATCTTCACGCGCTCGAAAGTCCGTGCCGACGTGGCGCGCATTATCGAGCTCTACAAGCGCCAGGGCCGGTTCGCCGCGACCGTCGAGCCGAACATGGTGCAGCTGAGCCAGAACCGCGTCGACGTGGTGTTCGAGATCAACGAAGGGCCGAAATCCAAGGTCCGCCAGATCAACATCATCGGCAATGAAGAGTTCTCGGATGGCGAGCTGCGCGGCGAGATGCTGACCAAGCAGGCGCGCCTCACCAGCTTCTTCAGCTCCAATACCAGTTACGACCCCGACCGCCTCGCCTTCGACCAGCAGAAGCTGCGCCAGTTCTACCTGACCGAAGGCTATGCCGACTTCCGCGTCGTTTCGGCGGTCGCCGAGCTGACGCCGGACAAGCGAGATTTCATCATCACCTACGTCGTCGAGGAAGGCGAGCGCTACAAGTTCGGGGACATCAGCGTCGACAGCCAGATTCGCGACTTCGACAGCGACGCGATGGCCGCCCGCCTGCCGATGAAGCAGGGCGACTGGTACGATGCCAAGCTGGTCGAGGACACGGTCGAACAGCTGACCGAGCTGGCCGGCACCTTCGGCTATGCCTTTGCCGGGGTCAGCCCGGAATTTCGCCGCAATCCCGAGACCCTGACGATGGACGTCGAATTCGTCCTGCGCGAGGCGCCGCGCGTCTATGTCGAGCGGATCGACGTCAACGGCAATACGCTGACGCAGGACAAGGTCGTTCGCCGCGAGTTCCGTATCGCGGAAGGCGATGCCTTCAATTCGCTCGCCGTCGCCCGCTCGACCGCGCGCATCAATTCGCTGGGCTACTTCCAAGAGAATTTCGAGATCAACCAGGTCGAAGGCAGCGCGCCCGACCGGATCATCCTCGAAGCCAATGTCGAAGAACAGGCCACCGGCGAACTGCAGCTCTCGGCGGGCTTCAGCTCGCTCGAAAGCTTCATCCTTGCCGGCTCCATCCGCCAGCGCAATTTCCGCGGCCGCGGACAGACCGTCGGGCTCAGCGTCAACTACTCGCGCTATTCCAAGTCGGCGCAGGTGAGTTTCACCGAACCCTACCTGTTCGATCGCAATATCTCGGCTGGCGTCGACATTTACCGGCGCGACTTCAACAGCTTCAACTTCCGCAACAACGAACGCAACACGACCTACGAGCAGGCCACCACCGGTGCCTCGCTACGGCTGGGCGTGCCGCTGACCGAGTACCTCTCGGCCATCGGCAGCTACACGTTCAACTATGACGACGTATCGCTCGGCGACGAGTTCTTCGAGAATGGCGAGTGCCGCGCATCGCGCTTCCTGTGCGAGGCGATCGGCGAGCGGTCGAGCTCGATTCTCGGCCTCTCGCTCAACTACAACACGCTCGACAGCCGCTTGCGGCCCACACGTGGCGAGACGATCAGCTGGACGAATGAATTCGCAGGGCTGGGCGGCTCGGAAAAATATGTCCGTTCGCGCGCTCGGATGGCCAAATACTGGCCGCTCGGCAGCGGCTTCGTGTTCTCGCTGGCGGGCGAGGGCGGCTGGATCCGCGGTCTCGAAGACAGCGATGAGCCGGGGCGCGACAGCATCCGCCTGACCGACCGCTTCTTCCTCGGCGAGCCGCAGATGCGTGGCTTCGACATTCGCGGCATCGGCCCGCGTATCGTCCGCCTGAATTACACGATTGATCCGGACAACCCTGCCGGACCGCGCATTCTCACGCCGATCGAAGACGCTCTGAACGCCGATCAGCGGTTCGACGACTCCATCGGGGGCAAGGCCTACTACCAGGGCCGTGCGGAGCTGGAGATCCCCCTCGGCAGCGGCGTTCGCGAACTGGGCATCCGGCCGTCGGTGTGGGTCGATGTCGGCTCGCTGTTCGCAATCACCCGGCCCACGCTCGTCAACCAGCCCAATGGTCGCCAAGCGACCCAAGGGGGCGAACCGCTGTTCATCGGGCCTGACGGCCTGCCCACCCTCGACCCCACCAATGACGATGGCACGGCCCGTCCGCCGTTCATTCCGGAAACCTCGTTCTATCGCGAGGTCTTCGTCGGCAATACGGCTGCGCCGCGCATTTCGGCGGGCATCGGGGTGAACTGGAATTCACCCTTCGGTCCATTCAGGATCGATATTGCCCAGATCATCAAGAAGGAAGTCGGAGACGACACCAAGACCTTCTCATTCAACGTAGGAACGCAATTCTGATGAAAACTACCACCAAGCTCTTCGCTGCCGCGGCACTCGCAGGCGCGGCCGTTTCCGGCACGCCGGTCGCTGCGCAGGTTACCGGCGCGATTGCCACCAGCAGTCCGGAAGCGGTCATCGTCCGCTCGCAGGCGCGCATCAACGCCTATCAGCAGATCGAGCAGCAATACGCCTCGCAGATCCAGCAAATCCGTACGCTGCGCCAGGAAGCGGCCACGCTGCAGCAAAGCCTCGACACCAATAGCGATGGCCAGCTGACGCAGGCCGAAGCCCAGGCCAATCCGTCGGTCGTGCAGCAGATCCAGCAGAAGGAAGAGCAGATCCAGCAGGCTTCGCAGCCCATCGTGCTGGCGCAGACCTATGCCATCGAGCAGCTGATCAACGACTACAGCAATGTCCAGCAGCAGGTCGTCCAGCAGAAGAACATTCAGCTGCTCCTGACGCCCGAAGCCGTGCAGTGGGCGCCGGATACGCTGAATGTAACCGCCGATCTCGTCAATGTGATGAATCAGCGTGTCTCTTCGGTGCAGATCACGCCTCCCGCCAACTGGCGTCCGCGCCAGGAATCGCTGCAGACGCAGCAGGCTGTCTCGCAAATCCTGCTCGGTGTGGCGCAGCAGCAGGCCGCGCAGCAGGCTGCCCAGCAGCAACAACAGGCGCAGCCCAGCGGTCGTTGATCCGCCAACGGGGAAACAGGGCATGAGCGAGACGGACACCGGTTTCGATATCGTCGAGGTGCTAAAGCGCCTCCCGCATCGCTATCCCCTGCTCCTCGTAGATCGCGTGAAAGAGCTGGTCGTCGACGAGCGCATCCACGCGATCAAGGCGGTCAGCTTCAACGAGGACTTCTTCCAGGGGCATTTTCCCGGCGCGCCGATCATGCCGGGCGTCCTCCAGATCGAGGCGCTGGCGCAGGCCGCCGGCGTGCTCGCAGTGGAAAGCCTCGGCCTCGCAGGCTCCGGCAAGCTCGTCTATTTCATGGCGATCGAGAACGCCAAGTTCCGTAGTCCCGTGACACCGGGCGTGTTGCTCGACCTCAAGGCGGAGTTCGTCCAGAAGCGCGCGCGGGTCTGCAAGTTTGCGGGCGAGGCCTCGGTCGATGGCAAGGTGACCTGCGAGGTCAACTTCACCGCGATGATCGCCGACGCACCCGAATAAGGTTGCCAATATCGGCGCTCGTCGCTATGCGCGCGCCTTTCCCATCACAGCTGGACCGGTCGGTACCGTTCCGAAGCTAAAAGGACGAATATCATGAAGGCCGAAGGGCACCCCGACTACCACATGATCACGGTCAAGATGACCGATGGCACCGAATTCCAGACGCGCTCGACCTGGGGCAGCGAAGGCGATACGCTGACGCTTGAAATCGACCCCACCAGCCACCCGGCATGGACCGGCGGCAAGCAGCAGCTTCAGGAAGGCGGCCGCGTGGCAGCCTTCAACAAGCGCTTCGGCGGACTTTCGCTCAAGAAGAACTGAGCGATCCGCGCCAGTCGCGACAAAACACGAAGGGGCGGTCTTGCGGGGCCGCCCTTTTTCGTCAGACCCTGTCGAGTGGAATCCGCTCGCCGGACGCTCGTTCGAGGAGAATGGTATCGCCTGCGCGAACGATGCCGCCCGTTACGGCCGTCGTCATGATGCCTGCCTTGCGCACGACCTGTCCCTTTTCCTGGAACACAAGGTGTTTGAGCAAACCCGGCTTGAATGCTTCGATTTGTGCGCAAGGATTGCGCAATCCGGTCACGCGCAAGACGACATCGCCGATCCGCAGCTTGTCATCGCGACCGAGGCGCAGCAGATCGATGCCCCGCGTAGAGATGTTCTCGCCGAGCTGGCCGGGCAGCAGCGCAAAGCCACGCTCGCGCAATTCATCGAAAAGCTCGCAAGGGATAAGGTGAACCTGGCGGAAGTTGGGCTGCGAAGGATCGACCCTGACGCGTGAAAGGTGCTGCACCTTCTCACCGGCATGGGCATCTCCGCGGACTCCAATCCCGGCTACGATCTCGATCGAGTCGCGGGTGGCCTTGGAAAACTCGTGCTCGGCGGCCAGATGTACCGCCTCTACGTGCCCTCGGTTCATTCCGATCCTATGCCGCGCAGTCGATGCACCGGGTCGCGATAGGGCGGGCTTCCAGACGCGCGCGGGAGATGTCCTTGCCGCATTGACTGCACGTGCCATAGGTTCCGTTCTCGATCCGCAGCAGCGCCATCCGGACCTGCGCGATCTCCTGCCGCAAGATCTCGTCGACACCTTCCAGGGCCTCGTCATTCGCAAGGTCGACGGCCTGTTCGCTCGAGTCCGCATCGAGCGGGTAGCGCAGGTCATCCTCGATCACCCCGGCACGTTCAAGCAACCGCGCGAGCCGCGCCTGCAGCTGTTCGGAAAGGTCGCTGTAGTCGGCCATCACCATCCCCATTCTTTCTCGCGATACCATTTGGTTATCACATATTTGACGCCCTTGCGCACTTTCATCCCATGGTGAATCGTGTTCGGGTTCTCCCGACCGTCCGGGCGCCGGTTGTTCCAGCAAAGCAGTTTGCCGGCTTCCGGCTGAAATGTCTTCTTCACCGCCTTGAACCGGGTAGCACCTCCTGCCTCGACGTCGTTGAGATAGATCATGAACGTCCAGGTGCGTTGGCCTGCGACCGAGCAATATCGCTCCCAGTCCTGCCCGCCGGGATTGAAATAGTCGCAGTGCGGCTTGAACTCCTGGCCCACGTCATAGCGCTGTCCCTGCAGCGGCTCGCCATGGGCCGGGTCTATGCCGTTGAGGGCGTGGAGTTTCGCTTCCAGTTCCTGCACCGCCGGCTCGTCCGCGGCGAGATCGCAGGTTTCGCTCGTGCGGAAGTAATGATCGTCTCCCGCATCGGCCAGGGTCGAGGGGCGTCGATCCTGTTCGATCAGCCGGATCAATTCGGCGCGCAGGTCCGCGCTCACGAAGTCGCGCAGCTGGAACAATTCGACCTTGTCGTTCGGCACCCGCTGGAGGCCAGGATGATCCAGGAGCCTTGCTGCCGAAGATTCGCCACTTCCCGTCATGCGCAAAAGATGGACTCGCTGCAGACGCTTCGCAAGCTGCGTAATAAAGTTGCCGTATGGGCCAGCCTTGCGCTTTTTCACTTCCCAATCGCGGCTTGTTGTGCAACAGGCGCTCCCCGCCTCGCAAGACGGGTTGACGGCCCGGAGCGCAGGCGTATCAGGCCCCCTTCCCGGGCGGTTCCGGGGGTTATGGCGATCGTAGCTCAGTTGGTTAGAGCGCCGGTTTGTGGTACCGGAGGTCGGGGGTTCGAGACCCCTCGATCGCCCCATCTTCCCCCTGATGAAACCGCCCAGCTCAGCTTGCAGGGGCAATTGCGCGATGACGGCATTCTGGACCGAAGCGGATTACGACGATCACGAACTCGTGCATTTCGTCCGTGACCCGAAGAGCGGGCTGACCGCAATCATCGCGCTTCATTCCACCCATCTCGGCCCCGGCGCGGGCGGCACACGCTTCTGGCACTATGCCGAGCCGGGCGATGCGATGCGCGATGCGCTGCGCCTGTCGCGCGGGATGAGCTACAAGAATGCCATGGCCGGCCTCCCGATGGGCGGCGGCAAGGCGGTCATCGTAGCCGATGCCGACAAGAACAAGACGCCCGAAATGCTTGTCGCCTTTGCTGACGCTGTCGAAGGACTGGGCGGAAGATATGTGACGGCGGAAGATGTGGGCATTTCGGAAGCCGACATGGCTGCCGTGGCGCAGCGGACGCAGTATGTGTCGGGCCTGCCGGTCGAAGGCGACGAAGCGGCGGGCGGTGACCCGGGCCCGTTTACCGCGCTCGGCATCTTCCTCGGCATCAAGGCTGCGGTCGCCTACAAGCTCGGCAAGGACAGTGTCGAGGGCGTCCATGTCGCGATCCAGGGAACCGGAAGCGTCGGTGGCGGGGTTGCCCGGCTGCTGGCGCGCGAAGGCGCGCAGCTCACCCTGTCCGACATGCAGGAGGGCAGGGCTGAGGCTCTGGCACGCGAACTGGACGCCTCGGTCGCGGCTCCCGAAGCGATCATGTCGGTCGCCTGCGATGTGTTCAGCCCCAATGCGCTGGGCGCGATCCTCGATGACGAGGGCATTGCGCGCCTCGATTGCCAGATCGTCGCTGGCGGCGCGAACAACCAGTTGCGCCGGCCCGAACACGGCCCGATGCTGGCCGAGCGCGGCATCCTCTATGCGCCCGACTATGTCATCAACGCCGGCGGCATCATCTCGGTCACGCTCGAATATCTGTGTCGCAATGACCAGGCGCCCTGCGATATCAACGAAGTGCGCAAGCGGATCGCCCTGATTCCGGGCAGACTCGAGGAAATCTGGAACGAGAGCGCGGCCAATGGTGCCTCGCCCGATCAGGTGGCCGACCGCATGGCACAACGCCTGATCGGTCGCGGCTAGGCTCATCTTCACTTGCGGGTCAGCCGCACGGCTGTAAAAGCGCGCGCACGGCTTACATCATGCACGGCTTCGCCAATCCCAAACGGTTCCTCGCGCTCGCCAGCTGGCTGACTCCGGCTTTGCTCGCTGGCGGCCTCGTGGTGTCGGCGGCGGCGATCTGGTGGGGCCTGACGCAGGTGCCGCCCGACCGGCTCATGGGCGAAACCGTTCGTATCATCTTCCTTCACGTACCGGCCGCCTGGCTCGGCATGGGCGGCTGGACCACCATCGCCATCGCCAGCCTCGTCTTTCTCGTGTGGCGGCATCCGCTGGCTGCGCTGGCGGCCCGGGCGGCTGCGGTCCCGGGCCTCGTCTTTACCGTCATCTGCCTCGTCACCGGATCGATCTGGGGCCGACCGACCTGGGGGACCTGGTGGGTGTGGGACGGCCGATTGACCAGCATGCTGGTGCTGGCGTTTCTCTACCTTGCCTATATCGCGCTGGCGCAGGCAGCAGAGCGCGAGGGCGTGAGCGCGCGCATCCCGGCGATCTTCGGCCTGGTCGGGGCGGTCAACATTCCGATCATCAACCGCAGCGTCGTGTGGTGGAACTCGCTCCACCAGCCACCCAGCATCACGCTGGGCAAGAGCGCGATCGACGGGGTCTATCTCGTCCCGCTGCTCGTCGCGGTCGTCGGCTTCTCGCTGATCTTCGGCGGCGTGATCCTGGCACGGATGCGCGCTTTGCTCGCCGATATCCAGGCCGAAGCGCGCTTGCGTCGCAAGGCGAGCGAGGCGGCGTGATGCGCGAGATGCTCGACCAGTGGGATTTCGTCGTGGCGGCCTATGCCATCGGTATTGTAGCTACGCTTGCGATGATTATGTGGGCGTGGATCGATATGAAGCGCGCCGAGATGCGGCGCGAACGCTCGCGACGAAAATGAACCATCCTGCTCACAACGGCTCCCGGTTGAAGCCCAAGCATCAGCGACTCGTGCTGATCGTGATCGCCCTGATCGCACTGATCGGGGCGGGCTTGCTGGCCGCCTATGCGCTGCGCAATCAGGCGAACTATTTCTACCTGCCCGAGCAGATGCAAGCCGACCCGCCGGAGGTGGGCCAGGCTGTCCGCCTCGGCGGGATGGTCGAGCAGGGCTCGCTGGCTACCGATCCGGATGGCGTGACCTTGCGTTTCGCGGTTACCGGCAATGACGGGTCTCGCATTCCCGTGCAGTTCAGCGGGATCGCGCCCGACCTTTTCGTCGAAGGTTCGGGCGTCGTCGCCGAGGGCCGCCTCGCCGCCGACGGGACATTCGTCGCCGACAATCTCCTCGCCAAGCACGACGAGAATTATGTCCCGCGCGAGCTTGAGGGTATGAGCCAGCGTCAGGTCGCCGAAGTGACCGAAGAGACGACGGTCGGCATCGAATGATCGCGGAACTCGGCCATGCCGCGCTGTGGCTCGCCGCCGCGCTCGCCGCGCTGCAAATGGCGTCCGGCTTTCTTGCCTTGCGCGCAGCAGAGGGGAGCGAGATCGCCGCGCTGGTCCGGCCCAGCGCAATAGTGCAGGGCGCGCTCGCGAGCTTTTCTTTCGCCATGCTGCTCTGGCTGTTTGCGGTTACCGACCTTTCGGTGAAGCTGGTCGCCGCCAACTCGCATTCGCTCAAGCCACTGGTATTCAAGCTGTCCGGCACCTGGGGCAACCATGAAGGGTCGATGCTCCTGTGGGTGACAGTCATGTCGCTTGCGGGGGCTCTTATCGCCCTGATCGAGCGTCGGCTGCCGGATCGCACCATGAACGCCACGCTCGGCGCACAGGGTCTCGTGGCACTCGGTTTCTATGCCTTCCTGATCCTCAGCTCGAACCCGTTCGAGCGCCTGCCCGTGCCCGCACCCGAGGGGCTGGGCCTCAATCCGCTGTTGCAGGACATCGGCCTCGCCTTCCATCCGCCCACGCTTTACATGGGTTATGTCGGCCTTTCGGTCGCTTTCAGCTTCGCGGTCGGTGCGTTGCTCACGCGGCAGGTGACCCCCGACTTTGCCAGTGCGATGCGGCCATGGGTGCTCGGGGCGTGGGTGTTCCTGACCCTCGGTATCGTCGCGGGATCCTATTGGGCCTATTACGAGCTCGGCTGGGGCGGCTGGTGGTTCTGGGACCCGGTCGAAAACGCATCGCTCATGCCCTGGCTTGCTGCCACCGCACTGCTGCATTCCACCAGCGTGCTCGCCAGCCGCGATGCGCTGCGTGTCTGGACGATCATGCTGGGCGTGGTCGCCTTCTCGATGAGCATGGTCGGCACGTTCCTCGTGCGGTCGGGCATCCTGACCAGCGTCCATGCCTTCGCGGTCGACCCGGAGCGGGGCACATTCATCCTCATCCTGCTCGGGCTGTTTATCGGAGGGGCGCTGCTCCTGTTTGCCTTGCGGGCCAACACGATCAGCGAGGGCCAGCGGTTCAACGCGACCAGCCGCGAAGGCGCACTCGTTTTCAATAACGTCATGCTGAGCGCGATCTTGGCAATCGTCCT
Source organism: Qipengyuania marincola (assembly GCF_029688625.1). GTDB lineage: Bacteria > Pseudomonadota > Alphaproteobacteria > Sphingomonadales > Sphingomonadaceae > Qipengyuania. The sequence goes on along the minus strand of NZ_JARULC010000003.1, from coordinate 180,392 downwards.
TCTCGGGACCCTGTATCCCTTGCTGACCGAGGCATTCGACGTGAGGGTTTCGGTCGGTCCACCCTATTTCAATCCGGTCGGCGCGATTTTCGCGGTGCCGATGTTCGCCATCATGGCAATCGGTCCCCTGCTGCGCTGGCGACAGGACCGGGTTGAGCGCATCCGCCCCGAATTGTCCCTTTTTGCGGCGCTGGTTCTGGTCGCGCTGATCGGTTTCGGCATTGTCGCCAATGTGGCGATCCTGCCCTTGCTTGGCCTCGCCCTGGGCATCGGCCTCGCAGTGGCCAGCTTTCTGCCCCTTCGCGGTCGCAGCCTGAAGCGCGTACCACTGGCTACGTGGGGCATGGTCGTCGCGCATTTCGGAATCGCAGTGGCGCTGCTTGGGATGGCCAGCGAAAGCGCCTTTTCGCGCGAGAAGCTGGCCGCCATCGAGCCGGGCCAGACGACACAGGTCGGGCCGTGGAGCGTCACACTTTCCGATGTCGTCCCGGTGGCCGGTCCGAACTGGACCGCGCTCGAGGGACGGCTGAGTGCAAGCTATGACGGCAGCGAGCCCGTCGCCCTTACACCACAGTCGCGTCGCTTCTGGGCACCTCCTCAGCAGACGACCGAAAGCGCCCTGTCGACCCGCTGGAACGGCCAGCTTTATGCCGTGATCGGCGATCGCTCGCCCGATGGCCGCTGGCAATTGCGCCTGTGGTGGAAACCCTTCGTGACGCTGATCTGGTATGGCGGCCTGCTGGTCGCCCTGGGCGGGGCGCTGGCGCTCGTCGGGCGGGTAATCACGGATGTGCGCCGCCGTCGTATCGCCGCGCGCATCGTCGAACGGCGCTCTGATCGGGAGGCGCTGGCATGAGCTGGAAGGTCTGGCTGCCGCTGTTCCTGTTCGCGGGCTTCCTTGGCCTTGCCGCCTATCAGCTGACGCAGCCGAAGGATGATTTCGTCGAAAGTCGCATGGTCGGGGAGGCCTTGCCCTATTTCGACCTTCCGCCCGCGACCGGAGGCGTGGAAGGCGCCGCGACGACCGATTTCCAGGATGGCACGCCCAAGCTCCTCAACATCTGGGCCAGCTGGTGCCTGCCCTGTATCGCCGAGGCACCGCAGCTCGAACGGTTGAAAGAGGCCGGCGTCCCGATCGTCGGCATCGCCATCCGCGACCGGCCGGAAGACGTCGCGCAATTCCTGGCCCGGCACGGCAACCCCTACAGCCGGATCGCCCGTGACGATTTGTCCGAGGTGCAACTGGCGATCGGTTCTTCCGGCGTGCCCGAGACATTCGTGATCGATGGGCGAGGCTACATCCGCTACCAGCACATTGGCGATATTCGCGAGGATGATGTCGCCACCTTGCTTGGCGAACTCGAGGCGGCGCGATGATGCGGTTCATTTTCGTTGCTCTCGCGCTATTGTTTGCGCCCCCTCTCGCGGCGCAGGATACCATGCCGCCTGCGCCCTTCGCCTATCGACAGCTGGACGATCCGGCGCAGGAAGCCGCAGCGCAGGAGCTCATGGAAACGCTGCGCTGCCTCAAGTGCCAGTCGCAATCCATCGCTGATAGCGATGCGCCCATGGCGGGCGACATGCGCCATCAGGTTCGTATCCGCATCGCCGCGGGCGAAGCGCCCGAAGATGTGCGCGCCTGGCTGACCAGCCGCTATGGCGATTATGTCAGCTACAAACCCGAGGTGAGTGCGGTCACATGGCCGCTGTTCGCCATCCCCGGGCTTCTGATAATCCTTGCCGGCGCAGTATTGTTCGGTCGGCTGCGGAAGCGCAGCGCGTGAGCTGGGTCGTCATCCTGTTGCTGGCGGCACTGACCTTTGTCGCGGCAGCGGCGTTGCTTGGCCTGCCACGCAGCGTCTGGGCCCTGTTCGGCACGGCCATGCTGCTGGGACTGGCAGGGTACGCATTGCAGGGATCGCCTGACCAGTCCGGCGCGCCTAGAGCGGCCGTGGATGCACAGACTTCGGGTTCGGGCGAGGCCATGGTCAGGGCGCGTCGCGAATTCTACCCGGCCGGTGCATTGCCGTCGCGCTTCGTCGTAACTGCCGATGCCTTCGCCCGGCGTGGCCAGTTCGATCAGTCGGCGCGCTTCCTCTCGAATGCGTTGACCGAGAATCCGAACGACTCCGAGGCTTGGGTGGCGCTGGGCAATTCGCTGGTCGAGCATGCCGAGGGGCGGCTGACCCCCGCGGCGCTCTATGCTTACTCGCGCGGTGAGGAGACCGGTGGCGGCAATCCGGCGCCGACCTATTTCCTTGGGCTCGCCTGGCTGCGTGCAGAGGAACCGCAGCGGACGCGGCAGCTTTGGGCCGAACTGCTTGACGACGCGCCTGCGGATGCGGACTGGCGCCCCCTTCTGGCGGAGCGACTGGCCCGCCTCGACATGCTGCTGAGCGCGGCTCCTGCCTCACCGCCTGTCGATCGCGCCGAGTGACGGTCGGTTCCCGCATGATGTTGCGGACGGGCGTTGGTGCTGCTAATCGCCGCGGCCTTGCACGGGGTCGATCCCCGTTTCTCGGGCAAATGACGCGATGCGGTCGGACCTTTTAACTCATGAGCGATAGCACTGCCGTGCGGGACCCGGTGCCCGAAGGGATACCGTCGACCGATGGTCGCGGCCATGGCCATGGCGGAGCGTCGCGCACTGCACTGGCAGTTGGCGCGATCGGCGTCGTCTTCGGCGACATCGGCACGAGTCCGCTCTACGCCTTCCGCGAGACGTTTTCCGGCGCGGCCAATATCGCGATCGACCGGATGCACGTGCTGGGCGTCGTCAGCCTGATCTTCTGGTCGATGCTGATCGTCGTGGCGATCCAGTACGTGACCATCCTCATGCGCGCCGACAACAAGGGACAGGGCGGCAGCCTGGCGCTGATCGCGCTGATCAGCCGCCATATCGGCCAGACCAAATATGCCTGGCTCGTCGTCCTGCTGGGCGTATTCGCGACTTCGCTGTTTTACGGCGACAGCATGATCACGCCGGCAATCTCGGTCCTGTCGGCCGTCGAGGGCCTGACGGTGGTCGACAGTCGGCTCGATCCCTTGGTCATACCCATCGCGCTGGTGCTGTTGGTTGGCCTATTTCTGTTGCAAGCGCGCGGAACGGCCAAGGTTGGCGCGCTGTTCGCGCCGGTGATGATCGTCTATTTCACCGTCATCGCCGGGCTGGGGCTGAACCAGATCGTGCAGAACCCTGACATTCTCTGGGCGCTCAACCCGTACTACGCGGTGATGTTTTTCGTCACCGACGGTGTGGTCGCCTTCCTCGCGCTGGGCGCGGTGGTGCTGGCCGTCACGGGATCGGAAGCGCTCTATTCGGACATGGGCCATTTCGGGCGCGGACCGATGCGGTTGAGCTGGTTCGGCTTCGTCATGCCGTGTCTGCTGCTCAATTACTTCGGGCAAGGCGCGATGATCGCTGGCCTGCCACCGGAGCAGGCCGCCGAAGTCGTGCGCAACCCATTCTTCCTGCTGGCGAGCGAGGAATACCGGCTGCCGCTGGTGATCCTCGCCACCATGGCCACCTTCATTGCCAGCCAGGCGGTGATCTCCGGCGCTTTCAGCATCACCCACCAGGCGATGCAGCTCGGTTTCATGCCGCGCCTTTCGATTCGCCACACCAGCGAGACCGAGGCGGGTCAGATCTACATCCCGGTCATCAACTGGGCGTTGATGGTGGCAGTGATCGTGCTGGTGCTGACCTTCCAGACCTCCTCCAACCTCGCCGCGGCCTATGGCATCGCGGTGACCGGCGCGGTGACGATCGATACGATCCTGATGGGCGTGCTCTTTGTCGGCGTCTGGAAGTGGAAGTGGTGGGTCGCCCTGCCGATCGTGGTGTTCTTCCTGATCGTCGACGGGGCCTATTTCGCTGCGAACCTCGTCAAGGTGCCCGATGGCGGCTGGTTCCCGCTGGTCGTCGGCCTCGTCGCCTTCACCCTGCTGACCACCTGGGCGCGCGGGCGCAAGCTGATGCGCGACCGCATGAGCGAGACGGCCCTGCCGATAGAAATCTTTGCCAAGAGCGCGAAAAATTCCGCCACTCGCGTGCCGGGTACCGCCATCTTCATGGCCAGCCAGACAGCCGGCGTTCCCAGCGCGTTGCTGCACAATATCAAGCACAACAAGGTGCTGCACGAACGCGTGGTGATCCTGACCGTGCTGATCGACGACAGCCCCTATGTCGACAGCGACCGGCGCTGTGAAATCCATGACCTTGGGGACGGGTTCTACAGGGCGATCCTGCACTATGGCTTCATGCAGGAAACGAACGTGCCCGAAGGGCTGAAGGAAATGGAACGCTGCGGCGGCAAGTTCGACATGATGCACACCAGCTTCTTTCTGAGCCGTCAGACCCTGCTCGCCAGCGACGATCCCGGCATGCCGATCTGGCGCGAGAAGATCTTCGCATGGATGCTGCGCAATGCGGCGACGGCGATGGATTTCTTCCGCCTGCCGACCAATCGCGTGGTCGAACTGGGGAGCCAGGTGGAAATTTAGCTTCTTAGCACTAGCAGCTTTGCAATCGAGAGTTGGTGTCTCTAGGTTTCCCATTGGGAGAGCCGGCTTTGAGGCACTTGCCAGAACCCGAAATCGATATTCGCTTGCTTGGCCGCGAGCGGGAGCCTGTCGTCATAATCGATGGCTTTAGCGGCATGCTAGACGTTCTCCGGCAGCAGGCCACCGCAGCGAATTTCGCACGCGCCGACGCATACTATCCGGGCATACGGGCCAAAATGGACCCCGGCTATCTCGATCTGCGCCGTGAATTGCTATTGGCGATCCTTCAGCGGACCTTCGGCTTGCAGCAGCACGTTCGTCTCGTATCTGCGCATTTTTCGCTGGTGACAGAACCCGAAGAGAGACTCGTCGAGAAGCAGCGTATCCCGCACTACGACGATACCAGCGGTCAGGTGATCGCGATCATGCATTACCTTGCCGATGCAAACACCGGAGGCACGGCTTTCTATCGTCACCGACGGACGGGGTTCGAGAAAATCACCACCGCCCGACGTCCGCAATATGATTCCGCGCTGATTGCCGATGATGTGGATTACGGAGAGCCTCCCGCCAAATATCATCACGGAACTTCAAACCGCTACGAAATGATCGAAGAAATCGCAGCGCGGCCCGACCGGCTCATACTTTATCGCGGATGGACGCTGCATTCGGGGGTCATTTCCGATCCGCGAGAATTATCCAGCGACCCGGCGAAGGGGCGGCTGACCATCAATATGTTCATCGCGGGTTCGTGAGACGGCTTGTCGAACAGATAAATCTCTTACCCTCGTCAGGATCGGGAATCCCTAAGCCGTCGGCGGCTCGTCCTTGGCGACCTCGTCCGCATCGTCCAGGGCAAGTCCGTGCCGCAGCAGCATGGGGATCTGGGTGAAGGTGAACAGGAAGCTCAGCGGCATGAACACCCACAGCTTGGCCCAGAGCCAGCCTTCGAAGCCCATCACCCGCACCAGCACCTCGTTCAGCACGGCGAGGGCGAAGAAGAAGAAGCCCCAGTTGCGCGAGAGCTTGAGCCAGCCCTCGCGGTCCACGCCCTCGAAGGCGGCTTCGAGCAGGATCTGCAGCAACGCCTTGCCGCGCAGCCAGCCACCGACAAGCAGCAGGCCGAACAGAACATAGATCGCAGTCGGCTTGAACTGGATGAAGCGTTCGTCCTGCAACCAGATGGTCAGCCCACCGAACCCCACGATCAAGGCGGTCGACAGGATCAGCATGGGGCTGACATGGCCAAACTTGAACTTGCTGAATGCCAGCGCGAAGACGGCTGCGACCATGAAGGCAATGGTCCCGTAAATGACCGCAGCGATCTCGCCGAAAGTGGAATCGGCGGGCGGCTGGTAGAACTTGTAGACGCCCAGGAAGACCAGCAGCGGCCCATAGTCGACGAGGATGTTCAGCCAGCCCGACTTGGGCTTTTCGGTCGTCTTCTCGGTCACTCTGCCACTCCTGCGATCACGCGCGCGACCAGGTCGGGGTCGAACGGGCGCAAATCGTCGATCTTCTCGCCCACGCCGATGGCATGGATGGGCAGGCCGTATAGCTGCGCTGCCTGCACCAGCACACCGCCGCGAGCCGTTCCGTCGAGCTTCGTCATGACCAGCCCGGTCACGCCCGCCACCTCCTTGAAGACGTCGATCTGCGACAATGCATTCTGGCCGTTCGTCGCGTCGAGCACCAACACCACATCATGCGGCGCTTCCGGATTGAGCCGACCGAGGACTTTTCGGATCTTGGCCAGCTCGTCCATCAGCTCGCGCTTATTCTGCAGGCGCCCGGCGGTGTCGACGATCAGCACATCGGTGCCGATGTCGGTCGCCTTCTTCACCGCGTCGAACACGATGCTGGCCGGGTCGCCCCCTTCGGGACCGCGCACGATCGGAACGTCGATCCGCTCCGCCCATGTGGCCAGCTGTCCGATCGCCGCGGCGCGGAACGTGTCGCCCGCGGCCAGCATCACGGCATAGTCGTCTTCCTGAAACAGGTGCGCCAGCTTGGCGATGGTCGTGGTTTTCCCGCTACCGTTGACGCCGATGACCAGCACGACCTGCGGACGCGGAAAGGCCGTGATCTCGAGCGGTTTGGCCACGGGCCGAAGGATCGCGGCGATCTCCTCTGCCACAGCTTCCTTCAGTTCGCGCTCGGTTATCTGCAGGCCGAACCGCTTTTCGCGCAACGCCTCGCGAATGCGGGCCGCGGCGGTCGGGCCGAGGTCCGACAGGATGAGCGCGTCTTCGACATCGTCGAGAGTCGCATCGTCGAGCCTGGCCGTGCCGACGACTTCGGTCAGGTTTTCCGTCAGACGTTCGGAGGTCTTCTTGAACCCCCCGAAGAGGCGCTCTGTCCAGCTGGGTTTGTCGCTCATGTCAGCAGGCCGTTCTCGCATCCTTGCGGCGTTACGGTGAGGATTTGCCCGGGTCGTGTGCCGGGTGGCACCGAAACGCGCGCGAAGTGCGGAGTGTAGCCGGTGCCGTCGCGTTCCGCGAGGACGGACTGCGGCTTATCGACCAGTGACGCCAGCCATTCGTCGCGCGTCGCTCCCGCTGCCGCGCGCAAGTCGGCGGCGCGTGATTTCACCCGTGCACGATCGACCTGGGGCATCCGCGCGGCGGGCGTGCCGGGGCGGGGCGAATAGGGGAAGATATGCGCATGAACGATCTCGAGCTCGCGAATGATGGCGAGGTTCGCTGCATGGTGCTCTTCCTCCTCAGTCGGGAAACCGGCGATCAGATCGGCACCGATGGCTATGTCTGGGCGCGCTTCCTTGAGGCGCTGGACGAGCGCGATTGCATCGCCCCGCAGGTGGCGGCGGCGCATCCGCTTCAGGATGAGATCGTGCCCGTGCTGCAACGACAGGTGGAGGTGCGGCATCAGACGCGTCTCGCTGGCGAACAGATCCAGCAGCAGCGGGTCGATCTCGATCCCGTCGAGCGACGACATGCGCAGACGGCCGAGCTCCGGAAACGAGTCGAGCACTGCGCGCACAAGCTCGCCAAGCGCGGGCCTTGCAGGCAGATCGTGTCCCCAGGAGGTGACGTCCACACCGGTGAGCACCACTTCGGGTGCGCCGTGGGCCAAGTGGCGTTCAACCTCTTTCAGAACCTCGCGAATATCGAGCGATCGGCTCGGGCCGCGTCCCTGAGGGATCACACAAAAGGTACAGGCGTGATCGCAGCCGTTCTGGACCGCAACAAATGCGCGCGTCCTTTCCTGTGGCGCGGGCGGAACATGGCCGGGGACATTCCAGGCGCGCGCGTCGAGCTTGGCAGTGTTTGCGACAAGTCCGTCGACTTCGGGCATGGCGGCCAGCTGGTCCCGCTCGATGTCGGCGGCGCAACCGGTCACCAGCAGGCGGGCGCCGGGATTGGCGCGGCGCGCACGCCGGATTGCCTGGCGGGTCTGGCGAACCGCCTCTCGCGTCACGGCGCAGCTGTTCACAACGACCAGGTCCTGTTCCTGCGCGAGCATTGCGCGGATCTGTTCGCTTTCGGAGATATTGAGCCGACAGCCGAGCGAGATGACCTGCGCCTCGCTCACGCAAAATGGTCCCATTCGAAGGTGCCGCGATAGCTTTCGGTGGCGGGGCCGGTCATGCGAATGCGGTTATCTTCATTCCATTCGATCCTCAGGTCCCCGCCCGGCAGCGTTACCCTTGCTTCGCGTTCGACCAGCCCGCGACGCATGGCATGCACTGCCGTGGCGCAGGCACCCGTTCCGCAGGCCCGGGTCAGGCCGACGCCTCGTTCCCATACACGCAGGCGAATGTGCGTCCGGTCGACGATTGTCGCGACATTGACGTTCACCCGCTGCGGAAACAGCGGATCGTGTTCGATGGTCGGGCCGATTTCCTCCAGCGCTACGGCATCGGCGTCCTCAACGAAGAAGATCACATGGGGATTGCCGACGTTGACGGCTCCTGGCGTCTCGAGCCCATCCCAGCCGACCGGCATGCTCGCGGTGTCCAGCGGATAGGCTAGGGGAATCGCGTCCCAGTCGAAACGCGGCGTGCCCATGTCCACGCTTGCACCGTCCTCACTGGGTTCGACGCCGATCGTCCCGCCCGAGGTTTCCACCCGCGCGGGCGAGCCATGCAGTAACGCAACCGCGCGACTGGCGTTTCCGCAGGCCTCGACCTCGCCGCCATCGTGATTGAAGATGCGCATCCTGAAATCGGCACTGACGCTCGGTTCGAGCACAATGAGCTGATCGCAACCGATGCCTTCGCGCCGGTCAGCGAGGGCGCGGGCGACGGCGCTGGTCATCGCGGGCAGGGCTTCCTCGCGCGCGTCGAGCACGACGAAATCATTGCCGAGGCCATGCATTTTGGAAAAGGCGACACGCATCACGAGGCGCATCTATGCAGTGCGGGGCACAGCGTCCAGTGGAGAAGGTCGGTTCAGCCGACCCGCGCGTCGCCCCCGGGCCGCGGGGTCGGGCGCGCGCCGAATTCGATTTCGGTGACATTATCGGCCGCGGCATCGGCCAGCAGGTCGAGGGCAGCGAGCCGTTCGAGCACTTTTTCGGCTGGCTCGGGCTTGCCGTAATGATAGCCCTGACCCTTCAGCTTGCCCATTGATTTGAGCGCTTCGAGCACCTGTTCGTTTTCCACGCCCTCGGCCGTGATCGGGAGATTGAGCCCGTCACCCATGGAAACGATCGCGTCCACCAGCTTGCCAGTATCCGCTTCCGAACCCAGTTCGGATATGAAGGTCCGGTCGATTTTCAGGCGATCGAACGGCAGGGTTCTAAGCTGCGACAGGCTGGAATAGCCGGTGCCGAAGTCGTCGAGGCTGATGTGCACGCCCTGATTGCGCAGCGACGTGATCATCGAGCGAACCATGCCGACGTTTTCATGCAGGCAGCTTTCGGTAATCTCGACGTCGAGCCGGCTGGCGGGGAAATTGTGCTTCACGAGGAGCTTGAGCAGTTTTTGCGCAAACCACGGATCGCGCATCTGGACCGGGGAAATGTTGACCGAAAGGCTGATCTCGTGCGCCCAGAGCTTTGCATCCTCGAAGGCTTGCGCAATCAGCCGTTCGCTCAATTCCCCGATGACGCCGATTTCCTCGGCGATGGGGATGAAGATGTCAGGGCCGACCACGCCGAGCTCTGGCGATTCCCAGCGCGCCAGCATTTCGAAGCCGGACAGCTTGCCGGTCTCGAGATCGACCTGCTGTTCGTAATAGGGCTTGAACTCGCCGTTCGCGATGCCCTTGCGAATGCCGGTTTCCAGCTCGTTGCGGAACCGCAGCTCGTTTTCCATCGAGACTTCGAACCAGTAATAGCGGTTCTTGCCGTGCTTTTTCGCGTGATACATGGCGATATCCGCCTTGTGCATCAGCTTTTGCGCGGAGGCCGTGCCCTCGGTCGGCTGGGTGAGGTGCTTGCTGGAGGCTATGCCCACGGAGATCGTCACATCGAGCGACATGCCCTCGTGCTTGACCGGAGATGCGACGTTTTCGATCACGCGCGAAGCCAGCTGGTCGATCCGGTCCTGCATCTGCGGATGATACGGCACCACGCACAGGAATTCGTCGCCACCTAGCCGCGCAAGCAGGCCGTCTTCGGGCAATAGCGCAGCGATGCGGCGGGCGGTGCACTGCAGCACTTCGTCACCCGCCATGTGGCCGTTGAGGTCGTTGATCTGCTTGAAGTTGTCGAGGTCCAGCGCGATGACCGCAAGCGCGCGTTCGCGCTCCATGCGTTCGGCGAGCAAGTCGGCCAGGGCGATCGTCAGGCTGCGCCGGTTGAGGCAACCGGTCAGATGATCGCTGTCGGCCAGGCGCCGCGCTTCCTCTTCCGACGCGCACCGGCGCTTGAGCTCTGCGGTGAGGGCCTTGTAGCGGTTCCACCCGAGCAGGATCAGAGCGATGTTCAGCAGCAGCGCATTGGTCAGAACCAGATCGGGTGCGGCGGAGGTGCCCTGTAGCGCGCGAACCATCATCGGCAGCGCCACGCCCGCAGTGCTGATGAACAGGATGATGGCAGCCAGAGCTATGCCTAGCGTAACGATGTCGCGTTCGCGCCGTGCACTCTGTCGCGCGCGGGCCTTTGCCTGCAGTCGCTCTGACGCTGTCGAAAAGTCGGACAATCCAACCCCCAAAATCCAGTGGGTCGGCTTTACGGGTGGGGACCTAAGAAGCGGTTAATCCATTCCTTTACGCAAGCGGGTCTGGTCAGGCCATAGCCGGGTCGTTAGGGGCGGAGCGCGCTGCGGCCCCTTTTGAAAGGACAGAATATCCATGCGTTACTGGCTGATGAAATCGGAACCCTTCAAGTACAGCTGGGACGATCTCGTCGCCGAGAAAGAGGGCACGTGGGACGGCGTCCGCAATCACCGTGCGAAAAACAATCTTGCTGCGATGGAGGTTGGCGATCAGGCGTTCTTCTATCATTCGCGCGAAGGGCTGGAGATCGTCGGGATTTGCGAGGTCAGCGAAGCCGGGATCACCGACCCGACAGACCCCGAGGGCAAGTGGGCCGCAGTGAAGGTGATTCCGAAGACCAAGCTGCCGCACCCGGTCACACTGAAGCAGATCAAGGCGGAACCGCAACTGGCGGAATGCGAACTGGTGAAACTGTCGCGGCTGTCAGTCGCGGAAATCAAGCCCGACGAATGGTCCGTCATTCTCGAGATGGCGGGCATCTGATCGGATGAACTGCCGGAACGGGTGACCGGCCTCGCCGGTTCGACAGGAGCATATCCATCGAACACGAGGCTCATAATGGCAGACTTTACCGACAAGCGTTTCCTCATCACCGGCGGCACCAGCGGCTTCGGGCTGGAGGCGGCGAAGATGATCGCCGCGCAGGGCGGCCATGTCGCGGTAACCGGCATGAGCGAGGGGCATCTCGAGGATGCGCGCAAGGCGCTGCCCGATGATGCGCTCGTGCTCCAGAACGACGCATCGGATCCCCAGGCGGCCACTGAACTGGCCAAGGCCGTACGCAACAAGTTCGAGAAGCTGGACGGACTGTGGCTGAACGCCGGCTACGGCAAATTCGGCCCCAATGATGAAAACGACGCCGAATTCTTCGACAAGATGATGAATACCAACGTGCGCGGGCCGGTGCTGCAGATGGCCGAGTTGATCGACGATATCTCGGAGGGCGGCGCGGTGCTGCTCACATCCTCTGTCGCGCCGTATCTTGGGCAGGCGCAGGGGGCCGTATATGCGGCGACCAAGGCCGCGTGTCTCGCCCTGGCTCGCAGCTGGTCGAGCGCCCTGGCGGAGCGGAAGATTCGGGTGAATTCGGTCGCCCCCGGTCCGATCGACACCAATTTCATGGAAGGCATGGGTCTTTCCGATGAGGAAAAGGACCAGTTCATGGAGCAGATCCAGAACCAGGTCCCGCTCGGCCGTTTCGGGGAATCACGCGAGGTTGCGGAGGTCGCCCTGTTCCTGCTGTCCGACCGGGCCAGCTATGTGACCGGCAGCGAATACTTCGTCGACGGCGGCATGACCAAGCGCTGAAGTTGGCTGACTTCGTTTGATCGCGATCCATGACCGCATCGACGCATGTGATCGGAACACCATTCCCGGGCGCCCATTAATGTATTGTTATGGCGCAGGAAATTGCGCTTCACTTTAGAGGAGACGAGCCATGGGTGAACTTACCGAAAAGATCAAAGGCAATGCCAACGAAGCCGTCGGCAATCTGAAGCAGCGGTCGAACGATCCCGAAACGCGCGCGGAAGGCCGCCAGCAGGAAGCCAAGGGCGAGGCGCAGCAGTTCAAGGGCGAAGTCGAGGGCAAGCTCGGCAACGACATCTGAGGCTGCTCAAGCAAGCCTGAAAAGGCCGCGCCGGTTTTCCGGGGCGGCCTTTCTAATGCCTAGCGCCCTCGCAGGCCGCTGACGCTGGCACCGCTGGCGGCCAGTTGCTCGATGTCGATGCGGCAATGGATGAGCCGCAATCCGCTGCGACCCTCGGCAGCGACAAGTGCGTCCTTGAACTGCTCGGTCGTTTCCGCAATGGCGGACCAGCCGCCGAATGCGTCGGCCATGAGTGCGAAGTCTGGATTTGAGAGGCGCGTCGCGCTGATCCGATTATCGCCGGGGAATTCGCGCTCCTGATGCATGCGGATAGTGCCATAGGCCCCGTTGTCGACAACGATCACGATCAGGTTCGCGCCATGCTGGACGGCGGTAGCCAGTTCCTGTCCGTTCATCAGGAGATCGCCATCACCCGCAGCGGCCACGACGGTCCTTTCGGGAAAGCGCAGGGCGGCGGCGACGGCGGCAGGCACGCCATAGCCCATCGCGCCGCACGTCGGCGCAAGCTGGCTCGGAAAGCCGTTGTAACGCCAGTATCGATGCCACCAGCCCGCGAAATTGCCTGCGCCGTTGCAGACGATCGTATCCGCGGGCAGCGTATCGCGCATGAACTGGACGGCAAGGCCCATATCGAGAGTGTGATCGTTCGGATGTGCGGTCGCCCAATCCTCCCACTCGGCATGCGCGTGGCGCCCGGCATCGAAATCGATTGCCTCGCCATCGTCCCACAGCGCCGCGCTCTCGGCGAACTCATCCATGCTTGCGCAGATGGCGAGATCGGTCGGATACACGCTGTTGAGCTCGTTTGGATCGGGATGGACGTGGATCAGCTTGCGCTCAGCATCGAGCAGCGGCGGGACGGTGTAGCCGTCGGTCGTCGCCTCGCCGAGCCGTGCGCCGACCGCAAGGATCAGGTCGGCGGCTTTCACGCGCTCGACCAATTTGGGGCTGGGGCCATATCCCAGGTTTCCGGCATAGACCGGACTGCTCGGCGAAATCGCGTCCTGCCGCCGGAACGCAGTGGCAACTGGTATCCCGAGGCGTTCGGCGAAGACCTGGAAATGGTTGCGGGCTTTCGCATTCCAACCCGCGCCGCCGATGATGGCGACGGGTGAGGCCGCATCGCCGATCAGCGCCATCATCGCCTGCATCGCGTCGGGGCAGGGTGCCTGCGCCGGCCGCTCCACCCTCGCGCGTGGCATGGCCCTGGTGTCCCTGCTGAGCATGTCTTCGGGCAGGGCGAGCACGACCGGCCCCGGGCGACCCGAGATCGCTGTTGCATAGGCGCGGGCGACATATTCCGGAATGCGGTCGGCGCTGTCGATCCGTGCGGCCCATTTCGCGATCGGCGTGAAGAAGGCGGCGAAATCGACTTCCTGGAAGCCCTCCCGATCCCGCATTTCGCTGTCGACATCGCCCACGAAGAGGATCATCGGCTGCGAATCCTGCATCGCGACATGGACGCCGATGCTGGCATTGGTTGCGCCGGGCCCGCGGGTCACGAACGCAACGCCCGGCCTTCCGGTCATCGCCCCGTCGGCGCAAGCCATGAAGGCGACGCCGCCCTCCTGCCGACAGGTCACCACATCGATGGCGTCTTGCTGGCCCAGTCCGTCGAGGACCTGGAGGAAGCTCTCCCCCGGAACGGTGAAGATCCGGTCGCAGCCCTGTTCAATCAGGCAATCGACCAACAGGCGCGCAGCAGCGGGCGTTTTCGTCTCTCTCATCGCGCTGCGCGTAGCCCGCAGCCGAGCGGGTTACAATCGGCCAACATGGTTAATTTCGTCTCTTTCGTTTCGTTTTGCGACAGCCCGGTCTCGGCGGGATACCAAAACGTTAAAAAAGCGTTAACCCGGTACTATGAGACGCGCACTGGTCCTATCGAGCGAGGCATCCCGGCACTGGTTCCGGGCCAGCCTTCCCCAACGTCGCCTCGGATTTGCGGACATTCCGGACAATGAGCCGGTCGACTGGACATTGAGTGCCAGCGATGTCCGCGGTGTCGCGACGACCTATTTCGCCACGCTTGCGGCGGTCCTGGCCTTCATAATCTAGGTCGATCAGGCGCCAGCAGCCGCCGCCGCTTCCGCAGCGGCATTCTCGGCCGCGATCAGGCGGCGTGCAAGCCAGGCCGCGAACAGGCACATGGCGGCACATAGCAGCACCTGCTCGGTGATCGGCACGCCTGCCGCGCTCAGCGCCATGGCGGCGAGCGAACCGGCGACCATCGCCCCCGAATTGACGATGTTGTTCGCCGCAATCGTGCGGGATGCGCGGTCGGGCGACACGCGTGTGGTGAGGAAAGCATAGAGCGGCACCACGAACATGCCCCCGGCCACTGAAATGCCAAGAAGGCAGAGCAGCAGCACCGCGGCCATGGGCCAGGCGATGAATTCGCTGACCGACAATAGCGTCTCGGGCTGGTCGGCCTGCCACATCTTCGCGACGATGTAGAAGGCGACGACGAACAGCCCCATGACGATTACCGACACCGGCGAATAGCGCGCCGAAACTCGGCCCTTGAGCAGTGCATTCACTGCGACCGAACCGATGGCCACGCCGATTGAGAACACCACGAGGAAGAGGCTCGCGACTTCCGGGCTGGCCATGATCGTGTTCTTGGCGAGCGGCGGAAACTGGATGAACAGCACCGCGCCGATGGTCCAGAAGAAGCTGATCGCGAGGATGGCGTAATAGACTTCCCTGTTGTGCATCGTGTCGCGCACCAGCTTCACCGAGGCGCGGATGATATGCCAGTCGAGCTTCTCCACCTCGCCCATCGGCGGGGCAGGGGGCACTTGGCGGCTGACGAGATAGCCGATGCAGGCGGTTACGATGATGCCGATGGCCGCCCAGCCGGTATAGTCAACCGCGATCGGCCCGGCGAGGATCGTGCCGGCGAGAATTGCGACATAGGTTCCCGCTTCGACCAGGCCGGTCCCCGCGAGAACCTCGTCCTTTTTTAGGTGCTGCGGCAGGATCGCGTATTTGATCGGACCGAGGAAGGTCGATTGGACGCCCGTGAGGAACAGCGCCAGCAGCAGTAGGGGGATGGCGACACTCTGTACCATAATGCCATTGTAGGCGAGGTAGAGGCCGCTTGCCCCGATCACCATCAGCCCGATCTCGCAGGCTTTCACCGTGCGAATGATCTTCGCCTTGTCGCGCATGTCGGCCAGCTGTCCGGCCAGCGCCGACAGGATGAAGAAGGGCAGGATGAACAGGCCCGATGCCAGGCCGCTGAAACTCGCCTCGGTCGCCGGGTCGCTATAGACCGCGTAGACGACAAACAGGACCATGGTGGTCTTGTAGAGATTGTCGTTGAACGCGTTGAACAGCTGCGTGACGAACAGCGGCAGGAACCGCCGGGTGCGCAGCAAATGCGTGGATGTAAGCATGACCCCCCGGGAATGGCCCCGTTTCTCGGCGACCCTAGTAGAGGCCCAACGCGGTGGCGGACAAGGACAATCGGCGGCTTTTGCGGCAGGACGTAAGCGGCTAGGGGGATAGCGCCATGCTGAGCCTGCCGAACATTCTCACATTGTCGCGCATATTCGCCATCCCGGTGCTGGCCTTCCTGCTGTGGTGGCCCGGCTGGGAAGAGGGCTATCTCGCCGCCTTCCTGCTGTATTGTGCGATGGGCATCACCGATTATTTCGACGGCTATCTCGCACGCTCGAGCGGGACGGTGTCGAAGCTGGGCATCTTCCTCGATCCGATCGCCGACAAGATCATGGTGGCGGCGGTGATTCTCGTGCTCGCGGCGCAGGGCGTGCTGCGCGGACCGTATGTCGGCGACGCCCATGTGATTGCCGGGCTGATCATCCTGATGCGCGAGATTGCCGTCTCCGGCCTGCGCGAATTCCTTGGCCCGCTGCAGGTCTCGGTCCCCGTCAGCCGCCTCGCCAAGTGGAAGACGACCTTCCAGATGGTCGCGCTGGGATCGCTTATTCTGGGGCGAGGACTGCCGAATTGGGAAGTGACGGTCGGCGGCATCGCAGCGAACGTGCCGCATACCGTCGGCCTTGCCACCTTGTGGGCGGCGGCAGTGCTGACGGTGATCACCGGCTGGGACTATTTGCGCGTCGGCCTGAAGCACATGGACTAGCGGCGGGGGACCTACAGACTGAATTCAACCATCGTTTTGGGGAAGGTTCAGAAGCCCGTCGCCCACCAATCTGCGAAGGAGCCATTCGGACCCCGCTTGGCTAAGATGGTCGTCGTCCTGGTAAAGTATAGTCTCGCCAAGTTGGACGACGCATTCTTTCGGACATAGAATATCCCCGGGCGCGATTGCCTGCGCCTGATGACGCGAAACCACGGCGTCGATAATTGCGTTCGTGTCGCGCGCACGGCGAACGTAGTCGTTACGATCCAGACTAGTGATCTCGTTGCCGGTCCATGCCTGACGTACCAGTGCTTTGGGGACATCATAGCCGAATTCGGGCGTCGGACGCATGACAATGACCCGCAGTCCCTCTTCCTTCAGTTCTCGCACAGTGGAATCCAGGCCGCGGAACATCAGGGTTTCCCGAGATAGTCCGAAGTCGCTACCGGCGGTTTCGACCGGCGCCAAATGCGCCTCCGTTCCGGCCTCACCGGCCGCGCGATCTCCTTCGGCGAGCAGCGCCCACCGGCTGATGAGAAGAACGGTGGTGTCTTCCGGAACTAGCCGGATTGCTCCAAGCACTCGCTCATTGTGCGTAGCACACTCTCGCCCGTCATGCTTGTCCGATCGAACCACGCCGATAAGGGAAGCGCAGGCGGGCCGGACATACGCAACGCCGGTCAAATCGTGCTCGTCCAAGACCTCGTCGAAAGCATTCAGCATCGCTAGGGAATGAGAATCGCCCCATACGACAACATCCGGTTCGCCCTCTTCGTCCCATTGCTCCCCAATCCTGCATCCCGATCCCGCAGCGGACCGCTCTTCGCATTCGATCGAAAGCGTGCCGCGATCCTTGGCCAGGCGGTAAGACATCTGCGTTTCCGGCGGCACCCGATGCGGAAATCCAGCGAAGGAAAAGGGCAACAGGGCGACTACGGACGCGGCGGCGATGCCCGATGCGGACCATGCCAGCACTCGCTTCGGGCCGACCGTCGGTCTACCACCTCTAACGCGGAAAGGCTGCTCGATGAAGCGCCAGGACAAGGCGGCAAGGATCAGAGATGACAAGACACAGGCGAGGGCAACTTCAAGGGAAAGATCTGCGGTGGCAAACCAGATTCGCGTGAAGACGATCAACGGCCAATGCCAGAGATAGAGGGAGTAAGAAATAAGGCCGATGGCAACGAACGGTCGCCATGCCAAAGCCTTTGCTATCGTGGTCGGCCGGTCGCTACCGCTCCAGATGAGAAGGCAGGTCCCCAGGCATGCAGGAAGCGCAAGCCATCCCGGGAAGGGCATCGTTTCATCAATCAGCAGAACGCTGCCAACAACCAGGAAGAGGCCGAACAAGGCTGACGCTTCTGCCGTCACTCGATTGCGCGCAGCGGGAATGACGCCGATAGCAAGTAGAGCGCCGAAGCCCAATTCCCAGAACCGGGTCGGCAGGAGGTAGAACGTCGCGATCTGGTCGCGGGACAGTCCGTAAACAGACAGGGCAAAGGAAGCGATGCACAGACCGCTCAGTATCGCGAGTCGATAGCGGGATAATGGTCCCAACAGCATCACCAAAAGAGCGGGAAAGAAAAGGTAGAATTGTTCTTCTACTGCCAGCGACCAAGTATGCAGCAGCGGATCGAAAGCGACCCCGGCTCCGAAATAGTCCGATCCTGCCCCGAAAAACCTGATGTTAGATACAAAGCCAATCGCCGCGATACTGGAAACGCCAAGAGAAGCGTATTCATCGGGCAGAAGAATGAACCATCCCGCAACGAGGCAGGCGAGAATGACGCTGAGGGCTGCCGGCAGGATTCGCCGCGCCCTGCGCTCGTAGAATCGGGCCAGCGAAAATGAGCCCCGATTTATATCAGCCAGCAGAATACCGGTGATCAGGTAGCCTGAGACGACGAAAAACACGTCGACTCCGATGAAACCGCCCGCAAACAGCGGAAATCCCGCGTGACACAGTACAACAGGCATGACCGCGAGACAGCGGATGCCATCGATATCGGGCCGGTGTTTCATGCCGTAATTTGAAGCCGCCGGAACGGCCGCGACAAGTTAATTGTGCGGCCCTATCCCAATGAACCCTGACGGATCACTTTAGTCGTATTTCGCCGATACTTCGGCTCGTCACAGGCTGGGTCGGTCTTGTCGAATGTCGGGAGAAATTTTCACCCCGCCCGCAATTCCTCCGCCAGCAGCTCGAAATCATCGCGGCGCGGGGAATTCTTCCGCCAGATCAGCGCGATCTCGCGTTTGGCGTCCTTGTTCTTCAGGGGGCGGGCAACCACGTCGGTGCCGTTGAGGATACCGGCGTCGACCGCCATTTTCGGCAGCATGGTCAGCCCGAGATCATTGTCCACCATCTGGACCAGCGTATGCAGGCTGGTGCCGATCATCGTGGCGGAGGCGCGCAATTCGGGCCGGTTGCAGGCGGCGAGCGCATGTTCCTTGAGGCAATGGCCGTCTTCCAGCAGCAGCAGGCGCCCGCCTTCGCTCAGGGAATCGATCATGCTCGCCGACACCTCGGAGGGGGGATCGCGCGGATCGTCCTTGGGCAGTGCGACGTAGAGTTCGTCGTCCGAGATATGCGCCATCTCCACCTCGCCGGTGGCAAAGGGGAGGGCCAGCAGCACGCAGTCGACTCGCCCATGTTGCAGCGATTCGACGGCGTCGTGGCTGGTTTCCTCGCGCAAAAAGAGCTTGAGGTCCGGACGTTCCTTGCGCAGGCGCGGCAGGAAACGCGGCAGGAGGAAGGGCGCGATCGTCGGGATCACGCTCATGCGTAGTTGGCCCGCCAGCGGCTTGCCCGCAGCCTGCACCAGGTCAGCCAGCTCCTCCGCCTCGCGCAGGATACGGTGCGCCTTCTCCACCACCTGATTGCCGAGCGCGGTGAACCGCACGACGCGGCGGCTTCGCTCGACCAGCGTCACGCCGAGCAGCGATTCGAGCTCGCGAATGCCGGCGCTGAGTGTCGATTGCGACACGAAGCTCGCCTCGGCCGCGCGGCCGAAATGGCCGTGTTCGTGCAGTGCGACCAGATACTGCAACTGCTTGAGGGTGGGTAGGTAGGTACTCACTCTGCCGCCTGCGTCTCGACCATGTCGGCCTGCATATCGTCTACATGGGTCATGTGGAGACGGCCCTTCTTGACCGCGAAGGCCAGCTTGCCTTCGACCAGGTCGAGCGCGTCCTTGCCGAACACTTCGTAGCGCCAGCCCTGCAGGATCGGCAGGTTGCGCACGCCGGCTGCGAGCGCCTCCATCTCGTCCGCACGGGTCAGCAGGCGCGCAGCGACGTCGATTTCCCGTGCCCGGATCTTGAGCAACAGCTTGAGCAGGTCTGCGACCAGTGCGCCTTCCTTGCCCAGCGGCGCTCCAGGCTTGCTCTTGGCCGGCATCTCGTCCTTCGGCAAAGGCTCCGCCTTGTCGATTACCTTCATCAGGCGCTTGCCGATATCGTTGTCCTTCCACGCATTGGACAGGCCGCGCACCTTGGTGAGATCGGCCTGTTTCTTGGGCGGATGGCTGGCAATGTCGGCCAGGGTTTCGTCACGCATAATGCGGCCGCGGGGGATATTCTTGTGCTGCGCCTCGCCCTCGCGCCAGGCAGCAAGCGCCTTCAGTCGGCCGAGGACGGAGGGGTTGCGGCCCGGCGAGCGGATGCGGTGCCATGCGCTGGCCGCGTCATTGGCGTAATTCGCGGGATCGGCGAGCTTGTCCATTTCGGCATCGAGCCATGCGCCACGGCCGGTCTTGACCAGCTTGTTCAGGATCTTGGGAAAGATCTTCGACAGGTGCGTCACATCGCCGATGGCATATTCGATCTGGCGGTCGGTCAACGGGCGGCGGCTCCAGTCGGTAAAGCGCGCGCCCTTGTCGACCGTGATGCCGAGCCAGCTTTCGACGAGATTGGCATAGCCGATCTGTTCGGATTGGCTGATCGCCATCATCGCGATCTGCGTGTCGAAGATCGGATGAGGGGTCTTTCCGGTGAAGTTATAGACGATCTCCACGTCCTGCCCGCCGGCGTGGAAGACCTTGAGCACGTCCTCATTGTCGCACATCAGGTCCCACAGCGGCGAAAGGTCGATCCCGTCGGCCAGTGGATCGATCGCCGCGGCCTCTTCCTCGTTGGCGATCTGCACCAGGCACAGCTCGGGCCAGTAAGTGTTCTCGCGCATGAACTCGGTGTCGACGGTGACGAAATCGCTTTTCGCCAGGCGCTCGCACATATCGGCGAGGGCGTCGGTGGTGGTAATCAGATCGTGTATCTTCATCGTGTCTTTTCTATCTGTGGGACGGAGTACCGTCCTCGGCCGCTGCGAGCCTTGACAAAAAGCTGCAGGTGCCCTGTTAGCGCGCGCGATTCCTGCTAGAGGAGCGCGTCGTTCGCGCCCTTAGCGCCATACATCCGAAATTGGAAAGACTTCCAGATGCACGCTTACCGTACCCACAACTGCGCTCAGCTGACGAAGAACAATGTCGGCGACACCGTCCGCCTGTCGGGATGGGTGCACAACAAGCGCGACCATGGCGGCGTACTGTTCGTCGATTTGCGCGACCATTACGGCATCACCCAGATCGTGGCTGACGAGGATAGCGAGGCGCTGCCGATCCTCGACCGGATCAAGCTGGAATCGGTTGTCACCATCGATGGGACGGTGAAGGCGCGCGACGATGTGGCGGTGAACAAGAACCTGCCCACCGGCGAGATCGAGGTCTTCGCCCGTTCGGTCGAAGTGCAGAGCCGCGCGGAGGAACTGCCGCTGATCGTCAACAGCGCCGAGGATTATCCCGAGGAAACGCGCCTCAAGTATCGCTTCGTCGATCTGCGCCGCGAGCGCGTCCACGCGAATATCATGCTGCGCAATCGCGTCATCACCAGCCTGCGCCGCCGCATGATCGATCAGGGCTTCAGTGAGTTCCAGACCCCGATCCTAGGTGCATCCAGCCCCGAAGGCGCGCGCGACTATCTCGTGCCCAGTCGCCTTCACCCGGGCCGCTTTTACGCGCTTCCGCAGGCGCCGCAGATGTTCAAGCAGCTGCTGATGGTCGCCGGGTTCGACCGCTACTTCCAGATCGCGCCATGCTTCCGCGACGAAGACCTGCGCGCCGACCGCAGCCCCGAATTCTACCAACTCGACTTCGAAATGAGCTTCGTGACGCAGGAAGACGTCTTCCAGGCGATCGAACCGGTTCTCGCCGGCGTCTTCGAAGAATTCGCAGACGGCAAGAGCGTGACGCCCGCGGGTGAATTTCCGCGCATTCCCTATGCCGAGGCGATGCTGAAATACGGGAGCGACAAGCCCGATTTGCGCAATCCGCTGATCATCTCGGATGTCACATCGCATTTCGAAAAGAGCGGCTTCGGCCTGTTCGAAAAGATCGTCGGCGGCGGTGGCCGGGTGCGCGTGATCCCCGCGCCGAACACGCATGAGAAGAGCCGCAAGCTCTTCGACGAGATGAACGACTGGGCGCGCCGCGAAGGTTTCGCCGGCCTCGGCTACGTCACTCGCAAGGGCGGCGAATTCGGTGGCCCCATTGCCAAGAACCACGGCACGGAGGGCATGGAGAAGCTTTATGCCGAACTCGGCCTTGGCGAGAACGACGGTCTGTTCTTCGCCGCGGGTAAGGAAAAGGACGCCGCCAAGCTGGCCGGTGCTGCACGCACCCGCGTCGCAGAAGAGCTCGGCCTTATCGAGGAAGGCTGCTTCAAGTTCTGCTGGATCGTCGACTTCCCCATGTTCGAATATGACGAGGACGCCAAGAAGGTCGATTTCAGCCACAACCCCTTCTCCATGCCGCAGGGCGAGATGGAAGCGCTGGAGACCAAGGACCCGCTCGATATCCTTGCATGGCAGTACGACATCGTCTGCAACGGCTACGAGCTGTCATCGGGCGCCATCCGTAACCACCGCCCGGACATCATGTACAAAGCCTTCGAGATCGCCGGCTACACGCAGGAAGATGTCGATGCGAACTTCAGCGGCATGATCGAGGCGTTCAAACTCGGCGCGCCGCCGCACGGCGGCTCGGCGCCCGGTATCGACCGCATCGTCATGCTGCTCGCCGACGAGCCGAACATCCGCGAGGTCATCGCCTTCCCGCTCAACCAGAAGGCGCAGGATCTGATGATGGGCGCGCCAAGCGTGGTCGCGCCGAACCAGCTGCGCGATGTCCACATCCGCCTCGGCGGGGCCGCACTCGAAGCGCAAAAAGCTGCCACCGAAGCCGAGAAGACCGACATGAACAGCAACGCCGCGACGCGGGACGCGCCCGAACGCAGCGACGACAGGTGATACGAAAAGGGCGCGGATCGCTCCGCGCCCTTCAATTTCCGATTACGGATTTGGCGTCAGTCGTACTGGCGTTCGATCATGTCCCCGAACTGTTCACCTTCGCGAATTTCGCCGAGACACTGTTGCACCACGCCGCGTTCGCTCGCCTCGAGCTGATCGCCATCGAGGGCTTCTTCGAACTTTCCGCGGATATAGTCCTCGCCTTCCTCGACGCGTTCGGCAGCAGCTTCGTCGCCGCTTTCGAAGGCATCGGCGATGCTGGCGAACATCTGGTGGGCGGAGCCCGAAATCGTGCCCTTGGTCACCAATTCCTCGCCTTGGCGCTCAAGCTGGGCATTCATTTGGGCGAGGGTCTGTTCGCGCTGCTGCAGGCGCTGGTTGAGAGCCTGCTTCAGCTGCGGACTGTCTGCCTTCTCGGCAGCTTTGCGGTAGCCTTCGACCGAATCGAAGGTCGTGTCGGTCAGGCTCTTGAATACTGAACTGGTCATGGTCGTCGTCCTTTTGTAACAGGTTGATATTCAACCAACCTTCGACGGCGAGCATCGGTCCGGCCCTTATAGCATCATGGCGCAATCCGGACCCGGTTCAGCTTGTCTCCTCGACAAACACATATTCGTGTTGCGCGTCGATCAGTTTGAGCGTGCGCTTGCCTTCGGCTTCACCGATGACGAGCGGGAAGCCGAAGAACCCCGGGGTCATCATGATGATCGAGGTCGTGCCATCGTCATTGGCCTTCGTGCCGATCGCGGTCCGGCCCGAAGTCACCGTGCCGTAGTAGGTGTCGCCCTCGCGGCTGATGGTTAGCGGACCGAGCTCCGGATTGACATAGCGCGGGGCGAGTGCCGCGAGCACTTCCGGGTCACCCTTCTCGATGATCCCCTCGCGCCCCTTCTCGCGTGCCTCCGCGCCAAGCTTGACGGCCGCCGCAAGGTTTTCCTCCGCCTCTTCGTCGCCGTCGTAGAGCACTTCGAGCAGCTTGCGCTGGAACAGGCCGAGCAGGGCCTGCCCGGTATCCGAATTGGTGAGCAGGACCGCTGCCACGCCATCTTCGGGAATGAACCAGAAGTTGCTCTTGTAGCCGATCAGGCTGCCGCCATGGAAATAGATCGACTTGCCCAGATTGGCGCTCTCCATCAGGCCCATACCGTACCAGCTGTCCTCGCCGATGGGCACGTAGCGCTCGCGCCGCTTGAGCAGGTTTTCCGCCGAGACGAGGTCGGTGCCGTCGGCCAGCGTGCCTTCACGCAATTCGTTGAGAGCATAGAGCGCCATGTCATGCGATGTGGACCAGACGCCGCCCGCGGGTCGATAGGGGCGGACCATGTAGTTCCAGTCCATCGGCGCGGTCTCGACATTGCCGGAAAAGCCGCGCGCATGCGGCCGGGCCCAGTTGTCGTCCATCGCCGCGGTGTAGTCGAACGTCGTGCGCGTCATGGCGAGCGGCTCGAAGATCCGCTCGTCCATGGCACGGTCGAAGGCGGCGCCGATTTCCATGTCGGGATAGATCAGGTGCCCGCCGATATAGCCGGCGGCGCTGGCCATAAGATTGTTGTACTGGAACACTTCACCGAAACCGCTGGTCGGTTCGGTTGCGGCAAGCTGGACGAAAGTGTCGCTCGCCGGCGTGTCGCTGCTGGTGTTCATCACCCACTGCATGTCCTTGCGCGGCAGGCCGGTGCAGGCGCAGATCAGGTGTTCGACCAGCACGCTGTCGGTGGTCTCGGCACTGCCGAGGCGGAACTCCGGATAGACTTCGGTGACCTTCTGGTCCCAGGCGAGCTTGCCTTCATCGACCAGGGTTGAAAGCAGGAGCGTTGCCATGCCCTTGGTGTTGGATGCGACCATGAAGCTGGTGTTCTCATCGACCGGCTGCCCGCCAGCGTGGTCGGTCGTCCCGAGTCCGCCTTCCCAGACGATCCGGTCGTCCTGTACCAGCGCAAGCCCTACGCCGGGGATTTCCAGGCCATCCATCGCGCGGGTGAGAAAGTCGGTGAGTTCGGCAATCCGTTCGCTCGTGAGTTCCTTCGCTTCGCGCCCGGCGAAGCTTTCGCGTTCGAAATCGGTCGGCCGCAGCGATCCGAAGGCCTGGTTGAGCTGCGCTCCGCGCTTCGCGACGGTTGCTAGCGCACCGTTGATCAGGACCACGGTCCAGGTATCGCCCTTGCGCAAGCCGATGCCCTGGACGGCCAGCTTTTCTTCCGGCGAGCTCTTGTAATTGACCACCGTGATCTGGTCCCAGCCATCGCGCGCCGGCGGGTCCTGCGCGATCAGGACCTCACGCGAGAAATCGGGATCGAGCTTTGCCCATCCCGCTGCAACGGCCGCCGCTCCGTCCTCCGCCTTGTCGACGCCGACGATCGCGGCGGTCGCATCGCCTTCCGGCGCCGTGAAAACGATCATGCCGTCGCGCATCTCGCGGCTCCAGCCCGGGATCGGGGCCATCCGAGCGCCGGTTCCGGTGTCCAGCATCTCCGCCGTCGCCGCGGGCGCGGCTTCCTGCGCGAACAGGGGCAGTGGCGAGGCGGTCGCGAGCAGAACGGAAGCGGCAATGGCGAAGCGTTTCATGAACATGGTCTCCTTGCGTGTTGCATCCACAATACGCCAGCCCGATGACAGGTCAATTGCAGGTGCGATGCGCCAGCCCCTTGCGCTCGCCCGCGGCGTTCATTAGGGCGAAAGCCAATTTGCCAACCCCCAAATTTCGAGAGGGACAAAAATGAGCGATACTGCCGACCGCGTGCAGAAGATTGTCGTCGAACACCTTGGTGTCGAGGCCGACAAGGTCACCCAGGAAGCCAGCTTCATCGACGATCTCGGTGCCGACAGCCTCGACATTGTGGAACTCGTCATGGCCTTCGAAGAAGAATTCGGCGTCGAAATTCCCGACGATGCGGCGGAGAAGATCACCACCGTTGGCGATGCGACCAAGTATATCGAAGAGCACAAGGGCTAAACACCGGCTTTTCAGCTGCCGTCCAGTGCGGCGATAGACAGGCCCGACCCGATACCGGGCCGGGCCTGTCGTCTTATTTACGCGGAGAATTCAATGCGTCGTGTGGTCGTTACCGGTCTTGGCCTCGTCACCCCCCTGGGCGCCGATGTCGCGACCAGCTGGTCGAACCTGATCGCCGGCAAGAGCGGGGCGGGGCAGATCACTCGGTTCGATACCGAAGGCCAGAAATGCACCATCGCGTGCGAGGTGAAGGCGAAGGATCACGAATGGGGTTTCGACCCCGACAAGCGTGTCGACCACAAGGTCCAGCGTCAGGTCGATCCCTTCATCGTCTACGGTATCGACGCCGCCGGTCAGGCACTGGAAGATGCCGGCCTGGTCGACATGGACGATGACCTCAAGCTGCGCACCGGCGTTTCGATCGGTTCGGGCATCGGGGGCCTGCCGGGCATCGAGAGCGAAAGCATCGTCCTGCATGAACGCGGTCCGGGTCGGGTGAGTCCGCACTTCGTTCACGGCCGTCTGATCAATCTCATCAGTGGGCAGGTCTCGATCAAATACGGACTGATGGGCCCGAACCACGCGGTCGTGACGGCCTGTTCCACCGGCGCGCACTCGATTGGCGACGCAGCGCGCATGATCGCGCTCGACGATGCCGACGTGATGCTGGCGGGCGGTGCGGAATCGACCATCAATCCACTCGGCGTGGCCGGTTTCGCGCAGGCGCGCGCGCTCAACATGAGCATGAACGACCGTCCGACCGAGGCGAGCCGTCCCTACGACAAGAACCGCGACGGTTTCGTCATGGGCGAGGGCGCGGGCGTCGTCGTGCTCGAGGAATACGAGCATGCCAAGGCGCGCGGTGCGAAGATTTATGCCGAAGTGGTCGGCTATGGTCTGTCGGGCGACGCTTATCACGTCACCGCACCGCACCCTGAGGGCAAGGGTGCCGAACTGGCCATGCGCATGGCGCTCAAGAAGGCTGGGATGGAGCCGGGCGACATCGACTATGTCAACGCTCACGGCACTTCGACCATGGCAGACACGATCGAACTCGGCGCGGTCAAGCGCGTTCTCGGCGATGATCTCGGCGGCGCGTCGATGAGCTCGACCAAATCGGCCATCGGCCACCTCCTCGGCGGCGCCGGCGCGGTCGAGGCGATCTTCTGCATCCTCGCGATCCGCGACCAGATCGTACCGCCGACACTCAATCTCGACGATCCGGACGAGGGGACCGAGGGTGTCGACCTCGTGCCCAAGAAAGCGAAGAAGCGTGAGGTCAAGGCGGCGCTGAACAACAGCTTCGGCTTCGGCGGGACGAATGCATCGTTGATCCTGAAGAAAGTCGACTGACGTGAAACGCAGCGGAGCGCTGATTATCGGCGCGATCTTCGCGCTCGTTCTGGCGATCGGTGCGATCTGGTTCGTGTCCGGCTGGTGGGGCGGCGCGGATGTCGAGGAGGACACGAGTTTCATCGTCCCGTCGGGCGCGACCCTGACCTCCGTTGCGAACAAGCTGGAAGACGAGGGGCTGATCGCCTCGGCCGACGGTTTCCTCCTGCGCGCGAGAATCCTCGGCTCCTCTGATCCGATAAAGGCGGGCGAATTCCTGCTGCCTGCTGGGGCGAGCGCCTCGCGCATCCTCGACACTTTCCAGCACGGCGAAGTCATCCGCCGCTTCGTAACCATTCCCGAAGGACTGCCCTCGGTCATGGTCTATGAACGCCTGATGGCAGAGGACCTGCTATCCGGTGAGATACCGGTGCCCGAGGAAGGATCGGTCCTTCCCGACACCTATGACTTCGAACGCGGGGAGAGCAGGGCGCAAGTGCTCGCACGGATGCAGGCGGCGATGCAGAACTACCTTGCCGAAGCCTGGCCAAAGCGCGGCGACGACATCGCGGTGGACAGCATCGAGGAGGCGGTCATCCTCGCCTCGATCGTGGAAAAGGAAACAGGCGTTGCGCGTGAGCGCCGCATGGTTGCCGGGCTCTATTCGAACCGCGTGAAGGACGGGATGCTGCTGCAGGCCGACCCGACGATCATCTACCCGATCACGAAGGGCAAGCCGCTCGGCCGCCGTATCCGCCAGTCGGAGATCGCCGCGGTCAACGACTACAACACCTATACAATGGTCGGCCTGCCCAAGGGTCCGATCACCAATCCGGGGCGCGAATCCATTGCTGCGGTGCTGAATCCGGCGGAAACCGCGGCGCGCTACATGGTCGCCGACGGCACTGGTGGCCATGCCTTTGCGGAGACGCTGGAAGAGCATAATCGCAACGTCGCCAAATGGTTCGAAATCCGCCGTCAGCGCGGCGAGATGTGAGCGAGGACGCCCCGCTCATCCTGACGGCACAACTGCCCGACGATCTGCATGCGCGCTACACCGCGCTGCGCGACGAACACTTCCCGCCCGAACGCAATTATCTCGAAGCCCACGTCACGCTTTTCCACGCGCTTCCTGGTCCGTGCGAGGGCGAAGTCGTGTCGGTCTGCGAGCGGATGGCGCGCGACCATGCGCCTGTGGCGGGGGAGGTCGTCGGGCTCATGTCGCTGGGGCGGGGGACCGCAATCAAGCTGGAAAGTCCGGCCATGTTGCGCCTGCGCGAACGGCTGGCCGACGGCTTCCACGGCCTGCTGACTCAGCAGGATCAGCACCGTCCCCGCCTGCACGTGACCATCCAGAACAAGGTTACGGGCAAGGAGGCAAAAGCGCTTCAGGCCCAGATGGAAGGGACCATCCAGCCCCGCGCCTTCGCCTTCCGGGGTCTGTCCCTGTTTCGCTATCGCGGCGGGCCGTGGGAGCACGTGAAAACCTTCGCATTCCGCGGTAGCGAGCGCGCCTGACAGCCTGCGCCACAAAATTTCGCGATGCTGCATTGTGCAGTTGACCGCATGCAGCACGCAGCCTAAATGCGCCGCCTGCCGAGCGGGTCCAATCATGGGAACGTGATCCGGCGTGCCTCTTCGGGGCGGAGTAGCTCAGGTGGTTAGAGCAGCGGAATCATAATCCGCGTGTCGGGGGTTCGAGTCCCTCCTCCGCTACCAGAAGACCGGCGACCGGGTGGTTCGCGCAGGTCCTGCGGGCCTGGTGGGGTGTAGCCAAGCGGTAAGGCACCGGTTTTTGGTACCGGCATGCGCAGGTTCGAATCCTGCCACCCCAGCCAACCTTCTTGGACAGGTCTCGCCCAGGATCGAACCTGCTCGCGAAGCGACCGGCAGGTTCGGGGTTCGGAGCGCGCAGCGCGAAGAAGGCCGTCGGCCAATCCTGCCACCCCAGCCAACCCCCGCGACTAGAAGACCTTGCCGTCGAAGTCGGCTGCCGAGTGTCGCTCCAGCAGCTGCGCATCCTCGTCGCCCCAGGCCTTGTTGACGATCCGGCCGCGGCGAAAGCCGGGGCGGGCGGCAACCTGCTTCGCCCAGCGCTCGACATGGGCGTATTCGTGGATCGAGAGGAACGTGCGCGCTTCGTTGTAGATCTTGCCCTCGACGAACGGGATCATCCAAGGCGCAGCGGCCATATCGGCGATCGTGTAATCATTGCCGCCCAGATATTCGCTTTGCGCAAGCCGCTGGTCGGCCACGTCGAACAGGCGCTTGGTTTCCATGGCGTAGCGGTTGATCGGATATTCGAACTTCTCTGGTGCGTAGGCATAGAAATGGCCGAACCCGCCCCCGATGAAGGGCGCGCTGCCGATCTGCCAGAACAACCAGCTCAGTACCTCGGGGCGCGTATCGTCGGTCGGCAGGAAGGCACCGAATTTTTCCGCAAGGTGCAGCAGGATCGCGCCGCTTTCGAAAATGCGGACCGGCGTTTCTCCGCTGCGATCTAGCAGGGCCGGGATCTTGCTGTTCGGATTGACGCCGACAAACCCGCTGGTGAATTGTTCGCCATCGCCGATATTCACGGTCCATGCGTCGTATTCCGCGCCCGCGTGTCCCGCTTCGAGCAGTTCTTCGAACATCACCGTGACCTTCACGCCGTTCGGTGTCGCCAGCGAATAGAGCTGGAAATCGTGATCGCCTGCGGGGAGGTCCTTCTCCTCGCGTGCGCCCGCCGTTGGCCGGTTGATATTGGCGAACTTGCCGCCGTTCTCAGCGTCGTGGGTCCAGACTTCCGGTGGAGTGTAGGTAGCATCGGCCATGCAGCATATCCTTTCGGCATCCGGGCTAGGTTACTCACCCGTTCGTCGCAAGGTGGGGAACCGCTTCAATGCCGCCACGGTTAAAGCCTTCGCTATGACGAAGCTCATCTATGTCGACGACGATTTGCCCGGGATCACCCGCAAGGGGGCTGGAAAGGGCTGGGCGTATTACGACTCGAAGGGCAGGCTCATCACCGACGCTGCCGAGAAAAAGCGGCTCAATGCGATTGCGCTCCCGCCCGCCTATGTCGACGCCTGGTTCTGCCCTGCGCCCAACGGCCATATTCTGGCAACCGGGATCGATGCCAAAGGGCGCAAGCAGTATCGCTATCACCCGGATTTCCGGGCAGAGCGCGAGGGCGAGAAGTTCGATGGCTGCATAGCATTCGGCAATCTGCTGCCGCTGGTCCGCAAGAAGGTGGAAGAGGATTTGAGCGGGCGAACGCTCACCCGCGAGCGCGCCGTGGCCAGCGTGGTGCGTCTTCTGGATCTCGGCGCGGTCCGGGTCGGCAACGAAGGCTATGCCGAGCGGAACAAGAGCTATGGCGCAACCACGTTGCGGCGGCAGCATGCGGAGATCACCGGCAAGACGCTCAAGCTGCGCTACAAGGGCAAGTCGGGCAAGGTCCGCGAAGTCACGCTGACCGATGGCAGCCTGGCGCGTGCGGTGCGCAAGATGCAGGACCTGCCAGGGCAGAATGTCTTCAAGTATATCGACGAGGGCGGCACCGTTCAGACCGTCGGCTCGAGCGATGTGAACGAATACCTGGAGGCGTGCATGGGAGAGAGGTTTACCGCGAAGAATTTCCGAACCTGGCATGCCAGCGTGATGGGCTTCGAATGCCTGCGGGAAGGCGAGGGGCGCGTGCCGATGAAGGCCTTGCTCGATTGCGTCGCTGGCCATCTCGGCAATACTCCGGCGGTGACCCGCAGAAGCTACATCCACCCTGCGGTCATCGATCTCGTCGACCGGCAGGAGGAGTGGCGAGCGAAGCTGCGCCTGCCGCGCGCGACGCGCTGGCTTACGCGTGAAGAGCGCGGGCTGATCGAGCTGCTCCAGCATAGCCCCAGCGCAGCGGAATTGCTTGCCGCGGCCTGAGCCGCGCAGCGCAAGCCTGTGAGGAGCGTTGCCACCCCGCGCTTGAGCGGATAGCGAAGCGCCATGACCGAGCCGCGCGACCATCCGTTCTTCGACCTGCACACTCACGGTTTCGTGCGCGTTGCGACGGCAACGCCCGCAACCCGGACGGCCGATGTCGCTTTCAATGCGCAGGGCATCGTCGAACAGGCAGAGGCCGCACATCGGCAGCAAGTCGATCTGTTGCTGTATCCCGAACTATCGTTGTCCTCCTATGCGATCGACGATCTTCATCTGCAGACCGCCTTGCTCGACGCGGTTGAGCGGCATCTTGCGAAGCTGTGCGAGTCGACAGCGGACCTTTCGCCAGTGCTGGTCGTGGGAGCACCGCTTCGTCGCAATGGCCGGATTTACAATTGCGCGGTCGTCGTCGCCGGGGGCGCGGTCTTGGGGGTCGTGCCCAAGAGCTACCTGCCGAACTATCGCGAGTATTACGAGAAGCGTTATTTCAGCCACGGGCGCGAGTGCACAGGGCTGGAGATCGAGCTCGGCGGGACGGCAGTTCCCTTCGGCACGGACCTGATCTTTGCGGCCCGGGATTTGCCTGGCTTCACCTTCGGCATCGAAATCTGCGAGGATTTCTGGGCGCCCAATCCCCCCGGAACGCTGGCTGCGCTTGCCGGGGCGACAATTCTGCTCAACCCGTCGGCGTCCAACATCACCATCGGCAAGTCGGACGAACGCCACATGCTGTGCCGCGCAAGCTCGAGCCGGGCGGTCTGTGCCTATGCCTATTCGGCCAGCGGCCACGGGGAGAGTACGACCGACCTCGCCTGGGACGGGCAGGGCATGGTCTATGAACTGGGCGATCTCCTGATCGAAAGCGTGCGGTTCGACCTCCATCCCGAATTATGCGTGAGCGACATCGATACGAAGCGCATTCTTGCTGAAAGGATGCGGATGCAGACCTGGGGCGATGCGGCCGAGGCCGCCGGTCGCCCGGAGGACTGGTTCCGCCGCATCGCATTCGACCATGCGCCGGCGAGCGGGGACAAGGGGCTGAACCGTCCGATCCGGCGCTTCCCCTTCGTGCCGAACCGAGCCGACAGACTGGACGAGGATTGTTACGAGGCGTTCAACATCCAGGTCGACGCGCTGATGCGGCGGATCCAGGCGACCTCGGCGAAATCGCTGGTTATCGGCATTTCGGGCGGGCTGGACAGCACGCATGCGCTGCTCGTCGCCGCCAAGGCGATGGACCGGCTGAACCGGCCACGCACGGATATTCGCGGCTATACCATGCCGGGTTTCGCGACTTCCGACGCCACGAAATCGAACGCGTGGAAGCTGATGGAGGCATTCGGCATCACGGCCGAGGAGATCGATATCAAGCCTGCCGCGCTGCAGATGCTGGAGGATATCGATCACCCGTTTTCCGATGGCGAACCGCAATATGATACGACGTTCGAGAACGTGCAGGCGGGGCTGCGCACCGATTATCTCTTCCGCCTAGCCGGACATCATTCTGGCTTCGTTATCGGGACGGGCGACCTGTCGGAACTCGCGCTGGGCTGGTGCACTTATGGCGTCGGCGACCAGATGAGCCATTACGCGGTGAATTCCGGAGTTCCGAAGACGCTCATCCAGTATCTGATCCGCTGGACTATTTCGACCGAACAGTTCGACAGCGGGGTCGATGCGATCCTCGCGGATATTCTCGATACCGAGATCAGCCCG
This sequence comes from Qipengyuania marincola, assembly GCF_029688625.1. Classification (GTDB taxonomy): domain Bacteria; phylum Pseudomonadota; class Alphaproteobacteria; order Sphingomonadales; family Sphingomonadaceae; genus Qipengyuania. Next base: position 147,773 of record NZ_JARULC010000003.1, on the reverse strand, counting down.
GAACTTGTGCCGGCAGGCGAAGATGGCGAAATCCAGAGCACGCAGTCGATCATCGGCCCTTACGAACTCAACGACTTTTTCCTCCACCATATCGCGCGGTACGGACAAAGTCCGGGGCACGTCGCGTTCCTGGCCTGGCATGCCTGGCACGATATCGACGAAGGCTTGTGGCCGATCGATTTCCCGAACGACGCGAAGAATGCTTACGATCTGGCTACTATCCGCAAATGGCTGGAGAACTTCCTGAAGAGGTTCTTCGAATTCAGCCAGTTCAAGCGCAGTGCGATCCCGAACGGGCCCAAGGTCAGCGCCGGCGGTGCATTGTCGCCCCGCGGCGACTGGCGCGCGCCGAGCGACGCGGTTGCCGATCTGTGGCTCGAAGAGCTCCGGGCCGCGCTGCCCCCGATGAACGACTGAGCCCATGTCGGCCCGCGCTTTTGCCGTCATCATGGCGTGCAACATCGTGTGGGCGCTCAACGTCGTGGTCAGCAAGATCGCGGTCAGCGATCTCGACACGCCGCCGCTGTTCTACGCATTCATGCGCTCGGCCATTGTGGCGCTGGTGCTGTTGCCGCTGCTGCGGCCCGTTCCCCGGCAGCTCGGCAAGGTCATGCTCCTCGGTCTGGCGATCAGTGGCGGCTCCTTTGCCCTGCTCTTCATGGGACTTGCCACCGCGAGCCCCGCCGCGGCGGGCGTCGTCAGTCTCTCGGGTGCGCCGATGACGGTGCTGTTCGCCATCCTTTTCCTGGGTGAACGCATTCGCTGGAAACGCGGCGTAGGCATTGCGCTGGCTTTCGGCGGCGTGCTCTACGCAATGACTGGCGGGGCACAGCTGGAGGCGGGCAGCGGCCTGATCCTCATCTTCGCCTCGGCGGTCGTCGGCGCGCTGGGCACCGTGTTCGTGAAGCAACTGGACCTTCCCTCGATCCGCCTGCAAGCCTGGGCGGCAGTCGCATCGGTCATGGTCCTGCTCCCGCTCTCGCTGGTCATGGAAACGGGGCAGGCGACCTCATGGGAAGCGGCGCCGTGGGGACTCGCCGCCTGCCTCTTCTTCGCCGCGATCGTAGTCTCAGTCGGCGCGCATACGGCCTATTACCGCCTGCTGCAGCAGAACGATGCGAACCTGCTCGTCCCGCTGACCCTGCTGACGCCCATCCTCACGATCGCCTTCGGTGCCTGGCTGACCGGCGATGCGGTTGGGGTGCGTTTGGTGACAGGCGGAGCCATTGCGCTTGTCGGTGTGGCGATCATCGTGTTGCGCCCAACGCGCAATGTCTTCAAACCTTTGCTGGTTCGGCCCCGATTGTAGCTGCATGTAGAAACGGGCGGCCCGTTGCTGCGGTCCGCCCGTACTCCACTCGCTTTCGTCAGGCCGCGAGCCGTTCCACTTGCCGGTGCGCTTCGGCGATCTTCTCCTCGCCGCCTTCGCCCATGATGCCATCGGCGGCGACAAGCTCGACATTCTTGATCCCGAGGAAGCCAAGGAAGAAGGTCAGCCACGGCGTCATGAAGTCCGTGTCGCTGCCGACCGGGGTGCCCCCGGATGCGGCCGCGATATACGCCTTCTTACCAGCGAGCAGGCCTTCGGGACCGTTGACGGTATACTGAAAGGTCGTGCCGGCGCGGGCGACCAGATCGGCCCAGGCCTTGACCGTGGCGGGAACCGAAAAATTGTAGATCGGGACGCTGAAAACCACAGTGTCCGCGGCTTGCAGCTCGTCGATCAATTCATCGGCGATTTTCGCCAGGTCGTGCTGCTCTGCCGAACGGTCTGCATAGGGTGCGAGGTTGGCCGCAAAACGCGCTTGATCGATGAAGGGCAGATCGTTTTTCGACAGATCGCGAGTAACGACCTTGGCGCCATCATGCGAGGCGAGGCGGTCGACCAGTCTCGTCCCGAGGCTGCGCGAAACACTCTCGCCATCGCGGATGCTGGCGGTGATATGAAGGATGGTGCTCATGATTGTATCTCCTGTTCAGGCCGCATCGACGAGGACGAGTTCGCTGTCCTCGAGCGCGGTGATGGTGATGCTGTCTTCTTTCGTAATGGCCAGGCCGTCGCGCGCCTGCGCCTCGATATCGCCAAGGCGAATGCGGCCGGTGGCAGGAACGAGGTAGAGGTGTCGATCGGCGGTACGCGGCGTGTAGGTAACGGTCTCGCCTGCCTTGACCGTCGCGCCGAGCACGCGGGCATCGGTGCGGATCGGCAGCGCGTCGTCGTCATTCGCAACGCCGCTGGCGAGGGGGACGAACTGGCCTGCGCGGTCGCCTTTGGGGAACCTGCGTGCGCCCCAGCCGGGCTCGCCGCCGCGTTCTGAGGGGATGATCCAGATCTGGAAGAGGGTGGTTTCCTCGTCCTCCAGATTGAATTCCGAATGGGCAACGCCGCGACCTGCGCTCATCACCTGCACATCGCCTGCCTCGGTGCGGCCCTCGTTGCCCATCGAATCGCGATGGGTGATGGCGCCGGTGCGGACATAGGTGATGATCTCCATGTCCTGATGCGGGTGGGTCGGGAAACCGCTCTTCGGCGCGATGGTGTCGTCGTTCCACACGCGCAGAGCGCCCCAGTTCACGCGGGCGGGATCGTGATAGCCGGCAAAAGAAAAGTGGTGGTTCGCATCGAGCCAGCCGTGGTTGGCGTTGCCGAGACTGTCGAAGGGGCGATGTTCGATCATGGTCCTATTCCTTTCGAGGATGGGTTTGTTGGACTTGGAGATAGCCATTGCTCCCCGTTCCGATAACTGCGATAAAACGTGCCAAGATGTTCGGAAATTCAGAACAGTGAAACTGGGTGAGCCAAGCCTCGACCAGCTGCGGATCTTTCTTGCGGTGGCGGAAGAGGGCAGCTTCGGCGCCGCGGCGCGCAAGATGGGGCGGGCCGTCTCCGCAATCAGCTATGGCATCTCGCAGATGGAGGCGCAGCTCGGCGTGACGCTGTTCGCCCGCCAAGGCTCTCGCCGGCCGGTGCTGACCGACGAGGGCAAGGGTCTGCTGGCCGAGGCGAAGGCAGTTGCGGACGGCATCGACACTCTGCTGGCCAAGACTCAGGGGCTGCACGCGGGTCTCGAAAGCGAGGTTTCGCTGGTGGTGGATGTCATGCTGCCGGGCGAAGTGACCGCCGGTGTCCTGCGCGAATTCCGCAGGATGTACCCCAATGTCGGGCTCCGCTTGCAGGTCGAGGCGCTGGGGGCAGTTGCCGCCTGCCTGCTCGATGGCGGGGCGGATCTGGCCATCGGTGGGCCGGTGCTCGCCGATCATGCGGAGCTGGAGCGGCAGGCGATCGGTGCCGTCGAGCTCGTGCCCGTCGCCGCGCCCGATCACCCGCTGTCGCGCGCAGGCATCAAGCCTGGCGAGAGTCGCCGGCATCTCCAGCTTGTGCTGACCGATCGGTCGCCCCTGACGGAGGGTCGCGAGTTTTCGGTCCTCGCGCCGGAAAGCTGGCGCCTCGCCGATCTCGGCGCGAAACACGCCTTGCTGAAAGAGGGCATCGGCTGGGGCAACATGCCGCGCCACATGGTGAGCGGAGACATTGCCGAAGGCCGTTTGTGCGAGCTGGACCTGCCGGAAAGGCCGGGCGCGAATTACACGCTGAGCGCACTGTGGCGCCGCGATGCGCGGCCCGGCCCCGCAACCAGCTGGCTGATCGATGCGATCAGGGAGCGCCTGACCGATTGTACCGGGGTCGAACCCTCGGTGACGGGAGTCCCCTAGAGCTTCATCACCCAGCCGTGGGTGTCCTCGACCGTGCCCTTCTGGATGCCCACCAGCTTTTCACGGATCTTGTTGGTCATCTGGCCGGTTCCGCCACTGCCAATGGTGAACTCGCCATCCGGGCCGAGCACGGTGCCGACCGGGGTCACGACTGCAGCGGTTCCGCAAGCCATGGTTTCGAGCAACTTCCCCTCGATCGCATCGGCGCGCCACTGGTCGATGCTGTAAGGCTCTTCGCGCACCTGCAGGCCCTCTTCACGGAGCAAGGCGATCAGGCTGTCGCGCGTGATACCGGGAAGGATCGTGCCGGTCAGCGGCGGCGTGATCACGCTGCCATCGTCGAAAACGAAGAACAGGTTCATGCCGCCCAGCTCCTCGATCCATTTCTTTTCGACCGCGTCGAGAAAGACGACCTGGTCACAGCCGTTTTCGATACCTTCCGCCTGAGGCACGAGGCTCGCGGCGTAGTTCCCGCCGGTCTTTGCGGCGCCTGTCCCGCCGGGGGCGGCACGGGTGTAATTGCGGCTGACCCAGATCTTGACCGGCTTGGCGCCGCCCTTGAAATACGGACCAACCGGGCTGGCGATAAGGATGTATTTGTACTGCCGCGCCGGTCGCACGCCGAGAAACGCCTCCGATGCGAACATGAAGGGACGCAGGTAAAGCGCACTGTCGGGCCCGTCCGGCACCCAGTCGCGATCTTTCGTAATCAGTTGGCGGATCGACTCGAGAAACAGTTCTTCCGGCAGTTCAGGCATCGCCATGCGCCGGGCGCTGGCATTGAAGCGGCGCGCGTTCTGCTCTGGCCGGAACAGGGCAAGCCCGCCATCGGCATGCTTGTAAGCTTTCATGCCCTCGAAGATTTCCTGCGCGTAGTGCAGGACTGCTGCCGCCGGATCGAGGCTGATAGCCTCGCGCGGGCCCAGGGTCGCCCGATGCCAGCCTTTCTTGTCCGCATCATATTCGATCACGACCATGTGATCGGTAAAGAGTTTGCCGAAACCGGGATCCTGCAGGGCCTGCTGGCGGGTTTCGCCGGGGACCGGGGCGGGGTGGGAAAGGTGCTGGAAGTCCATGCAGCGCGGTTAATCCGCAGCGAGTGCGAGGGCAAGGTCTGTCAGCGGGGAGGGTGAGACCAGTCGCAAGCCTCCAGCGGATGTTCAAGGCGCATCCCAAAAATGAGAAGGCCAGCCTCGCCATAAGGAGAGACTGGCCTTCGCATGGTCAGCGGCCGGAAGCGCCGCTCACGTAGCCTTACTCGGCAGGAAATGTTACCGAATATGCTCCGTAGGGATCTTCACCGACCTCGCTACTGAACCATGAGACATCGGATCACCTCCTTTCAAGCTTGTGAGCTAGATCCCCGTTTCACCGGGGGCCAAGACCGCGCTACCCGCTGATCTTGGCTATCAATTTGTTGCGCTGGCGCGCGCAATTCAAGCCTTGAAAAAAAGTTTTCCCACGTCAGAATTGTTTTTTGTGGCCCGTCGAATTTCGCGGGCTTTTCCCCTATCGTCGGCAATCCTCGATAACCCGGGTTACTTCCGCCCATGCGGGCAGGTAAAGGGTTGGCATTTCGGGAGTTTCAACTGCGAACCGCCCCCGCGTAAGCGCCATTGCGTCGAGGAGCGGATCGTTCGCCGAGAGTTGCGCGACGGTGGAGGCGGGCGACGCTATCTCGCCCGATCCTGCGGCAAGCGTCCGGCTGGCGGTTTCCGTGCGGATGGTGATGCTTTGCGATGTGCGACCGGGCCGGCCGAGTTCGATAATCCTCCCGGGCGTCTTACACTCGAGCGAGAATGCGCCGCCGGGGGAGGATGCCGATCCAAAATAGGCCCGCGTCGAGTTGCCGGTTGCCCGATAGCTCCAACTCCCGGCCGTTTGCGGCTGGTCGATCCAGTCGCTTTCCATTGGTGGTGGTGGCAGCGGGGCGGCACTTGGCGTCGGGGTCGGGGTGCTGGTCGCTACCGGCTCGGGCGCGGGCGTCGAGTCGGGAGCCGGCACGCAAGCGGCGATGGTGGAACTCAGCGCAAGCGCGCCTGCGGCATGGGCATAGATCGGTTTCATATGTCCACAATGCTCGCTAGGCGCTTTCTTTCCGATGCCGAAAAAGAAGCGCCTCGATCAGATGCTGGTGGACCGCGGGCTGGTCGAGAGCCGTACGCGGGCCCAGGCGCTGGTGATGGCAGGGCTGGTCTTTTCGGGCGAGCAGAAGTTGGCAAAGCCCGGACAGCAGATCGCCGAGGACACGCCGCTCGACGTGCGCGGGCGCGACCACCCTTGGGTCAGCCGCGGCGGGATCAAGCTGGCCCACGCCATCGAGCATTTCGGGCTGGACCCCAGCGGCGTCACGGCGATGGACGTCGGTAGCTCGACCGGCGGCTTCACCGACGTTTTGCTGCAGGGCGGGGCGGAACATGTTTTCGCAGTCGACAGCGGGACCAATCAACTCGCCTGGAAACTGCGGCAGGACGAGCGGGTGACTGTGCTGGAGCAAACCAGCGCGCGCATCCTGACGCGCGAGATGATCGATCGTCCGGTCGGCTGGGTGGTCTGCGATGCGAGTTTCATCGGTCTCGCCAAGGTATTGGAACGCCCGCTCGAACTGGCCGAACGCGACTGCCGCCTCGTCGCGCTGATCAAGCCGCAATTCGAGGTTGGGCGCGAAGAGGTCGGCAAGAAGGGCGTAGTCAGCGATCCGGCGCTGCACAGCCGTGTCTGCGACGAAGTGCGAGACTGGGCGGATGGTCTAGGTTTTTCGGTGCAGGGCATCATCGAAAGCCCGATCACCGGACCGGAAGGCAATATCGAATTCCTGATAAGTGCGCTCCGACATTGACGCTGCGGCTCGCTCGGCTCTAGGCGCATCGCCGAGAGATTTCACGGAGAGAGCATGTCCGCCAATATCGCCGAAATGGAACGTCGCCGCGAAGCTGCCGAGTTGGGCGGCGGACAAAGGCGCATCGATGCGCAGCATGCCAAGGGCAAGCTGACGGCGCGGGAGCGGCTGGAAGTCCTGCTCGACGAGGGCAGCTTCGAAGAGCTCGACCGCTATGTCGAACACGATTGCGTCGATTTCGGCATGGAGGACCAGAAGATCCCGGGTGACGGCGTGGTTACCGGGTCGGGCACGATCAACGGACGCCTGGTCTACGTTTTCTCGCAGGATTTCACCGTCTTCGGCGGCTCTCTTTCCAAGCGGCATGCGGAAAAGATCTGCAAGGTGATGGACACGGCAATGAAGGTCGGCGCGCCCGTCATCGGCCTCAACGACAGCGGTGGCGCGCGCATCCAGGAAGGCGTTGCCTCGCTGGGTGGCTATGCCGAGGTCTTCCAGCGCAATGTGCTGGCGAGCGGCGTCATTCCGCAGATCAGCCTGATCATGGGGCCATGCGCGGGCGGTGCGGTCTACAGCCCCGCGATGACCGACTTCATCTTCATGGTCGAGGATAGCAGCTACATGTTCGTCACCGGCCCCGATGTGGTGAAGACGGTGACCAACGAGGTCGTCACGCAGGAGGAACTGGGCGGGGCGAAGACGCACACCACCAAGACCTCCGTCGCCGACAACAGCTTCGAGAACGACATCGAGACGTTGCTCGCGACCCGCAATTTCTTCGACTATCTCCCACTGTCGAACCGCGAGGTAGTGCCCGAGCGACCGACCGCAGACGCCTGGGACCGCGAGGAGCCGAGCCTCGACACGCTGATCCCCGACAATGCCAACCAGCCCTACGACATGCACGAGGTCATCCGGAAGACGCTGGATGAGGGCGATTTCTTCGAAATTCAGCCGAACCACGCCGCCAACATCATCTGCGGCTTCGGCCGGGTTGAAGGGCGCACGGTGGGCGTGGTGGCGAACCAGCCGATGGTGCTCGCTGGCGTGCTCGACATCAATTCGTCCAAGAAGGCCGCGCGTTTCGTGCGCTTCTGCGATGCCTTCGAAATCCCGATCCTGACCTTCGTCGATGTGCCTGGCTTCCTTCCCGGCACGGCGCAGGAGCACAACGGCATCATCAAGCACGGCGCGAAGCTGCTGTTCGCCTATGCCGAGGCGACCGTGCCCAAGATCACCGTGATCACCCGCAAGGCCTATGGCGGCGCTTATGACGTGATGGCCTCCAAGCACCTGCGCGGTGATTTGAACTACGCCTGGCCAACCGCCGAAATCGCGGTGATGGGCGCCAAGGGGGCGGTGGAGATCATCTTTCGCCAGGACCGCGACGATCCCGAAAAGATCGCCGAGAAAACGAAGGAATACGAAGACCGCTTCGCCAACCCCTTCGTGGCGGCTCAGCGCGGCTATATCGACGAGGTAATCTACCCGCACTCCACGCGGCGGCGGATCGCGCTGGGGCTAAGGAAGCTGCGGACTAAGCAGCTCGAGAACCCGTGGAAGAAGCACGATAACATTCCGCTGTGAGGATTGCTAATGGTCGACGAAGCGGCGAAGCAGATTGTAAAGGACGACGCGAAAAAGTCGCTCAGGATAGAGATTGTCAAAAAGGTAATAGAGGATTCTGAAGCGACTTCCGCAGCGCTTTTTAAGTGGATTATTGCATCACTTCTCGTTGTCGATAGCGGAGCACTTTTTGCCCTCACAAAGGTCGAATTAATACAGGCAGGCTTGTCAGTTGGAGAACTGTGGCCTTTCGCTGCGAGTATGGTTCTTGCGATCTTTTCAGGATTTTTTATATCTTTGGGCTATTCAGCGACTGCCAATGAAATGGTGGGAATTGTTTGGTCCGATAGTGTCTCTGACTTCGCGACTTATCAGGAATTATTTGGAAGCTTGAAGAAGCATAGTTGGCCATTTGGAATTGGCTTTTTGAGTCTCTTGGCTAGCACTGGCCTTTTCATCTATGGATTTTATTCGATTTCTAGTATCTTAGGTGCAATGTGAAACTCGGACGCCTCAACCGTATCAGCGTTTGGATGCCCTCGATCGCGGAATCAGTGCGCTATCACCGCGATGTCATGGGCTCGAATGCGTGAGTTTTTCCAATTCCGTAGCCTAGACTCCCCACCCCCTCCACGATAGCCTCCCTACCGTAATCAGGAGGAGGCATTTCGATGAAGACAACCTTGCTGGCAGCCTCGGCGCTTGCCGCTTCGACCATGATGACCGGTGTGGGCCATGCCGAGCACCACGCGCTGTCCGAATACGAACTGATCGACCGGAGCGAATTGTTCGGGAATCCGGTTGCCTCGCAGGGTCGCATCAGCCCGGATGGCGAATGGGTCAGCTGGATCGCGCCGGACGAAGGCGTGATGAACGTCTGGGTCGCGCCGGCCTCCGATCCCTCCAACGGCAAGGTCGTCACCGACGACCGCCACCGCGGCATTTCCAATCATCTGTGGTCGGTCGACAGCAAGTACGTCCTGTTCGTAAAGGACAATGACGGGGACGAGAACTTCCATGTCTATGCCACCGACCCGCGCACCGGCGAAACCCGCGACCTCACCCCGCTGCCCGACGGCATTCGCGCGCAGCTGATGGGCGCAAGCCGCGACCGTCCGGGCGTGATCCTGGTCGGCACGAACGAGCGCAATCCGCAGCTGACCGATCTCTACGAATACAATCTGGAGACTGGTGAGCGGACGCTGATCGCCGAGAACCCCGGCTATGCGGCCTTCATTACCGACAATACCTACAAGCCGCGCATGGCCATGGTGCCCCAGCCCGACGGTGGTATGAAGGCGGTCTACCTCAACGAGGATATGACGCCGGGAGAAGTCTTCGCGGACATTCCCAGCGAGGACATGCTCAACACCAACATCGTCCAGTTTTCGCGCGACAACAACACGGTCTACATGATCGACAGCCGCGACCGGAACCTTGCAGCAGGTGTCGCGGTCGATCTGACGAGTGGCGAGCGGCGGGTGATCGTGGAGCCGGAACATGCCGATCTGAGCGGCATCATGGTAGACAACGACACCTATGAGCCCATCGCCTATTCGACCAATTATCTGAAGAGCGAGTGGACCGCCCTTAACGACGAGGCGCAAGCCGAGCTCGACTTCCTCGATGCCAATCTGGAAGGCGAATTCTCGGTCACCTCGCGGTCGGAGGACGACAATACCTGGATCGTCTATGATGGCTCGGCGCAGGCGCCCGGCCAGTATTATGTCTATGATCGTACCGCCGACACGCTGACGCCGTGGTTTGCCACGCGCCCCGATCTTTCCGATGCGCCGCTCCAGCCGATGCATCCGCTGGAACTGAAGTCGCGCGACGGGAAGACGTTGGTGTCCTATCTGACGCTTCCACCGGGCAGCGATGCCGATGGGGATGGTCGCCCCGACGAGGCGGTGCCGATGTTGCTGTGGGTTCATGGCGGGCCGTGGGCGCGCGATGGCTATGGCTACAACACGATCCATCAGTGGATGGCGAACCGCGGCTATGCCGTGCTTAGCGTGAACTACCGCGGCTCGACCGGCTTCGGAAAGGATTTCACCAACGCGGCGGTCGGCGAATTCGCCGGAAAGATGCATGACGATCTGATCGACGCGGTCGATTGGGCCGTGGGCGAGGGCATCGCGCAGGAGGACAAGGTCGCCATCGGCGGCGGAAGCTACGGCGGATACGCCACGCTGATCGGCGTTACGTTCACGCCCGACAAGTTCGCCTGCGGAGTCGACATCGTGGGGCCGTCCAGCCTCGTGACGCTGATCGAGAGCTTCCCGGAATACTGGAAGCCATTCCTTGCAGGGACCTGGTTCCGTTATGTCGGCGATCCGGCCGATCCCGAGCAGCGCGAGGATTTGCTGGCGCGCTCCGCGATCAGCCGCATCGACGACATCAAGGTGCCCCTGCTGGTCGGGCAGGGCGGCAACGATCCGCGTGTGACCAAGACAGAGGCCGACAATCTCGTCGCGGCGATGCAGGCAAAGAATCTGCCGGTGACCTACATCAATTATCCCGATGAGGGACACGGCTTCCAAAAGCCGGAGAATCGGCTGAGCTTCTTCGCTGCGATGGAAGGGTTCCTTGGCACCTGCCTCGGTGGGCGCGTCCAGCCGATCGGCGAGAGCTTCGAAGGAAGCTCGGCGGAAATCCTGGCAGGCGCCGAATACGTCCAGGGGTTGGGCGATATCTCCACCGGCGAGTGATTTAGCTAGCATAGGCATTGCATTGAGTGGCGCGGTTCCGTTAGCGGGATCGCGCCATTCGTTTTTGCGGGAGCAGGTGCATGAAACTCGGTCGTCTCAACCACGTCGGCGTCGCGACGCCCTCGATCGAGGAATCGATCCGCTACTACCGCGACGTCATGGGCGCGACGAAGATACGCGAACCGTTCGATCTCGAAGAGCAGGGCGTGAAGGTCTGTTTCGTCGATACGCCGGGTGATCCGACCGAGAGCGGACCCAGTTTCGGCACGCAGATCGAGCTGATCGAGCCGCTGTCCGATGCCTCGCCCATCGCCGGTTTTCTTGCCAAGAACCCGGCCGGCGGGCAGCACCACCTGTGTTATGAGGTCGAGGACATCGAAGATGCCCGCAAATGGTTCGAGGAACTGGGCAAGCGCATCCTTGGCCCGACGCGCATCGGCGCGCACGGGACGCCGATCTTCTTCCTCCATCCCAAGGACATGATGGGCCAGCTGACCGAGATCATGGAAACGCCCAAGGACAATGCGCACTGGTCGAACTGACCGGCGCGGGAGAGAGGATCGCAATGCTATTCTACGACAGCCCGAACCCGGCGCCCAATCCGCGCCGCGTGCGCATCTTTGCGGCTGAGAAGGGCATCGACCTGCCGATGCAGGAAGTCTCGATCCCCAAGCGCGAGCAGAAGGCGCCCGAATACGTCGCCAAGAACCCGCGCGGGCAGACGCCGATCCTCGAGCTGGAGGACGGGATGGTGATTGCCGAGAGCGTGGCGATCATGCGCTATCTCGAGGCGCTGCACCCCGAGCCGCCGCTGTTCGGTACCACGCCGCTCGAAATCGCCGAGATCGAGATGTGGAGCCGCCGGGTCGAGATGATCGCGATGCCGCCGATCGGCGCAGTCTGGGTCCACACGCATCCCTTCACCGCTGCGCTGCCCGGCCGCAATGCCGAGTGGGGCGAGGCCAACCGCCCCCGCGTGGCCGAGGCCTTCCGCTTCTTCGACCAGTCGCTGGCGGACCGCGACTTCCTCGCCGGATCGGCCTATAGCGCGGCCGACATCCTCCTGCTGACGACAGCCGATTTCGCCGAATTCGTCGGCTGCGGCATGCCAGAAGAGTGCGAAAACCTGCGCGGCTGGCACAAGCGCGTGTCCGCCCGCCCGAGTGCAAAAGCCTGAGTGCGACCATGACCGACAAACCCACTTATGACGACTGGAAAGCCCGCGCCGACAAGGAGGTGAAGGGCCGCGATCTGACCTGGCACACGCCCGAGGGTATCGATGTGAAGCCGCTTTACACGAGCGAGGACACCGCAGATCTCGACCCGGGCGTCCCAGGCATCGCGCCGTTCACGCGCGGGCCCTATGCCTCGATGTACACCGGCCGCCCGTGGACCATCCGCCAGTATGCGGGCTTCTCCACCGCCGAGGAATCGAACGCTTTCTATCGCCGTAACCTTGCCGCAGGACAGAAGGGTCTGAGCGTTGCCTTCGACCTTGCAACCCACCGCGGCTATGACAGCGACCACCCGCGCGTGGTCGGCGATGTCGGCAAGGCGGGCGTCGCGATCGACACCGTTCGCGACATGGAAATCCTGTTCGACCAGATCCCGCTCGACACCATGAGCGTCAGCATGACGATGAACGGCGCGGTGATCCCGGTGCTGGCTTTCTACATCGTCGCGGCGGAACGTCAGGGAGTGAGCCAGGATAAGCTCGCCGGGACCATCCAGAACGACATCCTCAAGGAGTTCATGGTCCGCAACACTTATATCTATCCGCCCGAGCCGAGCATGCGGATCGTTTCGGACATCATCGCATATACATCGGCCAACATGCCGAAATTCAACAGCATTTCGATCTCGGGCTATCACATGCACGAAGCCGGGGCGACCGCGGTGCAGGAACTCGCCTTCACCATTGCCGACGGCAAGGAATACGCCAAGCGCGCCATGGAAGCGGGGCTCGATATCGATGCCTTCGCGCCGCGCCTGTCCTTCTTCTGGGGCATCGGCATGAACTTCTTCATGGAGATCGCCAAGATGCGCGCCGCGCGTGCGCTGTGGCACGATGTGATGGACGGGCTGGGGGCGCAGAACCCCAAGTCGAAGATGCTGCGCACGCATTGCCAGACCAGCGGCGTTAGCTTGCAGGAGCAGGACCCCTATAACAACGTCATCCGCACCACGATCGAGGCAATGGCGGCGGTGCTGGGCGGCACGCAGTCGCTCCACACGAACGCGCTGGACGAGGCAATCGCGCTGCCCACCGACTTCTCTGCCCGCATTGCCCGCAACACGCAGCTGGTGATCCAGGAAGAGACCGGCATCACCAATGTCGCCGATCCGCTGGGCGGCAGCTACTACATCGAAAGCCTGACCGCTGCACTGGTGGACGAGGCGAAGAAGATGCTCGACGAGGTCGAGGCAGCGGGCGGCATGACCGAATATGTCGCCAGCGGCAAACCCAAGGCGCAGATCGAGCAGGCCGCCGCTGCCAAGCAGGCTAGCGTCGACCGGGGCGAGACGGTGATCGTGGGGGTGAACAAATATCGCCGCGACAAGGAAGACGAGATCGACACGCTCGATATCGACAACCACGCCGTCCGCCAGAGCCAGATCGCGCGCCTCGAACAGGTCCGCGCGGGCCGCGACGAGTTCGCCTGCAAGGCAGCGCTCGACGCGCTGGCTCGCGGCGCGGCGCAGCGCGAGGGCAACCTACTTGCGCTGGCGGTCGAGGCCGCCCGTCACGACGCCACCCTGGGCGAAATCAGCCAGGCGATGGAAGACGCCTATGGCCGCTACGATACCATGCCGAAGCCTGTGCGCGGCGTGTATTCCGAAGCCTATTCGGACGACGAGCGCTACGCACAGGTGGTCGAGGGCGTGAAGGCGGTCGAGCGCCGTCTTGGCCGCGCGCCCAAGCTGATGGTCGCCAAGATGGGGCAGGACGGGCACGATCGCGGCGCGAATGTCATCGCCAGCGCCTTTGCCGACATGGGCTTCGAGGTCGTCTCCGGCCCGCTGTTCCAGACGCCCGAAGAAGCGCGCGACATGGCGCTGGAGAACGAAGTTGACGCCATCGGCGCGAGCAGCCTCGCGGCGGGCCACAAGACGCTCATCCCCGAACTGATCGACCTGCTGAAGGACGCGGGCCGCGCAGACATCAAGGTGATCGCCGGCGGCGTGATCCCGCAGAAGGACTACGACTTCCTCCGCGATGCCGGAGTGCAGGGGATCTACGGCCCGGGCAGCAACGTGGTCGAATGCGCGGCGGATGTGCTGCGGCTGTTGGGGCACAACATGCCGCCTGCGGGCGAAGATTTGGACGAGGCGGCGGAGTGAAGCACTCCCTTTTGCCAAAAAAAGAGAATGATGACGACTACCGCATCCTAGAGCGATGGTTGCGTGAAGCAGCCACGCTCCTTCAAGGAATTCGTTATTATGCTCCAGACTACCGTCCATTCGAAGAACTCGAAGTTCCCGGAGTAAGCCTTTTGTTGGGTGCCGCCGCTTCTGCAGGATACTATCCAATCTCAGAATACCAGACGCAAAAACGGAAGACTGCAGATAAAAGGCGCGTTGCTGACGGAAGAGGCGACCTATGGTTCGTCGCGGGTACCGAATCCTATGCATTCGAGTTCAAAAGAGCCTGGAACAGATCAACTGAAAGTCAGCTTCACGAATGTATGCGCTTGGCGATCAACGATGCTGAGCGGATTGAGGCCGATGAGGCTGATCATTACTTCGGCGCAGTTCTAGCACCGGTTTTTGATGCGTCGGATATCGGTCACTACACAAATTTTTCTGGCTCGGATTACATCGGAATATTGGCTGACAAAGAACCCGAGCTATTCCTATTTATTTCCAAGGTTGCTGAATGAACAAAATCCGCATGAACTGGACCCGCGATGAAATCGCGGCGCTGTTCGACCTTCCCTTCACTGAGCTGCTTTTCCAGGCCGCCACGGTCCACCGCGAGTTCCATCCGCCCGAGCAGGTCCAGCTGTGCACGCTGCTGTCGATCAAGACCGGCGGGTGTCCGGAGGATTGCGGCTATTGCTCGCAGTCGGTGAAAGCCGATAGCGGCGTCGAGGCGACCAAGCTGATGGATGTGCGCGAGGTGTTGCAATCTGCCGCGCGGGCCAAGGATCAGGGTAGCCAGCGCTTCTGCATGGGCGCGGCATGGCGCAACCCCAAGGACCGCGACATGCCCGCCATCGTCGAGATCGTGAAGGGCGTGCGTGCGATGGGGCTGGAGACCTGCATGACGCTCGGCATGCTGACGCCGAAACAGGCGGATATGCTGAAGGAAGCGGGCCTCGATTACTACAACCATAATGTCGACACCGGGCCGGAATATTACGAGCGCGTGATCTCGACCCGCAATTACCAGGACCGGCTCGACACGCTGCAGAACGTGCGCGATGCGGGCATCAATGTGTGCAGCGGCGGGATCGTCGGCATGGGCGAAACGCGCGAGGACCGGGTGGGCTTCGTCCACACGCTCGCCACGCTCGAACGCCATCCCGAAAGCGTGCCGGTCAATGCGCTGGTGCCGGTCAAGGGCACGGTGCTGGGCGACATGCTGGCCGATACGCCGCTCGCCAAGATCGACGATATCGAATTCGTCCGCACCGTGGCAGTGGCACGTATCACGATGCCGATGAGCATGGTGCGCCTGTCCGCAGGCCGCGAGAGCATGAGCGAGGCCACGCAGGCGTTGTGCTTCATGGCGGGCGCGAATTCGATCTTCACCGGCGACAAGCTGCTGACAGCGCCCAATGCGGGTGACGACAGCGATGCTGCGCTGTTTGCCAAGCTGGGACTGACGGCACTGGCGCAGCAAGAACCGATGCGGGCCGCCGGCCAGGCATGCAGGATTGGCGAGCCAGCTGAGTGATCCGTCGCGCTGCGACACTTCTGGCCAGCGCGGTCATGGCAGGGGTTGCGCTGGTTTTCGCTGTCGGTTGGTTCAGCGCCGTTCCGCGGTTCGAGTGCCAGTGGGGGCAGGATTTCTGTAGCGATTACGGCCCGCTTTACGGCGGCCTCGCGATTGCCAGCCTTGCGTTGAGCGTCTTGTTTCTGCTTGTCTTCCGGACCGAAGCGAGAAAATGAGTCTCGGTTTTTCGGTGGATGAATTGCTTCCGCGTGCCCGCGGTGGTGGGACGCTCAAGATGGGGCTCGCCAGGCTGGACGAGAGCGAATGGCTCCAGCCCGAACCCGATCTCGCCGCTCGCGCCGAGGGGTTTGCCACATATCCCGACGGCATCCAGCTCGCACCTGAAGCAGAAGCGCCCGGCGCGGAGCTCGCCACCTTGCTCGGCCTGTCCGGCGGTTTGCCCGAAGCGGCGCGTGCGCATCACGAGGACATGTGCCTCCTAACGCTCGCGCCCTGCGAGGAGCAGTACCGGCTTGTCGGTGCGGCAGTCGCATGGCCATCCGACTGGGTGCCTGCCGAGAAACTGGGCCTGCCGCTGCGCGCGCTTCATGCTCCGATCCAGGGCTATGAAGAGCAGCTGGCAAGCGGCGTCGACAATTTCATGGCCAAGTTGAAACCGGGTGCGATTTACGGGCGCTGCAACTGGTTCATCGCCGCGACCGGGAAGCGCCGCTGGATTGCCGAACCGCCCGAACGCGCCTTTGCGCACGTGACGCCCGAGAACGCGGGGAAGACGCTGTTCGTGCGCTCCGAGCGCCAGACCCTGCGCCGCTTGCCCGAAACCGGCGCTATCCTTTTTACCATCGGCATCTACGTCTCGCCACTCGGCCAGTTGTCCGCGATGAATATCGAGCGACTCGCCTCCGCCATAGAGAAGCTGCTCGAGGGCGAGGGAGAGCGCCGAGGCGCCGAGCACTATGCGCAGGCGTTGATTGGCTTCGCAGGGAAAGTCTAGCGGTTCCAGTCGCTTGAACGGGCGGCTTGACTCGCTCTCGAATTGGGCCTGTTCTCAAGCCTGCTGGTTACGCAGCATCACAATAAAAACCGGATCGCTTCCAGGGTCGTTATCCTTCGAAAGGGGAGAGGACTGATGAAGAAGCTTGTTATGATCGCCGCCGCGCTTGGCCTGGCCATGCCGATGGTGCCCGCCGCCGCGCAGGAGGCAAACACACCGCAGCGCATGGAGGACGTAACCTGGGCGCGCGTCGTCATGACGAAATTCAAGCAGGGCAAGCGGGCCCGCGCGATGGAGATCATCGAGAATTATTTTGCCAAGGCCGACAATCAGACCGGGCGGGACAGCGGCATCCATGGCATCCACTTCGACACTGGCGACTGGGACGCGGTTTATGTTTTTCCGATGAATGGCGGGCCCAGCGACATGACGTGGGCCACCTCGCCCGACGATATTGCGTGGATGGGTGAAATGGCCAAGCTGGCCGGCGGGCAGGAACAGGCGATGGCGATAATCGAGGAGTTTGATTCGCTGATTCAGACGCAGACCAGCTATGTCGGACATGCCCACGCGACCTATTGAGGCGCGTTCGACTTGAAGTGGCATCCCGGGGGCGGCATAGGCATCTCAAGAACCGAGCCGCCTTCCGGAGCCTGAATGTTCACGAAAATTCTGATTGCCAACCGCGGCGAGATTGCCTGTCGCGTGATCAAGACCGCCAAGCGGATGGGCATTGCCACGGTGGCGGTCTATTCCGATGCCGATGCCCGCGCGCCCTTCGTGAAGATGGCGGACGAGGCGGTCCATATCGGCCCGGCGCAGGCATCCGAAAGCTATCTCGTCGCCGACAAGATCATCGCCGCCTGCAAGCAGACAGGCGCGGAGGCGGTGCATCCGGGCTATGGCTTCCTGTCCGAACGGGCGAGCTTCGTCGAAGCGCTCTCCAAAGAGAACATCGCCTTCATCGGACCACCGGCCGACGCGATCGCCGCGATGGGCGACAAGATCGAATCCAAGAAGATCGCCCGCGAGGCTGGCGTCAATGTGGTACCCGGCTTTGTCGGTGAAATCCGCGATACCGATCACGCGGTCGAGATCAGCAACGACATCGGCTATCCGGTGATGATGAAGGCCAGCGCTGGCGGCGGCGGCAAGGGCATGCGCCTCGCCTATAGCGAGAAGGACGTGCGCGAAGGGTTCGAGGCGACCAAGCGCGAGGGCTTCAATTCCTTCGGCGATGACCGCGTCTTCATCGAGAAATTCATCGAGGATCCGCGCCACATCGAGATCCAGATCCTCGGCGACAAGCACGGCAATGTGCTTTGCTTGAACGAGCGCGAATGCAGCATCCAGCGTCGCCACCAGAAGGTGGTGGAAGAAGCGCCATCGCCTTTCGTCACGCCGAAGATGCGAAAGGCGATGGGTGAGCAATGCGTCGCCCTGTCGAAGGCGGTCGGCTATCACAGCGCGGGCACGGTCGAACTGATCGTCAGCGGGGCCGACAAGACCGGCGAGAGCTTCTACTTCCTCGAGATGAACACCCGCCTTCAGGTGGAGCACCCGGTGACCGAGATGATCACAGGGGTCGATCTGGTCGAATGGATGATCCGTGTCGCTGCGGGCGAGAAGCTCGGCATGACGCAGGATGATGTGAAGATCGACGGCTGGGCGATCGAAAACCGCGTCTATGCCGAGGATCCCTATCGCGGTTTCCTGCCCAGCATCGGGCGGCTGGTGCATTACCAGCCCCCGGTCGAACCCTGGACCGACGACGGGGCAGAGAACGGCCGCCGCGGCGTGGATGGCATCCGCGTCGACGATGGCGTCTATGAGGGCGGAGAGGTGTCGATCCACTATGACCCGATGATCGCCAAGCTGGTCACCTGGGGCGAAACGCGCGACGAGGCGGCGGATCTGCAGGTTCAGGCGCTCGACGCTTTCCGGATCGAAGGCTTGGGTCACAATGTCGATTTCCTGAGCGCGATCATGCAGCATCCGCGCTTCCGTTCCGGTGACCTGACGACCGGCTTCATAGCGGAAGAGTATCCGGAAGGGTTCCAAGGCGCGCCGGCATCGGACGAACTGATGCGTGTGCTTGCCGCCGTTGGCGGAGTGATTGCCACCGCGGATGCCGACCGTGCCCGGCGGATCGATCAGCAGCTTGACGGTGATTTTTACGCGCCGGGCGAATGGTCAATCCGTATTGGCGAGCGCGAAGCGGAGTCCTCGACCTTCGAGGTTCGTCTTGGTGAAGACGCCATCACCGTCGACGGCGAACCGGTTTCGCTGGAGATGGAATACACACCCGGCGACGTCATGATAGAAGTCGAATTTGGCGGGAGCGATGGTGAGGTGAGCGAAACGTTCACCCTGCAGCTATCGCCGACGCGCACCGGCTACGCGATGACCACGCGAGGCGCCACGCACCAACTGCGCATCCTGCAAAGCCGGATCGCCCATCTTGCTTCGCACATGATCGAAAAGGAGCCGCCCGATCTTTCGAAGATGCTGATCTGTCCGATGCCCGGCCTGCTGGTCAAACTGCATGTCGGCGAGGGCGACGAGGTGCAGCCCGGCCAGCCGCTGGCAACGGTCGAGGCGATGAAGATGGAAAACATCCTGCGTGCGGAAAAGGAAGCCGTGGTGAGCAAGATCAACGCGGAGGAGGGCGATAGCCTCGCGGTCGATGCGGTGATTCTCGAACTCGAATGACAAGCGCCGCGCGCGCTTAACGAAAATCGCGTGAAATCTCCGTAAAGCGAGACGTCCGTTTCCTTGCGAAATTGCATGATTCGCTACGAATCTTGGTAAATCGACTTTTACCGAATCGCATAGCCGGAGATACTGTTGGCCTTCGGTTCGCTTCTGCAGCACCACGCACAGGAGTTTCGCATGGCACACAGGGGAACAGGGTTTTTCGATACTCGGGGTCACTATCACAAGACCCCGGAAGAGGCGACGGTCGCGGACCTCGCCGGTATCCTCGGCAAGATCGGCGAGGGCGACAGCCTTGCGCCCGGCATCGCCCAGATGCTGCTTGAACGGCGCAGCGAGATCGAGCGGTTGTTTGCCGAACACGATGCGATGATGGCCGATTATCAACCGGTCGGTGCCGGGGCGAAGGTCACACGGCTGGAGCCGCGGGTAGGCTAGTCGAGGCGATCGAACTTGGCCAGGATTGCGGCTGCGCACGTCTGCAATCCGCCATCCTCGTTGTTGATCTGGTAATCATACTTAATGTCAGCGTGAATACGAGCGTGCTGCTGCCGGGCTAGTCCGACCATCCTGTCTCCGCGTGCCCGCTCGCGCCGCTCGGCCGTTTCAAGCGGCACATCGACGCGGACGATCGCCAATTCGTGTCGCTTTAGCTGGCGGCGATAGTCCGCCATTTCCTCCTCCGTGCAAACGTAGTCGACTATAATGTCGAGCCCGTGATTGGCGGCCGCGGCAACAAAATCGCGCATTGCTTGCGTAAGAGCGGCCCCGCACCGGCCATTGGTAAAGGCAACCTCGGGAGGCGCGTCGGGCTCTCCCACATTCTCGACGCGAAACCAACGGGGCGCAGACTCTCGTTTTGGTGGAATCATCGAGATAAAGTCGTCCAGCGAAACGTGCAGCCAGTCGCGTCCGGCATGATCCTGCATGGCCTTTGCAAGTGAGGATTTGCCTGCGCTGCTCACCCCATTGAGGACAATAACCCGAGCCAATCAGTCCTTTATCATCGCCACTGCGCGGATCCATCCGGCGCTGGCGCGTTCGATCTTGACCGGGAAGCAGCTGACTGTGAAGCCATGAGGGGGCAGCGCCTCGAGATTGGTCAGCTTCTCGATCTGGTAATAGGGGCGGGTGCGACCGGCCTTGTGACCTTCCCAGATGATCGCCGGATCGTGGGTCTCGGCCCAGCGTTTCGCCGTGTGGCTGAACGGTGCATCCCAGCTCCAGGCATCCGTGCCGACCACCTCCACGCCGCGTTCCGTCAACCATAACGTCGCTTCGGCGCCGAGACCGACGCCCTGGTCGGTAAAATTTTCCGTCCCATAGACCGCACCCGACTGCACCAGCACGATGTCGAGTGGCCGGAGTTCGTATTCGATCGCGTCGAATGCGTCCTCAACCTCGGCGCTGCTGACCACGTGGCCGTGCGGCAAATGGCTGAAGTCCAGTTTGACCCCGGGCCGCAGGAAGCGGTCGAGAGGCGCCTCGTCGATGCTGGGAGCTGGACGTGCGCCGGCATCGGTGGTCGAGTGATAATGCCAGGGGGCGTCCATATGCGTCCCATTGTGAGTGGACAGTTCCAGCATCTCGACCGCCCAGCCTTCGCCGTCCGGCAGATCCTCCTTCTCCAGCCCGGGAAAGAACATCGCGATCTGCTCCCACGTGTTTTCGTGGGTCATGTACTGGATTTTCGGGCGCATGACTTCTGGGTCGGAAACGACCTCGTTCGTGATGGGGATCGAAAGGTCGACGAACCGCGTCATGCTGCGCAGCATGGGCGCAGCAATTTCGCGCGTCAATGTGCCTGCAACTGCCCATCGAGGAATGTGGCGACATCTGCCAGATCGACGTCTTTCGCAAGATAGGCCGAGCCGATATCGTGCAGGAGGATGAAGGGCAGGGTGCCGCCGGATTCCATCTTCTTGTCGTGCAGCATATGTGCGACCAATGCCTGCCCATCGCAGTCGAGGCCAAGAGCGGAAATCTCTGCCGGAAGCCCTGCCGCATCGATAGCACGCGTGATGCGCGCGGCACTATCGTCGCTCAGATTGCCGCGGCGGGCCGAATAGCGCGCCGCCAGCACCATTCCCAGCGCCACCCCTTCGCCATGCAGCAGGCGGTCTGAAAAGCCCGTCTCCGCCTCCAGCGCATGGCCGAACGTGTGCCCTAGATTGAGCAGCGCGCGGGTCCCGGTGGTCTCGCGCTCGTCCTCGGCGACGATCCGTGCCTTCGCTGCGACGCTGGTGGCGACAGCCTGCTCCAGCGCCTCGTCGCCCAGCGCGAGAACTGCACCGCCACGATCGTCCAGCCAATCGAAGAATTCCGCATCGCCCAGCACGCCATATTTGAGCACCTCGGCGTAGCCTGCGCGCAACTCGCGCGGCGGGAGGGTGGCCAGCGTATCGAGATCGGCGAGTACGAGCGACGGCTGGTGGAACGCGCCGACGAGATTCTTGCCCGCCGCGGTATTGATCGCGGTCTTGCCCCCGACCGAGCTGTCGACTTGCGCCAGCAAGGTGGTCGGCAATTGCACGAACCCGCATCCGCGCTTCACGATCGCGCAGGCAAAGCCGGTGAGGTCGCCGACCACGCCGCCACCGAGGGCGAAAACATGGTCGCTGCGCGTTATGCCGAGTGCCAGTAGCCAGTCGACGAGCTTTTCGAGGCCGGCCCAGCTCTTGGCCGTCTCTCCCGGCTCGACCACGAACCATTCGATTGCGTAGCCGTCCACAGCCAGCGACTGCGCCAGGCGTTCGCCGTGGTGATCCATGGCTTTACGGTCGGCCACGACCGGCACCTTGCGCCCGGAAAAGGGCTCCACGAATTTGCGGGCCTTAACCAACGCATTGTCCAGCAGGCCATGACCGACATGCACGTCGTAGCTCCGGCCTGCCAGTTCGACCGGGATTATAGCCATGCGTCGATCGCCTCCAGAATGCGTAGCACCGTCTGCTGGTGCGGACCGTCGTCGGTCACGACGTGAATCTGCGCCTCGGCATAGGCGGCGCTGCGCTGATCCTTAAGCCCGGTCAGGATTTCGCGGGGGTCGCCCTTCTGCAACAGCGGCCGGGTGTTGCGCCGACCGGTCCGCTCGACCAGCGTGTCGATGTCGCAATCGAGCCAAACGGCAATCGCGGTGTCGAGGATCAGGCGCCGCGTTTCGGCATTGACGAAGGCGCCGCCCCCGGTGGCGATCACGCCATGGTCTTCTTCCATCAGCCGCGCGATCACGCGGCGTTCGCCCTCGCGAAAATAGGTTTCGCCATGCGCATCGAATATTTCGGCGACGCTTCGGTCGGCAGCGCGCTCGATCTCCTCATCCGCGTCGACGAAACCGGTCTCCAGAAGCGCGGCAAGCCTTCGCCCCACGGTCGATTTGCCCACGCCCATCAGGCCGACCAGCACGATCGGGCGATCTATCCGTCCGGCAATCGCGGCGACACGGTCGAGGGGCAGGGCGTGCGCGTGGGTCATTGCCGCCGTGCCTAGAGATGCGCTAGGGCGCGGGCAAGGTATCAGCACTTCAGGCGGGACGCGAAAATCTTGGCGATGAACTCGAAGCGTATCATGGGCGTCGTGGCGACGATCATCGGTGTATTGCTGGTCGTTGCATGGATCGATGGCGGGCAGGAGCCGCTCCACCCGATCGAGCAGGAGATTGCGACGCCGGGAGCCGCGCGATGAAGACCGGCTGGCTGATCGGCGGCGGCGCCCTGGCTCTGTGTTCCTCGATAGTATGGGCACAATCCGCGCCGGCGGACCTTCTGCCGCCGGGCTTCGACCAACCTTCGCCCAGCCCGAGCCCGACGCCGCGACAATCCCCGGCAACGCCATCGGCGACGCCGACCGCCACGCCTGGAGCCGACGGCGTGAACCGGACCCCGGGCGAGATCGTCCAGCCGCTTCCGGATCGATCGGACGGTGGACCCACTCCGAGTGCCGACGGCTTCGATCTGGCAAATCTTCCAACGCTCGAGGAACTCGAGCGCATGTCCACCGACGAGCTTGACGAGTTGCTCGGGCTGAAGCCGAAGTTCGACATTCCACCGGCTGCCCAACGGTCGATGGCGCAAGCCGGTCTGCTGGCGCCCGCGGAAGGCGGCATGCCCGCCGGATCGCTGGGCCGACAGCCTTCAGCCCTGGTGCGTGCGGCGCTAGCGGGGATGACCGGGCCGGTGGTGTCGCGCTGGGGCCACATTCTCTTGCGCCGCGCGCTCGCCAGCCGTCTTGCCGCGCCCGACGGCATGGACCCGGCCGAGTTCGCCACGCTGCGCGTGCGGGCACTCAATGCCATGGGCGAACATGCGGTTGCCCGCGCGCTGGTGCAGGATATCGACACAGCGAATTACTCGCCCGAACTCACCGATGCGGCGATCGATGCCTATATCGGCACGGCGGACATCGTGGGAGCATGCCCGGCCGTGCGTCTCGCACAGAGCGGTCGCGACACTCCGCAGTGGCAGATGCTGGCCGGCATCTGCGCCGCCTATGCGGGGGAGGAGACGCGCGCCCAGAACGATCTGCGTCGCCTCCAGTCTCGTGGCGAGGGCGAGGCGATCGATATTCTCTTTGCACAGCGATTTGCAGGAGCGGCTGGAACCGGTCGCCGGGCCGTGACGATCGAGTGGGACGGGGTCGAGGACCTGACACCGTGGCGCTTTGCGCTGGCCAATGCGCTGGGCGAGCCGGTGCCCGAGGGGCTCACCGAAGACCTCGGCGCCAACCTCTTGAAGAGCGCGGCACTCACACCCGCGCTCGCACCGGCAGAGCGCGTTGATGCCGCGGATCTTGCTGCCCAGAGCGGCCTCTATTCCGCGAATGCGATGGTCGATCTCTACAGCCAGATATATGCTGCGGGCGGGGATGATAGCGACGCCTATCGTCGCGCCTCGCGTCTGCGCGAAGCCTATGTCGGAGCCGACCCTGCTGCCCGCTTCGCTGCCATTCGCGACCTCTGGAACGATGCCGGTGAAACCGCCTACGGTCGCAAGGTCCTTACCGCCTACGCTGCCGCCCGGCTTCCCGCCTCCGACGCGCTTGATAGTGATGCCGGGGAACTGATCGCTTCGATGCTGACTGCCGGCCTCGATCGCGATGCCATGCGCTGGTCGGGCGTGGTCGAAGAAGGCTCGCTTGGCTGGGCGCTGCTCGCGCTGGCTGCCCCAGGTCACGCGTCCGCAATAAGCGATGGCGAACTCGACAGCTTCGTGGACGCCGACCAATCTGCGGGGCAGCGGAAGTCGCGTATGCTCGTGGCGGGGCTTGCCGGACTCGACCGGGCCGGTTCGGACGAGATCGGCGAATACAGCCGGCGACTTTCAATGAGCCTTGGAGGGCAGACACGCTGGACGCGCATGATCAGCGCGGCGGCTGACGTCGAAAATCCGGCGCTTGTCGCCATCCTCGCAGGGCTCGGCATGCAGGGCGACAGCTGGGAGAGGATGACCCCGCGTCACCTCTATCATATCGTCTCTGCCCTGCGCCGTGTCGGGCTGGAGGCGGAAGCGCGCATGATCGCCGCGGAGGCGGTCGCGCGCGCCTGAGATGATGCCTGACTTGGTTCCAGGCTGGAAATGAGCGCCTCGGGAGCATCGATCGACGATTTTCTGGCAATGCTGGCTGCCGAGCGCGGTGCCGCGCGCAACACGATCCTTGCCTATCGTCGCGATCTCGAATTGGCGCAGGAGCAGGTCGGTCGGCTCGATGCCGCAAGTTCCGCGCAACTGGGCCAGCTGGCCCAACGCTGGTCTGCGCTGGCTCCATCGACAGTCGCCCGCAAGCTATCCGCGCTTCGGCAGTTCTTCGGTTTCCTGGCAGACGAGGGACTGCGCAGCGACGACCCGACGAGCGCGCTGGCACGACCGGCGGCGCGGCGTCCATTGCCGAAGATTCTTTCGCACGACCAAATCGCGGAATTGTTTGCGCAGGCAGAGGAGGATGCAGCGGGCGGGTCTGCTGCGGGCATTCGCATGCTGGTTCTGCTCGAACTGCTCTATGGATCGGGCTTGCGGGCAACCGAACTGGTTTCGCTTCCGCTGTCGGCCGTGCCGCGTGATGAGCCTTTCCTGACTGTCACCGGAAAGGGCGGGCAGGCGCGCATCGTTCCGGTCAGCCGGCGCGCGCGGGTCGCCCTGTCGCGCTGGCTGGAACAGCGAGACAGCGAATCGCCGTGGCTGTTCCCTTCGC
This sequence comes from Qipengyuania marincola, assembly GCF_029688625.1. GTDB lineage: Bacteria > Pseudomonadota > Alphaproteobacteria > Sphingomonadales > Sphingomonadaceae > Qipengyuania. Next base: position 122,148 of record NZ_JARULC010000003.1, on the reverse strand, counting down.
GCAAAAGCCACCTGACCCGCGTCCGCCTGTTCCAGCTGGTCAAGGCTCTGGCGGTTCGCGCCGGGCTGCCGCCCGAAAAACTCAGCCCGCATGTCCTGCGCCACGCCTTCGCGACGCACCTGCTGGAGGGTGGGGCGGATCTGCGCGCGCTTCAGACATTGCTGGGCCATGCCGACATTTCCACGACCCAGATTTACACGCACGTCGATGCGGCCCGCCTGGTGAAGCTGGTGAACGAGCGTCATCCGCTTGCGCAACGGGGCACATCGGACTAGCGACGGCGCGATGATTTCCTACCTCGAATTTGAAAAACCGGTCGCCGAACTCGAACAGCGGATAGCCGAGCTTCGTGCCGCTGCCGAAGGCGACGAGGTTGATATCTCGAACGAATTGCAGCGCCTCGAACTGAAAAGCGCCGCTCTGCTCGAAACCGCCTATGCGGCGCTGACCCCGTGGCAGAAAACGCAGGTTGCGCGCCACCCTTCGCGCCCGCACTTTCGCGACTATGTGGAGCACGCATTCGACGAATTCGTGCCGCTGGGCGGGGACCGTTCCTTCGGCGAGGATGAAGCGATCCTCGGCGGGTTCGCCAAGCTCGACGGGCGCAAGATCGTCCTCATCGGCCATGAAAAGGGCAATGATACCGCGAGCCGGTTGCGGCACAATTTCGGGATGGGCAAGCCCGAAGGCTATCGCAAGGCAATCCGGCTGATGGAACTGGCTGGGCGGTTTGGCCTGCCGGTCGTGACGCTGGTCGATACGTCGGGTGCTTTTCCAGGTGTGGAGGCCGAGGAACGCGGGCAGGCAGAAGCGATCGCCCGCTCTACCGAGGCGTGCCTGGCACTTCCGGTTCCGATGGTCGCCGCGATCGTGGGCGAGGGCGGTTCGGGCGGCGCCGTGGCGCTTGCCAGCGCGGAACGCGTGCTGATGATGGAGCATGCGGTCTATTCCGTCATCTCTCCCGAAGGATGCGCGTCGATCTTGTGGCGGACGGCGGAAAAGGCGCCCGATGCGGCCGAGGCGATGAAAGTAACGGCGCAGGATCTCGCCGAACTGGGTGTGATCGACAGGATCGTGCCGGAACCTGTCGGCGGCGCGCATCGCGATCCGCGCGCTGCGGCGATCTCGCTGGGCGGGGCCATCGCCGAGGAGTTGGACAAACTCACGCGCCAATCCGGCCCTGAACTGCGTCGCATGCGCGAGGAACGCTTTCTGCGCATCGCCGGGTAAGCCCTTGCAACAGCGCGGGAACAAAGCACCCCACAGTCCGGTTTTCCAACCCAGAGACTGAACCAAGGGCGCCATTGGTGGCCGCCCGGACGCATGGGGAGCCCTTCAATGTCGCGCACCAAGACCTTACTCGCCGCAACAACTGCATCGCTATCGCTCTCGCTGGCAGGCTGCGCTGCGGTTGGGGGACCGATCCCCGATTCCTCCGCACCCATCACGCAAAGCGAGGCGCAGATTGGCGCGGAGGCCCATCCGCAATTGCTGGCGGAATTCGGTGGCGCGATGACCGGCAGCCAGGCGCAATATGTCGAGCAGGTGGGCCAGAACATCGCTGTTCAATCGGGGCTTGGGAATGCGCGCTCGGCTTTCACCGTTTCGCTGCTGAACAGCTCGGTCAACAATGCATTCGCCGTGCCCGGTGGCTACGTTTACACGACCCGGCAGCTCGTCGCGCTGATGAATAATGAGGCGGAATTGGCCGGGGTACTCGGTCACGAAGTCGGCCACGTGGCCGCACGGCACTCGCAACGCCGCCAGCAGGCCGCTCAGCGCAACACATTGCTGGGCGCCGCCGGGGCAATCCTGTCGGGCATTCTGCTCGGCAATTCGGGCCTCGGCCAGCAGGTCGGCCAGACCCTGTTGCAGGGCTCGCAGCTCCTGACATTGCGCTTCTCGCGCGAGCAGGAACTGGAGGCTGACGAGCTGGGCATCCGCTATCTCAATCAGGCGGGGTACGATCCGCGGGCCATGGCGACCGTGCTGTCGAGCCTTGCCGCGCAGAACGCGCTGGATGCGCGCGTGCAGGGGCGCGATAATGCGACCGTGCCGGAATGGGCGTCGACTCACCCGGATCCGGCAAGTCGCGTGCAGACAGCGCTGTCCAAGGCGCAGGGCATGACCGGCGTGACGAATCGCGACACTTTCCTCAGCCGCATCGATGGCTTGCTGTATGGCGATGACCCGGCGCAGGGCGTCATCGAGGGGCGGGAGTTCATTCATCCCGATCTGCGTCTCGCCTTCACGGCACCGCAAGGATTCTACATGGTCAACGGCACCCGTGCGGTCACGATCAACGGGCAGAGTGGGCGCGCTCAGCTTACGCTGGCACCCTATAATGGCGATCTCGGCAATTATGTCGGGACGGTCTTTGCCAGTATGACCGAAGAGCGCAATCTGCGGCCCGATTCGATCCAGCGCACGACTGTGAACGGTCTGCCCGCCGCCTATGGCACCACGCGCGTCCAGTCGGGCAATGGCAATGTGGATGTGACGGTCTTCGCCTATGAGTTCGCGAACGACCGGGCCTACCACTTTCTCGCCATCACCCCGGCCGGACAGGCGAGCGCGTTCAATCCGATGTTCTCGTCAATGCGTCGCATCGGCGCGCAACAAGCGGCCCGCGTAATTCCCCGGCAGATCGACGTCGTCACAGTACGCAGCGGAGACTCCGTCGCCTCGCTGGCGCGAAACATGGCCTATGACGACAATCAGGTGGCGCGCTTCCGGGTTCTCAACGGCCTTTCGTCGAACGAAAACGTGACGCCGGGCCAGAAGGTCAAGGTCGTGGTTCGGGGGCGTTGAGATAAATCGCGTCGATAAACAAAAAAGGCGGCGGGGATTGCTCCCCGCCGCCCTTTTTTGCGTTGCTGCTTTGGCTTAGGCGTTAGCAGCAGCCGCCGGCATTGCGTCGCCGGCAGCCTTGAAGGTGCCCGAAACCTTGGTACCGAGGCCGGTCAGCGCCGAAATGGCCGCGACAGCGATGAGAGCGGCGATCAGGCCGTATTCGATAGCGGTGGCGCCTTCTTCGTTGCGACGCAGCTGCTTGATGAACTTCATAATATGTCTCCTGGTTCAGTCTTCATTCCCGGCTCGCTCCGACATACGGTTCGAGCTGTTTTCCGTTTTGCAGCCGAGGTGTTGAGAATTTCCTAACACCTGCGCAACAAAACTGCCCCTATGCTCCAGTCACGCTGGTTACCGCGGTTTCAATTGCGGTGTATGTTGCGATGTTCGCATTGCTGAAGGATGTCACTGCTCCAAGCATTGCGATGAAGATAAGAGCGACAATCAGCCCATATTCGACAGCCGTGGCACCGCTTTCGTCGCGTCCCAGTTTATTCAGGAATTTGACCATTTTTCCGTTGCCCCAATTGTCACTTTGTCGAAGCTGACATCGGCTGGATACGGGGCAGTCCGTTAAGAAAAAGTTGAAGGGAGCAGAGAACCTGGAAAATATTCCGACATGGATACCGGTTGTCGCCCTTGCGCTTTCCGACGCGAGCGGTCGCTGGCTGATGCATCAACGCCCTCCGGGCAAGGCGCATGCGGGCCTGTGGGAATTTCCTGGGGGTAAAGTCGAGTCGGGCGAAACGCCCGTGGCTGCGCTGGTCCGCGAGATCAAGGAAGAGCTCGACTACCGGCTTGACCCTGAAACGCTTGTGCCAGCAGCATTTGCGCAGGAAGCCGGTGCGCGGCCGATTGTCATACTTCTTTACACCTCCCGATGGACCGGGGGCGAACTCCGTGCGTGCGAGGGAGGGATGGTCAGGTGGTTCGAGCCGGCTGAAATATGCCTTCTCGCCAAGCCACCGCTGGATGTTGCTTTGGCGCGCAGTCTGTTCGAAAAAGTGGAGGTTTAGGGATTGCCAAGTTTGCAAGCCCCCCCTATGTGGCGCCCTCCAACGCGCCAGTAGCTCAGCTGGATAGAGTACCTGACTACGAATCAGGCGGTCGGAGGTTCGAATCCTTCCTGGCGCGCCAAAAAAGCCCATGACCCGCTTAGGGTCGTGGGCTTTTTTGGTGGGTCGTTATAACGAATGCGAAACCGCAGTCGGAGCGCCTTACTAGGCTTCATCCTCCAGCCGGTGCATGTCATCGTCGCTGAAGCCGAAGTGATGGCCGGCTTCGTGAACCACGACATGGCGCACCAGATCGTCCATCTGAACCCCGGTCGCCCGCCATTCGGCGATGAGCGGCTCGCGGAAGAGCCAGATACGCGCTGGCATTCGGCCACTGGTCCAGATCGAGCGATCGGGCAGGGCTTCCCCTTCGTACAGCCCGGTCAGCGTCCATTTGTCAGTCAGGTCCACCGATGCGAGCTGTTCCGGTGTCGCGAAGTCTTCCACCTGCAGGACGATCTCGCCCATCTGGTCGCGGAATTCCTCGGGCAAAGAGCGGACGACCGCTTCTGCCATCTGTTGCATCTGAACGGCGCTCGGGCCCTGGCGGTCGTGCATCATCGTGAAGAGATGGGACGCCTTCCGTTCGTGTGCAAGCTGGCGGAACCGGCGTTGGGTTTGCCTGTTAGTGTTGCAAAGGAGAGCAGTCATGGCTGACACCACCGAAATTTTCGATCGCCTCAAGCAGGATCACGATCGCCACCGCGAGTTGCTCGACAAGCTGCTTGAAACCAGCGGCGAAACAGATGAGCGCGAAAAGCTGTTCACCGAGCTGACGAAGGAACTGAAAAGTCACGCAGCAGCTGAGGAGCAGGCCTTGTATTCGACGATGCTGCGCAAGCCACCTACCACCGACGAGACACGTCACTCGGTTGCCGAGCACCATGAGATCGACGAAGCGCTAAACGATCTGGCCGCGACCGACATGGCTTCGGGGGCCTGGCTCACGAAATTCAAGGAATTCGACCACCGGTACCGCCACCACATCAACGAGGAAGAGGAAGATCACTTCCCCGACTTCGAAAACTACCTCGACGACAAGGACATGGACCACATGCGCAGTGTCTTCGATCGTCGCAAAGAAGAGGAAAAGGCGGAAGCCGAAGTGACGCCAGAGAAGAAGGAAGAGGCGAAGGAATAGGCGCTCGCGCGTTCGCTGGAGGGGTGTGACAAAAGACGAGGAACCCGATCCGAAAACGGTCTCCCGGCTCGACGATGGCGTCGAACCGGGGGTTTGGCGCTACGTGCAAGCCAAGCGCGCCAAGGTTCTGATCGACGCCGAAGATTATTTCGCGGCGATGCAGCGCGCCATGTTGAATGCCCGCTATCGTATTTTCCTGGTCGGGTGGGATTTCGACACCCGCATCCACCTCGATCAGGGGCGTCGCTGGTACGAACGGCCCTTCAAGAAAGGCTACCCGCGCAGACTGGGCGCCTTCTTCGCGTGGATGGTGCGGCACAACAAGACGCTCGAAATCCGGATTCTCAAATGGAGTTTTGGCGTCTTCAAGTTCACGTTCCGCGGTTCGATGTGGTGGGATCTGCTGCGCTGGTTCCGGCACCGACGGATCGATTTCAAGTTCGATACGGCCCATCCCGTGGGGTGCAGCCATCACCAGAAGATCGCTGTGCTCGACAATTCGTTGGCAGTGTGTGGCGGCATCGACATGACCGCCAGGCGCTGGGACACGAGCGAGCACCGCGAGAATGACCCGAGGCGCAAGACGCCATCGGGTTTCGAATACATGCCTTGGCACGATGCCTCGATGATGATGGAGGGGGACGTCTCCGATGCCATCAGCGACCTCGCGCGGGATCGCTGGATCAGGGCTGGCGGCAAGCCACTCGTTCCCTTGAAAGCGCCGGACGAGAGCCTGTGGCCCGATGAGCTCGAGCCTGATTTCGAGAATGTCGAGGTAGGTATTGCGCGCACACGCGCGAAATACCGCGACTGGGAAGCGGTGCGCGAAATCGAGACGTTGTTTGTCCAGCATATCAAGCGGGCAAAGAAGTTCATCTACGCGGAAAGTCAGTACTTCGCATCTCAGGCAATTGCCGAAGCCATCATCGAGCGGATGGAAGAAGACGATCCGCCCGAAGTGCTGATCGTCCATCCCGCTTCGGCCGACGGCTGGCTTGAATCGCAGGCGATGGACCACACACGCGCGGAAATCGTCCGCTGCATCGAGGAGGTGGACGAGCAGCACTGCTTTTCCATCTGGTGTCCTCGCAATGGGGATACGGACATCTATGTTCATGCAAAAATTATGATCGTGGACGACGAGGTCCTTCGCATCGGGTCGGCCAATATGAACAACCGTTCCATGGGCCTCGACAGTGAATGTGACATCTTCATCGATGCGACGCGCGAAGGAAACGAGCATGCCGCAGAGGCGATACGGCGCATCCGATTGACGCTTCTGGCTGAACACACCGGTCTGGACATTGATGCGATCGCGCAAATGCTCGACGTTCACGAGACGATGGCCGCGACGATCGACCAGCTGGCGAAAACGGACGGGCGCAGGCTATGCCGGTATCATCCACCCGACCTTAACGAGGTTGAGGAAACGATCGCGCAAAGCGGGATACTCGACCCCGAAGATCCCGAGGATCTCTTCGAGCCGTTTGCAAAAGACGGGCCGTTCAGCAATGGAAGCCGCCTGGGTCGTATCCGCAGGAAAGTGAAAAGGATCTGGGGTAAATGAGTAGCCTGGTCGGACCAGACGAAGACGATCCGCGGGGAAAGCCGCCAGTTCCGGAGAATGTACAGGACGCGGTCCGCACGCTGATCGAATGGGCGGGCGACGATCCCTCGCGCGAAGGCTTGCTCGACACGCCGGCGCGTGTGGCTCGGGCATGGAAGGAATACTGCCTCGGCTATGACGAGGATCCCGCAGTGCACCTCGATCGGGTGTTCGAGGAGGTCGGCGGTTACAACGAGATCGTCCTGCTGAAGGATATCCCGTTCCAGTCGCATTGCGAACATCACATGGCGCCGATCATCGGGAAGGCGGCAATCGCCTATCTGCCGAAGGATCGGGTGGTCGGAATATCGAAACTCGCCCGCGTGCTGCATGGTTTCGCGCGGCGGCTGCAGGTGCAGGAGAGGCTGACGGCGGAAGTTGCCGACTGTATCTGGCAGAACCTTGAGCCCCAGGGCGTCGCGGTGGTTATCGAAGCCGCGCATAGCTGCATGACCGCGCGCGGCGTCCGCACGCCTGGTGTTGGCATGATTACCAGCCGGATGATGGGCACGTTCCTGAAGGACCAGCGCAGCCGCAAGGAAGTGCTAAGCCTGATGGGCTATTGAACTCTTCGGATGACAGTGACGGTAAGAGCCCAGATTGCGAACCCCGCCACCAGGTCGATGACGTAGTGCCCACCGATCGGAACGGTTGAGACAATCACCGCGCACGTAGCGGCCACGCCGAGTAAACGCAGACGCGTGTGAGCCAAGCCTTGGGTCAAGAGCAGTGCCAGGACCGTATGAAACGATGGGAATGTCACGAGGCCTTCCATATCGGCAAGCTCGAACACCTGATCTGAACCCGAATAAGCGGCTTCGAAGGCGGCAAGATGATAGACGCCGGCCCCCACGGGCAATCCGTTCCCCTGCAAGTCAAGCAAGTTGAAATGGGCCATCGCTCCGATAGCAGGCATGAAAACGGACAGGATGGCGACGGCCTGCATCGTTATGATGGCGGTTGCCACCATTTCCCAGGCAATGACCCTCTGTCCGCAAAAAAGAAGTCCGACGATCAGGGCCGCAACAGCGATATGCGAGGCATTGTAAACTGCTGCAAGAAATTGAATTGCGGCTGTATGCTCGGCTGCAGCACGTGTGGCAGCAGCAACGTCCAAGCCTATCGCTGCGTCGATTGTCGCAAGGTCGGCATCAATCAGTGGAAACCCCAGACGCAGGCCCGCATTGGCGACGAAACCGCACGCCAACAGCCCCAGCGTGGCGTAAGCGCTCATCCGGGCCGCGTCGTAAGTCAGATAATGGAGACGGCGCCACTCTGCATACCGCGCAAGCAAAAGAAGGGCTGCGGCTACGATCACGAATGGCAGAAAATCGAGGTAGTCTACTGTAATCGCGCCGATTGCGACGATCATCGAAGCGGCAGCAAGCCCCGCCACAAGCGCAGTGACAATGGCAAGACTAACGGGATCAGGCTGTGCGCGGCCGTGCTCTGCGATCGCGGGTGAATAGGGGATGGCTATATCGGACACGCCATCCCCATAAATCGCAAAGCCTTAGAGAAGTCTAAAGCTGGCCGAGCATGTGTTCGGCGCTGGAGACGGAAAAGTCGCCGGGGGCCTCGACATTCAACTGCTTCACCACGCCATCTTCGACAATCATCGAATAGCGTTGGCCACGCTTGCCCATTCCAAAGCCCGAACCGTCCATGGTCAGCCCGATAGCCTCGGCGAAATCGCCATTGCCATCGGCCAGCATGGTCACGGGTTCGGCATTGTTGGCGGATTTCCACGCACTCATCACGAAAGCGTCGTTCACGGCTGTCGCGACGATCTCGTCGACGCCCTTGGCTTTAAGCTCGTCTGCCTTGTCGACATAGCCGGGCAGGTGTCGCGCCGAACAGGTCGGCGTGAAGGCGCCGGGAACGGAGAAGAGCGCCACGGTCTTGCCCTTGAAGTATTCGCTCGACTGGACCTGTTCGGGGCCGTCCTCGGTCGCCTTGACCAGCGTCACATCGGGCAGCTTGTCGCCCACCGAAATCGTCATTGCAAAAATCCTCGTCTGTCCCGTCCAGGGGTGGGGTAGTCTTGGCCAGTCGCGCTTGCAACTGCCCCCGATGATTAATTTCGCTTTACCGCGGCGCTTTAAATTCGAGTAAACCCTTGCCGTCACCTTCTCCTTACGCGGGCCATCGGGACGCCCCGCAGGGAGACAGGGACATGCACATCTTGAAGACATTCGTCACCGGCGCAGCGGCAGCGGCGGTTCTTTTCACTCCGATCACAGCCAGCGCCGCTTCGCCGCGCGAAGCCGAGCAAATTCGCAAGCTCGACATCATGCTGATGGTCACGTCCTTGCGGTGCCGCATGGGGTCGGACGATTTTCAGCCGCATTACCGCAAGTTTTCCGCCAAGCACCTGTCCACGCTGAACGGCGCCGCGAAGACGCTGGAAGGCGGCCTGGTCAAGCGACATGGTGCGAAAGGCGCAAAGCGTGCACTCGATCGTATCAGCGTCGGCATGGCGAACCAGTATGGCCAGGGCCATCCCTGGCTCGAATGCGCCCAGCTGAAGTCCATCACGCACAATCTGTCGCTGTCGAAGGATCCGGCGGACCTGACCATCGCGGCCGATGAGCTGCTGGCCGCGTCGCCGGTCAGCGGCGGCCGCTTCGCTTCGCGATAGGCCTCGGGGTCGTCCGGGCGCGGGCATTGCGCTCGTCCGGCGGAGGGGCTAGGGGCGGCGCCAACCAGGCGTCGCCCTTTTCGTGTGTGGCGCAGACTTCCCCCGAACTTGCCGAGGACTATCACGTGACCGCTTTTTCCGATTACGTCATCAAGGACATTGCGCTGGCCGACTATGGCCGTGCAGAAATCAACATCGCCGAAACCGAAATGCCGGGCCTCATGGCCCTGCGCCAGGAATATGGCGAGGAACAGCCGCTGAAGGGTGCGCGGATCACCGGATCGCTCCACATGACGATCCAGACCGCCGTGCTGATCGAGACCCTGGTCGCGCTGGGCGCCGAGGTGCGCTGGGCGACCTGCAACATTTTCTCGACGCAGGACCATGCCGCGGCGGCCATCGCGGCCCAGGACATTCCCGTGTTCGCGGTGAAGGGCGAAAGCCTGTCCGACTATTGGGATTATGTCGGCAAGATTTTCGACTGGTCGACCGACGATAACCCGGACCAGACCGCCAACCTCATCCTCGACGATGGCGGCGACGCGACCATGTTCGCGCTGTGGGGCGCGCGCATCGAGGCGGGCGACGAACTGCCCGAGCCGCAGAACGCCGAGGAAATCGAATTCCAGCGCGCGCTCAAGGCTTTTGTCAAGGCGAAGCCGGGCTACCTCAGCGCCTCGGTGAAGAATATCAAGGGCGTCTCGGAAGAAACCACTACCGGTGTCCACCGCCTCTACCACATCGCCAAGGGCGGCAAGCTGCCGTTCCCGGCGATCAACGTGAACGACAGCGTCACCAAGTCCAAGTTCGACAACCTCTATGGCTGTCGTGAGTCGCTGGTCGATGCCATTCGCCGCGCAACCGACGTCATGCTCTCAGGCAAGGTCGCGGTCGTCGCCGGCTTCGGTGATGTCGGCAAGGGCAGCGCCCAGTCGCTCCGCAATGGCGGCGCGCGCGTGCTGGTGACGGAAATCGACCCGATCTGCGCGCTTCAAGCGGCGATGGACGGTTTCGAGGTCGTGACCATGGAAGACGTCGTAGGCAAGGCGGACATCTTCGTGACCGCGACCGGCAACGAGCATGTCATCACCGCCGAACATATGAAAGCGATGAAGGACAAGGCGATCGTCTGCAACATCGGCCACTTCGACAGCGAGATCCAGATTTCGGCGCTCGACAATTACGAGTGGAACGAGCTCAAGCCGGGCACCGACGTGGTGAAGTTCCCCGACGACAAGGAAATCATCGTCCTCGGCAAGGGCCGCCTGGTCAATCTCGCCTGTGCTACCGGCCACCCTAGCTTCGTGATGAGCTTCAGCTTCACCAACCAGACGCTGGCGCAGATGGAACTGTGGAAGAATGCCGGCGACTACAAGAACGACGTCTATGTCCTGCCCAAGCGGCTGGACGAGAAGGTCGCCGCTCTGCATCTCGACAAGCTGGGTGTCCGCCTCACGGAGCTCAGCCAGAAGCAGGCGGATTACATCGGCGTGCCGGTCGAAGGGCCGTTCAAGCCCGAACACTATCGCTATTGATCGGTGATCCTTTGCGGGGAGTTGCAGTGCCGCGCCATTGCATCCCCGCAACAGGCGGCATAGCTGGCGGGTAATGGAATTCTCGCCTGCATTGCTTGCCATCATCGGCGTATTGCTCGCTTTCTGGACTGCCGCAGCGGTCTGGGTGATGCTGCGCGCGAGCGGGCGCGAACAGAAATTCGCCGCCGCACGCAAATCGGCTCTGCGCATGGCGCGCATGCTCGAGGAATCGCCCGCGGTTCCGCTGCTGGTTCGCGCAGACGGGCGAATCGAGGCACCGGACCGGCTGGCGCGGTGGCTGGGCCTTCCCAAGGTGCCGGATTTCCTCAGCGAGCTTTCCGACCAGCATGGCAACGGCCTCGCCGAAGAGCAGCTGGAAGAGCTGACCAGCAAGGTTCGTCGCACCCAGAAAACAGCCAAGCCGTTTCGTATCTCGCTGACCGTCCCGGGGTCGCAGCGGGCACTGACGTTGAACGGCACATTGGCAGATCCCTCCGTATCGCCCAACGGCGCCGCGCTCGTCTGGGTGTTCGATTACAGCGAAAGCCAGTCCGAGCTAAGCCAGCTGCGTGAGGAAGCGGCACGGGCACGCGACGATTTCGGTGCACTGGTCGGCCTGATCGAGGCTGCGCCCATGCCGATGTGGTTCCGCGGGTCCGACATGAAGCTGCGGCTCGTGAACCGTGCCTATGTCGAGGCGGTGGAAGCGGACAGCGCCGACGAAGTCGTGGCGGAACAGGTCGAACTTGTTGAAACCGTTGGCGGACGCACCGCGGCCCAGGTGGCGCAACAGGCGGCGGATCGGCGGCAGCCGATCGAGCGGATCGTGTCTGCGACCATCAACGAGGCCCGTCGCACGATCCGCGTGACCGATCTGCCGCTGTCGGGCGAGGGCATCGCCGGCTACGCGGTCGATATCGAGGAAATGGAAGAGCAGGCCCGCGAATTTCGCGCCTTCCGCGAAGCGCAGCGATCCATGCTCGACCAACTGTCGATCGGCGTCGCCCAGTTCGATGCGCGCCATCGGATGACCTTCGCCAACCAGCCCTTCCACCGTGTCTTCGCATTGCCGCCGGGCGTGGTGAACGATCGTACTACCTTCGAGCATATGCTGCTGATTGCGCGCGAGGCGGGCCGGATCCCCGAGGTTCGCGATTTCCCCTCGTGGCGCAACGAGCTGGTAGGCTGGTTCCGCCGCGACGAGCCGCACGAGGAAGCCTGGCCGCTGTCCGACAGCACCCATCTGCGCATTGTCGCGCAGCCATTGCCCGATGGCGGGTTGGTGGTCATCGCCGAGGATCGCACCGAACAGCTCGCCCTGTCGGCTACCCGAGATACCCTGTTGCGGACGCGCACGGCGACCTTCGACAGCCTGTTCGAAGCGCTGGCCGTATTCGCACCTGATGGCCATCTCGAACTGTGGAACCGCAGTTTTCCAGGCGCCTGGGGGCTCGACCCCGAAGTGCTTGAGGGCCATCCCCAGGCGGAGGACCTGCTCGCCGCGATCGCAAAGAACCTTGCCGATGCCGATGCCGTCAGCGTGGTCGGCAATATCATCCGGTCTGCCACGCTGGATCGCAAGAAGCGCACCGCGCGCGTCGAGCTCGCCGATGGCCGCACGCTCGACCTCGAAGGCGTCCCGTTGCCCGATGGCAACGGTTTGCTGACAGTGCTCGATGTCACTGCGTCGCAACAGGCGGAGGAAGCCCTGCGTGAACGCAACCGGGTGCTGGAAGAAGCCGATGCGGTGATGACCCGCTTCCTCGCCAATATGAGCTATGAATTCCGCACTCCGCTGACGTCGATCGGCGGGTTTGCCGAATTGTTGTCGAGTGGGATGGCGGGCGATTTGAGCCCGCAGGCGCTGGAATATGTACAGGCGATCTCGCTGTCGGTCGGCAAGCTGACCGAGCAGGTCGAGAACGTGCTCGACCTGTCGCAGAGCGAGGCGGGTCTGATGCCCCTCAACCTGTCGAAGGTCGAATTGCTGCCGTTCATCACGCAGATCGTCCGCAGCCGGGAAGAGCGCATCGTAAAGGGCGGCCTTACCCTCGATTTGAAAGGCGGCGCGGGCAAGGTCGTCGATGCTGATGCCCAGCAGTTGCGTCGTGCCATCGGAAACCTGCTCGACAATGCGATCAACGGCACGCCCGAAGGCGGGCGCATATTGGTCGAGATCGGCAAGGTGCGCGGGGAAACGAAAATCGTGATCTCGGACAACGGCAAGGGGATGAACCAGCACGAGCTTGCCCGTGCGCTTGAGGGAATTCGCATGGCAGCCGACGGCAAGGGGATCGAACGGCGCCACGGGCTCGGCATTCCGCTCGCGCGCCAGCTGATCGAAGCGCATGAGGGCCGGCTCGATATCCAGAGCCGGTCGGGCTCCGGGACCGTTGCGACGATCACGCTCCCGTGACCGTCGACCTGCCCGACCTCGCGGCCATGGATGCCTTCGGCGCACGCATCGCTGCCGCCTTGCAGGCGGGCGACGTCGTCGCCCTGTCCGGGGACCTTGGCACCGGAAAGACCACGCTCGCCCGGGCTATCATCGGTGCGCTTGGCCACACGGGCGAGGTTCCCTCACCGACCTATACGATCATCGAGACCTATGACGATGTTTCCCCGCCACTGGTTCACGCCGACTTCTACCGCCTTGAAGACCCGGCCGAAGTGAATGAACTGGGCCTGGAGGATTATCGCGCGGGCGCAGCGCTCATTGCGGAATGGCCGGATCACGCCGGCGGTTTCGCGCATGAGCCGGCTTGCCTCGCCATCACACTCAAAAAAGTGGGCGACGGGCGCGAAGCCGTTGTAACCGCGGGCGAGACTTGGCAAGGCCGCTGGCGATGAGCGCAACCCTGCCCGACGGCATACACGGATTTCTCGATAGCACCTCATGGGTGGGCGCTGAGATCGCGCCGCTCGCCGGTGATGCGAGTTTCCGGCGTTATTTCCGCCTCCGCCAAAATGGGCGGACAGCCATGCTGATGCACGCGCCGCCACCGCACGAAGATCCGGAGCCGTTCCTGCATGTCGCCCGATGGCTGGCGGATCACGACATGCGCGCTCCGGAAATCTACGCGCAGGATCGCCAGGCGGGATGGGTGCTGACAGAGGATTTCGGTGACCAGCGGATGCGCGAATGGATCGACGCGCATCCGGCCGACGAGACTGCCATCTATCAAACCGCGATCGACGCGCTGGTGGCCTTGCACAAGCTGCCGCCGGGGCCGTTCGACTCCTACGACATGTCGGTATATCGCCGCGAGGTTGACCTGTTCACCGAATGGTATTGCCCGGCAGCGGGGCTGGATGTCGACCTCGAAAGCTGGCGCGGCGCCTGGGACGAAGCGCTTGCTCCGCTGCTCGATCGTCAGGACCCGGGCGTAACCGTGCTGCGCGATTACCATGCCGAGAATATCATGTTGCTCGAGCCGGAAACCCGGCACGGCGCGCAGGGGCTGATCGACTTTCAGGACGCGCTGGTCGGGCATCCGGCCTATGACCTCGTCAGCCTGCTTCAGGATGCCCGGCGCGATGTCGGCCAGGATCTCGAAGCCGCGATGCTGGCGCGGTATCGTGACACCATCGGGCCGGATGAGAATTTCGAAGCCGATTACGCCCGTCTCGGGGCGCAGCGAAATGCCAAGATCGTCGGCATCTTCACGCGGTTGCACAGGCGTGACGGGAAGGCGCGGTATCTTTCGATGATCCCGCGGGTCTGGCGCGCCATGGAGCGTGACCTTGCCCATCCCGCCATGGCGCCTGTCGCGGCGTGGTTCGCGGCGAACGTCCCGCAGGAATTGCGCGATAGCGGCGGGGGCGAGCTGGACTGATGACCCTGGTTTCCGACACTGCGATGCTCATGGCCGCGGGTCTGGGCAAACGGATGCGTCCACTGACCGCCACCACGCCCAAGCCGCTCGTCCGCGTGGCCGGCAAGCCGCTGATCGACCGCGCGCTGGACCGGTTGCAGGATGCGGGGATCGAGAAAGCGCTGGTGAACGTGCACTACCTCGCCGACGCGATCGAGGCGCATATTGGGGGGCGTGCCGCACCGAAGATCAGCTTCTCCGACGAACGCGAGCAATTGCTCGAAACCGGGGGCGGCATGGTGAAGGCACGCGATGCCGGTCAGCTGCCCGACCCGTTCTTTGCCTGCAATGCCGACAGCATCTGGCTTGATGGGCCGCAGAACGCCTTCGTCGATCTGTCCCAGCGCTGGGATCCCGAGATCATGGACGCCCTGCTGCTGGTGGTCCCGCACGCGCGCGCGTTCAATTTTGACGGGACGGGCGATTTCTACATGGAAGGCAATGGTCGATTGTCGCGCAAGATTGCCGGGCGGATCGCGCCCTTTATCTACACCGGCATCCAGATCGTCTCGCACCGCCTGATGCGCGACGCGCCCGAGGGTAAATTTTCGACCAACATACTGTGGGATCGTGCGATCGGGGAAGGGCGCCTGTTCGGACTGGCCTTCACCGGCCAGTGGTACGAAGTCGGTACGCCGCAGCACATCCGCCCGACCGAGGAAGCGCTGAGGGGTGGCTGACCGCCCAGCGCCCAGCATTTATTCGATTGCCGCCCACCGCGGCTTCGCGGATGCGCTCGTTGCAGGTCTTGTCCCGCGATACGGCGACGAGACGTTTGGCCTGGCGCGGCTGACCTTGCTGCTGCCCAGCAGCCGCGCCCGACGCACGATCTCCGAGGCCTTCGTTCGTCTTGCAGGTGAAACCGGGCGATCCGGCCTGCTGATGCCGCGCATGGCGGTGATCGGCGATCTGGATCTTGACGAGACACTCGGAACGCTGCTCGATCCGCTGGGCGCAAGCGACATCCCGCCTGCTATCGATCCGCAGCGCCGATTGTTTCGCCTCACCCAGATCATCGAACAGGAAATGGGTGATGCAGCCCACGGCGGCGCGACCCTGTTGCGCCTTGCGCGGGAAATGGCTGCGACGATGGATCGCCTGCTGGTCGAGGAGGTCGGCCCCGAGGACTTGCTTGGCGACACCGTGCTCGACCTTTTCGGATCGCTTTCGGTGCATTGGCAGGCCAGCATCCGGCTGTTTGCCCGGGTCCAGATGCGATGGCTGGCGGAACTTGCAGAACACGGGATGCTCGATGCAGCGGCCCGTCGCAACCGCTTGTTCGATCATGCGAGCGCGATGTGGAAGGCGCAGCCGCCCGCAACGCCGATCGTCGCGGCGGGGGTCACCAGTGCGGCGCCCGCGCTTGCGCGTCTGCTCCGCACGATAGCATACCTGCCGCAAGGCGCGGTGATCCTGCCGGACTTCGACCTGACCATGCAGGAAGCGGTCTGGGAGGAATTGGGCAGAGCGGGAGCGGCACCCGAACCGGACCAGACGCCCTTTGCGGGCGAGGATGCCGTCACGCATCCGCAGTATCACCTCAAGCTCTTGCTCAATCGCATGGCGGTCCGCCGGGAGGAGGTGCGGCCATGGCATCGCAAGGGTGCCGCCGCCGCTCCGCCCGAGCGCAGCCACGCGATCGCTTCGCTGTTCCTGCCGCCCGAAGCGAGCAAGAGCTGGATCGACCTGCCTGCCGAGAAGCGGCGCTTGGCTGGCGTGCGCATTCTGACCACAGCGAACCCAGAAGAGGAGGCGCAGGCGATTGCCCTGCTGGTCCGAGAGGCGCTCGCAGAGCCGGAGAAGCGGGTCGCGGTTGTCACTCCGGATCGCGCGCTTGCCCGAAGAATCGTCCATCATCTCGCACGGTGGAACATCACCGCGGACGATTCCGCCGGCCGTCCGCTGTCGCAATCCGCGGCCGGACGGTTGCTTCTGCTGCTGGCAGAGGTTGTCGCCAAGGATGCGGCTCCGGTATCGCTGATGGCCTTGCTCGGCCATCCGCTGGTGCACGGCGAAATGGAACGTGGCGAATGGTTGCGCCAGCTGCGTCGGGTCGAGCGCGAATTGCGTGGTCCCCGAAAAGCTGGTGGTCTTGCAGTCGTGCGCGCGATCGCAACACGACTGGAGTCGCGGCAGCCGAAGGTCGGCGCGTGGTTCGCACAGGTCAATCGCATCCTGTCGCCCCTGCTCGATATGCCGGATCGGGTCGCGCTTGCCGACCTCTTCGACATTCTCGCAACGGCCGGAGAGCAGCTATGCGGCGAGGATTTGTGGGCACGTGAGGACGGGCGCATGCTGGCGCAATTCGTCGAGGAAATGCGCGCCAACGCTTGCGAGACCGCATTTGCCTTGTCACGGGACGAGGTCGATATCGCGCTGCGCGATGCGATGGAGCAGGTCGCAGTGCGGCCACCGTATGGCGGACATGCGCGGGTGCAGGTTCTCGGCCTTCTCGAAAGCCGGATGAACCGGGCGGACCTCGTCGTCTGCGCCGGCCTGAATGAAGGCACCTGGCCGCAGCGGGGAACGGTCGATGCCCTGCTTGCGCCGCCGCTGCTACGGTCGCTGGGCGTACCGGGAGGCGACTTCCGGATCGGCTTGTCCGCCCATGACCTTGCGGGCGCACTCGGGGCACCCGAAGTGGTGCTGAGCCGGGCCGAACGCGACGAAAGTGGCCCTGCCATCCCATCGCGTTTTCTGCTGCGTGTCGAGGCCTTGCTGGGTAGCATGGCGGAAAACCATAGAGATGAACGGACCGCTGCCTTGGCTCGCGCCATGAGCAGGGCCGCCCCGGTGGAGCCCCATCCGCGACCGGCACCGCAACCTTCAAGCGAACAGCGAAACGTCGACATTTCCGCGACGGCGCTAGACCGGCTGCTGGGGGACCCATACCAGTTCTATGCCGGAAAGATCCTCCAGCTGTCCGACCTCGATGCGCTGGATGCGGAGCCGGGACCGCTGTGGCAGGGCAACGCCGCGCATCTGATCCTGCAGCGCTGGCACGAGGCGCGCGATGTCGATCCCGATGCAAAGCTTGCCCCGATTATGGCGGCCGTGCTCGAAGAGGAAGGCGTCGATGCGCTGACCCGCGGCCTGTGGCAACCGCGGCTCGAAGCGGCGCTCAAGTGGATCGAGGCGACGGTCGACGCCGCGCCCGACCGGGCTGTGCTTGCAGTCGAGAAGCAGGGCGCAATGCGGTTCGACGGAGTGCGCGTGCATGGCCGCGCGGACAGGATCGACCGCCTGGCCGATGGCGGCCTCGCCATTGTCGACTACAAGACTGGCAGCCCCCCAAGCGCGGCGATGGTTGAGCAGGGCTTCGCGCTGCAGCTCGGCATTCTCGGTTTGATCGCGGAGCGCGACGGGTTCGAAGGGATTGTGGGTGAACCGGAAGCCTATGAATACTGGTCACTGGCCAAGGCCAAGAGCGATGAAAATCCCTTCAGCTTCGGATACGTCGACGTACCGCTGAAGATCGGCAACAGGCGCAGCGGAGTGGAGCCGGAGGAGTTCCTGCCGCTCACAGCCCAGAAACTGTCGCTTGCGATCTCGCGGTACATCAAGGGCGACGCGCCATTCCTTGCGCGCGAGAATCCCGATTATCCGGCCTATGACACGTTCGACCAGCTGATGCGCCTGGAGGAATGGATCGCCACGCAGGATGGCGAGGGTGCCGCATGAGCGGGAAAGTGTACCCCCTGCAAGGCAAGCAACGGCCTGCGGTCGAGCCGAAGGATAGTGTCTGGCTTTCCGCCAGTGCCGGGACCGGCAAGACCCAGGTGCTGTCGGCGCGCGTCCTGCGCCTTCTGCTGGAGCCCGGCGCAGACCCCTCGCAGATCCTGTGCCTGACTTTCACCAAAGCTGGTGCGGCGGAAATGGCGGTTCGCGTCAATTCGGTGCTCGCGCGCTGGGTCCGGATGGACGAGGCAGAGCTTGCTACCGAACTCGGTTTCCTCGGCGCGCCCGGCGATCCCGAGACCCGGTCACGTGCCCGCGCCCTGTTCGCGCGCGTGCTCGATTGCCCTGGCGGCGGCCTCCGCATCGATACCATCCATGCTTTCGCGCAATATCTCCTCGCGGCCTTTCCAGGTGAGGCGGGACTCCTGCCGGGAGCGCGGCCGATGGAGGACCGCGAACGCGATCTGCTGAGCCGGGAAGTGCTGCACCAGCTGCTGGAAAGCGGCGACCCACGCATTCTCGATGCCGTTGGCGAGATGAGCCGTCGCAAGGGGCCCGACGCGGTGCGCAGCTGGCTGATGCGCTGCGCGAGGCACATGGATTTGTGGGAAGGACCCACTGCCTGGCTTTCACCCATGGCGAATCGGGTACGCCAGCTTCTCGGCATGCCGTCCGACGCCGACGAGATATGGGTTGCCGAGGCGTGCAGCGACGAGCGGTTTCCTGTCGAGGCCATGCTGGCCTGCAGCCGTATCAATGCGGAATGGGGCACCAAGATCGGGCTCGGCAATGCCGGTTTCGCAGCGTCATGGCTTGCCGGCAGCCCTCAGCAGCGCCTGGCTGCCATCGATGGTTTCTTCGGAACACTCGTGACCAAGAAGGGCGAGCCGAGCCGCCTCGCTAATCTGGAGAAGATCGATCCCTCCTACCCGTCGCACATCGGCAGTGTCATCGATGGTGTGAAGACGGCCACCGAACGCCGCGCCCTGCTCGACCTTGCTGAATTCCTCGCCCCGCAACTGGAAGCCGGGCGCGCCTTTGCGCTCGCATGGCAGACGGCGAAGCAACGTGAGGGGCTGGTCGATTTCGACGATCTCATCGCCCGCGCCGCGCAGCTGCTTTCCGACAGCGAGATGGCCGCTTGGGTGCGGTACAAGCTCGATCGCAGTTTCGATCATATCCTCGTCGACGAGGCGCAGGACACCAATCAGGCGCAGTGGGACATCATCAAGGCGCTGGCCGACGATTTCTTTTCGGGCGAGGGCGCGCGCGGCAATGCGGTGCGCACGATCTTCACGGTCGGCGATTACAAGCAGGCGATTTTCGGTTTTCAGGGCACGAGCCCGGAGAATTTCCGCGACGCACGAAACTGGTTCCGCGATCGGATGGACGCAACGGCTGCGGCAGCGGAAGCACTCAGGGGCGGACCGCGACCGCGTCGGCTTGAGGAATACGGCCTCGAGCGAAGCTATCGCACCAATGCCGTGGTACTGGATTTCGTCGACCGGGCGATCGATGCGATCGGGCATGACGGCCTCGGCCTAGACAAGCGCGACGAGCGCCACGCCGGGAGCGACGAGCCGGGCCTTGTCACCCTCTGGAAGGAAATCCGCGTCGCCGAGGGTGAGGACGAGAGCGACAGCGAGGGAAAGGGCTGGCTCGCGCGTCACGATCGCCTGCTCGCCGACCGGATAGCCCGGCAGATCAAGCGCTGGCTCGACACCGACGGAGCTGGCTTCACCCTGTCCAAGGGCCAGTCCCCACGCCGGGCTGGAGCGGGCGACATCATGATCCTGGTGCAGAAGCGGCGCGAGCTGGCATCGCTAATCGTCGCCCGTCTGTATCGCTACGGTGTTCCGGTTGCCGGAGTGGACCGCTTGCGGCTCGGCAATCCACTGGCGGTCAAGGACCTGATGGCGGCAATCCGCTTCGCCGCGCAGCCGCTGGATGACCTGACGCTCGCAGCACTGCTGGTCTCGCCACTGTTTGGTTGGTCGCAGGACGATCTGCTCGCTCATGGTTACCGGGACAAGGGTACGCGTCTGTGGGAGCACCTGCGCAAGGGCGATGCTCCGTTGGTTGCCGAAACCGTAGAAAACCTGCGCGAAATACTGCGCCGCGCGGATTACGACAGCCCCCAGCAATTGTTGCACTGGATGCTCGTCGGTCCGCTGGATGGCCGCCGCCGGCTGGTCGCGCGGCTCGGCCGCGAGGCGAACGATCCGATCGACGAATTGCTCAACGCGGCCAATGCTTATGCCAGCACGCATGTCGCCAGCCTGCAAGGTTTCATCCGCTGGTTCGATGCCGGCGATGGCGAGCTGAAGCGTGAGGCGGGCGAGGGCGGTGACCAGGTCCGCGTGATGACCGTGCACGGCTCCAAGGGATTGCAGGCCCCCATCGTCATCCTGGCCGATGCCGCGATCAGGCCGGATGGCGCGGGAGATTTGACCCTGGCCGAGCCGGTCATCGGCACGCAGCCGACACGCGAGGTTCCCTTACCCTCTCTGACGAAGGACGAGAAAGTCGGACCGGTTGCGCTTGCCGAGATGCGCGAAACGGCGAAGGCGATGGAGGAGCACTGGCGGCTTCTCTACGTCGCCATGACGCGCGCCGAGGAAGCTCTCTTCATCGGCGGTTCTCTCGGGCCGCGCGATGCGCGGAACGGCCCGCACCCCGATAGCTGGTATGCACGTCTTGCGGCGCTCTTCGATGCCGATGACGGACTCGAGGACGAGATCTGGGGCGCACGATGGGAGATCGGCGCGCTGGCGCCATCCGTGCCCGCCGCACCGCAATCCGATAGCCAAGCGATACCCGACTTGCCGAAATGGGCGGCAACGCCGGTTGGCCCGGAGCCACGCCCGCCGCGCCCGCTCGCACCCTCGGGTCTGGGCGAAATCGAGGGCAGCGATCCCCCGCTTCCGCCCGCGCATGCCGTGGAAGCAGCACGCCGTGGTACGCTGATCCACGCGCTGCTCGAACGCCTGCCGGAGGTGCCGGTCGACGCCCGCGAGGAAAAGGCGCGCGAGTGGCTGGCGAGGCAGGCGCACGACCTGGACGAGGACGCGCGAGAGGACATCCTGGCAAGCGCGCTCGCGGTTCTCGACGATCCACGGTTCGCAACAGTGTTCGGCCCGACCGCCCTGGCTGAAATCCCGCTCGCGGCGACGGTGGAGGGCCAGGTAGTCCTGGGCACGGCAGACCGCTTGCTGATTTCCGAGGACCGGATTGTCGTGGTCGACTTCAAGACTGCGCGCCGCCCGCCCGCATCGCTCGACACGGTTCCCGAAGCGACGATGCGGCAGATGGCTGCCTATGTCGCTGCGCTCGAGATTATCTATCCGGACCGCACGGTGGAAGCGGCCGTGCTCTACACCCAGACCCCGCAGCTGATCGCCTTGCCGACCGATCGATTGGCAGCTTTCAAGGGCGCATTTGCCGCTCGGGAGGAAAGCTTTGCCCCGCCGCCCGTTGAGTAATCTGCGGATTGTTCCCACATAGAACCCAGACGCGAAACAGCAGGAGATTCCCCATGGCCACCACCGCCGTAACCGATGCCAGCTTCAAGACAGATGTCCTCGAAAGCGACAAGCCTGTGCTGGTCGATTTCTGGGCTGACTGGTGCGGCCCCTGCAAGATGATCGCACCTGCGCTTGAGGAATTGAGCGAGGAAATGGGCGACCAGGTCAAGATAGCCAAGATGGACATCATGGAGAACCCCGAGGTGCCGGGCGGCATGGGCGTCCAGTCGATTCCCTACCTCGTCCTGTTCAAGAATGGCGAGGCGACAGCCCACATGCGCGGCGCGGCGCCGAAAGGCCAGCTCAAGCAATGGCTTGAAGGCGAGCTTTAATCCAGTTTCGCATAGAGTTCGGCGAGCTCGTCCCACAGGGCCGGGCTCGCCGCACCGATGAGGCCAAGGCGGTCCCACTCGTCGACCCGGTAGGGTGAGCCGTCGGGTCGGGCGACCTTGCCGCCTGCCTCGTTCAGCCATAGCACGCCTGCCGCATGGTCCCATGCCAGCGTGCGCTCGAAAATCGAGGCGTCGTTCACGCCAAGCGCAAGACGCGGATATTGTTCGGCTGCGCAGTACGGAATGTCCGTCAGCTCGTAACGCGGCGCGATATGCGTTTTGACCGCCTCGCGGCGAGCCTCCTCCATGAAGACAAGTGAAATCGCGGCCACCGGCGGCGTGGATCCTGTCGCACGAGCCGTGAGCCTCTCCTCGTCGATAAAAGCCCCGCGCCCCTTAGCGGCAACGCATAACCGGCGAGTGAGACAATCGTAAATCCATCCTGTGTGCGCCTCGCCCCCTGACGCCATCGCAATGAGAATACCGAAGGGCGGCTTGCCCGAGGCAAAGTTGCGCGTGCCGTCCAGCGGGTCGACAATCCAGCAATCGCCCTTCAGGCGATCGAGCACGGAGGGATCGTCATGCGCAGCCTCTTCTCCGACGATGGGTAATCCGGGGACGATACTCGCTAGCCCCTCAGCCAGCATTTCTTCGGATTTGTGATCCGCGATTGTAACCACATCGTCGGCAGCCTTCGCGTGCACTTCATGGCTCGAAAGCGAGCGGTAGTGTGGGAGGATCGCTTCTTCGCTGACCTTTCGCAGCAAGGCCCCGACCTCGGAATGAACGGCTGTCACATCGCTCATGCGCAGACTCTCACGAACGGTAGTCCGCGTTGATCGAGATGTAGCCATGCGTCAGATCGCATGTCCATACCGTCGCTCGGCCGCTGCCGACGCCGAGGTCGACATCGATCCTGATGTCCTCGCCCGCGAGATGCTTCGCCACCGGAGCCTCGTCGTAATCGGGGAGGGGCTGTCCGTCCTTGGCCGCCCATACCCCGCCAAACCCGATCGACAATTTGTCGCGGTGAGCCGGTTCGCCCGCCTTGCCCACGGCCATGACGACACGCCCCCAATTGGCGTCACCTCCGGCGATGGCGGTCTTCACCAGTGGCGAATTGGCAATGGCGAGGCCGACGCGGCGGGCGCTGGCATCGCTTTCGGCACCGGAAACCCCAATTTCGATAAACTTTTGCGCGCCTTCTCCGTCCCGCACGACGAGCTGGGCGAGCTCGCGGCACGTGTCGAGCAAGGCAGCATAGAACGCATCCGCGCCCTCGCTGTCCCACGAGGTTAGGGGCGTGTTTCCGGCCTTGCCTGTTGCGAACAGCAGGACTGTGTCGCTGGTCGACGTATCCCCATCGACCGTGATGCAGGAGAAGGTCGCTTCGTTGGCCTTGCTCAACATTTCCTGCAGGAAAGCCGGCTCCACCGCTGCATCGGTAAAGATATAGCCAAGCATGGTCGCCATGTCGGGCGCGATCATGCCGCTACCCTTGATGAAGCCAGCCAGTTTGATGCGTGTTTCGCCCAGCAAGGCTGAGGCGCCCGCGCCCTTGGTGAAAGTGTCCGTCGTGCCGATTGCCGTGGCCGCTTCTTCCCAGCTGCAGGGATCGGCAACCAGCGCTGCTTCGATCCCTGCCTTCGCCTTGTCCGTGGGGAGCGGAACGCCGATCACGCCGGTGGAGCAGACGAATACTTCGCTCGGCTCGCACTCCAGCGCGCTCGCGACCTGCGCCATGATCGCCTCGACCGCCTCGCGCCCGCGATAGCCCGTAAAGGCGTTAGAATTGCCGGCATTCACCACCAGTGCCCGCGCAGTTCCGAGTTTCGCCTGCTCGCGGCCCAACTCGACCTCGCTCGAGGCGCAGGCGCTTTTCGTAAACACGCCCGCTACCGCGGTCCCCTTGGCAAGCTCTGCCAAGGTCAGGTCGCAGCGGTCCCAGTTCTTGTAACGAGCCCGCGCCACGCGAAGCGTCACGCCCTCGATCGGGGGCATTTCCGGGAATGGTCGGGCGAGCGGGGAGCGGACGAGTTCCATGCCTCGGCCCCTAAAACGCGCAATAGCGCTCGGCAATGCTTGTGCGGCCCGGGGGGGGCTGTAAATCATTGCCGCAGGGCATCGGGCTTTGCCATAAGGCGCGGTGTCAGCCACGCAGCGCTTGCGATCGGGTCGAAATGAAATCAGCGCATAAAATGGTCGTGCTCTGCGCGGTCGTCGGGGCGGCGATGTACCTCATGTTTCTCGCCTATTCGTCCTCGACCGCCTATGATGGCGGGGAATATAGTCTGGAGATGCAGCCGCCCTTGATGGACGGTCCGCGCGGCGCCGTGCCCGCGACGGCTCCGCAAAGCTGGGTGCTGCCCAAAGACTATCCGCGCGTCGCGCTCGATGGCGGAATTACTGGCAAGACGCGTTTTACCGTCTCCGTCTCGCCATTCGGCGAGGTGGACGAATGCACCATCACCAGGCCGAGCGGGTATCCTGAACTGGATAATCGTGTGTGCAGTGCCATCTCGACGCGGGCGAAGTTCCACCCGGCACTGGATGCCGATGACCGCCCGACCGAGGGGACCTATTCCAATACCGTGGTCTGGACACTGGATTAGACGTCAGCAAATACTGGACGCTTGGGGGCGGAGAGCCTATCTGATCGGTGCGATGCTTCGCCGTCTGATCACCCTGCTTGCCATTCTGACCGGCCTTACGGCGGTTGGCGCACCTGCGCATGCGGGCATGACCGTTGGTCTCGACGCGACGCTGGAACTGAGCCAGCAGGCCGAGCAACTCGGTCAGGGCGAGGCGGCCTTGTGCGTCCAGCGCCAGCAAGCGCCACGTGCCGTGCGCGGCAAATCTCGGACATGTCGCCGCGCACTCGCCATCCGGGTCGTCATTCCGACCGTCATGCTGGGTCCCGATCGCGCGCTGGAATAGCTGCTTCCGCTGCTGACATTCCGACCTGCGCATCGTGATGCGCGGGTGCAATCGCCAATTTTCAAGACCAATTTATCAAGGGGCACCCCTTCCAGATGTTGAACTCCGTGATGAAGGCCGTGTTCGGCTCGTCCAACGACCGTTACGTCAAGTCGCTCGGCAAGATCGTCGACAAGATCAATGCACTCGAGCCGCAGTTGCAGGCGCTTTCCGACGAAGAGCTGGCCGCGCAGACGGACAAGTTTCGCGCCCAGCTTGCCGACGGCAAGACGTTGGACGATATCCTTCCCGAAGCCTTCGCCACCGTGCGCGAAGCCTCGGTTCGCGTACTCGGCATGCGCCATTTCGACGTCCAGATGGTGGGCGGCATCGTGCTGCATCGTGGCGAGATCGCCGAAATGCGCACGGGTGAGGGCAAGACGCTGGTCGCGACACTGGCGACCTATCTCAACGCCATCGAAGGCAAGGGCGTCCACGTCGTCACGGTGAACGACTATCTGGCCAGGCGCGACGCCGAGTGGATGGGCCGCCTGCACAAGTTCCTTGGCCTGACCATCGGCGTGATCGTGCCGAACCTCAACGAGTTCGAGCGCCGCGAGGCCTACAACGCCGATATCACCTACTCGACCAATAACGAGCTTGGCTTCGATTATCTGCGCGACAACATGAAGCATGAGCGCAGCCAAATGGTGCAGCGCCCCTTCAACTTCGCGGTGATCGACGAGGTCGACTCGATCCTGATCGACGAAGCCCGTACCCCGCTGATCATTTCCGGCCCGACCGAGGACAAGTCCGACCTCTACATTTCGATCGATGAGGTGGTGAAGACCTTCCCGGAGGACTGGTTCGAGAAGGACGAGAAGCAGCGCAATATCCAGCTGACCGAGGAAGGCACCGAGGAAGTCGAGAAACTCCTGATCGAGAAGGGTTTGCTCGAAACCGAAAACCTTTACGACGTCGAGAACACGCAGGTCGTCCACCACCTCGACCAGGCGCTGCGTGCGGTGCATATGTTCAAGAAGGACACCGACTATATCGTCAAGGACGACAAGGTCGTGATCATCGATGAATTTACCGGGCGCATGATGGACGGCCGCCGCTGGTCGAACGGCCTGCACCAGGCGGTCGAGGCCAAGGAAGGCGTCAAGATCGAGCCGGAGAACCAGACGCTCGCCTCGATCACTTTCCAGAACTATTTCCGCATGTACCCCAAGCTGTCGGGCATGACCGGCACCGCCGCTACCGAAGCCGCGGAATTCTGGGACATCTACAAGATGAACGTGGTCGAGATCCCGACCAACGTTCCCGTCCAGCGCATCGACGAGGAGGACGAGTTCTACAAGAACACGCAGGACAAGTTCCGCGCCATCGCCCGCGCGATCCGCGAGAAGAACGAGATCGGGCAGCCGGTGCTGGTCGGCACCGTCTCGATCGAGAAGTCCGAAATGCTCAGCGAATTCCTGCGACAGGAAGGCGTGGAACACGAAATCCTCAATGCCCGCCAGCATGAACGAGAGGCGCATATTGTGGCGCAGGCTGGCCGGATCGGCGCAGTGACCATCGCCACCAACATGGCCGGTCGCGGGACCGACATTCAGCTGGGCGGCAACGTCGATTTCCGGATCGGCGACGAGCTTGGCGACATGCCCGAGGGTCCTGAAAAGGACGCCGCCATCGCGCGCATCAAGGAAGAGGTCGCCGAGGAAAAGGCTCGCGTGCTCGAAGCCGGCGGCCTGTTCGTCCTTGGCACTGAGCGGCACGAAAGCCGCCGGATCGACAATCAGCTGCGCGGTCGTTCTGGCCGGCAGGGCGACCCCGGGCTCAGCCGCTTCTACCTGTGTCTCGAAGACGATCTGCTGCGCATTTTCGGGCCGGACACGCTGTTCAGCCGGATGATGAACGCCAACCTAGAGGACGGTGAGGCGATCGGTTCGAAATGGCTCTCCAAGGCCATCGAAACCGCGCAGAAAAAGGTCGAGGCGCGCAACTACGAGATCCGCAAGCAGGTCGTGCAGTATGACGATGTGATGAATGACCAGCGCAAGGTCATTTATGAACAGCGCGCGGAGATCATGGATAGCGAGGCAGTCGACGATGTGGTCGTCGATATGCGCCATGATGCGATCAATTCGATGGTCGCCAGTGCCTGCCCGCCCGGCTCCTATCCGGAGCAATGGGACGTCGCGACGCTGAAGGAACGCGCCCAGGAAGTGCTCGGAATGGATTTCCCGCTCGAAGACTGGCTCGAAGAGGAACAGGTCGAACCGGAAATCATCGAGGAGCGCATCCGCGAAGCTGCCGATCAGGCGATGGACAGCAAGCTGGCCGCAGGCGATGCGGCCATGTGGCGGCGGATCGAGAAGAGCGTATTGCTGCAGGAACTCGACAGCGAGTGGAAAGACCACCTCGCCACGCTCGATGCCCTGCGCCAGGTGGTTGGCCTGCGCGCCCATGCGCAAAAGCAACCGCTCAACGAGTACAAGCAGGAAGCCTTCCAGCTGTTCGAGACGATGCTCGAGAAGCTGCGCGAGACCGTGACGAACAAGTTGCTGCGCATCGAAATGCGCGAACCCGAGCCACTTCCGCCGATCGACCTGCCTGAACTGCCGGATTTCCTGACCGGACACATCGACCCGCTGACGGGCCTCGACGATTCCGAGGATGGCGACGGGTCGGAAGATCGCAAGGCGCTGTTCGGCGCGCTTGCGGGCAGCCCACGTGCCGCCGTCGGTCCGGGCGGTTCGGTCAGCGAAAATCCCTATGCCGGAATGGATATCAGTCGCAACGCGCCTTGTCCTTGTGGTTCGGGCAACAAGTACAAGCACTGCCACGGAGCGATCGGCTCCGGGGCTCGGGCCTGATCTGGCAAAGCCCCGCAGTCAGGCGCTGCGGGGCTTCCTGACCATCGGCACCAGAGGCGGACTGTCCGGCTCGGGATAGATCGGCTCTCCGAGCTGTTCGAAGCCGCACGACCGATAGAAGCCCTCGTTCGCCACATTGGAGTTCTCGAGATAGGCGGCGGTGCCGGTCCTGTCACAGGCATCGAGTACAGGCTGGATGAGCCGGCGGCCAAGACCCCTGCCTCGCGCAGACTGCCTGACACCGATGCTGAAGAGATAGGCGTGTTCAAAGGTCGGATGCCGCGCCTCCATGGCCTTGCCGGTCAGAATACCGCGTTTCACCGCATCGCGTCCTGACTTGAACAGGGTCGGGAGAGCGAACGCGAGATAGTCGAGGCGGGAAAAGCTGCCGTCACCTCCTGGCATCATCCACATACACGCGCCATCGTCACCCGCAGTGTAGCAGTAGCCGCGTCGCGAATAGATGCGGCGCGCCTGAAGGTGAAACAGGTGCTCGATGCCGGCGAAATTGCCGAACAGCCATGCGTTGAAGGGGTCGTCGCGAAACGCGTCGGCCGTGACGGAGCCGAGGCGCAGTGCATTGCGCGGGCCAGCGCGCTCCAGACGCGGTCCAAGGTCGATGTCGCTTTCGTTCATGAATTGCCCCCAAGATGCGTAGCCGACTAGCCCGAGGCCGACCGGCGGTCTAGGCCCAAGCCATGCCAGCGCTTGTCGCCGCCTTTTTCTTCATCGCAGTGTTTTACGCCAGTGTGGGTTTTGGCGGCGGTTCGACCTACACCGCTCTGCTGGCGCTATCGGGTATAGACTATCGCATCCTCCCGCTGCTGGCCTTGGCGTGCAACATCGTCGTGGTGACGGGTGGTACCGTGCGCTTTGCCCGAGCGGGCCTTGTGCCATGGAAGGGAGCGCTGTCGCTCACCGTGCTGGCCGCGCCAGCCGCATTTGTCGGTGGTCTCCTGCCGATTGCTGAGCGGCAGTTCCTGATCCTGCTCGGCCTGTCGCTTATGGTCGCGGGGGCGCTGCTGTTCCTCCCGACGGCCAAGGAGGACACAGGGCCGACCCGCCTGTCCAGGCTCATACCCGTGGCGGCAGTCCCGCTCGGGTTTCTGGCGGGCATGGTCGGCATCGGTGGGGGTATTTTCCTTGCGCCGCTGCTGCACCTCACCCGCTGGAACGCGGCGCGCCAGATTGCGGCCACGGCGAGCCTGTTCATCCTGGTCAATTCGATTGCCGGTCTGTTGGGCCAGCTGCTGAAGGGCGGAGAAACGCGCTTGGTCACAGCGGTCGAAACCGGGCTGCCATTGTTGATCGCAGTTGCGATCGGCGGCCAGATCGGCAGCCTGCTGGCGGTCAGATACCTGCCGTTGCGCTGGATCCGGATCGGGACGGGGGCCCTGACACTCTATGTCGGCGCGCGCCTGATGCACTCATTGTAAGGAAAGTGGCTCCCCGAGTTGGATTCGAACCAACGACCAAGTGATTAACAGTTCTATGGTCGGACCGTCCGTCGTTTTCCTACTCGTTCCGCTATTGCTAAAATCCTACGTTTTCCGATAAGGTTACCTGCGTAGCTGTTCCTGCCCGTTCCTGCATTCGGCGTTCGGGTGATAGCTGGGAAGGTGTCTAGTAATCACATGGCTAATAAGAGGATCACGAAGGCGGCGGTCGATGGCGCTAATGCCGGCGAGAAAGATGCCTATCTGTGGGACGACCGGGTGAGCGGCTTCGGCCTCAAGATCACGCCGACCGGAAGCAAAAGCTACGTCTATCAGTACCGCATGGGTGGCCGCGGATCGAAAGTTCGTCGATACACAATCGGGAAGCATGGGAAGTTCACGCCTGACCAGGCGCGGAAGATCGCAGAGCAGCTGGCAGCAAAGGTTGCTCAGGGCGAGGATCCGCAATCCTTGAAGATGCAGGGCAGGGAGGAAGCGCGCACACTTGCCTTTGATGCCTATTGTCAGCGCTTTCACGACGAATACCTGCGTCACAATTGGAAGAGCACGCACAGTGAGGCTCTGGCCGCGCTCGAGCGACACGCTGTACCGGAACTGAAAGACAAGCCGCTCACCCAGATCACGAAGAAGGACATCGGGGACGTGCTGCGCCCGCTAAAGGCTATGCCTGCGACCGAGAAGAACACATTCGCGACCCTGCGGAAGCTCTTCAACTGGGCGGTCAACGAAGGGGATGTCGAGGTAAGCCCGATTGCTGGAATGAAGGCGCCCGCCGGCCCGATCGAGCGCGATCGCGTGCTGAGCGACGAAGAGCTCAAGCTTGTATGGCAGGCGACGTTCAAGCTGGGGTACCCGTACGGGCCCTATATTCGAAGCCTGATCCTGACCGGACAGCGATTGGGCGAAACCGGGAGAGTGGCTTGGTCCGCACTTAATCGTGGGGATGGCATGTGGACGCTGAAGGGGGTGCAGACGAAAAATGGGAAGCCGCATACGGTCCCGCTAGTCGGTCTCATGCTCGAGGAACTCGACCAGATTGCCGAAGAGCAGCACGGGAAGGATGAAGCAGAGTGGCCGAAACGCGGACCGGTATTCACCACTACAGGCGACAAGCCGATCAACGGGTTCTCCAAGATCAAGGCGCGTCTCGACAAGTTCGTCGATGAACTCAACCAGGCACAAGATGAGCCGATCGTCATCGACCACTGGACATTTCACGATCTTCGCAGGACCCTCGCGACAGGCATGCAGCGCCTCGATGTACGGTTCGAAGTGACCGAAGCGATTCTCAATCACGTCGGCGCTTCCAAGTCAGGGGTTGCTGGCGTCTACCAGCGCCATGAATGGAAGACCGAAAAGATCGCAGCTCTGTCCGCATGGTCGGCGCATATCGCTGCGCTGGTCTCGGGCGAGGGCGAGGACGACAACGTGGTGCCTTTGCGCCGCGCATGAGCTGGTGACGCGGCTAGGGTAGCTCCCGAACGGCGGAACCGCACCGCCTGTCGCGTCACCTTCTAAATGCGGTCGCCAGCGGAGGCGAATGTGAGTGACGTTTTAATCAGAACCGAGAGGGCGATTGAGCTTCTGACGCCGAAGTATGGCGAGAACTTGGACCGAATGAATGGAAGCGTCATATCGGCGCTAGTGGTAGGTGGGTTCCGGTGTATCGCCCGCTTTGCTCTTTTCCAGAAAGACGAGCCGAAGACCGTCCGCAACTGGTCGGTGCCTGTCGAGGTCTGGGCTCTGGGCGGCACGCTGTCGCTAAAGGACGATCGGTTTACCGTTTCGACTGATCTGAACGCAGAGAATTGGTCGTCAGAGGACCGGCACGTCCAATCTCGGCAAGGTGGATTTGCCGGAGAGCGTCAGCCGTATCTGGATCGCGGGAGACAATGACCCTGCCGGCCAGAATGCGGCGAACCGGGCAGCCGATCGATATTCGGGTCTGGGTCTCTCGGTGAAGACCGTCTTTCCGGATCCTCGCTTCAAAGATTTCAACGAACAACTCCAGAAAGGAGGCCGCGCATGAGCGTGTCCCCTCTTCATACCAGCTTCGAGAAAGCTGAAGACCGCACCGTCTGGTCCGCACCGGACAAATCCATCCTCGATGCCGGACGCCGGCCCCCGGTGCCGATGCCAGCCGGTCTCTTCGGGGACGCTTGGCCGATGCTTCAGGACTTCGCTGCAGGCACGTCCACCCCGATTGATTACTCGGGTATCAGCTTTCTTGCATGCGCCGCCAGCCTCGTCGGTGGGAAGCGAAAGGTGCGCCCATTCGATACGGCCGCATGGAGTGAGCCGTGCATCCTCTGGTTCGGGGCCGTCGGAGATCCCAGCTCTCGCAAGTCGCCGTCCCTCGACTCGATTTCCGATCCGATGCGTGCAATCGAGCAAGACCATGCCGATTCGCATAAGGAGGACTTGCACGCCTATGAAGGCGCGCGCGAGTGGGCGAAGGCCAGCCGCGCGGAATGGGAGAAGGAGGTTAAGGCCGCGGTAAAGGATGGGCGGGAACCCCCGCCGATGCCCGAGCAAGCAGCGGAGCCAGAGAAACCCGGTAGGCGGCGGCCAATCGTCATGGACGCCACGCCCGAAGCACTTGGCGCAATCCTCGCCGCAAACCCGATGGGAACGCTGCACTTCCGGGACGAGCTCGCGGGATGGCTGACCAGCTTTGATCGCTATGCGGAAGGCGGACGTGCGTTCTGGCTGGAAGCCTACGGCGGGCGCCCGTTCGTTATCGACCGCAAGAACCTCGCTGGACCGCTTTCCATCCCGTTCAATGGCGTCTCGGTCCTTGGAGGCATCCAGCCGGCCAAACTGGCCGATGCATTGCTCAACGGGCCGGACGACGGCCTTGTGGCCCGTTTCCTCTGGGCCTGGCCGGAGAAGCAAGGCTTCGCTCGCCCGACGAGACCAGCCGACCCAGGAAAGCTCGAGCACATCTATCGCCGCCTCGACAGTCTCGGCTGGGCCGTCGACGCTGATGGCAAGGCTGCGCCAGTCGTTCTGCCTCTGACCGCCCAGGCCGCCGATCTCTTCGAAGCATGGGCAAAGGAGAACGCGGAACTCGATAGCGATGCCAGTGCGCTCTTCAAGTCGTTCGTTGGCAAGATGGACGGTGCAGTCCTGCGCCTGTCGCTGGTCGCGGAATTGATCAGCTGGGCAATTAACGGCGGATCGGAGCCGCGCGAAGTCTCGGCGCGCTCTGTGGCTGCAGCAGCCGAATGGGTGGAAGACTATGCGAAGCCGATGGCGTTGCGGGTCTATGGTGATGCTGCTCTGCCTCGCTCGGAACGCAACGCTGCTGTCCTTGCCCGTTACATTCTCAAGACGGGGATGAAGACCATCAACAAGCGCGAACTCAAGCGGTCGCCACACAAGTCCGCCCTTCCGGACATGCGGAAGGCTGAGGCCTTGGATGCGGCCATTGAGCACCTTGGTCTGATCGATCGACTGGGCGAGGTCCGACGCATCGATATGCACGGGGATCGGGCCGAATGGATATCGTGGGGGGTGCCGGATCGTTACCGGCGTGGAAGCATGCCGAAGATGCAGCCATTCTGGGACGGACTAGGTGAACCGGACCATCTGTTCTGGACGCGGTCTTGACCAACGCGCCGGGTGCTGCCTCTAATGCAAGGCACGTATCGGAGGGGTGTATGATTGACCGGCGGAAGCTGCTCGCGCTTGCAAGCGCAGCCCCCTTATTCCTTTCCGCGTGTGGGGAACTCCGTAGCGAAGAAGCGGAAAGTGCGGTGGCCGAGGAGAACGAGCCGAGGCCTGGAGCAAAGACCGTGGAGCAGCAGTTCCTCGAGCAGGAGCAAGAACGCATTGGCCTGACACCAGAGCCGGTCGTGACCGCACCTGAGGTAAATCCGACCGAACGGGTTGAACTGGTGGTTGCGGGGCAGGATGCGCCAGGGAGGGAATTCACGTCCGTCGAAGCATGCGAGAAAGCCAAGGTAGCCTTGGCGAAGCATGATGAAGAGGCGTGCGATCCGAGGGCGGTCCTGTGCGTCCCCTACCAACGGACATGCGTGAGGCTGGACTAGTTAGCCACCATTCTCCATGTCTCCCAGCAGTCGCCCTTCTTTTTCTGCAGCAGCAATCTTGCCAATTGTTCGTCGATCCACCTCACCCTTGAAGGTATATCCGTCGGCTGTGTAAGCCAGGACAATCGTCTTTGCCGCAATCACCCCCCAAGGGGACTTCCGAGTAAATATCGGGCCGGTCCTTCCAAATCGCTTAGCGTGTTCGAGCATATTGTCGCGGCCAATGTAGCTCGAAACCTCACTACCAGGCGCTATCGGGTATGGCGGACAGAGTACCATATGCCGCGCATCAAACATTTGCGTAGCGTACTTAAATCGGAGCCAGTCTGGGCCCCATTTTAACCACCCGGTCCGCCAGCCGAGCGAACGCACTTCGGCTGGGCGATCCCCAAGGTTCTGTACGCTGAACGTGATGACATGGTCGGTATGTTCGCCAGTCAGAATCATATGCGCTCGCGCACTGACCCTAAGGATCGGCCGTCCGGATCGGCGAGCCAAATGCAGTGAAACCACTACCGCTGCGAAGGTAGCGACTGCACCTGCTACTTGCCCCAGCGCCGCGACCGCGTCCCAATTTATGTCCATAGCCATCCCCTAGAAATTTACCTCGCATGGCATCACGGTAGCGCCCCGGTGGCCGCACTCCCGGCACTTGGCTCGCTCTTCCAGCTTCTCCAGCGCCATGCTTTCCCCGCGGCGTCCTAGCTCCTGCGTCAACAGGACAGCGTTCGCTTCGATCGCGCGGCCGCAACCGCTGCAGGTGATGCGCAGGTTGTAGCCCCGGCGGGCGCACTCATTAACCGAATCGAGTTTAAGGCGGGCCATTCCCTCAATTGGAACGGATCAGGAACGGTGGTCAATGATAGCCTTCGAGATGCGTGCGGGGATAAGTTGATGAGTACCGCTTGTGCTAACGGGCGTTAGCATCGATAAGCCATGCTTACGCCCGTTAGCAGGAGTCGCGCAATGGTTTCGCCGCAGAGTAAAGCAGGAAAAGCGTCCGCAAGCAGATTGTCGCCGGAAGAGAGGTCGGCGCGAGCCGCTGCAGGTGCCCAGGCTCGTTGGGCAAAAGCTGATCCTTCTCGTGCGACATTGCCCCGAGCAATCTGCGGATCACACGATAAGCCGTTGAAGATCGGTGATACCTTGATCCCCTGCTATGTTCTTGAGGATGAGACGCGGGTCCTAACGGCTAGCGGTCTGAGTGAGGGGCTCGGATTGGCTCGAGGTGGCTCGATGGTCGCTGGCATGAATCGACTGGAGCTATTTGCATCCCGAAAGAAGATAAATCCTTTTATAAGCAACAAGTTGACCGAGCGAATCCAGTCACCCCTTGTCTTTCTCACCCCTACTGGGGGCAAGGCCTATGGCTATGACGCTGAGGTATTGGTCGAGCTGTGCGAAGCAGTCCTAGCCGCTCGCGAAGCAGGGGCGTTGCAAAAGCAGCAGATGCGGATCGCGCAGCAGTGCGAAGCTCTCACCAGGGGGCTGGCCCGCGTCGGCATCGTCGGGCTCGTCGACGAAGCAACAGGATACCAAAAAGTTCGTGCTCGGAATGCTCTCGAGCAAATCTTGAACCAATGGCTCACGAAGGAGCTGCAACCCTGGCGCAAGCAATTCCCAGATGATTATTATCGGCGCATCTTCGAGCTAAATGGATGGGAATTCGATCCGACATCGGTCAAGCGGCCGGGTGTTATAGGAACGTGGACGAATGATCTTGTCTATGATCGGCTTGGTCCTGGATTGAAGGAAGAGCTAGAAGACTACGCGGGGCGTGATGAAGAGGGGCGACTAAAGCACCATTTACATCGACACCTTACGTCCAGCCACGGGTTGCCCGAACTGCAAAACCATCTGGCTGGCGTCGTTGCCTTGATGAAGGCTGCAACCAA
Organism: Qipengyuania marincola; assembly: GCF_029688625.1. Taxonomy (GTDB): domain Bacteria; phylum Pseudomonadota; class Alphaproteobacteria; order Sphingomonadales; family Sphingomonadaceae; genus Qipengyuania. The sequence goes on along the minus strand of NZ_JARULC010000003.1, from coordinate 86,703 downwards.
TTGGCACCAATTCAAGGAGATGGTGCGTCGAGCGTATCCGAAGCCTGCTACCACCCTTAGTATGGCTTTCGACGATCTCGACCAGATTGGTGCGTAGAAATCAAAGCACCATAGCCGCGGCGATCGCGCCCATGAGCGTCCCAATCGGCACCGGCACGTTGCTCGACCGATAGCCCGGGTTCATCGCGAACCGCTCCCCATAGTGGTCGATCCATTGCCTTCCGTTCAGGCGCCAGGCGCGCTGCAACGGCACCACCGGCAACAGATAGCATCGACGGCTGGGAGCGAAGGCATAGGCGATGAAGTCGCAGGCCAGTGGCTTCTGGATCCACCCGGGCGTGCCTCGTTGTTCGTCGCTCCAACGCTCGAGCAGGATGTCAGGCCAGTCGTTCGAGCGCACCTTCTCGTCGACGGTGTAGACCCGACCGGAAGCGAGTGTGATCACGCGATCGATACCGCCCCGCTGGGCCCAGCCGTCCTGTCGGACACTGACGGCGCTCACCATGCTGGGGAAGGCCCGCCGGTAAAGAGCCTGCCACCAAGGGGCGTCGGTGAACCCTTCGGACATCGCAAGGCTGGCCTGAAACTTGTGGGTCTTCGGCACGCCAAAGCGCCCCGGTGGTGAAACCGGAGCGCTCAGGAAGGGAAGGGAGGCTTGTGGGTCGGTCAATCCGCCGCCGAACCGCCGTCAGTAATAGCTATGGTCATCATCGCTTATAGGGCACCCCGGCCCGCCAAATGTTGGCCCGCGCATGCCATAGGACGCGTGACCGATGGTATTGATGCCATCCTCGTCGCACTGGCCGGCTGGGTCGTCGTCTTCCTCGTCTGGATCGCCGTCGAGCTCGTCCAGCCGATCGATCAGACGCTCGGTCAGTGCAACCAGATCGTTCCGACGAAGCTTTGGTATCGCTTGCGCGATAAGGCCGAGCGGAAGCGCCGTCGCGCCCCCGGATTGATGATAGCGGGTCGCCATGATCACGCCTCCTTCGCTTGCGGCCGATAGCGGGCCATTCCCGGACCTGTGCTCTCGGCTACGCCCACGAACTTGTGAACGGCCAGGACATCGGTGGTCGGGATGCAATAGCGCCGCGGCGGATTGATCTGGTCCACCACGACCAGGCCGACAGCTTCACCTTGGCCATCCAGAGCGGGCAGAGGCATCGCGAGCTTCTTCACCAGCCCCGGCAGCTTCCAGCGCTGTGCCGCTTCTCGCGTAAAGATCAGGCTGACGATGTCCCCGATCTCGGGCGTCTCGCGCTTGTCGAAGGCCAGCACGCAGCCGTCGGATAGAAGCGGCTCCATGCAGGTTCCATAGGCGCGCAGGGCGTGCAGGTCCGGCATGTCGTTGGGATGGATGAAGGGGCGATCGAGCGCCTCGTAATCGGGAGCGGTAGCCATGGCTCAAGCTTCCTCTGCAAGAAGGCGTGCAGCGTCAGCAGCAAGCTGCTCCGCGATCTCGGCGCCCTTGTGCCAGTTGTCGCCCTGCAGGAAGCTCGAATGCACTGCGAGCTTGTCGGCGAGGGCAGGCAGGTCCGGGGCGGGATGCAGCATCAAGGCGTCGAAGGCATCCGCCTGGGCGTTCGCGAGCCGCTCTGTTTCCGCCTCGTGCGCATCATTCTCTGCCGATCCGAAAGCATAGCCCTTCGGTTCGGTGTGTGCGTTCAAGGCTGCCTTGGCGGTTCCATAGTCGCGGCGGAGCCGTTTCCATTCTTCTTGCGCCGGCACATGGAGGGCATCTGACGACAACGGCTCGCCCTTGGCAATGATCAGTGCTTTCACCTGATCATCCTCGCCTCGCGTGCGAAGCTCCCACAGCAAGCCTTGCAGGGTTTCGCCCGCCGGCACGGGGGATACCAGCGCCACCTTGCCGTCCTGGTTGATCCAGCCGCCGCCATGCTCGACGAAATACCTGAGCCATGTCTTGGCGTCGAAGGTCCGGGACTGTCCCGGCGCCAACTTGCGAAGGGCGACAAGCACGGCTGCGACCATGTCGTCCGAGGGTGTACTCGCCGGTTCCTGCCATGCGATTTCGGCCAAAGCGCGAACGTCCTCGATCGATTTCGCGTCAGCCTTGAAGAGGCGCTCTTCAGCGGCCGCCATGGCATCCATGGCAATGAGTTCGTCTTCCTGGTTGGTGGTCTCCACCGGCATGGCGTTGAGACTGTTTCGTGCTCGCAGATATTCAGCCAGCGCGCGATCGAAGGCGCTTTGCTCACGTGCGGATATATTGGTAGGTGCGTTCATAGTCGTGCCCTCTCGGTAGGGTTGCGATAGGACCGGGGCGGAAGGTTCCAGCTTCCTCTCGGTCCGCCCTGGCGCTCGCCAAGTGGGACTATTGTTACCACCCCTCACAAGCTTGCGTCAAGTTATTTGTGGGACTATCGTTACCACATGACGCCGGAACAATGCAGGATGGCTCGCGCCGCGCTCAAATGGTCGATCAACGACCTGCAGGAAGCTGCGGGCGTAGGCCGCATGACCGTGGCCCGCTTCGAGGGCGGTAAATCAGTGAATGACGAGAGCGTTCATGCGATGCGAAAAGCGCTGGAGAAGAAGCGCGTGCGCTTCGTCGATGATGGCGACTTAGCCGGGGCTGTGGTCAGGATGACGGCTGGATGAGCGAACGGCGTTTACGTCCGGACCTTCCCATAAGTTCGCGATTTGCAGAGCGGCTGGATGATCGTCGCCGTTGGTTCGAGCGTTGGTTGTCACGATGGCAGTTGATCAGTGGCCAAGAAATCGTTGAAATCGACAGCTTCGGCGGCGAGCCAATCAGAACTGGCGGACTCGAATATTCCGGAACCATTGTGCACGTCTATTGGGACGCGATTGTTCGAGGTCTACGCAAGGAGATCGTTGCGCAATTCGAGTGGCTCGAACAGCAAGTCGCGGGCAAGCCACTCGCGCAGGCGGAACAGATAATCGATGTCTGCGCCGGGAAGCTGGTCACCTTCGCCGAGCGCATTCGGCGGGACGCAATTGCTAAAGATTCAATTCTCCGAAGTCGCAATGGTGTGCGTGCGCCAGCGTCTGATGAAGGAAGATGGGATGGCGCGGATCGGAATGCTGTAATCCGGCAGGCTAGTGGGATGCTGGAAAGCCTGAAAGCGAGCCAGCCGACTGCGTCAGCGTCTGTCAGGACACCGCCGTTCTGGTCTCGCATTCCTCAATGGGTTCAGTTTACCGCCGCCGCGGTGACCATCATTGCCGGATTGGTGGCTCTGCTTGGATAATATAATGGTGATGAGTTTTGTCAGGCCCTAAAGGGGACGTGCTCCCGCATAGTCCCGATCGTGCTCTTTCACCCACCCATCCCGGGTGTGAATCTAGCGCCAGCCGCGCTGAGGATGTTGACCAGTTCCAGTGAGGCGTGATGAGCAGCAAGCGCTTCTTCTCGGCTGCAGGCCTCATCCCCATATCGGATACCTGGGGTGCATTGAATTGCTGCGATCTGGCGAGCAGCGTCGAATTGAATCCCGGTATCGGTTAGCGCTCGACACAGTTTATCGAGGTCATGGGTATGCCCATACGTTGCGCCGGACAAGCTAATCGCTGCCTTCAGAACCTTTTCTCCAGCCTGAAGCGATGCCCACTTCGACTCCCCGTATCGTCCGCCGCGATCCATCAAGTTGGACACCGCCACTTTCACGTCACCGCGGGCGTGATACATCAACTTGTGGTCGGTCGATTCCAGTGTGTGAGCGGCTGGCAAAACCGTCTCGAAAGCTCTCGCGATGGCAATCAATGCATCGTCCGAGAGCATGGCTAGCTTGCCGGCGGTCATATCCTTAACGAGCTGGGCTGCATTGACCGTGGCAGGACCGCGCGAAATGCCAGGATGGGGCAACCACTCCCGCGTCAGGATGAATTCGACGCTACCGAATATCCTCGGGACCATTAGAAGGTACAGATCGCCGTCGAGCATGACGACTACGCCACCGGGGCTGGGATCCTCTTTGAGGCGTTCACCATAATTGTTCTGGTACCATCGATTGATGGCCTCGCCGATCACCGCATTTTCTCTCAGGTCTGCCGGAGCCCTGACCGTGGGAGTGCCTATCGGTATGCTGAGATCGTATTGAATGGCGATCTCCCTCACCGCAAAGATAGGTCGCGAGGGTATCTCGACGCCTTCCTTCGAAAGCTTAAGGTCGATTTCCCCCATCAGCCTCTCGAACTCAGGTCCCTCTATGGGAGGGCACTTCATTTTGCCTCGCCCATCTTTACTCACACCCGACACCATCTCCATCGCGATCAAGGTGCTTTCCATATCCCGGCTGGCCGCGCCGAACTGGAGCGGCGCCAGCCGCGCGGGCAGCAGAACAATTGGGAAAATAGATGTCGCCGGAACGCGCGGGCTGCGCCGACTTGCCTGCGTTCGGTCCGCGGTGGCAATGGCGTCCGCCGTTTTTCCGATCATTGTGACAGCCGTCCGCCGCGAGCCCGCCAGGGTGCCCTTGGGCTGGAGCGGAATCGAATAGCGATGCGAGAAATAGCGCTGCTATAAATAGGTGCAGTGCTGCCAGAATTGAAAATTCAGCTTTGATGCGCCATTCTGGTTCACGACGATCGCCCGGGTGCGGCCACACCCTCATGAGCAGCGATTTCCTTGCCAGTACCGGTCCCACCGCGCCGCATAGCCACCTCGTACCATAGCGCACGATATATCCCCGACCTTGGGCGATACGCACCAGGCGCCCGTTCTGTCCCCGCCAGCCGATCCGGTCGAGACGCATCTCATGGATGGACCACGCACCAGAGTGTGCCCGTGCGGCCCTGTCCCTATCGGAGTGCCGAGCAATCGCACTAGCGCAGCCTTGGATGCCTCTGGCGAAGCGTCGGGACATGGATGACCCGGGCGGCAGGTTCCGTCCGTCTCGCGCGCTGCTATGCCGGAGACGCGGACGCGCGGGCCTTCGGCGCACCAAATGGGGCCGTCGCCATCCCACACGTGGGTAGGCGTGCATTCGAACGATACCCCGGCGGGAACGACAGCGGCTGCAAGAAAAAGAAGAACACTCATTGGACGTGAACCCTTCTGCCAATCGATCGCGTAAAACCCGTAAAGTAGGTTCGATCCGTAAAGCCGTTAAGTTGGCCGGTAGCAACAGTTGCCCCACAATTGAGGCGAAAGGATTAACCGATGCAACGTGTTACCCATGACGAACTGATCCGCTTTCGCGCTACTCCCATGCTGCGCAGTGCAGCCGCTCGAGCTGCCGAAGAGCGAGGGATGAACCTGTCCGAATTCCTCCGCACGGCGGTGCGCGAAAAGGTGGGGCTAAGCTAATGGCAACGTCGACCAGCCAGCCGACCAGTCGTGACCCATGGTCAGAGTTCACCGAAATAGAACCTGCCACGAAATCGTCGGGCAAGTTCTGGGAAAATGACGAACTCATCGAACGACCCACGCAGGCAAGACCAGAGCCGGTGTTTACCGTGCCCGATCCGCAAGGTGAATACGAGCGCGCTCGGGACAACCGGGCGGAAGGTCGGGACATTGCCGCCGAAGGGCGTGCAGAACGCGGCGAGCGGCGCGAAATCGACGAGCAGGCATTCGACCGGGCATCAAAACTTCGCACAGAATTCCTGTCGAACCCCGAAGTCCGCCAGTTTCGCGAAGTCCGCAATATCTCCGAGCAAATCAACGCTCTTGCCAACCGTGAAGGTTCGGCGATGGGCGACCTCGGCCTCGTCTTTTCGTTCATGAAGTCGCTCGACCCGGGTTCTACCGTCATGGCGGGCGAGCAGGCCACCGCGCAGAACGCGGCGGGTGTGCCAGGGCAAATCCGGAACGCCTATAACAGCCTCGTCAGCGGCGAACGGCTGAACCAGAAGCAGCGCGCGGACATGGCGAGCATCGCGCAATCTAACCTCATTGCGCGGTCGGCAGGCTACAACGAACTGGTGCGCACTTATAGCGGCCTTCTTGAGGCAGAGGGTGTGGATCCCGCGTCCAATGGTATCAGCCTCTTTGAGGTGCCCACGCAGCCGGCGCCCCCACGGGCCGCCACCACCGAAGACGCAATCCGCGCCGGGGCCGACATCCGTTTCGGCATGGACGGCACCGATAGCGACAGCGTATTTGATCGCGCGGCCTATCTCGAAGAAACCTACGGCATTTCGGGAAGCAAGGAAGCACGGCTTACGGCCTCGCTGAACCAGCTTTCCGGCCAGCAGGTGACGCCGACACAAATCGCGGCGCTGTATGGTCAACTCGACATTCCGCTGCCACCCGAAGAAGAGCTTGGCACAATGGCTGAAAGCCTTCGCCAAGGCCAACGTTACGCCGGTTTCGACACATCGGATGCGCAGGCGGCATACGAGGCAACGCTCGACCAGGTGCTCGACCAGCGCGGTGCCGATCCCGAAAGTTTCTCCGGCGCGGTCGGCATCAACGCCGCGCAGGGCCTGACGTTCAACCTCGGCGACGAGATTGCGGGCGTCGCGGGCGGCGTCCGCGCGCTGGCAACCGGCAATGATGTCGGCGCGGCATACCAGGCCGAGCGCGATGTCGTGCGTCGCAATCAGGAACGCGCTCGCGCGGCGAGACCGATCACTTCAGCCGTTTCCGAGTTGGGTGGTGCATTGCCCACCGGGGCATTGATACCGGGTTCCTACCTTCGCAATGCACGCGCCGCGGCCAAGGTCGCGGCCGCAGAAGGCGCGCTGTATGGCTATGGTAGCGGTGAGGGTCTTGCCGATAGCACGGTCAGGGCTGGCGTTGGTGCCGCGGCGGGCGGCGCTTTGGGTTACGGAATCTCGCGGGCTGGTGAGAAACTAGCTGCTCGTCGGGCAAACTCCTCACGAAGCCAAGGTGGTGAGATGATCGAGGCTGCAGACCGCCTGAACGACCTCACCGGTTCGAATATCCGCCCACTGCCTGCGGACGTAGCGGGGCCGGGCATACGCAACGCATCGGGTGGCATGGGTAAGATGCCGATCTCTGCCGGCATGATTGTGCGGCAAGCCAACCGGACCAGCGAAGAAGCTGAGAAGGCCAAGGATGCAATCGCATCGATCGCCGGAACCTCGCAGGAAGTCGAAGCGGCTGGCGAGACGGCATTGAAGGGCGCGCAGTCCTACATCAAGCGCAGTCGTGCCAAGGTGAACACGCTTTACGAAAGGGCCCGCAAGCTGGGCGGTGATCGGCCTGTCGACCTCATCAATGCGCGCGCCGTTCTGGATGAACACATTGCGGAACTTGCGCAGACTCCAGGCGGAGCCAAGGGCCTCGAAAGAATGCGCAAGCTTCGGGCCGAACTGGACCAGCCGTATCCGGTCGAGGGCGTCAAGCGCATGCGTACCTCGTTGAACGACGAATTCCTGAACGACGGGCTCACCGGCTCGGATCTGGAACGCCGGATGAAAATGGTCACGGATGCCGCGGACGATGACATCACAGACAGCCTGGTGGCTGCAGGCAGCGAGGGGGCCGCGCGGGCTTATCGTCAGGCTGCAGATGCACACAAAGAGCGGCTCGAGGTTATCGAGACTGTTCTCGTCCCTTTCATCGGTCGGAAGGGTGCTGACCCGAAGTCGGGTGAAGAGGTAGTGATGGCGCTGGAGGCAGCAACCAAGCGCCGTAGCGCCAAGTTGGGCAAGTTCATGGCTGCTCTTCCGAAGGAGGACGCTGCCACGGTCAGGGCCACGATCATCGATCGACTCGGCAAGCCCACGGCTGGGACGGAGACAGCAGAGAGCACCTTTAGCCTCGATCGCTTCCTCACCCAGTGGCAGGGTATGACCGACCGAGCGAAGGGTGCAATGTTCGGCGGCGAGCTGCGCAAGGCCTTGGACGATCTCGCGACCGTGGCCAGCGGACGGAAAGAAGCGCGCAAGTTTGTCAACTTCCCGAATACCGGGTCGACGATTGGCGCGCTCGCTAGCGGCGGCGCCCTTGTCGGCGCGGCGACTAATCCGTGGTGGCTGGGTCTATCTGCTCTCGACGTTATCGGCGGACTGCTCCTCTCCTCGCCGAAGGTGGCGCGCCTTCTGGCAAAGGCGCCTAGCCCTCAGTCCGCAATGAATGGGCTCGAGAAGATCGCCCGGGCAGAGCCCGCGATCGCGACCGAGGTGCTTGGCCTGCATAAAGCCATTTCGGATGCGCTCAACGTTGGGGCCACCAGAATGGCGGCTGAACCTGCGAAAAATCCAGATGGGGGTTCAGCCACCAAAGGATTGGGAACGCAATGACCCATCTGAACCGCCATAAGCTGCGCATGCGGGAAGCATATCGCCCCCGCTGTGCATCGGCAAATGGTGAAGGGATGTGGCGAAGCTAGCTATGCGAAAAACACCGAACAATGACGGCCGAAAAACGGACGGGAAGTTCGCGCCAGGAAATAGATTGGGCGGAAGCAAGAAAGGAAGCCGGCACAAGGTGACCTTGGCAATCGAGGCGTTACTGGAAGGCGAGCACGAGAAGCTGACCCGAAAGGCTGTCGAACTCGCACTTGCGGGTGATGGGCGAGCTCTACGTCTCTGTCTCGATAGGCTGGCACCCCCACGCCGCGATGCGCCGATCTCGTTTCCACTGCCTCAGGTTCGCTCTGCAACGGACGCCGTCGCGGCTGGATCAGCGGTTCTGGATGCGATGGCAGCAGGCGAGATAACGCCGGACGAGGCCAGCCGCGTGATGGCTGTGCTTTCGGCTCATAAGTCCATGGTGACCATGAGCGAACTGGAAGAGCGCATTCAGGCGCTGGAGGACACGAAGTCATGAAAGGCGAGACCGCATTGTCCCGACGGATCGAAAGACTGGAAGGAGTCGCAGTGCCATCGCTGTCGATTGCCTGCATCCTTCGACGCGAGGGTCAGCCAGTCGCCCAGGCGGTGGAGGACTGGGAAACTGACAACGGAGATCTAGCCAATCGTGAGCCGTGGATTGTCAACTTGATACCGTCTTCGAAAGGCCAGCCGAATGCGTAACCTGAAAAGTCTTGATGCGAGGGTGACTGCTCTCGAGAGCGGCGCACCGATGGGAAATTGCCTTCTTCGCCCGAACCTTGTCGGCCTTTCCGATGACGAACTTGATCAGCTGGAAGCGGCGATGAGGCAGCTGGAGGGGGAGGGTGCACAAAGCCTGACCGATGAAGACCTTCGGCTGATCCAGCGCATCGAATGGACACCGGTGGAGCAGGTAACGTGAACGGCCGGTATCTGCAGCGGCGTGTCGGTGCCCTGGAAGAACGGGAACGGCCGAGCGGGCTCGTTTGCGTGATAGCGGAGGATGGAGAGGCTCGAAAAAATACCTTGGAGCGGCTGGCCCTTGCAGGAACGCCCTGCTCGGTCGTAGTGCTTTCCGAGTTGGACGAGCGAATTTAACTAGGTGTCGCCTCTTTCGATTACGCCCCCCGAGACCATTGCAAACGGTAGTTGGCCTTCGATCGGCTCGCCTTCCGTAAACGATATTCGCGTGCGAAAACTTGAACTGGTTCCGATCATTGCGCTGTCGCTAAGCCTTAAGACGGCCTTCTCGAGCGAGAGTCCACAACCCGGATTGAGTTGACCGCATTTCGCGAAAATCGATCTGCCGTCTTCTCGCACATAGACGTCACCATCCCTTGGTGGATTTAGGTTGCGGGGATAGGCCAGTGGCTCAATCCTGGTGATTGCGAAAGCAGATGGCTTGTCAGGCTCTTTAGGCCGATCTGGAATGTCATCCTCGTCGATCCAAACAGTTCCTTCAGGCGCGGCTACAGTGATCCCCACGTTGGTTGCCGCAGCTCCACCGAGATTCTCTATCCGGAAGGCGATCCAATCGATCTGGCAGAGCTCCGAAAGCCATGCCTCATATTCCGAGAAATATTGATCATAGGCATCGTAGTACGCACGAATTCGCTCGTTTTCTCGTTCGCGCCAAGCCAGCGACGTCGCCTGTCCAAGCAAGGACAGATCGGTAGTTTTACCCAGCGGGCTGGCGGTGATCTCTCCGGTTCCGACTTCGTTCAATGGGTGATCACGCATCACCTCTTCAAGCGTCCTGATATTCGGCGCAATTTTCTCTGGGAATAGCAGTTCGAGCTTTCCCTCACAGTCGTTGAACTGAAGGGTCAGCCGCGGCCGAGCATTCTTGATCTTCTCGAGCTCACGCTTCGCTTCTCGAAGTTCTTTGGTTTCGCTGTCTACTTCGTCTTGCAAGCGATACGCCTCGGGTGGGACAAGGATCGAAATCGGTCGAGCTCTTAGCTTCAGCTTGAGCCCGCTGTCCGCTGACGCGATAAATGTGGGCTGTCTGCTCTCTTGCGCCACTTCAAGCGCGCTCGCGATGTAGTGGTCGTCGTCAACCGAGACCGACAAGCGGTTGGACGGAAAATCGATCAGCGGTTCATTGTCGCGGAAAGACAAGGTGCAGCCTGGACGCAGCGCGATCGGGTCAGGTTCGTCCATTCTTTTCGCAAGGAAATCGACTGCCTTACCTGCGCGCTTTTTGATGACAGCCGAACTTCCCGTCGCTTTCTTGCGCTCAAGCTCTCTCATAAGCGCCGGCACGACGATGACGGAGCAATGGTTCGCCCCCGTCAGGGAAACCCAGTCAATCTGGTCTATACGCTGATAGTGAAGGACGACATTCGCATCGATGACGATATTGGATTCGGTCATCAGATTCGTATAGCTTATCCAGACCTACGCGGAAGACGCCGCCAGCCTTTCGTCCCTATTGTCCCTTTCGTCCCTTAGGGTAAGTCTCTGTAGGCATTGATATAAGTTTGCCCTATATCAGGGGTATGGATCAGCAATCACCGATCGACGCGGGCGGCTCTAGAGAGATAACGCTCGATTACGACGTGATGCTGGCGATCCTCGAAGACCTGGGGAAGGTCCGGCCGCTTACCGAAGTGGAAAGCGGGATCGTCGAAGAGGTCGTGCCCCGGGAGAATAAGGAGTTCCGTTGGAACCCGCGCCTTGATGTGCAGCTGATGGTGGCCAGCAGTTCGAATGGCGGCATTAAGCGCTTCGCCGATCGACACTGTATCTCGCCATGGTCGGCCTACGCTCGCTTATACCGTATCCGTCACGGCGCTGGCAGTAAGCGCAAGGGGAGGCCCCCGCGCGCAAGACGGTGATTACTCGGTGATTGCTTAAGCGATTTTCCGCCTTTCGCGATTTCCTCGAAAACCGCAGAAAAGTGTGGCTCCCCGAGTTGGATTCGAACCAACGACCAAGTGATTAACAGTCACCTACTCTACCGCTGAGCTATCGGGGAGCAGCCCGTTAGGCAGGCCGCGCGTATATGGGCGCGATTTCGGTTTGGCAAGCGGGCAAATCGGAAAAATCCCGCGTGCAGCACCGATGTTGGATTCACACCACGAATTGCTCCGCGACGATGCGTTCATCGAGCGCATGGCCGGGATCGAACAGCAGCGTCAGCTCGCTGTCGCGCGCGATCTCGATGCTGACCTCGGCCACGTCGCGCAATTCCTTCTGGTCGGCGACTGCGCTGACCGGGCGCTTGGCCGGTTCATTCACGCGGAAGGTCACCCGGCTGCGGTCGGGCAGGACAGCGCCCTTCCAGCGGCGGGGCCGGAAGGCGGATATGGGCGTCAGTGCCAGCAGGTGCGAATCCAGCGGCAGGATGGGCCCGTCTGCGGAAAGGTTGTACGCTGTCGATCCGGCTGGCGTGGCCAGCAGGACGCCGTCGCATACCAGTTCCTTGATTCGCGCCTTGCCATCGACGTCGACCTCGATCTTGGCAGTCTGGCGGGTTTCACGCAGGAGCGAGACTTCGTTGATGGCGCAGAAGCGATGCTGCGCGCCGTCCTGGGTCGTTGCCTGCATGCTGAGCGGCGAGATGGTGACGGGCTTTGCCCGGCCGATCCGGGTCAGCAGCGTGTCAGGATTCCGGTTGCGGTTCATCAGGAAGCCGACCGTGCCCATGTTGACGCCGTAGACGGGCAAGATTCGCTCCGCATCGAGCATGGCATGCAGTGTCTGCAACATGAAGCCGTCGCCGCCCAAAACGACCACGGCTTCTGCATCCTCCAGCGGGACCCAGGGAGCGATATCCTGAAAGGCGGGCGCGGCCTGCTGGGCAAGATCGGCATCGGAAACGAGCAGGGCGAGGCGGGTAAATTCGGCCATGACTGCGCGTTCCTCCGCTCCCTTGTCCGGGCGTCCCGGCATGCGAGGTCCCTATGGCCGCGCGTCCCATTTGGCAACATGAACGAAATGGGTGGCGCGATGGAACGTTAACACGATATGGGAATGACGATGGCCACTATGCCCTACGACATGTCCGTTGATACGCGCGACAGCCTTACCGGGCTCGCCGACCTCGGTGCGGCGAAGGCCACGATTGCGCGCTGGCAGCACGATTGGCCGCGGGAGGTCATATCCTGCCCGATCCACGCGATGATGATCACGCTCGGCCGGATCGACAACGTCAATGTCGCTTTCGGAGAGAGCGCCGGCGATGGCGCGCTGGTCGAAGTGGCGCAGCGGATCAAGCATTTTGCTTCGGACGAGCTCGACAGCACGGCCTGGCTCGCCGCGCGCGTGGGCGGCGGTACCTTCCTCCTCCTTTCCCGCCAGCAATGCAGTCGCGAACGTTGGCAGTGGCTGGCGGAAGCCCTGGCGGATGCGATTGCCATGCCGATCGCCAGCCCGCAGGAAGATGCGGCGCACCTGCGCCTGTGGCCGCGCCTCGCTTTGTTGCGGGTCACCGAAAAGGACGATGCAGACCGGGTATTCGACCGCCTGGCCGAGCTTGCGAACCGAATGCGGCAAGGGCAGGGGCGGCGGATCGACTGGTCGACCGGCGAGATGGAGGTTTCGGGCCGCTCGTTCCGCGCGCTGGAGGCGGACCTTCTGGCGGCAATCGACAATGACGAGATCGAGATTCTCTTCCAGCCGCAATACGCCCTGGACGACGAGCGGATGATCGGGGCGGAGGCGCTGGCCCGCTGGCACCATCCTACGATTGGCCGCGTCGGAGCGGGATCGCTGTTCCAGATTGCCGAGCGCGCCGACCATGTCGCGCATCTATCGCGCCACATCGCGCAGCGCGCGCTGGAACAGGCGGTGCATTGGCCAGACCATCTGCGGCTCTCGCTCAACATCACGCCGGCCGATCTGGCGGCGGACAGCTTCGCTATGGAATTTGCGCGACTCGCAGAGCGCACCGGCTTCTCGCTTGCCCGGATCACGCTTGAGATCATCGAGCAGGTCCTGCTGGCCGACCTCGACCGTGTCGGGCACGTGCTCGACCAGCTCAAGGTGCTCGATATCAGGCTTGCGCTGGACGATTTCGGGGCGGGATTCTGCAATTTCCGCTATCTCAAGGTGCTGCCGATCGATTGTATCAAGCTCGACCGCTCGATGATCGACGGCGTGCTGGAGGACGAGCGCGATCTCGCAGTATTTCGCGCGATCATCGCCATGGCCAACGCGCTGGATCTCGCCGTGGTCGTGGAGGGCGTCGAAACCGAAGCACAGCGCGCGCTGGTCGCAGCGGAGGGTTGCGAATATTATCAGGGTTTTCTGCGCGCCGAGCCGATGAGCGCGGAAGCCTTCCTGCGTCTGGTTGAAGGCTAGGCCGCCTGTTTCTCCTGCTTGCGTGCCTTGCGCACGATGCCCGATAGTCCCTTGGTCAGCTGGAACAGGCCGTTGAGCCTGCTTTCCGGCGAGTTCCATGCACGGCTGATGACAAGCTTCATGTCCGGCCGCAGCCGCGCGGTTCCCTGAAGACGATCGACGTAGGCGATCAGGCCGGGGCCATCGGGGAAGTCGTCGTTGTGGAAGGTCACCAGTGTGCCCTGCGCGCCCACGTCGATCTTGGCGATATTGGCCTCCATCGCCTGATGCTTGATCTCGATGAGGCGCACGAGGTTGGCCGTCGCGGCCGGCAGTTCGCCGAAGCGGTCGATCATCTCGGCAGCGAGCGCTTCGATCTCGGCCTTGTCCTGCGCATCGTTGAGGCGGCGATAGAGCGCCATGCGAACGGCTAGGTCCGGCACATAATCCTCCGGGATCATGATCGGTGCATCGACCGTGATCTGCGGACTGACGCGCTCGGGCTTGGCCTCGAGACCCAGCTCGCCCGCCTTGGCGGCCAGGATCGCATCTTCCAGCATCGACTGGTAAAGTTCGAAACCGACTTCGCGGATGTGGCCGGACTGTTCGTCGCCCAGCAGATTGCCTGCGCCGCGAATGTCGAGATCGTGACTGGCAAGCTGGAAGCCCGCGCCGAGGCTGTCGAGGTCGCCCAACACCTTCAGACGCTTTTCCGCGACTTCGCTCAGCTGCGTGTCGGCAGCATAGGTGAGATAGGCATAGGCGCGCAGCTTCGCGCGGCCCACTCGCCCGCGCAGCTGGTAGAGCTGGGCGAGGCCGAAAATATCTGCGCGGTGGATGATGATGGTGTTCGCGCTCGGAAGGTCGAGGCCGCTCTCGACGATCGTGGTTGCGAGCAGCACGTCATATTTGCCCTCGTAGAAGGCACTCATCCGCTCTTCGATCTCGCCTGCGCCCATCTGGCCGTGGGCGGCCACGAATTTCACCTCGGGGACGTTCTCGTGGAGCCAGTCCGAGACCTGTTCCATGTCGGAGATGCGCGGCACCACGATGAAGCTCTGCCCGCCGCGATGATGTTCGCGAAGCAGGGCTTCGCGCATCACCATGTCGTCCCACTCCATCACATAGGTACGGACGGCAAGGCGATCGATCGGCGGGGTCTGGATGGTCGAGAGCTCGCGCAGGCCCGTCATCGCCATCTGCAGCGTGCGCGGGATCGGCGTGGCGGTGAGCGTGAGCATGTGCACATCGGCGCGCAGCTGCTTGAGCTTCTCCTTGTGCGTCACGCCGAACCGCTGCTCCTCGTCCACGATCACGAGGCCGAGGTTCTTGAACTTCGTCTGCTTGGACAGGATCGCGTGCGTGCCGACAACGATGTCGACATCGCCCTTTTCCAGACCTTCGCGCGTCTCCTTCATTTCTTTTGCCGGGACGAGGCGGGAAAGCCGCCCGACCTTGAGAGGGAAGCCGTTGAAGCGTTGCGAGAAGTTCTCGAAATGCTGGCGGGCGAGGAGGGTGGTGGGCGCGACGACGGCAACCTGCTGGCCGTTCATCGCCGCGACGAAAGCTGCGCGCAGGGCGACCTCCGTCTTGCCGAAGCCGACATCGCCGCAGACGAGCCGGTCCATCGGCTTGCCGCTTTCAAGATCGCGTAGTACGTCCTCGATCGCGCGTTCCTGATCGTCGGTTTCCTCGTACTGGAAGCGGTCGAGGAACTGGTTGTAGCTGCCGTCCTCCACTTCCAGAACGGGCGCTTTCTTCAAGGCGCGCTGGGCAGCCACCTGCATGAGCTCGCCGGCGATTTCGCGAATGCGCTCCTTCAGGCGGGCGCGGCGTTTTTGCCAAGCTTCGCCGCCAAGCCGGTCAAGCTGGACGGCCTCTTCCGACGAGCCATACCGGCTGAGCACGTCGATATTCTCGACTGGTATGAACAGCTTGTCGCCACCCTTGTATTCCAGCTGCACGCAATCGTGCTTGGACTTGCCGACCGGGATGGGTTCGAGGCCGAGGTACTTCCCGATGCCATGCTCGGTATGGACGATCAGGTCGCCAACACTCAGGGCCTGCAGTTCGGCGAGGAAGGCGTCGGCATCTTTCCGCTTTCGCTTGCGGCGTACGAGCCGGTCGCCAAGGATATCCTGCTCGGTTAACAGCTCCATCTCGTCATTGGCGAAACTCGCCTCGACCGGCAGGATCATTGCCGAAGGTTTGCCTTTTGCCGACTGGCCGAGCGCTTCCTGCCAGCTATCGGCCAGCTGCACGTTGACGCCAGCTTCCCCAAGGATCGAGGCGATGCGCGAGCGGCTGCCCTTGGAATATGCTGCAAGAAGCGGGCGTTTGCCGGCCTTTGCCAGCGCCTTCAGGTAGTCGGCGAGGACCGGATAAACATTGTCGCCTCGTGCACGTTCCGGGGCGAAGTCGCGGCCCGAGCGGAAGGCGAAATCGATCACCTTCTCGCCATCCGGCTCGTCAAAAGCGGTTGCGCGATGCGCCGGGGCATCCTTGAGCGCCGATCTGAACTCGTCGTCGGTAAGATAGAGCGCATCAGGCCTCAGCGGCCGGTAATTACCCTTCGCCTGTCCGGTGATTGCGGTGCGCTGCTCGTGATAGTCGCCGATGTCCTTCAGCCGTTCTTCCGCCGCGGCGAGCGAGGCATTGTCGATCACCACGACATCGTCCTTGCCAAGATGGTCGAACAAGGTGACCAGCTTGTCCTCGAACAGAGGTAGCCAGTGCTCCATGCCGGCGAGGCGACGGCCTTCGCTCACAGCCTCATATAGCGGATCTTGCGTGGCGTTTGCGCCAAACATCTCGCGATAGCGGGTGCGGAAACGCTTGATGCTGTCCTCGTCGAGCAAGGCTTCGCTCGCGGGAAGTAGCAGGTGGTTGTCGAGCCGCCCAGTGCTCATCTGCGTGTTCGGATCGAAGCTGCGCAGGCTTTCCAGTTCGTCGCCGAAGAAATCCAGTCGCAGTGCCTCGTCCATGCCGCTGGGGAAGACGTCTACGATCGAACCGCGGATCGCGTATTCGCCCTTGTCGATGACCGTATCGGTGCGGCTGTAGCCCTGGCGCTGGAGCAGGGCGGACAGGCTCTCGCGGCCGATCTCGGTGCCGGGCTTGAATTCGCGGACGCTCTCGCGAATGCGGAACGGGGTGAGCACACGCTGGAGGATGGCGTTGGCCGTCGTGACCAGCAATTGCCGCGACCCCTTGCCCGATTGCAATCGATGCAACGCCGCCAGACGACGGGCGCTTATCGCAAGAGCCGGGCTGGCTCGGTCGTAGGGAAGCGAGTCCCATGCAGGGAATTCGATGACCTCCAGTTCGGGCGCGAAGAATGCTGCAGCATCGGCGACGTTGCGCATGGCCGCATCGTCCGGCGCGATGAAGACGGCGCGTCCCTCGCTCGCACGCGCGAGGTCGGCCATGACCAGCGGCTGTGCTCCGCGCGCCACCTGCGCCAGGGTGAGAGGCTGGCTTGCCTTGAGAATGCGGGAGAGGTCAGGCATCGTGTTCCTTGCTTCGGCGCGCTGCGGATTGCTCACGCCAAATTGCCCCCTGTCCGCTGAGGAAGGGGGTGCTTCGATAATACGTCAGCGGCGAGATAGTGCCCGTAAGCGGCCCGTCAACGCGGAATGTCGACGTAGTCCAGTTCCTGCATCGCGCGCATGAGATCGCCTTCGAAGCGCGGCGGGGTCGGTTGGGTCTTGAGAGCCCAGGCCATGACGTCCACATCGTCTTCTTCGAGCAGCGCCTCGAACCAGGCGAGCTCGTCTTCGCCCCATCCGGCGTGATAGCGGTCGAAGAAACCGCCGATCATGAAATCGGCCTCGCGCGTGCCGCGGTGCCATGCGCGGAACTTCGCGCGCTGTCTGCGGCCATCGAAGGTGAGCATTTCGGGCATGGGCTGCGGGTAGGGCACTCGCCATGAGCGCGCAAGCGGCTATAGCGGGCGGCATGCGCCCGGATGTCCTCAACCCGCTGTTCGCCGAGACTGAAACACTCGACGGCGTCGGGCCGAAAATGACGAAGCCGCTGACTCGCCTCGGGCTCACGCGCGTCCGCGACCTCGATTATCACCTGCCCGAACGGTTCGTG
The DNA here is from genome assembly GCF_029688625.1 of Qipengyuania marincola. Classification (GTDB taxonomy): domain Bacteria; phylum Pseudomonadota; class Alphaproteobacteria; order Sphingomonadales; family Sphingomonadaceae; genus Qipengyuania. The sequence continues at coordinate 69,087 of NZ_JARULC010000003.1, read as the reverse complement.
ACCCGGCGCGCTGTCGAGACTGTGGACGAGGCAGGCGAAGGCGAGCAGATCGTTGTCAAGCTGACCATTACTGAACATCGCAGCAGCCGCTCCCCGCGCGCACCCTATCGCGTTCTGGCGCAGGACAGTATCGGCAATGTGCTGGCACTGACCTATTTCGGGCGCGCATCCTACACTGCGAAGAAACAGCTGCCGGTAGGCGCGACCCGCTGGGTTGCCGGCAAGCTCGAACGTTTCGGCGACATGTTGCAGATGGTCCATCCCGATCATGTGATCGAAGAGGGCGGCGCGTCCCTCCAGCGATTGTGCGAGCCGGTTTATCGCCTATCGGAAGGGCTAACCCAGCCTCGGATCGCCGGGCTGATCCAGCAGGCGCTGTCGCGCACGCCTGAACTACCCGAGTGGATCGAACGCTCGCAGCTCGACAAGGAAGGGTGGCCTGCCTGGCGGGATGCGCTGGTTCTGGCGCACAAGGGCGAGCATGCGAAGGCGCGCGACCGGCTTGCCTATGATGAATTGTTGGCAAACAGCCTCGCCCTGATGCTGGTGCGGGCGGACAATCGCAGGCGAAAGGGGCAATCGCTCAAAGGGGACGGGAGCCTTCGCGGGAAACTGGCGTTGCCTTTCCCGCTGACCGGCGCGCAGCAGCGCTCGATCGCGGAAGTCGAAGGTGACATGGCGCAGGAGGCCCCCATGCTTCGGCTGCTGCAGGGGGATGTGGGCGCGGGCAAGACCGTCGTGGCGCTCGAAGCCATGTTGATCGCGGTGGAGGCAGGGGCACAAGCGGCCCTGCTGGCCCCAACGGAGATTCTCGCCCGGCAGCATTATGAAAGCCTGCGCCGCATGGCCGAGCCGACCGGCGCGCGGGTCGCGCTGCTCACTGGACGGGACAAGGGGAAAGCTCGCGAAGCCACGTTAATGGGCTTGATCGATGGCAGCATCGACATCGTCGTGGGCACCCATGCGATCTTTCAGGACAAGGTCGTTTATCGCAACCTCGCCATGGTGGTGATCGACGAACAGCACCGGTTCGGAGTGGGTCAGCGGCTGATGCTGGCGAGCAAGGGCAAGCGAGCGCCGCACGTCCTCGCCATGACTGCAACGCCGATCCCCCGCACGCTAACACTTGCGCAATATGGCGAACTCGACGTCAGTAAGCTGGACGAGTTGCCCCCGGGCCGTCAGGCGATCGACACGGTGGTGATGGGCCAGGACAGGATCGGCGCGCTCGTCGACCGGCTCGAAACGCAGATGGCCGAAGGGCGGCAGGCCTATTGGGTCTGCCCCATGGTGCGTGAACTGGATGGACCTGAGGACATCGCCGCAGCCGAGGCCCGATATGCCTCGCTGAAGGAACGTTTCGGTGAGGATGTCGTGCTGGTCCATGGCCAGCTTGCGCCCGAGGCCAAAGACGCCGCAATGGAGAGCTTCGCGTCGGGCCGGACCAAGCTGCTCGTCGCGACGACGGTGATCGAAGTCGGTGTCGATGTTCCGAATGCGACGCTGATGGTGATCGAACAGGCCGAACGCTTCGGCTTGGCACAATTGCACCAGTTGCGCGGTCGTGTGGGCCGGGGAAGCGAGAAGAGTTTCTGTGTGCTGCTGCATGGCGAGAACCTTTCGGAGACGGCCCAGGAACGCCTGAAACTGATGCGCCAGACACAGGATGGTTTCCTGCTGGCTGAAGAAGATTTGCGCCTGCGGGGCGGCGGTGAATTGCTCGGCACGCGCCAGTCGGGCGACACACCTTTCACGATTGCCAGCCTCGAACAGATATCTGCACTGTTGCCGCGGGCCCATGACGATGCTCGTCTGCTCGTCGAGCATGATGGCGGGCTGGGCGGCAAAAGAGGGGAGGCGGCGCGCGTGCTGCTCTACCTCTTCGAGCGCGATTATGGCGTCAAGACGCTAAGGGGCGGGTGATCGGCCAATCGACCGACCTGTTGTCACCCGGTTGACGTATGGTGGTCCCTCAAAACCCAAGGCGTTCAAGATCGCTCTCTGCTGCCGGACGATAGCCTTCTCCAAACAGCCGGACATGGGTCAGCCACATCCAGAGGCGATACACTGGCAGGCGCTCACGCCATCCCGGTTCCAGCGCCAGACTATTGAACAATTCGCTGGGCGGGTTGTCGAATACCGTCATCGCGGCAACATCGACTTCGCGATCACCATGATAAGCGCAGGGGTCGATCAGCCAGATCCGTCCGTCGGGATTGGCGACGATGTTACCGCCCCAAAGGTCTCCGTGGACTAGCGATGCAGGAGGTTGCGACGGAATCAAGTCGCGCAACTTTCCGGCCAGGCGTTCGACCCGTTGCGCAAGCGGCGCGGGCAGTTCGTCCAAACCACACAACAGGCGATTGTCCCGCCAGAACTCGACCCAATTGTCCGTGCGCATGTTGCTGACGACCACATTCCGCAGGGCGTAGTCTTCGCTCCAGCCATAGTCCGTCGCGCTGCAGTCCCGCAGGGTGTCGAGCGCGGCGGCAACAGCCGACCAATGGTCGGCGCGCATCGCCGCAGATGGTCCGACATAGTCAATGATGAGCGTTCCACGCTCGATGCCGATGACTTTGGGAACAGGCGCGCCGCATTCGGCGAGGGCCGCAAGCATGCGGCCTTCCGTTTCGACCATCGGGCCATGTTTGGCGACGACAATCCGACCGTCGGCAAGAGTGATCTTGCTGGCTCCGGATATGTCGCCTCCCGGCAGGGCATGGGTGGCTGTAACCGGACTGCCGCACAGCCGTCCGATGGCGGCAGCCTCGCCCATCAGGCCGTGCGCGCCAGCGTGTCTTGCACGATCCCGCGGACGTCGACCCGTGCGCCCAGCCGTGCGCCGAGCAGGGCTGTGCCGCTAACCTTGCGTTGCACGAACAGCGTCTCAGCCGGCGGCAGGTGCCAGCTTTCCCGGTCCTGTGCGATCGGCATCACGGCTTCGCGGATTTCGGGCACAAAGGCGCGGTCTCCGAAGTCGAGAAGCTCGCCACGCGACATCTCGGTGACGATGATGTCGATTGCCCGCGCCATGTGCTCGGGATGCCGTTCGACCGCACGCTGATTTACAAAACCGGCGACGATCGCCTCGCCGCGTACCCGGTCGCGGTCCTCGTCGAGTCCGGCTTCGAGCAGGCGGCGGTAGGATTGGCCGATCACCGGATCGATCGGCCGTGCGGCTCCGAAGTCGAGCAACACGATCTGCTCTCCGTCCGCACGGTAGCGATAATTCGCGAAATTCGGATCGGTCTGCATGAAGCCGAATTCGAACAACTCGCGCGCGACCAGTTCTATGAGGTTTGTGAATACGCGATCGCGCACATCCTGCGGCTCCTCGGCGAGACTTTCGATCGGGCGCCCCTCCTCGAAACTCATCGCCAGCACCCGTTCCCGCGTAAGCTCCTGGTCGAGCCGCGGCACGACATAGCGGCTGTCGCCTTCGAGCAATTCGGCATAGGCCTGCATCATCCGGCCTTCGCGGTCGTAATCGGCCTCCTCGTGCAATTGCTGTTTTGCGGCCGCGAGCAGCGAAGCGATGTCCAGCTCCTTCGGCAGGAGCCCGGCGATCCTGAGCAGCGAAGCGACATTATCGACATCAGAATCAATGCTTTGCGCAATCCCGGGATATTGGACCTTGATGGCGAGCATTCGGTCGTCCCGCGTCAGGGCGCGGTGGACCTGCCCGATGGAGGCAGCAGCGATCGGCCGCGGTTCGAACCGACGGAACTGGCGGCGCCAGTCCTTGCCCCACTCACCGCTGAGAACCTGGTCAAGCTGGCGCGGGGGCATGAAGTCCGCCCGGTCACGCAACCGGGCGAGGATATCGGCCAGTTCGGGCGGCAGGAAATCGCCTGCATCCATCGAAATCATCTGGCCAAGCTTCATGGCTGCGCCGCGCAGGTGTGCGAGCCGGTCAGCCAGTCGTTTTGCATTTCCGGGCGTCAGCAAAAGCTGGTCCATTCGCGGGCGCTCGCCGGCGGCCAGGCGTCGTGCGCCCTCGCTCAGCATGCCGCCGGCGACACCGCCGGCTAGCCGGCTGAATCCGGCAAAGCGGCCGGCGCGCGACGATGGCACCGCGCGATGGCGGTCGCGTTTCTCGTTCGGGTCGTCAGCCATTCCGGTCGATCAACACCGCGACCAGCGCATTGGCTCCCGCCTCAACCTCTGCCCAAGTGCGGCGGAAGCCGTCGGCCCCGCCGTAATAGGGATCGCCGACTTCGCGGCCTTCGTGGCCAGGGACGATGTCGAGCAGCATGGCGACATGCGCCTTGCCATTGCCGGGATCGCGCCGCGCAATGTCGCGCATGTTCGATTTGTCCATGCCGAGAATAAAGTCGAATTCATGGAAATCATCTTCGCTCAATTGGCGCCCGCGGTAGTGGCGGATGTCGATTGCATTGCGCTCTGCCTCCTCGATGCTGCGGGGATCGGGGGGCTGGCCGACATGATAATCGGCCGTCCCGGCGCTATCGACCGCCACGTCGAGACCGGCGCTATCGGCTGCCTGACGAAAAGCGGCTTCGGCGAGAGGGGAACGGCAGATATTGCCGAGGCAGACGAACAGGACTTTGGTATGGGCCATGCCGCAGACTTGGGCGCGCACGCAGCCCGGCGCAAGGGCTCACGCGGCGATGCGCACCTGGTTTCGCCCGCCGGTCTTGGCTTCGTATAGCGCGCCATCGGCACGTGCCATGATGTGATCCATATCGTCCCCGCGCTGAAATTCGGCCACACCGATGCTGATCGTGAAGGGGATGATGGCATCGCCGTGGCGGACAGGCTGGCCATCGATGGTCATGCGCAGGCGTTCGCAAACGGCCAGCGCGCCATCGAGATTGGCTTTGGGCAGGATGATGGCGAATTCCTCGCCGCCGATGCGCGCGACCAGATCGCGCTTGCGCAAGGCATCATGCGCTCTTGCCCCGACTTCGCATATCACCGCGTCACCGGCGGGATGGCCGAACCGATCGTTGATGCGCTTGAAATGATCGATGTCGAAGATGGCGATGCATAGATCGCGCGAAGGATCGGCGTCTGCCCGCGCCAGCGACCGCGCCAGCGCCTCCATGAAACTGCGCCGGTTCGGCAGGCCGGTCATCGGATCGGTGGCGGCAGATCGCAGCAACTCGCGACGTATTTCGGCTTCTGCGTCAAGAGCGCGACGCACATGAAAACTCGTGACCATGGCAAGGACGAGCAACGAGAGGCCCACAAGCGCAAGACCATATTGGTAGAGCTCATTCTCGCGCGCCCTCTGCTGGGCTGCCTCGGTCCGATCGGCCAGCAGTTGCCGCTCGGTTGCTTCGATCTGCTCCAGCCCGCTCAGGATCGCCTCGATAGCTTCGCGATCGGCGCCGCGCCGGACATAGGCAATAGCCTCAGCGCCGCGCCCGTCCTGCTGTTGCTCGATCATCGCTTCCAGGACTTCTCCCAGCCGGGAGAATTCGTCGTCCATGGCACGTAGGCGGGCCGTTTGCTCGGCATTGTCGGCGATCAGGGCAGCGAGCTTTTCGCGGGCCTCGATCGACGCTTGGCGCCCGGATTCGTAAGGCCGCAAGAAATTCGCGTCACCAGTGAGAAGGTATCCCCGTTCACCGCGTATCTGTTGCAATGTCGAAGTGCGCAGGCGATCGGTCTCGAGCAAGACCTCAAGTGTATGAACCTGCCAGGCCTCCGCAACATTCCGCTCGACGGAGGACCGGTACGCACTCCAGCTTGCACCACCGAGGAGGACGGCCAGCAGCGCGACGCAGGCAATCAGGAAATAGGCGCGCCAACCCGACCCTCGCGATCGCCGCGCGACGGAATTGATCAGCCACATGATGGAAGTGTCGCTCTCATTGCAGCACGCCTAAGCCGCATTGGTTAACGGCTTGATAAGCATGCGAGGCGAAACCACCGCGCGACGCGCCTCTCAGGTCACGCGATCGCCAGCATCGGCCACGGATTTGATATCCTCGCCTAGCCCGCGCACGGTATTGCAGGCCGAGAGCGATGCCGCGCCAGCGAGCACAAGGGCGATAGCGAGCGATTTACGAATCATCAGAATACATCCTTCGTGCCCGCGCAGGGGTTAAGCAATACGGTCCGGCACCATCGCCACACCCGGCTTGCCCGCAGATGAATGAAATGGTCGGGGAGAGAGGATTCGAACCTCCGGCCCCTGCCTCCCGAAGACAGTGCTCTACCAGGCTGAGCTACTCCCCGACCGGATGCTTGCGGGGCGGACCCCGCGAGGCAGAGGCGGCCCTATAGGTGTGGATTGCTGCGAGAGCAAGCGGGCAATTCGCGCAATTTCCGGCTAGGGCTGCACGCGTGTCGAAGCAGCATTACGAAGACCAATATCTCGACCTCATGCGCCGCACCTGGACGCAGGGCGATGAACGGCGCGATCGTACCGGTATCGGGACGCGGTCGGTGTTCGGGGCGACGCTGCGCTTCGACCTCGCCGAAGGGGCAATGCCGCTGGTGACGACCAAGCGCGTCTACTGGAAGACCGCGACGCGTGAGCTCTTATGGTTTCTCACCGGCGACACGAACATTCGCCCGCTGGTGCTGCAAGACGTGAAGATCTGGAACGAGTGGCCGCACGCTCGCTATGTCGATGAAACGGGCGACGAAATCGCACTCAACGATTTCATTGCGCGGATTGCCGACGATCCGGCCTTCGCCGCGAAATGGGGTGACCTGGGGCCGGTCTATGGCAAGCAATGGGTCGATTGGCCTACCTACCAGCCGGTCAAGGGCGGCCTTTATCGGAAGGGTCCTGGGGTCAATCAGGTTGCGGAAGTCGTCGCCTCGCTCAGGAATAACCCGGGCAGTCGGCGTCATATCATCGAAGGTTGGAACGTCGCCGAGCTCGACCGCATGGCGCTGCCGCCGTGTCACAAGACCTATCAGTTCCATGTGGCGGGAAGTCGCCTCAATTGCCTGCTCTACCAGCGAAGTTGCGATGTCGCCCTCGGCCTGCCGTTCAATCTTTGGTCGGCGGCGCTTCTGACACGGATGATCGCCCAGCAGGTCGATCTCGAGCCGGGCGAGCTCGTGTGGATGGGCGGGGACACGCATCTCTATCTCAATCACGCGGATCTGGTGGAAGAGCAGCTCTCGCGGGAACCGCAAGGCCACCCACGGCTTAAAATCCTGCGGCGGCCTTCCACGATCTTCGACTATCGGATTGAGGATTTCGAGGTTCGCGACTACACGCCGCACGGGCCCATCAAGGCGCCCGTCGCCGTGTGATCCGGCCCAGTGGTTTGTCGGGTGAACTGACCCTCCCTTGACCGTTTCGCGTGCGCGAAATATTATAACGCCTGCGCGTAAGATTGCGTCTGGGAGAGATTTCTATGGCCGACAGGCCCTCAGGAGCCGGACAAGGGGACAATCGCCCCAAGTTGTCGCTCCACGTACCCGAACCGAAGTTTCGACCCGGCGATACGGTCGATTTCTCGCATCTGCAGATCCCCGAGGTCGGCACGGCGCCGCGCCCCGATGAGACTTGTGACCCCAAGGAAATGCACGAGTTGGCTTTCGGGCTGGTGCGCGTCCTGGGTGACGACAACAAGGCTTACGGCCCGTGGGATCCGAAGCTCGATCCCGACACATTACGCAAGATGCTTGGCCACATGGCGATGACGCGCGCCTTCGACGAGCGCATGTTCCGCGGGCAGCGCCAGGGCAAGACCAGCTTTTACATGAAGTGCACCGGCGAGGAGGCAACCAGCGTCTCGGCCAGCATGGCGCTGGCGGGGGACGATATGGTGTTTCCCAGCTATCGCCAGCAGGGCATTCTGATCCAGCGCGGTTATCCGATGATCGAGATGATCAACCAGATCTACTCGAACAAGGGCGACAAGCTTAAGGGCCGCCAGCTGCCGATCATGTATTCGAGCCGCGAGCACAGCTTCTTCACTATCAGCGGCAACCTCGCCACGCAGACACCGCAGGCGGTTGGCTGGGCCATGGCGAGCGCGATGAAAGGCGACAGTCGCATCGCAGCAACCTGGGTGGGCGAGGGCAGCACTGCGGAGGGCGACTTTCATTCGGCCTGCACCTTCGCGACGGTCTATAATGCACCGGTTATCCTCAATGTTATCAACAACCAGTGGGCGATCAGCAGCTTCAGCGGTTTCGCCGGGGCGGAGCGAACGACCTTCGCCGCCCGCGCGCTGGGCTATGGTCTTGCCGGTCTGCGCGTAGACGGCAACGATGCGCTCGCTTGCTATGCCGCCGAGCGCTGGGCCGCCAATCGTGCCCGCGCCAATGCGGGGCCGACGCTGATCGAGTTCTTCACCTATCGCGCGGAGGGGCATTCCACTTCGGACGACCCGACTGGATACCGTAGCGCGCAGGAGCGGGCCGAATGGCCGTTGGGCGATCCCGTGACCCGTCTCAAGGACCACCTCATTGCGCTTGGCGAATGGGATGAAGAGCGGCAGGAAAAGATGGACCTCGAGGCTGCCGAGCATGTGAAGAAGACTACCAAGGAAGCCGAGGCTAACGGCATTCTCGGCCATGGCCTGCACCATCCGTTCCGTACCATGTTCGAGGATGTTTTCGAGGAGCTTCCCTGGCACCTCAGGGAGCAGGCCGAGCAGGCGATTCGCGAGCGCGAGACCAAGTTCCCCGAGGGGCTGCCGAACGGAGGGAAGGGCGCATGAGCGAAGCCGAGACGAAAACCGCGCCCGCGAAAGAGCAGGACACGGAACGCCGCCTCAACATGATCGAGGCGATCAACGATGCGCTCGATGTCTCGATGGAAAAGGACCCGGACGTCGTCGTCATGGGGGAAGACGTCGGCTATTTCGGCGGTGTATTCCGCTGCACCGCGGGGCTGCAGGAAAAACACGGCAAGACCCGCGTGTTCGACACTCCGATTTCCGAATGCGGCATCATAGCCGTGGCGGTAGGGATGGGGGCCTATGGCCTGCGCCCGGTGCCCGAAATCCAGTTCGCTGACTACATTTATCCCGGCCTCGACCAGCTCATCAGTGAAGCGGCGCGCCTGCGGTATCGTTCGGCGGGCGAGTATATTGCGCCGATGACGGTGCGTTCGCCCTTCGGTGGCGGCATCTTCGGCGGGCAGACGCACAGCCAGAGCCCGGAAGCGATCTTCACGCACGTGTCGGGCCTTAAGACAGTGATCCCGTCGACACCCTACGACGCCAAGGGCCTGCTGATCAGCGCGATCGAGGACAACGACCCGGTCATCTTCTTCGAACCCAAACGGATCTACAACGGCCCGTTCTCAGGCTATTACGACAAGCCTGCGCAGCCGTGGAAGCGGTTCGATGAAAGCATCGTCCCCGAGGGATATTACAAGATTCCGCTAGGCAAGGCGCGGCGCGTGACCGAAGGCGATCGCGTAACGATCCTGGCCTATGGCACGATGGTCCATGTGGTCGAGGAGGTCTGCAAGCAGAAGGGCGTCGAGGCCGACATTCTCGACCTGCGCACGCTCGTCCCGCTCGACATCGAGGCGATCGAGGCTTCGGTCGAGCGCACCGGGCGCTGCCTGATCGTGCACGAAGCAACCCGTACCAGCGGGTTCGGTGCCGAGCTCTCGGCGCTTGTGACCGAACGATGCTTTTATCATCTGGAGGCACCGGTCGAGCGCGTGACCGGTTTCGACACGCCCTATCCGCACAGCCTCGAATGGGCCTATTTCCCCGGTCCCGTCCGTATTGGCGAGGCCCTCGACAAGATTCTCAAGGACTGACTTCCATGGCGAAATTCACCTTCAACATGCCCGATATCGGCGAAGGCATTGCCGAGGCCGAAATTGTCCAGTGGCATAAGCAGGTTGGCGATACGGTCAGTGAAGACGAGGAATTCGTCGACATGATGACCGACAAGGCCACCGTGCCGATGGAAAGCCCGGTGACCGGCAAGATCCTGGAGATCGCCGGAGGCGAGGGCGATATGGTCTCGATCGGCTCCATGCTGGTCGTGATCGAGGTCGAAGGCGAGGTGCCTGACGAGGTTGCCGAAGAGGAGGTTGCCGAAGAGAACGAGGCGGCTGCGGAAGCAACGCCCGCTCCCGCACCTAAGGACGAGGAAGTCGAGGAGCGGATCGAAGTCGAGACCTCCGATGCGAGCGATGCCGACGACGCTTTGGCCGCCGACCCCGACCCCGAGCCGCTTCCAGAGCCCACCCCGGCGCCCGCGCCTTCACCGGACACCAAGGTTCTCGCCACGCCCGCGGTGCGCAAGCGCGCAAAGGACCTTGGGATCGACCTTGCTCAGGTAAAGCCCGCAGAGGACGGCCGTATCCGCCATGGCGATCTCGACCAGTTCTTGTCGTACAATTCGGGCTATGGATCTGCCGCGCCGACGCGCGAGGACGAGGAGAAGAAGGTCATCGGCATGCGGCGTCGCATCGCCGAGAACATGGCTGCGTCGAAGCGCAACATCCCGCATTTCTCCTATGTCGAAGAGATTGACGTCACCGATCTGGAAGAGCTGCGCGCCCAGCTCAACGCCAATCGCGGCGACAAACCCAAACTGACCCTGCTGCCCCTGCTGATCACCGCGATCTGCAAGACCCTGCCGGACTTCCCGATGATCAATGCCCGTTACGACGATGAGGCGGGCATCGTGACGCGTCATGGGTCCGTGCACATGGGCATGGCTGCGCAGACCGATGCCGGCCTGATGGTTCCGGTGATAAAGGACGCGCAGGCGAAGAACCCGTGGCAGCTCGCCAATGAGATCAGCCGACTTGCCGATGCAGCGCGCAACGGGACCGCCAAGAGCGAGGAAATGCAGGGCGGAACGCTAACCGTTACCTCGCTCGGCCCCCTAGGCGGCGTGGCGACGACCCCGGTCATCAATCGTCCGGAAGTCGCCATCATCGGCCCCAATCGTATCATCGAACGGCCCATGTACGTGACCGGCACCGATGGGGTAGAGCGGATCGAGAAGCGCAAGCTGATGAATATCTCGATCAGCTGCGACCATCGCGTCGTCGATGGCTGGGATGCGGCGAGCTTCATCCAGGCGCTCAAGAAATTGCTCGAGGCCCCGGCGCTGATTCTCGTCAGCTGACAGCGCGCCTGTCGCTCCTGACTATCGTTTCGGGCTTATCGCTTCGGGCCTATCGTTTTACGAGGGCGATGGGCGAGTACGCTTGGTCCTGAATGTCGAAGGCAGATTGCGCGGCCAGTGCGCCGCCTGCGAGCATCGTCAGCGATGCGATCAGAAAGACTGTTCTCAGCATTGCGAACCCCCGTTCCCCCACGCGGATTTCGATAGTCCGAAGGTGTGCGCGAGGGGTTAATTTGGGGTAAAGAGCACAGGCCTGTCGCGCTGCCGAAAAAAGGACAAAAAAGCCCCGCGATCGGCATTGACAGGAATCGGAGCCTGCCCTAACTGCGCGGCTCCCAAGTGGCTACGCGGGTGTAGCTCAGTTGGTTAGAGTGTCGGCCTGTCACGCCGAAGGTCGCGGGTTCGAGCCCCGTCACTCGCGCCACTTGGGGATTTTCCTACGATTGATGATCCTTGCAAAAGCAGGCGGTTCGTCCGCCGACCTTGGCGGTCGCGATCTTTCCTCCACAACGCCGACATTCCGCACCCTTTTCGCGGTGGCGTATCAGCCATTTGCGGGGGAGCTCGGAATAATGGGCTTCGGTATCGATCACTCCGTCCAAAATGCGGCGCATGGCAGTGTGCATCGCACCCAGCGCTGCCTCGCCCAGTTCATCAGCACGGGTTTCTGGATGGATTTCGGTCTGAAACAGTATTTCATCGGACCACAGGTTCCCGATGCCAGCGATGCGCTCTTGCTTCATCAGTGCTGACTTGATCGCGCTGCGAGTGGTGCCGAGTGCTTCGAGGAAGCTAGCCTTGTCGATTTCAAGTGCGTCGGGCCCCAGGTCTTCGCCAGCAAGATACTCGTCTACATCATCGATGATGCGCACATGGCCGAGCTTGCGGGGACACCGGAACGCGAGGCGGCGATCGCCTTCGAAAATAATCAGAAGCTTGGTATATTCCGGCGCCTCGTCCGGTGCATCGAAGGGCACGAGCCTGCCGGTCATTCCGAGGTGCACCGCCATCCAGGGGCCGGTCTTCGATCCGGCGAAGATGTTTTTGCCGTGTCGCCGTGTCTGCGTGAATTGATGACCTACCAGTCGCTTGCGCGCGTTATCGCCCGGCAATTCGATATATTCGGTGTCGCTGCCCAGCTCCACGGCCTCGATCGTACGGTTTAGGCATTCCCGTTCCAGGGTCAGGCGCTGCGCCTCGTTCTCGGGTAATTCGGGCATGCCAATCGAACGAAGGCCTGCCGAGGCCGTTCCTCAGCCCCGTTCTGCCAGCAGGCGCAGATTGGCTTCGTGTTCGGCGCGGTCGATGCGGTACCGCGAGATGCAATAGAGCCCAGCCAGCCAAAGGGCGAGCAGCGATGGGGCGTAGCCAGCGCCCAGCGCCCAGAGTGTGTCTTCGGACACCGTGCTCGGTTCTGCACCTTCCGGAAAGGCAATGGCGGACAGGATGACACCGGCGGCAAGCACACCAAGCCCCTGGGTCGTTTTGCGGGTGAAGGTGATCGCAGCGTAGTATACGCCCTCGCTGCGCCGGCCCGTCTTCAGCTGGTTTGCCTCGACGAGGTCGGCGATCATCGAATAGGCGACGGCCGATACAGCGATAATCAGTGCAAGATCGATCACATTGACGGCGAGCACCAGCGGGAACAACAGCGGATCGCCGTTTTCCGGCATCGCGCCCACGAGGCGGAGCAAGACCGGTGCGGGCTGGATCGTGAAGGCCAGCAGGCCGAGGATTATCGTCGCCTTCTTCTTGCCCAGGCGCCTGCCGGACCAGGGCGCGAGCAGGAATCCAAGAAGGGCGGAGAAGAATACCGAGCAGGTCCAGATGAAGATCTGGAATTCGCTGAAGCCCCAGAAATAGTTGAGGATTAGGAAAGACAGTGACGCTGCGAGGCCGGTCGCGACCGAGAAGAACACCATTGCCAGGAACAGGGCGATGAAGCTGCGTTCGCTCAGCGTCTCTATCATTTCGCGAAAGATGCGGCGCACGCTGTAGCGCTCGCCCGTTGCGACGGGACAGTGGAGATGCGGAATGCGGTGGTGCGTGCCCAGGGCCGAAACCATGATCGCAGCGAAAATCGTGATGCTGCCGATGATGCCGTAAGTCGCGAAGGCTTCGGGATCGCGCATGCCGAGTGGACCTGCCAGCAGCACGCCAAACATGATTACGCTCATGATGTTGCCGCCAGCCCAACCGAAGAACAGCCGGTAGGATTGGAGGCTCGTGCGTTCGTCGTAATCGACTGCCAGTTCGGGAATTAGCGAGGTGCTGGGAGTTTCGTAAAAGGTGATGAACGTGCGGATCAGAATTGCGACGACGGTCAGATAAAGAAAGAGTCCCGTCTGCCCCCAATCGGGCGGGGTCCACAGCAGGAAATAGCTGAGTGCGACCGGCACTGCGGCGGCATACATGAACGGATGCCGCCGGCCCCAGCGACTGCGGAAATTGTCGGACCAATAGCCGACCAGCGGGTCTGATAAAGCGTCGAAAACCAGCGCGATGAGGATGGCGAGGCCGACAAGGCCGGGTTCAAGGCCGATCACCGTGCCGTAGAACAGCAGCAGGAAGTAATCGAACCCGTTGTTCTTGATTCCGAAAGCCGCCGCACCAAAACCGTGCGCCAGCTTGAGACCGACAGAAGGCTTGTCGCCAACGGGTCCGCTCGCTTCGCCGCCGTGTGATGCCATGCATTCTCTCCCATGCGGGAGGCTAGGGCAGGCATCCCTGCTTGGCAATCAACCCCAGCGGCCGGTTTCCATCCAGATCAGGAAGCGCTTCAGAGGGAGCAGCCAGACGAGGCCAAGAACCAGATAGACCGCAGTCTGCGCGAATGCGTGCCAGTCTCCGATCACTTCCGGAACGTAGCGCGCGATCACGATCCCGTAGATCAGCAGTGCGGCTAGAAGGCCAAGCAGGCCGACCGGAATGCGCCAGGTAGGTTCTTCTCTCATGCGCGCCTCCTCATGCGAAAGGTCCATAGATGCGGGTCGGGGTCACGATCGCATGAAGGCGGCGATCATGCTTCTCCACGGGCAAATCGTCCACGTGCTGGCAATCCCAGCCCAGCCCGATCGCGACCGTATCCGGATGCCGTTCGAGCCAGCGGTCGTAATGCCCTCCGCCCTGGCCGAGGCGCTCGCCCTGAGCGGTGAATGCGACAAGCGGCATGAGCAGCACGTCCGGCACCATTTCGGGCGCGTTCCCGGTCGGCTGCATCAGACCGAAAGGTCCTTCCTCGAGGTCGGCGGCCTCGTAAGGGTCTGCGAAGCGAGCAAAAGCCATCGGCTCACCCCCGCCGGCAAACCGCGGCAAGGCAAGCTCGTGGCCGTGCTCGAGAAAGAATTTTGCATAGGCGGTTGCAGGAGCCTCATACCTTGTTTCGCGATAGAGGCCGATGATCGCCCCGTCGGGGACGAGATCGAGAAGCGGAGCCGGCGGGCGGTGGAACACCAGCGCACGCATGCTGTCAGGCAGCGCCGCGACATGAACCTTGCGCGCAGCGCGCAACTGTTTGCGAAGCTCGTCTTTCGTCACATCCAACCCTGCAGACTTGCGCGCCCCACGCTCATGCAGCGGCGGGTCAGCGCAGAATAAAACCTGCGCCCAAGCACCAAAGCGGCAGCGCAAAATGAAAGTGGCGGGACCACCATGGGTCGTTACCTTGAAATCCTCTGACGCCTAAAACGTCAGGTGGGCGCCGTATACCCCGGTTCCCGGGTTCCGTTCCGAAGAACGCAGTGGCCCGTGTTCCAGGGCAGGGACAGCTCCCTAGGATTGCTTATAGCCTCAGGGATATTCATGCGGCTCGTACCGGGCAGCCCCGCCATCGCGCTATCTAGGATGCGCGCGCTCAGCTCTCAAGGGTGGTTGCGGCATTCTCCAGCGCCGCAGCGATCCGCTCCAGCTGCGTTGCAAGCCTGGTGGTGTCGAAATCCGCGGGCTCGGAAGGGGCAGGGGCCTTCTGCGATTCCTCGAGTTCATCGGCCAGAAGCAGCGCGGCAAACAGCAGGTTCTTCGCCTCCTGCGTGGACAGGTTCGCCCCCATCGAGGAGAGCTTTGCATCGATCACTTCGGCGAGGCGCTGGATATGACCTTCCTGCCCATCCTGGCACGCGACCGTATAATTGCGGCCACCGACATGCAGCGTCACGTCGCTCATTGTTCAAGCCTTTCGATAAGGCCGTCGAGCTCTGCGAGGCTGGCTTCGACCGACGTGCGGAGCGCTTCGTGACGAGCCGCGAGGTTGGAGTCATCGCTGTCCTGACCGGTGCCTGAATGGCGCGCCAGCGCCGCCTGCGTTTCGATGCGGCCGAGGGCGCGTTCTATCCGCTCCATTGCCTGCGCGATGCGTTGCTGAGACATGGGTATCGGATTTACCCAGTTTGCCGAGCCAAGGCAAAGCCTTGCGCCGACCTGTTGATAAGATGGGTCAGCCGGTGCACGCTTAGCCACCGACACCCCCTCGCCTTGACCTGCCGCCCTGCCTCCGCGATGGCAGCGGCGCGTCGAATCGCCACCTCTTGCGGAGACAATACACATGAGCCTCGAAACGCCCCGCATGGTCCAGATGGCCAATGCCATCCGGGCCCTTTCCATGGATGCGGTGCAGGCGGCGAATTCCGGACATCCCGGCATGCCGATGGGCATGGCCGATGTCGCGACGGTATTGTGGAGCGAGTATCTGAGGTTCGACGCCTCGGCCCCCGACTGGGCCGATCGCGACCGCTTCATCCTGTCCGCCGGACATGGATCGATGCTGATCTACGCGCTCCTGCACCTGTCCGGGTATGCGGCGCCGACGATGCAGGACATCCGCAATTTCCGCCAGCTCGGCAGTCCTTGTGCGGGCCATCCCGAGAACTTCCTGCTCGACGGTGTGGAATGCACCACGGGGCCTCTGGGTCAGGGCCTCGCGATGGCTGTCGGCATGGCCATTGCCGAGCGCAAGCTGAATACTGACTTCGGTGACAATCTCGTCGATCACCGCACCTGGGTCATCGCAGGGGACGGCTGCCTGATGGAAGGCATCAACCACGAGGCGATCGGCCTCGCCGGACATCTCAAGCTCGGTCGCATGAACGTGCTGTGGGATGACAACAACATCACCATCGACGGATCGACCGCGCTTTCCACCAGCGAGGATATAAAAGCGCGATACGAGGCCACCGGATGGCACGTCGTGAGCTGCAACGGCCACGATTTCGACGATATCCGCCGCGCGATGGACGAGGCGCTGGCCAATGAGCGCCCCTCGCTGATCGCCTGTCAGACGGTGATCGGTAAGGGAGCTCCGAACAAGCAAGGCACCAGTGCCACGCATGGGGCACCGCTGGGCGCTGATGAGATAGCCGCTGCACGCGAGCAGCTTGGCTGGGATGCCGAGCCCTTCGTCATTCCCGATCAGGTCGCCTCCGACTGGCACAGCACGGGCGAGCGAGGTAAAGCCGAGCATCGCGGTTGGCGGGATCGGCTGTCGAACGATGGCCGCCGCGCGGAATTCGAGCGGCGCATGGCAGGTGACCTGCCCGATAGCTTCAGCCTCGATGACTATATCGAAAAGCTAGTCGCAGACCCGCAGAAGGTGGCAACGCGCAAGGCAAGCGAGATGGCGCTCGCGCAGATCAATGGCCAGCTGACCGAAACCATGGGCGGCAGCGCCGATCTGACCGGCTCGAACAACACCAAGGCGGGCGGCATCGGACCGTTTACCGCCGACGACTATTCCGGCCGCTATATCTATTACGGCATTCGTGAATTCGGCATGGCTGCCGCGATGAACGGCATGGCGCTGCATGGCGGAGTCATCCCCTATGGCGGGACCTTCCTGGTCTTCACGGACTATTGCCGCGGTGCGATCCGCCTGTCGGCCTTGCAGCAGGCGCGCGCAATCTACGTGATGACCCATGATAGCATCGGGCTGGGCGAGGATGGTCCCACCCACCAGCCGATCGAGCATGTCCAGTCACTGCGCATGATGCCGAACCTCCTCGTGATGCGGCCCGCCGATGCCGTGGAAACGGCCGAGTGCTGGGACATCGCGCTGCGCGAGAAAGACCGCCCGACAGTCCTTGCGTTGAGCCGCCAGAGCTTGCCGCAGGTCCGGACATCGGAAGGCATGGGTGCTTCGAGCAAGGGCGCATACCGCCTCAAGAGCGCCGACGGCGCGCGTCGCGTTATCCTCATCGCCAGCGGCTCTGAAGTGCATGTCGCGCTCGAATGTGCGGAGCGCCTGGAAAAGGATGGCATTGGGGTCGATGTCGTTTCGATGGTCTGCACCGAATTGTTCGACGAGCAGGACGCGGCCTATCGCGACGACATCCTGCCGAATGTCGATCCGTCGCAGATCCTGCGCGTCAGCATCGAGGCGGGGACGACCTTCGGGTGGGAACGCTACACCATGGCGAACGGCCTGAATATCGGGATCGACCGTTTCGGGGCCAGTGCCCCGGCGGAAGACCTGTTCGAGAAATTCGGTATCACGGCGGACGCAATCGTCCCGAAAATCATGAACAAACTGAACGGCTAAGCAGGAGCTTCTATCATGGCGACGAAGGTTGCAATCAACGGTTTCGGACGCATCGGCCGCCTCGTGGCGCGCGCCATTCTGGAGCGGGACGATCACGATCTTGACCTCGTTTCGATCAACGACCTGGCAGACACCAAGTCGAATGGCCTGTTGTTCCAATATGACAGCACGCATGGCCGTTTCCCCGGCACCGTCGAGGTCGATGGCGATGCGATCGTCGTCAACGGCAAGTCGATCAAGGTGACTTCCGAGCGCGATCCGGGCAATCTGCCGCATGCCGCACAGGGCATCGACATAGTGCTGGAATGCACCGGCTTCTTCCAGAGCCACGAGGCCGCCGAACCGCACCTCAAGGCGGGTGCCAAGCGGGTGCTGATCTCGGCCCCGGCCAAGAATGTCTCGGCCACGATCGTCTACGGCGTGAACCACGATGTATTGACCGCTGACGACGTGATCGTTTCCAATGCCAGCTGCACCACCAACTGCCTCTCGCCGATGGCCAAGGTGCTGCACGATACTGTCGGGATCGAGCGCGGCTTCATGACCACGATCCACAGCTACACCAACGACCAGCGTATGCTCGACCAGATGCATGGCGACATGCGCCGTGCCCGCGGCGGTGCGCAGAACATGATTCCGACCACCACCGGCGCAGCGCGCGCGGTCGGCCTTGTGCTGCCCGAACTGGCCGGCAAGCTCGACGGCAGCTCGGTCCGCGTACCGACGCCTAACGTCAGTCTCGTCGATCTCGTCTTCACCCCCGGCCGCGACACCAGCGCCGAGGAATTGAATGCTGCGCTCAAGGAAGCGGCGGAAGGCAAGATGAAGGGCGTGCTCGACTACACCGACCAGCCGCTCGTCAGCAGCGACTTCAACCACTATCCGGCCAGCTCGACCATCGACAGCCTCGAAACCAGTGTAATGGAAGGCAAGCTTGCCCGCGTAGTCAGCTGGTACGACAATGAATGGGGCTTCTCGAACCGCATGATCGACACCGCCGGTGTGATGGCGAAGTTCCTTTAAAGGACAACAGGATGAGTAAATTCCGGACCCTCGACGACCTTGGCGATATCACCGGCAAGGTCGCGCTGGTGCGCGTCGATCTCAATCTCCCGATGAAGGACGGGTCGGCCACCGATGTTACGCGGGTCGAGGCGGTGAAACCCACAATCCTCGAACTCACGGACAGAGGCGCCAAGGTGCTTTTGCTCGCCCATTACGGCCGCCCCAAGGGGCAACGCCATTCGACCATGAGCACCAGCTTCGTGCAGGGCGATGTCGAGAAGGTGCTGCATAAGGAAATCATGTTCATTCCCGAGGTCATGGGCCCGGTGGTCGAACAATCGATCGGCATCCTCGGGAACGGCGATATCGGCCTGCTCGACAACGTCCGTTTCTGGCCGGGTGAGGAAACGAACGATCCGGAATTCGTTAAGGGAATCGCCGCCCATGGCGATTTCTACGTCAATGATGCCTTCTCCGCGGCGCATCGTGCCCATGCCTCGACCGAGGGTCTGGCGCACCATTTGCCTGCCTATGCGGGGCGCGCGATGGAGGCCGAGTTGAAGGCGCTGGACGCAGCCCTCGGCAATCCGGAACAGCCGGTGGCGGCAGTGGTCGGCGGGGCAAAGGTCTCGACCAAGCTCGACGTGCTCGAGAACCTTGTCGGCAAGGTTCAGCACCTCATCATCGGCGGCGGGATGGCGAACACCTTCCTTGCCGCAAAGGGCGTCGATGTCGGCAAAAGCCTGTGCGAGCACGACCTTACCGACACCGCCAGCCGCATCATGGACGAGGCCGATCATGCCGGTTGCACGGTGCACCTGCCTTATGACGTCGTGGTTGCGAAGGAATTCGCCGCCAACCCGTCTTCGTTGCGAACCTGCAACGTCCATGAAGTTGCGAATGACGAGTTAATCCTCGACGTCGGCCCGCTCGCGACCGAGGCGCTGGGCGACGTGCTGAAGACATGTCGCACGCTGGTTTGGAACGGGCCGCTCGGCGCCTTCGAGATCGAACCCTTCGATGCCGCCACGGTGGCGCTCGCCAAGACTGCGGCAGCGCTGACGCAGGATGGTTCGCTCACGTCCGTGGCTGGCGGCGGGGATACGGTTGCCGCGCTTGCCCATGCCGGGGTGAAGGAGGATTTCACCTTCGTTTCGACCGCGGGCGGGGCCTTCCTCGAATGGATGGAAGGCAAGGATTTGCCGGGCGTCGCCGCTCTGACCGCATGAGCGAGATGACGACCCATGGGCCGACTCTCATTACCGAGGGGGAGTGGGCAGGCTGGAGCAGCTGGACGCACGACGCCTTCGAAACGCGCGCCGGACCTTTCTACATGCGCGAGATTGATGGCGAGCGCGTCAGCGCCTTTCGCGCAGGTCCCGAGCACATGAACGGCGCCGGTTCGATGCATGGCGGCTGCATGATGACCTTCGCCGATTTTGCCCTGTTCACGATTGCCCAGGAAGAACTCGGCGAGAATTTCGGCGTTACGATCAATCTCTCGGGTGATTTTCTCGGCGGGATCAGCGTCGGGCAGATGGTCGAGGCCCGCGGAGAGGTGACGCGCGGAGGCGGCAAGACCATTTTCGTACGTGGGCTTGTCACGGGTGACGGCACCCCGGCGCTTAGTTTCACCGGCATCATTCGCAAGATCACCCGCACCTCGGTGTAACGGCACAGCTATTTTGGCTGAGTGCGGTTGCGACCGCAAAACCGCTTGGCTAAGGGCGGCGCATACGAATGCACAGACACGGGATCATCAGCATGACTTTCGAGGAAATGACGGCGCGTATCGCCACCGGCCAAGGTTTTATCGCGGCGCTCGACCAGTCCGGCGGCTCGACACCGAAGGCGCTGCGCGGCTACGGGATCGAGGAAGGCGCGTGGAGTTCCGAAGACGAAATGTTCGCTCTGATCCACGAAATGCGCCAGCGGATCATCGAGGCGCCGTGCTTTGGCAATGGGAAGGTACTGGGCGCGATCCTGTTCGAGAAGACGATGGAAGGAACGAGCGGAGGCAAGAGCGTGCCGACGCGCCTCAAGGAACGCGGCATCGTTCCTTTCCTGAAAGTCGACAAGGGGCTGGAGGACGAGCGCGACGGGGCGCAGCTGATGAAGCCCAATCCCAACCTCGAGGACATGTGCCGACGCGCGAAGGATCTTGGCGTGTTCGGCACCAAGATGCGCAGCGTGCTCAAGTCGGCCAATCCGGCCGGAATCAAGGAAAATGTGCGTCAGCAGTTCGCCGAGGGCGCGCGTATCCTGTCGACCGGCCTGGTGCCGATCCTCGAGCCCGAATACGACATCACCGCCGATGACCGGGCCGAGGGCGAGGCTATCATGCTGCAGGCGATCGAAGAGGGCCTCGACGCGCTACCCGAAGGTCAGCAGATCATGCTGAAGCTATCGATCCCCAAGACCGCGGGCCTCTATTCCGGCCTCACAAATCACCCCAAGGTCCTGCGCGTCGTGGCCCTGTCCGGCGGCTATTCCACGGATGAGGCCTGTAGCGAACTTGCGAAAAATCCCGGTATGATCGCCAGCTTTAGCCGCGGCTTGCTGCAGGATTTGCGGCATGAACAGAGCGATACGGAATTCGACGAAACGCTGTCTGGCGCCATCGATCAGATCCACGCCGCTAGCGTGACCTGACGCCTAGCGGCGCGCGAACACGAAGCGGTAGTCGCCCGAACCGATCGTGCCGGTCGCTCTCCGGTCCGGCGTCGCCTCCACCAATTCGTAGGTCCGCCCCATTACCTCGTAAGGCTCGCCCAGGGTGAGCGGTGCGGTCTGCGTCCAGTGCGTGGCCGTGATCCGGGTGGAAACCACCAGCTTGCCCGCCCAGACGCATTCGGCATCGACGGGGCAGCGACTGTCTTCGGTCACCGCCAGCGGTTTCAGGATCGTATCGCCTGCCCAGACAGCCTGGTTGATCCCGATCGCGCTTCCCTGGTCCTGCGCATCGCCATCGACGCGCGGCGTATCGGGTATGATGGCGCATGCGCCGAGGACGAAGAGAAGCGGGGTGGCAGAAAGCGATTTCATGCACCGATATGGCGCGCAAGGCCCTGTCTGACATCTGAACAGGTGACGAAGCGTCAGCGTCGCACTAGAGGTCGCAGGCAATGACCGACTGCCAACTCTATCTCATCTCGCCCCTCGACGTTTCGGGGGAGTTTCCCGACCGTCTCGAACGCGCCCTCGACGCGGGGAAGGGGCTTGTCACCGCCTTCCAGTTCAGAGTGAAGGGTATCGTGCAGCACGAGGCTGCAAGGCTTGCCGAGCCGCTTCAGGCCCTCTGCGCCGCGCGCGATGTTGCCTTCATCGTGAACGACGATGTCGCGCTTGCCAGGCGGCTCGGGGCCGACGGGGTCCATCTCGGGCAGGGCGACGGCGATCCCAAGGATGCGCGCGAGCAGCTCGGCCGCGAGGCGCAGATTGGGGTTACCTGTCATGCCTCCAGGCACCTTGCGATGGAAGCGGGAGAAGCGGGAGCCGATTACGTCGCTTTCGGAGCGTTCCATCCATCGACCACCAAGCAGAGCGATCATCGACCGGAACCGGAGATATTGTCCTGGTGGGCAGGCCTGTTCGAAATCCCCTGTGTCGCGATCGGCGGGATCACGCCGGATAATTGCAGGCCACTCGTGGAGGCAGGGGCGGATTTCCTCGCCGTGTCGGGTTCGGTCTGGAACGGCGACGAAGTGGCCGCGATCAAAGCATTTTCGGAGCAAATCGGGCGGCAGTGAGTTTGCTCACCTGAAGGGACGTTCCCTGTCCCACATTCAGGAGAGGTCTCACCATGCGCGCACTCGTTTTTGCCGCCGTCTCGTCAATCGCGCTCGCTGCCTGCGGAATGCAGGGGCAGGATAATGAGCAGGACACCGACACCGTCGCGTCCGCCAACCAGGGCACGGATTACGGTTACGAGACCTATGGCGAAGACAATCTCGCCGACACGATGGCCTCCAACGACGACCGCTATATGAACGAGGGCGATGCGGCAGACGCGGGCAGCGATGCGCAGGCCGCGGACATCCCCGATCCCGAAGACCGCCCGATCATGCAGGCACAGGTCGTGCTCGACCGCATTGGCTTTGGGCCCGGCGTCATCGATGGCAAGATGGGAATGAGCACCGAAAACGCGCTCAACGGCTTCCAGGAAGCCAATGACCTCGATGTGACCGGCGAGCTGGATGAAGCGACCAAACAGGCGCTTGCCGAATGGGACCGTATTCCCGCCACGCGCGTCGTGACCATTCCGGCGAGCTGGAGCGACGCCGAATATACCGACATTCCCGAAGACACGGCGGCCAAGGCGGAGCTGGACCGACTGGGCTACAAATCGCTCGACGAACGTCTGGCCGAACGTTTTCACACGACGATTGACGTGTTGAAGCAGCTCAACCCGAATGGCCGACCCGCCGGAGCAGGTAGCGAGACGGCCGGTTCGTCGAGCGCATCGCCCGCGCCTGAAGCGAGCGCGACGCCGTCATCGACGCCGAGTAGCACCGCGACGCGGACCGCGTCCGGGGCAAGCGGGCAGGGCGACAGCTTCTTCAAGCCCGGCCAGCAAATCCGCGTGCCCAATATCGGCGGCGACAGGATCGCGCCTGGCTCCATCGAGGATACCAGCTGGCAGCAAACGCTCGCTTCGCTTGGCGTCGGCAGCGACCAGCCCGAAGTGGATCGCATCGTCGTCAGCAAGGCGGGCAAGACGCTGAAGGCTTACCAGGGGGAAAAGCTGGTGGCTCTCTTCACCGTAAGTTCGGGTTCCAGCGAGTTTCCCTTGCCCCTTGGTGAGTGGGATATTGTCGGCGAGGCCTACAATCCGCCCTACAGCTACGATCCCGAAGTTCTGAGTGGTGGCAAGGAGGATGGCAAGACGTATAAATTGCCGCCGGGGCCCAATTCGCCGGTCGGTGTTGTGTGGATCGATCTAAGCAAAGAGCATTATGGCCTGCATGGTACGCCCGATCCCGAAACCATCGGTCGGGCGCAGTCGAGCGGCTGCGTGCGCCTGACGAATTGGGACGCGGCGCGGCTTGCGGGGATGGTTTCGCAATCGACGCAGGTGATTTTCGAAGCATGACGCGCTAGTCTCGCCGCCATGGGCCTTGTCGATCGCATTCTCACCATCGTCATCACCGCCACGCTGACGAGTGCGGTGTGGATCATTGTGGGCGGGAGCCTGATCGAGAATGCCACTGGCGAGAGCCAGCGCGCGGCGACTCGGCCGGCGGAGGCCGCGCCCAGTCCGGTCTCCACGGCACCATCGCCGAGCCTCGATCCTGAGCAGATCGAAACCGATGCCCCCGATGCCGGAGCGCTCGATACGCGAACCGCACAGGGGCTGGACGAGGCGCAGGCACGCCAGCTGCTCGTTCCGGTCAAGAATATCCGCCCGGGAGACTTGACCGACACCTTCAGCGATTCGCGCGCGGGCGGCAGCCGCCTGCACGAGGCGATCGACATAATGGCGCCCACGGGTACCAGCGTTGTGGCCGCCGCCGCCGGAGTCGTCGAAAAGCTGTTCCGCTCCGATGCGGGCGGAAATACGGTCTACGTTCGTTCGACCGATGGACAAACGATCTACTACTACGCCCATCTCGACGAATATGCCGAGGGACTGAAAGAAGGTCAGCGCATCCGCCGCGGTCAGCGCCTTGGCACGGTCGGGTCATCGGGCAATGCGAGTGACGAGGCGCCGCATCTCCACTTCGCCATTCTTCAGACCACCGAGGATGCGGAATGGTGGGAACCGGCGACCGCGCTCAACCCATATCCCCTGCTGACGGGCAATTGAGCCGAAGGGTCAATCGGTGCGGTGGCACCGCAGCCGGCCAAGTTTCCCATCCTTGTCGACCTGTTGCAGCAGGCCGGAGCTCTGCATGAGCAATTTCATCCCGCGCATGGGGCCGCGGGTGAAGGTGATCTGCCTGCCTTCGAGAAGGTAGGTGCCGGCCCCGCGCGGGGTCTCGTAGCTCGAACCCCCGGTCACGGTGAAGCGCCGCCCTTCCTGTTCGATCCACGCCTGGCCGGTCGCATCGCCGGGCAGGGCGCAGACATAGGTGCCGCGCTCCAGCAAGCCCAGGCGCCCCTGCGACGATATGGGCGATGCGGCAAGGCTGGCGAGGGCCGCGATGGCGAGAAGATTTGTGTGCGGCTTCATCATGTCCATCCGCCAATATCATATCACCGGGCATCCGGCTTGGCCACTCGCTTGCCCGCATGGTCACCTTTCGCTAAGGCGCGCGGCACATCGTCGCTCATTCCGATGGCGGCGCGCTCTTTTCAAAGTCGAAGGTAGCTTCCCCATGAAGATCAGCGGCGTGGACATCCGTCCGGGCAACATCATCGAATACGAAGGCGGCATCTGGAAGGTCGCCAAGATCCAGCACACCCAGCCGGGCAAGGGCGGGGCCTACATGCAGGTCGAAATGAAGAACCTGCAGGACGGCCGCAAGACCAATGTCCGTTTCCGCAGCGCCGACACCGTCGAGAAGGTGCGCCTCGATACGCAGGAATACCAGTTCCTTTATGAAGACGGCGATATGCTCGTTTTCATGGACCAGAACACCTACGAGCAGATCAATCTCCCGGCCGACCTCTTGGGCGATGCCCGGCCGTTTCTGCAAGATGGCATGCAGGTGAAACTGGAGCTGTGGGAAGAAAAGCCCATCTCGGTCGAACTCCCGCAACAGGTCGAAGCCGAAATCGTCGAGGCCGACGCGGTAGTGAAGGGGCAGACAGCCTCGTCCAGCTACAAGCCTGCCGTGCTCGACAATGGCGTGCGCATCATGGTCCCGCCGCACATCGAGAGCGGCACGCGGATCGTGGTCGACGTGTATGAGCAGAGCTACGTCGGCAAAGCCAGCTAAGAGGCGCGACACATGGGCAAATCCATCGCCAGCCGGTTCGAGAATGTCGACATCGAGAAAAGCGTCCTTCTGGGCGTGGTGATCAATGACGACGAGTTGGTTCTGGAGATGGATTTCTGCCTCGCTCCCGCACATCCCGACTACGAACAGCCGGGCGAGGGCGACGAGTGCTGTTTCCACCCGGGCATGCTGAAATTCGCGGGCATTTCGAAGCTTTCGCTCGAGCGGCCCGAGGGCGGCGCCGGCGGTCGGAAGCGATTTGCGATCTCCGATTTCCACATCGAGGGAACGCGCTTCGCCATGGCTTCCGAATGGGGCGACATTCACCTCCAGGCGCGGTCGATCCGCGTCCTTACCGAATAAGAGAATTATCATGGCCGCATTGTCGGGACTGATCCGCGTGATGGAAAAGGCCGCGCGCAAGGCGGGAAATCGCTTGCGCCGCGATTTTGGCGAGATCGAACACCTTCAGGTCAGCCGCAAGGGGCCGGCCGATTTCGTATCCAAGGCCGACATGCGCGCCGAACGTACGCTCTACGACGAGCTGAAGCTGGCACGCCCAGACTGGGGCTTCGTGCTGGAAGAGGCCGGAACCATCGAAGGCGAGGAGGGCCAGCCACGCTGGGTCATCGATCCGCTGGATGGCACCAGCAATTTCCTCCACGGCATCCCGCATTTCGCCATCTCCATCGCGGTGCAGGAACCCAAGCTTGGCGGCGGGGGCTGGGGCGACGTTACCGCTGCCGTGGTCTATCAACCGATCACCGACGAGACTTTCTGGGCAGAGAAATCGCGTGGTGCCTGGCTGCACGACGGGCGGCTGCGCGTGTCGTCGCGGCGCAACCTGTCGGATTCGCTGATCGCGACCGGCATTCCTTTTCAGGGCGTCGGCAACTTCGACGAGTGGACGCGCATCTATGGTGCGATCGGTCCGAATGTCGCGGGCATTCGCCGCTTCGGGGCCGCATCGCTCGATCTCGCCTGGGTGGCGGCGGGGCGCTTCGACGGCTTTTGGGAAAGCGACCTCAGTCCCTGGGATACTGCCGCGGGCGGTTTGCTGGTGCGCGAGGCCGGCGGCTTCGTGACCGATTTTCGCGGGCGCTCAATGCCGGTGCATGACAAGCAGGTGCTGGCGGCTAATGATGCCCTGCATTCCAAACTGCACAAGCTGCTTGCGAACGCGCTGAAATGAGCATTTTGCGATGGTGAAGACCCGTTCACCTCGTGCAGTAAGCGGGAACTAAGCCTGTCCCTCCATCGTCTCTCCCATAGAGGATTGACGATGGTCGCACCTTCGAAACTGGTCTGGTCGGCAGCGATAGGCTGCCTTGCGCTGGCAAAACCGCTGGCCGCCGAAGAGCGCGCTCAGGCGCCCAGCCCTCCGCTCGACTGTCGTTTCGACCTAGGGGCGCCGGACCGCATAGAGCGGGATCAGGCGACCCAGCAGAACCCCGAGATTCCCCGCGGGACTGACCTGCGCGCGGTCGCATTCGACCCGCCGGCAGTCGCAATCATGCTGGCGAAGGATGGCCCGGTCTTCTCGGCCGGCGCATTGGGCAAGACCCGCAAAGGCGTGCCGGGCCTCGCTCATGTCGCCATCGGATGGGATTTCTAGCGCATCTCCTACTCGGCGCTTGTCACACCTTGCCCCCCAAGCTATCCGCCGCGCTCCTGCTGGCAGTGCCCCTGTGGCGGAATTGGTAGACGCGCTCGACTCAAAATCGAGTTTCTTACGAAGTGCCGGTTCGAGTCCGGCCAGGGGTACCACCTGCGCAGCAGTGTAACCAATCCTGTCATTCCGGCGAATATTGCGCGAGGCATTCATTTGCCGCCGGAACACCGACAGGGAATAGTACGATGACCATTACCGATCGCGGCCTTTTGCGCACCTTGGGCCTCGCGCTTCTGCTGACTGTGGCGAGTCAGATCTTCTACATCGCCGTCGTATCCAACGCGGGTGGCGATACCATGCTGCGACCGCTCACCTGGTTCACCGAACTTTTCGCGTTCTGCGCCGTGGCGGCAACGGGTCTTGCCCTATCGGCGCGGCTTCCGGGATCGGCGGTATTGTGGTCCGTGGTTGCCTTGTCCGGAGTCCTCAACACGCTGCAGGTGGGGATGGGCCTATCCATGTTCGGCCCGGCGATGGAGGCGGGCGAGACCGTCCCGCAATTGTTCTCGGCAATACTCGCCGGCGCGTTCTTCCTCTATTTCCTTGCCAAGCTCCTGCTCGGCCTTGCAGGCCTCGTTCTCGGCGCAAGGGCTTTGCACACAGGTGGCACGATGAATATTGCGCTCGGCGTGCTTGCGGTTTTGACAGGGCTTGCCGCCATCGGGCTGAACCTGTTGGCGATGATCGATGCCGAAAGCTGGCGATTTGCCGCCGGTGCGGCCGGAACGGCTGCCACGGCACTGGTCGGCGTACTCCTGCTGACCCGCGTGCCACTCGACCAGGCCCGGCAAGTGGCCGCATAACGCACGAAAATCCTTGTCATCGTGGCGCGGGGATGGGATTGCCGCCCGCGGATGATCGGGATGCCCTCATACCACGCCATCGCGGCGATGATCGTCACGATCTGGATGTTCGTAGCGTTTGCCCGGGGACGAATGTCGGTCGAGATTATCTCGCTGCTGACAATCGCCGTCATCGCGGTCGGCCTTTATTTCTTCCCCTTACCGGAAAGCCAGCCGACCGACGGGCTGGCGCTCGCTTTTTCGGGCTTCGGCCACTACGCGCTGATTACAATCTGCGCCCTGATGATCATGGGGCGGGGCCTGGTGGTAACAGGAGCGCTCGAGCCCGCTGCGCGGTTTCTGGAACGCCTGTTCAAGGTCAATTTGCAGCTGGGCCTGCTGTTCTCGCTGGTCGTGACTTTCCTCCTGTCGATGGGAGTCAACAACACGCCGGTCCTCGTCCTGCTGATGCCGATTTTCGTGCAGCTGGCAATGCGCGGGGCGATGGCGGCATCGAAGACGCTGATCCCGCTCAATGCCGCATCGCTTATGGGGGGTATGGCCACGACGATCGGGACATCGACCAACATTCTCGTGGTTTCGATCGCCGTCGACCTCGGCATGCCCGAGATGAGCGTGTTTCACTTCACGCCGATCGTGCTGCTCGCTTCGCTTGTCGCGCTGCCATTCGTCTGGATCGTGATGCCGCGCTTGCTGGGCGACAATCGCGTAAAGTCGGTCCATGCGCTTCGCTTGTTCGAAACGCGGCTGCGCGTCACCGAGGATTCGGTTCTCAACGGGCGCGAATTGTCCGAAGTCTCCTCGCGCCTGCCCGCCGGGATCGAGTTTCACGATGTTCCGGTCGGCCTGCTGCGGCCGCAACACCGCTTGCGCATGACAGGCACGCATGAAGCGATCGAGGAAGCGATGAACACGCTGCGCGGCGATGCCGCTCCCAGCTGGGTAATCGACCGTATTCGTCGCCGCTCCAGCGAGACGGGGATCGATATCGCCGTTGTGGAGATGATCGTCACCGCGGATTCGCGTCTTATCGGGCGGACGCTTCCGAGCTCCGGGATCGCCGATCTTTATGGTGTCGCTGTTATCGGGACGCACCGTCCGGACCGTCTGGTCGGCGAAAAGGAGCAATTCTCCGAAGGCGGCGATCACCGATTTGCCGAAGGCGACGTGCTGCTCGTCATGGGTTTGCCCGACGACATGGAGCATTTCGCGCGGACCGATAGTCTGCTGCAGCTGGAGGGGATACGCGAGCTGCCACGGCGTTCAAAGGCGACGCTGGCTGCCGTTATCATGGGCGGTTCGATCGCGCTTTCTTCTGTCGGCCTTGTCCCGATCGCGATTTCGGCGCTGGCGGGCGCGATTTTGATGTTCGTAACCGGGTGCGTGAAGTTCGACCGCGTGGGTCGTGGCCTGTCGGGCAGCGTCATCGTGCTGGTTGCGGCCAGTATCGCGCTGGGCCGCATCATTCTCGACAGCGGGGCGGCGGATTGGATCGGCACGGTCATGGCGGTCGGTCTCGACTACCTTTCGCCCGCGTTCGCCCTGGCGGCAATCATGCTCGCCATGACGTTTCTCACGAATTTCGCGTCCAATGCAACCGCCGCGACGGTGGGCACGCCGATCGCCTTCGCAATCGCCAGCAAGCTGGGCCTTCCGGCCGAGCCGCTGGTGCTGGCCGTGCTGTTCGGGTGCAATCTGTGCTACGCGACCCCGATCGCCTATCAGACGAACATGCTGATCATGGCGGAAGGATCGTACAAGTTTCAGGACTACGTCCGCACCGGCGTCCCGCTGGTCATCATCATGGTGACCGCGCTCTCGATCCTGCTGGTGCTCAGCTACAGCCTGTAGGGTTTTCGACGCGGCTGTGCTTACAAGGTACGATCTCAGAGGGGAACTCACACAATGCTTAGATCCGTTTCAACTTCGTTGGCCACGCTTGCTCTAGCGATTACCACGCCCGCCAGTGCGAACGATCTGCGTGCCGACCTACAGGCCGACATGCCCGAGCTCATGGAGCTTTACCGCGATCTCCACGCCAATCCCGAGCTGAGTTTCGAGGAACACGAAACCGCGGCCAAGCTCGCAAAGCGGATGCGCGCGCTGGGCTTCGAGGTGACCGAGGGGGTGGGCAAGACCGGCGTCGTCTCGGTCATGCGCAATGGCGAGGGGCCAACCGTCATGCTGCGCGCCGACATGGATGGCCTTCCCGTAGTCGAACAGACCGGCTTGCCCTATGCGAGCACCGCTACCGCGACACCCGAAAGCGGAGTTACGACAGGCGTTATGCATGCCTGTGGCCACGACACGCACATGGCCGGGTTCATCGGCGCGGCGCAGCTTCTGGCCGAGCGCAAGGACGAGTGGCAGGGCACGCTGGTGATGATCCTGCAGCCGGCGGAAGAGCTGGGCCTGGGCGCGATCGCGATGATCGAGGACGGGCTCTACACCCGCTTTCCCAAGCCCGACTATGCGCTGGCCTTCCACGATGCCGCCGCACCTGCCCCGGCGGGCACGATCGGATTTACGCCCGGTTATGCGCTAGCCAATGTCGACAGCGTCGATATCACGGTGAAAGGCATCGGCGGGCATGGCGCCTATCCGCACACTACTGTCGATCCGGTCGTGCTGGCCAGTTCGATCGTGATGAAGCTGCAGACCATCGTCAGCCGCAACTCCTCGCCGCTCGATCCGGCGGTGATCACCGTCGGCAGCTTCCATGCCGGCGCCAAGCACAACATCATTTCGGACGAGGCGAAGCTCCAGCTGACCGTCCGCAGCTATTCGGACGAAAGCCGCAAGCTCCTGCTCGACGGGATCGAGCGGGTCGCGCGCGGCGAAGCGATCACGGCGGGTTTGCCTGAAAATCTCATGCCGGAGATCAGCATAGAGGATCCCTATACGCCCTCGACCTTCAACGATGTCGAATTCACGAAAGAAAGGGCGGCGTCGTTCGCAGAACGGTTCGGCGAAGACCGGGTGGTAGAATGGCCTGCGGTGATGGGCGGTGAGGATTTCAGCCAGTTCCGCCGCGCCGATCCGGACGCGATCGACAGCATGATTTTCTGGATCAGCGGAACCCCGGACGCGATGCTTACGGCGCTGAAGGAAAACGGAACGCCTCTGCCGTCGCTTCATTCGCCCTTCTGGGCGCCAGATGCCGAAAAGGTCATCGCCACCGGTGCCGAGGCCCTGGCGAGCGCGGCGCTCGACCTGATGCCGCGTAAGGGCGGCTGAGGCATTCTCTGCAAAAATGTGGCCGCCGGAGCGTTTGGGGTCGCTCCGACGGCCGTATTCTCCTCCCCAGGAGAATTCTGCTGATTTAAGTCCGGATCAGCCCTCCGACGGCACGTAGGTACCGAGCCGGTGGTGCAACGCGTTGATCTTGGCCAGTTCCTCGCGGTCCTCGATCTGCCGGGCATAAGCCGTCAGCGCGGTGCGCAGCAGGCGGAAGTCGGCAGTCGAAAACAGGGCTCGGGCGCGGCCCGGTTCGGTTTTCCCCGGTTGTGTCTGGGGGGTGTCTTCGGTCATCGTGGTCATCCTTCCTCTCCTTACGCCGCGGCGAACTGGTTCATTGTATTGTTCTTGCCGCCAGCCTTGAGGGCTGCTTCGCCGGCGAAGTATTCCTTGTGGTCGTCTCCGATGTCGGAGCCGGCCATGTTCTGGTGCTTCACGCAAGCGATGCCCTGACGGATTTCCTCGCGCTGCACGTTCTTGACGTATCCGAGCATCGCCTGTTCCCCGAAGTATTCCCTCGCGAGATTGTCGGTGCTCAGCGCCGCCGTGTGATAGGTCGGCAGGGTGATGAGGTGGTGGAAGATGCCCGCCCGCTTCGCAGCGTCGCGCTGGAAGGTGCGAATCCGCTCGTCGGCTTCGGCGGCCAGATCGGTGCCGTCATAGTCGACGCTCATCAGCTTGTCGCGGTCGAAAGCGCTGACATCCTTGCCGGCTTCTGCCCATGCATCATAGACTTGCTGGCGGAAGTTCAGCGTCCAGTTGAAGCTGGGCGAGTTGTTGTAAACCAGCTTCGCATTCGGAATGACCTCGCGAATGCGGTCGACCATTCCGGCGATCTGTTCGATATGCGGCTTCTCGGTTTCGATCCACAGCAGGTCGGCCCCATGCTGGAGCGAGGTGATGCAGTCGAGCACGCAGCGATCCTCGCCGGTCCCCGAACGGAACTGGTAGAGGTTGCTGGGCAGGCGCTTGGGCGCCATCAGCTTGCCGTCGCGGCTGATGAAAACCTGGCCGTTGGTGATGGCGGCCGGATCGACTTCCTCGCAATCGAGGAAGCTGTTGTACTGGTCGCCCAGATCGCCCGGCTCGGTCGAATAGGCGATCTGCTTGGTCAGCCCTGCGCCGAGCGAGTCGGTACGCGCCACGATGATGCCGTCTTCGACACCCAGCTCAAGGAACGCGTAGCGGATCGCGCGGATCTTCTGGAGGAAGTCCTCGTGCGGAACGGTGACCTTGCCGTCCTGGTGGCCGCACTGCTTTTCATCCGAAACCTGGTTTTCGATCTGCAACGCGCAGGCACCGGCCTCGATCATCTTCTTGGCAAGCAGGTAGGTTGCCTCGGCGTTGCCGAAGCCGGCGTCGATATCGGCGATGATCGGCACGACGTGCGTTTCGTGATCGTCGATCGCCTTCTGCAGGCGCTGCGCTTCGACTTCGTCACCGTTATCGCGAGCGGTATCGAGATCGCGGAACATGCCGCCGAGCTCGCGGGCGTCGGCTTGCTTGAGGAAGGTGTACAGCTCCTCGATCAGCGCTGGCACGCTCGTTTTTTCGTGCATAGACTGATCGGGCAGGGGGCCGAAGTGGCTGCGCAGCGCGGCGACCATCCAGCCCGACAGGTAGAGATACCGGCGCTTGGTGCTGCCGAAATGCTTCTTGATCGAGATCATCTTCTGCTGGGCGATGAACCCGTGCCAGGTGCCGAGCGACTGCGTGTAATTCGCCGGGTCGCGGTCATAGGCTTCCATGTCCTTCCGCATGATCTTCGCGGTGTATTTCGCGATATCGAGACCTGTGCGAAAACGGTTCTGCACGACCATGCGCGCAGCACTCTCGGCGTCGATCGCTCCCCAGGGTGCGCCATTGGCAGCGATGGTTTCGTTCAGTTCCTTGATCCGGGCCTGGTAGGTCACGGGGATGCTCCTTGTGATATGGGGGCGTCATCGCCTCCTCGGCAAATTGCAGCGGCCGGCGGTTCGAGAACAGAGAAATTGACAAAATTTCTTGTCTATCCTCGCCTGATTGCGCTAGGTGAAGTGTAAACCAGTAAAGAAAGTTACAGATGGCTGATGAAGCGCTTTTTGCCGGACCTGCTATCCGCCGCCTCCGCAAGCGCGAAGGTCTGACCCAGGCAGCCACGGCAACGCGGCTCGATATCTCGCCAAGCTATCTGAATCTCATCGAACGCAACCAGCGGCCTCTCAGCGCGCGAGTGGTCATGCAGCTCGTCGAGCAGTTCGATTTCGACCCCCGCACTTTGCGCGAGGATGAAACGATCGGCGGCATCGATGGCATGATGCGCCGGCTTGCCGACGAACGCTTCAAGGATCTCGGGATCGATCGGGAGGAGGCGCAGGAGCTGCTCGCTGCCGCGCCGCAGGTGGCAGCTGCCTTCGCCCGGCTATACGACGATGCGTCCCCCGTCGCCGACCGTGTCGATGGGCCGCTGGCCGCCTCGCGCCGCGAAATCGAGAAATGGCGCAACCACTTTGCCGATCTCGACCTTGCTGCCGAGGAGCTTGCCGACGAAATCCGCCTGTCGCGCGGCGACATCGGCGTTGCCTTGTCGGAACGCCTCCGCGAACGGCATCAGCTCTCGGTCCGGATTCTGCCGCGAGACGTGATGCCCGACAGCCTGCGCCGCCTCGATCTCCACGCACGGCAGGTACAGCTTTCCGAAATGCTCGGCCATTCCTCGCGCAATTTCCAGCTCGCCCTGCAGATTGCGCAGCTTGAGCATCAGGACATGATCGATTCTATCGCCAAGGGAGCGCGCTTCGAGGATGAGGCGGCACGATCATTCTTCACCCGCCATCTTACTGGGTATTTCGCCGCCGCGCTGATCATGCCCTATGGGCGGTTCCTGCGCGCGTGCGAGGCTACGGGATATGATCTGCCCGTGCTCGAGAGGCGCTTCGGCGTCAGTTTCGAGCAGCTGGCGCACCGGTTGACCACGCTCCAGCGTGTGGGACAGCGGGGCTTGCCGTTTTTCATGGTCAGGCTGGACCGCGCAGGCCAGTTCTCAAAGACGTTCTCCGGGGCCAGCACCGCACGCTTCATCGATGCCGATACCAGCTGCCCCTTGTGGCACGTCCACCGCGCCTTCGAGCGGTCAGGGGAATTGCAGGTGCAGTTCGTGGCTCTCGACATTGCGGGCGAGCGGGAAGGGGGCTGGTTCACTCTGGCGCGCGCGGTCGAGGGACGCGGCGCGCCGGGCGAAGCGCAATTCGTGGTGGCGCTGGGGATCGAGGCGGTTCTGGCGGAAGGTCTTGCCCAGGCTCGCGGCGTTTCGCTGCGGTCCCAGGATGCGCAGCCGATCGGTCCGGGCTGCGCGCGATGCCACAGGATGCGCTGCAGCCAACGCTCGCTTCCACCACAAGGCAGGGGCCTGTCCTTCGACAAGGTGCGCCGCGGCAACACCCCGTTCGAGTTTGCCGGCGATTAACCAACAATCGACGCGCCTGCAGGAACCGTCCGCAGGAAACGGCTTTTCTGGCTCTCAGCAAGACAATACAAATTCTTGAGGAGGAACACTCGTGGTTGAAGAACGGATAACCGAAACGCGCACGCCGGACGGCAACACGCATACGACGCACACCGTGGTATCCGATCGCGCTGGAAGTGGCGGCGGCGCCAAATGGGTGCTCGTGGTGCTGCTGCTGGTCGCAGTGGTCGCTGGCGTGGTCTTTTTCTCGCAGGCGAGCGACGCCGAGATCGCCAAGGACAACGCCATTGCAGGTGCGGCAGAGGATGTTGGCAACGCAGCGTCGCAGGTCGGCGATGCCGCGCAGCAGGCGGGCGAAGCGGCCCAGGACGCAGTTCAGCAGTAACAATATTCGCATGTCGCGGGAAAGGCGGGGTGAAAGCTCCGCCTTTTCAGCGGTTTTTCCGCTTGTGTAAAATTTACCGACGCTTCATCCCTTGCTGCTAGTCAAGAATCCCGACACTAGCAATTTCGCGAGCGCGACCGGATGATCCGCGTCTTCAAGCACTATTTTTCCTACAACGTAGTGCTCCTGTCCCTGATCGACCTGGCCCTGCTGTTGGCAGCGGGCGAGTTCGCGTGGCAGCTGCGCATCGGACAGATCGGCTCCAGCAGTGGACCGCTCACCGAGCGCATGCCGGAGCTGGCAGGTTTCGCCCTCGTCGTGTGGGTCGCGATGATCGCCGTGGGCGCTTACACGCCCGACGCATTGCGCTCGATCCGTTTCGGCACCGCGCGGCTGCTCGTTGCCGTCAGCCTCGGCCTGATCGGGATCGCCTTCCTCAATTTCCTCGTTCCCGGCGCGGCTTTCTGGCGCTCCGTTCTTCTCTACGCGATGGCAATCGCGCTGGTGGGTCTCGTGGGCAATCGCCTTCTGGCTACGCGCCTGGTGGGGTCCGAGACCTT
Organism: Qipengyuania marincola; assembly: GCF_029688625.1. Classification (GTDB taxonomy): domain Bacteria; phylum Pseudomonadota; class Alphaproteobacteria; order Sphingomonadales; family Sphingomonadaceae; genus Qipengyuania. Next base: position 33,524 of record NZ_JARULC010000003.1, on the reverse strand, counting down.
CCGGCGGCGTATCCTCGTCCTCGGGGCAGGTGAACGAGCGGACCGCCTGCAGCGACTTTCGCAGCGAGAGGGATCGGGCTTCACGCCCCTCGCTTTCGTCGACATGGGCGATTGCCCGCCCGTGGTCGATCGCGCCGTGCCGCGCGCAACGATCGGCGATCTCGGACAGTATGTCGAGCGCTTGGGTGCGCGCGAAGTCGTGCTTGCCTTGCAGGAACGACGCAACGCCCTGCCGCTCAAGGACCTATTGAGAGTGAAGACCAAGGGTGTCGCGATAAACGACTTCTCCAGTTTCCTTGAACGCGAGACCGGACGCGTCGATCTCGACACGCTCAATCCCAGCTGGCTCATCTTCTCGGACGGCTTTTCCGCGGGCAAGCGCATTTCGGCTGCCGGGAAGCGCCTGTTCGACATCGTCAGCAGCCTCTTGATCCTGATCGTCGGCTTGCCCCTGATCCTCGTGTTTGGTCTGGCTGTGAAGCTCGACAGCAAGGGCCCCATGTTTTTCCGCCAAAGGAGAATCGGCCTCTATGGCCAGCCATTCGAGGTCGTGAAACTGCGCTCCATGCGAACGGATGCCGAGGCCGATGGCGCCAAGTGGGCCGAGGAGGACGATCCGCGCATCACCCGTGTCGGACGCATCATCCGCAAGCTGAGGATCGACGAACTGCCGCAGCTTTGGGCAGTCCTGAAGGGGCATATGAGCTTTGTCGGCCCGCGCCCGGAAGTTCCACACTTCGTGTCCGAGCTGGAACGCGAACTGCCGTTCTATGCGGAGCGTCACGAGGTAAAGCCGGGCATTACCGGTTGGGCGCAGATCAACTTCCCCTATGGCGCGAGTATCGATGATGCGCGGCAGAAGCTGGAATACGACCTCTATTACGCAAAGAACTACACGCCCTTCCTCGACCTTCTGATCCTGCTGCAGACGGTGCGGGTCGTCATCTACCCGGAGGGTGCGCGCTGATGGGCCTCGCTGCAACCTCCGTCTATGCCGCCTATACGATCGGGGCCATCGTCTGCGCCATCTGCGCGGTCTGGCTCGCGAGCAAGGGCGATGCCGGCCGGAACGACCGGATTCCTGCGATCCTGGCCCTCGCACTGACTGCAAACTGGTGCATTGCGGCGGCGAGCTTCGATTCTTCGCGCGCGATCGTCGGCCTGACCGAAATCGCTCGCAACCTTGCCTGGCTGTTCGTTCTTTTCCGCCATTTCGCGAATGACGGCCGCGATGAAACCGTGCGGATCGTCCGGCCTGCCTTCGCCGTCCTGTGCCTGGTCGAGTTGCTGCACTTGCTGCTTCTTTTCATCGCCCAGAGAAATGCAGCATCGCCCCAGGTGGTCGGCATGGCATTCGAAACGGCGACGACGTTTAGGCTGTTCGTTGCGATCGGCGCGCTCGTGCTGGTTCACAACCTCTACGTCGGTGCTGCCGACGCCTCGCGGCAATTGTTGCGCTGGAACGCCGCCGCCCTGGCCGGCCTGTGGGCGTTCGAGCTCAACTATTACACGGTCGCTTACTTCCTCGGCAGCGCGCCTGTCGAAATGACGGCCTTGCGGGGAGTGGCGGCGGCGTTCGTCGCGGTGCCGTTCGCGCTCGGTTTCGCGCGCTCCTCAGCGGGGCTTGAATTCCGTCCGTCGCGCGCGGTCACTTTCCGTTTCCTCTCGCTCCTCCTCATAGGGGCCTATCTGCTCCTCATGCTGGGCATTGCGCGCTGGCTGGACATGGCCTCGGGCGATCTGGCGCGACTGGTGCAGGTCGGGCTGGTCATCGCTGCCGGTGCATTGGCACTGATCTGGCTCCCCTCGGCAGGACTGCGCGGTTGGTTGCGCGTCACGGCGGTGAAGCACCTTTTCAAGCATCGCTACGATTACCGGACGGAGTGGATACGCTTCACCAATACCGTCGGTCGCACGGGCTTCGATGAGACCAGCCTGTCGGAGCGCGCGATAAAGGCGCTTGCCGATATAACCGACAGCCCCTCCGGCCTGCTGTTTGCCTGCACTGACGAGGGCGACCTGGAGCTTGCGGCAGAGTGGCAGTGGCGCAAAACGCCGCTGGACGAAAACCGCCTTCCGGCTGCGCTGGCCCGTCTGCTGGAACAGCAGGAATTGATAATCGATTTCGACGAGGTTCGCGCCGGGATCGACCATTATGGCGAATGCGCGCTCATCCCCGCGGGACTGCGCAGCGACCGGACCATCTGGGCCGCCGTGCCTCTGCTCCATTTCGATCGGCTGGTCGGTCTCGCCATTCTTTCGCGCCCCGGCATTGCACGCAAGCTCGACTGGGAGGATTTCGACCTGCTCACCGTGGTGAGCCGGCAATTGGCAAGCTATCTTGCCGAAGAGGCAGGCCAGGCGGCATTGATCGAGGCCGGCCGGTTCGACGAATTCAATCGCCGGATGGCGTTCGTGATGCACGACATCAAGAATTTGTCGAGCCAGATGTCGCTCCTGCTGCGCAATGCGCAGAAGCATGCCGACAAGCCGGAGTTTCGCGAGGACATGCTGGTCACGCTGCGCAACAGCGCGGACAAGCTTAACAGTCTGCTTGCCCGGCTGGGTCGGTATGGCAGCAAGGACAAGCCTGTCTCGGGTGCCTTCGATCTCGCTGCAACAGCTCGTCGCGTGGTCGATCGGTTCCGCCAGAACCATCCGGTAGCTTTGCTCAGGGCAGAGCCCGCGCTGGTGATCGGAGACGAGGAAGGTGTCGAACAGGCTCTGATCCATCTGGTCCAGAATGCGGTCGATGCCAGCGACAGCGAAAGTTCGGTGGTCCTCGAAGTCTATGCCGACGGAGTGAACGGGAAATTGCAGATCATCGACAATGGCAAGGGCATGAGCCCGCAATTCCTGCGCAACGGATTGTTCAAGCCGTTTGTCTCTTCGAAAGAAGGCGGTTTCGGAATCGGGGCCTTCGAGGCCCGCGAAACGGTGCGCGCCATGGGCGGGCGGCTCGACGCGGAATCGCGCGAAGGGATCGGGTCGCGTTTCACGCTGACGCTCCCGCTGCAGGCCACTAGCCGCTTCATCGGGCTGGACCCGACAACCACGCGATATGAGGACGCATGATGGCGAGCGACAAGCCCAAACTGCTGGTCGTCGAGGACGACGAGGGGCTGCAGGCGCAGTTGAAGTGGGCCTATGACGATTACGACGTGGTCATCGCGGGCACTCGTGAAGCCGCGCTGGCCGCATTGCGCGCCGAGGAACCGGCAGTCGTGACCCTCGACCTCGGACTGCCGCCGGATCCGGACGGCACCAGCGAAGGTTTCGCCGTGCTGGATGCAATCATGGCGATGAAGCCCGATACGAAGGTCATCGTGGCATCCGGTCATGGTGCTCGCGAAAGTGCTCTGCGGGCCGTTGAACGCGGTGCCTATGATTTCTACCAGAAGCCGGTGGACATCGACGCTCTGGGCCTGATCGTCGATCGCGCCTTGCGCCTGCATCGCATCGAGGAGGAAAACCGGCGTCTTTCGGAAAAGGTCGGTGAGGACCAGACCGTCCTTGGCTCGATGATCACGGCCGCCCCCGAGATGGCCAAGGTTGCCCGCACGATCGAGCGGGTGGCTCCGACCAGCGTATCGGTCATGCTGCTCGGTGCCAGCGGGACCGGGAAGGAGCTTCTCGCGAAAGGGCTGCACGAGGCGAGCGAACGCCGGTCGGGTGCTTTCATCGCCATCAATTGCGCGGCGATCCCGGAAAACCTCCTCGAAAGCGAACTCTTCGGTCACGAAAAGGGCGCCTTCACCGGCGCGGTTAAGACGACCGAAGGCAAGATCGAACTGGCCGATGGCGGGACGCTATTCCTTGACGAGGTGGGCGACATACCGCTGCCCCTTCAAGTAAAGTTGCTGCGCTTCCTTCAGGAACGGACCATCGAGCGGATCGGCGGGCGCAAACCCATCCCGGTCGATACCCGGATCGTGAGCGCAACGCACCAGGATCTTGAGGCCATGATCGGCGAAGGCACCTTTCGCGAGGATCTGTTCTATCGCCTTGCCGAAATCGTCATCAAGGTGCCGACGCTGGCGCAAAGACCGGGCGATGCGGTGCTGCTGGCCAAGACCTTCGTCACGCGCTTTGCCCGGGAGATGAATCCTCAGGTGAAGGGATTTGCGCCCGATGCCCTTGCCGCCATCGATGGGTGGACCTGGCCCGGAAACGTGCGCGAGTTGGAAAACCGGGTGAAGCGGGCCGTCATCATGGCCGATGGCAAGCTGATCGGTGCCGAGGATCTCGATCTCGATAATACGGGTGAGGAAGGCGAGGATCTGGCGCTAAATCTCAAATCCGCGCGCGAACAGGCGGATCGCAAGATGATCCGCAAGGCGCTCGCCCGGAGCGAGGGGAATATTTCCAATACGGCCAAGCTGCTCGGGATCAGCCGCCCTACGCTGTATGACCTGCTCAAGCAGTATGATTTGCAGACCTAGACGATTTCTGAGGCTCGCCGGCGTCCTGGCGGCCGTGACGGCGCTCGCGGGATGCGAGCCCGCGCCGTCGACCGCTGCCTCGGTCGAGCTTGCCAAACGACAGCTTGCTGCCGGCAATCCGCAGGATGCGCGGATCGTCCTGCAAAGGGCGCTGGTCGAGGGCACGCCCGAGGCGGACGTGGCCGCCTATCTTGGCGAAGCAGCGCTGCAGCGTGGCGATCTGGCAGAAGCCGCCCGGTGGCTGGAGCCCGAGGTGTTTTCCGCTGGAACCGAGGCGCTTGGATTGCGGATGATCGGGCGCCTCGAAATGGCGCGTGCGAATCTGGAAGCGTCCGGGCGCGCCTATGACAGGGCCCTTCGCCTCGACCCGCAGGATCCGGAGCTGTGGGTCGATATCGGGCGCTTGCGTTTCGAAGGGGGCGAGCAGGCGCAGGCGATCGACGCCGCCGAACGTGCGCTGGCCCTCGCGCCGCAAAATGCTTCGGCCTTGCAGTTTCGCGGACAATTGCTGCGCGACGCCGAGGGCCTCGTGCCTTCCCTGAATTGGTTTGCGGCGGCGGTGGACCAGCATCCCGCCAATCGTGAACTGCGTCTGGACTATGCCGCCACGCTGGCGGATGCAGGGCAGGCGAGGGAGGCACTTGCGGTCCTGCGTGCCGGGGGGGATAGCGTCTTGCTGTCTTCTCAAGGCCTGTTCGTGCAGGCAGTTATTGCGGCGCGAGGCGGCCGTTTCCCGCTGGCCCGGGCGTTGCTGCAGCGATCGCAATTCGATCAGGAGGGGCGCCCCGCAGCGATCATGTTGTCCGCCATCGTCGACATGCAGAACGGCAATTTCGACAGTGCCGCGCAGCAGCTGGACCGATTGACCAGACGCCAGCCGGACAACGTTCGCGCAGTCGAATTGCTTGCCCTCGCGCTGTCCCGCAGCGGCAGCGACAAGGAACTGGTGCGCCGCTTTGCCGCGCGGGCCGCGGGGCCATCCGGCTCTCCGCATCTGAGAGTCCTTGTCGGACGAGCGTATGAGGCGATGGGGGATCGTGCCGCCGCAGCCCGATTCCTCGACCTCGCCGCAATGGCTCCGCAAAGACTTGCGCCGCTACCCACCGAAGCGCCGCTGGAGACGCTTGTTCCGCGCGGAGGAAGCGGCGGCCAGACGCGCGACTACGTGCGTGCCGCGCTTGCCGGTCGCACCCGTGGCCAGGCGATTTCCAGCGCGCGGGATTTCGTGCGCAACTATCCTGGTTCAGGCGATGGCTACGCCATTCTCGGCGATGCCGAACTGGCGGCGGGCGATCGGGCCGCTGCTCGCCGCGCATATTCGCGCGCCGCCAATATTCGTCAGCCGTGGCCTCTGGCCCTGCGCCTGGCAGGCAGTCAGGCAACGCCGGAAGATGCGGCAGCCTTACTGGAGCGTTTCGTCCGATCGAATCCGTTGAACGGACACGCAGCCGCCCTGCTTGCGGATGCCTATGCAGCGCAGGGGAAATGGTCGGTCGCAGCGCAATTGCTCGACCATGCCATCCTGCACGGGCAAGCTCGCGTTCCATGGGTCCTGTCGGCGCGTGCCCTGGTCGCCGCGCAACTCGGACAGCCTGACGAGGCCATTGACTTCGCGATCGAGGCTCACGACCTGCAGCCGCTCAATCCGCGGTCGGTCGCGGCCTTGCTCGCGGTTTTGCCCCCGGCGGAGGTCACGGCGCGCGCAGATCTTTATGCAAAGCTGGAGTCGCTCACGTCGGACTGAAGGCTCGACAAGCGCCAAGCCAAGGCACAGAGCGCTCCGATGGCTTTGCGAACCGTTCTTGCCGATCCCATGCTGCGTATGCTTGCGGGTGCAGTCGCGCTAGCTGCGATTGTTCCTGCCATCGGGGAAGGCCGGGCGGCCGCGCAGGCAGTTGCGAACGCCGCTATCTTCATCCTGTTTCTGCTCAATGGGTTGCGAATAGCGCGTAGCGAAATCGCTATGGGCGTCAGAAACTGGCGCTTCTTGCTACCGCTGGTCTTGTGGGTGTTCGGTGCCATGTCGCTTGGTGGGCTGGCTCTGGCTACCATCGGGGCGCAAACCCTCGCTCCTGCGGTGGCCCTGGGGTTCCTCTATCTCGGAACTCTGCCGTCCACTGTGCAGTCGGCCACCTCCTATACTTCGCTGGCAGGTGGCAATATCGCCCTGTCGGTCGTCGGTGCCGCCCTGCTCAATATTCTGGGCGTTTTCGTGACCGTGCCGATCTTTCTGGCTCTCGGAGGAAGCGGCAGCGGCGCCGTCGGTTTTGAGGTGATCGGTAAGATCATGATCTTGCTGGTCCTGCCTTTCGCCATTGGGCAATTGCTCCAAACGCATGCGAAGCAATTCATCGGCCGGCACAGGCAAAAGATCGCCTGGGTGGACAGGTTTGCCATTGCCGCAGCCGTCTACGTCGCATTCTCGGGCGCGGTCGAACAGGGCATCTGGCAACGCCTGAGTGGTGTAGACTGGCTTGTCATCCTCCTTCTCGTTCTTGTGTTTCTGGCGATTGCCAATGCCGGAGCTTGGTTCGCATCGGGCGTGCTGAGGCTCACGCGCGGCGACAGGATCGCGTTCCTGTTCGCCGGCGCTCAGAAAAGCGCGGCGGTCGGCGCGCCGCTGGCGACCATTCTTTTCGCGCCAAGCGACGCCGGCTTTATCGTGATCGCGCTACTGCTGTACCATTTCGCGCAGCTTGTGGTGGCGGCCCCAATCGCTAGTCGGCTGGCTGTGTCACCGCGTCATGCGGATAGCGGCGATTGTGCCGCACCGACCACCAGAAGCTGAGGCCGATCAGAACAGCGCCGAGCAGGCCCGTGATCGTTTCGGGGATATGGTAGCGCGCGGACAGCAGCATGATGATCCCCAGCACAATGATTGCCCAGAAAGCGCCATGCTCGAGATAACGATACTGCGCCAACGTACCGGTGCGTACCAGATGGATGGTCATCGAGCGCACGAACATGGCGCCGACCGACAGGCCGAGCGCGATTACGATCATGTTATTCGACAAGGCGAAGGCCCCGATAACACCGTCGAAGCTGAAGCTCGCGTCGAGCACTTCGAGGTAGAGAAAACCTCCGAGACCCGATTTGACGATCTCGCCCGCAGCTTTCTTGGCTGCTTCGCGCTCTTCGATGATGGCCGCTATCGCGTGCACGGCAATAAAGGTGACAAGGCCGAGGATCGCGGCCGTCAAAAAGGTGATCGTGTCGTCTGCAGGTAGTGCGGTCGACACGGTATAGACGAGAACGAGGACAAGCCCGATCTCCACCGCAGGGACGTTCGAGAACTTGTTGATCGCTTTCTCGATCGCGGAAATCCAGTGCACTTCCTTGTCATTGTCGAAGAAGAAGGTGAGGCCGACCATCGCCAGGAAGGCTCCCCCGAACCCGGCGATCCCGACATGGGCCTCCGACACGATCCGCTCGTATTCGGCCGGATCGTTCAAGGACAGTGAGACGGCCTCGATCGGGCCGACCTGCGCGGCAATGGCGACAATAGCGATCGGGAAGACAATGCGCATGCCGAATACCGCGATCAATATGCCGATAGTCAGAAAGCGCTGCTGCCAGACCGGATCCATGTCGCGCAGCACGGTGGCATTGACCACTGCATTGTCGAAACTCAGAGAAACCTCGAGGATCGATAGCACGATCACGATCCACAGGACCGACAGCATGCCGCCGATCGTGCCGCTGCTAGCCCAGCCATACCAGGCCCCTAGGCCGAGGCAGACGGCCGTAAAGCCGAGCGAAAACGCGTAATAGCGAAGCAGCGTATCCATAAATTGTCCGGTAATCAGCTTATCGGCTGGTAAGTCTGGTCTGGACCGGGGAAGCTTCGCGAACGCACCTCCTCGGCATACTGGGCGACGGTTTTCTCGATCACGTCGCCGATCGCCGCGTATTTCTTTACGAAGCGCGGGACGCGTTCGAACATTCCGAGCATGTCTTCGGTAACGAGAACCTGGCCATCGCATTGCGCCGAGGCGCCAATGCCGATTGTTGGGCAGGAGACAGCCTTGGTCGTCTCGATAGCGATGGGTTCGACGACGCCCTCGATAACGATGGCAAAGGTGCCTGCCTCGTCGAGCGCACGCGCGTCCGAGACGATCTTTTCAGCCTCGGCCTCGCTGCGCCCACGTGCCATGTATCCGCCCAGCACATTCACCGCCTGCGGGGTAAGGCCGACATGTCCCATCACAGGGATGCCGCGCTGGTTCAGGAATGCCACTGTTTCGGCCATCTGCGCCCCGCCTTCCAGCTTGACCGCCGCAGCGCCCGATTGCTTCAGGAGATAGGCCGCGCTTTCGAACGCCTGTTCTTTCGATGCCTCATAGGAGCCGAAGGGCATGTCTACCACCACGACCGCGTGGTAACTGCCGCGCACGACAGCTGCGGCATGATTGGCCATCATTTCCATAGTGACGGGTATCGTCGAGGGCAGACCGTAAATGACCTGCCCGAGAGAGTCGCCGACGAGCAGGATATCGCAATGCGCGTCCAGCAACTGTGCCTGGCGCGCCGTGTAGGCGGTCAGCATCACGAGCGGTTGCTCGACCGTGCCGCCTTTCTTGTGCGCCCTGATTTTGGGCACGGTGAGGCGCTTCATCGGTTGCGGCGTGGGATTCGCCCGGCTGGTCGATGTATCGAGTTGGAAGGTCGTGGACATTGACATGCCCCTAGCAAGCCGGGGAGCGAAGGCAAAGCGGCGCTTGGAATCCAGTCCGATTATGTGTTTAAGGGCGCCCACGGGAACGGGCGGCAGAGGGGCCGCCGTCCAGAGAGGAAAAGACGATAATGGTCGCCACCACCACTTCGACCGGCGAAGGCTGGTCATCCCGCTCGGCTTTCATTCTGGCATCGGTGGGAGCTGCCGTAGGTCTTGGCAATATCTGGCGGTTTCCGACCCTTGCGGGCGAAAGCGGTGGCGGTGCCTTCGTCCTCTTCTACATTGCCTGCGTTTTCCTCCTTGGCCTGCCCCTGGTGCTTTCCGAGATTTTCATCGGTCGCGTAGGCCAGACCGATGCAGTGGGTTCCATCCGCAGGGTAGCTGGCCAGTCCAACGCATCGCCTGCATGGTCGATCTTCGGCGGCATCGGGGCGCTGGCGGCTTTTCTTATCGTCTCCTTCTACTCGGTCGTAGCGGGTTGGGTGCTCTATTATTCAGGCGTCATGGGGGCCGATCTGGTCGATGCCATCATGTCCGGCGACCCGTTCCGGGGGGCCTTGGTGGGCGAAGACGAGGCGCAGATCCAGCAGCGCCTCGGTGACATGTTCGCCAATCCCGGCCTCCTGCTCGCGATGCACTTCGCTTTTATGGGCCTCACCTTGTTCATCGTCGCGCGCGGCGTGAGCTCGGGCATCGAAAAGGCGGCAACCTATCTGATGCCACTGTTTTTCGTCCTGCTTGTCGGCCTCGTGGTTTACGGGGCGATCGAGGGCGATATCGGTGATGCCGTCACATTCCTTTTCACACCCGACTGGTCAAAACTGACTCCGCAAGTGATGAACTCGGCGCTGGGACAGGCACTTTTCTCACTGTCGCTCGGCGTTGCCGGACTCATCACTTATGGGTCTTACATCAAGGAAGGTAGCGGACTGGGGCCGACTTCGGCGCTCATCGCACTTGCCGATACGAGCGTGGCATTGCTTGCGGGCCTCATGATTTTCCCGATCGTGCTGGCAGTCGGGCTCGATCCTGCGGCGGGGCCGACGCTGGTGTTCCAGACGCTGCCGTTCGCTTTCCAGACCATGCCGGCCGGGGCGCTGTTCGGTTTCCTGTTCTTCGTCCTGATCCTCGTGGCTGCGATCACCAGCTCGATTTCGTTGCTCGAAGTGCCGACTGCTTGGGGTATCGGCGAGCGCGGCTGGAGTCGCCACAAGTCGGCCTTGATCTTCGGCGGCGGCGCCTTCGTGATCGGGATCGCCTGCCTGCTGGGCTACAATGTGTGGGCCGATGTCCGGCCACTCGGCTTCTGGTCGTTGTTCGAAAACACCGACATTCTCGACACGGTCGATGGATTTACCGGCAAGGTCATGCTGCCGATCGGCGCCTTGCTCACCTCGATCTTCATCGGATGGAAGGCCGACACGACGCTGCTGCGCTCGACCACCGGCCTTTCGCCGGTGGCTTTTGGCATCTGGCGGTTTCTCATCGCGTGGCTGTGCCCGATCGCAGTGGCGATTATCCTCGTGACCGGATTGTTCCCCAGCATTCTGCCCTCCTGACATTTTGCGCTAGGCGACCGCAAAATTTCCGAGTAATCGGCAGCTTCCGGCTGTCCGAGCGGGGAGGTTTCCGCGGCGATCCGGTGGAGCCTGCACGCACATATGATCCTCGACAGAGTGAAGCCGCTCGACGCAATTCTCGCGGCGGCGCAAAGGAAATCGCTGCACCGTTCGCTTGGCGCATGGCAATTGATGCTGTTCGGTATCGGCTGCATCATCGGGACAGGGATCTTCGTCCTTACCGCTGCCGGGGCGCAGAAGGCGGGGCCGGGTCTGATGCTGGCCTTCGTTATCGCGGGTGCCGTCTGCGTGGTCGCAGCGCTTTGCTATGCGGAAATCGCTGCCATGATCCCTGTGGCAGGATCAGCCTACACCTATAGCTACGCGACAATGGGGGAATTGCTGGCCTGGACGGTCGGATGGGCGCTGATCCTGGAGTACGCGATTGCTGCATCGGCGGTTTCGGTTGGTTGGTCCGGGTATTTCTCCGGCACGATCCTCAATGAGTTTCTCGGTATCAACCTTCCGCAATGGCTGTCAGCCGGGCCGCTCGCTCTTGGGGGAGAGCCGGGAGGGTTGATCAACCTGCCCGCGCTGGTGATCGCCCTGCTGGTGACTTGGCTGCTGATGATCGGCACCAGCGAAAGCGCCAAGGTCAATGCGGTGCTCGTGGCTATCAAGGTTACGGCACTGACCGCCTTTATCGGGCTCACACTGACCAGCGCCTATTTCGATCCCGACCAATTCAACCCGTTCCTACCTGCAGGGATTTTCGGCGGGTTCGGCACCGGGGTCGGGGCGGTAGGGGCCGCCGCGACGATCTTTTTCGCCTATGTCGGCTTCGATGCCGTCTCAACGGCGGCGGAGGAGACCAAGGATCCGCAACGCAATGTTCCCATCGGCCTGGTCGGGTCGCTGGTATTTTGCACGGTTTTCTACATCCTGGTCGCGGCGGGCGCGATCGGCACCATTGGCGGGCAGCCTATCATGGGGCCGGGCGGCATTCCGTTTCCTGCGGGGTCGGAAGAACTTGCCCGGCAATGCGCTCTCCCACTTTATGCCGATGCCCTCGTCTGCTCAGACGAGGCGCTCGCTCATGTCCTGCGCCAGATCGGGTTCTCCGGGATCGGCAACATGCTCGGCATCGCGGCCTTCCTGGCACTTCCCTCGGTCATCCTTGTCTTGCTGTTTGCGCAAACACGCATCTTCTTCGTGATGAGCAGGGACGGGCTGCTGCCCGCAGGCCTGTCCAAGGTCCATCCGCGATGGAAGACGCCCTATGTGGTCACCGCCTTGACCGGCGCGATCGTCGCAGTCGGTGCGGCATTCTTCCCGGTTGGGCAGTTGGCGGATATTGCCAATGCCGGCACGCTTTATGCTTTCCTGATGGTGGCGGTCGCGGTGATGGTCCTGCGTCGAACAGCGCCCGACCGCAAGCGCGACTTTCGCACCCCGGCGCTGTGGTTCGTCGGGCCGGCGACAATCGCAGGCTGCGCTTTCCTGTTCCTCAACCTCCCGCTGGAGGCGATGCTGGTCCTGCCGGTATGGTCCGCGATCGGCCTGATAGTCTATTTCGGCTACAGTCGCCGCAGCAGTCATCTGGGCAAAGGAATCATTGAAGTGGTCGATGATGTCGCGGGCGAGGAAACCATGGTGCCGATCCACCCGTCTGCCAGCGCCGACTGACGAGAAAAGGCCGCCCGGCAAGGGCGGCCCTTTCGTTTTTACAGGTCATTTGGAGAAGGACCCGTTTAGAGGTCGACCTTCTCGGCATGCTGTTCTTCGGCTTCGTCATGCACGTTCATGCCGAGTGCCATCTTGGCCGTATTGAGGACGCCTAGATCACCGTTCCATATTTCTGCCGTTCCGAGGTCCATGCGCAGGAACAGGATGTCGGGATCGTTCTTGCCGCCGTCGTACCAGGCCTCGACGAAATTGTTCCAGAAATGGTCGAAGCGTTCCTTGCTGGTTTCGACAGCCAGCTTGCCGCCAAAGCGGGCAAACATTTCATGCCCCTTGCCTGCGAAGGTCGCGGTAGCAGCGCCGAGCTGGGCGAAATCGCTTTTCTTGTGTGTGAAGAACCAGATCGAGCTGTTGGCATCCTTGTCGAGCTGCGCAGTCATGGGAACGGCGGTGTCAGGTCGTCCGTCGAGTTCAAGAAAGACAAAGGGCGAATCCGCCATGGCTTTCCAGAATTCGGTCTTGAGCTTGTCGGGGTTTCCGGCGGCATGTTTCATCAAGTGGTCCTTTCACATGTTTTCCTGCCAACGTTCGTGGATGGGGAGGCGTTCCGTATCGGCGAGAGTTTGGCGGGAGCGATTGCGAATCGATCCGGATTGGAACATAATAAGAACATATGAGTCGCTCCACTATGTCTCTTACCGATCGCTCGGCCGATCAGGCCGCTCTGCCGCTGGCATCCTTCGCGGACGTCGCGGCCCTGTCCGCCCAGCGGAGTGCACGCTGGCGTCCCGGCCTTGCAATGCGGCAAGGGGCGGCACTGCATAACGAGGTTTTCGCCTCCTCGCGCGAAGCGGCCGGTGCAGGGGTGGCGTTGGCGCTCGCACTGGACGACCTGCAGCACCTGCCTCGCCCGGCAGGGCAGGAAGCAGAGGACCGGCGCAGCGTGCTGTGGGTGCAGACCCGCGATGCGGCAAGGATCGGCGGGCGCCCCTATCGCGCGGGCTTGCCCCGCGAATTGCAATCGCGCATTGTTCATGTGCTGGCCGAAAAGCCCGAAGACGCGCTCTTCGCGCTGGAAGAAGGGCTGCGCTGTCGCGATCTCGCTTTCGTCATCGGAGAGGTCGCGGGCAATCCTCGTTCGCTCGATTTCACCGCTTCACGCCGGTTGACGCTGGCGGCGCAAAAGCATGGTGTACCGCTGTACCTCGTGCGCCTGGACGCCGCGCGAGACCTCTCGTCTGCCCGGATGCGTTGGGAGGTGACCTCGGCACGTTCAGACACGCCCCGATGGAATGCGCAGGCCCCGGGCCAGCCGGCATGGCAGGCGGAACTTTTCCGTGCGCGTTCGCATGCGCCGGGACACTGGGTGTTGTCGCAAACGGGCGGATCGTTGTCTGCACGTCGTGCGGGACAGGGTCGCGATGTTCCTTCGACTGGCGGTTCGATCGGGCGAGCGTTCTTCGGCGAGGCGGCAACGCGTCCGCTAATCGCGCGGGGCTGACCGTGCGACATGGCCGGATCGCGGCGCATTCTTTCAATCTGGCTTCCGGCGATGGCAATCGATCGCTGGCGACAGGGCTCGCCAGACCGCCGCGAATTCGATGACAGGCCCCTTGTCCTGATTGCCGAAACCGCACACGGCCCGCGCATCGAAGCGGCCAATCGTGCAGGGAAGACGGCAGGGGCGAGAGCCGGTATGATGCTGGCCGACGTACGCACGCTGTGCCCTGAAATCGCGACCGCCCCATCCGACCCGGCAGGTGACCTGGCATTCCTCGAAAAGCTCGCTGCCTGGGCGCGTCGCTGGGGGCCATGGTCGGCGATGGATGCGCCCGACGGCGTGCTGGTCGACGTGACCGCGGTGCCGCATCTGTTCGGGGGGGAAGGGGCCCTGCTCGACGATGTGTCCGCCGCCTTCGACCAGCGCCACCTCGCCCTTCGGGCGGCCATCGCGCCCACTGCGGGAGCGGCATGGGCGCTGGCACACTACGGCCCGCCTGCCGCAATCGTCGATGCCGATATAGAGCGGGCCTTATCGGATCTGCCAGTAGCTGCACTGCGCCTCGACAGCGATGTGCTGACGGTATTGCGTCGCCTCGGCCTCAAGCGGATCGGGGATATCACTATGATCGGTCGCGACGCGCTGCACCGGCGGTTCCGCAACCGCAAGTCGCCCGCGGCCAATCCGCTGATCCGGCTCGACCAGCTGCTCGGCCGGGTGCCCGAACCGCTTCTTCCGGTCATCCCGCAGCAGATGCCGCTCGTCCAGCGCCGCCTGATGGAACCGATTCGCCACCGCGCGCTACTGGATCAGGTAGTCGGCGATCTTGCCGTCGACATGGCACGCGAACTGGAGGGCAAGGGGCTCGGTGCACGGCGGCTCGAACTGGGCCTGTGGCGTGTCGATGGTGAGGTAGCGGTGCGCCAGCTGGAAATGGCTGCCGCGTCACGCGATCCAGCGCATATTTGCCGTTTATTCGCCACACGGCTCGACGATATCGATGCCGGTTTCGGGATCGAGATGTTGCGCCTGCGCGCCAGCTGGGCAGAGCCGCTGGCGCTGGAGCAGGGCGATATCGAAGCGGGTGCCGAAATCCACGGGACTTCGCTTGCCGCCTGCATCGACAGGCTGACGGTCAGACTCGGCCCCAAGGCGGTCAGTCGCCCGGTCCCCTTCGCCAGTCATATTCCCGAGCGCGCGCAACGCTGGCAACCTCCGCTCGAGGCCGAGCCGCTAGTGCAGGGCAGTTTGGAATTCCACGCGCGCCCGCTGAAAATGCTCGATGCGCCGGAGCATATCGCGGTGCTCTACGCCACGCCCGATGGCTATCCCCAGCGATTTCGCTGGCGCGGTCATGTACATGAAGTCGCGCGGGTGGAGGGCCCCGAACGGATCGCACCCGAATGGTGGCGCGAACGCGGTTCTGCGCGCCTGCGCGACTATTACAGGATCGAGGACGAATGTGGCCGACGCTACTGGATTTATCGCCAGGGTATCGTCGGCGATGGGCGTGGTGGTGCACCCGATTGGTATATGCAGGGTTTGTGTGCCTAAGCCTTGGGTACCACTGCCATGCGTCGTGCGCGCCTCTGCCCAAGCGGTATTTTGCTGAAGTCGGCGCTTGGTCCCGGTTCGACCTCAACGGTCTCGGAGGTCGCGTCGACTACGGCCTGCGGGATGCTGCGCTCGAAAACTACACCGCAACTGTTATCCCGGCTCCAGACCACTTTGCACCATTGCTCCTGATCGCCCCAGGCGAGCAGTCCGGAGACCCCCGCGGCAGGAGGGGCGGATGCTTCGAACCGCGCCCCGTCGATCGACAAGTTGCTGAGTTTTCCAGCGTGTTCTCCACCCAGAAGCTGCAGGCGCGCGGCGCAGTCCACGACATGTCGGCGTGCGATCCGCCGCTCCGCCTGTGCAGTTGCCGGTTTTCTCTGGAACAGTGCCAACCGTCGCCCCCCTTACGCGCAGAAATGCGTCCGTGTCCTTAGCGGCGAGTTGAAGAAGACGGTCACTGACGCGTTAAGCATGCCCGCCTGGCGTAGTGCCAGGCGGGCGCTATTTCACTCCACAGGTGCAACCAGCGGTCGGGAACCGAGCGGCTGAAGCGACCTGGCGCTGGGGCCGAGGCTGGCTTCCATCGCTGCAATCTGTTCTGCACTGGCGGTCATTACGGTCTCGGCGATGTGCCAGTTCACGCCTTCGCTGCACGGTGGTGTGGTGAGCGAGCCCATGTACCGTTAAATGCTGGAGGCCTCAGGGACCATGTCGTTCACGTCGAAAGAAACGGATGCTCCATTACCCTGGCCGACGCCATCCACGATGCTGGCCAAGGCGCTGTTAGCTCCGCCCTGCTCGTACATTACGCCGAGGACCCCCAGCTCACCCGCATCGGTGGCGTGAACAAAATGCGCGACGAGCGGAAGCGATCGTCATTAAAGGCATGTTCGGAAGGAGCGTGAAAGTGCACCTGTCCCAAGTTGAATTTCTCGGGAAGAGATCAGCCTGCGCCGTGGATTGCATTCATCCACGCCAATTGCAGGCTATCATACGTCCGACATAGCGTGCGCATGAGTGCCCGCCAGAGTGGCCCGGTCCGTGGCTTATTTACGTCGAATGGTCGGCCCGGTTCAATGCTTCTTCGATTTGCTGTTGGAAAACCCATCGGTAGAACATATAAAGAACGAATGGCTTCGCAGACCATCCTTCAAAAGCTGGAGATTCTCGCCGATGCGGCGAAATACGATGCTTCCTGCGCGTCATCCGGGACAGCGAAGAAGAACTCGCTGGGTGGCAAGGGAATCGGTTCGACCGAAGGGATGGGCATATGTCATGCCTATGCGCCCGACGGTCGCTGTATCAGCCTGCTCAAGATCCTGCTGACCAATCATTGCGTGTTCGACTGCCACTACTGCGTCAACCGCAAGAGTTCGAACGTGGCGCGGGCGCGTTTCACGCCGCAGGAAGTGGTAGACCTCACGCTCGCTTTCTACCGGCGCAATTACATCGAAGGGCTGTTTCTCTCCTCGGGCATCGTGAAAAGCTCGAATCATACAATGGAACAGATCGTGGAAGTCGCCCGCATCCTGCGGGAAGAGCACGATTTTCGCGGCTATATCCATCTCAAGACCATCCCCGAAGCCGATGCCGAGATCGTCCATCAGGCGGGGCTTTATGCAGATCGCGTCTCGATCAATGTAGAGTTGCCGACCGACAGCGGCCTCACCCGACTCGCGCCCGACAAGAATGCGGGCCAGATCGAAGGCGCGATGGGCAAGGTAAAGGCCGATCTTGTCGAGGCGAAGGATGCCCGCAAGCGGTTCAGGCATGCGCCGCGCTTTGCACCCGCGGGCCAGTCGACACAGATGATTGTCGGTGCCGACGCTGCGACCGATGCCGATATCGTTGGCAAGGCAAGCCGGCTCTACGACAACTTTCGCTTGCGCCGGGTTTACTACAGCGCTTTCTCGCCCATTCCGGATGCCAGCGCCGTATTGCCGTTGAAGCGTCCGCCGCTGATCCGCGAGCATCGCCTTTACCAGTCCGATTGGTTGATGCGTTTCTATGGCTACAAGCCGACCGAGGTGATGCAGGCGACCGAGGCGGACGGCAATTTGCCGCTCGATATCGATCCCAAGCTTGCATGGGCCTTGAAGTTTCGCGACGCTTTCCCGGTCGACGTCAACCGGGCGAGCAAGGAACAACTGCTGCGCGTGCCCGGCCTGGGCGTGAAGGCGGTGCACAAGATCCTGGCCAGTCGG
Source organism: Qipengyuania marincola (assembly GCF_029688625.1). Classification (GTDB taxonomy): domain Bacteria; phylum Pseudomonadota; class Alphaproteobacteria; order Sphingomonadales; family Sphingomonadaceae; genus Qipengyuania. The sequence goes on along the minus strand of NZ_JARULC010000003.1, from coordinate 15,903 downwards.
CGGCATCGTAACCTGCGCCTGGACGACGTGGCATTGCTGACCCAGTCCATCACCAAGGTTCGGCCGTTCATCTGCACGGTCGACTGGCAGCCTGTCACGTTGACCGACCGGGCGGACCTGCGCAGGCTGCTCGCGCCGAGGACCGAGCAGCTAGAGCTGTTTGCCGCATGAAGACTGCGCGCAATCTCGCCAATGTGAAGCTCGGCACATATTATGTCGTACAAATGCCGACGCCCGACGATTTCGATTTCTGGCGCGAGCGGGCGCGCGCGCTGGTCCAGTGCGAGGTTCCGCCCGACCGGGTCGCCTGGGTCGAACCTGGGGGTAGCGGCGATCTCTTCGCTCACGGCGAGCGGCGCAGCCCCGTGCCCGATCCCGATGCGAAGCCGGTGCGTGCCAATCGCCGGTTCGTAAGCCTGGCGCGCAATGCGATCCTGCATTCCGATCCGGAGCGGTTCGCGCTGCTCTATCGCCTGCTGTGGCGACTGCAGGCCAATCCGCGGATGATGGAAGACAAGGCCGATCCCGATGTTCGCCGGGTCGAGGAGCTCGACAAAAACGTGCGGCGCGACAGCCACAAGATGCACGCGTTCGTACGATTCCGACTCGTGGAGAGCGAAAAGGACGGTGAGACGCAGGAGCACTACGTCGCCTGGTTCGAGCCCGACCACCACATCGTGCGCGCCAACGCCGGCTTCTTCATGCGGCGCTTTTCCAATATGCAGTGGTCGATCCTGACGCCGCGCGGCTCGCTGCATTGGGATGGCGAAATCATGCGCGAAGGGCCGCCGGCCGAGCGCAGCGATGCGCCGCAAGGCGATCCGATGGAGGATCTGTGGCGCAGCTATTACGCATCCATTTTCAATCCGGCGCGTTTGAAGATCGGGGCCATGCTCAAGGAGATGCCCAAGAAATACTGGAAGAACATGCCTGAAGCCGCGCTCATTCCCGAGCTGGTGGCAGGGGCCCAGGGACGCGAGGCGAAGATGGTCGAGAAGGGTGCGCTGGAATTCGAAGAGCGACCTGAAACGCTGGCAGCGATCGACAAGGCGATCCATGGCTGCCGCAAGTGCCCGATCGGCCAGCTCGACAATCATGCGGTCATGGGTGAAGGGCCGCAGGATGCCGCCTTGATGATCGTCGGTGAACAGCCCGGCGACCAGGAGGACCAGGTGGGTCGACCCTTCGTGGGGCCGGCAGGGCAACTGCTCGATCGCCACCTCGAAAAAGCCGGGATCGAGCGCAAGGCGGCTTATGTCACTAATGCGGTCAAGCATTTCAAATATGTCCAGCGCGGCAAGCGACGGCTTCACCAGAGCCCCGGCGCGAAGGAAATTGATACCTGCCGCTGGTGGATCGAGAGCGAACGCGCGATCGTGCAGCCGAAGCTGGTGCTCGCCATGGGAGCGAGCGCGGCTCGGGGCATGTTGGGCAAGACGGTCAGCATTTCAAAAGTTCGCGGCGCACCAATCGAACTCGATGATGGGAGCGAGCTCTGGGTCACGGCACACCCGTCCTACCTGTTGCGGCTCGATGGCGCGGCGCGCGAAGAGCAGGCGCGCCTGTTCGATGCCGATCTGGCGGCGGTGAAGGAGCGGCTCGAGGAACTGGCCGGGTGACGCGATGCCCGAAAACGACCTCCAGATCCCCAAGCGCACGATCGAGCTTGATCCGGACACGATAGATGCGCCGCTGCGCGGCGCCTTCGTCGAATTGGGTCTCCTGTCCTGCTTCAGCTTCCTGCGCGGAGCCTCGGACGCGGTCGATCTCATGCTCGCTGCACATGCGCATGGTTATGATGCGATCGGAATTGCCGATGCGAACAGCATGGCCGGGGTGGTACGCATTCATTCCGAAGCGAAAACGCTGAAGATAAAACCCCTTATCGGTTGCCGGATAGAAACGATCGAGGGCCTTTCCTTGCTCGCCTATCCGGAGAACCGAACCGCTTACGGCCGTCTATGCCGGCTGATTTCCGCAGGCCGAATGCGGACGCTGGATGGCGAATGGCAGGCCAAGGGCGAGTGCGACATCAGCCTTGCGATGCTGGCTGATCATGCCGAGAATGTGCAACTGATCCTGCTGCCGCCGAGCGATCTCAAGGCGGCCTTCACCGTCCCAGCGTGGGCCAGCAATGTCGTGGGTCTCGGCGGACAGCAGGTTCAGGAAAGCATTACGGGCCCGTTCGAGGCCATCGTGCCGCATCTCGTCGCCGGCTTGGCAACCATGCGCCATATCGCCGCCAGCTATCTCTATCGCGGCGATGATGTCGCCAGGATCGGGCATCTCGACGCACTGGCTCGCGCAAACGGTGTATCGATCCTCGCCACCAACGACGTGCATTACGCCACGCCCGACCGGCGCCCGCTACAGGACGTGATGACCGCGATCCGGCACAAGACCACGGTGGCGGCGGCAGGGCATCTGCTCCACGGCAATGCTGAACGCTATCTCAAGCCGCCCGAGACAATGATACGGCTGTTCGAGCGTTGGCCGCATGCCATCGCCGCTACGCGCGAGGTGGCCGATGCCTGCAACTTCTCGCTCGATGAACTGGCCTATGAGTATCCGGAGGAAATCTACCCGGACGGCCAGCCACCGCAGGCTTTTCTCGAAAGCGAGACGTGGAAGGGTGCGGAATGGCGCTATCCAGCAGGGCTACCCGACAGCGTGCGTCAGACGCTGCACAAGGAACTGGCGCTCATCGGCAAGCTCGACCTGGCGCGCTATTTCCTGACCATCAAGGACATCGTCGATTATGCGCGGCGATGCGATCCGCCGATCCTGTGCCAGGGGCGCGGTAGCGCGGCGAATTCCGCCGTCTGCTATTGCCTCGGCATTACCAGCGTCGACCCGGCCCGGCATGCGTTGCTGTTCGATCGCTTCATTTCGGAAGAACGCAAGGAGCCGCCCGACATCGACGTCGATTTCGAGCACGAACGACGCGAAGAGGTTATCCAGTATATCTATCGCAAATACGGCCGCCATCGCGCAGGTCTGTGCGCCACCGTCATCCACTATCGCCCGCGCATGGCGATCCGCGAGGTGGGCAAGGCAATGGGCCTGACCGAGGATGTGACCGCCGCGCTCGCCAAGACCGTATGGGGCGGATGGGGTCGCGAAATCAGCGAGGCGCACGCCGCCGAAACCGGTATGGATGTAACCGATCCGCACTTGCGCCGTGTCCTGAAACTGACCGAGCAAATGATTGGTATGCCACGCCATTTATCGCAGCACGTCGGCGGCTTCATCCTCACCGAGAGTGCGCTGACCGAGACCGTGCCGATCGGCAATGGCGCCATGCCCGAACGCAGTTTCATCGAATGGGACAAGGACGATATCGAGGCGTTGGGCATTCTCAAGGTTGACGTTCTGGCGCTGGGTATGCTGACCTGCATCCGCAAATGTCTCGACCTGCTGGACGATCACCATGGCCGCACGCTCACGCTGGCCACTGTCCCGCGTGAGGATCCGGAAACCTATGCGATGCTGCGCAAGGGGGACTCGCTGGGTGTGTTCCAGGTCGAAAGCCGCGCGCAGATGAACATGCTTCCGCGGCTGCGTCCGCGCGAGTTCTACGATCTCGTGATCCAGGTCGCCATCGTGCGCCCGGGACCCATCCAGGGTGACATGGTCCACCCCTATCTCAAGCGTCGCCGCGGTGCGGAGCAGGTCATTATTCCCGCTCCATCGCCCGAACACGGCCCGCCGGACGAGTTGTCCAGCATCCTCGAGCGTACGCTGGGCGTACCGATCTTCCAGGAACAGGCGATGAAAATCGCGCTCGATGCCGCGAAGTTTTCGAGCCGCGAAGCCAATCGCTTGCGCAAGGCGATGGCGACCTTCCGCAGTCGCGGCATGGTCGACGAGTTGCAGGACATGATGGTCGAGCGCATGGTCGAGCGGGGGTACGACCGCGAATTCGCCCAGCGCTGTTTCAACCAGATCCGTGGGTTCGGCGAATATGGCTTTCCCGAAAGCCATGCCGCCAGCTTCGCGCATCTCGTCTATGTGTCGAGCTGGCTGAAATGCCACTTCCCGGCCGCGTTCGGCTGTGCGCTGCTCAATTCGCAGCCGATGGGCTTTTATGCGCCCGCCCAGATCGTGCGCGATGCGGTGGAGCATGGCGTCACGGTGCTGCCGGCTGACGTCAATCTGTCCCAATGGGATTGCACGCTGGAACGGGTGGAGGAGACCAGTCAACGCCTGGGAGACAATGGCCGGCTCGACCAGCATGTGGCTCTGCGCCTCGGTCTTCGTCAGGTCGACGGCTTGTCGGAAGCCGTGGCAGCACGGTTGATTGCCGAGCGTGCCGAGAACGGCTCCTATGCCGACGTCACGGCGGTGCGGGATCGTGCCCGCATCGGTCCCGCACATATCGAGCGGCTCGCGAGCGCGGATTGTTTCGGCTCGATGCAGCTATCACGGCGTCAGGCCTTGTGGGATGCGCGCAGCCTGGTGGGCGGACCGGACCTGCCGCTGTTCGCTGCCGCGGCGGCGCGCGACGAGGGCGCCGAAGCATCGCCCACCCGGCTTCCGTCGATGCCGCTGTCAGAAGAAGTGGTGGCCGATTACCAGACGACCCGGCTCAGCCTCAAGGCGCATCCGATGGCCTTCCTGCGCGCGTCTCTGGCCGAACGCGGCTTCGTGCGGGCCTGCGACCTGCGTGCGCGCAAATTCCGCAGCATGGTCCATGTCGCGGGCGTGGTGCTTATCCGCCAGCGACCGGGCAGTGCGAAGGGCGTCTGTTTCATCACGCTGGAGGACGAGACGGGCGTGATCAATCTCGTCGTGTGGCCCGATCTCAAGGAAAAGCAGCGCCGTGTCGTCATGGGCAGCCGGCTGATGGAGGTGCGCGGCCGGGTGGAATATGACGACGAGGTTATTCACGTCATCGCACATCACATGGCCGACGCGACCCACCAGCTCTATCGCCTGTCGGACGATATGCTCAATGCGCCGGTCGCGCGCGCCGACCATGTCAATTCACCGCTGCCCGACAAATTCAACCCGCGCGATAATCTACGTGAAGGAAGCGAGGATCCCTACAAGCCGGTCGAGCCATGGCAGGAGCCGCCGCCCGGCAATCGCGAATGCGGTTGGCGCGGCTCACATCCGCGCGATGTGCGGATCATTCCCAAGTCGCGAGATTTTCATTGATGGCGGGGCTACAAGCGGCTTTGTGCATCGCATGAGGTGTCGGATCACCAATCGGCTCGGTGGCGCGTGACAACGCTCTTTTCCAGACGCATCGGCAAATTCCGCGCCGACCGCCGCGTGGTCGGCGCGCTATTGCTGCTCGGGCTCTTGCTTGCAGGACGTGTCTGGCTGGCGGGGCATCCACAGCATAATCCGTGGGCACCCCTAAACCTGCGTGACCCGGCAGGCTGGGCGACGCAAAGCAAGCTACTGAAATTGCGTGACGATCCGGTCCAGTGCCGGGCCGTTCTCGAACGCAGTGACGTAGCCTTCTCGACGCTTGATCCTGCGGGGGAGGGTGCCTGTCGGCGAGAGGACAGGACCCGCCTGTCCGCTTTCCCTCTAAGTCCTGATACCCCGGCTATTACATGCCCGGCTGCCGTCGCCCTACACATATGGGAGCGAGACGTGCTGACTCCTCTCGCCCAAGAGACCCTGGATTCGGGAATCGCGCAGATCCGACATCTTGGCGCTTACTCCTGTCGACGTCTCTATGGACGCGACGAGGGACCATGGAGCGAGCATGCGACTGCCAATGCCATCGATATCGCGGGCTTCGAGCTGGAAGACGGGCGATATATCAGCGTGCTGCGCGATTGGCAGGGAAACACACCGGAAGCAGAATTCCTACGCAAGGCACACCAGGGTGCGTGCGACGGGTTCTCGACGGTTCTGGGGCCGGATTACAATGCCGCACATGCCGACCACTTGCATCTCGACATGAGCCCACGCTGGAGAGGCGTTTGCCGATGACCTATCGCGGCGAGGCGCAATCGACCATGCGCGTTTCGCTGTGATCGTCGGATTGCTCCAGCATTTCGCACGGTTTGCGGGTGAGCACCACGCCATAACGTTCGGTTGCCATCAACAGCGTGTCGTCCTCGACCTTCTCCAGCCAGGGATCGTCATGGAGGACGGTCAGCACATTCCACGGTGTCGGCATGTCCGGCGAATGGCCGGTGGCGGCTAGGGGTTCACAGTTGCTCGGTCGATCGGGCAGTGTCGGGCCATCAATCTTGGAAATGCGGCCATCTTCGGTGTAGCGATAAGTCAGGTCATATCGCGGGCATCGCGTGTAGCCGGCCGTGATCCCATCGAAGCTGATGCGGCCCGGAACTTCGGACAATCCGCCGCCGCCATAGCCACCGCCGTCGTAATAGCGCACGATTTCGACGAGTCGCCATTCGCCAAGGATTTCCTGTGGCTTCGGGAGGAAGGCCAGCCTGCGCTGTTCAGGCCTTTCCAGCAATAGTTCGGTCGCGCCTGCGACAAGACGTATCTGGCCGTTTGGCAGCTTTTCGACTGCTGGATCTTGGAAGAAGAAATCGAAGAGGGCCGCTTCGCGCGCCATGGCTTCATCGCTGCAGCCCATGGCAGTCTGCACTCCGTCGTCGGGTTGCGAGACAAAGCGGCCGTCACGAATGATGCCGCGCGCGCCGGAATAATTGCATTCGATCCGCAAAGCGACCCCCGTAGCGCCGAAATCAGCGAAGGCTGCGCGGGTTGAGCCGAAGGTGCGGCGCGGCTCGTATCCATCGAAGCTGATGATATCCCATTCGCCGGTCACATCGCCTGTCGCTGATACGGGAGCAGCGCGAGCAAAAGGTGACGTGCCATTTCCTGAAACATTTTCCGGCTCTTCGGCGGTTTGCTGCACCGCCGGAATGCAAGCAAAGAGCGCTGCAGTCGTCGCAGCGGCGAGGACCGCCGACACCGTTCGCTCAAACATCGCTGCCTCCACTATTTGAAGCAACGATAGACCGAATGGCTGTTTCCTCGATGAACCGGTCAGGCTTCCAGGGAATAGCCGGCGCTGCGCACAGTACGTACCGGGTCCTTGGCACCGTCGATCTCGATCGCCTTGCGCAGGCGGCGAATATGCACATCGACCGTACGCAATTCGATGTCGCTTTCCGTGCCCCAGACTCCGTCAAGCAATTGTCCACGGCTGAACACCCGACCGGGACTCTCCATGAAGAACTTGAGCAGCCGGTATTCGGTCGGGCCGAGTTGTAATGTGCGCCCGCGACGTGTCACCTTGTGCGCCACAGGATCGAGCGCGATGTCGCCGACCTCGATAACCTCACCTGCGAGGGCGGGGCGGATGCGCCGCATCACCGCCGCAACTCTGGCCAGCAATTCACGTGGACTAAAGGGCTTGGTGAGATAGTCGTCGGCGCCCGTCTCGAGGCCCCTGACGCGATCATCTTCCGCTTCGCGTGCTGTCAGCATGATGATCGGGACGTGCGCCGTCTCCTTGTCGCGCCGGAGCCGTCGGCAGACCTCGATCCCGCTGGTGCCCTCGATCATCCAGTCCAGAATGACGAGGTCGGGAGTGTCCTCGGACGCAAGGATAAGCGCCTCGTCGCCATCGGCCGTGGTCCGGACATTGTAGCCCTCGTTCGCGAAACGGTATTCCAGAAGTTCCGATAGCGCTGGGTCATCTTCGACCAGCAAGAGTTTGGCCGCGTGCACGTTTTTGCCTTCCCGCGATGAGTTCGTATCGGGCATGGCAGTATGACCTTCGCGCTACAGAATTGTGTCAGTCGTCGTCATCGGGCGGATAGGTTCCGACCGCTGCGAAATGTACCATTTCGGCAACATTGGTCGCATGATCGCCGATGCGTTCGAGATTGCGCGCCACGAAGAGAAGCTGTGCCGCGCTTGAAATGGTGGACGGGTTTTCGACCATGTGACTGACAAGGTTGCGGAAAATCGAGTTATAGAAGGCGTCGACCTTCTCGTCGGTGGCGATGACTTCGCGCGCCAATTCGGCATCGCGCGCGGCGTAAGCCGTCAACACATCATGGACCATCTCGCTCGCCACTTCGGCCATGGCCGGGAGCAGGGTCAGCGGCTCGAACTGCTTGCGGTTCGATCCGATCTCCTTGCTCGCCTTGGCAATATTCTTGGAATAATCGCCGATCCGCTCGACGACGCCGGCGATCTTGAGCGCTGCGATTACCTCGCGCAAATCATCCGCCATTGGGGCGCGCAAGGCAATGATGCGGACCGCCAGCCTGTCGACCTCGCTTTCGAGCACGTCGATTTTCTTGTCGCCCTTCACGATCCGGTCCGACAGGGCATCGTCGCCTTTCACGAGCGCTTCGATCGCCTGCTGGATGGCGGCTTCCGCGAGGCCGCCCATTTCGGCGATCAGGCCGCGGAGCCGCGTGATGTCCTCGTCGAAGGCCTTGACGGTATGTTCTTGCATGGAATCCATGATGTTATCCGTATCGCCCGGTAATATAATCCTGAGTCCGCTGTTCGAGCGGATTGGTGAATATGTCAGAAGTACGACCATACTCCACCATCTTTCCCAAGTGGAAGAAGGCGGTACGCTGGCTGACGCGGGCCGCTTGCTGCATCGAGTGCGTCACGATCACGATGGCGTAGCGACCGTTCAATTCGGCGATCAGTTCTTCGATCTTGGCCGTGGCGATCGGGTCCAGTGCGGAACAGGGTTCGTCCATGAGGATGACTTCTGGGTCGACGGCGATTGCGCGCGCGATGCACAAGCGCTGCTGCTGACCGCCCGAGAGGGCCGTGCCGCTATCGCTCAGGCGGTCCTTGACCTCTTCCCACAACCCCGCGCGCTTGAGGGACCGTTCGACGACAGCGTCGAGTTCTTCCTTGCCTTCGGCGAGGCCGTGGATCTTCGGGCCATAGGCGATGTTGTCGTAAATCGATTTGGGAAAGGGGTTCGGCTTCTGGAAGACCATTCCAACACGCGCGCGCAACTGGACGACGTCCATCTTGGACCGATAGATATCTTCGCCGTCGAGCGTGATTTCCCCCTCGACACGTGCCGAAGGTATCGTGTCATTCATGCGATTCAGCGTGCGCAGGAAGGTCGATTTGCCGCATCCGGAGGGGCCAATGAAAGCGGTGACGTATTTCGTCGGAATATCGATCGAGACCTCGTCGATCGCTTTCTTGTCGCCGTAATAGACGGAGACGTCGCGCGTGCTCATCTTGGCGTCGGTCACATCAAGATTTTCGTGGACTACGGTCACCATGTCTTCTCGAATTTGTTGCGCAGGTAGATTGCCAGCCCGTTCATCACGAGCAGGAATAACAGTAGCACGATAATCGCAGCGCTGGTGCGCTCCACGAATCCCCGGTCGATTTCATCGGACCAGAGGAAAATCTGCATCGGCAAGACTGTTGCGGGTGAAGTGAAACCATCGGGAGGGGTGGCAACGAAGGCACGCATCCCGATCATCAGGAGTGGTGCGGTCTCGCCAAGGGCACGAGCCATGCCGATGATCGTCCCGGTCAGGATACCGGGCAAGGCTAGCGGCAAGACATGGTGAAAGACCACCTGAACCGGTGAAGCGCCTACTGCCAAAGCGCCGTCGCGAATGCTGGGCGGAACGGCCTTGATCGCGTTGCGGCCGGCGATGACGATGACCGGCATGGTCATCAGCGCCAGTGTCATGCCACCGATGACCGGAGCTGATCTTAGATTCGGGAAGATCGTCAGGAACACGGCGAGGCCAAGCAGGCCGAAGATGATCGAGGGGACCGCCGCGAGGTTGTTGATCGACAGCTCGATCAGATCGGTCCATTTGTTCTTCGGAGCATATTCCTCGAGATACAGCGCCGCCAAGACGCCTATCGGAAATGCCAGAAGTAGGGTGACGACCATCGTCAGCATCGAGCCCTTGAGCGCGCCCCAGATGCCGACTTGCTGCGGATTAGTCGCATCGGCGCGCGTCAGAAAACCGGGATCGAGGTTTTTGTCGATCTTGCCCTGGTCATAGAGCGACGCGGCCATTCGCTGCATCTCTGCAGAACCCTCGCCTTCATAGCCAGCTGCCAAATCAGCGGATGCTGGCAAGGAGAACGTCGCCTGCTCGCGAAGGATCGACGGGTCGGATATGATTGCGGCAGCGACATCACGCCAGGCCTGACCGCCGAGTTGCCCCGCCGCATCCTCGCCAAGTTCTTCGACTGCGAAATACTGCACGACATCGGGCAGCCCCTGCGCCTCCAGCGCCTGGATAGCGCCGGGTTGCGCCATGGCGGAGGGATCGGCAGCGAGGCCAGCCTCGGTGAAGTCGATCGGCACTTGCAGCTCGACGCGCTGAAACCCGCCAATCCCGTTCAAGGTCATCGTGCCCAAGAGGAAGACGAGCACTGCCACGGAAAACAGGATCGCACTGAGGCCGATTGCCTTGAACCGACGTTCGGCGGCGTAGCGCTGCTTCAGTCGCGCTTCGAAAGCGGCGGTCCGGGTCGGCGCGCGCATTGTGGGTTCCTGGTCACTCATAAGCTTCGCGATACCGTTTGACGACGCGCAGCGCGACGAAGTTGAGGCCCAGCGTCACCATGAACAGGACGAAGCCCAGCGCGAAGGCGCTGAGTGTGGCAGGATGGTCGAAGCTGCCTTCGCCCGTGAGCATGGCAACGATCTGGACTGTCACCGTGGTCATGGCTTCGAGCGGATTCCCGCTGAGGTTAGCCGCGGTGGAGGCGGCCATCACGACGATCATCGTTTCTCCGATCGCACGACTGATGGCGAGCATGATGCCCGCCACGATGCCGGGCAGGGCGGCGGGTACCAGGACACGGCGGATCGTTTCACTGGTGGTTGCACCCATCGCCAGGCTGCCATCGCGCATCGCCTGCGGCACGGCAGCAATGCTGTCGTCGGCCATCGAGCTGACGAAGGGGATGATCATGACGCCCATCACGAGCCCTGCGGCCAAGGCGCTTTCGCTCGAGGCACTGGAGGCGCCCAGTTGCAGGGCCAGATCGCGGATCGCGGGCGCAATGGTGAGTGCGGCGAAATAGCCGTAAACGACCGTCGGCACGCCGGCGAGAATTTCGAGCGCGGGCTTTACCCAGGACCGGATTTTGGGATTGGCATATTGGGTCAGATAGATCGCGCTCATCAGACCGAGAGGGATGGCGACGATCATTGCGATGATCGCACCGATGAACAGTGTGCCCCAGAACAGGGGGACGGCACCGTAACGTGTCGGGTCGGGATTTTCGGGATTGCCCATGGGGTCGGGGCCCCAGTGGGTGCCGAACAGAAAGTCGAGCGGCGACACCATGCCGAAAAAGCGCACGGTTTCGAAAACCAGGCTGCCGAGGATGCCGATGGTGGTCAGGATGGCCACCAACGATGCGCCGAGCAGGATTGCCATCACGATCCGTTCGACCCGGCTGCGTGCGGCGAAGTCGGGCTTCAGGCGAAGGAATGCCCATGCGCCTGCCAGAAACGCAATCAGCACCGTTACTACAATGCCAATGGTATTGTAGTACGACAGGGCGTCACGGAAAGGTTCGACCAGGGCACGGGCTTGCGGGTTGAAAACCGCCGGCGCTGCTCCGGTCGCGACTGCGCGCGCCTCGTTCAGGATTGTCTGCCGCTGGAAGCCGAATGCCGGCAAATCCGCTGCAGCGGGACTGGCAAGAACGCTCTGCGCCACGAGGCCGGGCGCGATCGCGCTCCATACGGCAATGAAAGCGACCACGGGCAGCACGATCCAGAGGGCGACATACCACGCATGGTAGGTTGGCAGACTGGCGAGGCGCCCGTCCGCGCTCTCGCACCGGAAAGCCCATGCACGAGCGCGAGCCGCCAACCATCCGGCGAGCCCGAGGCCAAGGGCCAGGAGAAGCAGGATGGCTGGTGACATACGCGGGTTGTTTCGCCTTACTTCAGCTGCGAGCCGTCGAGCGTGGTGTACTCGAGCGCGGCTTGGGTGTTGGCCGCCATAACGTCGTCAGGCGAGGCGACAAGCCCGATCTTCGAGAGTTCCTCACCTTTGCCCCACATCTTGGTCCACTGAGCAAGGTATTCCTTCAGGCCCGGGATCGCGTCGAGGTGCGCCTTCTTCACGTAGACATAGAGCGGACGAGCGCCGGGATATTCGAAATTGGCGATGTTCTCATACGTCGGATCGACGCCATTCATGGGCAGGCCCTGAACCTTGTCCGCGTTTTCCTCAAGATAGCTGTATCCGAAAACACCGACGGCCTTCGGGTTGCCTTCGATCTTCTGGACGATCAGATTGTCCTGCTCGCCCTGGTCGACATAAGCGCCATCCGAGCGCACTTCCGTGCACAGCTGAGCGTGACGATCTTCGTCGCTGTCCTTGAGCGCCTTCATTTCGGCATTGGTGTCGCAACCGACCTCGAGGACGAGTTCCTTGAGAGCGTCACGCGTGCCCGAAGTGCTGGGCGGGCCGTAGACGAGGATCGGTTCGTTCGGCAGCGAGGGATCGACGTCCGACCACGTCCGGTTCGTCTGCTCCTCGCCGTAGGGATTGGCGGCGAGCGCTTCGTAAACCTGCTTCGGGGTCAGGCTCATCATGATGCCCCCCTGCGCCGACGCGAAGGCGATTCCATCAAGACCGACCTGGATCTCGATGACCTCCGTCACACCATTGGCCTGACAATCGGCGAACTCGCTCGCCTTCATCCGGCGCGATGCGTTCGACATGTCGGGCGTGTCCGCGCCAACGCCCGAACAAAACAGCTTCATCCCGCCGCCAGTGCCGGTCGATTCGATAATCGGGCTCTTATAGTCGGGGTTGGAGCGGACAAACGCTTCGGCAACGGCCTTTGCAAAAGGAAAGACGGTCGAAGAACCGACGGCGCGGATCGAATCGCGCGAGGTCGAGTCACCGGCGCCGCCACCGCAAGCGGCGAGCGCAGCAGCCGAGACGGCGGCGAAGATGAATGATTTGGTCTTGGTCATGGTAGATCCCTTGTGTGGTAACTAGCGGCGCCTAAGCGCTTCAATATTACAGGGTTGCGACAGGCGTTTGACCGCGTCTCAGAAATCGACCTGGCCACGCAGGCCGATCACGTCGACCGAGTAGGATCGGTCACCTGAGTCAGTGGGATAGAATGCGTTGCTGTAGTCGAGCTTGCCATAGTTCGCGAGAAGCATGACGTAGTCGGTCGGTTTCCAGACAAGCGACAAGTAGTAGCCGTCCTGCGAACCGCCTACGATGCCGGCATCGGTCAGATCTAGCCGATCGTAACGCGCGTTGATCTGCAACGAACCCAGGCCGCCTTCTCCAACGGGATTCTCCGGCTTGGTGCGGTCGAAGGTCCCGCCCTTGTAGCCGCGCGTATCGCCTTGGGTAAGAAAGTAACCGATTTCGACATAGCCGCCAAAAAAAGTGGGATCGGCGGGGACAACTGGTGTCGCGACCTTGCGCCAATAGCCTTCGGCAGCGGCGTGAAACGGGCCTGAAACCATCGCGCCTTCGAGGCCGTAGGAGGTTTCGCTCGAGGCTTCGAAGGTGTCGGTATTGATGAAGCGTTCGGATGTGAATGCCACCAGCGGACGCTGGCGATAGCGCACGGTGCCTCCTTCCTCGAGCTCGCGATAATGCGCCGAAGCACCAAGGTGGAGTTGCGTGTTGCCGATTTTAGGCATGTAAACGACACGCCCGTCTGCACTCCAGCTGTCGTTGGGCAAATCGTCCATATTATCGCTGAAGACGCCGGCCTGCAGCAAGACATCGCCCGGTGCATACTCCACACCGATGCCGACGCGCCGGACAAATCCGAAAGCGTCGGTAAAGGCTGCGCGTTCGATAAAGCTCGTGTGCAGCGAACTGGTCAGTTCTTCCAGCGACTGGAAATTGTTGAATTGACCGATGCTGACTTCGACATCGCCCGTGCCATAGCTGATAATGGCATCGGTGACCGCCACGTCGCTATTGGCAAAATCCACTTCGAACTTGTAGCCGAAGCCCCCGGGCAAGTCTCCCGAGGCGCCGAGGCGGGCGCGGCGCACGTCGTTCCCGAAGCCATCTTCCCGGCCGGTCGAGTCTGGAGCGACGACAAAGCCGGCGTCATACTGCAAGCGACCGCGAGGCTTGAAGCTCCAGCCATCGCTTTTCGCTAGTTCGCCGACCGGCGCTGCTTCGGAGGCGACCTTTGCGTTGGCAGAGCTTTCTGCCGCAGCCGCGATCATCGTGCTCTGCGTTTCGTTGACCTGCTTTGCCGCTTCCAGCTCGCTTTCCAACTGATCGATCCGGGCGTTCATCGCCGCAAGCTGCGCGCGCATTGCGGCGAGCTCATCTGCGGAAACCGATACTTCCTGCGCGAATACGGGTGTGGCGATCGTGCAGCTGAGCGCTGCCGCCGCAACGGAAAGGCGAATCATTCGGGTCATCTGGGGTCCTTCGCAGGATTGGTTACGATCCGGCGACGCCCCTATGACCGTCAAATTACAGTTGTGTGACAGGGCGCGATGGATGCTCAGGATGGCATCAATCCGCAGTTGCGTTATCCAAAGGCAGCGTGACCGTAACACGCGTTCCTTCGCCAAGCTTGCTGTCGATATCGAGCCGGCCGCGATGACGTTCGACGATATGCTTGACGATTGCGAGGCCGAGGCCAGTGCCGCCCGAGGCCCGGCTGCGCCCAGGATCGGTTCGGTAGAAGCGCCGCGTCAGATGGGGCACATGCTCTGCGGCGATGCCTTCTCCCCGGTCGGTCACGGTCAGGCGCACGCGATTGTCACCGCGCGGATGGAGACGCACGGTTACCGGTTGGTCCGGATCACCGTATTTGAGAGCATTGTCGACGAGATTGCGCACGAGCTGCTCCAATTGTTGCTCGTCGCCGCGAACGTGAAACTCGCCGGACCCCTCGATATCCAGACGGTCCCAGCGGTCGGACCCTGCTCCGTCGCGTGCCGCGGCCTCGACGAGTTTGCGCAAATCGACTCGGGCGCTTGGCGCGTCGTGCTTCTCCGCTTCGATCCGCGAAAGCGACATGAGGTCACTGACCAGGTCCTGGAGACGTCGACCTTCGCGTTGTATCGTTGCGAGAAAACGGTCCGCGATGCCAGGGTCCAGATTGTCAACATCCTCGCGCAGCGTCTCGACATAGCCGATGATGGACGCGAGCGGCGTTCGCAATTCATGGCTGGCATTGGCAACGAAATCGGTATGTGCCCGTGCGATATCGGCTTCAGCCGTTTTGTTGACCAATTCGATCACCGCCAGCTTGCCGTCGAGTTTCTTGCGATTGATTCGCCAGATGTCGTTTCGTCGAGCCAGGCCCCGGACGACGGCGGTGCCGTCGGCGGATCTGTCCAGCAATCTCACCGCTTCGGGCTGACGCAGTGCCATGCGCGCGTCCTGCCCCAGTATATGCGTGCCGAGGAGGCCGCGGGCAGAGTGATTTGCGATGATGACCCGGTCGCCTTCGGTAATGAGGACCGGTGTTTCGGAATATTCGAAGAGATCTCCCATCGCATCTCGCGAAAGGCCGACACCATTGCGGTCCTCGCGGGACGGCGGTGGCTCGGATCGTACGAGCCACAGCGATCCCGCCCACACCAGCAGGGTCGCCAGCGCGGACGTGAGTTCGAGGCCTGCCAACGTCAGCATCGCGCAGGTCGCGAGCGCTAGCACTAGACCCGGGAGGGGAAGGCGGGGAGCGTCCATCGCGGCGTCGCTTAGCCGCACGGGCTCTACCGTGCCAATCACAATCGCATTCTTGTCACAGTCACCGGTGGTGGTGACCCCTACGGGACTCGAACCCGTGTTTCAGCCGTGAAAGGGCCGCGTCCTAGACCGCTAGACGAAGGGGCCACATCCGTCCGCCAGGCTTGCGCCTGTCGCGAATGCAAAACGCCACCGTGGTGACCCCTACGGGACTCGAACCCGTGTTTCAGCCGTGAAAGGGCCGCGTCCTAGACCGCTAGACGAAGGGGCC
>NZ_JARULC010000002.1 GCF_029688625.1 Qipengyuania marincola | reverse complement strand
GTGTTGTTCAACAGCGGTGAGTTCGCAGGCAATCCCATGCGCAAGCACATCGAGATTACTGGTCTGGAAGAGCACCATTTCACCCGCTGGCTGGACCTCTTTTACGCAACGCTCCGCACGCTCTCGAGCAAGCCAGAGCCGATCAGACTGGTTGCCGACCGAGCCCGCGCAATTGCTGACAGTCTCCTGACAGGCATTACGATCGGACAGTCCGGAATCTCGGGGTCAACTGCAGGAAGGAACCTCCCCCATGTTTGAACAGCACACCTTACTCGCGGAGCGCGAGGTCCATCCGGCAAACGAAGTCGAGGCTCTCGACCGCATTCTGCAGCCGCTCTCGGTTGCATCAGTAGCTCCCGCAAATGCGGGCTTTTAGCTGCCAGCCCGGGTCTGGCAGATCATGCTCTCATGCTACGGCATATTCTTCATCGCGATATTCTTGGCGACGGGCGGCAGTACGGCGGCGCGCTTCGCGAACGTGATTTCCGTTCTGTACACGACAATGTATTTCGGGGTCGCACGCCTGGGTGCGCGTCAAGCGGGGCGTGAAGAGACTTCACCGCTCGATTGCGGTGGAAAGCTTCGAACCTGGACCGGCCCGATGGATCGCAAGGCGGTGGTTACGCAGGTTCTCGTTGTACCGGCAACAGTTTCTCTGTTCGGGATCGGCATATTGATCATCGTCCTCGCAGTTGGACTCGGCGCGTGACACAGTCAGTGGAGCTCCCACCGAATGTGGTCAAATACGCCGAAAGTCCGATGTTCTCCGCAGAAACTGTTCCGGGCAAACTGACCTCCGAACACAGACTAAAGCCAGGCGTCTGGGGCCAACTTTGCGTTGGCTTGGGCTTGGTCGAATTCCACACTTCTGGACCAAGTCCATCGACAACCGCCGTCAGAGCCGGAGAAAGCTTGATTATCGAACCGGCGTTATCGCACTTCGTTCGACTATCGACCGATGTGCAATTCAAAGTGAGCTTTTATCGTTAATAAGGCTCCGAGTTACCGATCACTCTCGAAAGTGAGATAGCCCTGGTTGGCTGATACCTCATTTCCAGATAGCGCAAGCGCGATTCTCAATGTGCGAGGATACATTATCGCTTTAACGATTTCAGTCTGTTACCCATAGGAAGCAAGAACCGATCAGTTACGTTGCGAGAGCTTCGAGCACGTCTCTGCGCAAAATGGTTATTGTTCTGTGGCCCGATATCATGATCACGCCTTCGTCGCGGAATTTGGTAAATTGTCTGCTGACCGTCTCGATAGTGAGGCCTAGAACATCCGCAATCTGCTGGCGGGACATGGGTAGTTCAAACTGTTCGTCATCGAATTGGCCCGCATTACCGTCAATAGGCAAAGTGTTTCTCGAAGCCACCTCAAGGAGTAATGTCGCGAGTCTTTCTTCCGCGTTAAAGCGTCCGAGAAGCAGCATCCAGCGTCTGGTTTTATCGAGTTCGCTTAAAGTGCGTTCTAGCAACTTGTGCTCAAGGCGAGCATGTTCGTGCACAAAGCGCTCGAAGTCCAGCCGCCGGAAGATGCAGACGACGGCTTCCCCAAGGGCCTCCACGCTGTATGGAGAGGTCTCAGTGAACGGCCGACCGATAAAATCCGAGGGATAGGCCAATCCGAGAATCTGTTCGCGACCATCGCTCGTCTGGGTCGAAAGTTTCATTACGCCTGAAACGACATTTGCGACAAATATTGCCTCTTCGCCTTCCCATAGAAGCGTTTCGCCCGGGTCTAGGTGCCTTCTGCGCCCGATCCGGTTGAGAAGCTCAACCTCATGATCATCAAGGTCGGCACAGATCGCCCGGTTCCGAACGGAACAGGCCTGACAGAAATTTAGCTCATTTCGCTGCTCTACCGCTTCTGCCAGAACCGATCCAGTTTCGTTCGGTGATCTTTCCGAGATATTCGCCATACTGTGATCACTCTGCAATTGAGATATCCGCAACGCGCGGGGCGGACCTAAGCCACCCGATCAGTCCTGAGCGGCTGTCGCACGTCGACGATCCGCAGGCAGCGTTCTCTACCAGAACGGTCGGGCCAGTTGATCGCAGAACCGGCTTGCATTCCGATGAGACCGGCGCCCACAAGGGTCAGCACGGAGAGACGGTTTTGGTCCAGGTTCGCATCGCGCGGCCATACCAGTTGAACCTTGCGTCGGTCACCCGATCGCTCGTCGACGAATTCGACCTCGGATTGCATGGTCACAACGTCATGAGGCAGGTCTTCGGCTGCCACGACATTGGCGCGATCCAGTTCCTCGCACAGTCTTCCAGCAACATCCGGACTGCGCTCCTCGATGGACATCGCCAGTTCGTAGAGCGCATCCGCTTCGGAATCGATAACATGAATGATCGGCTTTTCGCCGTTTTGGGACATGGTCATTTTTCGTAACTCGCTTGAAAGCCGCAAGAGGATCGCGGCAGGGCTGTAGATCGTCCGGGAGCCTCGTCCCGGACCGGATCACGACCGTCGAGACGAGGCGTGCGCCCGTGCGGGCAGCTGACCTGCGTGCGCGATATGTCGGCCGATGTGCTGCGAAAAGACCATAGGCCATATGTGGGCGCGAACTTCGGTTTAGTCAAATAGCAGGACACAAATCGTGTCATCGACTATTCCGAGACTTTCGAGTCCGGAACGTTTATCGTGAGGGAATGATAAACTTTCCTTCCTTTAGATCCAAGCGCGGACCAGACCTCGCTATCGATCTCGGCACCGCCAACATGCGTATCATTGTGCGAGGCGAAGGAGTGGTCTTCGACGAACCGTCCTTGTGCTACTACGATCGGGCTGGCGGTCAGATGAAACTGATTGCAGTAGGTCAAGACGTGTAGGAAAACAAAAAGAACATTAAGGGAACATCTAGGGAAGCGTTCGATTGTTCTCTCTCGTGATTCGCGCTCAATCCAGCCTTGACGTCGCAGGATCCGGCTTCTTTGACGCGACGGACGGCCACCAAGCGCGACAAGGGCCTCGCATTGGCTCGATTGACGGCAATCCGCGTCCAATCCTTCGACTTTTCTTGGATGCCCAGAGAGCCAGGTTGCTTTCCCATTTCCTACACCCTGCTTGGGAGTCGAGGAAAGAACATACAGAGAACGCCTCACTGCCATTGTTCGAAACGGAGTTCCTCGATGACCAAGACACTCGCCCTTCCCTCCTGGCCAGAGGAGGCATCACATTCAGCTTCTTTTTCCTTTCATTTTCCGATGTTTATACAGTTCGGAAAATCACGAAGCCCGCACAAAGGCCCGATTTGCCTTTTAAGCTATTGGTTCGATAGCTTTCTCAGGACTCAGAATTGTACAAGTGGCTTGGAACGACAAGGTACATCAGTGTCTGCCTCGGGAATGAGCAGGTTGACCGTGCCCTGGTTGAGGTCGATCCGCAGCCGGTCACCGGTTTCGACCAGCGCCAGTCCGCCGTCCGCCGCCGCCTCGGGCGAGGCGTTGAGGATCGAGGGGCTCGCAGAGGTACCCGATTGCCGCCCGTCGCCGATGCACGGCAGCGCGCGCATGTTCACGACTTCCGCCGCACCGGGATAGCCGACCGGACCCGCGCCGCGCATGATCAGCGTGTGCCGGTCGGTTATGCCGAGTGCGGGATCGTCGATCCGCGCGTGGTAGTCTTTCAGCCCGTCGAACACCACGACCGGCCCTTCGAACGCTTCGGAATCGTCCGGGTTCGACAGGTAACGGTCGCGGAACTCGGGTCCGATGACGCAGGTCTTCATGATCGCCGCGTCGAACAGGTTGCACGACAACACGATGAACCCCGCATCCTTTACCAGCGGCTGAACTAGTCCGAAGCGTTATGCCGGGCCAAAGAGGTTTTAACGGAATTTGTCACTTTCCTGCGGAAGTTCTGCGCACAATAATCCTGGTGGACATAATTACTCCGAAGGAAGAACCGTCATGCCCAGAACCCTAACGTGCGTCTCTGTGGCGCTACTGCCCGCGCTGCTCTCGGCCACCAATGCCGCTGCACAGCAGGACAATGGCCCACCGACCTACGCGATGCTGGAACAGCAATCCGCCGAAGCGCTGGCGGCGTCGGAGAAACGGGTGAAGGCGTGGTATGCCGATCCGGAGGTGAAGGCGCTCAAGGCTGAAGCGGACGGAGGCAAAGCCTCTGCGCAGATCGCCTTCGCCGACCGCATCCGGGACGATATCCTCGGAGAAATCTGGTCGAGCGATGCGATCGTGAGCAACATGCTCAAATACTATGCGATGGCGATGGAGCAGGGCGACGGCACGGCCTTCCTGCGCGTGGGCGAGATCGCGGAATCGCCCGACTACTACACCAAGATGAGGCGCGAGCGCGACCGCAGCGATGCGCTGTCCTATTTCGAGCAGGGTGCCGAACTCGGCAATCGCGACGCGCTGGCCGGTTATCTGCGGATCGTGCTCGATCCAGCGCATTGCAGCTTCTGCGTCGACCGGGGCGAATACGAAGTCGACTTCAAGCGCACCGATCGCTGGAAGATCGCCGACGGCAAGGGTGAGGAGCGCGCCGCCGCCTATCGCGAGGAGAAAGCGCAGGCGCTGGCCAAGGCAATCGAACTGACCACCGCCGGTCGCCTGAGGCCGGGAGACAAGGCCGCGCATACGCTGGCCGCTGCCTACCTCACGGGTGTGCAGCTACCCTATGGCACCCGCGTCACAAAGAAGTCGAGCGCAGCCACTTCCGACGATGAAAGCTATCAGGCGCTGCTCACCAACCTTGGCGCACAATGGCTGCTGCCCCAGAGCACCGAGAAGGCACTCGAAATCCTAGTCGAGCTGTCGATGCGCGGGGATATCCTCGCGAGCCGCAAGCTCGGAGCGCTCTACCTCGACGGGCACACCGGGCTGGCCAAGGATGCGGACAAATTCGTGTTCTACATGAAGCGGGCCGCAGACAATGGCAGCGTGATCGCTGCGAACGATGTCGGGTTCGAACTGCTTGCCGGCAAGAACATCCCGGCCAACCATGCGCGCGGCTTCGAATTCATCGCCAAGGCGGCGATGGAGGGATACGGCCCGGCAGAGCTGACCGCGGGGTATGCCCTGCGCGAAGGACGCGGCGTGGCGCGCGACGACAAGCTCGCGCTCGAAATGTTCAAGCGCGCCGCGGAGCACGGGGAGCTGGACGGGGCCGTGCAGGCCGCCGCCATGTACCGCGCCGGTCAGGGGACCGACAGCGGCCGGGTCGAGGTACCCAATGCCTATGCCTACGAGAAAAAGGCGGAAGAGATGCGCAAGCTGACGCCGGAAATGGCCGAATTCCTGCGCCGCGCCAATCGCGACAGGTTCGAATAGGCGATCAGCCTTCGATCAGCACGAACGGCGCCCACGCGAACGGCTCATCCGCGCCGGTGATCCCGCTTTCCTTGCGCAGACTGTCTATCGCCGCGCGGAGGGCTTCGGCCTTGGTCATGCCGCTGCGATAATTGAGCACCGCCTGCGTGCTGACATAGGCAGCGATGTCGTCGCGCACTTTCCAGTGCGTGACCAGCAGATCCTTCCCGCCCGCCTGGCGAAACGCCTGCGCGAGGCCGGAAAACGCGGGCAGGCCGCCGCTCATCCCCGCTGCGCTGTCGCAGGAAGACAGAATGGTCCAGTCCGCCACCAGCCTCAGTCGCGCGATTTCCCCAGCCGTCAGAAGACCGTCGTCACCGCCCGGTGCGCCGGGCGACAGCACCAGCGCAGGTTCGGCAATGCCTTCTACCTCGCCCGCAACGATCCCGTGGGTCGCGATCACCAGCACGTCGGCTTCGCTCGCCTGTGCGCTGCGGAAGTTTGCTTCGCTGGCATCCTCGGCAAGGAACAGGGTCGCCGTGTCCCACGATATCGATGCAGCAATCGCGCGCACTTCATTGGCGGTGCCGGGGAGAGAGGGCAGGCTGGCGAGCGCATCGGCGTTAGCGGCGGCGCGATCGAAATAGTCGCTGATGCGGGAAGGGCTGCGCTGCGGCACGGCGTCCTCGCTCGCGCCGGCGGCACCGAACGGCGCGGGTGCGGCGAACGCCACCAGCGACAGCGGCGCGTCCCGTTCGCCCGGAAGTGTCGGCGATGCGCCTTCCACGCTGAGGTCCGACAGATAGCTGAGCGCGAACCTGTCGTGCAGAAACGCGGTGTCGGCCCCGCCGCCCCAACCTTGCAGCAGCGAGAACGGAAGGGATGCGAGCGGGCCGCCAGTGTGAAGCTTGAGCGCCCGCGTCTTCGCCAGCCGTTCCATCATCGGCTCCGGAAACAGGCTGGCACCGAGGCCGCGCGAAGCGGGGCCGTCGAACCCGCCCACACGCACGCTCGCCCCGAGACTGTTGGCGAGGTCGATCACCGACTTGCGGCTCGCGGACAGATCCAGCGCGACGGCAGTGTCGGGCGTGACGAGCAGCGCATAGGTGCCGTAATAGATCGGCGCGAACGACAGGATTGCTTCGCCATCGGCAAGGCTTGCCTGCAATGCCGCTATCGAGGGCGTCTGCTCCAGCGCGCGGTCCCATCCGGGATAGCGCGCGGCGAGCTGGTCGCGATACGCCGCCGCCTGCGCTCGCGCGGCAGCCAGGCTTTCGCGCAGGAGATCGGCCGATTCACCGCGGGCGAGCGCCAGCAGCAGCGCGCGATCGGCCTCGTCGACCGCATCTTCCGCTTCGCGCAGCGCCCGCAGCAGGTCCGCCAGACCCGGGTCCGAGGCAGCAAGGCGCTCGGTGCGGATCGCCTGAGCGCGAGACAAGTGGGAGCGGCTGACCAGCGACATCGCCGCCAGCATCAGCTCGGCATCGTCGTCTTCCGCGGCAATATCCATGACCAGGTCGAGCGCGCTGAGATGCCGCACTTCAAGCCCAGATGCGCGGTCGAACCGGCCCGGATGCCGCACGGCTTCGATCAGATTGCGCGCCGCCAGCTTCCGCTCCTCCTCCCGCCCCGCGCCAGCCACCACCTGCGAATGCGCGCGCAACAGCGTGGCGAAGGCAACCTCGAACGTGTCCGTGGTGTCGCTCGCCAGAATGCGCTCTTCGAACAGCTCCGCGCGGGCGAGCGCACTCGCCGGGTCGCCCAGCAGCAAGTGGGCGCGGATGAGGTCCGGCAGGAGACGGCCGAGCGCCTCGACATCCTGCGTGTCGTCGCCCATCCGCTGACGGCCTTCGTCCAGCAGGCGCACCGCCTGCGCGGGATCGCCCAGCGCCAGCGACGCCTGTCCGTTATACGCCAGAGCCAGGATCGGGAATGCGCTGGCTGGCCCCTGATAGCGCGACATCAGCGCTTCGGCTTCGGTGAAGAGCGGCTGCACTTCCTCGTAACGCTCGCGCTGCAACAGGATCGTGCCGAGATTGTGGATGCCATATCCGAACACGAGCGTGTCGGCGCCCTCGTATTCGCGCTTGAGCTCGAGCGCGCTCGTGAGGAAATCGGTCGCCTCGATCGGCCTGCCCGAATTTGCGAGCACGATGCCGAGCATCTCCAGCGAGCGGGCATAGGACGGGTGCGACGGATCGACGTGGCCGGTGGCACGCTCCACAGCGATACGGGCGAACCGCTCCGCTTCCTCCATCTGCCCCGCCCGGCGGAGGGTCTGTGCATAGCCGTAATAGCCCGCCACCGTGTCCGGATGGTTCGGGCCGAATGCAGCCTCGCGGGTGTCGAGGCTCGCCTTCTGGTATCGCAACGCTTCGGCGGTCTGGCCGAGGCGGAGATTGATCTGCGACAGCGAAAATTCGAGGTTCGACTTCGCTACCGCAAGCCCTTCCTTGTCTTCCCGTGCGGCCAGTTCGGCAAAATCGGCATAGAGCGGCTCGACAAGGGCCAGTGCCCGCTCGGGCTCTCCCTTGTGCGTCAGCAACACGCCGAGCAGCGCAGCCCCTTCTGCCATCGCAGCGGGATATTCGTCGAGATAGGGTCGGGTGGCCTCCAGACCCGGCTCGACTTCGGCGAGGGCCTCGTCGATCTGGCCATCGGCGTAGAGCTGCGAGGCGATCTTGATGCGCACCACCTGAGCGAGCGGATGGACGGACCCGTCCGGCATGGTCGTGCGCTGCGCCGCAATCTGCAAATCGCGCCACGCCGCGATGATCGCAGCCCGACCCGCCGCGTCCTGCGCCCCGTTCTGCTGGAGGTCGGTCGCACGGTCTTCCAGCGCGCGCAGATGCGCGAATTGGGGAAGGTCGGTCGAATAGGGGCTGCCCGCTTCCTGCGCAGCAACTGCCGTCGGCGACGCGAACGCCAGTACCCATCCCCCGGCCCCGGCAAGCAACAGCCGCCTAGTCGAAAACGATGTGATAACGCGCCTCCCCTGTGCCCGTATTCTGCAACACGATCCGGTATCTTTGCGTGTAGGACGGCACGAAGCGGCATTCGCGCGCATGGGCGGGCGTCTGTTCGCACACCATCTTGCCGTCCCCGCGCAAGACGCGCAGGCGCAAGCCTTTACGCGGAGCGGTGCCTGCCGCGATGCTGACGGATTGCCCGCCCATCAGCAGCTGTTCGGTATCGATTTCGGCCCCCGCAGCCAGCGTGCCGGTGAGATAGGCCGGGCCGAGCACCCGCCCGCGCAACGGGATGTCGCCTGGCGGGACGACACCCCTCCATGCGACAAGCGCAGCTTGCCCCGGCTCATCCGATGGCTGCGCCCCGGCCAGTTCGATCGCACGCAGGCGAACGGTCAGCTCGGAGAGGTCGCCATTGTCGTATGCAAGGCTGGCTTCAGCCAGATCATCCGCCAGCCGCTCCGTGCTGGTGAGGCTAGCCGGCGCAGAAGCGCTCTGTCCCGGTCGCTCAGCGGGCGTGCCGCTGCATCCCGCCGAAACAAGGACGAACGCGCCCAGCGCAGCGGCTCGCAGCGCCGATCGAGGAGCACTGCTTCCGCTCATGCGCGGGCCAGGACGAATTGCGCGCCGCTGGCGCTGTCTTCCAGCACCAGGGACAGCCCGTGCCGCTCAGCAATGGCGCGCGCGAGGGCCAGGCCCATGCCACTGCCCTGGACCTCGCTACTGGCCGCGCGCCTGCGATAGAACCGTTCGAACACCTTCTCGCGCTCATCGGGCGGAACACCTGGTCCTTCGTCCGTCACCACGAGGCGCGGGCCGGGCTGGATGGTGACCTCGATAACCCCGCCGGGCCGGTTGTACTTGAACGCGTTGTCGAGAAGGTTGGTCACGATCCGTCCCAATTGCGCTTCATCCCCGGCGATCGCGACGCCAGGCGTCACATTCCATCGCAAGGCATACCCGGCCTCTTCGGCACTATCCTGATATAGTTCGCAAATCTGCTCGACAAGTGCGCTAAAGTCGACCGTCACCATGCCTCTCGTATCGCCCACCTGCGCCTTGCTCGAAGCAATATCGAGCAGCGCTTCGAGCGAGGCTACCAGCCGCCGGATGTCCGATCGCGCCTCGACCAGATGAGCGCTCGCGGTCGCATCGGGCTGCTTTGCCAGGGCCTTCACGATGCGCGAATCGAGATGCATGAGCGGGGTGCGGATTTCATGCGCGATCTGCTCCGACGTCTCGCGATAGGCCTGCATCAGGTTCCGCGCATGCCGCACCGCTTCGGCGGCCTGGCTGGCGATGCGGTCGATCTCATCGGGCCGCCGGGGTGCTGCCAGCCGGTCGAGCGCCGCTTCGTCGCCCTGCCGGAACGCTTCGTTCACCCGGCCGACCCGCGCCCGCACGCGCGCGCTGGCCGATTGAGCGAACACGGCAGTGCAGGCGACGAAGACCACTCCGCCCAGCAGGAACACCCAGCCGACCCGACGCAGGATCTCCGAACGGTCGGGCGGCTCGTGCGCCACGAGCAGACGCAGGTCTTCGTCGAGCAAGGTCGCTCGCCCAAAGGCGGTCGAGTTCGATCCGATCGCGATCGTCCCGCTTTCGGAGATCGCCGGGTCGAGGTCCGGCCAGCGCGCGAGGTCTCCCGCCAGCTTGCGCCCCGCCTCATCGGCCAGCAGGTAGTGCGGCCTGCCGCCATCGGTCGGGATCATGGCGAGGCGATCGGCGATGCGGCGTTCCAGCTCCTCGCGTCCACCACTTGCATGGATATCCGCCAGACCGGCCAGATCGACATCGACGCTTTCGCGCGCGGAGGCGGCGAAGGTTTCGCAGATCGTCTGGTCGGTGATCCACCACAGGCCCAGCAGCAGGACCGACGACAACAGCGCCGATAGCAGTACGATCCGGGTGAATATGGAGCGCGGCGAAAGGATGGTTCAGCGCCCCTGCAAAAGGCGGTATCCCGCGCCCCAGACGGTTTCGAGCGCCGGGCTGTCGAAGCCTTCTTCCAGCTTGCGGCGCAGGCGACCGACATTGACGTCGACGACGTTGGTCTGCGGATCGAACGACATATTCCACACGTCGCGCAGCAGCATTTCGCGGGTCACCACCTCGCCCGCATTTTCCATGAAATAGCGGAACAGCTCGAACTCGCGCGGGCTCAGCGCGATGTGGCGATTGTCGCGGAATGCGGTGCGCGCCTTCACGTGACATTCGAACGCACCGAACAGGATGACCGCGCTGTGTTCCCGCCCTGCCGCACGGCGATGCAGCGCACGGATGCGGGCAAGCAATTCCATCGCCTCGAACGGCTTGGCGAGATAATCGTCTGCTCCCGCTTCCAGCCCTTCGGCGCGGTCGCTCGTGCGGCCGAGCGCGCTCAGCATCAGCACCGGCGTACTGACCCCGCTTTCGCGCAACCGCCCGACCAGCGACAGGCCATCGGCATCGCCCAGCATCCGGTCCATGATGATGACGTCGAACGGTTCCAGCCCCGCGCGTTTCAGCCCGTCGCTGCCATTGGTTTCGACCACGATCGTGTCGCCTTCCTGCCAGGCGAGCTGCTTGACCTCTTCTGCTGCGCGCAGGTCGTCCTCGACATACAAGATCTTCATCTCACCACCTGTGCCCGCTGCAATTCGCGCCGTGCTCTCCATTCTGTCCCTTCGTGGCCGAGTGCAAGGCAAAAGGCGGACCCCTCCCCGAAGGGAGCGGTCCGAAGGAGGACGGCCCGAAGGCCGCCGGGTCGCGATCGGGGAAATAGCGCGGAGCGGCCCGATTGACCCGTTACAAGTGCTGTTAGGATCGCGGGACGACGGGCGGCAGGGCACCGTCACCGGTGCATGACAGCATTTGTCATCTTCCTGTCAGCAATCGTGCATACCGGCGCGGCACCGGGCCGAGTATCCCCTCCCCATCCACTTTCAGGAGGGGTCCGATGAATTCCACTGCTTTCCGTTACGCCGCGCTCGCAACGCTTGCCGTCAGCCTGTCGCTTCCCGCCGCCGCCAAGGAGCCGACCCCGAAAGAGGTCGCCAAGATGATGGGCGACTGCGTTTACGTCGTGAACGTCGCCGAATCCAACGGCGTCACCCTTGGCCACTCCTCCGAACAATGGGGCGAATGGCTGATCAGCTATGCCGAGGCGAACGGCATCGACGCGAAGAAGCAGGTCGATGCGGCCAAGGCCAAGTATCGCAAGCGCGGCAAGGTGCTGGGCGCGGACAAGGCGCTCAATGACATGATCTACAATGCGCGCGAGTGCGACAAGCAGGTGGCAGGGCTGTGATGCGACCGGCGGCCTTCCCCCATCGCGCCAGCACTGCCTCGGCGCTTGCCATCGGCCTCGCGCTCGCGTTGCCAACGTCGCTGGCTGCGAATGGCGCAGAGGATGACGCCGACGAGATCTGGGAATGCGCCGCCGCGCTCAATGTCGCGGAAAGCAAGGGCATGAAGCTGCCCGTCACGTCCGATTTCGTGATCGATCACTTCATATCCCTGACCGGCGGCAGCCTTGCCGCAGAGGACAGCGCCGATGCCGAAACGCGGCGGTTCTGGACGCAGGTGCGCGAACAGCGCGGCCAGTCCGGGCTTGAAGCCTACGTACTGGAGACTGCGCAGGATTGCGCCGATCTCTACGTCCAGGCCGAGCAGATGAAACAGCAGCAGGCCGCGACCACCGCTCAGGGACATGTGCAACGCGATCTCAACGCGCTCGGCACTTTGTCCGCCGCATCACTGCGCGCCTATGTCGACCAGACCGGCGATCCCGGCGCGGTCGCCGATTACCTCGTCTATCATTATCCCTACGGCAAGGACCTGTTCCAGCCGAACGAGGATGGCGACTATCTGGGCGAGCTGATCGTCAAGCTCGGCAAGAACGGCGTGCGCGGCCTCAGCGACGAAGCCGTCTACACCATCGCGACCAAGCATTACTGGCAGTACAATCCGCCCGCGACGCGGCTGATTTTCGACGAATACATGCGCCGCCTGCGTGCGAAAAAGCAAACGCAGGACGAAGGCCAGCGCTGGGCCGAGCGCGCGGCGGCAGATCGCGCACGGCAGGCGCAGCAGGCGACCGCCAAGCCGGTCGGATCGCTCGGCAAGTCATGCGAGGTGATCTATCGTCCGGCAGAACCGGGCATCGTGGGCTCGCGGATCGTGAAATGCCGGTGAAGCGGGTGATGGGCCGTCTCGGCATCCTGGTCGCGCTGGCCGTGGCGGCGCTGGCGCCCACGAATGGCACCTCAGCACAGGGTGGCGGCGACCTGGCGCAGGCCACAGCCCGCTGCGAAGCGGGGGACCGCGCGGCCTGTTCGCGCGCGGGGATGTTGTTGTCCGACGTGGACAATCCAGCCTACGACCCGTTCCTTAGCCTGCGCTTCCTGCAACAGGCCTGCACCGCCAAAGAGGCTGCGGCATGCGGACGGCTCGCGCTGATCTTCTACGCTGGCGAAGGCGATGTCGAACGCGACCTTGCCAGCGCAGGCAACTTCGCCGTGCAGGCGTGCAGCGGGCAGGACCGCGACGGCTGCGAAGTCGCCGAGGCGGTCTTCGCCGAGCCGGGATCGCCCCAGTTCGATGCCGAAAGGGCGCTCCGCTACCGCCGGGTCAATTGCAGCGCGGGAAATCGCCGCTCGTGCATCGACCTTGCCCGCATTCTCTATTCGCTCGACGACCGGCTTCCGGCCGAGCAGATCGCGCTCAGCGCCTGCATGCCCGACGATCCGGCCAGCGCGGAAGTGTGCGCGTTCGGCGCGCGACTCAAATCGCTCCGGCACCAGGCGGAAGCCGAGCGGCAGGCGGCGATCGACGCAGCCCGCAATGCCCGGATGCAGGCTGAGGCGCAGGAGCAGGCGGTGTTCGACCGCTACATAGCGCGCCGCGACTACGACGGGGCGCTCTATTACTCGCTCTATCACATGCGGTCGAAGCGCCATGCCGAGGAAGCGACCCTCGCCGCAGCGCGCGCGGGCGCGCTTTCGACCATCTTCGAAGACCACTTCTACGTGCTCGAATACTGGTTCCCGTCCGGTCCGGTGGCACAGATCGCAGCGTCGCAGATCGCCCGCAACAAGCGTAGCACCGAGTGCGGCATCTGGAACTGCACGAACATGCCCGGAGCAAGTTCCGCCCGCTGGCAGGCACAGCACGGGTCGAACGGGTCGAGCTACACTCCGCGCAGTTCCGGTTCGTCCTTCCAGCCGGTGTCCACGCCCAGCAGCGCCGACATCGCGAAGCAGACCCGCGACCGATACCGCTTCAACAACTGCACCGGCTCCCGCCGCCTTTCGAGCAGCCACCCCGTTTGCCAATAGACACGAGGCCACAATGAAGAACTTCGCAATCGCCGCTGCCGTGATGGCCAGCCTGTTCCTTGCTGGACCGCAAGCCACGATGGCGCAGGTCGACCGCAGCTCGGCCACCGAGCGGGCGTGCAAGGCCAAGTACGACGACATCTTCGCCAACCTCAACAGCTCCAGCCCCACCAAGCGTCGCGTAAGCGACGACGAAATCGGCTGGGCGCTGCGCTACGAGCAGGTAAAGAATGCCGGAAAGCCGTGCTCAGAGGCGGATGCGAAAGCCCCGACAACGGCCCAAACGCAAACCGCTGCAGCCGCGTCCAAGCCCCCGATGGTGGTCGAAGCGGGCGGCGAAAGTGCAGCGCTGAAAGGCCAGGCAGCCTACAATGCGGGCGATTTTGCCATGGCGCGCAGCCGCTATGATGCAGGGTGCTTTACCGAAGGCAACGGCGCGGCCTGCACCAATCTCGGCGCGATGGCGACCAAGGGCGAAGGCGGCGGGGCCGACTTGCCGCTCGCCCGTCGCGCCTACCAGAAGGGCTGCGCCAGCAAGGTGGCCGAAGCCTGCGAGAATTACGGCTCGATGCTGAAGGCCGGGCGCGGCGGCGCGCAAGACCATGCGGGGGCCATTGCCCCGCTGACCACGGCCTGCAAGGCTGGCTTCGCGACCTCCTGCTACGAACTCGGCACGAGCTACTATTTCGGACGCGTCGGCAGCGGCCCGGACTATGGCAAGGCACGCCAGTATCTCTCCAGTGCCTGCCCCGGCTATGCGGCCGACGGATGCTACGCGCTCGCAATCCTGCAGCGCGACGGAGGCGGCGGTCCAGTCGATGCGGCGGGCGCGGCCAAGTCGTTCAAGCTGTCGTGCGAGGCGGGAAAGTCCGACGGGTGCCTCGAATACGGCGTGGCGCAATATTCCGGTTCCGGCATCGCGCAGGATCTTGCCGGAGCGCGCAGCAGCTTTGCGCAGGCGTGCAACACCGGCAATGCCGGGGCCTGCATGAACGCCGGGATCATGGCGCGCGACGGCCAGGGCGGCGCAGCCGATCCTGCCTCCGCCAAGCGATTCTTCGCCCTGGGCTGCAAACTCGGCATCCAGGACGGCTGCACGCTGGCGCAGCAGGTCGGTGCGTGATGCTGGCCGTCGCCTCAGCCGCCCTTACCCTGGCCGCCATTGCAGGCACGCAGCAGACCGGCGCAGAGCCCTCGGAGGACCAGCGCGATGTCCAGCTCTGCGAGTTCCGCAAGACCGAAATCGTCCTCAACAGTCTGGGCGGGCCTGCCGCCCGTCCGGTGTCCGAGCAGGAACTCGCCTGGGCAAGGGAGCAGGAGCAGCGCGCCGAACGCGGAGACCCGTGCGAACCGTCGCCCGGCATGGTCGACGCTGCCACGCACAATGCTACGTTCGAAGCCGGTACGCAGTGGGGCCTGACGCCGCAGACCACCGACGAGCGGCTGCTGTGCGCTGCCGTCTGGAATCGCTGGAACTATGCGGTCGAAACCGCGGCCGATCCGTTGTTCGTCTCGGCGCTGCGCCCGGAACTGTCCGCCGCGAACGCAGCCGCGCGCGAGCCCTTCTGGCGGGACGAAGCCGTGCGCCAGCTGGACGATGCGGCGGACGTCGGAAGACTGGGCAAGGAAGAGGCCAAGGCGGAAGAAAAGGCCGACGAACTCTACGCAGCCTATGCCAATAGCGAACAGGGCGGCCTAGGCACGCTGATGGAATATCTCGCGATATGCAAATGAGACGATTTTTCCTCGGCCTGGCCACCCTTGGCTGCCTCGCCGCCGGCGTGCCGCTTGCTGCGCAGGCGTCGGGCCAACGGGACGATCAGGCGATCGAGCAGGATCGCGAGAGCGTGCGACAATTCATGCGGCTGGGTCTGCCCGATCAGGCGCGCCCGATCCTGCGCGGCCTCTGTTTCGAGGACAGCGATGCCACCGCCTGCCAGAATTACGGGGTGATGGCGATGACGGGCGAAGGCGGCGTACCCGACATGATCGATGGCCGCGCAGCGTTCCGCAAGGGGTGCGATGGCGGACTGTTTGAATCCTGCCAGAACTATGCCGATGCGCTGGTGAACGGCGAAGGCGGAGCGGTCGACGATCCCGGCGCGCTCGGCATCTACCTGTGGCTTTGCCAGAACAGCTATGGCGGCCGCAACTGCTTCCGCGCCGCCAGCATGGTCGAGGAAGGGCGCGGGATGACCGAGGCCGATCCCGCCAAGGCACAGGAAGGCTATCGCCGGGCGTGCGAACTGCGTTTCCGCCCGGCCTGCGAACGCGTGAGGAGCGATCCATGAACTATCGAGCGACTATCGGTGCGGGCCTGACGATGCTGGCCTGCCTGACCACGGCTGCATCGGCCGATCCGGGATCGATCGATGGCGAAGAACCGGAGATGTTCGACGATCCCTACACCCTCGTCTGCCCGGACGGCGGCTATGAAAGCGGCTGCGCGCGCGACGATATCGAACGCGCGGTCGATCTCGACGACGGATACGCAGCGGGGCTGGCGAGCGATTGCCTGTACCGCACGCGCGCCGACTGCCGTGTCCTTGCCAGCGGGCAGATCGCTGCGCTGGCGCTCGACACCACGCTGCACTGGCAATTGCTGGCGCTGCAACCGAACGACGATCCGGCGAGCGAGATGGCCGTGCTGATCGAGCAGGACGGAGCGGTGCCCGTGTTGCTCCTGTCCCACCAGACCGAAGGTTATTTCGACGCGCCCGTCGCTGTGCGCGATGGCGACGGCAGGTTCCTGCTGCACTTGCCCGCACGCAATCGCGGGCTCGGCAATGCCGATCTCGTCCTGATGAACAGCCGCCAGGGCTGGAACTGGACCAGCGCCGACGCGATCATGCGCGAGGCCGATCGCCTGTTGCCTGCCGGATTTTCGCTGGCCAGCCCGGTCGGCTTCAACCTGCGCGAGGGCAGCGCCTTTGCGCTGGTGCGCCGCGAGGGCGATCCCGGTTGCTGCGCGACCGGCGGCATTGCGAACATCGATTTCGAGCAGTCGGACCACGCCCTGTCGATCAGCCGCGTCGCGTTCACCGAAACGCAGGTCGTCGGCGAAACACACTACGACTACCCGGGCGCCGCGAACGGGGGCGGCCAGTGAGGATCGAAACCGCAATGCACCGCTTGAAGAATCTCGGCCGACTGGCAGGCGCCATCGCGACCGTCACAATGCTCGTCCCTTACCCCGCGTCGGCCCAGCAGCCCTCGGAGCAGGCGCAGCTGTTCTCGCTGGTCTCGCAGGCCGAATGGCTCGACCGCAAGTGCGATGCCTTCACGCCCGAAGGCCAGTTCGTCTATCGCGAGATGCGCCGGCGGTTGATGCTGGGTCGCCTCGATTCCGAATACGACCAGTTGCTGGCGCGGGTCGCCCCCAATTTCACCGCGCCGTGCGGCGATTTGCCCCGCCGCGAGGCACTCGGCGAAATCCGCGACTACTTTAACCGCCAGGGCGAATTCATGCTCGCCCTGCACCACTTCCTCCCCGCCGACACGGCCTGCAAGGGCGCGCGCGATACCGCCCACCTGCGCCCGCGCGCGGCAAGGGCCTGGCAGGCCCTGTCGGCACGGGGCGGAGATGCGCCCTCGGCGGAGGTGATGGCTTCGCAGGCGGAAATACTGGAAGATCACTGCCAGCAGGCCGCGCAGAGCCCCGTAAGCTTCATGGCACCCGGCGCACATCTCGGCACGTTCATGGCGCAGGACATGGAAGCAATTTACGCGAAGCCAGCGGCCTATCGCGGCACAATCGTGCTGCGTTACCTCCATGATGGCGAAGCGCCCGATTTCGACAAAATGACCGGTTTTCGCGATCCTGACGAAACGCGCGGCGAAGATATGGTCGCAGCGGGCGCGATGACGCTTGAGGGCGGTTTCGAACTGGCGGTGCTGACCGACAGCCGTCTCGTTTTGACTGCCGCCAAAGGCGAGTACGACGCACACCCTGTTCCCGCACGCGCATTCCTGATGGCAGGCGCGACGAGTTATGAAGGGTCGCGCGTGCCCGGCCCCGCCGGACCGACCAGCGCGCGCTTCGTGTTCGACCGTGCGGACAGCGCCGCCCTGCTCGCCTCGTCCACAGGACCGGAGACGGTCACGATCAGGCTGCTCGATGAAACAGGCGCAGAGCGCTTCGCCGAGAAGGAATACGAGGTCCGCAGGAGACGCGGACGCGAGATCGTGTTCGAGAAACGCAAGGCGATCGTGCCGGTAGAACCCTTCCGCATGGCGCTGGAATATCACCGCGCACCTCGGTTCGACTGAACGCGGCCCGATCCTGCACGCCAAGCTTCTACCGAAAGGACGATCATGACAGTCGCCATCCCGCCCGCCGCAGTCCTGAGGCAAGCCCTGCGCGCCTCGCTCGCCCTGGTTCTGGTCGCGATGCTGTCAGGGCTGGTGTCCGGCCCGGCCGTTCATGCTCAGGCAGAAACCGCCGAAAGCCTGACGGCAGCCTGTGACGACGATCGCGACGCGGATGCGTGCATGGCGATGGCGATCAAGTCCTATGAGGGGCGCGAGGTCGCGCTCGACCATGCGCTTTCCCGGCGCTTCTCCGCAAAGGCCTGTGCCGAGGGCGCCATGATGGGCTGCAACCTGCTGGGGGCCTTGCTGCAGGATGGCGCGGGCGGCCCGCAGGATCTCGCCGGGGCGGCGCGCAATTTTCGGTACGCGTGCCAGGGCGGCTATGACGGCGCCTGCTTCAATCTCGGTCAACTGCTCTACAACAATTATTCCGGCGATCCCGCCGATCTCGTCGAGGCGCGTGCCGCGTATGCAAAAGCGTGCGAGGCGGGCATGGTCGATTCGTGCAACAACCGCGCGATCTTGCTCAAATACGGCGAAGGCGGGGATGCAGACCTGCCTGCGGCCCGTGCGCTGTTCGTCCAGAGCTGCGAAGCCGGGAGCGTCAACGCCTGCGCCAGCGCAGGTTACATGCTGATGGTGGGCGAAGGCGGTCCGGCAGACACCGCCCGCGCTGCGGAATGGCTCCGCTCGTCCTGCGAGAGCGGTTCGGCCTTCGGCTGCGACAATTACGGCATGGTCCTGCTCAACGGGCTCGCCGGAGACCGCGACCTGCAAGGGGCCGCCGCGTTGTTCACCCGCGCCTGCGATGCGGGCGAAGGCAATGCCTGCCTCAACCTCGGCGGGATGCTCTACAACGGCGTCGTGGCCGAGCGCGACCTGCCCGCCGCCCGGTCCCGCTTCTCGACCGGATGCAGGCTCGGCAGCAACGACGCGTGCGGGTTCCTCGCCCAGATGGCGTTCGACGGCGAAGGCGGCGAACAGGACCGCCCGCTAGCCCGTCAGATGTACGCCTCACTGTGCGAAACCGGCGGCGTGGCGGATGCCTGCCTGCTGCTTGCGGTCATTGCCGAAAACGGCGCAGGCGGCCCGCGCGACCTGGACGCAGCCTATCGCGCGCTCGGGCGAGGCTGCGAGTTAGGCAACAGGAATTCGTGCCTGCTGCTGGAACAGCGCGCCCGGGAATAAACCCAAGAACAAGGCCGTTGTGCATCCCGGTGCGCCAGCGGCGAGGCCTGAAACGATGATGACAATGCCCATTAACCAGCTTCTTGCGGCTTTACCGCAGGGGCGCTCAACCGCCAGACTATGACGACCGCCGTATTGGCGTTCAGAGACGAAAAGCAACGGCCCGTAGAAGTTCTATTTATCGAGGATGACCTCCGCGCCGCCGCGGAAATGCACGAGCTCGGATGGCAGGAAGGCGATACGGTCGTGGTCGAAACAGATGGCCTGTCGGGCCTGCGTGACGCAGTGATGGAAGTCTTCGATGTTGTTATTATGGACCGAATGCTGGGCGATGCCGATGGAATCTCGCTGGTCGGCGACTTTGTAAGGTTTGGTTTTCTTCTTCAAAGCTTGGAGCCGAGCTTCGGTAAGAGGCATGTGCGGGCCTTTTCCCAATTTGCTTTTCTCAAAAGCCCACGAAAAGGCCCGCCAACATTCGCGGCCAGAATAGTCAGGGACGAGCCGAGATTCTAGCATTCGGGCTCGTTAACAACCGAAAGAAACCGGAAAAGACGACCCGAGACAATAGATTGGAGAACCAATGTGAGTCCTCAAGATTCTTCATTTTCTCATTATATTGCAGAGCTTTAAAGCGATGGCGCCAGAAGAGGCATCGCATTCGATCTTTTTTCCGATGTATTTTCAAATCTTTATCAAATTCGGTACGGCCAAAAAGCCCTCAAAAGGCCCGCAAATGGCGCTTAATGTATTGGTTTGATGCCTTTTTAGGGACTCAAGATTGCTTCTCTGCCTCCGGGAGACCAGCCATACCTACGTCCGCTGAGCGCCCTAATTTCAGCCTTTCGAGCCGGTGTTATAATCGACTATTACCACGATCCATATCCGTGCGACGTTCAACACGCTGCAGCGTCCTGAGCGTAATGCCCACGCGTTGAACGAGGGAACAAAAATGTAGCTAGCCCGTCTCTTGAGCTCAGCGCATCAACAGACCTTCGAACCCTAATTGCGATCCATGCCGACCACCATTCTGATTGTTGAAGATGAAGTCCTTATAGCTGTCGAAATGGAGGCGGTGATTCACGATCTCGGTCATGAATCCGCAGGGATTGCCGATGACATGCAATCAGCATTGGCGAAGGCTTCGGACGCCATCGATGTGGCTCTCGTCGACGTCAACTTGGCTGACGGAGCCACGGGCCCCAGAGTGGGCGAAAGACTTGCCTCGGATTTCGGGATCGAGGTCATCTTCGTGACGGCCAATCCCGCGCAGCTCGGCGAAGGGGTAAGCGGAACGCTGGGTGCGCTTGAAAAACCGGTCGATCTCGGCATTCTCAAGCAGGTTCTCGACTATGTCATTGCGATCCGGAAGGGCGAAAATATCGATCCGCCTGCCCGTTTGAAGCTGTTTTTCAACTAGGCTCCTGTAACCTGCTCTTTCGGACATCCATGACGAGCTCAACGCCATCGTCATGCCAGATTCTTTTGTAATCGCCTCCTAGCTGCTGCTTCGCGGCCAACTCGATGAGGCGACTTCCGAAACCAGTTTGAGGCTCACGCGCCTTGTCGATGTGCGCTCCGTGTTCCCTCCAGCGGAAGCGGACCATCTCGTCCTCGGTTGACAGATCCAGCGAAATCCTCCCGTTGGGATTGGACAGAGCTCCGTACTTCATAGCGTTGGTGGCCAGCTCGTGGAACACCAATGCGACCGGCGTGGCGGCGCGGCTTTCGACCGCCATATCGGAGCCGGAAATCGCAATCCTTCCTTCGGAAAAGGCAGGATAGGTCTCGAAGATCGTCGCAAGCAGCGTGGCGAGGGTCACTTCTTTGCCCTCGGGCTGGGACTTTTCACTGTGCGGCCGGACGAATTCGTGCGCGCGCCCCAGCGCGGAAATCCGGCCTAGCAAGTCGCGCGACGCTTCGCCGAACGCTTCATTTGCGCGCGCAGTCAGGCTGATCAAACCGGAAACAATCGCGAAGATGTTCTTGATGCGATGGCTGAGCTCCTGGCTCAGGATTTCGTTTTGGAGGGCGGTGCGCTTCTGCTCGTCGATATCCGTACAAGTGCCGATCCAGCGCTGGATATCACCCTGCTCGTTGAGGATCGGCAGCGCACGACCGATCATCCAGCGATAATCACCGCTGTGATGCCTCAGGCGATATTCAACCTCGTACGGTTCGCCGGTAGCGAGGCTGTGGTTCCATTTATTCCATGCATCGGCCTGGTCATCCTCATGAAACATCCCGGCCCATCCTTCGCCGTCGGTTGATCCGACAGGGACACCCGAGAATTCATACCAGCGCGCATTGTAATAATCGTGGGAGCCGTCGGGAAGAGTCGACCATACCATCTGCGGCATGGTGTCGGCGAGCGCATGGAAAGCGGCTCCGGCGGATTGCAGCGCATGCTCTTTAGCCAGGGGCAAGACATCCGGCGCCGAAGAGGATTCGCGGCTGCCAAGCTGGAAATTCGTGATGACTTTTGCATTCATAGCCAGCTTGTGACCTTCCCGGGATGAACAGAATCGGACCGATTGGATACCTGTCGTATCTTGTTGATTTTCAAACGTCGACGCTGCTCGCTCACGCAAGGCGGTGAGACACGCGGCCGAGACGAATCGAGAGCCTCAAATCCCCCGCGGCATCGAAACCGGTTGCTACCAATAGGGTCACTCAACGAGCCATCTCTGCACAGCCATCCGATCGCGTTTTTATCCCGCAAATTTCCGATTTCGCGAATTGCGGGATAAATCCGTTCAGAGCCTCTATTCGCCCAACGTAACCTCGTCGCGGACCTCCGGGCCAATAGGACGCTCGACTGCCTTTTCGGCTTCCCGCAGCAATTCCGGTGTCAGACTGGTGGTCCGCGCGGGGAGCGGCGTGCCGTCGCCAATCTCACCATTCCTTTCGATGTCTTCCATCAGCATCTTCATCTCGGCGATTTCCTTGACTTGGGCTTCAATGATCGAATCCGCGAGCTTGCGAACGCGTGGATCGGTGATCTCGGCTCGCGAACTCGTCAGGACGGCGATCGAATGGTGAGGGATCATAGCCGACATGTACTCTTCGTCGTTGACGGTCGCCTGGCTGCGGACCAGCCACAGCGCCACCGCGAAGGTCAGGGCACCGACGCCCAGGATGATCAAGTTCTTGGTCTTGTCCTTGTACATGCCCCACATGAAGAGAAGCATTACGATCATCATCATGCCGCCCATCACAAAAGTCATCCAGAAGCGGGTCTCGCTCCAGAATACGTGATCGAGCTCGTACGTATTTAGATACATCAGGCCGAACATGATCGCGGTCGAAGTGGCCACCATCGCCATGAAGCGCCAGTAATTGCCCCCACCGCCGTGGTGCTGCTGGTGATCCGGGTCCTGGTTATCGGCCATTCAATCCTCCTGCTGGCTCATGGTCTTGTATACGTACTGGGCCGTGCATCTGATCAGGATGAAACCCGTCAGCGACGCAATGCCTGCAATCTCCCTGAGGTGATCGGTCGGATAGATGCCTCCCAAGCCCACCGTCGTCACGGTGATCAAGGCGAAGTAATCGTAATCCATGGCCGACATGGCCGGTTCCTTTGCGAACCCGCCAAGCTTTTCCGATTGCCGTAGCCGCGATCATTTCTGACCTTCGGCCAATGTCGGAAGCCTTAGCCCACGCAGCCGCAAGGCATTGGCAATGACCGAGACCGACGAGAGGCTCATCGCGGCGGCTGCGATCATCGGATTGAGAAGGAGGCCGAAGGCAGGGAACAACACACCGGCTGCTACAGGGATACCGAGCGTGTTGTATCCAAAGGCGAACACCAGGTTCTGACGGATGTTCCGCATGGTGGCGCGCGACAGGACGATGGCTTGGAGCACACCGGTGAGGTCGCCGCGGACCAGAGTGACGCCGGCGCTCTCGATCGCGACATCGGTACCGGTTCCCATCGCGATGCCGACGTCCGCAGCCGCCAGCGCAGGCGCATCGTTGATGCCATCCCCGGCCATAGCAACGCGCTTGCCTGAAGCCTTGAGAGCCTCGACCTTGCGATGCTTGTCTTCCGGCGAAACGTTGGCTTCGACCTCGTTGATACCGATCTGGCGCGCCACGGCTTCGGCAGTGGCGCGGCTATCCCCAGTGAGCATCACCACGTCGATTCCGCGCTCGTGCAGCGCCCGGATGGCCGCAGCGCTGGTCGACTTGATCGGGTCGGCGACCGCGATAAGTCCTGCCGGTGCACCATCGATGGCGACGAACATTACCGTCTGGCCCTGTGCGCGGCCTGCCTCTGCCGAACCGAGCCATTCCGGATCCTCGATACCCAGCCGACGCATGAGTTTCTCGTTGCCGATAGCAACCATGCGCGATCCTACGCGGGCTTCGACACCCTCACCGGTGGTGGACGAGAGATCCGACGCAGCTTGGAATGTCACTCCTCGTGCCTTGGCGCCTTCCACGATGGCGTGGGCGAGAGGATGTTCGCTTCCTGCTTCGACTGCTGCGACGGCGGAAAGGAAATCCGTTTCATCAAGGCCATCGCGAGGGGTCACGGCTACGAGATCGGGTTTGCCCATTGTTAGCGTGCCGGTCTTGTCGACCACCAGCGTGTCGATCTTTTCAAGCGTCTCGAGCGCCTCGGCGTTGCGAATGAGGATGCCGTGCTGGGCGCCCTTGCCGGTACCGGTCATGATCGACATCGGCGTAGCTAGTCCTAGCGCGCAAGGACAGGCGATGATGAGGACCGCAATCGCATTGACCAGTGCATAGGCCAGCGCCGGGAAAGGCCCCCAGATTGCCCAGACAATAAAGGTAACGACCGCTATCACGACCACTGCAGGCACGAACCAGGCCGCGACTTGGTCGGCCAGGCGCTGGATCGGTGCCCGGCTGCGCTGTGCCTCGGCAACCATCTGGACGATCTTGGACAGCATCGTATCCTTACCGACTGCGCCAGCGCGCATCACAAAGCCACCCGTCTGATTGACCGTTCCGCCGATCACCTGGTCGCCGACCTTCTTGGAAACCGGCAATGGCTCGCCGCTGATCATGGACTCGTCGATGGAGCTCGCGCCTTCGGTCACCTCGCCATCGACCGGTACCTTGTCACCCGGGCGGA
This sequence comes from Qipengyuania marincola, assembly GCF_029688625.1. Lineage (GTDB taxonomy): Bacteria > Pseudomonadota > Alphaproteobacteria > Sphingomonadales > Sphingomonadaceae > Qipengyuania. The sequence continues at coordinate 886,838 of NZ_JARULC010000002.1, read as the reverse complement.
CGCGGAGCAGGTCACCGCTCGCCAAATGGTCGAGCGACACTTCACGCTCGTCGCCGGCCCCGAATATCTTGACCGCTGTCGGCGGCGCGAGTTCTAGAAGCGCACGCAGCGCGCTCGATGTCGAGCCGCGCGCCCTGAGTTCAAGCACTTGGCCGAGCAGGACAAGTGTGGTGATGACCGCCGCCGCCTCGTAATAGACACCGACGTGGCCAGAGTGATCGCGGAAGGCAGGCGGGAATATATCGGGCAGGAGCGTCGCGACGAGGCTGAACAGAAAGGCAATCGCAACACCGAAACCGATCAAGGTGAACATGTTGAGATTGCGGGTCTTGATGGATTGCCACGCCCGCACGAAGAAAGGCCAGCCACCCCACAGCACCACCGGTGTAGCGAGAAACAGTTGGGCCCATTGCGCACTTGCCGGCTCGATCAGCCGGTCGAAGCTGATCCCGGGTACCATGTCGCTCATCGCGTAGACGAACAACGGCAAGGTGAAGAGCGTGCTGACCCAGAAGCGCCGCGTCATGTCGACGAGTTCGGGATCGGGTCCATCCTCCAGACTGACCGTCTCGGGCTCCAGCGCCATACCGCAGATGGGGCAGCTTCCCGGTCCTACCTGGCGGATCTCGGGATGCATGGGACAGGTATAGATCGTCCCTTCGGGAACGTCCTCAACCTGATTGAGATGCGCGCCCGAAAGATAGTGCTCCGGGTCGGCTACGAACTTGTCCTTGCACCGCGCCGAACAGAAGTAGTGGGTCGCACCATCCTGCTCAGCGACATGTGTGGCGCCCTCGATCGTAACACTCATGCCGCAGACGGGATCGATCGCGCTGCCTTCCCCTCTCGCATCCTCCGTGTGATGGGTATCGCAACAGCTCATAGTCGGCCTCCTCTGCGTGGCAGGAGTGTGTGATCGAGATCAGGGATAGGACGCGAAAATCTCACGGCGGCCATTGCCGAAAGCGATGACCTGATAGGGCTGGGTCCGTCCCCCGGCTTCCATACCTGGCGAGCCGAGCGGCATACCTGCGACCGCCAGACCCTGGACCCATTCGGGCCTTTCAGCGAGCAGGCGCTCGACGTCAGTTGAAGGCACATGTCCTTCTATCACATAGCCGTCCGCGATCATCGTATGGCACGAACGCAAGTCATCTGGCACGCCGTGCTCAGTCTTTACCGACGCCATGTCGGGGTGATCGACCGTCTCGACCTCGTGCTTTTCACCGTGGCGCATATGCGCTGCCCAGGCTTCGCAGCATCCGCAACTGGGATCGCGGTACATGGTGAAGTTCGCAGCCTGAGCTGCGCCTGTGCATGCTACGAGAAGTGCAGTGCCGAGCACGGGCAGAAAGGGGCGGCGGGTCTTGTTTCCATTCGATTTCATCAGTCGTGTCCCATGGTTTTCATGTCCTCTTCCGACATGTTCGACATGTCGTGCCCGGCATGCGGATCCGCAGCGGCCGTTGCGGTCGGGGCAGGTGCAGGTGTCGCCACAGGGGCAGGGCTGGCCTTGCGAGCCGAAGCAGTGGGCGATGAACTGGGCGAAGGAGCCTGGGTAGGAACGGCAATCGGCTCATCCGTTGCGGGCGTGGCCGTAACTTCGGGCTTGGTCGCAGCGGGAGAAGCGATCGTCGTCTCAGCTGCCGGCGCTCCATCATCGACCGGCATTTCGGGGTCACCGCATGCTGCAAGCGTCAACAGGCAGGAAGGCACAACAAGCAACTTTCCAGCGAATGCGAGGGTAACGGGACGCATGAGAGGTTCCTTTAGAGCTTAAGATGATTGAGTCCGTGGGCGAGCTCTCCACCCATGAAGCCTTGAACAATGAGCAATGCGGCAATCGGAAAAAGCAATGCGCGCAGAGCAGCGCGCGAACCTGAAGCGCGGTAAGCAATCCAGGCTGCTGCAATGCCCAGGACAGCAATCAGCATGCCGTTCCAGCGGTGGACTTGCATGACGAAATCGCCGCCGAACCACAGGCCAGTATGTATCCACCCGAAGAGGGCGGCGAGGACACCTCCCGCAGCGCCGCCAAAGATCATGATCCTTACGGCCGCTTCACGTTCGGGTGTACGGTGGGACATAACGAACAGCTCGGTAAGCGCGGCCATCAAGAAGAGCGCTATCGGAAAGTGGACCGTCGCCGGATGCAGGCTCTTGAGAACGCCGATGATACCTTCGCTCTGAGCCTGCTCGTCATCGTGACCTTCCACGGCTTCATTCGAAATCGCAGCGGTTCCCGTTGCCTCGATATCGTGCCCGGGCTGAGCATGGGCGACCTCGCTTGCCGCTGGACGCGCCTCTTCGCCGCCGTGCTTTTCGCCGCCGTGCTTTTCGTCACCGTGCGCGAACGCAACCATTGCCGAGAGGAAGAGGGCCAGGCTGGCGAAAAAGCGGAGAACGGAAGTCACCGCTTTGCCTTCTCGAACAGGTCGACCAGCTCGCTGAACTTCTGTTTCTGCTCGTCAGCGTCACCGCTGGCAATCGCGTCAGCCACACAGCACGCAGCATGGCGCTTGAGTATCTCGCTCTCGGCCCGACCCAGTGCGGCCTTTATTGCCTGCACCTGATTAAGGACGTCGATACAGTAGCGATCGTCTTCGATCATCTGCGCGACGCCGCGCACCTGTCCTTCGATCCTGCGAAGACGATTGACGATGCGGGAACCATCGGTTGCTGACACGTTTTGCACTCCATCTGCCGCAATACCCCGCGGGGTATCTTGCAATACTCCTGGGGGGTATATATGACAAGGGCCAAAGGAGTTGCAAGACCCATGTCCGAATTGCTGGTTTCACGTCGACGACTGTTAGGGGCTGGAGCGCTGGGCGCAGGTGCATTGGCCCTGCCTGCCTGGGCCCGCGGTGCCGATCTGCACGGTAATGAATCTATCCGCCCCGGTTTCGACGAGGTGTCGGGCCGCGACATCGCTCTGACAATCGGCGAAGGGCCTCGCGTCGTGCAGGGGCGTCGCGGACACGCGATCGCCGTCAACGGCAGCGTGCCGGGTCCGCTGGTTCGCCTCAAGGAAGGTCAGCCGGTTCGGCTCGCGGTCACGAACACGCTCGATGAAGACAGCTCGATCCACTGGCACGGCCTGCTGCTGCCTTTCCAGTTCGACGGCGTTCCCGGCGTCAGCTTCCCGGGGATCAAGCCGGGTGAGACATTCGTTTATGACATTCCCGCGCTGCGACAGAGCGGCACCTACTGGTGGCACAGTCACTCGGGGCTGCAGGAGCAGGCGGGGCACTACGGCCCGATCGTGGTCGAACCCGCCGCAACCGATCCGGTCCAGGCCGACCGCGATTACGTCCTGTTGCTGAGCGAATTCACCCCTCTCCATCCACATACCATCATGGACAAGCTCAAGAAGGGCGAAGGCTACTTCAATTACCAGCAGAATACCTGGACCGACGACTATCCCCTGTCGGGCGAGGACCGCAGGATGTGGGCGCGTATGCGCATGATGGCGACCGACATTCTGGACGTAACGGGTTCGACCTACACCTATCTCGCCAACGGGCGGGGACCGGAAGAAGGGTTGGAGTATCTCTTCAACCCCGGCGAACGGGTGCGGCTGCGCATAATCAACGGCAGCGCCATGACGTTCTTCAATGTTCGTATTCCCGGGGTTAAGTTCTGGGTGGTCGGCGCCGATGGCCAGAACGTGCGCCCGGTCGAAGTTGAAGAATTCCAGATAGGCACGGCAGAGACTTACGACATCGTTGTCGAGCCGACTGGCGAAGCCAGGACGATCATCGCCGAGAGCATGGACCGGTCAGGCATGGCTGTGGCCACTTTGGCATCCCGCCCCGGTGCGCGGGCAAGTGTACCGCCCCTACGCGACCCCCCGCTGCTGACCATGGCGGACATGGGCATGAACCACGGGTCGGGCGGAATGGATCATGGCGGTGGTGACATGGCCGGGATGGACCATTCGGCCATGGGCCATGACATGCCATCGCAAGGAGCCGCTGCCGAGCCGATGGGCGGGATGGATATGAGCGGCATGAACATGCGTGACACGTCCAAGCTGCCTTCCGACGTAAGGATCGGCCCCGGTATCGACATGGTGTCGATGAACCCTGTCGATCGCATGGGCGATCCGGGTCTTGGCTTGGACAACGTACCCCACAAGGTCCTCAATTACAGGGATCTCGTTGCGCTCGAATCTAATGACGATTTGCGCCGCCCATCGCGTCAGATGGAAATCCATCTGACGGGCAACATGGAGCGCTACATGTGGTCGTTCGATGGCAAGAAGTTCACCGCCGTGAGCGACGATCCCATCCGCTTCGCCTACAATGAGCGTGTCCGGGTGAAGCTGGTCAATGACACGATGATGGCGCACCCGATCCATTTGCACGGGCACTTCTTCGAACTGGTCAACGGTGCACCTGCCGATCGCCAGCCGCAAAAGCATACCGTTATCGTGCAGCCCGGTGGCAGCGCTACCTTCGACCTTACCGCCGACGAAGAGGGCGACTGGGCCTTCCACTGCCACCTGCTCTATCACATGCACTCTGGCATGTTTCAGATCGTGACCGTCGCGCCGCGGGGCAACCAGCCCGATGTGAAGCGGGTGGGAGAAGACTGATGCGCCTGCTTGTCGCCATGCTCTTCGTGAGCACCGCCGCCCCCGCTATCGCACAGGACCATTCGGGCCACGCGATGCCTTCCGCGCAATCACCTGCTCAGACCGAATGCGAAAAAGAGGCCGAACGCCACCGCGCTATGGGCCATTCGGTGCCTGAGGGGGCGTGTGCGCCCAAAGCGCAACCAACCGAACCTGCGCAGGACGGCCATACCGGCATGGACCATTCTCAAATGGACCATTCCCAGATGGACCATAGTCAGATGCAGGGCATGGACCACTCCACCATGGATCATGCCAAGATGGAAGGCATGGACCATTCCGCGATGGGCCATAAAAACACGCAGCAACCCGAACAGACAACCATGGATCACGGTGCGATGGGGCACGGTACCATGGACATGACACCCATCCCGGAAGGGGCGCCTCCGGCTGCGGCAGGATCGGGTCCGCCACGCGCTGCCGATGCGATCTGGGGTGCCGATGCCATGCGAGCCTCGCGCAATGCCCTTCGCACCGAGAACGGCGGCATGAAGGTGTTCTGGTTCCAGGGCGACCGCGCTGAATATCGCGCGCGAGAAGATAGCGATGGCTATCTTTGGGACGTGCAGAGCTACTACGGTGGCGATACCGACAAATTCTGGTTCAAGAGCGAGGGCGAAGGCGCCTTCGGGGAACAGTTGGAGTCCGCCGAGATACAGGGACTTTGGAGCCACGCGATCGGACCGTGGTGGGATCTTCAGGTTGGCGTCCGGCAGGATCTGACCGGTCCCGAGCGCACCCATGCCGTCATCGGTGTGCAGGGTTTGGCACCCTATACTTTTGAACTCGATGCAGCCGCTTTTCTGTCAAACAAGGGCGACCTGACTGCAAGTGTAGAAGGCGAGCTTGACCAGCGCATCACGCAGCGCCTTCTCCTGCAACCTCGGGCTGAGGTAAGTCTTTCTGCTCAGGACATTCCCGAGCTCGGCATCGGTGCGGGCCTGGATTCGGTCGAACTGGGGCTGCGCCTCCGTTACGAAATCGCTCGCGAGTTCGCCCCGTACATCGGGGTAGAGCAGGAATGGAAAGTTGGCCAGAGCGCGGACTATGCGCGTCTCGCAGGGGAAGATCCCAGCGTGACAAACTACGTCGTCGGTGTCCGATTCTGGTTCTAAAGAGAGGACTACAATGAAGTTTGCATATTTTGCGGCTTCGGCTGCAGCCGCACTCGCTGTAGTGCCTGTTGCGGCTCAAGCTCAGCACTCCGATCATTCGGCACACGACACACACGGCGATGTCCAGGACGCGCTCGAGCAAGATGCGCAAGCAACGCTCGTCGCCTACCGAGACGCCTTGGTCGCGCGAGACGAGGCCGCCATGAGAGCGCTGTTCGCAGACGATTCCATGGTGTTTGAGAACGGCAAAGCTGAAGGCTTCTTTGCGCAGTACATGGAGCATCATCTCGGCCCCGAACTGGGCGAGATCACCGAGTTCACTTTCACAAATCCGACGGTGAATGTCCGGATGGTCGGCCATGTAGCGTTAGGCCATGAAACCTATCGATACCGGATTGCCCTTAAGGACGGCCGCGTGATCGAGCGAGACGGGGTCGCCACGTCCGTCCTGACTCACGGGCACAGCGCATGGAAAATCGCCCAGTATCACTCCTCGTCCCGCGCCCCGCGTCCGAACTGATCAGGCAGTCGATTTTAAGATGGCAATCCAACGGTCGCGTAAGCTTCGGCTGCATATCTTCGGTAGCAAAGTCCACAAATGACTGGCCGTCTTCGTAGGCGTGCAAGTTCTGTTGTGGATGGGCACCGGCACACTCATGTCTTATCTGAAGATTGAGCACGTCCGCTCCGAGCACGTCATCTCGCGCGAGCCTGCGCCATTAAGCACTAACGCGGCACTGCCCGCATGGGCGTCAAATGGCGGAGATCTGGTCTCGGTCACGACTAAAATGATCAACGCTAGACCGATGGTGGAGCTGCGCCGTTCGGACGGCACCACAAGCCTTCATGACCCTTCCACCGGACGGCTCCTCTCGCCCCTACCGCGCGAGACTGCAGAGGCAATTGCCTTGAATGCCTGGTCTGGGCCCAAGGCTACCATCAAGGGGACCACTTCGGTTGCGAAGCCAGTCGGCACCGAATTCAGCGGTCCTTTCCCGGCGTGGCAGGTGCAATTCGGTGACCCGGATGCAACGCGTCTCTATATCGACGCGTCCAATGGCGCCCTACTGGCTGCGAGAAGCGACACATGGCGCTTCTTCGATTTCATATGGGGGCTCCACATCATGGATTGGAACGAGAGGCATCGGATCAATAGCTGGTGGTTGCTATTGTTCGGCATTGGCGGGACCGTCATTGCTGTCTCCGGCTTCGTGCTTCTTGCCAACCGCTTTCCCAAACTACGTCGTCCCCGCGCAAGGCGAGCGTAATTCGCTGCGTCCGGCACACCATTAGAACCCAAACTCTTCGGTCTGCTTAGCTAGTTTATTTGTACAAGAGCCGACGGTCCGCTTCCGACCTTAATCTCGGTCGTAGAAGATCAATCGCGCCAGTCCTAAAACCGGACATTCAAACGGCATCGGACTAAGTCAGCTCGGCGCCCCAATCTCGGCCGTTCGAGTGGTCGCGAATTTCGCCCGAAAGCTGTCGTTGGTCAGGCTAGGGTCGATGGCAGCTACGCGCCCCAATAACGGCCAATCCAGGGTTCAGTCGCCCAACCCAAGAGCTGCCTATTGTTGGGAACTAGAAGGATAAAGGACATCTGCGTAAGCTATGACTACTAAAAGGTTGCGGTGCTGAGCTCAGAGCAACCTTCCAATCATGAAGCGATTTTTTTCGATAACTCGGTCAGCCTTATATCATTTCGCCAATCCGCCGCCGAGCGCCACGAACAGGGTCGCACGGTTTTGCAGCCATGCGCGTTCGGTCGCGAGAAGCTGCTGGCGGGCGCTGAACAGGTTGCGTTCCGCATCGAGCACTTCGAGGTAGTCGGCCACCCCTTCGCGGTAGCGAAGGCGCGCGATGCGGGCGATCCGCTCCTGCGCGGTGACGGCGCGCTCCAGCGTCTCGACCTGCTCGGCGAGCCAGCGGCGGCCTGCGAGCGCGTCCGAAACTTCGCGGAATGCGCCTTGCACCGTGCGGTCGTAATTAGCGACCTGCTCGACTTCGAGCGCCTGCGCGAGATCGAGATTGGCTTCGCGTGCGCCCCAGTCGAAGATCGGCAGCGAAACGCTCGGCCCGAAACTCCAGCCGAGCGCATCGCCCGAAAACAGCCCGTCGAGGCTGCTCGAAGCAAGGCCTGCATTACCGGTGAGCGAGATCGTTGGGAAGAAGGCCGCCCGCGCCGCTCCGATATTGGCACGCGCGGCGCGCAGCTGTTCCTCGGCGGCGATGATGTCGGGCCTCACCAGCAGCAGATCGGACGGCAGACCCGCGGCCAGACGCCGCTTGTCGCCCTGCGCCTCGAGCGATAGTGGCGCGGGCAATGCCTCCGTCACGGTCCCGCCGACCAGCACTGCCAGCTGGTTGCGCAGCCGTGCGAGCGCAAGCCGCTCCGCTGCCAGCTGCTGTTCGGCCTGGGTGAGCAGCGTTTCCGCCTGCCGGTAAGGTAATGCCGAGGTCACACCATTGTCGAGCCGCAGTTTCGCGATCCTGAGACCCTCGCGGCGGCTTTCGGCAGTCTGCTCGGCGAGCGCGATCTGCTCCTCGGTTTCGACGATCTCGAAATAGGTGTTCGCGGTGTCGGCGATCAGCGAGAGGTAGAAGGCGCGCTGCGCTGCCACGGTCGCGAGATATTCCGCGCGTGCCGCTTCGCTCAGACTGGCGATGCGACCCCAGAAGTCGAGTTCGAACGCGCTGACCCCGACGCCGACGTCGAAGCGGTTGAAGGTCACCGACGATGGTGCGCCCGCGACATCGCCGGTATCGAGTGCGGGGTTCACACCCAGAGGCTGACGTGTGCGCGTGCCGCTTGCATCGGCGACAACGGTCGGCAGGCGGCGGCTGTCCTCGATCCGGTAACGAGCGCGGGCCTGCTCGATGCGCGCAGTCGCCGCGAGAAGGTCGCGGTTGTTCTCGAGCGCGCTTCCAATCAATTGTACGAGCCGCGGGTCGGCGAACCATTCGCGGTAGGACAGCTGCGAGGCGACGACCTCGCCGTCTGGACGGTAGTCGGGATCGAACGCCGGCGCACTCGCGAGCGGAGGCCGGGTATGCTCGGGCGCCATGCTTGCGCATCCGGCAAGCGCGGTAGTAGCAAGCGTAATTGCTGCACTGCGGGCGGCAAAACGGATCATGTCGTGGCCTCCTGCTCGTCCGGTCCGTCCAGCTTGCCTGCCAGCGGACCTTCGTGCTGGGGATTGCCCTCGTGCCCGCCGGTCGCGGTGGGCTTCCTGCGGCTGATGTTGCGCCGCACGAGCAGGTACAGCACGGGGATGAGGAAGATGCCGAGCACCGTCGCCGCGATCATGCCGCCCATCACCCCGGTCCCGACCGCGATCCGGCTTGCCGCCCCTGCCCCGCTTGCCAGCACCAGCGGAACCATGCCCATGGTGAAGGCGAGCGAGGTCATGATGATCGGGCGCAGCCGCAGCCGCGCCGCAGCCTTGACCGCCTCGATGCGCGAGAGGCCCCGTTCTTCCTCTTCGATGGCGAACTCCACGATCAGGATCGCGTTCTTGGCTGCAAGCCCGATGATCGTGATGAGCCCGACGTTGAAGTAGATGTCCGCCGACAGACCGCGCAGCATTGAGAACAGGACCGCGCCGAGCACGCCCATCGGCACGATCAGCAGCACGGCGAGCGGCACTGCCCAGCTTTCGTAGAGCGCCGCTAGAACGAGAAACACTATGACCACCGACAAGCCGAGCAGTAAGCCGATCTGGCCGCCCGCCTGCTTTTCTTCGTAGGAAATGCCGGTCCATTCGTAGCCGATGCCTGCCGGTAGCTGGCTCGCCAGCTCTTCCATCTCGGCAAGCGCAGCGCCCGACGATTCGCCCGGCGCGGCCATGCCGGACAGGGTCATCGCAGGATAGCCGTTGTAACGCGCGAGGCTTGCCGGAGCCGCCGACCACTCGGCGCTGGCAAAGGCGCTGAAGGGTACGAGCTCGCCCTGCGCGTTCGGAATGCGCAGCGAAAGCACGTCTTCGGGTGTCATGCGGTATTGCGCATCGGCCTGCACCAGCACCTGCAGCACCCTGCCTTCGCGGTTGAAATTGTTGGCGTAGGCCGAACCGAACGTGATGGAAAGCGCAGCGTTGACGTCGGCCAGCGCCAGGCCGAGCGCACGTGCCTGCACCCGGTCAATATCGACCGCAACCTGCGGGCTCGGGCCCTGATCTTCGGGCCGCAAATTGGCCACGACGGAGCTTTCCGACGCCATGCCGAGCAGCTGGTCGCGCGCTGACGTCAGCGCCTCGCGCCCGACCCCGCCGCGGTCCTGCAGCTTGAGCGTAAAGCCGCTCGCCTGTCCCAGCGACTGGATCGCGGGCGGCTGAATGACAAAGGCGATCGCTTCGTCGATCTGGCCGAACTGTCCCATCGCCTGCCCGAGTATCTCGGCTGCACCGCTGCCTTCGGCGGTGCGCTCGTCCCACGGCTTGAACGCCGCGAACATTAGTGCGTTGTTCTGCCCCTGCCCGAAGAAGCTGAAACCGCGCACGACGACGAGGTTCTCGACCTCCTCGCGTGCCAGCCAGAAGTCGGTGATCGGCTCCAGCGCCTCATCGGTACGCTCCTGCGTCGCACCCGGCGGCGCCTGTACCGCGGTGATGAGATAGCCCTGGTCCTCGGTCGGCAGGAAGCCCGACGGCAGCCGCGCGAACAGCAGGACCGTGACGACGGCAAGCGCCGCGAACACGGCGAACCCGCGCCACGGTCGCGAAAGGACCCGGTCGTTTGCGCGCCCGTATTTCTCCTGCATCCGTGCGAACCAGCGGTTGAACCCGGCGAAGAAATTGGCAGCCCGGTAGCGTGTGCGCGCCAGCATTCCGCGCCAGCCGGGCTGCGCTTCAGCTTCGGCGTCACGCGCTGGGCCCTCGGCATGGTACTCGCCTTGTGCAATCGGCTTCAGGAACGTCGCGCACAGCGCCGGGGTCAGCGACAGCGCGAGGAATGCGGAGAAGAAGATGGCGATTGCCAGCGTGACGGAAAATTGCCGGTAAATGCCGCCGGTCGATCCGGGGAAGAACGCCATCGGCACGAACACCGCGATCAGGACCAGCGTGATGCCGATGATTGCGCCGGTAATCTGCCCCATCGCCTTGCGCGTCGCCTCGAGCGGGGGAAGGCCTTCCTCGCGCATGATCCGCTCGACGTTCTCGATGACGACGATGGCATCGTCGACGAGGATGCCGATCGCCAGCACCATGCCGAACAGCGAAAGGACGTTGATGGAAAAGCCGAACAGCCACAGGCCGAGACAGGCGCCAGCCAGCGCGATCGGCACGACCAGCGTCGGGATCAGCGTCGCGCGCCAGTTCTGCAGGAACAGGAACATGACGAGGAAGACGAGGACCATCGCCTCGACCAGCGTCTTGACCACTTCCTCGACCGATGTCTCGACGAAGGGCGTCGTGTCGTAAGGCACCGACCAGGTCACATCGCCCGGAAGCCCTGGTGCGATCTCTTCCATCCGCTCCTTGACGCCTTCCGCCGCCGCCAGCGCATTCGCGCCGGTCGCCAGCTGGATCGCCATGCCCGCCATCGGCTTTCCGTTGAGTTCGGTCGAGGTGGCGTAGCTTTGCGCGCCGATCTCCACCCGCGCGACTTCGCCGAGACGCACCACCGCCGCGCCGCTGTCGGCGCGCAGGATGATATTCTCGAACTCTTCTACGGTGGAGAAGCGCCCGTCGGTCGCAATCGTGGCGGTTATCTGCTGCCCGCCTTCGAGCGGCTGCGCCCCGATCGCACCCCCTGCGGTCTGCGCATTCTGCTCGCGAACGGCGGCAAGAACGGCACTAGGCGACAGGTTGTAGGCCGCCAACGCCTCGGGATCGAGCCAGATGCGCATGGCATATTCGGAGCCGAACAGCGTCACGTCGCCGACCCCGTTCACCCGGCGCAGTTCGTCGACGACCCGGGTCGCTGCGATATTGCCGAGATCGGTGGTGTTGTACTGCCCGCTCGGCGAGGTCAGCGCGACGATCAGCAGGAACCCTGCATTGGCCTGCCGCACGGTAATGCCTTGACGCCGCACCTCTTCCGGAAGGCGCGCCTCGACCGTGCTGAGGCGGTTCTGCACCTCGGTCTGCGCGATGTCGATGTCGGTCCCCGCCTCGAAGGTCAGCGTGATCGACGCGGCCCCGTTCGAACCGCTGGACGAGGACATGTAGAGGAACCCCTCCACCCCGTTCAGCTGCTGCTCGATTACCTGCGTAACATTCTGTTCGAGCGTTTCTGCATCCGCGCCCGGATAGATGACGTTGATCGCGAGCGATGGCGGCGCGACTTCGGGATACTGCTCGATCGGAAGGGCGCGCAGGGCGATAAAGCCGGCGAGCAGGATACCGAGCGAAACGACCCATGCGAAGATGGGGCGGTCGATGAAGAAGCGCGCCATGTCTCTAGTTCGTCTGTCCGGCTTTGGTTGGCGCGGGCGATGCGGCAGGCCGCTGTCCGGTCGGGGCGCGCATGATCTTGACCGGCGCGCCGGGGCGGATCTTCTGCAGATTGCTCACGATCACGCGGTCGCCCGCCTTGAGCCCGCTTTCCACGATCCAGTTGCCGTTCACCATCGCGCCGAGTGTGACCTGGCGAACCGTCGCCTGCCCCTCGCCGTTGACGACGAACACCGTGCCGCCCTCCTCGGTCAGTGAAACCGCGCGCTGCGGCACGGTCAGGCCGTTCTGCACCTCGCCGGCGTAGATCTGCGCGCGGACGAACTCGCCGGGAAGTAGCAGTCGTTCGGGGTTGGGAAATTCGGCGCGCAGTTCGACAGTCCCGGTTTCCTGATCGACCGAGAAAGCGAGGAAGTCGATATAACCCGGCACCGGGTATGCTGTCCCGTCACTGAAGGTGAGGCGGACCTCGACCTGGTCGTTCTCGTCGAGATCGATTTCGCCCGCCGCGATGGCGCGGCGCAGGCGCAGCACTTCGCTCGCGGCCTGCGCGAAGCTGACGTAAACCGGAGAAATCTGTTCGATGGTGGTCAGCAGCGTTCCATCGGCCTGGCTGACGAGAGCGCCCTCGGTAATCTGCGCGCGGCCCGCCCGCCCGGCAATCGGCGCGCGAACGGTGGTGTAGCCGAGCTGTAGCGAGGCCGCATCTAGCTGCGCCCTGATCTGCGCAACATTCGCTTCCGCTTCGCGCGCGGCGGCCACCGCGGCATCGTACTCCTGCCCGCTGATTGCGTCCTCCGCCACGAGCGGGCGGTAGCGCTCGACCACCGCGCGGGCGTTGGCTGCCGTAGCGCGTGCGCGGGTCAATGCGGCCTGCGTCTGGTTGTAACTGGCCCTGAGCTCGCGCGGATCGATCCGGAACAAGGGCTGCCCCTCGCGCACGTCCGTACCTTCCTGATAAGACCGCTCCTGCACGATACCGGTGACGCGAGCCCGCACTTCGGCGGTGCGCACCGGCTCGACCCTGCCCGGAAGCTCGATCACGTTCGGAACGGTCTGCTCGGTTACGGTCACGACCCGCACGGGGACTTCCTGCGGGGCTGCCTGCTCTTCGGACTGCGAGCAGCCAGCAAGCAGCAGGGCGGCCATAAGGCTTTGGAACAGGAACTTCATCGATGGCCGCTTTCAGTCAGCTATTGTGCAGGTGCGAAGGTGTAATAGGTATTACACCATTGCCTCGCAAGGCTGTTTCATGGAGTCTCGCAAAATGTTTTCCGCTGCCGAATGCTGCCGACTGGACCGCCGCCGGCGCGCGTTGATTGAAGCTGCCCGGCAGCTTTTTGTTGAGCAAGGCTATGAAAAGACTACGCTAAGCGAAATCGTAGACCGAGCCGGCGGGTCGCTCGCGACGGTCTACAAACTGTTCGGCAACAAGGACGGCTTACTTGAAGCTGCGGTTTTTGAACGAACTTCCTCAGGTGACGACATCGTGCGTCAGGCTATCAACGAGGGGGGAGACCCTGCCAAGATACTTCACTGTATCGCGGCTTCGTTCGACGCCCATTTCCTCGACGCAGAAACCGTTGCTTTGGTAAGGATTGTAATTGCGCGCAGCATGAGCGACCGTGCGTTTGCCCGTACATTCTTCGAACAAACTGCGACGCGCACACGCTCCGCACTCGAAAATATGTTCGAGACTTGGCGTAGCCGAGGCATCGCGATGAACGGATCGCCCGCGCTGCTTGCGGAAATTTTTCTAGCGCAATTTGTCAGTGACGTTCACGCAGAAGCCATTAGTCATGGTCTGGGAATTTCGCGAACTCCCGAGCGCCTTCATGCCCGTACGGATTTTTTCATTGCCGGTGCAGGACTGAGTTAAGATAAATACCATCGAGAATTCCGATGATGATTGCCTTTCATTATCACATTTTTCCAATTTTTCTTCGCACCGATACAGATAGGCACGGAGGGTCTGCTCTCCATCTCGTCACGAAGTTATTGCCTAGGGCGGCATCTTTGGAATTAGGGATATCTCGCAAAGTGACTTGCGGATTATCCGCTTTAGGATAGCGCCGTCAAATTCGCGATGCTCGCAATAGGGTACGTTTGCCGAAAGGCGGCTTTCCGCGCCAAGCCTCTTAAAAGCGGACTGACCGCAATCGGCCACTTTGCCGTCGGTCGGCAACGCGCCCCAGTTCCGGTCATTCGAAGCCTTTTCGTTATCGCTCAAAAGCGGACATCAATTCAGGTTCATGCAGACCGATGGGAATGGTGGCAGGCGCGAGACGTAGTGCCATCCTCTTTGATGCCAAGCCGCCCATACTGCCTCAGAATCCCCAGAACCGGTTGCAGTCGATTGGGTCGAGGTCTGGATCGCGCAGGCGCCTATCGGCATCCCGCTGCGCCCGCTCCATGGCGCAGGCATTGGCGCGCCGCAGGATTTGCTGATCGGTCGCGCCGCTGCGTTCGCCATAGCGACGCAGGGCAGGACCGAAGCGTTCGGGCGAGGCGAATGGATTGCTGACAGTCGCGACGCCGACCACCTTGTGTCGGCCGCAAGCCTCGGCAAGTTCGGATGGCGCGTCATAGGGCTCGGTGAACCATCCGGTCTCTGCCAGAAGGCCCACACGCACGCTGCCTATTCTGTTCGGATCGTAACGCGACCCGAACGCGAGATAGCCTTGCTCGTCGATCTCGAGCGCCACGCCAAAAGGAAACTGCACCAGTGGATCGCCATCCCCCTCGCGGTCCAGGAAGAAGCAACCGTCGCGCAAAACGATGACGTGCTCACTGGCAAGGTCGAGCACGTCGCCCGCCGGTTGGCGATCCTGCGGGAATGCCCTGACATAATAGGATAGCTCTGCCTGCATCGCTGGACGCACGAGTTGCGGCTCGGCTTCCACTGGATCGGGCGGCCATTTCTCGTCGAGATCAGTAAACGGTGCCGGAAGCGGCGCTTCGAGGATCGTCAGGCGACCGGTCGGCTCTTTCGTGGCGCCATGCGGGATTTCCGTGGGCTCGACGCACGCCGCAGTGTATCTACCGGATTCCATTATGATCCTGCCGTTTTCGTCAAGGGTGCACAGTAGTGCTTCGTCGTCGGTCCGCGAACAGGCGGTACCCAGCGCGACGAGAAGCAGTAGCAGGGAAACCCGCATCATGGCGCCCTGTCTCCCGTAAGAACATGGTCCCCGCCTGCAATAATCAATTCGCCATTGGGGCCGACGAGGTAGCGCGGCCCGGACCGCATGAGCTCGGCGAACGCGTCATCGAGGGCAACATGATCATCCCGGCAATTCTGTTCGGTGCTGGCGATTTCATCATCGACGATCAGGCGCCCGTTGCCAGTTTCGTATGTGCCGAACAGCGTCGCGCATGATGCAAGCCCCTGCCATGTCTCCGAGGCAAAACGCAGATGCCGTTCGTCAGGACTGGAACTGGCGGTTTCGCCGTCGATCGCGCGGATTATCCAATCCGTGTCGGCCAGCGCCTGGCCCGGCGGATTTGCGACGGGAATACGCATCGGGTCTGGCGAGCGGCTTTGGCCGGTTTCACTGTCCATGCGGGTGAGTTCGATGAAATGATCGTGGGAGCGCAGGCGCAGTGTATCTCCGGACAGACGGACCTGAGGATAGGCGCGGAACAGCTCGGCAATCGCTGCCTCCCACTCCCCCGGGCGACCCGCGCAGGTCATTGCATCGCCACCCCAACTGTGAACGGCGATGCGCCCTTCGGCATAAAAGGCCGTGCCGCCAAAGGCGTTGCAGCCGACGGAGCCGCCCGCCGCATCGGCCGAGAAGGCCAGATATGGCGCCGGCTCCGACACCGGCAGAGTCTCGCCGTCGATCCGCACGATCCGCCAGCTTCCCTCGACCACTGCCAGGTCAGGGATGGTGGCCGCCGATCGATTATCCGCCGGATCGGCGGCCTGATCGTCGGATGTCGGATGACAGGCGCAAAGGGCTGCCGACAGGAGCAGCGCGAAACGTCTCATCGCAGCATCGGCTTTAGAATGACGTCGCCGCCGGGCAGCGGGACGGTGTAATCGGGATTGATCGGGCAGGTGCTCAAGCAGATAACGTCTGGGAAGCTGTGCTCGTCGATCCAGCGCACCACCTCGGCCACCGCCGGCTCGGTGATCGGGGTGCCGTCTGGCGCGTTCCCCGGACAGGCGACCGCATTTGCATAAACCGTCCAGCCCGCTTCCGATCGCGCCCTCCCGACTGGCGTGCAGCCATCGAAATAGGCTGTAACCCCGCCATAACCGTGGGGATGGCCAAAATTCGTGCTGCCGTCGTATTCGATCCAGAGACGGGTCGGATCGGCCAGTTCGCGCTCCCCGATACGGGTAATGAAATAGCGACGTACTGTCGGGTTGCCGAAATTGTCGCTTGGCCGCGGGGGGGCGAGCTCGGCCATTCTGTTGCCGACCGAAATCGCCAGCGCGCGCGCTTCTTCCACCGACGTTCCGGCAAAGGAGGCAGACCCCAGCACATCGACGCCCGCCACCGCCTCGGCCAGCCTGCCATCTTCTATCCGCATTAGCGGTAATGTCATCTGGACCACGCGGGTGTCGAACGACGGTGGATTACCTTCCATCAGGCTGCGCGCCAGATAGCCTGTGCGACTGGCCAGCAACACCACTTCGGCCCCCGGTTCCGGCGTGATAACAGGCGAGCGACTCTTGCCGTCCAGCGCGGGCATGCGCACGAGCAGCAGGTCACCCGTCTGCCTTCCGCCGCGCCAGCCTTCCCGCACGCGATAGAGATAATCGAGCGACAATCCGTCGCCGCGATCGACCGGACGAATTCCTTCGAGCACCGCGCGCACGACGATGGGTGCGATGGCGAAGTTTTCGGCGAGGGTCTGCGAAGTGCCACCTGCCGCGGGAACCACCCCGGCGGATTGCGCCTGTGCATATTGCCAGGAAGAAAGCCCTGCGAAAGCGAGGGCGCGGGCATCTGCGGATTGTTCGACACCCGGCTGCCCCTCTCCGCCGGTCCCGATGGCCCGCAGGGCGATGCCATCGCGCAGTTCCGGCGCCATGCGCGCTGCTGCTTCGGCCAGCTTCGCAGCCCATGGATGCGGTGCGATGGCCTCGGCATCGACGCCAAGTTCCGGGTAGCGCGCGGCAGGCACGAGCGTCGCCCGCTCTCTGCCGATCCTCACCGTCGTGCGGGTCTCGACCGGGTCGGCGCGGTAGGTGGCTTCCGAACCGAGCTTCGCCAACTCGTCGCCCAGCGTCCGGACACGGCAGGGCTCGCTTATCCGATGGTATGAGCCACCCGTGCGGACCTCCCCGTCGCGATCGGTGAGCCATCCATTAGACGCAAAGTCGCAGTTTTCAGCATCGACTTTGTATTCTGGCCCAAAGGTGACGTGGGTTAGCTCCTCACCGCGATAGGGCCTGCCGCGCCTGTCCGCGAGCAACCATTCCCCGCGCACGAAATCGTCGCGCGGCATAGTCGCAGCCACGTCGACCTTGGCGAACACCCATGTCTCGCCGCCGCGTTCGATCCGGATGGTGTCGTCATCGACCGCCACGATGCGCACTTCGCCTGCATCGAAAGGGGCGAGCCGCGCCTGCGGATGGCAACGCTCCGCAAGGAGTGTGTAATCGTCCAGCGCGTATCGCCCGTCGCCCAGGTCGCGCAGCTGGCCCTGTGTCAGTTCGCAGCCGCTGCCAAAGGAGAACATCGGGCTCCAGATGGTGAGCCGGTCTTTCGGCGAGACACCCGGGCCGGACACCGGCCGCCATTCGCCATAAAGCGCCTTCACCGCATCGGTCATGGGTGCGAGTGCCTCCTGTCCGGGTGGAGGTGGCGCAGGAGGCAAAGGCATATTTGCCGGTTCGCGCGAAGGGGCGGAAGTCGCGCAACCGATCAGTAACAGTGGCGCTGAGAACACAAGCAAAGCAATTTTATACCTCATCGGCATATTCCTTGCAGAGCTCCTCCCCCCCGGGTGGTCTGGGAGCCGGTGGAGGGGGTGGCGCCGCCGGTCGCAACTGTTCCGGACCAGGCAGCGGAGCGGGCGGTGGCGGAATGATCGAGCTGTCGGGGCGATAGCCGGGCGGTTGCACGAATTCCGGCGGCGGCGGCGGAAACATCAGCGCGCATTCTTGGCTTGCCTGGCGCATCGTCACACTGGCGAGGGTCTGCAACACCGCGTCGCAATCATCGTCGGAATAGCAAGTGCCCCAGAAGATCGGCTCTTCCTCTTCCCGCCAGATCGCCACTGCCGCACTTTCCGTTCCGCCATAATGGTTAGTGATGAGATAGCGCCTGCCGCCATCGTCCAGCATCTTGCGAAAGGCGGGCCTGCCGTTGATGGTGATGGGCTCGCCCCACTCGTCGTCCCACATTGCCTTGCCAAAATGATCGAGGACGTAATCGAAACGCAGGGTGCCTGATCGCCAGACCGCATGCACGCTATCGTCACCCAAAGGGCATTCGCTGGCACGGTTGGGGCAGGTTTCCGTGTCGCCCTCGAACTCCAGACCGACCGGGAAAAAGAAGCTCATTGCGCCAAGGGAAATGCCTGAGGACGGTGTGATTTCCGGCTCTGGAACGACAATGTCGCTCGGCTCGCCGCATGCGGCCAGGACAGCACACAACACGATCGAGACCGCCGTTGTTCGTCTCACGGCAGCGTTCCTTGCCGGTTGCCCGCGCCGCCGTTGAGCAGCCAGATATCGCGCTCGATCCTCTGCATGGTGGCGAATGTGTCTGCTTCGTCTGTGCCGTTCACTTGTGGCAGCCGATCGAGCTCACGGTCGAGCGGGGCGATACGCGACACGAAGGGCTGGTCGGCCAGGGCGTGCGGATCGCTCGCCACTTCGAGGGCAATGAGGCGCGGCGTGCCTGTCGCCTGCTGCACATCGCGCACCGAGCGGGTGAAGGCTTGCGCGACTTCATAGCCGAGCCCGGTGCCGTAGTTTTGCATCGGCGAGAGCTTCTGCCGAAGGAACTCCGCTGCGCCGTGATGCGGATCGCCGATGCGGCCACGCTGGCTCTGGGCGAGATAGTCAGCTGCCCTGGCCAGCCACGGCGAGGTCTGTTCATGCGGTGACGGGCGGACCTCTTCGATGAAATCGCCGCGCGCATAATAGGCCGCGCGGATCGTTGCCCCTGCGGCGCGCAGATCGCGCTCGACACGCACCGGATCGCTCCCCGGTGTGAGGTAGAGCAATTCCTGCGCCTCTTGCGGCGCAGCGGCGGCCATACGCACCGACCAGAGCCAGAAATCATCGTCCGACAAGGTCACCGGCACATAACCGAAGGCGGCGTGGTTGGGCGAAGCTGTCTTGCCGTTGCTCATCGTCAGACGATTGAGCACCCGGCCCTCCGCATCGCGCAGAACAACGTAGAAGCGCCCGGTTTCGGCCATAAGCGCAGGCGGGCTGCAACTCGTCAGCCCGATCGGTGGCGGCGGCGGATCGCCCGTGGCTCGCGGGAACAGAAGGGTCGGACGCTCTTCCAGATAGCTGAACGGCGTGACCTGCCCGGTCTCGCTGGTAAAATGCTGCAAGGGGGCGTTGAATATCCGCTGTTTGTCAGGCGAGAAGGTCAGCGGGTTTCCGAATACGGTGAAGCGGTCGGCGCTGTTGCCCTTGAAGCGGGCGATGGTGCGAAGGGTAATGATGCCGGTGGGCCGCGCATCCATTGCCCGGGTTCCGTCATCTTCGACCAGAACCAGATCGGCATAGGTCGCGGCGGCCAGCATCTCTTTTGCGAAATACTGGCCACTGGCATAGCCGACCTCTTCAGGGCGCTGCGCGTAGACGCAGGCCTGCGCCGCTTGCGGCAGCGCCAGAGCGGCAAGCGCGGCGGTCGCCAGAACCAAGCGCATCATTCCTCTTCTCCCGATTGTTCGAGGCCAAGAGCGCGCTGGATCGGCGCGATCCTCTCCCGCAATTCATCGAGAGCAATTGGTTCGGCATAATTCGTGACCGGATGCGCAACGCCCTCCGCATTGATCCGCGATGGTGCCATCCAGCCGACCGCAACGTACCAGTCCCCGTCGCTGCGCGCCGCGCCTTCGCCGCCCTGAACATAGGCGGCATGGGTGTAGAGCGCGTCGCTCAGATACAGAATCCAGCGCGATCCCGGTTCCAGCGAAGTCGGCAAGCCGGGCAGCAACGACGGTTCATCATTGCTTTGCCCATAGCGGGTCACGCCCGCCTCATCGGTCCGTTCGCCCGAGGCAAGCCGCTGGCGCAATTCCTCGCCCGGCCTGGCATCGCCCTTCAGGACCTCTACCACACGCCAGCGCACCGTGGAGGCAAAGCCGTCGCCGCCCGCATCGGCGAGGTCGATGGCAACCGGTTCGGCCACGACGATATCGGTGGCGGTGAGAGCGCGCTTCTCGATCGTCTGGCGCCCGTTCATGTCTGCCAGTGCTTCGATGGGATCGAAGCCGGCGGCGCGCAATGTCTGGATTTCCTGTAGTGTATAGCCGCTGGCGATCAGCCAGTGCGTCTGCTGGAGCGAGCCGGCCCTGGACGGTTTGCGTGCCACCCAGATGCTGGAGTTGTGATCGGTCGGCGAAGGCTCGGGCCGCATGATAGGCGTTTCTTCCACCAGCGCGCGGATAGTGGCGAAGTCAGGATGCGCTTCCAGCGGATACCAGATCGCTTCGGGATCGCGGCGCAGCGGAATATCCTGCCGGTAGATCGCGCTCTGATTGTCCGCCATGATCCGTACCAATGGCGGAAAGGTGATCTTGCCCGCCACCGCTGCTTGCGAGAGCGCGGCGAGGTCTACAGGATAGAGGTCAACAAAACCACCGATTTCCTCGATACTTACCCGCGCCTCCAGCCCGGCAGCCTCGATCTGTGCGGCAATGTCCGCTCGCGCAGCCTCCAGCGCTGTCCCGCCTTGCGACACGACCTGCCCGGTGACGAAGGGGCGCAGTGTCTCCGGCACCAGTTCATCTCTGGTCAGCGCGTCCGTGTGGAACATATGCGCGGCGCCCTGATCCTCGTTGACATAGATGCTGGCAATCACATCGCCATGTTCGGCAAGCGCCTGCGCCCGCCACGCCTTCAGTTCGGCCACCCGTGCCATATCGGCGGCATAGTCTGCTTCGGCAGCCGCGCGGCTGCCGAGTTCCTGCGTGCGACCAGCGACGGCGGCATCGCGTCGCTGCTTGTCCCACACTTCGCGCGCGACGATGCCGCGTACGACGCGATAGGGGCCGGGGCAGCCATCCGCGCCCACAACATCTTTCGGTGGCGCGACCTCGCCCGGTTGCAGGCCCATCAGTACTACATCGCTGTCGGCAAAGACCTTTGCGCCGGAAAAGCGGTTCATCACTGCTACCTTGCCGGAATCGGTCAGGTCGAGCGCCATGCTCTGTTCCCAGACCGCAATTCTGGGCGCCTCGCCTTCGGGGGCCAGCCACAAGCACCCGTCGCGCAATTCGAGGCGTGCAGGCACGTCGGGCACGCGAACCAGCGTACTCGGCATGCCATCGGTGCGGTAGGCGAACTGAGGGAAACCCTTAACCCGCGCATCGCCGGGTGGAACGGGCGGCGCAGCGATCGGAAACGGATCGGGTTCCTCGAACACCACGAAGTTGGGCAGTTCAATCTCGCCGCGCGCCGCCGCCTGTCGGATCGGGTCGGAACTCTGGCCCAGTCGGACCTCGATCTTGCCTGAGCTCTCGTTACCTCCCATCGTGAACCAGGTTATGCCCAGAGCATCGAGATCGCGCGTGAGCTGTTCCTGTGCCGCGCGCAGTTCAGTGAGGCTCGGTCCGGGGCGATCGACCGGGACATAAAGCGGATCGCTGGTGTATTTCGCCAGTGTCGACGCCGCATCGCGGGTGAAGGCGACCATCACGCCATAGGTTGGGCGATGCTGGATCCAGAGCCCTGCGAAGGTGTCACCTTCCTTTTCGTGGAGGGTCTGTGCCAGCAGACCGAGGGAATCGTCCGGCGCGGGTGGCGGAGGCGGTGGCCCCGGCTCGGTGCGCGGGCCGATGGCGCCGCGGTTCTGGATTTCCATCCGCCGCTCCGCCTCTTCCACGCTGACACAATAGGCGCGCGCATACCAGGCGTTCTCGGAGAACTCGCCGTTGTAGTTCTCGATGGCCTCGATCTCTTCCGCCGTCAGGTTAGGGCAGGTTTCGGTGAGCGGTTTCTCATCCTGCGCGGAGGCGGGTGATGACATGGCAAGCGCCATTGCGCTCGCGCCAAAGAGATAGCGGATCATTGTGTCTGCTCCACCGGGGTCGGGTCGGCAATGCGACCGAAAAAGATCAGCGCCCCGCTGGCGCGGTCGCGGATGGTGAGAAGGAATGGCCGGTCGACGATCATCCGGGGCAGACCGTCGGGCAGACGGCGTGAACCGGTAACGACGATCTTCACCGCCGTTACCGCTGCTGCCTCGGTGCCTTTTTCATCGACCCGCAGGAAAGTGGCGTGGGCGACATCGTCAATCGCGAGCGGTGTGTCGGCCATTGCCCCGAAATCGGCACAGGTCGGCGAAAAGGCGCAGGGCATCCCGGCTGCGATCAGCGCGGCTTTGACGCTATCGTCGAAACGCGCCTCGAAACGCGGCAGGCGCAGCAGGATTTCGCGTTCTTCCGCAGCGCCCAGATCGAACTTCGCATCGCTGCCCTGCATCGAAAGATCAAACGATCCGGCATTCAGATCCCGCTCCCACCGGCGCAGGGTTGCCATATCACGCGGCAGGAACACGTCCATGACGTAGCGCCCGTCCTTGCCATAGGGCAATTGCACGGCCTGCCCTTCGCGCGTCTCGCGATAGGCCATCGGCGCGATCCGCTCCATCATGTAGATCGGCATTTTAGTGCCATCGCCGCGCGTGAATTCGCCCGTGGAGCCATCCTCGAACGGCACCGACCAGTCGGCCTTGAACCACACCGCATTGGTCAGCACGGCAGCGGTCAGATCGTTGAACCCGCTCGCATCGACAATCTTCGTGATCCGCTCGCGGGTCTGTTCGCTGACCCAGCCATTGATCGTGTCGGCAGAGCCTGCCGGATCATCGCCGAAATCGACCTGCCGGACTGTGGCACTGAAGCCGTTCTTCGCCGCGCGCAGATAGTCCGGGGCAAAGGTGAGTTCGTCCGACAACCAAAGCGCATTGGCGACCGACAGCGAAACCTTGTCATCGCCGGTGCGTGTCAGAAAACGGTCGTAATCCTTCACCAGCAGTTCGGGCGGGCTTGCCGCATCCCAGCCCAGCAGTTCGCGCATCTCCGCTTCGGTCTGCCCGCGCGCACCAGGCAGCGCGAGGCCCAGCCCCTCGCTGAGCGACAGCGGTGAGATAAATAGGTTGTCGTTCGGCTCTGCTGCCTCGGCCAGCTTCGGATAGAGCCGCGCGGCGAGCCGAGCCTGTCCTGCTGTGATGTCATGCGGGATAGCCTCGGAAGATGCAGTCGGCCCGGTCTGCGCTGGCACGGTCGTACAGCCGGCTGCAAGCGCCAGCGGTGCCAGTGTGAGGAGAATTCGTTTCATCGATCCTGTTCCTCTTCTGAATAGGGATCGGGAGGCGGTTCGGTCGGGAAGCTGTTGACCACCATCGCGACGGTGGGTGTCTTGCAGTTCAAAGCGGCAGCCTGCTCGCGCGACAGGAACCCGGCGCTGAAGCTCACGTGCTCGCCCAGCTTGTAGGAAACATGCCCGTTCGACAGGGTATCTGCGTTCAGTTCGAAACTGTCGGGCATCACCAGACCCGTTTCCCCGCCCCCCGGCGACGTAACGAACAGGCAGCCGTCCATGTAACCGAGCGTGCCGCCGACGCCTTCCGCATAGGGTACCTCGTTCGGTGAGGCATGTCTTGTGTCGAAAGACAGCGATGGAGCATCGATTGCCTGCGGTTTCTGATCGCACCCGGCCAGCAGAGCAGCTGCCATCGGGGCAAGCGAAAGAATGAGGCGTTTCATCGATCCTGCTCCAGAAATTCGACCAGCCATTCGGGCAGTGGTCGCAGATAGCCTTCAGGGGTTCGGCAAAGACCGGCGCTGATGCTGCTGCCGGGCGGGCATTCGGACGGGTCCATCACCGGAGGTGGCGGAGAATCCGCCACCATTGCGCCTGTTATCGGTGGTTCCAGGATACCACCGGGAGTGGTCCTCCGATTGACCTCGCCCCGCGCATCGAGCCAGTCGAGCGCACGCTCCGCCTGCCGCGCATCGAGGCCAAATCGGTCCTGCAACGCACGCATCGCATTGGCACGGTCGGTCACACTCCTCTGCGTATCGCCCGCCGCCGCGCTTGCCAGCCCTTCCACCTTGATGACCTTGCCTGGCCCGCAGGCGGCGTGGATCGGATCGACCAGCTCAGGCGTGGTCACTTCCTGGATCGATCCCATGAACTCGACCGCTTCGCCCACGCGCGCGTATCCGGGATGCTCGCCACTGCCGAAAGCGAGGTAATTGTTGCTATCGACGAACAGCTTTGCGCCGAACGGGAACAGCACCAGCGCATCGTCCCTGTCGGCGGCGCGGAAGCAGCCGTCCTTCAGGACCACGGTCACGCGGCTGTTTATTGCGTGCAACGCGCCTGCAAGGCGATCGTGTCGGGGGAAGATACGCAGATAGGGCGCGACTTCGTCCGGAACCGCCTGATCCTGCGTAGCCGGGCGCGGCGGGTTGACCCGGGGCACCATCGGCGTTGCGTGAAAGACCAGCTCAACCGGTTCGGGAATGGTCACTCCCTTGCGCTTCACCAGCGCCCGGAATTCTTCTTCCGAGACGCTGATCTCGACAGTGGCGACCTGCGTGCCAACACCGGTTGACTGGATCACGCGATCTTCGCGGAACGTTTCCCACATGAAATCAGCGGCAGCCCTCAGTTCCTCCTGTGACCAGCGCACGGTTTCGCCGCGAAAGGTCGGGTTTGTGCTATACTTGCGCAGCGTGGCCGGGCCATCGCGCAGAAATTCGAAGACGACGCCGAGTTCGCCCTCATTGTCATAATGCAAGGTCTGGAAGTTTCCGCGCTCTTCCCGGCGCAGTCGTTCAGCCAGCGCCTGCACTTCGTCCATCACGCTGTTCTGGTAATCGCCGACGCGCATGAATTCCGCGTCCGCCGCATCCTGTTCGGCCGTGCGCGGTGCGGGCGCCGGAGGTTCGACCGGATCAAATGATGCAGGCGGCGCGGACAGGATCGTGGCAAACCCACCTTCCCCGATTTCCGCGTAAAACGGTAAGCCATCGGACAATGGCGCGATGCAGCGTCTTGCGAAGCGCAACCGGCAAGACCGGCGGTCAGCAATCCGACGAGCGCAGTGGAGATGAAGTTTCGCTCAGTCATCCTTCCAGAACTTCCATGTTTCGCAGCCGCATGATGTCGTCTTTCGGGCAGGCCGCAGGGATCGTAACTCCATAGAAACGCTCGATATCCGAAATCGGCCATCCCTTTGCATTCTCGCGCAAAAAGCCCCCTCCGCCGCTAATGCGTTGACCGAAGGAAATATCGTTGCCGGAATGTGGGTCGTGCAGCCCGTCGCCCGACGGCAGCAAGGTTACACCCGGATCGAACAGAACGGCCGAACTGCGGCGATCGCCCTTCACGACCACGCAGCCGCGCACCACCTCTAGTTCGCCGCGAAACAGTGCCTCCCCGGCAAACGCAGGCCGCGCGATGGTGATCAGATGCGGCGAGGAGGGCGCGCTCTGGCATGCGACAACTGGCACCACCAGCACGGCCACGAACAAGTGCCTCACCAGTCTGCGGGCTGGCTGCATGCGAATATCTCCGGCCCGGAATGAAGGTATATCGGTCCATCGCGATTGGGGAAGATCCACAGATCCTTCACCCCTTCACGCGCAGCGACGATGCGCTTGCCGGGGATCACCATGCCTTCGTCAATGAAGCCGTTGGGGTGATCCCACAGCGCCGCGCCTTCATCGGCCCAGAAGATCATATTGGAATCGCGGTTGGTCGCGATCAGTTCTCTGGGTCGTCCGGCAGGGTCGTGTTCCTCGAACCGGCATACGCCGTTACGGGTCGGCATCAGCTTCTTGGGAGGCGATGGAGGGAAAAGAGGTTCGGTGGCGGATTCTGACTGCATTGCGGGCAGCAGGGGCGGCGGCGGCGGCGGGTTTACGGGGTTGCCCCAGATGCCGAACCGCTTGGCGCATTGTGTCGGATGTTCCCGACCGCCGCGCAGGCGATTGTCCGCCATGGTCTGCTCCTGCGCCAGCAGGCATTCGTTTACGCGGCGCATGGCCTCGGCGCTGCTGATCCCTTCGCGGTCGCGATATTCGCGCACGGCGAACCAGTCATTGCCATATCCCGCCGCCTGATCGAGTGAAGTCACGGCCACAACCCTGTGCTCGCCACATGCCGCAATCAGTTCCCCCGGGGGGTCATTCACCTGACCACGATAGCCAAGCTGCAAGCGTGTCCCGACTCGTCCGAACCGGCGGGTATCGGTTGTAACACGGGGCCGGAAGGCGAGGTGTTCCTGCTCATCGCGCCAGACACCAGTCTCGAACGGAAACAGGACGAGCGGGTCATCATTCCCTTGCTCGTCGATGAAGAAACAGCCGTCACGCAGCACGATGGCATCGAAGGTAGCCAAGGCCGGAGGAGGAATAGAGGTTATCTCTGCCTGCGCAAAATAGCGGATCTGGCCTGCCACATCGGGTGCGACCCGCGGTAAATCGGGATTTGCGCGCGGTTCGAACCGTAACAGCAGGTTGGCCGGGAGCTTCCAGCCCCTCTTCTCTCGCAGCGTGTCGAATTCAGCGCGCACCATGAAAATGGATAGCCAGGGCACGCTCATGTTGCCAAATCCGGCAGAGGCGATTTCCGGTCCGATACGCTGTTCCCACTCGCGCACGATCCGGTCCTGATCGGAACGGGAAAACCCGGCCCGCTCAGCAGAGAACAAGGGGTCTGAGGTATAGCGCGCGAGCGATGCTGGCGGGTCGCGTAAGAAAAATGCTACCCCGCTCACCGTGCCAAGGCCGTCATTGTCCGGCCCATCCTTCCAGCGCCATTCGATCCCACCGAAATTGCCAATCTCGCCCTTCTTCAGCCTGCGCAGCATAGGCAGGTGGCGCTGTTCAAGCCTGTCGGCGAACCGGTGCCGCCGGTCCTCAATAGTCGGAGTGTAGCCGGCAGGGCCAAGGGTCGTGATCGGCGTATAGGGCGGAGCTTCCAGAATGGTGGCATAGTCGTCCGCGGAGGCGGCCCCGCGTTCCTCGCTTGAGCCTTGAGCAGAGCAAGCCGCCAGACTGGCGCACAGGGCAACAGCAAGCCGAATCAATACACCATCTCCCAATGTGACGATGTATCATGGAGCTTTCTCGCTGAACGGCACTGAAACGAAATGCTTTCCGAAAAGCAAAAGCTTCCGCTTATGTTGGAATTTCCGGATCCGGGATAATCCGTTGAGTGTAGCCTCCTTGGACTGCTATGTTTTCGATCATGAAGAGCTCTCGCTTCATCTGGCTGGTTACAACTATTGCCGCAATCGTAATTGTGGCCGGGGGAAGCTGGTATGCTTTTTCGCCCAGGCTGGCGATTGCAGCACTCAGCGATTGGGAAACTGCGCCCGAAGAGTTGCTCGCTCTATTCGACCGGGCGCGCGTGCGAGCAGCCTTCGAGAATCAGATGTTGCCTCAGGTCGATACCTATGAGCCGCCCTACACTAAGGACGTCATTCTGGATGCGATGTCGGACCCGCGTGCAGTGCGGATGTTCGTCAACGAACCTTATGGCGAATGGCAGTTCGCAGCCGCCGCCGGACTGCCCGCAGATTTTCCCGAGGAAGAGCCCGCCGGCCCCATGCCCCGCATAATGGAAACCACCGATAGCTGGTCGTTCGACTGGTCTGGACTGAATACAGTTGTGGCGACACCGTCGGGCCGCAACGAAACAAGCGGCAATAGCTATCGCTTCGAACGGGATGGACTCAGCTGGCACCTCGTAGCAATCGAACTCACAACAGACATTAGGTGATCCGCTCACCTGTAAGTGCTTCCCATTGACCTCCCCGAAAACCAGAAGCGCCGAAGAGCTGCGCTTCCAGGGTCTGGTTTCGGATTAGAGTTACGACGGCATCTACATCGGTAGTTGGGATCGCTTCCAGAATGACGGCTTTCTGCAATTTGGGAATTGAAAGGCGACAGTCCCCTCACGGCCCCCAAGCGGCCGGTCAGCAGCGCGCCCCGTTTCAGTCTCTGGGGCCATCGCGTCGCACGCCCATAGGCGGTCATTACGATCAAGATAAGGCGATCGAGGATATATCCGTCTTAGAATCGATGACGCGCCCGGACTCCTTGCGCTCCGAATATCGGTCCACGAGCTGCTTGGCATGCGGGCGCAGCAGGACTGTGAAGCGGACCAGTTCCTCCATGACGTCCACGATCCGATCGTAGAGCGAGGAGGGTTTCATGCGGCCAGCCTCGTCGAACTCCTCGTATGCCTTTGGCACGCTGGACTGGTTCGGGATGGTGAACATCCGCATCCAGCGCCCAAGCAGCCGCAGTGTATTGACGGTGTTGAACGACTGCGAGCCGGCAGATACCTGCATGACCGCAAGGGTCCGCCCCTGGGTCGGTCGCATGCCTCCGATACTAAGCGGCAGATGATCGATCTGTGTCTTCATTATGCCCGTGATCTGGCCGTGCCTTTCGGGGCTGCACCACACCATGCCCTCGGACCAGAAGGCATGCTCGCGCAGTTCGTGGACGGCGGGATGGTCATCGCCACCCACCTGATCGGGTAGCGGCAGGTCGGAGGGATCGAAGATGCGCGTCTCCGCGCCGAACAGCTGGAGCAAGCGAGCAGCTTCCTCGACCGCGAGGCGCGAATACGAGCGCTCCCGCAGAGAACCGTAGAGCAACAGGATGCGCGGCGGTGGCTGGTCGGCACCGAGACCTTCGGCAGGGCGGGCATGGATGAAGGCGGGGTCGAGCGCCGGAAAGCTGTCGGGATCGGGCAAGGGTCGCAGACGGGACAAGGAAATTCTCCAAATTTGGGTCGTCAGCCGCGGGGGCCGAACAGGATGATGGCAGCGCCGGCGAGCACGACCGCGCCGCCGACGAAGTCCCACCGGTCGGGGGTGGTGCCTTCGACAGTCCACAGCCACAGGAGCGACGCGGCAACATAGACCCCGCCATAGGCTGCGAAGGCGCGACCGGCAGCGTCGGTCGGCACGAGAGTCAGCAGCCAGGCGAACAGGGCCAGCGACACCATTCCGGGCAGCAGCCACAAGGCGCTCTTCTCCAGCCGCCACCATGCCCAGAATGCGAAGCAACCGGCGATTTCGAACAGCGCCGCGAGCGGATAGACGAGGAACAGCTTCATGCGAGGCTCAATCGCAGTGCGAGGGCGGCCAGGGTTGCCAGCAGGATCGGCGTGGTCAGTGTGATGCCGACGCGGAAGTAATAGCCCCAGCCGATCTTCACGTCCTTCTGTCCCAGCACATGCAGCCACAGCAGGGTCGCGAGCGAACCGATCGGCGTGATCTTTGGCCCGAGGTCGCAGCCGATGACGTTGGCGTAGATCATGGCGTCACGAACCGGGCCGGTGGCACTCGTGGCATCGATCGACAGCGCGCCGACGAGGACGGTCGGCATGTTGTTCATGCCCGAGGATAGCACCGCGGACAGAATGCCCGTTCCGAAGGCCGCACCCCATATGCCGCCCTCGGCCGAGCGCTCCAGCACCCCGGCGATCGCAGTGGCAAGCCCCGCATTGCTCATGCCGTAGACGACCAGATACATGCCGAGCGAGAAGATCACGACCTGCCAGGGCGCTTCGCGGATCACCTGGCCCGTAGGGATGACGTGGCCGCGCGCAGCTATCGCGATGAGCGCCAGCGCGCCGACGGCAGCGACCGCGCTGATCGGCACGCCAAGAGGATCGAGAACGAAAAAACCGATCAGCAGCAGGGCCAGCACCACCCAGCCGGCGCGGAAGGTCGCTCGGTCATGGATCGCTTCTGCCGGAGCGCGGAGCTGTGCGACGTCGTAGCTGGTCGGAATGTCCTTGCGGAAGAACAGCAGCAGCGCTGCCAGCGTAGCCACGATAGCCGCCAGGTCGACTGGCACCATGACCAGCGCATACTCGCCGAACCCGATATCGAAGAAGTCCGCCGAGACGATATTGACGAGGTTCGACACGACCAGCGGCAGGCTCGACGTATCGGCAATGAACCCTGCCGCCATGACGAAAGCCAGCGTCGCTTTGGCGTTGTATCCCAGCGCCCGGAGCATCGCGATCACGATCGGGGTCAGGATCAGCGCCGCGCCATCATTGGCGAAGATCGCGGCAACACCTGCACCCAGCAATACCACGAGCACGAATAGCCAGCGACCGTCGCCGCGCCCCCACCGCGCCACATGGAGCGCAGCCCATTCGAAGAACCCGGCACGATCGAGGATCAAGCTGATCAGGATCACCGCGACGAAGGCGCCGGTGGCGTTCCAGATGATGTTCCACACCACCGGGATGTCGGCGAGCGAGATGACGCCGGTGGCAAGGGCGAGCAGCGCTCCGCCGATCGCGCTCCACCCGATGCCGAGCCCGCGCGGCTGCCAGATCACCATCGTGATGGTGACCACGAAAATTGCAACCGCAAGCAGCATCAGGCGATACGTTCGCCCGGCGCGTCCACGACCTGCTCGCCGTCTTCCTTGGTGAAGGCGCCCAGCTGGGGGCTTGGCAGAATGTCGAGCACCGCCTCTGACGGACGGCACAGGCGGACGCCGAGCGGGGAGACGACAACTGGACGGTTGATCAGGACCGGGTGCTCCATCATCGCGTCCACCAGCGCTGTATCGCTCAGGCTCTCATCGCCGAGGCCCAGTTCGGCATATGGCGTGCCCTTTTCACGCAACAGCGCACGGGGGGTGGGCCCAGCGCGCTCGATCAGGCTTTCGAGCATGGCGCGCGAAGGCGGCGTCTTCAGATACTCAATAACATGCGGCTCGAACCCGGCGTTGCGGATCATCGCCAGCGTGTTGCGCGAGGTGCCGCATTCGGGGTTGTGGTAGATCACGATGTCGGTGGTCATTCAGGATTCCTTGGCCTTGGCGCTGGCGCCTTCTTCGCGGCCGATGGCGGCCAGCTTGCTGCGCACAGACATTTCGTCGATGCTCTGGAGCGGGAGCATCAGGAACAGCTCGATCCGGCGTTTAAGATAGCTGAGCGAATCGACGAAAGCCTGCCGCTGGCCATCCCCTTCGACTGCGGCGGGATCCTCTACGCCCCAATGCGCGGTGAGCGGCTTGCCTGGCCATACCGGACAGCTCTCGCCCGCAGCGTTGTCGCAGACAGTAAAGATGAAATCGAACTCCTGTGCGCCGGGCTTGGTGAACTCGCTCCAGTTCTTCGAGCGCAAGCCATCGGTCGGATAGCCGAAGCTATCGAGCACCTCGAGCGACATCGGATGCACGTCGCCCTTGGGCTGGCTGCCTGCGCTGTAGGCACGGAAGCGACCTCCGCCCATCTTGTTCATCAGCGCTTCGCCCAAAATCGAGCGAGCCGAGTTGCCCGTGCACAGGAACAGGACATTGTAGGGTTGGTCAGCCATTGCCTGCTCCTTCAGCAACAATGGGAAAGTTCGGCGACAAGCGGCTCGCAAAGCTCTGCGCGACCTTCACAGCAATCCTTGGCGAGAAACAGCATCAGGTCGCGCAGGACTTTGATGTTTGCCCGTTGGATCATCTGTCGCCCCCGCTTCTCAGGTATGACGAGATCAGCGCCGACGAGGATCGCGAGGTGACTCGAAAAAGTGCTCTGCGTGAGGCCCGAGGCTTCCACGAGCTGGCCGGTAGAGAGCCCGTGGGGCTCGCTGCGCACCAGACGACGGAACGCATCAAGCCGCGTCGGGTGCGCGAGCGCAGAGAGTGCCTCTAGTCCTGTGGTCGACTTCATCCATCGGCAATTATCGATGGATTGCAAGGCCGTCAATTCTTATCGATATTTTTCGATGAATTGCGGAGGCGTTCCGCGCAACTGTTCATTGACGCCAGAAGGGAGAATGTGCGGATGCACCGCTCTGAATCCCTAATCCGACTGTCGGTTGACGCCCCCTCGGCGGCTGCGCCCCCTCTGGTGCTCTGCTTCCTCGGCGAAAGGCGCTTTAGATGGGTGGAAACCCGTTGGCCTGTCGCTTTGATCCGTTGGGCTAGCCTTCGCCGGCTAGGCTTTCCAATACCGGGCACCGATCAACACTCGTGGTGCCACATTGCTCGATCAGTTTAGCGAGAGCGTTCTCCATACGCTCAAGGTCGGCCCGCTTCGCACGGACGCTCGCGAGGTGCTGTTCGGCGATCGATTGCACCTCATCGCAACGCACTTCGTGGCCTGGCGTTAAGTCAAGCAGTGCCCGCACCTCCTCGAGGGAGAATCCGAGTTCGCGCGCGCGCCGAATGAAGCGGAGGCGCTCGGTGTCGCAAGGACCATAGTCGCGGTAGGCGCCTCTTCTCGGCGGAGGATCGATAACGCCTATCCGTTCGTAATACCGGATTGTCTCGATGTTACATCCGGTCCGCTTAGCCACTTCGCCAATTTTCAAAGCCAACCTCTTGAGTCTGTAGTTGCTACAGACTGTAAATAGGTGTGCGAATCAAGATTTGCAAAAGGACGATCGATGCGCGGCATCAGCACATGGTGGAACGGATTGGCGACGGGCGGGGGTGTCTTTGCAGCCTTCGGGGCAGCTGCATGCTGTGCACTTCCCTTGATGCTCGCGTCGGTGGGTGTGGGCTCGGCGTGGCTTGGCAGCATCTCGCCGGTTGTAGCCCCCTATCGCGTCCCGCTGTTGACCCTCGCGTCGGCTCTTCTTCTCGCTGCCACCCTCCGTTTGCTCTGGCAGTTTCGGCGGGCACGAACATGCCCCGCGGACAGTGCATGCGGATCATCGACCTATCGGGGGCTGACCGCCATAGGAATTGCCATCGGTGCGGCCCTGCTGACAGGTGCCTTCCTTTATGGCTGATCCGATCCTGATCTCGCGCTTGCGCTGTCCCGAATGCGGTCATGAGGAGGACATGGAAATGCCGACCAACGCTTGCCTGTTCTTCCATAACTGCGCGGGTTGCGGCGTTCGCCTTCAGCCGCTCCAAGGCGATTGCTGCGTGTTCTGCTCATACGGCACCGTTCCCTGCCCTCCGATTCAGGAAGGGGACTGCTGCAATGGCTGAGAATTTCGATTTCGTCGCCGTCGGATCGGGAACTGCTGCGCAGGTCGCGGTCCACCGGATGGCTGACGCAGGGAAGCGTTGCGCGGTCATCGATTATCGGCCTTACGGTGGCACATGTGCGCTGCGGGGATGCGACCCGAAAAAGATGATGGTGAGTGCAGAGGAAGCGCTCGCTGCATACAGGCGAATGAAGGGGAAGGGCATCGAAGGTTCGGTTTCGATTGACTGGGGCGACCTCCAGGCATTCAAGCGGAGCTTTACCGACCCCGTCCCCGAAAAACAGGAAGCTCGCTACGAGCGAAAGGGCGTGGCGACCTTCTACGGAGCGGCGCGCTTTGCTGGCCCCGACAGGATCGCGGTAGGCGACAGGGAACTGAGTTTCTCGCACGCTCTTATCGCAACGGGAGCGGAGCCTCGGCCACTTGGCATCGAAGGCGAGCCATTGCTGACCCACAGCGATGCATTCCTGGAACTTGAAACCCTTCCAGATAGGATCGTATTCGTCGGCGGCGGATACATTGCCGCGGAATTTGCCCACCTCGCCGCACGCGCCGGAGCAAAGGTCACCATCGTCCAACGAGGCCGCATTCTGAAAGCCTTCGACCCTGACACGGTCGATTGGCTCATGCCGAGTTTCGACGATCTCGGCATTGAAATCGTGGATGCCGAGGTGAACGGCGTAACGAAGACAGCCGGCGGTCTGACCGTGCATGCTGGCGACCGCAGGATCGAAGGGGACTTGGTGGTGCACGCTGCCGGAAGAGTCCCTGCGATCGGTTCGCTCGATCTGGGGGCGGGAGACGTCGCCTGTGACGAGGGTCGCTTGGTGCTTACCGCTCAACTACGAAGCCAAAGCAACCCCAAAGTCTTCGCGGCGGGTGACGCTGCTGCAAATGGTCCGCCACTGACTCCGGTCTCCAGTCATGATGCCAAAGTGGTTCTTGAGAACATACTCGAAGATAGCGGCCGAGCTCCGAACTATTGTGGGGTTCCTAGTGCACTTTTCACGGAGCCGCCGGCGGCGCGGGTCGGAATGCTGGAAAGCGAGGCGCACGAGGCAGGTTTGGATTTCACGGTGAATGCTGGATCGCACCCAGGTTGGTTTTCGGCAAGGCGGCTGAACGAAGAGATCTACGGCCACAAGGTGCTGGTCGAAACTGGAACAGGACGCATCCTTGGGGCTCACCTGGTCGGCCCTGACGCTGACGAACTGATCAATATCTTCGGCTTAGCCATCCGACATGGGCTTAATGCGGACGATATTAAATCGACTATGTTTGCTTACCCTACAGCTGCCTCCGACGCCGGATCTATGTTGGGTTGAGCAGCACCCGATCGCCGGAGTTCTCTCCATTCCAACCCAACGACTGCTTTCACACAGCGGTGTAATGCGACCAATGTCCGCTCACGGGTCGCAAGCCGAATGTCCGCTATCTGCGCCTTGTCGACCAGGACCGGACTGACCACTAGCGGCCCCATCGCAGCCCAACTTAGAAGTCGGCAGAGATGCTGGCTTTGATTGTGCGCGGGGTTCCTTGCAGCAGTGCGGCAGAAAAGACGTCGAACGCGCTGGCCCAGTACTTTTCGTTCGTGATATTATCGGCCGAAAGGCGGAGCGTGACCGGCGTGTCGTCCGCCGCGAAGACGTAGCGCGCACCGAGATCGATACGCGTCCAGCTATCGAGTTCGAGCGTGTTGGCGGCATCGACCCACTGCGGACCCGTGTGCACTGCACGCGCTGTGATCGTCGCGCCAGGCACAAAGCCCAAGTCCCACTCCAAGTCTGCATTGGCGGTGTATTCGGAAACGCCAGGTACCTCGTTGCCGCTGACGAGCTTCGCATCGGTCAGAGCTGCGCCGCCGATCAGCCTCAGGCTGGGTGTCAGATCGCCGTTGACCGTGAACTCGATGCCTTGGTGCGTCTGATCCCCGAGGTATCCGAAGCTGCCGTCGGCAAGCACACCCTCTCCCGGTCGCTCAAGGCGGTAGGCGCCGAGACCGACGAAGACATCGCCCAGTGCCAGCTTGCCTCCAACCTCGTACTGCAGCGACTTGCGGGGCGCGAGCACCTCTCCCGGATTGCTGACGAGCGCCGGATCGAGGGGCGCTGTCGGACCTTGCTGGAGCGCCTCGATCCGGTTGCCATATAGCGACAGGCCATCGAAGGGCTTGAGGACCACGCCGATTACGGGCGTGACTGCGCTTTCATCGTATTCGGTCGCCAGGTCGCCGCCGAAATAGCTGTAGCTCTTCACATTGATGGATTGCAGGCGCAGGCCCGCCGTGACCTGCAAACGGTCTTCGATCATCCCGATTGTGTCCGATGCGAAAGCACTCCAGAGCCGCGTCCGCGAAATCGGGAAGGGATCCTCAAGGTCGCCGCCGACGAGGGCCGAAGACGGCAGTTCGACCTGCGGGGCGTCGTAGATATTGGTGGCGTAGCCGGCAAAACCAGGCCCGTAACGGAAATCATAGGCGTTGCGGTTCACCTGCCAGCTGGCATTGCCGCCGAAATTGAACTCGTGGGTGATCGCTTCGCCCAACTTCACGCGGATGCCAGCTTCGACCGCTTCGTTATTGTCGGTCCGCGGGACGAACAGCGCCGTGCCGCTGGCAGCACCGCTACCGGCATCGAGAACGGTAATGCCGCCGTAAATGCCTTCCTCGCGCCCGTCGCGCGCACCGGCCCTGAAGTATGCCAATGCATTGTCGGCAAGATCGTATTCCACGGCCAGCGCGCCGAAAACATCGCGCAGTTCGGTGTAGGTGAAATCCTGCGCATAGTTCGCATCGCCATCGGGAACGGCGGGGATCGTTGCGCTTCCGACGGTGACCTTCGGCCGCAAGGCGTCGATCCGGACATTCTGGAACGCCAGGTCGAGAGCCGCCCGTAGGGGGCCACTGTCATAATCGATCGCACCGCCCACGACCTGAGTGCGGCGATCTTCACGGTCGATCGACGTTTCGCCGTCACGATAGGCTGCATTCAGGCGAACGCCCCATTCGCCGTTCTGGCCAAAGCGGCGAGCGACATCGAAGCTGCCGCCGAAGTGGGCATTCTCGCTGGCTGAAACGGTTACGCGATTGAGGTCGGTGTCTCCGGCCCTCTTGAGCTGCAGATTGACGCTTCCGCCAAGTCCCGATCCGCCCGGTGCTGCACCGTTCAGGAAGGCGCTGGCGCCGTTGAGGACCTGGACGCTTTCAAACAGTTTTGGAGGGCGGTGCGCTTCTGCTCGTCGATATCCGTACAAGTGCCGATCCAGCGCTGTATCTCACCCTGCTCGTTGAGGATCGGCAGCGCACGACCGATCATCCAGCGATAATCACCGCTGTGATGCCTCAGGCGATATTCAACCTCGTACGGTTCGCCGGTAGCGAGGCTGTGGTTCCATTTATTCCATGCATCGGCCTGGTCATCCTCATGAAACATCCCGGCCCATCCTTCGCCGTCGGTTGATCCGACAGGGACACCCGAGAATTCATACCAGCGCGCATTGTAATAATCGTGGGAGCCGTCGGGAAGAGTCGACCAAACCATCTGCGGCATGGTGTCGGCGAGCGCATGGAAAGCAGCTCCGGCGGATTGCAGCGCATGCTCTGTAGCCAAGGGCAAGACATCCGGCGCCGAGGAGGATTCGCGGCTGCCAAGCTGGAAATTCGTGATGACTTTTGCATTCATGGCCAGCTTGTGACCTTCCCGGGATGAACAGAATCGGACCGATAGGATACCTGTCGTATCTTGTTGATTTTCAAACGCTGACGCTCATCGCACAGGTAGGATTGAGAGTAAATGCAGCGGATATCGCGAGAAGTGAGGTCCTACTTTTCGCAATACCAGATTCTCGGTCTGACTGACGGGAAGGAATTACTAGGTCCGAAATTCACCTCGGTCTCGGAGTCGAAAGCTCCATTCAGGTTTCGCCCTTCCGTAATACCGATTATCAGCCTCGCATGCACCACGCCGACTCTAAACCGCTCGCCCATGATCACAACTTTCTGAGCGCTTCGCACGACGCGCATGAGCAGCGCACGCGCTATGTTGTCGCGTTGACCGCCGCGATGATGGTGATCGAAATTGTTGCGGGGCTGTGGACTGGATCGATGGCGCTTCTCGCCGATGGTATCCACATGGCGACCCATGCAGGTGCCTTGGGCGTCGCGGCCTTCGCCTACTGGTTTGCCAAGCGCCATGCGAACAACCCGCGTTTCACATTCGGTACCGGCAAGGTGGGCGACCTCGCCGGCTTCGCGAGCGCGCTTGTCCTCGCCATCTTCGCAATCGGGATCGCGGTTGAATCGGCTCAAAGGTTCGTCAGTCCGCTCACGATTGCCTATACCGAGGCTATCTGGATCGCCGTGCTCGGCCTCGTGGTGAACCTCGCGAGTGCCTGGCTGCTTGGTGCCGATCATCACCATGGGCATGATCACGACCATCATCATCACCACGACCATGCGTATGCCGATAACAATCTGCGCTCCGCCTATTTCCACGTGCTTGCCGATGCCCTGACCTCCGTCCTGGCTATCGTGGCCCTTCTCGCCGGCATGTACCTCGGCTGGGCATGGATGGACGCGGCAATGGGGCTGGTGGGTGCTTTCGTGATCGGGCGCTGGTCATGGTCACTGCTGCGCGATACCGCTGCCGTGCTTGTCGACGCCGAAGCGGCCTCTGAACGGTACACAGAGGTGCGCGAGGCGCTCGAGGACCGGGACGCCGCGATCGGCGATCTGCACATCTGGCGGATCGGTCCTGGCAAGTATGCAGTCATCGCCTCGCTCATCGCCGATGATCCGCTCGCGCCCGACAATTATGCCAGCCGACTTTCAGAGCATGCAGAATATGTGCACGTCACGATCGAAGTTCATCGCTGCGAGCATCCGCATCCCGAGCTTCGCGCGGCCTGATCGCGCCGTTCTAAAAGACCGAAACAGTATTCGAGGACTGTTATACTGTAACAAAAGACTTATACTTCATCGTGTTACGGAACTTGCAATCTTGATGCGGTTTGCTAGGAGCCGTTGGAATCCATGACTACAAGCTATCGTCGCCTTGTCCTGCACCCTTTCGTCGTCCTGCTCATGCTGGTCGCGATGGTGTTCGTGACGGCGGCGGATGCTGCTGCTTGCGGTGCCGAAGTGGCGCCCGGAAGCACGCCCGTTCTGGCTTCGCTCGATAGCGCGTCTGCGTCATCCGCAGCCGCCGATGAAGTGCCGGGCGATCCGGATGCGCCGGCCGAGCAACACGGCGTGTGTGGACACGGCCATTGCCATCACGGGGCGAGCTTTGCCGGCACCGTGCAGAAGAATTCGGTCCCTCACTTGGTCGTGGTTCCCGATGCGCCTCCCGCCGAAGCGCTCGCTTCCGAAATTGCCGACCGACTGAAGCGCCCCCCTCGCGCCTGACGACCGTCACCGCGCTGCATGCCGCAGCGCAGTTCGGATCGTCAGCAGAGGAATTTTCGAAAAATGTCAGCCATTCATTGGCGAGGGGTCCTCCTTGGAGGGCTGTTCCTCGCCGCTCAAGCCACGACCGTGGCGGCGCAGGAGCGTGAGCTTCTGACGCTCGAAGCTGCGCTCGCTCGTGCGGGCATCGTCGACAGCGCAGATGAGCCCCCAGAAAATCCGCGCCTGATCGGACCGCGGGCCGAAGCCGACGCGGCGCGGGCCCTGGTCGACCAGGCGCGGCTGCGGCCCAACCCCGAAATTGCTTTCGAAGCCGAAAACATTGCCGGAAGCGGCGCATTTTCGGGATTGCAGGCCACCGAGTACACTTTGTCCCTGAGCCAGCGGCTCGAATTGGGCGGCAAACGGGGAGCGCGCGTCCGCGCCGCCCAGGCGGAAGCGCGCGTCGCGGCCCTTTCAGGAGCGCTCTCGGTTGCTCAGCTAGGGCGATCGGTACGCGAACGCTATGTCGAAGCCGTCTCCGCGGCAGCCCGATTGGAACTCGCGCGGGACATAGTCGAGCGCAATCGCGAGCTTGCCAGGATCGCAGGCGTACTGGTCGATGTCGGACGGGAGCCTCCCCTGCGCTCGCTTCGTGCCGAAGCGGCACTTGCGGAGGCGCTCGCGGAGCTTGAAGCGGCCCTGGCCGCCGACAGTGCGGCGAGGACTGCGCTCGCCGCGCTTTGGGGCGAGGCAACACCTGCTACGGACGTGCCTTCGGTGTTCCCCGAGATCGAACCTCCGGCGACGCTGCTCGCCTCGCCTTCGGCCTTACGTCTTCAGGTCGCCCGTGCCGAACGCGAGGCTGCAGATGCCGCGATCGCCCGGGAACGCTCTTTAGGCATTCCGGATCCGGCGATATCCGCCGGTGTCCGACGGTTCGAGGAAAGCAGAGACCAGGCGTTCCTCGTAGGCGTTTCGATCCCGTTTCCGTTCAGTAATCGCAACCAAGGAAACATCGCTGCTGCCGAGGCGCGGCTTCGCGCCGCGACGGCACGGGAGGCGATTGCCCGCACCGATTTCGAACTCGAAGTCACGCAGGCTCGCGGACAATTTCTGGCAGCCGAAGCGCGGGTCGAGACCCTCGCGGAGACGTCCTTGCCCCAAGCCGAGGAAGCCTTGCGCCTCGTTCGGATTGGCTACCGCAACGGCAGATTTCCGCTGATCGAAGTTCTGGCTGCGGCCGAAGCGCGCGACACCATCCGTGAAGCATTGATTCAAGCCCAGGAAGATCGTGGCCGCCTGGCGGCGACGCTGATCTGGCTCGGCGCACAATGAGGTATTTCCAAATGAACCGTAGACGTCTGGCCGTTTTTATCGGCGTGATCGTTTCAATCGCCGCTGCAGTGTTTATGCTGTGGCCAAGTGGCAGTGCCGACCAGCACATTGAGGAAACGAGCGAGGAGGCCGAGCTTCCCGAAGGGCTTGTCCTGCTTGGCGCCGAACAAATCGAAGCGTCCCAGATAGAGGTCGAAACCGTCGGTCAGG
Source organism: Qipengyuania marincola (assembly GCF_029688625.1). Taxonomy (GTDB): domain Bacteria; phylum Pseudomonadota; class Alphaproteobacteria; order Sphingomonadales; family Sphingomonadaceae; genus Qipengyuania. The sequence goes on along the minus strand of NZ_JARULC010000002.1, from coordinate 846,618 downwards.
GATCGGCAGTCGAGCTGGTCTTTCCGGCCACCGTCGCGGCAAGCCCGACGGCAAGTGCCCGCATCGATGCCCGCGCAGCGGGCGTAGTCCGCAGTGTCGGCAAAACGCTGGGTGATTACGTGAGGCAGGGAGAGACGATTGCCCGCATCGAGAGCGCCGACGCCGCTGCTCTTGCGGCGCAACTCAGCGCAGCGGGCGCGCGGGTCAACGAATTGTCTGCTGCCTACGATCGAGAGCGCCGCCTTTTCGAAGCCAATGTCACCGCGCGGCAGGATCTCGAGGCCGCCCGAGCCAATCTGCAGGTTGCTCAATCGGAACTTGCGCGTGCCCAAGCGGCAGTCTCGGCGGCGGGTGTTAGCGGCGACGGGCGCTCCCTCGCGGTTACGAGCCCGCTCGCGGGCCGAGTGACCTCGGCGCCTATCGTTCTCGGGTCCTTCGTCGAGGCCGGAGAAGAACTCTACCAGGTCGTGAACCCGAGCGGCATGCAGGTCGAGGTTGCCCTCCCGTCGGCTGAAGCAAGCCGCATCCAGCCTGGCGACGAGGCCACGCTGGAAATCGCGGACAACCGGGAAGTGGGTGCGCGCGTGCGATCCGTCACTCCCTCGCTCGATCCCGAAAGCCGCAGCGCTACGGCGGTCCTGTCGCTGGCAAGGCCGATCCCCGGCCTGCAACCCGGTGCGTTCTTGCAGGCACGTATCCGCCCCTCGGGTGAGGTCGATACCGGCCGCATGTCGGTGCCGGAAAGTGCCGTCCAGACAATCGATGGCGCAGAGGTGGTCTTCGTTCGCACGCGCCGCGGGTTTCAAACCCGTCGAGTGGTCACCGGTGCGCGTTCGGGAGGACGGGTGGTCATCGAGTCCGGTCTCGAAGCAAATTGGCGGATAGCCACCGCCAACGCCTTCTTGCTGAAGGCTGAACTCGAGAAGGAGGAGGCCGAGCATGGACACTGATCACATGCAGGACGCGGATCGCCCCCACCGCCATGGCCTGATCGGCATGATCCTCGACGTCGCCGTGCGCTTTCGCTGGGCGATGGTCGTGCTGACCCTCGGTGTGGCAATCTTTGGCGTGGTGAATTTGCTCCGCCTGCCCATCGATGCTGTGCCCGATATCACCAACGTACAGGTGCAGATCAACACCGAGGCACCAGCCCTTTCGCCCTCGCAAGTCGAGACGCAGGTCACCTATCCTGTCGAAACCGGGCTTGCTGGCATCGAGGGTCTGGAAATGACACGCTCGATATCGCGCAACGGGTTCAGCCAGGTGACCGCGATTTTCGAGGAAGGGACCGACATCTATTTCGCGCGTCAGCAGGTCAACGAACGGCTGACGCCCATAAGCGCTTCGCTGCCCGAGGGTGCCGAACCGGTGATGGGACCCATCTCGACCGGCTTGGGCGAAGTGCTCATGTATACCATCGAGTACGAATATCCTGACGGCAAGGAAGCGCCGCGGGGCGGAGCGGTCGGATGGCAGTCCGACGGGAGCTTCGTGACCGAACGTGGCGACCGGCTCGACAGCGATGTTGCCAAGGCTGCCTATCTGCGAACCATTCAGGACTGGGTGGTTGCACCGCTCATGCGGTCGGTCGACGGTGTGGCAGGTGTCGACTCCATCGGCGGCTTCGAAAAGCAATATCTCGTCCAACCCGATCCCGCACGATTGACCGGTTACGGTTTGTCGTTCGACGAGGTGATCGACGCGCTGGAAGCGGCCAATCTCGCCGAAGGGGCCAATTTCGTCGAGCGGGCCGGTGAAGCGCTCCTCGCCCGGGTCGATGCGCGCCTCGGCAGCGTCGAGGATATCGAGCAGGCGGTCGTTTCCACCCGCGAGGGAGTCCCCATTCGCGTGGGCGATATCGCCACGGTCAGTATCGGCGGCGACCTGCGAACGGGCGCGGCGTCGCTGAATGGCGATGAAGCAGTCGTGGGGACCGTGCTCATGCGCGCGGGCGAGAACAGCCGCACCGTTTCGGCCCAGGCGGCCGAACGGCTTGAGGAAGTCCGCAGCTCCCTGCCGGAAGGAATTGTCGCGGAGATCGTCTACAACCGGTCTTCCCTGGTCGATGCGACGATCGCGACCGTCGAGAAGAACCTTGTCGAGGGCGCGCTTCTGGTCATTGCGATCCTGTTCTTGCTGCTGGGCAACATCCGGGCAGCGATCATCGCGGCGCTGGTCATCCCCTTTTCCATGCTGATGGCATCGATCGGAATGAACCGGCTCGGCGTTTCGGGCAATCTCATGAGCCTGGGTGCGCTGGACTTCGGCCTGATCGTCGATGGTGCCGTCATCATCGTCGAGAACAGCGTCGCGAGGCTCGCGGCTCGACAGGAACACGAGGGCCGACTTCTTACACTTGGTGAGAGGTTGACGGAAACGCGGCTTGCCGCGCAGGAAATGATCAAGCCAACCGTGTACGGCCAGGCGATCATTCTTCTCGTCTTCGCACCGCTTCTCACCTTTACCGGCGTCGAAGGCAAAACCTTTTCACCCATGGCGATCACGGTCATGCTCGCGCTCGCCTCGGCGTTCGTGTTGTCGCTGACCTTCGTCCCGGCAATGATCGCCATCCTGCTCAACAAGAAGCTGACGGAAAAGGAGGTCAAGCCGATCCGGATCGCCAAGGAGCGATACGGACCGCTGGTCCGCAAGGCGATCACCCGCCCCTGGCCGGTCATCGGCATGGGCGTCGGCATCTTCGCCTTTGCGGCCTTCGTGTTCAGCTTCCTCGGGAGCGAGTTCACACCGCAATTGGACGAGCGCGACATCGCCGTGCAATCGCTGCGTATTCCTTCGACATCGCTCGAACGTTCGCTCGCGATGCAAAGGCGGGTAGAGGACCGGCTCGAGCAATTTCCGCAAGTCGAGCTTGTCTTTTCGCGGACGGGCACGGCGGAAGTGGCCAGTGACCCGATGCCGCCGAACGCTTCCGATGCGTACGTGATCCTCAAACCCCGTGAGGAATGGCCCGATCCCGACCTCGCCAAGGACGAGTTGGTCGCGCAAATGGAGAGCGCCCTCAGCAGTCTCGTCGGCAACCTTTACGAGTTCAGCCAACCGATCGAATTGCGGTTCAACGAATTGATCGCAGGCGTTCGCGGAGATGTTGCCGTCAAGATCTACGGAGACGATCTCAGCGCCATGACCTCGGCGGCGAACGAGGTTGCGGGCGTGCTGCGCAATGTCGACGGCGCCGCGGACGTCAAGGTCCAGCAAGTGACCGGGTTCCCCACCCTCGATATTGCCTTCGATCGGCCAGCGATTGCCCGTTACGGGCTGAAGGTCGAAGACGTTGCGCAATCGGTGGCGATCGCACTGGGCGGTCGGCCTGCGGGCCTCGTTTTCGAAGGCGATCGCCGCTTCGATGTGGTTGTGCGGTTGTCGGACGCGACCCGCGACGATTTCGACCAGCTCGGTGCTTTGCCGGTGCTGCTCCCGAACGGGGCAACCATACCGCTACGCTCGGTTGCCGAGTTCCGTGTGGTGGATGGTCTCGCGGAGGTTCGCCGGGAACAGGGACGCAGACTGGTGATCGTTTCGTCCAACGTGCGAGAACGCGACCTCGGGTCTTTTGTAGAAGAGGCCCAGGAAAGGGTTGCGGCGCAGGTCGAACTGCCCGCTGCCGCGTTTATCGAGTGGGGCGGTCAATACCAGAACCTCCAGGCTGCTCAGGAAAGACTTCAGATAGTCATTCCTATCGCTTTCGCGGTCATTCTCTTGCTGCTTTACATGGCGGTTGGGGGCTGGGTGCCGGCGCTCGCCGTATTCAGCGCGATCCCGTTGGCCCTGGCAGGCGGGATTTTCTCCTTGGCTCTACGCGGGATGCCATTCTCGGTATCTGCGGCGGTAGGCTTTATCGCCCTGTCGGGTGTGGCGACCTTGAATGGCCTCGTGATGGTGACTGCGATCCGTCAGCGGCTCGACAGGGGCATGGCGCTCGATGACGCCATCGTCGATGGTGGATTGGCGCGCCTAAGGCCGGTTCTCATGACCGCGCTCGTTGCATCGCTCGGCTTCGTGCCGATGGCCATTGCGACCGGGACCGGCGCGGAAGTGCAACGTCCCTTGGCGACAGTCGTCATTGGAGGGTTGATCACCGCCACCGCGCTGACCCTTTTCGTCTTGCCCGCAATCTTGAAGCTGGTTTTCGGGACCAGAGAAGATGACCGGACCTGGCGACAGCGTTGGTGGGACAGGCTGCGGCGCAATGTGACAAGCGATGAGCAGCGCGAGCTGAAGGACATCACATGACCGATCGGGAAAGGAGAATACGGTGCTGGCACTGAAGGAAAAGAACGGACTGCTCTGGATACGTGCCGGAGGCAGGCAGGGGGATGAAGCCTATGACCGCTTTGTTCCCCAATTCGAACATATCGCAGAGCGCGAGGCCGGTACCGTCCCGATGGTGATCGAGCTCGCGCCTGACTTTTCGGGTTGGAACTTCGGAGGTCTCTGGCGCGATCTCAAGTTCGACATCCGGCATAAGGATTGTTTCGGCCGGATCGCCATAATCGGCGACAGCGAATGGGAAGAGTGGGGCACGAAATTGTCATCCTCACTCTTCCGCACCGAAATGAAGTTCTTCCGGCCAACACAGCGTAGTCATGCGGAAAGCTGGGTACAAACCGAGGAGGACGCAGCATGAGTGGCGGACATGAGGTCGATGTCGGGTCGCCTGAAAAGCGCAAGACCCTGTGGGTTGTCCTGTGGCTTAACGTGGCCATCGCGATCGGCTTTTTCGCGGTCGGGTATTTTGCCGATTCTAATGCGCTGTTGGCGAACGGCCTCGATAATTCATCCGATGCCATCGTTTATGCGCTCAGCCTGCTCGCGCTGACCCGCTCACGGACCTGGAAACGCGGGGCCGCACGTTTCTCCGGCATCATGCTGCTGATCTTCTCTGCTGGGGTTATCTTCGATGCTTACCGACGGTTTGTGGAAGGGTCCGATCCGGGCGGGATATTGATGATGGCGATGGCGTTCATCGCGGGGATGGTCAATCTCTATTGCCTGCGCCTGCTGCAGAAGATGGAGAACAAGGACGTCAATATGCGGGCGGCGACCACCTTCAGCTTCAACGACTTTATCTCTAATGGCGGGATCATTATCGCCGGCATCATTGTGATGCTGACCGGAACCAACTGGCCCGACCTCGTTGTGGGCATCGCGGTAGCTTGCATCGCTCTCTATGGCGGCATCGAGATTCTGCGCGACGCTCACATGGATAGCCACGACGATGCGGGAACCAAACACGGCGAGAAGAGGAATTGACCCTATTCGATCTTCCTGCACAATGTGTCCGATGCGCTGGCTTCGGCCGGTGTGATCGTGGCTGGCGTGCTCATTCTGCGATACGAACTTTATATCGCCGATCTGACCATCACGGTGGTCATTGGTGACTTTGTGATCTGGCAGGGCGTTACTTTGTTGCCTCGCACGGTGCGTCTCTTGATGGGCGCGGTGCCGGACGAAAGCGAGTTCGATCGCATTGTGAGCGACCTGCGTGACGCAGAAGGCGTGGCCGACGTCCATCACGTCCAAGTCTGGAGCATCAGCGAGCATTATCGCGCGCTTGAGGCGCATGTCGTTCCTGCCGAATCTTCGTTGCAGGCTTTCGAGGATGTGAAGGCGCGGGCTCGCGGTATGCTCGAGACGCAGCACGCCATCGCCCATGCAACGTTCGAAGCCTGTCTCGCTGCGGACTGTGATCCCGACATGATCCCGGACCATCAGGTCGAGAAGAACCATCATCACGACCATGACCGCGACCATTGACAAGCGCGGCGATCGGGTCGGTCGCTGTGGGTAAGCTGCTTGGCAGCGCACGACATGAACCGCCCTGCAACCCGTAAAATGAGGACCAACGAATGAAAGCTTCCGATCTTATGGTCGCCGCGCTCGAGGCCGAGGGCGTCGAATATGTTTTCGCCGTTCCAGGCGAAGAGAACCTGGATCTCCTGGAATCGCTGCGAACTTCCGCCATCACGCTGGTTCTGGCCCGTCACGAACAGGGCGCTGGCTTCATGGCGGCGACCTATGGCCGCCTGACCGGCAAGGCAGGTGTGTGCCTGGCAACGCTCGGGCCTGGTGCCACGAACCTGACCACACCGGCGGCCTATGCCGCGCTCGGGGCCTTTCCGCTCGTCATTATTACTGGGCAGAAACCGATCAAGACATCGAAACAGGCCCAGTTCCAGATTGTCGACGTCGTTTCCCTGTTTACGCCGCTCTGCAAGGCTTCGACCCAGATCGTGAACGGCAATCGCATTCCCTCGCTCGTTCGCGAAGGTTTCCGTCTGGCGCAGGAAGAAAGGCCGGGCGCTGTACTGCTCGAGCTGCCGGAAGATATCGCTGAAGAGGAAACGATCGAACCGGTCATACCTCCGCATTACAGGCGTTATGCGGTCGCCGGAGATGCTGCGCTCGACGAAGCGGCCGAGCGCATCATCGCGGCTGAGCGGCCATTGCTCCTGATCGGTGCCGGAGCGAACCGCCGCCGCGCTTCGAAAGCGTTGCGCAAATTCGTGTCTGATACCGGCTTTCCATTCTTCGACACCCAGATGGGCAAGGGCGTGGTCGATGAAGATAGCGAGCTCTATCTGGGCACCGCGGCGCTATCGTCGGGCGATTATGTTCACTGCGCAATCGAAAAGGCCGATCTGATCGTCAATATCGGTCACGACGTGGTGGAGAAGCCGCCCTTCTTCATGGAGCCGGGCGGGCAGACCGTCATCCATATCAATTACAAGGCAGCCGAAGTCGATCAGGTCTACTTCCCGCAGCTCGAGGTCATCGGCGACATCGCCGGATCGGTCGAGCGGCTGGGAAACCGCCTGGATGGCAAGCTGCAGTGCGACCGCAGCTATTATACCGCCCTGCATCACGAGATTGCATCGGCCATCTCCGAGACCAGCGACGACGAACGTTTTCCAATGGTCCCCCAGCGCGTGGTTGCCGACGTACGCAGCGTAATGGCGCGCGATGATATCGTTGCGCTCGACAACGGCATCTACAAGATCTGGTTCGCCAGAAACTACATCGCCCACGAGCCTGGCACCATCCTGCTCGACAATGCATTGGCGACGATGGGTGCTGGCCTTCCATCCGCCATGATGGCTGCGATGCTGGCGCCGGGGCGCAGAGTGCTCGCGGTATGCGGCGATGGCGGGTTCATGATGAACTCGCAGGAACTGGAAACGGCCGTCAGGCTTGGACTGAACCTTGTCGTTCTCGTTCTGAACGATGCAGCATACGGCATGATCCGCTGGAAGCAGGACCAGCTCGGCTTTCCGGACTACGGCCTGACCTTTTCCAATCCCGACTTCGTCACCTACGCACAAAGCTATGGAGCGACCGGTCACCGGGTCGAACGGAGCGCAGATCTTGTGGCGGTCCTGAACGACGCATTCGAGGCTGGCGGCGTGCATCTCGTCGATCTACCCGTCGACTATTCCGAAAACAAGAAGGTGCTGATTGATGAACTCGGCGCAAAGGTGTGTGAGCTATGAAGACGATCGTTCACAATCCGTTCGACCGCGAGCCGGTTGCAGAAGTGCCGCTAATCGACTGGCCTCAAATCGATGAATGGCTGAGTGAAGCGCAGTTGCTCCACCGCGACCGCCATGGCTGGCTTGCCGTGCACGAGCGTATCGCCATCCTCCGGCGGGCTGCGGATATCATGCGCGAACGAGCCCAGGATCTGGCTCTCCAGATCGTCAGGGAGGGCGGCAAACCCCTGATCGATGCGCGCGTGGAAGCCGGTCGCGCGATCAGCAGCGTCGACTTGTGCGTTCAGGCGCTCAGCGATGGCGGCGGCCACGAGATCCCCATGGACCTGACAGAAGCGGGTGCGGGAAGGACGGCATATACCTTCCGCGAGCCGATCGGTCCTGTCGTGGCGATCTCGGCATTCAATCACCCCCTCAACCTGATCGTCCATCAGGTTGCACCGGCGGTAGCAGCCGGGTGCCCCGTTCTCATCAAGCCTGCGCTGGAAACGCCTCTGTCATGCCAGAGCTTCGTGAGCATTCTCCATGAAGCCGGCCTGCCCGAGGCCTGGTGCCGGTTCGCACCTTGCGGCAACGATATCGCCGAAAGAATGGTAACCGATCCGCGCACGGCGTTCTTCTCATTCATCGGTTCTGCGAAAATCGGCTGGATGCTTCGCTCGAAGCTGGCGCCGGGGACCCGCATTGCTCTCGAGCACGGCGGCGCGGCGCCGGTAATCGTGGACAACGGCGTGGAGCGCGCAGCAGTGATCGCCTCGTTGCTTAAAGGCGGGTTCTATCATTCGGGTCAGGTCTGCGTTTCCGTACAGCGCGTATTCGTCCCTGCTGCAGAATTGAAAGACTTCGCCAATGACCTAGGGCGAGCTGCCGAAAAGCTGGTCGTGGGCGATCCCGCCGATGCTCAGACCCAATGCGGACCCCTGATCCGAACGGAGGAAGTTGACCGCGTCGAACGCTGGGTCGATGAAGCCATCGCAGCAGGCGGCACCCTGGTGTGCGGGGGAAGCCGTCTGAGTGATACTCTTTTCTCCCCGACCGTCATTGTCGATCCTCCCGAAAGTTCCAAGGTATCCCAGGAAGAAATCTTCGGCCCCGTGATCTGCGTGTATGGCTATGACGATATCGACCTGGCTATCAAGCAGGCCAATGCCCTGCCTTACGCCTTTCAGGCCGCTGTATTCACGGATCGCCTGTCAATCGCCAATCATTGCATACAGTCTCTGGCGGGATCGGCTGTGATGGTGAACGACCATACGGCATTCCGCGTCGACTGGATGCCTTTTGCAGGGCTGCGCCGCTCCGGGCTTGGCGTCGGCGGGATCCCCTACACTATGGCGGATATGAGCATTGAAAAAATGGCCGTCTGGAACTGGCCGACAGCAGCATCATAACCCGTTCGACAGACCCGGGATGGCGACACGGGCAGCTTCGCACCCGTCGGCCTTTCCCGAAGTTAAGTCTCTTAGGGGCGGCGGACAAAAGCCGTGCATCGGCGAGCCTGACCGAACTGGCGCACGAGGCGCGGGCATCAAGGCTCGGTGGTACCGGCAAGTGCATCGATGATGCGACAATCGCCTACCGTGTCTTGCTCGCAGGCAGCGATCATGCGCCCAAGCTCCGTCCGCAACGCCTCCAGGCTGGCGATCTTGCGCTCGACTTCGCCGAGATGGCTTCTGGCCAGAGCGTCAATGCCCGCGCAGGACCGGTCGGCATCATCGGAGAGATCGAGCAATTCCCTGATGCGTGCCATCGAGAAGCCGAGATCACGCGCGCGCCGTATGAAGTTAAGGCGCGCTTCCTCTGCAGGTCCATAGTCGCGATAATTGGCCTTCGTGCGCGGAGGGGCAGCGAGGATACCTTCGCGCTCGTAGAAGCGGATTGTTTCGGATTTGACGCCGGTTATCCGGGCAAGTTGACCAATTCTCATGACAAAGGCTCCTGCCGCTTGACCTTGTAGTTACTACAAGGTGCATAGGGCGGATCGACGCAAGGAGTCGAGTAAATGGGAAAGACCTGCTGCGGCCCCGATGAGGCCGGTGCAAACAACAACGATCCGACATGGCGGCGCATTCTGTGGATCGCGCTGGGCCTTAATGCAATCATGTTCGGTGTGGAGATCGTGGCAGGCATTGCTGCGGATTCGCGCGCCTTGCAGGCCGACGCGCTCGACTTTCTCGGTGATGCGGCAAACTATGCTATCAGTCTTGGCGTAGCGGGGATGGCGCTCGTCTGGCGCGCACGTGCGGCTCTCGTAAAGGCGGCGACCATGCTGGCTTTCGGCCTGTGGGTGCTCGGCTCGGCCATCTGGGGTTTCTTTGTCGGGGCGTCGCCCGACCCGGGAACGATGGGCGCCATCGGTTCTCTTGCTCTGGCGGTAAATCTCGCCGTCGCCGCGATGCTGTTCCGGTATCGCTCGGGCGATGCGAACATGCGCTCGGTGTGGATCTGTTCGCGCAACGACGCGATCGGTAATATCGCCGTGCTGGCGGCAGCGATTGGCGTTTTCGGCACCGGCCGTGCGTGGCCCGATCTGGTTGTGGCGAGCATCATGGCAGGACTGGCGGTGTGGGGAAGTGCCGAAGTCTTCAATCAGGCACGCGGCGAACTGCGCTCTACCTAAACTCCAGAATATCCCCGCGATCGGGGGTTGGAGGAAATACATTTCCGTCTACACCCTGCTATTGCGAATTAATTGCAACAGATATAGAGACCCCTCATGCATCGCATCGTCTCCGCCACCGTCCATCCGGCACTGCGGCTCATTCTGCTGGCGCTTGCGCTGTGTCTGTCCGTCACCGCGAACGCGGAAGAACCCGACGTGCGAACCACCTGGCGTCTGCTCGATTATATCGCGGTCGACTACGCCTCCGCCGTTTCCGAGGGACGTGTTGCCGACGAATTCGAATATCGCGAAATGGTGGAGTTTTCCGATGTCGTGGCGCGGCAGATCGCTGCATTGCCGGATACTAAAGACAATCACGCACTCATCCGCCGATCGGACCAGCTGCGAGCTCTGATCGCCAATAAGGAACCCGCCGAGCGAGTTGGGCGCTTAGCGCGCGCGCTGGCAGCCTCGTTGCTGACAGCCTACCCGGTTCCGCTTGCCCCTTCGCAAGCGCCCGACCTTGACCGCGCCCGCACTCTCTTCGCGCAGAACTGCGCCTCGTGTCACGGCGCCGCCGGAAGTGCGCCACCGGCCGCAATGCAGGCACTTGATCCCCCGCCGATCGACTTCACCGATATCGACCGGGCGCGGCAGCGCAGTGCGTTCGGGCTTTACCAGGTCATCACGCAAGGGCTGGAAGGAACGTCCATGGCCAGCTTCGCATCGCTGTCCGACGAGGATCGCTGGGCGCTTGCATTCCATGCCGGCAGCATTGCTTTTGAAGATGTGGCCAAGGGCGAGCGTATTTGGCGGGAAGATGATGGCATACGCCAGCTTGTCCCCGATCTCGAGACGCTCGCCGCGCTCACACCGGAAAGTCTGGCCGAGCAGATCGGCGAGGACCGTGCGCTCGCCGTCATGGCCTATCTTCGCGCCAATCCCGATGCGGTGGGACAGGCAAATGACGCAGGTTCGCTCGCCTTCGTTCGCGATACGCTCGATCGCAGCCTGTCAGCTTATCGGGCTGGCAACCGAGAGGAAGCGCGGCAGCTTGCCCTGTCTGCCTATCTCGACGGGTTTGAACCCCTGGAGGCCCTCCTGGCAACGCGCGATGGCGGTTTGATGCGGGAGGTAGAACAGGCGCTCGGGCAATTCCGGACCGGAATAGAGTCCGGTGCGAATCCATCCGAACTACAGCAACTAAGGGCTCGCATCGATAGTCTGCTGGCAAGAGCCGAGGAAGCGTTGGCTCCTGAGGCGGCCAGCGAAATCTCGACCTTTCTCGGGGCGTTCACCATTCTCCTGCGCGAGGGGATCGAAGCAATTCTGGTTGTGATCGCCATGATCGCCTTTGTGAAAAAGTCGCAGCGCTCCGAGGTATTGCCCTATATCCATGGTGGGTGGATCGCTGCTCTTTTCGCAGGTGTCGCCACCTGGGTCGTAGCAACCTACTTCGTAAGCATCAGCGGGGCGAGCCGCGAGATGACCGAAGGGATCGGCGCGCTGCTTGCGGCTGTCATTCTCGTATCGGTCGGGATCTGGATGCACGGCAAATCCCAGGCCGAGGAGTGGCGGCGCTATATCCAGGAAAAAATGGGCAAGGCGCTTTCGCGCGGATCGGCATGGTTTCTCTTTGGTCTTGCCTTCGTGGTCGTCTACCGGGAAGCGTTCGAGACTATCCTGTTCTACGCTGCCCTGTGGAACCCGCAGAGCAGCGGCATCATACTGGCAGGTGCCTTGTCCGCAGTAGCGCTGCTGGCGCTCATTGCTTGGGCCATGCTGCGCTACAGCCGCAAACTGCCGATCACCCAGTTCTTCCGCTATAGTGCTATCCTGATTGCGATCCTTGCGGTCATTCTCGCGGGCAAGGGCGTGGGCGCTTTCCAGGAGGCCGGAGTTCTTTCCGCCACTTTCATTGCCGGCTTGCCGCGCCTCGCCGAACTCGGCTTCTTCCCGACTGTCGAGACGATCGGCGCGCAATTGCTCACGCTGCTCGCTCTGATTGCCGGATTCCGGATAAGTCGATCACCATCGGGACCGCAGCCGGCAGCTGTCGAGGGATAGGTGATCCCGGTTTGCGATCAGCGGGGTCCGGTGCCGAGACGGCGCGCGAGCCACAAGGAGGCTGTGGGAACCGCGACCCACATCGCGATCGGTATGAGACCGATTTTGGTTCCGGGCACAAGCGGCATGATTGCACTATAGGACCACCCCCAGTCGGCACCGACAGCCAGCACTTCGACCATGGCAGTAATGGCCAGGCCGATTCCCAGGAACACGACAAAACGCGAGATCGGCCAGTCTACGAGCCACGGCGTTTTACCACTGCCGACAGAGGCGCCGAGATAAGCGGCCACCATGATCCCGGCATCGCCGAACGAGGCCAGGCCGCAGCGACGTGCTGCCTCGGCAGGCGACAGACCTCCCGACTGGTAGAAAGGAAGCTGAAGCATCTCCCAGGCGAAAGCGATGAAAATTCCGAACAGGGCGATCCAGAGCGCTGGATGAGCACCGCGCCATTCGCGCGATTTCTCAGAGATTGGGTTTTGATCCTGCATCGTCTTATCCGTTACTCGCGCCATCTCCGTCCCGCCCTCACCGCTCAGGTATCGAATTTGGGAAGAGCGAGGCCGCGCAGGCGCAGGGCGTTGCCGATCACCGATACCGAAGACAGGCTCATCGCTGCGGCCGCGATCATCGGGTTCAAAAGCAACCCGGTCCATGGATAGAGGACACCTGCAGCGACCGGAATTCCGAGCGCATTATAGGCAAAGGCAAAGAACAGGTTCTGCCTGATGTTGCGCATAGTGGCCCGAGACAGGACGAGCGCCTGAACAACGCCGACGAGGTCGCCGCGCACCAATGTCACGCCCGCGCTTTCGATCGCGACATCGGTACCCGTTCCCATCGCGATGCCGACATGCGAAGCGGCAAGCGCGGGTGCGTCGTTTATGCCGTCGCCGGCCATAGCGACCCGGCGACCCTCGCTCTTCAACTGCTCGATCTTGCGATGTTTGTCCTCGGGCGAGACATTCGCTTCGACTTCGTCGATACCGACCTGGCTTGCTACCGCACGCGCGGTGGCTTCGCTGTCGCCGGTAAGCATCACGATCTTGATGCCGCGCTCATGCAGCGCGGCAATAGCGGTGCGGCTGGTTTCCTTGATCGGATCGGCGACAGCGATAAGGCCTGCCGGTGCCCCGTCCACGGCCACGAACATCACCGTCTGTCCGAGGCTTCGGCCTTCGTCCGCCGTTGACCGCCAGCCTTCTTCGAGCGCCCCTATACGCTCCATCATCTTTTCATTCCCGATCGCGACCCTGCGCTTGTCGACATTTGCCTGGATGCCTTCGCCGGTCACGGACTCGATATCGGAAGCGTCGAGAATGGCAGCGCCCCTGTTTTGAGCCCCTTCCACGATCGCGTGGGCGAGCGGATGCTCGCTTCCTCTCTCAACGGCAGCGACAAGGCTCAGCAATTCCTGCTCGTCGAAATTTGGCTGCGGTTTTACGTCGACAAGATCAGGCTTGCCCCGGGTCAGCGTTCCGGTCTTGTCGACGACCAGCGTATCGATCTTTTCCAGCGTTTCGAGCGCTTCGGCGTTCTTGATCAGGATCCCGTGCTGCGCGCCCTTGCCGGTACCGGTCATGATCGACATCGGCGTCGCCAGTCCGAGCGCGCAGGGACACGCGATGATCAGAACGGCGACCGCGTTGACGAGCGCGTAGGCAAGGGCCGGTGCCGGTCCCCAGATGGCCCAGACGACAAAACTCACGATAGCGACAAGGACGACGATGGGTACGAACCATCCGGTGACCTGGTCGGCGAGCCGCTGGATCGGTGCCCGGCTGCGCTGGGCCTCCGCGACCATCTGCACGATCTTCGAGAGCATGGTGTCCGCGCCGACCTGCGTCGCGCGCATGGTGAAGCTGCCGGTCTGGTTTACGGTGCCCCCGATCACGGGATCGCCCGCGCTTTTCTTGACGGGAATGGGTTCGCCACTGATCATGGATTCGTCGATGGCACTGCTTCCATCCTCGAGCGTGCCATCGACGGGGACCTTGTCGCCCGGACGCACGCGCAGCAGGTCCCCCGACGTCAATTCATCGAGCGGTACTTCGCGCTCGTCCCCGCGACCGAAGATCTTCATCGCGGTCGGGGGGGCGAGTTCGAGAAGCGCTCGCAAGGCGCTCGATGTCGATCCGCGCGCCTTGAGCTCGAGCACCTGCCCGAGCAGCACGAGGGTCGTGATAACCGCTGCGGCCTCGTAATAGACGCCGACCCGGCCCGCATGATCGCGGAATGCCTCGGGAAAGATGTCCGGGGCGAGGGTTGCCACAAGGCTGAACAGATAGGCGATGGCAACGCCGAAGCCGATCAGGGTGAACATGTTGAGGTTCATGGTCCGGACCGATTGCAGCGCGCGGGTGAAGAAGGGCCAGCCGCCCCAAAGCACCACCGGAGTTGCCAGCAGGAGCTGCAGCCACTGCGCGATAACGGGTTCGATGACCTGATCGAACGGTCGCGACGGGATCATGTCGCCCATCGCATAGGCGAAGAGCGGCAGCGTGAAGAGCGCGCTCCACCAGAACCTTCGCCGCATGTCGACGAGTTCGGGATCGGGGCCCTCGTTCAGAGTGACCGTTTCGGGTTCGAGGGCCATCCCGCATATCGGGCAAGAGCCCGGCCCCGGCTGCCGGATCTCCGGATGCATCGGACAGGTGTATATGGTACCTTCCGGGACATCCTCGACAGCATCGAGGTGCGCCTTCGAAAGATACATCTCCGGATCCGCGCGGAACTTGTCGAGGCAGCGCGAGGAGCAGAAGTAATGGTCGCCACCCTCGTGTCGATCGACGAAGCGGGCGCCGTCCATCTTCACGCTCATTCCGCAAACGGGGTCGGTCGCCATACCCTCGATTGCATTGTGCCCATCGCTCATCTGTCGTTCTCCCCTAATTGGCCATCACCACGAACTGCCCCATCATGCCTGCGTCCTCGTGCTCGAGGATATGACAGTGATACATGTAGGGATTGTCGGGATCGGTATTCTCTTCGAACCGCAACAGCAGCCTGACCTGTTCACGTGGCTTGACGATAACGGTGTCCTTGAAGCCCGCCTCTTCCGCCTGCGGAGGCCGACCGTCCCGGTCGAGCAAGCGGAACTGCACATTATGAATATGAAAGGGATGGGCCATCATCGATGCGTTGGCGATTTCCCATATTTCCCACTGACCCACCGGTACGCGCTGATTGATGACATCCATGTCCATGGTCTCGCCGTTGATCGCCATGCCCCGACCCATCATGCCCATATCGAGTACGAAACGGCGGCTGCGAACGGCGAGCGAGGGGTCTGGCGCGGCTAGCGCGGCCAGGGTGGGCGGGAGCATCACTGGAGTCGATGATCCGGAGGGACGCATATCGAGGATCGAAAAGGCGCTGCCCTGCCTCTCGCGACCGGTCCGGTTTCCCATCATTCCGCCGTCCATCATACCCCCGCCTTCTCCGGCCATCATGCCCATGGCGTTATCAGGACTGCTGGCATTCAGGCGCAGCGGGCGCCCTTCGGAAAGGTCGACGATCACTTGTGCGCGTTCGCCTGGGGCAAGGGTAAGACTGCGAATCTCGCGGGGTGCGGCAAGCAGGCCGCCATCGCTTGCGATGAGTTGCATCGGACGATCACCTTCGAGCGAGAAGGTGTAGAACCGCGCATTCGATCCATTGAGAAGCCGCAGGCGCAGCGGACCGGCGGTGGCGTCGAAAACGGCATTGGCCGTTCCGTTCACATAGATGCGCTCACCTATCACCCCCATCATCCGCGAGTGCATGTTGAGCGGGTAAACGAGGCGGCCTGAGCTGTCGATCACGCGATCCTGCACGACGAGCGGGATATCATCTACACCGTACCGGCTCGGCAGATCGAGGCGATCCTCTTCCTCGTCGCGCACGTAGATCGGGGCAGCAAGTCCGGCATAGACCTGTGGTCCGGCCCGGCGATGCGTATGAGAATGATACCAGTATAGCGAAGCGCGCTGGCGTATTTCGAAGGACGGGCTCCAGCGCTCACCGGGCCGTATGAGCTGGTGCGGCCCGCCATCCGCTGTGGCGGGAAGTTCGAAACCATGCCAGTGGACGGTCGCATCTTCGGCAAGCTTGTTGTCGATGTGAAAGCGAACCTGTTCGCCGCGGCGCATTTCGAGGGTCGGGCCGAGATAGGATGCGTCGATACCGATCGTCGGAGACGGAGTGCCGGGCACGAATTCTTTCTCGCCCGATGTCAGGGACAGGCGAAAGACACGCTCCCCCCGTTCGATGGTTCCTGCCTGTAGCTCAGGTATGGCGAGGGGATTGCTAGCGCCTGATCGATCGAGCGACATCCTACTTTGCGTGTCGCAACCCACTAGCGGCAGCACCGCGAAACTCGTCGCCGCGAGGCCGACGCTCTTCATGAAGTCGCGGCGATCCTGAAAGTTGGGCCTGTCGATACCTGGCATATTCACCTGCTTTGGCGTGGGAGGCGCCGGCGCGACCGAGCACCTCCCACTTATTTTTCTATCGCGGCGTCACCGAGGTAACGACACTGCCTTCGGTTCCAGTACGAAATTCGAAGGCTATTCCCTCACCGATACTGACCTGTTCGAGGATCTGCGCGTCGGCTTCGAAGGCCATGGTCATTGCCGGCCATCCGATACTTTCGACCGGACTATGCTCGATGGTCACGGTGCCCGCCTCGGGATCGATGGCTGTAACCGTTCCCTCCGCGCTGGCGCTCTGCTCGCCGCCGGTCTCCTCCGCCATCGGCATTTCGCCTGACATGGGCATACTGTCCGAGTTCGCCATTTCGTCAGGCATCATGGTCTCGGAGGTATCGTCCGCAGAATCGCAGGCTGCAAGCGCCAGCGGTGCCGCGAGCAGGATTATGTAGGTTAGGGTACGCATTCTTCTTCTCCTTGAGAATTGGCCGGTTTTTCCGGACGGGGGCGCCGCAACAACAGATAAGCGGCGGGAAGCAGGAACATGGACAGGAGCGGGGCGGTGATCATGCCGCCGACCATCGGCGCGGCGATGCGGCTCATGACTTCCGAGCCCGCGCCCGTGCCGATCAGGATCGGAAAGAGACCGGCAAGGATGACTGCGACGGTCATCGCCTTGGGCCGCACGCGCAGGAGCGCGCCTTCCCGGATGGCCTCGTCTACTTCTTCGGCGCTCAGATCACCGCGCCGCCGCTCCAGTGCGGCTTTCAGGTAGATCAGCATCACCACGCCGAATTCGGCGGAGACGCCGGCAAGCGCGATGAAACCGACCGCAGTCGCCACCGACTGGTTGTAGCCCATCAGATAGAGCAACCAGTATCCGCCCGTCAGCGCGAAGGGCAGCGTGCCCATGATCAGCAAGGCTTCGTCCCAGCGCCGGAAAATGAGATATAGCAGCAGGAAGATGATCGCGAGCGTCGCGGGAACCACGACCTTCAGTCGCTCATATGCGCGCGTCAGATATTCGAACTGGCCCGCATAGGACAGGCTGACGCCGGCAGGAAGATCGGCACCCGCGGCGACGACCTCCTGCAGATCGGCGACCACCGAGGTAAGATCGCGGCCCCGGACGTCGACGTAGATGTAGCTGGTCAGTCGGCCCTGTTCGCTCTTGAGCATGGGCGGACCGTCGCTGACGGCGATACGGGCGACAGTGCCAAGCGTGATCTGTTGGCCGGACGGCGTCAGAACCGGCAAGGCCCTGAGTTCCTCGACGCTGTCCCTGATTTCGCGGGGATAGCGCACATTGATCGGATAGCGCGCCAGCCCCTCGACGGTCCGTGCGACATTGGCACCGCCAACTGCACCAGAGACGATCTGCTGGATGTCGGCAATGTTGAGCCCGTATCGCGCGGCCGCCATCCGGTCGATATCGACATCGACATACCGACCGCCCGACAGCCGCTCGGCCAGGGCGGAACTCACGCCAGGCACGGTCTTGGCGATACGCTCCACATCGAGTGCAACGCGTTCGAGTTGATCGAGATCGTCGCCTGAAACCTTGACCCCGATCGGGCTCTTGATCCCGGTCGCGAGCATGTCGATCCGGTTGCGGATCGGCGGCACCCAGACATTGGCGAGGCCCGGCACCTGGACGACCCGGTCAAGTTCCTCGACCAGCAGATCGGGCGTCATTCCCTCGCGCCACTCCTCGCGCGGCTTGAAGCGGATCGTCGTTTCGAACATCGTCAGGGGAGCCGGATCCGTCGCTGTATCGGCGCGCCCCGCCTTGCCGAACACCGTTTCCACCTCGGGGACCGACTTGATCAGGCGATCGGTGCGCTGCAGCAGCGCCGAAGCCTCGCCGGGGGAGAGGCCGGGCAGCGCGCTCGGCATATAAAGCAAATCGCCTTCATCGAGCGGCGGGAGGAACTCGCCGCCAAGCCGGGTGAAGGGGATCGCGGTGGTCAGGAAGATCAGCGCCGCGATCACCAGCGTTGCCTTTGGGCGCCGCATGACCCAGTCGAGCCCCGGACGATAGATTTTCGTCAGCCAGCGGTTGAGAAAATTGGAATCCTCCGAAGGGATCTTCCCACGGATCAGCCATCCCATCATTACCGGCACCAGCGTTACCGACAGAATGGCCGCGGCCGCCATGGCATAGGTCTTGGTGAAAGCGAGCGGAGCGAACAACCGCCCTTCCTGCGCCTGCAGGGTGAAGACCGGTAGGAACGACAGCGTAATGATCAGCAGACTGAAGAACAACGCCGGTCCCACTTCCTTCGATGCATCGGCGATGATCCGCCAGCGTTCCTTCACCGCGAGCACGGTATCGGGATTCTCGTGTTCCCATCGCTCGAGATGCTTGTGCGCGTTCTCAATCATGACGACGGCGGCATCGACCATCGCACCGACCGCGATGGCTATTCCACCCAGCGACATGATGTTGGCATTGACGCCCTGGATGCGCATCACGATGAAGGCCGCGAGCACGCCCAAAGGCAGGGTGATGATGGCGACAAGTGCCGAGCGCGCGTGCCAGAGGAACAGCGCGCATACGAGCGCCACGACGATAAACTCTTCGATGAGCTTCGTGGTGAGGTTCTCTATAGACGCATCGATGAGCTGAGAGCGATCGTAGGTCGTGACGATCTCGACGCCTTCGGGAAGGCTTGCCTGCAAGTCGTCGAGTTTCTGTTCGACGGCCTGTATTGCGCTTCTTGCATCCGCACCCTGGCGCAGGACGATGATGCCGCCGGCAACCTCGCCTTCGCCATTGAGCTCGGCGATGCCTCGGCGCAGTTCGGGGCCGACCTGGATCGTCGCTACGTCGCCCAGCGTGACCGGAACGCCGCCGCTCACCGCGCGCAGCGGGATCGCCCTGAAATCGTCGAGGTCGCCGAGATAACCCGAGGCACGGACCATATATTCGGCTTCGCCCATCTCGACGATCGAGCCGCCCGCTTCCTGGTTGGCGGACTGGATTGCGCTCACGATCTCGGCGTGAGTCACGCCGAGCGAGGCCATCCGGTAAGGCTCGAGCACGACCTGGTATTGCTTGACCATTCCTCCGACGCTGGCGACCTCGGCAATGCCGGGGATTGTCTTGAGCTCGTAGCGCAGGAACCAGTCCTGCAGGCTGCGCAGTCCGGCAAGGTCGTGTCCGCCGCTGCGATCGATCAGCGCATATTCGTAGATCCACCCTACCCCGGTGGCATCGGGGCCGAGCGTGCTCGTCACGCCATCGGGCAGGCGGACCTGCACCTGGTTGAGATATTCGAGCACACGCGATCGCGCCCAGTAGAGGTCGGTACCGTCCTCGAAGATGATATAGACATAGCTGTCGCCGAACATCGAGTAGCCGCGGACGGTTTTCGCCCCCGGCACCGAAAGCATGGTCGTTGCCAGGGGGTAGGTGACTTGGTCCTCGACGATCCGGGGGGCCTGCCCCGGATAGTTTGACCGGACCACAACCTGCACATCGGACAGATCGGGCAACGCGTCGACCGGCGTCGTGCGCACCGCCCAGAAACCGGCCAGCGTTACCGCGACGGCGGCGAGAACGATAAACAGGCGGTTGGCGATCGAGGCATCAATTATCCGAGCAATCATTGTCCGGCCCTCGTGATAGACTCGATCCGGGGGCCGGCATCCTGCTGGGTGAAGGTGAAGCGCACCCTGTCTCCCGTCTCGAGCCCGCGCATTTGCGCCGCGCTCTTCGTGCGGAAGGTCATGGTCATCGCGGGCCAATCGAGCCGGGGCACAGGACCATGCCGCAGCGTCACCGAACCATTGGCGATCGACTGGATCGTGCCGGTGGCACCGAAGGTCGCTGGTTCGTCCTCGCCGCCGGTGGAAGCGTCATCTGCCTGATCGACCGGACGGACGTCGAGTCCGGTAAGGCTTGCTTCGGAATCGAGCAGGAACTGACCCGATGTCACGACCTGTTCGCCGGCCGACAGACCGGCCAGAACCTCGGTCCTGCCACCCGCTTCGCGGCCGATCCGGACCTCGGCGGGCATGAAACCGCCCTCGTCCTGCTTCACCATCACGATGGTTCGACGTCCGGTCCTGATAACGGCTTCGGACGGCACCAGCAGCGCGCGGCGTGTGTCCGGGGTCAGCGAGACCTGTGCGAACATGCCCGGCTTGAGGCGACCGGATGCATTGGGCAGTTGCGCACGAACGGTGATCGTACGGCTTGCATCCTCCGCGCTCGGCAGGATAGCGACAATGGGTCCGGAGAAGCGTTCCTCGGGGAATGCGGTCAGCGTCGCGCTGACAGGTTGCCCGACGCGTACATTCGCCGCCTGCGTTTCAGGCACCGCGGCTTCGAGCCAGATCGGTGAGAAACCGGTTATCTCGGCGAGCGTCTGTCCGGCCATGACTGTCATTCCCGGACGCACGCCGAGCGATGTGATGGCACCTCCAATCGGCGCGGTAACGGTGATCGTGGACTGCGGACGTCCATTGCGCCCTACCGATGAGATCAGGCCTGGAGGCATGCCCAAAAGGCGCATGCGTTCGCGCATGGCCTGCGCAAGTTCTTCATCACCGCTGTTCAGGACGGCCAGATACTCCTGCTGCGCTCCGCCCCATTCGGGAACCAGGATATCCGCGAGCGGCGCGCCCCGTCCAACGACATCGTCGGGCGCGCGGCCGTAGGTTCTTTGTACATAGCCTCCGGCACGTGGCTGGACGATCGCGATGTCGCGTTCGTTGTAGGCCAGAACGCCTGTGACGGTTATTTCCGGCTCGAGGACGCCGTACTCGGCTTCAGTGGTGCGGATGCCGAAATTCTGCACCAGGCCGGGATCTATCCTGACGCCTGCAGTGGCCTCCTCGCCCGCGCACTTGGGCACCAGCTGCATATCCATGAAGGGCGAATTGCCCGGCTCGTCGAAGTGCTGCCCCGGCACCATCGGGTCGTACCAGTAAAGGACCTCCTCGCATTCGGTCGCACTGCCGCCCGCGTCGCTTGCACCACCCTGGCCTTCGCCGAGCTGCGAGAGACCATAGCCGGCGGCAAGACTGATGAGCGCGACCGTGCCTGCCATCGTCCAGGATTTCTGGCGCGGCGACAGCCTGTCCCACGCGGCTCCCATTGCGGCTCTCATCGGCCATACTCCCCATAGGTCAGTCGCAGGTTCGCGGCGGCTTCGACGGTCGCTTCCTCGCGTTGCAGAATGTCCACCCGCAGCACGGCGAGCGTTTTGATGGCGTCGATGACGTCGAGCAGTTCCGCGCGGCCCGCGGCAAAGCTCGCGCGCTCGAGGTCCACGCGGCTTTCGGCAAGGGGAAGCAATTCGTCGGTCGCGCGCTGCCATTGTCGATAAGCGCTGCGCCATGCCGCGAGATCGGTTTCGAACCGGGCTTCGAGTTCACGCAGCCGATCGGCTCTGGCCGACTGTGCCGCAGCCGCTTCGGCTTCGGCGGCGGCTATACGCGGGTTTTGGCGCCGGTCCGCGAAAATCGGGAGCGTGATCGAACCCATCACCGAGATTGCATCGCCAAAATCGGGATCGCGCCGTCCATAGCTCACATTGACGCCGAAATCCGGACGCCTTTCCGATCGGGCAAGATCGCTTCTCGCTTCCGCTTGGCGGACCTGCGCAAGCGCCACGACGAGCTCCGGATTGCTTTGAAGCATGGCCCGCAAACCTTCGGGATCGAGATCGGCCGAAGGGATGGTTCCGGTCGCGGTGGCGGTCGGCAGAGCGGTATAGCGCGACAGCATGGCCTGAGCGGCCTCTCGGTCGGCCTCGATCCTGGTCCGCATATCCTCGACTTCGAGCACGGCACGGCGTATTTCCAGACTTTCGGCGGGTCTGGCCGAACCGGCGGCGACAGCACTGCGCGCGAGTGGTACGAGCCCCTCGATTTCAGCAAGTGCATCGTCGGCGACGGTCAGAGCCCGTTGGGCATAAGCCAACGAAATCCATGCCATTCCTGCTCCGACGCGTACCCTGTAACGGGTCTGACGCAATTGTGCTGCGGCAAGGTCGATGTCGGCGTCCGCCATTCCGAACCGGGCCCGACGTTTCGCGAGATTGGGAATCTCCTGTTCGATACCGACTTGGATTTGCGTAGGGAGCTGGCGACCCAGCTCGAACGCAGCCGGCCCGCTTACCGGCAGGTTCTGGATGCCCGCGCGAAGGCGCGGATCGGGCAGTTCATCGGCAGCGTCGGCGATCTCGCGCCGGGCGTCCAGTCGCAGCTCGCTTGTGCGAACCTGGGGCTGGTCGCTCGTTGCTGCTCGCAAAGCTTCTTCATAGCCCACCGACTGGGCATTACTCGCCGGCGCGAGGGCCAGCAGGACCGGAATCGCGGTCCAAGTAATTCGTTGCATGATCGTTCATCCGCAAAAGGAGCGCGTCAGACACGCGTTCCGGATCACCGGCCCGCATCGAGCGCAGGTCGTCCATCCAGAGGCAGGAGCGCACAGGCTTATGCCTGCACGCGGGTCATGCCGGAAATTGCGGAGGTGGCGGTTCTGGCCCCAGCCTTTGGGCCGCGAGCGAATTGGAGACTAATCTGCTGAACTGAGAAGCCTGCGCCGGTATTTCACCGACCAGGGTCGCATCACCCCCTGGAACGAGGGGCGGGATGCAGCCGAATGCCACGAGACAATCCAGCCGAAGGTTCTTGCAAGGCACGCCGTCATGATCGTCCATGGAAGCTGCGCCCGCCATCATCTCCATCTCGGCGCAGGCCGGTTTGCCTGCATCGACCGCCTGAGGCAGGGCAGATGCATGCGCTGCCGACTGGACGAACAGCCCGCAGGCGATCAGTAGCAGTCCAAGGGTGCGCAAGACTCGCAAAAAAAAAGCGTAAAGCTTTGAAGAGCGCAAGACAAGGACCTCGCATCGGGTGCGATGGTTCATCACGACGCGTGCTGCCAGGCACCCATCGAGCCCAGATATATATCGAGCTTGCCAAATCCTTTGCTTTGCAGCCAGCCCGCCGCCACACTCGCACGCATTCCACTGGCACACATGACGGAATAGGCGCGTTCGCGATCGAGCTCGGCGAAGCGGGAATTGAGCTCGCCCACGTAGATGTGGTCCGATCCCTCGATCGCGCCGCTGCGCCGCTCATCGAGGTCACGCACATCGAGCAAGGTCCAGTCGTCGCGCTTGCGCTCGAGACGATCCTGAACCTCGTTCGTCCCGATCATCGGAAGGCTCGCCATCTTCATTCCTTGCGCTGCAGCCGGCACGATACCGACATAGCCGCCGACGATCGAGTCGAGCCCGATCCTCACAAGGTGCGTCATGGCCGAAGCCAGCTGGTCTTCCGCCGATCCGACGAGGGCGATTGTTTCACCCTCCCTGATGAACCAGCCCGCAATCGCCGAAATCATGCCGACCGGAAGGCATATCGAACCAGGCAGATGCCCGCTTGCGTATGCAAGCGGATCCCGCACGTCGACGACATGGTCGGCGTCGATTTCGCGGATGTCCGAGAGCATGAGACGTTTTGGTCGCAGGATCCGTGGCGCAGGAGATGTTCCCTCGACATTCAGACGCTCCATCAGTCTGAAATAGGGTGGCTGGTAATGATGCTCGGCGAGCTTCGCCTCGATGAATTCCTCGCGATCGGCTATCTGGAGCCGCGGATTGTTGCGACGTTCGTGGCCTATGGTCGAGAATTCCCGGTTCGCCATTCCCGAACCGCAGACCGAGCCTGCTCCATGCGCGGGGTAAATGATCGCCTGGTCACCCAGACCGCAAATCTTCTGCAGTGAATCGTACAGGAGGCCCGCGACCTCCCGCGCGCGCTCGGGATAGAAATCGGTGCGTCCGACGTCGCCAACGAAGAGCGCATCGCCGGTGAACACGCCGACCGGTCCTTCGGGAAAATCGTCGTCATGGAGGACGAAGGCGAGATGATCGTCGGTGTGACCGGGAGTTTCGAGCACCGAAATCCGCAACTTCCCGATCTCGAAAACGTCGCCCTCTCGCGCGGTGTCGGCGAAAACAATCTCGTCCGCAGGGTTTGGACCGTGCAGAACGCGGGCACCGGTCATTTTGGCCAATACCGGCGATCCCGTGATGAGATCCTCATTCCTGTGCGTTTCGAAGATATGCGTGATCTCCAGCCCTTCGGCGCGGGCACGCTCGACATAAATCTCGCAGTCCCGGCGCGGATCGATGACCGCTGCCTTGCCCTGCGAACCAATCAGATAGGAAAGGTGGGAGAGGCCGGGGGTCTTTATCTTCTCGAGCAGCATGTTTTGCCTCGTCGTTAGAGTGTTTCCGCGAGCCCGCGTCGATCTAGTCGATCCCGAATTCGGCTTTGAGCGCCGAGACGTTCTCGAAGCGGTCTGCTTCTGGCCGGGCGATAGCGGGTTTAGCGTTGACCCAGGTGTTCTCGCAGACGAATTCGAGCATGGCTGCCGCGAGGTCGGCGTGCCTGCAACGAAAGCAACCCTCGGCAAGACGCTCGTCGGTAATGACGGCTTCACCCGTATAGGGTTCGTCGAGGAGCCAGCCCGGTCGCGCAGCCGTCCATTTCAGGCCTTTCGCGCGCTCCAGAAGATCTTCCATGGCGCGCATCTGTTCGAGAATATTGTGCAAGGCTGGTCTTGCCGTGAGCTCGAACCATGCAGGAACGCTGGGTTGCGGCTCTACAAACGCCGCCGATATCACGACGATCTGGGAAATGCCGGTCGTCGACATCGCTTCCACCAGCCTGCGGGTTCCCTCCGTGTAAAGCGGAGGCGGATCGATCGTCGTGGATGGACTGAACCCTATACCGAGTGCGGAAATGACCGCACGACAACCTTCAAGCTCGCTGCTGAAGTCGTCATTGAGAACGTCGCACTGGAAATACTCGACATTGTCGACCCTGTCCGATGGTTCGGGCAGGGTGTGTTCGAACGCTCGTACCGCGATGCCCTTGCGGACCGCATGGCGCAATATTTCCGTGCCGGTCTTTCCTCCGGCACCGAAGACCGCAAGGGGGGCTGCATCGGTCACAGGCTCAGCTTCCACTGTAGCACCTCATTGTAAATTCGGCCGCGCTTGCCGGGCCGATCATGATTATGGAGCGGGCACCGACGGAAGCCGGCGCCCGCTCGCTCGTGTTCACGCTTCGCTGTTGCCGCAAGTCGTGTACCCCCAGAACCCGAACTCGTCCTTCATCCGGGGGCCGGCGACGATGAGCTCCTGCATTTGCAAGCCCGCGTCTCCTTCGTCATCGAGAATGCGCGTACGGATACGAAGCTCACCATTCGCATACTCACCCGAGGCGCTTGCCGTAACAGGGATCAGCTTGCCGTTGATCTTGATGGCCCCGCGACCGCTGTTGTCGTAGACGAATGACGGAAAAGCGACCTCGGTCAGGCGGAACTGGCACGTGTTTTCGGCTCCCAGCGCGGCGAGGTCCGCCTCGCTCATGGTCTCGGGCAGCATGAGGCCGGGGCTGAGGTTGGCAAGAGCGCTCGCAGCACTCTCTATCGGAGCTGCCGTCGCCGGAGGATCGAGCTGCGCTTCGCGATCATTGCCGACCGCGGTATTGGTGTTGCAGGCCGCCAGCGGGAGGGCTGCAAGCGTCAGAAGTGCGATCTTGTTCATTGCTGCATCTCCTCGGGCAGGCGTTCTTCGGTGCGTGGACCGTTCTCCTCGATGTCCTCGATGAGATATTTCATCTCGGCGATCTCACGCCGCTGCGCGACGATGATGGCCTGCGCAAGTTCGCGAACCCGCGGATCCTTCAGGCTCGCCCTCTCGCTGGTCATGATCGCGATCGAGTGGTGCGGGATCATCGCGGCCATGTATTCGGTGTCGTCGACCGTGGTCTGGCTGCGTACGAGCCATAGCGCGAGTGCGAATACGAGGGCTCCGACGCCCAGGATGATGAAGTTCTTGGTCCGGTCCTTGTACATGCCCCACATGAAGAGAAGCATGACCACCATCATCATCGCGCCCATGACGAACATCATCCAGAAGCGCGTCTCGCTCCAGAACACGTCGTCCATGTCGAAGCTGTTGGCGTACATCAGGAAGAACATGATCACGGTCGAGGTCGATACCATGGCCATGAATCGCCAGTAGTTCCCGCCCCCTCCCTTATCCGAGTGGGATGTGCTTTCAGTCATGCGTTTTCTCCTTCCTTCATCATGGTCCAGAACAATTGTGCCGAGCAGCTGATGAGCGCGAAGCCGGTCAAGGCTTCGACGCCGGCAATGACGCGCAGGTGCTCGGTCGGGTAGATGTCGCCGAGCCCCAGCGTGGTCACGTTGATCAGCGAGAAATAGAAATAGTCCATCGCACTCATCGCCGGCGTCTTGTCGAACCCGCCGAGGCCCAGCTCCGCGCCCAGCCAGAAACCGCCAGCGAAGAGCGTCGCGACAAGCAGGTGCGATGCCAGGACGAGAAGCGCGACCCCAAGTTTGGCGGAGAAATTTCCGGGTGCGTCGAGCATGCGATGCCCTGCGCCGAGGATCGACAGATGCACGCCGACCGAGGCCAGGAAAAGTGCAATGGCGAGAATTAGTGCGGCGATCATCGATGATCTCCATCGTGTGTGGCGGGCATTTCACGCAGCGCAGGATTCCGACGGAGATAGAACCATTCGGCTCCGAACACTGCGGCAATACCTGCGACCGCATAGGCGACGACCGCAGGGTCGGTTTTGAGCTTGGCGAGGGCAAAAGCTGTCAGGACTACGCCGTCCGCCATGAGCGCCGACCAGAGGATCCAGGCACGCGCGCCTATTTCTTCCCGCAAACCGCGCAGCACGCCCCAATGCACGAGCATGTCCATTACGAGATAGAAGAACGCTCCGAGCGAGGCGATCCGCGAAAGATCGAACAGGACCGCGAGCGTGCCGGCGACCACGACGGTATAGACCAGCATGTGACTGCGGATCGGTCCCTTCATCCCAAAATGGCTATGCGGGATCATCTTCATTTCGGTCAGCATCGTCAGCATTCGCGAAACGGCGAAAACGCTGGCGATGACACCCGAGGTCGTGGCTGCGATCGCGATTGCGACTGTGAAATAGAACCCAAGCTCTCCGAGCGCGGGGCGCGCAGCTGCCGCAAGCGAGTAATCGCGCGCTTGCGCTATTTCCGAAGTGCTGAGGCTGGCTCCGACCGCCACCGCGACCAGAAGGTAGACGACCACGCATACTGTGATCGAAATGATAATAGTTCTGCCAACATTTCGGTGCGGATCGATGATTTCGCCGCCGCTGTTGGTGATGGTGGTGAAACCCTTGAACGCGAGGATCGAGAAGGCGACCGACGCGAGCAACGCGTCGAGACCCGAAAGCGCGACTGGCTCTGAGAAGGCGCCGCCCGAAAAGCCGCTGGCCCAGATCGCCGCAATCGCGAACAGGGCGATGCCGCCGATCTTGATCGCCGACATGACGAGAGAGAAACCGCTGACCGATTTGTTGCCTGCCGCATTCACGAAATAGGCGAAGACGATGAGCGCCAGTGCCGCGACGGAAACCAGAATGCCGCTGCTCTCGAGCCCAAAGGGCCGCAAGGCATAGGTCGCGAAGGTCCGAGCGACCAGGCTTTCGTTGATGACCATCGACAGCGCCATCAGGAGCGATGCCGATGCTGCAACAACACCCGGTCCGTAGGCCTTCTGAAGAATCATCGCGATGCCGCCAGAGGAGGGCCAGCGGTTCGACATCTTGATGTAGCTGTAGGCGGCTAGGGAAGTGACCAGGGCGCCGACTATGAAAGAAAGCGGAAATAGCGGTCCAGCCAGTTCGGCAATCTGGCCGGTCAGTGCGAAAATACCAGCGCCGATCATGACGCCGGTTCCCATTGCGACACCGCCAAGCAGCGTTATCGATCCAGCACTCTTCCCATGTTGATCGTTGCCATCTGTCTGCAAGTCTTTCCCCTGTCGATGTCCTCCCGTCCGAGAAACATCACGACAAGCAGTACGTTGCGAAGCGGCTCACCCCTCAAAAAATTTTCTGGCGGGGCATGAGCCATCCTTGGGCTGGCCCCGAAATCGCGTTGAGCTATCGATTTCCGGCGGCGCGCTCTTTCTTCCTGCAGCGATGCCGATGGCGGCGCGTCAAGGCACGGCAGTCCACGCTGAGTGCGCCTAATATTCAGCGCGTCAAATCAGGAAAACCGGGCCTGGAAAAACCGGTGCAGCGGGACCGCGATGAGTGCGATGTACCAGCCGTAGAGAAAACTGCCCACCGCTCCTGCAAGAAATCCCGACAGGGTCAGCCATTCGAACCATGGCAGCAACGGAGCCCAGGCTTGGTGCATGTGAAACCGCTCGGGTGCGAGGACTCCGAAGGCAATGCATAGGAGGTAGCTGACAAGCAGGAACACGCTGAGCGTCCAGCCCCATGCGAATATCGAGTTCTTGATTGATCCTTTTACCATCGCATTTCTCCCACTTCGTGCGTCCTAAAATTATGCAAACGGAAGGGTCCGGGACCGTCGGGGCAGCCGGCCCCGGACCCAGCGGGATGATCGACAGGCATCTTAGCGCCCGTCCCGGTGTCCCGGGCTTCTGTGTTATTCCCGCGCGATTGTTCTTCAACGAGACATCGCCCTTATTTCTCGCGCGGCCACTGGCGTCAGTTCCTTACAATCACCGATAAGATGCGAAGACGCTCTGTCCGGTCGGACCAAAGGCGATGACCTCATAGGGCTGGATCCGGTTTCCGGCCTCCATGCCGGGCGATCCCAGAGGCATTCCCGGAACCGCTAGACCGGCAACGCCGTCGGGCCGCTCGCGCAAAAGTCGGGCGACGGCTTCGGCGGGCACGTGACCTTCGATGATGTATCCATCGACCTCCATCGTGTGGCACGACCACAATTCTTCCGGTACGCCGCGCGCTGTCTTGATCGCCGCCATGTCGTTGCTATCGACCGATGCCACCTTCGCGTTCATCCCATCTTCAAGATGGCCTGCCCAGTTGAGACAGCATCCACATCCGGGGTCCCTGAACATCGTATAGGTCGCTGCCTGAGCCACGTTCGAACAGGCTGCCAGCACGAGCAAGGCCGCGCCGCTAATCGATCGCCGGAGCAGCGAAGGCTTTTTCAAATTCATTGTGCAATTCCTTTCTTGTATCCGCGCCATAGCGAGATCGTCCCGGTTGCCGTCGGGAACCGTTGGAGCAGGCATGGCTCGGTGAAGATTTCGGCGAATAGTTTTTCGACCTCGCCGTCGGCGCTGGGCTGCGTGTCGCTTATGCCGTCAAGAGACTGGACGGTCGCCCGGAAGAGGCTCCGCATGAGTGGGCTATCCTGCTTCATATAATCGGAGATCAACACGGTTCCGCCTGGCACGAGCAAGCTTTCGATGGTTTCCAGGATTGTCTGCTTCTTGCGCAAGGGGACCTGGTGCAGGACGAGGCTGCTGACGATCTTGTTCGGCTGCCACCCTGCGGGCAGCTTGAGGCTTTCGAGAAAGCCATTGTGCCATTTCACGAGATCGGCTCCCGCGCCAAACTTGCGCCGCGCAAGCGCGAGCGCATCCGGGTCGGGTTCGACACCGATCAGACCCGCTTCCGGACAATCCGTCATCAAGGCCTTGAGAAGAGTGCCGGTTCCGCTGCCAACATCGATCACCCGGTCGCCGGGGACAAGGTGCAGTTCTTCGACAATCCTTTGTCGCCAGAGATGTTCGCGGGTGAACAGACCGATCGCCCGGTCGTAAAGGGGCGTCAGAAAGCTCTTGCCAAGAAGAGGCGTAAATTCGCCGTGATCTTCAGGTGCGGTGATATTGTTCACGAGCTGGTTCCCATTCATCCCGGGTTAGCCCCGATTCTGACAGACCCGTCTCGGTTACGTATGGCGCTGGACATTCCCTCAAAAAAAGAAGTTTAAGGGATTGTGCAGGCGAGCGCGTATAGGACACGTGCAACCCACAGGAGTTTTTCGGATGCGTGACAATCACTCTCTTGATGCGGTGCTCGGAACGCTTTCCACCACCGCCGCCAACGAGGTCCCAGCCGACTTCATGGATGGCGTTTGGCAGCGCGCCGGACAGCTTGGCGAAATCGCCGACCGACGCCGCCGGACGGCCCTTTTCGTCGGTCTGTTCGTCGTCGGGCTTGGAGCTGGCGCCGGAACGAGCGGTTGGCCCGGCGGCTATGGCACGTCTTCCGCGTCATTTGGCGAGGGTCTTATCCTCGGCGAACAGCTGTCCCCATCGGCGCTCCTCCATGTGGAGCAATAGGGTTTGAAGACGACGCATATCGTTCTCGCGGTGCTTCTCGCAGCACTTGCAGGATGCCTCGGCGCGATTGCCGCGGATCGCTGGGCCAATCACGAGGCCGGCTCCGGCCTCCACGATTTCGTGCACGACGAGCTCACCCTGACGGCCGACCAGGAGCAGCGTCTCGATGCGCTCGAGGCCCGTTTCGCTGTCGAAAGGGCACGGCTCGAAGGATCGGCGCGCGCAGCCAATGCCCGGCTCGCCCAGGCGATGGAAAATGAGCACGAGTACGGTCCCGAGGTTTCGGCCGCGATCGACGAGGTGCATGCGCGTATGGGCGATCTGCAGAAAGCAACGGTACGGCATGTCTTCGACATGCGTGAAATTCTCGAACCCGAGCAGCAACGCCAGTTCGACCGCAAGGTCTCCGACGCCCTGACCCGCGACCCGCGCGACTGAAGCGCCATGTCGGGGGCGGGCGACAATCCGGATGAGGCCCTTGTCTCGCAGGTGAGGGCCGGTAACAAGCGGGCTTTCAGCAAGCTCGTCGAGCATGAAACCGGTCGGCTTCTCGCGCTCGCGACACGCATGCTTTCCTCTCCTTCTCAGGCGGAGGACGTTGTTCAGGACAGCCTCGCTTCGGTGTGGCTGACGCGCCATCGGCTCGATCCGGACAAGCCGATCGGACCCTATCTGACAACCGTCGTCCTCAACCGCTGCCGGGACCGTTTGCGCAGGCGCAAGGTCGCAGGCTTTTTCGGACTGTCGGGTGATGACGAACTCCATTCCATCGCCGACGATTTGCCGGGTCCTGAAGCGTTGGCCGTTTCCAGGGAAGAGCTCAATCTCGTTCAGGCCGAGATCGCGCGAATGCCTTTAAGGCTGCGCGAAGCGCTTGTGCTCGTGACCATCGAGGGGCGTAGCCAGGCCGAGGCGGCCGATCTTCTCGGAACGACCGAAAAGGCGATCGAAACCCGCGTATATCGCGCGCGCAACAGGCTGAAGGAGCGCTTCGAAAAACTTTGAGGGGTTGGCTGGGCGCGCGCGTAAGTAACGGTAAACGCCAAGTCAGGAGCCCTTTATGATCGCCGTCAATCGACGCAAGTTTCTCGGAGCCGGAGCAGGAGGAATGGGTCTGCTCGGCCTTGCCGGGGCGATGCCTGCCTGGGCACGGGGCGCGGACATCCTCGCAGGTAACGCCCGCAAGGGGCTGGACGAGATATCCGGCCCCAATATCGACCTCACCGTTGCCCGATCGGCCTTCGCGACCGGCAACAGGCGCGGCGGCGCGATCGCCGTCAATGGCACGATCCCCGGTCCGCTGTTGCGTTTGCAGGAAGGCACGACCGTCCGGCTCAATGTCCATAACCAGCTCGAGGAAGATACTTCGATCCACTGGCACGGTCTGCTCGTGCCGTTTCAGCTCGATGGAGTGCCCGGCGTGAGCTTCCCCGGTGTCAAACCGGGAGAGACCTTCACCGCCGAGTTTCCGGTTCGCCAATCGGGCACTTACTGGTGGCACTCGCATAGCGGCCTGCAGGAACAGGCCGGGCATTACGGCGCGATCGTGATCGATCCCGCCGGACCCGATCCGGTTCAGGCCGACCGCGAATATATCGTGGTGCTGAGCGAATTCAGCGCCATGTCGCCCCACACCATTTTCGACAAGCTCAAGAAGGGCGAAGGCTACTTCAACTACAACCAGAACACCTGGACCGACGATTACCCGCTTTCGGGCGAGGATCGCCGGATGTGGGCGAAAATGCGCATGATGCCGACGGACATCCTCGACGTGTCGAGCGCGGCTTATACCTATCTTCTGAACGGCCATGGCCCGCTCGACAATCTGGAATACCTCTTCCGCCCGGGCGAACGCGTGCGGCTGCGCTTCATCAATGCCGGCGCCATGACCTTCTTCAATATTCGCATTCCCGGCCTGCCGATGACCATCGTTCAGGCGGACGGGCAGAACGTCGAGCCGGTGGAGGTCGACGAGTTCCAGATCGGTGTGGCCGAGACATACGACGTCGTCGTGACGCCGGGCGCGCAACAAGCCTACACGCTGGTCGCGGAGTCGATGGACCGCTCGGGCATGGGTATTGCCACACTCGCGAGCGCACCCGGCGCTCGCGCCGCCATTCCGCCGCTGCGCGATCCGCCGCTTCTGACCATGGCCGACATGGGCATGAGCGGCATGGACCACGGCTCGTCTGGCGATGCCGGCATGTCGGGCATGGACCACGGAAGTGGCGGCGACATGGCGGGGATGGATCATGGTTCGTCCGGCCAATCCGAGATGGCAGGCATGGCCGGCATGTCGGGGATGCAGATGCGCGACACATCGCTTCTGCCGCCCGATGTGAAGGTCGGGCCCGGTCTCGACATGGTCTCGATGAACCCGGTCGACCGCATGGGCGATCCCGGCATCGGTCTCGCCGATGTGCCGCATCGTACGCTCGACTATCGCAAGCTGCGCGCGCTGACTCCACACCGCGAGGGCCGCACGCCGTCCCGGCGAATGGAAATTCATCTGACCGGCAATATGGAGCGCTACATGTGGTCGTTCGACGGCAAGAAGTTCTCCGCCGTCTCAGACGAGCCGATCCGTTTCGCCTATAACGAGCGCGTGCGCGTGAAGCTCGTCAACGACACGATGATGGCGCACCCCATTCACTTGCACGGTCATTTCTTCGAGCTGGTCAATGGCGCGCCGGCCGATCGTCAACCGCTCAAGCACACGGTAATCCTGCAGCCGGGTGGCAGCGCGCAGTTCGACCTGACGGCGGACGAGCCGGGCGACTGGGCCTTCCACTGTCACCTTCTCTACCACATGCATGCCGGGATGTTTCAGATCGTCACGGTCGCCAATCCCGACGGGAGCGAAGCATGAAAATTCGTATTGTCAGCCTGCTCGCATCGGTCGCAGCCGGCTCAGTTCTCGCCTCCCCCGCGGCGGCGCAGCATGCCGGTCATTCGCCGGCGGAGCCGCAGCAAAGCGCCGAGGCGCAGGCTGACGCGAAGACGAAGTGCGAGGAAGAAGCCGAGCGCCATCGCGCGATGGGGCATCCGGTTGCAGATGGAGCATGCGAACCGGCTGCTCAACCTGAAGCCGCCATGGACCGCTCGCAGATGGATCACTCAACCATGGATCATGGTGCGATGACCGCTCAGGATGGCCATTCTGGCATGACAATGCCTGTGGACGCTGCCCGTCCACAGGCATCGCCCGAAAGTCATGAAGGAATGGATCACGGCTCGATGCCGCAGGGCAAGCCCGCCGAAGGCGCGATGGATCATTCGCAGATGAATCACGGCGAGATGGGTCAGGCGGAGGCCAGTTCGTCGATGGACCATGGGCAGATGGATCACAGCCAGATGAACCATGGGGAGACGCCTTCGCAGGACAGGCAGGGCATGGACCATTCGGCGATGCAGATGGGCTCGGACGATGATATCCCGCTGCTGCCGCCTCCTCCAGAAGCAGGGAGCGGCCCAGCGCGCGCGGCGGTCGCCATCTGGGGCGAGGAAGCCATGAACGAAGCGCGCCGCGAGCTTGTCCGCGAGACCGACGGAGGAATGCGCTTCTGGTTTCAGGGCGACCGGCTCGAGTACCGCGCCCGCGAGGGGAAGGATGGATATCTGTGGGACATCCAGGGATATTATGGCGGCGACATCGACAAATTCTGGTTCAAGTCCGAGGGTGAGGGCAGCTTCGGCGAACCCATAGAAGGCGCCGAGGTCCAGGCGCTCTGGAGCCGCGCCATTGCGCCCTTCTTCGATTTCCAGGCGGGTGTTCGCCAGGACCTGACCGGTCCGGAACGCACGCACGCGGTTATCGGTATCCAAGGGATCGCGCCTTACCAGTTCGAGGTCGATGCCGCGGCCTTCGTCTCCACCAAGGGCGATGTGACGGCGCGTTTTGAGGGCGAACTTGATCAGCGCATCACGCAGCGGCTGATCCTTCAACCGCGTGCCGAAATCGCACTTTCCGCTCAGGATATTCCCGAACTCGGCATTGGCGCTGGCCTCGACCGGATCGAGGCAGGTCTGCGTCTTCGCTACGAGTTCGCACGCGAATTCGCGCCCTATGTCGGCGTTTCCCAGGAATGGCGCATCGGCGACAGCGCGGATTTTGCGCGGGCCGCCGGAGAGGATCCGAGCGTCACCAATTATGTCGTCGGTGTGCGATTCTGGTTCTGAAATCTCAAAAAGGATAGAACTTCCATGACCAAGCCTTTGACACGCATCGCGGCGACTGCGCTTGTTGCCACGCTGATACCGCTGCCAGCCTTCGCGCAGCAGATGGACCACTCTTCCCATGCGAACCATCAGATGCACGCGATGGACGCTTCGGCGGACGATGTCGCGGGCGCTGAAGAAACCCTCAAGGCCTATCGCACCGCTCTTGAAGCGCGCGACGCGCAGGCAATGCGCGCGCTCTTCGCCGAGGACTCGGCGATCTTCGAGAATGGCAAGGCCGAAGGAAGCTTTGCCAATTACATGGAGCACCATTTGGGCCCCGAGCTCGACGCGATTGTGAGCTTCACCTTTACCGACCCCACGCTGACCGTCACCCGGATGGGGCACATGGCCCATGCCTATGAGACGTATGGCTATCGCATCGAACTTAGCGATGGCCGGGTGATCGAGCGCGACGGCGTGGCGACATCGGTGCTTGCTCACGATGCGGACGGGTGGAGAATCGTCCAGTACCATTCCTCGTCGCGCGCGCCGCGCAACTGATTACGGCTTTCGAAGAGGTAGCACCGGTTGGCAACGCCGTCGCTGAAGCTGCGCCTGCATGTGCTCGGCAGCAAGATCCACAAATGGCTGGCGATTTTCGTCGGTGTCCAGGTTCTCTTGTGGATGGGAACCGGCGCCCTCATGTCGTTTCTCGACCTGGAAGAAGTTCGCTCCGAACATGTCGTTTCGCGTGAACAAGAGGCGCTGCCCGCCGATGCCCCGCTCCCGGCCTGGGTCGCAAACGACGGTACTCTTGCAGCGGTAACGACACGTTCGCTCGACGGCGATGCCGTGACCGAGGTCCGCAAGGTTGACGGTAGCGTGAGCCTCCACGATCCGGTGACTGGGCGTAAACTCTCCCCCATCTCGGCGGCAACGGCAAAATCCATCGCCTTGCGCGCATGGACCGGGCCGCGCACGACCATCGAGGCCGCACGGATCGTCGATGACCCCATCGGAACCGAGTTTCGCGGCCCTTTTCCGGCCTGGCAGGTCACCTATGCTGACGAGGCTTCGACGCGCATCTACATCGATGCCGCCAGCGGCACGCTCGGGGCGGCGCGCAGCGATACATGGCGCCTGTTCGATTTCATCTGGGGCCTCCACATCATGGACTGGACCGAGCGCGACCGCATCAACAGTTGGTGGCTGCTGCTGTTCGGCATTGGCGGCACGATCATAGCCCTGTCGGGTTTCGTCCTGCTGGCGAACCGGATGCCGAGGCTGCGCCGCCGCGCAAAGAAGAGCAAGCTCGCCTGAGCCCATGGGGCTTATTCGCGTGGGCGAACGCCTTACCCTCGTTCGCCAGGCCGAACGCGGCCAGGAGCCGAATGCGTTCGACGATCGCGATGATGCCGCCAGCAAGCGTGACCACCCGGGCGCACTTCAGTCGCGCTGAACTATCAAATTAATGCGAGGGGCACGCGGCTGCCGTGCGTATCAGGCACATAGGTCGCACTTTAACTG
Organism: Qipengyuania marincola; assembly: GCF_029688625.1. Taxonomy (GTDB): domain Bacteria; phylum Pseudomonadota; class Alphaproteobacteria; order Sphingomonadales; family Sphingomonadaceae; genus Qipengyuania. The sequence goes on along the minus strand of NZ_JARULC010000002.1, from coordinate 810,164 downwards.
CAGGGTCGGGAGACATACGAGACATGAAAGCCCCCTCATTTCTGGCGCTGCTCGCCGCAAGCCTGCTCTTCGTCGGACCCGTTCAGGCTCATGGCGACGAAAAGCACGGCGAAGAGGCGAGCGCCGCGCCTGCTGCCACCAATGGCGATGTGCACGACCAGGCGGCCATGGCGCAGATGGGCGAGACTGCGGATGCTGGCGAGTCCTCCGGCGCGCACGATGAAGCGGGCGCAGCCCATGACGAGGCCGGTGGCCATGCGGATGAGAGCGAAACCGGCGTCATGGCCGTACTGAAAAAGCTGCATCCGGCAACGATCCACTTCCCGATCGCCTTGTTTTTCATGGCTGCGGCCACCGAATTGTTCGTGATGCGCCGGAAAGGAGCGGGCCTGGAAAGTGCGGTGCGCGTACTCGTCTACGGCGGAGCAATCGGCGCAGTCGTCGCAGTTCTGTTCGGATGGATTCACACCGGTCTGTGGTTCGGCGGCGATACTGTCATGCAAGTCCATCGATGGACCGGTATGCTGATCGCGGTTCTCGGTATTGCGATGGCATACCTCGCGAGCAGGCCGAGCCAGAGCCGCGCATGGTTGCGCGCGTCGATCTTCTCCATGGCGGCACTCGTTCTCATCCAGGGGTTCCTTGGCGGCGAGCTCGCGCACGGACCGGACCATCTTGGCGTTTCGTGGCTCTGAAGGAGTTGAATAACATGCGAATTCTGAAATCGAACACCGCGATAGCATTTCTCGCGACCGCGCCATTGACGTTCGCTCTCGCCGCTTGTGACCAAGCGCAGGAGAGCACACCGGCTGCTGAGGTTTCGCCTATGGGCGAAGCTGCGGTGGTGGCTGGCACGGCACCCGAGGCGGGTCTTGCCGATCCGGCAGCCTCTCCCTCCAAAGATGAGGCAGCGACCGCTCGGGAGGACGCTCTTTCGACAAATGGCGCCGCCACGCCCGCCTCACGGCACGCTGCCTCTCCCGCATCACGCGCAACTGCCACACCCGCACCTCCAGCAACACGCACGCAACCCGCGAGCGAGGCGACCCAGCCGGCCGATCCCCATGCGGGTCATGACATGTCCTCGATGGCCGATCACGACATGGAAGGTATGTGATCGGACGCGTTTCCCGGTGACACGGCTATCCAGGAGATACCCTCGGCAAAAACACAAACGAACATCGCAAGATCAGGAAAGGACGGCCCCGCCTCCCCCCGACGCCCTGCGGGTCGCAGGTGCCCCCAAGGGGCCGTTCAGGAACCCCGCGTGCAAACCAACCCGACGCGCGGGGTTCCGTTTGCCCGGCTTCGCTGTCGCCGTGCCAGGCGCGTCCCGGCATGGCTTTGTGCTATGTGAGCAGCGCGCAGACAATCGCCTCGGTGCTTATGAAAGGAACCGCATATGTCGGAAACGGGAAAAGCCGGTGCGCTGTCGCGCTGGGAAGACGAAGGCGGGGCATTGCCCTGCGGGCCGCAGGAAGCGCTCGCTGCCGATTGTGAGAAATGGGATATTCCGCCACTTTCCGATGCCGAAATGATCCAGTTGCGCATCAGGGTGATCGCCCTTGAGAACATGGTGCTCGGCCTTCTGTCGAAGGCCAGCGCCAATCAGCTGGCAGCAATCGAAGAAATCGCGGAATTCATATCCCCGCGTGCCGATGCGAAGCCGCATCCGCTTACCTTGCACGCTGCCACGCAGATGGAGCATTTTGTCGAACGCGCCCGCCGGCTTCGCGAGGCACCCTCCCCAGCTGATCAATCTACTGCACGGTAGCTGGGCTCTTTCTATTGGTCACAGGGGATACGTCGAGGTGGCTATGTCGAGTGCTTAATACGATCGGCCACCCACCCGTCGATCTCGCTTTCCGCCCACGCAACCGAGTATCCTCCGAGCTGCACAGGCCTCGGAAACTTGCCCTCGGCCATCCAGCGATAGATCGTTGAACGGCCAAGCCCGACGCGGTGCTGCACTTCGGGCAAGCGAATGAGACGCGTCACCCGACGGGGCTCTGTTGCCTCCTTGTCGATCTCTTCACCCACGATGGCCTCCTTCGGTACCGGCGAAGACATCGCCAATCAGGGCGTCCTTGCGTTCAAGCTCGTCGATGTGATCGGAAAGCAGGCGGGCGACACGATGCGCCGTGCCCTTAGCCCAGCGCGGCTTCACATCGTGAACCTGGTTGCCCAGGACACGTTGGAGCGCTGAAGGCAGTTCGCCGGAAAAGTCCTCGAAGAATTGCGCGAGGTCCGATTGCAACCACGCAATCGCGTGATCGCCGCTGCTGACGAGGAAGAGGAGCAGGTGTGCGTGCGGCGCAACTCCGCTCGCGGCAAGAATGCGCAAGGCTTCGGATTTGCAGCGGGTGGTAGCAACACCGTAGCGAAACACGCGGCCTGCGAACGAGCGGCATTTCTTCGCAGTCTCGTGCTTACCAGTGGCTTCCAGTCGTTTGAGAGGAGCCAGGACTTCGAACGGCTCGATCTCGTTGATGGGTCGGTTCCCGATGGCAGGCGCAAGCTTGTCGAGGAAATAATTGGCCTTGACGATCGTGCCATCGGCGCGGCCATTCTGGACCATCATCTGTTCAATATACTCACGTGCGACTGCCTCGAACGTCTGTGCAGAAAGAAACTCTGCGCGGATTTTCCGCTTCCGCTTCTCAAAGGCCGGGTCGCCCCCAGAAGCAACAGCTCGTCGTGCCTCGTAGGCCGCGTCTCGCGCTTGCTTGAGGCTGATGTCGGGATAGCTGCCGATGCAGAGCTTCTTTTGCGCGCCGCCGATCCGGTATCGGAATCGCCAAAGTTTGCCGCCGGTGGGCGTCACCTCAACATATAGGCCGCGCTCATCGGTTACCTTGTACGGCTTATCCTTGGGCTTGAGTGCGCGGAGGCGAGTATCTGTCAGCGGCATGTGGGGGCCTTTTCATCTGGGGCCTTTGCGAAACGGCCTCAAAAGGCCCACAAAAGTGTCTGGAACCCCCGAGAACAGGCGGGACGATCCGGAACGATCCAAGGGCCAAATCCCTAGGATTTCTGCGGGTTTTATAGATTATTTGGGAGAACGTGAGAAGAACAAATGGTGCCCAGAAGAGGACTCGAACCTCCACGCCCTTGCGAGCGCCGCCACCTGAAGACGGTGCGTCTACCAATTCCGCCATCTGGGCACACATTGCGTTGACCGGTCATCCGATGCCGGTCCGCGGGTAGGAGCGCGCCACTAGCGAAGCCTCGCGATTCTTGTCAACTGCAATCGCACCGGGTCGCGCGGCTCGGAACGCTTGCAGCGCCGCACCGGTTGTGGCTAGGGGCGCAGCGACAATTTCTCTGATTGAAACACAGGCATTCTCGATGGCGAAAAGCAGTGCGTTGAACGGCAAGCTCGTAGTGCTGATGGGCGGTAGCGGCTTCATCGGCAATTACGTGGCTCAGGCCCTGCTGGAGCGTGGCGCGCGGGTGCGGATCGCCAGCCGCAATCCCGAAAAGGCGTTTACCCTGAAGCCGCTGGCGAATCTCGGCCAGCTGCAATTCGCGCGTTGCGATGCAACCGACCGGCAAAGCGTCGAACGCTGCATCGCGGGTGCCGATGCCGTTATCAATCTGGTCGGGAGCTTCGAAGGCAATCTCTACCGGCTGATGGGCGAGGCGCCGGGCTGGATGGCCGAGGCTGCGGCGGCGCAGGGCGCGAAGGCCTTCGTTCACGTCAGTGCGATCGCCGCCGAACCCGACGAGGACACCGAGATCGAGTATGCGGGTGCCAAGAAGCTGGGCGAAGAGCGTGTCCGGGCAGCCTTTCCCAAGGCCACGATCCTGCGCCCGTCGATCCTGTTCGGCAAGGACGACGAATTCCTCAACATGTTTGGCGGGCTGATCGCGCGCCTACCGATGCTGCCGGTGTTCGCGCCCGACAGCAAGCTGCAGCTGGTCTATGTCGACGACGTCGCCGAAGCCGTCGCGCGGGCTGCCGAGAATCCTGCCGATCATGCCGGCAAGATCTACGAGCTCGGCGGGCCGGAGCAGCTGTCGATGATGGAAATCAACCGCCGTATCGCCGACGCGCAGGGTCGCAAGCGCACCTTCCTGCCGATGCCCGATGCGCTATCGGGCGCGTTTGCCACGCTGCCCGGAACGCCGATGTCGCGCGACCAGTGGCTTCTTCTCAAGCAGGGCAATGTCGTTTCCGGCGCGTTCCCGGGCTTCGCCAAGCTCGGCATAGAGCCCAAGCCGCTCGGCCTGTTCCTCGACAAGTGGATGGTCCGCTATCGCAAGCACGGCCGCTTCACCGATCTGACAGGGGCCTGACTGCTCCGCGCGCGGCCCTAGCGGCGCGCCAAGGTTGCTTCAGAAAGCTTACGCCTCAGAGCGCGTCGGCGTAGAGCGCCAGTAGCCGCGCCCAGGCGCGCTCGGCCTGCACCTCGTCATAGGCCGGCGAATCCAGCACGCACCAGCCATGATCGGCGGGATACACCTCTATTTCTGCCGTCGTGTTGACAGCATCGGCAGCCTGCCGCAGCGCGGTCTTGGCGTCCGGGTCTTCCTCGTCATCGTTCTGCGCGATTGCGATCAGGTAATGCGCATCCTCGCGCAATGTTCGGTGCGGGCTCGAGGCATTGTCGGTGACAAGGCCGCCACCATGGAAGCTGGCGCCTGCATGGATGTGCTCGTCCGCGCCGGGCGCGACCACGGCATGGCTACCGGTCATGCAATAGCCCTGCACCCCTATGCCACGATCGCCATCGACCTCGGCTTGCGTCATCAGCCATTGAGCGCAGGCGCGATTGTCGATCTGCTTGGTCTGCGTCGTAAAGCGTCCCCGCCAAGGCTGGACCTTCTGGAACCCGCCGCTCCCGGCGAAGGACGGGAAGTCCTCGAACTGCTGCCCGGCGACGTCACGGTAATAGGGATTGGCAAGCAGCACGGCATATCCGGCCGCGGCAAGGCGGCGCGCCATCTCGCGCTTGGCAGGCCGGATGCCTGCAATATCGGGCCACAGGACGACGCCGGGATGGGCTTGCGACGCCAGAAAATAGAACTCGCCATCGAGCGTGCCGTCCGGTGTACGGAAGGACACATCGCGGCGCTGGACCTCGGCGCCTCCTCGCTCTGCCATATCGCCCTCCACCGGCGCGCAGGCCATGGCCGCGCCGGCCAGAGCACCCGCACCGAATCCGCGCCGGGTCAGCCCGGTTCTTGCCCATCGGGCCAGATCGTCGCGTTCGCACATAAGCCTGTTCTCCTCTCGCTTCCCGCGGCTGCACCTTAGCCGCGATTGGGCGATGGACAAGCATTCGTCGTGAGTGCAGGATAGGTTTCATAGAGCGACCGATAGTCGCCTTGGGAGAGGGTTATGAAGAGGATCGCGGTGGCGGCACTGGCCGCGCTGGCGCTTGGTGGCTGCAACCTTGGCGCAGAAGAAGTGCCCGAGGGCGGCATCGATGCGGTGCGGCTGGTCAATGCGGGGCAGGATCCGGCCAACTGGATCACCCATGGCGGGACCTATGCCGAACAGCGTTATTCTCCGCTCGACCAGGTCGATCGCGAGACGGTGGGCGAGCTCGGTCTCGCCTGGTTCGCGGACATGGATACCGCACGCGGGCAGGAGGCGACGCCGCTGGTGATGGACGGCAAGCTCTATGTCACCTCGGCGTGGAGCAAGGTCTTCGCTTTCGATGCAGCAACCGGGGAGCCGCTGTGGAGCTACGATCCGCAGGTGCCGGGCGAAACCGGGGTCAAGGCGTGCTGCGATGTCGTCAATCGTGGTCTAGCAGCCTGGGGCGACAAGCTCTATCTCGGCACGCTCGACGGGCGTCTGGTCGCACTCGACCGCGATAGCGGCGAGGTCGCATGGGAGAAAGTGACCGTCGACCAGGATGCCAGCTACACCATTACGGGCGCGCCGCGCGTGATCGATGGCAAAGTGCTGATCGGCAATGGTGGCGCCGAATTCGGCGTGCGCGGATATATCGCCGCCTATGACGCCGTTGATGGGGAGGAGCTGTGGCGCTTCTATACCGTGCCGGGCGGCGAGAAGGATGCCGCCCAGCCGGAATATCTGCGGGCCGCTGCGCAGACCTGGAAGGGGGACGCGCTTTACGGCGAAGACGCCATCGGTGGCGGCGGCACGGTGTGGGATTCCATGGCCTACGACCCCGATCTCGACCTGCTCTATATCGGGGTCGGCAATGGCAGCCCGTGGAACCGCGCCTATCGCAGCCCCGGCGCGGACGGGAAGGGCGAAGGCGACAATCTCTATCTTTCCAGCATCGTGGCGATCCGCCCCGATACGGGCGACTATGTCTGGCATTACCAGACTACGCCGGGCGAGACCTGGGATTACACGGCGACCCAGCACATCATGCTGGCCGACATGGAGATCGACGGGCGCGAGCGGCAGGTCCTGATGCAGGCACCCAAAAACGGTTTTTTCTACGTCCTCGACCGGGCGACGGGCGAATTCATCAGTGCGGAACCCTATATCCCCGTCAATTGGGCAAGCGGCATCGACGAAAACGGCAGGCCGATCGAGAACCCGGAGACGCGCGTCGATCGGACCGGCAAGCCGGCGCTCGTCATGCCGGGGCCGCTTGGGGGCCATAACTGGCACCCGATGGCCTTCCACCCGGACGAGAACCTCGTCTACATTCCGGCCTTCGAGGCTGCGATGCTCTATGCCCCCGAGGCCGACTGGAAGCCCGACCGGGCCCGCGGCTTCAACGTCGGCTTCGATATCGGCGCCGGCGACCTGCCGCCCGATCTCGGATTCCGTCGCGAGGTGCAGGGCACCATCTCGGGCAAGCTGGTCGCGTGGGACCCGGTGACCCAGAAGGCCAAATGGACGGTCGAGCATCCGGGACCATGGAATGGCGGCGTCCTGGCGACCGGGGGCGGGCTCGTCTTCCAGGGGAACTCGGGCAGCGAGTTCGCGGCTTATGATGCCAGCTCGGGCGACAAGCTTTGGAGTTTCGCCGCGCAGACCGGGGTCGTTGCGCCACCGATCACCTATACTGTCAACGGCGAGCAGTACGTCGCCGTCCTGGCGGGCTGGGGCGGCGCCTTTGCGCTGAGCGCGGATGGCACGCTGATCGATCAGATGCACCCGGTGCGCAATGTCAGCCGCCTCTTGGTTTTCAAGCTCGGCGGAACGGGCGAATTGCCGGAGCCGACGACGCTCGCGAGGGCACCGCTGGACCCGCCCGCCAGCCGCGCCGATGCGGCAACCATCGAGCTGGGGCGCGAAAAATACGCTCGCTATTGCGCCGTATGCCACGCGCCTGGCGCGGTCGGATCGACGGTTCTTCCCGACCTGCGGCGGTCCGGCGCGCTCGAAAACCCGGCCGCCTGGCTCCAGATCGTCCATGACGGCGCGCTGAAGGACAATGGCATGGCGAGTTTCGAAGGCTCGCTTACGAAGGAAGAGATCGACGCGATCCGCCACTATGTGATCAAGCGCGCCAACGAGGACAAGGCGATGGAGGCGCAGCTTGCGAAAGGCCGCGTCGCCCGCCGTTAGAGGTGGCCGATCCCGACGACATCCGAGGCTGGCAAAGGCTGTCGTCGGAGATCACCACTTCGGGCAAGCTCGATCCGGATGATGTCGCACGCCTGCATGCGATCGGCGTGCGCCACGTCATCAATCTGGCGCTCGACGACCATCCGGAAGCACTGCGCGACGAAGCAGCCCTGCTCGAAGCCCAGGGTATCGGCTACACGCACATCCCCGTCGCGTTCGAACGCCCGACCGTCGATCATTATCTGGAATTTCGCGAAGCGCTTAAAAGCAGCCAAGGGCCGGTCCACGTCCATTGCATCATGAGCTTTCGCGTGTCGGCCTTCTTCTACATGCTCCACCGCGAGCAGGGGATGGCAGGCAAGGAGGCCGAGGCGTTGATGGCGCGTCAGTGGAATCCGCTGACTTCCGAAGACCCCCGCACCTTGCCCTGGCGAGACCTGCTTATGCGGACCGCAGGCTCTCCCACGGGCCCGTGATGGCATAGGTAAAGCCGGGCTCCTGCACGTTGACGAACAGCGTGTTGCCATCGGGCGAGAAGCATGCGCCGCAGAATTCGGCACGGTCTGCATGCGCGTTGCGGGCGAAATCATAGACCGCGCCCTCCGGCGTCAGCCCGCGCAGATAATTGTCGCCGCGCCCGTCCTCGCAGATCATGAGATCGCCCCACGGCGTCACCGCGAGATTATCGCACAGGTCGAGCGTGTCCGCTCCGGGACTTTCGAAGATGAGCGTCAGCGTGCCGGCTTGCTCCTCCGTCGTGCCTTCGCCGGTGCCCGGCGCATATTTCCAAACCTGGCCGGTGTGATGCGCCCCACCTTCGGTACAGGTGAAGTAATGCGCCCCCTGCCCGTCGCCGCGCGCTCCGTAGGCGAGCCCTTCGCCGCGAGTGAACATGGCGGCGCCCGCGGCAAAACCGCGCTGGCGCAAATCACCATCGGGGGATTCGACATTCTCAAGGTCGATCCACCGGACCGGAAGATCCTGGCCCACGTCGATCCGGCTGTCGTTTCCGCGGCTCCAGTCGCGCGCGTAATTGCGCGTGTCGGCACTATCGCGACCGATAATCGCGAGCGCCTGAAGCCTGCCACCGGCCGCGAGCTTGCCGCGCTGGTTCGGCAGGAAGCGGTAGAACAGGCCTTCGCGATCGTCTTCGGTCAGGTAGACGATGCCCGTTTCGGGATCGACCGAAACTGCCTCGTGCGCGAAGCGGCCCATGGCAGTGAGCGGCACCGGAGCGACCGGCCTGGTCGCATCGGCAGGCACTTCGAACACGAAACCATGGGGCTTGCGCGCATCTTCCTCGCCGACCTTAAGCGGCTGCTCCTCGCAGGTCAGCCAGCTCCCCCAGGGCGTCGTGCCGCCCGAGCAGTTCGCCGCCGTGCCGAGCAGCGAGATGTTGTCGCGCACTATTTCGCCCGATGCGGCGTCGATGACGACATTGGTGGTGCCGCCGAAGAACGGGTCGCCCTCGCGCCGCGGATCGTAAATGCGTGAGGCATCGAAATCGGCCAGCGATTTGGACTCTGCGGTGAACGGGTGGCCGTGATCGATGCTCGCCCAGTTTTCGTGATTGCGAACCAGCACCCACTGGTCCGCCGATGTGGGATGCGCAAAGCAACCCATGCCGTCCGGCCGCCCGGGCGTCGCGAAGCCATCGCTCATCAGCTTGCCGGTCTGCGTGAGCAGGCGATAGGAAAAGCCTTCGGGCAAGTCGAGCAGGCCTTGTGGATCAGGCACGAGCCGCTTGCCTGGGTTGGCGCTGTACGCCCGCGTGAGGCTACCCGTGCCGAGCGCGGTGAAGGCGATGAAGGCGGCGCTGGACGCCTTGAGCAGATTGCGGCGGTCGATAGTCATCATGCAGTCCTCGAGAATCCTGATTGCCCTGCCTGCCACAAGCGACAGCCGCATGACAGACGGCACCGACAGGATTTGAACGGCGGCAGGCGACGGGGAGCAGCCGATCGACAGCGCACGATGCAGCGGTACCTAGAGATCAAACACGACCTCGTGCATTCCGGCTCCGTGCAAGGCGGCTTCGACGAGTACCTTCTGGCTGGGGGAAAGCGGCAGTTCGCTGGCAACGACATGCGCGATCGCCCCGCCGAGCGAGAAACCTCCGCTCAGCACCTGGCGGATTGCCCGCACGATCGTATCCTCCAGATAGCGCGGCTGCGCGATCAGGTCCGTACCCTCGGAAAAGGGAAACTCGGCCCGCTGGTCCACGAATTTGCCGGTCGCCCGCTCGCTTACCTGGATCCGGTTGCGAAATATCGCAATGTCGAGGTCGAGGCGGCGGATTTCCATGTCAACGACGCGACAGCGCATCCTCGCTCTGCGCCATCAGCTTCTCGATAATCGACGCGACCGGTTCCTCTTCCTTGAGCATGCCGACCGACTGGCCGGCCATCAGGCTGCCGTTCTCGACATCGCCGTCGATCACCGCGCGGCGCAGCGCACCGGCCCAGTAATGCTCGATCTGCAATTGGGCTTCGGCCATCGCGATTTCCTCGCGGTCGAGCACGGCGGCGACTTCGCGCTGCTTGGCGGTAAATTCCTCCGTGCCCTTGTTCTTGAGCGCGCGCACCGGGATCACCGGCAAACGCGCGTCGACCTGCACACTCGCAACCGCATCGCGTGCGCTGGCACGGAAGAATGCCTTTTTGAAATCGGGGTGCGCGATACTTTCGGTGGCGCAGGCAAACCGGGTGCCCAGCTGCACGCCTGCCGCGCCCATTTCGAGATAGCCCGCGATCGCATGGCCGCGCCCGATCCCGCCAGCGACGAAGATCAGATGCTCGTCGGCCAGTTCGGGCAACATTTCCTGCGCCAGCACGCTGGTCGAGACCGGGCCGATGTGGCCGCCCGCTTCCATGCCCTCGATCACCAGCGCATCGGCGCCCGAGCGGAGCAGTTTCTTCGCCAGCGCCAGCGTTGGCGCGAAACAGATGACCTTCGCACCGTGCCCCTTGATGGCCTCGACACTGCCCTTGGGCGGGATTCCACCTGCGAGCACGACATGGCCGACCCCGTATTTGCCGCACACCTCGATTAGCTCGAACAGCTGCGGGTGCATGGTGATCAGATTCACGCCGAAAGGCCTGTCGGTCAACTCCCTTGTCGCCGCGATTTCCTTGTCCAGCAGCTCGGGATCCATCGCTCCGCAGGCGATCACGCCGAAGCCGCCCGCGTTCGAGATGGCGGAGACGAGATTGCGCTCCGACACCCAACTCATTGCACCGCACAGGATGGCGGTTTCGCTGCCGAGGAAATCGATGCCGCGCTGCATCAGGGCGCGCGTCTTGGAATAGGTGGTCATAGGCCCTGCGCTTAGGGCGGCTTGGGGAAACCGGCAAGCGCACTCGGTTCGGCGCTAAAGCCAAACCCTTCGTCCCAGCTTTCCGAAAGCTGACCGACCTGCATTCGGCCTGTTCAGGAAAGCGGGTGCAAAGGTGAATTCTCGAAACGGCGAGCCTGGTGGACGGGGCAAGCCAAGAAGGAGAAAAACCATGAGGAAGACCGTCCTAGCAAACACCCTTGGCCTAGCGCTCGGCGCGGGCCTTCTCGCCGCTCCGGCACAGGCGATCGAAACATCGCCCGCCCCGCTCGCAAGCGTCGCCGCGCTTGGCGACCTGTCGTTCGATCACCGTCGCGATCGTTGGGATGACGACGATTGGGATGATGACGACCGCTACGAGCGCCGCCGCTATCGCGATCGCTATTACGGCCGTCAGGGCCGCTATTACGACGAGCCCGTTTATCGCAACACGCGCGTCTGGCGCGGGCGGGACGGCCGCACCTATTGCCGGAAGAAAGACGGGACGACCGGCCTGATCATCGGTGGCGCCGTGGGCGCACTGCTGGGGCGCGAGATCGATACGCGTGGCGACCGTTCGCTGGGCACCATCCTTGGTGCTGCAGGTGGCGCCATCCTGGGTCGCGAAGTCGCCCGCGGGCGGGCCCGCTGCCGGTAATCGCGCCGCTAGTCGCGATATAAGATCTGCACCTTCGCAGCCGCAGCCCTGGCTATCCGACGAGCGTCCTCAGTGTCGCTCGCGGTGGCCAGGGCAACACCCATCCGGCGGTAGGGCCGACTGGTCGGCTTGGCGAAAATCCGCAAATCCGCTCCATCCGCCATCGCTTCGGCCATGCCATCGTAGGACAGCGCGGAGCTGTCCCGTTCTGCCAGGATCACCGCACTCGCGGCAGGTCGCGCACGCAAATTTGCCGGTATCGGCAGGCCCATGATGGCGCGGGCGTGAAGGTCGAATTCGGTCAGGTTCTGGCTGACCAGCGTGACCATGCCGGTATCGTGCGGGCGCGGTGAGAGTTCGGAGAAAATCACCTCCTCCCCCTTCACGAAGAATTCGACCCCGAACAGGCCATGGCCGCCAAGGTCGTCGACGATGCGCTTCGCCATGTCCTGCGCCTTGCCGATAGCCGCGTCCGACATGGGTGTCGGCTGCCAGCTTTCCTGATAATCCCCGCGCTCTTGCCGGTGCCCGATGGGCGGACAGAAGGTCACGCCGCCCTTGTGCCGGACGGTCAACAACGTGATCTCGTAGTCGAAGTCGACGAACTGCTCCACGATCACCCGTTGCCGGTCGCCACGCATGTTGGCGACGGCATAATCCCACGCTGCCTCGAGCCCTTCGGCGTCGCGGACGGTCGTCTGCCCTTTGCCCGAGGACGACATGACCGGCTTAATCACGCAGGGAAAACCGGTGTGCTGCGCCGCGGCGCGCACTTCGTCGAGATTCTTGGCGTAGCGATAGCGTGACGTCACGAGGCCGAGCTCGTTTGCCGCAAGGTCGCGGATCGCATCGCGGTTCATCGTCATCTGGGTCGCCCGCGCCGATGGCACGACCGTAAAGCCCTCCTCTTCCAGCTCCGCCAGCACCTCGGTGCGGATCGCCTCGATCTCCGGCACGATATAATCGGGGCGGTGCTGCTCGACCACGGCGCGTAGCCGCTCGCCATCGAGCATGGAAAACACCTCGTTCGCATCGGCAAGCTGCTTGGCCGGCGCCTTGTCATAGGCGTCGCAGGCGATCACGTAAGCGCCCAGCCGCTTGGCGGAAATCACGAATTCGCGACCCAGCTCGCCCGAACCCAAGAGAAGGATTTTCGCAGTGTACGCCATTGGATACCCTTTAATGTCTCGCGCGGAGCGGCCCAGCCTCGAGCCGCCAGATCGCCACCTGCTTTCCGGCTTCGTAATCGCCTTCGTCGATAAAGCCATCGGGCGCGCGCAGATTGAAAGGAGGAAGGGTCAGATTAAGCCGACGAAACCGGAAGGACGCCGCTTGTTCCGTATTGCTGCTGCAATCCGGGTAGTGGGTGACCAGCAGAAAGCGCCGCGCCGCTCCGGCCACATTGTCCAGCGCGCGGATCGCATCGCCGAGTGGCAGGTGGTTGAGACATTCGCGACATAGGACGAGATTTGCCCCGGGCAGGTCATCCTCGACGAGATCGGCGACAGCGAACGCCACGCGCGCCGAGCCATGACGCGCGGTGTTCTCCGCAATCAGGTCGGGGACGATATCGATACCCGTGTAATCGGCGTCGATCCGCATGCGCGATTGCCAGTTATAATCTCCACATGGCGCGTCGAGAATGGTTTCGATCGCTTCCTCTTCGACCAGCTCCTCAAGGCCGCGCCGTAGCTGTGCGGTGGCGGCGAGGGTGCTGCCGAAACCGGACGCGCTTTCCGGGTTCTGCCAGATACGCTTGGCATAAATGGCGCCAAACCGATCTGCGCGATTATCGTAGCGCCGCAGGAAGAGGTGCTCCTTTACCGAGAACCACCGCTCGCGGGCCCATTGCAGCATCGCCGCTTCAGGCCGCCTCATCTGCAGCATCCAGCCCGTAGGCCGTGTGCAGCACGCGCACGGCGAGCTCGGTCTCGTCTTCGTCGATCAGCACGCTCACCTTGATCTCGGACGTGGTGATCGCCTGGATATTGATCCCGCGGTCGGCGAGCGCCTGGAACATCGTGCTGGCAACGCCCGCATGGCTTTTCATGCCGACGCCGACGACGCTGATCTTGGCGATCTGGCTGTCGGTGATCAGGCGATTGAAGCCGATGTCGTCGCGCTTGTCTTCCAGCAGGGCCTGGGCCCGGGCGAGGTCGGCCTGAGGCACGGTGAAGGTCACGTCGGTCTCGCCCTTGTCGCGGCCGACGTTCTGGATGATCATGTCGACATTGATGCCGGCCTTGGCCAGCGGATCGAAGATATGGGCCACTGCACCGGGCTTGTCGGGCACGCGGGTCAGGATCACCTTGGCTTCGTTCTTGTCATGCGCGATGCCGGTCACGTGCTGGCGTTCCATATCGCCCTTCTCCACCAGTTCGTTCATTTCTTCCTCGGACACGATCATCGTACCGGGGTGATCGTCCGCGGGGATCGCATCCTCGCCGACGAAGCTGGAGAGGACCTGCACCCGCACGCCCTCCTTCATCGCGAGCCCGACCGAGCGCGTCTGGAGCACCTTGGCCCCCACGCTCGCCAGCTCGAGCATTTCCTCGTAGGTTACCGCCTTCTGCTTCCTCGCCTTGGCGACAATGCGCGGGTCGGTGGTGTAGACGCCGTCGACGTCGGTATAGATGTCGCAGCGATCGGCTTTGACCGCAGCCGCCACCGCCACTGCCGACGTGTCCGAGCCGCCGCGACCCAGCGTGGTAATGCGGCCATCGGACGCCAAGCCCTGAAAACCCGGAATGACGGCGATCTCGCCCCGCTCCATGCTGGCAACTAGGTCTTCGGCATCGATGCTGTCGATGCGCGCCTTCGCATGCGCCTCGATCGTGTTGATCGGCAATTGCCAGCCGAGCCAGCTGCGGGCCTTGCAGCCAAGTGACTGCAAGGTGAGCGCCAGCAGGCCGCTCGTCACCTGCTCGCCGGATGCCACCACCACGTCGTATTCGGCCGGATCGTAAAGCGCGTTCGCTTCGCGGCAGAAATTGACCAGCCGGTCGGTCTCGCCCGCCATGGCGCTGACCACCACCGCGACCTCGTGCCCGCGTGCCTGCTGCTTGCGCACGATATTGGCGACGCGGCGAATACGCTCGGTCCCCGCCATGGAGGTGCCGCCGAATTTCATCACGATACGGGCCAAGCGCGTGCATCTCCATGCTGGAATAGCCGGGTAACGGCTGCTAGCCACAGCGCATGAGCGATGCAACCGCAAGCCCGCAAAGCAAATCTAGCCGCGGCGCAACAATCCGGCCCGAAGAGGCCGCCCATTTCGGCAAGCTGGCCAGAGACTGGTGGGACCCCAAGGGCTCGTCGGCCATGCTGCACCGGCTCAATCCGGTCCGGCTGGCCTTCCTGCGCGAGGCGATAGACGTTCATTGGGCGGGCGATGTCGAGGCGCGCCGGCCGCTTGACGGCAAGGCCGCGCTCGATGTGGGTTGCGGCGCGGGCCTGCTATGCGAACCCCTCGCCCGGCTCGGTGCGGATGTCACTGGCGTGGACGCCGCGCCTGAAAACATAGCTGCGGCAGCAATCCACGCCGATGGGACCGGGCTCGACATTCGCTACATCGCAGGCGAGATCGGGGCGCTCGACCTCGGGACATTCGACCTCGTCACAGCGATGGAGGTGATCGAACACGTGGCGGACAAGCCGGCCTTCCTGGCAGCCCTTGCGGACAAGCTCGCCCCAGGTGGCCTGATGGTCCTGTCCACTCCCAACCGCACCCCGCAATCGCGCATTCTCATGATCGGCGCGGCGGAGGGCATCGGGCTCATCCCCCGGGGAACGCATCATTGGGACGATTTCGTCACTCCCGACGAACTCGACGGGCTGATGATCGAAGCGGGCCTTGTCATGGGCAAACCGCGTGGCATCGGCTTTCGCCCCGACAAGGGCCTTCACCTGACCGACGACCTGGCGCTTAATTACATCGTCACCGCCCGGAAGGCCTGACGAAGGCGCGGCGGTCGAGCGCACACGCCAGCAGGAATACCGCCAGCGCGACAGCCACCGGCAGGCGGTAGCTTTCGCCACTATCGCCCGCAATCCATGCCACCAGGACGCCTGCCTGCCCCGCCGCGCCTAGCGCCACGCCCCAGCAAATGTACCGGGCCGCGGCAATCGCGCCCACGGCTGCGCAGGCGCTCGCCAGGGTGACTTGCAGGAACACCGCATTGGCGAGTGCTTCGGGAGACAGCGCGGCGACGACGATCAAGCCGAGCGCGAACAGCGACCACAGCAAGGCCAGAGCGCGCAAGACCCATCGCATCGAACGCCGAGGCTGGGCCTCGCCCGTTTCGGACCCGTTCATGCAAAGCTTGGACGGATGGTTACCGCTGCCGCAAGCACTGGCATTAGCGGTTTTTTAAGGCCCGAATCGGTTATTCTACGTGCCATGATCAAGAAGCTACTCCTCGCAACCGCGGTGGTGATCGGCCTGGTCTACGGCTCGGGCAGCGATCTCTCGTCGGTCAAACGATCGATCAAGAGCGCGACGAACGAGAACGCGCGCACGGTCACGGCCGGTTCGCATGACGGCTGGGGCGCCGACAGCGGCTACTGAAGCGCTGCCGACCACGCGGTCTCGTCAAAGCCGACCAGCAACCCGCCCTCGTGTTCGACCACGGGGCGTTTGATCATGCTGGGATTGGCCGCGAGCAGCCGGACGGCCTTTGCCGCGTCGATGCTGGCCTTCTCGTCCTCGGGCAATTTGCGGAATGTCGTGCCGCGCCGGTTGAGCACGGTATCGACCCCTTCCGCTTCGATCCATGCCGCGATCCGGGCCGGATCGGCATCTTCCTTCTTGTAGTCGTGAAAAATGTAGTCGAGCCCCTGCGCGTCCAGCCATTTTCGCGCCTTCCTGACCGTGTCGCAATTGGGAATGCCGTAAAGGTGGATGGCCATAGCGTTCGCTCCCTATGTTGAGTTCTTGCGAGGCGGTTCTTAGGCGGCAGGCGGCGCGGCCACTCCGATCGCCTGCATGATAGCGGCCTGCGCCAACATAACGACAAGCCAGTGAAAGGCGACCGAGGCGATACGGCCTGCCTTCACCCCACCGGCGCCGAGCGTCACGACGAAGGCGGGCATTACGAACCCAACCCAGATGATGAATGCACTGCCCAGCGCCATGGTCCAGGCCCCTGCCTGCGATGGCGCGAGGATCAGCGCACCTGCGAGGATTGCGGCCAGCCAGAATTCCGCCAGCGCGCCCACCAGCAGGACGCGCGCGGACGGCCTCTGCCCACCCGAGGCACGAACCCACGCTAGACCAATGGCGAGGCCTGCCATCGTCGCGGCAAGGATCGGAAAGATGTTCTGGACGATATAGATCATCGGCTGCCTCTCCTCATCAGGCGATATGTGCGTCGGCGATGGCGACTGCTAAAGCATCGGCGGCGTCCGCACCGGCGATTTCAGCGCCGGGGAGCAGGATCTTGAGCATCGCCTGAACCTGCGTCTTGTCGGCCCCGCCGGTGCCCACGACCGCCTTCTTGACCAGCCGAGCGGCGTGTTCGTTCACATCAAGCCCTGCCGTACCGCAGGCCGCCAGCACGGCCCCGCGCGCCTGCGCCAGCTTGAGTGTCGATTGCGGGTTCTTGTTGACGAAGATCTCCTCCGCCGCCGCGCGATCGGGTCGGTGGGCGGCAATGACGTCGGCCAGTGCCGCCTGCAACGCCGCGAGGCGCTCGACCATCGGGGCCTTGGCGTCTGTCGGGACCTGGCCATTGGCGACATGCGCGATGCGCGAGCCTTCCGCACGGATCACGCCCCAACCGGTGCAGCTGAGCGAGGGATCGAGGCCGAGGATGATCATGCCTTGCGATAGCTCACGACAATCCGATCAGCCAGCCGAGGCGCCACGCGATCGCCAGCAGGAAGCACGCTCCCAACACCGCGGCAATCGCCCAATCGCGCATGGTCGTCTCCTGATTGTCGGGTGCGCCTTCGACATCCGTCGAAGGCTTGCGGCTGTTCCATCCCGCTCCCCCACCCGGCCACCCAGGGCACCATATTGTTTGGGTGGCCGGGTGGGGGAGCGGGACGGCACAGTAAGGTCGGGACGGATGTCCCGACCGCACTCAACGAGAACCTTCTCACCCCTCCAGCTTGTCCATCACCTCGTCGGAAATGTCGTAATTCCCCCAGACGGTTTGTACGTCGTCGTCATCGTCGAGTGCGTCGATCAGCTTGAGCAGCGTTGAAGCGTTCTTCTCGTCCATGTCGACGGTGAGATTGGGCTTCCAGGCCAGCTTGACCGTCTCCGCCTCGCCCAGCGTCTTCTCGAGGTCGCTCGACACCTGGTGCAGGTCTTCCGCTGCAGTCCAGATCTCGTGACCGTCATCGGTCGAAGTGATGTCCTCGGCTCCGGCTTCCATGGCCGCCTCCAGAACCTCGTCCTCGCTGCCAGCGTCCGCCGGGTAGATTATCAGGCCGAGCCGCTCGAAGCCGTGAGCCACGCTGCCTTCGGTGCCGAGGTTGCCGCCGTTCTTGCTGAAGGCGGTGCGGATGCTGGTGGCCGTCCGGTTGCGGTTGTCGGTCAGCGCCTCGACGATGATCGCGCTGCCGCCCGGGCCATAGCCTTCGTAGCGCACTTCCTCGTAATTCTCGCCATCCTGCGCGCTCGCCTTGTCGATGGCGCGCTGGATATTGTCCTTCGGCATGGACTGCGCCTTGGCCGCATTGACAGCCAGGCGCAGGCGCGGGTTCATGTCCGGATCGGGCATGCCCATCTTGGCCGCGACGGTGATTTCGCGGGATAGCTTGGAAAACATCGCGCTGCGCTTCTTGTCCTGCGCGCCCTTGCGATGCATGATGTTCTTGAATTTGGAATGGCCTGCCATGGTGTCGCTTTTCGCGTTGATCGTGGTGGAATGTTTCTCGCGAAGAGAATCTCGGGGGTGGCCTTAGCCGCATGGATGCAATCACGACAAGTGCCGGTGGCGCGCTCGCGCCTGCCAAGACGACCATGGGGGAATGGCGCCAGTTCTTCGCTTTCCTGAAGCGCCCGGCCCTGCCGCCGCGCGCGCCGATGCCGCGCGCCGCCACCCTGCTGGCGACCCTGCGCATGCTGCTGCTCGATTTCGCCGTGATGGCCGCGCTGCTGAGCATCGCGGGCATAGTCATGGCGACCGGCGTCGACCTGCCGGAAACCGCCTTGGCGGGCATGGAAATCACGACCGCCATCATTGTCGCGGCGGTCATCGGGGCGCCGCTGCTGGAGGAAATCGCCTTTCGCGGCTGGCTCTCCGGTCGGCCGGGCCATGTGCTGGCCTGCGTCCTGCTGTTGATCTGCGCTTTCGGGCTGGCGCAAGCGGGTGCAAGTGAAAGCGCCGCCGCTATCGCCGGCATCGGCATGCTGGCCGCAATCGTCGCAGCAGTGGTGGCAATCATTCTGCTGCGCAAGCGCGATGCGATGGGCTGGTTCCAGCGCGTCTTCCCAGGGTTTTTCTGGCTCAGCACGCTCGGCTTTTCGCTGGTGCACCTGTTCAATTTCGAGCCTGCACAAATGGCGATGGCGCTGCCGCTGGTCCTGCCGCAATTCGTGACCGGTGCGATCCTCGGCTATGTGCGCGTGCACTACGGCCTGTGGGCAGCAATCCTGCTGCACATGCTCCACAACGGACTGTTCATCTCGCTGGTCGTGATGGCCAGCGAGGCGGCGGCTTAGGTCAGACTTTCACAGCGGTGCCGCTGGCGCTGACCATCAGCATCGAGCCGGTATCGCCGATCACCTCGTAATCGAGGTCGATGCCGACCACGGCATTCCCGCCCCGACTGGCCGCTTCGGCCTGCAATTCCTGGATCGCCTGTTCGCGCGCATCGGCCAGGATGCGCTCGTAACTGCCCGAGCGCCCGCCCACGATATCGCGGATATTGGCGAAGAGGTCGCGGAACAGGTTGGCGCCCACGATGACCTCGCCGGTGACGATCCCGAGATAGTCTTGGATCGGCTTGCCTTCGATGGTCGGGGTGGTGGTCACGATGACGCCGCGCGCGTCCTTCCAGGGTCCGGGCATGTCAGTCTCTCCTGTCTGCAAGGTGTATTATGCAGATAGAACGCGCGCGCGCATTATCAACCCATGCCGAGCGCGGCCTTGTAGGTGTCGAGGATGGTTTCCTGCTCGCTGCGCTCGTCCGGCTTCATCTTCCGCAGGCGGATGACCTGGCGCATGATCTTGGTATCGTAGCCGACCGCCTTGGCCTCGGCATAGACGTCGCGAATATCGTCGGCGATGCCCTTCTTTTCTTCCTCGAGGCGTTCGATGCGCTCGATCAGCAGGCGCAGGCGGTCGTCGGTGGCTTCTGCCATCACTTATTACTCCGGTGTGTGAGAATCGGTCGAGCGCTCGATAGCCGCAGCGTGCCAGCGCGTGAAGGCGACCTGTGGCTAACCCTGTGCGTTTTTCGCGATGCTGGCTTCCATTCGCGCCAGCTGCTCCTCGGTCGCCGGGCTCTGGCGCGTGGCCTTCCATTCGTCCTGCAGCATGCCGTGAATGAGCTCGCGCGCGGCGGCCTTGTCGCCCGCGTAGCCAGCATCGCGAATCCAGTCGGCGAGGCAGTTGCGGCAGAAGCCGGCCAGTCCCATCAGCTCGATATTCTGCGCGTCGTGGCGATGGCGCAGGTGGCGCACGAGCCGGCGGAAGGCCGCAGCCGCAACGTCATCGGGCAGGTCGTCGAGCGTGTCGGGCGCATTCGTAGTCATATCGCTATCGTCCTTGCTTTGTCGCATGGCGGTGCCATAGGCGATTTTCATGGCCATTTCCGCCCCCAAGCTCGATCCACGCGGCCGCAAGGTCAAGATCCTCGCAACCGTGGGACCCGCTAGCCGCTCACCCGAAATGCTTGCCCGACTGTTCAAGGCCGGGGTGGACGCCTTCCGCGTCAACATGAGCCATGGCGAACATGCCGATCACGAGACGACCATCAAAGCCATCCGCGCGATGGAGAAGGAATTCCATCGCCCGATCGCGATCCTTGCCGACCTGCAAGGTCCGAAACTGCGCGTCGGCAAGTTCAAGGACGGGCAGGCGGTGATCCGCCATTCGGGCCATTTCACGCTCGACCGCAATCCCGAACCGGGTGACGAGACGCGCGTCGAATTGCCACATCCCGAGCTGTTCGGCCTGCTCGAAAAGGGCCAGCGCCTGCTGATCAATGATGGCAAGATCCGCCTTAAGGTCATCAGTGCCGATGACGAGAAGATCCATTGCTCTGCCGAAGTCGGCGGCGTGATCTCCGATCGCAAGGGCGTGAACGTACCCGATGCCGAAGTGCCCATCCCCGCCCTCACCGACAAGGATCGCAAGGACCTCGCCTTTGCCGTGCAGCAGGGGGTCGACTGGATCGGCCTGTCCTTCGTCCAGCGCCCGGAAGACCTTGCCGAGGCGCGCAAGCTGATGGGCGGCTATGGCGCGCTGTGCGCCAAGATCGAAAAACCGATGGCGGTGCGCCGGCTGGACGAAATCATCGAACTCTCCGACGGTATCATGGTCGCGCGCGGCGATCTTGGCGTCGAACTGGAGCCGCAGGAAGTCCCGCCGCTCCAGAAGAAGATCGTCAATGCAACGCGCCTCAAGGGCAAGCCCGTAATCGTGGCAACGCAAATGCTCGAAAGCATGATCGAAAGCCCCGCGCCCACGCGCGCCGAAGTCTCCGACGTGGCGAATGCGGTCTATGACGGGGCCGATTGCGTGATGCTGTCTGCCGAGACTGCCGCGGGCGACTGGCCGGAAGAGGCGGTCACCATCATGCATCGCATCGCCCGGCAAGTGGAAGGCGACGAGAGCTATCTCGACCGTGTGCGTTTCCTCGACACGCCGCCCGATGCGACCACCGCCGACGCGCTAGCCCATGCTTGCATGACGGTCGCCGACACGGTGTCGATCAGTGCGATCACGGTGTTTACCGGCTCGGGCAGCACCGCGCGCCGCGTGGCCCGCGAACGGCCGAGCGTGCCGATGATGGTGTTGACGCCTAGCATGAAGACCGCGCGCCGCATGGGCCTGCTATGGGGCGCGCATGCCGTTGCCACCAAGGACATCGGCAGCTTCGAGGAGATGATCGCCAAGGGCAAGCGCATGGCCCTGCGTCACGGATTCGGCGTGGCTGGCAGCAAGCTGATCGCCCTGGCGGGCGTGCCCTTCGGCACACCGGGATCGACCAATCTCATGCATGTCGTGACGGTGACGGGCGACGAGCTGGCCAAGCACGGCGATTGAGGAGCGGGATATTGGCTCCGGGATGACTATGGAGTAAGCTGACGGTCGGGAGGGGAGCCTAAGTTTGCTGCCGTCGTCACATCCGGGCCCAGTCTGTTTCGGAACTTTCCCCAGCCGCCGGCGGAGTTCGATCTTCTCGATCCTTCCCCGCATCACTTCGTCACCTATTACAGCCATATCGCCCTGGGTGTGCTCGCGGTTGTGGCGGCATTGGTCGCGCTATATGCGATCAAGGGCAGTTCCCTGCATCGTAGCGCGGGCAAGCTCTACCTGCTCGGCATGGGTGTTGCCGCGCTTACCGCCCTGTTGACCATCACAGTCAATTTCCCGGGTCCGATCATCGTCAATGTGGCTATCGCTCTGTACGCCGGGGGCGGCGCGTATCTGGCGACGCGGCAGAGAAGCCCGGCGGTCCTGCGCGCCGAATGGGTGCTGTTTGGGCTGGGGCTGGTCGCGCTCCTCGGTTTCAGCGCCCTTGCTTCGCGGCAGGTCCTGTCCGGCGCCATCCCGCTGGCCGCTCCACTCGGGGTTGGCGGACCACTGCTTGTCCTCGTCGCACTCGACCTCAACTTCCTGCTGCGCTAAGACGCCTACCGGGCACGGCATCGCATCAGGCGCCATGTGTCGCGCATCGCATGGGTTCTGCTGCTGACAGTGCGCAATCCGGTCAACGAGATGCGCGACGTGATCGGCATCAATCAGGAGATGGTCACTTTCACGCCCTATCTGGTCGCTCTGGCGGTGCTCGCCATCTTCGGCCCGAAGGCGCGGCGCATGGACGGCGCGGTCAGGCCGCGCGGCGTTCCTGCATGATGCGCTTGTTGCGCGCGTCCACCGTGCGGAATGCCTTCATCACCGAAAGATCGCGATCGACCCGGCCTTCGTGCCCGAGCAGCCAGATCTGCTGGTAGAACCAGTAGATGCCGGCAAATCCGCTGATCGCCTTGACCACGCCGAACCGTTTCAGGAAGCCGAGCCAGCCGGGAAGCAAATCGAGATCGTTTTCGTAGCGGGCGAGGTCCGCTGCGCCAGCGAGCAGATCATTGGGCGCGTCGGTATCCACGCATAGCGGCCGGCCGAGGCCGATCACGTCCGCCGCCCCGCTTTCCAGCGCCTGCTCCATTGCGGCGCGGCTGCGGAAGCCGCCGGTGACCATCAGGGGCACGGAAACTTCCGCCTGCATCGCCTTGGCGAAATCGACGAAATAGGCCTCGCGCGCCGCGGTCGAGGGCGCGACGTTCTGCGGTGCTTCATCCTCCTGCCCGGCAACGCCGAGGAGCTTTGGCTGTTCGTAGGTTCCGCCAGAAATCTCGATCAGGTCGACACCTGCTGCCTCCAGCCATTTGACGACCTGCAGGCTGTCGCCGAAGTCGAAGCCACCCTTCTGGAAGTCGGCGCTATTGAGCTTGACCGAAACCGGGAAATCCGGCCCGACCGCTTCGCGCACCGCCGCCACGATTTCCAGCAGGAAGCGCGCCCGGTTCTCGAGGCTTCCGCCATAGTCGTCGGCGCGCAGGTTGACGCGCGGCGAAAGGAATTGCGAGACGAGATAGCCGTGTGCGCCGTGCACCTGCACGCCGGTAAAACCCGCATCCTTGCAGGCTCGCGCAGCGATTGCCCAGCGGTTGACGAGATCGGCAATCTCCTCGCGCGTCAGTGGCACCGGCTGGCCGAACTGGCCGCTTGGGAGCGCGAGCTGGACATCGGAGGATGATTTGGGCTGCGGATTGACCAGCTTCTGCGTCTGGCGCCCGCCATGGCTGATCTGCGCCCAGAAATGATTGCCATTGCGCGTGGCGGCCCTTGCCCAGCTGGCCAGACGTTCGCGCATGTCGGCATCGGGCTCGGCCTCGATCACGACATTGCCGGGCCGTTCGAGATGATCCTTGTCGACGATGATATTGCCCGAGAGCAGCATGCCCGCGCCGCCATCGGACCAGATGCCGTAGAGCCGCTCGAGCTCAGGCGTCGGGCGCCCGTCCGGTGTTGCCAGCCCCTCGGTCATGGCCGCCTTGGAAAGCCGGTTGGGCAGGATCGCCCCGCAGGGCAGATCAAGCCGTGATGCAAGCGATACCGACATTCTCGTGCCCCCTAGCCGTGTGCGGCCGCCTCCAGCCGTTCGCGTGTGCGCGCTTCGCCGATCAGCGGCAGTAGCTCGCCCATATCGGGCCCGTGGTCCCTGCCCGTCAATGCCTGCCGCAGCGGCAGGAACAGCGCCTTGCCCTTGCGCCCGGTCGAAGCCTTCAGGCTGGCGGTGAGATCCTGCCACGGCTGCTCGCTCCATTCGAGCGCATCTGCCGCCTGAGACAGATAGGCGCGATCGTCTTGGGAAAACTCCCGCCGCTCGACCGGGCCGGTCACCACCTGCCACCACTCGACCACCTCGCTCGCCTTTTCGAGATTGGGCCGGATTGCGTGCCATGCCTCGCGCGTGAAATCATCGGGTACGAAACCCCTTACCGCCTCGTAGGGCAACTGATGGACCAGCTGCGCATTGAGGCGCAGCAATTCCGCCTCATCGAACCTGGCGGGGGCGCGCCCGAAAGTGGACAGATCGAATGTCTCGACCAGTGGTGCCATTTCCAGAAAGGGCTCGACAGGCTGGCTCGTCCCCAGCCGCGCCAGCAGCGAAACAATCGCCATCGGTTCGAAACCCTGGGCGCGAAAAGCGTCGCAGCCGAGCGAGCCAAGCCGTTTCGACAGCTTTCCTTCCGTGCCGACCAACAGCGCCTCATGCGCGAACCGCGGCATTTGCTGCGCGGGATATTGTGCAGCAATAAGTGCGGTAAATATCTGAATTTGAACTGCGGTATTGCTGACATGGTCCTCACCGCGCAGCACGTCGGTCACGCCCATGTCGAGATCGTCGACCGCGCTCGGCAACATATACAGCCAGCTTCCGTCTGCCCGGCGAATGACCGGATCGGACAATTGCACAGGGTCGAACTTCTGTGCGCCGCGCACGCCGTCCTCCCACACAATGGCCTCGTCATGATCGAGCATGAAACGCCAGTGCGGCACGATGCCGTCCGCTTCCTTCGCGGCGCGCTCCTCTGCACTGAGTGCCAGTGCGCCGCGATCGTAGATCGGCGGCAGGCCGCGGCCGAGCTGGATCTTGCGCTTGAGCTCGAGTTCCTGCGCCGTCTCATAGGCAGGGTACACCCGCCCCGCCGCCCGCAGCGCCTCGAAAGCCGTCTCGTATTTTTCGAGCCGCTCAGACTGGCGCTCCTCGCCATCCGGGTCGAGGCCGAGCCAGGCGAGGTCGGCGCGGATCGCCTCCACATACTCCTCGCGACTGCGCTCGGCATCGGTATCGTCGATGCGCAGCAAAAAACGCCCGCCCTGTTTTCTCGCGAGCAGCCAGTTGTGCAGCGCAGTGCGGATGTTGCCGACATGGAGCCGCCCGGTGGGCGAGGGGGCGAAACGCGTGATGGTGGTCATGCGCGAGCCGATAGCCGAGCGGGCCCGGCTTTGCGAGCGTTCAGGCGACCTTTCCGCCGCGACGTCGCAAGACCTCTTCGCGCGCCTTGCGATAGTCGACGACAGCCGCGCCTTGATCGCCGAGACTGGTTTCCACGCCTTCGGGACCAGCGAAGACGGTGGCCGGGGCAGGCTCGCAGATCAGATACCCCTGGGCTTCCTGGCACCCGAGCTTGCGCAGAAGGTCCAACTGACGCCGGGTTTCGATCCCCTCCGCCGTCGTCTCCATACCGAGCGCGTCGGCCAGGCGCGTGATGCTGGAGACAATTGCCTGACTGCCGAGATCGTCGCTGATGTGTTCGACGAACTTGCGGTCGATCTTGAGCCTGTCGAACGGGAAGCGGCGCAAATAGCTGAGCGAACTGTAGCCGGTGCCGAAATCGTCCAGCGCGATGCGCGTCCCCAGACCCTTGAGCCGGTGCAGCACTTCGGTAACGCCCTCGCCTTCCTGCATCAGGACATGTTCGGTAATCTCGAATTCGACGCGTCCGGGCGCGATCTGGCTGTCGTGAAGAATCCGGGCAATCTGCGAAACGAGCTGCGGATCGCGAACCTGTGTGGGTGAGAGGTTTATCGCGATGCGGAAATCTCCGGGCCAGCCGGCAGTTTCGGTCAGCGCCTGGCGGATGACCCACTCGCCGATCGGCACGATCAGTCCGGTTTCCTCCGCGATATGCAGGAACTCGGCCGGAGCGATGAGGCCGCGGGCCGGATGATGCCACCGTAGCAGCGCCTCGTAGCCGGTCGTCTTTCCCTGATCGAGGTCCATGACCGGCTGGTAGTGCAGCCGGAGTTCCTCCCGCGCGAGCGCCTCGCGAAGGTCGCGTTCCAGTTCGCGCCGCTCGCGGGCGGCATGGTCGAGCCCGCTTTCGAAAATAGCGAGGCGATCGCGCCCCTTGCGCTTCGCATCGAACAGGGCGAGGTCCGCGCGGCGAACGAGCTCGGCTGCGTCGGATTCTCCATCGACGCATCGCGCAATGCCGACACTGGTGGTCACGCGATGCAGGCGTCCGTCGATCTCGAACGG
Organism: Qipengyuania marincola; assembly: GCF_029688625.1. Taxonomy (GTDB): domain Bacteria; phylum Pseudomonadota; class Alphaproteobacteria; order Sphingomonadales; family Sphingomonadaceae; genus Qipengyuania. Next base: position 783,956 of record NZ_JARULC010000002.1, on the reverse strand, counting down.
TTCGCGAACCGCGGCGAGGAAGCGGTGGGCACGCTCGATCAGCATGCCCATTCCGGCACGCGTTTCGATCAGGATGGCGAATTCGTCACCGCCCAGCCGCGCGACCATATCCTGTGGTCGCACCTCCGCTTCGAGACGGCGGGCGACTTCAGTCAGTACCGCATCTCCCGCCAGATGCCCCCCCGTGTCGTTGACCGCCTTGAAATCGTCGAGGTCGAGGCAGAACAGCGCCACATCGCCGCGCGCCCGGTCGTCGCCGCGCAGCACCCCGCGCAGCCGCTCGTCGAAGCGATGGCGGTTGGCGAGCCCGGTCAATTTGTCGAAATGCGCCATGAAGGCGATCTGTTCTTCGGCCTTGCGGCTGTCAGTCACATCCCGGGCGACGCCACTCATGCGTCCGTCCTCGCGCGGATGGGCGGTCAGACGCCAGAACCTGCGCGATCCGGCAATCGTGAGTTCGAGCAGCAAGTCGCGGAATGGCGCCCGCTCGGCGAGATGGCGGGAGAACTGGTCCCGGTTCTCGCAGGGCCGGAAAAGTGCAGCGAAGGATTGCCCCTCGAGCGCGGCCGGCTCGCAGCTCAAGGCGGTCGCGAGGCGGGGACCCACGTCGCGCAGCGCACCTTCGCCGTCGGTGGTCCAGAGCCAGTCGGACGTATGCTCCTGATAATCGTTAAGGAGCATCCGGATCGTGGCTTCGCCATCGCGGCGTTCGGTTTCGGTCCGGACCGTCGTCTTGAAGTTGCGTTCCTGCAACCAGACCGCGACGAGCAGCACCCCGCCGCACACGCCGATCAGAAGGAAGGTGGGCCAGCCCTGCGGACCGGCAATCGACCACACCGTCCATGCAAACGATGCCGACAGCCCGACGATGTGGAAACTCGCCGCCTTTGGGCTGCTGCGGTCGGCGATCAGGACAGCGCAATAAACCGCCGTCGCGACGATCCCGAGCAACGCCATCTCGCGCGGTTGGGCGACCGGACCGACGAAAGGAAAGATCGCCATCCAGGCACAGGTCACCGCGCATTGCGACACGCCCACGGCGGTCCACCGCCGCCGCAGCTGGTCCATCGGCGCAGTCGCGGGATTGAAGCCTGCGAACAGCGTTGCGAGCAGCACCACCAGAACGAACTGGATGGCAGCCCAGGCAAGCAACAGCAGGGGCGAGACATCGTCAGCGAAAACATAGGCAAGGACGAAGATTGCGAAGAGCGATGGCAGCAGGAGAATGGCGGCGCCGTTGCGCGAATCGCGCAACCGCCATTGCAGCGCCAGCCGCTCTTCCGCCTTCTCGCTCTGCTGTCTCATAGAGATCTCAAGCGCGCCACCTCGTGCCCCCCCGGACGTCAGCCAGTTTCCCCGCCGGGTGGCACTATGCGACAGTTTTCCACAGAATCCAACACTCTCGCGCTCAGGCAGCAGCCGCAGACCACGAAAAAGCCCCGCGGACTAGGCGTCCGCGGGGCCATTTCTTTCGTCACCGTGACAGGTGGGCTTATTCGCCGTCCTTGGCGTCCTCGTTGAGGTAATCGCCCGCATCTGCGTCGGTGCCGTGGGTTTCGCCTTCCATGGTCGCCAGCGGATCGTCGCCGATTGCCGCTTCGGGGCCCTGGGCGAGCTCCGCCTCGTGCTCTTCCTCGGCGGTATTCGCAGCGATGATCGCTTCCTGCGCCTTCTTCCACTGCGCGCGGAGCGCAGCATCGCGGCTGGAGGCGGTGATGCGCATCCGGTTCATGCCCGCGCCGGTGCCGGCGGGGATGAGACGGCCCACGATCACGTTCTCCTTCAGGCCGATCAGCGTGTCCTTCTTCCCTTCGACCGCCGCCTGCGTCAGCACGCGGGTGGTTTCCTGGAACGAAGCCGCCGAAATGAACGAGCGAGTCTGCAGCGAGGCCTTGGTGATCCCGAGCAGGATCGGCGTGCCGGTCGCAGGGCTCTTACCCTTGCCCAGCTTCGCGTTCTCTTCCGCCAGTTCCTCGGCATCGACCTGTTCGCCCGGGAGCAGAACGGTATCGCCGCCATCGGTGATCTCGACCTTCTGCAGCATCTGGCGAACGATCACCTCGATGTGCTTGTCGTTGATCTTCACGCCCTGCAGTCGGTAGACTTCCTGGATCTCGTTGACGAGATATTCGGCCAGCGCCTCCACGCCCAGCACCTCGAGGATGTCGTGCGGGTTTGGCGAGCCGGAAATCAGGGTGTCCCCCTTCTTCACGAAGTCGCCTTCCTGCACGTCGATCACCTTGGTCTTGGGGATCAGGTACTCGACGGGATCTCCCTCCTCGGGAACGATCGCGATCTTGCGCTTGGCCTTGTACTCGCGGACGAATTCGATCTTGCCCGAAATCTTGGCGATGATCGCATTGTCCTTGGGCAGGCGGGCTTCGAAGAGCTCGGCGACACGCGGCAGACCGCCGGTGATGTCGCGGGTCTTCGCCGCTTCGCGCGAAGCACGTGCAAGGATGTCGCCCTCTTCGACCTGCTGACCGTCCTCGATCGAGAGCACGGTGCCCGGCGCCAGCATGTAGCGCGCGGCCTCGGTCTCGTCCCCGGCATCGTTGAAGAGGGTGAGCCGCGGACGCAGGTCTTCCTTTTTGCGACCGGCGGTCTTGGTTTCGGTCACCACGCGCTGGGCGATGCCGGTGGCATCGTCGACGCGTTCCTCCATGGTCGTGCCGTCGATCAGGTCCTGGTATTTCACCACGCCCGACTGCTCGGTGATGATCGGCAGGCTGAACGGATCCCATTCGGCCAGGCGTTCGCCTTCCTTCACCTTGCCGCCATCCTTGTGCATCAACACGGTACCGTAAGGCACCTTGTGGATTTCGCGTTCGCGGCCTTCGGCATCAATCACTGCCAGTTCGCCATTGCGGGCGAGCGAGAGGATACGGCCCTTCTTGTCGACGATGGTCGGCATGTCGCGATAGACAACCTTGCCGTCCGAGATCGCCTCGAGGTGACTCGTCTCGTTGAGCTGTGCGGCCCCGCCGATGTGGAAGGTACGCATGGTCAGCTGCGTGCCGGGTTCACCGATCGACTGCGCGGCGATCACGCCGACAGCCTCGCCGATGTTGACCGGCGTACCGCGAGCGAGGTCACGGCCGTAGCAGGTGGCGCAGACGCCCTGCTGGGCTTCGCAGACCAGCGGCGAACGGATCTTGGCGACCTGCGTTTCGGCGGCTTCGATTTCCTTGACCATCGGCTCGTCGATCAGCGTGCCGGCCTTGACGATCACCTCGTCGGTCGCGGCATTCACGATGTCCTCTGCCGTGGTACGGCCGAGGATGCGCTCGCCGAGCGAGGCGATCACCGAACCGCCCTGCACGATGGCGCGCATTTCCAGCGCGTTCTCGGTTTTGCAGTCTTCCTCGACGATCACGCAGTCCTGCGACACGTCAACGAGACGGCGGGTCAGGTAACCCGAGTTCGCCGTCTTCAACGCCGTATCCGCGAGGCCCTTGCGGGCGCCGTGGGTGGAGTTGAAGTATTCGAGGACGTTGAGGCCTTCCTTGAAGTTCGAGATGATCGGGTTCTCGATGATCTCGCCCGACGGCTTGGCCATCAGGCCGCGCATGCCGGCCAGCTGCTTCATCTGCGCCGGCGAACCACGCGCACCGGAGTGGCTCATCATGAAGATCGAGTTGATCTCTGCCTGCACGCCGTCCTTGCCGATCGGGCGAGCCTTGATCTTTTCCATCATGGCGTCGGCCACCTGGTCGCCGCAGCGGCTCCAGGCGTCGATGACCTTGTTGTACTTTTCCTGCTGGGTGATCAGGCCGTCCTGATACTGCTGCTCGTAATCGGCAACCAGCGACTTGGTCTCCTCGACCAGGCCTTCCTTCTCCTCGGGAATGATCATGTCATCCTTGCCGAAGGAAATGCCGGCCTTGAACGCGTGACGGAAGCCGAGCGACATGATCGCGTCGGCGAACAGCACCGTGTCCTTCTGGCCGGTGTGGCGATAGACTTCGTCGATGACGTCGGCGATGTCCTTCTTGGTCAGCAGGCGGTTGACGATGTCGAACGGAACCTTGTGGTTCTTCGGCAGGCATTCGCCGATCAGCATGCGCCCGGCGGTCGTTTCGAACCGCTTCATGGCGATGTTGCCGTCCTCGTCGGCCTGCGGGACACGGGCGAGGATCTTGGTGTGGAGCGAAACCTGCTTCGTCTCCAGCGCCTGGTGCACCTCTGCCATGTCCGAGAACATCGGCAGCTTCTCGACCTTCTCGCCCTTCTCGTTCTCGACGAATTCGGGCGTCTTCTCCTGCCGTTCCATCGACAGGTAATAGAGACCGAGCACCATGTCCTGCGAAGGCACGATGATCGGCTTGCCGTTGGCGGGCGAGAGGATGTTGTTGGTCGACATCATCAGGACGCGCGCTTCCAGCTGCGCCTCGAGGCTCAGCGGGACGTGCACGGCCATCTGGTCACCGTCGAAGTCGGCGTTGAAGGCGGCGCAGACCAACGGGTGAAGCTGGATGGCCTTACCCTCGATCAGCACGGGTTCGAACGCCTGGATGCCGAGGCGGTGAAGCGTCGGCGCGCGGTTCAGAAGGACCGGGTGCTCCCGAATGACTTCGTCGAGGATGTCCCAGACTTCCTTGCGCTCCTTCTCGACCCACTTCTTCGCCTGCTTGAGGGTCATCGAGAGACCCTTGGCGTCGAGGCGGGCGTAGATGAACGGCTTGAACAGCTCGAGCGCCATCTTCTTGGGCAGGCCGCACTGGTGCAGCTTGAGTTCCGGGCCGGTCACGATGACCGAACGGCCCGAATAGTCGACGCGCTTGCCGAGCAGGTTCTGGCGGAAGCGGCCCTGCTTGCCCTTGAGCATGTCGGAGAGCGACTTCAGCGGACGCTTGTTCGCACCGGTGATCACGCGGCCGCGGCGGCCGTTGTCGAACAATGCGTCGACGGCTTCCTGCAGCATGCGCTTTTCGTTGCGGACGATGATGTCCGGCGCGCGCAGCTCCATCAGGCGCTTGAGGCGATTGTTACGGTTGATCACGCGGCGATAGAGGTCGTTCAGATCCGACGTCGCGAAACGGCCGCCATCCAGCGGAACCAGCGGACGCAACTCGGGCGGGATGACCGGGATCACTTCGAGAATCATCCATTCGGGGCGGTTGCCCGATTCGATGAAGCTTTCGACGACCTTGAGGCGCTTGATGATCTTGGCGGGCTTGAGCTTGGACTTGGTAGTCGCGAGCTCTTCCAGCAGGTCTTCCTTCTCCTGCTCGAGGTCGAGATCCATCAGCATCATCTTGACCGCTTCGGCGCCGATGCTGGCCGAGAAGGCGTCTTCGCCGTACTCGTCCTGCGCCTCGAGCAGCTCGTCCTCGGTCAGCAGCTGGAACTTCTCCAGCGGCGTCAGGCCGGGTTCGGTGACGATGTAGCTTTCGAAATACAGCACGCGCTCGAGCTGCTTCAGCTGCATGTCGAGCAGCAGGCCGATGCGGGAGGGCAGCGACTTCAGGAACCAGATATGCGCGACCGGCGCGGCCAGTTCGATGTGGCCCATGCGCTCGCGGCGGACCTTGGTGACGGTGACTTCGACGCCGCACTTCTCGCAGACGACGCCCTTGTACTTCATGCGCTTGTACTTGCCGCACAGGCATTCGTAGTCCTTCACCGGACCGAAGATGCGCGCGCAGAACAACCCGTCACGCTCGGGCTTGAACGTGCGGTAATTGATCGTTTCCGGCTTCTTGATTTCGCCGAAGGACCACGAGCGGATGCGCTCGGGACTGGCGATGCCGATCTGGATCTCGTCGAAAGTCTCGGGCTTCGCGAGCTGGTTGGTGAATTTGGTCAGTTCGTTCATGACTTTTTCCCTAAACGGGTGAATTCAAATGGGCGGAAGAGCGGTGGGGAGCGCGAAGCTCCCCTATTCCGCCGCGATCGCGAAGGGGTCGTCGTCCTCGCCCTCTTCGCCATGCGATTTGAGCTCGACGTTGAGACCCAGGCTGCGCATTTCCTTGACGAGAACGTTGAAGCTCTCGGGAATGCCGGCCTCGAAGGTGTCGTCGCCCTTGACGATGGCTTCGTAGACCTTGGTCCGCCCGATCACGTCGTCCGACTTCACGGTGAGGATTTCCTGCAGCGTGTAAGCCGCACCGTAGGCCTGCAGTGCCCAGACCTCCATTTCCCCGAAGCGCTGGCCGCCGAACTGTGCCTTACCGCCCAGCGGCTGCTGGGTGACGAGGCTGTAGGGGCCGATCGAACGCGCGTGGATCTTGTCGTCGACCAGGTGGTGCAGCTTGAGCATGTAGATGATGCCCACGGTCACCTTGCGGTCGAAGGCATCGCCCGTGCGCCCGTCGTACAGGACCGACTGGCCCGAGCTGTGCAGGCCGGCCTTCTCCAGCTCGACTGTCACATCGCCTTCGCGCGCACCGTCGAACACCGGCGTGCCCATCGGGACGCCCGCACGAAGATTGGTCGCGAGTTCGACGATTTCCTCGGTCGAGCGGCTGTCGATAGCGTCGGTATACTGTTCGCCATAGACATCCTTCAGCCTGTCGATCACGGCTTCGGGCGGCTTCGCCTTGGCGTAATCTTCCGAAGCGTTGGGATTGGCCTTCTTCCACTCTTCGAGCTGCTCGCCGATCTGCATGCCCAGATTACGGGCTGCCATGCCGAGGTGCGTTTCGAAGATCTGTCCGACGTTCATGCGCGATGGCACGCCCAGCGGGTTGAGCACGATATCGACCGGGGTGCCGTCCTCCAGGAACGGCATGTCCTCGACCGGCAGGATGCGAGAAATCACGCCCTTGTTACCGTGACGGCCGGCCATCTTGTCGCCCGGCTGAAGCTTGCGCTTCACCGCGACGAAGACCTTGACCATCTTGAGCACGCCCGGGGCGAGCTCGTCACCACGTTCGAGCTTTTCCTTGCGGTCCTCGAACTTCTCTTCGATCGTCTTGACGGCTTCGTCGTACTGCGACTTGACCGCCTCGATCTGTTGCTGGCGACCATCGTCGGCCACGGCGAACTTGAACCACTCGTGCCGGTCGATCCCCTCAAGCACCTCTTCGGTGATCTCGGTGCCCTTCTTCACGCCCTTCGGTGCTGCCGAAGCGGTCTGGCCGAGCAGCATGTCGCGCAGCCGGTTGTAGGTCGCGCGGTTGAGGATCGCGCGTTCGTCGTTGGCGTCCTTGCGGAGGCGCTCGATTTCCTCGTTCTGGATGGCGCGCGTACGGTCGTCGATCTCGATACCGTGGCGGTTGAAGACGCGCACTTCGACGACGGTCCCGGCCACGCCTGGCGGCAGGCGGAGCGAGGTATCGCGCACGTCGCTGGCCTTTTCGCCGAAGATGGCGCGCAGGAGCTTTTCTTCCGGTGTCATCGGGCTTTCGCCCTTGGGCGTGATCTTGCCGCACAGGATATCGCCCGGGTGCACTTCGGCGCCAATGTAGACGATGCCCGCTTCGTCGAGGTTGCGCAGGGCTTCCTCGCCGACGTTCGGGATGTCGCGGGTGATGTCCTCAGGCCCGAGCTTGGTGTCGCGGGCCATGACTTCGAATTCCTCGATGTGGATCGAGGTGAAGACGTCGTCCTTCACGATACGCTCGGAGATGAGGATCGAGTCCTCGTAGTTGTAGCCGTTCCAGGGCATGAAGGCGACGAGGCTGTTGCGGCCCAGCGCCAGCTCGCCAAGATCGGTCGAGGGACCGTCGGCGATGATGTCGCCGGCCTCGACCGTTTCACCGACCTTCACCAGGGGGCGCTGGTTGATGCAGGTGTCCTGGTTCGAACGCTGGAACTTCTGCAGCGTATAGATGTCCACGCCCGACTGGCCGGGTTCGACATCGCCGATCGCGCGGATCACGATACGGGTCGCGTCGACCTGGTCGACGATTCCGCCGCGGGTCGCGGTGATGGCCGCGCCGGAGTCGCGGGCCACGGTTTCTTCCATGCCGGTGCCGACCCAGGGCGCTTCCGCCTTCACGAGCGGCACAGCCTGGCGCTGCATGTTCGAACCCATCAGTGCGCGGTTGGCGTCATCGTTTTCCAGGAACGGAATAAGCGATGCCGCAACCGAGACGAGCTGCTTGGGCGAAACGTCCATCAGGGTGATGTGCTCGCGCGGAGCCATCAAGTTGTCGCCGTCGTGACGCGCCGAAACGAGCTCTTCCACGAAGCTGCCGTCGTCGGTCAGTTCGGCCGAAGCCTGCGCGACCGTGTGCTTCTGCTCTTCCATGGCGGAGAGGTAGATTACCTCGTCGCTCACCTTGCCGTCCTTGACCTTGCGGTACGGCGTTTCGATGAAGCCGTACTTGTTGACGCGGGCGAAGGTCGAAAGCGAGTTGATCAGACCGATGTTCGGGCCTTCCGGCGTTTCGATCGGGCAGATGCGGCCATAGTGCGTCGGGTGAACGTCGCGGACTTCGAAGCCGGCACGCTCGCGGGTGAGACCGCCCGGGCCAAGCGCCGAAACGCGGCGCTTGTGAGTGACTTCCGACAGCGGGTTTGTCTGGTCCATGAACTGCGAGAGCTGCGAAGAACCGAAGAACTCGCGCACCGCAGCCACGGCGGGCTTCGCGTTGATGAGGTCGTTCGGCATCACGGTCGATACGTCGACCGAGCTCATGCGCTCCTTCACCGCGCGTTCCATGCGCAGCAAGCCGACGCGGTACTGGTTTTCGAGCAGTTCCCCGACCGAACGGACGCGGCGGTTGCCGAGGTTGTCGATGTCGTCGACTTCGCCCTTGCCGTCCTTCAGGTCGACCAGTTCCTTGACCACGGCAAGGATGTCTTCCTTGCGCAGCGTGGTCACGGTGTCTTCGGCATCGAGGTCGAGACGCATGTTGAGCTTCACGCGGCCGACGGCCGAGAGGTCATAGCGCTCGCCATCGAAGAACAGGCCTTCGAACAGGGCCTCGGCGGTTTCCTTGGTCGGCGGTTCGCCCGGACGCATCACCTTGTAGATCGCCTCGAGACCCTCGTCGCGGTTCTCGGCCTTGTCGACCTTCAGCGTGTTGCGCATCCACGCACCGGTGGAGACGTGATCGATATCGAGCAGGTCGAGTGCATCGACGCCGGCGGCATCCAGCACTTCGAGATTCTCGGCGGAGACTTCGTCGCCAGCCTCGATGTAGATACGGCCGGTCTTTTCGTCGATCATGTCGCGCGCGGCATAGCGGCCGAAGATTTCTTCGGTCGGCAGCAGCAGCGTTTCGAGACCGTCCTTGGCGGCCTTGTTGGCAGCACGCGGGCTGATCTTCTGACCGGCGGGGAACATTTCCTCGCCCGTCTTGGCGTCGATGAGAGGGAAGGCCGGCTTGGCCCCGCGCCACTGCTCGGGCACGAAAGGAATGGTCCAGCCTTCACCCTTCTTGCCGGTGGAGCGCTTCCACGTCACGATGTCGTAGAAGTGATGGAGAATGTCCTCGCTATCGAGGCCGAGCGCATAAAGCAGCGCCGTGACCGGCAGCTTGCGCTTGCGGTCGATACGGACGTTGACGATGTCCTTCGCGTCGAATTCGAAATCGAGCCAGCTGCCGCGATACGGAATGATGCGGGCAGCGAACAGCAGCTTGCCCGAGCTGTGGGTCTTGCCGCGGTCGTGGTCGAACAGCACACCCGGCGAACGGTGCATCTGCGACACGATCACGCGCTCGGTGCCATTGACGATGAAGGTGCCGTTGTCGGTCATCAACGGCATGTCGCCCATGTAGACGTCCTGCTCCTTGATATCGAGGACGGAGCGGGTCTCGGTTTCCTGGTCGACTTCGAACACGATCAGGCGCAGCGTGACCTTCATCGGCGCAGCATAGGTGATCCCGCGCTGGCGGCATTCGACGATATCGTATTTCGGCGGCTCGAGCTCGTAATGGACGAAATCGAGTTCGGCAGTGCCGGCGAAGTCGCGCAGCGGGAAGACGGAACGGAGCGTCTTCTCCAGCCCCGAAACATGGCCCTTTTCCTTGTCGGAGCGCAGGAACTGTTCATAGCTCTCGCGCTGGACCTCGATCAGGTTGGGCATGTCGACGACTTCGTGAATGTCGCCGAAGATCTTGCGGATGCGCCGTTTCGCGGTGCCCGAAGATGTATTGCGGGGTGCCTTCGCCTTGGTAGCCATAAAGGTGCTGTGCCTCTTGTCTGTGCTGCATCGGCCCCACCGCATCACACGGGAACGAGCCGGAAGTTCAAATCTCATGCGCGTGAGAAGCCATACGGGACGCAAAAAGGCCGCAGGACATGCACACCCGGTCGGGCGGCGGCTGCAGCTCTCCAAGAACGTCGCGATATGGAAACGCCGCTTCCATCCTGGGTCCGATCCCCGCGCATGAATCGGACTCGCTCGAAGCGGTCGGTCGAGGGGGCATATAGGGAGCCACCGGCGTAGGGTCAAGCGGCGGACGCTCCGACACGCATCTCGTTTTTCGATATTATCGATTGACGATAAGTCCGATCGGCTCCATATCGAAAATCGATAAGGGAGATTCGATCATGTTCGGAACCACCATCTGGCTGCTACGCATCGCAAACTGGCTCAACTGGATCGGCGCGGTGCTTTTCACACTGCTCCTTGCCGCCCTGCTGCTGGCGAGCGAACATTTCTATCCCGCCATTACGCAGGCCTTCGAAGTGCAGGGACAGCAGGCGGTCGAGGCCGTGTGGACCTGGCTCGTGTCGGCATGTGCCCTCGTCGTGCCGATGGCGGTTTGCATCCATCTGATCTTCACCCGGCTCATCGCCTTGCTCCGGGACGCGGCCGAAGGTCGGGCATTCAGCGAGACAAATGCGAAGCGACTGACGACCGTCGGCTGGGCGCTGCTGGTCGTCAACATTCTCGATCTTATATTCGGCCAGATTTCAATCTGGGCGAGCGAAGCCAGCGGCGAGTATTTCGGCTGGACGTTCTCGCTTACAGGCTGGTTCGCCGTGCTGCTGCTGTTCCTGCTGGCGCGGGTCTTCCGTGAAGGTGCTGCCATGCGCGAAGATCTGGACGGCACCGTCTGATGCCTGCCGAGGACACCCACGCCATCGCTGTAAGGCTAGACGAGCTGTTGCAGGATCGCGGCATGACACTGACCGAGCTGTCCGAGCGCATCGGACTGACGCTCGCCAACCTATCCATCCTCAAGACCGGCAAGGCAAAAGCGATCCGCTTCTCCACGCTCGAGGCAATCTGCCGCGAACTGGACTGCCAGCCGGGCGATCTGCTGACTTACAGGGAGTAATCCGATGTTCTTTAACGATGCCACAGCAATCTACCGCTCCGCATGGCGCTTCGCCATTGCCTGCCCCATCCTTTTCGCGATCCCCGTGCTGGTCGAGTTCGCCCAGCATGCAATCGAGATGCGGGCGGGAATGTATGTAGACGAAGCAGGGGCGATCGCTGCCGAAGGCGACACCCTGCGCATGCAATTCGGTTTTCTGAAAGTCCTCGCCATCCAGCTGCCCGGCTACTGGTTCGTGCGCTATATCGTGTTTGGCCACAATGCGAAGCGAGCCGGACGGATGGAGATGCCTGCCTTTGCTCTATGGCTCGTAATCTTCGCCGTACTCGTAGTCACCGGCTGGCTCGGCATGTTCGGGCCCTCGCTAGCCGGATTGCTCGGCATATCCGCCGCGGCGACCCCGTGGTTCGACGGCGGCATGTTCGTGCTGGAGATGGTCCTGACCATTTATCTCATCGGCTGGGCGGTCGCCTGGGCGGTCGGCAACGCGGCTATCGGGCCGGTGCGTTCGTTTGCGATCATGAATGGCAGCTTCTGGTATGCGCTAGGCCTCTTCGCGATCGGTTTCCTGCCGCTGATGATCCCGCACTACGGCCTCGCGATCCTAGCGGTACTCGTGCTACCCACTTCGCTCGACTGGGTGGCGATGGCGATCGACTCCCTGCTTGTCGGATATCTTGCGCTGACCATGGCAGGCGCGACTGCCTATGCCGCCATTCGGGCTGCCGAACGGCGCGGGATCAGTCTGCTGCCCGATGCGCCGGCAGGCTCGCCTCGGTTCGTCGCAAAATGACGACGGGAATGCAGAATGTGTCTTTTCCCGGGCGAGAATAAGGCTATTTTATGACCACGCCACTCATGGCGCAGGAACAAATATCATGAAGAAGATTGCTCTCGTTGCTGCTCTGCCGTTCGCCCTCACTCTCGCTGCTTGCGGCGAACAGGCTGCCGAAGAAACCCCGGCAGAAGAAGTTGCTGTCGAAGCTCCGGTCGTCGAAGAAACGCCCGCGATGGAACCGATGGCTGCTGAAACCCCGGCTGCCGAAGGCGAAATGGCCGATCCGATGGCGACCGACCCGGCCGCCACCGAAGCTGCTCCGGCAGAAGAAGCTCCGGCTGCCGAGTAAACCATCTTACGGTCCGATGCTTCGGCGGGGACCAGGAAATTGTGAAAGGCCCGTCCGCTCTGGGGCGGGCCTTTCCAATTGGAACGAAGCGGTAGGGCACGCTTTGAATGTGAGAACCCATCAGGAGATTGCCCCGTGACCAAATCCGCATTTCTGTTTGCCCTTCCCCTCGCACTTGCGATTTCTGCTTGCGGAAACCCCGATGGCGGCGACACGGCCGATCTCGCCCCCGATGCCGTGACGGCCGGGACCGGCGAGGCGACCGACACCGAGTATCAGCCCGGCGAGGATGGCCCGCTGCAAAACGACGTGGTTCCGGGCGACGAGCCGGTCGAGCCGGTTCCTGTCGAAGCGGAAGCCGGTGCCAGCACCGAGAGCGAATCCACCGGCTACTGACCGCATCGCACGAGTCACGCTTTTGCTTGACTCCCGCCGCAGATTGCTTAGAGGCCCGCCCCGCAACGGCGGGCCTCTCTGTGCCCGGCGTTCATCCGTCCGAGACAGTTGGTGACCGGGATCTGCCGGTCTTAATTTCCAGCCTAGACGGGGAACAGAGTTTTCACGCGGTGCCGCAGGGCATCGTCGGTTCGCGCCAGCTCCATATCGCATGGTGGCGCATCTCCTTCCCCATCAACGGACCCGCCCGTGTTGCCTTGTGCAGCACGGACAAACGTAGCCGGTCGTCCGGGAGCCATCCCGTATGACCATTGTGAAGGAGTATGGCATGGATCGTTCGCAGAAAGCCGATTCGGTCGCCCAGCTCAGCGAAGTCTTCAACCAGGCTGGCGTGGTCGTCGTGACCCGTAACCTGGGCCTTTCGGTCGCCCAGTCGACCGAACTGCGCACGAAGATGCGTGAAGCCGGCGCGTCCTACAAGGTTGCGAAGAACCGCCTCGCCAAGCTCGCCCTCAAGGACACCGACTACGCAGGTCTCGATGAGTACCTGTCAGGTCCGACCGCCCTCGGTTATTCCGAGGATCCGGTCGCCGCGGCCAAGGCCGTGGTGGAGTTCGCCAAAACCACCGACAAGATCGAGATCGTCGGTGGTTCGATGGGCGCGCAGAAGCTCGACGAAGCCGGAGTCAAGGCACTCGCCTCGATGCCGAGCCTCGACGAACTGCGGGGCAAGATCGTGGGTCTCGTCAACGCGCCGGCAACCAAGGTTGTCCAGCTCGTCAACGCCCCTGCGAGCAAGCTCGCCCGCGTATTCGGTGCCTATGGCGCCAAAGACGCGGCGTAAGCCAGGTTCATCGCATATCGCGATTTATTCATCGGGGCATTCAAACAGTCCGCCCCGGCCTATTATTTTTGGAGTGAAACATCATGGCCGATATCGCCAAGCTTGTTGAAGAACTGTCGAAGCTGACCGTCATGGAAGCCGCTGAGCTTGCCACGGCGCTTGAAGAAGAGTGGGGCGTCAGCGCCGCCGCTGCTGTTGCCGTTGCTGCGCCTGCCGGCGGTGGCGACGCTGGTGCCGCTGCTGAAGAGAAGGACGAATTCGACGTCGTCCTCACCGGCGACGGTGGCAAGAAGATCCAGGTCATCAAGGAAGTCCGCGCCATCACCGGCCTGGGCCTGACCGAAGCCAAGGCTCTTGTCGAAGGCGCGCCCAAGCCGCTCAAGGAAGGCGTCAACAAGGCGGAAGCCGAAGAAATCAAGGGCAAGATCGAAGCAGCCGGCGGTACCGTCGAGCTCAAGTAAACCGCGCCCCCGCATCTGCGGGGCCGGCTCTTGCTGGATCAGGATGTGGGCGGTGCCGCAAGGTGCCGCCCATTTCTATTTTGGGTCAGGCCCTCAATCGTGCGGCGTAGATTGCCGTCCGATTGCATTGAATCCGCTAGCTTTTCCGCTGTCCCAAATTGGGTCAGCGATTAACGAGAGGTAAACGGGCCTTCCCTGCCGATAGCCCACTATGTATTTAAGCCCCAATTCGAGTCGCACAAAAAACAAAGATTACGTGCCTCCGACGAACAATAGTCGCGGAGGCCATGCAGAAAACGACTTGGGAGACAGGGGTGTCTAAATCAGGGGTTGGGCTCGCAGGAGCTCTTTTCATACTGTTCGCGACGCCGGCCGTGGCGCAGGATCTGGTCCACGAACCGATCAGTCCGACATTCAACGGCAATCCGTTCAATTCGAACCACATCCTCGGCACTGCCAATGCGCAGAACGATTATCGCGATCCGCGTGCCGCCTCGAGCGGATCGCAGGCCGATATTTTCGCACGCCAGTTGCAGTCGCGCCTGCTCTCGGCCCTATCCTCGCAGATCGTTGACGCCATCTTCGGCGAAAACCCGCAGGAAAGCGGCACGATCAGCTTTGGCGGGCAGACCATCGAATTCTTTCGCTCGCTCGATTCCGTCACGCTGGTGATCACCAATGACGATACGGGTGAGGAAACCCGCATCGTCGTTCCCCTGTTCATCGAGGTCGACTGAGGCATGCGGGTGTTCAAACGCATCACGGCCGCCGCGGCCTGCCTCGCATTGATGGGGTGCAGCACGCTGACCGACGACGGTCGCGATTTCCTGCCGACCGAGACGAAACTCGCCTTCTTCCCGAAGCGTACGCAGACGCAGGTCCTGCTGAACGAATTGCCGCCGCCACAGCGGCAGGTCGCAGTGGCGGTCTACGGCTTCACCGACCAGACCGGGCAGTTCAAACCGACCGAGGCGGGCCAGACCCTGTCGCGAGCCGTCACCCAGGGTGCCAGCTCGATGCTGGTCAAGGCGCTGCAAGACGCGGGCACTCGCCAGTGGTTCACGATCGTCGAGCGCGAGAAGCTCGATAACCTCCTCAAGGAGCGGCAGATCATTTCCGAGATGCGCAAGCGCTACCTTGGTGAGGAAGGCGTCAATCCCAACGCCCTGCCCGCGCTGTTGTTTGCCGGGGTCCTGCTGGAAGGCGGGATCGTGGGTTACGACACCAATACTGTCACCGGCGGGGCGGGCGCGGCCTTCCTCGGCATCGGCGGGCGCACCGAATACCGGCAGGATACGGTCACCGTCTATCTGCGCGCTGTTTCGGTCCGCACCGGCGAAGTTCTGACCACGGTCACCGCATCGAAGACGATCGCATCGCGCGCGGTCGGCGCCAGCGCCTATCGCTTCGTGGCGTTCAAGGAACTGCTCGAAGCGGAATTCGGCTTCACCACCAATGAACCCGACCAGATCGCGCTGCAGCAGGCCGTCGAGAAAGCGGTTTACGGCCTGGTGCTGGAGGGCGTCGAGCTCAATTTGTGGCAGTTTGCCGACATGGCGAGCGCCGCACCGATCCGCGCCCTCTACCGCAACGAGCGGGACGGCATCTACGAAGCGCGCGACGTGCAGGCGGCCTATCGCAAGGCCGGCTCGTTCAGCGCTCTGACCATCGTCGAAGAGGACGATGACGAGGAACGAAATTGAGAACCGGCGGAGACGCCGGAGGAGGAGAGCCCAGTATCGGAGCATGCGCATAATTTCGAACCAGCGCATGTGAGAAAAGGTCGCAAAAAAAGCACGCGCGAGAGCGGCAACTCTCGAACGTGCAGTGTGTAGGCTGCGATAACCTGGTGATGCCCGGCGTCTAACGCGCCGTGGTCGACGATGGTTATCGCCTTAATCAGAAGGTGATGCAACCATGAAGAATGCTATTCTAACCGGCGCCTCAGTACTGGCGCTTTCGATGGCGGCCCCGGCTTTTGCCCAGACCGCCCCAACCGCTCCGGCAACGCCGAGCGCTGCGCCCGGAACCCCGGAATGCGCCGGAACCACCAACAATTGCTCGCTTATCGACCAAGCCGGTACCGACCTGTCGGCTACCGTGACGCAGTCGGGTTCGGGCAACGTTTCCGATATCGACCAAGAAGCCGGTTCGATCGAAGCGGAGGCGACCGTCACGCAGAAGGGCACTGATGCGTCGTCCTACATCCTGCAATCGGACGCCGGCATCGCTGGCTACCCGACCCGTGCGACCGTTACCCAGTCGGGTCAGGGTTCGGAATCGGTCATTCTCCAGACCGAAACGCGCAATCACAACGCTGTGGTCACGCAGGATGGCGCCAGCTCATCCTTCATCGCGCAGAATGGCGGCCTTGATACGACGGCTGAAGTTGCACAGTCGGGCGGCAGCGATAACACCGCAATTGTTTTCCAGCAAAGCGGCAACGTCGCCACCGTAGGGGACGGCAATCCGAACAACTTGAACGGTGGCATCATTCAGACCGGCTCTGAAAACAATGCCGAAATCTATCAGGGAAGCTTCGATGGCGGCCCGAACGGTGCCACGGGAACCAGAGCCACGACGACCCAAACCGGTGTCGGCAATGACTCGATCATTATCCAGAACATGCCAGGCCAGAATTTCGGCGGCACCAACGGACAGCGGGTCAATGTGACGCAGACCGGCGACGACAATATCTCGTCGGTTGTGCAGACCGGTATCCGTGATGCACAGACGGTCGATATCATTCAGACCGGAAACGACAACCTGTCTCGCGTCGAGCAGTCCGATCCGTTCAATTCGTCTCTTGGTAATGATGTAGACGTGCAGCAGACCGGTAACGAAAACGCGAGCTTCGTTGACCAGACGTCATCCACGGCTGTCGCGAGCCTGACGCAGAACGGTTCGTTCAACGACAGCATTATTGACCAGACCGGCGGCACCACATCGGCTACCGTCATCCAGACCGCTTCGGGTCTCGTGTCGGGTGCGCCGCGCAGTGACCAGCCGGATCCGCTCGGGCTCGATGCTGCCGTGCGCAGCAACTTCTCGCGCGTTATTCAGAACGGCCTCGGCACCAATAACGCAATGGTAACCCAGACCGGTACGGGCAACCGTTCGGAAGTCGAACAGATGGCCAATGCCGGCACTGCATCCGCCGAGCTCGAACAGCAGGGCACCTTCAACAATTCGGCCATTCGCCAGACTGCTGCTGCGTCTACCGAAGTGTTCCAGGGCGGCACCTATGGTGACAATTACAGCTTCGTCGACCAGACGGCCGACGGTGCTCATGCAACCGTCAACCAGTTCGGGAACACCACGACCAACGGTCCGAGCTTCCCGACAAACGAGTCGACGATCTTCCAAGCAGATGCGGCCACGGCCGACGTCATGCAGACTGGCAGCCAGAACCGGTCTGATGTCGACCAACAGGCAGGTGCGGTCAGCGCCATCGCAAAGGTCGATCAACAGACCGATCCGGCCGCTATCGGCTCGGGCGACGCGCTCAACGACTCGATGATTACGCAGTCGGCAACCACGAGTGCATTCGTCCAGCAGATCGGTCAGGGCAACAGCTCGGACGTCGATCAGTCGGGTGAAAACGCGACGCCCGACAACGGCTTCACCTACGCAGTCGAAGTCCAGCAGTTGGGCCAGAGCGGAACGTCGACGGTGATCCAGACGGGTCTCGGCAACGAAGCCCGTCTGATCCAGACGGCAGGATCGGAGCTGAACGAATCGCTCATTTCGCAGGGTGGCAACGACAACCTTGCAGAAGTCCTGCAGGCCGGCGTCTCCAACCTGTCGGAAGTGTACCAGAGCGGAAACAACAATACGGCTGACGTCAGCCAGTATTCGAACAACAACAGCTCATTCGTAGACCAGAGCGGCAATGGCAACACCGCCACTGTCGTCCAGGGTACGATGTGATGATTGACGATCCGGCGGGGGGGTATCCCTCCGCCGGATAATCTTTCATCCAACAGGGGATTTTTGATGAAATATGCTCTTATAATGTCCGCCTCGGCGTTGGCGCTTGCTCTAGCCGCGCCCGCCATGGCGCAGCTCTCGCCGGGCCTCGCCGATTGTGTCGGTGGCACTGCGAACTGCTCGGATATCGACCAGACCGGCAACAACGATGTCGCCAGCGTGACCCAGATCGGATCGCGTAGCGTATCGGATATCGATCAGGCCGGGACCGGCGCGACAAATACCGCGACTGTCAATCAGACCGGCACCGACGCTTCGAATGCCAATGAATCGCTGATCACGCAGACCGCGGGTTCGGAAGGCAACACTGCCTCGGTGACGCAGGACGGGGCCGGCAACCTGTCGGACGTGCTGCAGGCGGGCGATGATTCGACCATCACCGTGCTGCAGGAAGGCACGGGCAACAGCTCACAGGTGGTGCAGTTCGACGGCACCAGCACCAACAGCAGTGCCACTGTCAACCAGAACGGCAGTGCTAACGTATCGGATGTGGCCCAGCTTGCGGCCAGTTCCACCGTGCTGGTCAACCAGGGCCAGGACATGGGTTCTGCCAGCAGCGGCAACCGCAGCTTCGTCGGCCAGACCGCGGCATTCTCGAATGTCACCGTCACCCAGGATGGCATCGACAACGAATCCGATGTCTACCAGCTGACTGGCGCAGCAACCGTCAATGTCACCCAATCGGGCACGGCCAACCAGTCGACCGTACTCCAGGCGGGGCTTTTGTCGACTGTCGACGTGAACCAGTCGGGTACGTCCAACGTCTCGCGCGCCGGCCAGATTGCAATCGGCTCGGTAGTCGATGTCGATCAAGATGGCACAAGCAATGATGCATTGGTCGGACAGCTTTCGGCCGGCACGGTTGCGAAGGTCGTTCAAAACGGCACGAGCAACGATGCGGCTGTGGGCCAGCTGGGTGTCGGTGATTTCGATTACTTCAGCGATCCGACCTATTTCGACAACGATGCCAGCAACAACTTCTTCGCCGACATCGAACAGGTCAATTCCAGCAACAGCCTGGTAGCCGGTCAGCTCGGCGTCGACAACGAAGTGACTGTGCGCCAGACCGGCAACAATAACAGCGCCGGCGAGCGCTGGAGTTCGGTGGGCATTGCCCAGATCGGCGAATTGCAGAAGGCCAGCCTCTATCAGGGCGGCGATGGCAATAGCTCGACGATCTACCAAGGCCTCGGTGACGGTGGCGTCAGCTTCGACAACACTGCGCTGGTGACCCAGAACGGCGATGGTGGCGAGTCGTTCGTCGCGCAGAATGGCAGTGGCAACAGCGCCACTCTGACGCAGCATGACGGCGGTAACGACAACTACTCGTCGATCGTTCAGGCCGGCACCGACAACACCGCGATGGTGGATCAGTATTCGAGCAACAACAGCTCGTTCATCAATCAGAGCGGCAGCGGCAATAGCGCCACTGTCACTCAGGGTGCGGGTATGTAACACCCCTCGACGGGCCGCGTTTCGGCGCGGCCCGTCACCTTTCTTGCCGGCGCGATGCCGGCACACGAGTTTCTCGAGTGAACGGTTTCCGGTCGAATGTAGGGAATTAGCACTCGCAATCAAAGCCATGCGGAGCGACGCCATGCAGATCACGACAGCCTTCAGAGCGACAGCCGCCGCGGCGTTGGTCCTTGGTGCCTCGCTCGGTTCGGTCCCTGCTTTCGCCCAAGGCAATGGCGGCGGTGCCGGCGGGCATGTGCCTCCGGGCAATCCATGCGGCAGCGGTCCGGGCCAGGGCACCGGCAATCCGTGCGGCGGCAACAACGGCAATAGCGGTGCACAGGGCAATGCCGGCGGCACCGCTCCAGCCTTCGACCCGATCGATCCTCCCGAGGAGGACGCGCGCGGCGTGTTCGTGAACCAGATCGGCAGCGGAAATCAAACGACGACCCGCCAGTCCGGGGGCTCCAGCTATGCCCGCATCGTCCAGCAAGGGGACGACAATCGCGCCGAGATCGACCAGGGCCAGGGCACGCATTACGCCGCTGTGGCGCAGGATGGCGATCTCAACCAGGCGGAAATCGTCCAGGATGGCGCGGGTCAGACCGCGCTGGTGCTGGCGCAGCAGGGCAACGGCAACCTTGCCGATGTGCTCCAGCGGGACAACGGCATTACCTATTCGGCAGCTGCGATCAGCCAGTCGGGAGCGGACAACAGCGTCTCCCTGATACAGGACGGCAGCGACAACCAGGCGCGGCTGACCCAGAATGGCGATGGCAACGCCATGACAGCAGTGCAATTGGGTGCTAACAACAGGCTCGACTGGACGCAGGATGGCAGCGGCCTGTCCGACTTGCAGATCGAGCAGACAGGCGGCGCCGGTCTCATCGTGATGCAATCGAATGGCGGCGGCTGAGTGGACCCGATTGGCAGGGCGAGGATGATCGCATGAGCTTCCTGATTTCGCTGGGCACCGTGCTGCTTGCACAACAGGCGATCGCGATCGACCAAGTCGGTTCCGGCACGAACGACGCGGCCGCGCCCGAGGCGATGGAACAGCTCAGCAGCCGCGACGATGCGCGCGTCACCGAACCCATCGGGACGCCCGAGGCGGCGCGCAACGAGGATCTCGAGCAACTGACCCGGCCCGACACGACGGTGGAATTCGCGCGCGTCGAGGGCATGGACCGTTGCAGCGCCGAACTGCTTTCCGCCAAGGATGCGGATTATTGTGCGCGGCGGCTCGAAACGCGTTCGAGCGAATTCGCGACGCGCAGCGAGGTGCCGCTGACGGCCGAGCAGGTCCTTGTAGGCGAAAAATTCGCGTCGATGGCTGGTGAGGGCGTGGCCGATGCGTCGCGTACTGCCGGTCGGCGGGAAACCTCGCCCGAGGATCGCGACCTTCAGGCACTCGCCTCGATCGCGCTGGTGCCGGCGCCCAACACTCCCGCCACACCGGCGGAGGAGGAAGACAGCAAGCTTCCGGCCGAGACCGAAGCCCTGATCGAGGCGATCGTGAACCAGCTTTCGCAGCAGGGTGGCGGCTAATGTCCCCCTTGTCCTTCGTCCCCCTGATTATCGGGAGCGCCCTCCCAATGCCGGCACAAGATGCAACCGACCGCGCGATCTCGATGGAGGTCGCCGAGGCCTCCGACCATGTAACGGTCGTGCTGAAGGGCCATTCGTCGATCGACCAGAAGGTAGCCTACGAGCTGGTGCTCGAAGGCGCCTCGACCAGCCGCCACACGGGCCGCACCAGCCTGTCGGCAGGCGAGGAAAGCGTGCTGTCGACCATGCGCATGAGCGCCGCCCAGCCATGGTGCATCAGCGCGACCGTCACCGAAGCGGACGGGACGACTTACGAATATTCGGAAGGCACCTGCGACTGACCGGCCTCGGCGGGGACGCTTGTAGAGGTGTCGAGCAAAATTTCGTCGTAGACCGGGTCATAGCTGATCGCGAGGCCCGCGGCAGCAAGCATGTCGACAGGAACATATTGTGCCGCGGCCGGCGATCCGGCCAGCCGTTCGAATTCCTCGGGCGGGAAGCGGTCGGCCAGTAGCGCGAGAACCGATCCAAGCTGCAGGCTGATCGTCTGGCCGCTGTCGCTGAAGCTTAATTGTCCTGCCTCATTCCCGTCGACCCGCGCAATGAGATGGGTCTTTCCGCCTTGGTTGGTGGAAGCCGATTCAGGCGGGGCAAGCAAGGCATCGGCTTCGCTCAGAACAGCTTCTTCGGAAAGGAGCAGCTCCGGTCTCGGCTGGCTATCGCTCGCGACCGTCGGTTTGGGATCGACCGGCTGCGGCTGCGCGTCAACCGCAGCGGTCGGCTCTGGCTCCACCTGCGATGTCGTTTGCGCGACCGGCAAAGGCGGCGGTGCTGGCGAAGGCGCTTCCGGCGGGGAAACCGGAGCCACGCGCTCGACCGCGCTCGCCACCGAAACCTCAGTAGAGGCGGGCACGGTAGGCGCGGCCTGGCTATCAAGCGTGGCTTCCGCCTCAGGAGCCGCCTTTTGCGCTGGCGCTTCCCGCTTGATGTCCATCTGCGATGAACTGCCAAGCGCCAGCAACAACACCGATGCCGACGCACCGAGGCTTGCGACGGCGAGTTTTTCGCGCGTGCTGCGAGGATCGGGATCGACGAAGGTGAGAGCCGGGAAACTGTCGATCAGCGCATCGAGATCGGTCGACCGCGCATAGACATGCACGCCGTCCCGCATTTCCCTGAGTTGATAGCTACCGTGCATTGCTCACCCCCAAAGGCTCCCGCACAAAATCCCCAGCCTGCGTCCCCTAAGGGCAAACTTATGCGATGGTGTGGTCGGACATCAGATTGCGATTCCGGCTATGTCCCGTTTCGGGACGGTTTTGCGAGGGTCCGAGCAAGTATCGGACTCGCGGCCCGCAGCCTCCATCCCACAGCCTTGAGGAAATCGAGCCGCGTCCTGCCTTTGTGTTTGTCGCATGCGCCGCACGCGCCTATTCGGGCCGGCTGCATGGCGCACGACCTGCCCCCAGAGCCCCTGCCCCGCGAAGCGGAAATTGGCAGCGACGGCTGGCGCGAGGAAATCCGCGCAACCTTTCGGCTGAGCTGGCCGCTGGCAGCAGCGAACCTTCTGCAAATGCTGACCTATGCGATCGACGTGATCTTCATCGCGCGCCTGGGGGAGGAACAGCTGGCAGCCTCGGCGCTGGCGATCGCGCTGTTCGGTCTCGTGATGTGGGCCTTGTCGGGCCTGACAGGTGCCGTCGCGCCGGTTGCCGCGGCCGAACTCGGCGAGCGCGCGCCGGCCCTGCGTCCGGTGCGTCGCTCGGTGCGGATGGCCCTGTGGTTGGCTGTCATATCGGGGCTGGGCGGGGTGGCGCTATGTCTTTTGCTCGGCCCGCTGATGCGCGTGACCGGACAGGAGCCCCGCATCATCGCGCTGGCGCTGGAGTACAACACGATCCTCGTCGTCTCGATGGTGCCGTTCCTGATCAACAATGTCCTGCGCAGTTTCGTGTCGACGCTGGACCGACCGATCTTCGCGACTGCCATCACGGCGGGTGGCATCTTCGTGAACGCTCTGGCGAATTACGCCTTTATCTTCGGCAATCTGGGCGCGCCCGAGCTCGGCCTTCGCGGTGCGGCGGTGGCGACGATCATCACCACGCTGGTGACCTTGCTGGCCTATGTCGTTGCAATCCGCCTCGATCCGCGCCTGCACCGCTATCGCATCTTCGGACGCTGGTGGTCGCCCGACTGGCAGCGCTTCGGGCATATCGTCCGGATCGGCACACCGATCGCGCTGACCATTACCGCCGAGGCCGGAATCTTCGGCGCGGCGGCATTCCTGATGGGCAATATCGGCGCAACCCAGCTGGCCGCGCACACGGTCGCGCTACAGATCGCGGCGCTCGCTTTCCAGGTGCCGTTCGGTGTCGGGCAGGCGGCAACCATTCGCGTCGGCTATTTCTACGGCGCGCGCGATCCGCAGGGGATGAAGCGCGCCGGCTGGAGTGCCATCGTCATCGGCACCGGCTTCATGCTGCTCACCGCGCTGGCGATGGTCACGATCCCCAAGCCGCTGCTGGCGATTTATATCGACCCGTGGGACCCGGCCAATGCCGAACTGGTGGGCTTCGCGCTCACCTATATCGTGGTGGCGGCCGCCTTCCAGCTGTTCGATGGCATGCAGGCAGTCGCGGCAGGCGCACTGCGCGGATTGCAGGATACGCGCATCCCGATGTGGATCGCCGCCTTCGCCTACTGGGTGCCGGGCATCGGCACCGCGCTCGTGCTTGGCTTTGTGACCCCGCTGGAGGGCGTGGGCGTATGGATCGGCCTTGCCACCGGACTCATAGTCGCGGCCTTCCTGCTTGGTTGGCGCTGGCACCGGCGTGATGCGCTCGGGCTGACGATCAGATCCGCAGGAGAACCGGTCAGGCCGCTCGCTGCGTAACCTCGCGCTGCGGGAACGGGATCGAAATGCCAACATCGTCGAACCGCGCCTTGGCGGCCGCGGTCAGGTCCCAGCCGACGGCAACGAAATCGGCGGTACTGCACCAGACGCGCAAGCCGATACCGACAGAGCTGTCGTCGAGCGAGTTGACGAAGGCTTGCGGCTCCGGATCGTCGAGCACACGCTCGTCCGCCGCCGCCAGCGCGAGCAATTCGGTTCGCGCCTGCTCCATGCTGTCGCCGTAACCGATACCCACGACCAGCTCGAAACGGCGGATCGGATGGCGGTGAAAGTTGACGATGGCCTGGTTCCACAGCTCCGAATTAGGAACCATGACGAAAAGACCGTCGAACTGCTTCAGCTCGGTCGTGAACAAGCCGATCTGCTGGACGACTCCGGTGATCGATCCGGCGTTGATCGCTTCGCCGACCTTGAAGGGCTTCTGCACCAGGATCATCACACCCGAAGCGACATTGCTCAGCGTGCCCTGCAAGGCCAGGCCAATGGCCAGCGCCATGCCGCCGAGGGCAGCGAGGATGCTGGTGGTCTCGACACCGAACTGGCCGAGCACGGTGATGAGGACGAGCGCCCACAGGGCATATTTGACGAGGTTCGAAAGGAAGTTTGCGACCGTCGGCTCGAAGCGCGGAGACTTCGTAAGCGCGGCTTCGACCCAGCGCGACAGCAGCTTGGCTATGACGAGGCCGATGACCAGCACGGCGAATGCCCCGGCAATGTCCATCATGTTGAGCCGCAGCCACAGCAAAATCTGCTCCGGTACGGTCAGGGCGGAAATGGTCTGGTCGGTCGTCACGAACGGCGGCCTCGTAATAAAGGAAACGGGAGATTTGCGCGGCTCCTAGGAAAGTCGGCGCGCTTTGGCCACCCCACGTCGCGCCTCGGCCATTCCCGAAAAATTTTTTGGATGAACCCCCGTTGACTCGCTGCGTGTGCGACCCCAAATGCGCGCCGCTGGCACTCTCGCCGAGTGAGTGCCAACACCTGTTTCACACTCCACACGAGAGAGGTCACATATCATGGCATTTCGTCCGCTTCACGACCGTGTACTGGTCCGTCGCATCGAAGCCGATCAGAAGACCGCCGGCGGGATCATCATTCCCGACAGCGCCCAGGAAAAGCCGAGCGAAGGCGAAATCGTCGCCGTCGGCAATGGCGCAAAGGCGGATGACGGCAAGGTCACCCCGCTCGACGTCAAGGCCGGCGACCGCGTGCTGTTCGGCAAATGGTCGGGCACCGAAGTCAAGATCGACGGCGAAGACCTGCTGATCATGAAGGAAAGCGACATCATGGGGATCATCGGCTGATCTGCCGACCCTGACGCTTTTTTCTTACCAAACCAACTTCAGGAGAAACACCAATGGCAGCCAAGGACGTAAAGTTCGGCCGCGACGCGCGCGAAGGCATTCTGCGCGGCGTCGACACCCTCGCCAATGCCGTCAAGGTCACGCTGGGCCCCAAGGGCCGCAACGTCGTGATCGACAAGAGCTTCGGCGCACCCCGCATCACCAAGGACGGCGTCACCGTCGCCAAGGAAATCGAACTGAAGGACAAGTTCGAGAACATGGGCGCGCAGATGATCAAGGAAGTCGCATCGAAGGCGAACGACGCCGCCGGTGACGGCACCACCACTGCCACCGTCCTCGCCCAGTCGATCGTGACCGAAGGCATGAAGTCGGTCGCCGCCGGCATGAACCCGATGGATCTCAAGCGCGGCATCGATATCGCCGTAAGCAAGGTCGTCGAAGACCTCGCGAACCGTTCCAAGGACGTGTCCGGCAGCCAGGAAATCGCCCAGGTCGGCATCATCTCGGCCAATGGCGACCGTGAAGTCGGCGAAAAGATCGCCGAGGCCATGGAAAAGGTCGGCAAGGAAGGCGTGATCACCGTAGACGAGAGCAAAGGCCTCGAATTCGAGCTCGAGACCGTCGAAGGCATGCAGTTCGATCGCGGCTATCTGTCGCCTTACTTCATCACCAACCCGGACAAGATGACGGTCGAACTCGAAAACCCGTACATCCTGATCCACGAGAAGAAGCTGTCGAACCTGCAGTCGATGCTGCCGGTGCTCGAAGCGGCCGTCCAGTCGGGCCGCCCGCTGCTGATCATCGCGGAAGACATCGAAGGCGAAGCGCTGGCCACCCTCGTGGTCAACAAGCTGCGCGGCGGCCTGAAGGTTGCTGCGGTCAAGGCTCCGGGCTTCGGCGATCGCCGCAAGGCCATGCTGCAGGACATCGCGATCCTCACCAAGGGCGAGATGATCAGCGAGGACCTCGGCATCAAGCTCGAGAACGTCACGCTGGGCATGCTCGGCGAAGCCAAGCGCGTCACCATCGACAAGGACAACACCACGATCGTCGACGGTGCCGGTGACGAAGGCGACATCAAGGCGCGCGTCGGTGAAATCCGCACGCAGATCGACAACACCTCGTCCGACTACGACCGCGAGAAGCTGCAGGAACGCCTGGCGAAGCTCGCCGGCGGCGTTGCCGTGATCAAGGTCGGCGGTGCGACCGAAGTCGAGGTGAAGGAACGCAAGGACCGCGTCGACGACGCGCTGCACGCAACCCGTGCGGCCGTGGAAGAAGGCATCGTTCCGGGCGGCGGTACCGCGCTGCTCTATGCCACCAAGGCTCTCAACGGCCTCGAAGGCGAGAACGACGACCAGACCCGCGGCATCGACATCGTGCGTCGTGCGCTGCAGGCTCCGGTCCGCCAGATCGCCACGAACGCCGGCCATGACGGCGCAGTGGTTGCCGGCAAGCTGACCGACGCCAATGACGACACGCTGGGCTTCAACGCCGCGACCGACACTTACGAGAACCTCGTGAATGCCGGCGTGATCGACCCGACCAAGGTGGTGCGTACCGCGCTGCAGGATGCCGCTTCGGTGGCCGGCCTGCTGATCACGACCGAGGCTGCGATCACCGAGAAGCCGGAAGACAAGCCGGCCGCCCCGATGCCCGACATGGGCGGCATGGGTGGCATGGGTGGAATGGGCTTCTAAGCCGCTGCCCACCGGCCAATCGGCAAGAAAAGAGGCCCGGCGGAACGATCCGCCGGGCCTTTTTGCATGCCTAGAACTGAGGTCCTTTTAGCGTCCGTCGTGATCGACGCAAAAGCGCGCCATCAGCGGGAGGTGATCGGAACCAACTGCCTCGCCGATCTTGAGGTCCTGGACCGAAACCTTGCCCTTCACGAAGAACTGGTCGAGCGGCCAGCCGACATAGGCATAGCTGGCGGGGAAGGTTGCGAAACTGCCGCGTCCGGCACGCGGATCGCTATACTCGCCAAGTGCCCGGAAGTTCTGCGTCGTATCCGACCATGGCACGTCGTTGAAATCGCCGATGGCGACGACATTGGCGAGGCCGTCGGGCGTCTTCTGGCCGGCTTCCGCGATCGAGGCGTCGCGCTTGGCAGTCGAGCGCCCGGGCATGGGCGGGCGCGGATGGAGGCCGATCAGCTCGAACCGGGCGCCATTCGGAGCCCGCAATGTCGCGTAGAGCGTGGGCGTTTCATCATCGAACGTGTCCGAATACTCGGCCTTCACAACCGGAATTTTCGAGGCGAACAGCTTGCCGTACTTGTTGTCGAGCGGCTGGTCGAGCCGGTAGCCATAACGCGCTACCTGCGGCTCCATCGCGTCGATCCACGCCTGATTGGTTTCGGTCAGGAACAGGATATCGGGATCGACCCGCTCGATCAGCCGGGCGGTGCGCGCGTAATCTTCATTTTCCTGCAGCACGTTGAAGGCGAGCAGGCTCATGCAGCCGGCATCTTCGCTAGCCTCGCCAAGCGCCATCTGTTGGGGAGCGACCGGCGTATAGGGCCAGATGCTCCAGAAATTGACTGCCATCGACCCGGCGAGAAGGCCCGCCGCCGGGGCTAGGCCCCGTCCCAGCACGAGCGGCGCGATGACGAGCAGGACGGCAGCCAGGTAGATGGCAGGCTCGCGAATAAAATCGAGCGTGCGGATCGCCCCGCTATTGTTGTCCGCCAGCGAGACGATCGAAGCGAGGAAGATGATTGCCGCCAACGCGGTGACGATGCGGCCCGGTATCGAAAGGTCCTTCATTCCTGAAGGCTTAGGCGAGCGGGGGGCGGATAGCCACCGCCCCCGTCACTGTTATCCTATCCTCCCAGCCGGCTCGCTTCCGCGGCGGCGACCACCTCGGCAGGCCAGGTCACCTGGGTCTGGGTCTGCGGATTGAAGACACCGCCCGGATAGATCGCCGCTTCGGCTGCCGCGATCTCCTCGGCCGTCAGGAACTCGCTCGGCTCGAGCGCGAAGACATCGAGCCCGCGCGTGATCTCTGTCGCGTAGATACGGCCCTTGTACCAATAGGCCGACCAGTAGCCACCAGTGACCAGCTGATCCTCGTCGATCGGTCCGCGGTCGAAATAGGCAATCTCGAACGGATTGCTCGCATCGGTGAAGTCGATCACCGAAATGCCGCCCTGATACCATGCCTGAACGAAGATATCGCGGCCCGGCACCGGGATGATCGAGCCGTTGTGCGCGACGCAGTTCTCCTTGTCGCCCTGCGGCGCGGGCAGCTTGTACATGCCGCGATACTCGAGCTTGCCATCGACGACGGCGTAGAAGGCGTTGGCGCCCCAGTTCATCGGGTCGCCTGCCTGGCAGCGCGGCCGCCCGCCGCCGCCCCATTCGTCGGTGAACAGCACCTTGGTCCCGTCGTTGTTGAAAGTGGCCGAGTGCCAATAGGCGAAGCCCTTGTCGGTCACGTCGTCGATCCGCTGCGGCTTCAGCGGGTCGGAAATATCCATGATGATACCATTGCCCGAGCATGCCCCGGCGGCGAGGTTCTTGGCCGGGAAAACGGTGATGTCGTGGCACATATTGGTGATGTAGGTGTCCTGCGTACCCTCGCCGTGATCGCCGCCCCGCCACAGGCCGGCGATCTGCCCATCCCTGGCGAAAACGCGCGGGCTGTCGACGATCCGCGCCTTGGAAGGATCGGCGAGCGGAATCTCGATCACGTCGATGCTGAACAGCGCGGTCTCGTCCCCTGCGGTGTCGAAGCAGCCGGCCAGTTCGTCATTGTCGCGCACGTAGCTGGTGCCCGAATTGTAGACTACGAGGCGCGTGTCGTCCGCGCTCACGATCGAATGAGTGTGACTGCCGCGGCAGGTCTGCACCAGACCGATCTGGCGCGGACGCGTGATGTCGGAAATGTCGAAGATGCGGATACCGCGGAACCGGTCTTCGCTGACCTTGCCGTCCACACCCTGAAGCCCGCAATCGACGCGCGCGCGGCTGTCCTGCACGCTCATCACGAGGATGTCGCCGGCGATCGACACGTCGCCCTGCCCGCCCGGGCAGACAGTTGAGCTGACCAGCGAAGGGACGCCATCCTCGCCCAAACGATAGGCATTGAAACCGTGGTAATTGCCCGCGACCATCAGGTCTCCGGAAAAGGCAATGTCGGTATTGGCAAAGCTCAACAGCGAGCCGCGTTCGCCAAACTGGGGCTTTTCCTCTTCGTCGTCGTCGTCATCCGCACTCGCCTTCTTGCCCTTTGCGGCTTTCGCTTCTTCCTCATCCTCGTCCTTCGCCTTGACCGGCTGCAACTGGGCGGGGTTTTCGGGGTCGAAGAAGCCGGTGGGCTTGGGCATGGCCGTTACGAGCCGCAGATTGGAGATCGCTTCGCCTGCATCGCGGAAGCCGGCCGCCAGCGTGGCGCGGGGGTCGGTCGAGAGCTTGGCGGCCACGGCGTTCATGCGGTCGATCTCGGCCTTCTGGTCGGTCACCACTTCGTTGGTGAACTCGAACATCACCGGTTCGTATGCGCTGCCGGGTGCCTCGTGGAGCTCGTCCACCATATCGACCGCGCCCAGATGGTGTGCGGTCATCAGCTGCAGAAACAGCCGATCGAACTCTGTTCCATTGGCTGCGGCCAGTGCAGCCATCTGCTCAGGCGTGGCCATGCCCTTCATCATGGAGTGACCGGCGTGACCCATGTGCATGGAATGATCGGCGGCAAGCTTCTCGCCGCGATCTTCCAGCCAGGTCGTCATGAACGAAATTTCGTCCTTCTGGCTCGCATCGATGCGCTCGGCGATCTTGACGATCGCTTCGTTGTTCGTGCGTCCCTCGACGAGGTCGGCCATGGCCACAGCCTGCCGGTGATGGACGATCATCCCCTGCATGAAGGCGACGTCGGCCGGGGAATAGGCGGTGTTCGACAAGGCGATCGCCTCGTCCTCAGCAATCACCCGCGATGCCTCCCCGGGTGCGCCCGGCAGGACGATAGGCACCTGTCGCGCCATGGCGGCAGTGGAAGTGGAAAGGAGCAGGCCGGCGGCGAGCGCGCGAAGCGAAGGTGTCATGATGTGCAGTCCCCGAAGTATTCTTGTCAGCCTGATTAGCCCCGCGCCCGCGCGCAAGGTCAAGCGTTTGTTCTGCGAACGACGTTTCCGCGCGGATCAACCGGAAGCGAACTTGCCTCGCCGTGGTCCGAGATAGCCGAAGAGGTAGGCGCCCACCTTGCGCATCTGGATTTCCTCCGCGCCTTCGGTGATGCGGTAGCGGCGATGGTGGCGATAGATATGCTCGAACGGCTTGTGCCGCGAATAGCCGATCCCGCCATGCACCTGCATCGCCCGGTCGGCGGCTTCGCACACCAGCCGGTTCGCCCAGTAATTGCACATGCTAACCTTGTCCGAGATCGTCTTTTCGATCTCTTCATGCGGCATGTTGTCCATCTCCCAAGCGGTCTTGTAGATCAGCAGGCGCAGCATCTCGCATTGGGTCGCCAGCTCGACCAGCGGGAACTGGATGGCCTGGTTGCGCGCCAGCTCCTGCCCGAACGGCTTTCGCTCCCGCGCATATTTCACGCTCTCCTCCACGCAATATTGGGCCGCACCAAGGCTGCTCGCGGCCTGGCGGATACGGTTCTGGTGGACGAAGCTCTGCGCCAGCGCGAGGCCCCTGCCCTCGACACCGAGGATGGCACTGTCGGGTACCCAAACATTCGTGACGCTGAGGCGCGGGTGGTCGGTGGGCATGTTGAAGGTCCACAGCCACTCCTCGATCTCCAGCCCCTCGGTCGGATTGGGGACGAGGAAGCAGGTGATTCCGCTGGCATCGCCATCCTCGCCGCCGGTGCGGGCGAACATCGCGCAATGGGTCGCGACGTGCATGCCGGTGATCCACATCTTCTCGCCGTCGATCCGCCAGCCGTCGACCCCGTCGCGCGTTTCGCGAACCGCCTTAGTCTCCATATGAGTCGCGTCGGAGCCGTGATGCGGTTCGGTGAGGCCGAAAGCGACGCGGCGCTTGCCTTCGAACCCGCCGAGGATGAACTCCTCTTTCTGCTCCTCCGTGCCCCACTGCTCGAACATCTCGACGAAGGGAAAATTGCCGACGATGCTGTGTTCATTCTGCAGATCGTTGTGCAGGCCAAGGCCGCGCTGGGCGAAGCGGTCGCGGATGACAGCCATCCAGAGGTTCGAGCCATCCTTGCCGCCGTATTTCTTCGGCGCGCTGAAGCGCCAGTGGCCGGCGGCATCGGCACGCATGCGGGCTTCCCGCAGCAGTTCTTCCCAATCCTCGCGCGGCAAGCCGCCCTCTTCGAAATCGGTCCGCGCATATTCGCGGCGATGGTCGAAGAAGCGGATATTCTCGTCCTGTTGTTCGAGCGGGATGATCTCTTTCTCGATGAAGCCGACAAGCTCTTCGTAGTAGCGCTCGAGATCCTCGGGGATCGTGAAGTCCATCAGTCCTCTCCAGTCCATTTGGCGCGGGCCAGCGCGAGCATCGGGTATTTGGGCACGTCGGCCGCCAGCTTGTCGAGCGCGGTCCGGCGCAGCAGGGCAAGCAATCCCGGGGTCGCGAGCGAGCGTTCGCCATCGAGCAGTTCCTGCGCGAGCAGATCGTCCGCGAATTCGATCTCCACCCCATCCCCGCGCGCGATCATGCCCAACGCATTGCGCGCCACCGCAAGCTGGAAGCGATCATGGCCCTCCATCCGGTCCTTGATCGTGGCGAGCCATTCCGAAACCGCGATTGCGACCTCGCCAGCGCTCGCCTCGCCCATCGGCTCAAGCTTCACCTCGGAAGGCGGAAGGGGGCGGGCCTGTTCCTCTTCCGGCGCATCGTCTTCGAGCAACAGCAGCAAGTCGAGCTCCTGCTCGCTGGTCCGGCGGGAAATCACGACCCGTTCCAGCATGCGGTCTTCGCCGCTACGCCAGAACTGAGCCATGCGGATGCAGCCAAGCGCCCACCAGACCGTGCGATAGACCAGCCAGAACCGGAAGCGGCCGGCATCGAGCGACGCGCCGCTTTCCGCCTCGTAGGCCGCGACATAATCCTCCAGCGAGCCAAGCCCGAGCGCCGGCCGGTCAACCCGCGAGAACCGCCACACAGCCATGCAGCCGAAGGCAAGATCCTCGTGCCGGTCGCCGAAGTGGGCCAACTCCCAGTCGAGCACGCCGGTGAGGTGCGAATTCTCCGCCAACAGATTGCCCAGGCGATAATCGCCATGATTGAGCACCGGCTCCACCGGCTCCGGCAAGTTGTCGCGCAGCCATTTCAATCCCAGCGCGATGATCGGCCGGTCGCCGCCCGCTTCCGCGAATTGGTCGGCCAGTCCCTCGACGGCATCCGCATAATCCAATTCGGGCACATCGGCAGGCAAGGTGCCGCGATCTATCGCATGGATCAGCGCCAGGTCGCGCGCGATGTCCTGCAAGAGGCCACCCGGCCCGTCCATCGCCAGGATGGCGCGCGGATCGGGCGTCCCGGGCAAGGCGCGCATGACGAAACCACTGCCGATGTCATCGTCGGGTTCCAGCTCGACCACGATTTCCGGGGCCGTCACTCCTGCCGCATGAGCCGCCCGAATGATGGCCGCCTCGGTATCGTGACCGAAGGGGCGATCTTCCATGAAGCCCAGGCTCGGCGCGCGGCGCAGCACGAAGTCGCTTCCGTCTGCGGAAAAACGCCAGCTTTCCATCGTTGCCCCGCCGGTCAGGCGGGACAGGTCGTGCGGCACGCCCTGGCCGACACGGGCGAGCGCCCGTTCCAGCCCCGCTGCGATCGCGCTCCTCGTTTCCTCCGTTCCCATGCTCCCATGCTTGGCGGCAATTGTCCTGTCGCTCAAGCCCGGACCCGACACGCCTGTCGCTCGTTGATCTGGGCAAACCCATTCGAAAGACAGGAGACACCGGATGAAACTTCCCAATAATGCGCATGTCGCGATCGTCGATGGCGAGAAGTTCACAGTCATGCGCAATGGCGGACAGATGTTCGAGCCGAAGCTGGAAGACGCCCAACACCCCGATCTGAGCGCAACCAATTTCAGCGCCGGGGTGAAGCACCAGGACGACATCGGCCAGCGGCACGGGCGCACCGATCTCAACGAGCTTGCCCATGGCGCGGCAGCCGCCGAATGGCTCAATGCGAAGGCCATTGCGGGGGAAATCAGCGATGTGCTGGTGATCGCCGACCCGAAAACGCTCGGCGAGATGCGCCGGCACTACCACAGCGAGCTGGAGAAGAAGCTCGTCGGCGAAATCGACAAGACGATGACCGGAGAGCCTGTCGACCGGATCGAAAAGGCAATCGCGGAGGCCTGAGATCGTCCAAACCACGAAACATTGCGGGCGCGGCACTAAAACTGTCGCGCCCGCAACACTTTCTGTCGCCCTAAGCTTGCCGCAAATGTTTCGTACAACTTAAGCATTGGTAAACCATGTGGAGGGTATCGGTTCGCAATGCGGACAGGATTTTTCAAGACGATCTTCGCCGCCGGGGCCGTTCTGCTGGCCAGCCCGGCTCTGGCAAATTCCGACACGCAGGCCTTCGAGCGATCTTTCGATCAGGCACTCGGCACCGAGGTGCGCGAGCCGCAGTCGCTGGTCGCGCGTTACGACACGCAGCTGGAGCGCAGCATTGCGCAAGTCGCCGAGGGTTCGCGCGGGCGGATCGGAGTTTACGCGATCGATCTGTCAACGGGTCGCGAAGTCGGTATCCTGGCTGACCAGCGCTTTCCGATGGCCAGCACCAGCAAGGTCGCCATCGCCGCCACCTACCTGGCCGGGGTCGATGAAGGGAAATGGGGCCTGACGAGCGAATGGCGCCTGCCCCGTCCGGGCGGTGCCTATATGCCTGCCTACCGCCACATCGCGCTGATGATCAGCAAAAGCTGCAACGACTGCACCGATGCGCTACTTAATGCCGTCGGCGGTCCGGCGGCTGTAAACGAATGGATGCGCAAGGCCGGGATTTCCGACTTCACCCTCAGCCGTGACATCGCCACCCTCATTCGCGAAGACGGGCGCAGCGATCCTGCCTCCTCGATCGACACGCGTGACAGCGCCACCCCGCGCGCGATGGGACAGTTGCTCGCCGGTATCTATCAGGGCAAATGGCTCAGTGAGAGTTCGCGCAAGGTCATCATCGATGCGATGATCGAAACGACCACCGGCAAGCGGCGCATGCGCTCGGCGCTGCCGATGAGCGCGCAGCTGGCCAACAAGACCGGGACGCTTAGCCGAACGGCGAGCGACATCGGGATTTTCCGCACGGCGGACGGGCGTACAATCGCGGCGGCGATCTACGTTACTGGCCAGAGCCCCTCCATGGCGGTCGAGAATGGTAGCCGCGCCCAGAAGCTTGAAGCCCGTCGTCTGCGCGATGCACGCATTTCGAACATAACCAGCGCGCTCTATCGCGGTTTTGGTGCCGCCAATGACAATGGCCGGGCCTGGGCCGAAGCGGAATACGGCGGCGAATAGGCTGGCGCCCCGCTGCTTGCTCCAGCGGCGCGAATAGAAAAAGGGCGGTGCCTCGCGGCACCGCCCTTTCCTGTTTCGAAACGATAAACCGTCCCGAAGCGCTGGCGCGATTAGTCGGCAGCAGCTTCAGCTTCGGTTTCGCCTTCGACTTCAGCTTCGACTTCAGCAGCAGCTGCGTCGGCGTCGGCAGCCATTTCTTCAGCACCGGCTTCCATTTCGGCACCAGCAGCTTCCATGGAGTCGCCAGCGGCTTCCATGTTGGCTTCGGTGTCGGCAGCAGCCGAATCCATGGTGGCTTCAGCCGAATCTTCGGTAGCTTCCGAGCAAGCGGCGAGCGAGAGAGCAGCGGCCGAAGCGGCGGCGACAAGAGCGATCTTACGCATAGATAAAATTCCTCAAACAGCGAGTGGTTAGCGAGGAGCGGTTTTTCGATCCGACCCCTGCGCGAGCCCCGATACCGAGCCTCACCATGGCTAAATAAGGGCAGGAATGTGGCGCCGCAAGCAATTTCGGCAAAATTAAGACAAACTTTTGCCATAATTGCCTCAAAATGGCCGTTTTCTGCTCTATTTGCGTGGCGACCAAATTCGCTCCCATTGCCCAGAGGGCGCTGCTAAGCACCCCGGCATGGCTGCACAACCGCATCTCTACCTCGTCGATGGCTCTGCCTATATCTTCCGCGCCTATCACCGGCTTCCGCCGCTGACCGATCCCGAAGGCACCCCGGTGGGTGCGGTTTACGGGTATACGACCATGCTGTGGAAGCTGGCCGACGATCTCGACAAGGCCGATGGCCCGACGCATCTCGCAGTCGTGCTCGACAAATCGAGCCATTCCTTTCGCAACGAGATTTACGACCAGTACAAGGCGAACCGCCCCGACCCGCCGGAAGACCTCGTGCCGCAATTTCCGCTCATCCGCGATGCCACGCGCGCTTTCTCCCTGCCCTGCATCGAGGAGCCCGATGTGGAGGCGGACGACATGATCGCCTCTTATGCCCGCGCCGCGCAGGAGCAGGGCTGGAACGTCACCATCGTCAGCTCCGACAAGGATTTGATGCAGCTCGTCGGCGAGAAAGACGGCGCGAAAATCGACATGCTCGATACAATGAAGAGCGCGCGGATCTATATCGAGGAGGTCGAGGAGAAATTCGGCGTCCCGCCCGAACAGGTCGGCGATGTCCTCGCACTGATGGGCGATTCGGTCGACAATATCCCGGGCATCTTCGGCGTCGGCCCCAAGACCGCGAGCAAGCTGATTGCAGAACACGGCGGCCTGACCGCCGCCCTCGATTCCGCTGAAGATATGAAAAAGTCCAAGCTGAAAGAGCGCCTGATCGAGCATCGCAAGGATGCCGAACTCAGCAGGGTGCTCGTGACGCTGAAGGAAGATTGCGAACTGCCGGTCGCGCTCGACGACATGAAGCTCGACGGCGTTCCATCCGAGCCGCTCGCCGCTTTCCTCGAAAAGCACGGCTTTACCAGCCTCCTGAAGCGTCTCGAAGCGGGCACTGGCAGTCCGACGCGCGCCAACAATCTGAACCCGGCGAAGCAGGACACGAAGGCCGCGGAGGCGACCAGCGACGGCAATCGTCAGCCCCTCCCGGACATGCCGGACGTAGACCGGTCCGCTTATGAATGCGTGCAAACGATGGAACGGCTGGAGCACTGGATAGAACGCGCCCGAGGGGCGCGGCTGGTGGCGGTCGATACCGAAACCGACAGCCTTGATGCCATCCGCGCCGGGCTGGTGGGCGTGAGCCTGGCGCTTGGGCCGAACGATGCGTGCTACATCCCGCTGGGCCATGGCGGCAGCGACATGTTCGCGGAGAAACCGGACCAGATCGATCGCGATACGGCGCTCGCAGCGCTGAAGCCGCTGCTGGAAAGCGATGCCCTGCTCAAGGTCTTCCATAATGGGAAATACGACCTGAACGTGCTGGCTCGCTGCGGTATCACAGTCGCGCCGATCGATGACACCATGATCATCAGCTTCGATCTCGATGCCGGCCGCGCGCTGGACGGGATCGGCGGCGGGCACGGCATGGACGAACTTGCCGAACGGCACCTTGGTCATACCTGCCTCACCTTCAAGGAGCTGTGCGGAACGGGCAAGAAGGCGATCCCCTTCGGCGAAGTCCCGCTCGACAAGGCGACCGAATATGCAGCCGAGGACGCCGACGTGACCTGGCGCCTTCGCACCATGCTCAAGCCCCGCCTTGCAACCGAAGGCGGCACGCGGGTTTACGAGCGGGTCGATCGGCCGCTGGTCCCGGTCGTCGCCCGCATGGAGCGCCACGGCATCAAGGTCGACCGCGCGCGGCTGGCCAAGCTGTCGGAGGATTTCGCCAAGGAGATCGGCCGGCTCGAAGGCGAAATTCACGAGATCGCCGGGACGGAGTTTACTGTCGGCAGCCCGAAGCAGCTGGGCGAAGTGCTGTTCGACACGCTCGGCTACAAGGGTGGGAAGAAGGGCAAGAGCGGGCAGTATTCGACCGACCAGAGCGTGCTGGAGCGGCTGTCCGGCGAAGGGGCGGAGATCGCCGACAAGGTGCTCGAATGGCGCCAGCTGGCCAAGCTCAAGTCGACCTATACCGACGCACTGCAGGAAGCGATCAACCCGGAGACCGGGCGAGTGCACACCAGCTACAGCCTCGTCGGCGCGCAGACCGGGCGGCTTTCCTCGACCGATCCGAACCTCCAGAACATCCCGATCCGGACCGAGATCGGCCGCCAGATCCGCGAGGCTTTCGTGGCCGAAGACGGCAATGTCCTGCTTGCCGCCGACTATTCGCAGATCGAGCTGCGCCTCGCTGCCCACATGGCCGATGTGCCAAGCCTGAAGGAAGCCTTCGAACAGGGCGAGGACATCCACTCACGCACGGCGAAGGAGATGTTCGGCGAGGTCAATCGCGACACGCGCGGGCGCGCCAAGACGATCAACTTCGCGATCCTCTACGGCATTTCGCGCTGGGGGCTTGCCGGGCGCCTGGGCGTGGAAGCCGATGAAGCGCAGGACATGATCGACACCTATTTCCAGCGCTTTCCCGGTATCCAGCGCTATATCCTCGAAACCACGGAGCGTGTCCGCGAGCGGGGCTATTCGGAGACGCTGTTCGGTCGCAAGACGTGGTTCCCGCGGATCAACTCCAAGAACCCGAATGAGCGGCAAGGCAGCGAACGCGCGGCGATCAACGCGCCCATCCAGGGGACCAGCGCCGATATCATCAAGCGCGCGATGGCCCGCATGATGCCCGCGCTGGAAGAGGCGGGCCTCGGCCATGTCCGCATGCTTCTGCAGGTGCATGACGAACTGGTCTTCGAACTGCCCGAAAGCGATGTGGAAGCTGCCTCGCCGATCATCGAGCGCGTCATGGCCGAGGCAGCCCGTCCGGCGGTCGAACTTAGCGTTCCGCTGGGCGTGGAGATAGGCACCGGCAAGAGCTGGGGAGCCGCGCATTGAGCGAAATCACGCAAATCCTCAAGCGCTCGCGCCGTTGGCCGAACGCGATCATCTCGCTCGTGATCTTCGGCGCGATGCTGGGCCTTATCTTCCTCGTCTACCAGACGCTGGAAGCAGAGCGCAGCCAGCGCGAACAGGCCGCGCTAACGGCCGAGGTGCTGCAGGAATTGAATCATATCGAGCGCGCCACGCTGAAAGCGGAGACCGGGCAGCGCGGTTATCTCATCACGCTCGATCGCAGGTACCTTACTCCCTACGAGGAAGGCGCCGAGCAGATCGACCCCGCGCTCGACGCCCTGCGCCGTCTGCTGGATGGCGAAATGACCGGCCGGCAGGAAGAACTGGTCGATCAGATTGAAGCGCTGGCGCGGCTGAAATTCAGCGAAATGGAAAGCTCGGTCGCGCTGGTCCGCGAGGGCCGCCTGCTCGATGCGCGGCGCGCGGTTCTTTCCGACGAGGGACAGGAGGCCATGGAACGCCTCAATCGCGCTGTGGAAGAGATGCGCTCCATTGAAAACGAAATCCTGGCAACGCAGGGCCAGGACACGGCGCGTCTCGAAGGGCGCGTGCTCCCGTTGCTGGGAGGCCTCATAGCCCTGCTGCTGGCAGCGATCTTTTTCGGGTCGCGCCTGGTGTCGCGCGCCGCGCATGCCGAGGCGCAGGCCGCGCAGGCGAGCGCGATCGGCGAAGCGCGCGACCGGGCCGACCTGCTGGCACGCGAGCTCAACCACCGGGTCAAGAACCTGTTCGCCGTCGTCCTGGCCATCGTGCAGATGAGCGCACGCGACAAGCCCGAGGCAAAAGACGTAACCGACAGCATCGCCCAGCGCATCCGCGCGCTCCTGACAGCGCACGAGGTGAGCCAGGGCGAGCTCGAACGGCCGGTCGCCTCGCTCCATCAGCTGATCGAGACGTCGCTCGCCCCCTATCGCTCCTCCACCCAGACGGCCGCGGTCGAGGGACCCGAGGTACTGCTTCCGGCAAAGCACGTCACCCCGCTGGGCCTTGTGTTGCACGAGCTCACTACCAATGCCGTAAAATACGGCGCCTGGAGCGGGCAAGGGACCGTCGACGTGCGCTGGCAGGAAAAGGATGGCCGCGTCTTCATCACCTGGCGCGAGCTGGGCAAGCCGGTCGACGGCGAACCAGACCGCAAGGGCTTCGGCAGCATGCTGATGCACAGCGCGGCGCGCCAGTTTGGCGGCTCGATCGAGCGCAAATTCACGCCGCAGGGGATCGTGGTCGAGATCGATCTGCCGCTCGAAAGCTGAAGACCAAGGTTGAAACCGCGCCGTGCGCGCAATAAGCGCACGCGCAATGTTCGAACGCTTCGACCCCCGCAACTGGACGCTGGCCTACGAGACGATCCTGGAGCATCTCGTCGTGCTCGGCGGGGCGATCGTCGCGGCATTGGCGATTCACTGGGTATTGTTCGCACTCCTCAAGCGGATCGTCCAGAAATCGGACAGCCAGATCGACGACATCGTGTTCGATACGATCAAGCGGCCGCTGCGCTGGGCGATGGTGGGATTTGCGATCTCGGTGGCCGCGGAAAACGACGCGCTGGTCGGCCGTGGCTGGGACGTCTTCGCCTCCTTCATCGTGCCAGCGCTGGTCGGCTGGCTGGCCTTTGCCGCAGTCAAGGGCGCGGCGCTAGGCTACGAGAAGCAGGCTACCGAAAGCGAGGACCCGGTCGCCCAGCGCGGGCGGATGACGCGCATCGCCATCCTGTCGCGGACCGTGCGCGTCGCGATTATCATCATCACGCTCTCGCTGATTATGCTGAATATCCCCGGGGTGCGCGACGTGGGCACGACGATGCTCGCCTCGGCCGGCCTCGCCGCGCTGGCGGTGGGCGCGGCGGCACAACCGGCACTGAAATCGCTGATTGCAGGCCTGCAGATGGCACTGACCCAGCCGCTGCGGATCGGCGATCTGGTGAAGGTGGACGGACAGGCGGGCCGGGTGGAGGAGATCCGCATGAGCTTCGTTACCGTGCGCACATGGGACGAACGGGTCCTGGTCGTCCCCACCAGTCGCTTTCTCGACCAGAGCTTCGAGAACTGGTCACGCGTGAGCGAAAAGCTGACGGGTCCGGTCATGCTCCATCTCGATCCGAATACCGAAGTCGACCCCATCCGCGAGGAATTCGAGCGGTTCGTCAAGGAGCATGCCTTGTGGGACGGGCGCAATCTCGCGCTGCTCATGACGGAAGCCTATCCCGAAAGCATCGAGCTACGCCTGTCGATGAGCTCGGCGACGATCGGCGATCTGTTCACCCTGCGCTGCGAGGTGCGCGAGCACATGGTGGCATGGCTGCGCGAGCATCAGCCCGAAGCGCTGATCCGCCACCGTCTCGAAGTCGAGGCGGCGAACCAGCGCGTGACGGGTGCCTAGCGATCAGCTGATTTCGGGATCGCCGTGTTTCTGGTCGCGCGTCGGCTCGACCATGCCTTCGTGAATGAAGCCGATCGGCTGCACTTCGGCAGCACGCTTCTTCAGCTCGCCGCGCATCTTCTTGTATTCTTCTTCCATCTTCTTGGTCACGGTCGCGCGGCTGTCTTCCAGCGCCTCCGCGAAATCCGCAGCAGTCACTTCCCTCACATCGCCACCAGCGCGCTGGAGCGCGTTGAGCCCGGCGCGACGGACGACATCTTCAAGGTCGGCGCCGGTGAAGCGAGCAGTCTTGCCCGCAACGTCGCCCAGGCTGACGTCGTCTGCCAGCGGCATGTTGGCCGTATGGATGCCGAGAATCTGCTCGCGCCCTGCCTTGTCGGGCGTGCCGACATAGACAAGCTCGTCGAAGCGGCCGGGACGTAGCAGCGCCGGATCGACCAGCGTCGGGCGGTTCGTCGCCCCGATGACGACGACCGATTGCAATTCCTCCAGCCCGTCCATTTCAGCCAGGATCGTGTTGACGACGCGACCCGTCACCTGCGGCTCGCCCTGGCCACTGCCGCGGGCCGGGACGAGGCTGTCGATCTCGTCGATAAACACCACGCAGGGCGCGACCGAGCGGGCGCGCTTGAACATGCGGGCGATCTGCTGTTCGCTCTCGCCATACCATTTGCTGAGGAGGTCGGAACTTTTCATCGAGATGAAATTCGCCTCCGCCTCCTTTGCCACGGCCTTGGCGAGGAGGGTCTTGCCGGTGCCCGGCGGTCCGTAGAGGAGAAAACCCTTGGCCGGGCGGATCCCCAGACGGTGGAAGGCGTCCGGGTTCTTCATCGGCAGTTCGATGCCTTCCTTCAGCTTCTCGATCGCATCGCCGACGCCGCCGATGTCGGACCAGCCGACATTCGGCACCTGCACCATGACCTCGCGCATCGCCGAGGGCTGGATACGCTTGAGAGCGGAGAGGAAATCCTCGCGGCCGACGTACAACTCGTCGAGCACTTCAGGCGGAATGGTCCGCTCGTCGAGGTCGATTTTCGGCATGATCCGGCGCACCGCATCGATCGCCGCCTCGCGCGCGAGCGCCGCTATGTCGGCGCCGACGAAACCATAGGTTCCCTTGGCAAGTTCGCCCAGGTCGACCTTGTCGCCGAGCGGCATGCCGCGGGTGTGAATGCCGAGGATTTCGCGGCGGCCTTTCTCGTCGGGCACGCCGATGATGATCTCGCGGTCGAACCGGCCCGGCCGGCGCAGCGCCTCGTCGATCGCATCTGGCCGATTGGTTGCGGCGATGACCACGAGGTTGGAGCGCGCCTCCAGCCCGTCCATCAGGGTGAGCAACTGCGCGACAAGGCGCTTTTCCGCCTCGCCCGGCACCCGGTCTCGCTTGGGCGCGATGGAATCGATCTCGTCGATGAACACGATGGCGGGGGCGGACTTGCCGGCCTGTTCGAACACTTCGCGCAAGGCCTTCTCGCTCTCGCCATAACCGGAGCCCATGATTTCCGGGCCGTTGATGGTGAAGAAGTTCGCGTCGCTCTCATTGGCGACCGCCTGCGCGAGGCGCGTCTTGCCGGTTCCCGGCGGGCCATGCAGCAGTACGCCCTTGGGCGGATCGACACCGAGGCGAGTGAACAGTTCGGGATAGCGCAGCGGCAGTTCGACCATCTCGCGCAATTGCTGGATGGTCTCGCCCATGCCGCCGACATCGTCGTAGTTTACCACGGCGCGCGCATCGCGGGGCTGTTCGAATTCCGCGCGCAGCTCGACCTCGGTATTCTCGTCGATGTGGACGATACCCTTGGGGGTGGTCGAGACGACGCTCAGGCGGATTTGCGTGAGCGCATAGGCCGGGGCATTGAACATGCGGCGCACTTCGGGCGGCATGTTCTGCACCGGCTGCTGGCCCGTCGTGGCGA
Organism: Qipengyuania marincola; assembly: GCF_029688625.1. Lineage (GTDB taxonomy): Bacteria > Pseudomonadota > Alphaproteobacteria > Sphingomonadales > Sphingomonadaceae > Qipengyuania. Next base: position 741,505 of record NZ_JARULC010000002.1, on the reverse strand, counting down.
CGAGGTCGCCCGCGACCAGCGGTTTCCTGAAGAAGTTGCGCTTCAGCGCTTGCGCAGGCCCCTGCAGGCGCATTTCGCGCTGGGCGGGCGCAAAAACGACGCGGGTTGCAGGACGCGATTCGGCAACCGCCACCTTCACATGCTCGCCCGAGCCGACTTCGGCATTGCCGCGCTGCAAACCATCGAGGCGGATCACGTCGAGGCTCTGGTCCTCGTCGTAGGCCGGCATGGCAATTGCGGCGGTCGAACGCTTGCCGGTGATCTCGACCACATCGCCTTCGGTCACGCCGAGCGCCTGGAAGGCCGAGCGCGGCATGCGGGCAATGCCCTGCCCGCTTTCCTCCTGCCGCGCGGCTGCTACCTGCAACCTGACCGTCTTGTCCGCAATCGCCGCGTCCGCATCCGCATTTGCCATACAGGCTCGCTCCCTTCGTCCGTAGTCCTATCCCGCCCTAGCTGGGAACTGGGGCTTGGGGATGCAATGAACGAGGGCGGGCAAGAGGTCCGCCGGGCCCAAGAAAAAAGCCCGGCTGGAAAACCAGCCGGGCTTGGAAAGTCTTGGGAGAGGATGCCTAAAAGGCAGGCTCTATGTGCACTGCACCATCGAATTGTGCAAATGCGAAAAGAACAATCTTGATTGCATCAGGCGCAACAGCCTCGCCCCAACCCGTACACTCTGTCTCGCCAAACGATTGCCGCCCTTACGGCATGGAGGTGACAGCTTCGCGCGAAGGGGTTAAGCGCTGCGCGCATGAACAAGCTCTATCCCGATGCCGCCGCCGCCCTCGACGGGCTTCTCAAGGACGATATGCTGATCGCTAGCGGGGGCTTCGGCCTCTGTGGCATTCCCGAGCGACTGCTTGAAGCGATCCGCGATTCGGGCGTGAAGGGTCTCACCTTCGCCAGCAACAACGCCGGGATCGACAATGAAGGCATCGGCATGCTCCTGCGCACGAAGCAGGTGAAGAAGATGATCTCCAGCTATGTCGGCGAGAACAAGGAGTTCGAGCGGCAATTCCTTTCCGGCGAGCTGGAGGTCGAATTCTGCCCTCAAGGCACGCTGGCCGAACGCATGCGCGCCGGCGGCGCGGGCATCCCCGGTTTCTACACCAAGACCGGCGTTGGCACGCAGGTGGCCGAGGGCAAAGAGGTGAAGAAATTCGCCAACCGGGACGGACAGATGGAGGAATACATCCTTGAACGCGGCATCTTCGCCGACCTCGCCATCGTCAAGGCCTGGAAGGCGGACGAAACCGGCAACCTCGTGTTTCGCAAGACCGCGCGCAACTTCAACCTGCCCGCCGCTACCTGCGGCAAGGCCTGCGTCGTCGAAGTCGAAGAAATCGTGCCGACTGGCAGCCTCGACCCGGACTGCATCCACTTGCCCGGCGTCTATGTCCAGCGCATGATCGTGGGCGCGCCCTACGACAAGAAGATCGAATTCGTGACGACGCGCCAGCGAGAGACGGCATGATGCGGAACCTGTTCGTCACGGCGGCAGCACTGGCGCTGTCCGCCTGCGCCACGACCGTGCCAGTCGCACCAGCGGATACACCGTCGGTTCCGCCGATTACGAGCATTTCACCTGGCGAGAGCGCCGCGCCGGACGGCATGCGCTGGCTCTATGCCTCGGGCGAAGCGGCCGGTGCGTCGATCCAGACGTGGCGCCAGCTGGCCGACTATGCGATCGCCGTCAGCCGCCAGCGCAAGGTCCCGCAATCGGTTCCGATGGGTTTGCCCGACGCACAAGGCGGCATCGGCACCCCGTCCTGCGTCGCAGCCGACGGGACGATGAAGCCCTTCGCCGCCGTCTTCGATGTCGACGAGACGGTGCTGCTCAACAATGGCTACGAGTACTGGGCGGCCTATTCGGGCAAGCCTTTCGTGCCCGAGGAATGGTCGCAATGGGCCGATGGCGGCGCCGGGATTGCCGCGCCTGTTCCGGGTGCCGTCACCGGTCTGCGCCGCCTGCGCGAAGCCGGGATCACGGTGATCTTCAATACCAACCGCAATAGCGAGAACGCTGCCGGGACCGCCGCCGCGATCGAGGCCGTCGGCGCCGGACCTGCCGTGCATCTCAACAATCTCTTCCTGCGCGGCGACGACGCCATGGGCGGGCGCAAGGACGGGCGCCGCGCAACCATCGCCGAGCGGTTCTGCGTTATTGCGCTCGCCGGAGACAATCTCGGCGACTTCGCCGACGTCTTCAATGCCGACGAGGATGCGATCCAGGCCCGCCGCGCCATGGTCGCGCGCGGGGAATATGCGCAGCTGTGGGGCAATGGCTGGTTCCTGATGCCGAACCCGGTCTACGGCGCATGGCAAAAGGGCTCGATCGACGAAGTCTTCCCGCCGGAAACCCGCTGGATGCCGTCCGACGCGTCCAGCGCACCGAATATCATGAACGAAAGCGAATAAGCATGAGCGAGACCGCAGAAAAGATCGGCTGGGACCGCAACCAGATGGCCGCCCGCGCCGCGCAGGAGCTTGAAGACGGCTATTACGTCAATCTCGGCATCGGCATTCCTACACTTGTCGCCAATCACATTCCCGACGGCATGCACGTCACGCTGCAGAGCGAGAACGGCATGCTCGGCATCGGCCCCTTCCCCTACGAAGGCGAGGAGGACGCCGACCTGATCAATGCCGGCAAGCAGACCATCAGCGAACTCGACCACAGCGCCTATTTCGACAGCGCGGCGAGCTTCGCCATGATCCGCGGCGGCCACATCGACCTCACTGTGCTCGGCGCGATGGAAGTGGCCCAGAACGGCGACATCGCCAACTGGATGATCCCGGGCAAGATGATCAAGGGTATGGGCGGCGCGATGGACCTCGTCGCCGGGGTAAAGAAGATCATCGTGGTGATGGACCACACTGCCAAGGACGGCAGCCCGAAGTTCATCCCCGAATGCACTCTGCCACTGACCGGCCAGAACGTGGTCGACATGATCATCACCAACCTCGCTGTGTTCCACCGACCCGACCATGACAGCGCCTTTCGCCTGATCGAGCTCGCGCCTGGCGTGACGGCCGAAGAGGTCGCCGAGAAAACGACGGCACACTACCTCTCCTGACAGGAGAAGCCTTGCCAGCCGTCGTTGCTTTCAGCACTCTCCGTCTCTGAGGACGGGAGAGCAGGATGCCGATGAATCGCGTGTGCGAAATGACCGGGGCGGATTTCCCGCTGTTCGCGTTCAGCCACTGCCGCGACGTGGTGGCGGCGGTGAGCAAGGCCGGCGGCTTCGGGGTGTTCGGGGCGACCCGCTTCAGCCCCGAACAGCTCGAGGAGGAGCTTGCCTGGATCGACGCCCATGTCGATGGCGCGCCCTATGGGGTGGATGTGCTGGTCCCGGAAGTCGTCGATCCGAGCGTGCGCGAGCTGGTCGACAACAGAAGTCGGGCCGCGGCCATCGATCCTTCCTACCAGGGCTTCGTCAACGAGATGCTCGGCCAGTATGGGATCGCGCCCGAGCAGGAAATGCCGATCCTGAAAGAGCGGATGGGCATTACGCCCGAGAACGGCCTGGCGCTGATGGAAGTCGCTTTCCGCCACCCGATCAAGCTGATCGCCAATGCTCTCGGCATCGCCCCGCCCGCGATGATCGAGGAAGGCAAGGCGCGCAGCGTGCCCGTCGCGGCGCTGGTGGGTGCGAAAGAACACGCGATCCGGCAGGCCGAGGCCGGCGTCGATATCATCGTCGCCCAAGGCGGTGAGGCCGGGGGGCATTGCGGCGAAGTCTCGACGTTGGTGCTGATTCCCGAAGTGGTCCGCGCGCTTTCGCGGACAGGCCATGACATCCCGGTGCTGGCAGCTGGTGGCATCATGACCGGGGGCCAAATGGCCGGCATGATGGCGGCGGGCGCGCAGGGCGCGTGGACCGGCTCGGTCTGGCTGGCGACGCCGGAAGCCGAAACCAGCGAGGCCTTCCGCGACAAGATGGTCGCCGCGTGCAGCCGCGACACGGTCCGCTCGCGCAGCCGCACCGGCAAGCCCGCGCGTCAGCTGAAGACTGCGTGGCACGATGCCTGGGACGCAGCCGAGGGACCCGGCACGCTGCCGATGCCGCTGATGGGGATGGTTTCCGAACCCGCCTTTGCGCGCATCGAGCGCGAGGCGGCTTCCGGCAATACGGGGGCGCGCGAACTGGTCAGCTACTTTGTCGGCCAGGGCGTCGGGCTGGTCGAACAGGTACGCTCAAGCCGGCAGGTGGTGCAGGATTTCCGCGAGGAATTCCTAGAAGCCGTAGGCAGCCTTGCCGCCAGCGCAGGCATCGAGTGACTTGACCGGACGCGCGCGGCCACGCACGGCGGCGTTTATGTGGCTCGATCAACCGCGCAATCCGAATGCTCCTCTCGCGGGTCTCAAGGTCCTCGAACTCGCTCGCGTACTGGCAGGTCCCTGGGCCGGACAGATACTGGCGGACCTCGGGGCGGACGTGATCAAGGTGGAAAGCCCGGATGGCGATGGCACGCGCAAATGGGGACCGCCATGGATCGAACGCGAGAACGGCGAGCGAGAGGCGGCCTACTACCATGCGACGAACCGCGGAAAGCGCAGCATCGTGGCCGATTTCCGGAACGAGCGTGACCTCGCTCGTGTGCGGGATCTGGCAACCGGCGCCGATGTGGTGCTCGAGAATTTCAAGACCGGGGCGCTGGCCAAGTTCGGCCTCGACTACGATGCGCTCGCACAGGGCAATCCCGGCCTCGTCTATTGCTCGATCACCGGCTTCGGCCAGACAGGCCCGCGCGCGCATGAGGCTGGCTATGATTTCGTCATTCAGGGAATGAGCGGGTTCATGGCGCTGACTGGTGAGCCGGATGGCCAGCCGATGAAGATGGGCGTTTCGATTTCCGATCTCACTTGCGGTCTTTATGCCGTCATCGGCATTCAGGCCGCGCTGGCGATGCGCGAGCGTACCGGGCGCGGGCAACATGTCGACATGGCGCTGCTCGATTGTTCGGTCGGCCTGCTGGCCAGCCAGGCGCTGCACTACCTGACCACCGGCACCAATCCGCCGCGCATGGGCAATGAGCATGCCCAGGTCAGCGCCTATGGTGTCTTCCCGGTGGCCGATGGCGAGGTGGTGCTGGCCCCGGCCAATGACGGGCTGTTCCGGAAGCTGCTGATGCTGCTCGGCCGCGACGATCTGCTGGCCGACGAACGGTTCGCCACAAATGAGGCGCGGCTCGCCAATCGCGCCGAGCTCGATGCGATAATCGCTGCTGAGACTGCCAAATGGCAACAGGACGAACTGCTCGCCGATTGCGCCGAGGACGGCATTCCCGCCGGGCCAATCAACGCAATCGATACGGTCTTCGCCGATCCGCAGGTGCGGGCGCGGCAGATGCAGGTCGAGCTCGACGGGATTCCGGGCGTGCGCAGCCCCTTTGCTTTCTCGGAAGCCGAACTCGCCCTCGACACACCGAGCCCACGCAAGGGGGAACACGGCGGCTGACGCACCGGCTGGCGTCTAGTTCGCAAGCACTGCAAACGAAAAGGGCGGCTCTTTCGAGCCGCCCTTTTCGCGTCAGCCCACGGCTGCCTTCAGATCGTCTACCAGGTCCGTGCGCTCCCACGGGAAGCTCTCGCCGTCGGCCTGGCGGCCGAAGTGGCCATAGGCCGCAGTGGCACGATAGATCGGCTTGTTGAGGCCGAGATGCGTGCGGATGCCGCGCGGGGTCAGTCCGCCCAGCTTCTCGATGCCGCGGATCGCGTTTTCGAGCGCTTCGTCGGTCACGCCGTCGGCCGCCGTGCCATGCGTATCGACATAGAGCGACAGCGGCTTGGACACGCCGATCGCGTAGCTCAGCTGGATCGTGCAACGCTTCGCCAAACCTGCGGCGACGATATTCTTCGCAAGGTAGCGCGTGATATAGGCGGCCGAGCGATCGACCTTGGTCGGATCCTTTCCACTGAACGCGCCGCCGCCATGCGGGGCCGCTCCGCCATAGGTATCGACGATGATCTTGCGACCGGTCAGGCCGGCATCGCCGTCAGGGCCGCCGATCTCGAAGGCGCCGGTGGGGTTGATGTGCCATTCGGTCTCGTCCGACACCCAGCCATCGGGCAGGATTTCGGTGACGACCTTCTTCACATAGGCCTTGAGCTCGGCTTCCTTGTCGCCCTCGTGATAGCCTTTGCCGTGCTGGGTCGAAACGACGATCGCGGTGCAAGCGACAGGCTTGCCATTCTCGTAGCGCAGCGAAAGCTGGCTTTTGGCGTCGGGCTCGAGGAAGGGGGCCGCGCCGCTCTTGCGGTCGGCAGCGAGGCGTTCGAGGATCTTGTGGCTGTAATCCAGCGTGGCCGGCATGAGGTCGGGCGTCTCGTCGCAGGCGAAGCCGAACATGATGCCTTGGTCGCCTGCGCCCTCGTCCTTGTTGCCGCTGGCGTCAACGCCCTGCGCGATTTCCGCGGACTGTCCATGCAGATGGTTTTCGAACGTCAACGTATTCCAGTGAAACCCGTCCTGCTCATAGCCGATCTCGCGCACCGTGCGGCGAACCGCCTGCTCGATCTCGTCCTTCGCGCCGGGAGCCCAGCCGCCATTGTCGGCCCAGTCGGGATTGTTCTTGTCATACATGGGCGCGCAGCGGATTTCGCCGGACAGAATCACACGCTGGGTCGTCGTCATGGTTTCGCAAGCGACGCGCGATTCGGGGTCCTTGGCAAGCATCAGATCGACGATGGAATCGGAAATCTGGTCGGAAACCTTATCGGGATGGCCTTCGGAGACGCTCTCGGACGTGAACAGATAGTCGGTACGCATGTAGCGGGGTATCCTGATATTAAGATGTCTTTATGTGTTGCCGCCGGAGTAGCGGCGCAAGCGCTGCATGACAACCAGAGATGCGGCCAGGAGCACCAGGCCCCAGCCTAGTGTCAACCAGTGGCCGAGACGCGCAAACCAGGTCGGCGCGTGCGCTGGCGGCACCAGCGTGTCGATCCGATCCGCCACATTGCGCCCAATATGGTCGCGTACCACACCGCGGGCGTCGACGATTGCGCTGATCCCGGTGGTCGTCGCGCGCAGCACGGGCAAGCCCTCCTCCGCGGCGCGCATTCGCGCCTGGCCGAGATGCTGGGGCGGCCCCCATGCACCGAACCAGCCATCGTTGGACGGGTTGAAGATGTATTCCGGTCGGTCGCTCCGGTCGACGACTTCGCCTGAAAAAACGATCTCGTAGCAGATCTGTATGCCCGCTCGCCCATAGTCGCCGAGGTCGAGGCTGCGCGGCCCCGGTCCGGGAATGAAATCGATCGTTCCCGCGACCAGTCGCGACGCCCCCAATGGTTCGAGCAGCGCGCGCATCGGCAGATACTCGCCATAGGGCACCAGGTGCGCCTTGGCGTAGCTGCCTTCGATCTGACCCTCGGCATCGAGCGCGGTCACGACGTTATAGGCACCTGTCGCGCGCTCCCGCCCGTCGACAGTCCCGATCTCAAGATCCTGCGCCCCGGTGAGAAGGAACGAACCCTCGCCGATCACGCTGCCGATCCTGGCGCGGGCAAACGCCGGATTGCCCGCAGCGGTCATGCGGTCGTAGTAGCGCTGGGGATAGCCATCGCGCAGATAGTCGGGCACGCCGCTTTCGGGCCACAGGACCAGCCGACGGCTTTGCGGCTCGCGCGGCACACTAAGCGCCGCGATGGTCTGGAACTGGCTTTCGAATTTGGAAGGATCGTCGATCTCTTCCTGCCGCAGGTTCGGCTGCACGAGGGTGACCGGCAGGACGCCCTCTCGACCCTGCCCCGCCGGCCAATGCATCCCTGCCGCGAGCAGCGCTACCGAGATACCGAGCACCGGCCACCGGTGATGGAGCGCCGCAGCCGCCAGCAGGGCCGACGCGGCTACAGCAAGACCCGACAGAGCATAGGTTCCCGTAAAAGGAAGCAGTGCGCCGAGCCCGGGCCGGTCCCACGATCCCATTAGAGAGAGTGAGAACGGACCCCAGGCATAGCCTGTGAACACCCAGCTCCTCAGCCATTCTCCCAGCACCCAGCCGGCACCCAGCGCGAGCGCGAAGACGGCAAGACCGCCCCCGCGCGCAAGGGCCTTGGCGAAACCCGCGGCCAGCCCCGGGTAGACCGCGAGGTACAAGGACAGCAGCGGAACGGCGGCCCAGCCCAGGATCGCTGGCATTTCAGCCTGATAGGTGAAGGCCGTCGCGATCCAATTATTGGTCACCGTGAAATGCGCGACGCCGAACAGCCACCCGCGCAGGAAGGCCGCCCGGATCGTCGGACTGTCGAACACGAGCAACGCAAAGACACCCATCGCGGTCAGCGAAAACGGCCACAGGCCGAGTGGCGGGAAGCCCAGCGCCGCGAGGGCGCCAAGCGCCAAGCTCATCGCCCCGGGATGACGGCGGACGAAACCGGGAAGTGCGTCCATCGGCGCTTCGTCCTATCCAGATGTTCCGGCAAACAAACGCGGGTCAGGCGGCGTTGGCTTCCTCGTCGGCGTCCTTCTTGCGGCGACGGCGCGGAGCCGGCTTGTCCGCATCATCCTCGTTCGCCGAGATGGAGGGCGGCAGCACTGCGGCATCGATTTCGCCTTCGCTGCCCTTGTCGCCCTCTTCGCCGGCCTTCGCCTTACGCGGAGCGCGGCGCTTCTTCGGCGCATCTTCGTCGCGGCGAGTGAAGGGATTCTCGTCCGGCTCGAACTCGCCGTCGTCGTCGCTCTTCTTGCGCGAACGCTTGGCGCCCCGGTCACCCTTGTCGTTCTTGCGACCGCCATCGTCCTGGTCGTCGCGGCGACCGCGCTGGCGGCGATTGTTGCGACGATCGTCGCTGTCATCACTGTCGTCTTCGTCCGACTGGTTCTGATCGCGGTCGTCCTGGCGCTTGGCCTTCTGCTCGTCCTGGCGCGCCTTGTTGTCGGCGATCACGCGGAAATAATGATCGGCAAACTGCAAATAGTACTCCGCCTGCACGCGGTCGCCATTGTGCTGGGCGTCCTGTGCGAGCTTCTTGTACTTGTCGAGCAGCTGGGGCGCGTTGCCCCGCGCGCGACTGTCGATCCGGTTGGCCGAATTGCCGCCGCCCTGGTTCCGGTTATTGCGACCGCGGCGACGGTTATTGCGATTGTTGTTCAAGGGTTAGGTAATCCTCATTCATGGCGCGGCGCGGACCCCCGGTCCGTCTATGGCCGCTATGCCCCTTGCGCGCCCGCGACTGTCGCATGGCACGTGCCCCGTTTTCCTGCATGGTATGCGAGGCCGGAGCCGCGCACCAAAACTGCATATGTCGGAGCTGGAACCGGCGGGTCGACCTGACGTCGCGCACCGCTGGCCTGTGGCCAGAGGTAAAGGGTCGAATCGGCTTTGCCAACCCTTATTGCAAAATCAATGCACGGGGACGCCCCGCGAGGTCCCTGCGAAGCTCGGTTGCGAACCCCGATTCGCACGCGATCGCGGCCACCGTATCGCCCTGAGACGCGCCGATTTCGAATACCGCGACCCCGCCGGGCAAAAGAAGCTTGCCAAGCTGCGGAATGATTGCGCGATAGTCGTCAAGCCCTTCGGGTCCGGCAAACAGGGCGGACGCCGGTTCGTATTCGCGCACGTCAGGATCGAGCTCTGCATTCTCCTCGACATAGGGCGGGTTGCACAAGACCAGATCGAACTGGCCCAAGCCGTCCGCCCAACCGTGATCAAGCCAGCTCGCATGGCGAAAGATCGCCCGACCATCGAGGCCGAGCGCGGCGGCATTGGCCTGCGCGATACGCAGCGCGCCCTCGCTCGCATCTATCCCCACGCCTTCGGCTTGCGTCTGGCCGTGGAGGAAGGCGAGCAGCAACGCGCCCGATCCGGTCCCCATATCGAGTACGCGTCTGGCGTCGGGTGCCGCCCCAATCGCTGCTTCGAGGACGCTTTCCGTATCGCCACGCGGGATCAGCGTGTCCGGACTGACAGCGAAATCCAGCCCGTAGAATTCCTGGCGGCCGAGGATGTGCGCAACCGGTTCGCGTCGCTCCCTACGCTCGACAAGGGTCGCGAAGGATGCAGGCGCGGGATCGCGCATGTGCCGCAGCAGCAGGTCCGATCGCGAAACGCCGAGCGCATGCGCCATCAGCATTTCGGCATCGAGCCGCGCGGTTTCGCCCAATCCGCCGAGCCGGTCCGCCGCGGCGCGGATCGCATCGGCGACCGTCACTCCTCGAGCGCCGCCAGCCGCTTGGCCTCGTCCTCGGCGATCAGCGCGTCGATCAGTTCGCCCAAGCCCGGCCCGGCGATGATCTGCGGCAGCTTCTGCAGCGTGAGCCCGATGCGGTGATCGGTCACGCGGCCTTGCGGGAAATTGTAGGTCCGGATGCGTTCCGAGCGGTCGCCGCTGCCGACCATCGCCTTGCGCGCCTCGGCCTCTGCGCCCTCGGTCGCCTCGCGCTGCTGTTCGAACAGGCGGGCGCGCAGCACCTGCATCGCCTTCTCGCGGTTCTTGTGCTGGCTGCGGCCATCCTGGCAGGTGACGACCGTATTAGTCGGCAGGTGCGTGATGCGGATCGCGCTGTCGGTGGTGTTGACGTGCTGGCCGCCAGCCCCGCTGGCGCGATAGGTGTCGATCTTGAGGTCGGTCGGATCGATCTGCACGTCGACCTCGTCCGGCTCCGGCAGCACCGCCACGGTGGCCGCCGAGGTGTGGATTCGCCCGCCGCTCTCGGTCTCGGGCACGCGCTGGACGCGGTGGACGCCGCTCTCGAACTTCAGTTTCGCAAACACCCCGCTGCCGGTGACGTTGGCGACGATTTCCTTGAAGCCGCCGACTTCACTGGCGCTCATGCTCACCGGTTCGACCTTCCAGCCCTGTTCGGCAGCATAGCGTTCGTACATGCGGTAAAGGTCGCCTGCGAACAGCGCTGCCTCGTCCCCGCCCGTGCCGGCGCGGATTTCGAGCATGGCAGGCTTGTTGTCGGCGGAGTCACGCGGGAGCATGGCGACAGCCAGTTCGCGCTCGGCCTCGGGCAGGCGCTTGCGCAAGGCGCCAAGCTCCTCCTCCGCCATCGCTTTCATCTCCGGATCGGCGAGCATTTCCTCGAGGCTCGTAATCTCTTCGCGCGCAGCCTTCACCTCGGCCGCGACCTTCGCCACCGGCTCCAGCTCGGCATAGTCGCGTGATGCCTGGACGAATTCATCCCCTTCGAGCTGGCCCGACGCCATGCGCGCCTCGAGCTCCGCGAATCGATGGGCGATCTGGTCGAGGCGTTCGGCTGGGATGGTCATGTGTCAGCCGAGCAACTTCTCGAGTGACGCCGTTGCTTTGTCATCAGCCTTGAACCGGACATGCTCGGTACCATCGCGCATGTCGAAGGCGACGATCTTGTCCGCCCCGGCCTTCACTGCTTTGTCGAACCGCTTGCGCGGACTGCCGGTTGCCATGAGCTCAGCGGAATGTCCGCCCGCCCTGATTTTGGCGATGGCTGCAATGGCATGGTCGATGAGGTCATCGTTCTCCACTACGACGATCACGTCCGCATTGGGCTCGATCCGGTCTCCAACCAACATCGCCAGCCGCTCGATCCCAGCGGCCCAGCCGACCGCCGGTGTCGGTGCGCCGCCGAGGCTTTCCATCAGCCCGTCGTAGCGGCCACCGCCGAGAATAGTGCTTTGCGATCCGAGCTTGCCGGCCGCCTCGCTGCCCTCGTCGGGAATGAACTCGAATGCGGTGTGGCGGTAATAGTCCAGCCCCCGCACAAGGCTTTCGGCGCGCGTCCACTTCACGCCTGCCGCGTCAAGGCCGCTCGTCACCGCGTCGAAGAACGCGCGTGCATCGTCCGACAAAAACTGATCGATCTTCGGCGCATCCGCCACGAACCGCTGGTCGCGGCGGTCCTTGCTGTCGAGGATGCGGAGCGGGTTCTTTTCGAGCCGCTCTTGCGAGTCCTCCGAAAGCTCGTGCTTCACGGCGCGGAAGTGCTCGACCAGCGCGGCGCGCCAGGCTTCGCGGCTGTCGCCGTCGCCCAGCGTGTTGAGGTGCAGCGTCACGCCCCCCCGTTCATTGGCGATGCCGAGCTCTTTCAGGAGCTGGTCGGCCATCGCGAGCAGCTCCACATCCGCTTGCGGTTCGACCGCGCCGATGATCTCCGCGTCGATCTGGTGGAACTGGCGATAGCGGCCCTTCTGCGGGCGCTCGTAGCGGAACAGCGGGCCATGCGTCGCGACCTTCAGCGGCGCGTGCTGCTGCCAGCCGTTCGACAGGTAGGCGCGCGCGATCCCGGCGGTGAATTCGGGCCGCAGGGTCAGGCTGTCGCCGCCGCGATCCTCGAAACTGTACATTTCCTTCGAGACAACGTCGGTCGTCTCGCCGATCGCGCGGCTGAACACCTCGGTCTTCTCGAACACCGGCATTTCGACCCGACGAAAGCGGTAGAGCTTGCGGACGCGTTCGAAGGTCTCGACCACGAAGGCGAAGGCCTCGGCATCGGGTCCGAATATGTCCTGCGTGCCGCGGATAGCTTGGGGTGTTTTCGACATGGCGCGCGATTAGGGGCAACTGCCCCCTTCCGCAATGCTTCACCAAACGCTAGGGCGCGCCGCGAAGTCTATCTGGGGAGAGGGGCGTTCCGGTTTTCCGCCTTGCGGCGGGACGGCACCGGCCCTCTCCCCCGCCCGGTCACCCAAACAGTCTTGTGCCGTGGGTGGGCAGGCGGGGGAGAGGGCCGAGGCCGCCATACTAGAAATAGAGAGTATACATGCGCATCGACATGATCCCCGTGGGCGACAATCCGCCCGAAAGCCTCAACGTCATCATCGAAGTGCCGACCGGTGGCGAGCCGGTGAAGTACGAGTTCGACAAGGACTCGGGCGCGCTGTTCGTCGACCGCATCCTGCACACGCCGATGCGCTATCCGGCGAATTACGGCTTCGTCCCCCACACGCTCAGCCCCGATGGCGACCCGCTGGATGCGCTGGTCATCGCCCGCTCGCCCTTCATCCCGGGCTGCGTCGTGCGGGCCCGCCCGATCGGCGTGCTGAACCTGGAAGACGAGCATGGCGGCGACGAGAAGCTGGTCTGCGTGCCGGTCGACACGACCTTCCCTTACTATTCGGATATCGCCGAAACGAAGGACCTGCCGAGCATCATCTTCCAGCAGATCGAGCACTTCTTCACCCACTACAAGGATCTCGAAGCCGAGAAGTGGGTGCGCATCGGCGCATGGGGCGATGCGGCCGAAGCGCGACAGATCGTGCTCGAAGCGATCGAGCGCTACGAGCAGTCCAAGTAAGCGCTATTCCACCGGGCGGGAGTGATCGAGCAGGTCGCGGCGCTGCTCGCTTCCGCCCTCGCGACGTTCGGCATCGACCATCTGGGCGATCTCGTCGGTCGGGCGCGTGTCCTCGTCCTCTTCGGTAACCGTCATCTGCCTTACAGGCCGCGGCTTGTCCTGAGCCCGTTCGTGTGTCGCCTCGCCATCTGCCGGCTGGAATGGCACGCTGGCGGATCGCGGATCGAAGCGCAGTCGATAGATCGGCTCGGGCAAGCCGAAGCCCGCGTTTTCCAGCGCTTCCTTGACGGCCGGTATGGCCAGGCTCTGCGATTTGAACCAGTCCGCCTTGCGCTGGTCGATCCAACCGAGGAAGCGGATCACCACATTGCTGTCGCCCACCTCGACGATGCGCGCCTCGGCGGGCGGATCGTCCAGCACGAAGTCGAGCGCCGCCAGCGTCTCGCGGCCCAGCTTGCGCGCGGCGCGCGCGTCGTCGTCGGCATCGACGCCCAGATCGAACTGGAACCGGCGCTGCGGGTTGCGCGTGAAATTCGTAATGACCGCCTTGAACACCTGCCCATTGGGTATCCGCAGGTGATTGCCATCAAGCGTCATCAGCACCGTCGCGCGGCTGGTCAGGCGAATTACCCGGCCTTCGAGTTCGTCGATCAGCACATGGTCATTGGCGCGGAACGGCTGGCGCAGGCTCAGCATCAGCGAGGCGACATAATTCTCGACTGTCTCGCGCATGGCGAAGCCCAGAGCCAGGCCGATCACGCCCGCTCCGCCCAGCACCGCGCCAAGCAGAGCGGTCGCTCCGATCATGTCGAGTGCAACGACCAGGCCGCCGACCACCGCCACGAAGCGAATCGCGCTCGCGATCAGCTCTGCCAGAAAGCCATTGGGCGCGATGCGATGCCACAGTGCGCCGAACCCCGCGATGAGATAACCGAGCAGGGCGATCGCAGCCCACACGGCCAGCGCCACGCCGATGAGCGGCAGCATCTTGACCAGCCCGTCCACCCGTTCCGCCAGCGTGGTGAGGCCGGCACTGTCCGCATTCAGCGAGACATCGCGTTCGATGCCGTTTTCCACCGTGACCACGCCCGATACGCGGCTGGCAATGTCTTCCGCCCGCGCGATATCGCCTTCCGACGGCACCTGTCCGCTCAGCGAGACCACGCCTTCATTGACGCTCACCGAGACCTGTTTGAAAGCCGGGAGAGCCGCGAAAATGCCCGAGATCCGGTCCGCGATGCGATCATCGTCCCCCGCATCGCGCGTCGCCGCGATGGTCTGGGTGGGCGCAGGCGTCGGCTCGGCAGTTTCCGCGGGCGCCGGCTCGAGCAGCTGTGCCGCTGCCGGAGCTGCGAACAACAGCAGGACAAGGGCGAGGAGCCGCGCGATCATTCGCCGGCGACGCTCATATTGTCGATTCGGAAAGTCGGCACGTCCACGCCGTATCTGAACTCCAGATCGCTGGCCGGCGTCAAGGCACGGAACATCTCGGGCAAGGTGCCCGCGATGGTGATTTCGGAGACCGGTCCGGCAATCTCGCCATTGCGAATGCGGAATCCGCTCGCCCCGCGGCTGTAATCGCCGGTCACGAGGTTGACGCCCTGCCCGAAAAGGCCGGTTACATATAGGCCCTCGTCGATGTCGCGCATCAGCTCCTCCGGCGTGACGCTGCCTGCCTCCATCACCACATTACTGGCGGCCACGCCGGGTGCGCCGCCGCCGCGGCTGGCATGGCCGGTCAGCGACAGGCCGAGCTGGCTGGCCGACGCGACATTCGCAAGCCAGCCGGTGATGCGACCGTTCTCGACCAGCATCCGATCGGCACAAGGCACGCCCTCGCCATCAAAGTAGCGCGAGCGCAAGCCGCGGCGGCGCAGCGGTTCCTCGCACAGGCGAATGCCGCTGTCGAACAAGGCTTCTTCCTCTCGGCCGATCAGGAAGCTCGCCTTGCGGGCAACGGCGGGCGCGGCCATGGCCGACAGCAAGTGACCGATCACGCCATTGCCGACGCGCGGGTCGAACACCACCGGCATGCGCCGCGACGGGACCGACCCCGGGCCGACCTTGCGCACCGCCCGCTCGCCGGCCTCGCGCCCGATCTCGGCAGGGTCGGGCAGGTCGCCGCGAAAGCGCTTGGTTGCATAGGCATAATCGGTTTCCATCCCGCCACCGCCCTCGCCCGCGACCACGCTGGCCGAAAGCGAGTGCGAACCACTGGCATAGCCGCGGGCGAAGCCATTGGAGGTGGCAAGGCCGAAAACCGCACGCGAGGCGCTGGCGCTGCCGCCTTCGGAATTGGTCACACCGGGCACGCGGCGGGCCGCATCCTCGGCAGCCAGAGCGGCGGAGCGCAGCTCTTCAGGGCGGGGCTCCTCGGGATCGAACAGCTCGAGATCGGGCGCCGATCCAGCGAACAGGCACTTCTGCGGAGCCAGCCCGCCATACGGGTCTTCGGGTGCCAGCCGGGCCATCTCCACCGCGCGATCGGCCAGCACGGCCAGGCCTTCCGGCGCGAAATCGCTGGTTTGGATGGACGCCGCCCGCCTGCCGACAAAAACGCGCAGGCTGATCTGCTCGCTTTCCGACCGGTCGACCTCTTCCAGTTCACCGAGCCGGACCGTCACGCTTTCGGACGCGCCCGCGCGGCAGGCGGCATCGGCCGCATCGGCGCCGCGCGCAAGCGCAAGGGCGACGAGCTCCTCGCAGCGCGTCACCGCACTCTGGGTATCGATCATTGCGGAATTTGTCCGGAAATTGCCATGCCGGTCGGACTAGGGCCAGCCGTGCAGGCTGGCAACCGGGCGTGGCTCGACCGCGAGAGGCGTCAGCCGAAAATCAGTCGGAAGAAAGCAGTCAGCAGCAGGGGTGCGCCGATCGCGAGTATCCAGAGCCCGACCTGGTCCCGCCGGAAACTCGCGGCAAGCGACGGATCGTGGGCATCGGCATCGGACAGGCCCGTCCAGCGCTGCTCGAACTTGCGGCAGAATGGGATGATGGCGACGACCAGCAACACCAGCAGGATATAGGGCATGATCGAACTCATGCCGCTTTTCATGGCGTGGACGGTGACGAAGATCTGCAGGCCGGTGTAGACGAGCAGCGCCAGCGCCACATTGTCGCTCATAGACTTGCGCCAGTCGGGGACGTGGGACCGATCCTGGCCGTCACTTACATGATTTTCGTGCAGCGCCTTGCCCATGACAATCTCCCCGATTTCTCTCCACCGACTCGCATTGTTTCAAATTTGCTGCCGATGGGCAAGCGGGCACCGGATCGGCCCTCCGTTCTGTCCCGCTTTGGTCCGTCGTTGCGGCAAATGTCGTCCATGCAGGAATCCTGCCAATTCGTCGAAGAATGGTCCCGGCGGGGTTTTCAGCGCGCTTTCGCCTGCGTATGGCGCGGGACATGGCCGATATCGATCCCGCCACCGTTTCAGACCCGGTCCACGACGCCGCTCCGCCCATCCCGCAGGGCGGGCTCGAAGTCGTCTCGATCGCCAAGAGCTACGACAAGCGCGCGGTCCTCACCGATATTTCGCTGACCGTAGGCAAGGGTGAAGTGCTCGGCCTGCTCGGTCCGAACGGCGCGGGCAAGACGACCTGTTTCTATTCGATCATGGGCCTCGTTCGCCCCGACGCCGGGCGCATCCTGATGGACGGGCACGACGTCACCAACCTGCCGATGTATCGCCGCGCGATCCTGGGCCTTGGCTATCTGCCGCAGGAAACCAGCATCTTTCGCGGGATGACGGTGGAGCAGAACATCAATTGCGTGCTCGAAATGGTCGAGCCCGACAAGGACACGCGCGCTGCAGAGCTGGAGCGGCTGCTCGACGAGTTCGGGCTGACGCGCCTGCGCACCAGCCCCGCGATGGCGCTGTCGGGCGGCGAGCGCCGCCGTTGCGAGATCGCGCGTGCGCTGGCGGCCAAGCCCTCGATCATGCTGCTCGACGAACCCTTTGCCGGGATCGACCCGCTGTCGATCAGCGACATTCGCGACCTTGTGAAGGATTTGAAGACCCGCGGCATCGGCGTTTTGATTACCGACCACAATGTACGCGAGACACTCGAAATCGTGGATCGCGCCTGCATCATTTATGGCGGACAGGTGCTGTTCGCCGGTACGCCGCAGGCTCTGGTGGCCGACGAGAACGTGAAGCGCCTCTATCTGGGCGAGAATTTCACTTTATGATTTCCGGCGGTCTGGAGAGATGTCGCTGATCCGCGCAACTTGGTCCGCCGGGCCGGCACCAGCCCACGCCCCCACCCGGCCACCCATCCAGCATAGTGCCATGGGTGGCCGGGTGGGGGCGTGGGCTGGTGCCGAAGGGACGGGCGGATGTCCGGCCCGCACGCGAAAGAAACCTGGGCCGGTGCCGCGAGCAAAGCGAGGATGCGCGTTGCGCTCCCGAAGGGACCCGAACACCAAATGGCGCTGACGCCGCGCCTCGACCTCCGCCAGACCCAGTCGCTGGTCATGACGCCGCAGCTACAGCAGGCGATCAAGCTGCTGGCGCTGTCCAATCTCGAGATCGAGACCTTCGTCGGCGAAGCGCTGGAGTCCAATCCGCTGCTGGAAATCGGCGATGTACGCCGCGAGCAGGGCGAGGACACCCCGCCGGAGTCCCCCGAACACGACAGCGCGCCTGACACGGCGGGCACCGAAGCTCTCGATGTGCCCGAGCGCGCGCTCGATCCCGAGGCTGCACCGGGCGACATCGGCGACTGGGGCCGCGCAGCCACCGCGGGTGGCTTGTCGGGAGACGATCTTCCCGACCTCGAGAACCGCTCGTCGGACGGCCCGACGCTGGCCGAACATCTCGCGGACCAGGTCGGCGCCGCCTCGTTCAGCGCCAGCGAGGCGATCATCGCCCTGCGGATCATCGGCGAGCTCGACGAGGCCGGCTATCTCTCCACGGATCTGGGCCATATCGCCAAGGAGCTGGGTGCCTCGCCGGACGATGTCGAGGATGCCTTGCTCCTCGTGCAGTCGCTCGACCCGACCGGCGTGGGTGCACGCAGCCTGTCGGAATGCCTCGCCCTGCAGGCCAAGGAAGCCAATCGCTACGATCCCTGCATGGCCGCGCTGATCGACAATCTCGACCTGGTCGCACGCGGAGAGGTGGCGCGCCTGAAACGCCTGTGCGGTGTCGACGAAGACGATTTCGCCGACATGCTCGCCGAACTGCGCAGCTACGATCCCAAGCCAGGCTGCCGTTATGGCGGCGGTCGCGAGGCGGCGATCGTGCCCGATGTGCTGCTCAGCCCGAAAGGCGACGGCTGGGACATCCGCCTTAACGAAGCGAGCCTGCCGCGCCTCGTGGTCAATCGCGACTATTATGTCGAACTCAAGGCCGGGGCGCGCGACAAGGCCGCGACGGCATGGCTGAACGAGCAATTGGGCGAAGCCGACTGGCTGATCCGCGCCCTGGACCAACGCCAGCGCACCATTCTGAAAACCGCCGCAGAAATCGTGAAGCGGCAAGAGGGCTTCTTCCGCGAAGGCGTGACCGCCATGCGGCCCCTCACCCTGCGCGAGGTCGCCGAAGCCATCGAGATGCACGAGAGCACGGTCAGCCGGGTCACGAGCAACAAGTATCTCGCCTGCCCGCGCGGCACCTTCGAGCTGAAGTACTTTTTCTCCAGCGGCGTCGCGGCGGCCGATGGCGAGGGCGCCAGCAGCGAGGCGATCAAGGCGCGTATCAAGGCGCTCTGCGACGCAGAGGATCCCAAGAAGGTCCTGTCGGACCAGAAACTCGCCGAATTGCTCAACGAGGAAGGATTCGATCTCGCCCGGCGCACGGTCGCAAAGTACCGCGAGGCGATCGGAATCGGATCGAGCGCCCAGCGGCGGCGGGAAAAAAAGCTTAAGAATCTGTGACTCCAATAAGCCACAGTCGAAAAAGTTAATGACCTTTACCGCACGTTAACCTTTTCCGTTCAGACCTCGTGTGGTTAATTCAGGTCAACTTCCCTTATCGGGTAGTTACCAGACCACACTCGGGGCCAACGGGGGATTTCCCATGCGTGTACTGCTGATCGAAGACGAACCGACCACTGCCAAGGCGATCGAGCTGATGCTCACGACCGAAGGCTTCAACGTCTATTCGACCGACCTGGGCGAAGAGGGCTTGGACCTCGGCAAGCTCTACGATTACGACATCATCCTGCTCGACCTGAACCTGCCCGACATGCATGGTTACGACGTGCTCAAGAAGCTGCGCGTCGCCAAGGTGCAGACCCCGGTCTTGATCCTTTCCGGCATTGCCGAAATGGACAGCAAGATCCGCTCGTTCGGCTTCGGTGCCGACGATTACGTGACCAAGCCGTTCCACCGCGAGGAACTGGTCGCCCGCATCCACGCCGTGGTGCGCCGTTCGAAGGGTCACAGCCAGTCGATCATCCGCACCGGCAAACTGGCCGTGAATCTCGATGCCAAGACCGTCGAAGTCGACGGCGCCCGCGTGCATCTGACCGGCAAGGAATATGCGATGCTCGAGCTGCTCAGCTTGCGCAAGGGCACCACGCTGACCAAGGAAATGTTCCTCAACCACCTCTATGGCGGCATGGACGAGCCCGAACTCAAGATCATCGACGTCTTCATCTGCAAGCTGCGCAAGAAGCTCAGCCACGCATGCGGCGGCGAGAACTACATCGAGACCGTATGGGGCCGCGGCTACGTGCTGCGCGACCCGAATGAAGAGGCCGAAGCGGCCTGACCCGAACTTCTCCTGGACGGGAATAGCGAGGACGCCCGGCAGCCAATGGCAGCCGGGCGTTTTGCCTAGGCCCGATCAAAAGCAGCTGAGCCCTGGATAAAGGGCTATTTCTTGCGCAGAAAAACGTAGAGATGCGTTCCGAACGATTGGGGCAGTAGCCAATTGTAGAGCTTCATCGCCCCTGCCAGCGCCATCGATTTTCCGGCGTATCCTTCCGGCCCTGAAAAGCAATAGGAATAATTTTCGAATCCAGGAAACAAGCGACCGACTTCCGCCACACCATTCATTTTGTAGACGGTGGGAAAGACATCGTGATCCTCACGCTGACCGGGCTTGTTGCCCACCATCCCGATCTTTCGCAGCACCTTGGCATGCAGACGGTTGGGCACCATCCGGGCAATCGCAGCGATGTAACCCCTGGCATTTGGCGTCCAGGCGCAAATCCAGCCGCCCGGTTTCAGAATCCTGTCCAGCTCACTCGCGGTGAACTCGGGATTGGCGACGTGCTCGAAGACCGCATAGGAATATATCAGATCCACACTGGCATCGGGCAGCGGAAGAGGTTCGCCAGGAGTAATGACGAACTTCCGGTCCATGAAAGGGTTCTCGCATACCGCTTCGTCTACATCGAGCCCGATGACCTCTTTCACCCGACCGCGCATGTGCTGTAGGCGAAAGGCGTAGCTGTCCTGAACATCGCCCCACTGGCCGCGTCCGGCACCGAAATCGACTACGACCTCATCACCCTTCAACAGCGCATTTACCCGGCTGAAGAACGATATCTTATGATCCCGACGGGAAAATCCGCCAACCTGAATTTCCGGATACAGGCGATCGACTGCTCGCATGTAAATTTCCTTTAGCTTTCGCGTCAGTCTGCGCAATTGGCGAGAACTGCTCGATTTTTCGCCGCCTATCGTGTCTCCATCCAGGCTTGTCAAACGACGCGTTCCATTCGATCAGACACAGCGTTTCGCCACTGTGAGCTAAAAACCATCGGTTTGCGGGCGCTTCCGGCCTCGCCGACCAGAAATGATCGGATAATCCGAACTCCTCCTGGACGGGAATAGCGAGAACGCCCGGCAGCCAATGGCAGCCGGGCGTTTCCGCATGCGCGTGTAGCGGCGATTCCGCTTGGCACCTGCGGACTTGTCTGCGACTTCGCGATCTGACGACGATCAGGGCGAGCGGGCCGCATGATGATTCTCTCGGATTACTCGGCCCAGATCGGTTGCCTGCTGCTGCTGGCCACCTTCATCGCCTTCATGACCGAACGCAGGCCGCCGGTGGTCATCGCAATAGTGGCGGCGGCGCTCATGGTGGCCCTCGGCTTTCTCCCGCCCAAGGACATGCTCGGCACCTTCGCCAATTCCGCGCCGATCACCATCGCGGCCATGTTCATTCTCTCGGGCGCTCTGTTGCGGACCGGAACGTTGGAGACGGTGTCGGGCTGGGTCATCCGGCGGACCACGCGTAGCCCCCGATCCGCTATCGCCGAAATCGGAGCAGGCACTGTGCTCGCCTCCGCCTTCATGAACAACACGCCCGTCGTGATCGTGATGATCCCGATCGTGCGCAAGCTGGCGCAGGTGATGAAGATCGCCGCGACCAAGCTGATGATCCCATTGTCCTATCTCACGATCCTCGGCGGCACGATGACGCTGATCGGCACCTCAACCAACCTGCTGGTCGATGGGGTTGCGCAGGAGGCCGGCCAGGCCCCCTTCGGTATATTCGAGATTACGGCCGTCGGCGCCGTCGCCCTGCTCTCGGGTCTCGGCATACTGCTGGTGCTGGGGCCGTACCTGCTGCCCAGTCGCGGCAGGCGGGTCGAGGAGGACCAGGACGAGCGCGATCTCTATCTGTCCCATCTGGTCCTCAATCCCGACAGCCGCAATGTCGGGCGCAGCCTCGCCGACAGCAATATCGGCAGCCGGCCGGGCGTGAAGGTTCTCGCGGTGCGGCGCGGTTCGGAACTGCATCGCAAGGGGCTGGACGAGATCGTGCTCGCGCCCGAGGACCAGCTGATCGTCAGCGCGACGCCGGAGGAGATCAACTCGCTTGCCGAGGCGCCGGACTTTCGTACCGGCCTGGTCGGCGTGGGCGGCGGAGTAGCCACGGCACGGCCCGACCGGCCAGCCGATCTGCGCGTGATGGAAGCTGTCATTTCCGGCAGCCATCCGGTTGTGGGGCAAAGGCTGGCAGAGATACCTCTCCTGTCCCGCTTCCGGGTGCGCGTGCTCGGCCTGTCGCGCCCGCGCCATGTCGCCGGACCCACGCTGGCCGATGTCCGAGTGCGGGCGGGTGACCGCCTCCTGATCGCAGCCGGTACCGATGCCGCCCAGGCGCTCGAGGGCAATATGCAGCTGGCGCATGTCGGCGCTAGCACCGCGCGGTCCTTCCGTCGCGACAAGGCCCCCATCGCCATCGCCACGCTGGCGGCGGTGGTGGTCGGCGCCGCGCTGTTCGGCCTGCCGATCGAGGCACTGGCCGTGTGCGGGGTGGCGGTGGTCCTCCTCACGCACTGCATCGAGCCGAGCGACGCCTGGGCCAGTCTCGACGGCAATACGCTGGTGCTGATCTTCGCGATGCTGGCCTTCGGCAAGGGACTGGAAAACGCCGGTTCGATCGAGCTGATCGTCGCAGGCATGGAGCCTTATCTGACCGGCAGTTCGCCCCTGCTGCTCATCCTCGTTACCTATGCCGTCACCAGCCTGCTGACCGAGCTTATCACCAATAATGCCATTGCCGTCATAATGACGCCGATCGCCATCGCTCTGGCCGAGGCCGCCGGGATCGATGCGCGTGCCCTGATCGTGGCGGTCATGTTCGGGGCCAGCGCCAGCTTTGCCACGCCGATCGGCTACCAGACCAATACGCTGGTCTATGGCGCGGCGAATTACCGCTTCGCAGATTTCCTGAAGATCGGCATACCGATGAACCTCGGCGTAGGCCTCGCGACTTCGCTTGCGATCTGGGCGTTTTTCGCCTGAAGCCCCCGCTGGACCGCAGCCGCCCTGCCCGCTAACGCGCGCGCCATGTCTGCACATAAGGAAGGCGATCCGACCACGCTCAACCGGCTCTATGGCCGCAGCCAGGGCAAACCCCTGCGCGCGGCGCAGCAAGAGCTGGTCGAGCGGCTGCTACCGCAGATCGCCGTGCCGCAAGAGGGCCCCGTGACGGCCGAGGCGCTGTTCGGTTTCGACCGACCGCTGCATTTCGAGATCGGTTTCGGCGGCGGCGAGCATATGGCCGAACGCGCCGACCTCCTCCCCGATCACGGCTTCATCGGGGCCGAGCCCTTCGTCAATGGCGTCGCCCAGGCGCTGACCCATGTGCGCGACAGGACGCTCGCGAATGTGCGCATTCACCATGGAGATGCGCTGGAGGTCCTGCGCCGCGTGCCCGACGGGTCGCTCACGATGCTCTATCTGCTCCATCCCGATCCCTGGCCCAAGGCCAAGCACGCCAAGCGGCGAATGATGAACGATGGCCCGGTGCGCATGTTCGCGGACAAGCTGAAACCCGGCGGCGAACTCCGCTTCGGAACCGACCACCCGGTCTACCTGCGCCATGCGCTGATGGTGATGCGGCGCTTCACCGACGAATTCGAATGGCAGGTCGACGGTCCGGCAAGCTGGCAGAACCGCCCTTCGGGCTGGCCCGAAACGCGCTACGAGCACAAGGCCCGCACGGTCTATGGCCACGAGGTCTGGTACTTTCGGTTCCGGCGACGCTAGGCCACGCCACCCGCTGTTGCGGAACCCCCGGCTTCGCGCAGCGTCCTTCGAGGACATGCAGCAGCAATCGACGGACGCGACGCCTTGACCAACACCTCACCCATCGCCCTTTTTGGAGCAGGCGGAAAGACCGGCTCCCAGGTTCTTCGCCTTGCGCGGGAACGGGGCATTTCCATCAAGGCGTTCGAACACGATTTGCCTGCTCCCGAAGACCGGTTCGAAGGCGTCGAGTATATCGAATGCGACGTGCTGAAAGACGATTTCGCGAAGGATCTCGAAGGGTGCCGCGCTGTCGTTTCCGCGCTCGGTGTGAGTTTCGGGCCTTCCGCGGCGCTCGATCCGCCGCCGCTCTACACCGACGGCACGCGCAACCTCATCGCCGCCATGAAGCAGGCATCGCTCTCGCGCCTCGTGCTGATCTCGGCGGCCTTCGTCGAGCACCAACCAAGCGTTCCGACCTGGTTCGACTTCACTGCGCGGCCCGCCTTGCACAACATCCTCGAACAGATGCGCACGATGGAAGGCATATTGGTGCGGGAGCCGGATATCGCGTGGACGGCAGCGCGTCCGGGCTGGCTGCTCGACGAGCCCTTTACCGGTGAGGCTGTGATCGCTGACCGACGGCTCGCCGACGGCTGCTTTCGCTGCCGCCATGCCGATCTCGCCGGTGCATTGCTCGACTTCGTGATCGAAGACAGCTGGGTGCAGGGCAAGCCTGCCATCGGGCGGCCCGAGGCAGCCGAGTTCGAGAGCATTACGGCGGTCAAGGCGGAGCTGGGCCTGGAGTAAGGCCCGCCAATTCGCGCCTCCGATCAGGAACAAGCTGCCCCGTTCGCCGCTTTCTCGACTCCGAACGAAGTGGAGAATTGCAATGGGTCAGAGCGCGAGAGACTATTATCTCGGTCAACTGCAGGAAATGCTGGCCGCGGACCGCGCTTCGCAGGATGCCACCGCCGACATGGCAGAGCTGGCCTCGAGCGAAACGCTGAAGATCGCGCTCGAGAACGGCGTGTGCGGGATCGGCGACGGGATCGAGATTGTGGAAGCCATCCTCAAGGCCCACGGCCAGCCCGCCAAGGGGCGCGAGAACAAGGGCATGAGCGGGCTGGTGGTCGATACCGAAAGGACCGCACTCGCCGACGACTTCGATGACGAGGACGCGCGCGACGCGGCCATCCTGATGCAGTTCCAGCGCTTCACGCACTTCGGCCTGGCGAGCTATGCTGCGCTGGTCAGCGAAGCGAAGCGGCTCGGTCTCGACGAAGACGCGAAAAAGCTGCAGACCTGTCTCGACAATGCCCGCGACGGGTGGGACGAAATGCAATCCATCCTCGAGGAGCGTGCCTGAATGAGCGACCGGACAATCTTCATCCTCGGCGCATCGCGCGGCATCGGCCTTGGGCTGGCGCGGGAATTTCTCGATCGCGGCTGGCATGTCGTGGCGAGCGAGCGCGATCGCAGCGACGATTTGCATGCTCTTGAGTCAGATCGGCTGCGGATCGTCACGGCTGACGTGACCGATCCGGGCAGCTATGCCGACCTCGCCTTCGACGACCAGACGCTCGACGCAATCATCGTCAATGCCGGGATCACCGGCGCACGGCATCAGTCTGCCGAACAAGCGACGGCGGACGAGGTCGCGCATGTGATGATGACCAATGCCTTCGGCCCGACGCGGGCTGCCAAATCCCTACTGCCCAAAATCAAGGACGGTGGGACATTGGGTTTCATGTCCTCGCTGATGGGCTCGATCGCCGACAGCTCGGGTGGATACGAGCTCTATCGGACCAGCAAGGTAGCGCTGAACATGCTCGCCAAGGGCGTGGCCGAGCAGGATGCCGGCCCGCGCAATATCGAGGTACTGGCGTTGCATCCTGGCTGGGTCCAGACCGACATGGGCGGGCCGAATGCGACACTGACGATCGACGACAGCGTGTCCGGACTCGCGGACGTCATCGAGGCAGCAGGCAAGGGCGGCTTTCGCTACGTCGATTACAGCGGCAAGGAATTGCCCTTCTAGGCGAGGCAGCCTTCCAGCGTTGCGATAAGCGCGGCACTGTCCGCATCGGTATTGTAGAGATGCGGCGTAACCCTGAGCGAGGAACCACGGGTCGAGACATGCACCCGCGCTTCGGCCAGCCGTTCAGCCAGACCTTGCGGCATGCCTCCTGGAAACTCCAGCGAGAGGAAATGCGCGGCACGGGTTCCGACGGGAGCCGAGAGCAGCCCCAGTCGCCCGGCCTCCTGTGCAATGGCCTCGGTGCGCCCGGCCAGCGTCTGGGCGATCGTGTCCACTCCGAATTCGAGCAGCAGCTCGATCCCTGCGCGCGCGCCGTCGAGTAGCGGCGGATTGGACTTTTCGCCCATGTCGAAGCGCCGCGCGCCCGGCTGGAAATCCTCGCGATAGTCGACGAGCCGACCGAAATCCTTCGATCCCGCGCGATTGATCCAGTTGTGCTCGATCGGCGAACCGTCATGGTGTCTCGGATCGACGTAGAGGATGGCAACGCCATAGGGGCCCATCATCCACTTGTAGCAGGCGGCAACGGCGAAATCGGGCCGGACCGCGCCGAAGTCGATCGGCATCGCGCCCAGCGACTGGGTGAGGTCCAGCACCAGCGCAGCACCATTCCTGCGGCATGCCCTGCTCACCACGGCCAGATTCACCACGCGGCCATCGGCCCAGTGACAGTTCGGTACCGCCACGATCGCCGTATCGGGGCCGATGGCGTCGACCACCGCTTCGGTCCAGCATCCTTGCGACGGGCGCTGCACCTGCTGGACACGCGCATCGGTGCACCGGGCCAGTTCCCGCCATGCATAGACGTTGGAGGGAAACTGGTCGGTCAGCGTCACGATGGTCTGGCCCGCAGCGACCGGCAGGTTCGCCGCGGCTACGGCAAGCCCGTAGCTTACCGAGGGCACGATCGCGAGGTTATCCGCCGAAACGCCCATCAGGCGCGCTGCGCTGGCGCGAAACTCCTCGGTCACGCTGAAGAAATCCGCGGGCCTGATCGTCCACGGTTGCTCCTTGCGCCGGGCCCCTGCCACGATCGCCTCGCTCACCTCATGCGCGAGCGGCGCCATGTAGGCGCAATTGAGATAGTGCACCTCGTCGGGAATGGCGAAGCGATGCCGCTGCGATGGGATCATCCGCGGGTCAGCCCACGACGCCCGCGCTGGCGAGCACGGCCAATGTGAGCACGTCCGGCGCGATGGCGGTCATCGGCGCGATCTGGACCGGTTTTTCCATGCCGACCAGCATCGGGCCGATCGTCGCATTGCCCGCCAGTTCGCGCAGCAGCTTCGCTGAAAGGTTCGCCGATTGCAGGCCGGGCATGACCAGCACATTGGCTGGTCCCGACAGGCGGCTGAAGGGATAGAGCTTCATGACCGTGGGGTTGAGCGCCGCATCGGGGGCCATCTCGCCTTCATATTCGAAATCCGGCTGTTCCGCATCGAGGATCGCGACTGCGTCCCGGATGGTGTCGAGCCATTGGCCCGAGGGATTGCCGAAGGTCGAATAGGACAGGAAGGCGACGCGCGGCTCGTGCCCCATGCGGCGCGCGACTGCGGCCGTTTCCTTGGCGATATGGGCCAGTTGCTCGGCAGTCGGCCGTTCGTTGATCGTGGTGTCGGCGAGGAACGTCGAGTGGTTCTTGCCGATCAGAAGATGGATGCCGAAGGGCACCGCGCCCGGGGCCTCGTCCAGGACGCGGCCGATTTCGCGCGCGGTCTGCGCAAACGTGCGCGTCAGGCCGGAAATCAACCCGTCGCCATGGCCCAGCGCCACCAGCAGGGCAGCGAAGACGTTGCGCTCCTGATTGACCATGCGTCCGACGTCGCGCTCGGTATAGCCGCGGCGTTGCAGGCGCTGGTAGAGATAGTCCACCATGGCCGGGACCTTGTCCGACACGGCGGAATTCTCGATGATCCAGTCCTCGGGGTCGTCCACCGCCAGCTCGCGCAGCTTTTCGAGAACCTTTTCGGTTCGTCCGACAAGGATCGGCTCACCATAACCGAACTCGCGGTACTGGATCGCCGCGCGCAGGGCCACGTCTTCTTCCGCTTCGGCGAAGACCATGCGCTTGGGATTGGCCTTGGCCTGTTCGTAGATATTGGTCAGCGCCCCGGTGGTCGGGTTGAGGCGCGCCTTGAGCTGGTGGCGATAGGCTTCGAAATCCTCGATCGGAGCCTGCGCGACGCCGCTGTCCATCGCCGCCTTGGCGACGGCGCTCGACACGACCTCCATCAGGCGCGGATCGAAGGGCGCGGGAATGATATACTCCTCGCCGAACTGGTGCGTCACGCCATAGGCGGCGGCGACCTCTTCGGGCACGCGCTCGCGCGCGAGCTCTGCGATGGCCTGCGCTGCGGCGACCTTCATTTCTTCGTTGATCGCAGTCGCCTGCACATCGAGCGCGCCGCGAAAGATGAAGGGAAAGCCGAGCACATTGTTGACCTGGTTTGGATAGTCGCTCCGCCCGGTGGCGATAATCGCGTCAGGACGAACCCGTTTGGCATCTTCCGGCATGATCTCGGGAACCGGATTGGCCATTGCAAAGATGATGGGCCTGTCTGCCATCTTCTCTACCCATTCGGGTTTCAGCGCCCCTGCGGCCGACAGGCCAAGGAAGATATCCGCGCCGTCCAGCGCCTCCTCAAGACTGCGTGCAGGCGTATCGACCGCATGCGCGCTCTTCCACTGGTCGACATCCGCCCGCCCGGGATAGATCGGCCCCGACCGGTCGCACACGATCACGTGGTCGTGCGGCACGCCGACCGACTTTATGAGCGCGGTGCAGGCCAGCGCCGATGCCCCCGCCCCGTTCACCACCATCTTCACATCGCGCAGGTTGCGCCCGGTGAGCTTGCAGGCATTGATGAGACCGGCCGCGGCGATGATCGCCGTGCCGTGCTGGTCATCGTGCATCACCGGGATGTTCATCCGCTCGCGCAGCGCCTGCTCGATGATGAAGCATTCGGGCGCGGCGATGTCCTCCAGATTGATGCCGCCGAAGCTCGGCTCCATCAGCGCGACCGCCTCGATGAATTTCTCCGGGTCCTCCGTGTCGAGTTCGAGATCGATGGAATCGACATCGGCGAAGCGCTTGAACAGCACTGCCTTGCCCTCCATCACCGGCTTCGAGGCCAGGGCACCGAGATTGCCGAGGCCGAGGATGGCCGTGCCGTTGGAGATGACCGCGACGAGATTGGAGCGCGCGGTGTAGCGGGCCGCGTTGCGCGGATCCTCCGCAATCGCTTCCACCGGGGCGGCGACGCCGGGCGAATAGGCCAGGCTGAGGTCGCGCTGGCTCGCCATCGGCTTGGACGCAATGATCTCGATCTTTCCGGGCCGGATTGTCTCGTGATAGAACAGCGCTTCGCGCGCCTTGAATGCGGTCGGATTGTCTTCGTCCATTGCGGGTCCTCGTGAATATGCGCCCGCCCTAACCGCAATACCCGCCCAGCGGTAGGGGAAACCTCTCGCCCCTCGCTTCCCGAATCGGAACGAGGCCAGCTAGGCAGATTGCATGTCCGGCAAGCCGACCCCGATGATGGAACAGTATCTCGCGCTCAAGCGCGAGGCGGGCGATGCGTTGCTGTTCTATCGCATGGGTGATTTCTTCGAATTGTTCTTCGAAGACGCGAAGGTCGCGGCACAAATACTCGACATCGCGCTCACCAGTCGCGGCGAGCATCGCGGCGCGCCAGTGCCGATGTGCGGCGTGCCGGTCCATTCGGCCGAGGGCTATCTAGCACGGCTGATCAAGGGCGGCTGCCGCGTGGCGATCGCCGAGCAGACTGAAACGCCCGAGCAGGCCAAGGCCCGCGCCAAGCGCGAGGGTACACCCTCGTCGAAAGCCTTGGTCGCGCGGGATATCGTGCGTTTCGTCACGGCCGGCACGCTGACCGAGGATGCCTTGCTGGAGCCGCGCCGCGCAAATGTGCTGGTTGCAGTGGCACCGGTGCGCGACGGCATAGGGCTTGCCAGCTGCGATATCTCGACCGGCCGCATGGAGCTCGAACAGTGCGAGTCCGCCGGCGTCGATGCCGCACTCGCGCGGCTGGGCGCGAGCGAAGTCGTGGCTCCCGAAGACTGGGACAGCGGCATGGACGACCTCATCCGCAGGCCACGCGGCGAGTTCCGCAGCGAGGATGGCGAAAGCCGCCTGAAGGTCATCCATGGCCTCGCCACGCTCGATGGGCTGGGGGATTTCTCGCGCCCGATGCTCGCAGCGGCGGCCGGGCTGATCGCCTATCTCGAGCATACCGGTCGCGGCGAATTGCCCTTCCTGCTTCCACCCGTAGCACGCGGGTCCGGGGCGCATCTGGCGATGGACGCAGCGACACGGACAAGCCTGGAAATACTCGAAGCACAGGGCGGCGGGCGGGCTGGCAGCCTGATCGCCTGCGTCGATCGCTGCGTTACCGGAGCGGGCGCGCGCCAGCTGGCCGATGATCTGGCCGCCCCGCTCTCCGACCGCGCCGCGATCGAGGCCCGGCATGCCGCCGTCCACCACTTCCATCGCGACCCCTTGCTGCGTGCGGACCTGCGTGCCGCCCTGCGCCAGGCACCCGATATCGGCCGCGCGCTCGGCCGCCTCGTCGCCGGGCGCGGAAGTCCGCGCGATCTCGGCCAGATCCGCGACGGGCTTAGCGAAGCGCGGCGGGTGCGCGATATGCTGAGCGCGAGCCGGGACCTGCCGGCCCTGATCGATCACGCCCTCGCCGCGCTTGGCGGACACGCCGCGCTGGTCGACCATCTCGACCGGGCTCTGGTGCCCTCACCTCCAACCGAGCGGCAGCAGGGCGGCTATATCGCCAGCGGCTACGATCACGCACTCGATGCGCTACGCGAGACGAGCGGCAATGCCCGCAAGGCGATCGCCGCGCTGGAGGCGGGCTATCGCGAGCAGACCGCAACCCCATCGCTCAAAATCAAGCACAACAAGGTACTCGGTTACTTCATCGAAGTCCCCGCCAAGCACGGCGACAAGCTGATGGCAGCCGATAGCGGGTTCACGCACCGCCAGACGATGGCGGGCGCGGTGCGGTTCAATTCGCTCGGCCTGCACGAGGAAGCCACGCGGATCGCCGAAGCCGGCGCCCATGCGCTGGTGGCGGAGGAGGCGCATTTCGAGGATCTGGTCGGCGAGGTCGTGGCAGCGCGCGAAGCCATCGCGGCAACGGCCGCGGCACTCGCGCGGATCGATGTCGCTGCGGGGCTGGCGGAGCGAGCGGCCGAGGGCGATTGGGCACGGCCCGAAATGCTCGATGCACCGTGCCTCGAAGTAGCGGGCGGCCGGCATCCCGTGGTCGAGCAGGCCTTGGCGAAGGCGGGCGAGCGCTTCGTCGCCAACGACTGCGTGCTTGGCCCCGACGATCGGCTATGGCTGATCGGCGGGCCGAACATGGGCGGCAAGTCCACTTTCCTGCGGCAGAACGCCCTTATCCTGCTCCTCGCCCAGGCAGGAAGTTTCGTGCCTGCAAGCACCGCGCGCATCGGCATCGCCGATCGCCTGTTCAGCCGTGTCGGGGCAAGCGACAATCTTGCGCGCGGTCGCTCGACCTTCATGGTCGAGATGGTGGAAACTGCAGCGATCCTCGCCCAGGCGACGGATAGGAGCTTCGTCATCCTCGACGAGGTCGGCCGCGGCACCTCGACCTATGATGGCATGGCCCTGGCCTGGGCAGTGGTCGAGGCAGTGCACGAGCAATTGCGTTGCCGCTGCCTGTTCGCCACGCATTATCACGAACTCAGCCGCCTGGCCGACACATGCGATGCCCTGAGCCTCCACCATGTCCGCGCGCGCGAGTGGAAGGGTGACCTTGTCCTGCTGCACGAATTGACGAAGGGCGCGGCCGATCGCAGTTACGGGATCGATGTCGCCCGCCTTGCCGGGGTGCCTCCCCCCGTGCTCAAGCGCGCCAAGGCGGTGCTTGCCAAGCTGGAGCGAGGCCGTGCAGAAACCGGGGGGCTGGCGGCCGGACTGGGAGAATTGCCGTTATTCGCGGCGAGCGTGCAAGAGGACGAGCAGCAGCGGGACGAGCTGCGCGAGGCGCTCGAGGCGCTGGATCTCGACGCCCTGACCCCGCGCGAGGCGCTGGAGAAGCTATACGAATTGAAGGCGCGCGCCGGCTCAAGGGAACTTTAACCGTCGCGCCCATAGATTTGCGAGCATGGAGAATGCGGCGCTCGCGCGAATAGGCAAGAAACTGGGACCTTTCGTAACGTTCCTCGCTGCCATCGCCGTGCTGATCGGCGGCGAGGATAATCCGGGCATGCTTGCGCAGGTCAGCAAGGAGCGCGGCCAAGACACGGCGTCCACTCCACCCGTCTACTCGGCCCCGGTCCCGACATCCGGGTCACGCAAAGCATCGGGTGATAGCGAGCAGCTGACGCTCGACGACTGGTATGCAGAGGTTGCTCCCCCAGATCCGACTGAAATGGACTCAGCCGAGCCCGAAGACTTCGCGACGGATCCGGTCGAAGACTAATCGAGCGCTTTCGGAACCGGTAGCGGCTCCCGCCGATTGACGGTTTATGGCACAAGACGACCCGCCCGAGGACAAGGACAAGAGCACCGCTTGGGCGGAATTCCGAACCGATCTGGCAGAAGATCGCAACATCATGGCAATGGAGCGGACATTTGCCGGATGGATGCGCACCGCGTTCGCCGCCATCGGGATCGGCCTCGGCTTCCGCGCCCTCTTCGGCGCCTGGGACCCATCCTGGCTACCGAAGGCGATCGCCACCGCTTTCATCCTCGGCGGTGGCTGGCTGGCGATCACGGCCGAGCGGCGCGCATGCAAAACGCTGGCGCGCCTCAACACGCATGAATTCGAAGCGATATCCACCCCGAATTTCAAGGTCATGGCCTATGGCGTAGGCGTCGGCTCCCTTGTGCTGGTCACCGGTTTGTGGGTGTTGACCGAAGGACCCTAGGTTCCATCGCCCCGCAGGCCGTCGGGCTTGTTGTCCTTGCCATACTTGTCGACATTGTCGTCGTGATTGGGCTCGCCCTTATAGGCATCCATGTCGATCCGGCCCGAACTTTCCATGTCGCGCATGTGATCGATCGTATCCTGAGTTGAATCGCCCATCAGGCCCGACTTGTTGTCACCCTTCGTGCTCTCGGTCGGGGAATGCGTCTCGCGCGTGGTGGCGCGAGCCTGTTCGGCAACTTCCTGCGCCTGCATGCGGTGGTCGTCCTGTTCGTCGTTATGCGTTTCAGGGGCGAGATTGGCCTGCCGCGCTTCCTGACTTTCGCCGACCGGGGTGTTCTTCTTGCTCGTATCGCTCATCGCGCTGATCTCCTTTGCGAGATCAACGGCGCGGTACGGCCGGGAGTTCCGTTCTTTATTGCGTCGGGTCATGACCCTCGTCCTGACCTTGCTGTCCCATCCCGCTGCCGTCAGGCGAGAAAATCAACGCGTCGCGACCGGTTCCTCGCCGGAGTAATCATAAAAGCCGCGTCCCGTCTTCCGCCCCAGCCAGCCGGCCTCGACATATTTCACCAGGAGGGGTGCGGGGCGATACTTGGCATCCCGCGTGGTCTTGTAGAGCACCATGATGATGTCGAGGCAGGTATCGAGCCCGACGAAATCGGCCAGCTGCAACGGCCCCATCGGGTGATTGAGGCCCAGGCGGCAGCCCTTGTCGATATCCTCGATCCCGGCCGTGGACTGGCCGAGCACGAAAACCGCTTCGTTGATCATTGGGAGAAGGATGCGATTGACCACGAAGCCGGGCTCGTCCTGGCTGAGCACGACCTGCTTGCCCAATCCTTCCGCGAAAGCCACCGTTCGGTCGGTCGTCGATTGGGCGGTGGCGAGGCCGGGAATGACTTCGATCAGCCCCATCACCGGCACCGGATTGAAGAAATGCAACCCGATGAAGCGCGCCGGATCCGGCGAATAATTCGCCATGCGGGTGATCGGGATGGAGCTGGTGTTGGATGCCATGATTGCATCGGCGGCGAGCACCTGACCTGCCTTTTCGAAGATCGCCTGCTTGATCGCTTCCTTCTCGGTAGCCGCTTCGATGATCAAATCGGCCCGTTCCATCGGCGCGTAGTCGGCGACAGGGGTGATGCGCCCCAGCGTGGCTTCGGCATCGGCGATCTCGATCTTGCCGCGCCCGACCAGCTTGCCGAGCGCGCGATCGATACCGGCATGCGCCTTTTCAGCGACGTCTAGGCTCACGTCGGCAAGCAGCACTTCCATGCCATGCGCCGCCACGGTCTGGGCAATGCCCGACCCCATCTGTCCGGCACCGATTATGCCGATCACCTTGCTCATCGAAAAATCCTTCGCACTTGCAGCAATGCGCGTGCAGTAGCGAAGGCGGGAGTTGCTGGCTAGCGACCAGTTAGCGGTTTTGGCCCGGCACCCATGTGAGGTCGCCTTCTCCGTCACGATTGGCGACGCGCGCGAGGACGAACAGGTAATCCGACAGGCGGTTGATATAGGCCAGCGCCTGCGGGTTGGTCGGCGTCTCGGCGGCCATCGCCGTCATCGCACGTTCCGCTCTCCGGGCCGCCGCCCGCGCGACATGAAGCCGCGCCGCCCCCTCGCTACCGCCGGGGAGCACGAAGCTGGTCAACGGTTCCAATCGGGCATTCGCGGCATCGATTGCCTGTTCGAGCCACGTTACCTGTGCCGGTACGATCCGCAGCTCCATCTCGGAGGGCGAGAAATCGTCCTGGTCCCCGGCCGGCGTCGCCAGATCCGCGCCGAGATCGAAGAGATCGTTTTGCATGCGGAACAGCGCGTCGGCATGCTCCCCCTCGCCCAGCGCCACGGCCGCGAGGCCGAGCGCACTGTTGGCCTCGTCCACCGCACCAATCGCCTCCATGCGGGGCGCATGCTTGGCAAGGCGCGATCCGTCGACGAGCCCGGTCGTGCCGTCGTCACCGGTGCGTGTGTAGATCTTGTTGAGCTTGACCATCTGCCGCGGCCGCCGCGCGTCAGTTCGCGATGGCGAGGATGACCGCAACCACCACGATTGCCAGCGCCTGGTACTTCACACGGGCGAACATCGCCTTGTTCTGTGCCAGCTGCATATCCGTGGCATCGGTCTGCTGCCCGCTTTCCAGATCGATCTTGGTGCTTTTCAGGAAAGCGACGATCCCGCGCACGAGGCTTACGATCACGAGCAGCATGAGGATGACGAGGACGATGGAGAGAAATGTGTTCATGGTGACCCCGATCTAGGTACTGACCAGCGAAATGTCAGCCGGAAAACGCTGCAAGCGCAATTGCTCGGCAAGCAACAGTCCGTTCTCGCCCGCGTTCCGGCGTTCGGCAAGGCCATGGCCCGCAGCGCCCGAGCCGCGCCGTTTCGCCAGCTTTCGGCCGCTATCGTCCATCAACAGTCCGTGGTGGTGCCACCGGGGGACGGGCAGGCCCAGCAGGGCCTGCAGCAACCGATGGACATGCGTTGCGGGAAACAGGTCCTGCCCGCGCGTGACCAGCGTGACCCCGTCCGCCGCATCGTCGAGCGTCGCCGCGAGATGATAGCTCGCCGGGGCATCCTTGCGCATGATCACGACATCGCCGCCCTCACGCGGATCCGCGATCATGCGCCCTGCCAGATCATCCTCCCATACAAGCTCGCCAGCCTGGGCCATCGCACGGTCCACATCGAGCCGCAGCGCCGCGGGTTTCTGCGGGTCGAGCAGCTGTCCCTTGCAGGATCCGGGATAGATCGCGCCTTCCGGGCCCAGCCGCGGCTCGAGCGCCTCAATCTCGGCGCGCGTGCAAGTGCATGGATATAGCAGTTCGCGATGGAGCAGGTCGCGCGCTGCCGCCTCGTAGCCTGGGAGGCGGGTCGATTGGGCCGGCACCTCCTCCCATTCGAGGCCGAGCCATTCGAGATCGCGACGGAACTCGTCCGCCAGTTCGGGCCGCGAACGCGCCCCGTCGATATCCTCGATCCGGAGCAGGAACCGCCCATCGGCCTTTTTCGCAAGATCATGCGCAACGATCGCTGAATAGGCATGCCCCAGATGCAAAGGCCCATTGGGGCTGGGAGCGAAGCGAGTGACGATCAACGTGCGCGAATCCGTGGACAAAGTGTGGATAGCCTGTCTGTAACAGGGTTGACGCTTCCCCGTGCAAGTGCATTTTCCATCATATCGGGAGAACGCGCACGTGTGGTACTCGAGTGTTTAGGGCCGAACTGCTGGAGCGGGCCGCAAGGTTCCGGAGCGCCGCCGAAGATCCGACGCGCAATCTGGAATCATGCCCGTCGCTCGTCCTCAATGCCGATTATACGCCCCTGTCCTATTACCCGCTGAGCCTGTGGCCGTGGCAGACGGCGATCAAGGCGATCTTCCTGGACCGGGTTGATGTAATCGAGAGCTACGACCGCGAGGTTCATTCACCCGGTTTCGACATGAAAATCCCCAGCGTGATTGCGCTGAAGCAATATGTCCGGCCGAGCGAGTTTCCCGCCTTCACCCGCTTCAACGTGTTCCTGCGCGATCGGTTCAGCTGCCAGTTCTGCGGCGACATGGGCAATCTGACCTTCGACCATGTGATCCCCCGCAGACTGGGTGGGAAGACCACGTGGGAAAACATCGCCACAGCCTGCGCGCCCTGCAATCTCAAGAAGGGTGGCCGCACGCCGAAGCAGGCGAACATGCAGCTCTACGCCAAGCCGATCCGCCCGACCCACTGGCAGTTGCAGCAACACGGCAAACAGTTTCCGCCGAATTACCTGCACGAAACCTGGCGCGACTGGCTCTATTGGGACATCGAACTGGAAGAATAGCGGGTTCGACATCTGGGCAACAACGTGAGCGCTTCGAACGCTACTGTCAGAATCCGTCTTGCTCGCAAGTCCTATGCGATTTAGTTGCGTCGATGCACCGCTATTGGTGCAGGGAACCTCGAAAATATGAAACGACTGTATGTTGCCGGCGTTCTGCCGGTGGTTGCGGTACTGGGTGGCTGTGCGACCATGGCCATCGACAAGGCGTCGCGCCAGCTTGCCGACATGTGCGAGGAGCGCGGTCCGGATCGCAAGATACTGGCCCCCACGTCCGGCTCGCGGGGCGGCATGTTCGGGACAGTCTATGCTGCCGGCGACTGTGTCTCTCCCGAGCACGAGGGTTACGCAAACGCGATGACCATCGAGGAGTACCGCGCCAGCCTCAAGAAGAAGCCCGGCTGAGCCCAGCCGGTATAGCGCGCTCCGCTGATCCAAGATGACAAAAGGCGGCGCCGGTCCGTTGGACAGGCGCCGCCCTTGTTTCGGTCGGCAATCGACCGCCGACGCGATTTACTCGGCTGCTTCGTCCACAGCGTCTTCAGCCTGGTCGCCCATTTCGCCCATGGCATCGGCTTCGGCGTCGAGAGCTTCCTCGGTCACTTCGTCGCCCTGTGCCTCAGCCAGATCGGCCTGCTCTTCGAGCAGGTCTTCCTGCGATTCGTAAGCCTGTTCGGTCAGATCTTCCTGAGCCTCCTGCTCGCTCTCCGAGCAAGCGCCGAGAGCAGCAAATGCAAAGGCCGAAGCGGCCAGGGTCACGGTCTTGAAGTTCATTTCTTTGTTTCCTTTGAATGCCTGAGCGGCGGGCGCCCCTTTTTGGCCATATTTTCAACGAGAGCAATAGAAATCCCACAGGCAGCCCAGATGCCCGTTTCAGGTCACCGCCGCCCTTTCGCGAAACTCTGCGCGTTGCCATTCGCCCGCATCGATAACATCTGACACGTGCCGCGCCGCTTCGGCCATGTCCTCGAAGCGCAGATATGCTGGGGCGAAGCCGAATCGCAGAATGTCGGGCTCGCGGAAGTCACCGATCACGCCACGGGCAATCAGCGCCTGGCAGATAGCGTAGGCTTCCGGGTGGCGGAAGGAGAGCTGACTGCCGCGTGCCGCGGGGTCGGCAGGGCTGACGAGATCGAGTGCTACGCCCGCTTCAGCGAGGCACTGGCGGAAGAATTCGGACAGCGCCTGCGACTTCGCGTGGAGGCGCTCGACGCCGATTTCCGCGATCAGCGCCACGCCGACCTCGAGCGCCGCGAGGGCGAGGATGCCGGGCGTGCCGCACAGCAGGCGGTCGACGCCCGGAGCGGGCTCGTAATGGTCGCTGAAGGCGAAGGGTTGCGCATGGCCCATCCAGCCGCTGAGTGGCTGGTGGATGTCGTCCTGGTGTCGCTCTGCCACGAAGGCATAGGCCGGTGCGCCCGGTCCGCCGTTGAAATATTTGTACCCGCAGCCGACCGCGAAATCCGCGTCGCATGAATTCAGATCGACTGGCAATGCGCCGCCCGAGTGCGAGAGGTCCCAGAGGACCAGCGCGCCCGCCTCATGCGCCGCCTGGGTCAGCCTGGCCATGTCGAACAGCTGGCCGGTCTTGTAATGCGCATGGGTCAGCAGCAGTAGCGCCACGTCCCCGTCAAGCGCATCGACCAGCTGCTCGCGCGGCACCAGCCGCCGTTCTGCCAGCCCCTGCTTTTCGAGTCCCTCGATCATGTAAATGTCCGTCGGGAAATTACCCGGCTCGCTCAGTACGACCTTCCGGCCGGGCCGCATCATCAGTGCTGCGCTAATGAGCTTGAAGAGGTTCACCGAAACACTGTCGGCAACGATCACTTCATGCGGCTGCGCTCCGATCAGCGGCGCGATCTTGCCACCGACCCGCTGGGGCAGGTCGATCCAGCCAGCGGAGTTCCAGCTGCGTATCAGCGCCTCGCCCCATTCCTTTCGCATGACTTCGGCCATGCGGTCCGGCGTGGCCCGTGGAAGGCAGCCGAGCGAATTGCCATCGAGATAGATCACGCCGTCGGGCACGTGGAAGCGCTCGCGAAAATGCGCCAGCGGATCGCCCGCATCGAGAACCCTTGCGCGCTCGATCATTCGGCCAGCTCGCGCAGAATCGCGCGGGTCAGACCCGCATCGCCGCCTGCCACCTTCAGGGGCAGCGCGATCAGTTCGTAGCGGCCTTCCGGCACATCATCGAGCACCAGCCCCTCGAGAATACACATATCGTGTTCCAGCACTGCTTTGTGGGCAGCCATTGTCTTCGATTCCTGCGGGTCGACACTCGGCGCGTCGG
Source organism: Qipengyuania marincola (assembly GCF_029688625.1). Lineage (GTDB taxonomy): Bacteria > Pseudomonadota > Alphaproteobacteria > Sphingomonadales > Sphingomonadaceae > Qipengyuania. The sequence continues at coordinate 702,750 of NZ_JARULC010000002.1, read as the reverse complement.
TGCCCACCAGCTTCACGCCCTGCAACGCAAGCCACTCGATGGTTTCGGCGTCGATCGCGGTGAAGGAGGGGTCCCACGCCTCGTGCGGGAAGCGCTCGAAGGTGCGGAACAGCACGCGGTCCGCACTGTCGATATGCGGCAGGTCGCCGACGCCGATGGACCCGCCGCTTACGCCGGTCGCATCGACCACCAGGCACTCGCCGATATAGGGATCGAGTTCGACGCTGGCGATGTCCGGCGCGTCGGCAGCGTAATGCAGAGGCGCATCACCATGCGTGCCCGAATGGGTGCTCATGGTCATCCGCCCGACATTGACCGGCGAGCCATCCTCCATTTTCCACGTCCGATCGAAGTCGAATTCGGTATCCCCCGGCCAGACAGGCAATCCTGGCCGCAGGGTCTGGGAAATATCCCAGATCCGCCGCTTGCTGCGCCACGAGCTCATATCGCTGTCCTCACGCTGAGCAATTCGGGGAAGAAGGCCGCTTTCAGCACACCCGCGAGATAGGGCACGCCAGGCGTGCCGCCAGTGCCCTTCTTGAAGCCGATGATCCGCTCCACGGTCTTCAGATGGCCGAAGCGCCAGCGCTGGAAGTGATATTCCAGATCGACGAGTTTCTCGGCCAGTTCGTAAAGGTCCCAATGTTCCTTGGGATCGCGGTATATTTCGGCCCAGGCCGCCTCGACGTCCGCCGAGTGTTCCCACGCCGTGTCGACGGGCCGGTCCAGAACCGCTTGCGGGATGGCGAAGCCGCGCCGCGCCAACAGGGCGATAGCTTCCGCATAGATGCTTTTGCGAGCCAGCTCCTCGCGCAGCTCTGCCGCCACGTCGGGCGTCGCCTCGTGCATCGTCACCATATCGGGCTTTCGGCCGCCGAGCATGAATTCCATCATTCGGTATTGCGCGCTCTGGAAGCCGCTGGAGCTGCCGAGATGCGGGCGGATCGTCGAATAATCGTGGGGCGTCATGGTGCTGAGGACATCCCAGCTCTGAATCAACTGTCCCTGCGCTCGCGCCACGCGCGCGAGCATCTTGAAGGCCGGGCGCAGGCGATCAGCGATGATACAGGTGCGCGCTTCCTGCAATTCGTGAAGGCACAGCTTGAGCCACAGCTCGCTCGCCTGGTGGACGATGATGAACAGCATCTCGTCATGCGCGTCGGACGCGGGGTGCTGCGCCGCGAGGATGCGGTCGAGATCGAGATAGCCCGAATAGGTTACATCGCTTGCCATGCGCCGTGCCCTAGCGTGCATTGGCGCGACGCGAAACTACTGCTCGATGATCCGCGTCTGGGGGTGGTGCTTGTCGAGATGCTTGCGGATAATCCGCAGGTTGCGCGTGTTCGACCGGAAGGCGAGGTCGAAAGCATCGCCGACGACGGGAACTGCGCCAATGGCACTGTCGAACGCGATATTGCCGGCCATGCGCCACAGTTTCCATTTCGGGATGCCGAGATTGCGGGCTTCCCACACGATATAGGCGCCCATGGCTGCCGTCACGACATCGCCGATAACGGGGACGAGGCCGATGATCGAATCGAGCCCGACGGGATAGTTTGTTCCGGGAATGGTGAAGCTGCGTTCCAGCACCTGCTCCATCGCCTCGATACGTTTACGGATAGAGATCGGGTCGCGGCCGGTCGGGAGCTCGATCCCCAGCGGGCGGGCACGGTTGGGCATATCGTCCATGACCGCTAGATGGGAGCGCGCGTGAGCGGGAACAAGGGATGCACGTTCCAGCGATTTTCGAGAAACCCCTGGATATCGCCGCGCACCAGAGACCAGCGGATCGGCGAGCCGAGCGGGATGTAGGTATTTGCCGCGGTGAGGGTCGTTTCCGCTTCCGCCAGAAAAGATGCCTCCTCGGTCAGGTCGCGGGCGTCAACGGCCAGTTCCACGAGATAATCGGCATCTTCGACGCATACCCGCGGCGATACCTTGCAGTTGAACTGGTTCAGAAACCAGCGCGCCGCGCCATAGCGCGCCACGCGGTCCCGCAAGACAAGGTCGGCTTCGCTCTTGACCTCCTCGCGCGTGCTCGCGACGCCGATCGCCGCGAAATCGCTCGCCAAGGCATCGAACAGCATGTCCGATCCCGGCCCATCGGGCAGCCAGATTGAAACCGAGGGTGATGCACCGGCGCTCGAGGTCCAGCCACGGACCCGCGCTGCCGCCAACGCCCGGCGTTCATCGATCGACTGACCGGACCAGCGCTCCGCCACGGTGCCGCTATCGCCCGGCAGCCCCGGCGAGACCAGCCGTGTCGTGGGCGCCCAGCCGCCGATATTGAACGCGTTGAGCAACTCGGAACGATTGATCGCCATGGACAGCGCCTCGCGATTGTCGCGATCCTCGAGAAAGCCCTGCCGGCGCTGAACGTCGAGCCCGAACAGGCCAAGCGCGGCATCCAGCCGGATCGTGCCGCGGGTCAGGGGCCCGATATCGACGAGCGGCAGCGATGCCAGCCGCCCGCCGAGAACGAGCTCGTAACTGCCATTCGCAAATCCCTCGGCCGCAGTTGGCGGCTCGACCGCATAGGCCCTCACTGCGACCAGATCTTCGTCCCAACCCGGCTGCATGGGAAGCCCGCGCAGCTCGGGGGGCACAGCCTCCAGGAATAGCCCGCCGTCGGACTTCTCCACCGTCATCGGACCGAGCGATGCATTTCTGAGCGCCAACCCCAGTTCGGGCTGGGCAAGCAACTGGAGGAGGTCGGGCATCGGACTGGACAGGCGAATTTCGACGACCCGGCCCGTCATTGCCCTCACTTCGCGCACCTTGGCGAGATCGAGGCCGAGCGAGGTCCCTTCGAGCCGCCGCAGCGTGACCGCCAGCGCATCGCGCACCACTTGCGCCGTCAGGCGCGAACCGTCTGGCAGGTCGAATTCGCGGATGCGGAAGATATAGCTCTCGCCGTCATCGGTTACGATCCAGCGCTCGGCAATGGCGGGCACAACTTCGCCATTGGCCGCCAGCGATACGAGACCCTGAGTCTGCGCCGCACGCAAATGCTGGGCTGCGGCGCCGAGGCGCAGGCCGCTTGCCTCAAGCTCACTGGCTGGCGCGATGAAGGCGACATCGACCACACCGTCGTCGACGCTGCCGGAACAGGCCGGCACAAGCGAGGCAGCAATAAGGGCGAGGGCGAGCCGCATGGCCTTCCGCCTAGCATCATGAAAGGAAGGCGTCAGCCGGACAATTTCCCTGGCTGCGGCGCCGGTCAGATCGTCCGCAGCGGGCCTTCGCCATAGGACGCGCGGGTCACTGCGGATCGTGCGTATGATGGTGTGGTCGGCCCGGTCGACGCCGCAACCGGTGCGCGCACAACCCGCGGGTCCACTTGCGTATCGAAAGCGATACCGAAGCGCGGGCCTTGTACCCAGGCGACCGCGCCTTTCACGTCTTCGATATTGCGCAGCTTGATCACCAGACGCGCGCCACGCTCGGTAGCGACCTCGGCCTCGGCCAACATGCCGCCAGCCGACAGATTGCGAACCTTGACCCGCACCGGTTCGGGACGGCCTTCAAAATGCAGTTCCGCGAACAGGAACAGGCTATCGCGTGCGACATTCCTGGTTTCCACCGATTGCATCGCAGTCTCGACTCCGTTTTTTGGCCTTGCGAGCAATCACATTGCCCGGGTCGATCGCGGATAGCCGCAAACGGTTAACACTCGGCAAAGAATTGGCGCGAAATTTCAGTCGTCGCGCGAGATTTTCTCGCGCCGCTCGTGCGCTTCCTGCGCCTCCACGGTCATGGTGGCGACGGGCCTCGCGATCAGGCGTTTCAGGCCAATCGGATCGCCCGTAACCTCGCAATAGCCATACTCCCCCCCGTCTATGAGACGAAGCGCCGAATCGATTTTGGCGATGAGTTTGCGCTGGCGATCGCGAGTGCGCAGTTCGATCCCCCAGTCCGTTTCCGACGAGGCCCGGTCGTTGAGGTCGGGCTCGCGGATCGGACCGTCCTGCAGGGACTGCAGGGTCTGTCCCGCAGCATCGTGGATCGATTTCTTCCAGTCGAGCAGCAGCACCCGAAAGTAGTCGAGCTGCCGTTCGTTCATGTAATCTTCGTCTTCGCTCGGCGTGTAGTCGGCGCCGATCGCAGCACGGGCTGCCGCCAACCGCTTTTCCGTATCGCTCTTAGCCAGTGAGGCCATCGCCCTCTCACCTCGAATTACCGCATCAGGATCGCCGCCCCCCTGCGGCCCCGGATTTTTCCGGTAGCCGGGCAGTCCGAATGGCGCGGCCTATAGGCAAGCACCCCAAACGGCACAAGCAGCAATCCTGCCATGTCCGACGTTCGCCAGATGAGCGTGGCCGGACTGCGTCATGCACTATTGTTTCGATGCGATTATTTCGGCCCGCGTTAACCTTTTATTGACCATAATTCGCGAACCCGGTGATCGACCGGTCGGGGGGCCGGACGAACACAGGGGGAATTCCGATGGCACTGACATTTATCGAAGGCGGCGCAGGCAGGATCGAACAGGGCGAAGAGGCGATCGCTGTGATTGCCGATGCGCTGCAGGGATATGCGCGAGGGGACACCGATGCGCTCTATGGGCTGGGCGTGGCTTTCTCGACCGGCAGCCGCGGATGCAACTGCGATCTGATCGAGGCGCATAAATGGTTCAACATCGCCGCGTCGAAAGGCCATGAGGAAGCTGCCTGGTGCCGCGCCGATGTTTCGGAAGAAATGACCGCTCGCGAAATCGCCGAAGCCCAGCGCAGAGCCCGCGAATGGCTCGCAGAAGGTCAGCGCAAAGTCGCCTGACGATCAGCCCTTCCTGAACGGCGTGCGCGCCTGCAGGTAATTGCGATCGGCTGCCACGCCTGCGCGTTCGCGCTCGAGAAAATCCGCGACCGCGTTGCGAAAACCGGGATCTGCGATCCAGTGCGCCGACATCGTCTCGACGGGTTCGTAGCCGCGCGCCAGCTTGTGTCCGCCCTGCGCTCCGGCTTCCACGCGCGACAGGCCCAGCTCGATCGCGGCATCGATTGCCTGATAGTAGCACAGCTCGAAATGCAGGAAGCGGATTTCGCGCGAACAGCCCCAATAGCGGCCGTAAAGCGCATCCTTCCCGATGAAGTTGAGCGCCCCCGCCACGGGCTCGCGATCGACAAGGGCGAGCACGAGCAGGATCCGCTCGCCCATCCGCTCCGAGAACAAATCGAACGCCTCCCGGGTCAAGTAGGGCCGGCCCCATTTGCGCGCGCCGGTATCCTGGTAGAAGCCCCAGAAGGCGTCCCAGTGCGCAGGTTTCAAGTCGTCGCCTTGCAGGCGCACGATCTCGACCCCCTCCTGCGCCGCCGCCCTTTCCTTACGCAGATCCTTGCGCTTGCGCGACGCCAGGCTGGCGAGAAAATCGTCGAAACTGGCAAAGCCGCGATTGTGCCAGTGGAACTGGATGTCGGAGCGCAGCATCCAGCCGGCGTCCTCGAACAATTCGATCTGCGCCGGCTCGATGAACGTCGCATGGGCGGAGGAAAAGCCGTTCTGGACGCATAGCTGCTCGGCCGCCGCCAGCAGCGGGCCGGCAAGTGCCTCCTCCGACAACAACAGCCGCGGGCCGGTCGCCGGGGTGAAGGGCGCCGCAATCTGCAGCTTGGGGTAATAGCGTCCGCCGGCGCGCTCGTAGGCATCGGCCCAGCTGTGGTCGAAGACGTATTCCCCTTGGCTGTGGCTCTTGAGATAGGCGGGCATGGCGGCAAGCGGCGGGCCATCGTCCTGCGAAATCACGATCGGCGCGCTTTGCCAGCCGGTCCCGGCGCCGACACTGCCAGAATCCTCGAGTGCGGTGAGGAATTCGTGGCTGACGAAAGGATTGTCGCCGGCAATCGCATTCCAGTCGTCGCGCGCGAAGGCGCCGACGGACCCTGCGACGCGGGCGGCCAGACCGGCAAGGGCATCTCGATCGCTCACGCCAGCCCCGCCCCTTCCGCGATCAGCGCGTCGGCATGGTCCCGTGCGCGGTCCGCAAGTTGGGGCGAATTCACTGTCCAGGTCGCGATCGGCAGGCCGGCCTCGCGCAGTCCGGCGACCATCGGATTGGGCAGCGCCTCGATGTGATAAGCAAGGAATTCGGGCCGCGCCGCCCACAGCGTCAGATGTCGCTGCCAGGCCTTCTGGGTATAGCCCTTGTCGTCTTCGCGCATCACCAGGCCCTGCACGGTCTGCGGTGAATGCGCAGCGAACCAGCGCGACACCCGTGGATCGAAGCTCATCACGGCATGCGGGCCGGCATAGGAGCGCAGACAATGCGCCACCGCGACGCAACTTTGCGCGACGTCATAGCCCCGCCTCGACTTGATCTCGATCAGCAGCGGCACCCTACCCGCCACCATCTCCAGCAGGTCGGCAAGCGCGATCGGCGGCTCCTCGCCCTCGAGATAGCTCAGCTTCTTCCATTCCGCCGCCGTCAGGCTCTCGGTCTTTTCCGGTCGGCCGATCAGCCGCGTAAAATCCCAATCGTGGAACACCATCGCTTCGCCATCGGCGCTGCGCTGGATATCGCATTCGATGCCGAGGCCGGCGGCGAGCGCCGCTGCGAAGGCGCCGCGCGAATTTTCCACCTGGCCGGCCCCGTGCAGGCCGCGATGCGCATAGGTCCATTGCGCCAGCCAGCCGATCCGCGCGGGATCGGACCGGCGGACACGCAAGTCGTCAATTTTCGAGAGCAATGATCGCATCGACCTCCACCGCGGCGTCGAGCGGGAGGACCGGCACGCCGACCGCGGCGCGCGCATGGCGGCCGCAGTCGCCGAACACCTCGTACATCAGGTCGCTCGCCCCGTTCACCACCTGCGGCTGCTCGGTGAAGTCGGGGGTGCTGGCGACGAAGCCGCCCAGTCTCACTACGCACTCCACCCGTTCGAGCAGATCGGCTGCAGCGAGCTGCGCGAGGATCATCAGCCCGCAGGCGCGCGCCGCCTTGCGCCCTTCCTCGCAATCGAGATCCGCGCCGAGCTTACCAGTCACGATCTTACCCTGCACGAACGGTAGCTGGCCCGATATGTAGGCCAGACCGCCATGCACGACGATCGGCTTGTAGCTGGCCACCGGGGCGGCGGCTTCCGGCAGGGCGATGCCCAGTTCCTCGAGGCGGGCGGAAATGCTCATGCGGGCTCCTTTTCCAGTCGGTCCATCAGCCACGGCAGCGCGTGGTCCCAGGTGTCAATCCGCGCGTCGGCATGGCCGGATTTGTGAGCGCAGTCGATATGCGGTGCTATCATCGGCTCGCCGCACAGGTGCAACGTGGTGATGTTCCCCAGCGTTTCGCGTGCCGAGCGGTGGTGCTGGGCAAGGTCGTCGATGAAGATGGCCTTCGACGGCTCGTATTCATCCAGAATGGCCTGCAGGGCCGGACCCTTGGGCCCCTGATTGGTGAATACCCGCGCCTCCAGCCCGTGATCGGCCAATTGCTGGCGGCGCATTTCCTGCCGCTTGTCGACCAGATTGGTCAGCACCACGACGTCGGCGTGTTCGGTGAGGGCATTCAGGCCCTCGATCGCGCCGGGAATTGCGGTCTGGCGGTGCATTTCGGTATCGAAAAAGCCACCCAGCTTGCGCCAGATTTCGTCCGGCGCCAGGATTTCGCCGCTGTCCTGCCAGCGCAGGGCTGTCGCGAAGTCGCCGCCCTGCATGCGGAATTCGACGCCCTGCGTTTCGGCCAGCCAGTCGCGGAACGGCGAGACCATGTAGAGCAGAACTTCGTCGCAATCGGAAATGATCAGCGGGCGGCTCATGCGGACAACTCCCGGTGCGCGGCAATCAGGGCCTCCGGTGTGGTCTGCAGATTGTCCGCCGCCAGCACCAGATCGGGCTCGTGATTGGCCAGAAATTCCAGCACTGCGGCTTGTACGGAGCGATCCTCGATCCCGTGACGCAAGCGTTCGGGCGTCAGGCCGGTCAGAGACAGCAGGCGTTCGGCGCGCTGGCTGTCGGCAAGTGCCCAGCCGAGCGCCTCCAGCGCCAACACTTCGGGGGCGCGGCTTTCGGCGGATCTGGCGGCTTGGTTGCGAATGATTGTCACGTGCTTGTGTTTTCCATATGGCGCTGCCCCAGTGCAAGGTCCAGTTCGGGGCCCGGTATCAGGGAGGCCCTGCGGCGTGGCAAAGAGAATCCTGGTTGTCGAGGACAACGATCTCAATCGCAAACTGTTCTGCGATGTCCTGAAAGCCCACGGCTTCGAAGTCGTTCCCGTGGCGGACGGATCCAATGTGGTGGCGACGGCGAAGAAATTCGCCCCCCATCTCGTCATCATGGACATCCAGCTGCCGAATGTGAGCGGCATCGACCTGATCGCGCAGTTGAAGCGCGATGCGGCGATGGCGCAGGTGCCCGTGCTGGCCGTCACCGCCTATGCCGGCAAGGGTGACGAGGAACGCATCCGCGAGGCTGGCGCCGCGGATTACCTCGCCAAACCGGTTTCGATCATGCCCTTCATGGCCAAGGTTCGCGCCCTGATTGCCGAGTGACTAAGCCGCGGCCGCGCGCGCCAAACCTTGACAAAAGACGTGTTTCACCGCTTTGCCGCACGGGCACAGCGCGCCCGCCGGGCCGCGCCCCCGAAGGATTGGAAAGCCCCCTATGGACCGCGCCGCAGTCGACACCAAGATCCGCTCGCTGATCGAGCCCTTCAACAAGAAGGGTGTGACGATCGAGGAGGACACGACCTTCCAGAACGATCTGGAATTCGACAGCCTGACCGTGATGGATTTCGTGGCCGAGATCGAAGACGAATTCGACATCATCATCTCGATGAACCAGCAAGCCGAGATCGAAACCTACGGCCAGCTGGTCGATGCCGTCACCAAGCTGCAGGCCGACTGATGAGCGAAGGCATCATCCAGCCCGACCAGCCGGAAACACTCGAAGGAGAAGGGAAGGATCTCTTCTCCAAGTTCGATGACATCATCGCCCTGCGCGAAGGGCTGCTTTCCAGTGGACAGGAAGACCCGTTCAATCTGGTCATGGAAAAGGTCCTCTCGCCGACCCGCGCGATCTGCAACGGTCGCGAGACCATTTTGCTGGGCACCTACAATTACATGGGCATGACCTTCGATCCCGACGTGGTCGAGGCGGGCAAGCAGGCGCTGGCCGATTACGGCACCGGCACAACCGGCAGCCGCGTGCTCAACGGCACCTATCAGGGCCACAAGGAGTGCGAGCAGGCGCTCAAGGACTTCTACGGAATGGACCATGCGATGGTCTTTTCCACCGGCTACCAGGCCAATCTCGGGATCATCTCGACCATCGCCGGAAAGGGCGACTACATCGTTCTCGATATCGACAGCCATGCCAGCATCTGGGACGGCTGCGCGATGGGCCAGGCCGAAGTCGTGCCGTTCAAGCACAACGATATCGAGGCAATGGAGAAGCGCCTCAAGCGCATCCCCGAAGGCGCGGGCAAGCTGGTCGTGCTTGAGGGCGTCTATTCGATGCTGGGCGATGTCGCACCGCTCAAGGAAATGGTCGCGATCGCTAAGAAGTACGGTGCCATGGTGCTGGTCGACGAGGCGCATTCGATGGGCTTCATCGGCGAAAACGGCCGCGGCGTGGTCGAGGATACCGGCGTGATGGACGATGTCGATTTCATCATCGGCACCTTCAGCAAGAGCGTCGGCACCGTTGGCGGTTTCTGCGTCTCGAACCATCCCAAGTTCGAGATCATGCGGTTGGTCTGTCGCCCCTACGTCTTTACCGCATCGCTTCCCCCATCGGTGGTTGCGACCGCGGAGGCCAGCATCCGCAAGCTGATGCACGGTTCGAACAAGCGCGCGCACCTGTGGGAAAATTCGCGCTCCCTGCACAAGGGCCTCAAGGACCTGGGCTTCAAGCTCGGGACCGAGGAACCGCAGAGCGCGATCATCGCGGTCATCATGCCCGACCTCGAACAGGGCGCGCAGATGTGGGAGGCGCTGATCCAGAACGGCCTCTACGTGAACCTCGCGCGGCCGCCGGCGACACCCGCCGGAATGACGCTCTTGCGCTGCTCCCTGTGTGCCGAGCATAGCGAAGAGGAAGTCGGCGAAATCCTTTCGATCTTCGAACAATCGGGCAGACAGGTCGGGATTATCTGAGCCGGACCGGCCGCATGAACCCCACGTGACCGCGGGTTCAGAGGCAGTTCAATCCCCGCCCCCTAGACCGTCTCCAACGAATTCAGGAGATTACGGGATGGGACTATCCAAACGAACAGCGCTCGCGGTTGCCGCCGGCACCAGTCTGCTCAACGCCTGCAGCCTCGGCTCCTATGGCGGAGTATCGGTCGGTAGCGCAGGCTATTACGGCGACCCTTATTACGACGATGGCTATTACAACGACGGCTATTACGGCTGGTATGACGACTTCTATTATCCGGGTACCGGCTACTACGTCTACGACCGGGATCGCCGCCGCCATCGCTGGAACGCGCGTCAGCAACGCTACTGGCTCGCCCGCCGGGCCGAGATGCGCGACCAGCGCCGCCTGCGCAACAATTGGGACCGGTGGGAACGCCGGGCCGAGCGCCGTGCGGATCGCCGCGAGCGCTATCGCGACCAGCGCCGGGCAGAACGCAGGCGCGACTATCGTCAGGAACGCCGCGCAGAACGCCGTCGCGAGATCATTCGCGAACGTCGGCAGGAGGCGCGCCGCGACTACCGCCAGCGCCAGCGTGCAGAGCAGCGTCGTGAGGCCCGCCAGGAAGCCCGGCGCGACCGGCGCGCGGAAGCCCGACGCGAGGCACGCCGCGACCGGCGCAGGGATGCTCGCCGTGAAGCTCGTCGCGATCGACGCGAAGAGGCCCGGCGCGACCAGCGACGCGACCGCCGCGAAAGGCGCAGGGACCGCCGGCGCGACGACGATTGATCAAACAGGGTGAAGGGGCGGCCAGTGTGGTCGCCCTTTTCTTCTGGACCATCATGTAACCAAGTCGCTGTCGTCGGCGAACGATGAGGTATCGCCATCAGGAGAAACCTCATGTTCGCAAATACCGGCAGCAGCCCGTTCACCACCCTCGCCGGGACGTTCGGCACCTTCGCAGCGCTGATTTCGCTGGCGATCTCGCTGGCCCCGTCCGTCATGCACATGATGTAGGCGCAAGCGGAACCCTATCGCTCGCCACTCGTCGGGAGGGCGAAAGGAGTTTCTGCATGAAAACGACCAATAGCGGCAGTGCGACCTACGAAGGCCTTGGCAAGGACGGGAAGGGCCATGTCTCGACCGGCTCGGGCGCCCTCGCCGCCCAACCTTAGGGTTTCCAGACCCGTTTCGAAGACGAGGCGGGGACCAATCCCGAGGAACTGATCGCGGCGGCCCACGCCAGTTGCTTCACCATGGCCCTGGCGTTCAAGCTGGCCGAAGCCGGCCATACCGACGGCACCGTAACCACCAGCGCCGAAGTGACGCTCGAGAAGGATGGCGATGGCTTCACGGTGACCAAGTCTGCGCTATCGACCAAGGGCAAGGTCCCCGGAATGGAACAGGCGAAGTTCGAAGAGCTTGCCGCCGATGCCAAGGCGAATTGCCCGATCTCGAAGCTGCTGAATGCCGAGATCACACTCGACACGAAATTCGAGGGCTGATGCCGTTCAAGGCCGGCCGGACGCTATGCCCGGCCGGCCCCTTCGTCAGGCCGCGCTCGTTGGCGCGGCCCCCTCTCTAACCGGTTCGTTCGCCCTGTCCTTCTGTTCCGGGAAGATCGGCCATAGCAGTTGCTGGCCGAGTGATGCCGGCGCGAGGTTCTCGACCCCGTAGCTCTGCGGATAGGTCCGCGTAATCTTCGCCGTGCCGAACAGCACGTCCCAGACGAACAGCAGGTTTCCGTAATTGCCCTTGTAGTGGACCGCCGGATCGTCGGCGTGGCGGCCATGGTGCGCATGATGCGTCGCGGGCGTCGATATCGTGCGTTCGACCAGCCACATCACTGGCGAGAGCCAGCCGATGCGATAGAGCGGCCGGTCCCAGGCGACATCCGAATGCGCGCCGGTGATCACCAGCAGCTTGACCACGATATAGCCCGCATAGACCCAGCCCAGTCCGAGCCAGATGAGCACGCCCGACATCCACAGGCTGGGCATCATCGCATAGTAGATGACGTTGTTCCGGTAGACGAGCCGCACACTCATGTAGCGCGCGTTGTGATGGGCCCGATGGAGATTGTAGAGCCACGGCGTCGTATGGCTCGCCCGGTGCCACCAATATTGGAGCATGTCGTCCGCGACGAGAAACAGCGCGATCGCGGCGAACACGTTCAGCCCGGACAGCGCGCCGGCGTAGTGCGGTGCGATAGTATCGGCGAGCGCGCCGGCGGCAAACAGCACGGCAGGCTGGGTGACCGCCAGCAACATGGTCATGCTGACCGCCTCGACGATGCCGTCGTCGCGCGTTTGTTCGGCCTTCCCGAACAGGTTCGAGCGCCACAATTCGAGCGCGGCATAACCGAAATAGATCGCGACAATCGCTAAAGTCGAAGTGGGCATGGTGGGTCTCCCGGAAATTCTGGCTCGCTTGTCGAATCCGGCTCTAGCGTTTACCGAGGCGAAAGAATGTCCAGTTCTTTACATTCTGCCAGGACTCGGCGGTCGCTTGCCGCGCCGATGCTGTTCGCCAGCCTCGATCGGGGCTTGCAGGCGCATCTCCTTCGCGGCGCGATCCTGCGCCGCTTTACTGACGGGCAGATCATCCAGCAGCGGGGCGAGGCGGCAGACGGGTTCTGGCTGATCGAGGAGGGCGCGGTTACCATCGGCCAGTTCGGTCCGGACGGACAGTTTCGCGCGGTCGCCCTGCTCGGCCCCGGCGATTCCTATGGCGAGCTGGCAGTCTTCGCGCGACGCCCGCGGATCGTCGACGCCATTTCGCGCGGGAACAGCAGCCTGCGGTTGATCGGCGCGAAAGCCTTCCTCGATGCGCTGGGCAATTATCCTGCTTCCATGCGGGCGCTGCTGGCCGCCCTGTCCGAACAATTGCAGGATACGCTTGGCCAGTTGGCCGGCCTGCGGCGCGGGACCAATCCCAAGCGGCTGGCGGGGCTCCTTGCCAATATGGCGGGTAACGAGGAGGATGCTGCGCAGATCGCGATCACCCAGCAGGAACTGGCCGACCTGCTCGGCGTAACCCGCGCGACTGCGAATGCCGCGCTGCGCGAATTGCAGAAGCGCAAGCTGGTGACGCGCGGCTACGGCTGCATCGCGATCCCCGACCGCGCGGCACTCGCGCTGTTTGCGTTGGAGTGAGCGACGGGGGGTAAGGTCGTTGTTCGGTGGAAAGGCCTCGTTGCAATCCGCGAGGGCTTTAGCCACGTCGTAGCTAGTGCAACAGTTGGTTGAATAACGATGTGGACACGCACCTTTTCAGCGAACGTAGACGACAATTGGTCGCAAACGACCATCACGTTCTACAAAGAGGTTCCCGGCGGCTGGAAGCTCGATTTCGTAAACGCTGAGGGGCAGCATGTCGCTAATGGTGACCGTCGGGTCGAGACATTAGACGACTTAGTCCTTCAGGTAGGAAACGTCACAGATGACGACCTGACGTGGCTCACAGAAGATAACGAGCCAATATCGTTTTATGCGGCAGTTCGAGAGTGCGTTTTGGAGTCACGAGCCGCCTGAACCAAGATCCGCCATCGGTTCGCTAGCGGACAACACCCGCTCTGCGTTGCACATCAAGCGCTCGGATTGACCTCGGTCGCGTTCGCGCAGGGGCCGCCCTCTTCGTCCTCGCTACCGCCAAGCTGGGTCAGTACCAGGATGCCACCGACCACCATCACGACGAAGACCGTGGTCACCGTGCCGAGGTATTTGTCGATTACCCGCTTGATCGGGGCGCCGAAGACGCGGAACAGGATCCCGACGGTCATGAAGATCAGCGCGCGGGCGAAGAGGCTGGAGAGCACGAAGGTCACAAGGTTCATGCCGACGAAGCCGGCGGTGATCGTCAGCAGCTTGAACGGCACCGGCGTCGCGCCGGCGATCAGGATCGCCTCGAAATCGTACTCGCGTAAGTGGCAGGCGGCGACGGGGAAGGCTTCGGTCAGGCCGAGCGTGCCGATCAGCCACACGCCGACCGTATCGTAGAGCCCCCAGCCGATCGCATAGCCGAGCAGCGCGCCCGCGACCGAGGACAGGGTAGCGATGATCGCAAAGCGGATCGCCTTGTTCGGTTCCGCCAGGCACATCAGGCCGAGCAGCGGATGCGGCGGGATCGGGAAAAAGCTCGATTCGACGAAGCAGAAGAACGCCAGCCACCATTCCGCATGGGGATGCGAGGCCTTTTCCATGGTCCATTCGTACAGACCGCGCAGCGGTTTCATGAGCATGATATTGGCAGGACCCCAGGCGTTTCCGACACGCGCCGGACTAGGCGAGCGGAGCGCTGTTGGCAATGATCTCGGAGCGAACCTATTTGGTACTTTGTTATTGACATCGTGACGCTGTTTGGGTACATAACCGGAACATCGCGATAGTGTGATTCACCAGCCAGCAGCGTTTCGAAGGGCGGCGGCGACCGGCAGGTCGCGGGCCGCCTTTTGCGCTGCGCACGACAAACGGAGGGATGCGTGGCGAAAGCGAAAAGGGCCAAACGGCCGCCCCGCCAGTGGAAGGACAAGTTCCTCGCCGAACTGGCCCGGACATCGAACGTCGCTGCCGCCGCGCGCAAGGCGAATGTCGATCCGGGCGCGGTCTACAAGGCGCGCCGCAGCGATGCCGAATTCTACCGCAACTGGCAGGAAGCGCTCGCCGAAGGATACGACAATCTCGAAATGGACCTGCTCCGCCGCCTGCGCATCGGCGAATTGACCGGTGGCGGGCCGACCAAGAGTCGCCGCAAGTTCGACAATGCCATCGCCTTCCGCCTGCTGGCCGCGCATCGCGAAGCCGTCGGCCGCCAGAAGGCCCTGCGCGCCAATGAAGACGAGGATGCGATTATCGCCTCGATCAACGAAAAGCTTTCCAAGATGCGCGAGCGGCGCCTGGCGATGGAAGCGGAAACCGGAAAGGCCGGCGTATATCGGGTGGACCCGGATGGAGAATAGGACGCCCGAGCAGAACACCCTGCTCGAAGAATTGCTGCGGATCGAGGACGACAAGGCGCGCTTCGAGGCGATGGAGACGCTTCGCCCGGCGGAAAGACGAGCGTTTCAGCACGTCTGGGAGTTGTGGTCGCGGCGCGAGCAGCGCGCGCCGAAGGGCGACTGGCAATGCTGGCTGATCAGCGCGGGCCGCGGCTTCGGCAAGACCCGCGCCGGGGCCGAATGGGTCCGCGAATATGCCAAGCGCCACCCCGATGCGCGCATCGCGCTGGTCGGCGCGTCCCTGGCGGAAGCGCGGGCCGTGATGGTCGAGGGCGAGAGCGGCCTGCTGGCCATCGCCCCGCCGGACAATTGCCCGGTGTTCGAACCCTCGCTGCGCCGCGTGCAATTCGGCAATGGCGCGCAGGCGTTCCTCTACTCGGCGGGCGAGCCGGAAAGCCTGCGCGGGCCACAGCATGATGCCGCCTGGTGTGACGAAATCGCGAAGTGGGACAATGCCTCCGACCGCGCGATGACGGCGTGGGACAATCTGCTGATGGGCCTGCGCCTGGGCGAGCAGCCGCAGGTGGTCGCGACCACGACTCCGCGCCCGGTACCGCTGATGCGCCGCCTTCTGGATACGTCCGACGGCAGCACCGTGGTTACTGCAGGCTCGAGCTACGAGAATGCCGATCACCTGCCCACCCGCTTCATCAGCCGGATGCAGCGGCAATACGGCAAGACCGCGCTGGGGCGGCAGGAACTCGACGGGGTGATGCTGGAGGATATCGAGGGCGCGCTATGGTCGCGATCGCTGATCGAGCGGTGCCGCGATACGGACAGCACCATGCCGATGGCGCGCGTGGTGGTGGGCGTCGATCCGCCCGCCAGCGAGCGCGGCGACGAATGCGGCATCGTGGTGTGCGGCGTGGGCGAGAACGGCGTGGCGCAGGTGCTGGCCGATTGCTCGCTTGCCCGCCCCTCGCCCGAACGCTGGGCGCGCGCCGTGGCCGAGGCGGCGAGCGCGTGGAATGCAGACCGCGTGGTGGCCGAGGCCAACCAGGGCGGCCAGATGGTCGGCAGCGTCCTGCGCGCCGCCGACCTCACCCTGCCGCTGACACTGGTCCACGCGAGCCGCGGCAAGGTCGCCCGCGCCGAACCCATCGCCGCGCTCTACGAAAGCGGGCGGGTGCGGCACGCCGGCCTGTTCGCGAAGCTGGAGGACCAGCTTTGCGGGTTGATGACCGGCGGCGGCTACGAAGGGCCGGGGCGAAGTCCGGACCGCGCAGATGCATTGGTCTGGGCGCTGAGCGAGCTGATGCTGGGGCGTCGTGGGAGGCCGCGGGTGCGGACAATTTGAGTGGGCAAACTAAAATTTTTGAACGCCCACGATTGAAAGGGAGGTTCAGTTGTGCGATTCAAATTTTATTCCGAGCGAATAATCACGGAATGGGGTGGTAGCCAGCCTGCCGCCTAGAGAGGACTAGAACGAGAACACTAGCTGTCTAGGCCAACGCCGGGTGTGAGCAGTGACGTGCTCCTCCCGGCCCAGCCGCCAGCGCGTATACGCTCGTACGAATACAAGTCGCATATTGCCCGCCTTTCGAATGCGGGTTGAAGCCCGCGCTCCGGAAGGCACCATCGCCTCCGCGCCGTTCAGAGAGACGGCACTCCGGATCGAAATGCGGCAGACCAGCTACCAAGACCGATCATCACAGATGAAAGTGATGAGTCGCAAGGCGAAAGTCTCTTTTTGTTCCAGTTTTTGGGGATAAGTCCCTGAATACGGCACTACATCATCCGTAGATAGGAATTTCCATGTCCTTCCTCACCAGTATCGCCTCCGCCTTCAAGGGCGGGGGCCAATCGCGCGTGCCTGTTTCGCGTGGCTTCATCTCGCCCTGGGCGACTGCGCTCGACGCGGGGCCGGCGCCGTTCGATTATGCCAGCGCGGTGCGCGAAGGGTATTGCGCCAATCCGATCGCGCAGCGTTCCGTCAGGATCGTGGCCGAGGGGGTCGGCGGTGCGCCCGTCGCCTGCGAGGACGAGCGGCTCGCGCGGCTGCTCGCCTGTTCCTGCGGGTCGCAGCCGCTGCTCGAAGTGCTGGCGGCGCAGCTGACGCTGCACGGCAATGCCTATGTCCAGATCGTCAAGGACGGTGCGGGTGTGCCGGTCGAGCTCTATCCGCTGCGGCCCGAGCGGGTGCAGGTGGTGGCGGGCGAGGATGGGTGGCCCAGCGCCTATCGCTACATCCTCGCCGATCGCACGCTGACCATCCCGCTGGAGGACGAGGACGGATGGCCGAACGTCATCCACCTCAAGGGCTTCCACCCGGCGGACGACCACTATGGCGCGGGCTGTCTCGCTGCCGCCGCTCCTGCCGTCGCAATCCACAATGCGGCGAGCGAGTGGAATCGCGCGCTGCTCGCCAATGCGGCGCGGCCGAGCGGCGCGCTGGTCTATGACGGCGGCGATGCGGCCGGGCTGACGAGCGAACAGTTCGACCGGCTCAAGGCCGAATTGCAGAGCGCCTTCCAGGGCCACGCAAACGCCGGGCGGCCGATGCTGCTCGAAGGCGGGCTCGACTGGAAGGCGATGAGCCTCAGCCCTGCGGACATGGATTTCGCCACGCTCAAGGCCGCCGCGGCGCGCGACATCGCGCTCGCCTTCGGAGTTCCGCCCATGCTGCTCGGCCTGCCGGGCGACAACACCTATGCCAACTATCGCGAGGCGAGCCGCGCGCTGTGGCGGCTCACGCTGCTGCCGCTGGCAGGCAAGATCCTGAGCGGCCTGCATGCGGGCCTCGCCGACTGGTTCACATCCGCCCCCGCCATCGATCTCGACCGCGTGCCGGCCCTCGCGGAAGACCGCGAGAAGCTGTGGGCGCGGGTCAGCGATGCCGATTTCCTGAGCGCCGAAGAAAAGCGCGCGATGCTGGGCATTGCGCCGCAGGAGAATGCCCGATGACCAGAGAAGACATGCTCGCCCGGCTGATCGCACAAGCGGCGAGCCCCGATCCGCATGGGGGCGTCGAGCTCATCACGCTGCGCGCCATCGTGGAAGAAGCGAGCGAGCTGGGCGCGAACCGCGTGCTCGACCGGCTGGGCCTGTCCGATCCGCGGGCGCAGGACGATATCGACGAGCTGCGCGAGCTGCTCTCCGCCTGGCGCGACGCCAAGAAAGGCGCGTGGAAGGCGGCCCTGGAATGGCTTGTGCGCGGCATGCTGGCGCTGCTGCTGGTCGGCATCGCGGTGCGGATGGGCGTCGGGGAGATGCTCTCGTGACTCTCCGTATCGCCGGCTATGCCGCGCTCTTCGACCGCGCCGATGGTGTGCGTGACACGATCCGCCCCGGCGCCTTCCGTCGGACGCTGGCCGAGCGCCAATCCTCTCGTTTGGGCCCCTACCCGCTCTACTGGCAGCATCGCCCCGACCAGCGCATCGGCTGGGTCGAAACCGCGGGCGAGGACGAGCGCGGGTTGCGCATCGTCGCGAGCATCGACAACCCCGACGGGCGCGCAGCGAAACTCCTGCGCGAGCGCGCGGTAAACGGCCTCAGCTTCGGCTACCGCGCTCGCGCCTATCGCCACACCGGGGCGGGGCGCGAGCTGGCCGATATCGAATTGTTCGAGGTCAGCGTGGTCACTCACCCCCTGCAATCCGAAGCCCGGATACATCTGACCACCTGACCCCTCCCCTCGCCGCCTTCCGGGCGGCTTTTTTGTGCCCTGAAGAAAGAGGAATACCCATGGATAATACGACACCCACCCCCGCCGACGCAGCAGAAGCGAGCTTCGATATCGTCGCCCGCCAGGACAGGACCGAGCAGGACGTCGCCGCGCTGCGCAGCGATGTCGAGGAGGTGAAGGCTCGCGTCGACAAGATCGGCCGCGCAGCAGCTCGCCCCGTCATCGGCGGTACCGAGCAGGCAGCCCCCGAAGTGAAAGGCTTCGTCGACAGCTACCTGCGCCGCGGAGCGACGGCGGAATACAAGTCGATCAGCGGGGCTGTGCCGTCCGACGGCGGCTATGCCGTGCCGCGCCAGATCGATGCGATGATCGCTCGCGAGCTGACCGAGATCAGCCCGATCCGCGCCATTGCGCAGGTCGTCCAGACGGGCAGCGCGGGCTATCGCAAGCTCGTTGCCACCGGCGGCACCGCCAGCGGCTGGGTCAGCGAAACCGCCGGCCGCCCGGAAACCGAGACGCCGATCTTTGCCGAAATCGCCCCGCCGACGGGCGAGCTCTATGCCAATCCGGCGGCATCGCAGGCCATGCTGGACGATGCCGGCTTCGACCTCGAAAGCTGGCTTGCGAGCGAAATCGCGATGGAGTTCGCCCGCGCCGAGGGTGCCGCCTTCGTCAACGGCACCGGCTTCAACCAGCCCGAAGGCTTCCTCAATGCGCCCGTCTCCACCCAAGCCGACGGCAGCCGCAATTTCGGCGCGCTGCAATATGTCGGCAGCGGCGATGCGGACGGGTTCGACAACAATCCCGATGCGAAGCTGATCGACCTGGTCCACACGCTCAAGGCCGGCCATCGCCAGGGCGCGAGCTTCGTGATGAACTCGGCGACGCTGGCCGAGGTTCGCAAGCTCAAGACCGCGGACGGCGCGTTCCTGTGGCAGCCGGGCCTCGTCGAGGGCCAGCCCGACCGCTTGCTCGGCTATCCGGTGGTCGAAGCCGAGGACATGCCCGATATCGCTGCAGGCGCCTTCCCGATCGCCTTCGGCAATTTCCGCCACGGCTACTTGATCGCTGAACGCAGCGCCACGCAGGTGCTGCGGGATCCCTTCACCAACAAGCCCTTCGTCCACTTCTACGCCACCAAGCGCGTGGGCGGGCAGGTGGTCGACAGCAATGCGATCAAGCTCCTGAAGATCGAGCTGTAGGTCGCGAAACACGGGCGGAGTTAACCCCTCTCCGCCCGTGTTTTTGTTTTGCGAACCCGCATCCGCGGGTTCGTCCTCGCTAGACGTGCGGCAAGCCGCACCCGCTGCGGGGCGGCCGCTTGGCCTTGCCGGGCCTCCGCCGGCCCGGATCCAGCGCGAAACTATCCCCTCCCAGAGCACCGAGCGAAGCGAGGCAAGCGCGGAAGCGAAGTCGAAGACGCAGCTGGCCGAAGGCCACCTGCAGGCGCGCCCGCAGCGACGCGGACGCAGTCCGCATGAGCGAGGATAGCCAAGGAGCGCGGACGCGCTCCGCCCGGCGCCTGAGGGCCCTCATAAAAGGACACCAATTCCATGCGCCAAATCGTGACGCAGGCCGGGTTCACCGAACTCCCGCTTGCCGAACTCAAGACCTGGCTCGCCATCAGCGGCACACGCGACGACGCGGTGCTGGCAGGCCTGATCGCCAGTGCCACTGCGATGTGCGAGAGCTTCACCGGCCTGTTCCCCCTCAAGACCGGTGTCCGCGAACGCCTCGATGCCTCGTGCGAATGGCAGGTCCTGAACGCCCGCCCCTTCATCAACGTAGGCACGGTCGAGGCCATCGCGCACACCGGCCTGTCGCGGCTGCTCGATCCGGGGGAGTACACCTGCGAACGCACAGGCGATGGCGCGCGCGTCAGGCTGAACGCCGCAATCCCGGAACCGCATCTTCGCATCTCCTACGATGTCGGACTGGCAAACGACTGGGCATCGCTCGATTCCGGCCTGCGCCACGGCATCGTCCGCTTCGCCGCCCACGCCTATCGCGAGCGCGACCAGGGCGGCGACAGCGCTATCCCCAGCGCGGTCGCCGCCCTTTGGCGGCCATGGCGCAGGTTGCGGCTGTGACGTTCTCCGACATCGCCCGAACCCTGACCCGACGCGCCGCCCATATCGCGCAAGCCCGCGCCGAACTGCATCGCCGCGCCGATCCCGCCCGCTGGCGCCAACCACGCCTGCTGTGGCCCGACTTCACCCGGAGGCCCGAATGAGCATCCTCATGATGGAAAGCGCCCTGCGCCGCGCACTGGTCGACTGGTTGCGCGCGGACAGCACGCTCGCAGGCCTGCTGAATGCGGTCGAGGAGGAAGGCCCGGTGGCCGCCAGCCCACCCTCGCTCGCCATCGTCGCCTCGGCAGCGGCGGATCGCAGCCACAAGACCGGCGCGGGCCGCGAGGTCCGCATCGCCTTCGAATTGGTCGACCGCAGCGACGATCCAGCCGCGACGGCCGCCATCGTGGCGCAAATCGAACATCGCATCGCCACGCTTGGCCCCAATCAGCCGGGCTTTCGCGTGGCGGCGACGCAATTCCTGCGCAGCCGTGTCGAGCGCCGCGCTCGCAGCGCCCGGGCGGTGCTGCTCGAATATCGCTTTCTCATTTTCGCAACGGAGTAATTCGCCATGACAGCCCAGAAAGGCGCCGCCTTCCTCCTCAAGATCGGGGACGGCGGATCGCCGCAAACCTACGAAACCGTCGCCGGCCTGCGCACCACGCAGATGTCGATCAACGGCGATACCGTCGTCGTGACGACCAAGGAATCGGGCGGCTGGCGCGAGCTGCTGTCGGGTGCAGGCACGCGCTCGGTCTCGGTTTCGGCGAGCGGGATTTTTCTCGGTTCCGATGCCGAGGACCGGGTGCGCGGCAATGCCCTCGCCGGGACGCTCGATGCCTATGAGCTGTCGTTCGAGGACGGCGCGAAGATGCGCGGCCAGTTCCTCGTCCAGCGGCTCGACTACGCGGGCGATTTCAATGGCGAGCGCACCTATTCGGTCCAGCTGGAAAGCTCGGGCCAGGTGCTGCCGGTATGAGCAACGAACGTCGCGGCGAGGCGACCCTGGTAGTGGGCGGTGCGAATTACCTTCTGCGCCCGAGTTTCGATGCGCTGGTCCGTGCGGAGGAGGAACTCGGACCGCTGTTCGCGCTCGTCGAGCGGGCGTGCGAAGGGCAATTGCGGCTCTCCGAGATCGTCGCGCTGTTCTGGCACTGCCTGGCCGATCGACAAGCCCTGTCGCGCGAACGGGTCGGCGAGGCAGTCATGGCGCAGGGCCTCGCCGCCAGCGCGAAACCGCTGCGCATCCTGCTCGGCGAGATACTCAAGGGCGCGCAATGAGCGAGCGCTTCGCGGAGATGGCGCTGCGCTGTGCAGGCCTCGCCGCGACGACGCTGCACTGGACGCCCGACACCTTCTGGAACGCCACGCCGGCGGAGCTGCTCGCCAGCCTCGCACCGCCGCGTGCGGATGGGACCCCGCCCACGCGCGACCTGATCGCGCGGATGATCGAAAGGGACGAGAATGGATGACGAGATCGACGAGCTGATCGTCTCGGTGCGCGCCGATACTCAGGCGTTTGCCGCCGACATGCGGACGATGCGCGGAAGCTTCGAGGGGACGCTGATGGACGGCTTCGAAAAAGCCGGCAACGTGCTCGAGCGCGGCCTGCTGAGTGCGGTCCGCAAGGGCTCGCTCGGCTTCGAGGATCTCAAGCGTACGGCGTCGGCCGCGCTCGACCAGATCGCGGGCCAGGCGCTGCAGCTGGGCCTCGACCGGCTGTTCGGCGGCGCGGGAAGCCAGCCGGGCGGGGTCGGCGGTCTGCTTTCCGGTGCCTTGGGCGCGCTGTTCGGCCTGCCCGGCCGCGCGACCGGGGGCCTCGTCGGGCCGGACAAGCCCTATCTGGTCGGCGAACGTGGGCCGGAGCTGTTCGTCCCCACCAGCGCAGGCCGCGTCGAAGCCAATGCCGGTGGGGGATCAGCCCGGGACGTGCGCGTCGCAATCAACCTCTCGGCC
Source organism: Qipengyuania marincola (assembly GCF_029688625.1). Classification (GTDB taxonomy): domain Bacteria; phylum Pseudomonadota; class Alphaproteobacteria; order Sphingomonadales; family Sphingomonadaceae; genus Qipengyuania. The sequence goes on along the minus strand of NZ_JARULC010000002.1, from coordinate 680,036 downwards.
CCCCGCGGCACCAGCGCACCGGTCGCCATGCAACGCAGCTCGCGCCAGGTCGCCGCGGCGGTTCGCCGGGCGCTCTCGTTTTAGGAGAATACCTATGCCATTCTGGCTCGCCCGTGAGCGCGAGGGTCAGCATAGCGACTGGATCAAGCGCTTCGACCCGCGGTTCTGGACCGTCAATTTCCCGCGTCCGATGATGGCCAGCGTGGTCAGCACCGAACATGACGCCATGCGCGTGGACTGCGAGTTCCACCACAAGGGGGAACTGGCCGGCCTGATCTGGGAGAGCGAGGACACGCTCGACCATCCCCTCCTCGCCTATGAGACCCGGCGCGACTATTCGCATTGCGTGTTGCGGTTCCGCTGGCGCAGCGCAGGCATCCTGCCGCTCGACGTGCCCCACGGGCCAACGCTCACCATCGAGGGCCGCGATGCCGCCGGCAATCCGCGCAGCTGGTATGTGCGGCTATGGAACTATGCCAGCGGGAGCCCGACCGACGCCCGCATCGAATTGCGATTTTCGGGCCTCGAGTCGGGGTACGCTCTGCCCGGAGAAGCCGTGCATGTCGCCGATATAGACCGCATGTTCATCAGCCTGGTGCCCGAAGGGTATGTCGAAGGCTCGACCGCCCTATTGGGCTCCCGCGTGGACGCCTGGGCCGAGATGACCGAGATCGACTGCCAGGGCGAGCGGGCGATGCTGGAAATCGGCGATGTACTCCTGCCACCACATGGTGAAGGAATAGCAACCGCGTACGATGACAGCTTCAACCAGACGCCGGCGCGCCTTGTGCGCTCGATCATCGGCCTCGGCTATCGCGGGCGGGTGATCCACTACGTCGGGATGAGTCATTTCTTCCGACTCTTCCGACATGCCAACGGAAGCCATTATGTCGAACCCTCGGGTGAATTGTGCGGTCCGGCCAGGCGTTGGCACGAAGCCTATTTCACTGGCGCGGTCGAGGCAGCGCTTGCCCCGATCGTCTCGCTGTCGTTCGAAATCCTGGCCCAGCATTGCCCCAACTGGTGGCGCCAACGGGCGCATGACGGCACGCATGCACTCACCGGCTGGGATCCGCCGTCCGCCCTGCTTTCGCCGGCACACAGCGGCGCGGTGGAATTTTTGAAGGGGGCTGCGGCCCACTTCATCAGCCTGCTCGAAGCGGCTGGCGGCCGCGCGCTGTTCCAGATCGGCGAACCCTGGTGGTGGACTATCCCCGAAACCGGCGCGCCGTGCTTTTACGACAATACGACGAAGGCGGCACTGGGCGGGAATCCGGTCGTCATCGACACTCTCTGGGGGCCCCTCGATGACGAGCAGAAGGCCCTCCTCGACCAGGCCGGAGCGATCCTGTCGGCTGCCACTGCCGACCTGGCTGCACATGTGCGCAGCGTGGCGAACGGTCCGGTCGAGATCCTGCTGTTGACCTTCACGCCTACCGTTCTTGATACCCGCAGCCCCGATGCCTGGCGGGCGAACATGCCCGTGGGCTGGGCCTGGCCCGCCTTCGACCGCCTCCAGATCGAGGACTATGACTGGTTGACGCATGGCGCGGAGGGCGCCCGACGCAACGCCTACGACTTCGTCGAAAAGCATCTTGGCTACCCGGTGGAGGCGACCGACTACATGTCGGGCTTCGTCCTGTTGCCTGAAGATGCAGACCGGTTCTGGCCGCTGATCGACGGCGCGCTCGACGAAGCGCGGCAGCGGGGAATTTCGCAGCGATACGTCTGGGCGCTGCCGCAGGTCGCGCGCGATGGATACACCCGCCTGCCCTATCTGGAGGACGATGTGCAAGCTTTCGACGATGTTTCCTATCCGCTCGCGCTGGGCCGCGATGCTGCGGTCAGTCCCGAGTTCTCGACCTCGGTCGCGGTCACCGCGTCGGGGCACGAACGGCGTAACGCGCTGTGGTCCGATGCCCGCCTGCGCTACGACGTAGGCCCCGGAATCCGGTCCGAACGCGAGCTCGGGACGCTGCTCGCCTTTTTCAGGGCGCGCCACGGCCCGGCGCGCGGCTTCCGCTTCCGCGATCCCTACGATTTCAGCTCCCATGCCATGATCGATGCGCCGGGCCCCGGTGACCAGCCCCTCGGCACCGGCGACGGCGGGACTACGCGCTTCCAGCTCGCGAAGTATTACGGCGAACAGCGGCGCACGATAACCCGCCCGCGAAGCGAGACGATCCGGATCAGCGTCGACGGCATCGAAACGGCTGGCTTCACCTACGAAGGCAAGGGCTGGATCCGGTTCGACGTCGCGCCTGCCGCAGGCGCGGACATACGGGCCGGGTTCGAGTTCGACGTGCCGGTCCGCTTTGCCGAAGACCGGCTGGACGTCAGCGGCACGTCTTTCGCGGCGGGCGAAGCGCCCTCCGTCCCGCTCGTCGAACTGCGTGAGGACGCATGAGCAGGGTATTCTTTGCCGGCGAGCTCGATACCGCGGCCGCCTGGTGGCGGGTCTTTCGCAGGGATGGCGTTGCTCTCGGTTTCACCACGCATGATCGCGACCTGTGGTTCGACGGCCTGCTCCACCGAGCCGCGCCGGGCATGCTGCCAAGCGCCATCCGCCGCACGATCGGCTTCGAGGATGACGAAAGCGAGGTCGAAGGCGCCCTGACGCACGACAGCATCCGCGCGGCGGATCTGTCCGCCGGCCTGTTCGATGGCGCGCGCGTCGTCAGCGGCATCGTCGACTGGGAGACCTTCGAACGGGCGATGCTTTACGGCGGCTCGATCGGGGCCATCGCGCAGGAAGGCGGAAGTTTCAGCGCCCAGTTGCACTCGGCGAAGGCCGACCTGGCAGTCGATATCGTGCCGGTCTCCAGCCCGACCTGCAGGGCGCGTTTCTGCGGGCCGGGGTGCGCGCTTGCTCCGGCCGCTTTCGAGCGCGTGTCGCGGATCGTCGCGGTCGATCGGGCACGCAACCGGCTGACGCTCGATCTCGCCAGTCACGAGGACTACGCCTTGGGCGAGTTGCGCCTGATGGGCGGTGCGCGCACCGGCATGACAATGCGGATCCTCGATGCGGACTCGACCAGCGTCACGGTGGACAGTCCGATCGAAGACAGCCTCATGGTCGGTGTGCAGGTCCGCATCCGGGAAGGCTGCGACAGGACGATCGCCAGTTGCGCGGACCGCTTCGATAATGCCCATAATTTTCGCGGAGAACCCTTCCTGCCGGGCAATGATCTGCTCGCACAATATCCGATTCCGCGATGAACGCGGATGCCGCCGCTTTCGCCAAGGCGGCCGAAGATTTCATCGGGACGCCCTTCGTCCTGCACGGGCGTTCACGCGAACATGGGGTGGACTGCGTCGGCCTTGTGGCAGGCGCGCTGGAGCATATCGGCCGCAGGCCGTCGGCTCCGCACAGCTATCGCCTGCGCAATGCGAGTATTGCAGGCCACCTCGCCCTGGCCGCCGATAACGGGTTTGAGACTGTCGCAGATCATCCGGCGGCCCCGCCCTGCCGGGGGGACCTGCTGCTGGTCCGCCCCGGTCCGGCACAGGCGCATCTGATGATCGCCCTGTCCGCCCGGCACTTCGTCCACGCCCATGCGGGCCTGCGCCGTGTCGCACTTCATTCCGGAAAGATCGCATGGCCGATCCTTCATCACTGGCGCCTGTGCGCCCCCAATTCGGGAAACTGATATGGCAACGCTGGTAATCGGCGGCCTCGGCACGCTTGTCGGAGGGCCGCTCGGGGGTGCCGTGGGCGCCTTGATCGGACGCCAGATCGACGGCGCGATCTTCGGTCAGCCCAGATCCGACGGCCCGCGACTGAAGGATCTCGCGATCTCGACCTCGAGCTATGGCCAACCGATCGCGCGCCAGTTCGGCACGGTGCGCACGCCCGGGACAATCATCTGGGCGACTGACCTGGTCGAAACCGAGGAGACATCGGGCGGTGGCAAGGGCAGTCCCGATGCAACGCGATATAGCTACAGCGTGTCTTTCGCCGTTGCCGTTTCGAGCCGACCGATCGACCGGATCGGGCGCATCTGGGCGGATGGCAACCTGTTGCGCGGCGCCGCCGGCGACATGAAAACGGCCGGCGTTCTGCGTGTCCATACCGGCCACGCCGATCAGGAGCCCGATCCCCTGATTGCGGCTGCGCTCGAGCAGAGATGCCCGGCCCATCGCGGCTGCGCCTATGTCGTTTTCGAGAATTTGCAACTGGGCGATTTCGGCAATCGCATCCCGGCCCTGAGCTTCGAGGTTTTTGCCGGCTCCGGATCGCACCTGGTGTCGGGCCTCATCGAAGACGTCGCCGGAGCCCGGGGGTCGGCACCGGTGGATGTCCTGGAAGGATATGTGCACGATGGCGGGACCCCCGCGCAGGTGCTTTCACTGGTCGACCGCCTAAACCCTCTGACTCCCCTCCTCTCGGGAAGCAGGATCACTGTTGCCCCCGCCGCGAAACCAAACGGCAATGCGCGGTCCCTGCCGCCTGCCGCGCGCTGGAACGAGGGCGACTTCGGCCGCGACGATGGTGTTTCAACGACCCGGAAGGCCTCGCCCGCGAGTGTCGTGTCGGCCTTGCGGTACTACGATCCGGCGCGCGACTATCAGCCGGGGCTTCAGCGGGTCGAAGGCCAGCACGCCGCGGGCCGCCACGAACAGGTCGAGTTTCCAGGCGTCCTTTCGGCCGGATCAGCCAACGGTCTCTTGCGCGAGATATCGACGCGCGAGGCGATCGCGCAGGAAACGCTGTCGTGGCGGATGGCCGAGCTTGATCCCGCCCTGCAACCGGGAACGATCGTCAGCGCGCCCGGATATCCCGGCGAATGGCGCATTGCCTCGTGGGAGTGGCGCGAGGCCGGCATCGAGCTGCAATTGCTGCGCGCTTTGGATTTGCGCCCGACGACGAGGCCGTCCGATCCAGGGCTGGGCTGGCGGCCGAGCGATCTGCCGCCACAGCCAAGCAGCCTGCGCATGTTCGAATTGCCGTGGGACGGATATGGCCCTGCCGATACCGTGCGGGCCTATGCAGCGATCGGCGCGGCCGACGGCGCCTGGGCAGGGGCGAGCCTCTACGCCCGCCAGGGGGACGCATTGGAAAAGCTTTCCGCCGCGCCGCGGCGGCGCGCGATCTCGGGCGTTCTTACCCACAGCCTGCCGCCCGGTCTTCCCTTCAGGTTCGATCGCGCTGCCAGCCTTCGCGTGGCGCTGGAACCCGCCACCGCCACGCTGCATCCGGCAACGCCGGAGATGCTCGCGCGCGGCGCAAATCGCTTGCTCCTGGGCTCCGAGATCGTGCAGTTTTCGCAAGCCGAACCGCTTGGCGAGGGCCGCTGGGTCTTGAGCGGACTATTGCGTGGCAGGGGCGGGACGGAGGATCACGCTGTGCACGCCCATCCGGCCCAGACCAGCATCACGCTGCTCGACGAGCGACTCGTGGCTCTGCGCGAGAGCGAAGTCCAGCACACCGACGGCGGTCAATTCGCCGTCATCGGCCTGGCGGACACCGAGCCGGTCTATGCGACGCTCGAAAATCCCGGACTGAGCCGGCGGCCGCCATTTCCGTGCCACGGATGGCTCTCGTTCGGTGCCGATGGATCGATGGCATGCGGATGGACGCGCCGGGCCCGTGGCGGATGGGCTTGGCTGGATGCGGCAGACCAGCCTCTGGTCGAGCAAGCCGAGGCCTATGAGATCGGTTTCGGTCCACCAGCCGCACCCCATGCTTTGTATCGCACGAATTCATCCCGCTTCAGCCTCGATTCTGCTTCCGTTGCCACCCTGCGCGCCAGCCATTCCGGCGCGGCGATCTGGGTCAGGCAGCAGGGCAGCTTCGCCAAGTCAGCCGCGCTTTCCCTCGGCGTGCTGCCGCCCACCTAAGGACACGAAACGACCATGACCCAGCCGATAGAATTCAATGCCAAAAGCCCGCGCCATGCAATGCCCTACCTAGTGCCGGGCCAGGTACAGAAGGAACTCTTCGTGAACGAGAGCATCGCGTTGCTCGACATGTTGCTGCACCCGGTGGTGCAGGGCGAAGCCGCTTCGGCGCCTGCGGCTCCTGTTCCGGGCGAATGCTGGATCGTCGCGCCCGGTGCCTCCGGGGACTGGGCCGACATGGACGGCGCCATCGCCGGCTGGGACGGGGCGCAATGGACCTTCGCGCAGCCGGTGGTCGGCCTCGCCGCCTATGAGATCGCCAGTGCTTCTATCCGGATTTACCTGTCCGATTGGAGCCGGCCGCAATCGCTATCCGAACCATCCGGCGGGTCGGTGGTGGACACGCAGGCCCGGTCGGCGATCAACGCCATTCTGGCCGCTTTGCGGGGGGCGGCAGTAATTGCCTGAATCTTGCCGGGAACTTGATGCGAGACGGGACGTTGCGCGCCCCAGGGGGAATGACCTTCCAACCACCACGTCGCCGCTTTTCCAGAGCGGCAAAATTGCAACAGTTCCCGGGCATTGCCCGCTTGCCACTTATCGGGTGAAAAGTTAGACATGCACCACTCGGTGGCTCTTATTCGCAAAAAGGGGAAACTATAATGCGGAAATTCGTCATAGGTATGGCGATGGCCTCTACGGCCCTTGCATCGCCTGCCCTCTCGAGGGACGACGCCTGGTACGTCGGCCTCGAAGGTGGCGCGATGATCGTGCAGGATGCCGACTTCGATCGCTTCGACGGTACGAACGAAGACATCTTCTCGGTCGATCACGAACCCGGTTACGACTTCGGCGGTTTCGTTGGCTACGACTTCGGCCCGTTCCGTGCCGAAGCTGAAGTCAGCTATCGCGAAGCCGATATTGATTTTGTCACCGCGGGTGCTCTTGGCCTGCGGATCGGTAATGGTGTTCTTCTGCCGGCGGGTGTTACCGAAACCGGCGGATCGACCAGCATCCTGTCGTTCATGGTCAATGGCCTGCTCGACTTTGGCCCCGATGACGGCCTTCAGGGCTATGTCGGCGGTGGTGCCGGTGTCGCGCGGACCAGCGTCGATGTGACCGGTTCGGACTTCGGCGCGCTCGACGATTCGGACAGCGGTCTTGCATGGCAGGTGCTCGCCGGTGTGCGCGCTCCGCTGAGCGACAACTGGGATGTCGGCCTTCGCTATCGCTTCTTCAACGCGACGGGCGTGAACCTGGTCGACCTCGACGGCAATACGCTGGACGAAACGGTCCGGACGCACTCGCTGCTGGGCACGCTGACCTACAACTTCGGTGCAGCTCCGCCGCCGCCTCCGCCGCCCCCGCCGCCGCCGCCGCCGCCGCCTCCGCCCCCGCCGCCTCCGCCGCCGCCTGCGCCGGTTTGCGAGCAGGGTCCGTACATCGTCTTCTTCAACTGGGACGAATCGGACATCACTCCGGAAGCAGCGACGATCCTCGACAACGCGGTTTCGGCTTATGCCAACTGCGGCACGGCAGCGGTCATGCTGGCCGGTCACACCGACACTTCGGGTTCGACCGCCTACAACATGGGCCTCGCCGAGCGTCGTAACGCATCGGTTCGCGACTACCTGACCTCGCGCGGTGTCCCGGGTGGCCGGATCACCAGCGAAGCGTTCGGTGAATCGCAGCTGCGCGTTCCGACCGCCGACGGTGTTCGCGAACTGCAGAACCGTCGTGTGGAAATCACTTACGGTCCGGGTTCGGGCATGTAAGCGACGCTTCCATAGCGAAAGAAGAACGAGGGGCCGGAGCAATCCGGCCCCTTTTTCGTTGTGTGGACGACTTCTTCTGCAATGGAGCCTTTCAATGACCTACCGCCTTGCCGCTGTCCTGCTTTCTGCCACAACCATGATGGGTGCCTGCACCACGATTGACGACCTGCCCGAAGAGCGGGTCGGAAGCGCGACCCTTCGAACCGCACAGGGGCTACCCGCAGGCACGGTCCAGCTGCTGCGGAACAACGATACCGTCACCGTCACTGTCGCGGCCGTCGGGCTTCAGCCAGGCGAACATGGCTTCCATCTTCATACGACCGGCGAGTGCAGGGCACCGGACTTCGCCAGTGCCGGCGGTCACCTCAATCCTGGAAACAACACCCACGGATCGCTGTCGACGGGTGGCAAGCATCTCGGCGACCTGCCCAATCTCGTGGTCGGCGCCAACCGGACGGCCAGCGCGCAAATCGATCTCGACGGATCGGCAGATACGGTTCTGTCACAGATTTTCGACGCGGACGGGGCAGCCGTCGTCATTCATGCCGGCCCCGACGATTACGTGACCGATCCTGCCGGCGATGCCGGCTCGCGCGTCGCCTGCGGAGTTTTGCAGCCGGCCTGACAGTACCTCAGTCGATGGCTTCCCCGGCAGCTTTCGCGCGCTCAACAACGCTCGCGGAAGCGGCCGGAACCAGTTTCAGCGCGATGACCAGCAGGATCAGACCGAAAGGCGCCGCAACGAGCGTAGCCAGCATGCCGGTGCTGAGACCTCCTTCGCTGACCGCGGACACATAGCCCGCGAGGAACGGCCCGATCCCGAGGCCGATGAGGGTGGTCGAAAGGAAGAAGATTGCGGTCGCCATCCCCCGCATCCGTGGCAGGACCAGGGCCTGGCTGCTTGCTGCAGCCCCGCCGAGCGCAGAGGCGGATGTCATTTGCGCGATGAAGCTCGCGACATAGAACACGACGAGACTCGGCGTCGTGTAGGCCACAATTATCGGCGGCACCGATGCGACAAGACCAAACAGGATCACCATGACGCGGCCATTGTCGAACCGCTCGAGCAGCTTGTCGGCCATCCGCCCGCCCAAGATCACGCCTAGGAACCCTGCCAGGGCAGCGGGCATCCCGAGGAACCAGCCAAGATCGGTCTTGTCCGCGCCCAATCCGCGTTCGGCGTAAGGCGCCCCCCAATAGGAGGCGGCATAGGCCATGAAAGCGACGGTCCCGTAGCCAAGGATGACCGTCAGAAATGCCGGAGATCCCCACGTTAGCGCAAAGGTCGGATAATCGCGCGAGCGCAAGGCCGTCGCCCAGCTGAAGACAGCGTAATAGCCCACGCCAAGAAACAGCCACTGATCCGAAATGCCCGGAATGATGGAGGCCGTCGCGCCCGAGGTCATTCGCGACAGGAACACAGCCAGAAGAGCGAAAACAAGCGCGCCCCCGAGATTGAGCAGGATACCTGCGGCCCCCCGACGTGCGGCGCCGATCAGTGTAAACGGCGGTATGACCTCGACCAGCTCTTCCAGAAAGCCCTTGAACGGCCGAGGGTTTTCCTGCGTCGGCATGCCGTCGATCGCGCCGCGAATAGGCTCGCGCAGGGTCAGCACCCAGATCGCGAGCAACAGCCCAGGGATCCCGACACTGAGAAATGCGGCCTGCCATCCCACGAGGCCGAGCGGTCCGCCATCGGGATAGGCCGCATTCCAGTTTTCGACCACCAGCGCCCCGATCCAGATCGAAATGCCGCCGCCGATGTACAGTCCCGAGGAATAGATCGCGAGCGCGGTGGCGCGGAGCCGGGCCGGAAACCAGTCCGAAATCAGCGAGTATGCGGAAGGGCTGGCTGTCGCCTCGCCCACGCCGACACCGATGCGTGCGACCGTCAGCATCGTTGCATTCTTCGCAAATCCCGAAGCTGCCGTCATCGCAGACCACAAGGTCAAGCCGATTGCCATGAGCCGAACGCGCTTCCAGCTATCGGCCAGCTTACCGAGCGGAATCCCGAACAGGGCGTAGAAGACCGCGAACGCCGTGCCATAGAGAAAGCCGAGATAATCGTCGGCGACTCCGAGGTCTTCCTTGATGTCGTTCGCGAGGATCGAAAGAATCTGGCGGTCGATGAAATTAAGAACATAGACCAGCACCAGCACGCTCAAGGCATACCAGCTATAGGCTGGTACCTTGTCGGTTGCCTCGGTCTCCGCGCGCACGTCCTCAGTCGTTGGTCTGTCTGCCAAATCCTTACTCCGTCACGCCAGGCATTTCCTCTGCATAGACGGTGGTATCGACAAGGCCAGCTTCCTCAAAGCCCTTTCGGCGCAGGCGACAGGAATCGCAGGTCCCGCACGCCCTGCCATCGGGCATAGGATCATAGCATGACCAACTCCATGCCGGGTCGAGCCCAAGCCGGAAGCACTCGCGCGCGATGTCGGCTTTCGACATCTCCTGCAGCGGGGCATGGATCGCGAAAGGCGCGCCTTCGACCCCCTGCTTCGTCCCCAGGCGGGCCGTTTCGGCGAAACTGGCGATGAATTCGGGGCGACAGTCTGGATAGCCTGAATAATCGAGCGCGTTGACGCCAATGAAAATGTCGCGAGATCCGGATGCCTCGGCAAATGCCGTGGTCAGCGACAGGAACACGAGATTGCGCGCCGGAACATAGGTGACGGGAATGTCGTTCCCGACCCCTTCCTTGGGGACCGCGATGTCATCGGTGAGTGCGGAACCACCGAAACGGCGCAGGTCCAGCGGCAGCTCGATGTGGCGCTCGACCCCCAGCTTCTCGGCGATCGCTCGCGCGGATTGCAGTTCCCTCACATGGCGCTGGCCATAATCGATCGTCAGGGCATGGAGGGGAAAGCCCCGCTCGCGCGCCAAAGCGGCGGTCACCATGGAATCGAGGCCGCCGGATAAAAGGATCACGGCCGGCTTGCGAAGGTCAGTCTCGTGCGATGCCATGCGCCATGCAGCTAGGCCTGTTGCCAGGCCACGGCAATCCTCAGTTGCACGCGCCCGTGCGGCGGCCTTCGGCCGAGAACTGGAAGGGCTTGCCGTCCGCTATGCCTTGGCTGTCAATCTGCACGAGGTTCGAGCGCTCCTTGCGAATGCTCGTACGGCCATAGCCGTTGCCGCGGCACGTGTACTGGACCGTGACCTCGTTGGCCCCGTCTTCCACGACGAAGCGATTGCATGTCCCCTGCCGATGACGGAGCTGGAGCAGTTCGCGACCCGTGCTGACACAGACCTTGCGCGCGGTCGAACCGTCACGATAGCGAACTTCCCAGCCACCCTTGTCGAGCGTATCGAGCATGGCCAGAGCGCCCTGTGCAAGCGCGGGCGCCGCGACCATCGCGACTGTGGCTCCGAGGCCAAGGATCAAGGCATTCGTATTACGCATAATGTCCTTTCGCGCCGGTACATACCGTCACGCCGGTGATTCGTTCCTGATACACCCAAAACCTTGAACGGAGTTGCCGGATCGACAAAGCGTCAGGCTGCGATGGCAAACTGCTTGGAACAAAAGGCACAATCCACCAGGATCAGCCCCTCGCTGTTGCGCATGTCCTGGCGATCTTCCTCCGGAAACCGCGCCAGAACCTGTTCGTAATGCCCGATCGTGCAGCGGCAGCCGCGGCTGATGTCAGCGCCCGGCTGGATGCGCACTTCGCTTTCTTCGTGAAACAGCCGCCAGACCATCGCCTCCAGCGACAGCGTCGGGTCCAGCAGTTCCTCGTGACGCAGCGATCCGGACATTATCGCCACATGCTCCCACTCGGGATGATCGAGCCGCGTGTGCAGGCGCTCGCGTCCTTCCTCGCCGTCGGGAAGATGCTGGACCAGCATGCCGGCCGCCACGCACCCCTGGCCATCGCTTCGCACCGCGCAGCGGATCAGTGTCGGGACTTGCTCGGACTGAAAGAAATAGCTCTCGCACGCTTGTGACAGGCTGTCGCCCTCCAGCGGCACGATGCCCTGATACCGCCCCTGCTTGCCCGCCACGTCGAAGGTGATCGCGAGGTACCCCTTGCCGAAGAGCGCGAAAAGGCTGGGATTGGCCCCTAGTTCCGCGAGCTTGCCTTGGTCGAAATCGACGTAGCCACGAAGATCACCGTCCTTGTAGTCGCAGACGAGCAGATTGACGGCACCAGCCTCGGTCTGGGCCTGCATCGTTACTTGCGAACCATCGCCTTTCAACAGGCCACCCATCAGCGTCGTGAGAACGAGCGCTTCGGCCAGCAGGTGCCTGATCGGAGCGGGATAATCATGCGCAGCAAGTATGGCATCCAGCGGTTCGTCCAGCCGGACCATCCGTCCGCGTGCATTGCGTGACGGGATGGTGAAACCGAGCAGCTTGTCGGCGTAGACTTCCTGAGGATTGTGTTCGGGAACGGGGTTCGTCTGGTTCATCGGACCCATATGGGGACGGACGACGTTATTTACAGGGCAGTCAGAGCTTGCCGAAACACCAAAGCAGGATCGACTTCTGCGCATGGATCCGGTTCTCGGCTTCGTCGAATACGAGCGATTGTTCGCTCTCGAAAACCGCTTCGCTCACCTCGTCGCCGACATGGGCGGGCAGGCAATGCAGGAAACGCGCGTCGGGTTTCGCCTGCGCCATAAGGTCGGCATCCACCTGGAACGGCGCCATGGCCGCGAGCTTGTTGTGCACATGCTCCTGGCCCATCGAGACCCACGTATCAGTCACGACGATGTCGGCACCCGATGCAGCCTCATGCGCATCTTGCGTGAGCAGGACACGCGAGCCAGCCTCGCGTGCCATCGCGACGAAAGCCGGCTCGGGTCCATAGCCCTGAGGCGTGCCGACCCGCACGTTGAACTTGAAGATACCCGCCGCTTCAAGAAGCGAATGCAGGACGTTGTTGCCGTCACCCAGCCAGGCGAGTTCGAGCCCCGGGAGCGCCTTTCCATGCTCGACCATCGTCAACAGGTCGGCGACGATCTGACATGGGTGGGAGCGGTCGGTCAGGCCGTTGATTACCGGTACGCTGGCATTGTGCGCCAGCTCCTCGGCCTTTGCATGATCATCGGTGCGGATCATGATCGCATCGACCATCCGGCTGAGAACGCGGGCAGTATCGGCGATGCTCTCGCCGCGGCCAAGTTGGCTGGTGCCCGAATCGAGGATCAGCGTGGTCCCGCCCAATTGCCGCATGCCGACATCGAAACTGACCCGCGTGCGAGTCGAGTTCTTCTCGAAGATCATGCCGAGGACATGCCCGGCCAGCGGGGCGTCTGCGTCGGCCTTGCCCTTGGGCCAGGCGCGGCGAGCGGCCTTCCGGTCCTGCGCATCGGCCAGCATGGCTGCCAGCGCATCCCCGCCCGCATCCGACAGATCGAGAAAATGCCTCACCGTCGGAGCGAGGACTGGCGTATGGGCCCCTCCCGCCATCAGGCAGCAGCGGCGACGTCGAAGCTTGCAGCGCCGGCCGAGAGCTTTTCGAGAAATTCGTCGAATTCCGCATCCCCAGCAACAAGCGGCGGCAGAACACGCAGCGTCTTGTCACCCGCGGCCACCGTCAGCAGCTGGTGGTTGTCGCGCAGGTGCACGAAGAAAGGCCGACTTTCGACTTTCATCTTGATGCCAAGCATGAGGCCCTTGCCCCGCACCAGCTCGAACAGGTCGGGATAATTGCCGATGAACTGTTCCAGCCGCGCCCGCAGGCGATCGCCTTTCTCGGTAACCTCCGCCAGGAATTCATCGTTGGCAACTGCGTCCATCACGGCCATTCCGGCCGCCATGGCCAGCGGGTTTCCACCGTAGGTAGAGCCGTGGGTGCCGAAGCCCATGCCACGCGCAGCCTTTTCCGTCGCAAGGCAGGCCCCGAGCGGGAAGCCTCCGCCGATGCCCTTGGCGGTCGCCATGATGTCGGGTTCGATGCCGTAATGCTCATAGGCATACAGCTTGCCGGTACGGGCTACGCCACACTGGACCTCATCGAACACCAGCATGAGATCGTTTTCGTCGGCCAGTTGGCGCAGGCCACGAATGAACTCCTCCGAGCCCGGGCGGATGCCGCCTTCACCCTGAATCGGTTCGACCAGGAAGCCGGCGGTCTTGTCGCTCATCAGCGATCTGGCGTGGTCGAGATTATCGAATTCGGCATATTGGAAGCCAGCGAGCATCGGGTAGAAACCCTTGTGCATCTTTTCCTGGTTGGATGCGCTGATCGTGGCCATCGTCCGGCCGTGAAAGGCGTTGGTGAAGGTGATCAGCTCGGTGCGGTTCGGATCGCCCCCTTCGTGCTGGTGATAGGCGCGCGCCGTCTTGATCGCACATTCCACTGCCTCGGCACCGGAATTGGTGAAGAAGACCGTGTCGGCAAATGTCTTGTCGACCAGCCGTTGCGCCAAGGCCTCACCCTGCGGGCTGCCGTAGAGGTTGGAGACATGCATCAGCGTTTCCGCCTGCCTCTGGATCGCGCCGATAAGGCCTTCGTGGCTGTGCCCGAGAAGGTTCACCGCGATCCCGCTGGCGAAATCGAGATAGCGCGTACCGTCTTCGTCGATCAGGTGGCAATGCTCGCCGCGCACGGGGCGAACGCCGCAACGGGGATAGACGGGCATCAACGGGGTAATCGACATGGGGCCTCCAGCAAGCGTGAGGTGAATTGAAAGACAAATGGCGGCCCTTGCGGAACCGCCATCTGCGTGATTGCCAGCGATCTATTGCCTTGCGCGGTCCGGGTCAAACCCGGTCGCGGTCGGCATGGCTCACTCCTGGACCGGAACGAGATTGACCGCCGAATATTTGCCGCGTCGGTCGACCTCAAGGTCGAACTCGTAGCGCTGGCCCTCGTCGATACCCGACAGGCCCGAACGCTCGACTGCGCTGATGTGCACGAATGCATCCGGCTGGCCGTCGTCGCGGGTAAGGAAGCCGAAGCCCTTCATCGAATTGAAGAACTTCACCGTTCCCGTCGCCTTCTCGCCGGTCAGCTCGCGGCGCGGAGCGGCGCTGCGCTGCTCGACTTCGATCACATCGCCGACGACCTGCAGGTCCTGCGCCGAAACCTTTCCGCCGCGATCGACGAGGTTGAATTCCAGCTCCTGCCCTTCGGCGAGGCCTTCGAGACCTGCGCGCTCGACAGCACTGATGTGGACGAAAACGTCTTCACCGCCGGTTTCCTGCTGGATGAAGCCGAAGCCTTTCTGGCTGTTGAAGAACTTCACCGTGCCCTTGCCGGTGCCGACGACCTGGGCGGGCATGCGGTTGAAACCGCCACCGCCACCACCGCCGCCGCCACGGTTGCCGCCGCCGAAGCCGCCGCCACCGCCGCCGCGATTGCCGCCACCGAAGCGGTCGCCGCCGCCTCCGCCGCCGTAGCGATCACCGCCACCGCGATTGTCGCGAAACGAATCGTGCGGAGCGAAATCTGCCGGCGGACCGCCGAACGGATCGAAACTGTCCTCCCCGAAACCATCGCGCTTATCTCGACCGCGACGGCGCCCTTTGTCGTAACCCATAATCCGAACAGTACCTTCGTGCAGCCCGTGTTCCTTCAGTCACCGGCGCGTGGACTGCTGTGCGCACCGGTGGCGCGCCGAGCGCCACCCGCGCGTCGACCCGCAATTACCTCGACCATAGCGACAAACATCGCTTCTTGCGAATGATTTAGCTCTGTTCGCCCTTCTGGCCTGAAATTGTGACATTTTCGCAAGGGAGCCAGACGGGTCCTTTCGCTTGCGTGCGGTCGCGGTGCTTGGCAAAGGCCGCCGCATGGACATCATGGCCCTGCTCACCGATCCGGCCGCGTGGCTGGCCCTGCTCACTCTCATCGCGCTCGAAGTGGTGCTGGGGGTCGATAATCTCATCTTCATCGCGATTCTGTCGAACAAGCTGCCGGAGCACCAGCAACAAAAGGCGCGGCGCATCGGCCTCGCGCTGGCACTGATCATGCGGATCGGCATGTTGATGCTGATCGGCTGGCTGGTGACGCTGCAGACCCCGATCTTCGATCTCGGCATCGTTGGCCCGCCGGTCGAGGGAACCAACAAGGCCAGCTTCGAGACTGCATTCTCGGGCCGTGACCTCATCCTCCTGGTCGGCGGCCTGTTCCTTCTCTGGAAGGCCACCAAGGAAATTCACCATTCCATGGAGCCGGAGGACGATTCGGGCGATCTGCTCGACAAGACCCCCGGCGTGGCCGCCGCGGCGACCGCGACCTTCGGCGCGGTCATCGCGCAGATCGTGGCCATCGACCTCGTCTTCTCGGTCGATTCGATCCTCACCGCGGTCGGCATGACGGACGATATTCCGATCATGGTCACGGCGGTGGTCATCACCGTGGGCATCATGATGGTCGCGGCCGATCCGCTCGCCAAGTTCATCGAGAAGAACCCGACACTGGTCATGCTGGCGCTCGCCTTCCTGGTGATGATCGGACTGGTGCTGATCGCCGACGGCTTCGGCTTCCATGTGCCGAAAGGCTATATCTATGCCGCCATGGGCTTCTCGGTCGGCGTCGAGATCCTGAACATCGTCCAGCGTCGCCGCCGTGAAGCGACGCGCGCAGCCGCCACGGGAGACGCAGCATGACCGATTTCCGCAAGATCGACGACGGCTTCTATGCCAGCCCGCAGATTAATCCGGCGGACGTGTCGCAGGCCGCGGCCATGGGCATCACCCTGATCGTGAACAACCGCCCCGACGATGAATCGGCGGACCAGCCGGCAGGGGCAGAGATCGAATCGGCGGCCCGGGCAGCGGGTCTCCGCTACGTCGCCATTCCGGTCACGCATGCGGGCTTCAGCCTAGAACAGGTCGATGCGCTGGAGAATGCAATCGCCAGTGCCGATGGCCCGGTACTCGGCTTCTGCCGCTCGGGCACGCGCTCGACCCTGCTCTGGGCCATGGCCGAAGCAAAACGCGGCCGGGATCCCGATGAAATCGCGGCCTGCGCCGAAGCGGGCGGCTATTCGATCGCCCCGGTCCGCCCGACGATCGACATGCTCACCGGGCAGTCTTCCGACTGATCAGCGACGGTAGTCGAGCGGCGGGTCGCGGTCGCCGAGCAGCGATTCGTACACATAGTCCTCGCCGCGCGCCTGGGTGAACTCTGCTTTCGCCCGCTCGCGAAGGTCGGGGTTTGTATAGAGTTCAACCGCCGCGAGGATCATCGCCTTGGCCGCATGCTGGGTGCCTTTCGCACCATAGCTGTGCCCGCTCGCCGCGACTGCCTGCCAGCTATGCGCAGCGGTTCCCGGCACCCAGGTGGCAGTCCGCACGCTGACCGTCGGCACCGCGCGCGAAACATCACCGACATCGGTCGAGCCGTAGCCAGTCTTCACCTCGTAATCCTCGATCTCCTTCGCCTGCGACAGCTCAGGCGCGTCCTCGCCAAGGCTCTCGCGGATTTCGCGGGCCCATGCCAGTTCCTCGGCCGAATAGTCGAGCGGTTCCAGCTGACGCAGCTTTTCGGTCATCATCAGTTGCAGCGACTCGAGCGGTAGCGTCGGATTGTTGCCATGAATGATCTCCCAATCCACCTCGGTGCCGGTGCCCATGGCAGCTCCCTTGGCCGCCGCCTCGAGCCGAGGCCAGAGCGCCCGCACTTCGTCGGCGTCGGAATGGCGGACGTAGTAAAATACTTCGGCGAAATCGGGCACCACGTTCGGTGCGGCACCGCCCTCGGTGATGACATAGTGGATGCGCGTATCCATCGTCGTGTGCTCGCGCATCATGTTGACCATCATGTTCATCGCCTCGACCCCGTCGAGCGCACTGCGCCCGCGCTCCGGCGCGCCTGCCGCATGGGCCGAAATGCCGCGGAACCGAAACTTGCCCGAGCGATTGGCAAGGCTCATGCGCGAGGCGGCGGAGTTCCGGTCCGCAGGGTGCCAGTCGATCACGAAATCGGCATCGTCGAAAAGGCCCGCTCGGGCCATGTAGACCTTGCCCGAGCCACCTTCTTCGGCAGGCGTGCCATAGAGGCGCACGCGTCCCGGCGTGCCCGTGGCCTCGAGCCAGTTCTTGATGGCGATGGCCGCCGTCAGCGAGCCCGCACCGAACAGATTGTGTCCGCAGGCGTGCCCGGCGTTCTTGCCCTCGATCGGGTCGCGATTGGGCGAAGTGGACTGGTTGATGCCCGGCAACGCGTCGAATTCGGCCAGCAAGCCGATGACCGGTCCGCCGCTGCCCCACTCCGCGACGAAAGCCGTCGGAATGCCGGCCACCCCGGGACGGATGGCAAAGCCCTCGCCCTGCAACTCGTCCACCAGCAGGCCGCTCGATTGCGTTTCGAGATAGCCGAGCTCAGCGAGTTCCCAGATTTCGCGCGCCACGCGCTGGGTGCGTTCGCGTTCGGCCTCGACCGCCGCGATGGGATCGGTTGACTGAGCGACCAGCGGGGTGGCGGTAGCGATGGCGGTTGCAGCGAGAAGGGCGGTGAATTTCATGCTCGGCATCTCCTTGATGCGGCCTGCTTGCCGCAATTTGCGCGCCATGCCAAATCGCCATTCGCCATGGACCTTCCGCCCGCCTTTTTCCAATTCCTCGGATCGCTTGCCGCCATCCTGGTGCTCTCCGCGCTCGCATGGCAGCTCAAGCTTGGCCCGACACCACGATTGGAGGACGATGATGCTGCAGTCGAGGCCGCCGAAGAGGCCGTCAGCGGCTTCGAGCCGGTCGCTATTGGACGCGACAGCCACGGGCACGGCGCGCTGCTTCGCGACGCCCAGGGACGGATCCTGTTGCTGCGACCCCATGGTTCGCATTTTGCCGGTCGCCTGCTGACCGCGCAGGCCCATGCGAAGCTCGACGATGGGGCACTCGTCATCGACACGGCAGAAAAGCGATACGGCAAGGCCAGGCTTTCGCTGGCGGATGCTTCAGCTTGGATGCAGGCGATAGAAGCGATAAAGACTGCTTAGTCATGCCCGATTTCTCGCCCACCGAACTGGCCGTGCCCGGCTTCGTCGCGCTGGTCCTGATTGAAATGATCTGGGCCGCACGCAAGCGGCGTGAGGCCTACGAGCCGCGCGACACGCTGACGAGCCTCGCCTTCGGTCTCGGCAGCACAGTCAGCGGGCTGATCTTTGGCGGGCTGTTCTTCGCGCTGTTCCTGTGGGTGTGGCAATTTCGCCTGTTCGACATCGGCTGGAGCTGGTGGGCCTTCGCGCTGTGCTTCGTGCTCGACGATCTCAAATATTACTGGGTTCACCGCTTCGGCCACCGCGTGCGCTGGTTCTGGGCGAGCCATGTAAACCACCATTCCAGCCAGCATTACAATCTCAGCACGGCGCTCCGCCAGACCTGGACTGGCTTCATGACGCTGGGCTTCGCCTTCGCCCTGCCGCTGGTGCTGCTTGGTTTCCACCCCGGCATGATCGCGCTCGCAGGCGGGTTCAACCTTATCTACCAGTTCTGGATCCATACCGAGGCGATCGACAAGATGCCGCGCTGGTTCGAGGCGGTGATGAACACACCGAGCCACCATCGCGTGCATCACGCGACCAATCCGCGCTACCTCGACCGCAATTACGCGGGCGTATTCATCATCTGGGACAAGCTGTTCGGCACCTTCGAGCCGGAGGTGAAGGACGAAAAGATCCGCTACGGCATCGTCAGGCAGCTCGGCAGCTTCAACCTGCTATGGGCCGTATTTCACGAATGGGTCGGCATTGCGCAGGACATGTGGCGCGCGCCGTGGGGCAGCAAGCTCGGCTATCTCCTGCGCGAACCCGGCTGGACGCATGACGGCAGCCGCGAAACGTCCGACCAGATCCGCGCGCGCTGGCTCGCGCGACAGGCCCCGGAAGGAAAATCCGTTTCATCCGAAAACCCGATTGCGGGGGAGGCCGAGGCTGCCTAACCTCTCGATTCGAGAGGAGATATCATGGATGAATTCGACGTCATCGTCGTCGGCGGCGGCAGTGCGGGCAGTGCGGTCTCGGGGCGGCTGGCCGATACGGGCAAGCGCGTGTGCCTGCTGGAGGCGGGTGGACGCAACGACACCTTCCTGATCAAGACGCCGGGCTTCATGCCCTTCCTTACCGATAAATCGAATTATCGCTACGAAACGGTGCCGCAGAAGGGGCTGAACGGTCGCACCGGCTATCAACCGCGCGGTCGCGGGCTCGGCGGCTCTTCGGCGATCAACGCAATGGTCTATATCCGCGGCAATAGCTGGGATTACGACAATTGGGCCTCGCTTGGCTGCTCCGGCTGGAGCTACGACGACGTGCTGCCCTATTTCAAACGCGCCGAGCACAATGTCCGCGGCGAGAACGAATACCACGGCGACGATGGCCCGCTATGGGTGAGCGACCAGAAATGGCCCAACCCCGGAAGCCTCGCGTTCGTCGAAGCTGCAGCACAGCTGCAATTGCCGCGCAACGCCGATTTCAACGGCGAAACGCAGGCGGGCTTCGGCATGTACCAGGTGACGCAGAAGGACGGCGAGCGCTGGTCCGCCTCGCGCGCCTATGTCGAGCCAAGGCGCAAGTCGAAGAACCTCGACGTGCGTATCGGCGTCACGGTCCAGCGGCTGGAGATCGAGGATGGCCGCGTTACCGGCGTAACCTATACGGTGGGCGGGAAAGAGCGGACCGTGAGAGCGCGCGGGGCAGTGGTGCTGTCGGCGGGCGCGTTCAATTCTCCTCAGATCCTGATGCTGTCGGGGATCGGCCCCGCCGAACACCTGCGCGAGCACGGAATCGAAGTGAAGCTCGACAAGCCTGCCGTCGGATCGGACCTGCAGGACCACATCGACTATGTTTCCAGTTGGGAAACGCAGAGCAAGGACTTCATCGGCGACAGCCTGGCGGGGTCCGTGCGCATGGCCAAGGCCATCGTCGAGCACCGCCGCAAGCGCACCGGCATCATGACCACGCCCTATGCCGAGGCTGGGGGATTCTGGAAGGTCATGCCCGACGCCCCGGCGCCGGATGTGCAGTGGCATTTCGTGCCCGCCATGCTGGAGGATCACGGTCGCGAGAAGGTAAAGGGTCACGGTTTCTCCCTTCACGCCTGCGTGCTGCGGCCTGAAAGCCGCGGCACGGTGCGCCTCGACAGCCGCGATGCGAGCCATGCGCCGCGCATCGATCCCAACTTCCTCGATGACGATCGCGATATCGCGACGCTGCGTGCAGGGGTGCGCCTGTCGCACCGGATCGCATCCTCGCCCAGCCTTGCGCGCTACGAACCGAAGGACCGTTACGCCATCGACCTCGACAATGACGAGCAGCTCGACGATCTGATCCGCAGCCGTGCCGACACGGTGTATCACCCGGTCGGCACCTGCCGCATGGGTGCCGATGCCGACGCGGTGGTCGATCCGACCCTGAAGGCGCGCGGGATCGACGGGCTCTACATCGCCGATGCCAGCATCATGCCGCGCCTCGTCAGCGGCAACACCAATGCGCCTAGCATCATGATCGGCGAACGTTGCGCCGACTTCGTCGAGAACGCGCTGGCTGCCTGATCGGGACATGAAAAAGGGGCCGGAGATCGCTCCCCGGCCCCTCTGATTTTTGCGATGCCCCTAGAAGCTCTGGCGGACTGTCACGCCGATCGTCCGCGGCGTACTGACGCTATATCCCAGACGTGCTCGCCCTCCGCGTTCGCGATCGAAGCTCAGCAACGCGTTCTCGTCGAGCAGGTTGTTGACATAGACCACCAGCGACAGGCCCGAGGTCAGATCGACACCCGCATTCAAATTGACGAGATTGTAGGACGGCAACAGCAGATCGACCGTGGTCGATGCGTCGGCCGGAGCCCCACCAAACGGCAGGCCCGCCACGAAGGTGCGGGGGTTGTTTTCCTGGTCGGCAGGCTGGGTGAAGCGATTGCCGACATGGCTCCACGATGCCGCGATATAGGCATCGGCATTTGCCGCGACCGGGAATTCGTAACTACCCGAAGCGCTGAACTGTAACTTCGGGACCGAGGGCAGACGGTTGCCTTCGCGAATGCCCGTCGCCACGGCCAGCTCGCCCGGAAGCGTCGAGTCGAATTCCGCTTCGATCAGACTGCCCGCGAAGACGAAGTCCAGCCCCGGCGAGGGCGAAAAGCCGATTTCGGCCTCCGCACCCATCGAATGCGCATCGGGTACGTTGAACACGATGCGCGAGGAGCAGCTGCCTGCATCCAGCGTCACCTGCAGGTCGCTGATGTCGTTGTAGAAAGCCGCAACATTGGCGTAAAACCCGCGCCCTTGCGCCTTGGCGCCGACTTCGTAGTTCCACAGGCTCTCGTCGTCATAGCTCTGGAACGATCCGAACAGTGCCTCGTCCTCGTCCGAGCAGAGGGTAATGTTCAGCGGATCGTTTACCCCGCCGAGCCGGAAGCCCTTCGACGCCTGCGCATTGAGGGTCACCGTATCGTTCACGTCGTAGCTCAGCAAAACGCGCGGGCTGACCCCGTCGGAGGACGTCGTATCGGCTACGTTGTCGCCATTGGCGAACAGCCCGCCCGACACGAACCGCCGGCTTTCCTCGAAATCGTAATAACGCGCGCCGACCGTAACGTCGAAGGCATCGGTGAGCGCATAGGTCGCTTCGCCGAAGATGGCGATCTGCTCCAGCTCGTAGGGCAGGTCGGCATTGTAGGGCGAATCGAGATTGGGGAAGCCATTGGCGACCGCGGCCGAGGTCCCGGCCCCGAGCACTGCGTCGGTCGCCGCGGCATACCCCGGCGTGGGCAGGCGCTGGCGATAGAAGCGATCGGTGCTCGAATAGAAGCCGCCGACGACCCACTGGAACGGCCCCGTGTCGTTGCTGGAGAACCGCAATTCCTGCGTGATGGCGTTGACGTCGGTCGTATCGCGCAGGTTCGACGGCAGATTGACGGCCGCATTCGGATAGCCGAGATCGACCGACACGGAGCCGGTTAGCGCGCTCGCATCGCGGCTCACCAAGATGTCGCGATTGGTGTAGGAGCTGACCGATGTCAGCGTAACCGGGCCCAATTCTGCCTCGGCGACGAGATCGGCGATAAGCGTCTCATCCTCGAAGGCTTCGCGCAGCTTCAGATACTGCTCGCGCTCGTCGAACGTGGTGGGATTGGTACGGAAAGGATTGGCGTAAAGGTTGAAGATTTCCTGCCGGTTGAAACCGTCGGCAGTGATCTTCTGATAGACGATGCGCGGCGTCAGGCTGAAGCCTTCGCCCGTATCGATGGTCAGCGCCAGCCGCCCGCCATAGCGTTCGCCGGTATTGACGTCCTCGCCGCCTGCGGGGCCGATCGCGTTGATGAAACCGCCATATTGCGTGTAGTAGCCGACCGCACGAAGCGCCGCGCGCTGGCCCAGCGGCAGATTGATCATGCCCTTGCCGTGCCAGCCGATATCGTCGCCATCGACGAGATTGACATTGCCCTCGATCAGACCCTCGGTCACGCCGACCAGCGGCTGGTTGGTAATGTAGCGGATGGTGCCGCCGACGCTGCCCGAACCGAACAGCGTGCCCTGCGGACCGCGCAACGTCTCGACGCGATTGAGATCGAACAGGTCGAGATCGGGCGTAAAGAGCGACAGCGAGATCACGCTTTCGTCGAGATAGACGCCGACCTGTTCCTTCACGCCCGGCTGGTCGCGCACGACCTGGCCGGCCGAAACGCCGCGAACCGAGACCTGGCTCTGGCCCGGCCCGAGATTCTGGACCGAGAGGCCAGCGACGCTGCGCGACAGGTCTTCGAGATTACCCGCGCCCGATTTCTGGATGTCTTCTTGGGTCTGCGCGTTGATCGAGAACGGCACGTCCTGGATGGTGGAGTCCCGTTTGGTCGCGGTCACGATGATGACGTCGGTGTCGCCTTCGACCTGTTCCGCGACCTGCGCGGCCACCGGGGCTGCCAGTGCGGAAAGCCCGCAACCGGCCAGCAAGGCCGCCAGTCGCGCGGTGCGCCTCTGGTGTAGGTTTTTCATGATTTCTCTCCTCCACGCAGGGCTTTGCGCCCTGTCAACACGAGCACAAATCCCGCCGGAGTCACAAAATTGCAAGGGCTGACAATGCTTGTGAAATATTTTGGTCATTGCGCGTAGCATTCGAGTCACATCAGCAATTCAGCGAAAAAAGAGGGCCGGGGAGTGCCCGGCCCTTCGAGAGGTTGGATGTTCGCAGGAGGAACATGGGTGGGCGAGGGCGCCGTTTGAGAGAGAGGAGAGAGTGTCGGCGCCCCCGCCGAACGGTTTGGGTCAGCGTTCAGTTATATGCGCGCTCCCCGTGTTCGGTGATGTCGAGCCCATCGACTTCGGCTTCTTCGGTCACCCGGAGGCCGACCACCGCCTTGACGATGAAGCCCACGATGAGCGTGCCGATACCGGCCCAGGCGATGGTGACGAGGACGCTGAAAATCTGGACCCAGAGCTGTGCGCCCAGCGCCACCGAACCGTCTCCCGGTCCGGCCAGGAAGGGCTGGTACACGATCGCGGTGCCGATCGCGCCGACAATCCCGCCGATGCCGTGGATGCCGAAGGCGTCGAGGCTATCGTCGTAGCCGAGCTTTGCCTTGATTTTGGCGACGAAGAGATAGCACACGGCAGCGCTGACGATGCCCAGCAGGATCGCACCGAACGGGCCGCTGTTTCCGGCTGCGGGGGTCACCGCGACCAAGCCGGCGATTACGCCCGAGCAGAAGCCCAGCGCACTTCCCTTGTGACCAGCCATCCGCTCGATCACCATCCAGGTCAGCGCACCGGCCGCGGTCGCGACAAAGGTGTTGATCATCGCGAGACCTGCCGATGCATCGGCTTCCAGCGCACTGCCGGCGTTGAAACCGAACCAGCCCACCCACAGCAAGCCGGTTCCGACCATGGTCAGCGTCAGGCTGTGCGGGGGCATGGGCTCCGCGGGATAGCCGCGGCGCTTGCCCAGCAGATAGGCGAGCACGAGGCCCGAAACACCGGCGTTGATGTGCACGACTGTGCCGCCAGCGAAGTCGAGTGCGCCGTCCTCGAACAGCAGGCCGCCCCCTGCCCAGACCATGTGGGCTATCGGGAAATAGACGACCGTCAGCCACAGCGGTACGAACAGCATGACGGCATTGAACTTCATGCGCTCCGCCGTCGCGCCGAGGATCAGCGCGGCGGTGATGGCCGCAAAGGTCATCTGGAAGCTGATGAAGACGAATTCGCTGATCACCTCGTCGGTGAAGGTCGCGGCCGTGCTGGATGCGTCAGTCTGCGCAAGGAACAGGTTGCCCCAGCTGAAGAATGCGTTGCCTTCGGGGCCGAATGCCGTGGAATAGCCCCACATTACCCAAACGAGCATGGCGAGCGACGCGGTCGCGCCGATCTGGGTCATGGTGGACAGCATGTTCTTCGAGCGGGTGAGGCCGCCATAGAACAGGGCAAGACCGGGCAGGATCATGAGCATGACCAGCACCGTGGCGGTCATCATCCAGGCATTGTTGCCGGGATTAGGCACGGCGGCGGCAGCCTCTGCAGCTTCCTGCGCATAGGCTGCAGCAGGCACGAGCAGCGCGGCAGCCGTGGCGCCGGCGCGGGTAAGGGTACGGAGCATCTTGGTATCCTTCATCGTCACAGGGCCGTATCGCCGGTTTCGCCGGTGCGGATGCGGGTCGCGCTGGCGAGGTCGAGAACGAAAATCTTCCCGTCGCCGATCGCTTCGCTGCTGGCGGTCTGCTGGATCGTCTCGACGACTTGCGGGGCGAGATCGTCGCTGGTGGCAATCTCCAGCTTCACTTTCGGCAGCATGTTGGTCGAATACTCGGCGCCGCGGTAAATCTCGGTCTGGCCTTTTTGCCGACCGAAACCCTTCACTTCCGATACGGTCATACCGGCCACGCCCACTGCGCCGAGCGCTTCGCGCACCTCGTCGAGCTTGTATGGCTTGATGACGGCGATGATGAATTTCAAGCGTTCACCCCCTGCTTGTGTCAGCCGGCCCCGTTGCCGGCTTTCGCAGGTGCAGCATGAAGTGTGCCAAAGTGCCGCAAGAACGAACCATTCGTCGTCTGCGCGACTGACGAGCCCTTAGTTTGCCTGATTTATAGTCAGCAGCCTATTTCGTGTGCAGCTTGAGCTGCGCAACGACGGGAAGATGGTCTGATGCCACGGCCGCCAGCGAGGTGTGGTGGACCTTGCTATCGACGCATTCCCAGTGACGCGTCACGGCAATGCGATCCAGCGTCGCGATCGGCTGACGGCTGGGATAGCTGCGCCCCGGCGTTAATAGCTGCCACTCCTCCCCGAATTCCCGCATCGCACCCGTATTTCTGCCCCACTGGTTGAAATCGCCGAGAATGACCGAGGGCAGATCGCGCTCGCAGACCCGGATGTAGGTGAGGAGCGATCGGATCTGGTCGCGCCTGCGCAGGCCGGACAGGTCGAGATGCGTCCCGATGATCCGAAGCAATTGACCCTCGATCACGATTTCGCCGCACGCCGCGCCGCGCGGCTCGAGTGTCGGAATATCGAGTGCATGAGACGCGACGATCTCGACATCTCGCCTGACCAGCAGCGCATTGCCGTGCCAGCCGATGCTCCGCGGCCGCCGCGCCACCTCGATGACACGCCATTTCGTGTCGTCGAGGGCGGCACGCGGAAGCACCGTTGCCCGGTCGCCGATGCGCCGATCCGCCTCCTGTAAGGCGATGACATCGGCATCGATCTCGTGCAGGACCGAGAGGATACGCTCGGGATCGCGCTTGCGGTCGAGGCCGACCGCCTTGTGAATGTTGTAGCTGGCGAAGGTAAGCTGCACCCCCGGTCAACGCTTTCGCTGCACGATATGTGCCGCCGTCAAAGGAAATCCCTCAGTGTCGCCATGAACCGGTCGAACTGGTCATGGTGCAACCAGTGGCCGGCATTGTCGAACTCGATCACCTCGGCATTGGCAAAGTGTTCAAGCCTGCCGTCGCCCTTGGGATTGGAAGCCCAGCTGTCCGCGCCATAGAGTAACAGCGTCGGCGCCGTGATCGCCGCCCAGGTCTGGTGGAGGAATTCATCGGCGATGTCTTCGACCGGCCAGACATTGAGATGCGGGTCGAACTTCCAGCTATAGGTTCCATCCTCGTTACGATTGACGCCATGAAGCGTAAGATGCCGCGCCTGCTCCTCGGTGAGGTAGCTGTTCTCATCGATCATCCGCGCGAAGGCTGCCTCGATGCTCTCGTACTTGCGCGGCGTGCGGGCGGAGGCGGCGCGTTTCTTGCCGATCCATTCGTTCAAGCGTTCGGGATAGGGCTTCGCCCTCATCTCCTTCTGTCGCTTCGGACTTGGACCCAGACCTTCGATCGCCACGATCTTCGTGACCATGTTCGGGAAGGTCCCGGCGTAGCGCAGCGACACATTGCCGCCCATGGAATGGCTAACGATGGTCACCGGACCGACGCCGAGCTGATGCACTAGCTGCGCGAGATCGTAGACCATGTCGCTGGAGGAGTAATTGCCGTCGGAAACCCAGTCGGAGTCGCCATGCCCGCGGTGGTCCATCGCGACGACGTGCCAATCCTGGCACAGCTCTTCCGCGACCCAGTCCCAGCTGCGCGCATGGTCACGCCCACCGTGAACCAGGACCAGCGGCGGCTTTCCGCGATTGCCCCAGTCGAGATAGTTGAGCCGCAGTCGCTGCGAGATGAAGGTCTGGGAGGTTGGGCCGGGAATAGTCATCGGGGCGCTTTGCAACGGCTCCACTATTGATTCAACCTACCGTTCTTTTGTCGCCGAGAAGGTCAGGTCCGGATTCTTCTCTTCCTGGTAATTCACGTCCCACGGGCTCTTGGCCATGAAGACGAGATCGCCATCCCGGTCGCGGGCAAGGTTGGCGCGATTGAATTTCTCGAACTCATCCAGCGCCTTGTCGTCGCCCTTGACCCAGCGCGCGGTGGCGAAGGGTGACGGCTCGAGATTGGCCTTCACCTTGTACTCCGCCTCCATGCGCGAAATCAGCACTTCCAGCTGCAGCTGACCAACCACGCCGACTATGTGTTGTGCCCCGATCTCCGGGTAGAAGACCTGGATCACGCCCTCTTCGGACAAATCATCGAGCGCTTTCCTGAGCTGCTTGGTCTTCGTCGGATCGGCCAGTACGACGCGGCGCAAGATCTCCGGCGCGAAGTTCGGCAGGCCGGTGAAACGTACATCGTTTTTCTCGGACAGCGTATCCCCGACGCGCAGCGTGCCGTGGTTGGGGATACCGATAATGTCGCCCGCCAGCGCGGTGTCGGCGATCTCGCGATCCTGCGCGAAGAAGAGGATCGGCGAGTGGACCGCGATGGGCTTCCCGAGGCCCGATGGCGTCAGCTTCATGCCGCGTTTGAAGGTGCCCGAAACCTGCCGCATGAAAGCGATCCGGTCGCGGTGGTTGGGGTCCATGTTGGCCTGCACCTTGAAGATGAAGCCGGTGACCTCGTCGCGCTCGGGGCTGATCTGCTCTTCGCCGGCGGGCTGCGGGCGCGGCGGAGGGGCCCACTTGGCAATCGCCTCGATCAGCTCCTCGACGCCGAAATTCTTGAGCGCGGAGCCGAAAAACACCGGCGTCAGATCGCCATTGCGATAGGCTTCGAGGTCGAATTCGGGATAGCCGATCTTGGTCAGCTCGATCTCTTCTTCGAGTTCCTCCGGCAGGTCGCCCAGCGGCTCCCGCTTGCCGAGAAATTCTTTGCTCCCGCCTTCGGGCCGCGTGACCGTGTCGGTCTCGAAATCGAGTACCCCCGTGAACAGCCCGCCCATGCCGAGCGGCGCGTTCTGCGGGCTGACGTCGAGCGCGAGCGCGTCAGCCACTTCGTCGAGGATCTCGAACAGCGGGCGTCCTTCCCGGTCGACCTTGTTGACGAAGGTGATGATCGGCACGTTGCGCAGGCGGCAAACCTCGAACAGCTTGCGCGTCTGGCTCTCGATCCCCTTGGCGACGTCGATCACCATGATGGCGGAATCGACCGCAGTCAGCGTGCGGTAGGTGTCTTCCGAGAAATCCTCGTGGCCCGGCGTGTCGAGCAGGTTGAAGGTGATGAGTTCGCCGTCGATCTCTTTCTCGAAGGTCATAACGCTGGAGGTGACCGAGATACCGCGCTGCTGCTCGATCTTCATCCAGTCCGATCGCGCCCGCCGCGCCGCCCCGCGCGCCTTGACCTCGCCCGCGAGGTGGATGGCCCCGCCCTGCAGCAGCAGCTTTTCGGTGAGCGTCGTCTTGCCCGCGTCGGGGTGCGAGATGATCGCGAAGGTACGGCGATTGGAAGTCATGTAATACTCAGTCGCGCGCGACGCGGAAGCCGGCGAAATCCTGGCTCACCGGCATCAGCTCGATGCGGTTGATGTTGAGGTGCGGGGGCAGTTCGGCCACCCACAGGATAGTGTTCGCAATGTCCTTGCCGGTCATCGGGTCGGACCCGCGATAAAGGTCGTCGCTCGCCTGCTGGCTGCCGGTGCGGACCAGCGTGAATTCGGTCTCGACCATGCCCGGCTCGATGCTGGTCACGCGCACGCCGGTGCCATGGAGATCGGCGCGCAGGGCCAGCGTGAAGTGGTTCGCGAAGGCCTTGGAGCCTGCATACACATTACCGCCCGGATAGACATAACTCCCCGCGACCGAGCCGATCGCAATGATCGCGCCCTTGCGCTCGATCAGAACGGGCAGCAGCTTGCGGGTCAGCTTGACCATGGCCGTCACATTGGTGTCGATCATGGTTTGCCAGTCGTCGAGGTTCGCCTCCTGCGCGGGCGAGAGGCCTTGCGCGAGACCCGCGTTGTTCACCAACAGGTCGATCCCGGCGAAGTCCTCGGGCAATGCAGCAATGGCGGCATCCATCGCAACCTCGTCGCGCACGTCGAAGACGCAAGGGTGGATTGCCTCTGCCCCCAGCTCCGCGACCAGCGCATCGAGCCGTTCCTTGCGGCGTCCCGTCGCCACGCAGCGCCAGCCTTTGGCCACGAGCGCACGGACAGTCGCTTCACCAATGCCCGCGGTCGCTCCGGTTACGAAAGCCGTCTTCATCCGCGCAACTCCGCGCCCTGCTTGGCGGCAGCGGCCACCACTTTGTCCGAGATCGCCTTGATCTCCTCGTCGGTGAAGCTTTTCTCGCCCGGCTGAAGCACGACCTCTACCGCGACCGACTTCTTGCCTTCGGGCACGCCTTGCCCGGCGAAAACGTCGAACACGCGCGCCGAGACGATAGCTTGCTTGTCCGCGCCCTTCACCGCGCGCACGAGGTCGGCAGCAGCAAGATCGGCGGGGACGAGAAAGGCGAAGTCGCGAGTGATCGCCTGCAATGCGGGCGGCGTGTAGGTCGGGCGCGCGAAACTGCCGCCGCCTTTTTTCGCCGGGATAGCGTCGAGGAAAATTTCGACCGCGACGACCGGGCCGTCCACGTCGAAGGCCTTGAGCGTGCGCGGGTGCAGCGCGCCGAAGCGGGCGAGCACGGTCTTCGGGCCGAGCCGCAGCGTGGCGGACTGGCCGGGGTGGAACTGATCGCCCGCCTCACCCATGACCATGAGGTTGTCGACCGGCGCACCGGCGGCATCGAGCAGGGCGAGCGCTTCGGCCTTGGCGTCATAGGCGTCTAAGCCAGTAGCCTTGCCCTGCGCCCAGCCGCGCGGGGTCTTCTCGCCCGCGAGCACTACGCCAAGCGTTGGCTTCTCGTCGCTCGCGCCGCCCTTGCCGCGGAAATAGCGACGTCCGATTTCGAACAGGCGCGTGCCCGGCGCGCCGCGATCGGCATTGCGCTTGGCCGCGGCGAGCAGGCCGGGAATGAGCGAGGGGCGCATCGCCTTCATGTCCTCGCTGATCGGATTGTCGAGCACCCAAAGCTGCGCGCCGTCCGCGAAGTGCTCGGCGTCGGCGCTGGGTAGGAAGGACCAGGTCACTGCCTCGTTCAGCCCACGCGCAGCAGCTGCGCGGCGCAGCTTGCGCTCGAGCTTCTGCTGCGGCGAAGCGGTCGGCTGCGCGACGCCATCGGCACGTGGGAGGGCCACGCTCTCAACATTGTCGAGCCCGTGGATGCGCACCACTTCCTCGACCAGATCCGCAGGGCCTTCGATGTCGTGACGGCGCGGCGGGCAGGTGACCTGCCAGTCGGGGCCCACCGCGAAGTCGAGTTCGGTCAGAATGCGGCGCTGCTCGTCCTCGGCCACCTCGACACCACCCAGGCGCAGAGTCAGTCCGGGATCGAACGGCACGACCATCGGCTCCACCGGTGGCTCGCCCGCGCGAATTGCTTCGCTCGGCGTACCGCCGCAGGTCTGCACGATCAGGTCGGTCAGAAGCGCAAGGCCATCGTCCAGGAAGGCCGGATCGACACCGCGCTCGAACCGCGTACGCGCGTCCGACGCGAGGCCGAGCTTGCGACCGGTCACGCCGATGCGCTCGGGATCGAAATAGGCGATCTCGAGCAGGACGTCGGTCGTGCCCTCACTCGCACCGGAATGCTCGCCGCCCATGATCCCGCCGATATCATGGACACCAGCATCGTCGGCGATAACCGTCATCGTGTCATCGAGCGTGTAGGTCTTTTCATTGAGCGCCTGCATCGTCTCGCCATCCTGCGCTCGGCGCGCGACGACAGGGCCGGACAGCTTGGCGACGTCGTAGACATGCGCCGGACGCCCGCAGGCGAGCATAAGATAGTTGGTGCAATCCACCAGCGCGCTGATCGGTCGCTGGCCCGCAGCCTTCAGCCGGCGCTGCATCCATTCCGGTGAGGGCTTGCTGTTGTCGACTCCGCGAATGACACGGCCATAGAAAGCCGGACAGCCGTCGGGATCGTCGGTGCGGATCTCGACCGGGCACGCGCCATTGCCATCGATCGCCGGTACCTCGACCGGCTTGAACGTGCCGAGGCCCGCCGCCGCGAGATCGCGTGCGATGCCCATCACGCCCATGCAGTCCGGACGATTGGGGGTGATCGCCACGTCGAACACGGGCGACGCATCGCTATAGTCGGCGAAGCTTTCCCCGACCGGCGCATCCTCGGGCAATTCGATGATGCCGTCATGCTCGTCGCCGAGTTCGAGTTCGCGCACCGAGCACATCATGCCGTTGCTTTCGACGCCGCGGATCGCGCTCTTGCGCAATTCCATGCCGTTAGCGGGGACCACCGCGCCGGGCAGGCCGAGCACACCCTTCATGCCCGCACGCGCATTGGGCGCCCCGCAAACGACCTGCAGCGGCTGGCCGTCACCGGTATCGACGCTGAGGACCTGCAGCTTGTCGGCATCGGGATGCTTCTCGGCCGTCAGCACCTTGGCGACGCGGAAACCTGCCAGTCTGTCCGCCGGGTCCTCGATGCCCTCGACCTCATGGCCGATCCGGTTGAGCGCAGCGGCTATCTCCGCCACCGAGGCATCGGTGTCGAGGAAGTGCTTCAGCCATTCGAGCGAGAACTTCATGCGCGCGCTCCTACGCCGGCAGACAGGGTGGGCTGGTCGAAGGGCGAGAAGCCGTAATGCTCCGCCCAGCGATAGTCGCCGTCGAAAAAGGCGCGCAGATCGTCCATGCCGTATTTCAGCATCGCGAGCCGGTCCACGCCAAGGCCCCAGGCGAAGCCCGAATAGACGTCCGGATCGACGCCCGCGAATTCAAGCACGCGGCGATTGACCATGCCGCTGCCGAGCAGTTCCATCCAGCCATGGCCCGGCGCATCGCCGTCCCCGCCGAGCACGCGGCGACCGTTCACGTCCTGCCACCCCACATCGACCTCGACCGAGGGTTCGGTGAAGGGGAAATAGCTAGGGCGCAGGCGCAGCACGATATCGTCGCGCTCGAAGAAGGCCTTGAGGAAGGTCTCCAGCGTCCACTTGAGGTGGCCGAGGTGGATGCCCTTGCCGATCACCAGACCTTCCACCTGGTGGAACATCGGCGTGTGCGTCGCATCGCTGTCCGAGCGGTAGACGCGGCCCGGCGCGATGATGCGAATGGGCGCGCCCTGCTCGGCCATCGAACGGATTTGCACCGGCGAGGTATGCGTGCGGAGCAGCATGCGGCGGCCGTCGCTGTCCACATCAGGGAAATAGAACGTATCATGCATCGCGCGCGCCGGGTGCGTTTCGGCCATGTTGAGCGCGGTGAAATTGTGCCAGTCGTCCTCGATCTCCGGCCCGGTGGCGACCGAGAAACCGAGGTCGGCGAAGATTTCGGCCAACTCGTCCATCACCTGGCTGACCGGGTGAACCGAGCCTTGCGGCGCTTGCGGCGCGGGCAGGGTCAGGTCGAGCACCTCGCGCGTAAGCCGGGCTTCGAGTTCGGCATCGTCGAGCTCCGCCTTCTTCGCCGCGATCGCATCGGCGACCTCGGTGCGCAGACCCTGAATCCTGGGCGCTTCGGTCTGACGCTCTTCCGGCGTCATCTTGCCGAGCGTCTTCATCAGGCCCGAGATCGAACCCTGCTTGCCCAGATACTCTACGCGCAGCACCTCCAGCGCGGCCGCATCGGACGCATCGTCTATCCGTGCGAGAGCATTGTCCCGCAACATCGCCAACTCGGTCATTGAATCCTCGGCTGTGTCTTGCGCGGCTGCCTCTAGCGGGAAGCGGCCAAATGCTAAAGCCCAGTTTCGGACTGGATCGGCCGGGCCGGATCGTAAAGGCCCTGCATGGTAATGCCGCTGCGGCGGTGCGTCACTGCCACCGCCGCTGCCACGATAGGGTGTTCGCGCCGGGCATAGTCGCTCGGCGTCATGCCCATGGTCGCGCGGAAATCGCGAATGAAATGCGCCTGGTCCCAATAGGCGGTATCGAGCGCATTGATCCAGCTCAGCGACGGGTCGAGCATGAACTTGCCAAGGCTGCGCAGGAACCGCTGGCGGCGCAACAGAATGCGCGGAGGAAAGCCGAACCGCTTCTGCGAGAAACGGATGAAAGTGCGTGCATTCATGTCGTGGCGCTCGGCAATGGCGGCCACGCTCGATTCGTGATCTGTGAGAAGAGCGCGGTGGATTGCCAGAATTCTCTCGTCTGCCGGTGGCCGTTGGGCCAGCATCCGTCGCAAGGTCGCATTGACGAGGCTTGCCGCCCGGACGATATCGTCGCCGATGTCGCGCAGGTGGTCCAGCATATCGCACAGCGCGTCAGGGATACCGGCGGTGCGCACGTCCTGAAACCGGTTCACGCAGCTGTCGACCGGCATGTCCACAAGCTGCGCCCATCCGGTTGGCGTCAGGCCCATGCCCCAGAAACTGCCTTCGCTGATGCGCAGGTGCGTCACCCGGTCGGTCGGGCCCGAGATAATGGCGGCAGGGACGTCGGCCATCTCCCCATCCCCGATTGCCGCGGAATATTCGGTAGCAGTTCCGGTCCGCAGATTGGCTTCCTCGGGTGGCAACCAGTCCTCGACCGACGCGCCAGGTGGCACGATCATGCGGTAAAGTCCCGCGACGAAGGGCGCGAGATCGGCGGGCGGGGCCACCAGGCGCAGCACCAGACGGTCCGAAACGAAATCCGTCGTGAGTGAATCGGCATCCGCCATCGCCATTGTCAGAAAGTGCCCCGCCGGGCCGCGGCGCGGCCCATCAAGTGGCTGGGTCTGCTACGTTTCAAGACGGCAGGCAAGGTTCAGGCGGCCGGCGGCCGGTGAAGCACTTGCACCGCCTCACCCGCAATCGCCTTGCGGGCATGGACGGCGGCACCCAGCACCGGGTGGGGTTGGCGCGCATATTTGCTCGGGCTCGTTCCCATGAATTGCTTGAAGTCGCGGACGAAATGCGCCTGATCGTGATAGTGGCTGTCGAGCGCATCGATCCACTTGAGCGAGGGGTCGAGCATGAATTGGGCAAGGCTGCGCAAGAATCGCTGGCGGCGCAGGAGGAGTTGGGGCGGAAAGCCGAACACGTTTTTGCTGAGCCGCTCGAGCGAGCGCGTCCCGATGCCCGATTTTTCCGACAGCGCCGCCACATTATGCACTTCGCGATCGACGAGGGCATGTTCCAGCCGCACGATCTCGGCATCGCGCGGCTGCGGCGCGGTCAGCAGGGTTCTGAGCACGTCGACCAGGCGATCGCGAAAGCTCTTCGCCGATTGACCATCGCGCTCGTGACATGCGGCCAGAGCACCAAGGCGGGCAAGGTCGCGTTCTTGCGCCAGATCGACGAAGCGGTCGGCATATTCGCAGGCCGGGGCATCGACCAGCC
Organism: Qipengyuania marincola; assembly: GCF_029688625.1. Lineage (GTDB taxonomy): Bacteria > Pseudomonadota > Alphaproteobacteria > Sphingomonadales > Sphingomonadaceae > Qipengyuania. The sequence goes on along the minus strand of NZ_JARULC010000002.1, from coordinate 645,371 downwards.
GCGCCCAGCCAAGTGGCAAAAGCCCGATTCCCCAGCTGCGAGCGCTCTGGGCCCGGAAGCGGACGGCATGGCTGGTAGGGCCGACGAGAATACTACGTGGTACCGGGGCGAGCGGCCCGCCGCCGATCCCGGCCTCGATTTCGCCTGCGGTGATGAGCCGGATATTCGCCCATTCGGGGTGTAGCGCATCCTCAATGGGTTCGCCTTGCGCACCGGTAATGTCGAGCTGGTATATCGTCGTGACGAAGGGTGCGAGGTCGCGTGGCGGCAAAAAGAACCGCAGGCGAACCGCATCGCCAGGCTGAGCGAGGCTCATCGCGGCGCTCCATTGTGCTTGCTGTCGGGAAGACCGGGATCGATCATCGCGACAAACAATAGCAAACTGCGACGGATTGAATGCAGCCTAGGCGATATTGTCCCGTTTTCGGACAGGCAATCCCCACACGCGCTGCCTTTCCGCCAGAAATGCGCTCATGACCGGATGTGGCATCGCGGCGTATTCGCTCGGGCTCATGTCCATGAAGTGTTTGAATTCGCGTACGAAATGAGCCTGATCGTGATAGTGCAGGTCCATGACCGAGGTCCATCTGCGCTGTTCGATCATATAGGCCGTCAGCACGCGAACGAGACGCTGGCGGCGCAGCAGAACGCGCGGACTGAAACCGAAATGCTGGCGGCAGATTCGCTCCAGCGTGCGCTTCGACATGCGCACGCGCGCGGCGAAATCCTCGACCTTGGTCAGGAAGGCATCGCCCATCGCGTCGTGCACTGCGGCGATGCGCGCGGCATCGCGGGGCATGCTGGTGGTGTCGCGGAGTAGCTGCATCGCTTTGGCAAGCTGTGCGTCGGGATTGGCAGCACCGGCGCAGAAAATGTCGCACAGTGGCACGAAGGGCGCGAAGGCTGCCTCTTCCTCGCCATCGCTCGCGACATTCACGTAATCCGCGGCGCGCCGACCGATGAAGCGCGCCCAGCCGATTGGACTGAGCGCCAGCCCCCACATGCGGGCGCGGCCGATCTCGAACGGGGTCGGCTGCGCGCTCGGCCCGGTCGCCTGGAAGCGCTGCGCACCTGCCGCATTGGGCCGGAGGCTGCCGGCGAGGTCGCCTTGGTCGGAAAAGAAGCGCATGTTGGCCCATTCGGGCACCAGGCAATCGGTGACCGTCTCGCCCGCCGGCACATCGACCGTCATGTGATAGATCATCGTGAAGCAGGGCGCGATATCCGCCGGAGGCGCGAAAAAGCGTACTTCGATGTGGCATTCGCCAGACACGCGACTCTCCCCCAAGGCCACTATCCTACCGTGGCTTGGCCCGATGGCCAAAGGCCCATGCAAAAAGGGCGCCCGGTGCGGACGCCCTTTTCATAGAATTTCAGCTTTACCGGCGGGTTTACGCCGGCAGTGCTTTCTTGGCCTGTTCGATGATCGCCTTGAAGGCAGCGCCTTCGTTCATGGCGAGATCGGCCATGACCTTCCGGTCGAGCTCGATGCCGGCCAGCTTGGTGCCGTGCATGAACTGCGAATAGGTCAGGCCTTCGGCGCGGACCGCGGCGTTGATGCGCTGGATCCACAGGGCGCGGAAGCTGCGCTTCTTAACCTTGCGGTCGCGATAGGCATACTGGCCAGCCTTTTCGACGGCCTGACGCGCGACGCGAATGGTGTTCTTGCGGCGACCGCGATAGCCCTTGGCCTGGTCCAGAAGCCGCTTGTGCTTGGTGCGGGTAGTAACCCCGCGCTTAATACGTGGCATGCTGTTGTACTCCTAAAAACGCAGACGGGCTCAGTCGAGGCCGTAGGGGGCCCACTTCTTCACCGCTTTCCAGTCGTTTTCGGACAGGACGGTGGTGCCGCGGTTCTGGCGGATGTACTTCGCATTGTGGCTGATCAGGCGGTGACGCTTGCCGGCGACACCATGCTTGACCTTGCCGGTCGCGGTGATCTTGAAGCGCTTCTTCACACCGCTCTTGGTCTTAAGCTTGGGCATTTTCATCTCCTTTGCAGAGACACGTCCGACCAGCCCTGGCAGCCCTTTCGGCCAGACCGGCGGTGATTCACGTGTCGGTGAAGGCCGCGCATCTAGCGATTCTGCGCCGAAATGCAAGCGCCGTCAGAAATGGGTGACGTAGCCCCCGTCCACGATCAGAGTGTGACCCGTGACATAAGATCCGTCGTCCGAAACGAGGAATGCGACGGCACCGGCGATCTCGTCCGGCCTGGCCCATCGCCCGAGCGAAGTTCGGCGCGCAAGGTGATCGGCGATGTCGCTCGATCCCTCGAACCACTCCGCATTTGCCTCGGTCAGCACGAAGCCAGGCGCTACCGCATTGACCGTGATGCCTTCCGGCCCGAGTTCCGCCGCCAGCGAGCGGGTCACGCCGTCGAGTCCCGCCTTGCTCGCGGTATAGGACGCGTCGCCCCTCGCGATCTCGCTGGCGATCGAGGTGACATTGACGATCCTTCCGTGCCCGCGGGCCCGGATCAGCGGCACGGCCCTGCGCGCAAGGTCGAAAGGCGCGACGAGATTCGTCCGCAGCAACCGTTCCATGTCGGCCCGCTCGATTTCCGCGTAGCTGCGCCGGTCGCGCTCGCCGGCATTGTTGACGAGGATGTCGAAACCGGTGGCGCGTTCGATCCGCTCGAGCGCGGCGATGCAAGCCTCCTCGTCAGTGATGTCGAAAGCGAGCTGCCGCGCATCGCCCTCGATCGAGGAAGCCGCCTCGGTAAGCGCAGCCCGGTTCCGCCCCCCGAGCCAGACGATGGCACCCTCGGCCGCCAGGCGCCGCGCGATCTCCAGCCCCATACCGCGCGCTGCGCCTGTCACCAGGGCCACCCGGCCGCGAAGTCTGCCCCCCAGGTCCATGTCAATCTTCGTAGATCATCTTGCGGGTCATGCCACCATCGACGCTGAGGTGCTGGCCGGTGACGAAGCCGGCGCGATGGAGGTACTCGACCGCCTCCGCTATGTCTTGCGGTGTGCCAACACGGCCCGCCGGGTGTTGCCGGCGATCGATCGGACGATGGTCCGGCTCGTGCTGCTCGCCCGTCTTCTGCCACGGCCCGGTCTCGATCCAGCCCGGGCGGATAGCATTGACGCGAATGTCCGGTCCGAGCGTGACCGCCATGGCATGGGTCAGCGCGTCGAGTCCGCCCTTGGCCGAGGCGTAGGCAAAGCATTCCGGCTCGCTCATGACCGCGCGCGTGCTCGAGATATTCACGATGCTTGCCCCGCCGTCCGCGCGGCGGAGCAGGGCGACCGAGGCGCGGCTGCACAGGAAGGCGGCGGTGAGGCTGGCATCGATCCAAGCCTGCCAGTCGGCCAGCGCAAGGTCTTCGAGCGGTCCGCAATAGGGATCGGCAATTCCGGCGTTGTTGACGAGGCAATCGAGTGGCGCATCGCCCAGCCACTCACCGATCCGCGCAAAGGCGCGCTTTACTTCGCCTTCCATGCCGACGTCGCAGGTGAGCAACAGCGCCCGGTCCGCCGGCAGGGCCTTGCGCAGTTCGGCAAGCGCGCCGGCATCCTTGTCGAGCCCGATCACGCGCCATCCCGCACCGTGAAAGTGCATCAGCGTGGCGCGCCCGATGCCCGCACCCGCGCCGGTAATGCATATGGTTTTCATGCCGCTCAAACGACCGTGGCGCGGGTCAGTGCCCAGGGTCCTCAGGGGAAGACTGACTGTCGATCCCACCCATGGCTTCGAGCACTTCCTCCAGCCGCGCCGGCTCGCCCAGCGCCAGCACCCTGCCGTCGCTATTGGCGTCGAGCGGGTGGCCCTGCCAGTCGCTCATGGTACCGCCCGCCCCCTCGACCACCGGGACCAGAGCGGCGAAGTCGTGCAGTTTGAGGCCGCTCTCGATCACGATGTCGACATGGCCCGACGCAAGCAGGCCGTAATTGTAGCAATCGCCACCATACACCGGCCAGGGCCGCTTGGGATAAGCCTTCGCAACGACGCGCAAATAGGCATCCACATCCTCCTCGGCGAAGGCATGCGGGCTCGTCGTGGCGACCGATGCGCCTTCCAATGCGCGACAGGCTCGTGTCTTTACTGGCTTGCCATTGAACATCGTCGGCTCACCGATCACGCCCACCCAGCGCTCACCGAGGATCGGCTGATCGATTATCCCGAGCACGGGCCAACCGTCTTGCAGCAGAGCGATCAGTGTGCCGAAGATCGGGCGGCCTGCGACGAAACTCTGCGTGCCGTCGATCGGATCCAGCACCCATTGCCGGGCGGCATGCTCACGCGTGGCACCATATTCCTCGCCGATGATCCCGTCATCCGCTCGCTCGCTCTCCAGCAGCTGCCGCATAGCCGCTTCGGCGGCACGGTCGGCTTCGGTCACGGCTGAATGATCCTCTTTCTGCTCGGCCCGCCAGTCCCCCCGGAACAATGGGCGAATGGCGTCCCCGGCAGCGTCTGCCAGGCGGTTGGCGAGGCGGATGTCCTGCGAATTCGGCATGGTGCGCATTTGACATGTGCATCGGCGGGGTCAAGAAGGGGTCGCAAAATAGCTCCACCCTTCGTGTCGCAATGAAACGGGGAGCATTGTGACAGGCAGGTCCGCGACCAGGCGCCAGATAGGCGAACCGGAGGCTATGGCCGACCGGGGGCTGGTATCGCTTACCGGGCGTACGCCCGACGGCAAGCCGCTCGCCTACAGCCGCGGCCCCGCGCCCGATCTTGCGCCGTGGGTCCATTCCCTTGCAGTTGCCGATGTCGTCGAAACAACCGGCGAAGCGCAGACCTGCGCCTTCTTCTCGGAAAATGCTGCCATCCGGGTCTTGCTTAAGGGGCGATGGCACCTTCAAACCGACGATGGTCCGCTATCGTTCGACGCGGCCGAGAGCAGTCGGATCCTCTATTTCGGGCCGCAGACACGGATCATGCCGCTGCGCGTCGAGGGGCCCTTCCGCTTTATCCAGATGCAGTTCCGGCCGGGCACCAATGGCACCGAACCAGCGATTCCGCTGGCCGATGCAGTCGATCGGGTGCTCCCTTTCGACGGCGCTGTCCCGCAGGAAAAGCGCGGGTCATACTTCCGCGAAGAGGACGGCCGCGACCGATGGCTGGACATTTTCGAGACTGTCGCGCGGCAAGTGCTCCTGCCGCTGGTCGCCGAGGCGCCGCCACCGATGATAATCGATTTCGAGCGGCACCTCCTGGCTGACCAGTCGCTCAACCTCGAGGACTTCGCCCAGCGGCACGCCGTCAGCCGCCGGACCTTGGAGCGCGCCGTTTTCGCCGCCTTCGGCATTAGCCCCAAAGCCGCACTGCGGCGGGCTCGGGCACTGGATATGGCCGCCGCGCTGCTGGGTGTCGCCATGCCGGAGGAAGATGCCGAATTCCGGCTGCGCTATTTCGACCAGGCGCATATGACCAAGCAGATAAAGACCTATTTCGGCATGTCTCCCGGAACACTGTCCGCTTGCGAGGCACATCTTCTCAGGATCGACCTGGAAATCCGGCAGATGCGGCGGCTTGCCATCATGCAGGAACTTGGGCTGAGCGATGTTCCCTGGCGTGCCGATGGTCCCGAGCACCCCCGACAATGAAACACCACGTGCCCATACGGTCGAAAACGGGGACGACGCATGATGGAGCTCCCCTGGCCCTGGCACGCGAACCCGCAAAAGATATCGAACCGTGGTTCTATTGGATCAGCGTTGCCGAAGGGGATATCGCCGCGGACACTACCGTTTCCTGCAGGATGCTGGGCGATCAGGCATGCATGCGCCTGTTATGGGGCGGAACCTGGACAGCAGAGACGCTGGACGGAGTGCAGACTTTCGTACCCGGCGACGAAGGCATCACGCTTTACTTCGGCACTCAGACCCGCGCCATGCCGATCAGTGTCACCGGGTCCTACAAGGTCGTAACGATTCACCTCACCACGGGCGCCCCACCGGTACTGGGGGGACCGTCGCAAGCGGCGCTGACCGATCGTATCGTCATCCATGAAGACCTCGTGGGCCATGGCCACTTGACCAGCAAGGTTCCCACGCAGGCTCCCTACGAAGATTGGATCGTGGCAGTCGAGATGCAATTGCGGAGGTTCCTGGCCACCACTTCGCGCAAGCTGCCCGATCCCATCTCTGTCGGCTTCGAACGAGAATGCCTCGCCTCGCCCGATTTCATTATCGGCGATTTCGCCGATGCTCTGGGCGTTTCGTGCCGCACAGTTGAGCGCACGATAAAACGGGATTTCGGGATTTCCCCCAAGCTGGTGCAACGCCGCGCGCGAGCGCTCGACATGGCCGCCACGCTTCTCGGCGTGGCGCGGCCCGAGGATGAGCCGGAGGCGCGCCTGCGCTATTTCGACCAGTCGCATCTCATTCGCGAGATCCGCCGGTTCTTCGGCATCCGCCCGGGCGAACTCGTCAATGGTGCCCACCCCTTCCTCCGCATGACGATCGAGACGCGGCAGCGGCGGCGGCTGAAGGCGCTGGAAGAACTGGAAGCAATCGAAGCCAGCGGTGTTGCGCCCTGGCGCGACCCGGTGGCAGAGCCCGAAGGCTTTGGCCGCGCGAAGTGACGCCCTTGCGGCAGGTAGTCCCGGGGTCGGCTAGTCGAACAACGAGCTGACCGAGCTTTCGTCGGCGATGCGCCGGACCGCCTCGCCGATCAGCGGGGCGATGGTGAGAATACGAATCCGCTCGGAATCCTGCGCCGCATCGGTCGGGCGAATGGTGTCGGTAATCACCAGCTCCTTGAGCGCCGACCCGTCGACGCGGGCCACCGCGCCGCCCGAAAGCACGCCGTGCGTGATATAGGCCGCGACCGAGCTCGCGCCCTGGTCGAGCAGGGCCTGCGCCGCGTTGCATAGCGTACCGCCCGAATCGATGATGTCGTCGATCAGGATGCAGTGGCGGCCCTTCACCTCGCCGATGATGTTCATCACCTCGCTTTCGCCAGGACGATCGCGGCGCTTGTCGACGATGGCCAGCGGGGCGTTGTCGAGCCGCTTGGCGAGCGCGCGGGCGCGCACCACGCCGCCGACGTCGGGCGAGACAACCATGAGATCCTGATCGCCGTAGCGCGCCTGGATGTCGGCCGCCATGACCGGCGCGGCATAGAGATTGTCGGTCGGAATATCGAAAAAGCCCTGGATCTGGCCGGCATGAAGGTCGACCGAGAGGACGCGATCGGCACCGGCTTCCGTGATCAGGTTGGCCACCAGCTTGGCCGATATCGGTGTGCGCGGGCCGGGCTTGCGGTCCTGTCGGGCGTAGCCGAAGTAGGGGACGACCGCTGTAATCCGCCGCGCCGAGGCGCGCTTCAGCGCATCGATGCAGATCAGCAGTTCCATGAGATTGTCGTTCGCCGGATAGCTGGTCGACTGGACGACGAAGACGTCTTCGCCGCGCACGTTCTCGTGGATCTCGACGAAGATTTCCTCGTCGGCGAAGCGGCGCACCTGCGCATCGACAAGCGGCATTTCGAGATAGGCCGCAATCGCGCGGGCGAGCGGCAGGTTTGAATTGGCGGCCATGATCTTCATGCACGAATCCCCGTCGGCTGGCTGTGGCAACCGCCTACCCGAGCGTCATGGAAACGCAACATGGGAGGCACGGTTTTGAAGAGGTGATTTCCTTGTTGCTTGCGGTCAGGACATCCGTCCTGGCCTTGCTGCTCCGAGCAGCCGCAAGCCTTCGACCGATGTCGAAGGTGCACGCGACAAGGATCACCTGCTTCTATGCTCGCCCTTCACCCAACGGATGGTGCCCGAGCTTGCGCGCATCACCACGCTTTCGGTCGTCATCCGGCCGCCGCGAAGATATTTGACGCCTTCGAGCAGCGAGCCGGAGGTCACGCCGGTCGCAGCGAAGATGCAGTCGCCCTTCACCAGATCATCGCGCGTGTAGATTCGGTCGAGGTCCTCGATCCCCCATTTGCGCGCACGGGCTTTCTCGTCATCGTTGCGAAAGACGAGGCGGCCGTTGAACTGGCCTCCCACGCAGCGCAGAGCCGCCGCGGCGAGAACGCCTTCGGGTGCGCCGCCCTGGCCCATGTACATGTCGATCGTCGTGTCCTCGTCGGTCGTCGCGATCACGCCCGCAACGTCGCCGTCGCCGATCAGCACGACGCCGCAACCGATGTCGCGAAGCTCGGCGATCAGGTCGGCATGGCGCGGTCGGTCGAGCACGCAGACGATGATGTCGGAAGGTTTCACGCCCTTGGCCTTCGCCACTGCCTCGACATTCTCGGTCGGCGACTTGGCGAGGTCGATGATGCCATCGGGATAGCCGGGCCCGACCGCCAGCTTGTCCATGTAGACGTCGGGCGCGTTGAGCAGGCAGCCCTCTTCCGCTGCTGCCAGAACAGCAAGCGCGTTCGGACCGGCCTTTGCGGTAATGGTCGTGCCCTCGAGCGGATCGAGCGCAATGTCGATCTTCGGACCCTTACCGGGCGCGCCGCCAACCTTCTCGCCGATATAGAGCATCGGTGCCTCGTCGCGCTCGCCTTCGCCGATGACGACGGTGCCATCCATGTAGAGCGTGTCGAAGGTCTTACGCATTGCCTCGACCGCGGCGGCATCGGCCGCTTTCTCGTCGCCACGCCCGATCAGCTTTGACGCCGCGATCGCCGCAGCCTCGGTCACGCGGACCATTTCGAGGACCAGGACCCGGTCAAGCGGATTGTCTTCAGGCTGGGTGACGGAATGGGAGTTCATATGAGGTTCAGTCCTTTGGCAGCTATCAGCCGGTGGGCACGCGGGCCTGAGTGCTTGCATAGGTATGCGCGAAAGTCCGGTAAACAGGGAGCGAGTGATTGTCGAGCCGACTGTTTCTCGCAGCGCCGGTGGCTCTATGGGCAATTCCGGCGGAGCTGGCTGCTCAGGAAACCAGTCGAGCGCTGATCGGACCTTTATCGAAGGACCATGAGCGCGACTGCCAGCGTCGACAGGATGCGGCGATTATATCCGGAGAGATCGTGGTGTGCGGCGACCGTGCCGATCATGACCGGCACCGGCTCGATCCGGACGGTGATGGCTTACGGCAATTTGCCGAGCGCACCATGAACAAGGGCCTTGGCCTGGCTCCCGATTTTGCAGCTCCGCCCTGTGTTCCCAACCTGCTGACTTACTGCCCTGAGTTCGGCGGGCCGCCTGGGCCCGCGGTGATCGTTGATCTTGCGGCCCTGCCCGAGGCGCCTCCAGGGTCCGCCGCCGATCGGATTGCGCGGGGAGAACAGCCTCGATGAGACTGATCCTCATCTCCGTCGCGCTTGTCGCCTTCGCCAGCCCGCTCGCCGCGCAGGAGGCGCTGGAGCCTCAGCAAGGCACGCCGCCAGAACGGATCGACATTCTCATCGATCAGGCAGATTTCGAAGGCCCTCTGGAAGACTGCAGTGCCGAGCAGGAGGCGGCCGCGATTTCCGGCGAAATCATCGTGTGCCGGCGGCGCGGCGATCCCGCACGCTATGGCTACGACAAGGAGGCTGCAGAGCGTCGCTATGCCCGGAAAACGATGAACAAGGGTGACCCGCGTTCACCCGACGTTTTCGGCATTCCGGATCACGGGGTTGTCGCGGCACGGGGGTGTTTCGTCCCCCCATGCCCCCCGCCGCCCGCCTATTTCATCGACGTGGAGGCGCTGCCCGAGGCACCTCCCGGCTCCGACGCCGATCGCATTGCCCGCGGGCTTCCGCCGCTGGGTCGCGATGCCGCGACGCCGCAGGCCGCTTCGCAGGCGCGGGCCGAGCAACTCGGACTGCCGCCGGTGCCGCAGGGCGAGATTAATCCTTCAGAATCGGCATCACCAGGGGACGAGCCGCAAGGTTAGCCGAGCCTTCGAGGAGGGCGAGCGCCTCGGTGACGCAGTGCTCCGGCCCCTCGTGGGTCACCATGGCGACCTGGACCGCACCGCCATCATGGTCGCGGCCGCGCTGTATAAGGCTTTCGATCGACACTCCGGCATCGCGCATCGCCGCGGTGATCTCGGCAAGCACACCGGGCCGATCGGCGACAGTGAAGCGGATATAGTCACGCCCCCTGCGTTCGCCGGGATCCCCGGGTTCCGCGCTGCCCAGCTGATCTACGGGTACGGAAAAAGGCGCTCCTGCCTGCCCGCGCGCAATATCGATGAGATCGGCGACCACCGCGCTTGCCGTAGGTCGATCGCCTGCCCCGGCGCCCTGGAACAGGAGGCGGCCTGAAAAATCGCCCTCCGCCACTACGGCATTGGTCGGGCCGGTAACCGCGGCTAGCGGATGGCGGAACGGCACGAGGCAGGGGCGGACGCGCTGCAGCAGCCGCCCGTCGCCCTCCATGCTGGCGATACCGACCAACCGGACGACATAGCCCAGCGCATCGGCCTGGGCGATATCGCTTGCCGTGACCTGCGTGATCCCGGCACAGCGCACGGCTTCGAAATCGATCCGCGTCCCGAAACCGATGGCCGCAAGGATGGCGAGCTTGTGGGCCGCATCGACTCCCTCGATATCGAAAGTGGGGTCGGCTTCCGCAAAGCCCTGCTCCTGCGCCGCGCGCAACATGTCGTCGAAATCGGCGCCGGTGCGCTCCATTTCGGAAAGGATGTAATTGCAGGTGCCGTTGAGAATGCCATAAATACGCGTCAGCGCATTGGCCGCGGTCCCCTCACGCAGGCCCTTGACCACCGGAATGCCACCCGCGACGGCCGCCTCAAAGGCGAAGGGCGCGGAGTTGATCGCGGCAAGCTCGGCGAGTTCCATGCCGTGATGCGCGACCATTGCCTTGTTGGCAGTGACGAAGCCCTTGCCGGCATCAAGTGCGGCGCGCGCCAGCGTCAGAGCCGGACCGTCCGACCCGCCGACCAGTTCGACCACCACGTCGACATCGCTGCGTGCTGCCATGGCCTGCATGTCGTCCACCCAGGCGAATGGCGAAAGATCGACACCGCGATCCTTGGCGCGCTCGCGGGCATTGACCGCGACGACTTCGATAGCCCGCCCCGCACGCCGTTCGAGCACCTCGCGATTGGCATCGAGCAGGCGGATAACGCCGGTGCCAACGGTGCCGAGGCCGGCAATGGCGATGCGCAAGGGCTCAGCCATTGGGGTTGCCTCGGTCGATAAGTTTTCGACGGCGATCTGCGCAGCATCTGGTCATGGGGCGCAGCCCTAGCGCAGCGGCCGGTTCGATTGGAACCAGTTTGTCTTGACCGCCCTCAGTCTCGCCTATTGCAGCCCGGCCAGTTCAGCTGCGCGTACGCGGGCAATCGCCCAGTTGCTCGAGCACCAGGGCATAGTCGCGCTCGGCCAGTTGCCGGGCGCGCGGGTCGGTCGACAGGTTTGCCTCACCCGGCAGGCTCTCCGGCAAGAAACATGCAAGGCGATACCATTCGATCGTCTCGCGGCGTGGCGGCCGGGCCGCCTGATCGACGATCTCGGTCCAAGAAACGCCCCAGCGCGGAGCCTGATCGGGCCGCCGGACCACCGTAACTGAGACAGGGCCGTCCTGCTCGGTATCAAGGAAGAGCTGCGTCTCCGATTCGCCGACCAGCGTGCCCTCGACCGCCAGAGCATCGCGTACCCCCGTCACACGCGGCGGGGCGGTCGGCGACAGGAGCGACGCAAGCACCGAGCGCACGCTGTCGGCAAAAGGTTCGGAATAAGCGAATTGCGCGTCAGGCTCGACCAGCTGGATAGTACCGGGGCTTGAGGGAACCGGGCGCGCAAACAGGAGCACATCCTGCTTTTTCAGCTTGGGTGCCTTGCCCTTCTCGGTAAGCGGCAAGTCGACCAGATAGCGTAGAGATTCGCCCACTGGCGCGGTTCCCGCGATTAGGGCTGTCGTCCGCGCTTCGACATAGAGCCGCACGTGTCCCGGTTCGAGGCCGGGGGACCGCTCGGGCTCAACCGTGGCCTGATCGCGAATCTCGGCCCGTACGACCAGCGGCGCAGTATCGGCGAGGTCGACGATGTCGGCATAGGTCAACGCTGGCGAGGTCGGCTCCTGGGCGGCCGACGGCACAGCGGCAAGAGCGGCGGCGAAAGCGAGCGAGGCAAAAAGCGCGGAGCGATACATCTAGATATCCAGCTAGTTTGAGCCCGTGGGGCAGAGGCCCGAGTCGGTAATGACGCGCAGGACCGGTCGGTTCCCTTCCATATTACAGGCAAACGCACTGAATCCGCCCTTAACCGACAAATGGTTTGCGGAGCACGGTCATCGTGGGTAAGGGGTCAGGCGGGCCCAAGCCGTGATACAATGTTGCTTGGGGGAGAGGATTTGGGGTTTCTTTCGGGAACTTCGGGTCTTCTGCGTCGCTTCGACTTATGGGTCGCAGCGACGTCTTGAATGAAAAACGAGGCAGCGGGTCGCACGTGCGAAGCACCTCCCGCAAAGCCTCTAGATTCCGGCTACGGCCGGGACGACCGATGGAGTGAAGCGACCGAATGGCATATGCTGACCAACAGATGAGCGGCAATCGCATTGTCGCGATCATCATTGTTGCCCTCATCCATATCGCTCTCGGTTATGCCCTCATCACCGGCCTCGCATACAATGCGGTGCAACAGGTGGTGGAGCGCGTGACCACGATCGATATCGAGGAGCCGCCGCCGCCGGAGCCGGAGGACGAGCCTCCGCCGCCGCCTGAACCCGACACGGCACCGCCGCCGCCGGTGGCCCCGCCGCCGCCGATCAGCATCGCGCCGGCACCGCCGCCGATACGCACGCAGCAGACGATTCCGCCGCCGGCACCGCCTGCGATCCGGATTCCGCCGCCGGCACCCGCAGCGCCTCCCGCGCCGCCGCCGCCTCCTCCTGCGCCTTCCAAGGCCAAGGGCGCGACGCCGAAAGGTCAGTCGGGCTGGGCGCGTCGTATCCAGCAGAACTATCCTCGTCGCGCCGAGCGCGAAGGGACCGAGGGCAATGTCGGCGTAACCGTGACCGTCGGAACCGACGGACGCGTGGCAAGCTGCTCGGTGACCAGCTCCAGCGGATCGAGCGACCTCGATTCCGCCGCATGTGACGGCATGACACGGTATGCTCGTTTCGACCCGGCGCTCGACCGGGCGGGCAATCCGATCACCGACACATACCGCACGACGATCGTTTACCAGCTCAACTAGGGTTTAGCCGTCGCCACAGGCGGCCCCTGCGAATTACGTAAGAGGACTACTCGCTATGACCTTTGAAATCCTTGCTGCCGCTGCCGATGCGGCCCCGCAGAACTCCTTCGGCTTCCTGGAAGCCATGGAACAGGGCGGCTTCGTCGCCTGGTTCATCCTCGGCGTCATGGTCATCATGTCGGTCGGCTCGTTCTACATCCTGTTCACCAAGATGTTCGAACAGCGCAAGGTCATGAACCAGTACAAGGCTGTGCGGTCCAACTTCTGGAAGACCAACAGCCTCAAGGAAGGTGCCACCAAGCTGGACAAGAACAGCGCCTGGCGCCAGCTCGTCGACGACGCCATTCTGGCCGAAGACCAGCACTCCAAGATGACCGACAAGCTCGAAGCGCATGACTGGATGCACGGCTCGCTCGCCCGTTCGGAGGATTCGATCAACTCGAAGCTTGCCAGCGGTCTGCCCTTCCTCGCTACCGTCGGCGCAACCGCACCGTTCGTCGGCCTGCTTGGCACCGTGATCGGGATTTATCGCGCGCTGATCAACATCGGCATCGCCGGTTCTGCCTCGATCGACAAGGTCGCGGGTCCGGTTGGTGAAGCTCTGATCATGACCGCCATCGGCCTGCTGGTCGCGGTTCCGGCCGTGTTCGCCTACAACTGGCTCCAGAGCCGTAACAAGCGCATCGCCGAGCTGCTCAACGCTTTCTCGACCGATCTGCTCGCCAACATCAACTCGAACGGCGCCGTGAAGCCCGTTGCCACCACCGCCACTGCGCGCACTTCGGCCGCTGCGGCGAAGCCGGCAACGACCAGCACGACCGCGACCAAGCCCGCTACCACCAACCCCGGTGCCAGCGGCGCGATCAAGAAGTAATTCGGCCGGCGGCGGGGAGTTCATCGGGCTTCCCGCCGCGCCGATCGAATCACTTAGCGCAATTAAACGATAGGATTTGAACCATGGCGATTTCGACAGGAGGAGGCGCGGAGACGCCGATGTCGGACATCAACACCACGCCGCTCGTGGACGTGATGCTGGTGCTTCTGATCATCTTCCTCATCGCGGTCCCGGTCGCGATCCAGACGATCGAGAAGCTCGAGATTCCCGTATTCGAATCGGTGGAATCGAAGGACAAGGTCGAAAACTTGCTGCTGACCGTCAGCACGACCGATGCCGCAGGACGTAGCGCAGGCGAACCCGGCTTTGAAGGAGCGGCGCGCAATGGCCAATGCCGCGTCTACTTCAACAATATCTCGCCGGTGACTTCGGAAGAACTCTACGACCAGGCTTTCGAGCGCCTCGATGCGATCGTGCAGCGGGCTGGTGGCCCCGAAGCGATCATGGAGGATCCCGACGCGATCCCGCAGGTGCATATTCGCGGCGACGTGAATGCGCCGTGGTCCTGCGTGGCCGGCGCAATCTACAATGTTCAGGCGGCCGGTTATCCGACCGTTGGCTTCATCTCGAACCCCGTGGACCCCAACGGCTAACGTTGGAACACCGGTAGCGAAGTAAGACTCAGGAGTACCCCAGTATGGCTATGTCAGGCGGCAAGGACGATGGCGCGCCGATGATGGAAATGAACATGACGCCGTTGATCGACGTCCTGCTCGTGCTCCTCATCATGTTCATCATCACGATCCCGGTCGCGACCCACGCGGTCAATATCGACCTCCCGGCACCCAGCCCCACTCCGCCCGATGTCATTGTCGAGCCGGAGAAAAACAAGCTCATCCTGACGCAAACGGACGAGATCCTGTGGAACGGGAACCCCATCAATGACGGCCAGCTGCGCACGCTGCTGACCCAGTCGACCCAGATGGCGGTTGAGCCGGAACTCCAGTTCGAACCCGAGGCTCTCGCCAGCTACGATCTTGCCGCACGTGTGCTGCAGATCATCAAGGCGAGCGGGGTAACCAAGTTCGGCTTCGTCGGAAATGAACGCTATCGCACCTTCGGCACTGCCGGATAAGGACGCGAGACAAGCATAAGAGAATGAGAAGGGGCGGAGCGATCCGCCCCTTTTTGTTGTGTGCGGCCAAAAGGAAGGTCGTCGAACCAGCTGCCGAGCTTGATTGGGGCATAGGGTTGCCGCTCTCATTCTAAGGCTTGCATCCCTCGCGCCTCTGTGATGTTATCACATTGCAATAAGGAGATGGACATGGCCTATCCGCGTCGTCGATCACCCGTCGCAGCCTCGCCGATGTCTCAGATGAACATCACTCCGCTCATAGACATGATGCTCGTCCTGCTCATCATGTTCATCGTAGTGATCCCCCTGGCCACGCACGCGTTGCAAGTGCCTCTTCCCACCGGCAAAGGCCGTTTCGACATCGCCGCGACCAACACCGTGCACATTGACACGCGGGACCGGCTGCTCTGGAACGACCAGGCCCTCAATAGCCAAGAGCTTCTGAACCAGATGGCCAGTGCGGCAGCCCTGCCCGATCAACCCCTGATCCGCTTCGAACCGCACCCGGCGGCGAGTTACGACCGCTCGGCAAGGACCATCGCGTTGATCAAGGACGCCGGGATCGACACATTCGCTTTCGCCGGGAATGAACGATACCGGACCTTCGATGCCGAATAGGTCCCACTGCACTCGGGTTAGCTACAAGCGCTGTCGTCACGGCGATCCGATCCGCTGGCTCGGCATGGCGCCGCATGCGGGCGTCCTCCTGATTGCGGCGACACTTATCCTCGCCACTTATGGTGCTCGAACGCATGCGCTGGTCGTCGACCTGCCGCTACCCTATCCTGCAGGCTACATTGACCCGCTGTCCCCCGCCTATGATCGTATTACGATCGATCCCGGCGGACAGGTGCGGTTCAACGGCACGCCAGTCCAAGACCGTGACCTGCATGACATGCTGATGGCGCGCCCGAGCGGTCCGGCACAGGTGAGCCTGCTATTCGAGCCGGATGGCATGGTGCCATATCCCCGCACCCTGGAGATACTGGGTCTGCTTCAGGCCACCGGCAGCCTGAAAGACTGTTTCCTGTTCGGCAACATCTCGCAATTTGGGCAGTATGATCGACCAGAAACCTTCGCGGAGCTTGCCCCGGCCCAGCCGCGCAGGTGCTTCGTCCCACCGCCAGTCCCCGATATGCCCACGTACCGCTAGTCCTCGATAGCCTCCATACCGTCGACCCTCATCGCGGCGCCGGCGAGGCTTTCGGCCTCCAGCAGCAATTCATCATCGACGGCCCCCTGCGGTGTTGCCTCACGGCCGATCATGACCATTACCGGCACGGCGAGCGGGCTGACGCGATCAAGTTCTACATGGACCAGCTCTTCCGCCGACCGGTCGAGCAGATTGCCGAGCCGCCCGACGTCGGTCATGCGCGTTCGCGCATCCGCCCAGGCGGCCTCCAGCAACACATGGTCCGGCTCGTATTTGCGCAGGACATCGTAGATCAGGTCGGTCGAGAAGGTCACCTGCTTGCCGGTCTTGCGCTTGCCCGGATGCTGGCGCTCGACAAGGCCGCCGATGACAGCGACCTCGCGGAACGCGCGGCGCAGAAGGTGCGAATTCTGCACCCACTCGATAAATTCATCCTGCAATATGTCGGGCGACAACAGGGGCGCAGGATCGGTGACAGGTTTCAGCCCCCACACGGCGAGGCTGTAGTCATTCGCCACGAAGCCGCCAGGCATCAGACCGCGATCCTCCATTCGCCGCGTGATCAGCATGCCGAGGCTCTGGTTCGCGTTCCAGCCCTCGAAGGTGTAATAGACGCTGTAGTGCCGCTTGGCGTGGGGAAAGCTCTCGACCAGCAACTTCCCGGGCCCCGGCATCTGGCTGCGCCAGTCCTGAACCTCCAGCCATTCTCGCACGTCGTCGGGAAAGCGCGCCCAGCCAGAGCGGTCGACCAGCATCTCGCGCACGCGATCGGCCAGATGCGTGGTCAGCGGCATGCGCGCGCCGCCATAGCTGGGGATCATCGCGTTCGACGTGGCCGCCCTGACCAGCACTTCCATGTCCTGCAGCTTCACCACCTCGAGGCTCATGCCGGCAAAGGCGAATGTATCCCCCGGGCTGAGTGATGAGGCGAAGCGTTCTTCGATCTTGCCGAGGCTTCGCCCACCCCGCCCGCGGCCCGAATTGATCCGCACCTCGAGCATTTCGCTGTCGATGATGATGCCCGCATTCATGCGGTGCCGCTGCGCCTGTTCGGGATGGGTGAGCCGCCAAACGCCCTCTTTGTCGCGCACGATGCGCTTGAATTTGTCATAGGCCTTCAGCGCATAGCCGCCGGTTTCGACAAATGAGAGCACGCGCTGCCAGACTTCCTCGTCTACCCAGGCATAGGCAATGCTCGAGCGGATTTCGGCGAGCAATGCGTTCTCCTGAAAGGGCGCGGCGCAGGCGCAGGCCATGACATGCTGAGCCAGCACATCGAGTCCGCCGGGGCGAAAATCCTCGCCATCGCGCTTGCCTTCGTCGACCGCCTCGCGCGCGGCGGTCGCTTCGAGAAACTCGAAGCGGTTGCCCGGCACCAGTAGCGCGCGGCTTGGCTGGTCCAGCCGGTGGTTGGCTCGGCCGATCCGCTGCAACAGGCGGCTCGAGCCCTTGGGCGCGCCCATCTGCACAACAAGATCGATATCGCCCCAGTCGACACCCAGATCGAGGCTGGCGGTGGCGACCAGCGCCCGCAGCTCGCCGCGTGCCATCGCACCTTCCACCTTGCGCCTCGCTTCGCGCGACAGCGACCCGTGATGAACCCCGATGGGTAGATTGTCCTCATTCACGTCCCACAGGTGCTGGAAAATATACTCCGCCAGAAAACGGGTGTTGGTGAAGATCAGCGAAGTGCGGTTCGCCTTGATCTGCTCGTAGAGTTGGGGGATTGCCCAGGTCGCCGCGTGCCCGCCCCAAGGGACGCGCTCTTCCACGGGCAGCAGGATTTCGACCTCCGCCGGTGCACCCGGTTCGCCCTCGACAAGCTCGACCGCTTCGATTTCGGCAGTGTCTCCGGTCGTCAGTGGCGCAAGCCATTCGCGAAACTTCTCCGGCTCAGCCACCGTTGCAGACAGCGCGGCACGCTGCAGCCCAGGTGCGATCGCCTGGAGCCGCGATAGGGCCAGCGCGAGCAGATCTCCCCGCTTGCCTATGGCGAAGGCATGCACCTCGTCGATCACGATCCGCCGAAGCCCCGCAAACAGCTCGAAGCTGTCCGGGTAGCTCAGCAGCAGCGAGAGGCTCTCGGGCGTCGTCAGCAGAACATTCGGTGGCCGGGTGCGCTGGCGCTTCTTGCGATCGGAGGGCGTATCACCGCTGCGCGTTTCGACCCGAATCGGCAGGCCGATTTCCTCGATCGGGGTCAGCAGATTGCGCTGCACATCATGCGCCAATGCCTTGAGCGGCGAGACATAGAGCGTGTGCAGTCCTTCGGGTGGCTCGGCACCGTCGAGCGTCGACGGCGCGAAAGCAGCCAGCGTCGGCAGGAACCCAGCCAGCGTTTTGCCTGCCCCGGTATCCGCCACCAGCAGGGCGTGCCGGCCCGCCTCGCTCGCACCGAGCATTTCGATTTGGTGGCGCCGCACGCGCCAACCCCGACCGGCAAACCAGTCGGCGATTTCGGTAGGGACAACAGGCTGTACCATGAGGCTAGAGCGCGACACGTCCGCAAGCGTTCCGCGCGCTGCCGTAGCCCGGGCTACATGCCCGCGTCGACGCCCTCACTCTCGACGGGCTTCGGCGGGAGCACCACCTCTGCGAGGCTGTCGACATCAAGACCCAGCAATTGCGCCATCCGTCGCCTTTGCGCCGTGTCGAGGTCCTCGTATGATCGCTCTTTGGGCAAGGAAGCCATCGCTTCCTTCATCGTGGCTTCCATATCGCCGAATCCGCTCATCATTGCCGGCAGCGCCTGCATGCTCGCCTGCATGACTTGCGGATCGGCGAACAACGCCATCTGCTCGCGAGCGTAGATCTCGCCCGTCGGAGTCGCAAAGAAGGCACCGATATCGGCCAACTGGTCTTGGTCGAACCGTACGGCATAAGCCTTCGACAGCCCGTCGCGCATCGGGTCTTCCATTACCTCGAACATGCCCGCCATCTGCCCCGTCAGCACATTGATGATGGCGTCAACACGGCGATCATGGGCGGGATCGAGCATTTCGAGCAGCTCGGCCTTTTCGCTCTCCTCGAGGTCGTCGAGAGCGCCGTCTTCGAGCGAGAGGCGCGCCGCAAGGATGAAATCGGGCGTAGAAAACATGGTCATCATCGGACGCATCATCTTGTCCATGACGTCGCCCATCATCTGGCCGTAAAAGCCGTCGGGCATCATCGTTTCGACAAGCGCTCGCGCCTGCGGGAGCCGGGCCTCCTGCGTGGCCGTGAGAGGTTCGGTCTGGAAGACCTGGCCCATCAGAGCACCAAATTCCGCGAGCTGCTCGCCCGTCAGGTCCTCGCCCGCAGCCGTGTCTTCCGCCTGAGCGCTCGCAGGTGCGGACGCCAGCAACATCAAGCCAGCCGCACCGGCCATCACGAATCTCTTCATCGACATCTCCCCTGATCCCAGCCTAGTGCCCGACGCTCTCGCCCCGTTCGAGGCCGCTGAGCGCGAGCTGCTCGTCGATCTGCTCCATCAGCCTGCCAAGCCCCTGTTGCGTCTCGCTTTCCGCACGCGCGACCAGCACGTCCTGTGTGTTCGAGGCGCGCAGCAGCCACCAGCCATCGGCGTTCGTCACGCGCACGCCATCAGTGCCGTCGACCTCGTCAGGGCTGTCCTTGAGCCGCTCCTTCACCTCTTCTATTGCTGCGAACTTGCGTCTCTCATCGACCTGGAAACGCATTTCGGGCGTGTTGATCATGTCGGGCATTGCACCACGTAGCTCGGTCACGGACTTACCGAGCCGCGCCGAAGCGGCGAGCAGCCGAACGCCGGCATAAAGCGCGTCGTCGAAGCCGAAATATTCATCGGCGAAAAACACATGCCCGCTCATCTCGCCGGCCAGCGGCGAGCCCGTTTCCTTCATTTTGGATTTGATTAGCGAATGGCCGGTCTTCCACATCTGCGGAGTGCCGCCACAGGCCGCGACGTGGTCAAAGAGGGCCCGACTGGCCTTCACATCGGCAATGATTACGGGCGCGTCATCACGCCTGGCCAGCAGATCCTCGGCGTAGATCATCAGCAATTGATCGCCCCAGATCACCCGTCCCTCGCCGTCGATCGCCCCGATCCGGTCGCCATCGCCATCGAAAGCGATACCGAAATCGAGCGACTTTTCCGCGACAAGTTTGCGCAGGTCCTCGAGATTGGCCTCGACCGTCGGATCGGGATGATGATTGGGAAAATTGCCATCGACTTCTGTGAACAGCAGGTGATGCTCGCCCGGCAGCCGCTCGACAAGTTGTTCGAGCGCCGGGCCGGCGGCGCCATTGCCCGCATCCCAGCCAACCCGCAGCGATGCGAGGCGGGCGGTGTCCACCCCTTCGAGAGCAGACACCATCTTGGCGATATAGGCGTCCATCACGTCGCGGGTTTCGACCGCGCCGGTCCCGTCGGCCCAATTCCCCGCAGCAGAGCGGCGGCCAAGCTCCTGGATGTCCAATCCGAAGAACGGACGCCCCTGGAATACCATTTTGAAGCCATTGTAATTGGCGGGGTTGTGGCTGCCGGTTATCTGAATACCGCCATCGATTTCGTCATCCGATGCTTCGGCGTAGTATAGCATGGGAGTTGGACCCATGCCGACCCGCACAGCATCGCAACCCGCCGCGGTAAGCCCCTCGACCAGCGCATGTTCGAGGATCGGCGACGATACGCGCCCGTCATAGCCGACTGCAACGCGGTTGCCGCCCGCTTCGGCAAGCATGGAGCCGAAGGTGCGGCCGATCGCGCGGGCATCGTCGGGACCGAGCGTTTCGCCGATGATGCCCCTGATGTCGTATTCCCGCAGGACTGTGGGGTCGAATTCATGGCTCATTGGGATGCTCCGGCGGTTCGTATGGCAGATCGTTCAGCAACAGGTCGCGTGCAGCGTTAAGGTCCTGCATCTGGGCATTGTTGCCACCCCTATCGGGATGGATCATCGCTGTCATGCGCCGATGCGCATCCCGAATTTCCCTGGCGTCTGCACGCGCTCCCACGCCCAGCAGCTTGCGCGCCCGGAAAAGCGCTTGCGAGCGCGAATCCGGACCGCGCAGATATTCCCACGGCCAGCGACCCAGAAGCCAGCGGCAGAGCACGCTCAACAGCAGCGCCAGGGCGATCAGACGCAGCATCAGGCTGCGCTTTCGGCTGGCTGAGGAAAGGCCGCGCCGGGCAGGTTGAGGCTGGCGATGAGCGAGCGCAGCTCCTGCCGGGCGACCAGGTGGCTCGTGCCGAGATCACCCAAATGGCCCTTGTCCAGCAGCGTAAGGCCGGATGGGAAGAGCTCGCGATAGATCACGCGTTCGGAAAGACCCTTGGCAACGCGAAAGCCGACGCGGCGCGACAGCTCGCCCAGTGCCTGCTCGATCCGTGCCATGTTGCGCGCCTCCGTATGGCCGGTGCGGTTGCGCACCACCACCCAGTCCATCTGGGGGCGCGCATCATCGATGGTGGCGCGGCTCCGCTTCAGCCGTGCCTCCCAGATTAGCTCGGCATAGAAGGACAGGCGCTTCACCTTGAAGCTCTCGCCCTCGACCTGGCCGATTAGGTCGAAATCGACGAAGCTGTCGTTCATCGGCGTGACCAGAGTATCAGCGGTGGTCGCTGCATGGCGGGCCAGCGGGTCATCACGCCCGGGCGTGTCGATGACGACGACGTCGGCACCCTGGGCATGTCCTTTCACAAAGGCCTCGAACTGGCTCTCGTCGATCCCGTCGACGACATGGCAATCCGCGGTCGGCACGGCGATCTCGCGCCGGTCCATGGTATCAGCCCGGTTCTCGAAATAGCGGCACATGGTGCGTTGCCGGTGGTCGAGATCGAACGCCGCGACCTGCGCGCCACGAAAGGCCAGCGCAACCGCGACGTGGACCGCGGTGGTCGACTTGCCCGTGCCGCCCTTCTCATTGGCGAAAACAATTCGGTGCGGCGTGCGCGACATGGAAAGCTGGATACCTGCGGTCTGTTATCGGTCTTTCGTCCCTAACCAGTCTGCCGGTGCCCCGCAACGCGGGGGCGCTATCTGGCCGAGTGTATTTTACACATGGCGCAGACATACAAGCCATTCGGACCGATCATGCTATCCCCGGCGGCAGGGGCGCATCTTGCAGAGCGGCACTGGCAACGGCCAGCCGCATCATTCGAAGATGGAAAGGGGGTTCGTATGAAAGCCCATGCACTCGCAGCAATGGCATTGATCTCCGGCTTCGCTATCGCAGCCGAGCCGGCCGATGCGCAGGGCCGTTCGTCAGGTCGGCAGGCACAGGATCGCGCGACGATGGAGATCCCGCGATGCACGCGTAATCTTGGCACCGTCGCAATCGTCGAGCCGGATAACCAGTGGTGGCGCGAATTCAATCTTGGCAGCCCAGAGGCAATCCTGCGCGTATTCGTCCAGCGCTCCGGGTGCTTCACCCTAGTCAATCGTGGACGGTCCATGCAGAGCCGCGCGATGGAACGTGCCCTCGCGGAGCAGGGGGAACTGCAGGAAGGCTCCAATCTCGGCGGCGGACAGGTGAAGGCCGCGGATTATTTCCTCCAGCCTGACATCGTCAGCGCGAACAGCAATTCGGGGGGTGGCGGCGGCGTGCTCGGAGGCGTCGTGGGCGGTCTTTTCGGCCGTGCCGCGGGCGCGCTGGCGGGCGGCATCTCGGTCAAGAAAGGGGAAGCAAACGTCACCTTGTCGGTTGTGAACGCCCGGACCACCGTGGAGGAAGCGCTGGTGGAAGGCTATTTCCGCAAGAAGGACCTTGGCTGGGCAGCCGGAGGGGGTCTGTTCGGCCGCGGAGGCGGCGGAGCGGGTGGCTTCGGCAGTTACGAGAATACCGCCATCGGGCAGATCATCGTACTCGCCTATCTCAATGCCTACAGCGACCTCGTCTACCAGCTCGGCGGCCTGCCGGTGGATGCGGCCGCAGCAGCGCCCGAGGCGCGCTGAAATCTAGGGTCTTGCAGGGGAGAAGGGACGGAGCCACAAGCACGGCACCGTCCCTTCTCCCCTGGCCGGAGCCTTTCCGTGAAGACCATTTCGACTCTCGCCGAGCTGCGGCAAACCACGCCGACCTTGCGCAGCAAGGGGTCTCTTGCTCTCGTCCCGACCATGGGGGCGCTCCACGAAGGGCATCTGACGCTCGTGCGCTTCGCCCGGCAACGGGCCGATCACGTCGCCGTGTCGATTTTCGTCAATCCACGCCAATTCGGCGCGGGAGAGGATCTCGACGCCTATCCGCGCCAGCTTGACCGCGATAGCCGGCTGTTGATCGCTGAAGGTGTGGACCTGTTGTGGGCACCGCAGCCTAGCGAAGTCTATCCCGAAGGCTATGCAACCAACATCTCGGTGGCCGGCGTGAGCGACGGGCTGTGCGGCGCCAACCGGCCCGGCCATTTCGATGGTGTCGCGACTGTCGTGTGCAAGCTGTTCAATCAGGTTCGCCCGGACATCGCGGTGTTCGGCGAGAAGGACTGGCAACAGCTGGCAGTGATCCGGCGGATGGCGCGAGATCTCGACTTCGTGCGTCCCCATGTCGATGCGATCCTCGGGATGCCGATCGTGCGCGAGGAGGACGGTCTCGCGATGAGCAGCCGGAACGCTTATCTTTCGCCGGACCACCGCGCGCGAGCGGCTGCCTTGCCCAAGGCGATGCGCGATGCGATCGCAATTCTCGCAGAAGGCGGAGGGGTGGAGCGCCCCCTGGGGAATCTGCGCGAGACCCTTCACGTCGCCGGCTTCGACAGCGTCGATTATGCCGAAATCCGAGACGCGGACAGCCTGGCTCCTCTCGATCGGGATAATGGAAATGCGCGCCTGTTCGTCGCTGCAAGGATCGGCGGAACGCGCCTGATCGACAATATGCCGCTGGCTGTCTGACGCCCTGTCCCCCGACTGTGTGACTGCCGCGATGCGGCGCTGCGGACTATCGTAGAATCATCGCGAAGAGCCCTCGGGCCCTTCCGGGATCGCAAGGGGTCGGGTGTTCCGCACGCAAGCCGTTCGGGCATCCGGCCTTTTTCTCATATCGCGATCGGAAAGGGTGGAGCGGGTAAGGGGAATCGAACCCCTCTAGCCAGCTTGGAAGGCTGGAGCATTACCACTATGCTATACCCGCATCTGCGCGCCCGTGGTCGGTCGCGCCAAGCAGCAGGCCCTTGCCACCGCAGCGCGCCATTCGTCAATACGGAGCTTCTGCCGAGACCTCGTTATTGCGACTGCTCAGCCTGTTCGCCGCGCTGCGCCTCGACCTCGTCTGCGATTGTTTCTGCGATGGTGGGTTCGCCGCTGGCGGTATCGCTTTCGGCACCCTCGCCCGAGGATTCCACGAGGATCTCGACCCTGCGGTTTTGGCGACGGCCCTCCTCATTGGGCGATCCGTCGGGCAGCGCATTGGGTGCCACGGGGTTTTGTTCGCCGAAGGCGATGATCTCGATTCGCTCTTCATCAATACCGTTTTCGACCATGAAGTTGCGGACAATTTCGGCCCGTCCCTGCGATGCGCGCAGATTGGCTTCATCGCCGCCCCCCGAGTCGGAGTGACCGCGCAGGATAATCGCGCCGCCCTGAGCAACTTGCGGGGATTCGACAACGGTGGCCAGCTCGGCCCGTGCCGCTTCCGAAAGTCCGGAATTGTCAGGGAAGCCGATCGTCGTCTCAAGTGGTCCCAGAGCCGCCTCGGTCTCGGTTGGCTCCGTGCCTGATCCGTCGACAAAAATGGAACGGGGTTCATCGCTAGGCGTCGGCTGGGGCGCCGGATCGGGCTCCCGGTCGCCGCATGCGGCGAGCATCGCCACGCCAAGCCCCAAGCCGAACCATTGCTTGATGGCCATTACAGTCCTCATGCCGGAGCCTCCTTGCCGTCTTCGCGCGGCTTTTTCTTCTTGTTTGCCCGCTTGGCAGCCGCATCTTCAGGGCTGCGGTCCTGCGGCGGGGAAAAGCTGATGATCGTGTCGCCTGCACGCGGCTCGGGCCTCGCGGCGTGAGTGAAAAAGCGGATCGTGCCGTCTTCACGCATCAGCAGCAGCATATTGGCTGCGTCCGGCAGTCGCTCGCGTGCGGCCTCGAAATCAAACTCGTCGGACAGCTTCGTCTTGCGGAATACCCAGCCTTGGGCACGGCGCTGGTTGACGTCTTCCACGCCGAAGCCGGATTCGAACAGGGCGCGACCCCGCAACCCGATGGGCAGCGCGTGCTTGTCGTCGCCATCCGCGGATTCGCCGAGCTGGAATACCTTGTCACGGCCGATCTCATGGGCAAATTCATTGCAAACGAGCGCATTATACGCCTCGTTTTCGGTTGCCGCGACAAGGTTCTGGTAGGGCGCTAGTTCAAGATTGTGCTCGGTTGCCTCATTGAGGATTTCGCCGTGATAGAATGGCACGCCCTTCTGCCGCGCGAGGCCGAGACGTTGCCAGCTGGCATCGACGATCAGCACCGGGGCTTTCAGATCGCGCATCTGTTCGGCCAGCGCAATCGTCCATGGTGTACTGCCGACGATCAATATGCCTGGGCGTGTCGCGCCTTTTACCTTCAGCCAGCGGGCGACAAGGTCGATCGTGAAACCGTGGGCCACGATCGTGACCACGACGACCGCGAAGCTGAGGCCGATCAGCAGGTTTCCGTCGCTGAATCCAAGCTCCGACAGGCGCAGGGCAAACAGGCCAGAGATGGCAACCAACACGATACCGCGTGGCGCAATCCAGGCGAGGAAGAGCCGCTCGTTCCACGGAATGCTGGTGCCCAGCAGGCTGAGGAGGATGGTCGCCGGCCGCACGAGGAACAGCAACGCGAGCAGGAAGAGGCCAATTTGCCAGTTCATGTATCTGATATCGGCCGGCTCGAGCGAAGCGGACAGCAGGATGAATATCCCCGACACCAGGAGAACAGCCACGTTCTCCTTGAACGGATGAATGCTCCTCAAACTGGAGACGTTCATGTTGGCGAGCGCCACGCCCATCACTGTCACCGCGACAAGGCCTGCCTCGTGCTCGATGAGATTGGAGATCACGAAGACGCAGATGACGGTCGTGAGCAGTACCGGGACCTTCAGATATTCCGGCACGGCACCGCGCGGGAAGGACCACGCAATCGCCAGCGCCGCGACATAGCCGATCAGGCCGGCGATCACGGCCGCAATGATGAGCGGTGGCACCACTTCGAACAGGGTCGCATTCGGGCTTTCCGCGACTTTGCGGAAATACTCATAGGCGACAACCGCGCACAGCGCGCCCGTGGGGTCGTTGACGATCGCTTCCCATTTGAGGATCGAGGCGGGACGCGACTTGACCGAACTCTGCCGGAGGAGCGGGATGACCACGGTGGGCCCGGTTACGACCAGAATGCCGCCGAACAGAATCGCGACTTCCGGGGCAAGGCCGGCAATATAGATGCCAGCGAGCGCACCAAACAGCCAGCCAAGGGCTACGCCGACTGTCGCCAGGCGAATGACCGCGCGACCGGTGTGGCGTAATTCGCGAAAATCGAGGCTCAGGCCGCCTTCGAACAGGATCAGTGCGACCCCTACTGCCACCATCGGTTCCAGCAGGCTGCCGAAAGCATGCTCGGGATCGAAAACGCCGAGAACCGGCCCCGCCATGAAGCCTGCGGCAAGCATGAGCACGATGGCGGGCCATCCGGTCCGCCAGGCAAGCCATTGCGCCCCGATACCGAGGATGCCGACCATCGCTATGACAAGTGTTTGTTCCATGCCCCTCGCAATTCCGCGGCCTTAGTCGTGCCTGTGCCGCGCTTTTGTGTCACCCTTGAATGCCCGAGCGGCGTAAAATATCCAGGCCGGCCCCTTGCTACTCTCCCTCAAAGGCCATCAACGCGCGGACGGAAACCGCTTCGTCGGTGAGCGAACGGCTGCCGCCAAGGTCGGGAAGATCGATGACGAAGGCGGCTGTATCTACTTCGGCACCGGCCTTGCGCAACAGGGCTGTCGCGGCGCGCGCAGTCCCGCCGGTGGCGAGCAGGTCGTCGACGATCGCGACGGTCTGGCCCGGCGATATGGCGCCAGGATCGAGCTCCAGCCGGTCCATTCCGTATTCGAGCTCATAATCGACCCCGATAACATCGCAGGGTAACTTGCCCGGCTTGCGGATGGGGAGAAACGGCAGGCCGAGGCGAGCCGCCACTGCGGCGCCGAAAATGAAGCCGCGCGCCTCCATCCCGGCGATGGCGCTGTTTCCAGCCACCTGGCTCGCGAGCCAGTCCACGCTGGCTGAAAATCCGGCGCCATGCCCGATAAGGGTGGTGATGTCGCGAAACTGGATGCCGCTTTTTGGAAAATCAGGGATCGTGCGAACCAGCGCCTTGAGTTCGTCAGGCGTCATGCGTTCGATAGTCCGAACGAAAAAGCCCCTCGCATCCCGAGGGATGGAGGGGCGCTTCGAATGGTGGTTTGGGCGAAGATCAGTCCGACTTCTTGTTCTTCTTCGGCTTCACCGCCGCCCAGATCTGGTTTTTCGACAGATAGGCGAGGACGGTGGCGAACAGGAGGAAGATCAGGACCGGCCAGCCGGTCTGCTTGCGCTGGATGAGAGTCGGCTCGGCCGTCCAGGTCAGGAAGGCTGCCACGTCGATCGACATCTGCTCGATCGTCGCTTCGGTGCCGTCGTCATAGGTCACCTGCCCGTCCATCGTGATCGGCGGCGCCATCGCGAGGTTGAGATTGGGGAAATAGGGGTTGTGATAAAGACCCGGTCCCGGAGCTGCTTCGGGATGCTCTGCCAACAGTTCGGCGCTCGGCTCCTGGTAGCCCGAAAGAAGCGAAGCCACGTAATTTGTCCCATCACCGCGCGCCTTGGTGATCAGCGAAAGATCGGGCGGGATCGCATTGTTGTTGGCAGCGGCCGCAGCGACATTGTTCGGATAGGGCGAGGGGAAATAATCGGTCGGAAGACCCGGCCGCGTCGTTGCCTCGCCAGTGTTCGGGTCGATGCCGGGCACCTGCTTAGCGGCGGCATAGGCTTTCACCTGGCTCTCGTCATAGCCAAGCTCCGACAGGTTGCGGAATGCCACATATTTCAGGCTGTGACATGCCGAGCAGACCTCATCATAGACTTTCAGACCGCGCTGAAGCTGCTGGACATCCCATTTGCCAAAGGGACCATCGAACGAGAAGTCGAAGTCGCGCGGTTCTTCGTACGGCAGATGCTCCGCCTGACCCTCGGTCACGAATGCGATCACCCCGGGAACCAGCGACCAGAACAGGACGGTGACCGCCAGACCGATACCGATCAGGATGGCGACAACACGGATGCTGAGAAGCTTTGTCATTATCTTTCTCGTACTCGCTTAGACGGCCGGCGAAGCATTTTCGCCGAGCACGGCCTTCTTGTCCGAGCCGAGCACGGCTTCGGTAATCGAATAGGGTAGCGGCTCCGGCTTCTCGATCTGCCCGACGATCGGCAGGATGACGAGGAAGTGCAGGAAATAGTAAGCCGTCGCCAGCTGGCTGAGCATGACATAGGGCTCTTCCGCCGGAGCGCCGCCGCAGATGAACAGCACGATCATCGCGGGGATCAGGCCGAACCAGAAGAACTTGCGGAACAGCGGACGATAGTGGCCGCTGCGCACCGGCGACTTGTCGAGCCAGGGCAGGATGAACCACAGCAGGATGGAGCCGAACATAGCGAGCACGCCGAGCAGCTTGGCCTCGATCAGAACCACGCCGGTGAACGGAATGGTGAGATCGCCGGTAAAGGCGCGCAGGATCGCGTAGAACGGCCAGAAATACCATTCGGGTACGATATGCGCGGGGGTCGAAAGCGGGTTGGCCTCGATATAGTTGTCCGGGTGGCCCAGAGCGTTCGGCAGGAAGAAGACGAGGCTGAAGAACACCAGCAGCGCCACGCCGAGGCCGAAGCCGTCCTTCACCGTGTAATACGGGTGGAAGGGCAGCGTGTCGCTCTCGCTCTTGATCTCGACGCCGGTCGGGTTCGACGAGCCCGGGATGTGCAGTGCCCAGATGTGCAGGATCACACAGCCCGCGATTACGAACGGCAGCAGGAAGTGCAGGCTGAAGAAACGGTTCAGCGCGGCATTGTCGGGCGCATAACCGCCCAGCAGCCAGATCTGGATCGGCTCGCCGACCAGCGGGATCGCGCCGAACAGGCCGGTGATGACTTTGGCTCCCCAGAAGCTCATCTGGCCCCAGGGCAGGACATAGCCCATGAAGGCGGTCGCCATCATCAGCAGGAAAATCGTGACGCCGAGCAGCCAGATCATCTCGCGCGGGGCCTTGTACGAGCTGTAATAGAAGCCGCGGAAGATGTGCAGGTAGACGACGATGAAGAAGAAGCTGGCCCCGTTCGCGTGGGCATAG
Source organism: Qipengyuania marincola (assembly GCF_029688625.1). Lineage (GTDB taxonomy): Bacteria > Pseudomonadota > Alphaproteobacteria > Sphingomonadales > Sphingomonadaceae > Qipengyuania. The sequence continues at coordinate 615,893 of NZ_JARULC010000002.1, read as the reverse complement.
CGCATCAGCCAGCCCCAGTTGACGTTACGCATGATGTGCTCGGTCGTCGCGAAGGCGACCTGCGCGTTGGCGGCATAATGCATCGCGAGGATGATGCCAGTGACGATCTGCAGCACGAGGAAGAAGCCGGCAAGGACGCCGAAATTCCAGAAATAGCTGAGGTTTCGCGGCACGGGATAGCCGGCGCCAACCGCATTGTAGACGAGGCGCGGCAGCGGCAGCTTCTCGTCGAGGAACTTCGTCACCCCGTTGGAGGGGGTATATTCCTTGGCCCAGGGAAAGCTCATACTCGTATCTCTCGTCTCTTGGCTCAGCCGACCTGGATGGTGGTGTCGGAGGTGAAAGTGTATTCCGGCACTTCGAGATTGGTGGGCGCCGGACCTTTGCGGATACGCCCGGCGGTGTCGTAGTGCGACCCGTGGCAGGGGCAGAAATAGCCGCCGAATTCGCCCTTCACCTCGCCCTCGGCGGCGCCCAGCGGCACGCAACCGAGATGGGTGCACACGCCCATGGTCACCAGCATGTCCTGATGACCTTCCTGCGTGCGGTCGGCGAGAGTTTCCGGATCGCGCAAGGAGCTGGCAGGCGTGGCATTGGCCGCAGCGATTTCTTCCGGCGTCAGGCGACGCACGAACAGCGGCTGCTTGCGGAACACCGCCTTGATCGCCTGACCCGGCTGGATTGCCGACACGTCGACTTCGGTCGTGCTGGCTGCGAGCACGTCCTTCGACGGCGCCATCTGGCTGATTAGCGGATACAGCACTGCCAGACCGCCGACGCCGGCCGCGCTGACCGCGGCGATGTCGAGGAAGTCGCGACGGCGCACGCCATCGCCCGTATCTTCGGTCGTTTCTGGATTTGCGGTTGCAGCCGTATCTGCCATCAGCGCTGTGCCTTGCCTGCTTTTCGACGCAAGGGCCGCCGATCGGGCCGCCCCTGCCAATCTCACCTGATACCGTTCGCCTGGCGAGCCCAAACGCAGATCGAAGAAGGATGCGTGCGTGAAAGCCCCGGGCAAGCCGGTTTGGCTGGGCCTCTAGCGGCTCCGCGCGCCCTTGCCAACCGCGATTTTGGCAAGCGCTGTGCTGTGCCATGCAATCATCAGCGCAGGCCAATCACGCTCAATTGCCGCCCATTGGTTTCTTCACCGCGATGGGTCGCCCGGCGAAAGGAATGGAAGCGCGCTGGCTGGGTGTAGGTATCCTCGCCACAATCCTCGATCGTCCCGACACCGGCCTCGCCCAGACGGTGGGCGGCATAAGCCGGAAGATCGAACTGCCAGTGTTGCGGGCGCCCACATTCGAAGAAGCGCGCCTGTTCCTTGGCAGTGAAGCGGTTGCGAAAGGCTTGGTCGACCTCGTAGCTGGCCTGTGCGATCGTCGGTCCGATAACCGCCACCATCCGTTCCGGCTTGGCGCCAACCCGCTGCATCGCCTCTACCGTATTCTCGAGCACACCGCTCACTGTGCCGCGCCATCCAGCATGCGCTGCGCCAACTACGGCCGCTTCGCTGTCATACAGCAGTACCGGCGCGCAATCGGCGGTGACGATGCCGAGCAGAAGGCCCGGCCGATCGGTCACGATCGCATCGGCTTCAGGCGCAGTCGCCATCGCATCCTGTGCGAAGACTACATGCGCAGAATGCACCTGGCGCACGCGGACGAGAACGCCGTCGGGCAAGATACCAGCAAGGTCGAGTTCCTCGCGCGTCGAAAACGCGTGTGGCACGCCATCCAGGGCGGACGATGTCACGACTTCAGCCAAGCGAGCGAGTGACCTGTTCGTAGGTGTCGCGGGACAGCTTCGGCGCGGCGGCGATCCGTTCCAGCTGTTCGCGCATAAGGGCGGAACGGCCCGATTCGATCCGCCGCCAGCGACCGAGCGGGGGTACGAAGCGCGCCGCGGTCTGCGGATTGATCGGATCGAGCTCGAGAATGAGGTCGGCAATCAGGCGATACCCTTCCCCGCTCGCATCGTGAAAAGCGTGGGGATTGCCTGCAAATGCCATGTAGAGCGACCGCACGCGATTGGGGTTCTTCAGCGTGAATTCGGCGTGATCGGCCAGCGACTTCACGTGCTCTATCACCTGGGGATGAAGGGAAGATGCCTGAAGCGCGAACCATTTGTCGACCACAAGTGCATTGTCTCGATGGCGATTATAGAAATCGAGCAGGCGGGTGGTGCGTTCGGGGCTCTGCGTACCGGCAAGCACCATCAGCGCGCCCTGCCTGTCGGTCATGTTATCGGCCCGGTCGTACTGGTGGGCCGCAAGCTCGACCGCTTTTTCCGGATCGCTCGCCGCGGCCAGAACCAGCACTTGCGTCTTTACCTTGCGCGCACCGCGCGCAGCCAGATCGAGTGAATATGGCAATTGTTCGGCCCGGTCGTAGAGCCGATGCAATTCCTCGCGCAGACGTCTCCCGAGCTGCGCCTTCAACGCCTCGCGCTCCTCGTGTATGCGGCCTGGATCGGCGACCAGCATCTGTTCTGCAAGATAGGTCTGGCTCGGAAGCATCATCAATTCGCCACGCATCAGATCGTCCAGCGCGCCATCCGTCAGCACGGCGCGCATAGCCCCGGCGATATCTCCGACTGCCGCTTCGCGCTGGTCTTCGGCGAGGCCACCACCTGCCGCGGCCACCAGATAGCCGGCCATCAGTTCCTGCATCGCCTCGTAGCGGGCGAAAGGATCATCGTCGCGTGCCGCCAGAAAGACGAGATCGTCGCGCGGAATGTCGCGGTCGATCGTGACCGGCGCGGAAAATGTGCGGTTTATCGACAGGACCGGCGGCGCATCGAAGCCCTCGAACGTCAGTTCGCGCCGTGCCTCGTCGAGCACCACGAGCTCTTCTCCACGATGGGAGCCGCTGCTGCGATCGAACAGAGCGATCTTGAGCGGGATCGGCATCGGTTTCTTGTCGGATTGGCCCGGCGTGGGGGGCACGCTCTGCGAGAGTTCGAGCCGAGCGGTCTGCCCTTCATGCGTCAGGCGCGCCGTTACCTGGGGCGTGCCGGCCTGCGAATACCACAGGCGGAACTGCTTCAGGTCGAGCCCTGCGCCATCCTCGATCGATGTCACGAAATCTTCGCAGGTCGCGGCCTCGCCATCATGGCGTTCGAAATAGAGATCGGTCCCTTCACGGAAACGTTCGGTGCCCGCCATGGTGCGCATCATGCGTATGACTTCGGCACCCTTGTTGTAGACCGTCGCCGTGTAGAAGTTGTTGATCTCGCGATAGGAATCCGGCCGGATCGGATGCGCCAGCGGACCGGAATCTTCTGGAAACTGGACGCTGCGCAAAATACGGACGTCCTCGATCCGCTTGACCGGTTCGCTGCCCATGTCGGCGCTGAACAGCTGATCGCGCAGGACCGTAAAGCCTTCCTTGAGGCTGAGCTGGAACCAGTCGCGACAGGTGATGCGATTGCCTGACCAGTTGTGGAAGTATTCGTGCCCGATCACGCCCTCGATGCCGTCGAAATCGCCGTCGGTCGCGGTTTCGGGGTCGGCAAGCACGTATTTCGTGTTGAAGACGTTGAGGCCCTTGTTCTCCATCGCGCCCATGTTGAAATCGCTGACGGCCACGATGTTGAACAGGTCGAGATCGTATTCGCGCCCAAATGTCTCTTCATCCCATTTCATTGAACGCTTGAGGCTTTCCATCGCATGCTCGGTGCGCGGCAGGTCGCCCTCGCGCACATAGACGTTGAGTTCCACCTTGCGTCCGCTCATCGTCGTGAAATGGTTGGTGCGCGCCACAAGATCGCCCGCGACGAGCGCGAAGAGATAGGACGGCTTGGGCCAGGGATCGTGCCATTCGGCCCAGTGCATCTCGCCCTCCTCGCCTGTATCGACGCGGTTCCCGTTGCATAGCAGCACCGGAAGTTGCGCCTTCGGACCGCGCATGCGCACGGTATAGGTCGACAGGACGTCGGGCCGGTCCGGGAAGAAGGTGATTCTGCGAAACCCCTCGGCTTCGCACTGCGTGCACAACATGTCGTTCGAGGCGTAAAGCCCCATCAGCTGCGAATTGGATGCGGGCTGGATCTCGGTCTCGATCGCGATCTCGTGCGCGCCAGCGGGTAGGGTCAGGATCAGGTCGTCGCCGTCCATCACGTAGCTCTGCGTCGGCTCGCCGTCGACCTTGACGCTGGCAGGCTGCAGTCCGTCGCCATTCAGCCGGATAGTGGGCGAAGGCGCGACTTTGTCGTTTGGAGCGACTGTGAGCGTTGCGCGGACGCGCGTGCTTTCCAGACCGAGATCGAAATCGAGCCGCGTCTCGGGGACCAGCCATGCGAAAGGCTGGTAATCCTCGCGTCGGATAGTGGCCGGCTCCTGAGGCGAAGGCGCGGCATCGGCCATCTCGTGATTGCCGTCGGGTGTGGCAGGCGTGCGGGCGATATCCATGGGAATTTCCTGTGCTTTCGCGGATCGTGAGCTAGAACGCCCCGATGACCCGAATGTTCATTTTCGGTCTCGGCTACACGGCCAAGCGGATTGCGCAAGCGCTGCGCGCGGCAGGCTGGGCGATCGAGGCGACAGGCAGCGACGGAAGCGTCGCATTCGACGATAATGCTGCGGTCGAAGCGGCCCTGTCGCGTTCGAGCTATGTGTTGAGCTCGGTCCCGCCAGCGGACGGCAGCGACCCGGTGCTCGATCGCTATGCGGGGGCGCTGGCCGGCAAATGGCTCGGCTATCTCTCCTCGACCGGCGTCTATGGCGACTGGCAGGGGGCCTGGGTCGACGAGGCGGTACCCACCGGCGGCGGCCGACGGACCGCGCGAAGCGAGTGCGATTCGCGCTGGCTGGACCACGGCGCGCGCGTTCTTCGCCTGCCGGGCATCTACGGACCCGGGCGCAGTGCCTTCGACCGGATCCGCGGGGGTAAGGCGCATCGCATAGACCTGCCGGGGCAGGTCTTCAGTCGTGTGCATGTCGACGATATCGTCGGCGGGGTCATGGCTTGCCTCGAGAGCGATGCTCCGCCGGGTCCGTATAACCTGGCCGACGATCTCCCAACGAGCCAGAATGCGGTGATCGAGGAAGCCTGCCGCCTGCTGGACGTGCCACCGCCGCCGCTCCAGACGATGGACGAGGCCGACCTCTCGCCAATGGCGCGCGGATTTTATGCGGAAAATCGCAGGGTCGCGAACGGCAAGGCAAAGCGGGTACTGGGCTGGAAGCCTGCCTATCCGACCTTCCGAGAAGGTCTCGCTGCGATCAAGGCTCAGGAGTAGCACGCCGTGGCGGCGGCGCGGCGCGGCCCCGCATGGCCACGACCATGCCGACCAGCGTGATCGCGGCTCCCGCAGCCGGGAGCGGGCCCCAGATGAACCCCTCGAACAGCGTCGACAGGATCATTGCCACGACCGGCACGATCACGGAGCTATAGGCTGCCTTCCCCGCGCCGACCTTGCGTACCAGGCCGTAATAGAGCGGGAAGGTCACGACCGAACCTGCAAGGCCCAGATACAGTATGCCGAGTGTATAGGCCGGGCGCTGGTCGAACACGGGCGGTCCGGAAACCAGTAGCGCGAAGCTGGCATTGATCGCCACGCCGACCAGCATTGCCCATGCCAGCAGTGTCAGCAGCGGCTGCCGCTTGGCACCTTCCGTCGCCTGGACGATATTGGCCACGCTGGCCGCGAGAATACCGCCAATCGTCAGAACTGCGCCGGTCAGGACTTGGGCCAGAGTCGCGGGCGAGGCGCGATATTCCTGCGCAAATAGCATGGCGACGCCGATGGCCGCGATGGCAGAGCCCAGCACGAACTCGCGGCTGATCGGCTGGCCGAGGAAAATGCGCCCCAGCACCGCATTCGGCACCACGAGCAAGGCGAACATTACCGCGACCAGCCCCGAGGTAATGAACCGCTCCGCATTGTAGACGAAGCCGAAATTCAGCGAGAACTGGAACAGGGCGAGCGCAAACACCCAGCGCCAGCCGCCGGGCGCGATGCGCAGGCTCTCGCCGCGAAACACGGCAAGCGCGAACATGCCAAGCGCCGCCACGATGAAGCGATAGGTGATCGACCAGGCCGGCGGGACCGACGAAATCTGGTCGCGGATGACGAGCCACGTCCCGCCCCAGATCACGCTGACGAGCAGGAACGCGCCGAAGTTACGCGGCGTGAAGAGGCTTTCGCCGGAACTCATAGGTCGGCAATTGCCCTGGCGAGTGCGCGAGCATCTTCTTCGCGCGTATTCCACGCGGTCACGAAGCGTGCCGCATCGCTGCCCCAGTCGTAGAAGCCGAACCCTTGTTCGCGTAGCGTTTCGCGCTCTTCCGGCGTGCAGCGAACGAACAGCTCATTCGCCTCGACCGGATGCATCAGGCGCTCGCCGCAGGCCCGGGCGATCTCGGCTGCGGCGGTGTTGGCGGCGCGGGCGTTGGCGAGCCACAGGTCTTCGGCAAGCATGGCGTGGACCTGCGCCGCGAGAAACCGCCCCTTCGATTGGAGATGGCCCGCCCGTTTGCGGCGATAGCGCGCGATATCGGCGGCTTGCGGATCGAAGAACACGATCGCTTCGGCGCTCATCGCGCCATTTTTCACGAAACCGAAGCTGAGCGCATCGACCGGTCCGGCGGCCTCGGCAGCACCGCAATCGAGAAAGGCAGCGGCATTCCCGAACCGCGCGCCATCCATGTGCAGCGCGAGACCGCGTTCCTTGGCCAGCGAGGCAATAGCGGCGATTTCGCCCGGCCGATAGCTGCGGCCGTATTCGCTCGCCTGCGTTATGGAGATCGCGTGCGGCTGGACCTGATGCACATCGTCACGGATCGGGTCGATGACCGCGCGGATGGCGTCCGGCGTCAGCTTGGCGCCCTCACCTTCGGCCAGAAGCAGTTTTGCGCCGTGCAGGTAGAACCCCGGCGCCCCGGCTTCGTCCATTTCGATATGCGCTTCCTTGTGACAGACCACGCCGCCATGCGGCTGCACCATGGTCGCAAGCGCCAGGCAATTCGCGGCCGTGCCGGTTGCCACCCAGAGGCCGGTACATTCGCGGCCGAACAGGTCCGACAGCTTCTCGTCCAGCGCCGCGCTCAGCCTATCGCCATCATAAGGTGCATCGGCATCGTCGGCAGCGCGCATCGCTTCCCACACGGCAGGATGGACGCTGGCGGCATTGTCGGAAAGGAACTGCATCGGAACGCGCATAACCGCGCATGCATTGCTTGGACAGAAAGGAATTTGTGCATGAGCGAGAGCAGTGATGTGACGGTGGAGCGTCGCGGCAGCGAGGATCGGGGGGCCTATGTGGTCGACCTGCCCGGCGTGGAGCGACAGGCGGAGTTGACATGGGTCGCGCGCGGAAGCGTGCGCCATGCGAACCACACATTCGTGCCGCCCGAGATGCGCGGCAAGGGTATCGCCGGAAAACTGGTCGATGCGCTGATCGCGGATGCGCGCGAGCAGGATTTCAAGATCGCGCCCGACTGCTCCTATGTGGAAGCGGCTTTCCGCCGGAATCCGGAGTGGTCAGACCTGCAGGCTTGAACTCTCAGGCTCGAGCAATTCGGAAAAATCGGTCGTCGCGATGCTGTCGAGAATGGCCGTGCGCCATGCACGCGCGTGTTCGAGCGGCATGCCTTCGACCGCGAAACTGCCGCCCGCCAGGCCGAGATGCAGATCGGCATAGCCGCGCCGCCGCGCAATCGGTCCCTGACGCAATTCGACCGATTGCAGGCGGACGCGCGATCCGATCGTGAGTTTCGGGGCCAGCCAGCCGTGTCGGACATAGAGGAAGCGCTCGGCCAGCGCGTGCCGGTCGAAGCGATAGAGGTAGTATTCCCGGGCCGCGCCGAACACGCCGATCGCGAGGGGCACCAGCGCACTCCACCAAAAAGGCGAGAAGTACCAGACGGGCAGTGCTATCGCGCTCATGACTGCGAGGTCGATCAGGGCGCCATCCACGCTGGCCTTGGCGCTCCGGCGTGTCCATCCGATGTCGCTTGAAGGGAGCGAAAAGCCCGTGGTCGCCGTGATCGGGGCAATCTCCCCCAGTTGCGCGAAAGGCGCGGCCTGATGATTGGCGGAGCTGCTGTCGCTGGCGAGGCTGACCACGCTCAGCGCATGCCAGCCGAACAGGCGGCGGATAATGCCGGTCGTTACCTTGAGCGCCTGCACCCGATGGATCGGCATGACGACATCGGTGCGGGTCAGCAGTCCCCGGCGGCGACGCAGACCCTTGTCGGTCCGCTCAAGCCTGAAATCCCACTCGCGCAGCGCAGTGCGAATGATGCCGGTGGCAATGCCGACAACGGCGAGGATCAGGAGCGCGACTGCGATGCCGACGATTTGCGCCAGTGGCCCGAGACCTGCGAGATACTGCCCCGGCCCGGCGAGGCGTTCCTGCCAGCCGTCGATATCCCACAGATCGAAGGGCAGGAGAAAATCGAATTGCTGCGCAAGGCCGCCCAGTACCGCGACGACGGCGAGCGAAAATTCGAAGAGACCGAAGGTGATGACGCGCTGTGGCCCCATGGCGAACAGGACATCGCCTCGCGAGGTTTCTTTCGCTGCGCGTTCGACGGCCGGCTCCCGCCCGTCACGGCGTGCTCTGACCAGGTCCCGCAACCGGTCGCCCTCGCCCTGTGCGAGATAAGCGAGCTTGAGATCGTCGCCCCCGCCAGCTCCGGTTTCGAATTTAACCTCGACCAGACCGAACAGGCGCGGGAGTAGCTTCTGTTCGAGGCTGACATCCTGGATCCGCTCGTATGGCACGGAACGGGCCGCACGGGACAACAGGCCGCTCTCGACCCGGATGTCGCTGTCGCGCACTTCGTAGGTGAGCCGCGTCCATTGAAGATAGGCGAGCAGGAAGTTCAGCCCCACCACAACCACGATCAATGGGAGGAAGAACATGAGCAAGTCGGACAGGTCGCCATCATCAAGAATGGTCACGGCGCCGACACCGATCGGCACGACCAGCTGGGTGAGCATCGTCGCCGCCTTCACCGCGAAGGTTTTCGGGTGGGTGCGTTGCGGCTTGGCGACCGCCAGTGCCGTCATTGCGTATCGCGCCGGATCGCTGCGCGAATCTCTTCTCGCATTGCGTTTGCGTCCGCCTGGTTCAGTCCCGGCAGTGAAACCGATGCATTGTGCGAGCCCGCCGTATGCACTGTCAGCGTAGCGAGGTGGAAGAGACGTTCGAACGGGCCCTGATTTACGTCGATGTGCTGGACGCGGCCGAAGGGAACGACCGTGTCGGAGCGGAACAGGATTCCGCGGACCACGCGCAGGCGCTCCTCCGCCAGCATATAGCCGCGTGCCGCATAGCGCCGCATGGGTAGGCGAATGAGGAGCCAGAGCGATAACAGGATCGCAGGCACCCAGACGACGCCTGTCCAGCCAGGAATGGCCAGTTCTGCGACAGTCGCCCCCGCCACCAGCGCCAGCGAGACGATCGCAAATTGCAGGCGCAGCATCGAGGCATAGGCCGGGTCGAGCGGCGTGAGGGCGTCATCGTCCATGCCGTGCTAGCTAGGCAATACAGCACGGCGATTCAATTGGGTTTCGCGGTCTGCTTACGATAGGCCCCAATTGAACAAGGCTTGATTGGAGGAGGAAAAGCGATGGATATTTCGAAGCTGATGTTTCGCGATGGCCTGATGGAGGGCCAGCGCATCCTGGTGACGGGTGGCGGCACCGGACTGGGGCGCGAAATGACGGAGGCTTTCCTCAAGCTGGGCGCCGAAGTGCATATCTGCGGGCGACGCCAGGGAAAGCTTGACGAAACCGCCCAAGCGCTGATGGACGCGCATGGCGGCACGGTGGTCGGCCATGCCTGCGACATCCGCGATGCGGACGCGATCAAGGCCATGGTCGATGCGATCTGGGAGCGTGGGCCGCTGACCGGCGTGGTCAACAATGCGGCGGGCAATTTCGTCAGCCGCACCGAAGACCTGTCGGTGAACGGCTTCAATGCGATCAGCGATATCGTATTTCGTGGCACATTCTATGTCACGCTGGAGGTCGGCAAGCGGCTGATTGCGGAGAAGCGCAAGGCGAGCTTCCTCTCGATCCTTACCACCTGGGTCTGGAACGGCAGCGCTTTCGTGGTGCCCTCCGCCATGAGCAAAGCGGGGATCAATGCGATGACGCAGAGCCTCGCGGTCGAGTGGGGCCGCTACGGCCTGCGCTTCAACGCGATCGCGCCCGGCCTCTTCCCGACCAAGGGCATGAGCGCGCGCCTCTCGCCCGGCGGACGTGGCGGGAATTCCAACGACGAAATGAACCCGATGGGCCGCCACGGCGAGATGCACGAACTCGCCAATCTCGCGACCTTCTTGATGGGTCCGGGCGCGGAATGGGTGAACGGTCAGACCATCGCCATCGACGGCGCGGGCTACCAGGCGACTGGCGGCACCTTCTGGGGCGCGCTGCATGGCCTCGGCGACGAAGAATGGTCCGCGATGCGCGACATGATCAAGGGGACGAATGCGCAGGATAAAGCGGAGCGGAGTACGTAGGTTTCGCTGCGCATTCTGGTTCTTGTTTTTCGCACCGACATCCGTCGGCGCGTCCTCGGCGCTGATCCTCCCTCGCTTCGCTCGGTCAGGCACCTGCGGGCGGGCGGTCGCCCTTGCCGGGCCTCCGCCGGCCCGGATTTTGCGCGAGCCCTTCTCTCCCAGAGCACCGAGCGCAGCGAGGCAAGCGCGACTGCGCGCCCGCAGCGATGCGACCTTCAGGTCGCGTGAGCGAGGATAGCCTAAGGCCGCGGATGCGGCCGCCGGCGCCTGAGGCTAAATCAGGAAGGTATTACCGCGACCGCGGTCGCGCCGTCGCCTTCGGGAGCGGCGATGATGTCGCGGGTGACCGAACCCTTGGCGACGGTTGCGGTGGCGGGATCGCCGACGCTGGAGCGGATGCCGGGCGCAGCTGCACCGGCGCGGTCGAGCACGCTGGTTTCCACGCTGGAACGCGGGGCCGGGCCACCGAACAGTGCGTCGAGAGCCTGCTCCGCCGTCGTGCCTTCGGCCGGGCGCGGTGCACCGGGAGCGGGCGGCGTAAGATTGAAATCGGGCGGGACCACCAGCGGCGCCTGACGCTGCACGGCGAACTCATCGGGCCGGTCGCGATTGAGCAGGCCGCCGCTGCCGCAGCCCGCGGTCATGGCGCCGAGCCCGGCAATAAGGGCGATACGGGCGAATTTGGTCATCACTTGCTCTCCGCGGCATCGGCCGCCTTGGTGTTCATGAGGTCGTCGACCTCTTGGTCGTCATTGTCGCGCATGAAGAAGGCGCGCGCAAGAACGATGAGGACGCCGATGGTGATAGCTGCATCGGCGACGTTGAAAATGAGGAAGGGGCGGAAATCGCCGAAGTGCAGATCAGCAAAATCAACCACATAGCCGAGTTCGTAGCGGTCCTTGATATTACCCAGCGCACCGCCGAGGATGAAGGACAGCGCGATAATGTCGCCAAGCAACTTCTCGCGCAGCATCCAGACCGTGACCACGAGCGCGATTAGCGCCGTGACCAGCACCAAACCCCACCGCATTTCGGGCGAGGTCGCCTCGAACATGCCAAGCGAGACGCCGAAATTGCGCGTGAAGCGCAGGTCGAAGAACGGCACGATCTCCATCGCGTCGCCGATCTCGTCGATGCCGAGCGTCCTGGTAACGAAATTCTTCGACCATTGATCGGCAGCGAAGATCGCCAGCGCTATCACGCAGCCGATCAGGCGGTTTTTCATCACCGGATTCATGCGGCTGCGTCCTGCTCGGCCACGACTTCCTCGCAGCGATCGCACAGCGCGCCATCCTCGGCCACGCTGGGCAGCAGGCGCCAGCAGCGCCCGCACTTGTTCTCGTTGGTCCGGCTTACGGTCACCGTGTCGCCCTGCCCCCGCGTGACTGACGCGGTGATGAACAGTTCGGCGAGGTCGGCATCGCTGAAGCCTTCGGGCACCGCATCTGCGGGCACGGTCACATCGGCTTCGAGGCCGGAGCGGATCACTTTCTCGCGCCGCAGCGGCTCGATCGCTTCCATCACGTCTTCACGCAAGTCGCGCAGCTTGGCCCACTTGGCGCCATCGGCAGTGACGCCGGGCACCTGCGGCCATTCGAGCAGATGGACGCTGCCGCCATCTGGATAGCGCGTGCTCCAGACCTCTTCCGCCGTGAACACCAGCACCGGCGCGGCATAGCGGACCAGCGCGTGGAACAGCAGGTCGAGCACGGTGCGATAGGCGTTGCGCTTGGTGCTGTCCGGCCCGTCGCAATAGAGCACGTCCTTGCGGATATCGAAGAAGAAGGCCGACAGGTCCTCGTTGCAGAAATCGACCAGCAGGCGCGTGTAGGCATTGAAGTCGTACTCATCGACCGCCTTGCGCAGCTTCCCGTCGAGATCGGCCAGCAGGGCGAGCACATACAGCTCCAGTTCCGGCACCTCGCCCGCATCGCCCATGTCGCCGACGAAGCCGTCGAGCGCGCCCAGCAAATATCGGAAGGTGTTGCGCAGCTTGCGATACTGGTCGGCGACGCCTTTCAGGATCTCGTCGCCGATGCGGTGATCTTCGGTATAGTCGACCGAGAGCGCCCACAGGCGGATGATGTCCGCGCCGTATTGCTCCATGACCTTGAGCGGATCGATGGTATTGCCGAGGCTCTTCGACATCTTCTTGCCCTTGGCATCCATGGTGAAGCCGTGGGTCAGGATCTGGTTGTAGGGCGCGCGGCCGCGGGTGGCGCAACTTTCGAGCAGGGAGGACTGGAACCAGCCGCGATGCTGGTCGCTGCCCTCCAGATAAAGGTCCGCCGGCCACTGCATTTCCGGCCAGCGCCCGCTTTCGAGCACGAAGGCATGGGTGCAGCCCGAATCGAACCAGACGTCGAGAATGTCGGTGACCATCTCGTAATCGTCGGGATTGTGGTCGGCCCCGAGGAATTCGGCCTTGCGGCTTTCGTCCCAGGCATCGACGCCCTGTTCGCGCACCGCCTCGACGACGCGCGCGTTGACGGCCGGGTCCTGCAGATACTCGCCGGTGCCGTTTTTCACGAACAGCGTGATCGGCACACCCCAGGCGCGCTGGCGGGAGAGCACCCAGTCCGGGCGGCCTTCGACCATGGAGCCGATGCGGTTGCGGCCTTTCTCCGGCACGAAGCGCGTGTCGGCGATGGCCTCGAGGGCACGGTTTCTGAGCGTGTCGCCCTCACCCGTTCGGGCTGAACTTGTCGAAGCCCTGCCCTCTTCTTCAAATGCGGCACCAGAAGTGGAGTGCGGCCCTTCGACAGGCTCAGGGCGAACGGATTGAGAGATAAGTCCTAAATCCTTATCCATCGGCACGAACCATTGCGGCGTGCAGCGATAGATGACCTTGGCCTTGGAGCGCCAGCTGTGCGGGTAGGAGTGCTGGTAGTCGTCGCTCGCCGAAAGCAGCGCGCCGGCTTCGCGAAGGTCGGAGCAGATCGGGCCGTCGGGCGCATTGAACGTCTTGTTGATCACCGCGCGGCGGCGATCGTCGTCTCCGCCCAGCCACGGCCAGTCGTCGCGATAGCGCCCGTCGGCCATGACCGCGAATTGCGGCTCCAGCCCGTATTCACGGCACAGCAGGAAGTCGTCCTCGCCATGGTCGGGCGACATGTGGACGAGGCCCGTTCCGCTGTCGGTGGTGACGAATTCGCCCGGCAGGAAGGGGCGCGGCTTGGCGTAGAAGCCGCCGAGTTTGTGCATCGGGTGGCGCGCGACGGTTCCGGCGAGGTCGGAGCCTTTGCCAACCCAAGCAATGTTCCAGCCGCTCTCCCCGTTTTCCGCGAGCCAAGGGCTCTTTTTCACCCGCGCTAACGTGTCATTCAACCGGTCCTGAGCGACGAGAAAATAGTCACCGCCCGCGTGGACAAGAACGTATTGGATATTAGGCCCGTAAGCGAGCGCTTGGTTTACGGGTATGGTCCACGGGGTGGTGGTCCATATGATTGCTTTGACCTTCGAGCCAATGTCTTCTGCTACAGTGAGCCAACTGGACAAATCTTCGTTGGCCGTTTCCGTGATCTCGAACGCCACGTCGATCTGGGTCGAGACGATGTCCTCGTATTCCACCTCCGCCTCGGCCAGCGCGGTTTCTTCGACCGGGCTCCACATCACCGGCTTCGAGCCGCGATAGAGATTGCCCGCTTCGGCGAATTTCATCAGCTCGGCCACGATGGTCGCCTCGCTGTCGAACTGCATGGTGAGGTAGGGATTGTCCCAGTCCGCCATCACGCCGAGGCGCTTCAATTGCTCGCGCTGCACGTCGACCCAGTGCTGCGCATAGGCGCGGCATTCGGCGCGGAATTCAGCCGGGGGGACCGCTTTCTTGTCGAGCTTCTTCTTGCGATACTGCTCTTCGACCTTCCATTCGATCGGCAGGCCGTGGCAGTCCCAGCCGGGCACATAGGGCGCATCCTTGCCGAGCAGGTTCTGCGTGCGGCAGACCATGTCCTTCAGCACGTGATTCAGCGCATGGCCGATATGCATGTCGCCGTTGGCGTAGGGCGGGCCATCGTGGAAGATGAACTTGCTCCGGCCGATGCGGGCCTCGCGCAACTGCGTGTAGAGCTGCTCGTCCTCCCAGCGCGACTGGATGCCCGGCTCCTTCTGCGGGAGGCCGGCCTTCATGGGAAAATCGGTCTTGGGCAGAAAGACCGTGTCTCGATAGTCGCGTTCGGAGGCTTTGGGTTCAGTCATTGCCGCGCGCGCTTAGAAGACGGCGCGCCTCATCGCAATCTTTCTCCATCTGCGCGGTCAGCGCATCAAGGCTGTCGAACTTCGCCTCGCCGCGCAGGAAGTGGTGGAAGGCCACCTCGATTTCCTGCCCGTAGAGATCGCCGGAAAAGTCGAAGAAGTAAGGCTCGAGCAATTCCTTGGGCGGGTCGAATTGCGGCCGCACGCCGATATTGGCTGCGCCTTTCAGCTCCTGCCCGGTCGAGAGGATACGACCCGTGACAGCGTAGATGCCGTATTTCGGGCGCAAATACTGCTCGATCGACAGGTTCGCCGTGGGATAGCCGATCTCGCGCCCGCGCTTGTCGCCATGCTGGACGATGCCGCGAATCGCGAAGGGGCGGGTGAGCAGGCGCGCGGCCTCCTGCGGATCGCCTTCGCGTAGCGCCTCGCGCACGCGGCTGGAGGAAACGGGCTTGCCCTCGTCCATCACCGGCGTGGCGGCGCGCGCCTCGATGCCGACTTCCTTGCCGAGGCTGACCAGTTTGTCGAAATTGCCGCCGCGCGCCTTGCCGAAGGTGAAGTCTTCGCCGGTGACCACGCCCGCCACGCCGAGGTGCTCACCAAGCAATTTCTGGACGAAATCCTCCGCCGTTGTCCCCGCCAGTTCGCCGTCGAAATGGAAAACCAGCATCGCGGTGGCCCCGGCGGCGAGATAGAGTTCCTGTCGCTGTTCCAGCGTCGTCAGGCGGAACGGCGGCGCGTCGGGCCGAAAGTGGCGCACGGGATGCGGATCGAAGGTTGCGATAATGCTGGGGCGCCCCTCGGCGCGCGCCCAGTCGATCGCCTGCCGCGCCACCGCCTGGTGGCCGAGATGAAAGCCATCGAAATTGCCGAGCGCGATGATCGCCCCGCGCAGGCTCTCCGGCAATTGCTCGCGGTGGTCGAGGAACCTCATCCGCCCTCCTCCTCGCCTACTCGCTCGTAGGTCAGGAAGGAATAGGCCGGCGTATCGCTCTCGGCTTCGAAATCGTCACGCCCCGCAATCTGCCATTCGGGGCCGAGCGGCGGCATGAAGACGTCACCGTCGAAGTCCCGATGGATTTCGGTCAGTTCGACCCGGTTCGCATGCGGCAGGAAGACATCGAAGATCGCGGCCCCACCGATCACCGCGATATCCGCGGCTTCATCTTCGCGCCGAGCGACGGCCAGCGCCTCCTCGACCGAGCGGACGACCTCCGCCCCGGTCGAGTCCCATCGCTCGCGCCGGGTCAGCACGATATGTCGGCGGCGAGGCAAGAGACCGGGCAGGCTCTCGAAGGTCTTGCGGCCCATCACCATCGGCTTGCCCATGGTCAGCGCCTTGAAGCGCTTCAGATCGGCGGGCAGGTGCCAGGGCAGGCGGCCGTTCTTCCCGATCGCGCCATTGGCGGCGCGGGCATAGATGCAAAACAGGCTCATGCGCGGGTCAGGCGGGTGAAGTGGCCCATCTTGCGCCCATCGCGCACCTCGCGCTTCCCATAGTCGTGCAGATGGGTGTCGGCATCGGCGAGGAAGGCGTGTGCCCCCTCGATTTCTTCGCCGAGGATATTGCGCATCTCCACGCCCGCCGCCGTGGTCGCGGTATCGCCCAGCGGCAGGCCGGCGACCGCTCGGATATGATTCTCGAACTGGCTGGTCGCCGCGCCTTCGATGGTCCAATGCCCCGAATTGTGCACCCGCGGCGCCATCTCGTTGAAGATCGGCCCTTCATGCGTCGCGAAGAATTCGCAGGTGAGTACACCGACATATTTGAGCGCATCGGCGACTTCGCCTGCCAGCCGGCGGGCTTCCTGCACCTGCCCCTCCACCGCCTTGCCTGCAGGCAGCAGCGAGGCAGCAAGGATCCCGTCCTCGTGCATGTTGCGCGGGCTGTCCCAGAAGCGGATTTCGCCATCCTGTCCGCGCACGAGGATGACGGAGAATTCCGCATCGAATTCGACGAAGCCTTCGTAGATCAGCGGATCATCGGGCAATCTCAGGGCATCGGCATCGCGACCCGACCCGATGCGCCACTGGCCCTTGCCGTCATAGCCATCACGCCGGGTCTTGAGGATGCCGGGCGCACCCAGCCGGTCCACCGCGCCGACGAGATCGCTGGCCGCATCGACCTTTGCATAGGCCGCGGGCTTGCCGCCGAGCCCTTCGGCGAAGCGCTTCTCGTTCAGCCGGTCCTGCGCGGTTTCGAGTGCGCGCGGATGCGGGAAAATGCGGTCCGCCGGGATCGCCTGGGCCGTTGTGACGGGAACGTTCTCGAATTCCCACGTCACGACGTCGCATTTTGCTGCGAATGCGGCGAGAGCGGCAGTGTCGTCCCAGCGGTTGGTGAAAAAATCCTCGCACACGCCGGCTGCGACATTGTCGCCTTCGGGGGCATAGCCGATGCAGCGGTAGCCGAGCTGGACGGCGCTCATCGCCATCATCCGGCCAAGCTGGCCGCCGCCCAGAATTCCGATCGTGCCCCCGCGCCTGAGCATCAGTCGACCGGCCGCTCGGTCACGGCCTCGCTGCGTGCCTTGCGCCAGTCCTGCAGGCGTTGCGCCAGGGCGGCATCGTGGTTGGCGAGGATCGCGGCCGCCAGGAGACCGGCATTGGTCGCGCCCGCCTTGCCGATCGCCAGCGTGCCGACCGGAACCCCGGCGGGCATCTGCACGATCGAGAGCAGGCTGTCCTGACCCGAAAGCGCCTTCGACTGGACGGGGACGCCGAGCACCGGGACATGCGTCAGCGCCGCGATCATGCCGGGAAGATGCGCCGCACCGCCAGCACCGGCGATGATCACCTCCAGCCCCGCATCCGCCGCGCCCTTCGCGAAATCATACATGCGATCGGGCGTCCGGTGGGCCGAAACGATCCGCACTTCGGCCTCGACACCGAGCTCCTCGAGAACCTCCGCGGCGCAGGTCATGGTGTCCCAGTCCGATTGGCTGCCCATGACGATTGCGACCTTTGGTGAACTCGGGGCACTCACGTCAGGAGTCCTTGAGGTAATAGCGTTCACCGGCGACCGTCGTGCCGTCGAACTCGTAGATAATCGGCTGGCCGGTCGGGATTTCGAGCCCGGTAATCTCGTCGTCCGAAATATTCGAAAGGTGCTTCACCAGCGCACGCAGGCTGTTGCCATGGGCGGAGATGATCACCGTCTCGCCCTCGCCCAGCTGCGGCAGGATGGCGCTTTCCCAATAGGGCAGCACGCGCTCGATTGTCAGCTTGAGGCTTTCGGTGCGCGGCACGTCGATCCCGGCATAGCGCGGATCGTCCGCCATTTCGAATTCGCTGCCCTGTTCCATTTCGGGCGGCGGCACGTCGAAGCTGCGGCGCCAGATATGCACCTGCTCGTCGCCATGCTTGTCGCGCGTCTCCTGCTTGTTCAGCCCCGTCAGACCGCCGTAGTGGCGTTCGTTGAGATGCCAGTCGCGCGTCACCGGGATCCACAGCCGATCGCATGCCTCTAGCGCGATGTTGAGCGTCTTGATTGCGCGCTTCTGGACCGAGGTGAAGGCGGTGGTGGGCAGGACCCCCTTGGCCTTCATCAGCTCGCCCGCCTCGCGCGCTTCCTCTTCGCCCTTCTCGGTCAGGTCGACATCCCACCAGCCGGTGAAGCGATTGGCGAGGTTCCATTCGCTCTGGCCATGGCGCACGAGGATCAGCTTGGACATTCTTGCTCCCGAATTGCGTGGCTTCGCGCGTTAGCGGTCAGGTCCATCCTTGGAAAGGCCGTCCTCGCCCGAGTCGCGGATTTCGTGTCCCGGCTTGCCGCCGAGCTCCCGACCCTGGGCCTTGCGACGGCGGAGGTTCTCGCGAAGTTTCGCCGCGAGGCGGTCCTCGCGCGTCGTTTTTTCGTCCTTGGCGCTCATGGCGCAACCTTTTGCCAATTTCGCGCCTCGGCTCAAGCGAAGGTTGACTTTGCCGCCCGCTCTGCCAATAGCGCGCGCCTCCACCCCGCAAGGCGTCTTGCGGCGGCATGTGCTGCTGTAGCTCAGTGGTAGAGCGCACCCTTGGTAAGGGTGAGGCCGGGAGTTCAATCCTCCCCAGCAGCACCATTTTTCGCGGAAAAATGGGTTTTCTTTGTTTCACTCGCGCATCCGCGCGAGCGCGCTCGGCGCTCTGCGAGAAACCGGCGCTACTCCGCCTCTTCCGGCTGAGCCTCGGTCTCGCTTGCGACCAATAGCTTGTCGATCCGGCGGCCATCCATGTCCACGACCTCGAAGCGCCAGCCCTGATCGGAAAAATGCTCGCCCTCCGTCGGCAAGCGCTTCAACACATGCAGCGCATAACCCGCCGCCGTACCGAATTCGCGGTCGTCGCCATATTCGAGACCCAGTCGGTCGGCCAGGGTATCGGCAGAAAGCGATCCCGAAACCAGCAGAGACCCGTCCTCGCGCTCGACCAGTCCGGGGGCATCGCCCGGATCCTGGTCGCTGGCGAAATCGCCCACCAGCGCGGTCAGCAGGTCTACAGGTGTCACGATACCGTCGAGATGGCCGTATTCGTCATGGACCATAGCCATGGCGATCTCGGCCTGCTGCAGCACTCGCAGCGCGTCGACCGCGTCGAGCTGGTCGGGAACCACCTCGGCCTTTTTCATCAGCGCCGCCAGATCGACGGTTTCGCCTGCGACGAAGCGCGAGAGGATTTCGCGCACCTTGACGATGCCGACGACCTTGTCCGGCGAGCCGTCCGCCACCGGCATGAGCGAATGGGGGCTGCTTTCTATCGTCGCCCTGATCGCGGCGCCATCGGCATTGAGGTCGATCCAGTCGACCTCCGTGCGTGGCGTCATCACCTCGCGCACCGGGCGCTGAGCCAACCGAACAACGCCTTGCAGCATCTGGTGCTGCTCGTGCTCAATAACGCCGCTCTGGGTCGCTTCGGCAAACAGCATGTGCAGCTCTTCCGCCGTGACGGCAGCCTGCCCGCTGCGGCGAACGCCGAGCAGCTTCATGAGCAAGCCGGACGAAGCGTCGAGCAACCACACCAGCGGTGCCGCGACTTTCGCCAGCAGGGCCATCGGGCGCGCCATGACCATTGCGATCGGGGCCGCCGCCCGCAGCGCCACCTGCTTGGGAACCAGTTCGCCGACCACCAGCGTCAGATAGGTGGTGAGGGCGATCACCAGCGCGAAGCCAGCCTCTGCCGCATATTCTGCCGGAAAGCCCCACGCCGCCAGTCTCTCGCCGAGCGGCTGGCCGAGGCTGGCGCCCGAATAGGCGCCGGCGATGATGCTGATCAGCGTTATCCCGATCTGCACGGTGGAGAGGAACTTGCCCGGTTCGGCAGCAAGCCTGAGCGCAATTTTCGCCCCGCCATTGCCCTGCTGGGCCGCGGAACGAAGGCGGGCGGTGCGGGCGGATACGATCGCCAGCTCACTCATGGCGAAAACGCCGTTGAGCACGATAAGCGCCGCGATGATCAGCACATCTGTCCAGGGAAAGGGTGTCACGCCTCGTGCGCTAGCACAAAAGCGACCGCGTGCCAGCGTCTTGCGCAGCCTTTCTCCCTCGCCGCTTTGGGCGCTCGTGGAACGAGGATCGCGCGAAGGTGTTGATGAGGCACGACGCGGGATGGGCGCGTCCAACCGCGTGCGGCCGCATACAGATAACAGGCCGCGTTGAAGGAGGACTACAAAATGAAGAAGTCGCGTGTTTTGACGGCCAGCCTGGCCGCAGTATCCCTGATGACCGTTTCCGCTTGCGTCACCGACCCCAACACTGGCGAACGCAAGGTCTCGCGCACCGTGCTCGGCGGTGTTGGCGGCGCTGTTGCTGGCGGCCTTTTGGGCGGCGTCATCGGCGGCAAGACCGGACGCATCATCGGCGCGGCAGCAGGCGGCGCGGCCGGCGGCTATGTCGGCTACCGCATGGACCAGCAGATCAAGGAGCTGGAAGAACAGACTTCCGGGTCCGGCGTGGATGTGAGCGAAGTCGATGGCGGCGATGCCATCCTCGTCAATCTGCCCGACGGCGTGACCTTCGCGACCGGCAGCTACCAGATCTCGCCCGGTTTCCGCGACCTGCTCGACCGCGTGGCGGCCAGCCTACGGCAGTACCCCAACAGCCTCGTGGACGTCTATGGCCACACCGATACGACCGGCCCGTCCGACGTGAACCAGCGCCTGTCGGAACAGCGCGCGCAGGCCGTGGCGAATTACCTCATCTCGCAGGGCGTCGCATCGTCGCGCATCCGCTGGATGGGCTTCGGCGAATCGCGCCTGGCCGTCCAGACCGCCGATGGCGTCAACGAGCCGCTGAACCGCCGCGTGGAAATCAAGATCATCCCGTTCGATCAGCAGGACGTGGAAGCAGCCCAGCAATCGCAGGGCTACTGATCGGATAACCGAAGCGAAGGAAGAGGGCCGGTCTGCGGATCGGCCCTTTTTCTATGCCGCTTCTATGCGGTGGACTTTTTCTGCCCGATCACCGCGGCACGTCCCGCAAGCCGCTCAACCGCCGCCTCGTGGATGTGAGGCGAACTTGCCAGGACTCCGAAGGCACGCGGATCGCGCTTGTTGTAATCGAGTTTTTGCCCGAAGGCGTCGGTTACTGCCGCCCCGGCCTCGCGCGCGATGAGCCCTGCCGCAGCGATGTCCCACTCGAAGCCCCAGCGCAGCGTCGCTACCAGATCGGCCTCGTCGGCAGCGACCATCGCGATACGCAGCGCGATCGAATTGGGCTGGTCGACGCTCACGAGATCGCGGTCGGTCTTGGGCAGCGAGGCTGCCGGAACGCGCGATCCGGTGAAGTCGCGCCGCGTCGATGCCGCCAGCCGCTCGCCGTTACGCAGCGCGCCGCGCCCGGCGACCGCACTCCACATCTCCTGCCGCGCCGGGGCTGCGAGCATGGCGACGAGCGGGCGTCCCGCGCTGATGAGGGCGACGGAAACCGCCCAGCCCTTGCGACCGCGAATGAAATCGCGCGTCCCGTCGACCGGATCGACGAGCCAGATGAGGTCGCGGCCAAGGCGTTCGGGCGCATCGGCGGTTTCTTCCGACAGCCACCCGGCTGCAGGCAGCAGTGCGCCGAGTTCGCGCTTGAGAAAGGCGTCCACGGCCAGATCTGCTTCGCAGACCGGACTGTTCGGCTCTTTCTCCCAGCTGCGCACGTCATGGCCGGCCCCCGGCCAGAGGTCGTGGGCGATCCGTCCCGCTTCGGAGACGATCGATTCGAGGCGCTTGCTGTCGATCATGGGATCGGCAGCGCAACTGCACCCGAACGCGGCACTTTTCAAGAAGGCCTACGTATGCTTATGCGCGGCCACGATTCCCAACCCTCCAGCCGCGCATCGGCGCGAAGGACGAACGCTCTCATGAATATCCACGAATACCAGGCCAAGGAACTGCTCGCGAAATACGGCATCGCGGTGCCCGCCGGACATGCCGCGCTCACGGTCGAGGAAGCCGTGGAAGGCGCGAAGAAGCTGCCTGGGCCGCTTTACGTGGTCAAGGCGCAGATCCATGCCGGCGGCCGCGGGAAAGGCAAGTTCAGGGAGCTGGGTGCAGACGCGAAGGGTGGCGTTCGCCTCGCCAAGTCGATCGATGACGTGAAGCGCGATGCGGAAGAAATGCTCGGCAACACGCTGGTGACTGTGCAGACCGGCGACGAGGGCAAGCAGGTCAATCGCCTCTACGTCACCGACGGGGTCGATATCGCGAAGGAATACTACCTCTCGATGCTGGTCGACCGGGCGAGCGGGCAGGTCGCGATGATCGTCTCCACCGAAGGCGGCATGGACATCGAGGAAGTGGCGCATTCGACGCCCGAAAAGATCACCACCATCACCATCGACCCGGCGCAGGGCTTCATGCCGCACCACGGACGGGCGGCCGCCTTCGCGCTGAAGCTGACCGGCGACCTGAACAAGCAGTGCCAGAAGCTGACGAAGCAGCTCTACACCGCATTCATGGACCTTGACTGCGAGATGCTGGAGATCAACCCGCTGGTCGAAACCGATGACGGCCAGCTGATCGTGCTCGACACCAAGATGAGCTTCGACGGCAACGCCCTGTTCCGCCACAAGGATATCGAGGCGCTGCGCGACGAAACCGAGGAAGATCCAGCCGAAGTCGAGGCGAGCGAGTACGACCTTGCCTACATCAAGCTCGACGGCAACATCGGCTGCATGGTCAACGGCGCGGGCCTCGCCATGGCGACGATGGACATCATCAAGCTGAACGGTGCCTTCCCTGCCAACTTCCTCGACGTGGGCGGCGGCGCCACGACCGAAAAAGTCACCGCGGCATTCAAGATCATCCTTAAGGACCCGGCGGTCGAGGGCATCCTCGTCAATATTTTCGGCGGCATCATGAAATGCGACGTGATCGCGAACGGCATCGTGCAGGCGGCGAAGGACGTGAATCTTTCCGTCCCGCTGGTCGTCCGCCTCGAAGGCACGAATGTCGAAGCCGGCAAGGAAATCCTCGAGAATTCCGGCCTTCCGATCGTCAGCGCCGACGACCTGGGTGATGCTGCGCGCAAGATCGTGGCCGAGGTCAAGAAGGCCGCCTGAGCCGGATGCGCGACTCCGGAGCCAGGGGGTCGCCGCTTCGCCAACCGCTGCTCGACCGCATCCGCGCGCGCCTGCCTGAACCGCTCAAGGCGCGCGCCTTTGCGGCGCTGGCCGACAATCCGGCTCTGCGACACCTTGCGCTGGGCAGTGACGGGATCGTCGCGAGCCGGGGGCTGCGCTTTGACTTGCGCGGCGGGCACGAGCGCCACGCCGCTTCCCTTCTGGTCGGTCTCTACGAGCGCGGCGAACGCTACATGGCCACGCATTTCTACGATGGCACGCACGATGTCGTGGAGCTGGGCGCGTCGATCGGGGTGATCTCGTGCGAACTCGCGCGGCGCCGGTCGGCAGGCAAACGGCAAATCTCGGTGGAAGCCGAGCCGTCGCTCGCGGCACGCGCCCGCCGCAATCTCGAGCTCAATGGGTTTGGCGATGTCGTGGTCGAACAGTTTGCCATCGATTACAGCGGCGCTCAGACCGTTCGTTTCGCAGCCGGCCGCGGCCTGTCCGGCAAAGTATCGGACGATGGCAATGTCGAGGTGCCAACGCGAACGCTGTCGCAGCTGCTCGAAAAGCACGCGATCACCTGCTTCGATCTGGTCATGGATATCGAGGGGGCGGAAGATGCCGTGCTCGCCCACGAGAGTGGCGCGCTGCAAAACTGTCGTCGAATCCTGCTCGAAGCGGGTGAGCATTTGCTCGGTCCCGAGGGCACGCCGCCGGTCCTTGCAGAGCTCGGCTTTCGTCAGATTTATCGGCACGATCTGTGTGCGGCATTCGAACGCGCGCCCTGATGGCAAGGTCGCAGGAAACCTTCGCCGCGGCCAAGCATAATAGAACTACAAGTACAGATTCGGAGACAGTCGCTCTGCCTCCGGCCCGAGGATCTCTGCGCCACACCCGGCAGGGTCACCTGCTTGACGTTTACGTAAACGCAAGGTAGGTGGGCGGCAGACTTTTTCGAGAGGAAGGAATTCGCATGAAAATCCTCGTCCCCGTCAAGCGGGTGATCGACTACAACGTCAAGCCGCGCGTCAAGGCGGACGGGTCGGGCGTCGACCTCGCCAACGTGAAGATGAGCATGAACCCGTTCGACGAGATCGCCGTCGAGGAAGCTATCCGCATCAAGGAGGCGGGCAAGGCCGAGGAGATCGTCGCGGTCTCGATCGGCCCGGCGAAGGCGCAGGAAACGCTGCGCACCGCACTCGCGATGGGCGCCGACCGCGCGATCCTCGTTGAAACCGACGACGATCTCGAGCCGCTCGCCGTCGCCAAGATCCTGAAGGCGATCGCGGACGAGGAACAGCCGGGCATCGTGATGCTTGGCAAGCAGTCGATCTCCGACGACAGCAACCAGACCGGGCAGATGCTCGCGGCGCTGATGGACCGGCCGCAGGGCACTTTCGCCAACACGGTCGAGGTCGACGGCGACAGCGTCACCGTGAAGCGCGAAGTCGATGGCGGCCTGCAAACGGTCAAGCTGACCCTGCCGGCCATCGTTACCACCGACCTGCGCCTGAACGAGCCGCGCTATGCCTCGCTGCCCAATATCATGAAGGCAAAGAAGAAGCCGCTCGATACGAAGACACCGAGCGACTTCGGTGTCGACACCGCGCCGCGTCTCAAGACCACCAATGTCTCCGAGCCGCCGGTTCGCCAAGCGGGCGAAAAGGTCGAGGACGTCGATGCGCTGGTCGCCAAGATGAAGGCCATGGGTATCGCCTGAGCGGACCCGCGGAATAAGGATTTACTGACATGAACACTCTGGTTCTGGTCGAACATGACAACACGTCCGTCGCCGACGCCACGCTTGCCGCCGTTACTGCTGCAGGCAAGCTGGGCGAAGTTCACGCTCTCGTGGCGGGCGCGAATTGTGGCGGCGCTGCCGAAGCGGCTGCCAAGATCGCGGGCGTTTCGAAGGTGCTCAAGGCCGACGATGCGGCGTACGAACACCAGCTGGCCGAAAACGTCGCGCCGCTCGCTGCCAAGCTGATGGACGGCTATGACGCTTTCGTCGCTCCGGCTACCACCACCGGCAAGAATATCGCACCGCGCGTGGCAGCCCTGCTCGACGTGATGCAGATCTCGGACATCCTCTCGGTGGAAGGCGACAAGACCTTCACCCGTCCGATCTATGCGGGCAATGCCATCGCTACGGTCGAATCCTCGGACGCAAAGCTGGTGCTGACCGTACGCGGAACGGCCTTCGACAAGGCAGAAGCCGAAGGCGGATCGGCTGCGATCGAAGAGGTTTCCGGCACTGGCGATGCAGGCATCTCGTCTTTCGTCGGCGAAGAAATGGCCCAAAGCGACCGGCCCGAGCTCACCAGCGCCAAGGTCATCGTTTCGGGTGGTCGCGCGTTGAAGGATTCGGAAACATTCGACCAGGTCATCACCCCGCTGGCCGACAAGCTGAATGCCGGGATCGGCGCCAGCCGCGCCGCGGTGGATGCAGGCTATGTCCCCAACGACTACCAGGTCGGCCAGACCGGCAAGATCGTGGCTCCGGAAGTCTACATCGCCATCGGCATTTCGGGCGCGATCCAGCATCTCGCCGGGATGAAGGATTCCAAAACCATCATCGCCATTAACAAGGACGAGGATGCTCCGATCTTCCAAGTCGCAGACATCGGCATTGTCGGTGATCTGTACAAAATCGTGCCGGAATTGACCGAAAAACTTTGATCCTCGCCACTAAGCCGATAAATATCCCTCCGAAGCATCCAAGCTTCGGGGGGATTTTTACATGAGCCGCATCGAATCAGTTTCCGCCGCATTCACGCTTGCGGCTGCGACTGCACTTACAATGCCTTCTGCGGCTACGGCGAATGCAGCAGCGTCCGTCCTGGAGCCTGCCAGCAATTGGCACCTCGACATGGCAGAACACAAATGCCGGTTACTGCGTATGTTCGGACCGGAAGATGCCCGGACAGCATTCTACCTCGAGCAGTGGGAACCGTCGCGGGCAGCGACTTGGGCAGTCGCCGGTCCTCTCGTCGACGACTACCGGATTGGCGAAAAGGCAAGTTACGCCTTCGGTCCGGGTGGAGACCAGGGCGAAATCGAAGTCAGGGATATGGATTTGGGCGAATTCGGTCGGCTTGTGACCGCTTCGAGCCCGATTGTCGCTTCTTCCGAAAAGATATCGGACGAGAGTGAGGACGAGCGGGATTGGTCGAGCGATCCGGTCGGGCTCGCGGCGCTGGATGCGCCGCCTGCCAAACCCATCGAGCGCTTTACCCTGAGCCAGAAAGGGCGCGCTGATGTGCGGCTCGACCTGGGTCCGATGGACAAGGCGCTCGCAGCGTTGAACATGTGCACGGAAGATCTGGTGAAGCATTGGGGCTTTGATCCCGAACAGCAACGCCATGTCGTCAGCCCGCCTCGGATCACGAACATGGAACAGGTCGTAGACACCATCCAGCGGGAATATCCCTTCAAGGCCTTGCGTACGGGTGCGCAGGCCTACTTCATGCTGCGTATGACAGTGACTGCCGACGGGACTCTCGAGGATTGCGTGATGGTGAACCAGACGGTGGCTGATCGTTTCGGCGAGTACGACAGCCCCTGCGGTGTCATGCGGAAGAAAGCCGTCTTCGAACCCGCCAAGGATGCCAAAGGCAATGGAGTCCGCTCCTATTACCTCAACCGGATTTTCTATCGCATCGGGTAGCGCTTAAGCCCTTGGTCAAAAGAAGGTCTCGCTTACGAAGTGGATCGTGAGCCCGACAAGACCACCGACCATCGTGCCATTGATGCGGATGAACTGGAGATCGCGGCCCACTGCGCTCTCTACCCGATCGGTTATCGTCTGCGCGTCCCAGCGCCGCACGGTTTCCGATACGAGACGCACGATCTGGTCGCCATAGCGGGTGGCGATGCCGACGGCGGTACGGCGGGCGAACCGGTTGACTTGCCGCTGCAAGCGCTCGTCGTCGCGTAGCGCAGCACCAAGCTCTCCCAGCGTCTCGCTGACATAGCTCGAGCCCAGCCCGCCGGATTCGCGGATCGTCTTGATGAGGTTGGCGCGCAGGCGCTCCCACACGCCCTGCCACCATTCGGCAATGGCCGGGTTGTTGAGCAATTCGCGCTTCATCCGCTCCACCCGCGCCTGCAACTCGGGATCTTCGCGCAGCCCGGTGGCAAATTCCTGCAAGCCCTCTTCGATCTTGTCGCGCAGCGGATGATCGGGATCGACCAGCACTTCCGCCAGCAGCTTGTAGAGGCCATCGATCACTGAATTGGCCAGGCGCTCGTCGAGGCCAGTAAAACGCAGGATCGCATTGGCGCGCTTGTGCACCATATCGCGCACCAGCTCCTCATTGTCCTCCAGCACGAGCCCTGCCCAGCGAATGATCTTGTCGATCAGCAGCTTGTGGCGACCATCGGCAATCATCGCATGGAGCATGCCACCCAGGAGCGGCGCGATTTCCAGCTTGTCGAGCTGAGACTTGATGCCCGTGCGCACCTGACCGCCGAGCCTGTCGGGATCGAGCGATTCCAGCACTTCCACCGCCAGTTCGCCCGCGCCGAGCCGGATGCGCGTATCGCGGGTGGCCTTGGGATCGGCAAGGTAGCTTCCCACCGCCTTGGCGAGGTTCATCGAGCCCATGCGCCGTCCGACCACCGCCGGGGTCAGGAAATTCTCCCGCAGGAAGCCGGCCATGGTGTCGGCGATGCGGTCCTTGTTTTCGGGAATGATCGCAGTGTGCGGAATCGGGAGGCCCAGGGGCCGGCGGAACAGGGCGGTCACGGCAAACCAATCGGCCAGCCCGCCGACCATGGCCGCCTCGGCGAAAGCGTGGAGATAGCCCCAGGCCGGATGCAGCTCGAGATAGCGCCCAGACAGGAGAAACAGGGCCGCCATCAGCACGATCAGGCCCGTCGCGGTGCGCCGCATGGCGCGCGCGCGGTCGGGAGTGTGTTCGATCTCAATCTTCAAAAGGAAGTCTTCTCTGTCGATTCTTTCCCAAAAATTTGCGCTGAGTGAGATTTGGAATACGATAACGGGTGACCAAATTGCGTCGCGTCAAATCTATTGAAAGGAGAGTCCATATGCCCAGAAAGATCTTTAGCGTTTTTGCTGCATTGTCACTGGCGAGCGTCCCGATTTATGCAGCCTCTGCATCGGATCGTGAGCCGCCATCATTTTGCTATCAGAACGCAGGCGGAGATATTGTCCTGCGCATTTTGCAGGCAATCTATTGTTGAGCACAACCTGAGCAATCATCCTTCCCAAGCCGGATTGCGGTGTTGGCACGCCACTCCGCTTTCCGGTCCGGGTCGCCAGCTGCATACATATCCCGACTATTTGCGCCCGTTCATTCGGCAGGCTCGATCTCCGTTGCACGATCTGGTCCTACCTTGCGCGTCTCATCGCCGGGGCGGTACGTCAGCAAGCGATTGCGCAGCCACGGGCCGACCCGCTTCTCGAAACCGTCAGCAAGGCTGAAGCCTGCCGGAACGATCAGCAGTGTCAGGATCGTCGACAGGATCAGCCCGCCGATTACCATCGTTCCCATCGGCGCCCGCCACGCGCCGTCGCCGGAACCCAGGACCCCTGAAAGCGACACCGGCACCATGCCCGCCGTCATCGCGACGGTTGTCATGACGATGGGTTGCGCACGCTTGTGTCCGGCATCGACGATAGCCTCCATTTTGGCGACGCCAGCCTCCATTGCCTCGATCGCGAAATCTATCAGCAGAATGGAATTCTTGGACACGATGCCCAGCAGGAGCAGAATACCAATAAGGACCGGCATCGACATGGGCTGTCCGACAAGCCACAGCAAGAAAACGCCGCCCAAGGGGGCAAGGGCGAGGGAGGTCATGTTCACCAACGGGCTCATCACGCGCTTGTAGAGCAATACCAGAACCGCGAAGACCAGGAAGATCCCGGTCGGGAGTGCGACCGCGAAATTGTCGAGCAGTTCTTCTTGCGATTCATCCTGCCCTACGGAGTCGCGGATCACACCTTGTGGCAGATCCTGAAGCGCAGGCAGAGCGTCGATCTCTTCCATTGCATTTCCGCGCAGAACGCCATCAGCGAGGTCAGCGCCGATAAATACGCGCCTGTTCTGGTTGTAGCGCTGAATGCTTGTCGGGCCCGAGGCAAACGTAATGTCCGCTATACGCCCCAAGGGAACCGAAGCACCGGATGAGGTCGGTACGGGAAGGTTTTCGATGGTGACAAGATTTTCGCGCGCTGCTTCGGGAAGCCTGACCCGTATAGGAATCTGCCGATCGGAAAGCGAGAAGCGTGCCGCATTCTGCTCGATCTCGCCCATCGTCGCAATCCGGATGGTCTGAGCGACGGCAATCGTCGACACACCCAGTTCGCTCATCAGTTCTGGACGTGGTCGAATGACAATTTCAGGCCGCCTGACATCTGCGGTAATCCGAGGCGCGACGATGCTGTCGAGAGACTTCATCTGCTCGACCAGGTCCGCCGCTGTCGAATTGAGCAGAACCGGGTCGGATCCCGCGAGCATCACGGTGAGGTCACGCCCGCTTCCGCCGCCCCCGGGCCCGTTCATCGATTGGAACCTCACCCGCGCATCGGCGATCTGCGCTAGCTGAGGGGCAAGCTGGCGCTGCAACTCGACCGAAGTTCGCTCACGATCGTCGCGCAACGTCACGAAGATTGACGCATTGCCCTCTCCGATCCGCTTGAGCGCAAGTTCGACCTCTTGCTGATCGTACAGCAATCCGGACACCTGGTTGGTAACGCGCTTTGTGGACTCCAAAGTGGTGCCGGGGACCATCTCGATTTCGACGCGTACGTTACGGTCGTCGGTGTCGGGGAAGAACTGGAACGGTAACTGCTGGAAGAGCAGGATCGTCAGCAAGAAAGAGAACCACCCCAAGCTGATCATCCAGAAACGATGGTCGTACAGACGCGCGTGCAGATATTTCCAGGAGTCGCCGAGACGCGCCCCGATCAGCCTACACAGCATGCCGATACCGGCCAGAAGGAGGACGCAAGCAAAGAGGCCAACGAGCACCGAAACGGTGAGCTGCACGAATTGGAGAGGCTTCTCGATCAGCGTGTAGAAAAAGGACTGAGGATCCTCGACGATACCGGAAGCAATCGTGGACGGCACTTGCGCCTGTTCCAGTACGCCGAATACGGAGATCACCACTCCGCCAGAGACGACGATGAGGGCGAGTATCACCAGGAACAGGCTGAGGATATAAAGCCAGCGATGCTTCGGCGACGCCAGTCCATCGCGCATCCGATTGGTCGCCGAGCGGTCAAGCGACCAGCGCAGGACGTCCATATAGCGATCCATCCACTTGCCCTCGCCGTGAGCCCCGGTCCCCTTGGCCTTCATGAAGTAGGCGGCAAGCATCGGTGTGATCATGCGCGCAACAGCGAGGCTCATGAGTGAGGCAACAACGACGGTAAGGCCGAAGTTCTTGAAGAATTGTCCTGATATGCCCGGCATCAGGCCGACAGGCAGGAAGACCGCGACAATGCACATGGTCGTCGCCACGACCGGCAGGCCGATTTCGTCCGCTGCGTCGATGCTGGCCTGATAGGCGGTCTTCCCCATACGCATATGGCGCACGATATTCTCGACCTCGACAATCGCGTCGTCGACAAGAACGCCCGCAACCAATGCGAGTGCGAGCAGCGAGAGCTGGTTTAGGTTGAAGCCAAGCAGGTCCATGAACCAGAAGGTGGGGATTGCCGAAAGCGGGATGGCGACAGCGGAAATGAAGGTTGCTCGCCAGTCGCGCAGGAAGAAGAAAACCACCACGACAGCGAGGATGGCACCCTCGATCATGGCGGCCATGGAACTGGAGTATTGTTCCTCGGTGTAGCGAACCGTGTCGAACAGCGGGATGAATTTCACATTCGGATTTTCCGCCTGCATCTGGGCGATCTTCTCTTTCGCCTCCTCGTAGACGGTTACATCGGATGCCCCCTTGGCACGCGACATGTAAAAATTGACCACTTCCTTATCGCCCACCTCGCTGATGGAGGTGCGTTCGGAATAGCCATCGCGAACTGTCGCAATGTCGGACAATTTTACGGCGGTTCCGTTCGGCAACCGGATCTGTCGCTGGCCCAGCTCGAAAGCAGTATCGGTGTTGCCGAGCACGCGGACCGACTGCCGCGTTCCGCCCACCTCTGCCATACCGCCTGCCGTATCGAGGTTGTCCGTGCGCAAAACCTGATTGACCTGGCTGGCGGTGACACCAAAGGCTTGCATCTTCTGCAGTTCGAGAATGACTTCGATCTCGCGGTCAACCCCGCCCCAGCGCCCCGCTTCAGCCATGCCCTCGATCGAAAGCAGTTGCTTGGCCACGTAATCGTCGATGAACCAGCTGAGCTGCTCGATCGTCATGTCGGTGGCTTCGATGGCGTAAATGCCGAGGAAGCCGCCCGCAACTTCGACCTTGGTCACGCGGGGTTCGAGTATCCCGTCCGGCAGCGACCCGCGAATGGAATCCACGGCATTCTTCACCTCGGCAGTCGCGTCGTTCGGATCGATTCCCACCTGGAATTCGATGAAGGTGCGCGAATTGCCCTCGCTTGCAGTCGAACTGATCGTCTTCACGCCATTGAGCGAGCGGACTGCGCTTTCCACACGCTGCGTGATCTGGTTTTCGATTTCGGTAGGAGCGGCGCCGGGTTGCGAGATGTTTACATTGACGGCCGGAAATTCGATGTCCGGATTATTCACCACGTCCATGCGCATGAAGCTGATGAGACCGGCCAGCAGAAGCGCGGTAAACGCGACCAGCGGAATGGTCGGGTTCCGGATCGACCATGCCGATATATTGCGAAAGCCCATGTCCTAGCCCTCGCTGCCCTGCAGTTGCGGGCTCACGGTCTCGCCCGGGTTCAGGAATCCACCTGCGCGCAGGACAACCTGCTCCGTACCCGTCAGGCCCCCGGTCACGACAATTCCTTTCGGCGTGACCGCGCCGGTTTCGATCGCCCTGCGCTGCGCCGTATTGTCTGCGTCGATCACGTAGACGTAGGCACCGTCATCATCCGACAAGACCGCGCTCTCAGGCAGGATCGGTGCCGTGACCGTGCCGCTGACAATCCGTGCAGTGGCGAAACCGCCGGGGCGCAAAGCCGGGGCATAAGGCAGGGCGATCCGCGCCGTACCCTGACGATCCTGCTGGCTGATGAGCGGCGAGACCTGCCAGATCTGTCCGCTGAAAACCCGATCCGAACCCACAGGCGAGACCTCTGCCTGGGTGCCAACCGACACACGCGCCAAATCCGCCTCGCCCAGCCGGGCCTCGAGCTCCATTTCACCGCCGCGAGCGATGCGGAAAAGCGGCGGCGAGCCGGCGCTGACCGTCTGACCGACTTCGACGTTGCGCTCCAACACCAGGCCCGAAGCAGGGGCAACGATGTTCAACCGCGCGTTGCGCGCGCGCAATTCGCGCAGCTGCGCCTGGGCGACTCGCACGCGGGCGACCGCAGCGTCGCGCGTCGCGGTCAGTCGGTCGACGTCGGCGGTCGATACGAAACCACGCTCGACCAGCTGGAGGGCGCGGTCGAGATTGGCCTGGGCGAGATTGGCATCGGCCTGTGCGACCTGGATTTGCGCGGCAGCGCTCTGCGCCTGCTGCGACTGAACCGATCGATCGATCACTGCGAGGACCTGACCCTGCCGGACCCAGCTTCCCTCATCGACCGGGACGGAGGTGACGCGGCCACCCTCTCCCACGACGCCGACCGGCAGGTCGCGCCGCGCGGCAAGCGTGCCGGTAGCGGTGATGACGCCCTCGACAGAACTCGAACCGGGGCGAATGACCGTCACGGTCGGCAACTGGCTATCCTCGCCAGCACCTTCGTCTGCTGCGCCGCCGGAGAAGGCGTAATAGGCCGCAGCGATGATGGCCAGCAAAGCGATTGCTGCGATGATCCAGTAGAGACGATTGCGCGAACGACCGGGCTGCTCCGCACCCTCGACAGTGTCGCCGGGCGAAGCAAGGTCTGCATTGTCGGCCTGGAAGCCGGATTCGTAATTCATCGCCATATCGCCCCGGTACGCGTCAGATCTGATCGCAGTGTATTACATCGCTAGGTCACTAAGCGCAAGATACTAGCTCGATTGCGGTATCGCGGTCCCGGCATCCCGGCAATGCACCTATCGACCGAGGTGGACCGAGGCTGGACGAATGGCAAGTTCTGTGATGCAGATGCAACGAGGCCGGAGGTCTCGCGACCCCCGGCCCCACTATTGTCAAACCCGATGCGCTTTAGCGAACGCGACCGCGCTGCACGAGGTTCGCAATCGCCAGCAGGACGATCGCGCCGACAACGGCGATCAGAAGTCCCGTAAGCGAAAATTCCTGCACGCTTCCGCCGACGCCGAACAGCGGCCCCACGATAAGGTTGCCGACGACCGAGCCGACGCAACCGACGACGATGTTCCAGAAAATCCCCATCGAGGCGTCGCGATTCATCACCAGGCTGGCAAGCCAACCCGCCACGCCACCGACAATCAATGCAATGATCAAACCCATGATTTTCCTCCTGTTCACCCGCAATGCCGATACGCAGAGCGCGTTTTGGCAGCGGAAAGAGGCTCCCCTTTTCTGCGGAAGCTCAACAGGTAGGAGCGGATGGTTCGCGCTTTTGTTCCCGCCTTTGACGGGGAGACGGAAATCGCCGGCCTAGTATTTCAACTGGCGCTCGTAGAGATCGCGATAATGCTGGATCCGCGTCACCCGCAGGCCCTGCATGCCCGAGCGATCGACCGCCCGCTGCCAGGAAGCGAACTCCTCGAGGCTGAGACTGTAGCGCTCCAGAACCTCGTCGATGGTGAGCAGGCCGCCGTTCACCGCAGCTACGACCTCGGCCTTGCGGCGCACGACCCAGCGCTTGGTCTTGGGCGACGGCAAATCCTCAAGCGTCAGGGGCTCCCCGAGGGGGCCGATCACCTGCGCTGGGCGGATATCCTGGTTCTCAATCATTCCGTCTCTCGTTCGCCTGAGGTCGCATCGCCTGCGGTGCCACCTGGGCCTAGCGCGTCCAGTTTGCCATCGGTTGAAACATCGTGGTTAATGGCGTCTTCATGCTTTTCTCCGCCTTCGCGGCGAACATCTGCAAAGGCGGTAAAGCCACCTTCGAGCCTGTCGATCTCCTCGCGCAGCTCACGAGTCGCGGCCAGTCGCGCGACCAGGTCGGTCCAGCGGAAACGGCGTAAATCCGCGGTATCGCCGCGCTCCCCCAGATCAGCTCTTCGAATTTGCCCCTCGATCATTTTTCCGGGGATACACGCACATGGTGAACGAACCGTAAAACATGCGGTCGGGCAGGCTGCGCTGGCCTCTGGTGCCAAGCCCCCCCGCGGTGTATGGGGCCCGACATGCCCGAAAACATCGCCCTTTCGCCGGTTCAGGCAGCCGGACTGTTCGACTTGCCGCGTGCGGCTGAGCAGTGCCGCATCGTCGTCGCCATGTCCGGCGGCGTCGATAGTTCGGTCGTCGCCGCCCTCGCTGCCCGAAGCGGGGCCGAGGTCATCGGCATCACCTTGCAGCTCTACGATTACGGTGCCGCGACCGGGCGCAAGGGCGCATGTTGCGCCGGCGACGACATCGCCGACGCGCGCGCGGTAGCCCAGCGGCTGGGCATCGCGCACTACGTGCACGACCATGAAAGCGCCTTTCGCGAGGAAGTGGTCGAGAATTTCGCCGATGCCTACCTCGCGGGGCAAACCCCGGTACCCTGCATCCGCTGCAACATGGGGCCCAAATTCACCGACCTTTTCGCGATGGCGCGCGAACTTGGCGCGGACTGCCTCGCGACCGGCCATTACGTGCAGCGCCTCATGGGGCCGGCGGGACCCGAGCTTCATCGCGCGCTCGATCCGGCGCGAGACCAGTCGTATTTTCTCTACGCGACGACCGAGGAGCAGCTGGATTTCCTGCGCTTCCCCCTCGGCGGCATGCCCAAGCCAGATGTTCGCGCGCTGGCCGAGGAGGCGGGCCTGAGGACGGCTGGCAAACCAGACAGCCAGGATATCTGCTTCGTGCCCGATGGCGATTACGCCAAGATCGTGCGCAAGATGCGGCCCGAAGGCGCGCGCGCCGGTGCGATCGTTCATGCCACGACCGGCGAGGTGCTGGGCGAACACCGGGGCGTCATCCACTATACGGTAGGCCAGCGTCGCGGGCTGGAAATCGGCGGCCAGCCCGAACCGCTCTACGTGGTAGGCATCGATGCGGAACAGGCGCAGGTCCGCGTCGGTCCGCGCCGCCTGCTCGCCGTGTCCGAGGCCCGCGTCGTGGAGACCAACCGCATCGGGCCGCTCCCCGATGTACCGCTGACAGCCAAGGTGCGTAGTCTCGCCAAGCCGGTACCGGTCACGCTGGATGGCGGCCTTGGCGAAGGCTGCTCGAGCACCGTGCGGTTCAACCAGCCCGAATATGGCGTCGCACCGGGTCAGGCGGCGGTCATATATGCCGGCGAACGCGTGGTCGGCGGCGGATGGATCGAAAGCACGAAGCCCGTCGACGCCTGAAAACCGTGTGTTTTGGCGCAGACGCCCTTGCATCGTCGGATTCGTTCGCCAATGCCGGATGCCAATAAGGGTTCGAGGTCGGGAATGAGTGCGAAACGCGCATTGATAACGGGCGTGACCGGACAGGACGGGTCGTTCTTGGCGCGGTTCCTGCTCGACAAGGGGTATGAGGTACATGGCGTGAAACGCCGGTCCTCATCCTTCAACACCGGCCGCATTGAAGATATCTACGAAGATCCGCATCGCGAAGAACCGCAGATGCATCTGCATTTCGGCGATGTGACCGATGCGACAAATCTCATCCGGGTCGTTCAGGAAGTGCAGCCGCACGAAATCTACAATCTCGCCGCGCAAAGCCATGTGCAGGTCAGCTTCGAAACGCCGGAATATACCGCCAATGCCGATGGCCTTGGCACATTGCGCCTGCTCGAGGCGATACGCATCCTCGGTCTCGAACGTCAGACGCGGTTCTTCCAGGCCTCGACCAGCGAGATGTACGGGCTGGTGCGCGAGACACCCCAGAGCGAAACGACGCCATTCTATCCGCGCAGCCCCTATGCTGCGGCGAAAGTCTATGCGCACTGGATCACCGTCAATTACCGCGAAGCCTACGGCATGCATGCCAGCTGCGGCATCATGTTCAATCACGAGAGCCCCGTGCGGGGCGAGACGTTCGTTACCCGCAAGATCACCCGGGCAGCGGCGGCGATTTCGCTGGGCATCGAGGACCGCCTCTATCTCGGCAATCTCGATGCGAAGCGCGATTGGGGCCATGCGCGCGAATATGCCGATGGCATGTGGCGGATGGTGCAACAGGACGAGCCCGGCGACTACGTACTCGCCACCGGGGTCACCACGAGCGTCCGCGATTTTGCGCGCTGGGCTTTCGAGGACATCGGCATCAACCTCGAATTCCGCGGCGACGGCGTCGACGAAAAGGGCGTTTGCGCCGACACCGGCCGCTGCCTGATCGAGGTCGACCCGCGGTATTTCCGGCCCACGGAAGTCGATGTCCTGCGCGGCGATGCGAGCAAGGCCAGGGCGGAGCTGGGCTGGGAAGCAACCGTCCCGGTGCGCGACCTCGTGCGCGAGATGGTCGCGGCGGACGTCGCGCTCATCCGGGGCTGCTGACCGTGGCGCACTTCGCGCTGGGCGGCAAACGCATCTGGATCGCAGGCCATGGAGGAATGGTCGGCCAGGCGCTGATACGCCGCCTCGGGCACGAGCCGTGCGAATGCCTTACCGCCCCCCGCACAATCGACCTGCGCGAGCGCGCGGCTGTCGACCGCTGGCTTGGCGAGAACCGACCCGACGCAATTATCCTCGCTGCCGCGAGTGTCGGCGGAATCCTTGCCAATGCCACACGCCCGGCCGAATTTCTCTACGATAACCTCGCCATCGCGACCAATGTGATCGACGCCGCGCATCGTCACGACGTTGGCAAACTGCTGTTTCTTGGGTCCTCCTGCATCTATCCCCGCGATGCCGCCCAGCCGATTGGGGAAGAAGCCCTGTTGTCGGGTCCGCTGGAGCCCACGAACGAGGCCTATGCGATCGCCAAGATCGCCGGGCTGAAGCTGGCCGCCGCCTATCGCGCGCAATATGGTCGGGACTTCATTTCGGCGATGCCCACCAACCTTTACGGGCCTGGCGACAATTGGGACCCGGCGACCAGCCATGTCGTTCCGGCGCTGATCCGCAAGGCGCATGCGGCGAAGCTGGCGCAAGCGGGCAGCTTCTCCATCTGGGGCAGCGGAACGCCCCGGCGCGAATTTCTGCATGTCGACGACCTTGCCGATGCCTGCGTGATGCTGTTGCAAGACTATTCCGACGTCCGCCCGATCAATGTCGGTTCGGGCGAGGACATAGCCATTGGCGATCTCGCGAAGCTCGTGGCCGAGGTCGTCGGATTCGAGGGCGAGATTGCTACCGACCCTTCCAAACCCGATGGAACGCCGCGCAAGCTGATGGACAATTCGCGGATTGCAGCGATGGGCTGGACGCCGTCAATTTCGCTGCGGCAAGGGCTCGAGCAGGCCTATGCCGCATACCTCGCCGAAGCGAGCGCCTAACGCTCCCACTCGGCAAGAACGCAGGCATAGCCTTCGCGATAGGTCGCCGTGTCGGAAACGACCAGCGGGATCGATGCTGTCACGCTCTTGGCGACCGGGTCTTCCGACAGGCGGACCAGCTCCATTCCTTCGAGCTTGTCCTTTGCGCAATCTTCCAGGCTGCGGCCCGCAATGAAGCGACAGGAACAGGCGACATGGGCGGCATAGGCCGTGCCAGCCTCGCCGGTCTTTCGCAGTCCTTCGCCCCAGATGACCCATGCAATTGCGAGAGCCGCGGCGATGAGGAGCGCGAGCCACAGCCAGACACGCAGTCTGCCAGACCTGTTTTTGGCCGTTGCCAAGTCGGATTCCTTCATGCGAGTGACGCCCAATGCCCATGCGGACACGACCCCTTATCGCGCTTGCCCTTGCCGCCACAAGCCTTGCCGCATGCGGCAGTCCAGGCCCTGCCGAGGAACCGCCCTTGAGCGAAGAAGCGCTCGCGGCGGTCAAGGCCGATCCGGGTGCTCCGACCCAGGCACTGGCGCGCGAGATCGACCATCTGTTCACGCTCGACGATCTGGGCGAGACACGAGCGCTTGTCGTTCTGCACGGCGGCGAAATCGCGGCCGAGCGCTATGGCGAGGGCTACGGTCCGCAGACCCGCTTCGTCAGCTGGTCGATGGCCAAGACCGTGACCGCCGTGATGATCGGCATGCTGGTGGCCGACGGCAAGCTGCGCCTCGACGCGCCCGCACCGGTGCCGCGCTGGCAGCGTCCCGGCGATCCGCGCGCCGACATCACCTTGCGCCAATTGCTGCAGATGAGCGCCGGACTGGAACATACCGAAGCAGGCGACCCGCCGTACGAGAGCAGCGAAGTGCGCATGCTGTTCCTCGACGGGCGCGACGACATGGCGGATTACGCGACCGCCCAGCCGCTCGAGGCCGAACCGGGCGCGAAATTCGAGTATTCTTCGAACACCACCGTCATCCTTGCGGATATCGCGGCGCGCGCGCTGACCGACAATCCAAGCCCCGAGGCGCGGCG
The DNA here is from genome assembly GCF_029688625.1 of Qipengyuania marincola. Taxonomy (GTDB): domain Bacteria; phylum Pseudomonadota; class Alphaproteobacteria; order Sphingomonadales; family Sphingomonadaceae; genus Qipengyuania. The sequence continues at coordinate 577,100 of NZ_JARULC010000002.1, read as the reverse complement.
CAAGGCAGTGGCCGACTATCTCGATGCGCGTTTGTTTACCCCGCTCGGCATGAGCAGCGCCGTGCCCGAATTCGATCGCGCGGGAACGCTTATCGGCGGCAGCCTGATCCACGCCAATGCCCGCGACTGGGCGAAATTCGGCGAAATGCTGCGCAACAAGGGCTCGGTGAAGGGGGAGCAGCTGGTGCCACGTGCCTGGGTCGAAGAAATGGTCGAATCCAGTCCCACGGCACCCCATTACGGCCTGCAGACCTGGCTAAATCGCCCGCTGCCCGAAGGCGAGCAGCATCCGCTGTTTCCAAGCCGTGCGCCACACAGCGCCTTTGCCGCTATCGGCCATATGGGACAGTTCGTGTTTGTATCGCCGAGCCAGAAGCTCACCGTGGTGCGCCTCGGCCATTCCAATGCCGAGGAACGACGCGCCATGCTTCAGCAGCTGGCCGATATCATAGAGCTCTATCCCGCCAGCTAGGGAAGCAGGAAGCGCCCCTCCACCACGGTGACGCAAGGGCCTGAAAGCCACGCCTGCTCACCTTCACGGCGACATGTTGCATGCCCACCGCGCTGCGAGGCCTGGTAAGCGGTGAAACTGTCGCGACCAAGCCGTTCGGTCCAGAAATGCGTCAGCGCAGCATGGGCCGATCCGGTGAAACTGTCTTCGTCCACTCCCCCGCCGGGCACGAAGACCCGGCTGACGACATCGACATCGCCACCCTGCGCAGTGCAGATGAACTGGTCGTTCCCCAACGCGCGCAAGCCGCGCATGTCCGGGTCGAGGCCTGTGACCGCAGCCGCGCTGTCGAACAGGTAGATGCCGTACCCATCGGGATTGAGCCACACTTCGCGGGGCTCGGCACCCAGCAGGACAACGGCTTCGTCCCACGAGCCCGGCTCTGTCGGGATAAGCGGCAGGCCGAGCTCATATCCAGCTTCCGCGCGGCGGACCTCGAGATTGCCCGCGCGCCGCGTGTGGAAGGTCACCCGATCGCCGCCATCGCGAGTCAGCAGGACATGGCCGCTGGCGAGCGTGGCATGGCCGCACAGGCGCACTTCCTCGGTCGGCGTGAACCAGCGCAATTCATAATCCGCCTCGCCGTTCTCGTCGGGAACGACGAAGGCGGTCTCGGCGAAGTTGTTCTCCTCGGCAATTGCCTGCAGCACAGCATCATCCAGCCACTCATCAAGCGGCATCACCGCAGCCTGATTGCCGGCAAACGGCCGGTCGGCGAAGGCATCGACATGCCAGTAAGGCAACGCCTTGGTCATTCGTCCCGCTCCAGTTTGGCGAACTCATTATCCTCGACCAGCGGATTGTCCGGCTCGTCGACATGGCCCTCGGGGTCGATATGGATCAGCAGCTCGAGCCCCGGAAACCGTTCGCACAGGTCAGCCTCGACCCGCTCGATGATGTCATGCGCTTCCTCGACCGTCATGATCGGTGGCAGGTCGACATGGAACTGCGCAAAGTCGCGATGGCCGCTCGTCCGCGTGCGCAGGTCGTGCAAGTTGGACAGCTCCGGGTGGCGCGCCGCGGCCTCGACGAAAGCGAGCCGCTTTTCCTCGGGCCACTCGCGATCCATCAGATCGTCGACCGCATCGCTGGCCCCGCGCCATGCGCCCCACGCAAGCCAGGCCGCGATCGCGAGGCCGAACAACGGATCGGCCTGACCGAGCCCAAGATACTGGTCGAGCACCAGCGCCGCGATCACCGCGAGATTGAGGAAGAGATCGGATTTGTAGTGAAGATGGTCGGTCTGAATCGCAAGGCTGCGCGTCCGGCGCATGACATAGCGCTGCCAGCCGAGGAGCGCGAAGGTCAGCGCAATGGCGATGAGCGAAACCGCGATGCCCTCCTCCGCTGCGGCTGTGTCGGCTCGGCCTGACAATTGCATGATCGCCCGCATCGCAATGCCGAAGGCCGAAAGCGCGATCAGCATGACCTGGAAGATCGCCGCCAGCGCCTCGGCCTTGCCGTGGCCGAATCGGTGGTCCTCGTCCGCAGGCATGGACGCGATCCACACGCCGGTGAGCGTGGCGAGGCTGGCGATCAGGTCGAGCGCGGAGTCTGCTAGACTGCCGAGCATGGCAGTCGATCCGGTGCGCCAGCTGGCCCAGCTTTTCAGCGCAACCAGGATCACCGCCACCGTGATCGAGGCAAAGGCCGCAGACCGGGCCAGCGTGGCGCGATTATCGGTCATTGCCGATGCCTCATGGATATAGCAGCGTGTTGTCCCACGCCTCGGTCGCGCTTTCGCGGGTGAACAGGCGGCGGTCATGCAGGCGATACTCGCGATCCTGCCAGAATTCGATCCGACGCGGGCTGAGCCGGAAGCCGGTCCAGTGTGGTGGGCGCGGGATGTCGCCTTCGGGATAGCGGTCTTCCAGCGCCGCCACCCGGTCGAGATAGACCTGTCGGTCGGGCAGCGGACGCGACTGGTCGCTGGCAGCAGAGCCGATCTGCGAGGCGCGCGGACGCGAGTGGAAATAGTCGTCAGCCATGGCCTCGCTCACCTCCTCCAGCGGTCCTTCGATGCGAATCTGGCGGCGCAGGCTTTTCCAGTGGAACAGCAACGCGGCGCGCATGTTGGCCTGGATCTGCTCGCCCTTGCGGCTTTGCGCATTGGTGTAAAAGACGAAGCCCCCGCCTTCGCCCTGATCGACACCCCGTGCCTTGAGCAGGACCATGCGAACCGATGGCATGCCGTCTGGCGATGCGGTGGCCAGCGCCATCGCATTGGGATCGTTGGGCTCGCTCGCCTTGGCCTCGCCGAACCACACCTCGAAAAGCGAGAAGGGGTCGGTTTGCGGTATTGCGCTTTTATCGGTCTGCATCGGGCGAATCCTACGGAATGAAACTCGGTTGAGGAGCAAAAGGCTCCTGCGTCCGTTCGGGGCAGGGAACCGGCACAAACTGGAGAAAATCGCTGTCCATCCCAAGCCCCCTATCCGCTTCGTTGCGCGCTGGAAACCGCCCGCGCTTGCGCGGCGACGCTGTTGCACCTAGCTAACACGCTCCATGGCTACGAATTCCCGCGATCCCTATTCGATCCTCGGCGTTGCGCGCGGCGCCACCGAGAAGGACATCAAGAGCGCCTATCGCAAGCTCGCGAAGGAGCTCCATCCCGATCGCAACAAGGACAATCCCAAGGCAGCCGAGCGCTTCAGCCAGGTGACGCAGGCCTACGACCTGCTGTCGGACAAGGACAAGCGCGCCCAGTTCGACCGCGGCGAGATCGATGCCGATGGCAATCCCGCCAATCCCTTTGCCGGCATGGGCGGCGGATATGCCGGAGCCGGGCCGGGCGGCCAGCGCGGCTATCGCGCGGAGGATTTCCAGGGCTTCGGCAATGACGGCGTCGACCTCGGAGATATTTTCGAAGGCCTCTTCGGCGGCGGTCGCGGACAGCGCAATTCGGGCATGGGCGGCGGACCATTCGCCGGTGGCGGCGCGCGACGCCCGCCGCCGCGCAAGGGCGCGGATATCGCCTATCGCCTGCGCGTGCCCTTCGTCGAAGCCGCCACGCTGAGAGACCAGCGGATAACGCTGGCCGACGGCAAGACGATAGACCTCAAGCTGCCCAAGGGGGTCGAGAACGGCACGCAGATGCGTCTCAAGGGCAAGGGCGAACAGGGGCCTGCCGGCCCTGGCGACGGGCTGGTGACCATCGAGATCGAGCGCCATCGCCTGTTCCGGCGCGAGGGCGACGATGTCCGCTTCGACCTGCCGATCACGCTCGACGAGGCCGTCAATGGCGGCAAGGTGCGGGTGCCCACGGTCGATGGCCCGGTGATGATGACGATCAAGCCCGGCACGCATGGCGGCACGGTGCTGCGGTTGAAGGGCAAGGGCTTCACGCAGAAATCCGGAGCCCGCGGCGACCAGCTTGTTACGCTGGAAATCCAGCTACCCGACAATCTCGACGAGCTTGCAAAGCGGCTCGAAGGCTGGAAGGACGAGGGCGACCCACGCAGCAAGCTCGGGGTATAGATATTTGAGTGCGAAACCGCTCCCCAGCGAGCAAGAACGCGAAGTCCAATCGCTGTCGCCCGAGGCGCGCCGCAGCGAGGCTCATTCGCTGAGGGGGCATGTGGTTCGTCGAATCGGGCCCGGCACCCGCGCCTGGGAGGTTATGAAGCGAACCGCTGTCGGCACGTTCAACGACGGCTTCATCCATGCCGGAAACCTCGCCTATCTGGCAATGTTCTCGATATTCCCTTTCTTCATTCTGGGTGCCGCGCTGTTCTCTCTGTTCGGCGAGGAGAGCGACCGGGCGGCGTCCATCAACGCGATCCTCGTCACCCTCCCGCCCAGCGTCGGCAATGTCATCGAACCGGTCGCGCGCGATGTCATCGATTCGCGCAGCGGCTGGTTGCTATGGGCCGGCGCGCTGGTCGCCCTGTGGACCGTCGGCAGCCTGATCGAGACGATCCGCGACATCCTGCGGCGTGCCTATGGCACCAAGATGACGCATGCCTTCTGGAAATACCGCCTGTTCAGCACCGGGGTGATCATCGCCGCCGTTCTGCTGCTCATGCTGTCGCTCATCGCGCAGGTCATCATCGGCGCGGCGCAGCAGGTGATCGAGGCCTATTTCCCGCAATTCATCGATCACGTGAACGATTTGCGCCTGTCGCGCATCGTGCCCGCGCTGGGCCTGTTCGGCTCGCTCTACCTGATCTTCTACACGCTGACCCCGTCGCGTTACCGCAGCCGGCAGTATCCCAAGTGGCCCGGGGTGCTGTTCACGACCATCTGGTGGATCCTCGTCACATCGCTGCTGCCGGCGGTCCTGCGCAGTTTTTTCAGCTACAATCTCACATACGGCAGCCTTGCCGGGATCATGATCGCGCTGTTCTTTTTCTGGCTTGTCGGGCTCGGCGTGGTTATCGGCGCGGAATTGAACGCAGCGCTCGCTGAAACGCCCGAGGAAAAGGCGCTGGAGGCAGACGGCGAAAAGGCGGAGGTGAGCACATGACCGGATTGATGGAAGGCAAACGCGGGCTGATCATGGGGCTCGCCAACGACAAGTCGCTCGCCTGGGGCATCGCCAAAAAACTGGCTGAACACGGGGCCGAGCTGGCGTTTTCCTATCAGGGCGAAGCGCTGAAGAAACGGGTCGCTCCGTTGGCCGAACAGCTGGGCAGCGATTTCGTGATCGAATGCGACGTGTCCGACATGGCGGCGCTAGACCGAGCGTTTGCCACGCTGAAGGACCGCTGGGAAACGCTCGATTTCGTGGTCCATGCAATCGGATTTTCGGACAAGAATGAACTGCGCGGGAAATATGTCGATACCAGCCTCGACAACTTCCTGATGACGATGAACATTTCCGCCTATTCCCTCGTTGCGGTGACGAAGCGGGCGGCCGAAATGATGCCGAACGGCGGTTCGATCGTGACGCTGACCTACTACGGCGCGGAGAAGGTCATCCCGCACTATAACGTCATGGGTGTCGCCAAGGCGGCGCTGGAAACAAGCGTGCAATATCTGGCGAACGACCTCGGCCCGCAAAACATTCGCGTCAACGCAATCAGCGCCGGGCCGGTGAAAACGCTGGCCGCGAGCGGAATCGGAGACTTCCGGTATATCCTGAAGTGGAACGAGCTCAATTCGCCGCTCCGGCGCAATATCACGATCGACGATGTCGGTGGATCGGGGCTCTACTTCCTGTCCGATCTGTCATCCGGCGTCACCGGCGAAACGCATCATGTCGATGCAGGCTATCATGTCGTCGGGATGAAGCAGGAAGACGCCCCGGACATCGCGCTCGACAAGAACTGACCGGTTCCCCGCTCAGCCTTCGGGCGGGCGGGCGAGATCGTCGATCTCGCGCACTTCCTCTTCGGTTTCCACTTGTGCGGCCTCGTCGGGCGTTTGGCCGGCGCGCTCGCGCTCGAGCCGCTCCATATATTCGCGTTCAATCATTTCGACGCGCTCCTGCTCGGCTGCGGCTTCCGCATCGATGCCTTCGAGCCGTTCGGCGCGCGCTTCCGCCACCAATTGGCCAAACCGGACTTCGGACGAATTCTCGCGATCGGCATAGGCTTCGCGGATCAGTTCCTGCGTGCATCCGGTGAAGCCGCCAGCGCCGACCGGGGAGCATGACATGATGCCCGACTGGCCGACATATTCGAGCTGTTCCACCCGCTCGGCCCAGGCGCGGTTCGCCGGATCATCGGAAAAGCGCAGGCGCTCGGGGATGCGATACCGCTCGTTCTCACCTTTGCGGGCACAGACCACGATGACATCGGGGGTGCTTTCGGGACAGGCATCGTCGCCATAGACGATGACCATATTGTAGCTGTCGTCGCCGGTCTCGACCGGCGTTTGCGCCGCCGCGGGCGCAGCGAGGGTAGCAGCGCCAAGCGCTACGGTGGCCGGGGCGAGCAGCGAAAGAAGCTTGGTCATCGTATCCTCGTGAGATTTCCTGATCGTCGCAGATTAGCTGCAACGGCACTGAACTGTCCATGAAGCGCGCGAAGCGCCCTGCGTGTTCCCTCAAACACGCTCCGAGATGCGGATCGCCGCGCGGCATCCGGCGCGGATGACAGCCGACATCAGCGGATAGCCCGGCGCGCGCTCCGCGCCCGCGGCCAGCGCGGCATCGCGATGCTCGCGCTCGTCTTCGCGGAACTCCTCGATCATCGCGGCCAATTCCGGATCCTCTCCGGTTTCCATCAAACGATCGAGCTGGCGCGAATAGTGATCGTCGATTTCCGTCTCGACCGCGGCGGTACAGGCCATCGCCGCCTCCGGGCCGATCAGCGCCGTGACCGCACCGAGCGCGAAGCCCGCGCGATCCCAAAACGGCTGCAGGAGCGTCGGCCGCACGCCGCGGCGCGCCATCAGCGCATCGAATTTTTCCCGGTGGCCGGCTTCCTGCTCGGCCATGCCCGCGATTTCCGCCGAGTCCGGCCCGCGATCGCCCATGACTGCCAGCTGGCCGGCGTAGATGCGTGTCGCGCCGAACTCGCCCGCCTGATCCACGCGAATCATCCGGGCGATATGATCGGGCAGTTTCTTCGTATCGGGGCTCATGTCCGCCTGTCCTTTCCGAGCAAGACCAGGATCGCGATGCCGGCGGCGGTCGAGATCAGGAAATTGTAGCCTGCCAGGCTGATGCCGAGCAACGTCCAGGCCGGTTCGTCGCAGCGCACCAGCGGTGTGTTCATGATCGAATCAAGCGCGCTGCCGCCGTCATCGGCAACGATTGCCGTGCAGGAGGTGATCCCTTCCCACCAGCCATATTCGACGCCAGCATGAAACAGGCCAATTGCCCCCGACACAAGAATCGCGATTGCGGCGAGGCCCGTCCACAGGCGCTGTGGCGGAACCGCGAAGGCCAGCAGCGCCACGCCGACTGCCGCAAAATGGGGCCACCGCTGCCACCAGCACATTTCGCAAGGAAAGAGGCCGAAGCCATACTCGGAAACGTAGGCACCGCCCAGCAACAGGGCCGGAACGGCAAGGGCCAGAGCGCGGGCGAGCCGCGATGGGGGAGACAGGCTCATGCCCAGCCGTTTACCTTACCTGGCGCGGCGGGCAACCGCATTCGGCGAGGTCCGACGCAGGGTTTCGAGCGCATAATGCAGCTGGAAATCTTCGATGCCGCGTTCCTCGAGCTCCTCGGCCGTCAGCTGGAAGCGCGGATCGTCGCGCTGGTCGCGCTCCATCGCCTCGTCGGCGAGGCCCGCCTCGTTCACGAGATGGCCGCGCAAATCCGATTCGCGCATCGTGAAGCGCGAGCGCTTGGCCAGATCGGGGTCGGACAGCTGCGGCACGGCGATGTCGGGCTTGATCCCGCCTTCCTGCACCGAATGACCAGACGGCGTGTAATAGCGTGCAGTCGTGAGCTTGAGCGCGGCGTCGCGGCCGAGCGGGAGAAGCGACTGGACGCTGCCCTTGCCGAAGCTGCGCTGGCCCATCACCACCGCGCGACGGTGATCTTGCAGCGCACCAGCCACGATTTCCGAGGCCGAAGCGGACCCCTCGTCGATCAGCACGATGATCGGAATATCCTGCGCGATGTCGCCGCGAAACACGGTCTCGGCGTCGTAATAGATGTTCTCGCCTCGCGCGCGGCCGCGCTGCGACACGATACGGCCCTCTGTCAGGAACAGGTCGGACAGCGCCACTGCCTCGTCGAGCGAGCCGCCGGGGTTGGAGCGCAAATCGAGCACCAATCCGTTCAAGCGGCCGGTCGCCTGGTTCTTCAGATCCTCCCACGCGGCGAAAACGTCGCTGCCGACATCGCGCGAGAATTCGTTGATCATGATGTGGCCGATATTGCCGTCTTCGAGCTCCCAGGTAACGGGTTCGAGTTCGATGACACCGCGCGTCACGGTCACGTCGAAGGGCTCGTCGCGGCCCGGACGGAAAACGGTCAGACCGATCGAGGTTCCTTCCGGCCCGCGCATCTGCGCCACAGCTTCGTCGAGGCTGCCGCCGACGATCAGCTTGCCGTCGAGGTGCGTGATGAAATCGCCCGCCTTCAGCCCGGCCTTGTCAGCGGGACTGCCGCGGAAGGGCGAAATGATCTTCACCGCCCCGTCTTCCATCACGACCGAAAGGCCGAGACCGGAATAGTTGCCGTCGATCATCGTTTCGAGGCGTTGAAGATCGCTGCCGTCGAGATAGCCCGAATGCGGATCGAGCGAGGAAAGCATGCCATCGATCATGCCGCGGATCAGCTTGTCGTCGTCGACCTGCTCGACATAGCTCGACTTGATCCGCTGGTAGACCGCCATGACCTTGGCGAATTCAGGACCCGCCCGCCCTTCCACCTGCGCCATGCCCGCAGTGGTCGCGGGGATGATCGCCACGGCGGTGACGAGGGCGGCGGACCGAAGCAGGGCGGCAAGTTTCATCGGGCGGGAGACTCCAAAATTCACGGCTCAGTGTATCGCGCAGCGCCGCTTAATGCCAGATGAGTGGGCATGAGCGGCTTGTGAAGGCCAAATCGACGGACGACCTAGCGCAGGTAGTCGAGCGGGTTCACCGGGTCGCCGTCACGCCGCAATTCGAGGGCGATCTCGCGCGCCTCCCCTCCGGCGCGTCCGATGGGCGACCCTGCGGCGACTTGCTGGCCAACTCCCACATCGAGCGCCGCCAGCCCGGTCACGAGGCTGGTCCATCCGTTAGCATGCTCGACGATCACGATACGGTCGTAGCCCCGGTAGGGTCCGGCAAACACGATCCGTCCTGCCGCAGGCGCTACCGCTTGCGCTCCCTCGCGCGCAAACAGGGTGATGCCGGACTGGCGCGGAACACCTTCGGCAGCCTCGCCGAACCCGCGGACAACTTTGCCGGCAACGGGCAGGAGATAGCGGTCGGGCGGTGCGGTCGCGCGTGCCCGCGGAGTGGGCGGAGCGGTGCGGCGAGCCTGTCCCGGATTGTCCGGACGAAGCAGCGGTCCCGGCAGGGCAGCCAGTTCCTGCCGCAACGATCCAGCCTGCTCGATCTGGCCGACCAGCGCATCGAGATCTCGTGCCTGTTCCGCCAGCACGAGCGCACGTTGTGCTTCGCGCGCGGCACCGCCCGACGCCGCGCGGGCGGCAAGCCGTTCGCGCCGCGCGGCTGCCACGAGATTTGCGCGCCTCTGCGACAGCTGCGCCTCCGCCTCCCGCCGGTCGGCCAGCGCGGCGCGCGCCTCGGATTCCAGCGAACGCGCACGATCAAGCTCGCCACGCAGAGCCGCAGTCCTGATCCGTACCTGCGGTATCGCACTGTCCAGGACCGCGCGCGTGAATACCAGATCGCGCAGCGAGCCCGGCTGCAGGGCCGAGAGCGTAAGCGGACGGCGCGACATGCTCTGCAAGGCGCCCGTCAGCCGGACGAGCGGTTCGCGGCGCTCGGCCAGGCGGCGGTCGAGCTTCCGACGTTCCGACACCGCGATCGCTTCGCGCGCCTCGGCACTGGCAATCGCCGCTTCCGCTTGCTGGACTCGCGCAGCAAGTGCCGCAGCTTCGTCGGTTGCCTTGTCGGCGGCTTCGCGTGAGCGGGTGGCGCGCTGCTCAAACCGCTCGGCTCGCGCACGAGCGTCACGCTGCAAGTTGCGCGCAGTCTCGAGGGCCTCGCGCGCGGCGCCCGCATTCTCGAATTGCGCGCCGGACCGGGCCCCGAGCGGCTCGAACGCAGCCGCGACAAGGACGATGGAAGCGCACAGCAGAAGGAGCGAGGCGAGCCGGATCATGACGTCATGTCTGCAGCATTACCCGCTGCGATGATAGGGGTGCCCGGCAAGGATCGTCGTCGCCCGATAGAGTTGCTCGGCCAGCATGGCCCGGGCGAGCAGGTGCGGCCACGTCGCACGGCCAAATGCCAAGAGAAGGTCGGCCTCGCGGCGCTCGTCCTCCGAATGACCGTCGGCAGCTCCGAGAACGAAGCGGCACTCGCGCATGCCGTCATCGCGCCAGCGCCCGAGAATGGCGGCAAGATCCTCAGATGGAAGGTCTTTCCCCCGCTCGTCTAGCAGGACGGTCTTGTAGGGAGATTGCGGTTCGGGAACGCGCCCGCCCGTTTCTGGCAATTCGGTAAGCTTGATGGGCCAAGTCAGCCGCTTTTCGTACCGCGCGACCATTTCCGCCTCCGGCGATCGAGCGATCTTGCCGCGCGCGATAATATGTAAAAGCAAAATCCACCCTCCGACGCTTGCCGCTCCCAGAGCACCGAGCCAAAGGCGAGGCAAGGCCAAGCGGCCGCCCGCAGCGATGCGACCGTCAGGTCGCTTGAGCGAGGACAGCGCACACGCGGAGGCGGGTGCGAAAAACTGTCAGGCCGTGCCGGCGACCGGCGGGGCGTCTCCGAAGGCCCACATGCGCTCCAGATTGTAGAAGCTGCGGACTTCGGGGCGGAAGAGGTGCACTACGACGTCGCCCGCGTCGAGCAGGACCCAGTCGGCGGCGGGAAGCCCTTCAAGCTTCACCGGGCCGAACCCCGCCTGCTTGATCTTCTCGGCCAACTTCTGCGCGATGGAGGCGACCTGGCGCGTCGAGCGGCCCGAGGCGATAATCATGTGATCGGCGATCGAGCTTTTGCCTTCGAGAGGGATTGCGACGATGTCCTGCGCCTGATCGTCGTCGAGCTGCTGCAGCACGAGATCGAGCAGCGGATCGTCCTCAGCCGTCGTCATGGATGCGACTCTGGCCGGACTTTTGCCGGCCTGTGCCGGATTTGTATGCGCCTGTGTCATAGGCGGGTGCGTTACTCCTGGATCTAGAGGCGTGGGGCATGAGAGAAATATCGCGCATCATGGCGCCGGAGTTTCCCCCTGCGACGTAACGAGCCGATGTGTCAGCTGGTCCCTTGGAGGCGGCCCGGCGAACCGTTTCGGCCAATCGGGATCGCCGCGGCGAATGGCCGTGGCCGATCTTGGATCGGGATCGAAACGCAAGGTCACCAGTGCCGGTGCACTCCAATCGCCCCCATTGACGAAGCTGGACAGCGGCACGCGAAAGCGCCGCAGCCAGGCCATCGCGGGGCTTGCGACGACAGCATCCATATAGCCCGGGCGGGCGATGACTGCAATCGGCATGGTCCGCGCTATCCTCCGCCAGTCGCGCCAGAGGTGGAACTGGGCGAGATTATCGGAGCCCATCAGCCACGCGAACCGATTGCGCGGGTATCGGCGTGCAAGGCTGCTCAGCGTGTCGACGGTGTAACGCGTGCCCAAGCGCTGCTCGATGGCCGTGACCCGGATCGGCGCCCGCCGCGACTGGGCGATTGCCGAGCGCATGCGCGTGGCCAGGGGCGCCATCCCGTCGCGCGGCTTGAGCGGATTCCCGGGTGAAACAAGCCACCACACCTCATCGAGACCCAGCGCCTTGTGCGCGAAAATCGACACGCGGCGATGGCCGCCATGGGCCGGATTGAAGCTCCCGCCCAGCAATCCGATTCGACGCGCACGGCTCAACGGCGATGTCCTGTCATGTATTTGTCACTTTTAAACAGAGGGTTGGCGGGCGCGGAAGGCGGCGAAGCCATGGAAATGGTAAATGTCGGCTTAACTTTTCGAACCTCCTTCCGCACGAAAATTTTCCAACGATGAAACGACTCGTCCCGCCAACTGCTCGACTCACAGAATTAACGGGAACCCGGATTCGATTTGGTAGCGAACGCCTGTTAACGGTCTCAATCAGGGACGTAAGACCATAAGGGACGGGTCGTTTTGTATAGCAAACAAGCCACCAGCGGTTGGGGGAACCGCTTGCGCAACTGGTTTCCGGATCGCGAATTCTTCATGCGGTCGCAGGGTCAGGTCCGCTTCATCACCATTTCCTCGCGCGTGCAGATCATCGCTGCCGCTGCGGCGCTCGCCATCTTGTCGATCTGGGTCATCTCGATGGCAGTCGCCGGCTGGACGCAGTATCGCGCCACCACCGATCGCCTGTCGCTGCTCGACCGCGAGGCGAAGGTCGCCACCGCGACCGAGCGTGTAAATGCCTATCGCGACAATCTCGACGCTGTGACGAGCGACTTGGTCAAGCGCCAGGACTTCATCGAGGACATGGTCGCCTCTCTTCCCGAAGACGTGAAGGCCGTGGAAAACGTGTCCGATTCCGCGACCGAAGCCGCCGCGACCATCGACAAGGTCAGCCTGGCTATCCCCGAAGCCGCCGAACTGGCTCGCATCGAAGCGCGCCAGCTCGCCTTTGTCGAAGGCCTGACCCGCTATGCCGACTGGCGTGCCGCCAAGGCCGCGGATGCCCTCAAACAGCTCGGCCTCAATCCCGATACGATGATTCGTCAGGCCGATCGCAGCGCGATGGGTGGCCCGCTGGAAAAGCTGGCGACTAGCGTCGATGGCACTATCGATCCGCGCTTCGAGCGCCTCGGCCTGTCGATCGCGCGCATGTCGGCGCTTGAAAACGGGCTGGCCGGCGTGCCGCAGGTTGCCCCGGCTTCGGTCGAGATGGTGACCTCGAGCTTCGGCTATCGCCGCGATCCGTTTACCGGCGCGGGCGCCATGCACCAGGGCCTCGATTTCCGTGGCCCCAAGGGTGCGCCGATCTATGCCGCCGCCGCGGGGCGCGTGACCTTCGTCGGCCGCAAGTCCGGTTACGGCAAGACCGTGGAGATCACCCACGGCAACGGCCTGATGACACGCTATGCGCATATGTCCGCCTTCCGTGCCAAGGTCGGTGACCAGGTTGCCCCGGGCCAGACCATCGGCGCCATCGGCAGCACCGGCCGTTCGACCGGCCCGCACCTCCATTTCGAGGTCCGCATCAACAATCGCGCGGTTAACCCGCGCACCTTCCTGGAGACAGCCCCCCATGTTCTCGAAGAAATCCGACGAGCTCCCCAGCTCGCCCGCGCAGACTGACGGGGGACGCGGCATGGCCAGCAGAAACAGCTCGACCTTCTCGGTCCTCGGCTCCGACCTCATGGTCAAGGGTGACATCAAGGCCTCGGCCGATCTCCATATCGACGGTTCGGTCGAAGGCGATATCGCCTGCACCAGCCTCGTTCAAGGCGAGACCAGCGACGTGACCGGCGCGATCAAGGCGGAAAGCGCCCGGCTCGCCGGCACGGTCACCGGATCGATCACGGCACGGGAACTGGTGATCCTCAAGACTGCCAAGATCGACGGCGACGTGTTCTACGACGCGCTGACCATCGAGCAGGGCGCGCAGGTCGAAGGTCGTTTCGCCCATCGCGATGCCAAGAAGGCGGCGCAGGCGGGCACCGCGACGCAGCCGCAAGCGGGTGCCAAGCCGGAGCTTTCGGTCGCCAACTGACCGTTCACAAGTCGGAGGGGATGAAGGCCGCCCGCGCAACGACGCAGGCGGCCTTCTTCTATTCTACCGTTCCGGAATCGGCCTCGCAGTCCACCCGATCAGGTGAAGTCCGGCCTGCGACGCATCGGTCTAGCCGAAGACTTCGGCGCGCAGGGCCTTACGGTCGAGCTTGCCGATCATCGTCTTCGGCAGCTCGTCGCGCACCACCACGCTTTCGACTCGCTCATGCTTGCCGATGCGCTGGTTGAGCCATTGCGCCAGTTGCTCGCCGCTTTCGTGTGCGCCGGAGTTGAGCGTGACGTAGGCGCGCGGCCGTTCGCCGAGATAATCGTCGGGCACGCCGATCACCAGCGCCTCCTTGATCGCATCGTTCTCGAGCAGCGCATCTTCCACCTGGCTGGGGAAGACCTTGAACCCGCCGACCGCGATCATGTCCTTTATCCGGTCGACAATCTCGAGAAAGCCATCATCGTCCAGCGTGGCGACATCGCCGGTGCGCAGCCATGTCTTGCCCAGGTGCTCGACAAAGACATCCTTCGCCGCATCCGGTCGGTTCCAGTAACCCTGCATGATCTGCGGCCCGTGCACCGCCAGCTCGCCCGGTTCGCCATCCGGAGCGATCTTCGCGGGATCTTCCTTGTCGAGGAGCAGGACCTCGGTCCGCATGACGACCTGTCCGATCGTGCCGGGCTTTCGCGTACCCTCATACGGGTTGGCGGAAACGACGCCCGCGCTTTCAGTGAGGCCATAACCTTCGACCAGCCGCACGCCAGTCGCCGCCTCGAATTTCTCGCGCAGTGGATTTGCAAGCGGTGCACCGCCTGAAATGCAGACCTTCAGCGTGGAGAGGTCGGTTTTCGTCAGGTCGGGATGGTCGAGCAGGGCCTGGAACATTGTCGGCACGCCGGGAAATCCGGTCGCACCATATTTTTCGATCGTTTGCAGCACCTGCTTGGTTTCGAACCTGGGGACCATCGCGATCGCCGCACCGGTCACCACCGCATGATTGAGCAGGGTAGTATTGGCGAACACATGGAAAAAGGGCAGCGCGCCCATGAAAATCTCGTTCTCCGGATCGCCGAAAGGATTGAGGCCAGCAGTTTGCTGCGCATTGATGGAGAGATTAGCGTGGGTCAGCATGGCGCCCTTTGGCGTGCCCGTGGTTCCGCCCGTATATTGCAGCAGCGCCAGCGAATCGGGAGCAATGTCGGGCAACGGCGCATCTTGTGGCGCGCCATCGACCACGTCCTTCCACGCCAGGGTGGTATCGTCATAGTCCACCGCGGCGATCTTGCTGCGCGCCAGGAGCCGCATGGCGAGACCCTTCAGGCGAGGCAGCATTCTCGACAGCTGGCTCACAACCAGCATTTCGAGCGCAGAACCGCGCAGGACCTTTTGCGCCGTCGGATACAGTTCGGGCACATCCACCGTCACCAGCACGCGCGTGCCGGAATCGGCCACCTGCTGGGCCAGCTCCTCGACTGAATAGAGCGGCGAGAAATTGACCACCACGGCGCCCGCCATCATCGCACCGTAATAGGCCGCTACGTAGCTCGGCACATTGGGCAGGAACAGGCCGACCCGGTCTCCCTGACCGATGCCTCGGGCCATCAGGCCCCGCGCAAACGCCTGGGCCTCACCGAACAGTTCGGCATAGCTATAGCTGCGGCCGAGGAAATGGAGCAGGGGTGCCGCAGCCCGCCGCCTGGTCGTGCGCGCGAACATTTCGGGCAGCGACATCGGCTCGAATTGCGTATCCCAAGGGACCGGGTGGTAGTTCGGCAGCTTGCTTACATCCATGTCAGTTACATGCGGCATCGTGTCCTAAAGGCAAGTAAAAAGGGCAGGAAAAGCGCGCTGCTTTCCCTGCCCTTTCATGATCTCACTGGCGAGGCCGTTGCTCAGGCATCGTCGCTCGGCGCAGCGGGAGCCTCGCCCGCTTCCTCTGCGGCGCGCTTGGCGCGCAGCCACTCCTCGGCTTCGGCTTCCTGAGCGGCTTCCGCGGCTGCCTTTT
Source organism: Qipengyuania marincola (assembly GCF_029688625.1). Classification (GTDB taxonomy): domain Bacteria; phylum Pseudomonadota; class Alphaproteobacteria; order Sphingomonadales; family Sphingomonadaceae; genus Qipengyuania. The sequence goes on along the minus strand of NZ_JARULC010000002.1, from coordinate 561,346 downwards.
CATTGGCATCGCGTTCAGCGCGCAGTTCCTCGATCAGGCGCTCGCGATCGCTTGCGCCCGACGGCGCCACGGCCGGCACTTCTTCGCCCTCGGCAACCGGGATATTCTTGGCTGCCTTGGCGACCACTGCGTCGAGCTCGCGCTGCGAGCACAGGCCCAGCGTCACCGGATCCTTGGGCTGGATGTTCTGGATGTTCCAGTGGCTGCGGTCACGGATAGCGCCGATGGTGTTGCGGGTGGTGCCGATCAGCTTGCCGATCTGCGCATCGGAAATCTCCGGGTGGTTGCGCAGGATCCAGGCAATGCCGTCAGGCTTGTCCTGCCGCTTGGACACAGGCGTGTAGCGCGGCCCCTTGGTGCGGCTGACCGCGACCGGCGCGCGCTGCATTTTCAGTGCGTATTCGCTGTCCTTTTCGCCCTTGGCAATTTCGTCCTGCGTCAGCTCGCCGGCATGGACGGGGTCGCGGCCGGTATATTTGCTGCCCGCAAGATCGTCGGCCATCGCCTGCACTTCCAGGATATGGAGGCCGCAGAACTCGGCGATCTGCTCGAAGGAAAGGCCGGTATTGTCGACCAGCCAGGTGGCGGTCGCATGCGGCATCAGCGGTTTGGGTTGGTCGGCCATGAGGGTGCCTTTTCCTGGATCCGAAAATAGAGAGGCCGCCCCTCGCGGGACGGCCGATATGCCAGTGATGTAGGTCAGCGGCACGGATTCGGCAAGCAAATCCCTAGGCCGCAGGCAGTTCGCCCGCCGTAACGGGCGCCAGGCCGGCGAGAAACTGCGCCGTTGCCGCCTCCCAGCTGAAGGATGCGCCATAGGCCGCACATGCCTTGCGATCGCAGAACATCGCCGCTGCAATCGCGCGGTCGAGGTCATCGGACATTGCGCCGACCTCTTCGGTCAGGATATCGCGCGGCCCGGCGACCGGGTAGGCTGCAACCGGCGTCCCGCAGGCTAGCGCCTCGATCATGACGAGGCCGAATGTGTCGGTTTGGCTGGGAAACACGAACACATCTGCGCCGGCATAGCAGCCGGCAAGGTCGCGTCCGGCCTTGCGGCCAAGAAACACGGTCTCGGGAAATTTTTGCCGTAGTTCCGCCAGTTGCGGGCCGTCGCCGACGACCACCTTGCTGCCGGGAAAGCCGCCCTCGAGAAATGCCTCGATGTTCTTTTCCACCGCGACCCGGCCGACATAGAGCTGGATCGGTCTTGCCAGGCCTTCATATTCGCTCGGCTGCGGAGCGTCCGCAGAGAAGCAGGCGAGATCGACCCCGCGGCCCCAATGGTGGAGCCGATCGAGAGCATGGTCGCGCAGCTCGCACCGAATGCTTTCGGTGGCGACGAGGATCCGGCTCGCCGGGCGGTGGAACCAGGTGATGTAGTTCCAGAACCAGTGTGCGGGCAGGTGCGTGCGCCGGGCGACGTAGTCGGGAAACTGCGTGTGGTAGGCGGTGGTGAACTCCACGCCATTGCGGGCGCAATAGCGCCGTGCCGCCATGCCGAGCGGTCCTTCGGTGGCAATGTGGATCGCATCGGGTGTAAAGCCGCGCAAGAGACCCGCAACCTTTCCCGGCAGCGCGAGCGCGAGGCGGATTTCAGGATAGGTGGGGCAGGGCAGGCTTGGGAACTGGTCGGGAGAAACGACCATTACCTCGTGCCCCCGCGAGCGCAGCATCTCGCATGTCGTCGTCAATGTGCGCACCACGCCGTTCATTTGCGGCAGCCAGGCGTCGGTCACGATCGCAATGCGGTGTGGCGCATCGGGCGCGATCGCCACCGTCGCCTTCCCGCCCAGCTCTCCGATGGACAATGCCGTCACGCCGCCTCCGGCTCGGGCAGTGCCGCCTGCGCGCACATGTCGCGCCGCGCAACTTCTTCCGCCCAGTGCAGGATTTCCATTCTACCATCCTCGTGCTCGACAAGCGCGTTGCAACCTTCGACCCAATCGCCGTCGTTCCAGTACTCCACGCGCGCGCCTTCGTGCAGGAAGATGCGCGATTCCGCCGTGTGGATATGCCCGCAGACGACGCCGTCCACGCCGCGTTCGCCGGCAGCGCGGGCGACGACTTCCTCGTACTTGCCGATGAATTCGACCGCGTTCTTGACCTTGTGCTTCGCCGCCTTGGAGATCGACCAGTAGGGCAGGCCGAGCCGCTTGCGCACGCTGGCCACCCAGCCGTTCAGCTTCATCATGACGTGATAGGCCGCGTCGCCCACGAACGCGAGCCAGCGGTGGGCCAGCATGACCGCGTCGAATTCGTCGCCATGCAGCACCATCAGGCGCCGCCCGTCGGCAGTGTCATGAAATGCCGCACGGCGGATTTCGACTCCGCCGAAATTCATGCCGCAAAAGGGCCGCACCATCTCATCGTGATTGCCCGGGATATAGACGATCCGTGTCCCGCGCCGCGCCCGCTTGAGGATGCGCCAGACGATATCATTGTGTTCGGCGGGCCAGTAGAACCTCTTCTTCAATCGCCAGCCGTCGATGATGTCGCCGACCAGATACATGGTGTCGCTGTCGGTGTGGTCGAGGAAATCAATCAGCAGTTCGTGATTGCAGCCCTTCGTACCGAGGTGCACGTCGCTGATCCAGATCGTGCGAAAGCGCCGTCGCTCGCCCTTGGTTACTTCCGGCACGGCCGGTTTGATCGAGGGGAAATTGGCTACATTGTGAAGGGCTTCGAGCCCGCTCGGCAGTTCGGTCATGGGACGGCTCCCCGCTGCATGTGCGGGACCGCCTTGTCATGCGATTGTTACGCGCATCGCACCGCGCGGTTACACATCGGCGACTTTGAGACGGTTCGGAGTCAGTCGCCTGCAACCTGGAGCACGATCTTGCCGATGTGGTCGCCACCCTCCATCCGCGCATGCGCCGCGCCTGCTTCTGCCAGAGGGAAGCTTTCGTCCATCACCGGGCGGATCGTCCCATCCTCGAACAGCGGCCAAGCGTGATTGTAGATCTCGTCGGCGAGCAGCGCCTTGAATTCGTCCGATCGGGGGCGCAGCGTCGAACCGGTCAGCGTCAGGCGCTTGCGCATTATCGTGGCCATGTTGATCTCGGCCTTGAGGCCGCCGAGCACGGCGATGGTGACATGACGACCATCGTCCGCAAGGCATTCGATATTGCGTGCGACGTAATCGCCCGACACCATGTCGAGCACCACATCGACGCCCTTGCCGTCGGTGAAGGCCTTCACCCGCTCGACGAAATCCTCGTCCTTGTAATTGATCGCGAGATCGGCACCGAGATCGCGTGCCGCAGCGCATTTCTCTGCGCTGCCGGCGGTCGTGATGACTGTCAGTTCGAACGCCTTGCCGAGCATGATCGCCATCGTGCCGATCCCGGAGGTCCCGCCGTGCACCAGCAGGGTCTCCCCATCGCGGACGAAGCCGCGCTCGAACACATTGTGCCAGACGGTGAAAAGCGTTTCGGGGATCGCGGCTGCCTCGTCCATCCCCATGCCCTCGGGCACAGCCAGACAATGGGCAGAATGGGCCAGGCAATATTCCGCATAGCCCCCGCCCGATACCAGCGCGCAAACCCGGCGATTTAGCATTTCGGGCGGCGCGCCTTCGCCGAGGCCGACGACTGTGCCGGAAACCTCGAGCCCCGGGATGGGCGAGGCGCCCGGCGGGGGCGGGTAGAAACCTTGTCGCTGGATCACGTCAGGTCGGTTGACGCCGGCGTGGCTCACCCTGATCAGCACCTCGTTCGCGCCTGGGCGGGGCACCGCAAGATGCTCGACGCGCAGCACATCCGGTCCGCCGGGTTCATCGAAGCCCATTGCCATCATCGTTTCGGGTAAGTCGTCAGCCACGCAAGTCCCCTGTCTGCCCCCGCGATAGCGCGTCGCAACGCCTCATCGCATTTGGGGGGGCATTACCCAAGCCCCCCGTTGACAGCAACCGGCGCGCAAGGAAGACTGCCCAGCAATGGAAGACGACGATCGTCCGCGCCCCAGAGGTGATGCCGCGAGCAAGCTCGCCGCGGAGGACCTCGAACCCTATTCGCAGGACGAGCTGGAACAGCGCATCGCCCTGCTAGAAGCCGAAATCGCCCGGGTGGAAAGCCACCGACTCAAGGCCGCCGCGCATCGCGACGCTGCCGAGGCCCTGTTCGGGCGAAAGGACTAGGTGGGATGGCAGGGGGGCTGAAAATCGCAGCGCTCCTTCCCATATCCCCCGAACGCGCGGTGTCGCCGCATACAGCTTTGGCTAACCTTGCGTGCCTAGGCTGCTTCCATCTCGCATCTTGCGAGTCCCACGAAAGAGACAACTGAATGCCCAGCTTTGCAGCAAATCTCGAGAAAACCCTTCACGCAGCTCTCAGCGACGCCGGCGAGCGACGGCACGAATATGCCACGCTCGAACATCTGTTGCTGGCGCTGATCGACGATGATGACGCGGCGCAGGTCATGAATGCCTGCGGTGTCGACCTCGCCGAACTCGGCGCGGTGGTGAAGCAATATCTCGAGCAGGAATACCAGGCCCTGCAGTCGGAAGAGAGCGCCGATCCGCAGCCGACCGCCGGGTTCCAGCGCGTAATCCAGCGCGCGATCCTGCACGTCCAGTCATCGGGCAAGGACACGGTCACGGGCGCCAACGTGCTGGTGGCACTGTTTTCCGAACGCGACAGCTATGCGGTCTATTTCCTGCAGCAGCAGGACATGAGCCGGCTCGATGCGGTCAGCTTCATCAGCCATGGCATCGGCAAGGGCGGCAAGCAGATCGAAAGTCGCCCGCCCGAGGGTAGCGAAGGCGGCGAAGCACAGGCCGAGGAAAAGGCCGACGGCAAGGGCAAGAAGGAAACCGCGCTCGACCAGTTCACCGTCAACCTCAACAAGAAGGCCGAGGATGGCAGGATCGATCCACTTATCGGTCGCGGTCCAGAGGTCGATCGGACGGTCCAGATCCTATGCCGCCGGAGCAAGAACAATCCGCTGTATGTAGGCGATCCCGGCGTCGGCAAGACCGCCATCGCCGAGGGCCTTGCGCGCAAGATCGTGGAGGGCGACGTGCCCGAAGTTCTGCAGGACGCGGTCATCTATTCGCTCGATATGGGCGCGTTGCTGGCCGGCACCCGCTATCGCGGGGACTTCGAGGAACGCCTGAAGCAGGTGGTCAACGAACTCGAAGGCATGCCCGAAGCGATCCTTTTCATCGACGAAATCCACACGGTCATCGGTGCAGGGGCGACCAGTGGTGGGGCGATGGACGCTTCCAACCTGCTCAAGCCTGCCCTTTCCAGCGGCGCGATCCGCTGCATCGGTTCGACCACCTACAAGGAGTTCCGCAACCACTTCGAGAAGGACCGCGCGCTGCTGCGGCGCTTCCAGAAGATCGACGTTAACGAGCCGACGATCGAGGATACTGTGAAGATCCTTCAGGGTCTCAAGTCCGCATTCCAGGACCATCACAAGGTCACTTACACGCAGGACGCGCTCAAGACCGCGGTCGAGCTTTCCGCGCGTTACATCAACGACCGCAAGCTGCCAGACAAGGCGATCGACGTGATCGACGAGGTCGGCGCGATGCAGATGCTGGTGCCGCCGAGCCGTCGCAAGAAGAAGATCACCGCCAAGGAGATCGAAGCCGTCATCGCGACCATGGCCCGCATTCCACCCAAGTCGGTGTCGAAGGACGACAAGAAGGCGCTCGAGAATCTCGAGCGCGACCTGAAGCATGTCGTGTTCGGCCAGGATGCGGCGGTGAAGAAGCTCTCGACCGCGATGAAGCTCAGCCGCGCGGGCCTGCGCGATCCGGACAAGCCGATCGGCTCGTTCCTGTTCAGCGGCCCGACGGGCGTCGGCAAGACCGAAGTCGCGCGCCAACTCGCTTCCATCATGGGGATCGAGCTCAAGCGCTTCGACATGTCCGAATATATGGAGCGCCACAGCGTCAGCCGCCTTATCGGCGCGCCTCCGGGCTATGTCGGTTACGATCAGGGCGGCCTGCTGACCGACGCGGTCGATCAGAATCCGCATTGCGTGCTGCTGCTCGACGAAATCGAAAAGGCGCATCCCGACCTGTTCAACATCCTGCTGCAGGTAATGGACAACGGTCGCCTGACCGACCATCACGGCAAGACGGTCGACTTCCGCAATGTCGTGCTGATCATGACGACCAATGCCGGCGCTGCCGACATGGCAAGCCAGGGCATCGGTTTCGGCGACGTGAGCAAGGAAGACGCGAGCGAGGAGGCGGTGAAGCGCATGTTCACGCCCGAATTCCGGAACCGTCTCGATGCGATCGTGCCGTTCGGCTACCTCGGCAAGGACACCGTTGCCCGCGTGGTCGACAAGTTCATCCTCCAGCTCGAACTGCAGCTGGCCGAACAGAATGTCGAGATCCAGTTCGACAAGGAGGCTCGCGCCTGGCTGGCCGACAAGGGCTACGACCGCCTCTATGGCGCACGCCCGATGGGCCGCCTGATCCAGGAAAAGATCAAGCAGCCGCTGGCCGAAGAACTGCTGTTCGGCAAGCTCGCCGATGGCGGCGAGGTGTCGGTGACGATGAAGGATGGCAAGCCGTCGTTCGAACTCACCCCAGCCCCGCCCAAGACAAGGGCCAAGCCGAAGAAGAAGGCAGCGGCGAGAAAGAATCCGCCCGCGAAAAAGCCCGAAGCCGGCACCAGCGAAAGCACCGACGAGGGCAAGTAGATCGCTTCTCGATTGGTAAAAACCCGAGAGAGGGTCGGCATCTGCCGGCCCTTTTTTGGTATTCGCCACATAAAGGCTTGAGGCGGGCGCGCCGCTCCCATACCGCTCGGACATCAGCAAGGGGGATTGCACCGTGTCGGTTCTGAGGGTCGAGAACCTTACCAAGCGCTTCGGCGATGTATTGGCGGTGGACGATCTGTCCTTCTCCGTCGAACCCGGAGAGATCTTCGGCTTCCTCGGCGGCAATGGCGCGGGCAAGACGACAACGCTGCGCATGGTGCTCGACATCATTCGGCCGACGTCGGGCCGGATCGAGGTGCTGGGTGCGGCGCCCGACAAGCGGAAATCCGATGCGATCGGATTTCTGCCCGAGGAGCGCGGCCTGTATTCCCACATGAAGGCAATCGAGACGATCGTCTATTTCGGTCGGCTCAAGCACATGGAGCCGGCTGACGCGCACCGCCACGGCATGGAGCTGCTCGAACGCTTCGACCTCGCCGACCGCGCGAAGAGCCAGATCGGCGACATGTCAAAGGGAATGGCGCAAAAAGTCCAGCTTGCCTGCTCACTGGTCAATCGCCCCGAACTCCTGATGCTCGACGAGCCCTTCTCCGGTCTCGACCCGGTCAACCAGGGCCTGCTCGAAGACGAGATCCTGCGCGCTTCGCAGCGCGGTGCCGCGGTGATTTTCTCGACCCACGTCATGCAGCACGCAGAGCGGCTATGCGACCGACTTCTATTGCTCAAGAAAGGCGCCAAGCGCTTCGAGGGCACGCTCGACGAGGCGCGTGCGACCCAGCCCGCGCATATCACGGCCATCGCAAGACCCGCGATTGCTGACGTGCCGGGCGTGATGCGCGCCGATCGGGTCGAGGATGCAGGGCAAGATTGGGCGCGCTACGACCTCACGCTCGACCCCGGGACGAATGCCGATGCAGTGCTGGAAGCCTGCACGGCGCGCAGCGTGCCTCTGCGCCGGTTCGAGGAGCGCCGCGCGTCACTACACGAGGTGTTCGTGCGCATGGTGGGTGACGGGGAGATCGAGCGATGATGCGCAACATACTGCTCGTGGCGGTCCGCGAATTCCGCCAGATCGCCATGATGAAAAGCTTCTGGCTTACCCTGCTGCTGGTGCCCGTGGCGCTGGCCATCGGGCCGCTGTTCGCACGCTCGCTCGATGATGAGGAAGCGACGCGGGTGATGATCCTCGACCGTGCCGGCGGGTCTGCCGCCGCCGCAATCGAGCAGCGTTTCGCCCTGGAAGAGGACCGCCACACTCTGCGCGACCTTTCGCGCTATATTCGGCGGCACGAGCTGGAAGCGGCCGATCCCGATGCCGCATGGGCGCAGCACGACCGCTGGTATACCGAAACCGATGTCGAACAGTTTCGCCGTCAGGGCGGACTGGATGCCGCTCTCCAGAAGATCGAACGGATCCGTCCGGAGGCAACGCCCGAATTCGAGCCGCACGAACCGGAATATGTCTTCGCGCCCCCGCCATCGGAACTGGTCTCGAGCCAGGACGCGCTGCTGGATGAGCGAATCGACGCCCTGCTCGACGCCGATGAGGAAGAGGCGGGCGAGGAGGCGGCGGATTATGTGCTCCTGATTGGCGAAGGCTATCCGGCGGATCCCATGATCCGGCTGTGGTCCAAGGATCAGCCCCGCACCAGCTTCGTGACCCAATTGCAGGAAGTGCTGACGGGTGAGCTGCGCCAGCGATTGCTCCTGCAACAGGGTCTGTCCCCGGATCAGGCGCGCGCGGTTCAGAGTGCAGCGCCAGCGATCGCGGTCACCACGCCCCCTCCTGGCGGCGGCGCGCGCGAGGCCCTGCTGATCCGGTCGATCGTGCCGCTTGCGCTCTCTTACATCCTGATGATGAGCCTCATGCTGTCGGGTAGCTGGATGCTGCAGGGCTCCGTCGAGGAACGATCGAACAAGCTCCTCGAATCGCTGCTTGCCTGCATACGGCCCGAAGAGCTGATGTACGGCAAGCTGGTGGGGGCCCTGGCGGTGGGTCTGTCGATGATCACCGTGTGGCTGGGGTGCGCCGCGGTGGTCGTGTTCTTCACGCAAGGCGCGATCGCCGACATGATCCGTCCGGCGCTGGAGCCGCTGTCTTCGCCGGGGGTCATCCTCGCGATGATCTTCTTCTTCATTGCCGGCTATATTGCGATCTCGATTATCTTTGTCGCCATTGGCGCCATGGCCGATTCCATGAGCGAAGCGCAGGGCTATCTCATGCCCGTCTTGCTCGGCATCCTATTGCCGATCACGCTGCTCCTGAATTCGATCGTGGCAGGCAAGGAAGGGCTGATCGTGCAGCTGCTGACATGGATTCCGCTGTGGACGCCCTTCACCGTGCTCGCACGGCTTGGCACCGGTATCGAATGGTGGGAAATGGTCGGCGCCGGCCTGCTGCTTGCAGCATTTGTCGCCCTCGAAGTCGTTTTCCTGGGTCGACTGTTCCGTGCCAGCCTGCTCGCCACCGGGCAGAAACCGGGGTTCAGGCAGCTTATGGAGCGCTTCAAGCCGGTCCGGTGATTACTTGCCCGGGAACGTCTGGCGCGCTGCCCGCTTGAATCGGGCGTGAGCGCGCCCTTTTCCTGGATCAAGCCCGAACCGCACGGCATCCATATTTCTCCAGCCGACTGCTGGGTCGATCCGTCCAAGGCGGTCGGCAAGGCGCTGGTAACGCACGGTCATGCCGATCACGCGCGCGGCGGGCACGGCGAGACGATCGCGACGCCAGAGACGCTGGCGATCATGGAATTGCGCTATCGCACCGGAGCCGAAGACGATGCGGGCGAGATCCCGCACAAGGCGGTGCCCGTCGAATATGGCGAGACGATCCGGCTTAAGGGCGGAGTCGATGCGACCTATATTCCGGCCGGCCATGTCCTGGGCAGCGCTCAGATCCTGCTCGAACATGCGGGTGAGCGCGTGATCGTGACCGGCGATTACAAACGCCGCGAAGATCCCACCTGTCCGGCGTTCGAAGTCACGCCCTGCGACATCTTCATCACCGAGGCCACCTTCGGCCTGCCATTGTTTACCCATCCCCCGATCGAAGACGAAATGGCCAAGCTGCTCGATCGGCTTGCCGCGCATCCCGATCGCTGCGTGCTCGTCGGGGCCTATGCGCTGGGCAAGGCGCAACGCGTGATCGCGGAACTGCGCCGCGCCGGACATCGCCACCCAATCTATCTGCATGGCGCGATGGAGAAGATGTGCCGCCTTTACGAGGAGCATGGCGTCGATCTGGGCGAACTGCGGCTCGTCTCGGACTATGCGAAGGACGACATGCGCGGCGCGATCGTGGTCTGCCCGCCCTCTGCGCTGAACGATCGCTGGAGCCGCCGCCTGCCCGATCCCATCACCGCCATGGCCAGCGGCTGGATGCGCGTCCGCCAGCGCGCCCGGCAGCGCAATGTGGAACTGCCGCTGGTCATTTCGGACCATGCCGACTGGGGCGAGTTGACGCGCACGATCAAGGAAGTCGATGCGCAGGAGAACTGGATCACCCACGGCCGCGAAGATGCCCTGTTGCGCTGGTGCCAGCTTCATCAGCGGCGTGCTCGGGCGCTGGCACTCGTCGGTTACGACGATGAGGACGATTGAGACGTGGAAGAATTTGCCGCCCTCATCGACGCGCTGGTCTATACGCGGAGCCGTAACGAGAAGCTGCGCCTGATCGCCGAATACCTTCGGGCGACGCCCGATCCCGACCGCGGCTGGGCCCTCGCGGCCCTGTCCGACGGGCTCGATTTCCCAGCGGTGAAAAGCTCGACCATTCGCAATCTGATGAAGGACCGCATCGATCCGGTCCTGTGGTCGCTCAGCCGCGATTTCGTGGGCGATACGGCCGAGACCGCGAGCCTTCTCTGGCCCGCGCCCGATGAACCGCCGTCGCCGCCGTCGGTCAGTGAAACGGTCGAACTGCTCGAAGCGATGAACCGCAAGACCGTGGTCTCCGAGCTCCCGAAGCTACTCGACCGGCTCGATCCGTCGGGACGCTATGCCTTGCTCAAACTCGCGACGGGCGGGATGCGCATCGGCGTATCCAGTCGTCTCGCCAAGACCGCTTTCGCACAGGCCTTCGACGTTTCGGTCGATGAAGTCGAAGAATATTGGCACGGTCTCGCCCCGCCCTATCCGGAGCTGTTCGCCTGGGCGGCGCATGGCGAGGACCCGCCCGACATCGAGAATCTGCCGACCTTCCGGCCCTTCATGCTCGCGCACCCGCTCGAAGAGACGGTGGTCGACCTCGCCGACTATGCCGCGGAGTGGAAGTGGGACGGGATCCGCGTGCAGCTGGTCCGCGCCGGCGATGAGACCCGCATCTATTCACGCTCCGGAGATGATATCTCGGCGACTTTCCCTGAACTCCTCGACGTGCTGCCTTTTCCCGCAGTGCTCGACGGCGAGTTGCTGGTGCGCGGCACACACCAAGGCGGAGAAGAGGGCGGCGCCGCGAGTTTCAATGCCTTGCAGCAACGGCTCGGACGCAAGACCGTGAGCAAGAAGATGCTGAAGGAGGCACCGGCCTTCGTGCGGCTATATGATGCCCTGCTGGTCGAAGGGGAAGACCTGCGCCCTTCGCCCTGGACCGAGCGCCGCGCCCGGCTCGAAGCACTGATGGAGCGCCTCCCCTACAGCCACTTCGACCTCAGCCGGATCGTCGAGGCGCGCGACTTCGATCATCTCGCACAGATCCGGGAGGGCAGCCGCGACGATTCCATCGAAGGGCTGATGCTCAAGCGCAAGGACAGCCCCTATATCGCCGGTCGACGCGTCGGCTACTGGTACAAGTGGAAGCGCGACCCGCTGCTGGTCGATTGCGTGCTGATGTATGCCCAGCGCGGCAGCGGCAAGCGGTCGAGCTTCTATTCGGACTATACCTTCGGCTGCTGGGACGGTGATCCGGACCGGGGCGCCGATCTGCTGCCGGTGGGCAAGGCCTATTCGGGCTTCACCGACGAGGAACTGAAAAAGCTCGACCGCCATGTGCGCCGCAATACCGTCAACCGCTTCGGCCCGGTGCGTGAAACCGACAAGAGCCTGGTATTCGAAGTCGCCTTCGACAGCGTCCATGAAAGCAAGCGTCACAAATCCGGCCTCGCAATGCGCTTCCCGCGCATCCACCGCATCCGCTGGGACAAGCCACCGCACGAGGCGGATCGCGTGGAAGCGCTAAGGGCGCTGGTGCGGGATTAGAAGGGTTTTTTGTCGGGTGCGGAAAGCGCATCCGCGCTCTCCTTGCGGCACCAGCCCACGCCCCCACCCGGCCACCCACGGCACTATACTGTTTGGGTGGCCGGGTGGGGGCGTGGGCTGGTGCCGCCGCAAGGGCCGGACGGATGTCCGGACCGCACGCATCAAAAAGTCGCGCCGCGCGACTTAGGTCAGATCAGCGTCCCCGATCGCCTTGGAATGCGCCTTCGCATTTTCCGCGTAATGCGCGACGCCCATGCGCATGCCGGCGATCGCAGCATCGTCGAGGTCGCGCATCTTGCGCGCCGGCCGGCCGCCCCAAAGTTCGCGCGCGCCCATCACCTTGCCCTCGGTCAGCATGGCACCTGCCGCGAGCATTGCGTCGCTACCGATGACCGCCTTGTTCATCGCGATCGCGCCGAGGCCGACGAAGCCGCGGTCCTCGATCGTGCAGCCGTGGACCATCGCCATATGCCCGACCAGCACGTCGTCGCCGATGATGAGCGGCGAGCCATCGGGATCGCCGGGACGTTCCGGATCGCAGTGGCAGACGCTGCCGTCCTGAATATTGGTCCGCTCGCCGATAACGATGCGGCTGACGTCGGCGCGCAATACGCAATTGTACCATACGGAGCTGTCGGCACCGATCTCGACATTGCCGATGATTGTGCAACCAGGTGCGATGAAGGCGCTGTCGTGGATTTTCGGCGTATGGCCGTGAATCGGAATGATCGTCACGCCGGGTCGATGGATACTCAAGCCGCGCTCTCCCATTGGTCTGCGGTCAGCGAATACTGGATCAGCGGGCCGTGCTCGGCCTCGAAATCCAGCTCCTCTCGCCGCACCATGCCGAGTTTTTCCATGAGCTTCCAGCTTGCGGTATTGTTTGGGTCGGTAATGGCAACGACATGTGGCGCGCCAATGCGGGAGAAGGCCCAGTCGATCACCGCGCGCATCGCCTCGCTTGCGTAACCGAGCCCCCAGCGATCCTCGCGGATCTTCCAGCCGATCTCGTGATCGCCGACGTTCGGCGCGGATGGATCATCGACCCGCTTGATCCCGCAATAGCCGACCATCTCCCCGCTCGCCTTCTCGATCACGAACAGGAAGCTGAAGCCTTCGCGCGCAAACATCGCCATGCCCTTGGCATGCCGCTGCTCGATCTCCGCCGGTTCCATCGGGCCGCCAATGTAGCGCATTATCGTCGGGGAATTCAGCAGGCGGTCGTGCTCCGTTTCATCGCCCTCGCCGATCGTGCGCAGAATCAGGCGCTCGGTCTCGGCGATGATGTCAGGCATCGCGTGCAAGCCATGTTTCGCGATCGATAGAATAGACGATCGTGGGGTTGAGGTCCGGCCCCCAGCGCGGGTCGGTGAAATCGAGATCCTCGCGGCGCGACATGCCAAGGCGCAGCATCAGGCCCCAGCTTGCCGTGTTGCCCGGGACCGTCAGCGCAACAATCTCCTCGCCCCCGAAGCGACCGAAGCCGAGGTCGAGCGAGGCAATCGCCGCTTCTTTTGCATAGCCGTGCCCCCAGGCATCTTCGCGCAGGCGCCAGCCGACCTCCATCATCCCGAACACCGTCTCGTCTTCGACATTGGAGCGCTTCAATCCGCAAAAACCGAGCATTTGCCCGGACAGGTGGCCGCCGTCGGCCTTTCGCTCGCAGACCCAGAAGGTGTGCCCGTGATCGCGGCGATAGCCTTCCAGCCGCTCCTGCGCGCCTGCCTGTGTCGCGGCATCCGCTACGCCGCCCAGCCAGCGCATCACTGCGGTCGTGTTGCACAGCTCCCAGAACCGCGGCCAATCCTCCGAGCGCCAGTCGCGCAGGACAAGGCGATCGGTTTCGTGGTGAAATCCGGCCCCGGTATCGGCCACCGAAATAGTGTCAGCCATTGAGAATGCGCGCGGCGAGTGGCGCGTGATAGGTCAGCACGCCCGAACAGCCGGCGCGCTTGAAGGCAAGCAGCTTTTCCATCAGCAGCGCCTCGCGATCCGCTACCCCGGCCGCCGCACCTGCCTCGATCAGCGCATATTCGCCGCTCACCTGATAGGCGAAGACCGGCACGTGGAAGGCCTCTTTCGCGCGCCAGATCACGTCGAGATAGGAGAGGCCCGGCTTCACCATCACGCTGTCGGCGCCCTCGGCAATGTCGAGCGCGATCTCGCGCATCGCCTCGTCACCATTGGCCGGGTCCATCTGGTAGCTTTTCTTGTCGCCCTTCAGCAGGCCGCCGGATCCCACGGCATCGCGAAAAGGGCCATAGAAGGTGGAGGCATATTTCGCCGAATAGGCCATGATCTGCACGTTGTGGTGCCCGCCCATTTCCAGCGCCATGCGGATCGCGCGCACACGGCCGTCCATCATGTCGGAAGGGGCGATGATGTCCGCCCCGGCCTCGGCCTGATTGACCGCCTGGTCGACCAGCACGGCAACCGTATCGTCGTTCACGACATAGCCGTGATCGTCGAGCAGCCCGTCCTGCCCGTGGCTGGTATAGGGGTCGAGGGCTACATCGGTGAGTATGCCGATATCGCTGCCGCAGGCATCGCGCACCGCCCTGATCGCGCGGCACATGAGATTGTCGGGATTGAAGGCCTCGGCGCCATCCTCGCTCCGCTTGTCATGTTGCGTGTTGGGAAACAGCGCCACGCAGGGAATACCGAGATCGACGGCCTCTTTCGCGCGCGCCGCGATACCGTCGACGGACCAGCGCGATACCCCCGGCAGACTTGCGACAGGCTCCTCTACGCCCGTTCCATCGGTCACGAACAGCGGCCAGATCAGATCCGCACTCGTCATCACCGTTTCGCGGTGCATGCGGCGGCTCCACGCATGGGCGCGAGTCCGGCGCAGGCGTGTGGCGGGATAGGATGCGATGCTCATGCCCTCAGCAATGCCGCATGGGCGGACGCGGTGCAATCGCCAAGGCGCACGTCAGGGCAACGAGCGGGGCCCGTCGATCTTGTCGATTTCGCGTTGCGGCATTGTGTTGGCAGTTTCGCTGGCCGTCGGAGCGAGATCGGCGAGAGCAGCGCCAGGCTCGACCGTTCGCAGCTTTGCCAGCGTATCCCGAAAGCGGGCCAGTTCCGCGCCGTTCAGTTGGGCGCGCGTCACATATTTGACCGAGGCCGGATTGATCGACCGGCCACCGCGGTACATTTCATAGTGGAGATGCGGCCCGGTGGAGAGACCGGTAGACCCGACGTAGCCGATCACCTGCCCGCGCCGGACGGACTGGCCACGGTCCACCGCGATGCGGCTCATGTGGCAATAGCGCGTATCGATCCCGCCACCATGGCGCAGCTTGACCGCATTCCCGCACCCGCCAGCGCGGCCCGCGGACAGCACGCGGCCATCGGTCACGGCCACGATCGGCGTCCCGTGTCGCGCCTTGAAATCGAGCCCGGCGTGCATGCGCCGATAGCCGAGGATCGGGTGGCGCCGCATTCCGTATCTTGATGACATGCGTCCCGGCACCGGAGCCATCAGCCCGCCACGCTGCTCGCCGACGCCGGATGCCTCGTAGAATTCGCCATCCGTGCCCCAGCGCATCAGCTGGACACGCGGTTTCTCGGCCCGCTCGAGACCGGCATACAGCAGCTGCCCCGCCTGTCGCTCGCCCGTAGCGGCCCGTCGGTGGGCGAGTATGAAATCGAACGTGTCGTTCGCGCGGATCTCGCGATCGATGTTCACATGCTGGCCAAGCGTCTTGAGATAGGCCTGCACTGCACTGGCAGGCGCGCCCGCTGCGCGCGCAGAACGGTAGAGACTGTCGCCGACGACGCCACGAATGCGCAGCGGCGTGTCGTCGACGCGGATCGGCTTGCGCACCAGCGTCAGCGGCCCGTCCTCGTCCAGGCGACCGACCGACAATTCGAGGTCGAACCGGGCGCGGAAGGCCAGTTCCTCTAGCGGACGCGGCGCGTTTGATTGCGGGCGCCGGCCCAGAACGATGTCGACCTTGGTACCCGATTCGATCTCACTGAGCGGCATCGCCGCCGATACCATGTTGGTCACCAGCTGCGTATCGTCCCGGCCCAGCCCTGCGCGGCGCAGCATGCGTTCGAAATCGTCGCCTTGGGCCAGCGTTGCGACCAGTTCGATGCGTGGCCGTTCCGGCGCTTCGGCAAGCGGTTGCACGAGACGCGTCGCGCCCATGCGGCGTCCGCTGTCCGCCCCGAGTGCCAGCGGCATGATCATCTGGCTGCGGTATTCTGCGCGCACCGCATCGCCGACGGGGACAGGCGGCGCGGCCTCGAGCGGTGCAAAACTCGGCCAGAAGGCAAGCGCTGCGGCGGACAGGCCGACGAACGTACCCATGCCGCGAAACCAGCGGCGGCTGCCGATATTGCTACCGAGGTCGAGCGCGATATCGACCGAAGCAATTTTCGTGAAAAGCTTGTCCCGGAACTCTGCAAGCCGCGGCCTGGACCGTGCTGGCTCGTCGACGATCTGGTCGTGCGCAAGCGTAGCCGCAGCCGCGGCGCCATCATCCGCCGCGTGCGTGGAACCGCCTTGTTCGCTGTCCCCATGAGACCAATACACGCCAGACCCTCCGTCCGTGGCCGCCCCTCGATCACAGGGCGACCAGACCCTTGCGGGTCCATTGCCCGCTTTCTGTGCCGAATTAAAGTAAACACCCGCTTAAGCTGCGGCAGCGCGAGTCCCGTCTGCGACGAAGCGACATGGCGCGACGTCGGACGGTTGCGGTTCGGCGTGGCGCCTGCCACCTAGGGCGGGTGCAGGGTAGCGCGATCAAGGCGGTCCTCGGACCCACGAACACCGGCAAGACGCATCTGGCGATCGAACGCATGTGCGGCCATTCGAGCGGCTGCATGGGCTTTCCGCTGCGCCTGCTGGCACGCGAGGTCTATGACCGGGTGCGTGCCATCAAGGGCGAGGACCAGGTCGCGCTCATCACCGGCGAGGAACGGATCGAGCCCAAGAACGCGCGCTACATGTGCTGCACAGTCGAGGCCATGCCGCGCAATGGCGCGGGGGCCGCCTTCGTCGGGCTCGACGAGGTCCAGCTCGCCGCAGATCGCGAACGCGGCCACATCTTTACCGATCGCCTGCTGAACACGCGCGGGCGCGAGGAGACAATGCTGCTCGGCAGCGCCACTGCAGAGCCGCTGGTGCGCGAGCTGTTACCGCGCGCCGAGATTTCGGACCGGCCGCGCTTTTCCACTCTCACCCATATCGGGCCGCGCAAGCTGTCGCGCCTGCCGCCACGCAGCGCGATTGTCGCCTTCAGTGCCGAGCAGGTGTATACCGTGGCGGAGATGCTACGCCGCTTCCGAGGCGGCGCGGCCGTGGTCATGGGCGCGCTCAGCCCGGAAACGCGGAACAAGCAGGTCGCGCTGTTTCAGAATGGCGAGGTCGACTACATCGTCGCCACCGATGCGATCGGCATGGGCCTCAATCTCGACGTGACGCATGTCGCATTTGCCGGGCTGACCAAGTTCGACGGCCAGCGCATGCGGCGCCTGCTGCCCGCCGAGATGGCGCAGATTGCCGGGCGCGCCGGGCGCCACCAGCGCGACGGCACTTTCGGCACGCTGGGCGGCAGCCACCGTGGCGGCACGCAGCCGGAATTCACCGAGGAAGAAATTTACGCGATCGAGGAGCATCGCTTCGGGCCGCTGACGCACCTGTTCTGGCGCGAGCCGGACCCTCGCTACGATTCGCTCGAAACGCTGATCGCCGACCTCGAGGCCTCGCCCGCAGACCGTGCCTTGAGGGCTGCGCCCGAGGCGATCGATCTTGCCACGCTGAAGCGCCTGGCCGAGGAGCCGGTCGGGCAGACGATCCGTGGGCCCGGAAACGTCCGCCGCTTCTGGGAGGCGTGCTCGCTGCCCGATTTTCGCCAGCGCGGCCCGGACGTGCATGCCCGTTTCGTTGCGCGACTGTGGCAGGACCTGCGTGGCGGTTATCTCGGCGCAGATTATGTCGCCGCGCGGATCAGCGAACTCGACAACATGGCCGGCGACATCGATACGCTGCAGGGGCGGATCGCGGCGATTCGCAGCTGGGCCTATATCTGCCAGCGCCCAGACTGGGTGCTGGCGCGTGACGAGATGGCGTCGCGTGCCCGGGCGGTCGAGGCCAAACTGTCGGACGCGCTTCACGCGCGGCTGACCGAAAGATTCGTAAATCGAAGGACGGCTATCCTGATGAAATCGCTGGGTGAAAATCCCGAAATGCTTCCGATCGAACTGGCCGAGGACGGCGGGGTAAGCGTCGAAGGCGAGCACCTCGGCACGATCCAGGGTTTTCGTTTCGACGTCGATCCGTCCGCGCGGCACGAGGACCGGCGGATGTTGCTGGCGGCCGCAGAAAAGGCCCTCCCCCGCCTGCTGGGCGAACAGGCGCAGGCGCTGGCGGCCTCGGACCTGTCCGACCTCGAACTCGCGCGCGGGGCAATCCGCTGGAAAGGCCAGGACCTCGTCACGCTCGAACAGCGCGAGGGCACCGTCGCGTCGCTGCTCCAGCCGACACGCGAACTCAAGGCGCTGCCCGATGCTGCCCGCACGCAGTTGCTCGCCGCGCTGGAGGTCTGGCTCGCGGCGAAACTCGAACCGCTCGCGCCGCTCGAAAAGATGCATCAGGCCTCGGCCAACCCCGAGGCAGGCTCGCAGGCGCGCGCGCTGTTGCTCAACCTGATCGCCGGCCATGGCTACACCAGCCGCGAACGGGCCGGGATCGAGCATCTGCCGAAAGAGATGCGTCCGTTTCTGCGCAAGATCGGGGTAACCTTCGGTGCACTCGACGTCTTTTCGCCTCTGCTGCTGAAACCCGCACCGCGCCAGCTGCTCAATGCGCTCGGCGTAGATCGCCGGCCGCTGCAGGAGGCCATGCTGCCGGTCATCCCTGGCGGGAAGAAGCTGCCGTCGGGCTACCGGCCGGCAGGCGAACAGGCCATCCGCATCGATCTGGCCGAGAAGATCCTGCGCGCTGCGCACGAGACAAGGGCGAAGGCGCAGGATCGCAAGCGCAAGTTCGTGCTCGATCTTTCGCTCCCGGTTTCCATCGGCCTTGAGGAGAACAATGCCATCCGCCTGCTTGGCGTCGCCGGATTTCGCGTCCAGCGAGCGAAGCCTCTGCCTGATGGGGTGTTCGGTCCACCGCGTCCCGATCGCTGGGAATGGCGCCCGTCGCGCCGCAAGCAGGCGCAGCGCGCTCCGGCCAGGCCACGCGAAGGCAGTGCCTTTGCCGGCCTTGCAGAGCTGCTTCGCTGACATGACGGCATGAGCGCCGAATGAGGATTGACCGGCTGCTTTGCTACCTTCGGTTCGTCCGGACGCGCAGCGCGGCACAAAAGCTGGTCGAAAAGGGCTATATTCGCCGCAACGGCGAGCGGGTCACGCGCGGAGCAATCGACATACGGATTGGTGACGTGCTCACCATTCCGCTCGGGAACCAGGTGCGTCTCGTAGAGATATTGGGGATGCCTGACCGGAGGGGTCCACCCCGCGACGCGCAGGCCTGCTATCGGGAGCTTGACCCGAACGGATGATCGGCCCTAGCAGCACCGAACCAGGTAAACACTTCGCGAAGGATCACCGACCCAATGACCTATGTCGTCACCGACGCCTGCATCAAATGCAAATATACCGACTGCGTCGAAGTGTGCCCGGTCGACTGTTTCTACGAGGGCGAGAACATGCTCGTCATCAATCCCAGCGAATGCATCGACTGCGGCGTGTGCGAGCCGGAGTGCCCGGCCGAGGCGATCCTTCCCGATACCGAGGACAATCTCGAGAAGTGGCTCGAGCTCAACACGAAGTTCTCGGCCGAATGGCCGAACATCACGCAAAGCAAGGAGCCGCCGGCCGACGCCGACGAGCACAAGGACGAGGAAGGCAAGTTCGACAAGTATTTCTCGCCCGAGCCCGGCGAGGGCGATTGATCCATTTCCTTGCTTGATCGACTGAAAGCCGCCTGGACCGCAGGCAGCGCGGACCGCATTTCGCTGACCGCTGCAGGCATCGCGCATTACGCCCTGCTGGCGCTGGTGCCGGCGCTGGGCGCGGTGGTTCTCGCCTATGGCATTATCGCCGAGCCCGAAACGGTCGCGCGCCACATCGGTGGCCTGGCGGACGCGCTGCCGCAGGCTGCGGCCGAGTTGATCGGCGACCAGCTGGCGCAAGTTTCCCAGGGCGATAGCGGCGCACAGGGCTTCGGCCTCCTCATCGCCTTGGGCATCGCACTGGTGGGTGCGCGCGGTGCAGCCAGCGCGCTGATCACCGGTCTCAATATCGTATTCCATGTCGACCAACCGCGCGGCTTCTTGCGGCAGAACCTGGTTGCACTCGCCATCACTGCCGGGGGCGCCATCGCCCTCGCCGCGACGGCCGGGCTCACCGCGGCAACGGCCGGCCTTGCCGGACCGCTGGCCCGCCTGGTGACGCTCGCCCTCATGCTCGCGCTTGCCGCGGCCGGGGCAGCCTTGATCTATCGCTTTGCCCCGGGAGGCCGTCGGCCGGCGTGGCAGGCGGCCTGGCGCGGCGCGACCATTTTCGCCGTGCTGTGGCTTGCAGCGACCGGGGCTTTTGCGTTCTACGCGGCCAATTTCGCCAGCTACAACGCCACATACGGATCGCTTGGCGCCGTCGTCGCCCTGATCACATGGTTCTGGGTCAGCGGCTTCGCCTTGCTGTTCGGCGCCGAGGTCACCGCGCTCGCCGATGGGTTTCACGACGCTCCGTGACCGCTTCGTTACAGCGACTCGCAATATTCAGCTTTGTGTGCTATATAATGCAACAACTCTACCGGCCTGCTCCCGGTAAGGTGCTAGAGAAGAAAGGGCACGCCACCTTCCGCAACATTTCGCAAGGGCCGAGTCGCACTCCGTTTCGGGATGCGAGGAGCTTGTAGCGATGTTGCTCCCCCACCCCGGTCGCGCCCCACGAAAGGATGGATTGCATGGCAAGCAAGGCTGATGCCTTCGACGTTGGCGATTACGTTGTTTACCCCAAGCACGGCGTGGGCCGTGTCATCGAACTGCAGAGCGAGGAAATCGCCGGCATGCAGCTCGATCTGTATGTACTCCGCTTCGAGAAGGAGCGCATGACGCTCCGCGTTCCGGTCAACAAGGTCGAATCGATCGGCATGCGCAAGCTGTCGAGCGACAAGACGCTCAAGGAAGCGATGGAAACCCTGAAGGGCAAGCCCAAGGTCAAGCGCACCATGTGGTCGCGCCGTGCCCAGGAATATGAAGCCAAGATCAATTCTGGCGAAATCGTCCTCATTGCCGAGGTGACCCGCGACCTGTTTCGCCCGGACGACCAGCCCGAGCAGAGCTATTCGGAACGGCAGATCTTCGAAGCGGCCTCCAGCCGCCTCGCTCGCGAACTGGCCGCGATGGAGAAGACCGACGAGCCGACTGCGCTGGAAAAGATCCTCGACGTGCTGCGCGAGCATGCGCCGCAGTATTACGAGAACACCGAAGACGCCTGACCGGTAAACCGCCACAACGGCTCGATGAAAAGGCCGCTCCGCAAGGGGCGGCCTTTTTGCTTCGGGTTGAACCCGGGCTCTCGCTGTATTACATCACCAATACGGACTGCACGGGAGATCAGGAGCAATGATGATACAGACAATTCTCAAGCAGCTGGCGCCCGCTGCCGCGCTTGCCTCAGCGGCGCTGGTGTCGGGCTGCGACGGCATGAACATCCGGTTCGGCGACAGCGAAGGCGTTCCCCTGTCCGAACTCGATATGACCGGCGCCGCCCCGACCAAGCTTGTCCTCGCCGGACCCGACGAGGTTCTGGTGACCAGCGGCAACACTCTTCAAATCGACGTATCGGGCGATCCCGAAGCGGTCGAAGCGCTGCGCTTTGCGCTCGACGAGGACATGCTTGCCATCCATCGCGAAAAGGACAGCTGGAGCGGCAAGGGCGTGGCGACCGTGCGCGTCACGATGCCCGATCCCGAGGACCTGACCCTGGCCGGTTCGGGCACGATTCGCGCCCAACGCGTGGCATCGCGCGCAAATGTGACCGTGGCGGGCTCGGGTACCCTTGAAATCGACGAGGCCGGTCCAGAGCGGTTCGAAGCGACAATCGCCGGGTCGGGCGATCTGGAAGCCACGGGCGAGGTCGAGCGGCTCGAGCTTACCATCGCCGGCTCGGGCTCGGCCCGCATGGCAGGCCTTCGCGCGGAAAGGGCCGAGGTGTCGGTTGCCGGATCGGGCGATGCGGAATTCGCCTCGGATGGCCGCGTAGATGCCAGCATTGTCGGCTCCGGCGACGTCGTGGTTCGCGGCAATGCGGAGTGCGCCGCCAGCAAGGTCGGTTCGGGAACGCTGAGCTGCTCCAAGACTGCGCCGCGGCGCGAAACCGCGGGCGCGCCGGCCGCGCCTGACGCGCCCGATACGCCTCGGGCGCCGGAAACTCCGGAAGCCCCCGACCCTGCCGGAAACTGAGTTCATCGACGGTTAGCGCAATCTTGGCTAGGCGATGCCGCGAAAGGATTCGTCATGCATCGCCTAGCCCTCATTGCCGTAGTACCGGCCAGCCTGTTCGTCTCGGGATGCATCGCGAAGACGGCCCTCGATGTCGTCACTGCTCCGGTCAAGATTGCGAGCAAGGGCGTGGATCTAGCGACAACAAGCCAGTCCGAAGCCGACGAGAAGCGCGGCCGCGAAATTCGGCGGCGTGAGGAGCGCCTCGCCAAGCTCGAGCGCGAATATGCCCGACAAATGCAGGACTGCACCGACGGCAGCCGGCGCGCCTGCGACCAGGCGCGCGGCACCTATGCGGAAATCCAGCAGATCATCCCGACCATCCCGGTCGAACCGAAGGATTAGTCGGGCGGCGTCGCCGCGCGACGCAATCGGTCGTTGATCGCGATCCCGATGCCCTCCTCGGGGATCGGCGCGACCGCGATGCGCGGCTTGTCCGAGATCGCACCCTGGTGAAAGCAGGCGTAGAGGCGCGCGGCAGCCTCCGCCAGGTCGCCGGCTTCCGACAGGGTACAGTCGCCTTCCATCGCGCCGAAGCCGATCACAAAGTCGTCTGGCGCAACTTCTGTCGCATCAAGGCGAACAGGCTTGCCGGGGGAATAGTGGCTCGCAAGCTGGCCCGGCGCTTCGATTCGCCCGCCAGCATCCGGGCGAGCGATATCTTCGAGCAGGATCGGTCCCGGGCGCAGGACCCGACGCGACCCATCTTCGCCGACGGCCACGATGGTCGATTCGATGCCCGCTTCTGAAGGCCCTCCGTCGATCACCGCGTCGATTCGCCCGTCGAGCGCGCCCAGGACGTGCGCTGCGCTTGTCGGGCTGACAAAGCCGCTGCGATTTGCCGATGGCGCGGCAAGCGGCAGGCCGGTGAATTCGAGCAGATCGCGCATTGCCGGATGGCTCGGCATACGCAGAGCGACAGTGTCGAGGCCCGCGGTGACCGCCGCGGCCAACCCCGCGCCCCGCTGGCGCGACAAGACCAGCGTGAGCGGACCCGGCCAGTATTGCCGGGCGAGCGCGCGTGCCGCTTCTGAGAATACGGCCAGGCGTTCCGCCGCCGAGAGCGAGGCGACATGGACGATCAGCGGATTGAAGCTAGGCCGGCCTTTGGCGGCATAAATGCGCGCCACGGCCTCATCATCGTCGGCGCGGGCGGCAAGGCCGTAGACCGTTTCGGTCGGCACTGCGACCAGCCCGCCGCCGCGCAGGATCTGCGCCGCACGTTCGATGCCACCATTATCCGCGCGAAGCGTTTCCGTAGCGTATTTGCCGACCATGCCTGCCCGCTATATCTGGGGGGCACGAAAGCCAAGAGGATTGCACGTGACTTACACCGCCCCCACGCAGGACCAGCTGCTCGCCATCCGCGTCAATGCCGGGATCGAGGAGCTGGCCCAGTCCGAACGATTTGCCGCTGCCGAGCCGGATATGGTCGAGGCCATCGTCGAGGGCATTGGCCAGTTTGCGGCCGGCGAATGGGCGCCGCTCAATCGCGCCGGTGATCTGGAAGGGGCCAAGCTGGAGAATGGCGTTGTGCGCTTGCCGGACGGCTTTGCGCAAGCTTACGAGCATTATGTCGAGCAGGGTTGGAATGCCATCTCGGGACCGGTCGAGTTCGGCGGACAGGGCCTGCCTTTCACGCTCTCGTGCAACGTGCTGGAGAATCTCGGCACAGCCAACATGGCGTTCAATCTGCTCCCCATGCTGAGCGTCGGGGCGATCGAGGCGCTCGAGCATCATGGCTCGCGCGAGATGCAGGAGAAATATCTCCCCAGGCTCGTCAGCGGCGAGTGGTCGGGTACGATGAATCTTACTGAACCGCAGGCGGGATCGGATGTCGGCGCGCTCCGCACCACGGCCACGCCGATCGAGGATGGCGAGCACGCGGGCAAATACCTGATCAAGGGCCAGAAGATCTACATCACCTGGGGTGAGCACGAGCTGTCGAAGAATATCATCCACCTCGTGCTTGCGCGCCTGCCCGATGCGCCGGAAGGCAGCCGCGGTATCTCGCTGTTCATCGTACCAAAGTATCATGTGAAACCGGATGGTTCGCTCGGACCGCGCAACGATCTCCGCTGTGTCAGCCTCGAACACAAGCTCGGCATCCATGCCTCGCCCACCTGTGTCATGAGCTATGGCGACAATGACGAATGCGTCGGCGAGCTGGTTGGCGCCGAGAACCGCGGTCTCGCGGCAATGTTCACGATGATGAACAACGCGCGCATCAATGTCGGCAACCAGGGTGTCCAGATCGGCGAGCGCGCGACGCAGCAGGCCCTCGATTACGCGCGCGATCGCATCCAGTCCGCGCGCGCCGGATCGCCAGATCGCGCGCCGGTGGCGATTGTCGAGCATCCCGACGTGCGCCGCATGCTGCTGCGCATGAAGGCGTTGACGGAAGGCGCTCGTGCCCTGCTCTATTACACTGCAGGACAAGTCGATCGCGGTGTTCTGGGCGACGAGGCCGCCAAGGCCCGCGGCGAAGTGCTGACGCCTCTGATCAAGGCCTGGGGCACCGATATTGGCATCGAAGTCGCCAGCCTCGGCGTGCAGGTCCATGGCGGCATGGGCTTCGTAGAAGAGACCGGCGCGGCGCAGCACTGGCGCGATTCGCGCATCGCCCCGATTTACGAGGGTACCAACGGCATCCAGGCCGCCGACCTCGTGACGCGCAAGCTTGGCATGGACGACGGCCAGGCGGTCATCGGCCTGACCGAGGACATCGCACGCGACTGCGCCGACGAGCCGGACCTGTTCGCCCTTGCCGGCGACTGTGCGACGGTGGCGCGATGGATGCGCGAGGAGGCGAGCCTCGACGACCGTCTCTCGGGCTCGGTTCCTTTCTGCACCATGCTGGCGGTGGCCGTCGCAGCATGGCAGCTTGTGCGACAGGCCCGGGCGATCGAGGCGGGAGCCTCCCCCTCGCTCGCTGCGACGAAAAAGGCGACGGTGCGGTTTTTCCTCGACCGGATCGTTCCCGAGGCTGCGGGGCTCAAAGGCTCGGCAACCGCAGGATCGATCGGACTCTACGAGCTGGAGACGGCGCAGCTCCTCGGATAGGAAGTCGCGCCGCGCGACTTACTCGGGCGCGACGCTCCGGGCGTAATCGTCCTCGCCGAAGGTGGCTTGCTGCCCGCGCAATTCGCGCCGCGCTGGCAGGCGGTCCCCCGTCACGCGCTCGATACCGGCTTGCCGCTCAGCTCCCGGTGCGATGACGCGCCAGATGATCCCCGCCGTGTCGTCGCTAACCAGCAAAGCCCCGTCCTGCGCCCACTCGACCCAGGTCGGGCGTCCGCGCGTCGTGCCGTCATCCTGCAAGAAGCCTCCGAGCACCGGGATCGGCTTGCCGGTGGGATTGCCGCGGCCGTCGAACGCGACATAGACCACGTCATAGCCAGACGGAGGCTTGCGGTTCCACGAGCCGTGACGCGCAACAAACGCGCCGCTGGCGAAATCCTCACCCATGCGGGCTCCCTCCGCGCTGAACACGAAGCCAAGCGCCGCCACATGCGGCCCGAGCGCATATTCGGGCGTGCGGACGTAGTTGATATAGGCGGGGATCGGGTATTCGACGCGGCGATCGAAATTGTCGCCGAAATAGACCCACGGCCAGCCGTATTGCGCGCCGACCGGCACATTGGTCAGATAATCGGGCACAAGGTCCGAACCGAGCATGTCTCGCTCGTTCACAGTGGTCCACAGCTCGCCCGACCAGGGATTGAAATCGAGCCCGTTAGGATTCCGCAGCCCGCCACCGAACACGCGGCGCCGGCCGCTCGCAAGGTCGATCTCCCAGATCAGCGCGCGCCCCTCCTCGGCCTCAATGCCCTTGTCGGCAATATTCGTGTCGGAACCGACCGCCACGTAGAGCTTGTCGCCCGCAGGGCTCAGCGCGAGATTGCGCATCCAGTGACCGCCGGCGGGCGCAAGATCGGTAATCTTGCGCGGTTCGCCCGACACGCTCGAGGCGCCAAGTTCGTAGGGATAGGCGAGAACCGCGTCGTGATTGGCAACATAGAGCGTCCCGTCATTCCAGGCGAGACCCGAAGGCGAAGCCAGCCCCTCGAGCAGCACTTGCCGGATTTCCGCGCTGCCATCGCCGTCGGCATCGCGCAGCAGGACCACCTGATCGGGCGAGACGCCCCCGGCACCGGCGCGATCCATCAGCAGGTCGGAAATCCACCCCACCAGACCTCCAGAACCCTCCTTCGCCGGAGCGCGAGTCAGCGATACGAGAATGTCGCCATTGGGCAGGGCCTGAAGCGTGCGGGGGTGCTCCAGCCCTTCGGCAAAACGAGAAACGGCAAGCCCTTCGGCTGCGGCGGGAACTTCACCCGCGGCCCAACCGACCGGCTCGGCGATCGCGACGGTCGGAATTGTCTCCGCCTCGGGTTCTTCGAGAAGCGGATCGGTGCCGACCACCTCGTCCCATGCGACGCTGGCGGTATCGCCGCGCGTCAGGAACCAGAACGCGGCTGCAACGAGAAGAAGGACGATGACGAGGGCGATGCCCAGTTTCTTGGCGAGGCTCATGAGTTTAGCGAATAGGCGAGGCGCTCGCGCTGGGCAATGGGCCTTGCCCTTTCGCGATGGCCGACTAGATCGAGCTCGATGTATGATTTCCGCCCCGGTGCAGAGGCCTCGAAGGCCGATATTTACGAGCAACTCGTCAGCGCCGCCGACGCGCTGACCGAGGGGGAGAGCGACGCGGTCGCCAATATGGCCAATGTCGCGGCCCTACTGGGCGATTTCCTGCCCGATCTGAATTGGGCGGGTTTTTATCGCATGGTCGAGGGCGAGCTCGTCCTTGGGCCGTTCGTCGGGCGGCCGGCCTGCATCCGCATCGCCTTGGGAACCGGTGTGTGCGGGGTGGCTGCAGAGCGGGGCGAGACGCAGCTGGTGGAAGATGTGCACGAGTTCCCGGGGCATATCGCCTGCGATGCCGAAACCCGCTCGGAACTTGTGGTGCCGGTAATTCGGGACGGATCGGTGGTTTCTGTCATCGATCTCGACAGCCCCAACCTCGCGCGGTTCGATGAGGAGGATCGCGCAGGGATCGAGCGACTGGCCGAAATCCTGGCCGCGCGCATCTAGCAAAACATCCCAAATGGGCACAGTTGAATGCGCCGGTTTTGGCGCCTTCGACAATGATGGTATTCTGGCAGAAGAACCCGCCCGGATCCGTTCAGGGAGCCCATGTCGATGAAACTGCGTCTCTACCTCCTCCCGTTTGTCGCGCTTGCTGCGATTCCGGCCAACGTTTCGGCGCAATCCGGTTCCGACGAGCGGGTCGACGACACCGAATACGCTGCGTCGGAAATGTCTGACACAGAACATGCGGTGCCGCAGATCGAAATCGAGCTCGACGAGCCGGAAACCGGCGCGAGGCGGGTGATTCCGGCGCGCCAAGACGGAACCGCACCGACATTCGTGCAACGTCCGGTGGTCCAACCACTGAATTCGGTAGAACCGGATCGCTACGCTTCCTCTGGTTCGACCCCTGCGCCTGTAGCTTACACGGGCGCATCCTCCGGCAGTCCGCGTTCGATGGACACCTACGTGTATCGCGCAGGTGAAGAGCCTGTGCTCCCCGCGGGCGGCCGGGTGGTGCAATTCGATCGCAGCGCATGGCTGACCGAATGCGCGAGGCGGCTTACGCCTCCCGTCGACGATACCGACGATGACGAAAATCGTCCCGCAAATGACAGTCTTGCGCGCTGTGAAGCCTATCTCGATGGCTATCTGGCGAGCGCCCAAAGCGGCGGCCTGCGGGGCACGCCCTCCCCGACCGGCGACTATATGCTCGTGCCGGTCACGGTGATGCAGCCACGCGCGGCGCGCTATAGCGACGGAACGCCTGTCAGGGCACGCGACTGAACGAGCAAATTTCGCCGTAAAGCTTTGATTTTACGTTAAATATCGCCGCCAGTCAGCCGCTGACACAGCAGGTCGAGCTGGTCGAGTGTGCGATAACGAATCGTCACTGTGCCGGTATTGGGCGATGCGTCGGTCTTGATGCGCACCTGCATGCCGAGAAATTCCTCGAGATGCCCCTGGACGGCGGCAATATCGGCATTGTCCGTTGGACCCCGCGTCGCTCTCGAAGGCTTGCCGACCGGCGGCGCCCCCTTGGCGGGCGAACGCACCAGCTTTTCGATTTCGCGGACGGAGAGATTTTCCTCTACCGCGCGCTGGGCCAAGAGTATCGCATCGTCATTGCCAATGAGCGCACGGGCATGACCCATGGACAGGGCTCCGCTGGAGACGAGCGCGAGAACCTTGTCGGGCAAAGCGAGCAGGCGCTGAAAATTCGCCACGTGGCTGCGCGACTTGTCGACCAGCTTTGCGATCTCCGCCTGCGTCATCCCTTCGTCGTCGGCGAGCTTCTGATAGGCGCGCGCTTCTTCGATCGGATTGAGATCTTCACGTTGAAGATTCTCGATCAACGCGAGAGCCATGACCTCACGGTCGTCGAGCTCTCGGACGATCGCCGGAATCTCGTGCAATCGCGCGCGCTGCGCAGCGCGCCAGCGCCGCTCACCGGCGACCAGCTGGAAGCGGCCGGATCCGAGGCGCCGGACGATAATCGGCTGAATCACGCCGCGCGCGGCGATAGAGGAGGCAAGTTCGTCCAGGGCCTCGTCCCGGAAATTCGTGCGCGGCTGCCCGGGCAGCGGTTCGATCTCCCCCACGGGGATCGACGCGAGCCCGTCTGCCCCTGTCGGCGGAGCAGTGGATGTCGAATCGTCCGAACCCACCTCTCCGGTTATCTCGCGGCGTACCAGCGGTTCTTCGCGGCGCGTCTCGCCCAGCAAGGCGTTGAGGCCCTTCCCGAGCTTTTTCTTACGATCAATCGGGCGGGAGGTCTGGATATCGTCGCTCATGCGGCTTTCCTGGCTTGGGGAAGGCGGCCGATCAGCTCGCGCGCAAGGCCGATGTAAGCGCGGCTGCCGGGGCATTGGTGGTCATATATGAGTGCGGGCAGCCCGTGGCTGGGGGCCTCCGACAGGCGAACATTGCGCGGGATCACGTTTTCGAAGACGAGCTGGCCGAGACAGTCGCGCACGTCGTCGGCCACCTGATCTGTCAGGCGATTGCGCCGGTCGAACATGGTCAGCACGACCCCGACGATGCCGAGTTCGGGGTTGAAACCCTGTTGCACGCGTTCGACGGTCTGAAGAAGCTGGCTAAGCCCCTCAAGCGCGAAAAATTCGCACTGCAAAGGCACCAGCAATGTATCGGCGGCGCACAGGGCGTTCAGCGTCAGCAGCCCCAGCGACGGCGGGCAATCGACAAAGCACACATCGTAATTTGCGCCTGGATTGCCCAGCGCTTTCGAAAGGCGATGCGTCCGGCCCTCTACCGACACGAGTTCGACTTCCGCACCGGAGAGATCCTGAGTGGCCGGCACGATGTCGAGGCCGGGAATATCGGTTTGCAGGGCGCATTCGGAGAGGTTGCGCTGGTCGAGCAGGAGATCGTAGCTGCTGTTCTCACGCTCGGTACTGGCGATGCCCAACCCGGTTGACGCGTTGCCCTGAGGGTCGAGGTCGACGAGCAGTGTCTTCCACCCGGTAGCGGCCATGGCGGTGGCGATATTGATCGCGGTCGTGGTCTTGCCCACCCCGCCCTTCTGATTGGCAATGGCGACGGTTATCATTTCGACGCCCGCCATTGGCCCCGACCCACGATAATCCCGGCTTCCGGATCTGTGAGCGATTGTTCCACGTGAAACATCCTTCGGTTGGCCGCAGCCAGTTCACCTACTTCTTGCGCTGCCGAACGGCCCTTCGGCAACACCCACTGCGTGGTGGTTGTGGAGAACCGTGCGGATAATGAGAGCAACCGAGGCAGCGGAGCGAAGGCGCGAGCCGAGATAATTCCCGCCTTTACCGTCTCCACCTGTTCCATCCGGGTCCCCTCGACCGTGCAATTCTGCAATTCCAGCGCGTCCACCATTCGAAGAAGCCATTCCACCCGCTTGCGGCGTGATTCGATCAGAACCACGCGCTGCGCGGGACGAAGGGCCGCTATGACCAGGCCCGGAAATCCGGCGCCTGAGCCAAGATCGAGCCACTGGCGCTGGCTCGGCTCCACAAATCGGAGCAATTGCGCCGAATCGGCCATATGGCGCTGCCATAACTGAGGCAGCGAGTTCTTGGCGACAAGGTTCTGTCGGGCGTTCTCGGCTTCCAGCTCGCGCCCGAGCTGCTCGAGCTTGTCCAGTGCTTCATGTGAAGCGAGATCGCCTACGAACGCCCTGGCCCCCTCCTCACTCTCGATCATGCAGCAAGGCTTCCGGCACGCTTGGCCTGGACGAGGACCGCCGCAAGCGCAGCGGGAGTCACGCCCTGTACTCGCCCCGCCGCAGCAAGATTCTCGGGCCGCGCGCTGCTCAGGCGCTCGACCATCTCGTTCGACAAGCCGGGCACCAGATCGTAGCGAAAGTCGGGTGGGAGCGGCAGAGCCTCGCTGGCGCGCAGATCGCGCAATTCAGCGTCTTGCCGTGCCAGATAGGGCGCATAGGCCGCATCCTCGGCCATCTCGGTCGCCAGATCGTCCTCCAGGTCGATCGGTAAGCCCAGCGAGACAAGGTCCGCCAACTCGACATTCCCGGTCGATAGCCACTCTGCCACGGTTTTCGAGCCAGCATCGCGCTTGACCGGCAAGCCGGCATCCGCAAGTTCAGGCGCGGCTAACGGGCGCGTGAATACACCCTCGTACACGCTTCGCCGTTCTTCGCGGCGGCGGTAGTATTCGGTGCGGCGCGCTCCTGCGAGGCCAGCGTCGATCGCAAGTCCGGTCAGGCGGCTGTCGGCATTGCTCGCCCGAAGACGAAGGCGGTATTCGGCGCGCGCGGTCAGCATCCGGTAGGGCTCGCTGATACCGTGCAGCGTGAGGTCATCGACCATCACAGCGATATAGGAATTCGAGCGGTCAAGCGGGACGGGCCGCTTGTCCAGCACAGCGCAAGCTGCATGCATTCCGGCCACGAGCCCCTGCGCGGCCGCCTCCTCATAGCCGGTCGTGCCGTTGATCTGGCCTGCACAATAGAGGCCGGGCACGGCATGCAGCTCGAGGCTGTGCCGCAGCGCTCGCGGATCGATATGGTCATATTCCACCGCATAGCCGGGAACCACCATCTCGACCCGGCCCAATCCCTTCATGGCGCGCAGCATCTCGTGCTGCACGTCGGTGGGCAGCGAGGTGGAAATGCCGTTCGGATAGACGAGATGGGTATCCAGACCCTCAGGTTCGAGAAAGACCTGATGGCCATCGCGGTCCCCGAAGCGGTGGATCTTGTCTTCGATGGAGGGGCAATACCGTGGCCCGGCCCCGGCAATGGCCCCCGAGAAAAGCGGCGAACGATCGAGATTGGCCCTGATCACGTCATGCGCGCGCTCGTTAGTCCGGGTCACCGCGCAGAAAGTCTGCGGGTTATCCCTTCCACCCGACAAGGCAGACATGGTCCAGTTCTCGCCATCGCTCGGCTGCTCTTCGAGGTTGGCCCAATCTATCGTCCTGCCATCGAGGCGCGGCGGCGTTCCAGTCTTCAACCGCCCCATGGGCAAGGCGGCAGCGCGCAATTGCTCCGCCAGACGGTGGGCCGCATTTTCCCCAATCCGGCCGCCCTCCAGTCGCTCTTCACCCCGAAACAGTACCCCGCCGAGGAAGGTCCCGGTGCACAGGATGACCGCCTTGGCCCTGAGGCGCGTGCCATCTGCAAGATGAAGGCCGGCAACACGCCCTCCTTCGAGCACGAGCGACGCGGCCTCCCCTGCAATGCAACACAGCCGACTCTCTGCCCTGATGATACGCTGCACCTCCGCCTTGAACAGGCGGCGATCAGCCTGGACGCGCGGGCCCCAGACCGCACTCCCCTTCGAGCGGTTGAGCATCCGGTAATGAATCGCGCCCGCATCCGCCGCGCGACCGATTACGCCGTCAAGGGCGTCGACTTCGCGGACGAGATGGCCCTTGCCGAGGCCGCCGATTGCCGGATTGCAGCTCATCGCTCCGATTGCATCGAGGTCGAACGATATGAGGCCCGTACTCGCCCCCATCCGCGCCGCAGCGCAGGCAGCCTCGACGCCGGCATGTCCGCCGCCCACAACCAGAACATCGAATTCGCGCATGAGCGCCTCTTACCGATACGCAGGTGCGCGGTCAAAGGGCCTTTGTTTCACGTGAAACATCGTTCGCGGCCCTACTTTCCGATGCAGAATTGTCCGAAAAGTGCATCAAGCATGTCCTCGGTGGAACTGCGGCCAGATATGCTGTCGAGCGCCAATCTCGCAAGCCTCAGGTCCTCGGCGGCGAGCAGCGGATCGCTCTGCCCCTCCGCGCTGCGAAGATGCACCGCACACTCCCGGGCAAGAGCGCGCTGTCGACGATTGAGGGCTAGCCGGTCGAGCGGTGGCAAAAGTCCGGCCGCAGTTGCGACCAACCAATCGACCAGATCGTCCAGTCCCTCACCAGTTACAGATGAAACGACATGGTCTGCTACTTGCATCTCCGCCAAAAGGTCGGATTTCGACTGGACCAGATGCGCGCCCTCCGGTGCCATGTCGGCGGGCCCCAGCCAGAGCAGGATATCAGCGCTCGCCATTTGCTGCTTCGCCCGATCGACGCCAATCGCCTCGATAGCGCTGGCGCCTTCGTCTCGCAGACCGGCAGTATCGACAAGGACGAAGGGCGCCCCGCCCAATGCAATCGGCCGCTCGATCACATCGCGTGTCGTGCCCGCCTCGGCAGACACAATTGCCACGCCCTCTTTCAATATAGCGTTGAAAAGTGACGACTTTCCCGCATTCGGCGGGCCAGCGAAGACTACGCGCACGCCGTCCTTGAGCCGCTCCAATGGCGGGCGCGCGATGATTTCCTCGATAGCGCCGGCCAACGCCGCCAGCTGGCCGGAAAAATCGGCCGGAAGTTGGCTTACATCGTCCTCGTCCGAAAAGTCGATGACGGCCTCAAGCTTGGCCGAAAGACCGAGTACCTCGCCGCGCCACTGCTCGATGCGTCGCGAAAGCTCTCCCCCGGCGGCTGCAATCGCCCCTCGCCTTTGCCATTCGGTTTCAGCTGCAAGCAGATCGCCGAGCCCCTCGACTTCGGCCAGATCGATCCTGCCATTGGCGAAAGCGCGGCGCGTAAACTCGCCAGGTTGCGCCTCACGGAAGCCTTCCAGCCTGCCAAGCTCGGCGAGGACGGCTTCGACGACGGCGCGCCCACCATGACAGTGCAATTCGGCCATGTCCTCGCCGCTTGCCGTGGCCGGCCCGGGAAACCACAGGACGAGCGCCTGATCGAGAACCGAGCCATCGGCCGCTCGCAAGGTGCGCAGCGCAGCATGTCGCGCGCGTGGTCGCTTACCCGCGAGCCGAGAGAGCGCCTCGCCCGCGAACGGTCCGCTAATGCGGATGATCGCGATGCCCGCAGGCGGGGCACCGCTCGATAGCGCATAGATCGTATCGGTCATCGGTGGCGGTGCAGGCCTCGAGCCTCAATCCTCGTCGGCAGGCCTTCCCGACTTCGAGCCGGGCCGGGCCGAGTTCGCCCCCTCCATGAAGCTCTGGAACAGTTTGAAGCCGGCCTGCCCCATGGGTGCCAGCTGGCGCGCGTATTCCTGCAATTGCTCGGTGTTGGACACGCCTTTCATGGCGTTCGACATCATGTCCACATAGACCGCGTTGGCCTTGCCTACGTCGGGCAGACCCATGAAAGTACGCGCCTCTTCGGGGGTGCAGTCGATTTCGATGTGGACCTTCATGGCGCTTCCTCCGTTGTGGCGCTGTTACGCATATCTGGGTTTGCCAAGCCTTCTCGGCAAGCGCTAGACCCCAATCAACACAGGAGAGCCCCCGCATGACCGAGACCGTCAAGATTTCCACCCTGTCCGGCGACACGCAATTCGATGCCTATGTCGCGCGGCCGGCCGACACCCCGCGCGCTGCGATCATCGTCATCCAGGAAATCTTCGGGGTCAACGCCGGTATCCGGCGCAAATGCGACAAGCTGGCCGAAGACGGCTATCTCGCGGTCGCGCCGGACCTGTTCTGGCGGCTCGAGCCGGGGATCGAGCTCGATCCCGACGTCGAACCGGAATTCCAGCGCGCGCTCGATCTGATGGGCAAGTTCGATCAGGATCAGGGCATTCGCGACATCGAAGCGACAATCTATCATATTCGGCGTGAAGAGGATGTCGCGAAGGTCGGGGCCGTCGGATACTGCCTCGGTGGCCGTCTCGCCTACATGACCGCCGCGCGCACCGATGTGAATGCGACGGTCGGCTATTACGGCGTCGGGATCGACGGGCTGCTTGGCGAGAAGCACGCGATAGCGCATCCGCTGATGCTGCATATTCCGACCGAAGACGGTTTCGTCGACAAGGACACGCAGAAGGCGATGCACGACGGGCTGGACGATCATCCCAAGGTCACCCTGTTCGACTACGAGGGTCTCGACCACGGATTTGCGACCGAATTCGGGGAGCGGCGCTCCGATGACGCGGCGCAGCTAGCCGATCGGCGCAGCGCGGAATTCTTCGCCGAGCACCTTGGCTGACGCGTGGAGCGCGTCCCCTTTCGCTACATCGTCCCGCTCGCCCTGCTTGCCCTGTGCGGTGCCGCATGGCTCTGGGATCCGACCCGCTGGCTTCTTTGGCTGCTGGTACCCGCGACGCTGTTAGCGATTTGGGATTTCTTTCAGCAGGATCATACACTTAGGCGAAACTATCCGCTGATCGCGCGGATTCGCTGGCTAATGGAGGACCTGCGCCCCTTCGCCCAATCCTACATCGTCGAAAGCGATCTCGAGGGCCGCCCTTTCAGCCACCAGGCGCGGGCGCTGATCTATGCCCGGGCCAAGGGCGATCTGGATTCGCACCCGATGGGCACCGAGCTCGACGTCTATTCGGACGAGTACGAATGGCTCAGCCACTCGATCGCTCCCAAAGAGGACGCGCCGGATCACTGGCGGGTCTCGATCGGCGAGGGAAGCTGCGCGAAGCCCTATTCCTCCGCCTTGCTGAACATCTCCGCGATGAGCTTCGGCTCCCTGTCCGGCAAGGCTATCCAGGCGCTCAATGCCGGAGCGGCCATGGGCGGTTTCGCTCACAATACCGGTGAAGGATCGATCAGCAAATATCACCGTTCGCACGGTGGTGACCTGATCTGGGAGTTGGGCAGCGGCTATTTCGGCGCGCGCAAGCCCGATGGCAGTTTCGATCCCGACCAGTTCCGCGATCGCGCAGGCGACGAGCAGGTCAAGATGATCGAGCTCAAGCTGAGCCAGGGCGCGAAGCCGGGCCATGGCGGCGTGCTGCCGGGCAAAAAGGTCACGCAGGAAATCGCGGAGGCTCGCGGCGTGCCCGTCGGCGACACGGTCGTGTCTCCCGCCGCACATCCCGCCTTTGCCACGCCAGTCGAAATGCTCGAATTCCTCGCCGAATTGCGCGATCTTTCCGGGGGGAAGCCAATCGGCATCAAGCTTTGCGTCGGCCAGCCGCACGAACTCTTCGCCATTGGTAAGGCAATGATCGAGACCGGCCTCCACCCCGATTTCATCACTGTCGATGGCGCTGAAGGCGGAACCGGGGCCGCGCCGCTTGAACTGTCCAATTCGGTGGGGATGCCGCTCCGCGAAGGCCAGATCATGGTGCGCAACATGCTGGTCGGACTCAATCTGAAGGATCGGGTGAAGATCGCCGCATCGGGCAAGATCCACTCGGGCGCGCAGATGGCCAAGGCCTTCGCTCTCGGCGCCGACTGGTGCAACGCCGCGCGTCCCTTCATGTTCGCGCTCGGCTGCGTCCAGTCGATGAACTGCCACAAGGGCACCTGCCCGACCGGCGTCGCCACGCAGGACGCCTGGCGGCAGCGCGGCCTCGTGGTAGAAGACAAGGGCCCGCGGGTGGCGCGATTCCAGCGCCAGACCGTCCACTCCCTGCGCGAAATCGTGGTCGCCATGGGTTTGTCGAGCCCGTGGGAGATTTCGCCCCATGACATGCGCGAACGCTTGAATGGCGCCCGCTCGGATGCCATCGACCGCATTTACACGTTCCTCGAGCCGGGAGAATTGCTCGAGAATGCCGAGGCAACGCCCTATGCGCGCCACTGGTCCGCGGCGCGGGCGGATACGTTTCGGCGGG
This sequence comes from Qipengyuania marincola, assembly GCF_029688625.1. Lineage (GTDB taxonomy): Bacteria > Pseudomonadota > Alphaproteobacteria > Sphingomonadales > Sphingomonadaceae > Qipengyuania. Next base: position 524,848 of record NZ_JARULC010000002.1, on the reverse strand, counting down.
TTTGAACGGCAGGAGGATAAACCATGAGCGCAGCGACGAAGGGGCTGGAAAATTGGCATCGCGTCATCGAAAACGGCAGCAAGGCAGGGGAGCTGGCGGCGATGATACACCCAGATGCAGTGTTTCATTCGCCGGTAGTGCACACGCCGCAACACGGCCAGGCCATCGTCACCGCCTATCTTGCCGCTGCGGGCCAGACGCTGGGCAACGCCGAATTCCGCTATGTTCGCACCATGACCGACGGCAATGACGCGCTGCTCGAATTCACCACGGAGATGGACGGCATCCATGTCAACGGGATCGACCTCATCCGGTTTGACGAAGATGGAAAGATCGTCGATTTCAAGGTCATGGTTCGACCGCTCAAGGCCGTGAACAAGGTGTGGGAGCAGATGGGAGCCGAGCTTGAGCGCATGAAGGCGGGCTGACGGCCAATAGCCGGGACCTTGGTCCTGCGCGGCCTAGGCATTCATCGTTAGGTCTCGTTTAACCCTGTTCTGCCATATCGGCCGCGTGTTCGAGCCGAAATCCGATAGCTGGCCATTGCGTGAAAACCCTCGGGCTTCGGCCGAGAGGGATGCGGCCGTTGCCCTGCGGGTCCTGCTCGCGGAGGATACGCAGATCAGCGCGGACGTCCTGCTGGCGATGACCCGCCATTTGTCGGTCGCTATGGACCATGCAGTCAACGGCCTCGAGGCGATCGGCATGATCCGGGCGGCGGAACAGGCCGGGCGACCCTATTCGCTGCTCCTGCTCGATGTGAACATGCCTATCCTGGATGGAGTCGAGACCGCGCGACGCCTGCGGACCGAAGGGCTCAGCGCAGACGATCTGCCGATCATTGCCATCACCGCCGCCACCGAATTGCAGGAAGTGCGCGCCTATCGCGCCGCCGGCATGCAGGCCTACCTCGAGAAACCGGTCGCGCTGGATGACCTGCGCGCCACCTTGCGCGCCTGGGGCCACCGCACTGGCAGCCGCCCCGAACGCACGCGCAATGCCGCCATGGCCGCGCTGAAGTCCAAATTCGAGGATCGGACGATCGCCCTTCTCGGGCTGCTCGATGGAGCACTGGCACGTGAGGGCATGGTCGACGAGGCGCTGGTCATGGATCTGCGCAACCAGATGCACCAATTGGCTGGTATCGCGGGATCCTTCGGGCAACCGCGCCTGGGCGATGTCGCGCGCGGCCAGGAAACGGCGCTTCTCGCGGCCTTTTTCGCGGGCGAGGACGTCAGGCCGGTGCTGAAATCCGCCCGCGAGGCACTTCAGGGCGAGATTTGAGGCGATGCTGACGACCTGTGTCGCCCGGGCCCGCCGCGTGGCCGCTGCCGCAGTTGCGGTCTTGCTGGCTGCGCTCGCCCTGCCTGCTTTGGCACAGAATGGCGATCCGGTCGAAATCGCTGCGCGCGTCGAAGTGATCGGCATCCAATCCGACATCATGATGGAAGATGGCGACGATATCGACAGTTCGGGCTTTGGCATTCGTGGCGATCTTGCACTCGATTGGAGCCTGAGCCCGAACACCACCGCGCGCGTCGAGATCGATGCCGGCGTATTCGATTATGAAGGCATGAACCGGGATACGCTTACCACTTACGGCGTGACGGCGAGCGTCGAGCATGAAATCTCGCCCAGCGTCACCGTACGCCTGCAGGCCAGGCGCCTCGAAAACGTTGCTGTGCTCGAGGCCTTCAGCGCAGACCAGACCTCGATTGCCGCGCGTGTCGAGTGGGAACAGGGCAACGATCGAGTCCGGATCGAAGCCGATTATCGCCAGCGCGAATACGACACGGCCCGCGCCGGGGAGGGCGAAGGCTATCGCGCCACCGCGCAATACAACCGCCGCTTCGGCCCCTACCACTGGTTGCGCCTGGACGCTCGGGTCGAACAGCTGCGCAGCGAAGACGAGGAACGACGCAGCTACGATCGCCGGGTGGCGCGCATCAAGTACAGTCATCCCCTGAACAGGATGCTGCGCCTGCGGCCTTCGGTTGAATATCGCGAATGGGACTATGCCGCGCGCATCGCTCGCGGGGATGCCGACGGCGCGCTGCGCGAGGACAGCTACGTCGCGCCCTCCGTGGACCTTTCCTGGGGGCGGGCCAGCCGCGGACCCTATGCTACCGCCAGCGCTGAATACCGGTTCCGGCAATCGAACGACATTCGTTACGATATGGACGGAGCAAGGTTCGGGCTCGTCGCGGGCTACCGCTTCTAGAGCCTCGACACCTGCCGGACGGGGTCGACGGGATACGCGACCTCCGCCTGAACCTGCTGCCCGTCAGGCCGCCCGCTTCTCGCGCCGATCCTTGATAGCCTTCATCAGCCAGCCGCCCTTCTGGCGCGTGGTGAGAACCTTCAATTCGGCCGCCGCGCGCTGGTTGGAAATCTGCTCGGAGATGAGCGAGGCATAAATCCGGTCGGCCGCCTTGCGCCGCCGGACGGCATCGCCAGCATCGATGAAGGCCTCGACCGCCGTGACCAAATTCGTGCCGGCGCCGGCAAGCCTGCTGTTCTTGCCGGAATCGCCCGCGCCCGCGTCGATCGACAGGGATGCGAACTTGCCCATCTGGTCATCAAGTCGGGCCTCGAGGCCGTCGATCTGCGCCTGCGACAGCGGGGCCTGCGCACCCTGCCCGCGCAGTTCACCCAGCACAGCGCGCACCTCCGCCTCGCTGAGCGCGCCGAATTCGTGGAAGCTGGCCAGCATGCGGTAGCCCCGCTCCACGCTTGCCGGATCCTCCTCGCGCAATTGCTGGCACGCTTTCCACGCAGCCTCCCAGGCTTGCCAGCGATAGACCCAGTCCAGACCCGTGCCCTTGATATTCTGCATGCCCATGATGCGGTTGAGCAGGCCCGGGGGTGTGTTCGCGGCGACCAGCCGAACGATCGCTTCGCCCTTCATATAGTAGTCGCGCACGGGTACCAGCTTGGCGTGAAACGCCTTGCCGAGCAGCGCGCGTAGCGCCTGGTCCTGGCTTGCCGGATCGGCTCCGCCGGTCACGGCCTGCTCGATGGCGACATAATCGCGATGAAGGGCGGCCATCCCGTCGTAGTGGGCGGCGATGGCATCGCCATGCTCGACCTTCGCATCCCGCAATGCTTGCGCAAGCGCGCCGGCTCGCGCCGCTTCCACGGCGGCTTTCGCGGTGATCCTCTCGCCCTGCGGGGCGAGCATTGCAGCCAGCACGCCCTCGAGCGCGGTCGGGGTGAGCGCGATGCGCTGGTGGTTCGCCAAGGCGCGCAGCCTTTCCAGCGGCGCCTCGTCCTTGGCGACCAGGCTGAGATCGGCGGAATAGTCTGCCCATTCCTCCTCGATGAACCCAAGGAGGCCCTCGATATTGGACCCTATCAGGAAATGCCTGTCGGCCGCGACATCGCGCACAAGCATGCGTGCGAAAACCCGGCTGCGCGGGACGCGGTCCGCGCGGTTGTTGACCACGGTGGTGACGAAGACTTCCGGGTCCTTCTCCAGATCGTGGTCTGCGAACCCCATGCGCGTCCAGTTGCCCATCGCACCGAAACGTTCATTGGCGGACATCCCCATCACGAATTGCAGGCTGCGCCCGTCGATCTCGGTGCGCGGATAGGTTTTCAGCACGCCCAGATCGGCCACCACCCGGTCGGACATCTCCTTCACGCAGAAGTCCGGCTCAAGCCCCAGTTCGTCGCCCATCGCCGTCACCAGCGCGATATTGAATGGGTGCTCCTCGTAAGGGAAACGGTCCAGCAACGTCTTGTGGATCAGGCCGGCCTCTTTCCAGCCGACCGAACGCATGGCTGTTCCGGCCTTGTCCGCGCCCTCGGCAAGGATCGGGAGCATTTCCTCCTCGGTTGTCAGCAGCGTCGAGCCATGCGGAATGAATTCGCACATGACTTCGGGGATGTTGCGGCCGGCCGGACCCTGCACGTCTTCGTGATCGGGGTAAGTGTTTGTGATAGTTCCGATATCGTCCCGCATCCAGTCCTGCTGCAATACCCGGACGTAGGAGGGGTTGAGGCCCATGCATTCCCACAGGAAGACGCGCGCCTTCAGCCCGCGCGAGGTCTTGAGCAGGTTGAACTGCTCCCAGATCGTCGCCTTGTCATAGGGTCGGAAGAGAAACATTTCGGTCAGCTCGCCATAGGGATTGCCGAGCAGGAACATCGCTTCGCAGCCAGTGGTCTTCGAGACGATTGAGGGGCCGAGCGCGTTGATCAGACCAGCCTTGAGCCGTTCGGTGCCCGATTTGCCGCGCGTTCCCCAGCCTCCCAGCACCAGCGAAAGTCCGTTGCGCAGCCGCCGCGCCTGCCAGCCAAGCACGACGTGGCGGCCGAGAAACCATGCGCTTGCGAGGCCGACAAATACGCCCAATTCCACCAGATTGTTGGCGAAAACCGTCGAAACATAGGCCGAAGCGCGATCCCACACGATCGGCAGCGCAGCGAACACGCCGCCCGCACTATAGAGTTTCACGATATGCGGTGTGGGCGCTCCCGGCGTATCGTCATAGCCTCTGAATTCCAGCGTCAGGCCCAGTGTTCGCAGCGCACCGACATAGGCTTCGGGGTCGCGATTGCGCTGGGCAGCAAGCTCGGGAAAGCGGCGCGTAACTGCGCTGAAGGCGCGCGTCCGTAAAAGGATGCCCGCGGGCGCTTCCACGCTGGTGATGCCGGCGCTGGTGTAAACCTGAGTCCGGCCCCCACGATCGAGCGCGGACAGGACCTGATCGACGAGCGGGAGATAATTGCGCCAGCCCCCTTCGGCGCTTTCGAACAGGGGCTCGCCGGGAACCTTGGTTGGAGCAAGCTCGGCCATGCGTGCGCTCGGCGCAATCATGTCGCCGTGATAGTGGCGACCCTTCGTATGGTAGAAAGCCTGCCGCTTGTCGGTCGCGCTCTGCCGTCCCTCGAACAGCATGCGCCAGGCGCGTCGGCGGAAGAACTCCCCACGCTGGATCGTCGGACGTCGCCCAGCCTTCAATGCCAGGCCGAAATCACGCTGGGCGAGCACTGCCATGACCCGGCCGACCCGATCCCGGTCATCTTCAATCCACTGGCGAAGAGCCGGTATGCGGCGGATCGCCCCCTCGCGCATGGGCACGACGACCTTTGCCAGCTCCTCGCCGATTTGCCGTGCCTCCGGAATTGTCCAGAACCAGATCCGCTCGCGTGTCTCGTCGCTCCAGCGCCAGAGCTTCGGCTTGGGATCGCGCCCCCGCAGGCCCTCCACGGCACGATAGAGCTGGCGCACGATGCCATCCGCCACTTCGCCTTGGGTCCGCGCGATTTCCTCGGCGAGAAGGGCGCAGGCGTCGAGCGCGATGCGCAGGACGAATTCGTCTTCATCCTTGTGAAGTACCGCCGTCAGGATGCGAATATAGAAATTGGCCGACAGCACTCCGAGCATGTCCGCGGGCCGGGCAAACAGGGCAGCGCGCACCTGCGGGTCCGTATCGCGGGCCAGTTGCTGCGCCAGCCGGCTCGCGCGGGCCGGGCTGAGCAGCGGCAGCATTTCGGCAAGGACCTGCCGGACAGCGCCTTCGGCGTCTGTGCACAGGAGCTCGAAACCGGCGTCGAGCCGGGGGTTTGCGTCCACGCGCGCCGCGACCCGGCGGACCAGGTGCCGGCGGACGAAAACCTCGCTATCGCGTTGGGCAGCGGTCTTTTGCTCCAGATCTGCCGCGAGGCGACGCTCGACCAGCGAATGGACCGTGTGGGGCGACAGCGCAAACATGGCATCGAAAGCCTCGCACTGCGTCCATACATCCTCTCCGTGATCAAGGCAGGCGCGGCGGGTCGCGCTGAGAGCGGCATCGAGCCACAGCCCGCCCGTGCGCGAGGGCAGCTGCTCCGCAATACGGCGCATGCAACTATGGGCGGCGCGCCGGATGCGCGGATCGCCGAGCCAGTGACGCATTGCCGGGAGCAATTCTTCGAAAAGCTCGGTGAAACTGTCGCCTTCCAGCACCAGCGGATCGGATGCCGCGGCCTCCCCGGCGATCCAGCCGAGCCTCTCCAAAGCGAAGGCAAGCACGCGCTCGCGTTCGCCGAGCCGCTTCGTGTAACGCTCGAGCACGGCATCGGCGTCGAAGAACTCCTTCGTCGCTTCCGCATCGCGTTTGAGCGACCGCCCGCGCGAACCCATTGCCCGTGCGAAATCCAGCACTGCAGCACGCTGTTCCGCACTGTCGAGCGCGCTGGCGTGGCGCGACTGGAACTGCGCCTCCGCCTTGCCGAGCCGTGCGATGGCATCGCGTTGGAGGAGGCAAAAATCGGTCAGGACAGTCGCGTGGCGAGCGGCGGGCAGCGCATCTCCCTTGTCCGCGGCATAGGCGAGAATTTCCTCTCGCAGGTCGGCATATACGGGCAGCAGCTTGGGAGCGAAGCCGCGATCCAGTCGCTTGCCGAGGGGCACCTCCAACGCATCGGAGCCGGGCAGCTCGATATGGGTGACGGCGTTCATGCGGCAACTCGCTCGAGACAGGACCCCAACCGGTCGAGGAGCCGCCTGTCTTCCAGCAAAGCGCGGCGCAATTCAAGCGAGAGTTCGAGGTGCACGAAGCCCGCGCCGCCGGCATCACGCAGCGCCTGTCCTTGCGCATTTTCCAGCCCGCCTAGTTCACGGGTCTGCACCGGAAAGATCAGCACCTCGCGTGGCTCAACCGCCTGACTCAAACAATCCGCGAGATCGAATATCGTAGTCCCGGGTTCTGTCGTCCCGTCGCTAACGATGATTGCTCCGTCGCGCGCACGCGCAGTGGCGCGCAGTTCTCCGTCAAAGCCGTGAATCTGCACCACCAGCCCGCCCGGAAAGCGGTCGGAAAAACCTAGCGCAAACGAAGTGAACGGATGCTCACGCTCGCCGGCTAGATCGACCACGGCGCAGCGGGCCTCGTTCTTGCCCTGAACCTCCTGGCGCGGAACGGTGTTGCGCGCCGCAGCACGTGTCGGGACACTGTCGAACAGGAGCCAGGCGAGATCGCCGGTATGGCGATCATGGAAAGCGTGCGGCGCCATGACCAGCACCGGTGCGCCGCCTTCGGCGCGCAGGCGATATTCGCCCTTGTCGCCGCAGCGCCCCGGATCGCGCAGGCTGACGATGCCGTCCTTCTCGCTTCCCGCTAAACCGATTGCGGCGAACTGCTTGGACTGAACAGCGCCCTTGGCGAACAGGAGGCGTGCCTCGTCCGGTTCGGGAGCACAGCCGGCGACCGCGGTGCAGAGCGCAAGCAACAGAAGTCGGCAGCGCATCATGATGCGCCTTCCTCGCCGCGCTGCGCGGCATAGATCACCAGTGCGTCGTAATCGCGACCCTCGACGCCGACCGGGCCGACCGGACGCCAGAGATTTCGCGCCAGATTGCGCACCTCGTCCTCGGTAAGCATCTCGGCAGGAAAGGGGCTGAAAGCGGTCAAGGTAGCCCGCTCCTGCGCGCTGCGCCGCAGCAGGACATCGCGCTCCTCACCCGCCAGGACCGGCCGGCGTTCGTAAACGCGAACGTCGACTGCGGTTACCGGGGCATCGGCCTCGATCAGCGTTATGTCGACGCGGGTGAAGGGCGTGTCGTTTTCGACCACCAGCTGCGCGACGCCCCAGATGGCGAGGTCGCCCGTGCGATAGAAACGGCGGGCCCTGCCATCGGGCAAATAGCCGTCGTCGCGCCCGGCGAGTAGCGCCTGCTCGTACTCGGCCAACTGGTTTCCATCGCCATCGAACAGCGAGATCCTCAGCCGGTACATCAGCCCTTTCACGTCGGTCGGCGGAGAGGCCGTTGCGGCATGCGTCAGGAGGCGAAGGTTGTCCACCGGCTGGGAGAAGGCGAAGCTGAGCGGCTCCTGCTCGCCGAGCCTATAGGCCAGCATGCGATCGGCGATGCGCAGGTCCTGACTGGTCGAATCCTGTGCCGCAACGACGTAGCGCGCCATGGGAAGCGCCCACACCCACCCGCCATAGGCTGCCAGAGTACCCAGCAGGAGAAACGCCGCGCTGCGCGCGATCAGCGTCAGGCTCATCGCGCGCCTCCCGCATAATTCATGACCCAGCCGATCGCGTAGCGGCGGCCCTGGGTGGTCGCATAATAGCGTTCGATCGTGCCGGGTCGCGCTTCGTAACCGCCGAATGCCGCGCTGCCATCGGCGACGACCGTACGCACGCCTGCCGACCGCATTGCCGACACCAGCGGCTCGAGATCCGGATGTTCGGGGCCGAGGACGTCTCTTGCGACGAGAATATCGGGGCGACCTGCAATATCGGGTGCTGCCCGCGTGCGTTGCCGCAGATGCAGCGAGAACGGCTCGATATCCTCATCTTGCTGTCTGACCACCTCATGCCAGAACACGGTTGTCATGCTCCGCGGCGAATTGGCGGCGCTGTCGGGCCAGGGAGCCACGAGCAGCAGATCGCTGCCCCAGCTGCGATGCACCACTGCGCCAAGCCGGGCTGCGCGCACATAGTCGCCTTCCTGCCAGGTAAGAACGCTTTTCCGGACAGGAGCATCAGCAGCCAGGAATACCTGCCCCTCGTGCCGGGCGCTGGAAAACAGCGTCCAGTGGTCGCGCCCCGCTATCTGACACAGACCCACACCGAAACCAGCAATGTCAGCAGCTGTGCGCGCGGTTAAAGCGGTCCCTCCATTGAGCGAATCCTCTATTAGCGGCGCCGCGATTTCATAGCGCAGGAATGCAAGGCGTTCGTGGTTTCTCCATGGCCGGCGAGCGTTGGTTGGGTCCACCAATCTGCAGGCACCCGTGCCGCGAAGCTGCGGTGCGCGGACGGCGTTGAGCCTGGATTGGGCACTCCGCCCCAAGAACAGGATCGCCCGGCTGCCCGCTCTACCTTCGGTCGCTTCTGCGTCGATCCGCGCGGTGATGTCGGGGGCGAAGGTGCGAAGGCTGGGCAGATCGATCGTTCCGATGGAAGCGTCTGCATAGGAGATTGTGCTGTCATCGCTAGCGCTCGGCTCGAGTTCCAGTTCGACCGCCTTGGTCGCCTCGCCGAAAATATCCGCCACACTGCGGCGCTCGATATCCGCCAACGGGACCGGTGCGGAAAGGACCAGCCAGCGCGCGTCGAGACGGTCTTGCAGGACCATCGCCGCCGTCGCCATTCCCGGGCGACTGGTCGGATCACGCAGCACCACCGCCGCATCGCGCCTTGCAGACGGATCGAACACCAGCAGCTCGCGGCCGGCGCCATCGGCGCGCACAATTGCCAGACGCTGTTCGCCAACCGCCATCAGCCGCCACCCGCCCGCCTGCATGTCGAAATCGGGCGACGACTGCGGCGCGCCGCTTTCAAGCGAGAAGACCAGTTCCGCGAGCGCCTCTTCGGCTCCGGCGAGAAGCGGCGCCGCGCGACCGCTTGCCGCGCGCATGTGCGCATCGCCGACAGCCTCCACCACCAGCAGGTCCAGTTGCTTGTTTCTGACCGCAGCCGCCTGCTGTGCCCTCGCCGCGTCCCCCACCGTCGTGCGCGAAACTGCCGCGGACAGGCCGAAGCCGACGATGTTGCCGAATACGGCGCCCATCAGGCTGACCTGGAGGGTGGAGCGGGCAAGCCGCGGGAAGATGTCCTTGTCGTGTGCCTTGATCGCTATCAGCGTCGAAAGCAGGTAACCGAAGCCGTAGAAGTCGGTCGTCTTCACGTCGAAGCCCTGCCAGACGATAAACCAGCCCAAGGCCATCTTCCAGGCGAAGCTGATGTTGAAGAACAGCAGCAATTTGCGTCCGCCTTCGATGGTGGCGTTGGCAAGACTCGGCAGTTTGAGCAGCAGCCGGGCGATCACGTAGATGATGATTGCCTCGAGGAAGGAGGTCACGATCTTCGTCGGCTGGTACCATTGCAGCGCGATCAATGCCGGGATCAGGATACCGGAGAAGTCCCAGCCGTAGCGCACGTTCATATGGCTCGCGATCAGCGCGGTCAGCGTCAGGATGATATAGGCCTTGGGACTGGCAAGGATCGAGCTGGCCAGCCCTTCGTACATGTAGGTCACCGCGCTCATGCGGAAATTGGTGAATTCCATCAGGCCGTAGCGCACGACAAGATAGGTGATCCCCATGGTGACCACCGCCGCCCCCAGCCCGCGCACGAGGCCCGGCTTCCAGAACTGGTTTGCCAATAGCGAGATGATGACGAGGCCGAAGCTCTGGAGATTGTCGCGCCAGTCGAACCGGCGGTCGAAATCGCTTTCCAGCCAGGCGGCGATCTCGGGTAGTACGTACCCATCCATGACCAGTCGCACGGCGATACTTGCCAGGATCAGGCCCATGAAGCGGTCGCGACCGAACAGGCTTGGATAGCGTCCGCGGCTCAGTTTCTCGCTGAACACCCAGACCAGCGCATAGGCCATGATGGCCTCGACGATTATGACGGCGCCTGCCACGGGCTTCACGATCAGCAGCGGGACGATATACCCCGGCACCACGAGGCCCGACAGCACCCAGCCGTAGCGCAGGTTGAAAAAGCACAGCACGAAGACCCCGACCCAGACAGTCGTGATAATCGAGCTGACGAGACCGCCCTCGGGAAATATGGTGAGCGGAAACAGCGTCATTGCCGCAGCAATTGTCCGCCATGGAGTGCAGTACCTATCTCGCTCACAAGCCAGGCGGGCTCGACCGGCTTGCGCGCAATCGCGACGACGCCGAGGGAGCGGAATTCATCGCTGAGCGAGTTCCCGGCCGTCGAGGAAATGACGATGACCGGTGGCCGTGCTTCTCCCTTTTCGTTGAGCACGCGCAGGAACCGCACGCCATCCATCTTGGGCATGACGAGATCGAGGACCACGAGATCGATCCCGCCCTGCGCCATGCGGACCAGCGCTTCCTCACCGTCATGGGCGGTCGAAACGCGGTAGCCCTCGATCTCGAGCGTCAGCTCGAGCAGGCTGGCGAGGATCTCGTCGTCATCGACGATAAGTATGTGTGGGGCTGTCATCCGATGCGCCTCAGCTTGACGTTGAAGCCGAAACCGCGTGCGTCGCGTCCCCAGTAGGAGACGCTGCCACCCCACTTCGAGGTTCGCGCGATCCCGCGATTGATCTGGCGATACTCGCCGACCGACTGGTCCTCGCCCTTGGTCAGGAGATAGACCAGGCGGCCGAAGCCGATACCGAAGCCACCGGAAACCTGGATTTGCGTTTGCGTATCCTGCTCTTCCAGCTTGACCACCACCGTGTCGCCCTGCGGCGTGTCGGCGACGACTACCCGGATCATGGCCTCGAGCATGTCGGCCAGCGCACGCGGCTCGGCAATGGTGAAGCCGCTCATGGCAGGCAGCTGAACATCGATCGTGACATCGAGATCTTCGGCAAGGCCGACTGTCTTCTCGAGCGTCTGGAGCACCAGGCTGCGTGCGTCGACGGGGTAACAGGCTTCGACCAGATCGTCGTTCTCACCCCGTACGAGTTCGGCAACCTCGTCGAGACGTCCCGTGGCGCGGCGCGCCGCCTCGCCGATGCGGGCGACGATCGGGCCGACACGATCTCGCTCAAGCCGGGGGTTGGCCGCCAGATCGCTGGCAAGCAGGATGGCCTCGAGGTCGTTGCGCAGCTGCAGGTCGATGAACAGGCCGACCGATTGCCGCAGGTCGGCAGCCGCGTGCAGGTCGGTGATGTCGACCGCCTCGAGCACAATGACGCGGTCGGTGCCGCGCGCCATGCTGTCAGGCGCCGCCACTCTCAGGATGCGTTCTACCGGCCCCAGCTCGCGCATGGGCAGTCGCATCTCGCCACCACGCACGACCAACTCCTGCAGCATCGCCTCGATCCGGACGACATCCAGCGTGGTAAGGGCGACAAGCGCGTCGACCAGTGGTGTTTCGTGAAGTGCCAGGCCCGCTTCCTGGTATAGCTCCTCCATGGCTCGATTGGCATGGAGCGGAGAGCCGATCAGGTGGAAGATGATGATTGCGGTATCGATCGTGTCGAAACCGCGCCTGACCTGATCCGATTCGCGCGAAACCAGCTCGATTGCGCTGGCTACTTTTTCGTCGATCGGCAGGTAGCGTTCTTCCTGCCGTTCGCGCGCATTGAGGTCAGCACGCCAGCGAAACAATTCCCTGAAGGACGATGCTGCCGCGCGGACAAGCTGGCCGCGCTTACCAGATCGCCCGCCGGGCGGCACAGCGTAGAGCCAGAACAGGTTCCTGTCGGCCCCGCCGATCCATGTCAGGCGCGCTTCGCAATCCCAGCCGGGAACGAGGCTGGCTGCGTCGAAACCGCCCTGCCGTCCACGCAGCTTGCGCAGCTCCCGCCCAAATTCGGCGCGATCCATTGCGATGTCGTCCAGCGAGGCGTCGATACCGCTTACCAGCGCGAGCTCCCCGGTCCCGGAAAGCTCCATCAGAAGGCTTTTCGAAACACCGGCAATCCGCGCTGCAGGCTCCACGAACTGTGGCAGGCGAGCTCCTTCGCGCAGCGCAGATCGGCGGACCGAATTCTGCACAGCGCGTGCAGCAACCTGTTCGAGCCTGTTGTCCTGCCGGCGCTCGCGGATCAGCATCCGCTGCACCGCGATAATCCACGGGGCCAGCAAGAGGGCCGTCAGCGGGAGCAAGCGGCCAGCCAGCTCGAGTGCGAGCAAGCCGCCGAGGAGAATCACGACGCTGGCAATCAGCGAAACCTGAAAGATCATGCGCTTCGGATCGCTGCGGCGATAGGCCACGGTCAGCGCAAGTCCGGCTGCCAACAAGACAATCCAGCTGTCCCACACGCCGGCGCGCTGGACATGTTGGCCCGTGGCGAGAGTCTGAACGGCATGGGCGCGGAACAGGGCCGGCGACATCGCCAGCCGATCGGGTTCACGCGAAGTGGCTAGGGTCGGGGCTAGCGACTGCCGCCCCGCCACGATGGCAACGAGGCCTTCAAGATCGGTGCTGGCAAGCTCGCCATTCACGATCTGGCTGGCCGGAATGACCGGGATCGACTGGGTTCGCGGCATCCGCACGAGGAATTCGCCTTCGCTTGGCGGAATCCCGGCGAGCCGCGCTTCGAACGAGGGCACTATACGGCCCGCCGCGGGCAGGCCCAGATACTGCCCGCGCTGGATACCGTACTCCGAAGGGGCAAGATTGCCAGCAGCCACTTCAGTGCGCGGACCGGTACTCACCGGCGCACCCGTGAAAATCCACCGGTCACCAAGCGGTACGCAGTCGGCAAGCCGGGCATGGATGCGAAGCGCGCCGGTAGGCGCGCCCTCGGGCGGTTGCTGATCCAGATAGCCGATGCGCGCGATGCCTTGCTGGGCCAGGGCGGCGTCGAGGCTGGCGCGACCGGTCTCACCCATCGCTGCGAAGCGCGCATTGCGCTCGATCACCACGACTTGCGGGGCAGTGGCGCTTCCCAGCACGGCATAGCGATCGAACAAACGTCCGTCGCTGTCCCGAAAGAGGCCGAACTGGTGGATTATCGCCAGCAGTGCGACCGTGACCACCGGCAGCAGGATGCTGGCGAATTGCTCGCGGCCGAGCAGACGCCAATTGGGGCGCGCAGCAGCAAGGCGGGGAAAGGGGAGTGTGCCGAGTCGAGCCATCGCAAAAGTCAGCGCGGCGCAACGGGCGCGGATCGCGAGGGGATACGCGACGTGATCGCTTGACCAGCCAATGTACACCCCCTGTCGAACCCGTCGGGCAGCACACCTGCCCAGCGATGCGCGATCGTCACCGCGCACGGGATTTCCCTACGTAAACAGGGTTAATTTTGCGTTAGCTTGTCGCGGAGCGTCCCAATCCTTCACTGCCCATTGCCGACCGTGCGACTAAGCGGCCTTGCGGGCGTCGAAAAAGCCGCGGATATGCGCGGCAGCCGCGGGCACGACCTTCGCTGCATCGAGCCGTTCGAGCAAGGCGGCAACGCTCGGCTGATCCGTGCCGACCCGCTCCATCCGCCAGCGCGGAAACGAGCGTTGGTTGATCTCCTCACGCACGAGGACCTCGATCGAATGATGTCGCGGATCGTGGGCCAGAACGGCCAGCAACTCGTCGAGCGATGCCGTGGGTCCTTCGACCAGCTGGAGGAAGACATCGCCCGAACGGACGAGGAATCCGGTCACTTCGCGGGCCGGATTGTTGCGCGCCGAAGTCTCGACAATTTCGAAGACGGCATCCGAACCAAGTCCGTCCGCCGCGATCGATCGGTAAAGAAGCTGCTGCATGATCATATCTCCTGCAGCAGCCTCCTAGATCCGACCGCTTAATTTCCAGTTTCCCTTGCCGGAGCCTTATTGGTTCATGTTGGCGAAGAAGTCCTCGTTGGTCTTGGAATCCTTCATCTTGTCCAGCAGGAATTCCATCGCATCGATCGTGCCCATCTGCATGAGAATGCGGCGCAGGACCCACATCTTCGACAGCTTGTCCTTCTCGACCAGCAGCTCTTCCTTGCGGGTGCCGGACTTGCCGACGTCCAGCGCCGGGAAGATCCGCTTGTCTGCGACCTTGCGGTCGAGCACGATTTCCGAGTTACCGGTGCCCTTGAACTCTTCGAAGATAACCTCGTCCATGCGGCTGCCGGTATCGATCAGAGCGGTGGCGATGATGGACAGCGAACCGCCCTCCTCGATATTGCGCGCCGCACCGAAGAAGCGCTTCGGACGCTGGAGGGCATTGGCGTCGACACCGCCGGTCAGCACCTTGCCCGAGCTGGGCACCACGGTGTTGTAGGCGCGGCCGAGGCGCGTGATCGAATCGAGCAGGATGACTACATCGTGCTTGTGTTCGACGAGCCGCTTGGCTTTCTCGATCACCATTTCGGCGACCTGGACGTGGCGGTTGGCCGGTTCGTCGAAGGTCGAGGAAATCACCTCTCCCTTCACGCTGCGCTGCATGTCGGTCACTTCTTCCGGCCGCTCGTCGACCAGCAGCACCAGCAGGAAGACTTCCGGGTGGTTGTCAGTGATCGCCTTGGCGATGTTCTGAAGCAGTACTGTCTTACCGGTACGCGGCGGGGCGACGATCAGCGCGCGCTGGCCCTTGCCCTGTGGACTGATGATGTCGATCACGCGCGCCGACTTGTCCTTGACGGTCGGATCGAGCGTGTCGAGCGTCAGCTTTTCTTCGGGATAGAGCGGCGTGAGGTTGTCGAAATTGGTGCGGTGGCGGACCGCATCCGGATCGTCGAAATTGACCTTGTAGAGCTTGGTCAGCGCGAAGTAGCGCTCGCCTTCCTGGGGCGCCCGGATTTCGCCCTCGACCGTATCGCCAGTACGCAGGCCCCATTTGCGGACCTGGTTCGGCGATACGTAGATATCGTCGGGACCGGCGAGGTAATTGGCCTCGGGGCTGCGCAGGAAGCCGAAGCCGTCCTGCAGCACCTCGATTGTGCCGATGCCCATGATCTTTTCTTCGTATTCCTCATCCTCGGCGAGTTCGCGCAGGATGCAGAACATCAGATCCTGCCGTCGCATGGTCGAGGCGCCTTCGACACCCAGCTCCTCGGCCATCGAGACCAGCTCGGCCGGAGTCTTCTCTTTCAAATCCTTGAGATGCATTGTTTTTTCTCGGTAAAATAGCTTTGATGGCCGGCAGGTCGGTAAAGGGCTTGGAGAAAGCAGACCCGGCCCCGTCGGATGCGGGGCCTGTAGCCGGTAGGTAGATTGCAGTTACGATTGCCCGGACAGGCCGTCAATCGCCAATCGGGCATGGCGCGGGTTCAGAACGGCTTGACGATCACGAGGACCACGATGAGCGCGAGCAGGATGCCCGGCACCTCGCCCAGCATGCGCAGCTGTTTCTCGCTCAAGGGCCGCTTGCCTGCGACCATCTTCTTCGACTGGGCAACCATGTAGCCGTGATAGCCGGTCAGCAGGATGACCAGCAGCAACTTGGCATGGAACCAGCCCTGGGTGAAGGCGCCGATAGAAACCGCCAGGGCAAGGCCCAGCAGCCAGACGACGACAAGGCTCGGCGTCAGGATGATTTTACGCAAGAGCCCTATTCGCTTGCCCCACAGCGCAGTCTCGTCCGTATCCGGTGTAGCCGGATGCAGGTAGATCATCTGGCGCGGCAGCATGAACAGCCCCGCCAGCCAGAAGACCATGAAGATCACGTGGCCGGCCTTGAGCCAGAGATAGGTCATTGCGAGGACATCCTGCATTGCGCGTTGATGTAGTGAGCCATCAGCCGCGCGTCACCCCTCGAAAGACCGGACCGTGTCGATCAGCCGGTGCACATGATCGATCGGCGTGCGCCGGTCGATGCCATGGCCGAGATTGAAGACATGCGGCCGGTCGGCAAACGCTTCGAGAATGGCGCGCGCCCGGTCTTCCAGCCGATCGCTTCCTGCCAGCAGAAGCAGCGGGTCGAGATTGCCCTGCACCGGCATGCCGGCAGGCAGTTCGCGTGCCACCCAGGCGGGATCGAGCGTTTCGTCCACGCCAACTGCATCGACGCCGGTCTCGCGGGCATAGCCGGGCAGCTTTTCGCCTGCCCCCTTGGGGAAGCCGATGATTGGCGTGGAGGCATGGCTCGCCTTCAATGCGGAGACGATCCTGGCGTTGGGTGCCACCACCCAGCGCTCGAATTCATCCGGGGCGAGGCTGCCCGACCAGCTGTCGAACAATTGCACGGCCTCGGCGCCCGCATCGATCTGGCCTTGCAGATAGGTGATCGTCTCGTCGGTAATCGCATCGACAATCGCCTGCAACGCGGCCGGGTCGCGATAAGCCATGGCGCGAGCGTCGTGCTGGTCACGGCTCCCCTCACCCGCCACCATGTAGGTCGCGACCGTCCAGGGGCTGCCTGCGAAGCCCAGCATGGTGACCTCGTCCGACAGGCGTTCGCGACACAGGCGAACGGTCTGGTAGATCGGATCGTAGCGCGAGTGGTCTGCCACCAGGTCTTCGAGCGCGGCATCGACAAGAGCTGGCGATAGCCTGGGTCCCTCGCCGGCCAGGAATTCGAGATGTTGCCCCATCGCATGGGGCACGATCAGGATATCGGAAAACAGGATTGCCCCGTCGAAGCCGAAACGCTCGATCGGTTGCAGCGTGATTTCGCAGGCAGCTTCGCTGTCGTAAGCCATCGCGAGAAATCCGCCCTTCGTTTCTCGCAGGGCACGATATTCGGGCAGATAGCGCCCGGCCTGTCGCATGAGCCAGAGAGGCACGCGCGTGCCTCGTTTGCCGTTCAGCGTATCGAGGAGGAGACCGGGCATCGGAGAGTCCAATCCAATAATATTATTTATTTAAAGAGAGATGATGGAGTCTGTTGGCCCTGTGGATTTCAGGGATAAGCCGTCCCTGCCCGATTTCTCCAGCAATGCAAAGGGCGACAGGGGATCGGCGACTCGCCAGCCGCAGTGAGTCGAGTCAAACTTTTCCTCGCTGTTAGTCGCCTTGCGCAAAACTCGCATTTGGTGTGCGGGAATCGCCTGGCGAAGGACTCGCATTGGGGAGGCAATTTCGTCCCGAACTTGTCGCCAGGGCTCTCCCGTGGTTTATGCCGGTGCTTCTCCACAGGCAGGAAACCTCACCATTTCCAACCGAGTCCACCTCCACCTTCTTTCCGATTCCACCGGCGAAACGCTGGAAATGCTGGCCAAGGCGGCTCTCGCTCAATTCGAGGATGCCGACGTCATGCGGCATTTCTGGCCAATGGTGCGCAGCCGCCAGCATCTCGAACGGATCGTGCCCGAACTCAAGGCCAATCCGGGTCTCGTGATGTTCACTCTGGTCAATCCCGAGACCCGTGCGCGGCTGGAAGAGGTTTGCGCACAGCAGGGCCTGCCCGCCGTGCCGATCCTCGACCATGTCACCTCTGCACTTGAAAAGGCGCTGGGCCAGGAAGCGCATGGGCGGCCCGGGCGCCAGCATGCGATGGACAAGGCCTATTTCGAACGCGTCGAGGCGATCCAGTTCACCATTGCCCATGACGATGGCGTGGGCTGGGAGAACTGGGAAGAGGCCGACATCGTGCTCGCCGGCGTCTCGCGCAGCTCGAAAACGCCGACCAGTATCTATCTCGCCAATCGCGGATACAAGGTCGCGAATATCCCCCTGGTCGTGGAAAGCCCGCCGCCTGCGAAACTGTTCGAACTGAAAAAACCGATGGTCGTCGGTCTCACCACTGCGCCCGAGCGGCTGGTGCAGATCCGGCGCAATCGCCTGCTGACGCTGAACGAGGAACGCCAGACCGACTATGTCGACAACGAGCGGGTGAAGGACGAGGTGAAATTCGCGCGGCGCATGTTTGCCGACAATGGCTGGGCGGTGATCGACGTTACCCGCCGATCGATCGAGGAAACCGCCGCGGCGGTCATTCGCCTTTTCAACGAACGCGAGCTGCGCGGATCGAGCCAGGGGGCAAAACCGATATGATCGGTATCGCAGGCAACGGCATCGTCCTTGCTTCGAACAGCGCCTCGCGCAAGGCGATGCTGGAAGCTGCCGGAATTGCGTTCACGGCACAGCCCGCCGATGTCGACGAGCGCGCGCTCGAAGCGGATATGGCAGGCGCCGACCCTGCCGAGGTCGCACAGGCGCTGGCGGCGGCAAAGGCGGCGGCGATTACGTCGGAGCAGCTCGTTCTCGGGTCCGATTCACTCGTGGAAGTCGATGGCCGGCGGTTCGACAAGCCGGCATCACGCGCGCAGGCGGCGGAGCATCTGCGCAGCTTTTCGGGCAAGGTGATGACATTGCACAGTGCCGCGGCGCTGGCGCGTGGCGGGCAGATCGTCTGGGTCGGCTCCGATTTCGCGCGCCTGCGTGTCCGCGAGCTCAGCGACGCGTTCATCGATGCCTATCTCGACGCAGAATGGCCGGCGGTTTCCTATTGCGTCGGCGTTTTTCGCATCGAGGGGCCGGGTGTGCAGCTGTTCGAAAGCATCATGGGCGATCAGTTCACCGTGCTCGGCATGCCGCTGCTGCAGGTGCTCGAGGCTCTGCGCGAGGAAGGCGCCCTTGCCGCGTGAGCCATTACGCGGAAGTCATCGGCGATCCGATCGCACAGTCCAAGTCGCCGGCCATCCACGGCTTCTGGATCGAAAAGCTCGGCCTCGATGCGGAGTATCGCGCGCAGTTGGTCAGCGCGGAGGACCTCGAAGCCTATTGCGACCATCGGCGCCAAGATCCTGACTGGCGCGGGTGCAATGTGACCATGCCGCACAAGCAGGCCATCATGCCCCTTCTCGACCGGCTGGAGCCTCTCGCCAAGCGCGTGGGGGCCGTGAATACAGTCGTCAAGGCAGCGGACGGCGCGCTGGTCGGCCGCAACACCGATGTCGCTGGCTTTCTCGAGCCGCTGCAGTCCCTGCTGCGGAGCCAGCACTATTTCCGGATGGCGCGGATAATCGGGACCGGGGGCGCGGCGCGGGCGATCATTGCCGCGCTGGTGAAGGAGAATTTCACGATCGTTCTCGCCGGACGCAATACCGAAAAGGCGCGAGGACTGCTCGAAGAACTCGATCCGGACGGCGAACATCACGTCGCCCCGCTTGATCACTTTGCCGATACGACCGATTTCGCTTTCGACGATCGTGAAGGCTGCTGCGACCTGGTGGTCAACGCTTCCCCGCTCGGCATGCGCGGCCAACCGCAGCTCGCTTTTGACTGGAGCCACGCCCCACCCGGCTCGATTGGCTATGATATCGTGACCGATCCGGTTGATACACGCTTTCTGGAGAACGCGCGCGGGGCGGGGTTCGATACTATCGACGGCCTCGCCATGCTGATTGGCCAGGCAGCCGCCGCGTTCGGGCATTTCTTCGGCGTCGAGCCACCACGCGAACATGATGCCGAACTGCGCGAAAGACTGATGGCATGAGCCGCCCGCTGATAATCGGTCTCACCGGGTCGATCGGCATGGGCAAGTCCACCGTCGCCGCCATGTTCGAGGCGGCCGGTGTCCCGGTTTTCGATGCCGATGCCGAAGTGCGCGCCATGCAGGGACCGGGAGGAGAGTTGCTGCCAGCGATCGAGGCGGCCTTTCCTGGCAGTACTGGCCCGAACGGTGTCGACCGCGACAGGTTGGGTGGCGAGGTCTTCGGCGACAGCGAAGCGCTCGCGCGACTCGAGGCGATCGTCCATCCGGCAGTGGCGCGCAAGCGCGAGGCTTTTCTGATCGAACACGCAGGAGCACCGCTGGTCGTCTTCGACATCCCGCTTCTGTTCGAAAAAGGCGGCGCGGAGGCCGTCGACCGCATCGTCGTCGTTTCCGCCGGGGCGGAGCAGCAGCGTGAGCGCGTACTGGCCCGGCCTGGAATGACGGCGGAAAAGTTCTCTCACATCCTGTCCCTGCAGGTCCCCGATGCGGAGAAGCGAGACCGGGCCGACCACGTCATCGATACCGGTACGTCGCTTGCGGAAACCGAAGATGCCGTCCTTGCGCTGATTGGGGAATTGCGTGCGACGGCATCGGATCGACGTCGCGATACCCCTTGAAATCGCGGGGTTTGAGGCCGATAGGTTAGCCAATGCGTGAAATTGTGTTCGACACCGAAACGACCGGACTCGATCCCAAAACCGGGGACCGGATGGTCGAGATCGGGTGTGTCGAGATGGTCAACCTCGTGCCGACCGGCAAGACCTATCACGCCTATTTCAATCCCGAACGCGACATGCCCGCCGGCGCCGAGGCGGTGCACGGCCTATCGGCCAACTTCCTGTCGGACAAGCCGCTGTTCTCCCATGCTGTCGAAGAGCTGCTGGCGTTTCTTGGCGACTCCCCGCTGGTCGCGCACAATGCGGGCTTCGACTTCGGATTTCTGAACGCCGAACTGGCGATCTGCGGGCGGGATCCGGTCTGCACCACCCGCATGGTCGATACGGTCGCCATCGCGCGCAAGCGGCATCCTGGGGCCAAGCTGTCGCTCGACGCGCTGTGTTCGCGTTACGGGATCGATCGCAGTCACCGCGTAAAGCATGGCGCGCTGCTCGATGCCGAACTGCTCGCGCAGGTCTATGTCGAACTGAAGGGCGGGCGCCAGATCGGCCTGGAGCTTGCGGCCGAAATCGAAGGGCGCCGCGCCCTTGGCGGGACCGAACCGGTAGCCGTGCGTCGCGCGCCCGATAGGCCACGTCGCGAGCCGCGACCCCATGCCGCAACGGCGGAGGAGCTGGCGCGCCACAGGCAGTTCATGGCGGGCATCGAAAACCCGCTCTGGGGTTAGGCCGCACGCTTGTGTGAGGCGCGGCCATCGAGGGGTCGACGGAACGAACAAGGAGAACGAAAGCCATGGATATCCGCGTTTCCGGCCACCAGATCGACACCGGCGCTGCCCTTCAGGAGCATGTCGGTGATCGCATGAACGGCATCGTCGACAAGCATTTCAACCGCGCAATCTCCTCGCATGTCACCTTCGGCAAGGGGCCGGGCGGATCTTTCACCGCGGACATCGTGACGCATGTCATGCAAGGCCTGATCCTCAAGGGGCATGCCGAGGCCCATGACGTGCATCAGGCCTTCGACAAGGCCGCGGCCAAGATCGAGAAACAGTTGCGCCGCTACAAGCGCCGCATACAGGATCGGCATGAACAGGCGGCACACGCATTGCGCGAGGAGGAGGCGGCCTACACGATCCTTGCCGCACCCGATGAGGACGACGAGGACGAGATCACCGTCGACAGCCCGCCGGTCATTGCCGAAACGCGCGCCATCATTCCCGAATGCAGCGTTGCCGATGCGGTGATGATGCTCGACCTGCAAAATGCCAATGCGCTGCTGTTCAAGAATGCCGGCAGCGAGCAGCACAATATGGTCTATCGCCGCCATGATGGCTCGATCGGGTGGGTCGAGCCGCGCTGAGCGGCCTGCGCGAATGGGAGAAACTGCAGCAAGTAGCGGGGCCGAGCGGCACTATCGCGCGCTCGAAGGACTGTACGCTTCGGCGCCGGTCAATGCTGTGTTCTCGTCGCAGCTGGCGGTTACGGGCGAGGGGCGGGCCCGGATTTCGTTCGAGATCACCGAGGCGGTCTATCACGCCGCCGGTGCTGCGCACGGCACTATCTACTTCAAGATGCTCGACGATGCGGCCTTCTATGCCGCCAACACGCTGGTGACCGATCGATTCCTGCTGACGACCAGCTTCAATCTCCATTTTACCAAGCCCGTGCGTGCCGGAAAGGTCGTCGCGGAAGGCAAGTGGGTCAGTGGCCGCAAGCGCGTGTTTGTCGCCGAATCGCGCCTGGTCGACGAAGAAGGCGATGAGATCGGACGGGGAACTGGCACCTTCATGCGCTCACGCATCGCGCTATCCAGCCTGCCGGGCTACCTCGGACGGGATTGAGCGGGATGGAGGGGCGCCTGCCCGCTCATCTCGAGGTCTCGGGCCTCATCCGCGCCGTCGAAGCCGCCGGAGGGTTCGCGACCGTTATCCAGCGCGGCGAACGCGATGCGGGTACGGTGCTGCTGGTAACCATGGATCGTGGGAAAAACGCAACACTTTGGGAACGGATGCCGCAGCTCGACGGGTCGCGAAACTTCACTATAACGCGCACTCAAAGCCCTGATAATCCGATGGAATTTGGTGAATATATTCAGCGCCGCAGACACTCCGATCCAGACTGCTGGATCATAGAGCTGGATATCGCGGAGGCGGAACGCTTCATCGATTCAAAGGCACCTTAACTTGACTTGGTTTCGTTTGCGACTATTTGGCTGCCAACTTCGATGCGTAGGCGGCCTATCTCGGCAATGGGGTCGGTAGGCTAGCACGCAGACGGGGGATGGGCGGCAGGCCCGTAACGGATCCATTCCTAACGACGCATATAACGCGCTAGGATCCCAGTCTGCGACAGGCCATCAACCGCTTAGTTTAGCTGAAAAATGGTTCGTAGATTTACCGGTTTCACCGCGGTTGCCGCGGCGATTGCCCTTACCACGCTGGCCGGAGCGGAAAATTCCGGCGCCTATGCCCAGGTCGCGGCACAAGCGACTGAGACCGCCGCCGTCGAAACCCCGCTGACCGAAGAGGTTGTGCCGGTTTTTGTCGAGAAGGCCGTGGTTCAGGAGTTTCCCGAGGAAGCGACTGACGAGATTCCCGTCATCGACGAAGCGCCGCGCGCCCAGAGCCTGCGCGAGCTCGTTGGTGCGATGCCCGCAACGGGCGAATTGTCTTCCGAACTGCAATGCCTTGCCGGCGCGATCTATTTTGAATCGCGGGGCGAACCACTCGAAGGCCAGTTGGCTGTCGCGCGCGTCATCATCAATCGCGCCGAAGATCGCCGCTTCCCGTCGAGCTATTGCGGCGTCGTCTACCAGCGCTCGCAGTTTTCCTTCGTCAAGGGCGGCCGCATGCCGCGCATCCGCACCGGCACGGCGGCGTGGACCCGCGCCAAGGCCATCGCGCGCATCGCCCACCGCGGCCTGTGGGATAGCGAAGCCGGCGACGCGCTATTCTTCCATGCGAAATATGTGAAGCCCAGCTGGAGCTACAAGAAGGTGGCGACCGCGACCATTGATACGCATATCTTCTACCGCTGAACCCGCGGCCACATAGGCAACAACGAGGAGGGTCGTCGCATTTCCGCGGCGGCCCTCTCTTCGTTTTGCCCTAGGCGGCGATCTCGACCCAGACGGGCGTATGATCGCTGGCTTTTTCGCGGCCGCGATATTCCTTGTCTACTCCGGCTGCCGTCATTCGGTCGGCCAGCTCAGGGGACAGCAGGAGGTGATCGATACGGAAGCCGTGATCGCGCTGCCAGGCGCCAGCCTGATAATCCCAATAGGTCCAGACACCGCCGCGCGGATTGAGCGTGTCGATCGCATCGGTCCAGCCGTCGGCCAGAAGGCGCTTGAACGCATCGCGCGATTCGGGCTGCATCAGCGCATCGTTCGCCATTGCCCTTACCGACCAGACATCCTTGTCTTCCGGAATGACATTGAAATCGCCCAGCACCACGGCAGGGACCTCTTCCTCCCAGACCGCCTTCATGCGCTCGCGAAGCTTCTCCATCCAGTCGAGCTTGTAGGTGAATTTGGGTCCCGGATGCGGATTGCCGTTGGGCAGATAAAGGTTGCAGATTCGAACGCCGTTCACTTCGGCCTCGAGATAGCGCGCCTGCTCACCCTCGTCGTCCTTGGGTCCGTCAATGCCCAAGCCGCGCTGGATTTCCTTGGGCTCGACGCCGTCGGCGAGGATCGCGACGCCATTGAAGCTCTTCTGACCGTGCCAGATCGCCTTGTATCCGATTGCCTCGAACTCGTCGGCGGGAAACCCGTCGTCCATCGACTTGATTTCCTGAAGGCAGGCGACGGCGGGGCGAGTCTCCTCGAGCCATTCCTTCAGTCGCGGCAACCGGGCCTTGATCCCGTTGATATTGTAGGTGGCGATACGCATCGGGCGGTGATGCCCGAAAGGGGCGCCCGGGTCTAATTCAAATCCCGAAGCTCGATCCGCAACCACAGCCGGCGGCCGCCTGGGGGTTTTCGACCTTGAAGGCCGCTCCGCCGAGATCCTCGACGAAATCGACCCTGCTCCCTGCGACGAGGTCCAGGCTTACGGGGTCGACCAGCAGCTTGACGCCGTCTGTTTCGCTCACCGCGTCGTCACCCTCGGCATCTGCGGCCAGGTCGAACTTGTACTGGAAGCCCGAACAGCCTCCGCCTTCGACCGAAAGACGCAGGATCGCAGGTTTCGCCTGTTTCTGCGCAATGGCGGCCACGCGCGCTGCGGCGGCATCGGTCAGGGTGGGGGCGCTCGTCATAGGCTCGATGTAGGGGGTGGGGGCGCCAGTCTCAAGCGTGGGCGATGTAATCGCGCATCGCCTCGGCTTCGTGCTGGACCTCGTCGAACCGCGATTTGACGAGGTCGCCGATCGATATGAAGCCGACCATATTGTCGCCCTCGACCACCGGAAGATGGCGAATCCGGCGCTTGGTCATCAGCGCGAGCGCCTGGTCGATCTTCGTCGTGCGGTCGACCGTGATCGCGGGCGATGTCATCACCTCGCTGACGCGCCGCGACAGGCAGGCATCGCCTTCCTGCGACAAGCGGTAGATCACGTCGCGTTCGGAAAAGATGCCCGCGACTTTGCCCTCTTCCATCACCGGGAGTGCGCCGATGCGCTTCGAGGCAAGCAGACCGACAGCCTCGCTCACGGGCGTGTCCACCGAGCAGGAAATGACACTCGAACTGGCGCGATCCGCGATGAGCGATCCGATATCCATGGCGCTTCTTCTCCCTTGTTCAGCATGGGGAGAATGCCACCATTGCGGGGGAATTGCGAGTCGCGTACGCTATCGCAGACGTTGCCTTGCAGCGCGATAAGCGTCACAGGCTGGCCTGATGGTCCAGAAGTCTCCCCTCGATGATCCCGAACAGGCTGCTTACGCGTGGGCGCGCTTCCGCCGCATTATGCGGTTCATGTTCCTGCTGACGCTGGGCGTGGTGGCGATCTCGCTGGCATTGCTCTGGAAGTTCGGGAGCGAGGAAGCCTCGATCCACTATTATATCGCGGCGGCGCTCGGCATCGGCTTCACCATGCTGCTCGCCAGCGCGTTGATGGGGCTGGTGTTCCTGTCATCGGGCACCGGACATGACGAATCGATCGAGGATCCCCTTTCGGACGAGGATTAGTCGGCCGGATAGAGCCGGTATTCCTCGACCGGCACGCCGCCGATCAGGTGGCGCTGAATGATCGCCTCCAGCACCTCTTCGTTGCAGGAATGATACCAGACGTTCTCGGGCCAGACGACGGCGATCGGTCCTGCTTCGCAAATCTGCAGGCAGTCGGCCTTGGTCCGCTGGACCGTGGCGCCGGGGCCGACCAGCTTGAGTTCCTTCAGCCGTTTCTTGAGATAATTCCAGGCCGCCTTGCCTTCGTCGCGCTTGCAGCATTTCTGCTTCTCGGACACGGCGCACAGGAAAATCTGGCGCTGTGCCGAGGCGCCGCCGATCTTTGCAAGCGCCTTTTCGGCCTTGCCCAGCTTCTTCGGACTCGCGTTCATTTGGCGGGCTTCAGCCAGCGGTCGAGCCATGCGAAAACGGTGTTGTGCCATTGCAGCGAATTCTTCGGCTTCAGCACCCAGTGGTTCTCGTCGGGAAAAACGAGCAGCTGGCTGGGGATTTGCTTCTCCTGCAGGGCGGTGAAGCTGGCGACCCCCTGAGTATAGGGCACACGAAAGTCCTTCATCCCGGTGATCACCAGCATCGGCGTCTGCCATTTGTCCACGTGGTTAACCGGATTCCATTTCTCATAGGCTTCCGGGTTTTCGAGATAGCCGCCCCCGAAATCCCAGCGCGGGAACCACAGTTCCTCGGTCGTGAAATAGAAGCTGCGCATGTCGAACAAGCCGTCATGCTGGACGAGGCAATCGAACCGATCGGGCCATTTCCCGGCAATCCAGTTCATCATGTAGCCGCCATAGCTCGCCCCCATCGCGCAACTGCGGCTACCGTCGATCTGGCTGTCGAGCTCGAGCGCAGCGGTGAGGCCCTTCTGCAAGTCTTCGAGCGGTTTCCCGCCCCAGTCCCGATTGATCGCGTCCGTGAACGCCTGTCCGTATCCGGTCGATCCATGGAAATCGACCGAGACCACCGCATACCCTTGGCTGGCGACCACGCGGGGGTTCCAGCGGCTCGACCAGCCATCGTTGAACGAACCTTGCGGCCCGCCATGGACGTAGAGGATCGCCGGGAGGCGGCCGGAGACGCCTTCGGGCTTGGTGATCTGACCCCAGACCGTGTCGCTGTTTGCACCCGCGAAGCTGAACCGCTGGACCACGACCGGGGCGAGCGTTCCCATGCGGCTGGTCGCGATATCGGTGAGCGGCTTGGCCTGCCCCCAATTGCGCGCAAGGTAGAGCTCGGCAGGTGCTCCGATCGAGTCGCGCGTGAAAACGATGTCCCCACCGTGCAAGGGCACCACATTGCCGATATGCGCTTCATTGCCGGCCATCAGATCGAGCCGCTCGACCTGCCCGGTGCGCGGATCGATCCGAAAGGCCGGAGTGTCCAGCACGTCCTGCGCGGTGGCGATGATCCAGCGTGCGTCGCGGGTCCAGGCAAGCGAGCCGAAGCTGCGATCGAATTCTTCGGTAAGCGCCTTGGTTTCGCCCGTCCGCAGGTCGCGCAGCATCACGACTTGCCGATCGGCTTCGTATGTCGGTCGCTCCATCGCCACATAGGCCAGATAGCGACCGTCGGGCGAAGGGGTCGGCAGCGCGTCGAGCGCTTCGTTATCCTGAGTCAGATTGACCGGAGCGCCGCCACCGAGATCGGAATACCAGATGTCGAGGTTGGTCGAGTAGGGCTCGCCCCGACCCGCCTCGCGTGCAGTGAAATAGACCCCTCGGCCGGTCGGCGCGAAGGCCACATCCTCCCCGCCGCCGAATGGTCTCGTCGGCGTATCCCCGGCAGGTCCGCCTGCGCCGATGGGGCCGTCGAGTGCGATCGCCGGACCGGAGGCCGTGCCGTTTTCCAGCGATAGCGCGAAAACCCGGCTGTAGGTTCCGGGTGTCTCCCATTCGTCCCAGTGGCGGACGAAACCCCCGTCGCCTTCAAACAGCAGGCCTGTCCCGGGGCCGGGCGCATAGGATTTGGCGCTATCGTCGCAATCGAGCGTCGTGCAGTCCCGCGGCAGATCGGTCCAGACGGCAATACGGCTGCCATCGCGCGACACGTCGAAACCGTTCACCGCGCGCGGCAGATCGGTGACCTGGCTCATCGCGGTCACGCTGCCGTCCGTACCTACGCGCGCGCGCCAGACCTGCTCCTCCTTGAGGAAATAGAGCCATCCATCACCGCCGAAGCGGGCATCGCTTCCGTCGAGATCGAGCCGGACGGGCGCTGCATCGATGGCGTTCAGCAAGCGCATGTGGAGGGCACTGTCGCGCGCATAGCTCTGCGGATCGGTCGTCGTGACGGGATAGACGGCCATGCGCCCCGATGGATCGACGCTGGGCGCACCCAGCCGGGGCATCGTGACGAGATCCTGCGCGCTCATCGGCGCGCGGTCCTGCGCCATCAGCGGGGAAGCGAAAAGCGCGATGGCGCTTGCGAGCGGGAGTGCGAGCCCGATGCGTGAAGTCATGCGCGCAGGCTTAGGCGCGCGGGCAGCCAAAGTTAAGCGGTTAGATCAGGAGCGCTTGCCCGCGATCCGGGCGATCTCGGCCTTGACCATCTCTTCCACCATTCCCGGCAGGTTGGCGTCGAGCCATTCGCGCAGCATCGGGCGCAGCATCTCGCGCACCAGACCCTCGAGCGAGGTTTCGCCCGAGCGCACAATTTGCGGTTGCTTGCCGGGCTGCGACAGCATCGCGAGCGCGGCGAAATTCTGCCGCATCGCTTCGCGTGTGTCGCCGCGGGTCAGCGCGTCCTCGTCGTCCATGTCATCGTGATCGCCCTGCGCCACCATATCCTCGACCGCGAAATCGGCTTCGAGTTCGAGCACTTCCTCCGCCTCTTCGGCGTCAGCTGGTTCGGGGGTGGCCGTTGCGGCAGGCTTGCGACGCCGATCGATGCCGACTGCTTCGCCGGAATCGCGTGCGATCACCTTCTTGATGGAGTCGAGGATCTCCTCGACCGACGGTTCGCCTGGCTGGTTCATCCTTGCCCTACCCCTGTGCCGAATCGCGCCTCGTTGCGCTCCTGCGCCTTGCACTTAGCCGATTCAGTCCGCGAAATCATCCTCTTCCGCGATATCGGCATTGGCGGCGGGAATGTCGACGGTACGCGAAGCCGAGGCTACCGGTTCGGGATCCCGGTCCCAGTCCCAGATGCGATCGCGCACGCGCTCGTAATTCAGCATCGGATCGTACAGCACGCCTGCGCCTTCCAGATTCAGGTCACGCGCTTCGGCCCGACCCATGGCGGCAAGCAGGGAGAAGCCGGCGACATAGGCGTTGCGGCGCGCGGTCACCAGCTGCACCTGCGCGTTAAGCACCTCCTGTTCCGCATTGAGCACGTCGAGGATCGTCCGATTGCCGATCGAGTTCTCCGCGCGCACGCCCTCGAGGCTCAGATCGGCTGCATCGACTGCGACCTGGCTGCTCTGGATGACGGCGAGCGAAGCCTGCCAGCTCGACCAGGCGGCACGAACCTGCGCGATAACCTCGCGCTCGGCAGCGATCACCTGTTCGAGTGCGGCAGTCTCGCGCGCCTGCGCCTGGCGCTGGCGGGCGGCGGGCAGTCCGCCCTGGAATATCGGGATCGAGAACCGCACGCCCGCGCTCGCCGTGGTTTCCGTCTGCGTGAGACGCGGGTCGCCGCCTGCAAGCGTTCCGAAATAGTCGGTGTAGTCGAGGCCGGCAAAGGCGGTGACGCTCGGGAGGCGGCCGGAACCTGCCACCTCGACATCGTAGCCCGCTGCCTGTGCACGTTCGATTGCTGCGATAAGATCGGGATTGGCTTCGAGTGCGACAGCCACCGCGCCGCCGACGTTCTCCGGCAGATTCGGCAGGGCAGGCGGCTGCTGGAGATTCTCCGGCGCCTCGCCGACGAGCCGGATATAGGTCTCGCGCGCGTTGATGAGATTGGCCTGCGCATTGCGGAAATCGCCTTCTGCGACCGCGAGGCGCGCCTGTGATTGGGCGACATCAGTGCGCGTCACATCGCCGATCTCGAAGCGGTCGGACGTCGCCTGCAGATTTACGCCGAGCACCTCGATCTGGTTGGCCCGCAAGCCCACCACGGCCTGCGTCAGGAGGACATCCATATAAGCGGCGACGACCTGGCTGAAGAGCGCGCTCTCGGTTGCGCGCAGATCGGCCTGGCCCGCAGCGACACGTTCTTGCGATGCCTTCACCGAGTTCTTGATGGCGCCGCCCTGGTAAAGCGGGACGTTCAGATCCGGCCCGACCTGAAACAACCGTTCGGTCGGTGCGAAAGCATTGGGCGAAGGTTTGACGAATTCGATATACTGCCCGCTCGCCGTGACATTGGGCAGGCCCTGCGCGCGCTGGATCGGGACGTTCTCATCAGTTGCGCGCTGGTTGGCCCGGGCCGCAAGAAGCGTAGGATTGTTGACATAGGCCGCTGCCAGCGCCTCTTGCAGCGTGTCGGCCGCGACGGGCGAGGCAAAGGCCATCGCCCCGGCCGCGGCCCCTGCGGAAAGTGCTGTCCCGATGCGTGGTAGCGCCATTCAGAAACTCCAGCCGCTCGGACGGTCGAATTGCGCCAGCCGCGGAATGCCCAGTTCGGCCAGCGGCAGCAAGGCGAGCGATCCGGCCGTCTTGCGCCCGGTTGCCAGGCGAGTAACGCCATTGTCGATCTGGCCTGTCACGATGCGTCC
This sequence comes from Qipengyuania marincola, assembly GCF_029688625.1. GTDB lineage: Bacteria > Pseudomonadota > Alphaproteobacteria > Sphingomonadales > Sphingomonadaceae > Qipengyuania. The sequence goes on along the minus strand of NZ_JARULC010000002.1, from coordinate 494,702 downwards.
GTTGTCGCCGACCAGCTTGGCGAGGCCGGCGGGAACATGCTCGATCGCGCCATCTACCAGGACGAGGGAATAGCTACCCTTTTTGCGGCCACCGGCGGCTTCGTCGGGAGTCATGGTGCGGACCGATTTCACCATCGGCTCGATCAGTGCGGGCAGGTATCCGCTTCCCCCGTCGACAACGAGCACCTCGTCGCTGGCCAGCGGCTGCGCTTCCTCCAGCATCATGCCGTGGAACAGTGGCTGGGGCAGTACCTTGCCGTCGCCCAGGCGGATCGCGCGATCATTGTAGGCGGCGGTGCGCATGGCTTCGGGCACGAAATCTTCGCGGGGAACCGAGCCCATCCGCTCGAGCACGAAGGGCTGGTTGACGCCGCTCGTGCGTAGCTGGCTGTCGAGCATTGCCTTGCGGGCGGCGGCGAAGTCCATGGAAGAGGCAGTTGTGGTGGTCATGGCTGGTGCTGTATTACCTTGATAACACGCTGGGTCAAGCAGGCTTGCTTTAGGCGCAAGACCTTTTGTGTCCAAGCGCTTTGACCGATGGCCGCCAACACGCCTATCGGGGAGCGCAATTCTGCAACATGGGAACTTGCTGCGATGAGCGACATGACCAGCATCAGCGAAGCCGACCTGATCGAAAGCGTGGCCGACGCGCTGCAATTCATCTCCTACTACCATCCGATGGACTACATCCGCGCGCTGGGAGAAGCCTATGAGGCGGAGCAAGGCCCCGCGGCCAAGGACGCGATCGCGCAGATCCTGACCAACAGCCGCATGTGCGCCGAAGGGCACAGGCCGATCTGCCAGGACACGGGGATCGTCAACGTCTTCGTCCGTTGGGGCCAGAACTGCCGCCTCGACAGCGATCGCAGTTTGCAGGAGGTCGTCGACGAGGGCGTGCGGCGCGCTTACAATCATCCGGACAACAAGCTGCGCGCATCGATCCTGGCCGATCCGGCCTTTACCCGCCGCAATACGCGCGACAACACGCCGTGCGTGCTGTCGGTCGAAATGGTGCCCGGCAACACCGTGGGCATTGATGTCGCGGCCAAGGGCGGCGGCAGCGAGAACAAATCCAAGTTCAAGATGATGAACCCGTCCGACAATATCGTCGACTGGGTGATCGAGCAGATCCCGTCGATGGGCGCCGGCTGGTGTCCGCCGGGCATGCTGGGCATCGGTATCGGCGGTACGGCAGAGCATTGCATGAAGCTTGCCAAGCTCTCGCTGATGGACCCGATCGACATGGGCCAACTGAAGAAGCGCGGGGCCCAAAACGACATCGAGCAATTGCGGATCGATATTTTCGATGCGGTCAATGCGATGGGCGTGGGGGCTCAGGGGCTCGGCGGCCTCTCGACCGTGCTCGACGTGAAGATCCTCGACGCGCCTTGCCATGCCGCGGGGAAACCGGTGGCCATGATTCCCAATTGCGCGGCGACCCGCCATGCGCATTTCACCCTCGATGGATCCGGGCCGGCCTATCTCGAGCCGCCGAAACTCGACGAATATCCGCAGGTCACCTGGAAACCCGACGCCGCGGCCAAGCGCGTCGATCTCGATGCGCTGACCCCGGAAGAAGTGGCAAGCTGGAAGCATGGCGACCGCCTCTTGCTGTCGGGCAAGATGCTCACCGGGCGCGACGCCGCGCACAAGCGGATCCACGACATGCTCGAGGCAGGCGAAGAGCTGCCCGTCGATTTCAAGGGCCGCGCCATTTACTACGTCGGACCGGTCGATCCGGTCATGGGCGAAGTCGTCGGCCCGGCCGGACCGACCACCGCGACCCGCATGGACAAGTTTACCGAAATGATGCTCGATCTCGGGCTTCTTGCAATGATCGGCAAGGCTGAGCGCGGACACAATGCGGTTGAGGTGATCAGCAATTTCAAGGTCGCCTACCTGATGGCGACGGGCGGCGCGGCCTATCTGGTCAGCCGGGCGATCAAGGGCGCGGAGGTCGTCGCATTCGAAGATCTGGGCATGGAGGCGATCTACGAATTCGAGGTCGAGGACATGCCGGTGACCGTAGCTGTCGATGCCGAGGGCAACAATGTCCACACGCTCGCTCCGGCAGAGTGGCGCCGCCGGATCGCCGAAGGTGACTTGGCGCCTGCCGAATAGCTTCGCGTTCGACCAACGTGTGAACGCTTTCGACCGCCGGGCTGGCATTCCCGGCGCGGCCCGGCCAATGCGTAGGTGTTTTGAAAAGCGATACTTCCCCCGCCGAACCTTCAGCGCGCCTGACCGTGCGCACGGTGATGATCTCGATCATCGGCCTGTGGCTTGCCTATTTCGTGATTTTTACCCTGCGCGGGTTTGTCGTCGGCCTCGATATCCAGCCCGATCTCCTGATGCGTCGCGGACTGGTGGTGATCGGCGGCGTCGGCGCGACCTTCATCCTGTGGCTCGTTCTCCGGCTGTTCGACCACCGCTCCCTTGCCTTGCAGATTACCGCGGCGGTGCTCCTCGCCCTGCCGACATCCATGTTGATCGCGCAGATCAACCAGACTGTTTTCGCCGACCTGCAGAAGCAGCTCGAAAGCAAGATCGCCCAAGAGCGTGGCTTCTCGCTGCGCCGCGACGAGGCCGGAAACATCGTGATCGAGGCGCCGACGCCGCAAGAGGCCGGGCTCGACGATCCCCTGCGTCCCTCGAGCCCGACGATGGGTCGCGTCGTCCTGCCGGCAGAAACCAGTCGCGATCGCTGGCTGCGCCTGGTCGAATCGGCGCTCAGCCAGTACTTCCTGCTCCTGGCATGGGCCGCGATCTACTTCGCCCTGCTTGCCGGCGCACGGGTCCGCGAGGCTGAGCGGCGAGGCGAACGGTTTCGCAGTGCGGCCAAGGCTGCCGAGCTGCGCTCGTTACGCTATCAGGTAAATCCCCATTTCCTGTTCAACACGCTCAACTCGCTGTCGGCGCTGGTCATGACCGGCAAGACCGACCGGGCCGAGGAGATGATCCAGACCATCTCGCGCTTCTATCGCCACAGCCTGGCCGACGAATCGACGGGCGACGTCACGCTCGCGGACGAAATAGATTTGCAGGAGCACTATCTCGAAATCGAGGCCGTGCGCTTCCCCAAGCGCCTTCGCGTGAAGGTCGATCTCCCGCAGGAGCTCGCGAATTACATGGTGCCGGGCATGATCCTGCAACCTCTGGTGGAAAATTCGGTCAAGTACGGGGTTTCGGCCAGCGCCCGGCCGGTGACGGTTTCGATCGTCGCGCGCGAAGAGTATGGTCGCCTGGTCCTCACCGTCAGCGACGACGGCCCGGGCGTGCCGAGCGGCCATGGCGGCGGCTTCGGCATCGGCCTGGCCAACGTCCGCGACCGGCTGGAAGCCCGCTTCGGCAACGAGGCGACGGTCACCTCCGGCCCGGCCCTGCAAGGCTATGAAACTGAGCTCAGGCTACCATTGGTGAAACATGGCTGACGAGACGAACGAAAAGCTGCGCACCCTGATCGTCGACGACGAGCCGTTGGCCGTCGAACGCATGCAGGTCATTTGCGCCAAGATGGAAGATCTGGCCGTGGTCGGCACGGCGAGCGACGGTGCCCAGGCGCTGAGACTCGTCGAAGCTCTGACGCCCGATCTGGTACTGCTCGACATGACCATGCCCGAGGTCGACGGCCTGTCGGTGGCACGGTCCCTTGCGAAGGAAGCGCAGCGACCGGCGATCGTGTTCGTGACCGCGCACGATAATTACGCAGTCGAGGCTTTCGACCTCGACGCCGTGGATTACGTGCTCAAGCCCGCAAAACCCGACCGCCTGGAGCGCGCCATCAAGCGTGCCATGGCCCGCCGGGGCGACGGCGAGCGAACGGAGAGCCAGTGGCTGGAGGAGCTGTGGATTCCGCACCGTTCCGAACTCATCCGTATCGCCACAAGTGAAGTGAGCCGGATCGATGCCGAGCGCGACTACGTCCGGCTCTATGTCGGCGATGGCGAGGATGCGCGCACCTACTTGCTGCTGCAAACCATCGCGGGGCTGGAGAAGCGCCTCGATCCGGCCAAGTTCATCCGCATCCACCGTTCGACCATCCTGCGCAAGGACCGCATAACCGGTCTTCGCCACGATGGCCTCGGTGTCTGGTCGGTGGAACTCGGAGAAGACGAGGCCCTGCGTATCGGCAGAACCTATCTGCCCAAGGTCAAGGCAATGGCCGGACGCTGATTTTTTGCCCGCGCGGCGCGTCGATCGAATAATCATCTCGGAAAAAAGGGCGGCCCCGACCGGGGGACTGCTTCCGGTCGGGGCGTAGGTAAAGGGCTGAACTGGGGGTATCAGCCGCCCGTTTCGCGCTGCTCTTGGTCAGCTGCTCTCAAGATACTCAACCGCCCTTGGTGAAGGCGGAGGTGGCTTCGGCGACCTTGGCGCGGGCGCTCGCGCGGGCGGTATCGAGACAGGTGCGGGTCTGGTGGTCGATAATCCGCGAGCCGGTGCGTCGTTCGTAGCCGCACACAGTCCGCGCCGCGGCTTCGATCCGGCGATCAAGCCGCTCCTGACCTGCTGCAGAGGCGAGGTTCAGATCGTCGAACGGGACTTCGATGCTTTGTGTATCGGAAGCCTGGGCAGGGATCGCGAGGCTGAGCCCGGCGAAGGCGGCAATTGCGAGGGTGATTTTCATGGCATCTCTCCAGTTGGCGGAGGGTCCCGGACTTTGGGGGACTGGTAGGGGAGGACCCTCCGCCCCACCTGTATTGCCTAGCTACAACTGTAATCGCACGCGGGTTTCGACGGGTGACGACCGGATTGGATGGATTGCGCCGGCGCGCCGACGAAGGGCGCTTGGCAATCGGCAAGCGTCGAGACTATGCCGTCAGTCGATGATGCTCGGCCTTCTCTTCATCTGTGGCGTGATCAATTTCGCGGTCGGCAAGGCAATGCTCGAGAGCGGACACCCCATTCTCGAGACCCTTCCTGCGACCCTGCGACGCAACGGCGGCCGCGTGTCGCTGGCCTTCGAATTCGGCGTCCTGCTCGTGGCGATGCTGCTCGCGGGACACGGCTGGCCCGCCGCCGCATGGCTTTACGGGGGGTACACAGCGGTGAATGCGACTTTCTACTGGCTGGTTTTGAACAACCGGATCTGAGCGGGAACAAAGCCTGTCGATCGCGCGCTTGCGATTCATGTCGCAGATTCCTTCCAGCTGGCTCATCGTGAACGAGAGAAGCGGGAGCAGCGGCGCGGAGTCGATCCGCAACCTCGAGGACCTTCTCGATCAGCATGAGATGCGCTGCGATCGCGTGCTGCGCCTGCCGGACGACGACTTGCCGGATGCAGCAACGCTCGACGCGGCTGGGGTCGAGCAGCTGGTCCTGCATACTGGCGACGGCACGGCCAATGCGGCGTTGCATGCCCTTGCCGGGTGGGCGGGGGAAATTCTCGTCCTGCCTGGCGGGACGATGAATCTCCTGAGCGGCCGCCTGCATGGCGAAGGAGCGACGCGAGAGGAGATAGTCGCCCGTGTGGCGCGTGGCGCGTCGCGCCCGGTTCGCATCTCGGTCGTCCGGAGCGAGGTTGGCGATGCCTTTGCCGGCTTTCTCGCTGGTCCGGGAGCGACCTGGGCCAATGTGCGCGAGGCCATGCGCGACGTCGACATCGCTCGGATTGCGCAGGAGGCTGGCGAAGCTGTCGCCGAAACCACAGGCGGTGCGCGCGTGCGCCTGATGCAGCCGCAATGCGGGCGCGAGAGCGGATATCCGCTCATCGAACTGACGCCGAGCGCCCGCGGGCTGCAGGTCGATGCCTATTGCGCGGATGATCTGGCTGGTTACGTCCAGCAGGGTTGGGCGCTTCTGCGCCGGCAGTTTCGCGAGGGGCCGCACGAACGGCTCGGCCTGTTCGACGAAATCAGCATTGCCAATGTCGACGGAGAGCCAATCAAGGTGCTGCTCGACGGGGAACCCAAGACCCTGGGATCCACCGCAAGAATACAAATCGCACAATTCGAAGCCGATCTGCTAGCGACCGACCATGGGTTCTGACTTTCGCCGCATATTTCACCTGTCGGACATTCATTTCGGACTCGAGGATCGCGCCGCGCTCGCGTGGGTCGAGCACGAGATCGAGCGGCTGAGACCCGATGCCGTGGCCATCACCGGGGACCTGACCATGCGGGCCCGGCACCGCGAATTTACCGCGGCGACCCGCTGGATCAACGCTCTCGATGTTCCGGTGACCGTGGAAGTCGGCAATCACGACATGCCCTATTTCAATCCGATCGAGCGGTTCTTCGCTCCCTATCGTCGATTTCGCGGAATGCAGGAGAAGGTCGAGAAGTCGCTCGATCTCGGCAATCTGGCGATCGTGCCGCTGAAGACAGCGGTTCGCGCGCAACCGAGGCTCAATTGGTCGAAGGGCTGGGTTAGCGAATCCGCGCTGCGGCAATGTCTGGCGAAGATCGACGCGCTGCCGCCTGGGGAGCGGGCATTGGTGACGGTGCATCATCCCTTGCGCGAAGTGGGCACCCAGGGAACCGCGCTGACGAAGAACGGCGAAAAGGCTCTGCGTGCGCTGGCGAAGCGTCCGGTCGAGGCCGTCCTTTCGGGCCATGTGCACGATGCTTTCGACATCATGGAGGATACCGACCACGGCCCGGTGCGGATGATTGGCGCCGGTACGCTCTCGCAGCGCACGAGGTCGACTCCGCCGAGCTTCAACGAGATTACGTGGGACGGGAGCGAGCTGCGGGTGTGCGTGCGCAATCTTGAGGACTTCGAGACCTCGGCGATGCAGATCGAAGATGTGCCGGAGGATGCGATGCCTCCGCGCAGAGAGGGCGAGCCGGTTGCGCCAGTCGGCGCCGTGCCGCCGGTCGATCCGCCGGTCCATTGACCATGGATGCGAAAAGGGCGGCCCCATTGCGGGACCGCCCTTCCTCGGTGACCGAAAAGATCGGTTGTCGGCTTTAGCGCTTCGAGAACTGGAAGCTGCGGCGTGCCTTGGCGCGGCCGTACTTCTTACGCTCCACCACGCGGCTGTCGCGAGTCAGGAAGCCGGCAGCCTTGACCGTGCTGCGCAGGGTCGGCTCGTACTTGGTCAGTGCTTGGCTGATGCCATGCTTGACGGCGCCGGCCTGGCCCGAAAGCCCGCCACCCTTGACGGTCGCGACGACATCGTACTGGCCCTGACGCTCGGTGATGGCGAAGGGTTGATCGATAATCAGGCGCAGCGTCGGACGCGCGAAATACACTTCCTGGTCCTTGCCATTCACGGTGACCTTGCCGCTGCCGGGCTTCAGCCAGACGCGAGCCGTCGCATCCTTGCGGCGACCGGTGGCGTAGGCGCGGCCCTGAGCGTCGAGCTCCTGCTCGCGCAGGGGCACTTCGGCGGTGGCAGCGATGTCTGCGGCGTCGCCCTGCGGCGCGTCGGCGGCGATGTCCTTCAGATCGGCGAGATCCGAGACGGTGTCGTTCTTCGTTTCGTCGGCCATTACGCGGTAGCCTTGTTCTTGCGGTTCATCGAGGCAACGTCGAGCGTTTCGGGCTTCTGGCCGTCATAGGGGTGCTCGGTGCCGGCAAAGACGTGCAGCGCACGCATCTGGGCGCGGCCCAGCGGCCCGCGCGGGATCATCCGCTCGACAGCCTTTTCGAGCACGCGCTCTGGGAAGCGGCCGCCCAGCACCTTTGCCGGGGTCGTTTCCTTGATGCCACCGACCCAGCCGGTGTGCTTGTAATAGACCTTGTCGGTCATCTTCTTGCCGGTGAATTTCACCTTGTCGGCATTGATGATGATGACGTGATCGCCGCAGTCGACATGCGGCGTGTAGCTCGGCTTGTGCTTGCCGCGCAGAATATTGGCGACGATTGCCGCGAGGCGACCGACGACGAGGCCTTCGGCGTCGACGATGTGCCACTTCTTTTCGACCTCGGACGGCTTGACCGACCGGGTCACTTTGCTGAGAGCCTTCATGGCTGGTTTTCCATAGTCTAGTGTTCGTGCCGCGCGTGGCGCAGCCTGTTCCCGCGAATCCGGCAATGCCGCATGCGCGAAGCGGGGGCCAAATGGAGCCCGATGGTGCGCAAGTCAAGCTATTCTGCGGGACTCGGATGCGGTAAAATAATACTACAAGAGAAATCTAGGGCGCAATCTGCTGCAAGGTCCACCGCTCGCTGGAGGTTCGTTCGTCATCGCCGATTCGCGTTTTGATCTGGCGTTCGATGCTGTCGAGCAGGCCGGTAGGATGCTGCGCGCTGCTCCTCAGGCTAATCTGGACAGACCCTTCCCCGCCGCCGGGCAGCGGAACTGTCCGCTGCTCCTCACGCGTCGCGGAAACCGGGAAGAAAAGGTCTGCCGGAATGGCGCTCACGGCGGCCCCGGCAGCCCCAGCCAAAGTATTGAGAAAGCCGCGCGCATGGGCGACGTCTTCCGATCGAAGCGTCACCTTGCCCAGGGCTGCAAACGCTTCGGCGATCGCTTCGTCCGATGCTCCCCGCGGAGCCGGACTGTTCGACACTATCAGACCGGCAGAATCGAGCAGGGCCGGGAATGGCCCCGCATCATCGCGCGCTTCTTCCATCCGCGCGAGGGTTGCGAGGCTTTCCGGCGCATTTACGCGACATTCCTGCGAGAAGTGTGCTGCCTGCATGCCGCGTCCGCTCGGCGCAAATCGAAATGACCAATCCCGCTCCACGACGAGCACCTGCCCATCGACAAGCGCGCGAGCCACGCGCCGGGTCAGCCGGAAATCGCCCGCCGGAATCGTGCGGATCGCAGGCCCGACGCTCGCACTGGCCGGGACAGCCGGCAGCGCTGCCGACAGGAGCGCGAAAGCGCCGATGCGCTGCAGCACATCGCGTCTGCCCTTCGCTTTCATGCCCTAATCCCCCGAAGATGCGCCGATTGCGCCCAGCCAAGCCTGCGTAGCGGTTCCTGCCACGTCGCAGCGCCAGCCAAGTATTGCGGGCGCATCATAGGGGTGCAAGCCCTCAAGGCGTGCGACCGCTTTTTCAAGCAGCGCGGCATCGGTTTTCAGCAGACCCGGGATTTCGGTCCCGTCGCCCTTCTTCCCGTCCCATATAAACAATGAGCGGATCGGGGCCCCGATGTTGATGCAGCCGATCAGTCCCTCGTCGAGCAAAACGCCACCGATAGTCTCGGCAGTCTCGCTGTCGGGAAAGGGACAGTAGATCAGAGCCGTCACGCCGAGCGCCCGAGAATGTGCGCGCCCCATGCGAACGCGGCGACCAGCAGGGCGCCGACGACCTGGTGAGCCACCGCGATCCAGAGAGCGACGCCGGTCATCACCGTCGCAATTCCGAGGACGATCTGCGTCCCGAAGGCCGAATGGATCGCAATCGACGCGCGCCGTTGGAGGGGCTTCACCCTACGCGCCATGACGACGAGTGCGGCCACGGCGACCCAGGCCCACCAGCGATGCAGGAAATGCAGCAGGAACGGATCGTGCGTTAGCGCCCAGAGGGCACCCCTAGACATATCGTATTCCGGAACGAGGCGCCCCTGCATCAATGGCCAGCTGTCGCTCGCATGTCCTGCGTTGAGCCCGGCCACCCAGGCGCCCAAGAGGAGCTGGACGAAGAGAATCGCGCCGACCCAGCTTGCTGTTACGGTCCATCTCGCGGGCCCCCCTTCGCCGCGATGGAGGCGCAGCAGATCGAGTGCGGTCCAGATCAGGCCGCCAAGCGTGAACAGCGCCGTCAGCAGGTGGATGGAGAGCCAGAAGTGGCTGACGTCGGTCATCGTGCCCGCCAGCCCGCTCTTGACCATGAACCAGCCGAACACCCCCTGCAGGCCGCCGAGCGCGAGCAGCGCCACCAGGCGCCACTTATAGCCCTGAGGGATGGCGTTGCGGACCCAGAACCACGCGAGCGGCAGGGCAAAAGCGAGCCCGATCAGTCGGCCGAGCAACCGATGGAACCACTCCCAGAAAAAGATGAACTTGAATGCGGCAAGATCCATCCCTGCTGGCCCGGTCACGGTCCGGTATTCGCCAGTCGTCTTGTACAGGTCGAATTCCGCCTGCCAGTCATCCTGCGTCAGTGGCGGGATGGTGCCCGTGATCGGCTTCCATTGCGTGATCGACAGGCCGCTCTCGGTAAGGCGGGTGATGCCGCCAACCGACACCATGAGCACAACCATGGCGGCCACCACGAACAGCCAGATAGCGAGGGCCCGCGGGCGGTGGGTCGAATGAGCGTCCTGCATGGCCGCCCATCTGCGAGCGACCCGCGGTTTTCGCAAGTGCAAAGAGGGCAAGAGGCATGCCGGTTACGGCGACGGACGAAATGCGCGAAATTCCCCGTTCCGACCTTGAAACATGTTACATCGTCACATAAGTGGCAATTTGCAATGTTCGAGCGCGCCACCCTTCCGATTCGACGCCGTCTGGACCGCGTCGGCATCCTGCTGTCGGGGGCATGCGCGGTGCATTGCCTGCTGTCGATCGTGCTCGTTTCGGGCCTGGGGATCGGCGGGCAGTTTTTCCTCGCGCCCGACATTCACCGGGTCGGGTTGCTGTTGGCGACGCTGATCGCCGGTGTTGCCATCGGCTGGGGCGCGCTGCGTCACCGGATGGCCGCGCCGTTCGTCGTCGCCATGACCGGGCTGACCTTCATGGGCGCCGCGCTGGCCGTACCGCATGGCTACAAGGAAGCCGTGCTGACGATTATCGGCGTCGCGCTGGTCTCGCTCGGCCATATCCTCAATCTGCGGCATGTCCATTCCTCGACTTGCAAGGAGCGCTGCGGGGACTAAGTCGGGCGGCATGATTGCCCTGACCGTCAACGGCGAAAGCCGCCGCACATCCGCCACCACGATCGCCGAACTGGTGCGCGAGCTCGATCTTGCGCCCGAAAAGGTCGCGGTCGAGCATAATGGTACGATCGCGCCGCGCAGCGAGCTGGACAGGCACGCTTTGAGCGAAGGCGACACGCTGGAAATCGTCCATTTCGTCGGCGGTGGCGAGGGCAATGGCGACGACGGCTGGAGCGTGGCCGGACGCACCTTCAAAAGCCGGCTGATCGTCGGCACGGGCAAATACAAGGATTTCGAGCAGAATGCCGCTGCGCTCGAGGCAAGCGGAGCCGAGATCGTGACGGTTGCAGTGCGCCGCGTGAATGTCAGCGACCCCAAAGCGCCGATGCTGACCGACTATATCGACCCCAAAAAGATCACCTACCTGCCGAACACCGCCGGCTGCTTCAGCGCCGTCGAGGCGATCCGCACTCTGCGACTGGCCCGCGAAGCAGGCGGCTGGGACCTGGTGAAGCTGGAGGTCCTCGGCGAAGCAAAGACGCTCTATCCCAATATGCGCGAAACGCTGACGGCGACCGAGAGGTTGGCCAAGGAGGGCTTCCTGCCGATGGTCTATTGCGTCGACGATCCGATCGCGGCGAAGCAGCTGGAGGATGCGGGTGCCGTCGCGGTGATGCCGCTGGGCGCGCCGATCGGCTCGGGCCTCGGCATCCAGAACCGCGTCACCATCCGCCTGATCAAGGAAGGCGCGAGTGTACCGGTATTGGTCGATGCCGGTGTCGGAACCGCTTCGGACGCGGCCGTGGCGATGGAGCTTGGCTGCGACGGCGTGCTGATGAACACCGCCATCGCCGAGGCCAAGGACCCCATTCGCATGGCGCGGGCCATGAAGCTGGCGGTCGAGGCAGGGCGCGATGCCTACCTCGCCGGGCGCATGGCGACGCGCAAATATGCCGATCCGAGCAGTCCGCTTGCAGGGCTAATTTAATCTCGCTTACCGCTTGTTAACCATCTTCGGTGACATTCGCCTCGACACAACGGGGGCACCGATCATGGCCGTTACCAATAAAGCTTCGCTGACCATTGCCGAAATGCGCGAATTCGCCGGCTTCACCGCCGCCGAACAGCGCTATATCCGCCGCAGTCTGGATATTGGACTCGGCCGCTGCGATGCGTTTCGCATCTGGGGACGCAATCCCGGCGAGAATGCCGCGATCCGCAGTCAATATGTCGCCTATCAGGAGCTGAAGGCGCTGCGCCAGTCGATCCCGGCTCAATCGGGTTTCGATTCGATCGAGGGGTTTGTCGGCAAGCTGACCCGCGTCGCCGCCTTCGACCTGGCGCAGGAGCGGATCGACAGCTTCTCCGCCTTTCGCTTCCTTTACGAACGCCTGATCTCCGCCGATGCGCGGCCGTGGCTGCCGAGCGCCTTCTGCGCCGCCGCCGCCCTGCCGCAAATCCGACCCGAGCGCCGCAAGATGCTGCTGCAAAGCCTGAGCGAAGCCGCCGCGACAGCCCCCGGCTGGAGCGACCGCGCGCCGAGTTTCTACCCAGAATTCATCGAGGAAGCGGCGGCTTAACAGATGAGTGAAGTGCTGCCGGTTGAAAAGCCCATCGACACCGGGGTTACGCCGCATGGCTGGCTTGGACTTGTTCTCGATCACTTCGCTCGCGGAGAACAAGCCATCGGCCAGCTCTCTTTGGCATTGGGGCTGCCGATTTCGAATGGTAGCCTTTCAAGCCTGAATGAAATCCTGAATCGGCTTCAAGCTTCAGGGGATCGGAAGGCGAAGGCTTTGGAAAAGCGGATCACCAGATGGTCGGCAAACAGGCCGAAGCGACATCTCTTGGCCCATGCCACGATCTTCGTCCTAAAGGACTCAGAGGGTCAGCAAGTTCTCGTGACGCGCCATCTTCCACGCGATGCGAATGATGTAACTCCGGATCGCATGTGGACGCTTGATGAAAGGGCCGAACTCTTTCGTCAGGTAAACAATGACAGCCGCTCAATTTGCGACCATGTCCAAAATATCTTGGCCGATCCGGTTCTGCTGAACCAGTTGCGTAAGTCCTAACCTCGATACAACCCGTCCAGCCGCTCGCCATACCGCTCCTTGATCTTGTGGCGGCGGATTTTCATCGAGGGAGTCATTTCCTCGTTCTCGATGGTGAAGGGCTCGTCGGCGATGGCGAACTGGCGGACCTTTTCGACCACCGACAGGTCCTTGTTCACGCGGTCGACCGCGGCGCGCACGGCGGCCTTGAATTCGGGCAGGTCCTGCAATTCCTTGCAGTCGAACTTCTTGCCCTGCGCCTGGCACCATTCGAGCTGCCATTCGGGGTCGGGCACGATCAGTCCGACGATGTAGGGCCGCTTGTCTCCGGCGACCATTGCCTGGCCGATTTCGGGCTGGAGCGTCAGCATGCCCTCGACCTTCTGCGGCGCGATATTGTCGCCCTTGTCGTTGACGATCATGTCCTTCTTGCGGTCGGTGATGACGATCCGGCCCTTCTCGTCGAGATGGCCGATATCGCCCGTATGCAGCCAGCCGTCCTTGATCGTTCGCTGCGTCTCGCCCTCGTTCTGCCAGTAGCCGTGCATCACCAGCTCGCCGCGGCACAGGATCTCGCCATCCTCGGCGATCTTGATGTCGACGCCGCGCATCGGCGGACCGACCGTGTCCATCTTGATGCCGGCGGCAGGGCGATTGCAGCTGATGACCGGCCCGGCCTCTGTCTGGCCATAGCCCTGGAGCATCGTCAGGCCCATGGATTCGAAGAACACGCCGACTTCGGGATTGAGCGGCGCGCCGCCCGACACCATCGCCTTCATCCTTCCGCCGAATCGCTGGCGGATCTTTGGTTTCAGAAGCTTGCCGACCACGAAGTCCTTCGCTCCGTCGCCGAACTGTTTGCGGCCTTCGGCACGCCGCTCGCCGACTTCCAGCGCGGTGTTCATCAGCTTTTCGGCCAAGCCGCCCTGCTTCTGGACTTGCTTCATGATCCGCGTGCGCAGCACTTCGAACAGGCGCGGTACGACGACCATGATCGTCGGCCTGGTTTCCTCGATATTGCTGGCGAGCTTTTCCAGCCCTTCCGCATAATAGATCTGCGCGCCGACACCGATCGGCAGGTATTGGCCGCCCGTATGCTCATAGGCATGGCTGAGCGGCAGGAAGGAGAGGAAGCGCTCGTCGTCGTCGATGCCGAAATCCTCGCTCAGGATTTCTGCCGCCCCGGCCGCGTTGCACAGGATCGCGCCGTGATGCTGCTTCACGCCGCGCGGCGCGCCGCCCGTGCCGCTGGTATAGATGATGCACGCAGTCTGGTCGCGGCTGACGGAGGCGATGCGCTGCTCGACGGCATTGCGGGCCGCAGCTGCATCGCCGGCAAGCATCTTGTCCCAGGTATGAAAGGTGAAGCTGCCCGATTGCTGGCGGTGAAGATCGTCGATGCCGATCACATGCTCCGCCACGCCAGAGGCCTGCAGGGCGCCGTGCAGGGGGCGCAGCAATTTCTCGGTCGAAACGATGACCGCCTTGGCGCCCGAATTGTCGAGGATGTGCACGTGGTCGCGTTCGGTATTGGTGATGTAGGTCGGAACCGTGATGCAGCCCGCCGCCATGATCGCGAGATCGGCGATGCACCATTCGGGCCGGTTCTCCGACACCAGACACACGCGGTCGCCATCCTTGAGGCCCAGCGATCGCAGGTTTTCGGCCAAAAGGCAGACCCGATCGGCCGCTTCGCCCCAGCTGATGGTGTGCCATTGGCCACCGGCTTTCGCCCCCAGAAAGGGCCTGTCCGGACGCTCGTCGGCGCGCTTCAGAAAGAGTTCGACCAGGTTGTTCGCTGTATCGATGTCGGACAGCACAGGCAGGCTCCTCTGGTGAATTTTCTTTTGTTCTGTGACCCAACGGTGCCGCGCGGCTTAGGCTCCTCATGCGCCTTCGGCAAGCAGCCGGCGCAATCAGGGCGTGGCGAGCTGGCCCACCAGACGCGGATCGCGCGCGCTCTGCCAGCCCCGGGGCGTACGCAGGATCGCTCCGGCCTTCACCGGCGCCTCGCGGATCAGGATTTCGCCATGGCCGAGCGCGCGAAAGGCATCTGCGGCCCCTTCGAGCCAGGTTCCCTGTTCGAGCAGTACCCGGTCTCCGAATGCCATGACGAAGGGCAGGCCCAGCGCGCCTTCCGCATCAAGCCCGAAATCGATCGCGCCGATGATGCTGCGCGCGGTCTGCACCGGAATCGTACCGCCGCCCGCCGCGCCGACCGCCATGAAGGGCCGGCCCGCAGGGTCGTAGACGATACTTGGGGCCATCGAGCTGCGGGGCCGTTTTCCGCCCTCGACGCGGTTGGCCACAACGCGCCCGTCGACTTCGGGTGCGCGGCTGAAATCGGTCAATTCGTTGTTGAGGAAGAAGCCGCCCGCCATCAGGCCCGATCCGAACGAGCCTTCGATGGTCGAGGTATAGCTGACCATCGTTCCACTGCTGTCCACCACAGCGAAATGAGTCGTGCCATGTTCTTCCGGCTCGTTTCCATCCGCCTGTGCCATCGGCGCGCCCGCCGGCGTGCCCGCAACCACATCGGTCATGGCGCGATCGGTCGAGATGAGCGCCGAACGCGTCGCGAGATAGGCCGGGTCGGTCAGTCCGGCGACCGGTACTGACACGAAATCGCTGTCGGCAAGGTAGAGTTCGCGATCGGCGTAGGCGAGCCGCTGCGATTCGAGGAAGAGGTGCCAGGTCACTGGGTTTTGCGCGCCAAGCGCGCTCAGGTCGAAGCGCTCAAGCTGGCCGAGAATCTGCAGGACCGCGACACCGCCGGATGTCGGCGGCCCCATCGAGCAGACCCGATAGCCGCGATAGCCCCCGCATAGCGCCTCGCGCTCTTTCGCCTCGTAGGTTGCGATGTCGTCGACGGTCATTGCGGATGTTCGCGGCGTGTCCGCAGCGACGGTCGCGGCGATTTCTTGCGCCAGATCGCCCCGATAAAACGCGCCCGGCCCTTCCTCGGCAAGCCGCTCGAAGGTCTGAGCCAGCGCTTCGTTCACGACGCGGGTACCGACAGGCAGCGGCTCGCCATCGGCATCGTAAAACAGAGTCCGCCCTGTCTGCGAAAAGGCGGCCCGGTTGCGCGCGCTGTCGAGCGCGTTGTGCATTCGCGGATTGATCTCGAAGCCTTCACGGGCGAGCGCGATAGCGGGTTCGAAAAGCGCGGCCCACGCGAGTTTGCCGTGGGTGGCATGCGCCTTGGCGGCCAGAGCGATATTGCCCGGCACCCCGACACTCAGACCGCTGCGGACCGACTCCATGAAGGGCGGAACCTCGCCACTTGGGGTCAGGAACCAGTCGGGTGTAGCAGCCGCCGGAGCGGTCTCGCGTCCGTCATAGCTGGTCACGCCCCCCTCGGGAGTGCCGCGCAGCATGAAGCCGCCGCCGCCGATGCCCGAACTCTGAGGTTCGACCACGGTAAGGGCAAGCATCGTGGCGATCGCCGCATCGGTGGCCGACCCACCCTGAAGCAGGATTGCCTCGCCCGCTTCCTGTGCTCGCGGGTCTGCGGCGCTCACGTAGCCGACGGGGGCGGCCGGGACCTCGGCCGGTGAAGCGGCCGGAACGGTTGCGCAGCCAGCAAGGGCGAGAACGGCGAAGGGGGCAAGGAAGGCGCGGATCATGCGGTGGTGCTATTCGGTTCCGACAGCTTCGGCAATCGATGCAAAGCCATCGCGCACCATCAGTCGCTCCAGACCCTTCACGATCCGGCGCGGTAATCCGGGTCCCTCGTAAACCATTGCGCTGTAGAGCTGGACAAGGCTCGCACCGGCCCTGATCCGCGCCCAGGCATCCTCGGCGCTCGCGATTCCGCCGACGCCGACCAGCGGCAAGCCTCCTCCGGTTGCCTTGCGGAAATCGCGCAGGCGCTGCTGGGCAAGATCGCGCAGCGGTGCGCCCGACAGGCCACCCGTTTCGCCTGCGTCGCGCGAAGCAAGCGGCGGCCGTGAAATCGTGGTGTTGGAGACGATCAGCGCGCCAAGCCCCTTGTCCAGCGCGATGCGGGCAATCGCGTCGATGTCGGCGGGCTCGAGGTCGGGCGCAACCTTGAGGAAGACCGGCGGCCCGGCTTCACCACGTGCATCGAGGACGGCATCGAGCAATCCGGTCAGCGCGCCTTGATCCTGCAATGCTCGCAGGCCGGGCGTGTTCGGGCTGGAGATATTGACAGCCAGATAGGAGGCAAGCGGCGCCATGACGCGGGTGAGTGCCGCATAGTCCGCGGTCCGGTCCTCGCTATCCTTGTTCGCGCCGATATTGATCCCGACGATTCCGCCGCGGCCGGCGCGCGCTGCCAGCCGTTCGCGAGCGCTCGCCGCGCCGCCATTATTGAAGCCCATTCGATTGATGACCGCGCGATCTTCTACGAGGCGGAACAGGCGCGGCTTGGGGTTGCCGGCCTGAGGGCGGGGCGTGATCGATCCGACCTCGGTGAAACCGAACCCCAGCCCCAGCAATTGGTCGGGCACCTCGGCATCCTTGTCGAAGCCTGCCGCCATGCCGAGCGGATTGGGAAAGTCGAGCCCGGCCACGCGGATAGAGAGAGGCGACGATCCTGAAACGCTCGCCGCGCGCCACGGCGCTGCAGCCAGCACGCGAATCGTGAGGCGGTGGGCGCGCTCGGGGTCGAGCAGGAAAAGGGCCGGCCGAGCAAGGTCGAAAAGCATGGTGCGGCCTATGACGAAGCCCCCCTGCCTTGTCGAGATTCCAAGTGCCAGCCACTGGGAATAGCGAATCTTACCGCCGGGAAATCACGTTTTTTGCGAAAGTGTCGCTTGCATACAATCAACTGTAATAGACTCGGCCTATCACACTCATGCGACCCGAAGGGCTCGGAGCGAGATTGCGACGAGTTCTCGACTACAAGGGGCGGCTCCTAACAGGGCCGCCCCTCTTTTCTCGAAAATCCGATCAGATCCGCTGCGGATGCATTTATCGCATTCGGGTTGCGCCATTCAATTGTCGTTTTTATACAAAAATTGCGATGAGCGACATTGGAGCAAACGGGGATTCGGTCGGCGAGGCTGGCAAGGGGCAGCACGCCTTCACCTTCATCGCCGCGCCCGAGGATCTCGCTCCCTATCTCAATTCGCTCTACATCTGGCGGTGCGGGGAAGGCGATCTGGTGGACGTTCTGCCCGCCTATTCCGGTCAGATGACGGCCTTTGTCGAAGGCGTGGGGCGAATGAAGTTCGATCACGGAGAGGTCGCAGAAACGCGCGATGCCTTCTTTCTGGCTCCGCTTTGCCAGGCACGAGACTTCCACATCCGCGGGCCGGCAACGATGTTCGGCGTGTCGCTGAATTTCCGCGGCTGGGCGGCGATGACCGGTCTCGCCGTCAACGAATGTCACGACAGCTTTCTCGATGCGGATCGCGTGCTCGACACGGACGCGGCGCAGCAATTCGAGGGTCTCGCACAGCGTTGGCGCGATGGAGAGCTGGACGACACATCCATCCTCGACGAAATGGCTGCGATCGTTCGTCACAGCATCAAGGAGCTGCCGGAGGCCCATCTTCAGGTTATCGACCGCACGCTGCAGTGGCTTTCCGCCTCGTTTCGTCCCGATCTCGAGGAACTCTATGACAGCCTGCCCTATTCGAAGCGGCAGGTGCAGCGCCTCGTTTCGCAATTCTTCGGCCAATCGCCAGTGCGGCTCGTCCGTCGCTATCGCGCCGTCCGCGCGGCGACATTGTTGTCGCTTCCCGAATTGTCGGACGAAGTGGAAGCCGACATCCGCGAGGCTTTCTATGACCAGGCGCATCTGATCAAGGAACTGCGCTTCTTCACTGGCCGCACGCCGAAACGGCTCATGCCCGAAGGCAATTCTCCGGTCCACGACATGCTCGGCCCCCAGGGCTATGGCTCGGTCGACCTGTTCGGCTCGGGCGAAGCCAGGCAGCTCGGCAAGGATCCCGCGTAACTGCTAACGACTCGCAACTAGCGGAAATTCGTTGAAAACAGGGCTTCGGACCCTTAGCTCGCCAATCGGAACGATTTGGTCCGATTTAACGCGGTTGAGCTATGCGCCTCTCCAATCTTGCAGATTATGCGGTCGTCACGATGTGCGCGGCCTCGCGCCATTGCGGAGGCGAGCGGACGAACGCGGCCGAGCTGGCGAACGAAACCGGCTTGCCCGTCCCGACTGTGCAGAAGCTGGTGAGCAGGTTGTCGGCAGCCGGGCTCATCCGCTCGACCCGCGGTGCGGGCGGCGGATTGCAGCTGGCCCGTCCGGCGGCGGCCATCAGCGTCGCCGATATCGTCGAGGCGGTGGAAGGGCCGATCGCGCTCACCGCCTGCATCGATGGTGGCGATTGCACGGTGGCGCATGATTGCGCGGTCAAACCGCACTGGCCTCTCGTCAACGAAGCATTGCGCGGCGCGCTGGCGGCCATCCCGCTGACGCAGCTGGCACGTATGGAAGAAATGGCATGAGCGAAGACGTCGATATTCAGGACCGCGAAGCGCGGGAAGCTGCCGACAAGGTGGCCGAATATGAGCACGGGTGGTCGTCGGACATCGAGACCGAGTTTGCCGAGAAGGGCCTGAACGAGGACACCGTCCGGTTCATCTCGGCCAAGAAGGGCGAGCCCGAGTGGATGCTCGACTGGCGGCTCAAGGCTTTCCGTCTGTGGCAGGAGATGGAAGAGCCGAACTGGGCAAAGCTCGGCTATCCCGAGATCGACTATCAGGACGCCTATTACTACGCAGCGCCGAAGAAGAAGGTCGAGCTCGATTCGCTCGACGACCTCGATCCCGAGATCAAGCGCGTCTACGATAAGCTCGGCATCCCACTGGGCGAACAGGAAGTGCTGGCCGGCGTAAAGGGCGCCAAGAAGGTCGCCGTCGATGCCGTATTCGACAGCGTCAGCGTCGCCACCAGCTTCCGCGAGGAGCTGAAGCGCGCGGGCGTCATCTTCCTCTCCATCAGCGAGGCGATCCGCGAATATCCGGACCTTGTGAAGAAGTGGCTCGGCAAGGTGGTGCCGCAGCACGACAATTATTTCGCCACGCTCAACAGCGCGGTCTTTTCCGACGGTACCTTCGTCTACGTGCCAGAAGGCGTTCGCTGCCCGATGGAGCTGAGCACCTATTTCCGCATCAATGCGGAGAACACCGGCCAGTTCGAGCGCACGCTGATCGTCGCGGAAAAGGGCAGTTACGTCAGCTATCTCGAAGGCTGCACCGCCCCCATGCGGGACGAGAACCAGCTGCATGCCGCGGTGGTCGAGCTGGTCGCGATGGAAGATGCCGAGATCAAATATTCGACCGTCCAGAACTGGTATCCGGGCAATTCCGAAGGCGTCGGCGGGATCTACAATTTCGTCACCAAGCGCGCCTTGTGCCAGGGTGCGCGCAGCAAGGTCAGCTGGACGCAGGTCGAAACCGGCAGCGCCGTGACGTGGAAATATCCCAGCTGCGTCCTCAATGGCGAAGACAGCGTAGGAGAGTTCTACTCGGTTGCGGTGACGAACAACTACCAGCAGGCCGATACCGGAACCAAGATGATCCACAACGGCAAGGGCAGCCGCTCGACGATCATCTCCAAGGGCATTTCGGCAGGCAAGAGCGACAATACCTATCGCGGCATGGTGCGCGTGGCGGCCAATGCCGACGGCGTGCGCAACCGCACCGAATGCGACAGCCTGCTGATCGGCGACCAGTGCGGCGCGCACACCGTGCCCTATATCGAGGTGAAGAACCCGACCGCCCAGATCGAGCACGAGGCGACCACCAGTAAGATCAGCGACGACCAGCTGTTCTACGCCATGCAGCGCGGCCTCGACGACGAGGAAGCGATGGCGCTCATCGTCAACGGCTTCGCGAAAGAGGTGCTGAAAGAGCTGCCGATGGAGTTCGCGGTCGAGGCGCAGAAGCTGCTGGCGATTTCGCTCGAGGGGAGTGTGGGGTGAGGACGCCGCTATCTCTTTCTGCCGTCCTTATTCTTTCAGCTTGCGGAAGCGCTTCGGACGAGCGCTCGGTTCTTCTGGCCGAGATCGAGGACTGTTTTCAGAATGCGGCGCCGGTGGGGGAAACTGACCAGCAGCGTGCGGCAATGGCGATCGAGGGCTGCAGTCGCTCAATGGACGCTTACTCTCGCTACAATGTCGAAGAAATGTTCGATCGAAAGTTCAGCGCTGACGATAGCGAGATGATGGAGTTCTTTGAGATCCATCAAAGTGAGTTGAAGGATTTCGCTTTTCGCAAACTCGCTACGGGAGAGGGGAATTGGCAATGAACGACCGCAAGACCCTCCAGCTCCGCGATCCGTCCGAGGACACCGACGCTGCGCCCGCTCTCAAGAAGAAGGGCCGCGGGTGGGAAATCTCCGAGAAGCGGCTCGACGCGCTGCATGACATGGCGCGCGAGAAGCGGCGGCATTCGACACCGGCGCACAAGGCGCTGGCGAAGAAATTCGCCGAGGCCGACATGGGTCGCTACAAATTCACGCGCCATGCCGTGGTCGGCAGCGCGATCGTCGATTTCAACTGCCACAATCTCGGCCTCGCCGTGATGATCGACGAGGAGGATGCGGACGAAACGCTCGCCAAGCGCCGCGACAAGAGCCTCGAGGCGGTCGACATCCGCGTGATGCGCATTCCCGCCGCCGAAATCCTCCAGAACATGGACGATGTGCTTCAGCGCCTCACGCTCGTGATGCGCGAGCGGATCGCCGACAAGAAAGCCCGGGCCCGCGCCCATCGCGAGGCCAATCCCAACCAGCACTATTCGCGCCCGAACCGCACTGGCGGTCCGCGCAGGAACGACAGGTAAATGCTCGAAATCGAAAACCTCACTGCCGAGATCGACGGCAAGACCATCCTCAACGGCCTCTCGCTGACCGTGCCCGCGGGCGAGGTCCATGCGATCATGGGCCCCAATGGCGCGGGCAAGTCCACGCTGTCCTATGTGCTCGGCGGCCGCCCGGGCTACGAAGTGACCGGTGGCAGCGTGCGCTTCAACGGCGCGGACCTGCTCGACATGGAACCGCATGAGCGTGCGGCAGCGGGGCTGTTCCTGGGCTTCCAGTACCCGGTCGAAATTCCCGGCGTTTCCAATGTGCAGTTCCTGCGCGAGGCGCTCAATTCGCAGCGCAAGGCGCGTGGGGAAGAACCGCTGACCGGCGGTGAATTTCTCAAGCTCGCCAAGGAAAAATCGGCGCTGCTCAAGCTCGATCCGGAAATGCTCAGGCGCCACGTCAACGTCGGCTTTTCCGGCGGCGAGAAGAAGCGCGCCGAGATGGTCCAGATGGGCATTCTCGACCCGAAATTCGCCGTGCTGGACGAAACCGACTCCGGCCTCGATATCGATGCGCTGCGTGTCGTGGGCGAGGGCATCAATTCGATCATGCGCAGCCCCGACAAGGCCGTGCTGCTGATCACCCACTACCAGCGCCTGCTCGAAGTGGTGAAGCCGGACAAGGTCTCCATCCTGTCGCAGGGCCGGATCGTCCAGACGGGCGGGCCAGAGTTGGCCGTGCGCCTCGAGGAAGAGGGTTACGACGCGGTGATGGCGGCATGAAGACGCTTGCAATCTTCTTCCTGATGCAGAGCGCTGCAATCGCCGAAGCACCGCCCGAGTCACAGAACGAGGTCGAGGAGCAGATCGTCGTCATCGGAGAGCGGATGCACGACTGGAAGGGCGGCCTGGCCAAAATCGAGGGCGAACTGACCTGCCGCACCAAGACCAGCAGCGGAGATAAGATGGTCGATGCCATCCGCTGCGGCTCGATGCTGACCTGCATGGGCCCACTGGCGCCGCAGATCGACGAAATCATGGGCTCGGACATCGCGCGCAAGGAAAAGCAGGCGCAGGTCGTGGCGCTGAGTGAGACGGCAATCCCCTGCATGGACGCCTATCACAAGACCGCAATCCTGCGCCTCGCGCAAAGCCGGGCGAGCGAGCTATGAGCGAAGTCGCAGATCTTCCCACCCGCAAGGACGAAGCGTGGCGCTATTCGCGGGTCGAACGCCTGCAAGGCGTCTCCCTCGACAACTGGCGCACCATCGATGTGGCCGCCGGTGAGAGTTTTCGCGATACGCTCGTCATCGCCGATGGCGAAAAGACGCGACCGACCGAACTGCACCGCTGGCGGGTTACCGTGGGCGAGGGCGCGACCTGCGAGCTATTCGCCGTGCTCGCCTCGGCCGAATTCGCACGGCTCGAAATCGAGGTGATGCTGCATAAGGGCGCGCATTTCGAGCTTGGCGGCATCACTGTCGGCGGGCGCGAAACCGTGCGCGAGTTCGTCACCCATGTCACCCATGCGGAGCCCGATGCGACCAGCAACCAGGTCGTTCGCGCGGTCCATTGGGGTCATGGCACCGGCAATTTCCTCGGCCGGATCGACGTGGTGCGCGACGCGCAGAAGACCGATGCGGCGCAGGATTTCAAGGGCTTGCTGCTGGAAAAGGGCGCGAGCGTGAATGCCGTGCCGCAGCTTGAGATTTTCGCCGACGACGTGAAATGCGCGCATGGCGCCAGCGTCGGCCAGATGGATGAGAACGCGCGTTTCTACATGGCCGCTCGCGGCGTGGCGCCCGAACTTGCGCAGCGATTGCTCGCCCAAGCCTTCCTTGGCGATGCGCTGGTCAATCTCGATAACGAAGACCTGCGAGAAGAGCTGATGGAAGTGGCACTGGCCAAGGTGGACAGGAACCTGTGAGCAATACGGCAACCCTAACGCATGCCACGGCACAGCGGGCGGACTTTCCCGGCCTGCTGACGCCGGACGGTGAACCGTGGCACTACCTCGATACCGCCGCGACCGCGCAGAAACCGCAGGCGGTGATCGACGCGATGAGCCGCGCGCTCGGGCGCGATTACGCGACGGTACACCGCGGGGTTTATGGCCGCTCGGCGCAGATGACGCTGGGCTACGAAGCTGCGCGCCGCCGGGTCGCAGACTTCATGGGTGCGCGGAGCGATAATGAAGTCGTCTTCGTTCGCGGCGCGACCGAGGCGATCAATCTGGTCGCGGACAGCTGGGGCATGACGCACATCGGTGAGGGTGACCGGATCGTCCTTTCGACACTGGAGCATCATTCCAACATCGTGCCCTGGCAAATGGTGGCCGAAAGAACTGGCGCGCATATCGATGTCTGCCCGCTCACCGAGGACCACCGAATCGATCTCGGCGCGCTGGAGGCACTGCTGACCCCGCGCACCAGGCTGGTGTCGCTCGCGCATGTCTCGAATGTGCTCGGCAGCGTGCTCGACGGCCGCAGGGCCGCGGACCTCGCCCACTCGGTCGGCGCGAAGATCTTGCTCGATGGCTGTCAGGCCGCGCCACGCATGGCGCTCGACATGGCGGCGCTCGATTGCGATTTTTATGCATGGTCGGGCCACAAGCTCTACGGCCCCACGGGCATTGGCGTACTGTGGGCGCGCGAGGACATCCTCGACGCGATGCCGCCGTGGCAAGGCGGCGGTGCGATGATCGACAAGGTCACGTTCGAAAAGACCACCTATGCCCCGCCGCCGCAGCGCTTCGAGGCGGGCACGCCGATGATTACCGAGGCGATCGCGCTTCATGCCGCGATCGATTATGTCGCAGCCCGCGGCCCCGATCGCCTCTTCGCGCATGAGGCGGCGCTGGCGAACCAGCTGCGCGAAGAACTGCGCAACGTCAACTCGGTCACCCTGTTCGGGCCGGAGGAAAGCGCAGGCATCGTCAGTTTCGCCATGGAAGGGGTTCACCCCCACGACCTCGGCACCATATTGGACGAAGAGAATGTCGCGATCCGCGCCGGCCATCACTGCGCGCAGCCGCTGATGGAGCATCTCGGCGTCCCCGCCACCGCCCGGGCGAGCTTCGGGCTTTATTCGGACGAAAGCGATATCGCCGCCCTGATGCGCGGCATCGAACGCACCCAGAGGATCTTCGGATGAGCGAAGAAACGAACAACGACCAGGATTTCATCGCGGCCCCCTCACCGGCGGACACCGTCGTGGGCACGCCGCCCCAAAAGCCGAAACGCGCTCGCGTGGAAGATGCGGTGGATGCCGAAGAGTCTCCCCGTGAGAGCATGGAGCGCAAGCGCGATTATCTCGAGGGTTTCCTGCAGAAAAAGCCCGAGAACGTGCCCGCGGGCGCGCCCGGCGGCGATCTCTACGAGGCCGTGGTCGCGGCGCTGAAGGAAATCTACGACCCGGAAATCCCGGTGAACATCTACGATCTCGGCCTGATTTACGGGGTCGAGGTCGACGACGAGAGCGACGTGACCGTCACCATGACTCTCACCACGCCGCACTGCCCGGTCGCCGAGACCATGCCCGGCGAGGTTGAACTGCGCGCCGCCAGCGTGCCCGGCGTGCGCGATGCCGAGGTCAACCTCGTCTGGGACCCGCCCTGGGGTCCGGACAAGATGACCGACGAGGCGCGTCTCGAACTGGGAATGCTCTGATGACCGATACGAAAACCAGCCCCGCTCCCAAGGCCGCCGTCATCCTGACCGAGCGTGCCGAGCAGCGCGTTGCCGACCTGATGGCGAAGGCGCCCGACGACGCCATCGGCGTGAAGCTGTCCACGCCGCGGCGGGGCTGCTCGGGCCTCGCCTATTCGGTCGATTACGTAACCGAAGAGGCCAAGTTCGACGAGAAGATCGAAACGCCCGGCGGCATCTTCTACATCGACAGCGCCAGCGTGCTCTATTTGATCGGCAGCACGATGGACTGGGTGGAGGACGACTTCACCGCCGGTTTCGTGTTCGACAATCCTAATGCCAAGGGCGCTTGTGGATGCGGCGAGAGTTTCATGGTATGAAACACGAGTGAGCGTACTCCCGAAATTTCTCCTCCTGGCGGCGGGCCTGCTGATCGAGCAGGGCGTTCGTCAACGCGGGAAGGAGGTGCGGGTCGGCTCTTCGCTCAAGGCTACGATGGCGGATTGGAAACGCCAGAACAGGCGCAGGAAACCACCGGAAGCTGGTCTTCCGGTCCCGGCGATACCGCCCACGGGCCCGCTGCCCAAGCAAGGCGGAGCCGAAGCCTCGCTCAGCTTCGACTGATCAGTCCTCGGCGAGGAAGTCGAGCAGCGCCTGCTCGTACTCGTCGACCTTGCCATCGGCCTCGATTTTCGCGGCGAGCCACGCCGACTCGCCGCTGGTGACTTCGGCGGCTTCGGCCACGCGGTCTTCGCGGCCCAGGCCCTCTTCCTTGCGGCCAAACACCACACCGAAGGCATTGGGCGCGGTTTGCGCCATGCGGCCCAGGAAACTGCCGACGCCGGACGATCGTTCGGCCATGAAGGCCTGAAGTTCGGTGGCCCGCTCGCGGCTGATCTGCGCATTCGGATTGCTGTAGCCCTGCAGATAATTCGCGATGCCCTGCACGAAGAGCGTCTGCCATTCCGGCGCATTGTCAGCGCCGAGCGTCGCCTCCTTCAGCCGAAAGAGCATCTCGGCCTCGCTCGGGCCGACGGCTGCCGGGCGCTCGCTGGCAGGCGCGAAGATTGCCCGGCGCAGCAGTTTGGCCTCCGTCGCATTGACATTGCCCTGCTCCAGCTGGCCGCCGTCGCGCGTCGGCCCGGTGCCCTCGACCACGGCCTTTTCGACCTGGCGCAGAGCATAATCCTTGAGCGCGGCGGGCACGTTGCGAGCGCGCTCGAACACGCGTACGAGCAGCTCGAGCTCTGCCATCGAGCCGAGCTTTCCGTCGGCATCGATCTGGTCCATCAGCCATTGGCCGTTTTCGGTGTCGACATAGCCTGCCGGGGCGCGCTGGTTGATCACATATTCGCCGAGCGCCTCGACAAAGAAATCGACCCATTCGTCGCTTCTCGACTGGAGTTGCCGGTTGAGCGCGAAGATCGCCTCGGCCTCGCTTTGCGAAATGCGGCCGTCGGGCCAGACCTCGCGACGCAGCGTCAGCACGTCCTCGCTCGAAACCGCACCGCCAGCGCCGAACTTCTTCGCCAATTCTCCGAAATGCACGCTCATCGCTTGCCCACTTCCCGTATCTTCAGTCGGGCATGGCCTAACGCAACTTGCTTAAGACGGGGTTAGCGGCGCAGCGCCCGTACGCAGGCGGCACGGTCGACGTCCAGGCCATCGCTCGCGCGGCGCGCGTCGACATAGGTTGCGCTCGGCTGCCCGCGCGGCTCCAGCGGGTAGAGGTAGACATCGAGGACGCAAGCGCGCCCGACGAATTGCAGCTTGCGCGCGTCGCCCTCCTTTACGCTCAGGCGCGGCGGACCGAACATGTTTGCAAGCGCCGTTTCGTTCTTTCCGATCACGCCTTCAAGGCCGGGAAGGTTCATGATGCGTGGCGCGATGAAGCCGCTGCTCGATGGTGCGGCCTGCACCTGTTGCGGCGGCGGCGACGGCGTTGTGCGCGTCTGTGGAGCGGGCGCCGCGGGCCCGCTGGGCACTGTCGCGCATGCGGCCAGCAGGGGCAGGATCAAAAGGACGCTAGAGCGCATGGGGAGCGGGTTTCCGTTTGCTGCGGTGGACGAGATGTGTCGCACTCGCCGCGCCGATGATGGGCGCCAGAAGGTTGATGAAGGGTATTGCGAGCAGGCCCGCGACCACGCCACCCAAAGCAAAGCGGGTGAGCCCGCCGATGGGCTGGACTTCGCCGCGGTCCTGTCGATGTCGCAGCCAGACCATGTCCTGCAATTCGCGCCCCAGAAGCAACGCGTTGACGAACCAGAACACGATCGCCGGGCCGATCGCGGTGAATAGCAGGACGATGGCGACGGGCGCGGCAAGCAGGTTGAACAGGATCACGCGGCCAGTGGCGCGCAGGCTGTTCGACAGCTCCTCGGGAAACGGCACCGTGCGGGCGCCCGCGGCATGGTCGGGATAGTGCTTCGCTTCCACCGCATGGACAACGTCGTCGGCGAAGAATTGCAGCACGGCCAGCGCCACGATGCGGAAAAGCAGCCATGCACCGATGATGAAGAACAGGGCGGTCAGGACGATATATACATCGCCGTTGAGATCGATCCAGCGCGACAGCAGCGCGGGAAGCGCGGCGTTCAGTGCAACGGCGGCGGCAACGAAGATCGCTAGCGTGACTGCCAGGCTCTTAACCAGCACGCGCAGGATCGCCCGGTCGCCAAGCTGGCCGAGGGCAAGAGACAGGGCGCGGGGGAGCGAAACCATGGGTCGCGGGATGTGCGCGGGCCGGACACCCAAGTCAACGTCGCGCTTGGCCTTGCCCCGATGAAACGCTAACCGCGCCCGACATACCGAATCCCGACACCATCTCCCCAGGACATTCCGGAGTACCCATGACCGATCCCCGCCCCGAGACGCGCTACGACGTCGTCGCCATCGGCAATGCCATCGTCGACGTGATGTCGCCGTGTGAAGAGGAGCTTATCGACGAGCTCGGCCTCAACAAGGGCGGGATGACGCTGGTGGACGAGGACGGTGCGCGGCGACTCTACGATGCGATGGGCCCGGCCAAGGAAATCTCCGGCGGCTCGGCCGCCAATACGCTGGCGGGCATGAGCGCGCTCGGCGCACAATGCGCTTTCGTGGGCCAGGTGGCGCAGGACCAGCTGGGCGATGTGTTCAGTCACGATATTCGCGCCGTGGGCATCGATTTCGAGACGCCCGCTCGCGAAGGCCAGCCGTCGACCGCGCGCTGCCTGATCTTCGTGACGCCGGACGGCGAGCGGACGATGAACACCTTCCTCGGCGCCAGCCAGTTCCTGCCGCCTGCCGCGCTCGACGACGAGCTGATCGCCAGTGCGGCGATCCTCTACCTCGAGGGCTATCTGTGGGACCCGGAGGAACCGCGCAGCGCCATGCGCCATGCGATCGACGTCGCCCGCAAGGCTGGCCGCAAGGTCGCCTTCACCGCCAGCGAAAGCTTCGTGATCGACCGCCACGGCGACGATTTCCGCGCGCTGATCGAGGAAGGACAGATCGACATCCTGTTCGTCAACGAGCACGAACTCGCCTCGCTCACCGGCGAAGGTGATTTCGAGGCCGGCGTCTCCGCAGTGGCGGACAAGGTCCCGGTCCTCGTCGCGACACGCAGCGCGAAGGGTGCGATCGCCGTGGCGAATGGCGAGCGGGCCGAGGTGCAGGCCGAGCCGGTCGACAAGGTGGTCGACACCACCGGCGCGGGCGACCTCTTCGCCGCCGGCTTCCTCACCGGCCACGCGCGCGGCGAATCGCTGCAGACCTGTCTGCGCATGGGCGCAATCTGCGCGGCCGAGATCATCAGCCACTATGGTGCGCGGAGCGAGGCGGACCTGCAGGCGCTCGTCGCCCGGAAGCTGGGGTGAAGCCTGGCTATTAGGAAACCGGCAGCTCGTAGTCGGGATCGCGCAGCCGCAGCATGTGGCGCTCGATCGCGGCGATCTGCTCGTCGTCGAGAGTGAAGTTCATCTGCGCCGGATAATTGTGCGCGTTGCGCAGCCAGATATCGAGCGTGTCGGCCGTGAGGCCGGGACTGTTCGCGACCTCGGCGAAGTTCGGCGCGCGCGGATCGGGCGATATGGCCAGCGGCGTGGTCGCATGGCAGGTGCCGCAAGCCTGCTGGACGAAGGCGAGATCGGATTGCGCATCGCCGACGCCAGCTGGTGCGGCGAGCGGCGCCGACGCGGATTCGACCGGGCGGTCCGCCGAGCCGCCCGTGCAGGCGACAAGCATAAACGCCGAGCCTGCGGCGACGAGTAGGATTTGTCGGATGTACGATGCTGTCATGGTCCTATGATGCGCCTGACAGCGGCAATCGATCAATGGGAAAGTCGAAGGCGGTGCAACCGCGAGCGCGCTGTGTTGTGCGCGCGGCGCAGTTCTTGACGTACATCACGGCCCATCGGATTGGCGTAAGGAGACGTCCGGCCTCAATCGTTGTCACAGTTCCGGCGCTGGTTCCATCGCGTGTCGCTAGCCAATAGCCGCGCGTGCGCAACCGAATCGTCTCCCAATGGACGCTACCCTCGCTCTCGCCGCACTTCCCGCTGGCCGATATCCCGCCGACAGAACCCGTCCGCGAAGTCGATGGCGTCCACCGCCTCGTAGGCGCTCCGCTGCGCTTCGGTCGCGGTGGCGCCGCGGGCTGTCACGTTCAGCACGCGGCCGCCGCTGCTGATGAGGGTCCCGCCTTCGAGGCTGGTGCCCGCGTGGAAGACCTTCGCCCCGCCCGCCTCGGCCTCGCCCAAGTCGATCGTCCCGCCTTTCGTCGGCGTGCCGGGGTAGCCCTCTGCCGCTATCACCACGGTCAGCGCGAAATCGTCCGACAGCACGGGCGCGGCCAGCTCGCCCAGCGTCCCGCGCGCGCAGGCGAGCATCAGTTCGACGAGGTCGCTCTCCAGCCGCATCATCAGTACCTGGCACTCCGGGTCGCCGAAACGCGCATTGTATTCGATCAGCTGCGGCCCCTGACTGGTCAGCATTAACCCCGCATAGAGCACGCCCGAGTAGGGCATGCCCTCGGCCGCCATGGTGCGGACGGTCGGCTCCACGATCTCGCGCATCACCTGGGCCTGCAGGGCCGGGGTCAGCACCGGGGCGGGCGAGTAGGCGCCCATGCCGCCGGTGTTGGGGCCGGTATCGCCCTCGCCCACGCGCTTGTGGTCCTGCGCGGTGCCGATCGGGACGATGGTCTGGCCATCGGTCAGGGCGAAGAAGCTGGCCTCCTCGCCGGTCAGGAACTGCTCGATCACCACCTCGCTGCCCGCGCTGCCGAACTGGCCGCCGAACATGTCGCCCAGTGCCTCCTGCGCTTCTTCGTAGGTTTCGGCGATGACCACGCCCTTGCCCGCAGCGAGTCCGTCGGCCTTCAGCACGAACGGCGGCTTGAATCGCTTGAGCGCGCCCCATGCCGCTTCGAGCGAGGCGCAGCGTTCGTAGCGCGCGGTCGGGATGCCGGCACGCTGGCACAGCTCCTTGGTGAAGCCCTTGCTGCCCTCGAGCTGCGCTGCCTGTTGCGATGGGCCGAAGGTGTCGATGCCCGCCGCGCGCAGGCTGTCGGCAAGCCCGTCGACCAGCGGGGCTTCGGGGCCGATCACCACGAGACCAATGGCGTTCTCCCTGGCGAAGGCAATCACTGCCTCATGGTCGGTGGCATCAAGCGCGACGCACTCCGCATCCTGCGCTATGCCCGGATTGCCGGGGGCCGCCCACAGCTTGTCGCACAGCGGCGATTGCGCCAGTTTCCACGCCAGCGCATGTTCGCGGCCGCCCGAGCCGAGCAAGAGGATATTCATGGCAAGCGAGTTCCCGTCCGATGAAGAAGATGCCGGTTTGGTAGCGAAGGGCCGCCCGGGCGACAACGCCGAGCCGTTGACGGTAAGCGAAATATCGAACGCGCTGAAGCGCACGGTTGAGGAGCGCTTCGGTTTCGTGCGCCTGCGCGGCGAACTGTCGGGCGTGAAGCGTGCGGCGAGCGGCCACATGTATTGCGCGCTCAAGGACGAGAAGGCGGTGCTCGACGGGGTGATGTGGCGCGGGCAGGCCGATCGCCTGCCGTTCCGGCTCGAGGACGGGCTGGAAGTGGTCGCGAGCGGCAAGCTCACTACCTATCCGGGCCGCAGCAAGTACCAGATCGTGATCGAGGGGATGGAGCTTGCCGGTGAAGGCGCGCTGCTGGCGCTGCTGGAGAAAACCCGGGCACGATTGCAGGCAGAGGGGCTGTTCGCGGCCGAGCGCAAGCAGCCGCTCCCCTTCTTGCCGCGCACGATCGGCGTCGTCACCTCGCCCACCGGGGCAGTGATCCGCGACATCCTCCACCGGCTGGCGGACCGCTTTCCTAGCCGCGTGATCGTGTGGCCCGTACTGGTGCAGGGGCAGGGTGCGGCAGAGCAGGTCGCGGGCGCGGTGCGCGGCTTCTCGGCCATGCCCGCAGGCCATCCTGACCGGCCAGACCTCG
Organism: Qipengyuania marincola; assembly: GCF_029688625.1. Taxonomy (GTDB): domain Bacteria; phylum Pseudomonadota; class Alphaproteobacteria; order Sphingomonadales; family Sphingomonadaceae; genus Qipengyuania. Next base: position 463,094 of record NZ_JARULC010000002.1, on the reverse strand, counting down.
TGATCGTCGCGCGCGGCGGCGGTTCGATCGAGGATCTTTGGAGCTTCAACGAGGAGGTGGTGGTGCGCGCCATCGCCGATTGCCCGATACCGACGATCAGCGCGGTCGGGCACGAGACCGACACCACGCTGGCCGATTATGCCGCCGACCGCCGCGCACCGACGCCGACGGCAGCAGCGGAGATGGCCGTGCCGGTGCGCGCCGAACTCGCCGCGACGCTGGCCGATTATGCCGCACGCAAGGAGCGCGCGATCCTGCGTCCGGTGCAGCTGGGGCGCGAACGGCTGGAAGCGCGCGCAGAGCGGCTGCCGTCGCCCGAAACGCTGCTGCAGCCGCAGGCGCAGAAGCTGGACGATTTCGCCGAGCGACTGCGGCGCGGGCTCGTCGACAGCGTGGCGCGCGGACGCGAACGCCTGCAATCGGACCGCGCCCGGCTCAACGCGCCGCTCCTGAAGAGCCGGGTCGAGCAGGCGCAGCAGCGCCTCTCGGCGGTGGCGCGGCTGATGGTCTCGCTTGATCCGGACAATGTGCTGAAGCGCGGCTATGTCCGGGTGACAGGGCCGGACGGGCAGACGCTTACCGACAAGGCGGCGGCGGCGAAGGAAGCGGCGCTTACGCTCAAGTTTCGCGACGGCGATCTCGATGTCGCAACCGGCGCAGCGCGGGCGACCAGGCCGGCACGAGCGGCTCCGAAAAAGGGAACATCGCCACGGCAGGATGATTTGTTCGGGTGAGCGCGACCTGCTAGGATATCGGGCATGCTGATGAACAAGAATTCCTCGCCCTCCAGTGGCGAAGCGAAGCTCCATTACGGGCCGAGCGGCTTTCGCGTGCTACGGGCGGGCCAGTTCGTGACCTGCGCCATGAGCGGCGTGCCGATTTCGCTGGAGGAACTGCGCTACTGGTCGGTCGACCATCAGGAGCCTTATGCCACTGCGCAACTTGCGACGGAGCGGTTGAAGCCGTGAGTTTTGCCCGGGTCGCGCCGCTCGTCCTTCTTGCCGCAGCCTGTGTGCCCGCGTCAGCCGAACAGGCAGAGCCGCAGGGCGCGCCCGCGCCTGTCGATCTGCCGCCTGCCTCGGCAATGGAGTCCGATGCGGTGCCGTTATCCGTCCCGGTCGCGCGACAGGAAGTGCCCGCGACCTTCAGCTATGGTGGCGAGATCGAGCAGGGCGGTTGGATCCGCGGCACCGCTCCTGCGGGCACGGTGGCGCTGACGATCGGCGACACGAAGGTCCCGCTCGACGACAGTGGACGTTTCTTTGCCGGGTTCGACCGCGACGCAGGCGGTGCCGCGACGCTGGTGGCAACGCTGGCTGACGGGCGGGTCGTCCGCGACCGGCTGTCGGTCAAACCGCGCGACTGGAATATCGAGCGCGTGAATGTCGCGCGCCGCGCCGGCCGCGCCTCCGAAAGTTTCATGCAGCGCCGCCGCCCGGAACTCGATGCAATCTCGGATGCGCGCCAGCAGCGCACCGGCGCCGAGGGCTGGCGGCAGGACTTCATCTGGCCTGTCACCGGGCGAATTTCGGGCCGCTTCGGTTCGCAGCGCATCTATCGCGGCGAACCGGGCAGTTATCATTCGGGCCTCGACATCGCGGGCGGAGCGGGAACCACCTATGTCGCCCCGGCTGATGGCGTGGTAACGCTGGCAGAGCCCGATTTCAGCCTCGAAGGGCAGCTGGTGATCATCGATCACGGGCAAGGTCTCAACAGCGCCTTCCTTCACTCCGCCGAACTGTTCGTGCGCGAAGGCCAGGCGGTCAAGCAGGGCCAGCCGCTCGGTCGCATCGGTGCATCGGGCCGCGCAACCGGCCCGCACCTGCACTGGAGCATTACCTGGAATGGCGCGCGCCTCGACCCGTTGCTGTTTCTCGGGCCCATGCCGTGATCCGCGCGTGACGCGCAGCCTTTCCAGCCCGACCTGACCCGCAAAGCATGCGCCGCAAGCGTCTCCTTCTCGGTCTCGCCCTTGCTGCCGCGCTCGCGCCATCCTTGTGGGTGCGCTCCGAATTGCCACCAGCGCCGCGCGATCCCGCCGCGGCAATCACGGCCGTGCAGACAGGTTCGGCGCGAGCCGGTCCGCTGGAGCTTGTGGGGGCGTGGGAAATCACCGGGAGGGGCAGGCACTTCGGGGGCTTCTCGGCGCTGCTCGCCTTGCCCGGCGGACGGCTCCTTGCTGGAACGGATGGCGCCAACAAGCTGGTCTTCCAGCGCCCTGACAGGGAGGTGCGCACGCCGCCCCGCTTCACGCGGTTCGGAGCCGAGGACGATGCGGACAAGCTCGCCTATGATCTCGAGTCCCTCGCCTATGATCCCGTCGCCGGGATAATTTGGGGCGGATACGAAGGCAGCAATGCAATCCGCCGGTTCGGGCGTGACCTGCAGCCCCAGACTTTCGTGAGCATTCCCGAAATGCAAGACTGGGGAGAAAACAGCGGACCCGAAGCCATGGTGCGAATGGGTGACGGCCGGTTTCTCGTCATCGAGGAAGACCGGCTGCGTTGGTCGAGGAACTCCCATCGGGCGCTGCTATTCGATGACGATCCGCTCAAGGCGAAGCGACCGGCGCGACTAAGGATAGAAGTCCCGTATGACTATAGTCCAGTAGACATGAGTCCGCTGGGCACGGACCGGGTCGTCGTACTTCTGCGTGACTTCTCGGTCGGTTTGCCACTTCGCTTCCGGACCGCAATCGCGGTACTCGACACAGCCGATTTGGCCGAGGGAAAGGTGGTCGAGCTTGAGCTCGTCACCGAGCTCGGCGACGATTTCCCGCAAGACAATTACGAAGGTCTCACCCTCACACAGGACGCCGACGGGACGCACCTCTGGCTGGTGTCCGACGACAATCTCATGAGCTACCAGCACAGCTATCTGCTCAAGCTGCGCTGGGACGAGGCAGCGACCCCGCAACGGAAAAAGGCGCGCGAGTGATCCCGCGCGCCCTTGCGTGATTCGGTCCTGACAGCGCCGCGGCGCCAGCTTCTTACGAAGCGGCGGCAGCCTTCTTCAGCTCGCGCTTCACCTTGAGCGCATTGGCCGAAAGCTTCTCGTCCTTGGTCTTCAGGAGCCAGTTGTCGAGGCCGCCATTGTGTTCGACCGAACGCAGGCCCTGCGTCGACACGCGGAACTTGAAGCTGCGGTCGAGCTTTTCGCTCAACAGCGTGACGTTCTGCAGGTTCGGCAGGAAGACCTTCTTGGTCTTGTTGTTGGCGTGGCTCACATTGTGGCCGACCTGGCGGCCTTTGCCGGTGAGTTCGCAGATGCGCGACATGATACGTCTCTCGTTCGGTTCGAATGGTTGGGCGAGTGCCCTTCGCCGCGTGAAAACAGCGGTCGGGGCCTCGGTTTATCCCGGAAAGCCGCGCGCATAGCGACGGGGGTGCGAATCGTCAAGCACGTTGCGCCCCTGCCGCCAGCGGGCTAGCGCGCAGCTGATATGCCCGGCTGGACCCTTCCGCAACCCATGCAGCGCGCGCTCGATCTGGCCGCACAGTCTGCCGCCGCGGGCGAAGTGCCGGTGGGCGCTGTCGTGACGCGCGCGGGCGAGGTCATCGCCGAAGCGCACAACATGCCGCGCGAGAACCATGATCCCACCGCCCATGCCGAAATCCTCGCTATCCGACGCGCAGCGCAGGCGCTGGGCGATGAACGCCTGACCGATTGCGAGCTGTGGGTCACGCTCGAACCCTGCGCCATGTGCGCGGGCGCGATCGTCCACGCGCGTATCGGCAAGCTCTATTATGGTGCCAGCGACCCCAAGGGCGGCGCAGTCGAGCACGGCGCGCGGGTGTTCGAACAGAAACAGTGCCTGCACCGGCCCGAGGTGTATGCGGGCATGGGAGAGGCGCGCGCGGCAGAGCTGCTGCGAGGGTTCTTTAAGGCGCGAAGGTGATGCTCAATCCTCGAGCCAGGCGATCGCTTCCTCCATCCCGTCGAGTTCGAATGCCTTGATGTCCGCCTTGACGAATGTGGCCGTGAACTCGGCGTAGCGACGCACCCACGCGGGTCCCCCGACGATTGCATAGCGCTCGAGCTTGCGAGCGATGTCGAGTTTTCCGGCAAGCACTTCGCGGCTAAGCAATCGGTCGAGATCGAAACCGTGCCATTTTCGGATCACCAGCAGCAGCTTTCGGCAATCGGAGTCCTCCAGCCGCTTGCGAATCATCGCGATTGCGCGCTCGGACTCCTCACGATCGAGGCGACCAGCCAATTCCCAGGCGGCGATGTCCGGCTTGCCGATGGCGAGTTCATGCACGGCCCCGGTGTGCGGTGCGTCGGCTTCTTCGAGCACCCAGGCACGCGCGGCCTCCGCCTCATCCTCGTCGTAGACTTCGTAGACCACGCCAGGCAACAGGGCGCTTTCGAGCCGCGCCCCGGTTCTTATCCATTCCTCGTCAGCGATGATCGCTATCCGGTCGAGTCCGTAGATCCACCTGAGCAGGTTGGGCATATGAGCAAGTTCGATGGCGACAGCAGCGAAAGTGAAACCTGAAACGGCGGTCACGTCGATGAGCAAATTGCCGCCACCGCCAGCCTGGTTGCGCTCTTTCGCGAACTCCACCAGCCGCTCCGCGTCGGCTTGCTGGAAGTCGGCCATGACGGCGAGGCGATGCGCTGTCTCCGAGATTGTCTCGATTTCGATCATGCCGTGACTATGCCCCGTGTGGCCCCCCGATGTCATTGACCTCGATCAAGTCAGAGCCCGCGCCAGATTTTCGCTTGCGCCCCATCTTGCGCGCCGAGACGCCGCCTATCGCAAGCGTTCGGCATGAAGCGCTTGTCGTAGCAGAGGCGCAGTTCCTGCAGCCAGCCGCGCGAATTCAGCTTCACGCCTATCGCTTCGCGCGGCCAGCCGGGGTTGGCATCGACGAAACGCGTCCGGATCGTGCCGGCGGTCAGATCGTCCTCTCGGCTGATGCGATCGAAATCGGGAATGCGCAGGCCATTCCACAGAATGCGCGTGACCTTGAAGTAGGTGGCGGGTCGGCGTGTCATGCAGCTGCCGTGCTTGGCCCATTGCCGCGCCAGCAGGCGGGCCGAGGGGGACAGGCACATGTTCGCGCGCAGGTCGCGCGCTTGCAGCTGCCGCCGGGACCCGCACCATTGCGGCCACGTCCGCCCGCTTTCGGGCCAGAGTCCGTGCACCATCAGGCCGAACCGCCCAGCGCGACCAGAGCACTGTCGCGCATCGGCCGCTCGCATTTCGCGCCCCTTGCAGAATTCCGGGCTCCATCCCAGCGCCAGCGTATAGCCCGTTACCGGCAACCGCCGGGTGGGCGCATCGGGCCGGATTTGCGGTATTTCGACAGCCCCGGGCAACCGGCACTGATAGGCCTGCGCGACAGCGGGCGCCGCGAGGCAGGTGAACCCGAGCGATCCGCAGGCGACGAGCGTGCGAAATAAACTACGGCGCGTGGAAGGAGTCGTCATCGCTCTTCGCAAACCATTCCCGCGCGTCCTTGCGGAAAAGATACGACGCACCCACCGCGGCGAACACGACCGCCATGAGGTCGGTGACGACGCTGGCGTCGAGAGCGGTTCCCGCCAGGCGCCGGATGGCTGCGTAACCGGCGTAGAGGATTGCTGCGACCAGCAGCCAGCGCGCGGCGCCCCAGCGCGAGAGGACGATGGCGGCCCACATGACCATGGAGAGAACGACGAACATGGCGAGCGAAGACACCAGCAGGACGAAGCCCATGTTTTTCGATCTGGGCCTCGTTTCGCGCGCGAGCATTTCGGTGAAGACCTCCATGCCGGCCCAGCCGAGCGCAGTCGACAGGATGCTCGCCCCCACGGCGAGGAAATACCACAGCTCGAAACGACTGATCGATTCTGGTTTCACCGATTTCTCTCCCCACCCGTCGGAAGAGATGACTTATCGGGGCGAAGGCGTAAAGGGCGCCTGAATATTCGTGCACACACGCCCACGCGCCATTCGGTCAGGGTCGTGGCCTGGCGAACCACTCTCGGGCATCGGCACGAAACAGCAGGGCCGTGGCCACGAGTTGCAGGATCGTGACCACCACTCCCAGTATATCCGGAAGCGTAATGCCGCTCTCGAAACCGTAGCTGCCGAACAGCAGGCCGATCGCGACCAGCGCGACCAGCAGCCATTTCGCGATAGCACTCGCGCGGCGGGCGATGAAATACCACAGGATGAGGGGGATGAGCAGGCTCGCGGCAACAACCGTCAGCACGAGCGGTCCCCCCATCCCGGCGAGAGCCGGTTCGCTCTCGACCTCGGCAACGAGCATTCCGTAGGAAAGCACCGCGTTGAGCATCGCAAGGGCGAGCGAGAGGAGAAACAGCCGCTCGAACCACACAATCGACGATGGACGCATACTCTGCCCTCTTCCCCTGCCCTCTTGCGCCAGCGATGCCGCAAAGTCAGAGCGGGGTAAAGTCCAGTCCGATATCGGCGGCCGGGGCACTCTGAGTCAGGCGGCCGACCGAGACATAGTCGACGCCCGTCGCTGCCCTGGCCTTGATGGTTTCGAGTGTGATGCCACCACTGGCTTCGGTCGGCACGCGCCCATCCACGATCGCGACAGCCTCGCGCAAGGTCGGCGGATCCATATTGTCGAGCAGCAGACGGGTCGCACCGGCCTGCAGCGCTGGTTCGATCTGGTCGATGCGGTCGACTTCGCAGATAATGTCCGAGACGCCGGCGGCCACCGCGCGGCGCACTGCTTCGCCTACCGAGCCGGCGACGAGCACATGATTGTCCTTGATCATCGCTGCGTCCCACAAGCCCATGCGGTGATTGGCCCCGCCGCCCATGCGCACGGCGTATTTCTCCAGATGGCGGAGGCCGGGAATGGTCTTGCGCGTGTCGAGCAGGGTGCAGTCGGGATTGTCCATCGCGGCCACATATTCGGCGACCATGGTGGCGATGCCGGAAAGGTGCTGCACAGTATTGAGCGCGCTGCGTTCGGCGGTCAGCATTGCGCGGGCATTTCCTCGCAAATGCATGAGGTCGGTCCCGGCGGGCACGCTCGCGCCCTCCTCAACAAGGATGTCGACCGTCATGTCTGGATCGAGCGCACGGAAGAACGCCTCGGCAGCCGGAAGACCCGCGACATGGATTGCGTCGCGCGTGTCCATCACGCCCGCAAACCGCGCCTCGGCAGGAATCACGCTCTCGCTGGTTACGTCAATCCCGCCGCCTGGCAGGCCCTCGCCCAGATCTTCGGCCAGCGTGTCGCGGACGAACTCGTCGATTTCGAAGCCAGGCAGGTCAAAAGCCAACTATTGTCTCCAGTTCCGACCGGCAGGTGAGGTCAGGCCGACCGCCCGCAGCGGGTGCAGCTTTGCTGCACGTCGAGCGAGGACGAACCCGCGGATGCGGCTTCAAAATCAAAAGATCAATGAACGAAGCGCGCCACGACATCGCGGTAGCTGCGCGAGACCTTCACTTCCGCGCCCGAATCCAGCACCAGGAAACATTCGCCGTTAGTGTGCGGTTTCACCTGCCGGACCTGGTCCAGGTTGACGATCGTCGAACGATGGACGCGCTGGAACTTGCGCGGATCGAGCCGGCGTTCGAGATCCTTCATCGTTTCACGCAGGATCAGCGAATTGTCGCCGGTGTAGATGCACATGTAGTCGCCGGCCGCCTCGATATGCTCGATCGTGCCGACCTCCACGCGGAAAATCTGGCCGCGATCCTTCACGTTGATGAGCTTTTCGTAGCGCCCGGCGGCTTCGGCATCGTCCTCGCCCATGCTCTCTGCCGCTTCGGGGGCCACTTCGGACAGCACGTTCTTGAGCCGCTCGACATCGTCGCTGCTCTTCTTTTCGGCAAGGCGCTGGCGCACGCGCTCGATCGTGTCGGCCAGCTTGTCCTCGTCGACCGGCTTCATCAGGTAATTGACGGCATTGGCCTCGAACGCGCGAATGGCATGTTCCTGGAATGCGGTGACGAAGACGAACAGCGGCGGGTCGATCTCCATCACGCCCTGGACGACGGAAAAGCCGTCGAAGCCGGGCATCTGGATGTCGAGGAAGACGAGGTCGGGTTTCAGCGTCTTGATCGCCCGGATCGCCTCGCGACCGTTCTGGCAGGTTTCGATGATCTCCACATCCTCGAACGCTTCGAGGCGGAGCTGGAGACCTTGGATGGCGAGCTTCTCGTCATCGACGAGGATGGTGCGAATAGTCATGTCGTTTGCGGTGCCTTCCGGGGGGATTGCAGCTGTCCAACGGGCGAGGGACCCGCTGGTTTCGGGGGTGCTGCGGTTTGGGGGTGCGTTTCTGGCGCTGCGCTTAACGCCTCGGGCGCTTCGTCCGATTCCAGGGGCAGTTCGATGAGAACCGAGAAGCCGCCGCTTTCGGGCGAGCGAATTTCGAACCGGTGTTCCTCGCCATAGGCCTGCGCCAGCCGATCGCGGATATTGGTGAGGCCGACGCCGGTGGAATCGCGCCGCGCCCGGCTGGGGCGAACGGCGGGCAGCCCGGCCTCGACATTGTCGACCGTCATGCCGGGACCGGTGTCGGACACGGTCACGCGGAGCCGCGGCCCGACAACCTGCGCGATGACCGAGATTTCGGCCCCTTCCTCGAGCGGGCTGACGGCATATTTGATGGCATTCTCCACCAGCGGCTGCAGCAGCATGGCAGGTAGGCAGGCCTTCGCCGCCTCCGGCTCGACCGTGAAGCTGGTGCGCAGCCGCTCTTCGAACCGCATGCGCTCGATATCGAGATAGAGTTTCAGCGTCTCCACCTCCTGCGCCACCGTCACTTTGCCGCCGGGTTGCGTCACCAGCGTATGGCGCAGGAAGCTGGAGAGGCGCGTCAGCATGGCATTGGCCGTCTCGCTCTGCTTCAGCAGCACCAGCGTGCTGATCGAATTGAGAGTGTTGAACAGGAAATGCGGATTGAGTTGGTAGCGCAGCATGGCCAGCTGCGCACTGGTCGCCTGCGCTTCGAGCCGTTCCAGCCGGTCGGCCTGCTCTTCGACCTGGAGGAAGAAATTGATCGCGTAATACAGCGCCGACCAAGCGCCGAGCAGCGTGAGGTCGATGAAGTAGATGCCGACGAACAGGCTCGCGAAATTGCTGGTCGTGGCGCCGCCGGCGACTTCGAGCACCCAGCTGTCGATAAAGGCATAGACTGCGACCGCCACGGCCAGCACGAGCGCCGTGGCGCCCCAGGTGACTAGCGGCCTCTGCTTGATAAGCTGGCCGTAGATCACGGCGAGGATCAGGCTGAGCGAGAAACCCGTGATCGTCGCGATGAGGATGATGACAAGTCGATCCGGCGGCTGCCCGTTGGCCAGCGCCGACATGGCGCGCAACATCGTCGCCCCGCCCCAGCCGGCCAGCTGGAGGTTCCAGAACGCCTGATTCTTGTTCGCGAAGAAGGGCGTCGGACGGATGGGCAATACGGCCATTGCCGCCTTCTCTAGCGCAATTGCGGCGAACTGCGCCAGTCGCTACACTGTGCAGCGAAGCCAGAGCGAGTGAGAGGTGCGATGGGCATTCAGGAAAATATCGAACATTCGGCCATGGAACGTGCGAAATTCCGCGAGATGAAGGAAGGCACCAAGGAAGATTGGCAGCTGATCGCGGGCGAGTATCGCGAGTTTGCCAAAGGGCTGCCCGACCGGGTGCTCGATCACCTCAAGCTGCTCGACGGCGATTTCGGCGGCTTCCCCGTGTGCCGGCTGGAGCATTCGCTGCAGACTGCGACCCGCGCGCATCGCGACGGGCGCGACGAGCAATATGTCGTGATGGCGCTGCTGCACGATATCGGCGACACGCTCGGCAGCTACAACCACCCGGAGGTCGCCGCGTCGATCATCAAGCCCTTCGTCAGCGAGGAAGTACACTGGATCTGCCAGAACCACGGCGCTTTCCAGGGCTATTACTATTTCCATTTCCTCGGCATGGACCGGAACGCGCGCGACCAGTTCCAGGACAACCCGCATTTCGAGGCGTGCCGCGAATTCTGCGAGAAATACGATCAGGCGGCCTTCGATCCGGATTACGACAGCGAGCCGCTCGAGTTCTTCGAACCGATGGTGCGGCGGGTCATGGCGAAGCCGCTTGCTTCGGCTTATGCAAAGGCGCTGGACGAGTAACGCCTAGCCCTCGGCATCCAGCGCCTCGCGCAGACGCTCGTAGGGCACCAGCCCCTCGATAACCTCGTTTCCGGCCACGAAGCTTGGCGTGCCCGAGAAGCCGAGCGAGCGGGCCAGCGCCATGGTCTCGGCAATCTGTGCACTCGCCTCGCCCGAGGCGGCAAATTTCTCGGCGGCTGCCATGTCGAGGCCGGCAATTTCGCTCGCGCGCGCGATGTTTTCGGGCGTCGGGCGGCCAAGGTCGAACATGGCATGGTAGTAATCGGCGTATTTGCCCTGGCGCGCAGCGGCGAGGCCCATGCGGGCCGCTTGCTCGCTGCCGTCGAAAATGGGCCATTCGCGCACGACCACTTTCAGGTCCGGATCGGCGGCCACGAGCTGGTCGAGCGCTTCGACGCTCTGGCGGCAATAGGTGCAGCCGTAGTCGGTGAACTTGACCAGCACCTTCGTGCCCTGCGGATTGCCGAGTACCGCGCCGGGAAAGCCGTCGCGCACTTCGTCGGCCACCCCGGCCAGCCGGTCCTGCGCCTCGCCGCGCTGATAGGCTTCGGCCATTTCGGGCAGGATCTCGGGATTGTCGATCAGGTAGGCGCGGGTCGAGCCATGGCCGAGGCCGGTGAACGACCACAGGGCTGCGCCGGCAAACCCGAACACGAGCGCGATGAGCGCGGTAAGCACATGCGATTTCATGATTCTTGCGTCCGCCCGTCTATCGTCGTCGGTCGCAGTTGCGACCCTTTTCCATCTCGCATTGCTGCTCCAGCAGGGCGCGGGCCTGCAAGCCGATATCCTGCGCGCGCAGCCAGTCTGGCGTCCCGTGCGGCAGGCCGGCCTCGGCCACCTGCGCGCTGCGCATGGCGAGCGCATATTGCCCGCTCATCACCTGCTGTTCGGCGCTTGCGAGGCGCGCGCGGGGCATATCGCCATTCGCCGCATAGACGACGCCCAGTTGGTACCATGCGAAAGGATTGTAGCGATCGCGCCCGATGGCCGCGCGCAGGACCTTCTCCGCCTCGTGATAATTCGAGGTCTCTTCGGTGGCGATCAGCGCGTGGCCGAACATGCTGGCGATCAACGGTTCGGAATTGGTCAGCAAGGTCGCGCGGCGTAGCGGCGACAGCGCCTCGTCCGGCCGACCCGATTCGAGCAGGACCTGCCCCTTCAGCTCAAGGAAATAGGGATCGTTCGGGTCCTTCTCCAGCAAGGCATCGGCGGCCTCCAGCGCGCGGTCGACCCGCGCGGTCTTGTGATAGGCATAGGCGCGGGCATAGAGCGCCGGGATCGTCTGGACGGTTTCGGGATAGTCGCGGAGCGTCTCGTTCGGCTTGGCGATGTAGCCGGTCAGCTTGGCTTTCACGCGTTCGAACTTTGCCTGGTGCGCGGCATTGCGCGGCGCGTCCCATGCGGGATCGGCCTCGTATACCTCGCGCAGAGTGGATATCCGGTCGCCGGACAGCGGGTGGGTGCGGTAAAAGCCTGCCTCGTCCGACTGCGAATAGCCGTAGCGGAATTCCTGGTTGAGCAGCTTGCCGAAGAAATCGAGCGAACCGCGTCCGGAAATTCCCGCCTTGGAGAGATATTCCGCGCCCGCCAGATCGGCCGAGGCTTCCTGCGTGCGCGTGAAGGCGAGGAACTTGCCCATCGCCGCCTGCTGGCCCAGCGCCATGATACCGGCTGCCGCCTCGCCAGCGCCTGCCAATGCGGCGCCGATCCCCGCCAGCACGGACAGCAGCGAGATGCGCGACGCCGTGCCGATGCCTTCGCCATAGCGGATGATGTGCCCGCCGGTGATATGGCCCAGCTCGTGGGCGATGACCCCCTGAACCTCTTCGGCCGTGTCGGCCGCTTCGATCAGGCCGCTGTGGATGTAGACCGCCTGGCCACCCGCGACGAAGGCATTGATCGAGGGATCGTTGATCAGGACGATGTCGACATTCGTCGGCTCCAGCCCGGCGGCCTCGATCAGAGGAGCGGAAATCTCGTCGAGAAACCGCTCGGTCTCGGCATCGCGCAAGACGCTTTGCGCGGCCACCGGCTGCGCGGCCAGCATGGCAGCGGCAAGGATTGCGAGCAGGCGGGACACAAGCCGCGAGATGGGGCGTGATACGGGGCGCATTGTGCGCAACGCTAAGGCAGTTTGGCCTGAACGGGAACTGAAACCGGCGCGGTGGAACGGAGGAATTGCGCGACCCTGTCGAACACCTGCGGATTCCGGCGCCAGGGATTGGCCAGCGCCAGCAGCGGATCGTTGTGTGACTTGCCCGGCAGATAAAGCGATTCGACGCGCGCGCCGCTGGCTTCGAGCGCAGCCTCGAGTGCGCGGGTGTTGCGCGGCTTTACCACCGTATCTTCCTCGCCATGGACCAGCAGTATGGGCGGCGCGCCGGCCCGGGCCTGGTTTACCGGTTGGCTTTCCGGCCCGGCGCCGACACTGGCGAAAGCGGCGCGGCTGCGATCGGTGTCGAAGGGGTAGAAATCGTACGGACCGGCAAGGCCAACGACCCCGCGGATCGCCTCGCCAGGCACTCCGGCCTCTTCCAGCCAGCGCCGCTCCAGCGCGACCTGGACGGCATTATAGGCCCCGGCGGAATGGCCCGAAAGCACCATGCGCGACGGATCGCCCCCGTGGCGAGCGATGTCGTCGTGCACCCAGCCGGCGACGGCGGCGGTGTCCTGCAGCATGGCGGGATAGCGGCCGGGCCCGTTCATCCGGTAGCCGCCCAGCACGACGACATAGCCTTCGGGCACCAGATTGCGCGCGACGAAGCCGTAATCGTCCGGGTCGCCATGCGCCCAGGCCCCGCCGTGATAGAAGATCAGCACCGGCTGCGGCCCGCGTGCCGCCGGATCGCGATAGACACGCAGCTTCTGTTCCGGGTGCTCGCCATAGCGCGCGACGCGAACAAGCTCAACGCCGCGCGACGGACCGGCGATGCGATCGACGGTATCGAGAACCGCGGGCCCGTTGGACCGGATCGCCAGCCACAGCGCGCCGCCTGCGACGAGCGCAACGAGCGCCAGTATGCCGAGAACCTTCATCGTCCGCCTCATGCCTTTCTCGGGTCGGTTTTCTCGACCGTATCGACGATGGCGCGCGTTTCCTCGTCGGCCAGCAGGCCGATCGAAGCGAGGAAATCGTGGCCTGTCTTGTAGCTGTCGCCCAGCCAGAGTGGAATCTTCGCCGCTTCGATGGCGGCCTTGGCGGCGTGTTCTTCCGGGCTCATCGCCTCGCCCACCTTGCGGATGAAGATCGCGCGCACCCGGTCCGGATTGGCGACGGCAATATCGCCGAATGCGGTGAGGTCGCCCTGGCCGTCATCGCCGATCAGCGCGAATTTCAGCTCCGGATAGGTCGCGAGGATGCCCTCGATCGCCGCGCGTTTGTGCGCGCCGTGGCTGCCGGAGCCGAAGGTTTCGCGATTGAGGCCCCAGTCGCGCAGCATGATCGGCCCGAGCGGGAGGCCGCGCCCCTCGATATAGGTGACGAGATAGCTAAACAGGTTCCACGGGCTGGAGGAGACGTAGAAGAAAGGACGTTCGCTCGCCGGGCGGTGTTCGCCGGCATGGCCCGCGCCTTCGGGCAGAACGTCGCCTCCGCCCAGCGCGCTGTAAAAGACATCGGCGCCGGGCACGAGGATGCGCTCTTCCGGCATCTGCAACAGGACGCGCCGCCAATTGCGAAGGACGGCGCGAAAATCGCCGGTGATGCCGGTTTCGATGATGGTATCGTCGATATCGGAGATCACGCCCAGCGCGGCGCCGCTGCCGGGTGCAAGAACGTGGCCATCGAGGCAATGCTCGCCTTCGCCATTGCGCCAGTGGAAGACGACCGTTTCCCATTCGGGCTTCGCCGCCAGCGGCCAATCGCCATCGAGGCGTATGTCGAAGCGCGCGAAGCCTTCCTTGTCGGTGAGGGCCTGGTGACGCGAGGCCTTGCCGTCGGGGCTGACGATTTCGAGCTCGACCGGAAGATCGGCCTCCTCGTGGCTGGCGAACTGGGACAGCATCGTGCGCGCTGCGCGCCACTTGCCCCGTTTCTCGAACCCGCCGCTGCGCGACCGCAGCGCCCGCGCTGTGATGTGGAGCCGCTGTTCGTTGCGGTAGCCGAAATAGGGCTGGATACGGACGGGTGCCGTGGGAAGGAAGGGCATGGCCGCGCTGGCTAGCGAAACCGGCGCCTGCTCGGCAACCGGAAACTTGGTCGGGCAGCGCGGACTTAAGAGTCGAGCAGCTTGCGCGCCGAGCGTTCGAGTGCCGGAACATCCTCGGGCAATTCACCCAGGACGACGACTTGGCCCGTGGGCGTGCGCCGCACCATGACGAGGGCGAATTCCGGACCGTCGCCCGCAAGGTCCTCGAGCGATAGCGGCGCGAGTTCGCGCAGCTTCTTCGCCAGCGCGGGCTTGACCGAATTGTGGTCTTCGACCGCCTTGCCCTGTTCTTCCTTGCGCGCCCGGCGCTCGGCCTGGACGACGCCCTTCAGCCCGCCTTCGGCTGCATGCAGGAAGCTGGCGAGCGCGCCGCGTTCGACCTTCAGCCGGTGGGCATGCGACAGTACGGCGGCGTATTCGGTCAGGCGCGTCTTGTCATAATCCGCGCCGAAGACCAGCTTGACCACCGGCGTCATCGGCGCGCGGTCCTGAACGGTCAGGCCATTGTCCTGCAGCAATTCGTCAAAGCCTGCCGGATCGTCCTGCGTCTCGAGGCTGAAGTCATAGGCGAGCGCGACCGCAGCATAGAGCGCCTTGCGGCTGCGATCCTCGGTGTTCTGCGCGGCCTGTGCCTGCTCGCGCGCGGCGGCCAGGCAATCGTAGAGCCCTTCGGGCGCGTCCTGCGGGTCGACCACAATGGCGGGCAGCGGTTCGTCGACGGTGTCGGGCGCGTTCTCAGGCGCGACTTCCTCGCGGGCTTCCGCGCTTTCGGCGACCACCGGATCGCTTTCGTCGATATCCGTCGGTTGAACCGGGGCCAGCTCGTGAAGGTCGAAGGCAGGCTCGACCTCCTCTTCGTCCTCTGCGGGCGGAGGCGAATAGGCTTCGGGCATCGGGAAGGTAATCGTCGGCTCGTCGTCGGCAATGCTCGGCGTCGGGTCGGCCAGCGAAAGATCGACGGCCTTCTTGGTCCGTTCGCCGCGGCTCACCAGCGAGATCAGGCTGCTCGAGGCTTCCTCGTCTTCCAGCGGATCGACCAGATCGTCGACATCGTCGGTTTCGGGCTCCTCGTCGAAATCGGGAAGGCCGTAATCGGCAGCGGTGCGAATGCCGCTGTCGTAGTCGTCATAGGAATCGGGGTCGCCATAGTCGGGCTCGTCCTGCCCCGGATGCGCTCCGATCGGATTGCCGAGTGCGTCGACGCCGCGCGGCGCACGGGCCACGGCTTCTGTCCCGGCCTCGTTCGCGACGTCGTCCGACATCGGCGCTTCCACGCCGAAGCTCGGCATCGGCATTCCGCCGTCGTCATCCGCTGCGACCATCTCGGCATTCGAGAGATCGAGGATGTCGCCATGCTGTGCCTGGTCGTCATCATCGCCAGCGGTGAGGGTTTCGGCGGTTTCCAGGGCGGCTTCAACGCCGTCCGCTTCTTCGTCCACCTCGTCGTAATCGCCGAGCGACTGGCCGATCTCGCGCAGCAATTCATCCGCGGTCGCGGCGTCGGCCATCTCTTTCCAATTGATCACACCATAGATGAAATCGATCGTCTCATTGTCGCTCGAATAGGGCAGCAGGATGCCGCGATAGAGCACGGTCACGCCGCGCTCGTTCATGAACTCCGCTTCGAAACCGATCGGCGCCTGATTGGCGAGGATCTGCATGTAGTGGTCGGTAATTCGACTCAGGACCGAGCGAGACGGCACGTCGGACAGCCGCACGATCAGTTCGTCGTGCCCGCATTCCTCGGACAATTCCGCACCGACATACTGGACGACCGGGTCATCGATGCCGTCGCTGAAGTCCAACAGCACGGAATAGGGCCCGAAATCGTCGAGACTGTCGGGCTCGAGATCGGTGACGTCGGGATAATTGCGCTCGCCGAGCAGGCTGGCCCAGTGATTATAGGCGCGCACCTGCATGCGGCGCTCGTCCTGGCCGACCGGCGACGGCGGCGCATCCATGTCGGTATCGTCCTCGTCGACGTAATCGTCGATCGGGTCTTCCGCTTCATGCGCGCCGAAATAGCCGCCCAGCCTGTCCATGAATTCCGATGCCCCCGAGAATTGTGCTCGTTCGTGCATCGATATGGGCGCGCGTGGTAAACATATGGTTAAACACGTTTGCCAACCCTTTGCGCCAGCAGGGTCTTGTCAGCGTCTAAAGCAGATAGCGCATCCGGATGGTCAATTTCTGATCGGCAGCACCGACGGGGAAGACGGCGTCCGAAAAGGATGGCGGCCCCATCTGCACCTTCGCGTCGCGCGAAAAGCCGAAGCCTTCCTTGGGCATCATGCCCAGCGCGCGATCCGCCTTGCCGTTGCCATTCTCGTCATGCAGCAGCGCAATGGCATATTTGCCAGGCTTCACGCCGGTGAAGGTGAAGGTGACGCTGCCCGCATGGGCCTCGGCCGTGGCAGCATAGGCGCCCGCTACGCCGCGGCATTTGGGAAATTTCGTTTCGTCGCGCGTCATGCAGGCGCGCACGATGCCATTGGCATTGCGCAGGTCGGTCACCGTCACCGTGACTTTGGCCTGTTCCACCGCCGGGGAGGTGCCGGCCAGCGCGAACCACGCGGGAACGGCCACCACTGCGGCCAGCGCCTTCGTCAGATGCGCGCGCTCAGACCGCGATCGGTTCCGCACAGGCGATCCCAGAAGCGAAAATAGAGGCCGTAGTTGCATAGATAGTCTTCGTGATGGCGTTGATGGTGGCTGGCCGTTATCAGCCATCCGCCTAACCGAGAGTGAACCAGGCGGCGCGGAAACATCTCCCATCCCATGTGGTTGGTGACGCCCATCACCGTCATCACAGCCAGAACCACGCCCAGCATGGCGACATGGATCGGGACGAGGAACACGAGCAGGGGGATCACGATCGCGCCGGTCAGCGCCTCCCACGGATGGAAGCTCATCGCCGCCCAAGCGGTGGGCGGCCGGCTGGCATGATGGACGGCATGCGCGACCCGGAAGACGCGCGGCCGGTGCATCCAGCGGTGGGTCCAGTAGAACCACGTATCATGCGCAAATAGGTAGAGCAGCGGCGCCAGCGGCAGGTACCACAGCGGATAGTCGCTCCAGCCGGTGTAGATCCGTGTCCACCCCAGCTCCTGCCAGGCCCAGGCGACAAGACCCGCGGGAATACCGTAGATCGCCGCGGACACCATCGACCATCCGATCTCGCGCCGGATCTGTGGGCCCAGACGGCCGTGATGCCCCGGACGCACCCGGCTCGTCAGTAAGGCGAAGAAGCCGCTGCTGGCCAGATAGCGCAAGGCGACGATCCCGGTCATCGCCAGCGCGGAAAGAAGGATGCCGGTCCACATAATGCCGCAACGGTCTATGGCCTACGCCGTCGCCATCGGGCAAGCGTAGATGTCAATTGCCGAGGCCCCAGGGGGCGCAGTGTTGATCGGCGGCCACGGTCATGCGCCGCATCGCTGCGCGCGCCAGTCGCTCGACCTCGGCCTTGCGGCGCGCGGCGGCCAGCGGGTGGAGGGGCGCGGGACGCAGGATTTCCCCGTCATAACCATCCGCGACGATGATTCCGCAGCAATCGGGGCGGTAATCCTGCCCTTCGAACGGCGCCCGGTCGAGACTCGGCGGCACGCCCCAGTAGAACCGGTCGCAGAAGTCGAGATAGTCGGGCCATTTGCCGTCGCCCAGCAGGTCGCCCCGCTGCACCTTGATCTCCACGATGATCACGCGCCCCTTCGCATCCACGCCCATCAGGTCGGCTCGGCGCCCGTTGCGAAGCGGCATTTCCGCAAGGCACCAGATGTCGTTGCGCGCGAACAGGCGGGCGATCCCGCGTGCGACGGCTGCGGCGGTGTCGGATTGAGCCGTATCGGGGGCCGCGTCGGACTGGGCCGTGTGGGATTGGGCGAGATCGGATGGAGCAAGAGCCGGATTCGTCATGTCCGTGAATTGGAACATACAGCGAACCCAGTCAAGCCGCAGGGGGGAATGGCCGACGCTATCGGGCGTCGTGCTCGTCTAATACCAGCGCCAGGATCGCGGCGCGTGCCACGTGGAATTCGCGCCACAGGGTCATGGCCGCTGCCGTGGTATCCTTGCCGCTCGCCGTCAGCGAAAGGAGCGCGCGCAGACCCGGCTGCATGACTGCCGCAAGATCGTCTATACCGTTGGCGACCAGCTCGTAGGCACGATCTTCCTGCTGCGCCGCGCGGATCGGCAGGGAGGCGATTTCCGCGCTCGATTCCTCACGCCCCAGCTGTGCGAGGCCAGCAACCGCCGTTGCCGCCTCGTGCACCGCGTCCCACCGATTGGCGAGTTCCTCGACCGTCGGTCGACTGTGGCGCGCCGGCGATGCGGGTGGCAGCATGGTCGCCTGGGCGAGATCGAAGACGGGGACTGGTGCACTCATATCCGCCATCGGTAAGCGCGCCGCCTTGCCAAAAGGCTAACGCACGCACCTTCGCGGTCGTCGCGCAGTTTATGCTGGCGAGCGCCCGCACCCTTTGCTAAGCGCCCCGCTCGGCCAGCGGCCGCGCAAGCAGCCCGCAAGCACCCGTAGCTCAGCTGGATAGAGCGCTGCCCTCCGAAGGCAGAGGTCACAGGTTCGAATCCTGTCGGGTGCGCCAGCTTTTTTCGCCATTCGACGCGCTGTCCAAGCCAGCTCCTTCAATCTCGAGAAAGGTTGCGCGTGTCAGCCTTACTGGCATGGCGCCACTGCGGCGGCGCGCCAGCACAATGTGATGGCGGCCCACTCGCGATTTGATTAGGGCCGCATGATGATCGAGCAATTGCTGACCGATTATGCACCCTGGATCGGCCTCGCGATCCTGATCGGGCTGTTCGCATTGTTCGCGACCGAGCGGTTTGCGCCGGTCACCGTCGCGGTGGGCGGCGCGGCCGTCATGCTCGTGCTCGGCTATCTGCCGCGAAGCGAGATGGAGCAGGTCTTTGCCAATCCCGCCCCCATCACCATTGCGGCCATGTTCATCCTCTCGGGCGCCCTCATCCGCACCGGCGTGGTGGAGGCGCTGGCCAGCATTGCGGAGCGACGCACCGAGAAGCGACCGCGTCGCTCCATCGCCGAATTGCTCGGCGGCACGTTCTTCGCCTCGTCGCTGGTCAACAACACGCCGGTGGTCATCATCCTTGTGCCGGTCATCCAGAAGATCGCCAAGCTGGCCGGCTCGACCTCCAGCAGGTTGCTGATCCCGCTCTCCTACCTGTCGATTCTCGGCGGCACACTGACTCTGATCGGGACCTCCACCAACCTGCTTGTCGATGGCGTCGCACAGCGCGCGGGCGAGCCCGCTTTCGGAATATTCGAGCTGACGGGCGTCGGGCTGATCGCCGCAGCTACGGGCATAGCCTTCCTGATGCTGACAGGCCGGTTCCTGCTGCCGGACCGTGACGAGGCGCCGTCGAAGGATGGAAGTCGCGCACTTGAACAGCGCTATCTCACCCAGGTGAGGATCGCGCCGGGCGACCCGGCGCTCGGGGGAAAATATGGCGGGATGTCCGAATTTTCCCGGTCCGGCGTCCGCCTTGTCGGCATAGAGCGCTCCGGCGTCGTCATGCGCACCGGACTGGGTGAGGAGACGGTAACCGAAGGCGATCTGATGTTGATCGCCGCCAGCCAGACCGAGCTTCTTTCGCTGGCCCAGAACCGCGGGGCGAGCCTTGGCCTTTCGATGCGGGGGTACCCCGATCAGGAGGAGGTGCGGATCGTCGAAGCGTCGATTTCGCCCAGCCACCCCACACTGGGCCGCCGCCTCTCGGAAGTCCCGTTCCTCGCCAAGACCGGCGCGCGGATCCTCGGCATGTCCCGCTCGCGTCACCTGCCTGGCCCGACCCTGGGCGACGCGCGCCTGCGCGCCGCCGATCACCTGCTTATCGAGGGCGGACCGGCATGCATTGCCGCGATCGAGAGCAATGTGAACCTGATCAACATCTCGACCCCCGAAACCCGGCCCTTCCGCCGCGTCAGGGCGCCGATTGCCGTGCTGACCATGCTCGGCATCATTTTCCTGGCCGCGATCGAGGTGTGGACGATCGAGCTGCTGGCGATCACCGGAGTCGCGGTCGTGCTGCTGACGCGCTGCATCGACCCGGAAGAGGCCTGGCGCAGCATCGACGGCAATGTCATCGTCCTGATCTTCGGAATGCTGGCAGTGGGTGTCGGGCTGGAAGGGGCCGGGACAGTCGACCTCATCGTGGATGCCGCCCTTCCGCTGCTGGTCGATCTTTCGCCCTTCGCCCTGTTGCTCGCGATCTACCTGCTGACCTCCGTGCTCACCGAGGCTGTCACCAACAATGCCGTGGCCGTGATCATGACGCCGATCGTCCTGACGCTGGCGAGCGATCTGGGGATCGATCCGCGGCCACTGCTTTTCGCCGTGATGTTTGCCGCCTCGGCAAGTTTCGCGACCCCTGTGGGATACCAGACCAACACGATCGTCTATGCTGCCGGAAGTTACCGGTTCGTGGATTTCCTGAAGATCGGCGCGCCGATGAATGTTGTCGTCGGGCTGGCGACCTGCGCGGCCATTCAACAGATGATCTGGCAGTAAGCAGCGCTTCGCGCGTCACGCGTCGCCAGGCTCTGTCCGGTTTCTCCCGACCGTCGCCACGATGCTCGCGACATCGGCGTAAAGGTCGGCAAAGGCGGCGCTCGCCCGCCACGCCGCCGCGATGCTGCGGTGTTCCGACCACCCCTCCGGCTCGACGATCTTGACGACGTCGAGGCCCCCGGCTTCGGACAGGATGTAGAGTTCGGGAAGCAGGGCCAGCCCGACGCCCGATCCCACCATCTGCTGCACCGCATCGAGGCTTGTGCCTTCGTAATCGGCCAGGAAGCTCGCGCCGAGCCGTTCGCAGATTTCGGTCAATTGGCGATGATAGTGATGGCGATGATCGAGCGTCAGGAAGGTGCGCCCGCGGAAGTCGTCCGGAGTCAAAGCCCCCCTTCCCACCAAGGGATCGTCGGGCGGGGCGACGATGCGCAAGCGTTCGCGAAAGAGCGGTTCGATATGCAAGTTCTTGCCGGCGATCGGCAGGGGCGAGAGGACCATGTCGAGCTCGCCCGCCGCGAGTTCTGCCTGTTGCAGGCTCGGGATGCCTTCGCGAATGAACAGGCGCAGGTCGGGATAGCGTTCGTGGACCAGCTTGATCACCCGCGGCATCAGATAGGGGCCGAGCGTCGGCGTCACCCCGAACCGGATCGATCCCGCGGGGCGTGCGGCCAGCCGGTCCGCCGCATCGCGCAAATCGCGCATGGACGAGACGACGGCCTTGGCCTTGCCCAGCAGCTCGCGGCCGTGCGGGGTCGGCTGCATGCCCTTGGGAACGCGTTCGAAGAGCTTGAGGCCGAGCCGGTCCTCGAGAGTCTTGAGCTGCTGGCTCAGCGCCGGCTGGGTCAATCCCAGCGACAGGGCCGCTTCGCCCATATTGCCCGTTTCCGCGAGGCGCATGACGATTTCGATCTGGCGCAGGGTCGGCATATCGCCATTAGAATAACTTATCGCGACGATGCAAGTTTTCGAATTGGATTATCGGGCACCTGCACCGCACATGGGGTTCATCGAATGATGGAGAATCCGATGTCCGGCAAATCGCCCGATGAAAAGATCATGATCCCGTATTTGCAGAAGCTGGTGCGCGAGCACCGTGCGCTCAATCGGCTGATCGACACGTCGAAATCCATCGGCTCGCGGGACGAGGTCAAATCGCTGAAGCGCCTGCGGCTTCGCCTGAAAGACAAGATCGTCGCACTGCGACGCCACTATTACGGTCGCGGCATAGCCGGTTGACCAGACAGGCGGCGGTCCGGAGCGACCCTCCCCAAACTCCTCCCGGATCGCCGCCCATTTTCCCATGAACCAGCCATCCCCCACCGAGCGCCTGCGCGCATTCATCGCCAGCGAAAGCGCTGGCGGCATCATGCTGATCATCGCGGCAGCCATAGCGCTTTTCGTCGCGAATTCGGCGTTGCTGCCCGAGTACCGCAGCTTCCTGGCCACCCCGGTTCATTTCACCGCGGGCGATCTCGTCGCGATCGAAAAGCCGTTGCTGCTGTGGATCAACGACGGGCTGATGGCGCTCTTCTTCTTCCTGATCGGCCTCGAGGTCAAACGCGAGATCGTGACCGGGCAGCTGCGGTCGTGGAAGCAGGCGTCGCTGCCGGTCTATGCCGCGATCGGCGGCATGGTGGTGCCCGCGCTGGTTTTCGTCGCCATCAATCTCGGTTCGCCGGAAAATATTCGCGGCTGGGCCATACCGGCTGCGACCGACATCGCCTTTGCGCTCGGGCTGCTTGCCTTGCTCGGCAGCCGCGTGCCCGTGGCGCTCAAGGCATTGCTGCTCGCTGTCGCGATCATCGACGATATCGGCGCCATCGCAATCATCGCGCTGTTCTATACCGAGAACATGAACCTCGGCGCCCTTGCGCTGGCCCTGGTTCCGGCGGCGGGAATGCTCCTGCTCAACCGCGCCGGTGTCGCGCGCACCATTCCCTATTTCCTGCTCGGCGCGTTCCTGTGGATCTGCGTGCTCAAATCCGGCGTGCATGCGACTCTGGCAGGCGTGGCGACCGCGATGTTCGTACCGATTGCCGTGGGCGAAGAGCGACCGCTGGAGCGGCTCGAACATGCGCTTCACCCTTGGGTTGCGTTCCTGATCCTGCCGATCTTCGCTTTTGCGAATGCCGGTGTGTCCTTTGTGGGCGCGGGGCTCGAAGCGCTGTTCGCCCCGCTTTCGCTTGGGATCGCCGCGGGGCTCGTGGTCGGCAAGCAGGTAGGTATCTTCGGGGCCTGCTGGATCGCGGCGAAGAGCGGGCTTGCGACCATGCCGCCCGAGGTGACCTGGCGTCACGTCTACGGCCTTTCCTGCCTCGCCGGGATCGGATTTACCATGAGCCTGTTCATCGGCGGTCTGGCTTTCGTCGACCCGGCCCAGGTCGATGCCGTCAAGATGGGCGTCCTGACCGGATCGCTTATTTCCGCAACCATCGGAATGACGGTGCTGGCCAATGCCCGCCCCGCTACCGCTCCCCTGCGCAAGGCAATGACCGATGCCTGAATTCCTGCTGGTCGACTGGCTGGGCACCCCGATCTGGTTGTGGGCCGCCTTCCTGACCATCGTCATCGTCCTGACCGCCTTCGACCTCGGGGTGCTCCACAAGGAGGACCGCGAGCTTGGCATCGCGGAGAGCCTGAAGCTCAGCGTCTTCTACATCGGCGTCGCGCTGCTGTTCGGCGTGTGGGTCTGGTTCGAGCGCGGCGAGCAGTCGGGCATGGAATATTTCACCGGCTTCTTCATCGAAAAGGCGCTGTCGATCGACAATGTCTTCGTGATCAGCCTCATCTTCACCTATTTCGCGATCCCGCCGAAATATCAGTATCGCGCGCTCCTGTGGGGCATCATGGCCGTCATCGTACTGCGTGGCCTGATGATTGCAGGCGGTGCGGCGCTGCTGGCTGAAGCCTATTGGGTGCTCTACCTCTTCGCGGCCTTCCTGGTGTTCACCGGAATCAAGATGTTCTTCGCCGGTGACGAGCCGATGGACGTGGGCAAGAACCCGGTCGTGCTGTGGATCAGCCGCCACATGCGGGTGACCAAGGAACTCCACGCGCAGCGTTTCTTCGTGAAGGTGCCGGACGAGAAGACCGGCCGCATGGTCCGGGCCGCCACACCGCTGTTCCTGGCGCTGGTGGTCATCAACCTCGCCGACCTCGTTTTCGCGGTGGACAGCGTGCCGGCGATCTTCGCGATCACGACCGACACCTTCATCGTCTATACCTCGAACATCTTCGCCATCCTCGGCCTGCGCGCGCTGTACTTCGCCCTCGCCGCGATGGTGCATCGGTTCCACTATCTGAAATACGCGCTGGCCGCCGTACTCGTCTTCATCGGCAGCAAGATCTTCGTCGCCGATTTCGTCCTCGACGGCGCCAAGTTTCCGGCCTGGATCAGCCTGGGCACGACCGCGGCGCTGATCGCCGCCGGTGTCCTCTACTCGCTGTGGAAGACCCGCGGCGAGGAAGAGGCCGACTGGCCCGCCGAACCTCGACACCCCGCCGCCGACCGGCGGGAGGGATTGGAAAACCTTGTGGACGGGAGACCCAAGGAGTTTTCGAAATGAAGAAAATCGCTGTGCTTGCCGCCGCTCTCGGCGTCGGCCTGGCATCGCCTGCCATGGCGCAGGATGCCGGAGACGTTCAGATCAAGGGCTTCATCACTGGCGTCCTGCCCGATGGCGAGATCACCGAGGTCGAAACCGACCTGATCGGATTGCCCGTCGGATCGCAGACCCGCGCAACCAATGCCTACGTTCCGACCGTGGCAGTCGAATATTTCGTGTCGCCCAATTTTTCGCTCGAGACGATCTGCTGCGTGACGCCGCATGACGTGCGCGGCGCCGGCGCGCTGGCCGGGGCGGAATTGATCGACGACGCGATCATTCTGCCCGCGACGATCACCGCCAAGTACCACTTCCAGCTGGGCGGCGGCATCAAGCCCTATATCGGCGCCGGTCCGACATATTTCCTCATCTTTAGCGAAGATGTCGGTGCCGATGCTGCCGCTCTGGGCGCCACCGATGTCGACCTGTCGGACGAGTTCGGTTTCGTCCTGCAGGCCGGCGTCGATGTCCCGCTCAACGATCGCGGGCTCGGCCTCTCGCTGGATGCCAAGCGCTATTTCGTCGGCACCACCGCGACCTTCTCGGCCGGCGATACCGTCGCCCTGCAGACCGAGCACGATCTCGACCCCTGGGTCGTCAGCGCCGGCCTCTCGCTTCGCTTCTGATCGGGCCTGATCAGGCCCCACTAATCCAAAGGAACGTTCGTCATGAAGAAAATCGCACTCGCAACCACGCTCGCCCTCGGCCTTTCGACGGCTGCCTTCGCACAGAACAAGGACTGGAACTTCGGCGATGGGGAGACTCCCGAACGCTGGGGCGCCATCAATGCCGAATATGCCGCCTGCGACATCGGCAAGATGCAGTCCCCGATCGACCTGACCAATCCGGACGTGATCGGCACGGTCAATTTGACCACCAATTTCGGCCAGGCTCGCGGCACGCTGGCGCTGGGCGAGGAGAAGGTCCAGATCGACTTCGCCCCGGGCCAGAACAAGGGCATGATGAGCGGCACCAAGGCGTTCAACCTCCTCCAGGTCCATTTCCATACCCCGGCCGAGCATGCGGTGAACGGCATGCGCTATCCGATGGTCGCGCATTTCGTCCATGCAACCAGCGGCGGTGAGCTCGGCGTGCTCGGTGTTTTCTTCACCGAAGGCGATTCGAACCCGGCTCTCGCCTCGCTGCTGAATGCGCATTCGCAGGGTAACGGCACGGCGCTTTCGGTCGATATCGACGACATGGTCCCCGATACGGTCGAGGTCTATCGCTACATGGGTTCGCTGACCACGCCGCCCTGTAGCGAGGGCGTGAACTGGCATGTGGCGAATGTGCCGGTCGAGGCGAGCGCGGACCAGATCGCCAAGCTGACCGCGGCACTGGGGCCGAGCGCGCGCTCGATCCAGGACCGCAATGGTCGCCTTCTCGTAGCACCCGAGTAATCGGCAA
The DNA here is from genome assembly GCF_029688625.1 of Qipengyuania marincola. Classification (GTDB taxonomy): domain Bacteria; phylum Pseudomonadota; class Alphaproteobacteria; order Sphingomonadales; family Sphingomonadaceae; genus Qipengyuania. The sequence continues at coordinate 437,299 of NZ_JARULC010000002.1, read as the reverse complement.
TGCGCGCAATCGCGGTAGCGATCGCTGCCGGCGGTGCCATCATGGCATCGCCGGCCATGGCGAGCGACGATGCCTTCGAACTCTGGCTCAATCCCTCGATCGGCACCGATCTGGACGATGACACCGCCATCGAGCTGGAAACCGCGCAACGGTTCCGCTCCGCAAGCGACGGACGCGTCGACACCTATTTCTTCCGCGGCTGGCTGAAACAGGATGTCGCCGACAATGCGACGTTGGCCGGGGCGGTCGAATACCGCGTCAACGACGGCGGATCGAACGAGGTGCGCACGATGCAGCAGCTGTCCACCAGCCACGGCATCCTCAAGACGCGCCTGCGGCTGGAACAGCGGTTCGTGGATGGTGCGGATCGCATGGGGCTGAGGCTGCGGCCGCGCCTTGGCGTGGGTTTCGACCTCACCGATGACGGGCGCTGGTCGGCCGGGGCCGATGCCGAACTGTTCTGGACCCTGCGTGGCAACAATGTGGGCAGCGACACCGGAATCACCGGCCTGCGGACCACGGTTGGCGTCGAATATGCCGTAAGTGACAGGTTGTCGCTCGGCGTGTCCTATCTCAGGCAACAGGATTTCGAAGACGATGGACCGGATGAAATCGGGCACGCCCCGCTGATCGGGGTGGAGTACAGTTTCTGATCGCATGACGCGTCATCGCGCGCGGTCGAGCGGCTGGTGTCCCCCGGACCCGAGATTTGTCTAGGAATGGAATGCCGTTCGCGGTTAAGGCGCGAAGCGAGCATGAACCAGTCGATCTACCGTTCCGACCGATTGCCGAGGAAGGCCGCACCGCATGCGCCCATGCAGGGCGACGCCGCCGATGCGCCCGGCGGCGGCGGTGCGGGGCCGCGCATCGGCGTCATCTACAATCCGCGCAGCCACCGCAACAAGGGGCAGGACCTCGACTGCACCGACCGCCCCGGTATCAGTGTCGCGCAGCCCCGCACGCGTGAGGATATTGCCGGTGCGCTCGCCGATTTCGCCGCCCAGGGAATCGACTATCTCATCATCAATGGCGGTGACGGCACGGTGCGCGATGTCCTGACCATGGGGCAGAGCGTCTTCGGCGATCGCTGGCCGGCCCTGGCGATCCTGCCCAAGGGCAAGACCAATGCGCTCAATGTGGATCTTGGCGCGCCTGCTGGCTGGAATCTGCCGGGCGCCATTGCCGCATATTCCGGCGGCAAGCGGATCGTGCGCCACCCGCTGTCGGTTGCACCGGAAGGCGCACCCGGCCTTCCGATGCTCGGTTTCATCTTCGGTGCAGGCGCCTTCACGCTCGGGATCGAAGCGGGTCAGGACGCGCATGAGCTGGGGTTCTTCAACAGCCTCGCCGTCGGCGCGACCGGTGCCTGGGGCGTTCTGCAGTCTCTGTTCGGCAGCCAGCACAACAAGTGGCGGCGGGGGACGCAGATGGCGCTGACCGCGCATCCGTCTGGCGTGCCCATCCCGCGATCCGCGCATGGCGACCCGGCAAGGCGCAACATCCTGTTGGCGACGAGTTTGCATCGCCTGCCAATGGATCTGAAGATCTTCGGGCCGGAGGAAGGGCCGGTCCGGCTGGCCGTGCTCGACAAGTCGCGCAGGCGCGTCATGGCGGCCCTGCCGGCGATCCTGCTCGGCTGGCGCCCACGCTGGATGGCATCGGCGGGCTATCACCAGATGGCGTGCGAGGGATTCCGGCTGGACGTCGCCGATCCCGTCATTCTCGACGGCGAAGCTTTTCCGGCGGGAACCTACACCGTCACGCAAGGCCCCGCGCTCACCTTCGTCACGCCGTGACCGATACGCTGGCGCAGCGGGTCGACGCGGGATTGTCACGCGATGTCCGCCCGGAAGTGGCGGCGTTTGCGCGCATGCTGGGCGAGGAAGCGGATGCGTGCGGCGTCCTGTTCTACGGGTCCAACCTGCGCACCGGCTCTCTCGACGGGGTGCTCGATTTCTATGTTCTGCGGCCGGGGCCCCAGCGCGAGCGCATCTGGCCCCGGGTCAGCTATCGCGAGTGGCCATACGAGGGCGAAACCTTGCGGGCCAAGATCGCGACGATGTCGCTTGCGCGCTTTGCCGAGGCCGCCGCGGGGCATTCGCGCGATACGACGATCTGGGCACGCTTCGTCCAGCCTAGCGCCCTGATCTGGGCGCGCGATCATCAGGCGCGCGAGGCTATTGCCGCCGCAGTCGGCGATGCTGCGAAAACCGCCGCCCGCCTCGCCGCCGCACTCGGGCCGGAGCAGGGAACCGCGCAGGAATACTGGCGCGCGCTTTTCCAGGCGACCTATCGCGCCGAGTTTCGCGTGGAGAAGCCCGGGCGCGAAGATTCCATCCTGGCAGTCAACCAGGACCATTTCGACGGCCTCCTGCCGCTCGCCTGGAGGGCTGCGGGGATCGACTTCGCCCGGCATGGAGATCGCCTGGCGCCGCAAATGCCGGCTGCGGAGCGCGCCGCGATGCTTGGCTGGTGGCGGGCGCGGGCGCGGATGGGCAAGCCGCTCAACCTGTTGCGGCTGGCCAAGGCGACCACGACATTCGACGGGGCTGCCGATTATGCTGCGTGGAAGCTCCACCGGCACACCGGGATCGCGCTGGAGGTCACGCCGTTTCGCGCGCGCTATCCCCTGCTCGCCGCACCCGGCGCATTGCTGGAGCTATGGCGCAAGCGCCGGTCTCAGCGATAGCGCATCTGGATGGTGATTGCCTCGACCCCCGTACCCACCTGGAAGGCGACCTTCTTGTAGCTCGGCTTGCCGAGATTGAAGATGTTGAGGCTGGGGTTGTTCGACATGGCCCCGCCATCGGCGAAGATGTCGGTCTTGCCGTTGCCATTGATGTCGTGGCGCACTGCGATGCCATAGGTGCCGGGTGCCGGAACCGGCATGCAGAAGGTCATGCTGCCGGCGCGCGCGGGCGCTTCGATGCGGTTGATCCAGCGGCCTTTTTCCAGCCAGTCCTGGGCCGTGCCACGATAGCTCTGGACGCGCATCGTGCCCGTGCTTTCCTTGATGCCGGTCACTGTCACGCGCACTGCCGGCCCTGCGCCGGCGGCGCAGGCGGCCGGGTTGTTGGAGATCTTTTGCCGATATTGCGCCTGTGCCGGCGCGACGAGCGCCCCGGCGACTAGCGCGGTGACGAAAAGGCCTGAAAAGGTCTTGAAACGATTGGTCATGAAAATCCCTGTTATGTCCCGTGCCCGGTTTTGCGGGCGGACTGCATGCGCACGGGGCGCAGTTTCGATATGATGTTCGAATAGGCTCCCAGCTCTGAATTACGGCTGAATTTTTCAAGGGCCTGGCGTTCAGGCCCGGCGAAGGCGCCCGTGCTCGATATGGAACTGGAGCGGGGCAGATTGTGCCAGCTGTCCGCGGTGTCCGATGATCAGCACCGTGCAGCGCCCCTCCAGCGCGGCGACGGCCTGCGCAATCTGCGCCTCGCTGGCAGGATCGACTGCGCTGGTCGCCTCGTCGAGGATCAGCAGGTCGGGCTCGCGCAACAGTGCACGGGCGAGGGCGATGCGCTGCCGCTCGCCCCCCGACAGCGCGCGGCCCCCTTCGCCCAGTGGGCAGTCGAGCCCGTCCGGGAGCGCATGGACGAACCCCGCCGACGCCCGCTCCAGCGCCTCGCGCAGGCGGGCCTCGTCAGCCTCCGGTTCGGCCCACAGGAGATTGTCGCGCACGCTCCCGGCGAAGAGCACCGCCTCCTGCTGGACATAGGCAACCCGCGTGCGCCACGCCTGCCGCGCCCCGTCCACCAGTGGTTGCCCGTCGACCAGCACTTGCCCGGAATCGGGAGAGACCAGTCCGCCCAGCAGGTCCGCCACCGTGCTCTTGCCCGCCCCCGATGGCCCGGTCAGCACGGCCAGCGCGCCTTGCGGGATGAACAGCGACACCTGCACCAGCGCCGGTCGTGCCGGATCGTGGGCATAGCTTGCATCTTCGAGCGCAATGGCGCTGGTGAGCCTCGGCGCATCGCCGGAGGCGGGGGATTCCGCGCCCGCCTCCGCCCTTGCGATCAGCGCCTGCGCCTGCGCCAGCGCAGGGGCGGCGTGGTTCCAGCTTTGCGCTGCGCTCTGGAACGTATCGAGCAGCGGCACGGCGCGGACCGCCAGTGCGACGAAGGCCAGCAGGACTGCCGCCGGGATCGCCCACCATGTCACCGCCAGCCATACGGCCAGCGCCAGGATCGCCGCCGCTGCGACCTGCAGCAGGGCGCGTGCGGTGGCCGCGCTGCGCACATAGGCATATTCCGCTTTGCGCATGTGCCGGAAGGTCTGCGACAGCTCGCGCGCCTCGGCCCGTTCGCGCCCGAAGCTCTTGACCAGCCGTAACGCCGACAGGGTCGCTTCAATCCGCGCGTAGATCGCTTCGTAGCGGCGGGTCAGCTCCTCCCCCAGCGTGCGAGCCTGACGACGCAGATTGCGCAGGGCGAACAGCGCCGCGAGACAGGCGGCCGCCCCTGCCAGCGCGGCACTTGCAGACAGGGCGAGTGCGGCGATTGCCAGCGCGCCAAGCACCAGCCCGGCGCGGAGGATCGCGGTAAAATGGTGCACCGCTTCGCCCACGCGGTCGACCGAAGTGACGATCAGCGCGCGATTGGCGCTTTGCTCCATCGCCGCCAGCGCCCGCCACTCCGCACCCAGCAGGGCGTTCACGGCGCGCATGCGCAAGCTGTCGACAGCCGCGATCTCGATACGCTGGGCGAGCAGGCTGCGCCAGACATCGGCCACGGCGCGCAAGCTTACCAAGGCCACGAAAGCGGCCAGCAGTGTGCCGAGCGGCCAGTCGGGCAGGGTCACCGGCAGTTCCGCCAGTACGCTGCCGCCATCGAGCGAGGCGACCAGCGGCACGAGCAGGACCAGCCCGATCCCCTCGGTCGCGGCCGCCAGCGCCGTTGCCGCGGCCAGCATGATCAGGCGCTTGCGACCAACCAGCCGCGACAGGGCGGCGATCGCGCCGGTCATGCGCGCCCCCGCAAGGTTTGCCTCGGGAATGTCAAAAGTCGTTCCTGCGTTCGGCATGGGAGACGAAGATAGCCGCTGTCAGCGCGCGGGTCAGGCCGATCGCGCGCGGCAACTCATCGCTAGCCTCCACGGGAGTGGCGTCGGGCCATTGCCGAAGGAGGTGGTCCATGCGCTGCGTATCCACGATCCGCGCCAGTTGCGGATGGGCGGCAATGCGCCCTGTCGTTTCCAGCAGCTCTTCACGGCGGGCGCCAAGCCGCGCGTGCCAATCGGCACTGTGCCGTCCCATGCGGGTTTCGCGCCGCTGGCTTTCCGGCATGATGCCCTTGGCCAGTCGCCGGGCGAGATAGCGGGTCTGGCCATGGCGAACGAACTGGTCGGTCGGCAGGCCGTGGCAGAATTCGATCAGCGGGCGATAGGCGGTGACGTCGCGAAACCCGATGCGGTGCATTCGCTCGAGCCCCAGGTCGAGATCCTCCCCGCTGTCCGCGCTGGCCCACATCCCGCGGATTGCCTGCGCCCGGCTGCGCTCGATGGCGGTGGGGTCGCCCCCCTCGGCCCGGGCGGCGCGCTGTCGCCTCCGGTGCCAGTCGTTCCGCGCCGCCCGTGTCAGGAGGGCATAGGCGGGAATAGCCTCGCTGCCGCTGCCATGGACCAGATTCCGGATCCTGGCCTGCATGGCCGATGGCAGATGCGGCAGGACCGCTTCGGCCAGCAGGCGGCGCAGCGCGCTGCGCCCGTCGCCCTCGATCTCGCGCGATAGCAGCGCGAATAGGGCGCGCCATTTCCCGGCTCGCAGATATTCCGGTGCCGCCCAGCGCCCATCGAGGCTGATGGTGAAATTGCCCAGCATACCGGTCAGCATGCCATCGCACCCGTCGCTGGCGGCGGCTTCCAGCAGCGCGTGATAGAAACCGATATTCGCGACATTCGCGGTCGGGCTGGCGGTATGGTCGATCAAATCGCGCAGGCGATAGTCATGCTCTGCCGCAGCGGGATCGGGAAATCGAGGCTGCAATTTCGGATGTTGCCGGGCGAATGCGCGGACGATCGGGCGGTCGTCACCGAAGGTGCCGGGCGGCGAAACGCCGTCCCACTCCGCAACCGGACCATGCGTATAGCTAGGCAGGATTGCATCGGAAGGCATGGCGCGCATCAGCGCATCGGCGACGATCGGACTGTCGAGCCCGCCGGATAGCATGACCGCCGGCCGTTCGTATTGATCCAGCGCATGACGCGCCGATTCGTCAAGCAATTCGCGAGCGCGCGCGACACAGGCTTCGTCGTCGAGCGCGACCGACGGCACGGCGACCGGATCGTAATAGCGGTCGACCGAGACGTGCCCGCCATCCAGTCGGATACGCGATCCCAGCGGGACCCGGCCGATCCCGCGGAACCAGCCGCGCGGTTCGAGATCGTGGTGGTCGAAGGCAAGCTGGTCGGCAAGGTGGGCGTAATCGATTTCGCGCGCGAAGCCGGTCGCGAAGATGGCATTCAGGATTGGCGAAACCGCCGTGCGATCCCGTTGGGCCGCGAAATGCAGGGGCGGGGCCGTCCAGGGGGAGCGGACCAGCCGTAGCCTGCCTTCGCCCAGAATGGTCGCGGCGCAGTAATGGCCGACGAGCCGCTGCTCCGTATCGTCGCCCCAGCGCTCGAGCGCGGCATCGTAAGTGTCCGCCGGGCCGGTGTCGGGCGGCAGAGCTAGCAGTTCGCGGCACTCCTGCAGATTGTCGATGCGGCCGAAAAACAGGGTCAGGCCTGTCCGTTTGCCGAAGCTGTCCGAAGCCCAGCAGGCAAAGCCATGGGATGACCAGCGGAAGGGGGTGCCATCGGTTTCGCGCCACCACGCCGGGGCAGCGCTGGTGCGCTCCTCGTTGCGCTCAGGCGATGAAATCAGGAACACGCACCGTCACCCCATCGGCGATTTTCCCGGAGGTGGCGATCAGGACCTGCTGTTGGGGCCAGCCTGAAAGCCCCTGCCGCGCGGGCCCGCAATATCGCGAATCGTGCCGAGGCGGACGAGTTGCGGTGCAACCCATTCGCGCTTCCCGGCAGTCGTATCGGTCGTTTGCTCGGTCATCATGCTTCCCTTCGCGCTTGCTTCCAAGATAGCGCAAGTCTCGCAGAAATCTAGCCGAGCGCTATCAGCGCGGCACTGTCCAGCTCCTGAACCAGCGCGTTGACATCGCGCGCGATGATTTCGGCGGGAGCGGCAAACTCGTCTTCCAGCGCATCGACGATTGCGGCCAGGCTGCGCTCCCCGTCGATCAGCTTCCACGTCGCCCGCGCGGTGCCGGACAGCGAGAACAGCTCGCCCCCGTCGAGATCGACCAGCAGGACTTCGTCGTCGATCTCGGTCTCGACGAAATTCGCGGTGAGTTTGCGCAGCACGGTCATGTGGTCGAACCTAGGCGCTTCGTGCGGTGTGGAAAAGGCATGGTGGCTCGCTTGTTAACCGCCCTTTCGCGCGCGTAGGGCTGGCCGAGGCTCACACGCGACCAAGGCCGCCGCCCGCATGACCACTCCGCTGATCTCCCCCTCCATCCTCTCTGCCGATTTTGCGCGGCTGGGCGAGGAAGTGCGCGCGATCGACGAGGCGGGGGCAGACTGGATCCATGTCGACGTGATGGACGGGCATTACGTACCCAATATCACCATCGGCCCGGCGGTGGTGAAGGCGCTGCGCCCGCACACGGACAAGCCGTTCGACGTGCACCTGATGATCGCGCCGATCGATCCCTATCTCGAAGCGTTCGCCGAGGCAGGTGCTGACATCATCACCGTGCATCCGGAGGCGGGGCCGCATATCCATCGCACGCTGCAGGCGATTCGCGGCCTCGGCAAGAAGGCCGGCGTGGTGCTCAATCCCGGCACGCCCGCCAAGATGCTCGACTACCTGATCGACGAGGTCGACCTCGTGCTGGTGATGAGCGTCAATCCCGGCTTCGGCGGGCAGAGCTTCATCCATTCGCAACTGCGCAAGGTGGAGGCGATCCGCAAGATGATCGACCGGACCGGGCGCGACATCCATCTGGAGGTCGATGGCGGCGTCAACGAGGACACCGCGCGGCTTTGCGTCGATGCCGGTGCGGACGTGCTGGTTGCGGGTTCGGCCACCTTCAAGGGCGGGCCGGGACAGTATGCCGCGAACATCGCTGCGCTGAAGGGCGGGCAATGACCGACGGGGCGCAAACGCTCCTGCGGGAAGACGACCGCACGCTCGACACTGCCGACGATCTCGCGCTGCCGCTCGGCGACGCGGAAGAGGTTCTTGTCACCCGGCATCACGAAGATCGCGGCGAAGGCGATGCGGCGGTGGAGCAGGGGCGGGCGCTCGTCCTTTCGGACCTCAGGCCTTCCTCGTCCAGCCCGATCGATTCCGCCGTGCGCTGGGCCTATCGCCTCGGGGTTCCCGGCTCGATCCTGGCGGCGCCGCTGCGCAAGCCCGCGCCGTTGCGCCTGCTCGGTACGCCGCAGAGTTCGCATGAGGGCGATCGCGCCGCGGGAATGGCGCTTCGCGCCGGGCAGCTGCAGGTGCACGGCCTCAAGGCGCCGCTCGGCAAGCTCGATTTCGCGACCATGGCGCCGCTTACGCCGCCTTTTCTGCGCGCCGTGCATGGCTTCGGCTGGCTGCGCGACCTCGCCGCCTGCGCCCCGCGGGAGGAGTGCGGTCCGCTCGCCGAAAAGCTGCTGACCAAATGGCTCAGGGCGAACCCGCAGCCGGGGAAGGGCGCCGCATGGACGGTGGAGAATGCCGGGCTGCGCCTGCTCGCCTGGTTCGTCCACGCCCCGCTGATCCTGTCGGGTGAAGCAGCCAAGCGCGCGCGGGTGCTGGAGGCGATGGAGGCGACAGCGCGCTGGCTTGATCGCAATGTCACTGGCGCGGGCGACCGGCTGGGGCAGGTCGCGGGCTGGAGCGCGATAGTTGCTGCGGGCCTGCTGCTGCCCGATGGCCGGCCGCGCCGCTTGTTCGGTGAGGCAGGCTTGCTGCGCGCTCTTGGCGAGCTGGTCAGCGACGATGGCGGGGTGCTCTCGCGCAGTCCGCTGGCGCAGATGGAGGCGATCAGCGTGCTGGTCGATCTCAAGGCTTGCTACGATGCGGTCGATTGCGAACCGCCATCCGCGCTCGACACGATGATCGCGCTTCTCGTCCCGCCACTCCTGACCCTGCGCATGGGCGACCGGGCGCTGGGCAGCTGGCAGGGTTCGGGCAAGATTTCGGCCGCGCGGCTCGATGCGTTGATCCAAGCGACCGGCGTACGCGCCCGCCCGGGCAAGGATTTGCGGCATTGGGGTTACCAGCGGGTCGATGCGGGCAAGAGCGTGCTCGTGCTCGATGCGGCGCCCCCGCCGCGGGCGCGCCATGCGCGGTCCGGCTGCGCTTCGACGCTCGCTTTCGAATTTTCCTGTCGGGCACAGCGGCTGATCGTCAATTGCGGAGGGGCCGAACTGGCGGGTGCGCAGGTGCCGATCCGCATCGAACAGGGCTTGCGCGGCACGGCTGCGCATTCGACGCTGGTGCTCGATGATGCCAATTCGACCGCGGTGCTGATCAAGGGCCAGATCGGCAAGGGGGTGGAGGAAGTCGACATCGCGCGCACTATCGTGAAGCAACGCGGCCGCGACGCTACCCGGCTGGAGGCCGTGCATAATGGCTATGCCGCGCGCCACGGCCTGCTCCATCGCCGCATTCTGCTGCTCTCCGCCGACGGCGAGGAATTGCGCGGCGAGGACCTGCTGGAGCCGTCGGGCCGCAGCGGCAAGCGGGGCAAGATCGGCTTCGCGATCCGCTTCCACCTCGGCCACGGGATCGAGGCGGGCCTGTCCGAAGACAAGCGCGGGGCAGGGCTGGCGCTGCCTGACGGAAGCTACTGGCAATTCCGGCTCGGGGGCGATAGCGGCGAGGCCGAGGTCGGACTCGAGGACAGCCTGTGGGTCGACGGCCACGGGCGGCCGCGTGCCACGAGGCAGCTCGTCGTCGAAGGACTGGCGGCGCGCAGCGGGGGACGTTTCCCCTGGCTGCTCAAACGAATGGGGTGAATTTCACGTGACGGATGTGGCGATCAGGCGGGCACTGCTTTCGGTGTCCGACAAGAGCGGTTTGGTGGAGCTCGGCAAGGCGCTTTCGGCAAAGGGCGTCGAACTCGTCTCGACCGGCGGCACGGCGCGGGCGCTGCGCGAGGCGGGGCTGGCGGTTAAGGATGTCTCCGATCTTACCGGCTTTCCCGAGATGATGGACGGGCGCGTCAAGACGCTTCACCCGATGGTCCATGGCGGGCTTCTCGCCGTGCGCGACAATCCCGAGCATGCTGCTGCGATGGACGAACACGCCATCGGCGCGATCGATCTCGTGGTGGTCAATCTCTATCCGTTCGAGGCCACCGTCATGCGCGGGGCGGAGCGCGACGAGATCATCGAGAATATCGATATCGGCGGGCCGTCGATGGTGCGCTCGGCGGCGAAGAACCACCAGTTCGTCACCATAGTCACCGATCCGGCCGATTACGACACGCTGGTCGGTGAACTGGAGGCAAATGGCGCAACCAGCCTGGAGTTTCGGCGCGAGTGTGCGGCCAAGGCCTTCGCGGCGACTGCAGCTTACGACAGCATGATCAGCCAATGGTTCGCCTTCGCCGACCAGCAGCAGACCTTCCCGGATTTCCTCGCGGTCAACGGCAAGGCGCCGGTCGAGCTGCGCTATGGCGAGAACCCGCATCAGAAGGCCGCGCTCTATACGCCGGTCGGGCCTCATGCGAAGGGCATCGCGCAAGCCGAGCAGCTGCAGGGCAAGGAGCTCAGCTACAACAATTACAACGATGCCGATGCCGCGCTGGAACTGTGCGCCGAATTCAAAGGCGGCGATCCGGCGGTGGTCATCGTCAAGCACGCCAATCCCTGCGGCGTAGCCCAGGCGGGCACGTTGCTGGAAGCATGGAACGAGGCACTGGCCTGCGACAGCGTCTCGGCCTTCGGCGGGATCGTCGCGGTGAACGCCGGGCTCGACGGCCAGACAGCCGAGGCGATCTGCGAAATCTTTACCGAAGTCGTGATCGCTCCATCGGTGACGGACGAGGCGCGCGAGATCTTCGCGAAGAAGAAGAACCTGCGCCTGCTGGTCACCGGCGACCTGCCTGATCCGCGTCGCGGCGGCCTGTCCGTGAAACCGATCACCGGCGGCCTGCTGGTGCAGACGCGCGATAATGGCGCCATTACCGAGGCGGAGCTCAAGGTCGTGACCGAGCGCGAGCCGAGCGAGCAGGAACTCAAGGATTGCCTGTTCGCCTGGACCGTGGCGCGCCATGTGAAGTCGAACGCGATCGTCTATGCCAAGGATGGCGCGACCGCCGGAATTGGTGCAGGCCAGATGAACCGCCGCGACAGCTCGCGGATCGCTGCGCTCAAGGCAGCCGAGGCGGCCGAGAAATACGGCTGGGAGCAGAGCCGCGCTGTCGGCAGCGCGGTGGCATCGGATGCCTTCTTCCCCTTCGCCGACGGTTTGCTGGCCGCCGCCGAAGCGGGCGCGACCGCGATCATCCAGCCGGGCGGCTCGATCCGCGACGACGAAGTCATCGCCGCCGCGAACGAGCGCGGCCTCGCAATGGTCTTCACCAGGATGCGCCACTTCCGCCACTGAGCGCGTATTCATTTTCGCGCCTGATCGGCTGAATAGTTCACAACCATCGCATTAAGCATGTCGCAATTGCGGCAGGTGTAACCATGTGGGCAAGACTGACGAAAGACCCATCATGCAACTGTTCACCCCCGACCTCTATCGCAATTTCGGCATCGGTTTCGCTGCCGGAGTCCTCGCCATCGTCGTCGCCAGTGGCGGCGAAATCCTCACGGCCATCCCGCAAGTGGTCGCGTCGATCTTCTGATGAAGCTTCGCGCGACTTTCCTCGCCGTGGCCCTTTCGCTGGGCGCGAGTGCCTGCATGCAACCGGCCAATGCCGCCGAAAGCGTGGTCGAGGCGCCGCAGGCAAAGCGCATCGCCAAGGAAGGCTCCGGCCTCAAGACCGCGATCTTCGCCGGTGGCTGCTTCTGGGGCGTCGAAGGCGTCTTCAGCCATGTGAAAGGCGTGAAGAGCGCCGTGTCCGGCTATCACGGCGGCACCCGGCGCCAGGCGGACTATAAGCTCGTTTCGTCGGGCGTGACCGATCATGCGGAAGCGGTGAAGGTCACCTATGATCCCAAGGTCATTCGCTACGATCAGCTGCTGCGCATCTTCTTCTCGGTCGTGACCGACCCGACCCAGCTCAATCGCCAGGGGCCGGATGTGGGCGCGCATTATCGCAATGCGCTGGTGCCGCTATCGGCAGAACAGGCTGCAGTCGCCAAGGCCTATCTCGGCCAGTTGAAGGCGGCGAAGCTGTGGGACAAGCCGATCGTCACGAAGATCGAGCGGGCGCAGACATTCTACGATGCCGAAACCTACCACCAGGACTTCATGCTCAAGAACCCGCGCCACGGCTATATCGTGCGCTGGGATGCGCCGAAGGTCCGGGCGCTGAAAGCCATGTATCCGGGCGTCTATAGCGCGAAGTTCCAGCCGAACTGACTTGATACGCCCCGGGCTGCAGCCTACCTGTCGGGCATGGCAGGCCATACCCACAGGGAACACGAGGGCGACGATCTGGTTGAGGCTGCGCGGCATGCGTTGACCGACCATGGCGAGCAATGGACCGGCATGCGCCAGTCGGTGTTCGAGGAACTGGCACGGCACGACAAGCCGGCCAGCGCCTACGACATCGCCGACAACCTATCCGCCGCGCGCGGCAAGCGCGTCGCGCCCAACAGCGTCTATCGCATTCTCGACCTGTTCGTGCGCAACAATCTGGCCAACCGGATCGAGAGCGCGAATGCCTATCTCGTCAACACCCATCCGGGCTGTCGCCACGACTGTATCTTCCTGATCTGCGACGATTGCGGCAAGGCGACTCACATCGACGACGAGCGCGTGACCGGCTCCCTACGCGAGGCAGGCAAGACGGCGGGCTTTACCGACGTGCGCCCGGTCGTCGAACTCAGAGGCTTGTGCGACGATTGTGCAGCCTGACTTCGGCGGCGAAGCGGCTCATTTGCCTGTCAAACCGTTCATCGACAGGTCGGAAATGCGAGTGTAAGGCATTCGTATGAATACCCGTCCCAAGACGCCGCTGCTCGACACGGTCGACACTCCCGACGATCTCCGCAAGCTAAAGAAAGAGCAATTGCGCCAACTTTCGGACGAATTGCGCGCGGAAATGATCGACGCCGTCGGGACGACCGGCGGGCACCTGGGCTCGGGTCTGGGCGTGGTAGAGCTGACCACCGCGATCCATTATGTCTTCGATACGCCGACCGACAAGCTCGTGTGGGACGTCGGCCACCAATGCTATCCGCACAAGATCCTGACCGGACGGCGCGACCGCATTCGCACCCTGCGCCAGGGCGGCGGCCTCAGCGGTTTCACCAAGCGTGCGGAAAGCGAATACGATCCGTTCGGCGCGGCCCACTCGTCGACCTCGATCAGCGCGGCACTGGGCTTTGCCATGGCCAACAAGATGCAGGGCCGGCCCGGCCGCGGCATCGCGGTGATCGGCGACGGCGCGATGAGCGCCGGCATGGCCTATGAAGCGATGAACAATGCCGAACAGGCGGGTAATCGCCTGGTGGTGATCCTCAACGACAACGACATGTCGATCGCCCCGCCGGTGGGTGGCCTGTCTGCCTATCTCGCGCGCATGGTGTCGAGCAGCGAATATCTCGGCTTGCGGAGCATGGCCTCCAAACTCGCCCGCAAGATGGGCCGCCGCGTCTGGGGCGGGCTCGAGAAAGCGGAAGAATATGCCCGCGGCATGGTGACCGGCGGGACCATGTTCGAAGAGCTGGGCTTCTATTATGTCGGCCCGATCGACGGCCACAATCTCGACCACCTCATCCCGGTGCTGGAGAACGTGCGCGACAGCGAGCAGGGCCCGGTGCTGATCCATGTCGTGACGACGAAGGGCAAGGGCTATGCCCCGGCCGAAAACAGTGCCGACAAATATCACGGCGTGGCCAAGTTCGACGTCGTGACCGGCGAGCAGAAGAAATCGAGTGGCGGCCCGCCCGCCTACCAGAACGTCTTCGGCGAAACGCTGGCCAAGCTGGCTGACAGCGATCCGCGCATTTGCGCGATTACCGCTGCGATGCCGAGCGGTACTGGTGTCGACAAGTTCGCCAAGGCGCATCCCGACAAGGCCTTCGACGTCGGTATCGCCGAACAGCATGGCGTTACTTTCGCGGCGGGCCTCGCGGCGGAAGGCATGCGGCCCTTCGCAGCGATCTATTCGACCTTCCTCCAGCGCGCCTACGACCAGGTGGTGCACGATGTGGCGATCCAGAACCTGCCCGTGCGCTTCGCCATCGACCGCGCCGGGCTGGTGGGGGCAGACGGCTGCACCCATGCCGGCAGCTTCGACATCACCTATCTCGCCACCCTGCCCAACATGGTCGTGATGGCAGCCGCCGACGAGGCGGAGCTGGCGCATATGACCTACACCGCGGCCGAGTATGACGACGGCCCGATCGCCTTCCGCTATCCGCGCGGAAGCGGCACGGGCGTCCCGATCCCGGAAAAGCTGGAGAAGCTCGAAATCGGCAAGGGCCGCATCGTGCGCGAGGGTTCTAAAGTCGCCATCCTGTCGCTCGGCGCGCGGCTGGAGGAGGCCAAGAAGGCAGCCGACCAGCTCGAAGCCAAGGGCTTGTCGACCACCGTCGCCGATCTTCGCTTCGCCAAGCCGCTCGACACCGCGCTGATCGAGAAGCTGATGCGCAGCCACGAGGTCGTGGTCACGGTCGAGGAAGGCGCCATCGGCGGCCTCGGCGCGCATGTGCTGACCTACGCCAGTGACAACGGGCTGACCGATGCCGGGCTGAAAGTGCGCACCATGCGCCTGCCGGATGTGTTCCAGGACCAGGACGATCCCGCGAAGCAGTATGACGAGGCGGGGCTGAACGCGCCGCACATCGTCGACACCGTGCTGAGCGCGCTGCGGCATAACAGCGCGGGCGTGGAAGAGGCGCGGGCCTAGGTCGTTTCCTTCGATGTCGGGATGCCGGTAGGTACGATCGTCGCCTGGGCGACTGCGACAAGCGCCGGTTCGGCATCATCGGCTTCCGACCAGACGTCGGCGCGAACGACCACTTGGCGCTTACCGGCCTTCACAACGCTGCCCCGGGATCGAAGCCGCTGACCTCTGGCGGGGGCCAGAAAATTGATAGTGTAGTTGCCGGTGACCACATCACCCACCGCCGAGCTTGCGGCCCACGCACAGGCGTTATCGGCCATGAGCCCAACGATGGCTCCGTGTGCGAATCCGTGATGCTGGGTCATTTCCGGGCGGACCTCCATGAGGATTTCGGCCTCGCCTTCCCAGCAACGGATCGGCTCGAGCTGTAGGAAGCTCGAAAAGCCCGACCGTCCCACTGCAATCCGTTTCATGTAATCGAGCACCTGTTGCTCGTTGTCGAAACCGGGACGAGCCATGCGATTCTTCGCTAAGTCTTATTTCCAGACCTAGTGATCGCCCTTGCGTCCGGCTGCGTCAAGTCTAAAAAGCAGACTGTGAGCCAATCCATCCATCGTCTCCGTCCGTCCCGCTCACCGTGTCCCATAGGGCGCGCATCCCGCCTTCTCGGCGACCGCTGGGTTCTGCTCATCCTGCGCGAGGCCTTCCTCGGGGCGACCCGATTTGAAGAATTTCTGCCGAACACCGGCATCAATCGTGCCGCACTTACATCGCGATTGGCAGCGTTGATTGACCATGGGGTGCTCGAGCGTGACCCTCCCACCGGTCGCCGTGCGGAATATCGACTGACCGAAGCGGGGCGGGCGCTCGCCCCGGTGATGGGTGCGATGCGCGATTGGGGACAAGAATGGTTGCTCGACGGCGACGCACCATCCTTCTAGCGTACTTTCCATGACCCTGCTGACCATCGACACCGCCGACCACGTCACCACGCTCACCCTCAATCGCCCCGACACTATGAACCCGCTCGGCGCGTCGGGTGACGGGGATGCTTTCGCCGCCGCCTGCGATGCGATCAATGCGGACTTGGGCGTGCGCTGCGTGATCCTGACCGGGGCAGGACGGGCGTTCTCTGCGGGCGGCGACATCAAGGCGATGAAGGAGCGCACCGGCTCCTTCGGCGGGACCGCGCCGGAGATCTCGGACGGCTACCGCAACAACATCCACAAGGTGCTGCGCGCGCTCTACGGCATGCGCGTACCGCTGATCGCAGCAGTGAATGGCCCGGCGATCGGGTTGGGGTGCGACCTCGCCTGCCTGGCCGACATGCGCATCGCGAGTGACAAGGCGAAGTTCGGTGTCACCTTCCTCAAGCTCGGCATCATCCCGGGCGATGGCGGCACCTGGATCCTGCCGCGCATCATCGGCGAGGCGCGCGCGGCGGAGCTGTTCTACACCGGCGACGTGATCGACGCCGCGACCGCGCAGGACTGGGGCCTCGTTAGCCGCGTGGTCGACGGCGAGGCCTTGATGGACGAGGCCCGCGCGCTTGCGGGCAAGGTTGCGGCCATGCCCCCGCATGCGCTGCGGCAGGCGAAGAACCTGATGCGGCAAGGGCGTTCGCTCAGCTACGACACCGCGCTGGAAATGGCGGCGAACACGCAGGCGCTGATGCATCTGACCGAGGATCACATGGAAGGCGTGGACGCGCTGATCGAGAAGCGCGCGCCGAACTTCACTGGGAGCTAGACCCAGCGAAACACACCTGCCGGGATGCCGCCAAGCGGCAGGTGTACCCACATCAGCACGCCCCAGGCGAGCGCCGCGGCGAGCCAGCCTTTCCAGCTCAGCGCGGCGAGCTTCGACAGGCGCGGGATGAAACTCGTCTGCTCCTCCCAACTGCGCCACGCATCACCCATCTGGCCGCGCTTCTTCGCGTCCTGCAATCTTGCGCCTACCAGTGAGAGGACGAGGATCGCACCGCCGACGATCAGCGTTCGCGTGCTCCACCACAGCACGATGTGCGAGAGTGCCCAGAGCGCGAAGCCCCACATCATCGGATGGCGCGTCACGAGGAAGGCTCCTGCCGGTCCCGCCCGCGCCGCTGCTTCCGCTCCCGGAGTCGGCATGGCGGGATTGCGCGGCGTCATCGCGCCAAGGAACAGCGCGAGGGCCGGCAGGGTGAGGAGCGTCGCGACGGCCCAGCCCAGATTCCCCGAACCGCCAAGATCAGCGGGCGGTGCGGCCTTGAAGGCGAAATACATCCATACCAGGCAGGCGATGGCGACGACGTTGTAGATCAGCATGAAACCGCCCTCGCCAAGAGTGCCGACGATCGGCGCGCGCAGTGGATGCGAAAGGGCGAAATGCGTTCCGACAAACGCAATCGACGCGGCGAGAAGCGAAACGAGAGCCTGATCCATGGTCGCGCACTCCTATGTTTACATCGTCAACATAGGTAGCAGATCGAAACCTTTTTGCAAGCCGCTTGCTTTGGCGGACTACTCAGCGGCTTCAAAATCGATCAGCTGCACCTTGAACAGCAACGTCGCGCCGCCGGGGATCGGGCCCTTGCCTTCCACGCCGTAGGCCAGCTCGGCCGGGATCGCGACTTCGATCGTGTCGCCCACGCCCATCTTCGGGATGGCGACCTGCCAGCCCTTGATCAGGCGCCCGAGCGGGAAGGTCGCGGGCTCGCCCCGGTCGAAGCTGGAATCGAAGGTCTCGCCGTCGATGAAGGTGCCCGCGTAATGCACCGTCACCGTGTCCTCGACGGTCGGTTTGCGCTCGCTTCCCGCATATTCGACATAGCGCCAGCGCAGGCCGCCGGGCTCGTAGCGCCAACCGTCCTCGTGCGAGAGGCCGGCGAGATAGCTCTGCTGCGCATTCATCCAGGCGATGTCCTGCGACCGGTCCGGCGGGGTTTCCTGCGCCGCCAGCGAATAGCCGCCGACCGCCAGCACCGCCGCACCCAGCGCGAAGAAGGTCGAGCGCATGTCGTCCACGATCCTACCAGTCATAGGCCTTGGGCAGGTCACTCTCGTCGAGGTCGCGATAGCGGTCACGCAGGCGGCTCTGGTGGTTCTCGAGTGGTTGCTCCACTCCATCGATATAGACGCGGGTCGGCATGGCGCCGACCTCCAGCGGATCGCCATCCCACACGACGACGTCGCCCGCAGCACCGGGTGCTAGAACGCCTGCGCGCCCGCCCAGTCCGCTGATGCGCGCCGGGACCGAAGTGATAGCGGCGAAGGCCTGCCCCCAACTCAGCCCGTCGGCACCCGGAATGCGCGACAGGGCCACGAGATTGCCGGCATACTGGTTGAGATTGCGCGGATTCTCCATCGCCGCAGCATTGATCGCGACCGTCACACCCGCCTTGACCATACGGCCCACATTGCTCTGCGTCGCGGCAAGCTCCTCGAAGCCCTGCGGCAGATCGTCGAGCCCGTCGGCAATCACCGGAACGCCCGCCGCCGCAATGTCGCTCGCGACCAGCCAGCCTTCGCTGGCCCCGACCAGCACGAGGTCGAGACGCGAAAACTCGCGCTTCAGCGCAAGCACGCTGCGAATGTCGGACGCGCGCTCGACCATGACATAGAGCGGTTGCTCGCCCCGCACGACCGGCACCAGCGCGGCCGCATCGAAGCGGCTGAGCAACACGTCGTCGCCTCGCTCCGCGCGATTGTCGACCAGTCGAGGATCGAGCGGCACATCGTCGCCCACACCCTGTTCGGCCGGCCGTGAACGGATCCCGGGGATGCGCGCATCGCTGCCGAACTCGTTCGCCTCGCGCAGCGCATTGCGCAGCAGGGCATGGGCCGACGCACGGCTGCCACCGGCGAGGCGCGCACCGCTTTCCCCAAGCGAGACGGTCTGGAACGCCCGTGCGCGCGTTACCGCCTGCGGATCGCTGCCGAGGTCGATGATTGCGCCCTGTCCGCCGAAGATCGAGCTGCTCGCCGAGGTAACCGTGGCTGCGCGAGTGACGCCCGCCGCCCGGTGGATGGCGATATGCTGGGATGCCGGATTGACGATCGGCGCCGCATCCAGCGCAGCGCTGAAGGGCGAATCGCCCGCGCGGATATCGTTGGATTCGCTGACCGCGCCCACGTCCCACAGGCCGAGGTTCGTGACCGTGGCGACGAGGCCGGGCGTGACCCAGGTGCCGGGTGCGGCTTCCATCAGCGGCATGGCAGTCTGCGGCATGCCTGCCGCAGGGCCGGCATAGACCACGCGGCCGTTCTCCACGATCACCGCACCGTTCTCGATCGGATCGGAGCCGTCCCCGGTGGCAACGGTTACGCCGGTCATTGCGATGTTCTGGGCGGCAGCGGGAAAGGCGGAGGCGCAGGCAAGCAAGCCGGCTGCAAGAGCGACAGCGCGCTTCATTTCACATCTCCTTCGCCCGGCTGGCCGAGCTCGAAATCGCTTACCGGCCGCCGCTTGCGGTCCAGCGCGTCATACATCAGCGCGCCATCGACCCAGACCTTCTCGGGCCGGGAGTAGACGCTCAGAGGATCGCCGTTCCACAGCACGACATCGGCCATCTTGCCGGGCTCGAGGCTGCCGGTCATTTCATCGATGCCCATGGCCTTGGCCGCATTGAGCGTGATCCAGCCGATGACCGTAGCATCCGAAATGTCGATGCCGAGGCGGCGCCCCGCGGCCTGCGCCTTGGCGGCTTCCTGATTGAGGCGCTGGATATCTTGCGCGCTGTCCGAATGGATCACCACACAGGCGCCTTCGCGCTGCAAGAAGGCGGCGTTTTCGAGGATGCCGTCGTAGCTTTCCATCTTGAAGCCGTACCAGTCGGCCCAGATCGCGCTGCATACGTCGTTTTCGCGCAGCAGATCGCCGATCTTGTAGGCTTCGACCGCGTGGTGGAAGGCGCTGACCTTGTAGCCCATCTCCTTGGCCATATCCATGACCAGCGCCATTTCGTCGGCGCGGTAGCAATGGTTGTGGACCAGGATCTCGCCGTCGAGCACGCCCTTCAGCGTTTCCTTGCCCAGGTCGCGCTTCTTTCCGTCGTAGGCGCGCGCTTCGAGCCAGGTTTGCCGGTTGACCGCGAAATTGCCCATGCGGGTGGAGGGCATGCGACCGCGGTTGCCGTAGACGCGCTTGGGGTTCTCGCCGCAGGCCATCTTGAAGCCATAGGGCGCGCCGGGGAACTTCATCCCCTGCACCGTGCGCGCAGGCACGTTCTTCAGCGTAACCGAGCGCCCGCCCATGAGGTTGGCCGAACCGGGCAGGATCTGCAGCGCGGTGACGCCGCCATTGGCCAGCGCACGGCTGAAGCCGGGGTCCTGCGGCCAGACCGAATGTTCGGCCCAGACTTCGGGGGTGGTCGGGCTGGTCGCCTCGTTTCCGTCCGAATGCGCATCGACACTGGGCGTGGGATAGTCGCCCAGATGCGAGTGGATATCGATGATTCCGGGGGTCACGAACTTGCCGCTGCCGTCGAACACATCGTAGTCGGAGGTGTCGAGCGAGGCGTCGCCCACCGCCACGACCTCGCCGTCGCGAAACAGCACGGTACCGTTGTCTATCCGGTTGCCTGCCCCGTCATAGACGGTTGCGCCCACCAGAGCGGTGGGGCGACCGGGATAGCGTTCGTAGGTCGATGAGAAGGGGGCCCTCCCATCCTCGCCGACCGGCGCGGTCCAGTCGGTATCGGAGCCCGAATCGGCACTTCCCGTGGTCGAGCATCCGGCCGTCGCGAAGGCGGCGGCGCAGGCGAATAGAGCGATACGTTTCATGGAAACCCCCAAAGCAGTCGGGCCGGAGCATTGCTGCCCCGGCCCGTCCGGTCAATCGCTTTTGTCGGAACGAAACGGCGGCTGGCCGATCCTTCCCGTCACCGTCAGCTGGACGGCCGCGTTTCGGGGTGCATGCCCGCAGCCTGGGGTTCGGCGGGGAACTCCGCCTGGCCTTCCAGATCGTCGCCGACATTGTCGTCGCGCAGCGTATCGAGATGCAGCAGCTTCTTGACGAGCGGGCTGAGGACCATGACGCCGACGCCAATCCCGACGGCCCACCAGCCGACGGTGCCGTAAACGTCGAGGACCAACTGCTTGCCGGCCTCCTCGCCCACGCCTTCCGCACCGGTGGCCGCAGCGATCAGGCCGGCGGCAAAGTTGCCGGTCGCCGATGCGAAGAACCAGGTGCCCATGACCAGCGAAGCGATGTGTGCCGGGCTGAGGCGGTTCATGGCGGACAGGCCGACCGGGCTGAGGCACAGCTCGCCGGTGGTGTGGAGCAGGTAGATCAGGAAGATGAAGATGACCGGCGTCGGCACGTTCACGCCCACGCTTTCCGCACCCCAGACAAGGACGAGGAAGCCGAGGCCGACCTGCACGACGGCGAGGCCGAACTTCATCGGCGTGCTGGGTTCCGCACCCTTTGCCGCCAGTCCCTGCCACAGCATGGCGAAGAGCGGTGCCAGCAGCACGATATAGATCGCATTGACCGACTGGAAGATCGAAGCGCTCACACCCTGCGTATCAACATGGCGGTCGGTGAACAGGTTGAGGCTGGACCCGGCCTGTTCGAACAGTGCCCAGAACACCACCGAGACGATGATGAGGAACATGGCCGCGAAAATGCGGTCGCGTTCGTGGAACGCCTTGACCATCGATTGCTGGATCAGGACCCCGATAAGGATGAGAAGCGAAGCCCCGGCGGTGTATTGCGCCGGTTCGCTGCCCTGCGAAGCGGCGATCAGCGAAACGATCAGCCCGACCGCGCTGGAGATATAGATGAAGAACGGCACCGTGGGTGCCTTCTGCCAGGAGCCATAGGCCATCTGGAAGGTGACGATCGCCAGCACATAGGCAACCAGCGCCCCGCCGAAGCCGCCCAGCAGCACGCCGACCAGCTCCTGGTACTGGATGGCCAGCCAGCACAGGGCGACCATGCCGAGGCCCGCGCCGTAGATCAGATATTCCTTCCCGCCCGCAATGCGTTCGGGGTTCTGCGGTTCGCCCTTGCCGCGCAACAGCGGCTTGCCGATGACGAAGAACACGAGACCGATAAGCATGCCGAAGCCGGCAAGTCCGAAGCCGTATTCCCAGCCTACCGTCTGGCCCAGATAGCCGCAGATGATCGAGGCGGTCGCCGCGCCGACGTTAATGCCCATGTAGAAGATGGTGTAGGCGGGATCGCGGCGAATGTCGGTGCGCGAATAGAGCTGGCCGACGAGGACCGAGATGTTCGCCTTGAGGAAGCCCGAACCCACGATGATCAGCGCCAGCGCCAGCCAGAACACGTTGAGCATCGGGTTGTCCTGGCCCAGCGATCCGTCGCCTTCGAAGGCCATGAAGAAGTGGCCGAAGGTCAGCAGGACCGCGCCGAACAGCACCGCCTTGCGCTGCCCGACATAGCGGTCGGCAAGGTAGCCGCCGACGACCGGGGCGATGTACACCAAGGCAGTGTAAGCGCCGTAGATGACCGAGGCTTCGGCATCGGAAAAGAGCCAGTGCTGAACGAGGTAGAAGATCAGCAGGGCGCGCATGCCGTAGTAGGAGAAGCGCTCCCACATTTCGGCCATGAACAGCAGGAACAGCCCCTTGGGATGGCCGATGACCTCTTCCTGCGGGCGGGTGATCAGCACCATTCCGCCGATGAGGAAAGAAACCAGCGCCACGACGGCGATGCGAAAGGCCCACATTTCGTATGCGGAGCCAAATGTGAAGAAAACGCCTTCGACCATTGTGTACGGAATTCCCTAATTGTGCGGATCCCGCCAATTTGCGCGCCGCCTCCCCGAAGTGGGGCGCACCCTAGCGGCTCGCGCGCACATGTGAAGCCTTAGTTACATGCGTGACCGCATTGCGAGCCGCCGATCGGGCATGAGCTGCGCAGGCGGGAACCTTGTGCGCCGCGCTGTATTATGGCACTGTATCACTGTCTTTCGGGGAATCGCCATGTCCAACGCCAACAAGCCGGTCTATCTGAAGCTGCGCGACATGATCGCGGCGGCGATCATCGATGGGCGCTATGGCGAAGGCGAGATGCTGCCGTCGGTGCGGGCCTTGGCCAGCGAACAGGGCGCCAACCCGCTGACCGTGGCGAAAGCCTACCAGCAGTTCCAGAATGATGGCCTCGTCGAAGTCCAGCGCGGTGTCGGCATGTATGTCGTGCACGGAGCGGCAGAGCGGTTGCGGCAGAGCGAGCGCCGCGAATTCCTCGAGCGGGAGTGGCCGGAAATCCGCGCGCGCATGCGCCGCCTGGGCGTCGAGCCCGAGGAACTGCTTGCCGAGGTCTGACGTTGGACCGAACGGAAATGCGCGGCCCGCTTGCGGCGCGCCCGCGCATCTGGCACAGGTGACCCGGCGGGACCCATTGGTTACCCGCGATACGCGGGTTGCGATCGAACCATAAGGAAATGCTGGCCGCCCATGGGGAATGGCCGGGAGAGCGCACATGATCCGATCCGAACTTCTGACCGCCCTCGCCGAGGACAATCCCGATTTGCGCGGCGAAGAGGTCGAGCAGGTCGTCGACATCTTCTTCGAGGAAATCGCCCGTCGCCTGGCCGAAGGCGGCAGGGTGGAATTGCGTGGCTTCGGCGCCTTTTCCACTCGCGAGCGCGAAGCGCGCAAGGGCCGCAATCCGCGCACCGGCGAGGCAGTGGACGTGCCGGCCAAGCGCGTGCCCTATTTCAAGCCGGGCAAGGATATGCGCAAGCGGCTCAACGAAAGCTGATTTCTCGTTTCTGGCGTCGCCGCGCGATTGCGCGAAGCCTGCCGATTGCCTACCGCTCGCTGCGCAGGCGGGTGTGGCGGAATGGTAGACGCCGGGGACTTAAAATCCCCTGTCCTTTGGACGTGTGGGTTCGAGTCCCACCACCCGCACCAGGCTGCGTTCGCGACGATGTCCGCACACCCGGCAGCCGTTTATCCACGTATTAACCCCTAGGGGCCTATTCGCCACGATTGAACGGCCGCGAGGCTATTTGAACGACCGACGGACATGGGGTGCCGTCGGTCGAACGGGGTTGGCATTTTGGACTTTAGCGCTGGGAATCTGAACGCGATCGATGATGTCGAACCGGCGGCGGAGAAGCGTGGGGCGCCGCGTTACACTTCGCTCATCCGGGCAGCGAAGCTGGTCTGCGGGCAAGGCGAGTTCGTCTGCGTCATCCGCGACGTATCGGCCAAGGGGGTAAGCCTGCGGACATTCCACGGGCTGCCGACGGATGCGTCGGTCGCGTTGGAGCTGCAAAATGGCGAGATCCACGAGCTGTCGATGGTTCGCAGCCGCGATTTCGACGCAAGCTACACCTTCGTCGAGCCAGTCGAGGTGGATCGGCTGGTCCAGGAGAACTGGAACTACCCGAAGCGCCAGCTGCGGCTCAATCTCATGATGCCGGTGACGGTATCGACGCTGACCCAGCGCTCGAACGCATTCGTGACAAACATCTCGCAACAGGGCGCGCGGCTCGATTGCGACAATGTTTTCGCGATCGACCAGCCGGTGCGCCTCGAGAACGACTATCTCAGCGAAACGCGCTGCAAGGTCCGCTGGCGGCGCGATGCCAGATATGGCCTTGCCTTTCAGAACTTCCTTTCGTTGCGTGAATTCGCCCTGCTGGCGGCGCGGGTGCAGTGCCCGCTTCTGCTGCACGGCTAGCCGCGATCAGGCGGGCTGGAAATCCAGCGCCACGCCATTGATGCAGTGCCGCTTGCCGGTCGGGCGCGGGCCGTCGTTGAAGATATGCCCCAGATGGCCGCCGCAATCGGCGCAATGCACCTCGGTCCGCGGATAGCCGATCTTGTAATCGGTGCTTGTCCCGACGGCGCCCTTTTCGACCGGGGCCCAGAAGCTGGGCCAACCTGTCCCCGATTCGAACTTCGTGCGCGAGGAATATAGCGCATTGCCGCATCCGGCGCAGACGAAGGTCCCGGCCCTCTTCTCGTCGTTCAACGGCGAGGAATAGGGGCGTTCCGTGCCCTCCTCGCGCAACACGTAGAACTCCGCCTTCGTAAGCTTCTTGCGCCACTGCGCCTCGCTGAGGGATACTGGGAAGCTTTTCGCTTCCGCCGTGCCCGAACCGCAAGCGGCGAGCGCTGCAAAGCTGGCGGACGCGCCGATCCATCCCATGAAGCGCCGGCGGGTGGGGTCGGTCGAGTTCATTGCATGCTGTTCCATGACGCGGACCACTAGCGATCCGCACCTGAATCTACGCTTGAGTGCGCGAAAAAGTTACGCGCCTTCTCAGAATTCGGTGATCTCGACCTCGAGCTTGCGGAAGCCGTGCACGAAGTTGGCTCGCACGCGCTCGATATCGCCGGCGACATGCACGCGCATGCGGCGCTTGTGCATTTCCTCGAGCAGGATACGCAGCTGCAATTCGGCCAGCCGCGCGCCCACGCAGCGGTGGATGCCATAGCCGAAGGCGATGTGGCGCCGCGCATTTTCGCGCGTCAGGTCGAGCTTGTCGGGGTTCTCGAACACCTGCTCGTCGCGATTGGCCGACAGGTACCACAGGACAACCTTGTCGCCCTTCTTGATCTGCTGGCCGAACACTTCGGTATCCTCGGTGCAGGTTCGGCGCATATGCGCCAGCGGGGTCTGCATGCGCAGCATTTCCTGCACCGCATTGGGGATCACGTCTGGATTCTGTTCGAAGAGCTTGCGCTGGTCGGGGTTCTTGTCGAGCTGGTAGACGAAGCCGCTCATCGAATTGCGCGTGGTGTCGTTGCCGCCCACGATCAGCAGGACGAGATTGCCCATGAATTCCTCTGGCCGCATCTGGTTCATGGCCTCGGAATGGATCATCATCGAAATGAGATCGTCGCCCGGCTCCTTGTCATGCGTGCGTTCGACCCAGAGCGACTGGAAATAGGCCGCCATCTCGTGAAGGAAGCCCCAGCGCATCTCGTCGAGTTCGCGCACGGTGGCGAGCTCCGTATCGCCCGACCAGTCGGACCAGAAAGTCAGCAGCCGGCGGTCTTCCCACGGAAAGCCGAAGAGGATGGCGAGCATCCCGGTGGTCAGCTCGATCGAGACCTTGTCGACCCAGTCGAACACCTCGCCACGCGGCAGCGTATCGAGCAATTCGCCTGTCCGCTGGCGGATATCAGGTTCCATTTCCGCCATGCCACTCGGCGTGAATTTCGGCGCGACGGTGCGGCGCTGGCCGGTGTGCTGCGGGCGGTCCATCGCGATGAACATCGGCAACTCGCGCCGATCGACGCCACTCTCGGCAATCTCTTCCTCGGTCAGCCGGTTGAGGATGGTGATCCCGCCGTGTTCCCAGCTGGAGGAGAAAATCTCTGGCAGGGCCTCGATATGCTGGATGGCCTTGTGCTGGACGACCGCCCAATAGGGGCCGAACGGGCTTTCCGGTATGTAATGCAGCGGCCCGGCTTCGCGCATTTCCCTGAAGATCGGGTGCCAGGTGTTCTCCGCGTAGATGTCACTGCGGCTGACATCCCACTTGTGCGTATGCTGGAGCCGCTGTTCGGGATGCTCCTCGAAATGCTTCTTCAGCGCAAGATGCGCGGTCGGTTCGGTCCGGCATTCGGGGCGGGTGACTGCTGCGGTGGCCATGGTTCTCTCCGTATCGGAGCGACTCTGTCGCCGGCCGCTCATCTCTCGCCTTGCATCCTGCCCTAACTGACAGGTGTGTCAATAGTGCGTTGCAAAACGGAACCTAACTGGCGGTGCCAGGACAGGATTCGATCCGGCCTATGCCGCCCGCGCGGTTTTCGGCGCACGGCCGGCTCTGCCGGACTTCATCACCCGACGACGGAACAGGCTCGCGCCGAAGCGCACGAACAGCGCGACGCAGAGCACCTGCCAGCCGAGCGCGAGGGCATGCGGCCAGATCGCCTCCGACTGCGCAGCCCGGGCCAGCATCGCAAAGGGCGAGGACAGTGGAAAGATTGCCGCCGTCAGCTCGAGTGCAGAGCCGGGTCGGGTGATCGCGGCGGCTGCAAGGAAGAATACCAGCAGCTGCAGCATGGTCACCGGCATGGACAGCGTCTGAACTTCCCGCACTGTCGCGGCCAGCCCGCCGACGGTCAGGAACAGCGAGCCCAGGAGCAGATAGCCAAGCGAGAAATACGCGATGGCCAGCGCCGCAAAGGCCGGCCAGCCGAGCGCTGGCTCGGGCAGGAGTGGCATCTGTTCGCCCAGCAAGAGGAAAGCGGCGCCGACGAAACCCGCCCATACTGCGATGCCGACGAAGCTGATCCCGAGCATTGCGAACAGCTTGCCGAAGAACACGGCGTCCATCGGGATCGCGGCGGCGAGCACTTCGATGACCTTGTTCCCCTTTTCCTCCACCAGGTTGGACAGCACCATCCCGGCAAGCAGCATCATCAGCAGGAACAGCAGGAGCTGGCCTGCTTGCGCGGTGCGAATGCGGTCGCTGCGCGCGGCGGCGGCGCTGGTCGCAACCGGCTGAGTCGCGACTTCGGGGAAGCTGTCCGGCGCTGCCCCTTGCGCGCTGGCGGCCAGCACGGCCACCGCGCCGCGCCAGCGTTCGATCTGTTCGGGTGGAGCGCTGACGACGGGCGACTGCAGCGTGCCGCTCAGAACGGCGGCATAGGTATTGCCGGGCCGCGCGAGGATCTCCGCTGGCGCATCGCCCGAAGTATCGGGGCCCAGCTCGGGCAGGGCGTAGCCGATCTCTTCGGCAAGCGCCTGCCGGGCCCGCAGCATGGCAGCAGTGTCGGCATCACTCATCGTGACCGCCATGAGATTGGTGGTCGCATCGCGCTGGACCTGGCCACCGATACCGCCCGCCAGTGCTCCGACGACGATCGGGAACAGGGGGCCGAGGAGGAAGAACAGGAAAGCCCGGCTGAACAGGATGGCGCGGAAATCGCGGCGGGCGACGACCCGTGCGGCCTCGAACAGGGAAAGGCGGGTGGTGTCGGTCATCGCACGGCCTCCGAAGCGCCATCATCCGCCAGCGCCCGCGCTGCGGCTTCGCCTGCGATTTCCACGAATGCATCGTGCAGGCCGGCGCGCTCGATCGACAGCGACAGGATGCCGGCCTCGCCTTCGATCAGGCGCTTGAGCAGGGCTGCGATCCCGCTTTCGGGCACGGGGAAATACCAGAAGTGGCTGCCGCCTGCCTTGGCATCGTGCCGCGCGTCGTCCGGAAGGGCGGTGCGCCAGGTTCCGCCAGGGGCCCGTGTCTCCAGCCTCACTTGCGCGGGAATGCGATCGCGCGCGGCGTCGACCGATCCGGCATAGGGCACCTTGCCGCCGGCGATAATCGCGACCTCGTCGCACAGCCGTTCGGCGTGGTGGATGACATGCGTCGAGAAGATCACCGTCGTCCCCTCGTCGGCGAGACGCCGGATCAGCTGCTCCAGCTTGCCCTGGTTGATCGCATCGAGGCCGCTGAACGGTTCGTCGAACACGACCAGCTTCGGGCGATGGACCAGCGTGCCGAGCAGCTGGACGGTCTGCGCCATGCCCTTGGACAGGTGCCGGATCTGGCGATCGATCGCATGGCCGAGACCATGCTGTTCCAGCAGCTCGCGCCCCCGTGCCTTGCCGATATCGAGCGGCAGCCCGCGCAATGCGCCGAGGAAGGCGATCGCATCGTCGCATTTCATCGCCGGATAAAGGCCGCGTTCCTCGGGCAGATAGCCGATCAGCTTGGCGACTTCGTGCGGCCGGTCATGACCGAAGACGCGGCGCACTCCCTCGTCCGGGTCGATGATGCCCAGCAGCATGCGCAGCGTGGTCGTCTTGCCTGCACCGTTTGGTCCGAGAATGCCGTAGATCGCGCCTTCGGGCACGGATATGTCCACCCCGTCCACAGCCAGCGTCCCGTCGAACCGCTTGACCAGTCCGGCGGCTTCGATGGCCAGGGCCTGGGCCACGGGATGGGCCTGCGCCAATGTGGGTCGCGTCATCGATCCGGTCTCGGTAAGCATTGGACCGGGCTTAATCCCCGGGAATGAACGGGAGCACGTGCAAAGGTGGTTAACGGGCAGTTGCAGGCAGATTTGCGCGAAGAGGCTGCGCGGCTGGGCTTTGTCGCCTGCGGCTTTACTTCGGCCGCGCCCGATCCGGTGCGCGAGGAGCGGCTCGCGACATTCCTCGGCGAGGGGCGGCACGGCGACATGGAATGGATGGAGGCGCGCGAGGAACAGCGCGCTTCCCCCACGGGGCTGTGGCCGGATGCGCGCGGCGTGATCGCGCTCGGCATGAGCTACGCGCCCGACATCGATCCGCTGGCTCTGGAAGATGCACCCGAGAAAGCGCGGATTTCGGTCTATGCCCAAGGCCGCGATTATCACGATGTCGTGAAAAAGGCGCTGAAGGCGCTGGCCCGCTGGCTGATCGCGCGGGAGCCGGAAAGCGAACTCAAGGTCTTCGTCGATACCGCGCCGGTCATGGAAAAACCGCTCGGCGAAGCGGCGGGGATCGGGTGGCAGGGCAAGCACACCAATCTCGTCAGCCGGGCGCATGGCAGCTGGCTGTTTCTGGGAGCGATCTACTCGACGCTCGAGTTCACGCCCGACACGCCGCATGCCGACCGCTGCGGCCAATGTCGGGCCTGTCAGGATGCCTGCCCGACCGACGCCTTCCCCGCCCCCTATCAGCTCGATGCGCGGCGCTGCATTTCCTACCTCACGATCGAGCACCGGGGTCCGGTCCCGGAGGAGTTTCGCGAAGCTCTGGGAAATCGCATCTACGGCTGCGACGATTGCCTCACCGTGTGCCCGTGGAACAAGTTTGCCGATGCGGCGCACCGCCATCTGAAGCTTGCTCCGCGCGAAGAGCTGCTCGCGCCCGATCTCGCTGCCTTCCTGCGCTTCGACGATGCCGGCTTCCGGCAGTTTTTCTCAGGTTCGCCCATCAAGCGGATCGGGCGGAACCGATTCGTGCGCAACTGCCTCTATGCCGCGGGCAATAGCGGCGCTGCGATGCTTGAGCCGCAGGTGCGCGAACTGTGCGAAGATGCAGATCCAGCGGTTGCCGATGCCGCGCGCTGGGCGCTGGTCAGGTTGCCGCCATTTCCTTGAGCTGCGTGTCGGAATCGGCGAGCAGCCCGGGATCGATCACGGCCCCGTCGACCACCAGCTTTCGCCCCTGGACATAATCCTTGGTGGCATTGACGCAGTCGAGCGCGATGACGCGCCCCTCCTTCAGATAGACGACGCTGAACTTCGCCATGGCGGGATCGCCGCGCAGCACCGTGGCATCGTATCCGGCCGAAATGCCGACGGTCTGGAGCTTGAGGTCGTACTGGTTCGACCAGAACCAGGGGATGGCGTGATAATCCTGCTTGTCGCCCAAGATGGATTTGGCCGCGCAGGTGGCCATGTCATGGGCGTTCTGGACCGACTCCAGGCGGATGACGGCATTGTCGGCGAAGGGATTGGAATGGGCGGCGCAATCGCCCACCGCATAGATATCGTCGAGTGTCGTGCGGCAGTAGCTGTCGACGTCGACGCCATTGGTGCCGGCGGCACCGGCAGCGATCAGCGGTCCGACCGCGGGGACGATCCCGATACCCACGATCACGATGTCGCAGGGCAGGCGTTCGCCGTCTGCGGTCAGCACCGCGGTCACCGCGTCGTCGGAGGTTTCCATCCGCTCGACCTTGGTGGAAAGGCGCAGATCGACGCCCTGTCGCTGGTGATAGTCGGCATAGAAGGCCGACAGGTCAGGGCCGGCAACGCGCGCGAGCACCCTGTCCAGCGCCTCGACCACCGTGACCTGGCAGCCGAGCTTGCGCAGCACTGCCGCTGTCTCGAGGCCGATATAGCCCGCGCCGATGATGACCGCGCGCTTTGCCCCCGTATCCAGAGCCGCGCGCAGCGCATCGACATCGCGGCGCGAGCGCACGTAGTGGATGTTGCTCGCATCGCAGCCCGGGCAGCTCAGGCGGCGGGCATCGCCTCCGCCGGCCCAGATCAGCCGACGGTAGGTGACCGCGCTATCGTCCGACAGGGCGAGTTCGTGCCGCATCACATCTACTTCGTTGACATTGCAGCCGAGCTTGAGCTCGACGTTCTTGTCCGCCCAGAACTTCTCCGGGCGCAACAGGATACGCTCGAACGGTTTTTCGCCGGCGAGATATTCCTTGCTCAGTGGCGGGCGCTCGTACGGGGGATTGCGGTCGCGGCTGACCATGAGGATACGATCCTCGTGCCCGTTTTGCCTGAGGGCAATCGCGGCCTGGGCACCGCCGTGCCCCGATCCCACTATGACGACGTCGTAATGCTCCATCGGGGGCGTGGCTGACGCGAAAATGCCCGTCGGTCAAGCGCAGCAGCGCGCTGCGCTCAACGACCCAGCAGGTTGCGCGCCATGCTGGCGACCTGTGCGAGCATGGCCGGGGCGACCGGCGACTGCGCCTGGGCGCGGGAGATCATGGTGCGGAAACCGCGGACTGCAACTGCCTGTTCCTCGGCCCATTTGTCCACCGTGCCGGCCATGTCCTTCTTCGCATCCTTGCGGCGGGAGAGCCGGCGCAACAGTTCGAGCCGCATCTGCTGGAAGTCCCGCGCCAGTCCGGAGACGAGCAGCCGCTCCCAGACGTCCGACGGGCTCATCAGCGCCGCGGTCGATTGCGCCCAGTCGAGGCCGAGCCGGCGACCGATCTCGGTGAAGCCGCGGGTCAACCCCTTTGGCTCGATGCCGGTGTCGCTCGCGAGCTGTGCCAGGCCGACCGATCCATCGAGATCGTACATATGGCTGACGCGCCCGGCCAGTTTGGCAGGCGCTCCGGCATCGACGAGTTGCGCCTCGAGCCGCGCCGATTGGTGCCGCGATTCGGGAGACAGCAGCTGGTCCGTGGCATCCGACAGCACCTGTACGCCCTTGCCGAGTTCGCCGACGAGAGCGCTTGGGTCGACCTTGCCCGATGCGCTGCGCAGAATATCGGACATCAGATTGCCGACGGCGGCCGCCAGCCGGTCGAACAGCAACAGACGCGCCGCCTCGGGCATGGCTGCGCCGTCGATCTCCGCCCACAGTTCCTCGAGGCCGAACAGTTCTTCGCAGGCGACGAAGGCTGCGGCGACCTGCGACAGCTCGACGCCCTCTTCCTCGGCCAGTTCGAACGGGTGAATCGTTCCGAGTCGATTGACGATCTGGTTGGCCAGCTTGGTCGCGATGATTTCGCGCCGCAGGCGATGGTTCTTGATCTGTTGCTTGTACTTGCCCCGCATGGGCTCGGGAAAGGCCTCCAACAGCGTGCTTTGCACCAATGCATCATCGGGCAGGTCGCTATCCTCGATCGCAGCCTGCAGCACCAGTTTCGTGGACGACAGCAGAACGGCAAGCTCCGGCCGCGTCAGGCCGGCCCCATCGCCCGAACGGCGCATCAGGCTCTGATCGTCGGCCAGCCCCTCGGTCCGCCGGTCGAGATTGCCGCCAGCCTCCAGCGTCTCGACGATGTGGCGCTGCGACGCCATGGCCCGCGCACCGCCGATCTCCGCAATCGACAGGGCGAGGGCCTGAAGGCGATTGTCTTCCAGGACGATCGCCGCAACTTCGTCGGTCATCGATTCGAGCAATTCGACCCGCTTGGGTTCGGACAGTTTGCCGGCACGTTTCGCCGCAGCCAGCGCGATCTTGATGTTGACCTCATTGTCCGAACAATCGACGCCGGCCGAATTGTCGATGAAGTCGGTGTTCAGCCGTCCGCCCTGCATCGCGAACTCTATCCGGCCCGCCTGCGTAATGCCGAGATTGGCACCCTCGCCGATGACCTTGGCGCGCAGGTCCCGCGCATCCACGCGCAAGGGATCGTTTGCGGGATCACCGACCTGAACATTGTTCTCGTGGCTCGCCTTGATGTAGGTGCCGATGCCGCCGAACCAGATGAGGTCGACGGGAGCGCGCAGGATCGCGCTGATGAGCTGTTCGGGCTCGATCTCGTCCAGATCGACGCCGAGCTTTGCCTGCATCGTCTTCGACAGCTTGATGACCTTCGCATCGCGCGGGAAAATGCCGCCGCCGCGCGAGATCAGGCCACTGTCGTAGTCCTCCCAGCTCGAGCGGGGAAGATCGAACAGGCGCTTCCTTTCCTTCCAGCTTTTCGCCGAATCGGGATCGGGGTCGAGGAAGATGTGCCGGTGGTCGAACGCGGCCACCAGCTTGATCGCTTTCGACAGCAGCATGCCATTGCCGAACACGTCGCCCGACATGTCTCCGCAGCCGACCACTTCGACCGGATCTTCCTGGACGTCGATGCCCATTTCCAGGAAGTGGCGTTGCACGGAGACCCAGGCGCCGCGTGCGGTAATGCCCATGGCCTTGTGGTCATAGCCCTTCGATCCGCCGCTGGCGAAGGCATCGTCGAGCCAGAAATCGCGCGCCTCGGCAATCGCATTGGCGATGTCGGAAAAGGTCGCCGTGCCCTTGTCGGCGGCGACGACGAAATAGGGGTCCTCGCCATCGGTGATGACCACACCGTCCGGGTGCACCACCTTGTCGTCGACGATGTTGTCGGTGACCGAGAGCAGGCTGCGAATGAAGATTTCGTAGCTGGCGCGGCCTTCCAGCGCCCAGCCTTCGCGATCGATGGCGGGGTTGGGCAGTTGCTTGGGATAGAAACCGCCCTTCGCCCCGGTCGGCACGATGACGGCGTTCTTGACCCGCTGGGCCTTCATCAGGCCGAGGATTTCGGTGCGGAAATCGTCGCGCCGGTCGGACCAGCGCAGCCCGCCACGCGCGACCGGGCCGGACCGCAGGTGGATGCCTTCGATCCGGCGCGAATAGACGAAGATCTCGCGGTACGGGATCGGTTTCGGCAGGCCCGGAACGCGAGCACTGTCGATCTTGAAAGCCAGCGCCTCGCCAGCCGCCGGGGCGAAGGCGTTGGTGCGCAGGATGGCATCGATCAGCGAGTTGTAGAGGCGCAGCAGCCGGTCGTCATTGATCGCCTTGACCTTGGCGAGGCCGCGCTTGATCGCGGCGCGTGCCTCCTCGATCGCCTTGTCGCGGTCGCCGCCGAATTCGGGATCGTGGCGCGCGGTGAACAATGCGATCAGCGCGCGGGTCACGTCGGGCGCGGCGGCCAGCGCATCGACGACGGTGTAGATGGTGAAGCCCATCCCGGCCTGACGCAGGTAGCGATAGAAGGCGCGCAGCCAGTTCGCCTCGCGCGCGGCGAGCCCGGCTTCGGGCACCAGGCGGTTGAAGACGTCGTTTTCCGCCGCGCCGTTGAGCACGGCGGCGATCGCTTCCTCGATCGCGGCGGAGCGATCCACCAGGGCCGCCGCGTCGCTGCCGTCCTTCAGGTCGAGGCGGAAGTCGTGGATCGTGCCGAGGCCTCCCTCGTCCAGCACCGTGGGCATTTCGGACTGCACGTGGAAACCGAAATTCTCCAGCGCCGGAACACCTTCGGACAATGGCAGGCTCCCTTCCGACTGGTAGAGCTTGAGCCGCAGGCACCCTTCCTTTTCGCGCTCGCAATAATACATGCGCGCGCCGCGGGCGATGGTGTCCGCCTCGACGCTGGCAGCCAGATGATGGAGCCGCGAAATGTCGAATGCGGCTTCCTGCGGTCCGAACCGTCCGCGAAAGGCGGTCGGAAAACTGTCGGCAAAGCGCATGGCGAGCGCTGCGGCGCGGGCCGGCTCCTCGATCGTCGACAGTTCCGCCTCGACCGCCTCGCTCCAGCCGCGCAGCAGAGTCTGCATGCGATCCTCGAGCTTGTCCTCGTCCGGCGAATGGGCGCCATCGCGAATGTCGAGCACGAACCGGATCATCGCGAGATTGCCGCCCTCGACCTCGAGGCTCCAGTCAAGCATGCGCGCGCCGGCCCCCTCTTCGAGCAGCGCCTGAATTTCGAGCCGCACCTGCGTTGCCAGCATGTCGCGCGGCAGCCAGACGAAGGCGAACAGGTGCCGTGCCAGCGGCGCTTCGACCAACGCAAGCCGCGGGCGCGGGCGATCGACGAGGCTCATCATGGTCGTCGCGACGCGTTCGACATCCTCTTCCCGGAACCCGATCAGCAAGTCATGGGGCAGGCTGGTCAGTGCATGGACCAGCGCCTTGCCGGCATGGCCGCTTTCGTCGAAGCCGTAGCGTTCGTGCAACCCGTCCAGCTGCTTGCGCAGGCGCGGGACATTGCGTGGCGGCGTCGCCAGGGCCGCGCTGGTCCAGACGCCCGCATGGATCGACAGGGCAGCCAGCCTGCCGCCTTCGCGGATCGGCACGATGAACAGGTCGAGCGGGACCCGGCGATGCACCTTGCTGAGGTGGTTCGCCTTGATGACCAGCGGCATGCGCGCATCACGCGTATCCTCGAACCAGGCGAACGCCCGATCGAGCGAACTTGCGGCCAGCAGCTCGTCGGCACTCTTGCGGCAGATACCCAGGGGCTTGTCGCGTGCACCGTCGCGGTGGCGGGTGACGTGACCGAGCTGGGTCAACATCCCGGAGTTCAGCCATTCGAGCAGCTCCGCGCCTTCGCTGTCGGCATCGGCGATCCGCTTCGCATCGGTCTCCATCGCCTTGCGCAACCGGGGCCAGTCGGTCACTGCCGCGCGCACATCGGCAAGCGTCTCGACGATCGTGTCCTCGAGCCGTCGCCGCGTTTTCGCATCGACGCGGGCGGTCTCGATATAGATCATCGATTCCCAATAGGCGTCGTCGGGATCGCCTGCCGGAATGGCCGCCAGCGTGCAGTCTGACTTGCGCTCGACGGGTACGACCGGATGGACCAGCCGATCGATCGAGAGGCCGAGCGCGGAAATCGCGGCAGCCACCGAATCGACGAGGAACGGCATGTCGTCGTTGACGATCGCGATGCGGGTGAAGCGCCGATCTTCGGTCGCACTCTCCACATGGATGGCCGCCTTGCCGAATTCTCGGGTGGCGGCCATCTCGCCAAGGAAGATCGCCGCTTCCTTGAGCTGGCCCTCGGCGAAGGGCGTATCGCCCCGCAGGAGCGTCTGCTCCATGCGCGCCGTCAGCTCGCTGAGAAGTTTCCTGGACAGGCGGGCCTGTTTGGCCTTGGGTTTCGCCTTGGTGCTGGTCTTGGAACCCATCAGGGCCTCTCGTCTCGGATGCGCTTCGTCAGGTCCCTTTCGCATGTCGCGTGACTCATGCGCAGGGGGCTTGGTGCCCGCGCCTAGGCCGGTTGCCGTCGCGCCGCAAGGTGTCTGCGACCGTGCCGTGCATTCCTATGCGCCGTACCACGCCGTTGCGCGGCTTACGCTACGGTTTCCAAAGGCTTGAGTGCTTCCATTGCCAGTTGGAGCGAGGCGATCCGCCCGGCTGGGTCGAAGGTGCTGCCGCCGAAGATGATCTCGTCCGCGCCGGTCCGCTCGATGAAGGCGGCGACCTGCTGGCGGGCCGTGTCGGCCGTGCCGATCACGCTGGCCTGCCCGATATGGGCGAGCATGGCCTGCGCCGCCGGAGGAAGGCTTTCGCGAAACCCCTCGCGCGGCGGGGGCAGCTTGCCGGGGCGCCCGGTGCGCAGCGCTACGAACGCCTGCAATTGCGAGCTTGCCAGCAGCTCAGCCTGCTCCGCGGTTTCCCCGACGAAGAGGTTCATCGCCGCCATGACATAGGGTTTTGCAAAGGCGTCGGACGGCTGGAAGTCGCGCCGATAGACGGCCAGTGCGGCATCGAGGTGGTCGGGCGCGAAATGGCTGGCGAATGCATAGGGCAGCCCCAGCCGCGCCGCGAGCTGGGCGCCGAAGAGGCTCGAACCCAGCATCCAGAATTCGGGGCTTGCGCCACGTCCTGGCGTGGGATGGATTTCTCCCTCGCCCGCCATCAGGGCCATCAGCTCGACCACGTCCTGCGGAAACATTTCGGCCGCGCGATGGAGGTCCTTGCGCAAGGCGCGCTGCAATTCGGGCCCGGCACCCGGCGCGCGGCCCAGCCCAAGGTCGATCCGCCCCGGGAACAGCGCATCAAGCGTGCCGAACTGCTCGGCGATCTGGAACGGGGTGTGATTGGGCAGCATGATGCCGCCCGAACCGATGCGGATCGTGCTGGTGGCATTGCCGATATGCGCCAGCACGACCGAAGTCGCGCCGCCTGCGATGCCTTCCATCGCATGGTGTTCTGCAACCCAGAAACGCTTGCAGCCCGCATCCTCGGCGGCGCGCGCCAGGTCAGTCGCCGCCGCGAGCGCTTCGCCGACCGTGCCGCCCTCGCGCACGGGAACGAGATCGAGCACCGAAAAGTGAGTCATTGGGCAAGTTGCTCCAGATAGGCGCGAGCACGATTGGCCTCGTCGCTGTCGGGCGCCACCAGCAGGACCGATTCGAAGCTGCGTCGCGCATCCTCGCCGCGCCCTGACAGCGCCGCGATGACGCCTGCCTCCAGCCCAATGGCGGGATCGCGTGGGTCGATGCCGGCGGCCCGTTCGATCTGCTCCTGCGCTTCGCCCAGGCGATCGAGCCGCCGCGAGAGCGTGGCCGACAGCAGCCATGCGCGAGCGCTGGTCGGATCGGCGACGCGCGCCGCGGCGAGGACCTCGACCGCCTCCTCGGGCCGCTCGGCCGCGACCAGCGCGCGGGCCCTGTCAACATG
Organism: Qipengyuania marincola; assembly: GCF_029688625.1. Lineage (GTDB taxonomy): Bacteria > Pseudomonadota > Alphaproteobacteria > Sphingomonadales > Sphingomonadaceae > Qipengyuania. The sequence continues at coordinate 399,854 of NZ_JARULC010000002.1, read as the reverse complement.
AAGTCCTGCGGCGAGCGCCCCGTCGGCAGCTGCGGTCGCATGGGCGACGGCCTGTGCGAACAGCGGTTCGGCAGTCGCCGGCTTGCCATCGGCGAGCGCGGCATTGCCAGCCATCGCCGCCAGGCGGGCGCGGTAAGCGGGCAGTTCTTCCGGCGCTTCGGCGCTGGCGACCTCGAGCACCTCGCGCGCCTCGGCGAAGCGTTCGAGCCGGACCATGGCCAGGCCAAGGCAATGCGCGGATTGCGCAAGCTCGAGATCGCTTTCGACCTGCACCCGCCAGCTCTGCGCGAAGTCGAGCGCGTCTTCGGGCTCGCTATTGGCGAGGCTGAGGCATTGCGACAGATAATCGCTTCGCGGCGACGGCGCGGCTTGCGCGTCGGCCTGTTCGCGCGTTGGGCGGTCGCGCAGCTCTTCGGGCACATCGGGAATGGCGCCCATCGCCGGATTGGGACCGACCTGCATGACCAGCAGGGCAAGGATGCTCGTTATCACTCAGATACCTCCGGACAGCGCCCCGATCGTGCGCAGCAGCAGGGCGATATCCTGCTCGCGCGACAGGCGATGGTCGCCATCCTTTACCAGCACCACCTGTATGTCGTCCGAACGCAGCGCCTCGGCAAGGCGCATGCTGATCTGCCAAGGCACGTCCGAGTCGCGCTGGCCGTGGATGAGGCGGAGCGGCGCATCGATCGGGATCGTGCCGTCAAGCTGGCGCAGGGCCTGGCCGTCGGCGAAGAAGCCGGGGTGCATCGGCGTGGGCTCGGGGCCGTAAGGATTGTCGTCGAACACGGTCTCGCCCGCACCGAGCCGCGCCTTGTCCGCATCGGACCGGCCCCAGTCGGTGAAATCCGGTGCTGATGCGATGCCGACCATACCGGCCAGCCGCACGCCCAGCGCCTGAGCGACCAGCAGCATCAGCCACCCGCCCATCGACGAGCCGATGACGATCACCTCGCCCTCGACATGCGCGTCGATGAGCGCGACCACCTCTTCGCGCCAGCGCGACAGCGTGCCGTCGGCGAAGTCGCCGCCGCTCTCGCCGCAGCCGGAATAGTCGAGCAGCAGGCAGGCCTGCCCGCGGCCCTTCGCCCAGTCGAACAGCGCGGTCGCCTTGCCGCCGGCCATGTCCGACATATAGCCGGGCAGGAAGACCAGCGTTGGACCGCGACCGGTCGTGTGGCGAAAGGCGATGCGCCTGCCGTCGGGCATGGTGTGAAACTGCGTGTCGCTCATGGCGTCACGATGTCGAAGCTGCGCCGCCGCTTTGCAAGGGCGGACTAGAAGAAGTCGAATTCCTCAACGTCCGGATCGTCGGCACACATCGTCTTGAGCGCGTCGAATTCCGCGTCGCTCAAGACCGGCGGGTAGTCCGCGCCCTCTCGAGCTGCATTCCTGAAGTCCCGCGCACGCTCGCCGGCGGCGGGGTGGCTGGCGAGCCAGCCAACAACGGCATTGCTCTCCCCATCGTCGCCATATTCCTCCGCCATGCGTTCGAAAAAGCCCGCGGCTCCCAGCGGCGAGATGTTGCTTTCGGCAAGGCGAGCGCGAGCATAGCGGTCGGCCTCGCGCTCTGCATCGCGGGTATAGCCCATCGCGGCGAGGCCGAAGACGGTATCGCCCACCCCGGTGTTTGCGCCTGCCAGCAGCACCGACATGCCGAACTGGCGCAGCAGCGCGGTCATTACATGCCGTTCGCGAACGTGGCCGACTTCATGGGCGAGGACTCCGGCGAGCTCTTCCGGGCTCTCGGCCTGCTGGATGATCCCGTCGAACAACAGCACCTGCGCACCCGGCAGGGCCACTGCATTGACCATGTCGATATTGGCGACGCGGGCATTGACCTGCGTCTGCGCCGGGTCGACCTCGTCGAGCAACTTGGCGAGCGCGGCATCGCCGTCGGGCGTGCTGCACAGCCTGCCGCCGAAATCGCCGATCATCGCCTGACCGAGATTGCGCTCCCAGCTTTCGGGCACGCGCGGGCCAAGCCAGTCGGGCGCGGTCATGAACAGGGCGACGGCGGCAATGCTGACCAGCCCGAAACCGACCGCCGCGCGTCCGAGCCCCACCCGGTCGATCCAGCCGCCATAGACTTGCTTCTCCGGCAGGTGACGCGAGAGACCGGGCGGCATGGCGGCAGGAAGCGTCAGGCGGAAATCGGGCTCGCTTGCGCGGCGATAGATAATCGTCTCGCTGCGAGCTTCGCCGAACTCCAGGTCTGACAAGGGCACCGCGATATGCGAGGTTGGCGCCGCCAGCGAAAGGCGATCGAGCCCGTCCCAGCTCGCGCTACCCTCGTGGCGAAGAGCCGATTTGCCGTCGTACCAGCTTGCCGCGACTTCGAAGCTCTCCTGCATTGGCTCAGATCGCGCCCATGTCGAAAGCGTCGAGCAATCCTTCGCCATGGCGCGCGGTCCTGGTGGTGGACTGCGTCAGCTCGTCGAGCAGGATTTCGCCATTCGCCTCGAGATGGGTGATGAAGAACTTCCAGTGACGATAGGACAGGAAAATCAGGCCGATGCCGAGCGTGAAAACGACCAGCAGCGCATCGCCGATCAACAGCTTGACCCAATCCATCGTCGACGCCTCGAAGCTGAAGTTCAGATCCTTCCAGCGGGTCGCGCCCACGACTTCGCGATAAAACTTGGCGTAGAAGGCCACTGCGATCAGGCCGAGCCCGAGGTAGAAGAACAGGATCATTCCGATCACGCCAAAAGCACCGCCGAGGGCCATACCGTCCTCGCCGCCGATACCGTAGCCGGCCAGCATGCCCATGCCGGCCATCGCCACTGCGCCCCCGAACATGATGAACGGGGCAAGGTAGAATACGAAAAAGCGCGCGAAGACCGATCCGGCCTCGGCATCCGACTGGAACTGATAGGGGCCGAAGCTCATCTTGTTCCACCGCTCGTTCCACAGGCTGGTCATCGACCAGGGGATCAGCAGGCCCAGCGGTATCCAGGCGACAATGGATTTCCACATGTAGGACAAGCCGTAGCGAAAGCCCGGCTCATCGCTGCCGCCACGAATGCCGCGCCAGCGGGTGCGCGACAGGCGATAGCGCAGCCCGCGAAACCGTGCGACGCCGGTGAGATAGAAGATGATCAGCAACGGGGCGATGCCAAGCAGCGCGCCCAGTATTTCCTGCCCGCGCGCAATCAGCGCCTGGGCGACGAAATTGATCAGCACCACCGGCATGGCGAAGAGCAGCAATACGATGAGGAAACCGAAAAACAGCTCCTTGCCCGTGCCGGCCCATTCCAGTTGCTCGTCGACGAAGCGGCTTTTCGACCAGAGATAGCGGCGCTCGCGGGCAGTCGCCCAGAAGCGGTAGATGCCCAGCGTCACGATGGTGAGCAAGAGGTTGGTGAAGGCGATCGGCGCGAATTCGCGCCACGTGCCTTCGAACACAAAGGCGCTCTGCTCGCCTTCGCCGTCGTACTTGCCGTGCATGATGTACAAAAACCCCTTCGATCCCGTCGCTGGATGCTCGGGGATCGAAGGGGCTGTGTCAATTGCAACGCGTGGCTACGCTTCGCGCTGGAAGATGTCCTCGATCGCCAGCTCGAAGACTTCGGCGATCCGGAAGGCCAGCGGGAGCGAGGGATCGTAACGTCCGGTCTCGATCGCGTTTACGCTCTGGCGGCTCACTTCCAACCGGTCGGCAAGCTGCTGCTGGCTCCAGTCGCGTTCGGCGCGCAGCACCCTGAGGCGGTTTTTCATAGTGCGCCCCAGGTGCCGTAGCCGATGCGATTGGCAATCGCTCCGACGAACTGGCCGAAGAACCATGCGACCGCCCACCAGTAAGCGTCGAGATGGATCACGACGCCGGTCGATTCGAGGAACCCCCAAAGTGTTGCGGCGGCAAGCGCGAAGCCGGTTGCGATCAGCGCCTGGCGGACGATAAGCATGCGCAGGAACTCGTCCTGCTCTTCGACGATCAGGCGGCCGATGGCCCAGAATACGCCGATGATGGCGAAGGCGGGCAGCAGCGCCAGCGCCACGCGGGCGGCGGTCGACGGATCGCCGTCGCTCAGCAGTGAAACCTGCAGGGCGATGGCGACAAGATAGGCGCTGCTGAACACCACAACGCGCTTGATATAGCGTTGCTGGGCCTCGCCCTTGGCGCTGCAAGGCGCGCGATTGTTCGCAGCACGATTGGCCGCGCGCATCGTCTGGAAAAAGAGCGCTGCGGGAACGATCAGCAGGATCATGGCAGTGGTCGAATCGATGGCATCGCTCAGTGCCAGTCCCATCACCGCGCCGAAGCTTGCAAAGGTCAGCCCGGCCCATAGGGGCACCGAGCTGCGGAGCGCATTTTCGCTGCTTGCGGTCACGAGAATACGCCCTTGAGCGAAGCGCAGCACTTGTCCGGCCGGATCGTCGCGATCGCCAGTGCCGGGAAAAGGATGAGCATCGTCTCACCCGCTTCGGCATCGATCATGCCTTGAGACACGCCGAGCGCGGTAAGCAGCATGGCGACGGCAAAGCCACCGGAAAGGATTATGCGGTTCATTGGTCAAGCTCCCTTGCTATGATGTAAAGTGTATTTGTCATGTCTCGCGCCGAATGTCAAGCACACTTTCCAAAATGGAGCGCAGGCTTTCCAACAGTGTTGAAAGACTTGTCATGCAGGGGTCATCCGGCGCAGGCAGCAGCACGAGTGAGGAGAAGAGAATGATTGCCACCGAACCGCCTGTTGCCGCGAAGCTGCCGTCGCTCGATCGCCGGAGCCTGATCAAGGGCGGGATGCTTGGCGCAGGTCTCGCCGGAATGCCGCTGGCCGCGCAAGTACCCGGCCGCGGCTTCACGCATGGAGTCGCGAGCGGGGAGCCTCGGGCGAATGGCGTGCTGGTATGGACGCGATTCGTCGCCGGGCAGGATACGGCGCTGACCTATGAGCTTTCGGAAAGTTCCGATTTCGGCAGCATCGCCGCGGGTGGCACGGTCACAGCCAGCGCAGATAACGACTGGTGCTGCAAGGCGATAGCAAGTGGCCTTACCCCGGCGCGTTTCTACTACTTCCGCTTCGTCGCGCCCGACGGATCGATGTCCGATGTCGGGCGCACGAAGACACTGCCCGAAGGTCCGACCGAGCAGTTTCGCATGGCCGTCTTTTCCTGCTCGAACATCGGCTTCGGCTGGTTCAACGCCTATGCTCATGCCGCCGATGCGAACGCGTTCGACTGCACGCTGCATCTCGGGGACTATCTCTACGAATACGGCCCCGGCACCTATCCTTCCAACGAAGAGGCGTTGTCGGGCCGCACACTGTTCCCGGCAAAGGAGATCGTCAGCCTCGAAGAATATCGCCGACGCTATGCGCTCTATCGTAGCGATCCGGACCTCAGGCGCCTCCACCAGATGTACCCGATGATCAGTAGCTGGGACGATCACGAGAGCACAAATGATTCGTGGGAAGGGGGTGCGCAGAACCACCAGCCCGACAGCGAAGGCGAATGGTCGGTGCGCAAGGCGGCCGCGATCAAGGCCTATCGCGAATGGATGCCGGTGTCGGATGAGCCTTGGGCAGCCTACGAGATCGGCGATCTCGCCACGCTGTTCCGGCTGGAGACGCGGCTGACTGCGCGGGCCGAGCAATTCTCTTACGGCAAGATTCTGACCGGCCAGACATCCGCCGAGGATGCGATGGCAGCGCTGACGGCCTTTCGTGATGGCGACTATCGCGACGCCTCGCGCGAATTGCTCGGCGCGCGCCAGCAGGCCTGGCTCGCCGATGGCATGCGCCGTTCGGCGGGCTCGGGCAAGCCATGGCAGGTGCTGGTGCAGCAGGTGCTGATGGGCAATCTATCGACCGCACCGGGCCTGACCGAGGGGCTGCCCGGCGACCTGCCCGATTTCATCCGCCAGCGCATCCTCGCCGGCGCGATGGCGGGGCGGGCAGAGCTACCGCTCAACATGGATGCGTGGGACGGCTATCCGGCCGCGCGCGAGCGTGTGTTCCGGGCAGCGCTGGAGGCGAACGCGAACGTCATCAGCCTCGCCGGCGACACGCACAATGCCTGGGCCTTCGATCTCGACCACGCGGGGCAATCGGTCGGCGTCGAATTCGGCGTCCAGGGCGTGACCTCGCCGGGGCTGGAAAGCTATCTGTCGTTCATTCCGAGGGACCGGCTGGAGGGTGCGATCATCGACCATAATCCGCAGCTCAAGTGGATGGACTCCTCGCGTCGCGGCTACATGGCGGTGGAGCTTACGCCCGGCAGCGCAACGAGCGAATTCCGCTTCCTAGCCAGCGTGCGCGAGAAGGGCGCGGGCGTTGCCGCGACCCATCGCGCGACCACACTCGCAGGCAGTCGCAAGCTGCAAACGACTTGAGAACAGCTGCCACCCGCGCTATCTACCCGGCCATGACGCAATTGCGCTTCACCACCACGACTACCACCACCCCGGGTCTCCGGGGGCGGATGGTCGCGGCCTAGCTGCAGCCACCGCCGCCCGGTTTCGGGCGGTTGGCGTTCCTCTCGAAACCGGAAATAACGCAAACGCCGCTTCAACGGTGCGCATGCCTGTGCCATGGGCCGCGCGAGGAAACGGACGAGATACGATGACGGAACTGCTCAAGATCAGCCTGCCCGATGGATCGGTGCGCGAGATGGAACCCGGCAGCACGCCCGGCGACGTCGCTGCCGCGATCGGCCCCGGCCTCGCCAAGGCCGCCATCGCCGCGCGCGTCGACGGCGAATTGCGCGACATCAACCGCCCCTTCGAAGGCGATGCGGAATTGGCGCTGGTCACTGCTCGCGACGAAGAAGACGCGCTCGAACTGGCGCGGCACGATTTCGCCCATGTCCTCGCCGAAGCGGTTCAGTCGCTCTATCCCGGCACGCAGATCACCTTCGGCCCGGCAACGGACGACGGCTTCTACTATGACGTGAAGGCGCCCGCCGACCGCGAACCGTTCAGCATGGACGATCTCCCCGATATCGAAGAGGAAATGCGCCGCATCATCAAGGCAGACAAGCCGCTGCGCCGCGAAGTCTGGAGCCGCCAGCAGCTGATCGACAAGTGGGAGGCCGAAGGCGAGGTCTTCAAGGCCGAATGGGCGAAGGAACTGCCCGAGAACGAGGAACTCACGGTCTACTGGTCTGGCGAGGACTGGCTTGACATGTGCCGCGGCCCGCACCTCGCCAGCACGGGCAAGCTCGATCCGCAGGCCTTCAAGCTCACGCGCGTTGCCGGGGCATACTGGCGCGGCGACCAGAACAATCCGCAGCTCACGCGCATCTACGGCACCGGCTGGCTCAACAAGAAGCAGCTCAACGCCCATCTCACCAGGCTGGAAGAAGCCGCCAAGCGCGACCACCGCAAGCTGGGCCGCGAAATGGATCTGTTCCACCTGCAGGAAGAGGCGCATGGCAGCGTCTTCTGGCATCCCAAGGGCTATCGCATCTGGCGCGAGCTGGAGTCCTATATGCGCCGCAAGATGGACAAGGCCGGCTATCGCGAGATCAAGACGCCGCAGCTGATGGACGTGCGCCAGTGGGAGCAATCCGGCCACTGGGGCAAATATGCCGAGAACATGTTCGCCGTGCCCGACATGGTGCCCGAGGTTGAGGAGCTCGGAGACGGTCCCGCCAATCCATCGGTCGCGCCCGATGCGGACTGGATGGCGATCAAGCCGATGAATTGCCCGGCGCATGTGCTGGTCTTCAAGCAGGGCATCACCTCCTATCGCGACCTGCCGATCCGGCTGGGCGAAATGGGCTGCTGCCACCGCAACGAACCGCATGGCGCGCTCCACGGGCTGATGCGCGTGCGCCAGTTCACGCAGGACGATGCGCATATCTTCTGCACCGAAGCGCAGGTGGTCGAGGAAGTCCGCGCCTTCTGCAAGCTGGCGGACGAGGTCTATTCGGACTTCGGCTTCACCTACGACGTCAAACTCGCCTTGCGTCCCGAAAAGCGCTTCGGCAGCGAGGCGGACTGGGACAAGGCCGAACAGGAATTGCGCGATGCCGTGGCCGAGGCCGGCATGGCGAATGACGAATATGGCTGGGAAGAACTGCCCGGCGAAGGCGCCTTCTATGCGCCCAAGCTGGAATGGCACCTCACCGATGCCATCGGCCGCACCTGGCAGGTCGGGACAATCCAGGGCGACCGCGTGCTGCCCGACCGGCTCGATGCCAGCTATGTCGGCGAGGATGGTGACAAGCATCGCCCAGTCATGCTGCACCGCGCGATCTTCGGCAGCTACGAGCGCTTCATCGGCATCCTGATCGAGCACTTCGCCGGCCGCTTGCCGGTCTGGCTCGCGCCCGTGCAGGCAGTGATTGCGACCATCGTTTCGGATGCGGACGACTATGCGAAGGAAGCAGTCGCCAGGCTGGAAGCGGCGGGCATCCGCGTCGAAAGCGACCTGCGCAACGAGAAGATCAACTACAAGGTGCGCGAACACAGCCACGCCAAGGTCCCGCACCTGCTGGTGGTCGGCAATCGCGAGGCCGAGGAAGGCACCGTCGCCATCCGCACGCTGGGCGAGAAGGAGCAGCGGGTGATGAGCCTCGACGAGGCGATCGCCATGCTCAAGGCCGAAGCGACGCCGCCCGACCTGCGCGAGGGTTAGGCCGCAGATGGACCTGCTCGCGGGCTACGGCACGGCGGCCATCGTCGCCGCGCTGGTTGCCGCTTTCGGCTCGGCCTTCGTGCGCGGGCTGACGGGGTTCGGCATGGCGATCCTGATCGTGCCGATCCTCGCGCTGGCGCTGACGCCGGTGGATGCAGTGCTGCTGACGAACTTCCTCTCGGTGTTCATCGGCCTGTCGGAAATCCGCCGCCTGCTGCGCGATGCAGAGCGCTCCGCCTGGGCGATCATCGGGCTTGTCGCAGTCACGACGCCGGTCGGGCTGTTCCTGCTGGGCGCGACCACGCCGGATATCGCCCGCGTGGTCATTGCCTTCATCGCCCTGTCGGCTTTCGTCGCCATCCTGCTGCCCCGCCGGGGCGCGCTGGAGCATCATCCGGCGACGACCGGCGGGGTCGGCATCTTGAGCGGGCTGATGACCGGATATGCCGGGATGCCCGGCCCTCCGGTCGTGCCGTATTACGTCGGGCGCGACATTCCGCGCGCGGTGGCGAAAGCCTCCATGCTGCTGATCTTCACCTGCGCCTCGTCTGCCGGGCTGGTGAGCGGCGCGGCGTTGGGTATGCTCGACTGGTCGCTGGCTCTGCTGGCGGCCTTGTTGTTCCCCGCCGTGCTGGCAGGCAACTGGCTGGGCAACAAGGCTTCGGGTCGGATCGAGGACCGCACCTGGCGCATCTGCGTGGGTGCGGTGCTGGGCGGCGCGGCAGTGGCGGCGCTGTGGAAGGCGTTCGGCTGACCTAGCCGACCAGGCGGGAGGCGAGCACGGGGCCCGCATCTTTCTCGCGCAGGACCAGCGCATAGCGATCGGCTTTCGGCGCTTTCACCCGGTCGGCAGGCACATGGACGCCTTGCTTCCCGCCGGTCCAGTCGGCGACCACCTGCTCATCGACCAACACATTGGTATAGCCGATCGCGCGATTGCCGTTCTCGCCCGCGCCGATCCGCACGGTGACATGCGAGCGCATCGCGAGGAGCACCAGTTCGGCATCGGAGCCCGTGCCCGCCACGCCCACGGCAAGCGAACCGTCCTCGAGCTCGCGGGTAGCAATGGTAGCGGGTGCCTTGCGCTCATGCCCGATGAACTGGCGCACGGTGGCCTCGTTCGAACCCACGGTATCGCGCTGTCCGTCGATTACGATCTGCGGGGTGTAGACGCCGTTGCGACCGGCAATGCCGCGCCGCGCATAGGCGCGCTGGAGGCGGGTGTTGTCCTCGCGGGCAAGCGTGTCTTTCCAACCGAGCCGGTCCCAATAGGTTACGGGGCGCGTGATCACGACGAGGCCGTCCTCTTTCGCGAGCTCTTCCGCAAGTGCATCGGCAGGCGGGCAGCTCGAGCAGCCCTGGCTGGTGAAAAGCTCGACGAGCACCGGACTTGCCGCGTCGGCAGCCGGAGCGGCTTGCGCGCTCATGTCTTCGAGCGTCAGCAGCGCGGTGGCGACAATCACACCGGGGGCGAGGACAAGGGCAGCAAAGGCTTTCATGACGGACAAACTCCTGTGCCCGTCATTCGACGGAGCGAGGCGTCCGGTTACAAAAAGCTCAGAAGGAGAGGACCGGTCCGGCGAGGACCAGTGCGAGGCCACATCCGCTCACCAGCGCCTTGCGCGCGAGATCGGCCGCTGGACGCGGGGCGAAATGCATGCGGGCGAGAGCGACAGCCTTGGCCATGCACCCATTGTCGCGGCCAAACCCTAACGAAGCGTTAAAGGATCGCGCGCGCGGAGGGCATCTGCTGGCTGGCGCAATGGAAGCCGCCGCCTCCGGCAAGCACGGCATCAGCCGACAGGCCGACAGTCGCGCGGTCGGGGAAGATTTCGGCAATGGCCGCCACCCCGTCCTCGTCATGCGGAGTGCCGAAGGTCGGCACGACGACCAGATGGCTGGTGATCGCGAAATTGGCATAGCTGGCGGGCTCGACATGATCGCCGCTGGTGACGAGGCCGGGCGAGGGGATTTCGGCGACCGCAACCCCGGCGTCCTGCGCGCGCCGCTTGGCATCGGCATAAATCGCGGCATTGGGATCGTCGCTCCCGGTCGCGTGCGGCAGGCAGAGCGTGTTGCGGCCGACGAAGCGCGCGAGATTGTCGACATGACCGTCGGTATGATCGTTGATCAGCCCGTCGCCGAGCCAAAGCACCCGCTCGAAACCGAGTTCGCGCCTTAGTCGGGCCTCGATCTCTTCGCGAGAGAGCCGCGGATTGCGATTGGGGTTTAGCAGGCATTGCTCGGTCGTGACGACGAGGCCCGCGCCGTCGCCATCGATCGCCCCGCCCTCGAGAATCCAGTCCGAGACCTCAAGCGCAAGCTCTGCATCCTCAGCCAGTTCAGCGCCGACGGTCTGGTCGCCTTCCATCAGATACTTGCCGCCCCAGCCGTTGAAGCCAAAGCGCCGCGCCATTCGCTTGCCCTCGTGATCGGCCAGCACCAGCGGGCCGGTATCGCGCAGCCAGATGTCGCCATAGGTTCGGCGCTCCAGCTTCACCGCTCCCGTCACTAGCTGCCGCGCGCGTGCCTCGTTGGCTGCATCGCGCACCAGCAGGCGCACCTCCTGCCCGCTCTCGGCGACCGCATTGGCGAATGCCGCGATCTGCTCCTGCGCGCGCGGGAGCACCGCGGGCCATTCGTCCGCATCATGCGGGAAACCGATCCACAGCCAGTCCTGTGGCGCCCATTCGGGCGGCATGGTGAAAGGCATGGACCGGCTCCGTCAGAGGCTGCTCAAGTGCCGCAGGGTTCGCCCGCGCAATCGGCATCGCGCGTGGCCTTGAACTCGTCGCCCGGATTCCAGTTGGGCCAGCTGTCGCTTTCGGCCAGCATACGGCCGATGCGATAGAACAGCTGCAGATCGGCCATCACGCCGGACCAGTCCCAGTTCGGATTATACTCGTCCTTCGGCCCGTGATAGCGGTTCTCGGTATAATCGCGCGCCACCTCGGCGCCCGCCAGCACCCCGCCGGCAACCAGGTCTTCGCCGCCGTCGATATACAGCATCGGAACGCCGCGCTTGGCGAAGGCGAAATGGTCGGAGCGATAGTAATAGCCCGCCTCGGGCTTCGGATTGGGCGTGGCCACACGGTTTTCGGCCATCAGCGCCTTGTCGAGGAACAGGTCGAGTTGCGACTTGCCCGGGCCCACGACCGTCACGTCCTTGGCCGGCCCTGCCACCTGGAAGGCGTCCATGTTGATGCCGCCGACCGTCTGGTCGAGCGGGAAGACGGGATTGGCCGCGTAGTAATCCGCCCCGAGCAGGCCCGATTCCTCGGCGGTCACGGCCAGGAAGACGAGGCTGCGGCGGGCGGGGCCCGCCTTGGCGTGCGCTTCGGCCAGCGCGACGAGGGCCGCGGTGCCGGTCGCGTTGTCGACCGCGCCATTGCAGATATCGTCGCCATCGGGCGCCGGGGTGCAGCGGCCAAGGTGGTCCCAATGCGCGGTATGCAGCACGTATTCCCCGGGTGCTTCGCTGCCCGGCAGCATGCCGATTACATTCTGCGACTGGAAGGTCCGCATCTCGTTGGCAAAGCTGGTGGAGGCGGAAACGCCGAGCGGAACGGCGGTGAAGCCGCTGGTCTTCGCGGCGGCCGAAAGCTGCGCGAGGTCCATGCCCGCCTTCTCGAACACGCGTTCCGCGACCTGCTTCTGCATCCACCCGTTCATCTGCGTCATCGGCGGGGGATTGTCGCCGCGCGACGCATAGGCCTGCGGGCCGGACCAGCTGCTTTCGACCACGTTCCAGCCATAGGATGCAGGAGCCGTGTCATGGATGATGATGGCGCCTGCCGCACCCTGGCGGCCGGCTTCCTCGAACTTGTAGGTCCAGCGCCCGTAATACGTCATGGCCTTGCCGCCGAAGGGGCCTTCCAGCGTCTCGGCGCCGAAATCGGGATCATTGACCAGAATGACGGCTGTCTTGCCCGCCATGTCGAGGCCGGCATAGTCGTTCCAGCCCCTTTCCGGTGCGTTGATGCCATAGCCGACGAAGACCAGCTCGCTGTCCTCGAGACGGGTCGCGGCATCCTCGCGATAGGTCACTCCGACCCAGTCCTGCGCGAACTTCAGCTCCAACGGGTCGCCCGTGCCACCCGAAATGGTGAGCGGCGCGTAGTCCCTGCCGGTGATCTCGACGAGAGGGACTTCCTGCACCCAGCTGCCGTTATTGCCCGGCTGGAGCCCGGCGCGCGAGAATTCCTCGATCAGCAGCGCCACGGTCTTTTCCTCGCCCACCGTGCCGGGGGCGCGGCCCTCGAATTCGTCGGAGGCGAGCTGCCGGGTCACGTTCTTCATCGTGTCTTCGGACAGCGTCCCGTCGGCGACCTCGGGCAGGTCGAGGGGCGCGCCGGCAGTCTCGATATTGCCGAGTTCGGTGCAGGCCGACAGCAGGAGGGCCGCACTGGCTGCAAGGGCGAGGCGTTTCATCGGGTATCCTCTCGTCAAATGTCTCATCTGGCGGGCTTCTTGCAGCATGGCGGCGCGAGGGCAAGCTTGCACGCAAGGCGCGGCGGCGGCAGGAGGGCGGCGATGTCTGCCGACTGGACCCTGGCGCTCGATCGTGCCCGCAACCATGCGCCTTTCCTTGCGCGCGCGTTGGAGCGGCGCGGCGATCTTGCCGATCTCCTGCAAGAGGGCCGCGGTGAGGACGCGCTTCTGGCGGCGAAGGCACCGCGCGAGCATGACGTCGGGGCGGCATTGCGCGAAGAACGGCTCGGCCTTGCGCTTGTCCTCGCGGTCGGCGACCTGGCGGGCGGATTCGACCTCGGGCGCGTCATGCGCGAGCTTTCGACCTTCGCCGACCGCGCGCTCCATGCAGCCATCGGTGCTGCGATCGCGCGCCGGGTCGCGGACGCACCGAACGAAGGCATGATCGGCCTCGCGCTCGGCAAGCATGGCGCGGGCGAGCTGAACTATTCCTCCGACATCGACCCGATCCTGCTGTTCGATCCCGAAACCCTGCCGCGCCGCGAGCGAGACGAACCGGGCGAGGCGGCACAACGCTATGCGCGCGAGGTCGTCCGGCTGTTGTCGGAAGTCACACCGGCCGGCTATGTGTTTCGCGTCGACCTGCGGCTGCGGCCCGCCTCGGAAGTCAGCCCACTGGCGCTATCGCTCAACGCCGCCACGGCACATTACGAAAGCTCGGCCCTGGCGTGGGAACGCGCCGCCTTCATCCGGGCGCGGGCCTGCGCGGGCGACATCGCCGCGGGTGAGGCGTTTCTCGACCATATCCGCCCCTTCGTCTGGCGGCGCAGTCTCGATTTCGGCGCGATCGACGAGATACGCCGCCTCACTCACCGCATTCGCGACCAGCAGGGCGGACCGCGCGAGCCGGGCCCGGGCTACAATCTGAAGCTCGGCCGGGGGGGCATTCGCGAAATCGAATTCTTCGCGCAGACCCACCAGCTGATCCATGGCGGACGCGATCCGAGCCTGCGGGTGCGCGGAACGCGCGCCGCGCTCGATGCGCTCGCCGCCACTGGACGCATTTCCGCCGAGGATGCGCGCGTATTGGGCGAGAGCTACGACGCGCTGCGCACGATCGAACACCGGCTGCAGATGGTCCACGACAGCCAGACCCATTCGCTTCCGGCTGGCGAGGCGCTGGAAAATGTCGCCCGCCTGCATGGGCTGGCCGACGGTGCGGCGCTGGTGGCGCTGCTGCGCGAAAGCACCACTCCGGTCGCCGAACGTTTCGATGCATTGCTCGACGAGGACCGCGTCTCGGTGCCGGATTACGCGCTGCACGTTGATGGGCCGGCAGGCGAGGGGCGCCCGGTGTCGCACGAGATCGTACAGCGTGTCTCGGCATGGAGCGATGGGCGCTATCCGGCACTGCGCAGCCCCGCCGCGCTTTCCGCATTCGACGCCATCAGGCCCGAATTGCTCCAGTCGATCGCGCAGTCGGTCGATGCCGATCATGCCGTCGCGCGCTGGGAGACCCTGCTGTCCCGCCTGCCGAGTGCGATCAACCTGTTCCGCCTGCTCGAAGCGCGACCCGGCCTGTTCGACCTGTTGGCAAACTGCCTGACGCTGGCTCCACCGCTGGCCGACGAGCTGGCGCGGCGCCCGGAACTGCTCGATGCGCTGATCGATCGCACAGCGCTCGATCTTCCGGGCGACGTCGGGGCGCTAGCAGCCGCGATGGCGCGGGGCGAGCGCGGGGACGGCTATGAAGAGCGGCTCGACCGCATTCGCATCGTGACCGGCGAGGCGCGCTTTGCGCTCGGCGTCCAGTTGATCGAGGCGGCACAGGACCCGATCGATGTCGCGCAGGGCCTCGCGCGGACGGCGGAGGCGGCGCTGCAGGTGGCGCTCGCCGCGGCGGAGGAGGAATTCGCTGCAAAGCATGGGCGGATAGCGGGAAGCGAGCTCGTGATCGTCGGCCTCGGCCGCTTCGGCGGGGGCCTGCTCACCCATGCGTCGGACCTCGACATCATTTACCTCTTCACCGGATCGCACGAGGGCGAATCCGATGGCGAACGCCCGCTCGGCGCGACGCTCTATTTCAATCGGCTTGCCCAGCGGGTGACAGCCGCGCTCAGCGTGCCGACCGCGCAGGGCGCGCTTTACGAGGTCGACACGCGCCTGCGGCCGCAGGGCGCGCAAGGTCCCCTGGCAGTCAGCGTCGACAGCTTTGCGCGCTACCAGCGCGAGGATGCCTGGACTTGGGAGCACATGGCGCTGGAGCGGGCGCGCGTGCTGGTCGGAAGCGATGCGGCGCGCTCGCAGGTACAATCGGTCGTCACGTCAATTCTCGAGCAGGCGCGCGACCCCGAAGGGATCCGGGCGGACATTCTGAAGATGCGGGGCGAGATGGCGCGGCACAAGCAGCCAAAAGGACCGCTGGACGCGAAGCTGTTGCGCGGTGGACTGGTCGACGTCGAGTTCCTCGTCCACTACCTGCAATTGCGGCATCGCATCGCCCTGACGCCGGTCCTGGGCGAGGCAATCGCCGCACTGGCGGCAGAGGGACTGGTGCCGAAAGCCATTGCCTCGGCGCACGACTTGATGACGCGGCTGCTGGTGGGTACCCGCCTGCTTGCCCCCGATCTCGCGCACCCCGGCGATGCGGCAGGCGCCATCCTGGCGCGGCAGAGCGGATGCGAGGATTACGAGACGCTGATCGCGGCTTTCCGGCAGGCGCGGCGTGACGTCGCGGCGGCGTGGTTGGAGATATTCGGAGAGAGACTGGAGATGGACGAATGAGCGAGACGACCCCCGGCGAAGGCGACATGATGCCCGACATCGCGATGGAGACCCCCGATGGCGGCACGGTGCGCCCGTCCGATTTCAAGGGGAAGAAGGCGGTGATCTTCTTCTATCCCAAGGACAATACGCCCGGCTGCACGACTGAGGCGAAGGATTTCACCGCGCTGAAGCCCGAGTTCGACGCGGCGGGCGTCGCCTTGCTTGGCGTCAGCAAGGATTCGCCGAAGAAGCACCAGAATTTCATCGCCAAACACGATCTCACCGTCGATCTCGCGACGGATGCGCAAGAGGGCGGCCTTTCCGATGCGCTGGGGGTGTGGGCCGAAAAGTCGATGTATGGGAAAACCTTCATGGGCATGGTCCGCTCGACCTATCTGCTCGCCGAAGATGGCACGATCGCGCGAATCTGGCCCAAGGTTAAGGTGAAGGGTCACGCCGCAGAGGTGCTGGAGGCTGCGCGCGCCGGATGACGTCGGAACGACAAAGCGTTGCCGCCGCCATCCGGGGGGTACTGCTGACCGGCGATGCCACCGCCAAGGTCTTCGCCGCCCGGCAGGTCGCGCGCGACTGGCGGCTGGGGCGGCTCGACTTCGCGTTCGATGCGGCCATGCCCGACCGGCCGGCGTGGCCCGCCGACCTCGAACTCCGTGCGCCGCGCGATATGCCGAAGCGCGGCAAGATGGGATCGCAGCGCAACCGGATCGCCCTGTGGCACTCGCTCGCGCATATCGAGTTCGTCGCTATCGATCTCGCTCTCGACATGGCCGGTCGGTTCGGCGAATCGATGGGGCAAGTCTTTGTTTCTGATTTTCTTTCCGTGGCCGCGGACGAGGCGATGCATTTCGCCCTGCTGGCCCGGAAACTCGATTCGCTCGATTCGCACTACGGGGCGTTACCTGCGCACGACGGGCTGTGGAGCGCGGCGCGCGACACGGCGCATGACGTCGCCGCACGGCTTGCCATCGTGCCCATGGTGCTCGAGGCGCGGGGGCTCGACGTCACGCCGGCGACGCTGCAGCGGGTCCGGGCGCAAGGAGATGAAAACGGGGCGAAAATCTTGCAACGAATCCTTGACGACGAAATCCGGCACGTCGCGTTCGGGTCAAAGCATTTTCATGCAATCTGCGCCGGACGTGGCCAGAACCCGCGAAAAACATGGCGGAATCTTGTCGAAAAGCATTTCTCTGGGGGATTGAAAGAACCGTTCAACGACTCAGCGCGTTTGGCAGGCGGCCTGCCGCGAGACTACTACGCTGCTATTGCCTGATTAACCTTTTCACCGATAACCCGAACCCACGAGACGCCGGGGGGTTCCGGCAGTGACTGAAAAAAGTGACAGGGTTTCAGGGACGTTGCCCAGGTCACACGGGATAGAGGCGCGGTAAAGCGCCGGATGGACGGGTTAGCAATGGCAATCAAGCACACCGCGCGTGCAGTCGCGATCATGGCTGCGGGCCTCACGATGGCTGCAGCACCGGCTCATGCAGGTGACACGAATACCGCTGCAGCCGTCGGGGCCATCGACATGGCCAAGGTGTCGGGCGTCACCGAGAAGGGTGACGATGCCCAGTTCCAGCAGCTTTTCGCCAAATGGGAAGATCTCGATCGCCCGGCTCCGGCACAGGCTGTCGTTTCCGTTCCTTCGCGCATGCCGCTTAACGACACGCGCCTGACCAGCGATTACGGCATGCGTACGCATCCCGTGCTTGGCGGCCGCCGTTCGCACAATGGTGTCGATCTCGCCGCGCCGACCGGCACGCCGATCTACGCCACCGCCGATGGCTATGTCAGCAAGGCCGAATGGTTCTCCAGCTACGGCAAGTATGTCTCGATCGAACACGGCGCGGACCTGCAGACGCGCTTCGCCCATATGTCGAAGATTGCGGTGAAGTCGGGCGAGCGCGTGAAGAAGGGCCAGCTGATCGGCTACGTCGGTTCGACCGGCCGATCGACCGGCCCGCACCTGCATTATGAAGTCCGCATCGCCGGCAAGCCGGTCAATCCGGTTCCCTACATGGTCGAATCGGAAGCGCAGCGCGCCTATGCCCTCGCCATGGGCAAGGGCGGCCAGGGTGGCGGCGACGAGTAAGGTCGCAAGTCCTTCGGGATAACGCGGAAAAGGGGCTGCGGAGCGATCCGCGGCCCCTTTTTTCGTGCGCAAATGCCTTGTGCCCGGCGATGTGTCGGGTAGGTTTTATCCCGCAACCGGACGAGTCCCCAAAGGAAGGCGGACCGGCGGAGGAGAGAGGAAGCCCATGCACCCCATCGCCCACGCGCAGGCGCGCCCCGACCATCCCGCCATAGTCATGGCTTCGAGCGGCAAGACCGTCACCTATGCCGAGCTCGACGCCTATGCGAATCGCTTCGCTCAGTTGATGCGCGCCCGCGGCCTCGGACGCGGCGACCATGTCGCGATCCTGATGGAGAACAGCCCGCACTACCTGCAACTCGTCTGGGGCGCGCAGCGCAGCGGGATCATGATGGTGCCGATCTCCACCCGCCTGACCGCGCCGGAAATCTGCTACATCCTGCAGGACAGCGATACCAAGCTGCTACTGACCTCCACCTATTTCGACGATGTGCTCGGCAATATCCGCAGCGAGTGTCCGGATATTCCCATGCTGATCGCGGGCGGATCGGGCGACGAGAGCCTGGAGGACGCTCTCGCGGCCCAGCCTGCCGACCCGATCGCGGACCAGCTGCCCGGCCAGTACATGCTCTATTCCAGCGGAACCACCGGGCGCCCCAAGGGCGTGCGTCCGGCGCCGCCCGCGGACGACGACATCCAGGCGATCAACCCGCTGGTCGGCCTGGCAGTCATGGGGGCCGGCATGCCGGCCGATGGCTCGATGGTCTATCTCTCGCCCGCGCCGCTCTATCACGCGGCCCCGCTCGGCTGGTGCACCACCGCGCACCGGCTCGGCGGCACGGTGGTGGTGATGGAGAAATTCGAGCCCGAGGCCGCGCTGGCGACGATCGAGAAATACAAGGTCACCGATAGCCAGTGGGTGCCGACCCATTTCGTGCGCATGCTGAAGCTCGATCCGGCGGTTCGCACGAGATACGACCTGTCGAGCCACCAGCGCGCGCTCCACGCAGCCGCGCCCTGCCCCGTCCCGATCAAGCGCGAGATGATCGAGTGGTGGGGGCCGATCATCAATGAGTACTACGCAGGATCCGAAGGCATCGGCATGACGCTGATCAAGGCGGAAGACTGGCTCGACCATCCGGGTAGCGTGGGCAAGGCGATCCACGGCAAGCTGCATGTTTGCGACGAGAAGGGCGAAGAAGTGCCGGCAGGGACCGACGGGCTGCTTTTCTTCGAAAACGACCTAATCCCGACCTATCACAACGACCCCGAGAAGACGCGCGAGGCGATGCATCCGCAAGGCTGGATGACGCTGGGCGATATCGGCCACGTCGACGAGGACGGCTATCTCTACCTCACCGACCGCAAGAGCCACATGATCATTTCCGGGGGGGTCAATATCTATCCGCAGGAGATCGAGAACCTGCTGGTGACGCATGATAAGGTGATGGATGCCGCCGTGATCGGCGCGCCCTGCCCCGACTTCGGCGAGAAAGTGGTCGCGGTGGTACAGCCGATGGACATGGCCGACGCTGGCGAGGCGCTCGAGGCGGAATTGCGCGATTTCCTCGCGCCGCAGCTCGCCAAGATCAAGATGCCCAAGCTGTTCGACTTCCGGCCCGACCTGCCGCGCGAGGCGAACGGGAAACTCTACAAGCGCGAATTGCGCGACGAATATGCGAAGAAGGCTGAAATAGAGACGGAGCAGGCGTGATGGCGACTCAGGACAGGCCGCGGCTCGATCCCGAAACGGCGCGCGAGGTCATCGACCCTGCCAGCTACGCCACCTGGGACCCGCTGCTCGACACCTTCGACCGGCTGCGCGAGGAAAACCCCGTCGCTTGGGTCGAGCCGCAAGACGATCTTGCCCATCCGCCCTTCTGGCTGGTCACTCGCTATGACGACGTTATGCGCATGTCGAAGGACAATGCGACCTTCCTCAACAATCCGCATACGGTGGTCTTCAGCCTGACCGAGGGGATCGAATTCGCCAAGGCGATGACCGGCGGCAGCGAGCATCTGGTCGCCAGCCTCGTCACATTCGACGGCGATACCCACCGCAAGTATCGCAAGCTGACGCAGGACTGGTTCATGCCCAAGAACCTGCGGACCGTCGAAGACGAGATTCGCGGCATCGCCAGCGATGCGGTCGATCGGTTGATTGCGGCAGGGCCGGAGGCCGATTTCTGCAAGCTCGTCAGCGCGCCCTATCCGCTGCATGTCGTGATGCAGATCATGGGCGTGCCCGAAGAAGACGAGCCGCGCATGCTGATGCTGACCCAGCAATTGTTCGGCGGGCAGGACGACGATCTCAACCAGTCGGGCATCAAGGACCTGCCGCCCGAGGCCGTCACCCAGCTGGTGGCCGGGGCCGTCGCGGATTTCGAAGCCTATTTCGCCAAGCTGACCGCGCAGCGGCGCGCCAACCCGACCGACGATGTCGCCAGCACGATCGCCAATGCGGTGATCGACGGGGAGCCGCTCAACGATCGCGACATGATGGGCTATTACATCATCCTCGCCGCTGCCGGGCACGACACCACCAGCGCCAGCACGGCGGGCGCCATGCTTGCATTGGCGCAGGACCCCGAGCAATGGGCGCAGGTCAAGGCCGACCGTTCGCTCCTCGGCGGGATCGTCGAGGAAGCGATCCGCTGGACCACTCCGGTGCAGCACTTCATGCGCACGGCGGCGGAAGACACCGAAGTCGGCGGGCAGGCGATCGCCAAGGGCGACTGGCTGATGATGAACTATGTCGCCGCCAATCACGATCCCAGCGTGTTCGATGACCCGCGCAAGTTCGATGCGGCGCGAAGCCCCAATCGCCACCTCGCCTTCGGGGCGGGAGCGCACCAGTGCCTCGGCCTGCACCTCGCGCGGCTCGAAATGCGCATCCTGTTCGAAACCCTGCTCGACCGGATCGACAGCATCGCGCTGGCGGGCGAACCGGCCCGCTCGAAATCGACCTTCGTGGGCGGATTGAAGACCTTGCCGCTGCAGGTCGTGCCAGCCTGACCAACGCCATTTGCGCGCCGGAATCGAACTCGGTTCATCGCATATTCCTGTCGGCTCACCCCCCGATTTGCTACATATCGGGCATGGAAAAAAGACGACGGACGAAAACTTTTCGGCGCTAGTCGGGGAGGGGACTCCTTCGCCCTAAGAACATGAAGAAAGGAGGGGCGATGACATTATTCGAACCGCACAACTTGCCATTCGCGGCAGCACTTGCGGTCATGCTGATACTTACGCTGCTGCAGGTCATCGGCCTCGGAGACTTCGATGTCGATGCGGACATCGATGTGGAAGCCGATGTCGGCGATCCCACGAGCGCAGGCATCGGCGGGGCGATCACTTCGCTGCTCGGCCTTGGTCGGGTGCCGCTATTCGTGTGGCTGATTACCTTCCTGCTCGCCTTTGCCACGATCGGCATGAGCATCCAGGCGCTGGCGACCGATCTCACCGGTTCGCCGCTCTATCGCTGGCTCGCCGCGCTGTTCGCAGCCGGGGCAAGCATTCCCGTAACCGCGGTTCTCGCGCGTCCGATCGGCGCGCTGATGCCGAAGGATGAAACAAGCGCCGTGGGGCTCGACAGCCTCGTCGGCAAGCGCGGCACCGTAACCACTGGGCGGGCGGCGAAAGGCTCGCCTGCGCGGACCAAGGTCTACGACCGGCACGGGCAGGCCCATCATGTCATGGTGGAGCCGCATGAGGATGCGAGCGAAATGCTCGAAGGCGACGAAGTTCTACTGGTGCGGCGCGAAGGCCAGACCTTCTTCGCCGTCCCCCTGGCGGAGCGCAAGCTGGCCCCCATGAGCTGACCGCCTCAAAGCGCTCAGAAAGGGAGCCGCGCGCCCTGCCGGTCAACACAGATCACTATTAGGAGAAGAAATGGAAAATCTGCTGGACGCCGGAATGGTCGGCATTGTCGGAGCCGTGATCGCATTTTTCGCGATCATCATCTTCCTCACCAAGCTCTATCGCAGGGCGTCGAAGGAGATCGCTTTCGTGCGTACGGGCGTGGGCGGCGAGAAGGTCGTCATGAACGGCGGCGCCCTCGTCTTCCCGATCTTCCACGAGACAATGCCGGTGAACATGAACACGCTGGTGTTGTCGGTGGTGCGGCGCGACGGCGAGGCGCTGATTACGCTCGACCGCCTGCGGATCGACGTGAAGGCGGAATTCTACGTCCGCGTAAAGCCCGACGGTGAAGCCATCGCCATGGCGGCGCAGACGCTGGGCCAGCGCACGATGCAGCCCGAAATGCTCAAGGACCTGGTCGAAGGCAAGTTCGTTGACGCGCTGCGCTCGGTCGCGGCGGGCATGACGATGAACGAGCTGCACGAACAGCGCGCCGACTTCGTCCAGAAGGTGCAGCAGGTCTCGTCCAACGACCTCGCTATGAACGGGCTCGAACTGGAATCGGTCTCGCTGACCGGTCTCGACCAGACGAGCATCGAGCACTTCAACGCCAACAACGCGTTCGACGCCGAGGGCCTGACCAAGCTGACCGAGCAGATCGAGGCGCGCAAGAAACTGCGCAACGACATCGAGCAGGACACGCGGGTGCAGATGGAGACGAAGAACCTCGAGGCGGACGAGAAGAGCTTCCAGATCAAGCGTGACCAGGAATATGCCCGGCTGGAGCAGGAGCGCGAGGTCGAGGTGCGGCGCGCCGCGCAGAGCTCGGAAATCGCCCGCGAACAGGCCGAGCGGACCCGCGAGGCCGATGCCGCCCGGATCGAGGCAAAGAAGCAGGTCGACGCCCAGCAGATCGAGGCCGACCGGCTCGTCGAAGAGGCGCGGATCGACCAGCAGCGCGCGCTCGAAATCGCCCGGCAGGAACAGCAGATCGCGGTGCAAAACAAGAGCCGCGAGGAAAGCCAGGCCAAGGCCGAAGCCGATGCTGCGCGCGCCAAGGCCGTCGCTGCCGAAGAACAGGTGGCGACTAGCCGGGAGACCGAGATCGCCGAGCGCCAGAAGCGCATCGAGCTGATCGAAGCCTCGAAACAGGCCGAGCGCGATGCGATCAAGATCCGCGTCGATGCCGAGGCGGAAAAGGACGCCGCCCAGAACCGCGCCGAAGCCGCCCGCCGGGAAGCCGAGGGCGAGGCGGAAGCCGAAAAGCTGCGGGCCGAAGCTGCGCGCGTGCGTTTCGAGGTCGAGGCAGCGGGTCAGCGGGCGATCAACGAGGCGGCGAACATCCTTTCGTCCGACCAGATCAGCCTGCAGACCAAGCTGGCCCTGCTCAAGGTCATGCCCGACCTCGTGCGCGAAAGCGCCAAGCCGATGGAAGCGATCGAGAGCATCAAGATCGTGCAGGTCGACGGGCTCACCAATGGCGGCGGCAAGTCGTCGGGTGGTGCAGGCGGTTCGGGCGGCGGCTCAGGCAATCTCGCTACCGACGCGGTCAGCGCTGCGCTTGCCTACCGCGCGCAGGCCCCGGTGCTCGACGGGCTGATGAAGGAGCTGGGGCTCGACGGCTCCTCGCTCGACGGGCTGGTCAAGGGCCCGGCGGCTGCCGAGGCTCCCACGGAGACCCCGCGCCTTGCCGAAGTGCTCGACGACATCGCCGAGCAAGTCGAAGAGGTCGAAGCCAACGCCAAGAAACCTGCCAAGGCGAATGGCGAGGGCGACAAGTCCGAAGCCTGATCGACCGATCCCAACGCGAAAGGGGACGCCGCGGCGTCCCCTTTTTTTATGCAATCCAGCGCTGCGAAGAGGCCTAGTCGGCCAGAAGCCGCTCCGCCATCTCGCGGACCTCTTCGCCCATGTCCTCGCGCTCCAGTGCCAGCGCCAGCGTCGCCTCGACAAAACCGGCCTTGCTGCCGCAATCGAAGCGGCGGCCGGCGAAGGTCACGGCGTGAAAGGCCTGATTGCCGATCATTCGGGCCATGGCATCGGTCAGCTGGATCTCGCCGCCTGCGCCCTTCCCCTGGTCCTCGAGCACGCGCATCACTTCGGGCTGGAGGATGTAGCGGCCCGAAATGATCTTGTTCGACGGCGCTTCGGCCACCGGCGGCTTCTCGACCAGACCGGTGACTTCGGTGAGCGTTGCGGACTTTGTCTCGCCCGGTGCAATAACGCCATAGCTGGAGACTTCGTCCTGCGGCACTTCGAGCACCGAGATCAGGTTGCCGCCGACCTCGTCATAGGCTTCGACCATCTGCTTCATGCAGCCCGTCCCGCCGCCCTTCTGCGCGACCATCAGCTCGTCGGGCAGCAGGATGGCGAAGGGTTCGTCGCCCACGATCGCGCGTGCGCACCAGATCGCATGGCCCAGGCCCAGCGGCACCTGCTGACGCACGGTGATGATGTCGCCCGGCGTGGCGCGCGTCTGGTCGAGCACGCTCATGTCCTTGCCGCGCTCTTCCATCGTCGATTCGAGTTCGTAGGCGACGTCGAAATGCTCGACGATGGCGGTCTTGCCGCGGCCGGTGACGAAGATGATCTGCTCGATCCCCGCCTCGCGTGCCTCGTCGACCGCATATTGGATCAGCGGGCGATCGACGATCGGAAGGAGTTCCTTCGGGATCGCCTTGGTAGCGGGAAGGAAGCGCGTGCCGAGCCCGGCAACGGGAAAGACGGCTTTCTTGATAGGCTTGTGCTGGGTCATGACCATGGTGGGTAGGTCCGCAGCAAAGGCCGGTCAATCGCCCGGTGGTATAGGTCGCGCGCTCTCGCGAGCTTGCCAGAGCGTCCAGTCCGGCTAAGGACACGGGCATGGACAAACTGATCATTCGCGGCGGCAACCGCCTGTCGGGCACGATACCGATTTCGGGGGCCAAGAACGCCGCGCTCACGCTGATACCCTGCGCACTCCTGACCGAAGAGGCGGTGACGCTGCGCAATTTGCCGCGGCTCGCCGATATCGACGGCTTCCAGCACCTGATGACGCAATTCGGGGTGAGCCACACGATTCCCGGCAAGCGTCCCGAAGAGTTCGGGCGCAATGTGACGCTGGAAGCGATGCGGATCACCAGCTCGGTCGCGCCCTACGATCTGGTGCGCAAGATGCGCGCCTCGATCCTCGTGCTCGGGCCGCTGCTGGCGCGCACGGGCGAGGCGACCGTCTCGCTGCCCGGCGGGTGCGCCATCGGCAACCGGCCGATCGATCTGCATCTCAAGGCACTCGAGGCGTTCGGTGCGCAAATCGAACTGGCGCAAGGCTATGTCCGCGCCATGGCGCCCGATGGCGGCATGCCCGGCGGCGAATTCGACTTCCCGGTCGTTTCGGTCGGCGCGACGGAAAATGCGCTGATGGCGGCGGTGCTGTGCAGCGGTACCAGCAGACTCATCAATGCCGCGCGCGAGCCCGAAATCGTCGACCTGTGCAACCTGCTGGTCGCGATGGGGGCCGAAATCGAGGGTATCGGCACCTCGGAGCTGACCATTCATGGGGTGAGGAAATTGCACGGCGCCACCTATCGCGTGATGCCCGACCGGATCGAAGCCGGCTCCTATGCCTGCGCCGCGGCGATCACCGGCGGCGAGGTGCGGCTCGAAGGAGCCGATGCGCACGACATGGGATCGACGCTCCATGCCCTGCGCAACATCGGGGTCGAGGTCGAGAGCGACAAGCACGGCGTGAACGTCGCTGCCAACGGCACGCTCAAGGCGCATAATCTGACCACTGCTCCCTTTCCCGGCCTGGCGACCGATATGCAGGCGCAGCTGATGAGCTTGCTCACCCGCGCCGAGGGGACCAGCGTCCTCAAGGAAACAATCTTCGAGAACCGTTTCATGCACGTGCCGGAATTGACCCGCATGGGCGCGAATATCGAAACGACCGGCCGGACCGCCGTTGTTCGCGGGCCGGTGGAGCTAACCGGTGCGGAGGTCATGGCGACCGATCTGCGCGCATCGATGAGCCTGGTGATCGCCGGCCTCGCGGCGCAGGGCGAGACGACGGTCCGCCGCCTCTACCACCTTGATCGCGGCTACGAGAGGCTGGAAGAGAAGCTTCAGCTTGTCGGCGCGGATATCGAACGGGTGGGCGACGATTAGGCGGTGATGCCGGACCTTTCGGCCCCACCAAACGTTGGGTCGTAAAGGAAGGAGCATCATCATGTTACTCAAACTCGCTGCCCTCGGCGCGATCGGTTATTTCGGATACCGCGCCTACGAGAAGAACCGTGTGGACTCGAACAATCTGGACGAGAACGGCGTCGCTTTCGCCGACGGCCAGCCCAAGGGCGCATTTCGCGATGCGGGCCCGAAGGCGACCACTACCAAGGAAACCAAGTGGTCCAAGACCGACGAAGCACTCGACGAAACCTTCCCGGCCAGTGACGCGACCGCGAATTACTGATCGGAAGGCCTTTGAGGTTCGGAAGCGGCGGGAGCGATCCCGCCGCTTTCTTTTTGGGTGACCAGCCAGATGCGGATTGCACCGGCCAGCCCCGGCGGATTTTCCGCCTGGATGCGCTCGGCATCGATTTCGGCAACCAGCGCATTGATCGACTGCGCGCGGGCATAAGCGGCCTTGCCGAGCATGTCCCAGAACATCGGTTCGAGACTGATCGAGGTGCGATGGCCGGCGATGCGGACGGAGTATTTTTTCGGGGGATGGTAGGGGGGAATCATTGCCGCCGCCCTACAGGCGCGCCGGTGGCGTTACACGAATTTTTTGGGGTGGCTGGCGCGCGGCGGCGATCGTAGGCGTGCTGTCATGGAGCAGGCGCTCGAAGAATTGACCGACAAGGAGAAGGAGACGCTTCGCCTGATCGTGCGCGGCCATGATGCGAAAAGCATGGCGACCGAGCTTGACCTGTCGGTCCACACCATCAACGAACGCCTGCGCGTGGCGCGGCGCAAACTCGGCGTCACCAGCAGCCGCGAAGCTGCAAGGCTGCTGTTCGAGAGCGAGGGCGGTACCTACGAAAATCTTGCGGACAAGGAATTGGGGGATGCCGGGGAAATTGCGCAAGGCGATCCTGCGATCGGAACGAAGGGCGCGTCCTCCACTCGCCTGATTGCAGGAGTTCTCGTGATGATAGCACTTTTCGCCGCAGGCCTCGTCCTTACCTCGCAAATCGTCGACCGCAGCCCCGAGGTTGCGGCAGCCGAGGTAAGCGCCACCGACCGCGAGGTCAGCGAGGCAGCGCGCCGCTGGCTCGAAATGATTGACGCCTCCGATTGGCAGGGCAGCTACGATGCGGCGGGCAAGCAATTTCGCGACGTCAATACGGTCGACGTCTGGGCGGGCGCATCGCGGCAGGTTCGCGAACCGCTCGGGCCCGTGATCGCGCGCGAGTTGCTTACCATCAGGTTCCTGAATGCGCCGCCAAGCGGCTATCAGGAGGTCGCCTTCGCCACGCAGTTTGCGAATCGGGAGCGGGCGGTGGAAACCGTGACGCTCCAGAAGGAGGATGGCGTGTGGAGGCCCGTGGGGATCATGGTCGACTAGCGCCTGAGCGACGAGGGCATCGCTGCATGGATGCCCTCGCCATGCTCAATACATGTGCTGGCCGCCGTTGATGCTCATGGTCGAGCCGGTGACGAATTCTGCGTGTTCGGAGCAGAGGAAGCTCACCCCGCGCGCGATCTCGCTGGCCTTGCCGAGGCGGCCAACGGGGATTTTCGCGACGATCTTCTCCAGCACCGGTTCGGGAACGGCGGCCACCATGTCGGTGTCGATATACCCCGGCGCGATGGCGTTGACGGTGATGCCGAAGCGCGCGCCTTCCTGCGCCAGCGCCTTGGTGAAGCCGTGGATGCCGCTTTTTGCCGCCGCATAATTGACCTGGCCGTATTGGCCCGCTTGGCCGTTGATCGAGCCGATGTTGACGATGCGGCCCCAGCCGCGCTCCTTCATTCCGGCAAAAGTCGCCTTGGCCATGTTGAAGCAACCGCCGAGATTGGTCCGCATGACCGCGTCCCAATCCTCGTAGCTCATCTTCAACAGGGTCCCGTCGCGGGTGATGCCGGCGTTGTTGACGACGATGTCGATCGGACCATGCTCTTCCTCGACGGCTTTGCAGGCGGCCTGGACGGCTTCGTAATCGCCGACGTCGAACTTGATGGTGGGAATGCCGGTGTCCCCGGTGAAGGCCTTGGCCGCTTCGTCGTTACCCGCGTAATTCGCGATCACCGTGCAATCGCGCTCGTCGCGCAGCCTTTCGCAGATCGCGCGCCCAATGCCGCGCGTGCCCCCGGTTACGATGGCAACCCGTCCCATATCCGATTCTCCCCAGCTTTCCGTAGCGTTCGCCGGGAACCCTAGGGCGTGTCGAGCGCGCGCGCAAAGCGAAACGCGCTGGCGGCCAGCTCGGTCAATCGTATTCTTCGATGATGAAGCGGAACGATCGCCGCGTCAGAAGCGGAGCTGCGTTCCGACATAAACCGCCTGATCGTCCTCGATCCCGTCGGTCAGCGGCGAGAGGCGGTTGCGGTCCTGCGACAGGCGGACGCCTGCGGTCACGTTGAGGTTACCCTTGACGCGGTAGGAACCCTGCAGGTCGACGGTCTGTTCGCCGAGGCTTTCAAGCGTGCGGGGCGAACGACCCGCGCTGCTCTCGCTCTCTATGGCGATGCGCGAGCCGAAGCGGCTGGGCTTGCCGGACTTCACCTCGGCCGGGCGGTAGGCCGACAGGTCGGGCATCGACAGGTCGCGTACGCTGTCGGGCAGCATCGCCGTCTTTTCCGGCTGTGCGAAACCCTGATAACCGCGCGCGATGCCGAGGTTGTAGCGCGTCGGCGCGATCTCGAGCGCGCGTTCGCGCTTCTGCTCCGCTGCGACCGAGGTAACGGCGTCGCGAACCGATATCGCGCGAGCGGTGACATTGTCGACCCGTACAGCGACAGTGACCGTGCGATCGCTCGAGCGCTGGATCTTGGTCGCGGGAGTAAAGCGCAGGCCATCTTCGCCGATGATTTCGGCCACCTGCCGCGCGAGTTGGGGATCGACATTGGCCGGCGTGAAGGGCAGCGATGCGAGTGTGGGTTCCGGCAGGCGCGCTTCCGTCGAGCCGACCGCGAGGCCGGTGCCCGGAACCGCAAGCGCAAGCCCGGCAGCAGCAAGCGCTGCGGGGAGTGCCCGCTTTGCGCTTATTCTGTCAGCCTTGCGTGCCATGACGTGTCCGTCCTTCCCACATTTCAACGATCGGAAGTCCGAAATCTAGCGGTCAGGCGGTGAACCCACGATGACGCGACTCGTTCCCCCGGTCGTGTAGAATCGCAATCTATGGACGATTCGCCCCGATGGCCAGCTTTTCCACAGGCCGTCCGGGGCGAAAGGAGTGAGGTGTGGCGGTTTGCCCACAACGGTCACGAGTGACTGGGCGAGGCCTCCTACGAACCGAAGTAGCGCGTCTTCAAAATTGCGATCTCGGATTCCATGGTGGCGCGATCATCCGGCGAGAGCGTGCCGCCATTTGCCTCCTCAAGCGCGAGATACTTTTCCAACAGCCTGCCACGTTCGACACGATATTCGCGCGCCGCGTCGGATCCCAATTCGTATCCCGGATGCTTCGTTGTTTCGAAGCGAGGGCCGGCATAGCTGAGCGGGGTGACCGTCGGATCGGGAGCTGAAGTATTTGCGCTCGCGCCGACTGCGATCATTCCGGTTGCCGCACATGCTGCGATTGCAAATTTCTTCATCGTGAATTCCCTCCTCGTCCTGCTACGCAAATAAGAACGGTTCGATCCTGTCGCCAATATGAATAGACACAGCACGCAGAATAATACCCCTGCCAACCGACATGCGATCCCAATTCACTACTGGTTCACGCCGCCTGACGTGTGTGCGCGTAAACCGGCAGAGCTTGCCCGCACAGGCGCAGGCTATATAGAGCCGGAAACACAAGCTACCCACGGGCCGTCCGAGATGCGGCCTGACATACGCAAGGATAAACATGAGCGCTCTCGCCAATCTTCGCCGGCCCGCAACACTCGCCATGGCAATTGCCGCGGCGGCCAGCCTTGCAGCATGTGGCGGGCGCGAGCGACCCGAGGCGGACCTCGCCGCGTCGCAGGTCACCACCATCGGCGTGAATTCCTATCTCTGGCGCGCGGCACTTGAGGCGGTCAGCTTCGCCCCGCTGCTTCAGGCGGACAGCAATGGCGGCGTGATCGTGACCGACTGGTATGCCAATCCGAGCAACCCGAACGAGCGCGTGAAGGTGACAGTCACGATCCTCGACCAGGATCTGCGTGCCGATGCGCTGCGCGTCGCGGCGAGCCGCCAGGTCGCCCAGAACGGCGCCTGGGTCGATGCGCCGGTACAGGCGGCGACCGTGCAGAAGCTCGAAGACATCATCCTGACCAAGGCGCGCGAGCTGCGCCGCCAGGCGGTCAGCTAAACCGCCTTTAAATCACGCGCAAAACCGGTAAGGCCGCTCGCATGAGCAGCGATACCCGTTTCGACCCCGCGAGCGCCGATGCGCGCTGGCAAACTGCATGGGAGGAGGCGCAGACCTTCCGCGCCGACAGCGATTCTCCCAAGCCCAAGAGCTACGTGCTGGAGATGTTCCCCTATCCCAGCGGGCGCATCCATATCGGCCATGTGCGCAATTACACGATGGGCGATGTGCTGGCGCGCTACAAGAAGGCGACCGGGCACGAGGTGCTGCACCCGATGGGCTGGGACGCCTTCGGCATGCCGGCGGAGAACGCCGCGATGGAGAAGGGCGTGCATCCGGGCGGCTGGACGCGAGCCAATATCGAACACATGAAGGCGCAGCTGAAGCGCCTCGGCTTCGCGCTCGATTGGAGCCGCGAACTGGCGACCTGTGAGCCCGATTATTACGGCCACGAACAGGCGCTCTTCATCGACCTCTACGAAGCGGGCCTCGTCTATCGCAAGGAGAGCGAGGTCAATTGGGACCCGGTCGACATGACCGTGCTCGCCAACGAGCAGGTGATCGACGGCAAGGGCTGGCGCTCGGGCGCAGAGGTCGAGAAACGCAAGCTGAACCAGTGGTTCCTCAAGATTACCGACTTTGCCGAGGAATTGCTCGAGGGTCTGGGAAGCCTCGAGAATTGGCCCGAGAAGGTGCGGCTGATGCAGGAGAACTGGATCGGTAAGTCCAAGGGGCTCGAATTCAGCTTCGACCTCTCGAACGGCGCAAGGCTGCCGGTTTACACCACGCGTCCCGACACGATTTTCGGCGCGAGCTTCGTGGCGGTTGCCGCCGACCATCCGGTGGCGCAGGGCATCGACAGCGATGAGGCGCGCGCCTTCATTGCCGAGTGCAAGAAGGGCGGCACGACCGCTGCCGAACTCGAAACCGCCGAAAAGCTCGGCTTCGACACCGGCATCGCCGCAAAGCATCCGTTCACCGGCGCGGACCTGCCGGTCTACATCGCGAACTTCGTGCTGATGGATTACGGCACCGGTGCCATCATGGCGGTGCCGGGGCACGACCAGCGCGACTTCGAATTCGCGACGAAATACGGCCTGCCCATCCCGCGCGTCGTTGCGCCGAGTGTCGAGGATGCCGGCACGCCGTTCGATGGCGAGGCCGAGGCGGGCGACGGGGTGATCGTCAATTCCGACTTCCTCGATGGCATGGACGTGGAGACCGCCAAGCGCGAGATCATCCGCCGCATCGAGGAGCAGGGTCGGGGCGAAGGCAAGACCGTCTGGCGCCTGCGCGACTGGGGCGTCAGCCGCCAGCGCTACTGGGGCACGCCGATCCCTTTCATTCACTGCGAAAGCTGCGGCGTAGTAGCGGCGCCCAAGGACAGCCTGCCGATCACGCTGCCCGAAGATGTCGATTTCCAGACCCCGGGCAACCCGCTGCTGCGGCACGAAACGTGGAAGCACGTCGATTGCCCCAAGTGCGGCGGCAAGGCGGAGCGCGAGACCGACACGCTCGATACATTCGTGGATTCCAGCTGGTATTTCCTGCGCTTCGCCAGCCAGCCTGCCGACAAACCCTTCGACGCCGAGGAAGTCGCCAAATGGCTGCCGGTCGAGCAATATATCGGCGGCATCGAACACGCGATCCTGCATCTGCTCTACGCTCGCTTCTGGACCCGCGCGCTCGCCCATATGGGGCAGATCGAGGTGAAGGAGCCCTTCGCCTCGCTGTTCACGCAAGGCATGGTGACGCACGAGACCTACAGCCGGAAAGAAGGCGGCAAGACCGTCTATTACGCGCCCGACGAAATCAGCCGCGAGGCCGATCGCGCGCTGCTGAGCGCCGATGGCGGTGAGGTCGAGATCGGCCGCGTCATCAAGATGTCGAAGTCGAAGAAGAACGTCGTCGACCCCGACACCATCGTCGACAGTTACGGCGCGGACGCGGTGCGCTGGTTCATGCTGTCCGACAGCCCGCCCGAGCGCGATTTGCCATGGTCGGAAGCCGGCATCGAGGGCTGCTCGCGCTTCGTCCACCGCCTGTGGCGCTTGTTCGGTGCCTATGAACCGCAAGCCGGGGGCAAGGACAAAGCGCTCGACCGCAAGACCCACCAGGCCATCGCTGCGGTGGCCGAGGATATCGAGGCGCTGGGCTTCAACAAAGCCGTCGCGCGAATCTACGAATTGACCGGTGCGGTCGAAAAGGCAGCACCTTCTGCCAGCAGATCCGCTGCGATCCGTACGCTGGTCCAACTCGTCGCCCCGATGATGCCGCATCTCGCTGAGGAAGCCTGGGCCGACATGGGCATGGAGGGCCTCGTCGCCGATGCGCCCTGGCCCGCAGTCGATCCGGCACTGCTGGTCGAAGACGAGGTCACCATCGCCGTCCAGCACAAGGGCAAGCTGCGCGACACGCTGACTGCGCCCAAGGGGGCCTCGAAGGAGGATCTCGAGGCCATGGCGCTGGCATCCGACAAGGTGCAGCGTTCGATCGACGGGGCAGAAGTGCGCAAGGTCATTGTGGTGCCCGATCGATTGGTCAATATCGTCACCTGATGCGCGTACTTCTCGCCTCCCTGTCCGCCCTGCTGCTCTC
This sequence comes from Qipengyuania marincola, assembly GCF_029688625.1. Lineage (GTDB taxonomy): Bacteria > Pseudomonadota > Alphaproteobacteria > Sphingomonadales > Sphingomonadaceae > Qipengyuania. The sequence continues at coordinate 367,063 of NZ_JARULC010000002.1, read as the reverse complement.
CGCTTGCGGCCTTTCGCCCATGTATGCGGGCGGGGGCGATGGTGCGGTGGCGCGCGGACTCGCATCGGTCGACGTCGCCCCGATCGAGGGGCAGGCCGGCTGGCTGGTCCGCAACGCCCTGAACGACCGTTTGGGTGCGGCAGGCGAGGCCAGCCCGCAATACCGGCTGGACGTGCGCCTCGACGACCAGCTCGAGGGGCTCGCGATCCTGCGCGACGATACCGTCAGCCGCGAACGCCGGACGCTTCGCGCGCGCTACCAGCTGATCGACCTCGCCAGCGGCGACATCGTGCTTGACGCGACGGCTGCGTCCGATGCGGGCATCGACGTGGTGTCTAGCGAATACGCCACCATCGCCGCCGAGCAGACTGCGCTGGAGAATCTCGCCGAGCAGGTCGCACAGCGAATCGTGACCCGCGTCGCGCTGAGCCTGCGCGACAGCCCGCCGCCGCAACCGTGAAGCTGGCCGGCAAGGACTTCGCCTCCAAGGGAAGGGCTGCGGCAAGCGATTGCGGCGTGTTCTTCTTCTGCGGCCAGGACGAAGCCGGTGCCAGCGCGGCGGCGAACGATCTGGTCAGCTGGCTCGACCAGCCCGGCGAACGGGTCGAGCTAAGCGGTGCGGAACTGCGCGGCGATCCTGCCCGCTTGGGTGATGAGGCGCGCTCTTCCTCGCTCTTCGGAGACAAGCGGCATATCTGGGTCCGCGCGGCGGGGGACGAAGCGCATGAGGCGCTCAAGACACTCCTCGAAACCGGCGACATGGGGGCGGGGGAAGCCTGCCCGGTCATCGTTGTCGCGACCTCGGCGACCGACAAGTCACGCACCGCCAAGCTGCTCGAAAAGCGCAAGGATGCGGTGGTCGCGCTGTTCTATCCGCCCGATCTGCGTTCGGTGACGCAAAGCGTAAGGGCAATGGCCGATGCTGCAGGTGTGCGCCTCGGCGGTGATCTGGCCGAGAAAGTGGCGCGGGCTGCGACGCTCGACGTCCGCCTGGCGCAGAGCGAGATCACCAAGCTGGCGATCTATCTCGACGCCAGCCCGCAGAGCCCGAAGGCGGCGAGCGCAGAGGATCTCGATGCGATCGGCGCAGCCAGCGAAGAGGATGGCTTCATGCCGCTGGTCAATGCGGTGATGGGCGGGCAGTCGAACCGGGTCGCTCCCGAAATTGCGCGGATGCGGCAACTCGGGCTCAATCCGGTCGGCGTGCTGCTCGCCTTCGAACGCCGCGCCGCGCAATTGGCTCGCATCGCCGCGGCTCTTGGCAACCGGTCCTACGGCGATCTCGACAAGGGCGAGAAGGCACGGCTCGGGATCTTCTGGAAGGAGGAGCGCGAGATCGGCAACCAGCTGTCGCGCTGGCGGGCCAAGGGGCGGCTGGACCGCCTTACCCACGGCCTGACGCGCCTGCATCGCGACCTGCTGGCCAATAGCCAGGCATCCGAATTGCTGCTGGCGCAGGGGCTGACCAGCCTTGCGCAGCTGGCTGGCGCGGGTCGGCGCTAGTCGCTGGCCAGCCAGCGCGCCATTGCCGCCGTCGCAGCACCATCTGCGCGTGTCTGCGCATTCAGCAAGCTCTTCCCGATCGACAGGCCGCGCGCCGGCACATCGCGCAGCCTCTGGCTGATGCTGCGCGGCTGCAGCGGGTGATCGCCCAGACGGTCTGCGGCTCCTCCATGCCGCAATCCGGCAATCGCATTGATGTCCTTGCGCGAGAGCGGATCCTGGCACAGCAGATCCTCCGCGCGCGCGATCAATTCGGGCGCGATAGAGATCGGGATGCCGGCCATCTCTGCGGCGCCAGGCTGTCGCCAGCGGTCGACCAGATGCAGCATGATCGCCGCGGCGCGCGTAAAGCCCTGGCGCTCTGCTCGCCTCCAGAACTTGGCCCAGTCGATCGCGGTCGCGCGCAGCAGATAATCGATGTCTCCCAGGGCCAGCGGCCCGGTATTGAAGAGGTGCGACACAGCGCAGTGAATGACGAGATGCGCCAGCATGTCTTCGCTCGAAGGCACGGCAATCCCAAGCGACTCGTCGAATCCGGCGCGTCGCATCATCCCGTCATCGTCGCCATCGGGCATCGCGAGGCCCGAAAGGGGCGCGCTGGCCCAGGCGTGCGCATGCACTTCCAGCATCAGTCCGTCCGCCGACTGCAGGCCCGGCAGGTGAGTTTCCTGCGCAGCGAGGCGCGCGAGGGCGGTATCATCCAGCTGGGGCGCGTCCCAATTCGCTTCCTGCAGGACTCTATAGGCAAGCGGCGCCTGTGCCTCCGCGACCAGAATATCGATGTCGCGCATTGGCCTTTCGGCGGGCGCGGGCCAGACGCGCCAGGCCAGCGCAGTGCCTTTCAATCCCAGCGCCCTGATGCCGGCCTTCGCAAGCACCTCGGCTGCGTGTTTCAGCGCATGACGCTGGGCGAGCATGTAGAGCGCGTTCTCCCGATAGGAGGCCTGCCAGAGGAGGGAGATATCGTTCGACACAGGTATAGCAATCTCGCCGCGGATCAGCCGGGCGTGGAGATGCGGTCTCAGCCGATGGCCATCGGCCAGCGCATCCAGTTCGTGCCACTGCTGGGCCGAAAGCGCCTCCGGTTCGCCTGCCCCGCATCCGGTCAAGGCGAGCAGCGCGGGCCGCATCAGTTCTCGGGGACGGAGAAGGTCCCGGTCACGCGGCCGCCGGAGCTGGAGGATTGCCCGGTAACGGAGGACGATCCGCTGGCGCGACCGTCCACGCTTGAAACGCCGCTCGCGAGATCGATGACAAGCCGGCCGCCGTTGAGCGTGTCGCCGCCGCGGTTCAGGCGAACATTGCCGGCCATGGTGATGATGCGCCGGTTGAAGTCGTAGACCGCCGTATCGCCCCGCGCACGCTCATTGCCGCGCTGCACGTTTACACCGCCGGTGGCCATGATGCGCTGGATTTGCAGGGTTCCGGCGTCGGAATAGCTGATGATCGTGCGCGCCGCATTCAGCGAAAGCCCGGCCTGGGTGATCTCAACGCCGCCCGACAGCACGACGCGGTTCTGCCGGTCCTGCAATTCGATCCGGTCGGCGGCGAAGGACACCGGTGCATTGGAATTGTGGGCCGCGATGGCCTGCGCCTGCAACTGCATGCCGGTGATCGCGGTCAGCGTCAGCGCGAAGCTTGCCAGCCCCCATCGGGCCATGGTGGTCACATGCTGTTTCATCGTGGCATCCTCAACTGGCCGGGAACCATGCGCAGCCGGGCGTTGCCGGTCAATACGATGGTCCGCGCCTCGAGATCGGCGACCAGGCTGTCGCCGCGAAAGGTTCCTGCGGGCACGGCACCTTCGACGCCGCCGCGGCCGAACAGCATCTTGTCCGCCAGATCGACCGAAACGCCACGGGCGACCATCCGATAGCCGTCAGCAGCGACAAGCAGGAGCGGGCCGTTGACCGCCACGATATCCGCATTGAGATCGTATCGGCCGCCGCGGGCCGAAACCCGGGCCGGTCCGTCGTTCAGCAACAGACGTGCGACGACATCGTTCATACGCACGATGCCTTCGGCGCTCGATCGCTGGACCGCCTCGCCCGCTGTCAGCGAGAATGGTCGACCCGAATTGTCTTCTCCGCGATAGAGCGCATTGTCGACGCGCAATCGCTCGTTGATGACTGCAACTTCGTCCCGATCGAGCAGAAAGCTGATCTCGCCGCGCGGACTGAGCGGCGTGACGACCATGAAGGCAGCGAGAACGCCGACCGCCATTGGCAGGGCCTTGGCGAGGAAACCGACGAGCCGGTCGTGCGAGCCGCCCGGTTCCGCCCAGTGCTGCCGCTCGTTGCGCCGCGCTCTGGCTTCCTGCGTCTCGATCCTGCGCTGGCCGATTACCATGGCGCCTGCATGCTCCCGTCCGCCTTACGCGTGGCTGAAGATGTCGTGTTCGGGCCACCCGGCGATGTCGAGCCTCGCGCGCCAGGGCAGGAAATCGAAACAGGCCTGTGCCAGCTCCATCCGCCCCTCGCGCTCCAGCCTGCGATTGAGTTCCTCGCGCATGCGATGGAGGAAGCGAACATCGCTGGCGGCATATTCGCGCTGCGCCTCGTTGATGTCGGGCCCGCCCCAATCGGAGCTTTGCTGTGCTTTCGACATGCTCTCGCCGAGCAGTTCCTCGACGAGGTTCTTGAGGCCGTGACGGTCGGTGTAGGTGCGTATCAGCTTGCTGGCGATCTTCGTGCAATAGCAGGGTGCTGCCGTGACGCCGAGATAATGTTCGATTGCGGCGAGGTCGAACCGTGCGAAATGAAACAGCTTCAGGCGCTGCGGATCGCCAAGCACGGCCTTGAGGTTCGGCGCGTCGTATGTGCTTTCGGGGCCGAAGCGGACCAGATGCTCGTCGCCCTGGCCGTCGCTGATCTGCACCAGACAGAGCCGGTCGCGCGGGGTTATCAACCCCATGGTTTCGGTATCGACGGCCACCGGACCGTCTGCGAGGACGCCTGCGGGAAGGTCTTCTTCGTGGAAATGCACTGCCATGGGCCAAGGCCCTTAGGCCGATTGGGGATTGGTGGAAAGGGGTGCTGGCTTGCCGGCAACCGTCACCCTACCCTGATCGCGATGACCGAAGCGATCCCCGACAGCTGGAAACCGGTGCTGGCACCCGTTCTCGCAAGCGAGGGCGTGCGCGGGCTGTTCGGCTGGCTGCGCGAGGAGGAAGCGGCGGGAAAGGCGATTTATCCGCCTGAAGGCTGCCGCTTTCGCGCGCTGGAGCTGACCCCGCTCGACCGCGTCAAGATCGTCATTCTCGGCCAGGATCCCTATCACGGTCCAAGTCAGGCGATGGGCCTGTGTTTCGCGGTGCCGCAGGGCATCAAGGTGCCACCGAGCCTGGCGAACATCTACAAGGAGCTGGAAAGCGACCTCGGCATATCGCGGGCACGCCACGGCGACCTCACGTCATGGGCGCGGCAGGGGGTGCTTCTCCTGAATACCACGCTGACGGTCGAGGCGGGCGCTGCAGGAAGTCACGCCGGGCGCGGCTGGGACGCGATTACCGACGCCTGCGTCGCGGCTGTGGCTGCGCGCGCCGCCCCGAGCGTCTTCATCCTCTGGGGCAGCCATGCGCAGGCCAAGGCGAAGCGGATCGCCGCGCTGCGCGATGGCCGGCATTGCGTGATCGAAAGCCCGCACCCCAGCCCGCTGTCCGCCCATCGTGGCTTCTTCGGTTCGCGGCCCTTCAGCCGGGCAAATGCATTTCTGGCTGCAAACGGGCGGCAGACGATCGATTGGCGGGTGGAGCAGACTTTGGTTTGATCTCGGCCGGCTGGGCATCATCAGAAAATCGAATAACCCCCGTCGATTACTACCGAATCTCCGGTGTGGAACTTGCTGGCATCTGACGCGAAATAGACCGCGATCCCGGCAAAATCCGCGCCTTCGCCCCAGCGGCGCATGGGCACCCGGCCGATCGCCTTCTCGTTGAAGGCATCCCAGTTTTGCAGGCGCTCAGTCATTTCCGTGGCGATCCAGCCGGGCAGGACCGCGTTGGCGCGAATGCCATGCCGGGCAAGCTCCACCGCCGTGCCGCGCACCATCGCCAGCACGCCAGCCTTGGTCGCGGCATAGGCCTGGTTCTGCGGCGCGCCGTGGATGGCCGAGACGCTGGAGGTAACCAGCAGCGATCCGCCCTTGTCGCCATTGCCAGCGCGTTCGACCATGTGTTTGCTGGCTTCGCGGAAGGTCCAGAAAACGGCATCGAGATTGACCGTGGTGATCTTGCGCCACTGTTCGGTGGTCTGCTCGGTCAGAGGCGCGCTACCGCCGACCCCGGCATTGGCGATGCAGGTGTCGATCCGGCCGAGGCGCGCGAGACTTTCTGCCATGGCATCGACCACCGCCTGTTCGTTGGAGACGTCGACCTCAAGCGCCTCGATACGGGTTCCATGCGCCTTCAGTTGTTCCAGCGCCTTGGCGTTCTTACCCGTGTTGCGGCCCCAGATCGCGACGTCTGCTCCCGCGGCGGCGAGGCCTTCTGCCATGCCGAGGCCGATACCGCCATTGCCGCCGGTGACGACCGCGACCTTCCCGCGGAGGTCGAAGGGGTTGAATGCCATCTGCTGTCTCCTCTCGTCGCCACTCAACGCCAGCGGGCAGACGATTGCAAGATGCAACCTTCCCGCTAGGCTGTGCGCATGGCCGAGCTGATCCTGACCCACATCGCCGACGGTATCGCAACCGTCACCCTCAACCGTCCCGAAGCGATGAATGCGCTGTCGAAGGCGCTGCGCCACCACCTCTACGAAGTGATGACCGCGCTGGATGCCGACGACACCGTGCGCGCGGTGATCCTGACGGGCGCGGGGGAGCGGGCCTTTACCGCCGGACTGGACCTGAAAGAGCTGGGCAGCGAGGAGGGCGCGCTGGGCGCAGCCAATGCGGAAGGGGCGGACGAGAACCCCGTCAAGGCGATCGAAACCTGTCGCAAGCCGGTGATCGGCGCAATCAATGGCGTCGCAATCACCGGAGGATTCGAGGTCGCTCTCGCCTGTGACGTGCTCATCGCGAGCACGAACGCACGGTTTGCCGATACCCATGCGCGCGTCGGCATCGTTCCGGGTTGGGGCCTTTCGCAGAAATTGAGCCGGATGATCGGCATCAGCCGGGCCAAGGAATTGAGCTTCACCGGCAATTTCCTCGACGCCAAAACCGCCGAGCACTGGGGGCTGGTCAACCGCGTGGTCGCGCCTGACGAACTCCTGCCCGAAGCGCGCCGGCTTGCCGCCGACATGGCGAGCATCGATCCCGCTTTCCTCGCGCAATACAAGACACTGATCGACGAAGGCTACGCCGCGAGCTTCGACGAGGGTCTCGCGATTGAGCACCGGCTATCGTCTGCGGCCAACAGCGCGGTGAGTCCGGAAGAGGTCGAGGCGCGCCGTGCCGCAGTGCAGGAGCGCGGCCGTACGCAGGGGTAATGCATCCCATGCAACAGGAAATGCCAGCTTAGCGCTTCGCGGGATGACGGTTCCTGCGCATATCAGCCACATGGAACGGCAGCTCCCCGCCCGCCTGACCGGCCTCGCGCCGATCATCCTCCCACTCTTCGCCATTGCGCTCGCCCGTGCGATGACCTTTACCGAATGGGCGGCGGCCAATGCGGTACTGGCCGCGCTGCTGTTTGCCTGGATTGTCGCCGACAGCCTGTTGCTTGCAACGATTGCCAAGGCGAAGGATCGCAAGCCGGGCCTGCGCGCGATCCTGGGTGCAGGTGCCGCGGCGAGCGTCATCGTGCTGGTCGGTGCCGCCGCGCCGGTGCGCGAGGCGATTCACGGCATGCCCCCACTGCTCGCCGCCGCCGCGCTTACGCTTGCCCTGTTTGCGGCGTGGAGCGGGGCGCTGATTGTCCGCGCGCTCCTGCGCGGCGCTTCGTTCGAAGAGGCGGCCGTGGTCGTCCTACCTCCCAAGCTGGTCCGTTTCATGAGCGCGGAGTCGCGCGTCATGCGCCTGGCCCTGCTGGGCTGGCGGCGCGAGCAGGACATTCCGGAAGGCGCGCAGGGCTTTTCCTATCACCGCTTCCTGCTGCCGATGATTTACGTCTTTCTCGCGTTGCAGGCCATCGAACTGGCAGTGATGCATTTCCTGCTGATGCAATGGAACACGACGGTCGCGTGGCTCTGGTTCGCGCTTGGCGTGGCGGGCGGCCTCTGGATCATCGGTCTAGCGCAAGGCTTTCGCATCCATCCGGTGCTGCTGATGGAGCAGGGGCTGCGCGTGCGCAGCGGCGTGATGTCCGATGTGCTCGTGCCTTACGATGCCCTCGCCGCGATCGCGACGAGTTTCGGTGCAGAGGAGGTGAAGGCCGCCGATACGCTCAACCATGCGGTCCTCTCGTGGCCCAATGCCATGCTGGAACTGGACCGCGAGGTCACGGTGGTCCCGCTTATCGGTGCGGAGCGGACGGTCCGGCGCATTGCGCTGCGGATCGACGAAAGCGCGGCCTTTCTCGAGGCTCTTGCTGAACGCGCGCCGCGCTTGCGCGATTAAGCGTCCAGCGCATCTAGGATGAAGTCCGCGCGCTCTGCCACAGGGGCGCGCGGAAGCTCGATCGGCCGGTAGCCGAGGACGGGTAGCAAGCTCGCCAGATGCTCGTATTCCGAGATAGCTTCCGCGAGGCTATGCCGCCTCGCCTCGTCCTGTGCGAACAAGTCGGGCCACGGCGGCGCGAGGAAGACGCCACCTGAATAGGGGCGCTCATTGCCGAGCACGGTGCCGACGGCATCCCCGCCCAGCCGCTCCAGACCGGCCAGCGCATCGATCAGACCCCGGTCATAGAATACTGGCCCCGTGCTCGCCGCATGCCAGCCGAGATCGGCGCGCGCCATATCGACAGCAGCGGCGAGGAAACCGGACATGTCAGCCCAAGGCGTGATCCCGGCGGCAATCAGCCGCCGCCCCGGCTCACGCACGACCGCATGACCGCGCAGCTCCAGTTCCTCGAGCAGCGTCGATTTGCCGCCGCCCGAACAGCCGGTGACCAGAATATCGACCACGCGCCTAGCGCGGCAGCTGCGTCTCGCCCATCAGCGCCTTGTCGACGGCGTGCGCACATTGCCGCCCTTCGCGGATTGCCCAGACAACCAGGCTCTGCCCGCGCCGCATGTCGCCACAGGAAAAGACGTTCGGCTCGCTGGTGAGATACCATTCGGTATCCGCCGCGACATTGCCGCGCCCGTCGAGGTCGACGCCCGCCCGGTCGAGCAGTCCGCGCCGCTTGGGTCCGGTAAAGCCCATGGCGAGCAGGATGAGGTCGGCCTTCAGCGTGAAGGTGCTGCCCTCGATTTCCTGCATCTTGCCGTCCTTCCACTCGACGCGGACGCATTCGAGCCCGGCGACATCGCCGTTCTCCTCGACCACGCGCTTCGTCAGCACGGCCCAATCGCGGTCGACGCCTTCTTCGTGGCTGGACGAGGTGCGTAGCTTCACCGGCCAGTCGGGCCAGGTGAGCGCTTTGTCTTCGCTTTCGGGCGGCTTGGGCATGATTTCCAGCTGCGTGACGCTGGTCGCGCCCTGGCGGTTGCTGGTGCCGACGCAATCGCTGCCGGTGTCACCGCCGCCGATCACTATCACGTGCTTGCCGGTTGCCGTGAGCGAACCGCGCGGCGCAGCGCGCACCTCGTCGTCGCCTGCATTGCGCTTGTTCTGCTGGGTCAGGAATTCCATTGCGAGACGCACGCCGTTGAGCTCGGATCCCGGAATGTCGAGCATTCGGGCCTCTTCCGCGCCGCCCGCCAGCACGACCGCGTCGAAATTCTCCTGCAGCGCCTGGAAGCTGACTTCGACACCCACCTCGCTGCTGGTACGGAACTGGACGCCTTCGGCCTCCATCTGCACGGCGCGGCGATTGATGAGATGCTTTTCCATCTTGAAGTCGGGGATGCCGTATCGCAGCAGCCCGCCGATGCGGTCGCTTTTCTCGAAAACCGTGACGGCGTGGCCTGCGCGCGCAAGCTGCTGAGCGCAGGCGAGGCCGGCCGGTCCGCTGCCGATCACGGCGACCGACTTGCCGGTGCGGCGCTCGGGCAGCTGCGGCTTGACCCAGCCTTCGGCGAAGCCGCGGTCGATGATCGCGCATTCGATCGATTTGATCGTCACCGGGCTGTCCACGAGATTCAGCGTACAGGCCGCCTCGCACGGTGCGGGGCAGACGCGGCCGGTGAATTCGGGAAAGTTGTTCGTCGAATGCAGGACGTCGAGCGCGTTCTTCCAGTCGTCTTCGTATACCAGGTGGTTCCAGTCCGGGATGATGTTGTTCACCGGACAGCCGTTGTGACAGTAGGGAATGCCGCAATTCATGCAGCGCGCCGCCTGCGTGCGGAGCTCCTTCTCCGACAGCGGGACCACGAATTCCTTGTAATGCTTCAGCCGCTCCTGCGGATCGCGATAGGTGCGATCCTTGCGCTCGTATTCGAGAAAGCCGGTTTCCTTGCCCATTATTCGGCGGCCTCCATTGCCGCGGATTCGCGTTCGTCTTCGAGAGCCTTCAGCGCGCGCTGGTAATCGCGCGGCATGACCTTGCGGAAATTCTTCAGTTCTTCGGCCCAGTTGTCGAGCAGCGCCTTGGCCTTCGCCGACCCGGTATGCAGCAGGTGCCGCTCTATGAGGATCTTGAGCCGCGCGGCATCGTGATAGAGCGGGTCGCCCATGCCGGCATCGTCGACCGAACGGCCGCGCTGCTGCGGCTCTCCCCAGCTCCTTTCGGCTCCTTCGCCGTCGCCGGGCGTCACTTCCAGCAGGTCGACCTGCGCATGGTTGAGCAGCTTTTCGAACCGGCGTTCCGGATCATAGACGTAAGCGATGCCGCCGCTCATGCCGGCCGCGAAATTGCGGCCCGTATTGCCCAGCACGCAGACCACGCCGCCGGTCATGTATTCGCAGCCATGGTCGCCGGTCCCTTCGACCACCGCGACCGCGCCCGAATTGCGTACGCCGAAACGCTCGCCGGCGACGCCCTCGAAATAGGCCTCGCCCGCAATCGCGCCATAGAGCACGGTATTGCCGACGATGATGTTGTTGCCTGGCTTGCGCGGCGCCTCGTCCGGCTGGCGCACCACGATGCGACCACCCGAGAGCCCCTTGCCGACATAATCGTTGGCATCGCCGGTCAGGCTCAGCGTCACGCCATGGGCAAGCCATGCGCCGAAGCTCTGGCCAGCAACGCCGGTAAAGTCGATGCGGATGGTTTCAGGGGCGAGTCCGGAGTGGCCATGCGCTTCGGCGATCCGGCCCGACAGCATGGCGCCGACGGTGCGGTTTACATTGCGGATGGTGCGCGTCAGCTGGACCGCCTGTCCGCTTTCGATCGCGGGCTTGCAGGCTTCGATCAGCTCGACATCCATCGCCGCGGCGAGGCCGTGGTCCTGCGTTTCGGTGTGATAGGGCTTGCGGCCTTCCTCCAGCGGCACGGCATGGAGGATGCGCTTCAGGTCCACCCCATGCGCCTTCCAGTGGCGCTCCACCCGGCGCATGTCGATCCGGTCGACACGGCCAATCATGTCCTCGACCGTACGGAACCCCATGGTCGCCATGATCTGGCGCAGTTCCTCGGCAACGAAGAAAAAGTAGTTGATCACATGCTCGGGCGTGCCGACGAAGCGTTTGCGCAGCACCGGATCCTGCGTCGCGACGCCGACCGGACAGGTGTTGAGGTGGCACTTCCTCATCATGATGCAGCCTGCCGCGATCAGCGGCGCAGTGGCGAAGCCGAATTCGTCCGCACCAAGCAGAGCACCAATGGCGACATCGCGCCCGGTGCGAAGGCCGCCGTCGACCTGTACCGCGATCCGGCTCCTGAGGTCGTTGAGGAGCAACGTCTGCTGCGTTTCGGCAAGGCCAATTTCCCAGGGGCTGCCAGCGTGGGTGAGGCTGGTGAGCGGCGATGCGCCCGTGCCGCCTTCGTAGCCTGAAATGGTGACGTGGTCGGCCTTGCACTTGGACACGCCCGCGGCGACCGTGCCGACACCCACTTCGGAAACGAGCTTCACCGAAATACGCGCTTCCGGCTTCACGTTCTTGAGGTCGTGGATCAGCTGCGCGAGATCCTCGATCGAGTAAATGTCGTGATGCGGTGGCGGCGAGATGAGGCCGACGCCCGGGGTCGAATGGCGCACCTTGCCAATGCGCTTGTCGACCTTGTGGCCGGGTAGCTGACCGCCTTCGCCGGGCTTCGCGCCCTGTGCCATCTTGATCTGGATATCGTCCGAATTGACGAGATATTCAGTCGTGACGCCAAACCGTCCCGAGGCCACCTGCTTGATGCGGCTGCGCATCGAATCGCCATTGTCCAGCGGGACGAAGCGCTCCGGCTCCTCGCCGCCTTCGCCGGTGTTCGAGCGGCCGCCGAGGCGATTCATGGCGATAGCCAGAGTCGAGTGGGCTTCGTGGCTGATCGAGCCGAAGCTCATCGCGCCAGTGCTGAAACGCTTGACGATATCGACCGCGGGTTCAACCTCGTCGATGTCCAGCGGCTGTTCCGCCGGGGTCAGTTCCATCAGCCCGCGAATGGTCAGCAGGCGCTCGGACTGTTCGTTGATCGAACGCGCAAATTCATCGTAATTCTTCGCGTCCTTGCCGCGCACCGCGTGCTGCAGCTGGGCGACTGATTGCGGCGTCCAGGCGTGCGCCTCGCCGCGGATGCGATATTGGTAGATGCCGCCGACATCGAGCATGCCTTTGTACAGCGGATCGTCGCCATAAGCCTGGGCGTGGCGCAGAACGGCTTCTTCGGCCACTTCCTTGAGGCCGATGCCCTCGATGGTGGTGGCAGTGCCGGTGAAATAGGTATCGATGAATTCCGAATTGAGCCCGACCGCATCGAAGATCTGTGCTCCGCAATAGGACTGGTAGGTCGAGATGCCCATTTTGGACATGACCTTGAGGATGCCCTTGCCGACGGCCTTGACGTAATTCTTCGCCACGTCGGCGGCATCGAGTTCGGGAAAGCGGTCCGCGCGCAGAGCCTCGAGCGTCTCGAAGGCCACATAAGGATTGATCCCCTCGGCGCCATAACCCGCAAGCGCGCAGAAGTGATGCACCTCGCGCGCCTCGCCGGTTTCGATGACGAGCCCGGTCTGCATGCGCAGGCCCTGGCGCACCAGCTGGTGATGCACCGCGGCAGTGGCGAGCAGGGCGGGCATCGGAACCCGGTCCGGCCCCTGTTCGCGGTCCGAAAGGATCAGGATGTTGGCATCGCCCAGCACCGCCTCGGTCGCGGCCCAGCACATTTCCTTCAGCGCCATGGCGAGACCGTCGGCCCCGGTGCTTGCATCCCAGGTGCAGTCGATCGTGGCAGTGCGGAACGCGCCATCAAGCGCGATCTCGACCGAGCGGATCTTGGCGAGATCCTCGTTTGTAAGAATCGGCTGGGTCACTTCGAGGCGCTTGTGCGTGCCGCCATCGCGACCAAGCAGATTGGGCCGCGGTCCGATCATGGACAGCAGGCTCATCACCAGCTCCTCGCGGATCGGGTCGATCGGCGGGTTGGTGACCTGTGCGAAGTTCTGCTTGAAATAGTCGTAGAGCAGACGACTACGGTCGGACAGCACCGCAATCGGCGTGTCGGTGCCCATCGAGCCGATCGGATCCTCGCTGCCACGCGCCATCGGCTCGAGGAAGCGGGAGATGTCCTCTTGCGTATAGCCGAAGGCCTGCTGGCGCTGGAGGAGGGTCGTGGTTGCCTCGGGCGTGGCCGAAAGCTCCGGCTCGATGTGATCGAGGTCGCCAAGCTTGTACTGGGCCTTTTCCAGCCATGCCTCGTAGGGCTCGGCGGCGGCGAGGTCGGCCTTGACCTCCTCGTCTTCCACGATGCGGCCCTGTTCCAGGTCGATCAGCAGCATGCGCCCGGGCTGCAGTCGCCATTTGCGCGTAATGTCCTCGTCAGCGAAGGGGAGGACGCCGCTTTCCGAAGCGAGCACGACGAGATCGTCCTTGGTCGTGCACCAGCGAGCGGGGCGCAAGCCGTTGCGATCAAGGCATGCGCCGATCTGGCGGCCGTCGGTAAAACATACCGCGGCTGGCCCGTCCCAGGGCTCCATCAGCGCGGCGTGGTATTCGTAGAATGCGCGCCGAGCTGGATCCATCAGCTCGTTCTTGGCCCAGGCTTCGGGCATGAGCATCATCATGGAATGGGCAAGGCTGTAGCCGCCGGTCACAAGCAGCTCGAGCGCATTGTCGAGGCAGGCGGTGTCCGACTGGCCATGCGGGATCAGCGGCCACATCTTGTCGAGGTCGGCGCCCAGCAGTTCGCTTTCCATCGTGCGGCGGCGCGCTTCCATCCAGTTCACATTGCCGCGAACCGTGTTGATTTCCCCGTTATGCGCCATGAAACGATAGGGGTGGGCAAGCCGCCAGCTGGGAAAAGTGTTCGTGCTGAAACGCTGGTGGACGAGGCCCAATGCGCTGACGCAATCGGGGTCGCGCAAATCATCGTAGAATGTGCCCACCTGGTTCGCCAGCAGCAGGCCCTTGTAGACCAGCGTGCGACTGGAAAAGCTCGGGATATAGGCGGTCGAAAGACCCGGGATGCCGTGCTTGCGCTCCAGCGCGGCAAGCGGGTTCAACGTCTGCTTGCGGATGACCACCAGCTTGCGCTCGAAGGCGTCCTGATCGAGGCAATTGGTCCCGCGCGCGATGACGCACTGACGGATGACCGGCATCGAGTCGACGACTGCTTTCCCGAGGCCATCGAGCGTGGTCGGCACGTCGCGCCAGCCGACCACGGTCTGGCCCTCCTTGGCGGCGAAGCGTTCAAGCTGCTTCTCGACGAACTCCCGGGCCTCGGCCTGCTGCGGCAGGAAGCACATGGCGACCGCATAGTCGCCCGCTTCGGGCAAATCATGGCCATGATCGTCCGCCCACTTGCGGAACAGGGGATGGGGTATCTGCAACAGGATACCCGCGCCATCGCCCAGCAGCGGGTCGGCACCCACGGCGCCGCGATGGTCGAGATTGGCAAGGATTTCCAGCGCTTGGGTAACGATGTCGTGGCTCCTCGCGCCCTTGATATGCGCAACCATGCCGACGCCACATGCGTCGTGCTCATTGCGGGGGTCGTAGAGGCCCGTAACAGTGTGGGGCGACTGGCTGCCCATAAGCGAAGCGTCCTCCTCCGTGCCCGTGCCCTGCTTGCAATGCAGATGGCCGGGGACAGGTATTGTCGGGCGCGCACGCGCACACCCGCGAATTCATGCGAGGGATCGTCATGGCGGGGCGGACGCGTTTTTGCAACTGCGAAGGGCGAAGCAATATTTCATCTGGGCGAAGAATTACGCACAGAACGGCATATTCACGAGCGACCCGAGATGAGATTAGTTCGCGCCCGTTTCGTAGCGCAGATCCGCTTACTGGCCCTTGCTGACCTGCGAGAGGCGGTCGAGCGCGCTGCGCAGGCTGGCCTGGGCACTTTCTGGCGAGATGCGGCCCTTTCCTTCGGCTTCGGGCCGTTCGGCCTCGCGGCGCAGGAAGGCGACAACCGGATCGCGTTCGTCAGCAGGTGTTTCGGTCGAGATGTCCGCTGACTGGGTGGCCTGATGAGCCGCGAGCGCGGCTTCGAGGCGCGCAGTCAGCTGCGCCAGCGACAGGTCGCCCGGCAATTCCGTCCGCGAATCACCTCCTGGCCAGTCCTGCTCGTGTCCCATGTCCGGCGCCGTATCTTCGCTAATCTCATGGAAATCGGCGTCGACGGGTTCCGGGGATGACGGAGGCGCCGGATCGACCTCTTCCCCGGCGAGGTGCTCGCGCGGGTTGAACAACCGATGTCGCGTGCTTTCGCCGTCGACGGCCTGGGCCTCCTCGGCTGCCTCAGTTGCGTCGCGGTCGAGCATGTCACCGTCTTCCGCTTCGTCGACGCTGTCGCCGAGATAGGTCAGGGCAGGCGGTTCCAGATCGGCAGCTTCATTTTCGTTCGCTGCGGTCCAGCGGGCGCTTGCCGTTATCCGGCCCCCGATCAGCAACCCGATGAGGAGCCCGAGCAGCGCTGCGATTGCCGCCAGCAAGAGCTTGGCAAAGAAAGTGTCGGCGACCACAGAATCGAGACCGAGCAACGCGCTGGCGCGCGAATGGATAGGGGCCGGAAGGACATAAGTGCCTCCACCCAGCAGGACGGCGAAATATACTCCCACGGCCCAGCGGAACACCGGGCGACGGGTCAGCGGAACCGTGTTCGGCTGATCGTCTGTCATTCCCGGCCTGTCCCTTGTGCCTGCGCCTCGAACGGGCTCTCGGCCCGTCCATCCTGCGATCTGCCTAGCAGGTCTTGGTAAACAGCGAGATAACGATCGACATTCTTCCCCCAGTCGTGATGGCGCGAAACATGGTCGCGGGCGCGATCCCGCATGGCCGGCCAACCGGCACTCGATCCGATGAATCGGCTGAGAGCATCGGCCATTTGCGCCGGGTCATCGGGCGGAAACAGAAGCCCGGTAGTACCGTCATCGATCAGCTCGCGATGCCCGCCGACATCGCTTGCTGCCACGATCCGGCCCTGTGCCATGGCTTCGAGCGGCTTCAATGGCGTCACGAGGTCGGTCAGGCGCGATTTCTTGCGCGGATAGGCCAAGATATCGATCAGCGAGTAGTAGCGATCAACCTCGTCATGCGGCACCCGGCCGGTGAAAATTATGCTATCACTCGCAAGCAACGCCGCGGCTTGCGCGCGCAACGCCGCCTCCATCGGACCGCCCCCGACCAGCAGGAGCCGGGCATGCGGCTGCGTCTCGCGCAGCCGCGGGAGCGCAGCGATCAGGTCGTCGAGACCCTCGTAGTCGTAAAAGCTGCCAATGAAGCCGATGACAGGCCCTTCGCCCAAGCCGAGCCGTCTCGCCAGAGCCTCGTCGCGCGGTGGTGGATCGCCGAACAGTGCAAGGTCCACACCATTGGGCGACAGGCCGATCGCTGTGCCGTCGTGACCACGACTTACGAGATCGTCGCGCAGACCGGCGCAGATCGTGAACACGGCATCGGCGGCCGCGACGACACGGTTCTCGAGCGCGCGGGTTAGCCGATATTTCACCGAGCCTTCGCGTCCGGTTCCGTTGCCCACCGCCGCATCTTCCCAGAAGGCGCGGATCTCGTACACGAATGGCAGGCCGAGCGTCCGCGCGGCGCGCATGCCCGCCATGCCGCACAGGGCAGGCGAATGCGCATGCAGGACGTCCGGCCGCCAGTCGCGGGCCAGTCGCTCGATACCGCTCTGCAGGCTTGCGATCTCGCGCCACTCGCTCAGCCCGGGAAGTGTGGGTGAGGGTGGATCTGTCCGGTGGAACCTGAGCCCGTCGATGGTCTCGACTGGCGGACCCTGTGCCCCATGGCGCGGGCCGGTAATGCCTCGCACCTCGATCCCTTTGGCTTGCAGGCTCTTCAGGATCGCCCGCGTCCGGAAGGTATATCCCGAATGCATGGGCAGCGAGTGGTCGAGAATATGCAGGACGCGGGTCATTTGGCGATCTATTTGACACAACAGGCTTAACGCTGCGTCAACCACGCGTTGGTATGGCACCGAAAAGGAAGACTGCGCCTCCCGTGATCGACTATCTTGCCCTTGGTTTGACGCATGTGCTGCTGATGCTGGCCCTGCTGCGCATCATGGTGCGGCCGGATCTCGACAGCGAAAACCTGCTGGCGGAAGAGCCCGAGACGGTCGCTCCGCCGACTCTGCGCGAAAAGCGGCGCCAGAGGCATGCGCGAAAGCGGGGCCGCAATGCTTGACCTCGCGCTGTTTATCACCGTCATGATCCTTTTCGCGCTCGGCGTGCGGCGCCCCTATCTGTGGGTACTGGCCTATCTATACATCGATATTCTCGCCCCGCAGAAGATCAGCTGGGCGCTGCTGGCGGCAATCCCTGTTTCGCTGATTGCCTTCCTGCTCGCCTTTGCCGGTTGGATCGTCGGCGACCGCAAGGCGGACACTCGCTTCAGCCTGCGCCAGGGCCTGTTGCTGGCCCTGCTGGTGTGGTGTTTCATGACCCTGCAATGGGCGGATTTCCCGGAATTCGGGCAGGCGAAATGGGACTGGGTGTGGAAGGCGCTGGTCTTCGCGATCTTTCTTCCGGTGACGCTGACCACGCGCCTGCGCATCGAATCGGCGCTGCTGGTCATGGTGCTGACGGCGGGCGCGATCATCATTTCCGCAGGCATGAAGACGGTGCTGGGCGGCGGTGGCTACGGTAATCTCTACCTCTTCGTGAACGACAATTCGAACATCTACGAAAGCTCGACCCTGGCGACGGTCGCAATCGCCATCATCCCGGTGATCCTCTGGCTGGCAAGGCATGGCACCGTGTTCCCGGCCGACTGGCGGGTGAAGACCTTCGCCGGCCTGCTGATATTCGCCTGCCTGATGATCCCGATCGGCACCGAAGCCCGCACCGGGCTGATCTGCATCGCCGTCCTCGGCCTGATGCTGCTGCGCGACGTGAAACGCCGCGCCCTCTACCTGTCGGCAGCGGCGGTCCTCGGCCTTGCGGCGATCCCCTTCCTTCCCGACAGCTTTACCGAGCGCATGTCGACGCTCGGCTCGGTGCAGGAGGATCAGTCGGCATCGACTCGTATGCAGGTCTGGGGCTGGACCCTGGACTATGTCGCCGAACGTCCGCTCGGCGGGGGTTTCGATGCGTATCGCGGCAACAGCTTCACGTATGATCTGCCCGTGGTGGAACAGGACGGGACGACCGTTTCGGTCGAATATCGCGAGATCACCGATGGCGCGCGCGCCTATCATTCGTCCATCTTCGAAATGCTCGGCGAACAGGGTTGGCCGGGATTGTTCCTGTGGCTCGCCCTGCATGGGATCGGGCTGTGGCAGATGGAAAAGATCCGCAAGGGCTGGCGCCAGCGATCCGCAAAGGCAGAGCAATGGCAGGCTCCGCTGGCCACAGCGCTGCAGGTTGCACAGATCATCTATCTGGTCGGCGCGACCTTCCAGGGAATTGCATTCCAGCCCTTCATCCTGATGCTGGTGGGGTTGCAGATCGGACTGTGGACTTACTGCCAGCGGCGCGAGTCGGCCAAGCAGGAGGCGGAGCGGAAGGCCATGCGCGAAGCCCGCCGCGCCGCCTCCGCCACGCGTCCCGCCATGCCGTAAGGGCAGCATCGGCGCGGTTGCGCGCCCTTGCTGCATGCGCCATGAGTCCCGCCGCACGCGCGGCGCAGAGTCGCGCATAACCGCACGATTTCGCGAAGAGGAGACGCGTATGAGCCCGCAGGAACTGGCCGAGAAGGTCGGCGAACACATCGGCACCAGCGAATGGGTCGAGATGAGCCAGGAGCGCATCAACCAGTTCGCCGATGCCACCGGCGACCACCAGTTCATCCACATCAACGAAGAAGCCGCCAAGATGACGCCCTTCGGCGGCACCATCGCGCACGGCTTCCTGACGCTCTCGATGATCCCCTATCTCGGCGCCCAGTCCGACATGCCCAAGATCGACGGCGTGAAGATGGGCGTGAACTACGGCGGCAACAAGACGCGCTTCATCTCGCCGGTCCGCAGCGGCAAGCGCATTCGCGGCCACTGGAAGCTTGTCGAGATGATCGAGAAGCGCCCCGGCCAGTGGCAGCAGACCAGCGAGATCACGATGGAGATCGAAGGCGAGGACAAGCCCGCCCTCATCACCGAGTGGATCACCCAGCTCTTCGTCTGATTTCCCCCTCCTCCCCGGCGAGGATCAGGCACCTCTAGCAATCCAAGGAACTACCCATGCGTGACGCAGTCATCGTCTCCACCGCCCGCACCGCCATCGGCCGTGCGTACAAGGGCGGCTTCAACGACACCAAGGGCCCGACGCTCGGCGCCTATTCGCTCAAGCCCGCGATCGAGCGCGCCGGCATCGAAGCCGGCGAGATCGACGACGTGCTGTGGGGCGCCGCGCTCCAGCAGGGCACGCAGGCCGGCAACCTCGCCCGCCAGGTCGCGCTGCGCGCCGGCTGCCCGATCGGCACCAGCGGCATGACCATCGACCGTCAGTGCTCTTCGGGCCTGATGAGCATCGCAACGGCTGCCAAGCAGATCATCACCGATCGCATGGATGTGGTTGCCGCCGGCGGGCAGGAAAGCATTTCGCTGGTACAGACCAAGGAAATGCGCGTGATGCCCGATCCGGAGCTGATCGCGATGCACGGCGCGATCTACATGCCGATGCTGCAGACTGCCGAGACGGTCGCCCAGCGTTATGGCATCAGCCGCGATGCGCAGGACGAATACGCCCTCCAGAGCCAGCAGCGCACCGCAGCCGCTCAGGAAGCCGGCAAGTTCGACGACGAGATCGTCCCCGTTTCCACCACGCACAAGGTGCAGGACAAGGAAACCGGCGAGATTTCGGATGTCGACATCACTATCGCCAAGGACGAGGGCAATCGCCCCTCGACCACGCTGGAAGGCCTTCAGGGCCTGAAACCGGTCATGGGCGAAGGCACCACGATCACCGCCGGCAACGCCTCGCAACTGTCCGACGGTTCTTCGGCCTCGATTCTGATGGAAGCCAAGGTCGCCGAGCAGAAGGGTCTCGAACCGCTCGGCCGTTATGTCGGCATGGCAGTCGCGGGTACCGAGCCCGACGAAATGGGCATCGGCCCGATCTTCGCTATCCCAAAGCTGCTGAAGCGTTTCGACCTCAAGGTCGAGGATATTGGCCTGTGGGAGCTCAACGAAGCTTTCGCGGTGCAGGTGCTCTATTGCCGCGACAAGCTCGGCATCGACAACGACATCCTCAACGTCAACGGCGGCTCGATCTCGATCGGCCACCCCTATGGCATGACCGGCGCGCGCTGCGTCGGCCACACGCTGATCGAGGGCAAGCGTCGCGGTGCCAAATACGGCGTCGTCACTATGTGCGTCGGCGGCGGCATGGGCGCAGCAGGACTGTTCGAGATCTTCTGATCTGAAAGGACTTCACGATGACCGAGCGGTGGCCAAAACTCGATTACGAGGCCGACCGCCCGGTCATCGAAAGCCTGCACGCGTATCTTCAGGTGATCGGCAAACTGCCGACGCGAGCGCTCCCGTGGTGCAACCATAGCTGGCATCTCGCCATGCGCGTGGTGCCGCGCGGGTTCCGGACCTACCCGTTCGAGACAGCGTCTGGCGAGGCGGAAATCCTGCTCGACTGCCTGAGCGGACAGGTCGAAATCGAGACGACGGGCGAGCGCGGCGCAATCCGTCTGCAAGGGCAAACCGTGGCCGACTTCCACGCCGCGCTGTCGCACGAATTGTCCGAACTCGGCATCGCGACATCGATCGACGGCGGACCCAATGAAGTGGAGGATGCGGTACCTTTCATGCGCGACGACCGGCCGCGCGCGTGGGACCCCGACACTGTCCGGCGCATCCATCGTGCATTCTCGGATGCCAACCGGGTCTTGGAACGCTTCCGCACCGGGTTCGTCGGCAAATCCTCGCCCAGCCACCTGTTCTGGGGAAGCTTCGATCTCGCGGTGACACGGTTCTCGGGCCGCACGGCTCCGCTCCACCCGGGCGGCTTTCCCAACCTGCCAGACCGCGTCACGCGCGAAGCCTATAGCCATGAGGTCGCGAGCGCAGGTTTCTGGCTCGGCGGCGGCGGTGTCGATGAAGCGGCCTTTTATTCCTACGGCTATCCTACCCCGACGGGGCTCGGCGACAGGGCGGTCCGGCCCGACACTGCCTATTGGCAGGCAGAGCTTGGCGAATACGTACTCCCCTATGCCGCGGTTCGCGCAAGCGGGGATCCCGAGGGCGTGCTGTTGCAATTCCTCGAGGACGCCTATGCCGCGGTCGCGGATCTCGGCCAGTGGGACCGGGGCGCACTCGAGAACCCGATCGGCGAATTCGGAAAACCCTACGATGTCGAAGCGCAGCGTGACGGTGCCGGCTGAATTGCTGCCGGCTCAGCGGCGCACGATGCGGCCCGAGCCATTTCGTTCGTGACGTAGCACGCGCTCGGCCGAGCCGTAGCGAATGAGGCCCGAGCCGTTGAGGACGGCGTCGAGCTCGCCCACCCGGTCGGCCTCGATCGTGCCCGATCCGTTGATCGCCGCATCGAGCTTCGCCAGCGAGGGGACACGGATCGAACCCGACCCTTCGATATCGGCATCGACATAGGACGGCTGCGCCCGGGTCAGGTCGATTTCACCGGATCCGCCGATCAGAGCCGTGATGCGTGCGGTGCGTCCGTTCATTTCGATACTGCCGGACCCGCCGATCACCAGCTCGATTTCGCGGGCAGACCAGTCCTCGAAGCGCACGTCGCCGCTCGCGTTGATCGACACCTTGTCGAGGCGCGGGACGACCAGTTCGGCGGTAATTCCCGTTCGCGTGCGAAAACTGCCGGTCGTGTCGAGAGTCAGCGCCCTACCGTTGGCGCGCGCACGTACGAGACCGATGATATTGTCGTCCGCCGTCACGGTAAGCGATCGCGTTGCGCCTTGTCGGACGATCACGTCGACCGGCCCATCGATAGCCAGGCGCTCGACGTCGCCGATCGGCAGGTCCCGGGACACAATGGTCCCCGATCCGATGATCATCTCGTTGCCATATCCATAGGACGATGCGCGATACTGGCTTTCGCTGCCTGCTATCGCCGTGCCGCAGGCGGCCAATGCAGCCATTGCGCCGATCATCGTTGCTGCCGGAACTTTTCTCATCACAACCTCTCTTGTCTACATATGTAAACGCTAGGGCCTGTCGGGCGGGCTGGTCAAGGCGCGTGACGGCATTCCGTCGGGTTGCGAATGTCGTTGGACGAACCCTGCGAAACAGGACTATGCTTCCGGTGATGGGCATCATGGAGATCATCGGGGTTGCCGGAAGCGTCAGCCTGCTGGCGGGTTGGCGTCTTTATCTCTGCATTTTCGCCACGGGCCTCGCGATGCGGCTCGATGTGCTGCCATTGCCCGAACATCTCGCCAGTCTCGATGTGCTGGCCAGTCCGTGGGTGATGAGCATCGCCGCGCTTGCCGCCGTGGCGGAATTCTTCGCCGACAAGGTGATGTGGCTCGATTCCATCTGGGACGCCGTCCACACCTTCGTCCGCCCCATCGGTGGTGCGCTGCTGGCACTGGCGATCGTCGATCCGTCGGACCCGGCAGTGCAGGTCGTCGCCTTCCTGCTCGGCGGCGGTGCGAGCTTTGCTGCGCACGCAGGCAAGGCCGGAGCGCGCGGCGTGGTGAATGCCAGCCCCGAACCGGTGAGCAACGTTGCCGTTTCGACGGCCGAAGACGTGGCGACGATCGGCTTGCTGTGGGTTGCCTACGAATATCCGGTCATCGCTGCGGTCATCGCAGTGCTTCTGCTCGGCCTGACGATCTGGCTGCTCGTGCTTGCACGCCGCCTGCTCGGAAAGCTTTTCGGCAGCAGGGACAACCGGCCGCCAGTCTAAGTGCTCTTACCCATGCGCCGCGATGAATTCCTCGACTACCGGGGCGATTTTCGTGCGCCAGCGGCTGCCGTTGAAGATGCCGTAATGGCCAGCACCTTCTGCCATCAGATAGCGCTTCTTCGATGCGTCCAGTTCGGGCGTCAGTTCCAATGCGGCGCGGGTCTGGCCGAGGCCCGAGATATCGTCTCGCTCGCCCTCGATCGCAAGTAGCGCGGTGTCGGTGATATCGCCCAGATCGATGCGCTTGCCGCGGTGCATGAAGGTGCCGTTGGGCAGCGAGTGGTCCTGGAATACCTCCTGCACGGTCTGGAGGTAGAATTCTGCGGTCATGTCGGCAACGCTACGATATTCGTCGTAGAAATCCTTGGTCGCTTGCGCGCTTTCCTGGTCGCCGGCGGTCAGGTGTTTGAACATCTCGTAATGGCTCATCATGTGATTGCCGAGATTCATGCTCATGAAGCCGGCCAGCTGCATGAAGCCGGGATAGACCCGCCGTCCCGCTCCGCGGTACTGCATGGGTACCGTCGCGATGACATTGTGGCGAAACCATTCGATCGGACGGTCCATCGCGAGGTCGTTGACGGTCGTCGGCGAACAGCGCGTGTCGATCGGCCCGCCCATCATCGTCAGTGTCTTCGAGGTGCAGGGATGCTTGTCGCGATTCATGATCGCGGTCGCGGCGAAGACGGGGACGGAGGGCTGGCACACTGCCATCACATGTGCACCTTCACCGATATGCTCGAGGAAGCCGATCACGTAATCGATATAGTCGTCGAGGTCGAACTCGCCTTCGTGCAGCGGCACCGTCTTGGCATCGGCCCAGTCGGTCACGAACACGCGATATTTCTGCAGCATCCGCTCCACCGTGCCGCGCAGCAGCGTGGCGAAATGGCCGCTCATCGGCGCAACTACCAGCAGGCGCGGCGCATCTTCGGGCAAGCCTTCGCGGAAGAACTCCTTCAAGTCGCCAAAGGGACGATTGACCACCGTGGCCTCGACCACCGGGTCCGGGCGTCCGTCGACCTCGATTGCCTCAATGCCCCAGGCCGGCTTGCCATAAGGCGCGGCCGCATGGGCGAATACTTCGAGCGCGCTCGCCGCGGTGGCGCCAAGGCCCATGTAGCCCATGGGGCCGATGTAATTCACCGGATTGGCCGGATTGGAGAGCATCTCCGCCCCGATCGAAGCCCATGCGCTGGCGGAATTGAGCCAGCTGCGCTGCAGCTCATAGGCGTGGTAAAGCATGATTTTCCCCTGCTGGCCGGTAATTCTGCGGCCGTAACCCTTTATCGTTGCCTGCCATCCTGACGCGCCTTTGCTCGTTGTGCAATGCACAAGGCCGGGAAATGTGTCGGGCACCGATCGCGCCCTGTGGATTTTCGCCGCTCTCGCGCCTAGGTGAGGCGCATGGATGGGTCACCCGACACTGCACTGCAAAAACGACGGCTCTTTCAACGCAAGGCCAGGACCGGCGAGCCGCAGGAGCGGTCGCTGAAGCCGCTGCGCATGGTGTGGCAATCGGCGACGAAATATCCCGGCCACGTCGGCCTCGCCATCCTCGCCCTGTTCATCACGGCGGCCGCCACCCTCGCAATCCCTGCCGGTTTCAAGATGGTCATCGACCGCGGCTTTGCCGAGGGCGCGGATCCCGACGCGATGGGGCGCTGGTTCCGCTATCTCCTGATAATCGTCGGGGTGCTGGCAGTCGGCACCGCCATGCGCTTCTATTTCGTCAGCTGGCTGGGCGAACGGGTTGTTGCCGATATCCGGCTGCGCGTGCAACGCAACCTGCTGCGCCTCGCGCCCGGTTTCTACGAGGAGAACAGTCCCAAGGAAATCTCCAGCCGTATGACCAGCGATACCGCGCTGATCGAGACGGTGGTAGGGACCACGATTTCGGTGGCGCTGCGCAATACGCTGATGGCGATCGGCGGGACGGCCTACCTCTTCTATCTCGTCCCCTCGCTGACCATGGGCCTGTTCCTCATCATCCCGGCGATCGTCGTGCCGATCACCTATTTCGGGCGGCGCCTGCGCAAGGTCAGCCGCACCAGCCAGGACCGCGTGGCCGATATCGGCGCGATGGTCACCGAGGTCCTGGGGGCGATGAAAATCGTGCAGGGTTTCAATCAGGAACGGCGCGAGCATCAGCGGTTCGAGGAGGCGGTCGAACGCACCTTCTGGGTGGCCAAGCGCCGGGTCATCATCCGGGCCATCATGACCGCGGTGGTCATCCTGTGCGTGTTCGGCGGGATAACGCTGCTCGTCTGGCGCGGAGCGGAAGCCGTGAGCGAAGGCTCGATTTCGGGCGGCACTATCGCCGCTTTCGTGCTCACCGCCGGACTGGTCGCGGGTGCGTTCGGCGCCTTGACCGAAGTCTATGGCGACCTATTGCGCGGAGCTGGTGCGGCCAGCCGGCTGGCCGAACTGCTGGAGGAAAAGCCGACCATCACCGCGCCAGCCCGGCCGCAGCTGCTGCCCGAGCCGCCACGCGGCAGCCTCTCGTTCCGCAATGTCACCTTCCGCTATCCCACGCGGCTCGAGGCTCCGGCGATCGTCGATTTCAGCCTCGAGGTCGAGCCCGGCGAAAGCGTCGCCATTGTCGGACCCTCGGGGGCGGGCAAGTCGACCATCTTCCAGCTGGCCGAACGTTTCTACGATCCGCAGGCGGGCTCCATCCGCCTCGATGGCGTCCCGTTGACCAGCGCCGATCCGGCGGAGATCCGCCGGCGCATGGCCTATGTCCCGCAGGAAGGGGTGCTGTTCAGCGCCAATGCGCGCGATAACCTGCGCTACGGCAACTGGGACGCGAGCGACGAGGACATCTGGGCCGCCGCGCGCGCTGCGAATGCTGCCGAATTTCTCGAGAAACTGCCCAAAGGTCTCGACACCTACCTCGGCGAAAGCGGCACGCAGCTTTCGGGCGGTCAGCGCCAGCGCATGGCTATCGCCCGCGCGCTGCTGCGCGATGCGCCGATCCTGTTGCTCGACGAAGCCACGAGCGCGCTAGATGCCGAAAGCGAACGGCTGGTGCAGGATGCGCTCGAGCATCTGATGGCGGAGCGGACCACGCTGGTCATCGCGCACCGCCTGTCGACGGTGCGCGCCGCCGACCGGATCGTGGTGATGGAGGATGGCCGCATCGTCGAACAGGGCACGCATGACGAGCTATCCGCCAATGGCGGGCTGTATGCGCGGTTGGCAAAGCTGCAATTCGTCCTCGAAAGCGCGTGATTCCTCGCTCAAGGCGCTGATTCGACCGATAAACTGCATCGCATCTGCGATGAAAACTGCTAGTCCGCCTCCATCCGATCCCGGCCCTTGTGGCCGGGTGACTGCGATTGGGAGACTGCAAACATGATCCGTACCCTGCTTGCCACCGGCGCCAGCGCCCTGGCCCTTGGCCTCGCCACCCCCGCGCTGGCCGACGATCACACCGAAGCGACGATGGCCGAGGCCAAGGACGAAAGCCCGACCATGAGCTTCGGCGAATGGGGCTTCGATACGAGCTATCTTTCGTCGGACATCGATCCCGGCGACGACTTCTTCGCCTATGCCAACCAAGCGTGGATCGATGCGAACCCGCTGCCGGCCGACAAGGCTCGCTTTGGTGCCTTCGACCTGCTGGCGGAGAAATCGACCTACGATGTGAAGGCGGTGGTCGACGAGCTGGTGAGCAAGCCTGCCTCCGAGCTGACTTCCAACGAGAAGCGCATCGTCGATGCCTACAACGCCTTTCTCGACACCGATGCCATCGAGGCCGCCGGCCTCGCGCCTGCCCAGCCGTATCTCGACGAGATCCGCGGCGCCGAAACGCTTGCCGAGCTGGTCACGCTGTGGGGCAAGCCCGGCTATCCCTCGCCGATCGGCGGCTATGTCAGCGTCGATGCGAAAGAGCCCACCCGCTACTCGGTCTATGTCGGCAGCGGCGGTCTCGGCATGCCCGATCGCGAATATTATCTCGACGAAACCGAGAAGGGCCTGTCGATCCGCACGGCCTATCAGGACTATCTGACTTTCCTCATGAGCGAAGCCGGCTATGACGATGCCGCCGGCATGGCGCAGAAGGTCTATGATCTCGAAGACAGCTTCGCCCGCAAGGTCGCCTGGGATCGGACCGTGCGCCGCAACCGCGACCTCACCTACACCGCGCTGACGCCCGCTGAGTTGCAGGGTTTGTCGGACAACTTCCCGGTTGCCGCGATGTTGGTCTCCACCGGTTTCGACAAGACCGACCGCTTCATCGTGGGCGACATCCCGCCGACGGCCGAGCGTATTGCCGAGCTTGGCCTCGACGAAGCGACGGTGCAAAAGATCGGCGGCGGCACGCCCGCCATGTTCGATCTCATCGCCGAGACCGACATGGAGGTATTGCGCGCCTGGACGCTCAAGAATTTCCTGTCGAACAACGCCTCGATCCTGCCCAAGCGGTTCGACGACGCCAACTTCGCCTTCTACGGCACGACGCTGCGCGGCGTGCCCGAGCAGCGCGATCGCTGGAAGCGCGCCGTCGACGCGACCGAGGGCATGCTCGGCGAATTGCTGGGCGCGTCCTATGTCGAGCGGTACTTCCCGCCGGAAAGCAAAGCGGCGATGGACGAGCTGGTTGCCAATCTGCGCGTCTCGCTGGCCGAATCGCTGGCCGAAATCGACTGGATGAGCGAGGAAACCAAGGTCGAGGCTATGGCGAAGCTCGACACCTTCGATCCCAAGATCGGCTATCGCGAAAACCTGGAAACCTATGACGGGCTGGCCATCACGCCGGGCAATCCGATCGCCAATTCGATGGCTTCGGCCCAGTGGTCGATGGCCGACAATCTCGCCAAGCTGGGCGAGCCGATCGACCGCACCGAGTGGTTCATGCTGCCCCAGACGGTCAATGCCTATTACAATTCCACCAAGAACGAGATCGTCTTCCCGGCCGGCATTCTGCAGCAACCGTTCTTCGGCAAGGATGCAGACCTCGCGGTCAATTACGGCGCGATCGGCGGCGTGATCGGCCACGAGATCGGGCACGGTTTCGACGACCAGGGGTCCAAATCCGATGCCACCGGCGCGCTGCGCAACTGGTGGACGGCGGAAGACCGGGCGAACTTCGACAAGCTGGGCGACCGGCTGGTCGAGCAGTACAACCAGTTCTGCCCGCTCGACGATGGCGAAACCTGCGTCAATGGCCGCCTCGCACTGGGTGAGAATATCGGTGACCTCGGCGGCCTGTCGATGGCCTATCGCGCCTACAAGCTGGCGACCGAGGGCAAGGAAGTCCCCGTGATTGACGGCCTGACCGGCGATCAGCGTTTCTTCCTCGCCTGGGCGCAGGTCTGGCGCAGCGCCTATCGTGAAGATGCGCTTCGTTCGCAGCTACGCAACGGTCCGCACAGCCCGGCCATGTATCGCACCAATGGCATCGTGCGGAATTTCGACGAATGGTACGAAGCCTTCAACGTGACGCCGGAGGATGATCTCTACCTGCCGCCGGAAGAGCGCATCCGCATCTGGTAAACCGGCGTTCAGGCGCAAAAACTCGCTTGGGGCGGGACGGGTCGCTTGACTTGTCCCGCCCTTTCTTCATGGACCGCGCAAGATGACCTTTCTCCAGCAACTCATCATCGCGATCGTCCAGGGGATCACCGAATTCCTGCCGATTTCCTCGTCGGGCCACCTCATCCTGATCCCGAAGCTGACGGATTTTCCCGACCAGGGGCCGCTGATCGACGTGGCGGTCCATGTCGGCTCACTGCTGGCGATCATCCTCTACTTTCGCAAGGATGTGATGGGTCTGGCGCGCGGCGGGTTTGCTACCGTGGGTCTGGGCTCGGCTCCGGAGCAGCGGCGCTTGTTTCTCTTCGTGCTGGCCGGCACCGTTCCGGCGGTGATCGCCGGGCTCTATCTCAAGCTTGGCGGTTACCTGGAGAGCCTTCGGTCGACCGACCTTGTGGCCACGAACCTGATCGTCTTCGGCCTGCTTCTCGGGATCGCGGATCGGATCGGCCGGGAAACCAAGAGTTACGAGGACCTGACGCTGCGCGATGCGATCATCGTCGGCATCGCCCAGGCAATGGCCCTGATCCCCGGCACCAGCCGGTCCGGCGCGACGATGACCGCGGCCCGCTTCCTCGGCTACGACCGGGTCGAATCGGCCCGCTTCTCGTTCCTTCTCGCCATTCCTGCGGTGGCTGGCGCCGGGCTCATCGCCGCACTCGACCTGGCAGAGGCGAGCAGCCAGATGCAGATGGACGCAATCGGGGCCGGGGTGATGACCTTCTTCGCCGCGCTTGCGACCATGATGTTCCTGATGAATTTCCTTAAAAAGGCTTCGATGATGGTCTTCGTTGTCTATCGCGTCCTGCTCGGTGCGGCACTCTTGCTGCTCTTCTAAGCCCCCCTCTAAGGTTGCAGGGAGCGCCCGCCCCGTCGCATCGCGCCATATTGATGCCTTTTTTCGGGAACCTTTCGGACGGTGCGAGCTTTTCGAGTGGATACAGTTATTCAGGAAAGAGCCCGATGGGTCTTCTCATACTGATAGTCGTAGGGGCCATCCTGGGATGGCTTGCCACCATCGTTCTGCGGATCGAGGATGGTCGCAACATCGCGATCTATGCCGGAGTCGGTGTGGTCGGATCCCTGCTTGCCGGAATCGTCGCGGGCAATGGCGTCATTTTCGGCGCGATCAGCGGAACGGCCCTGCTGTGGGCGGTCCTGGGTGCGTCTATCGCCATTGGCGCCTTCAGCCTGCTGCGCCAGCGCGCCTATCGCTGAAAACATTTTTCAAGTTCGCAGGAGCAATCGGGGCATTCCGCCCCGTCCTGTTTTACCAAGGGGAAGAAATATGAAGTTCAACAAAATGATGATCGTCGCCTCGGCCGCCGCGCTGAGCCTGGGTCTTGCAGCTTGCGACGGCCCGACCGAAGAAGCCATGGAAGACCAGGGCGAGCAGATGGAATCCGAAATGGATGCGCAGGCTGAAGCCATGGAAGACGCAGGCGCACCGGAAGCCGAAGTCGAAGCCATGGAAGACCAGGCTGATGCCATGGAGGACACCATGGAAGAGCAGGCCGATACGGTCGGCGAAGACATGGACGGCAACGAGATGTAATCTCACTGGCCCCGCCGTTCACAGGCGAGGTCAAAACGAAACGGCCCCGGAGCGATCCGGGGCCGTTTTCGTTTGACTGGAAGAAAGCCTAGACTGGCTTCGCGCCGCTGCCGCGTCCGCCGCGCAGCGTATATTCCAGCGTACCTTCGTTCACCACGTAATCGACGTCGATGACCGCCGTGTTGGCATAGGTGAAGCCCGGGCCGAGATGGCGGTAGAGTTTGTCGAAATCGCGCTCCACCGTCTGGCGGTAGAGATCCTCGAAGCTCTCGATCACGAAATAGGTCGGCTGCAAATCGCTGATGACGTAATCGGTGCGCATCACCCGATCGACGTTGAGCATGATGCGATTGGGGCTTTGCGCCTCGGTTGCATAGACCACTTCGGTCGGACCGGAGAGGATGCCGGCGCCATAGGCGCGAATATCGCCCGGCGCTTCCTGCAAGAGGCCGAACTCGACCGTATACCAGTAGAGCGCACCAAGCGCCTTGAGGCGATTGTAGCGCATCGCCTTCCACCCGGCGCGGCCATATTCCTGCATGTAATCGGCATAGACCGGGTCGGTCAGCATCGGCACGTGGCCGAACACGTCGTGGAAGACATCCGGCTCCTGGATATAGTCGAAGGTCTCGCGCGTGCGGATGAAGTTCCCGGCAGGGAAACGGCGGTTGGCAAGGTGCCAGAAGAAAACGTGATCGGGAATCAGCATCGGCACTGGCACCACCGACCAGCCGGTCAGCTTGCCCAGTTCTTCGCTCAGCTCGCCGAAATCAGGCACGCCCCCGCGACCCAGATCGAGCTTTTCGGTGCCCTCCATGAATGCGGTCGCGGCTCGCCCGGGCAAGACTTCCATCTGGCGCGCGAAGAGGTCGTTCCAGATCGCATCGTCTTCGCTGTCATATTCGGTCTGCTTGGGCTCCAGCCAGTCGTCGCCGACGTGCTCGGGCTTCTTCAGCGGGGCGGTGAATACATCTGCCGGAAGGTCCGGCAGCTGGCTAAAGTCCTGTTCGGATTCTGCAAGTGTCGCCATGTCGTTACCAGTGATACTAGGTTTGCCTGGTTTGTTCAAATGCCGCCGGAGATTGCCCCATGAAACGCAAGGACTATGAAGCAGCGCTCGAACCGATGGAACGCGAGCTCGTGCGCATGGCGCGCTGGGCCCGCACCACCGGGCAGCGGATCGTGGTGCTGTTCGAGGGCCGCGACACGGCCGGCAAGGGTGGCGCGATCGGCGCGGTGCGTGAGCGGCTCAATCCGCGCCAATGCCGCGTGGTCGCGCTGTCGAAGCCGACCGAAGCGGAGCAGTCGCAGTGGTACTTCCAGCGGTATGTCGAACATCTGCCCAGCGCGGGCGAGATCGTGCTGTTCGATCGCAGCTGGTACAATCGCGCGGGCGTGGAACGAGTGATGGGATATGCGGAGGAGGCGCAGGTCGCACGCTTTCTGGACCAGGCACCGACATTCGAGAAAATGCTGATCGATGACGGCATCCTGCTGTTCAAATACTGGCTGACAACCGACCAGGCGCAGCAGGAAGAGCGCTTGCGCGAGCGGCTGGAAGATCCGCTCAAGCGCTGGAAGCTCTCACCTATCGATCTTGCCGCGCGTGGCAAATACGATGCTTATACCGAGGCACGCGAGGCGATGCTGGCCGCCACCCACACCGATCACGCGCCCTGGACGTTGATCGATTTCAACGACCAGAAGTTGGGCAGACTTACGCTGGTGCGCAATCTGCTGGACCGGTTGCCCGATATGCATGTCGATCCGCCGGCGATCGATTTTCCCGAACTGCCGCGAGAGCCGCGCAGCGAAAGCTATTCCGTGCTCCAGCCGATCGCTCCGTATCCTGTCGACTAGGCGAGGCTAGCGCGGGCCTTCACGCATTCGCGTCCGTCGGTCGCGAGGGCGGAGAGTTCAATTCCGCTCTCGCGCCTGCGCAACGCGAGATGAAGCGGCTCACCCGCTATTGCCGGGCTGACCGCGCGGAAGCTGAAATCGGCGAGGCGCTCCTCGCCGTATGTGCGCGCGAGCAGTTGCAGCAAGAGGCTCGCCATCAGGGGACCGTGGACCACCAGCCCGCGATAGCGCTCGATTTCCTGCGCATAGGGGGCGTCGTAATGGATGCGATGGGTGTTGAAGGTGAGTGCCGAAAAGCGAAACAGCAGTCGCGGATCGGGCAAAATCGTTTCGACTGCGTCCCATTCGCCGGCCTCGAAGTTTGCGATGCCCGGCGAGGGCGGAACGAGTGGCGCGTCGCTGGGTGCTGCGCCGCGATAGACCAAAATCTGCTTTTCCCGCACGGCCTCGACCTCGTCACAGGTGGTGACATGGTCGACCTCGACGAATGCCAGCTTGCCGCTCGATCCCTCTTTCTCTGCAATCGACGCGATCCGGCTGACCCGCTCGATGCGTGACCCGATCGTCAGCGGCGCGAGGAAGGTGATGGCGCTGCTCGCCCACATCCGCCGCGGAAGCGGTACGGGCGGCATGAAGCTGGCGGACGTGTCCGACCGGGCCGGGTGGCCGTCCTCACCCAGCGTTTGCGTCGGTGCGTCCGGGGTGCAGAGGCAGAAATGAATGCCATGGGGCATGACGCCGTCTGACGGTACGGATAAATCGAAGGTCGCGAGCCAGCGTTGTGCCAGCGCCTCGTCCAGCTGATCCTGGCGCACTTCCTTGCGCCCAAGCCAGCCATCCCACTTGCCCATTAGGCGGCACGCTCGAAAATGGCGGCCATGCCTTGCCCGCCGCCGATGCACATCGTCTCGAGACCATAGCGGATTTCGCGGCGCTGCATTTCGTGCGCCATGTCGGCCAGAATGCGGATGCCGGTTGCGCCGATCGGATGGCCCAGCGAGATGCCCGATCCGTTGACGTTGACGATCTCGCGGCGGCTGTCGTCCTCGGCGAAGCCCCAGCCTTTCATCACGGCAAGCGCCTGCGGGGCAAAGGCTTCGTTCAGTTCGATGAGACCGATGTCGTCCCAACCCATGCCGCTCTTCGCAAACAGCTTCTCGACCGCCGGCACCGGGCCGATGCCCATGCGGCTGGGGTCGCAGCCCGCCGCGCTCCAGCTGTGGAACCACAGGATGGGTTCGAGCCCAAGTTCAGCGACCTTATCCTCAGCCACTACGAGGCAAGCAGCGGCGGCGTCGTTCTGCTGGCTTGCATTGCCTGCTGTCACGATCGCATCGGGGTCGCGCTTGAGGTCGATCGCACGCAATTTGCCAAGCGTTTCCATATCGGCGTCGGCGCGGAAGCCTTCGTCCTTCGCGAACACCACCGGATCGCCCTTGCGTTGAGGGATCTCGACCGGGACAAGCTGCTCGTCGAACTTGCCCTCGTCCCACGCCTTTGCGGCGTTCCGGTGGCTGCGCACGGCAAAGGCATCGGAGGCTTCGCGGGATATCTCGTAATCCTTGGCGAGATTCTCGGCGGTCTCGATCATGCCGGTGATGACGCCGAAGCGGTCGATCGGCTGGCTCATCAGGCGGCCTCGGGTCAACCGGTCCCACAGGACCATGTCGCCCATCCGCACACCCATGCGGGCCTTGGTGGTATAATGCTCGACGTTGGACATGCTCTCGACTCCGCCCGCGAGAACGCAGTCCGCAACGCCGGTCTGTACCATCATCGCCGCGGTTGCGACCGCCTGCAGGCCCGAGCCGCAGCGCCGGTCGAGCTGGAAGCCCGGCACTTCGATCGGATAGCCCGCCGCCAGCCAGCTCCAGCGGCCTATCGCGGGAGCCTCTCCGCTGCCGTAGCCCTGGCTGAAGACGACGTCGTCGACGCGCATGGGATCGACACCGCTGCGCTCAACCAACGCCTTGATGATGATTGCGCCCAGCTCGCCCGCCTCCAAGGGGGCGAGACTGCCGAGGAACTTGCCCACGGGAGTGCGCAGTGGCTTGCAGATGGCAACGCGGCGAAGTTCGGTCATGGCATGATCCTGGTCTTGGAATAATCGTGGCCCTCGTCGCTTGGCGCGGCGACGCCCTTGTCGAAGAGGGCGCCTATCTCGCCGGAGGAGAGGCCGAGGCGTTCGGCGAGAATCTCTTCGGTGTGCTCGCCGAGATAGGGCGCGCGCTTGGGCTCGCCGCGCGGCGCGTCCGGCATGTTCGCAAAGCTGCGGGCCACGGGATAGTCGAAACCGCTGGGATTGTCGGGTGTGCGCCCGAACAGCGGATTCTCGCCGACGAGCGCCGGGTCCTGCGCGGCCTCATAGGGCGTGCGATACCTTTCATAAGTCGTGCCGGCAGCCTTCATCCGTCGCTCGAGCTCGGCATAGTCGTGCTGGCTTGCAACCTGCTGGAACAGGGCCGCCAGGCGCTCGCGATGCTGGAAGCGTGGCGTGTCGCCATCGGCAAAACGCACGCCCAGTTCGCTTTCCAGCGCGGCGATCTCGTCGCCAAGGCCAAAGGCGTAAACGATGCCTGCCCATTGCTTCGCGGTCAGCGCTGCGACCATGAAGCGGGTGCCGTCCTTAGCGCGGAAATCAGTGCCGAAGGCGCCCCAGATGGCATTTCCGAGCCGCTCGCGGTCGCCGCCCCGATAGAGCATTTCGGCAATAGTTCCCGAGTTCGCCAGGGTGCCGATCGCCACATCGCCCAATGGCACGCGGATTTCCGCACCTTGCCCGGTAGCGTCACGATGGCGCAGCGCCGCGAGCAGGGTGAAAGCGCAATAGGCGCCGGTCAGGAAGTCCCAGGCGGGCATCAGCTGGTTGACCGGCGGCGCGGTTGCCGGATCCCAGTCCGCCGGTCCGGTCATGAGCGGATAGCCGGCAGCGGCGTTGACGGTGAAGTCCATCGCCTGCCGCCCATCGTGCCAGCCCATGATACGGACGCTGATCATGTCCTCGCGCCCCTCGGCCATGGCCGCATGGCTGAGGAAGCTTTTCTCGGGGAGGTTGGTAACGCATTGGCCCGTCTTGCGGGCGAGCTCGACGCACAATTCGCGTCCTTCTGCGCTTTTGAGGTCGAGGGCGACCGATTTCTTGGCGCGGTTCAGGTTCTCCCATGCCAGCGAACGGCCATTGTCCGCGAGCATGAAGCGATCGTAATCCAGGCCACCTTCCTTGTGGTCGACGCGGATCACTTCCGCTCCGAACTGTCCGCAGTAAAGCCCCACCGTCGGCGAGGCGACGAAGCTGGAGACTTCGAGAACGGAGAGGCCGGAAAGGAAATCGTACATTTTAGTTGCGTGCGCTGACGACATCCGTCGTCAGCTTGCGGCTGTTCCATCCCGCTCCCCCACCCGGCCACCCATAAGATACCGTGCCGTGGGTGGCCGGGTGGGAGAGCGGGATGGAACAGCAAGGACCGGACGGATGTCCGGTCCGCTCGCAACAAAGACTCAGGCGCAGACTTACCATCAATTCACAGGCCCTTCGCATAATCGCGCAGCATGTGCTTCGCGATCTGCAGCTGGAGGATCTGCGTCGTACCCTCGTAGATCCGATAGATGCGCGCATCGCGGAAGAAGCGTTCGGCGTCGTATTCGGCGAGATAGCCCGCGCCGCCATAGACCTGCACCACACGATCGACGACGCGACCGCACATCTCGGATGCGAACACCTTGAAGGCGGCGGCGTGCTTGACCGTGTTCTCACCGCGATCGACGCGCGCGGTCACATCCGCCATCATGGCTTCGGCGGCGTATATCTCGGTCCAGCTCTCGGCGAGCATTTGCTGGATCAGCTGGAAGTTCGCGATCGGTTGCCCGAAGGCCTGGCGCTCATTGGCATATCTGGTCGCGCTGTCGAGTGCGCGGCGGGCGTAGCCGGTGCTGGCCGCGCCGACCGAAATGCGGCCATTGTCGAGGCTCATCATCGCGAACCGAAAACCCTGGCCGGTCTCGCCGCCGAGCAGGGCATCGCCCGGCACATGGACGTCGTCCAGCATGATATCGGCGATGTGGCTGCCCGACTGGCCCATCTTCTTGTCGGGGCTGCCGACCGAGACGCCTGGCGTGTCCATCGGCACGACGAAGGCGCTGACATGGGCGTTCTTGGGCAGCGCGTCCTTTTCGGTCCGCGCCATGATGAGGCCGACTTCGGCATAGGGAGCGTTGGTGATGTAGCGCTTGGTGCCGTTGAGGATCCAGCCATTCCCCTCCGGGTCGGGCCGCGCCGTTGTCGCCATGGCCGCACTGTCCGATCCGCTGCCCGGCTCGGTCAGGCCGAAACAGGCGATCGCGCCGTTGGCGATCTTCGGCCACCACTCGGCCTTCTGGTCCTCGGTCCCGCCATTCTTGATGGCCGAATTGAACATGCCGACGTTGATCGAAAAGATGCTGCGGAAAGCCGGCGCGGCATAGGCCATTGTCTGCACGACCTTGGCATATTGGGTGACGTTGAGGCCCGCGCCGCCATAGTCCTCCGGCACGGTCAGGCCGAAGAGGCCCATGTCCTTCATCTCGTCGATGATGTCCTGCGGCAGGGCATCGTTCTCGATCACATCCTTCTCGGCCGGGATCAGCCGTTCACGGACATATCGCTCCAGCTGCTCGAGAAACTGGTCGAAGGTGTCGGCGTCCATTCCGGAATTGCTGGCGACGGCATTCATGGCTGGTTCTCCTGTTCCGACGGACCGGCTTGCTCGCCGTCGCCATCCCCGTTCTCTTCTGCAAAGGCGTCATCTGGAAGGCGGCGCTCCTCGAGCATCTCGGCAGCCTCGTCGAGTGCCTGCGCCTCGCTGGAAGAGATTGCTCGGGCGTCAGCGGGGGCATCCTCACCGCAGGCGGCGAGAGTGCAGGCCAGCAAGGCGGCAAGGGAAGCGAGATTGCGAGTCATTGGCAAGGCAGGGCGGCGGGGCGGCGCAGGCGCGCGCCCCGCCGGACCGCTTATTCTTCCATGTCTTCCGCCATGGCATCCATAGCAGCTTCGGCGGTGGCTGCGGCATTGTCACCTGCCTCCTGGACCGAGGCGGCTTCTGCAGCGGCCCGTTCTTCCACCTCGGCGGCGGAATCGGCGACCGGAGCGGTGGCGGCCGTATCCTCGACCGGCTCTTCCTCGACGCCGACCAGCGCCTCGTCCGCAGCCATCTCGACCGTGTCGACCTCGGCCTCCATAGAGGCATCTTCCGAGCTACCGCAGGCGGCCAGGGTGAAGGTCGCCGCGGCGGCGATCGCGATACGCAATTTCATGGGTCGTTCTCCCCTCGGGATTGTTCGTGGTGCGGAACTCTAAAACGCGAGTCTGTCGAACGGGGCAAGGGAAAAAGCGCGTGCAAGAGGTTGCGGCGGCCGGCGATGGCGCACAATCAGGGTGCATGGCTTCGACCGCGCTTCCCCCTCTCGATGCAGCCCAGGAGCATCTGAAGACGGTCTTCGGATTCAACGGATTCCGCGGGCGGCAGGCCGAGGTGATCGAGCGGGTGCTGGCGGGCCAGTCAACACTTGCGGTGATGCCCACGGGGGCCGGCAAATCGCTGACCTACCAGCTGCCGGCAACGATGCTGGCGGGCACCTGCGTGGTCATCAGCCCGCTCATCGCGCTGATGCACGATCAGCTGCGCAGCGCCCGCGCCAACGGTATTCGCGCGGCGACGCTGACGAGTGCGGATGCCGACTGGCGCGAGACGCAGGAGGCCTATCGCGGGGGCGAGCTGGACCTCCTCTACGTTGCGCCCGAGCGCGCAAGCCAACCGGCTTTTCGCGCATTGCTCTCCTCCTCGCCCGTGGCTCTGTTCGCGATAGACGAGGCGCATTGCGTGTCCGAATGGGGCCACGATTTCCGGCCTGATTACCGTATGCTGCGCGATCTCATGGATGCGTTTCCGCAGGTCCCACGGCTTGCACTGACGGCGACCGCAGACCGGCAGACGCGTGCCGACGTAATGGCGCAGCTCGGCATTCCCGACGGCGGGCTGGTGCTGGCGGGGTTCGATCGTCCGAACATCCGGTACGCTATCCGCCACCGCGACAATCCGGTGCGTCAGCTTGCCGCGCTGATGGCCGACCAGCCGGGCGCGGGAATCGTCTATGCCCCCACCCGTCGCAAGGTCGAGGAACTCGCAGCAAAGCTCGGCGCGGCCACGGGTCGCGAGGTTCTGCCCTACCATGCCGGGCTCGATGCGGAGACGCGCGCCGCGAATCAGGCCGCCTTCGTCGCCAGCGAGGACATGGTGATTGTCGCTACAGTCGCCTTCGGAATGGGGATCGACAAGCCCGATGTGCGCTTCGTCGCCCATGTCGGCGTGCCGAAATCGATCGAGGCCTATTATCAGGAAACCGGTCGCGCGGGGCGCGATGGCGATCCGGCCCGCGCGACCATGTTCTGGGGCGCGGGCGATTTCGCGACCGCTCGGCAACGGCTGGCCGAAGTGGACGACGCGCGGCGTGGCGCGGAGATCGTCCGCCTCAATGCGCTCGCCGGGCTGGTCGAAACCGCCGAATGCCGCCGCGCCGTATTGCTCAGGCATTTCGGGGAGGAGCCGCCTGCCGAATGCGGCAATTGCGACAACTGCCTCGAAAAGCCGGGCGTGACCGATGTGACGGAACTGGCGCGCAAGTTGCTGTCGGCCGTTTATCGCACCGGCCAGAGCTTCGGCATGGGGCACTTGCAAAAGGTCCTCACCGGCAGCGAGGACGAGCGCGTGCGCCGGCGCGGTCACGACCGGCTCAGCGTATTCGGTATCGTCGAGGGCGAAGATGCGCGGCTGCTGCAGCCGGTCGCCCGTGCCCTGCAGGCTCGCGGAGATCTGGTTGCGACAGAGCATGGCGGGCTGGCGCTGAGCGGTTCGGCCCGGGCGATCCTGAAAGGCGAACGCGATGTCGAAATCGTCGTCCCGCCAAAACGTCAGAAACGCGGGCGCGGCGACACCACGCCCAACCCGGTGGGCGACCCGTTGTTCGACGCCCTGCGCGAATTGCGCCGTGAGCTGGCAGTGGAGGGGCAGGTGCCGCCCTATGTGATCTTCCACGATGCGACCTTGCGCGAAATGGTTTCGCAACGGCCGGCCACTCTTGCCGAACTGGGCCGTGTGCCCGGCGTCGGTGCCAAGAAACTCGAGGCTTATGGAGAGCAGTTCCTGCACAAGATCCAGCGCCATTGACCGCCATCCACCTCCGATATAAAGATGATATCATGATTATATCGGAGGTGATTCGTCGTGAGCATGGAATTGAAGGGGATGAAGACGAGCCGGGAGACCTCGGCGACGTCGTATAATGGCTATATCATGCTGATCGTGCTGGCGGCGTTGCTGGCCTTCGCGGCAGTGGCGCTTCCAGGCATGGCGCCGCCTGACGGGGCGGAAAAGGCGGCCAAGCTGATGTTCGTCGGCACGCTGGTGCTGACTGTCCTGGCTCTATGTATCGTTGCCGCGGGCTTCTTCATGATCCAGCCCAATCAGGCGGCAGTGATCACCCTGTTCGGCGAGTATCGTGGCAGCGAGCGGACCGAGGGGCTTCGCTGGGTCTGGCCATGGATGATGCGCACGAAAATTTCCGCGCGCGCTCACAACATCCATTCGGAACGCGTGAAGATAAACGATCTGCGCGGCAACCCGATCGAGATCGCCTGCAACGTCGTCTGGCGCGTGCACGACACGGCGCAGGCGAGTTTCGACGTCGACGATTACAAGGAATTCGTGAACATCCAGATCGAAGCGGGCCTGCGCAGCGTGGCCTCGCGCCACCCCTATGACGATTTCGAGAACGAGGAAGTGACGCTGCGCGGCAGTGCCGACGTCGTGAATCGCGAATTGCTCGAAGAGCTGAACGACCGGCTGCGCGTCGGCGGCGTCGTGGTCGACGAGGCGGGCCTTACGCACCTCGCCTATGCCAGCGAGATCGCCAGCGCCATGCTCAAACGCCAGCAGGCCGATGCAATCATTGCTGCGCGCGCGAAGATCGTGATCGGCGCGGTCGGCATGGTCGAGGATGCGCTGACCAAGCTGAGCCAGGATGGGATCGTCGATATGGACGACGAGCGCCGGGCGACGATGGTATCCAATCTCATGGTCGTGCTGTGCGGCGAGAAGGACGTGCACCCCGTCGTCAACGCCGGTTCGATCTATTAGGCGGATCGGCGGCGGAGCGTCCCATGGCGAAAAAGGCCTTTGCCCTGCGGCTCGATCCGGCGGTTCACGCCGCGGTGGAGCGTTTGGCGGCGGACGAATTGCGCAGCGCCAATGCCCAGATCGAGATGTTGCTTCGCGAAGCGCTCGATCGGCGCGGAATTGCGGTAGCGAAGGCCAAACCGCCGCGGCGCGGCCGACCGCCAGCAAAGGATAGCTAGGATGAACGACAAAACCGACGGCGCCTGGTTCGAACCCAAGAAGTTCGGCTACGGAGCGGGCAAACCGATTGCGTGGCAGGGATGGGCGCTCCTTGTCGGCTATACGCTGGTGATGCTGGCGCCGGCGCCCTTCCTGGAAGCGGACCCGATCATCGGAACCGGCATCGCCATCGCGATCTGGTTGCCGGCGACCCTTGCGCTGATCGCCATCGCCAAGCGCAAGACGCGCGGCGAATGGCGCTGGCGCCATGGGGAGGGCGATTGAGCGGCGCAATGCCCGCACCCACAGCTTAGCGCCGCGTTAACCACTGTGCGCTAAGCGTTTCCGATGACTTCGTCCGCTTCCCTTCATGCCATGCGCACACCATTGTGGCTTGTCGGCGGCATCGCGGGCTTCGCGCTGTCGATCATCCCGCTAGCCGCGGTCATGGCGCAAGACCGCTTCGAAACGCCCTTCACCGTCGAGGAAACGGGCCAGGGCTTTGCCACGCTGCAGCAAGCGGTGGATGCGATCGGCGATGGCGAAGGCACGATTGTCGTGGCCTCGGGTAACTGGCGACAATGCGCAGTGCAAAGCGCCGGGGTCATCACCTACAAGGGAGCCGTTCCGGGCGAAGCACTGCTTGGCGGAACGGCATGCGAGGGCAAGGCACTGCTGGTCCTGCGCGGGCGCGGCGCGCGGGTCGAGGGCATGGTGCTCGCCGATGTGCGCGTTGCCGATGGCAATGGTGCAGGCATCCGGCTGGAGCAGGGCCCGCTTCATGTGTCGCAAAGCTGGTTTCGCGACAGCCAGCAGGGCATCCTCACCGTCAATGGCGTCGACAGCGAACTGGTCGTCGACAAGTCGACCTTCACGCGTCTCGGGACCTGCGAGAACTCAGCCGGCTGCGCCCATTCAATCTATGCCGGCGACTATGGCAGCGTCACCATTACCCGCAGCCGCTTCGAACAGGGGCGCGGCGGCCACTATTTCAAGTCGCGCGCGGCGCGGAACGTCGTCGTCGACAACAGCTTCGATGATTCCAGGGGTCGCGGCACCAATTACATGATCGACCTGCCCAATGGCGGAAGCGGCGAAATCCGCGACAACTGGTTCGTGCAGGGCGAGGACAAGGAGAACTGGTCCGCGCTCATCGCGATCGGTGCGGAAAATCCGCAATACAGCGCCGATGGCCTGCTGATCGAAGGGAACGATGCACGCCTTGCTCCCGGGCTCGGCCGCAGTCCGGCTTTCGTGGCGGATTGGACGGGCGATGATCTGGTCATCCGGGGAAATTCCCTTGGCACCGGCCTTAAATCCTACGAACGCCGCTGAGGAAAGACCTTGAGAAACCACCACGTCCGCCTCTCGTTGGACGGATAAAGGAGAGTTCTCATGGCCGGCGGATGGGCGCGCGACGGCGCGGTTCAGGACCAGATCGACGACACGGTCAGCGATGCGGTCAACGCCGCGCGCTCGCGCATGCCTACGGGCGAGAGCGCGAAGTACTGCGACGAATGCGGAGAGGCCATTCCCAAGAAGCGTCGCGATGCGCTGCCCGGCGTGCGCACCTGCGTCGAATGCCAGTCGGGGCGGGACAGCGCGCAGCGCCAGTCAGGCATCAATCGGCGGGGCAGCAAGGATAGCCAGTTGCGCTGACCCGGCTGGCGCGCCAAGGCCCGATCATGTCCTTCCCCTTCATCCTGCTCCAACGCGCCCTGCCGCATCACGCCGTCTCGCGGCTGGCCGGGAAATTCGCCTCCAGCGAAACGCCCTGGCTGCGGGATCGCCTGATCCGCCGGTTCATCGAGACCTACGATATCGACATGTCGCAGGCGGCGCGCAGCGTGGGCCAGTTCACGAGCTTCAACGATTTCTTCACGCGCGAGCTCAAGCCCGGCGCCCGACCGCTGGCCGATGCGGACGCGTTCATTCTGTCGCCCGCCGATGGCGCGATCAGCCAGATCGGCACGATCGAGCGGGGCGAGATTTTCCAGGCGAAGGGCCGGGCCTTCACTGCGCGGCAGCTGCTCGGCGGTGATGCAGAGGCGGCGGAGCGATACGAAGGGGGCAGCTTCGCAACGATCTACCTGTCCCCGCGCGACTATCACCGCGTCCACATGCCGGCCGCCGGCACGCTGCGATCGACGACCTAT
This sequence comes from Qipengyuania marincola, assembly GCF_029688625.1. Taxonomy (GTDB): domain Bacteria; phylum Pseudomonadota; class Alphaproteobacteria; order Sphingomonadales; family Sphingomonadaceae; genus Qipengyuania. Next base: position 324,723 of record NZ_JARULC010000002.1, on the reverse strand, counting down.
GTGCCGGGCGACCTGTTCAGCGTGAACCAGGTAACGGCAGAAAACGTCGATGGCCTGTTCGCACGCAACGAGAGATTGGCCTGCCAGTTCGAAGGCCCCGTCGGCCATTTCGCAAGCGTCATGGTCGGCGCGATGATCGTCGCGGGGATCGAAACGGTGTGGTCGGGTCGCGTCGAGGCCCATGCTCCGAAACTCGTCCACGAGGATTTCTCGGCGCGTGACGTATCGCTGGCCAGCGGCGACGAGATGGGCCGGTTCTTCCTGGGCTCGACAGTGGTCTTGCTGTTCGAGCCGGGCCGTGTTGTCTGGCGCGACGAGCTGGCTGCCGCCAGCACCGTGCGCATGGGAGAAGCAATCGGCCGGAGACTTCAGCCGAAGGCGGGCGCGTAGCTGACGATTCCGCTGGGCGGATCGCCACTGAGAACCAGTCGCTGGAAATATTCGGCCGGCGGTCCCGGATAGCGAAGCTGTTCATCCTGCTCGAAACCGAACCGCGCGTAGTAGTCCGGGGCGCCGAGCAGCACGATGCCCTTGGCATCCATCGCGCGCATGTCCGCAATCGCGCGCTTCATCAGCCGAAAGCCGATACCCTGCCGTTGGAGGTCGGGCGAGACGCTGATCGGGCCAAGACCGTACCAGCCCTTGCTCCCGTCCGAGATGGCGACCGGCGACAATGCTACATGGCCGACGATCCGCGCCGTATCTTCGGCCACCAGCGACAGAAAAAGATCGCCGTCCCGGCGCAGCGCATCGACGAGCTCGTGCTCATTACCATCTGCGAAGGACATGTCGCGAAAGGCGGTCTCGGTCAGGTCGCGGATCGCGGTCTCGTCGCCGGCCTGCTCGGGACGGATGGTGATCGCGCTCATGGTAGCAGGTGCCCTGCGCGATCGCGCTTGGTCGCGAGATAGCGCGCATTGTGCGGGTTGTCGGGCAGGCTGTGCGGCACGCGCTCGGCCACCGAAATTCCCTCGGCCTCCAGCGCCTCGACCTTGGCGCGATTGTTGGTCATCAGCCGGATCGTGTCGATCCCCAGCAGCTCCAGCATCCTTGCCGCAGTCGGAAAATCGCGCGCCTCGTCGGGCAAGCCCAGCCGCGTATTGGCATCCACCGTGTCGAAGCCCTGATCCTGCAGGCGATAGGCGCGCAGCTTGTTGACCAGCCCGATCCCGCGCCCCTCCTGCCGCATGTAGAGCAGCACGCCCCAGCCACCGCGATCCGCCTCGGCTGCCATGGCGTGGAGCGCCGCATCCAGTTGCGGTCCGCAGTCGCATTTGAGGCTGCCGAGAATATCGCCGGTAAGGCATTCGGAATGCAGGCGCACCAGCGGGGCGTGTCGGGTACTCGCCGTGCCGATGACCAGCGCCACATGCTCGCGCGTATCGTCGGGGCTGCGAAACGCAACGATCTGGGCCCCTTCGGCAGCAGCGACAGGCAGCTTCGCGCGCGTGGCGATGCGGAGCCGCGCTGCATCGGCGAAATGGCTGACATCGGCGGCGTCCAAGCGGACCGGTTCGGTGGCGCCTGCTGGATCGACGAGGAACGCGGGCAGGATCCCTGCCATACGGGCGAGTTCGAGCGCGGCGCGGGCCTGCGGTTCCCAATCGAGTGGCAGCGCCTTGAACGGCCCCTTGAGGGGTTCGTGCAAGTCCATGGCGGGATCGGCGACGAGCAGGGCCGCCCCAAGGTCGAAGCTCTCCGCCGCGCGCATCAGCACCGGCTGGCGCGGCACGGCGGCCTCGAGCTGGTTGGCGAGCTTGAGGGTTGCCGCCCGCGTCGCCGACACGAGCATCGCCTCCCCCCGTATTTCGCCGAAACCGGTCTCGACCGGCTGCAGGACCGGCGCGCCGGTGATGGCGAGCGGCCAGCCGTGGCGCAGCGCGTCGACCGCCTGTGCCGCCCGGCGGGAGGGGCTGGGCTCACTCAGAGCGTGAACTCCGTGACGAGTGGCACATGGTCGGACGGCTTTTCCCAGTCGCGCGCATATTCGTGCACCGAATGCGCCGTCGCCTGCTTCGCCAGCTCGGGGCTGGCCCACATATGGTCCAGCCTGCGCCCGCGATCGTTCGCCTTCCAGTCCTTGGCGCGATAGCTCCACCAGCTGTAGTAGCGTTCGGGATCCGGAATATGCTCGCGTCCGATATCGGCCCAGCCATGCGCATCCATGAAGCGCTGCAGGCTGTCGACCTCGATCGGCGTATGGCTGACGACCTTCAGGAGCTGCTTGTGATTCCACACGTCGCTATCGAGCGGGGCGATGTTGAAATCGCCCACAATCAGCGTCGGACGGTCGACCGCATCCGCCCAGCGCGTCATGCGCTCGAGGAAGTCGAGCTTCTGGCCGAACTTGGGATTCACCTCGCGGTCCGGCTCGTCGCCGCCGGCGGGGACGTAGACGTTCTCGACGATCATCCCTTGGTGGTCGGCAAGCTCCACTCCGACATGCCGCGCCTCGCCATTGTCCTGCCAATCGTAACGGGAGAACTCTTTCAGCGGCGTCTTCGCGACCGTCGCGACACCGTGATAGCCCTTCTGCCCGTGGACCGCGAAATGCTCGTAACCAAGCGCGCGAAAGGCGTCATAGGGGAACTGGTGCTCCTGGCACTTGATCTCCTGCAGGCAGAGCACATCGGGCGCCTGTTCTCTCAGGAAGCGCTCGACGATCGGCATGCGAAGGCGGACGGAATTGATGTTCCAGGTAGCGACAGAAACCATGGGGCGTCCTTATGGCGTCTAACCGGCCAAGGCTAGCGCCTTGTCCTGCGCCCGGCACCAGCCCACGCCCCCACCAAACACAAAAAACCCCCGCGCCGGGGGCATTGGCACGGGGGTTCCTTGTGAGCGTTCGTCACGCTTGGAACGAGGCGAACCAGGATGAGGGGGTCAACAGGGGGGAAACCGCCCTCTCGTCGTCTCGCAAATGCAAATTACGACTGTAGCGCTTGCTCTTCAATGAACGAAGGCCTGCGAAATGTCGTAAATATACAACCTAAGGCCGCCGAACCGTTCACCCCGGACGACGGGATGATCGGCGCGGATCCTTGAAGGTGAACGCGCTGTCAGCAACGGAGACGCCGTAGCGCTGGTTCTTCAGCCGCACGGTCGTGCGGTGATTCTGCGAATCGAGCGCTACCCAGTGCGTCAGCTGCAGGCCACCCGGCGCGCTGGCATCGCGGGCGAAGATCATCGTGATCACGCCGAACTCGGGTCGCTTGGGATCGCGCACCTCGATGCTGACGACATCGGGATGGCCGGTATCGACCAGCTTACCGTATTTCTTCACATCGCGATTGGGATCGAGCAGCGCGCCGAGCGGCGAGTTGGTGATCGGCCAGCGCTGGACCTGGTTGACCTCGTAATCGACCAGATACATCGACTTCCCGTTCGAAACGACGAGCATCGGCACGCCCTTCTGGTATTGGAAGCGGATCTTGCCGGGGCGCTTGAGCGTCATGACGCCTGACACCGACTGGCCGTTGCGATCGGTCTGGACGAAGTCGGCCTTCATCGTTGAAATGCCGCGCAGGGCCGCGACCGCACGGTCGAGGTCGCCGGCGGCGGCTTCTACCGGGGCCGGAGCCAGGATTGCGGACGCAGGAAGCGCCGCAGCTACTCCAAGAGCAAGCGCGGCGCGGATCGATTTCGATTTGAAAGACAAGGTGCTCATGCTCCGTGGTCTAGGGTCGGAGCATTGAACCGTCTCTGAACCCGGCTAGTTCCCCTCATTCAGGAAAAAGCCCGGCCCGGAAGATTACTTGATCTTCGCTTCCTTGAACTCGACATGCTTGCGCACGACGGGATCGTACTTGCGGAAGGTGAACTTCTCGGTGTGGTTCCGGGGGTTCTTCTTCGTCACGTAATAGAAACCCGTGTCGGCAGTCGAGACGAGCTTGATCTTGACGGTTGCGGGCTTCGCCATGGCGTGTTCCTAAAGATCCTGTGAGGCCGGTTCGCGGCCGAAAAAATAAGGGCGGCGCGTCGAGCACCGCCGTCCGGCGCGCCCTTTGTGTGATTCACGCGGAAAAGTCAAGCGCGAGCTAGAGCTTCACCGGCCCCCGTTTCGCCTTCACGTCGCCGCGCGCCTTCTTGGCCTTCAGGCGTTTCACCTTGCCAACACGGTTCACGCGGCTCTTGGCGCGCTTCTTGGGCGGCGTGAGCGCTTCGGAAAGCAGCGCCAGCATGCGCTCGCGCGCGGCCTCGCGGTTCTGCTCCTGCGTGCGGTATTCATTGGCGGTAAGCACGATCTCGCCGCCCTTGGTCAGCTTGCTGCCGGCGATCTCCTTCAGCCGCTCGAATGCGTCGGGCGGCATGCCGAGCTGGAAGACGTCGACGCGCAGTTGCACCGCGGTCGCGACCTTGTTGACGTTCTGACCGCCCGGGCCGGACGAGGCGATGAACTTCTCCTCGGCAATCTCCATTGCCCGATCGGCAATGCGGCCCATTACCCTTGGCCGTCGGCAAAGCCGAGCGCAGCGAAGTCGCGCGGCAGCGGAGCGAGAGCTTCGACCGGCGGCTTGCCTTCGCGCGGAACGCTGAGTGCCGCCGCATGAAGCATGGTTCTCGGCGCGCCTTTCCCGGTGCCGTAGACCGGATCGCCGAGGAGCGGGATGCCGAGCCCGGTAAGCGCATGGACGCGGATCTGGTGTGTGCGCCCGGTTTCCGGCAGGAATTCGATCAGCGCGCGGCCGTCCTTGGCATCCAGCACCTTCCAGTGGGTGACCGAGGGCTTGCCCTTCTTCGCCGCAATCATCCGCCAGCCCTTCTCGGCGCTGCTGATCTTGGCGAGCGAGAGCTCGATCGTTCCTTCGGCATCGTCGGGCATGCCGGCGAGAATGCCGAGATAGCGCTTGCTCACCGTCCGGTCCTCGAACGCCTTGGCGAACCGCTTCAGCGCCTTGGGGTTGCGCGCCAGCAGGAGGCAGCCGCTGGTGTCGGTATCGATCCGGTGGACCGGGACGGGCGCCCGTTGAAAGCCCAGCTTGAGAGCTTCGTAATGGTCTTCGAGGCTGGTGCCGCCCTTGCGCGGGCGTTCGATCGGCAAACCGCCCGGCTTGTCGATGATCAAGGCTTCGCCGTCTTCGAAGAGGATCGGAATGTCCGTCATCGCTTGAGCCTTGCCTCCATCATCAGGCGCAGGCCATTGCCGAGGAAGAATCCGTCTTCAAGATCCTCGATCCGCAGCTCGGACTCCCGCGCCTCGCAGCTATCGAGCAGCGACTGGCGCAGCACGCCGGGCAACAGGCCGAGGCGAGCGGGCGGGGTGAGCAGCACGCCATCCCCGTCACGCACGAAAAGATTGGTCACGCAGCCTTCGGTCAACAGACCGTCTTCGCGCACGAAGATTGCCTCCTGCGCGCCGCGCTGGCGGGCGATGGCATGTGCGTCCTCGTAAAAGCCGCGGTCGGACGTCTTGTGGCGCAGGCGCCAGTCGCCTGGATCGACCGGCAACGGCATGACGATCGCGGTCGCTGGCTGCGGCCAGGGTACGGGCATGTCGAGCGTCTCGAGCGCGATGGCGCCCCTTCGCGAGGCAAGGAGGCGGACGCGGCTCGGTTGGTCGAGCACAAAGCACAGGGCGTGGAGCTGGTTGCGCGCCTCATGCCGGTCGAAGGCAAAGCCGAGTTCCGCAGCGCTCGCTTTCATCCGCTCCAGATGCGCTTTTAGCATAGGGATACCCTCGTCCGGCGTGAACCGCATCGTCTCGATGAGGTCGAACTGCGGCGCCGAGTGTTCGGGCGACGACTTGCGCACGAAGGCCCCCTTGAGCAGGGCCTCGCGCCATTCGGTGCGCGGCTCGCTGTCGGCGACAATCGCGCCGCCCACGCCAAGCACGGCCTTGCCGCGTCCGTTCTCGATCTCGGTGAGGCGAAGAGTGCGAATAGCCACGTTGAAGGCGGCATCGCCATCGCTGCCGATCCGCCCGATCGCCCCGCAGTAGGGCCCCCGCGGTTCGCGCTCGACCGCATCGATCAATTCCATGGCGCGGATCTTGGGGGCACCCGTGATCGACCCGCAGGGGAACAATGCGCGGACCAGATCGATCGCGCCTTCGCCCTGCTTCAGCTGCGCGCGCACCACGCTGACCATCTGGTGTACGGTGGGGTAGCTCTCGATGGCGAAGGGCTCGTCCACTCGCACGCTGCCGGGTTCGGCAACCCGGCTGAGATCGTTGCGCATCAAGTCGACGATCATCAGGTTTTCGGCCTTGTCCTTGACCGATCCGGCAAGTTCTTCCGCCATGGCGCGGTCGGCCGACGCGTCCTGCATGCGCGGGCGCGTCCCTTTCATCGGCTTGGCCTTCGCCTCGCGGCCCTTCAGCGAAACGAACAGTTCGGGGCTGAGGCTGAGAAGCCAGTGCGAGCCGTCGAACACGATTCCGCCGTAGCCCGCCTGCGCTGCCGGTCGCAGCGCCGCATAAAGCCCGAGCGGATCGCCAGTGAAATTCCCCGCGAGCGGAAAGGTCAAATTGGCCTGATAGATATCGCCGGCCTCGATCGCCTGCTGCAATTCGGTGAACGCATCGGTGTAGCCACCCGGTGAAATCTGCGGTTCGAGCGGGCCGACCGACCCCGTGCCCCTGGCGCGGCCACTCAGCCAGCCTGGAACTTCGCCAGCCGCAATCCGCACGGGCGGGTCGAACAGGCCCAGCCATACCAGCGGCCCCGCGCCGCCGGTTCGCGCCGCGGCCAGCCCGGCCAGTTTCGGTTCCAGCGCAAGGCCGGCCTCATAGGCGATGTAGCCCGCCAATTCGCCGCCGTCGCGGCGTGCGGCGTCTGCCGCGGCCAGCACCGGTTCGACCTCGTCCGGCCGTCGCGCGACGAAGACCTCGCGCGGCTTTTCGAACAGCAGCGCGTCTGCCGCACCGCTTGTCCGGGCATCGTCGAGCAGGATGAAGGGATGCCGGTCGGTCATCAGGTCACAGCCTTTACCCGCTGGTGCAGCGCTGTCGAGGGATAGCTTGACCTTGCGCGGCGCCCTGCGCCACACCGCCTCGACCGAAGACAGGCGGAGCGGGCGTTTCATGAGCACGATTTTTCTGGGACTGGGTGGCAATGGCGAGAAGCAGCACCTGCAATTGGCGCAGGCCAACCGCCACGGCCTGATCGCGGGTGCGACCGGGACCGGCAAGACCGTCACCCTGCAGGGCCTTGCCGAAAGCTTTGCCGCCAATGGCGTGCCGGTCTTCGTGGCTGATGTGAAGGGCGACCTGTCCGGCATCGCGATGGCCGGATCGCCGCAGTTCAAGCATGCCGACAAGCTGGAAGGCCGGGCAAAGGAACTGGGCATGGACGACTATGCCTATGCCGACAATGCGGCGGTGTTCTGGGATCTCTATGGCGAGAAGGGCTTCCCGATCCGGACCACGATCTCGGAAATGGGCCCACTGCTGCTGGCGCGTCTCCTCGACCTCAATGAAACGCAGGAAGGCGTCCTGAACATCGTGTTCCGCTATGCGGACGAGAACAACCTGCTCCTGCTCGATCTCGGCGATCTTCAGGCGATGCTGAGCTTCGCCTATGAGAATGCGAGCGAACTCTCGGGCACATATGGCAACGTGTCCAAGGCCAGCGTCGGCGCGATCCAGCGCCAGTTGCTGAGTTTCGAAAGCCAGGGCGCAGACCGGTTCTTCGGCGAGCCCGCGCTCGAGATCGAGGATTTCCTGCGGACCGACGAACAGGGCCGCGGGATCGTCAACATCCTCGCCGCCGACAAGCTGATGCGCAGCCCCAAGCTCTACGCGACCTTCCTGCTGTGGCTGCTCGCCGAGCTGTTCGAAACGCTGCCCGAGGTGGGCGATCCGGACAAGCCGAAGCTGGTGTTCTTCTTTGACGAGGCGCACCTGCTGTTCGATGACGCACCGGAAGCGCTGGAAGACAAGGTCGAGCAGGTGGTGCGCCTGATCCGTTCGAAGGGCGTCGGCGTCTATTTCGTGACGCAGAACCCGATCGATATTCCGGAAAAGATCGCCGGCCAGCTCGGCAACCGCGTCCAGCACGCCCTGCGCGCCTTCACACCGCGCGACCAGCGGGCGATCAAGGCGGCGGCGGAAACCTTTCGGATCAATCCCGAGCTCGATGTCGAGCAGGCGATCACCGAACTCAAGGTGGGCGAGGCGCTGGTCTCGACGCTCGACGAGGATGGCGCGCCAAGTGTCGTTCAGCGCACGCTGATCAAGCCACCGCACTCGCGTCTCGGCCCGGTGACCGAAAAAGAGCGCGCGATCATCAACTCGGTCAGCGATCTCGACGGGAAGTACGATGACGCGGTGGATCGCGAGAGCGCCGAGGAAGTGCTCGCGGCCAAGACCGCCGATGCTGCGGCGACGGCCGAAGAGGTCGAGCGCAAAGGGCGCGAGGAAGTGGCCAAGCGCGAACGCAGGACTCCGTCCATGTGGGGCAAGGCCGGCAAGGCGGCAGCGCGCGCAGCCGCCGGTTCGCTCTCGTCGGTCGCCGTGGCCGCCGTCCTAGGCAAGAAGTCGAGCGCCGACCCCGTCCGCACAGGTCTCAATGCATTCGTGCGCAATATCATTGGCGGTCTAATGCGGTAGTATTCTAGGTTCGCGGCACCGGCCCACTCCCCCTCCCGACCACTCATTGCAGTATCCTATTGGGTGGTCGGGAGGAGGGGTGGGCCGGTTCCGGTCGTCTAAGCGGGAACGCGCAATTCGGCGCGCAGGCCGCCCGATTCGCGATTCGAAAGCACCAGCCTGCCGCCATGCTGTTCCGCGATGGCGCGGGCGATCGTGAGGCCAAGGCCTGCACCGCCCGTCGCCCGGTTGCGACTGCCTTCGCCGCGCGTGAAGGGCTCGAGCATCTCGGCGATGCGGCCTTCGGGGATGCCGGGTCCCATATCCTCGACGCTGATCACCGCTTCATCCCCGTCGCGATAGAGCGCAATCTCGGCCGACCCACCGTAACGCAAGGCATTGGAGACAAGATTGCGGACGGCCCGCTTGGTCCAGGTGAGATGGATCGGCGCGGCGAGGCGCTGTCCTTCGAGCAGCACGACCGGCTCGCCCATGTCTTCGAATTCCTCGACCACCGAGACCAGGAGCGCATAGAGGTCGATCCGCTCTGCGGGCCGGTCGGCGCGGCCGAGGCGGGCCAGCAGCAGGATTTCGTCGAGCGTGCGGGTAATGTCCTCGATACTGTCGACCATCCGTGCGCGGGCCACATCGTCATCCACGCTTTCAACCCGGACACGCAGCGCGGCGAGCGGGGTCTTGAGATCGTGGCCGATCGCGCCCAGCATCACGTCCTTCTCGTCCAGCATGGCGCCGATCCGGGCCTGCATCGCATTCTGCGCCTCGATCAGATCGCGCACGTCGTCGGGCCCGCTCGGGTGGACGGGAATGATCGCATTGCCCGCCCCGCCGAAGCGGCGCGTACTGTCTGCCAGCGCGGCGAGTGGCCGCGTGATCCGGTGCAGGACGAACCAGAGCAGGCCGAACAGCACAATGAAGAGGACGAGGGTCTGGAACAGCAGCGTGCGCACGATGGCGCGATCGCGCGGAGGGATCGGCAGGCGGGCGACCTGCCATGTGTCGCTACCCTGCTGACGCAGGCCCACGACGAGCATTTCCGGCGGAGCGTCCCGCAGCCGCGCGGCGAAACGCGGAAACCGCTCGCGGGCCTCGGCAACCAACGGATCGGACAGCGTCGGTCGGCGGGCGACCACAAGGTCGGCAATGGCGATGCCCTGGGCTGCGAGTACGCCCCGCACCGCGGCCTCCCGATCGGCGACGCGGGTATCGCTCGGCGCGAGCGGGTTCGAATCGCTTTCCGAATAGCGCAGGCGACGGGGCAGGCGGGGACCATCAAGCGCGCCGCTGCCCTGGCGATCGAAGCGCGAGCCGCGCCCGTAGCGTCCGCGTTCGGCGCGGGCCTGGCCGGTCACCAGCTGGAAGGCGGCGGCATTGGCCAGTGCCAGCTCCCGGCGCTGTTCGGCCGCGCGGTAGAGCAGCGTCGTGGAAATTGCCTGTGCGACTAGCAAGGCGACCGCCATCGCCAGCATGACCTGCCCGAACAGGCTCCTCGGCAGCAGGCGGCTCATTCGGCGGGGCGCACCGTGCGGGTGACGTCGGCGGCCAGTCGATATCCTCCTCCGCGCACGGTCTGGATCAGCTGCGGATTGCGGCTATCGGTCTCGATCTTGCGGCGCAGGCGGCTGACCTGATTGTCGACCGCACGGTCGAACAATTGCGCCTCGCGGCCCTGCACCATGTCGAGCAGCCGGTCGCGGTCGAGCACCTGGCGGGGATGATCGCAAAAAGCGCGCAGCATGCGGAATTCGGCGGTCGAAAGGGGCACGGTCGTGCCGTCCGGATCTGTGAGCTTGCGTTTGAGCGGGTCGAGTGCCCAACCCTCGAACCGATAGACGGGGTTCTCTTCGATGGGAGCTGGTGCGCGCTCGGCCCGGCGCAACACCGAGCGGATGCGCGCAACCAGTTCGCGTGGCTCGAAGGGCTTGGTAACGTAGTCGTCAGCCCCGATTTCGAGGCCCACGATGCGGTCGGTCGCCTCGCCGCGCGCCGTCAGCAGGATAACGGGCAGGTCGCGCGTCTCGACAAAATGTCGGCACAGCGACAACCCGTCCTCACCCGGCATCATGATGTCGAGCAGGACGAGATCGGGAGTCGTTTCGGCGAGCTTCGTGCGGGCTGCCGCGGCGCTTTCCGCCTCGAGCACGGAAAACCCCTGGCCGGAGAGATATTCCGCCAGGGGTTCCCGCAGTCCCGGCTCGTCGTCGACAAGCAGGAGAGTGGTGGGCGCGGTGTCGGTCGTCATGAGTCTTCGGCGCGCCTAACGGGTGCATCGGCCAGCGATCAAGCGCTTACTGGCCGCGGCGTTCCTGCCACCTGGCGCGACGTTCGGCCTTCGCGGCTTCGCGCTCCTCGGCAGTGACCTGACCGTTGCCATCCGTATCGAGCCGGGCGAAACGAGCAGCGATACCGGCGTCGAATTCCGCCTTGGTGATGGTCTGATCGCCATTGGTATCGATGCGAGCCATCCGGTTCATGCCGCGCTTCCCGCGATGGCCGCGTTCGCCGCGGGCCTCGTGCATCGCCTGCATCTCGGCCATGGTCAGGCCGCCGGAATTGTCCGTATCGGCTGCTGCGAAGCGGGCGGCCATGCGATCGGCGCGATTGCCGCCACGTCGGCCCATGCGGTCGCCACGCTCGATACCGCGTTCGGCCATTCGCTCTGCGCGATTTTCGCGACGGGCTTCGCGGGCGGTCTGCATTTCGGCCTGCGTTATCTCACCGTCATTATCGGCGTCGATGCGGGCAAAGCGCTCGGCCATTCGGGCCTGGCGGTCGGCGGTATCCAGCACGCCGTCCGAATTGCTGTCCATGCGGGCGAAGCGGTCGTCGGCCCGGGCCTGGATTTCTGCCTGGGTGATCACGCCATCGCCATTGGTATCGGCGCGTTCGCCGTGATTGTGGGCATAAGCGACGCCGCCGGTCAGGGCGAGGACGGCGGCGGAAAGGAAAAAAATAGTCTTGCGCATGGCAAATCTCCGTAAGCGTTCAAATCGGAGAGCTGCGACGGCGGGAGGGGGAGGAAGACCGGAAACACCGCCGCAGCTCGTGTGCCCTTTCTAGGCGCGCCATGTCGCAGCAATATCCCGGATCGCGGGGGAATTGTAACGGATTGTAACAGGCAGCGGGGGGCGTTCATCCGTGCGCAAAGCGCTGCCCTAGCGCGGGCGGTGCTGAGTGCTCTCGCCAGCCGTGATGAAGATTGCGGTGGCGTTGCCCTCGACATCGGCCGTATGCCAGATGCCCGGCGCGTTGATCGCATATTCCCCCGCTTCCAGCGCCACTTGCTGCTGTCGGCCGTCGGGAAATTCCTGCGTCAGGATCATTCGGCCTGCAGTGCAGATCACCACTTCGTCACCGTGAGGATGCATCTCCCAGCTGTCCCAGTCCTCGGAGAAAGTATACTGGCTGACCAGTCGCCCCTCGCGCCCGTCCGCGCCGTGGCGCTGGCCATAGCCTTCGTACCATTCCATCCCGCCTTCGAACGGCGGTTGCGGCACGGCCGTCGCGCCGAGGCCGAGATGTACGAAGCTCTCGGCCAGCCGGCGCGGGTCCTCGCTCATTCGGCCTTGTCCATCAGGAAGGCGTTGAGCTTGTTGCCGTCCGGATCGCGGAAGTAAGCGGCGTAGAACACCATGCCGTTCTCGTCCGGCTCACCACGCGGACCCGGCTCGCCCTCGTCGCTGCCGCCATTGGCCAGCGCCAGCTCGTGCAGGCGCTTGACCTGATCGCGGTCCTTACATTGCAGCGCCACCATCACACCATTGCCGACGCTCGGCGCATTGCCGTCATAGGGCTTGGTCGCCGCGATGCCCGGCGCACCATTGGCATCGCCCCACGCGATGAAGGTCGGGAATTCCATCATCCGCCCGACGCCCATTTCGGCGGCGATCGGATCGTAGAATTTGGCCGAGCGTTCGAGGTCCTGGCTTCCCAGCGTAACGTAACCGATCATGGCATTTCTCCTCTGTCAGCGACTCGCGACCGCTTTCGATTCCTGGAGAACATTACAGGAACAAAGGATCCCCTACAAGGGCGCGCACTGCTCCTTGAGCCAGTCGAGTTCCTCGCCCTCCATCTGCGGGCCGAGAATCGCCTCGACCTGCTCGTGATAGCGGTTCCACCAGCCGATCTCGGCCTCGGTCAGCAGGTCCTTGTCCACCAGCGTCCGGTCGAGCGGAACGAAGGTCAGTGTCTCGAAGCCGAGATACTTGCCTTCGCTCGCGATCGGCGCCTCGACCACCAGGACGAGGTTTTCGATCCGGATGCCGTATTCGCCGGGCTTGTAGTAACCGGGCTCATTGGAGAGGATCATGCCTTCGCTCAGCGGCGTTTCGGTGCCGGGAAAGGCCCCGCCCGGCTTGCTGATGCGTTGCGGCCCTTCATGGACCGAGAGATAGCTGCCGACGCCGTGGCCGGTGCCGTGGCCGTAATCGACGCCGCCCTGCCACAGATGCATGCGCGCCAGCGCGTCGAGCGCGCCGCCGGTCGTCTGGTCGGGGAAATACTGCATCGCCAGCTGGATATGACCCTTCAGCACGCGGGTATTGCGCTCGATCATCTCGGCGCTCGGCTCGCCGGGGCCGATCCACACCGTGCGCGTAATGTCCGTTGTGCCGTCGTCATACTGGCCGCCGGAATCGACGAGATAGATCGAGGACGGCGGGATCGGGATATTGCTGTCCTCGTCCACCTTGTAATGCGGCAGCGCGGCGTGTCCGGCGGCGGCGCTGATCGTGTCGAAGCTCGCATCGCGCAGGATGCCGCAGTCCTCGCGGAATTCGCGCAGCTTGGCGGCGGCGGCAAGTTCGTCCACGCCGCCCTTGGGCGCCTCGATGCCGAGCCAGCGCAGGAAGCGGCTGACCGCAACCCCGTCGCGCGCCTGCGCATCGCGGTGGCCCTGCTGCTCGGCAGGCGTCTTGATTGCCTTGGGCATGATCGTGGGATCGCCGTCGCGCACCACCTTCGCGCCGCCTGCCTCCAGCGCATGGAAGATGCCTGCCACCGCGCGGTTCGTGTCGACCGCGACGGTCTTGCCCTTGAGATCGGCGAGTGCCGGTTCGAATTCACTGCGTGGGCGCACGGTCACCGCATTGCCGAGATGCTGCGACAGGGCGGGCGTCACCTTCTCCGGCGCGATGAACAATTCTGCCGTACCATCCGCATGGGCGAGCACATAGGACAGCGCGACCGGCGTGTTGTCGACGTCCTTGCCGCGCATATTGAGCAGCCAGGCTACCGAATCGAGCGCTGTCACGACGGTCGCGTCATAGCCCTCGCGCTTCAGCCAGTCGGCGACCTCGGCGCGCTTGTCCGCGCTGGACCGGCCGGCTAGCTTTTCGTCATGCGGCGCGGCTTCGGCGCTGGAGGGTTCGGGCTGGTCGTCCCAAATCGCGTCGATCGGATTGCCGTCCACCGGCACCAGCTTGATGCCTTTCTTGGCGAACAGCTTCTCCGCGCTTTCCGCCCATTCGATGCCGTGAAGCCAGGCGTCATAGCCGATGGTGGCGCCCTCGGGTGCTGTCTCTGCAATCCATTTCGCGGGCGAAGTCGCGGGCACGTCCTCGTAATCGTAGAGCTTGCCATCGACCTGCTCTCGCACCTGCACAGTGTAGCGGCCATCGGTGAACATGGCGGCGCGATCCTTGAGCACCACCGCACTGCCCGCGCTGCCGCCGAAGCCGGTCAGCCATTTGAGGCGCTGGGCATAGCTGCCGACGTACTCGCTCATATGCTCGTCGGAAATCGGGATCACGAAGCCATCGAGGCCGCGTTTGCCGAGTTCCTTGCGTAATCCATCGAGGCGGGCTTCGTATGTCTGCATGAGCATGGGCGGGGTCCTTTGCGAATCGTCGGGCCGGATCGTCGCACCGGCGCTTGCGGCGCGCCCCTACCCATCTTAGGTCGGGCGCGCAGGGTCATGCGCCCCACTTACGCCTCACCGGCACCCATTTCCACCCGTTGCGACGCCAAGGAGTTCTCCCATTTCGACCAGCCGCCCCACCGAGCCGCCCAAAGCCGAGAAACGCGACTTTTCCTACTCGCATCACGGGATCACCATCGGCGATCCCTACGCTTGGCTGCGCGACCCCGGCTATCCGACGGTCGAGGACAAGGGCGTGCTCGAGCATCTCGAAGCGGAGAATGCGTGGTTCGAAGCGCGGATGGAACCGCAGCAGGAACTGGTCGAAGAACTCTTCAAGGAGATGAAGGCGCGCATCAAAGAGGACGATTCGACCGTGCCCCAGCGGCGAGGCGACTTCCTCTATTGGTCGGAATTCGAAGAGGGGGCGGAGTATCGCAAATACTACCGCAAGGCTGTCGGGGGCGGTGAAGACCAGCTGATCCTCGACGAAAACGAACTGGCCGAGGGGCGTGAATATTTTCGCCTCGGTACCTTCTCCGTCTCGCAGAACGGCAAGCTGCTCGCCTACTCGGTCGACACCAACGGGTCGGAGCGGTTCACCGCGCGTGTGAAGAACCTCGAAACCGGCGAGCATCTGCCCGACGAGATCCCCGGCACGCTGTCCGGCCTGGTCTGGGTGATGGGCGACGCGGCGCTGGTCTATGGCCTCGCCGACGAAAACTGGCGCGTTCACGATGCCACGCTGCACGTGCTGGGCACGCCGCTGTCGGAGGATGTCGAGCTCTACCGCGAGACGCTGGACGAGGGTTTCCGCGTCGGTGCCGGGCTCAGCGCGCAGGAGGACTGGCTGGTCATATCGACCGGCGACAACGAGACCAGCGAAGTGCGGCTGGTGCCGGCGGACGATCCGACGGCGGAACCGATCCTCGTCAAGCCGCGCATGAAGGGCATCGAATATGATGTCGATGTGCGGGACGGAACCGTCTGGGTCCACACCAACGACGATCATGTCAATTTCCGCCTCGCCACCGCGCCGCTCGACAGGCCTGACGAATGGACGACACTGATCGAGGGGTCGGACGAATTCTATCTCGACGGCTTCGAACTCTACCGCGATTTCTACGTCACCGAGGGGCGAATCAAAGGGCTCGACCAGATTCAGCTGCGCTCCTATTCGGACCCCAATCTGGTCAAGCCGATCGCCTTTGCGGAAGCGAGCTTTACGGCTGGGCTGACGAACAATCCCGAGTACCACCAGGATAAGCTGCGCCTGTCCTATCAGAGCATGGTCACGCCGGATTCGGTGTTCGACTATCACGTCGAAAGCGGCGAGCTGGAACTGCTCAAGCAGCAGGAAATCCCGAGCGGCTACGATCCGGAAGCCTACACCACCGAGCGCGTCGAGATCGAGGCGCGCGACGGCACGATGATCCCCGTCAGCGTAGTGATGCGCAAGGACCGGCCGGATGGCCCCGGCCCGCTGCATCTCTATGCCTATGGCGCATATGGCTATGCCGTGCCGCCGGGCTTTTCGACCACGCGTCTCAGCCTCGTCGATCGTGGCTTTGCCTATGCCATCGCCCATATCCGCGGCGGCGACGATCTGGGCCGCAAATGGTACCTTCAGGGCAAGCTCAACGAGCGGCTGAACACTTTCACCGATTTCGTCGATGTCGCGAAAGGACTCGCGGCGAAGGGCTATACCGAAGAAGGCAGGATCAGCATTTCCGGCGGCTCGGCGGGCGGCGAGTTGATGGGCGTGGTCGCAAATACCGATCCACAGCTATGGGGCGCGATCGTGGCGCATGTCCCCTTCGTCGATGTGCTTGCGACCATGCTCGACGAGAGCCTCCCGCTGACCCCGGGCGAATGGCCCGAATGGGGCAATCCGATCCTGTCGAAACAGGCCTTCGCCTATATCCTGAGCTACAGCCCTTACGACCAGGTGGTGGCGCAGGACTATCCGCCGATGCTGGTGACTGCCGGCCTCAACGATCCGCGCGTGACCTATTGGGAGCCGGCCAAATGGGTGGCCAAGCTGCGCGAACTCAAAACCGACGACAACGAGCTGTTGCTCAAGACCAACATGGGCGCTGGCCATGGCGGCAAGTCGGGCCGCTTCGAAAGCATACGCGAGGCGGCGGAGGAGGTCGCCTTCGTGCTGTGGCAGCTGGGCGTCGAGACGTGACGGCACCGACCTTCGAGAAGACCTTCACCGCCCGGCCCGAACACATCGACGAGCTCGGCCACGTCAACAATGCCGTCTGGGTGCAGTGGATCCAGGACATGGCAACCTCGCATTGGGAGGCGGTCGCGCGTCCACAGGATCGGGAGGCGTTCTTCTGGGTCGTGATCCGCCACGAAATCGATTATCGTGGCAATATCGACGCGGGGCAGAGCGTCACCGGCGAGACCTGGATCGAAGGCCCGGCACGCGGCGCGACCTCCACCCGGCGGGTGGATTTCCGCGATCAGGCGGGCAAGGTGATTGTCTCCGCTACGACCACCTGGGCCATGCTCGACCGGGCCACACAGCGGCTGATGCGCGTGCGGGCCGAAGTGCTGGAGCCTTTCGCCTAGCCGAGGATGTCCGCGACCGTGCGGTATTCATAGCCGAGTTCGTTCGCCACGGCCTCGTAAGTCACCGTGCCCTTGTGCACATTGAGCCCTTCGGCGAGGTGCGGATCGCTGCGCAGCGCTTCGCGCCAGCCGAGATCGGCGATCCGCAGTGCATGCGGCAGGGTCACATTGTTGAGCGCGTAAGTGCTGGTGCGCGCGACTGCGCCCGGCATGTTGGCCACGCAATAGTGAACGATGTCATCGACCACATAGGTCGGTTCGGCATGGGTCGTCGGCTTGCTGGTCTCGAAGCAGCCGCCCTGGTCGATCGCGACGTCGACCAGCACCGCGCCCTTCTGCATGTCGCCCAGCATCTCGCGCGTGACGAGCTTGGGAGCAGCGGCACCCGGAATCAGAACCGCGCCGATGACAAGGTCCGCCTGACACACGGCGTCATGCAGGTTCGCGCGATTGGAAAAGCGGGTCGAGGCGCGTGCTTCGAAGAAGGTGCCAACCTTTTCCAGCACTTCTGGATCGCGGTCGAGAATGGTCACGTCGGCGCCGAGGCCGACCGCCATCTGCGCCGCGTTGAACCCGACGACCCCGCCACCGATGATCGCGACCTTGCCCGGCATCACACCGGGCACGCCGCCCAGCAGCACGCCGCGCCCGCCATGCGCCTTTTCCAGCGCGCTGGCGCCCGCCTGCACGCTCATGCGCCCGGCGACCTGGCTCATGGGTTTGAGCAGCGGCAACTGGTTGCGCGGGCCGGTGACGGTTTCGTAGGCGATCGCGGTAACGCCGCTGGCGACAAGATCCCGGGTCTGGTCAGGATCGGGCGCAAGGTGGAGGTAGGTGTAGAGGATCTGGTCCTCGCGCAGCTTGGCCCGCTCCACCGCCTGCGGTTCCTTGACCTTCACCACCATTTCGCATTCGGCGAAGATCGGGTCCGGCCCATCGACGATTTTTGCGCCGGCATCGACATATTGCGCGTCGGTCGCATCGATCCCGGCACCGGCCCGCGTCTCGATCCACACTTCGTGGCCTCGCGCGGTCAGTTCGCGCACGCTCTCGGGCGTCAGGCCGACACGGTATTCGTGGTTCTTGATTTCCTTGGGGCTGCCGATGCGCATGGCCGCTGTCTCCTTCTCTGGCGAAGGCCGTTAGGACCGGACCTGCCGGACGGCAAGCGGATGCGCCCCTCTTGTAATCTTATTGCGGCAGCGCTTGCCAGCGCGCGTCGATCCGGTCCGCGGACCCGCCCTCGGCTTTCGTGACCTGTACGCCCTCGCTGCGCAAGGCTGCAACCAGCGAATCGCCCGCCGCGCCGCCGCCCGAAACCACGATGGGCAGCCCGGTGCGTGTAGCAGCCCAGAGGACCGCGTCCTGCGCCCGCAGCCCCGCATCGGTCGGTTCGCCATTTGCAAGAGGGATTGCCGGCAAGGCCAGCACCGGGGGGCGCAGCTCGATGGTCCAGTCGGGTGCTGTCCGGTCGATGCGCTGTTCCAGCAGTTGCCAGCCGGACAGCGAAAGGCCGGGCAGGTCCGCCGCTTGCACGATCGCCCGGCGATTGCCGCGATCGACCGTCACGGCCGACCGGTCGACGCCGGCCACCACGGCGAGCTGGTCGATCATCCGATTGATCTGCGCCTCGGTCGCCGCTGCCTGTTGCTCCGCGCGGGCCTGCGCCAATTGCGCCTGCTCGGCAGCGCCCGGATCGGCGCCGACGCGGAACTGGTCGAGCGCAACCGCCACCGGCTGGTCGAACCGGCCGGTCAGGCGCCGCGCGATCTCCGCATCCGCCCGCGAATTGAACTCGGGCGTGAACACCGTGCCCGTGATTGTCGCAGGCTGGCTGTCCCAGTCGATCGCCAGGTCGCTGACGCGCGCCTTGCCCGGGAAGCTGTCGGCGATGGTCGACTGGACGACACGCTGAGCGTTGGCCTCGAATGCAATCTGCCGCAGCGACAGGCCGAGCGGAATGGCGAGCAGCGTGAAGACCACGAATATGCCCACGTTCTGAAACCAGCCCTGGCGGGTCGAGAGATTGGTGCGAAAACCGTACAGGCGGGCCATGATCGTGGCGCTCAGCGCGATGGTCAGGAAGTTCGTGACATACAGCGCCAGCGCCCCGCCGAAGACGGTCCAGTTCAAGGTCGCAAGGCCGTATCCCACAGCTGCAAGAGGCGGCATCAGCGCTGTCGCAATGGCCACGCCGACGATCGTGCCCTCGCGCCCCCGGATCATGGCGTATGATCCCGCGAGCGAGGAGAACAGCGCCACCAGCAGGTCGAACAGGTTCGGCTGGGTGCGCGCCGCGATTTCCGGCGTCACGGTCTTGAGCGGCGAAACGAGCACGATCAGCGCCGTGAAGGCAACCGCCGCTATTGTGCCAATGGCCAGTGCCTTCACGCAGATCTGGAGCCACTTGATCTTGCCCGTCGCAAGCGCGAAGCCGGCCCCGAGGATCGGGCTCATCAGCGGTGAAAGCAGCATCGCGCCGATCACCACGGCCGGCGAGGAGAGCAGCATGCCCAGGATCGCGATGCCCGCCGACATCATCGTCATGAAGATATAGCGCGGGCTGTTGGTGCATTCGCTGGCGACCTTGGCGATGACCTGGGTGTGATCGACACTGTCGATGACGTGGTCTAGCCACCAGCGGCGCAGGGGCACCAGGGCCCTGCCGATCGGGCTGTGCACCCAACCGGGCGTCTCGCGCTGCTTCCCCGCGCTGGCAGGTTCGACTATCCGTCCCATCGTTGGCGATCTAGATCGGATTGCCGTCCTGGTCGCGGAAAATTTCGCGGCGGCCGACATGGTTGGCCGGGCCGACAAGCCCTTCGCTCTCCATCCGCTCGATCCATTTGGCTGCCGTGTTGTAGCCCACGCCCATCTGGCGCTGGAGCCACGATCCGCTGGCCTTCTGGTTCTCGATCACGATCTGGCAGGCTTGGCGGTATTTGCGCTCGTCCGGGTCGTCCGAAGCGGTGAACTCGTCCTCGAAGCTGTAGCCGCCGTCCTCCGGCTCCTCGGTGACCGCATCGACGTAATCGGGCTTGCCCTGCGCGCGCCAGTGGTCGGCGACCTTCTCGACCTCTTCGTCGGATACGAAGGGTCCGTGCACGCGGATCATCGCGCCGGTGTTGGGCTTGTAGAGCATGTCGCCCTTGCCGAGCAGCTGCTCCGCGCCCTGTTCGCCCAGAATCGTGCGGCTGTCGATGCGGCTGGTGACCTTGAAGCTGATGCGGGTCGGCAGGTTGGCCTTGATGACGCCGGTGATGACGTCGACCGAGGGGCGCTGCGTCGCCATGATCAGGTGGATGCCGGCAGCGCGGCTCTTCTGGCTGAGGCGCTGGATCAGCACCTCTATTTCCTTGCCGACGGTGACCATCAGATCGGCCAACTCGTCGACGATCAGCACGATCAGCGGCAGCGGTTCGTAATCGAGCTGCTCTTCCTCGTAGATTTCCTCGCCAGTCTCGGGATCGAAGCCGGTCTGCACGCGGCGGCCGAGCGGTTTGCCCTTCTCGGCTGCCTTCTTCACCTTCTCGTTGAAGCCCGCGATATTGCGCGAGTTCACGCTCGACATCATGCGATAGCGCTTCTCCATCTCCTCGACCGCCCATTTCAGCGCGCGCACGCTCTTGTGCGGCTCGGTCACCACGGGGCTGAGGAGGTGGGGAATGTCGTCGTAGGTCTTGAGCTCCAGCACCTTGGGATCGATCAGGATCAACCGGCACTCGTCGGGCGTGAAGCGGTAGAGCAGCGAGAGCAGGATCGCATTGAGGCCGACCGACTTACCGCTGCCGGTGGTGCCCGCGACCAGAAGGTGGGGCATGGCGGCCAGGTCGGCGACGATCGGCTCGCCCGCGATGTCCTTGCCCAGGATCATCGGCAGGCTGCCCTTGCTGTCGACGAAGGCGGCGCTGGCGGCGAGCTGCTTGTAGCTCACCATCTGGCGGTCGGCATTGGGCAGCTCGATGCCGATCACGGTCTTGCCCGGGATCGGCGATACGCGCGCGCTGATCGCGCTCATATTGCGCGCGATATCCTCGGCCAGGCCGACGACGCGGCTGGCCTTGATGCCCGGCGCAGGCTCCAGCTCGTACATTGTCACCACCGGGCCGGCACGCACGGCGGTGATTTCACCCTTCACGTTGAAATCGTCGAGCACGTTTTCGAGCAGGCGCGCATTGCGTTCCAGCGCCATCTTGTCGAGCTTGGGGGCGGCGTTGGCGGGCGGATCGTCGAGCAATTCCAGCGTCGGCAGCTGGTAATTTGCGAACATGTCGCGCTGCTTGGCCTTTGCCGGTTTCGGCTGCGCAGGCGTGGGGGCGGGATCGGCGATCTCGGGCGCGCGGCGCGGTTCGCGAAATTCGATCGGCTGGGCGTCTTCGTCCTCCGCCTTCGCCGGTTTCGCGCGTTTCTGCCGCTTGGGCATGAGCGGCAGGTCGCCATCGATCAGCGCCGGGCGGCGGCGCAGGAAATCGGGGAGGGTGAGGAACTGCGCCCAGTCGATCGCGAAAACGCGCGTCACCAGCGCGATGCCGCCGCCCAGCGCGAGCAGGGCCACGGCGAGAACGATCCAGCCCGAGGCTGCCTCTCCGAAGCGGTCTGCTGCTGCCTCGATGCCGAGGCCGCCGAGCTGGCCGAACAGCCCGCCCAGACCCGCCGGCAGGCTGCCCGTGGCCGGATCGAAGAGCAGCGCCAGCACCGTGCCGAGGAGCACCATCGCCGCCAGGAGCATGGCGAAGGGGGCCCACCAGCGCCCGGGCGTTTCCTCTTCGTCACCATCCTCCACGCCGGTCCACAAGCGACGGGCGGAGATATAGAGCAGCGGCAGCAGCAGGACGGAGGTGATGCCGAAGAAATTGAAGGCTCGTTCTGCAGCCCACGCCCCGCTGAGGCCCATCCAGTTGCCGATCCGCTCTCCCGAAGCGGCGGTCGACGGGCTCGGATCGGTCTGTGTGTAGCTGGCCAGCGACAAGGTGAGGAACAGCATGAGGGCGAACAGCAGCCCTGCCCCGGCCATATGCGTGGCACGGCGGAAGGAGCGGCGGAATGCCGCCCGCCAGTCGGGTGCTGCGCCAGCGCGCGTGGCCATGTGCGTTTACCTTCGATCCCCAGGGAAGACGCAGTATGAATCCTCGGGGACTCGCGCGTCAAGCAGCGTTCGTCGGGCGGGTGTATTTTCTGAGCAACACACTGGTGCCCTTGTCCTGCCCTTCGCACCGGCGAAGGACTGCGTCGGGCAGGTCAGGAAAGCCCGTCGATCGCCGCCCAGCGCGGCCAGTTCAGTTCGCGCGCCCTGTCGGCATTCATCCCGCCCAGCGCAATGACCGGAACAGGCGATTGCTGTGCGAGAACGGAAAAACCCATCGGGCCGAGCGTCGCGCCGCCGGGGTGCGAGGCGGTGGGAAAGACGGGCGAAAGGAAGATACCATCGGCCTTCGCTTCGACAGCGGCTTCGATCTCTTCGCCATCATGCGCCGTCGCCAGGCGCAGACCGCTTCCGAGGCTCTCCGGCGCGCCGTAGTGCCCGTCGGCGCCCCAGTCTTCGCTGCCCGACAAAATGACCACATGGCCGCATGCGCGCGCAATCGCCACCAGTTCGTCGAATCGCGTTCGCCGCGCTTCGGGATCGAGATGATAGTGCCGGAAAACGAAACCCGACCGCTCCGGCAGCGCGCGCAAGGCCTCTTCGAGCCCGCCATCGTTGCGAGCATCGGAGAGCAGCCAGAGCAGCGGGAGGGCCTGTCCATTCATGCGTGGTCCGCTATAGCGCTCCACGATGGAAAAGGCAGAGACTCCGCTGCAGCAGGTGCAGGCGAATATCGCGAAGGCGTGCAAGATCGCCCGCCGAGATCCGGGCGAGATTACGCTCGTCGCGGTTAGCAAGACGCATCCGGTAGAGGCGATCCGCCCGCTGCTGACCGAAGGCCAGCGGCATTTCGGCGAGAACCGCGTCCAGGAAGCACAGGCCAAGTGGCCCGCGCTGCGCGAAGAGCATCCGGCGGTGACGCTGCACCTGATCGGCCAGCTGCAATCGAACAAGGCGGAAGATGCGGTCGCTCTGTTCGACGTGATCCATTCGCTCGACCGGCCGAGCCTTGTGAAGGCGCTGGGCAAGGCGATGGACAAGCTCGACAGGCGGGTGCCGTGCTTCGTTCAGGTGGATGTCGGCGAGGAAGAGCAGAAGGGTGGCTGTCCGATCGGCGAGCTGCCCGCGCTGCTCCAGCAGGCACGCGAGGCGGACATTTCGGTCGCCGGCCTGATGTGCATTCCGCCCTTCGACATCGAGCCCGCACCCTTCTTTGCCCTGCTCGACAAGTTGGCGCGGGACCACGGCCCAGCCGATGATTCCTGGGGCCGCAGCATGGGCATGAGCGGCGATTACGAAACCGCGATCCAGCTCGGCGCGACGCATGTGCGCGTGGGAACCGCTCTGTTCGGAGAGCGCGGGTAACCCTCTTTCCTAAGCGTTCTCCAGCCGGTCCTGCATGGCGTCGCTCGCGGACTCGATTAGGCGTGACTCGATGCGATTCATTCGCTCGCCGGGCTCCAGCTTGTGGCCGGTCAGATCGGTGACGTAGAAGGTGTCGGCCGCGCGCTCGCCGTAATTGGTGACGTGGGCGGAGTGGACGACGAGGCGGCTTTCGAACAGCGCGCGGGCGAGGCGATTGAGCAGTGCGGGCCGGTCACGGGCATTGACCTCGATCACGGTGAAGCGGTTCGACGCCTTGTTGTCGAACAGTACGCGCGGCGAAACGTCGAAGGCGCGGGCACGGCTATGGTTGAGCGGACGTCGCGCCAGCCGGGGGGCGAGATCGACGCGGTTGGCGAGGGCATCGGTGATGCTCTTCTTGAGCCGCTCCAACTGACCCTCCTCCGCAAAGGCGCCGCCATGCGGGTCCTGCACCAGGAAATTGTCCAGCGCCCAGCCCTGCCGCGTGGTGTGGATGCGCGCATCGATGATGTTGCCGCCTGCCAGGTGGATGCCGCCCGCGATGCGATAGAACAGACCCGGATGGTCCGAGGCGATGACCGTGACCAGCGTCGCCCCGCGCGCTTCGTAGAATTCGCAGTGGATCGACAGCTCGTGATCCGCCTCGCGCGCCGCATCGTAATGCACGAGGTTCAGGGCGACGATGTCGACCGGCTCCGCGATCCAGTACGCATCGCCCATGGTGGCGGCGAGACTGTCGACCAGCCCGGCCTGTTCGCCGAGCAATTCGGCGACCTGCTCCTTTTTCGCCGCGATCTTGCGCTCGCGCCCCTCGCGCATGTGGCCGAGGCGCAAGCGCTCGCTGGCCGAATCGTATAGCTCACCCAGCAGCTGGCCCTTCCAGCTGTTCCAGGTGCCCGGACCCACCGCGCGGATGTCGACCGCCGTCAGGATGGCGAGATGGCGCAACCGCTCCTGGCTCTGCACCTTGCCGACGAAATCCTCGATCGTCTTGGGGTCGGTCAGGTCGCGTTTCTGCGCCGTGTGGCTCATCAGCAGATGGTGCAGCACCAGCCATGCAACCAGCTCGGTCTCGTTCTCGTCGAGGCCGAAGCGCGGGCACAGCTCGCGGGCCACGTCGGCGCCGAGCTCCGAATGATCGCCGCCCCGCCCCTTGGCAATGTCGTGCAGCAGCGCCGCGACGTAAGCGACGCGGCGCGAATTGACCTTGTGGATCAGGCGCGTGGCGCGCGGATGGTCGTCGGCAAGCTCGCCCTTCTCGATCTTGTTGAGCAGGCCGATGGCGCGGATCGTATGCTCGTCCACCGTATAGTGGTGGTACATGTCGAATTGCATCTGCGCGTTGACCTTGCCGAAATCGGGCACGAACTTTCCGAATACGCCGGTCTCGTTCATCCAGCGCAGCACCATCTCGGGATCGTTGCGACCGCAAAGGAGGTCGAGGAAGATGGCATTGGCGCGCGCATCATTGCGTACCGCATTGTCGATCAGCCCGCTGTCGCGATCGGCCTGGCGCATCGTTTCGGGATGCACTTCCAGCTCCTGCTCCTCGGCGATCTGGAAGATTTCGATCAGGCGCACCGGGTCCTTGCGGAACCAGTCGTCGGACGGCGCGGCGATCTTGCCGCCGAACACGCGATAACCCTTGACGAGCCTCGCCTTCTGCTTCCAGCCAGCGAAGAAGCCCGAGCGCGCGGTTTTCGCCTCGAACTGCTCATCGATATGCGCGAGGAAGACACCGGTGAGCGAGCCGACGCGTTTCGCATGAAGGAAATAGAGCTGCATGAACCGCTCGACCGAGCTCTTGCCGGGCCGCTTGGCAAAATTCATCCGCTCGGCAATCTGGCGCTGCATGTCGAAGGTCAGCCGGTCCTCGGCGCGGCCAGTGAGGACATGCAGGTGGCAGCGGACCGCGAGGAGGAAGTTCTCCGCCCGGCGGAAGCTGCGATATTCGGCCGGGGTGAACAAGCCGACATCGACCAGTTCGGCCGCCGCGCGCACGCGGTGGATGAACTTGCCGATCCAGTAGAGCGCGTGGAGGTCGCGCAGGCCACCCTTGCCATCCTTGACGTTGGGTTCGACGACATAGCGGCTGTCGCCCATGCGCTTGTGCCGCGCATTGCGCTCGGCCAGCTTTTCGGTGACGAAAGCGCGTTCGTTGCCGCGCACAACCTCGCTGGTGAAGCGGCGCGCGCCCTCGTCATACAGCTCCTGGTCGCCCCAGACGTAGCGCCCTTCGAGCAGGGCGGTGCGGATGGTGAGATCGCTCTTCGACAGCCGGATGGCCTCGTCCAGCGTGCGCGTGGAATGGCCGACCTTCAGGCCGAGGTCCCACATGAGGTAGAGCATCGCCTCGACCACCTGTTCGCACCAGGCGGTCTTCTTGCCGCCGACGAGAAAGGCGATGTCGACGTCGGAATGCGGCGCCATTTCGGACCGGCCATACCCGCCGACCGCCATGATCGTCAGTCGCTCGGCTTGCGACCGGTTGGCGCTGGGGTAGAGATGCGTCGTCGCATGATCGTGGATCACGCGCAGCAGCTGGTCGATCAGGAAGGAGTGCCCGCCCGCGCATTCATGCCCGGCGGAGTGTTTTTCCTCCAGCCGCGTGGCCAGTTCGGCGCGGCCCTTCTCCAGCGCCTCTTTCAGCAGCTGCACGATCGGCTGGCGGGCCTTTTCGCCGTGCTCCTCCACCAACGCATCGATCTGCGCGGCGACATCGCGCCGGTCGAAGATCGCGCGCTGGCGGGGAATACGGAAGGTGCTCAAGCGGCCTCGTAGTCGCTCGCGTAGGTGGCCTTGACGGTCCGCTTGTCGACCTTCTGCGTGCCGAGGCGGGGAAGCTGTTCTTCCGCCTGCCAGATGACGCTCGGAATCTTGAACGGAGCGATGTGTTCGCGGAGGAATTCCTGCAAGTCGTCCGAGGACAACTCATGGCCCTCATGCGTGAGGTAGACCGCAGCGGGAATCTCGCCGAAACGCTCGTCCGGAAGTCCGAATACCGAACATTCTGCGACCGCGGGATGTGCGTAGATCGCCTCTTCCACCTCGATGCAGGAGATGTTCTCGCCACCGCGGATGATGATGTCCTTCTTGCGGTCGACAATGAACAGGTAATCGTCCTCGTCCATGTAGCCGAGATCGCCGGTGCGGAAAAATGCGTCGTCGCTGAACGCGGCCTTGGTCGCTTCCTCGTTGCGCCAGTAGCCGAGGAAATTGCAGACCGAGCGGATCGAGATCTCGCCCACCTCGCCCTGCTGCAGCTGGTTGCCGTCATCGTCGAGAATGGCAATCTCGACCAGCGGGCGCGAGGGCATGCCGGTGCTGTTCGGCTTGGCGAGATAGTTCTCGTTGAGATTGCCCGCGCCGACCCCATTGGTTTCGGTGAGCCCGTAACCGAGCACCGGATAGCCATCCTGGAAGGCATCCTTGATGCGCTTCACATGTTCGACCGGGCGCGCGGACCCGCCCGCGGCAAAGGTCTTGCACTGCGAGAGATCGTATTTCTCGCGGTCGGGATGCATCGCGATCTCGTAGCTCATCAACGGCACGCCGACGAAATAGGTAATCTTCTCCTTGTCGAGCAGGCGCAGCGCCTCGCCCGCGTCCCACTTGGGCATCAGGACGAGCTTGCGGCCCATGGCAAAGCTCTGGAGGAACAGCGGCACTTCGCCGGTCACATGGAACAGCGGCACGGCGACGAGCGCACTCGGCTGCACGGTGGGCGCCTCGCCCCGCTCGGTCAGCAATTGGAGGATCATCGCCGTCTGGCAGACGTAGTTCATCGTGCCCGAGACGACTCCGAGGTGGTCGGAATAGGCGCCCTTGGGATGGCCGGTCGAACCCGAGGTGTAGAGGATCGTGGCGAGGTCTTCGGGGCCGATCTCGCCCAGCATCTTCATCGCCGTATCGCCTGCCGCCCAGACCGGGGCGAGGCCTTCGCTCGGGCGGCCATGCTCGAACACCACCACCTTGGCAGGATGGTCGACGCCGTCGAGCCGCGCCGCACGCTGCGGATCGGCTAGCACCAGCTTGCATTCGCACAGGTCGATTCCGTAGGCGAGCTCCTCGCCCGTCCACCAGCCGTTGAGCAGCGTCGCACAGCCGCCGGCCATGAGGGTGCCCATATAGGCGATGATCCAATTGACCGAATTGCGCGCCGCGATGCCCACGCGATCGCCCTTCTGGATCCCGTGCTCCGTCGCCAGCCCATGGGCCACGTGGCTCGCAGCATGCCAGACCTCACCGAAGGTCATGCGCATGTCGCCATCGACGAGGAAGGTTTCGTTCTTCTTCTCGTTGCAGAAATGCGCGAAGTAATGCGCGACGCTGGGCGGCGCGTTCTTGAAGGCGGGCATCGTCACGCCGCGCCGGCTCGCTTCGGTCAGCTCGAACATCTGGCCCGGAGCAGTGACGGCGTCGGTAATGCGATGAATATCCTTGTCGAGTTCGGTGGGCATCGGTTGTGTCGTCCTCTCCAAAACAGTGCGCGGCCTCGCTTACCGAGGCTCGCGCGGATAATGCGGCTCGACGCAGGCTTTCCCCAAAACTCCTGCTATGCCAAAAGCCGCCGCCGATGGGTCGTCGGACGCGGCCTTGCACATGTCTCTAAGAGGATAAGCCCTTGCTGTCACTACTCGCCGCCAGCGGCGCAATCGACCCGATCTACTGGCAGGATCTGGGGCTGAGACCCTATCTGTTCGAGATCGGCTGGTTTCAGCTACGCTACTACTCGCTGGCCTATCTCATCGGGATCATCTTCGCGGTCTGGCACGTGTCCAAGATGATCAAGCAGCCGGGCGCCCCAATGGCGCAGCGGCATGTCGACGACCTGTTCTTCTACGCAACGCTCGGCGTCATCCTCGGCGGGCGGTTCGGCTATGTTGCCTTCTACCGGCCGGAGCTGTTCGGCACCGTGGACATGTTCAAGCTGTGGGAAGGGGGCATGAGCTTCCACGGCGGACTGATCGGGGTGGTCCTCGCGATCGCCTGGGTTTCGTGGCGCGGCAGTCTCAATTTCCTGCGCGTGTGCGACTATGTCGCGGTGTCGGTGCCCTTCGCGTATTTCCCGGGGCGCATCGCCAATTTCATCAATGGCGAATTGTGGGGTCGCGCGGTCGAAAGCGACGTGCCCTGGGCAATGGTGTTCCCCGACGGCGGCGATGTGGCCCGACATCCCAGCCAGCTGTATCAGGCCGGGCTCGAAGGGTTGCTGCTGGGCATCGTGATGATGCTGATGTTCTGGAAAACGAAGGCGCGCTACCGCGTCGGACTGCTGGTCGGAATTTTCACCACCGGCATGGGGCTGGGGCGCTTTATCAACGAGTTCTTCCGCGAGCCCGATGCACATCTGGCGAGTGTCGTGGTGGAAACCGGGCTGTCGCGCGGGCAGTGGCTGAGCCTGCCGCTGGTCGCGCTCGGCCTCGCGCTCGTCGCCTATTCGCTGATGCGCCCTCCTGTCGGAACGCCCAGGAAAGGCAAGCCGGCGGCCGCATGAGCGGCACGGACGAGCCAGGCCTGGCGCAGAGCTTTCGGCGCCTGATCGCGCAGCACGGGCCGATCCCCGTCGCGCGCTACATGGGCGAAAGCAATGGGCGCTATTATGCCTCCCGCGATCCGCTGGGCGCGGCGGGAGATTTCACCACGGCCCCCGAAATCAGCCAGATGTTCGGCGAGATGGTCGGGCTCTGGCTGGCGGACATATGGGTGCGCGCGAGCCGTCCGGCCAACGCGCTCTATGTCGAACTTGGGCCCGGGCGGGGCACGCTGGCGCGCGATGCGTTGCGCGCGATGGCAAGCCAGGGATGGCGGCCGGACGTGCATCTGGTCGAAGGCTCTCCGGCCTTGCGCACCCTGCAGTCGCAGGCGCTTGCCGGAGCCGAATTGCACGACACGATCGACACGCTGCCCGAAAACCGCCCGATATTCCTCGTGGCCAATGAGTTTCTCGATGCCCTTCCGATCCGCCAGCTGGTAATGACCGAGCGTGGCTGGCGCGAGCGCATGGTCGCGCTCGACGAGCGGGACGAATTCGTCTTCGCCGCCGGCCCCAATCCGATGGATGATGCGGTGCCGCAGGCCCAGCGCGCCGCGCAGCCCGGCACGATCATCGAGACCTGTCCGGCGGCCGCTGCGTTGGTCGATGCGCTGGCGCGGCGAATCGACGCGCAGGGCGGTGCGGCCCTGTTCATCGATTACGGCCATCTGAGTGCGCGCACGGGCTCGACGCTGCAGGCCCTGAAGCGCCACGAGAAGGTCGACGTGTTCGCCGCGCCGGGGGGCATGGATCTGACGGCCCATGTCGATTTCGCCACGCTCAGGGACATCGTCAGCAGGGCCGGTCTCGCGACGGCGACGGCGACGCAGGGTGCCTGGCTCGAGGCGATGGGCATCGGCCTGCGCGCGCAGGCCCTTGCAACCAGATCGCCTGCCCAGGCGAAGGACATCGCGTCGGCGCACGAGCGGCTCGTTCACCCCGAGGCCATGGGCGACCTGTTCAAGGTGCTGGCATTCTCCGCACGCGACTGGCCGCGCGGCGCGGGATTCGATGAAGGTCCGTCAGACCGAAGGAAGGAATCGCAATGAAGAAAGCCGTCGTATCTCTTGCCGCCATGCTCATCGCCTTCCCCTTGGCCGCGGCCGAACCCGTTCAGGGCCGGTGGGTGACCGAGGAGAAGGACGCGGTAATCTCGATTGCACCGTGCGGCGCGAAACTGTGCGGCCGGATCGCGAAATTCCTCGTGCCGCCGCCCCAGGGCCTCGACCAGCGCGACGTCAACAACAAGGATGCCGCGAAGCGCAGCCGCAAGCTGCTCGGCATGCCGGTGCTGACCGGCTTCGCCGAGGATGGCGACGAGTGGCGCGGAACGATCTACGATCCCAAAAGCGGAAAGACCTACCGCTCGATCCTGAAGCGCCGCAGTGCCAATGTGCTCGAGGTGAAGGGCTGCATCGGCCCCTTCTGCCAGACGCAGGTCTGGCGCAAGGCGCGCTAGAGACCCGCGCGCTCGGCCAGTTGCCGCGCCGCCTCTTCGAACGACAGCTTGTCCTCTTCGCGGTCGACCGAAAGGTTCGCCTTGCGCATCGCCGCGACGTCGATCGCGCCGATCAGCGGCTCGATCGCGGCGCGGATCGCGGCGTCGTTCCCGGTCTCCGGCGCGAGCAGCACGATCGCGTCG
Organism: Qipengyuania marincola; assembly: GCF_029688625.1. Classification (GTDB taxonomy): domain Bacteria; phylum Pseudomonadota; class Alphaproteobacteria; order Sphingomonadales; family Sphingomonadaceae; genus Qipengyuania. The sequence goes on along the minus strand of NZ_JARULC010000002.1, from coordinate 294,109 downwards.
TAATTGGGGAAGGCCCCACGCGGATCGCCGAGGATGGTCAGGTCGTCGGCGGCGATCCGCCCGTCCGAAGTATAGGCGCCGATCACATCCGCTTCGCCCGATTTCAGTGCATTGTACATGAAGGTCGGTGAGAAATTGCGGCGTTCGGCAAAGCGCAGGCCGTAGGCTTCTCGCACCGCCATCCATTCGGGGCGCTCGAAGAATTCGGGGTCGCCGCCAATGGTCAAGGTGCCTGCGACCGGGCCAAGATCGGCGATGGTTTGCAGGCCACGAGCTTCGGCCGCCGCGCGCGGCATGGCGAGGCCATAGGCATTTTCGAAACCGAGGCGACCAAGCACGTGTGTGCCGCTCGTCCTGGATTCCCAGGCGATGATTTCCTCCAGCATCGTATCGCGCGGCGGATTGTCTTCGCGCTGCATCTGGTTGGTCCAGATCGTGCCCGTGTAATCGACCAGCACGTCGATTGCCCCGGTCGAAACCGCACGATGGGCGACGGCCGAGCCCAGTCCGTCGCGATAGTCCACAGAATAGCCGGCTGCCTCGAGTTGCCGACCGATCAGGCGGGCAAGGATATACTGCTCCGAGAAGCCCTTGGCGCCTATGACAATGCGCCGCTCCCCGGTCCCGCCAAACTGGGCGAGAGCCGCGGCAGCCACGCCCAGCGCCACCGCCGCGGCCCCTCCGAGGGTCAGCAGGCGCCGCCGCATCTTGAGCCCTTTCTCGATCGTGCCGAGCAGCCCGTCGGCGATCAGGGCAAGGCCTGCACTCGCGATGCAGCCGGCCAGAACCAGCACCCAGTTTTGCGTCTGGAGGCCAGCGAAGATCGGATCGCCCAGGCTCTTTTGCCCGATGGTCGTCGCCAGCGTCGCAGCGCCGATGGTCCAGACCGCGGCAGTGCGGATGCCGGCCATGACATAGGGCGCGGAGAGCGGCGCCTCGACCAGCCGTAGCCGCTGCCAGAAGGTCATGCCCACGCCGTCTGCCGCCTCGATGACCCCAGGATCGAGATTGGTCTGCGCGGTTATCGCATTGCGCAGGATCGGCAACAGCGCATACAGCGCCAGCGCCAGCAATGCGGGCAGGAACCCGAGCGTCGGCAAACCTTGGCCGAACACTGCGCGCAGGCTCAGCAGGATGGGGAAGAACAGCGCCAGCAGCGCGAGTGCGGGAATGGTCTGCACGAGGCTTGCAAACCCCAGCGCGGCGCGGGAAACCGTCGCCGACCGGCTGGCCCAGACCGCCAGCGGCAGGGCCGTCACGATGCCGAGCGCGATGGCCGAGGCCGACAGCAGCACATGCGCCGACAGCTGGTCGCCGAGGTTCAGCAGCGCCTGCCAGATCTCGCTCACCGCGAGAGCTCCGCCAGTCGGTCAGCCTGTGCGCGCGGCACCGCGACGAGATCTTGCGCCACTGTGCCACCGCCCCCTTCCAGCAGGGCTTGCGGTGTCTCATCGGCAACGATCCTGCCCTTGTCCATGACAAGGACCCGGTCGGCCAGCAGCAAGGCCTCGGCCATGTCATGCGTCACCATGACCGTGGTGAGATCAAGCTCGTCATGCAGCTTGCGGACGCTCTCGCCCAACGCATTCCGCGTGATGGGATCGAGGGCGCCGAAGGGCTCGTCCATGAGCAACAGGTGCGGATGGCCCGCAAGGGCCCGGGCCACGCCGACACGCTGGCGCTGGCCACCCGACAAAGCATCGGGCATGCGGGTGGCCATGTCTGCATCGAGCTCGACCAGCTCCAGCAGCTCGTCGATCCGGTTTGGCGCGAGCGGCTGTTTCGCCAGACGCGGACCGATGCCGATGTTCTCGCCGACCGTCATGTGCGGGAACAGGCCGATGGACTGGAAGACATAGCCGATCCGACGGCGCAGGGCGGGAAGCGGCAATCCGGCAACCGGCTCCCCTTCGTAAACGACCTCGCCGCTCGAAGCAGGGGCGAGGCGGTTGATGGTTTTCAGCAAGGTCGACTTGCCCGATCCCGAAGCCCCGACCAGCGCGACGAACTGGCCGCTGTCGATGGCGAGGGACACGCCGCGCACTGCCTGGGTCGCGCCGTAGCTCTTGCGTACGTCGCGAAATTCGAGCGCTGGTATGTCGGAAGCGATCACCCGTTCTCGCTGCCCTCGTCATCGGGCAGTTGATAATCGACGCGTTCCAGCTCGATCCGCCGGTCGCCGGGGCCGGTCGCGCTCATCGTCTCTTCCTGCATACTTTCGGGTTTCCAGCAGCGTTCCGCCCCGTTCTCGTCGTCCGGCGTGAAGCACAGCCGCTCGTCTCCGGTGGCATTGAAGGTCCACTGGCCGGTTTGCCATGGATCGCCATTACGCAGGTCGCGATAGCACCCGTCGCGATCGAGATAGGTGGTGTAGCGCGAGCCATCCTCGGCAATGGCGCGCCAGGCGGTTTCCGCAAATTCGCCGGGCATGTCGTCGGCAGCAGGAGAGGCCACCGATGCGTCGTCGGTCACGGTTTCGGCGGTGGTGCCCTGCTCCTCTTCGCCTTGCGTACAGGCCATGGCGAGGGCGCACAGTCCGAACAGCATGGGATAGCGCATTTCTCTTACCTTTAAGCTTGCCCTGATCTCACGCTAGCAGGTTCGCCGCCGTGCGAAAGGCCGTCGCGGGATAGCGGCTTTATGCGTCAGGGCAGGATTTTCGTTTTGGGAAAGGCCAGATCGATGACGATGCCTTCTTCGCCGAAAGAGCGATCAAAGCGCCCTTCGAGCTGATTCTCCACGGCCATGCGCAAAAGACGCGAGCCGAACCCTTCATGCTCTGAATCGAGAGTGTCGCAATAGCCGCGCATCACCTCGGTCCAGGTGACGCGGATGTCCCCGTCGGAAGCGGCGTCGGCGGAAATGGCGATCCTGATTTCCCCGTCGTCGCAGGACAGGGCGCCATATTTGGCCGAGTTCGTGGCTAATTCATGGAATATCAGCGCCAGGGGCGTCGCGGCCCGCGGCCCGGTTTCGACATCGTCCCCGCTGATCTGCAGCCGTGCCGCGCGCCCGTCATCATAGGGTTTCAGGAGGTCTTGCAGCAGGCCTTGAAGATTGTCGCTGCTGCGCCCGTCATCGGGCCTGACGTAGTCATGGGCAGTGCCCAGCGCACGGATCGCGGCGCCCAATTCCTTCGTGAACTCGGCGAGCTCGGGCTTGCCGCGCGAACGGATCGCAATCAGGCCGGAAATGACCGCGAAAATGTTCTTGATGCGGTGCGACAATTCTCCGGCCAGCAGTTCCTTCGCCTCTCGCTGGCTATGCTCTTCGTGAATATCAGTAAGCGTCCCCACCCAGCGATGCTCGCCCTCGGGCGTTTGCACAGGCACGACGCGCGAGAGCATCCAGCGCCACTCTCCCGAAGCATGCCGGATTCGCAGGGCAGCCTCGTAAGTCGCGCCGCGCGTCACCGCGGCAACGAAATCGTCGTGGCTCGGGCCATAGTCTTCGGGGTGGACGGCCGCGCTCCATTCTTCGACCGACGCGGGCTGGTCGAGCCCGGTCACCTCGCGCCACTGCGCGTTGAAATAATCGAAATTGAGGTCGGCATCGGCGGACCAGGCAATTCCCGGCACCGAATCGAGGATCTGGCGCACGCGCTTCTGCAACCGCTCGTCGGCCTCTTCGGCCTTTGAAAGCTGGCGCCGCGACTCAAGCCGGCGCATGACCGCACGACCGAGCACTTCGAGAGTCTCGTGCTGGAGTTCGGTCAGGCCGCGCTCACGCGGCTGGGTGTCGATGACACAGAGGGAGCCGAGCGGTGCGCCCTCCAGAGAAACGAGCGGATAGCCAGCGTAGAAGCGAATATTCGGTTCGGCGGTGACCAGCGGGTTGTCCTTGAACCGCTCGTCCTTCGTCGCATCCGGCACGACCATCGCCTGACCGCCCAGCATGGCATGGGCGCAGAAGCTCGTCGGACGTGGAGTTTCGCTGGCATCGATACCGAGGCGAGCGAGGAAATGCTGTCGGTCTCGCTCGACGATGCTCACCAGCGCGATGGGGGTTTCGCAGATCTTTGCGGCCAGGCTGGCAATCCGCGCGAGCTCTTCGTCGCCAACCAGAGCATCGGTTTGGTGTGCAGCAAGGACGGACAGGCGATCGTCTTCGCCGCACAATGCCTGCGCGGGCTGGGAGCCGCGGGGCCATAGCTGATCGGTCCGTTGGTGCATGTGCGACGAAGGCCCTTAGGAGAAAATCCGCAATGCGCCAATAAGTTCTGCGGCATCGCAATGCGTCTTGCGCCATACGGTTTGCCCCGCGCCGCGCGCTCGGCTATCGGCGCGCAACGATATTACGCGAGCCCCAGATTTTCGCGGATTTTGAGGAGAGACCATGCGCGCGACCCCCGATTTCGATTTCCAGCTGGGCGAGGCCGCCGAGATGATCCGCGAGAATGTCGGCCGCTTCGCCGACGAACAGATCGCCCCGCTGGCGGAGAAGGTTGATCGCGAGGACTGGTTTCCCAAGGCGGAGCTGTGGCCTGCGATGGGCGAGCTGGGCCTGCATGGCATTACCGTCAGCGAGGCCGACGGCGGTTTAGGCCTCGGCTATCTCGAACATGTGATCGCGGTGGAGGAGGTCAGCCGCGCAAGCGCCTCTGTCGGCCTCAGCTACGGCGCGCATTCCAACCTCTGCGTCAACCAGATCGCGCGCTGGGGCAATGCGGAGCAGAAGGCGAAATACCTGCCCAAGCTGATCAGCGGCGAGCATGTCGGAAGCCTCGCCATGAGCGAAGCGAGCGCCGGATCGGATGTCGTCTCGATGAAGATGAAGGCCGAGAAGGTCGATGGCGGCTACGTGCTCAACGGCACCAAGTTCTGGATCACCAACGCCCCCTATGCCGATACGCTGGTTGTCTACGGCAAGACCTCGCCCGAAGCGGGCAGCCGGGGGATCACGACCTTCCTGATCGAAAAGGATTTCGAAGGCTTTTCCATCGGCCAGAAGATCGAGAAGGTCGGCATGCGCGGCTCGCCCACCAGCGAGCTGGTGTTCGACGATTGCTTCGTGCCCGAAGCAAATGTGATGGGCCCCGAAAACGGCGGCGTCGGCGTGCTGATGAGCGGGCTGGATTACGAGCGCGTCGTGCTCGCCGGATTGCAGCTCGGCGTCATGCAGGCCTGCCTCGACACGGTCATCCCCTACCTTCGCGAGCGCACCCAGTTCGGCAAGCCGCTGGGAAGCTTCCAGCTGATGCAGGCCAAGGTGGCGGACATGTATGTCGCGCTGCAATCGGCCCGCGCCTACACCTATGCCGTCGCCAAGGCCTGCGATGCCGACCAGACGACGCGCTTCGATGCGGCAGGCGTCATCCTGCTGGCGAGCGAAAACGCCTTCCGCGTGGCCGCCGAAAGTGTGCAGGCGCTCGGCGGCGCAGGCTACACGCTCGACTGGCCGGTGGAGCGCTACATGCGCGATGCCAAGCTGCTCGACATCGGGGCGGGGACGAACGAGATCCGCCGCATGCTGATCGGGCGCGAGCTGATCGGGGCGGCGGGATGACCGCACCCGTTCTCACCTCGACGCTCGACCGCGAGGCGCCCGATGCCAAGGCGCGTTTCGAGCACAACAAGTCTCTCGCCGCAGACTTGCGCTCCACCGTAGCCGCCGCTGCTTTGGGCGGCTCTGAGGGCAGTCGCGAGCGCCATGTCGGGCGGGGCAAGCTCCTGCCGCGCGAGCGGGTGGAACGCTTGCTCGATCCGGGCAGCCCGTTCCTCGAAATCGGCCAGCTTGCCGCCAACGGCATGTATGGCAAGGACGCAATCAACGGCGCGGGAATGATCGCCGGGATCGGTCGCGTGTCGGGCCGGCACGTGATGATCGTGTGCAACGATGCCACCGTGAAGGGCGGCACCTATTACCCGATGACGGTCAAGAAGCACCTGCGCGCACAGGAAATTGCGCAGGAAAACCGGCTGCCGTGCATCTACCTCGTCGACAGCGGCGGGGCGAATTTGCCGCACCAGGCCGAGGTCTTCCCCGACCGCGATCACTTCGGGCGCATCTTCTTCAACCAGGCCAACATGAGCGCGCTTGGTATCCCGCAGATCGCCTGCGTCATGGGCAGCTGCACTGCGGGCGGGGCCTATGTTCCGGCGATGTCGGACGAGACGGTGATCGTGCGCAATCAGGGCACGATCTTCCTCGCCGGACCGCCTCTAGTGAAGGCGGCAACAGGCGAGGAAATCAGCGCCGAGGATCTGGGCGGCGGCGACCTGCATGCTAAGAAATCCGGCGTGGTCGATCATCTCGCCGAGAACGACGAGCACGCGCTCACTATCGTGCGCGATATCGTCAGCCATCTCGGCAACAATTATGCCGAGGCGAAACACGTCGCGCTGAAAGATCCGCGCCCGCCGAAGTTCGATGCCGAGGACCTTTACGCCATCGTGCCCGAGGATGTGCGCGCGCCCTACGACGTGCACGAGGTCATCGCCCGCCTCGTCGACGGCAGCGAGTTTCACGAGTTCAAACAGCATTACGGCAGCACGCTGGTCTGCGGCTTTGCCCATATCTGGGGCATGCCGGTCGCGATCCTCGCCAACAACGGCGTGCTGTTTTCGGAAAGCGCACAGAAGGGCGCGCACTTCATCGAGCTGGCGCAGCAACGCCGCATCCCGCTACTCTTCCTCCAGAACATTTCGGGCTTCATGGTCGGCGGGAAATACGAGGCGGAAGGCATCGCCAAGCATGGCGCGAAGCTGGTTACAGCTGTCGCCACTGCCACCGTGCCCAAGGTCACCGTGGTCATCGGCGGCAGCTTCGGGGCGGGCAATTACGGCATGTGCGGCCGCGCCTATAGCCCGCGCTTCCTGTTCACCTGGCCCAATGCGCGTATTTCGGTGATGGGCGGTGAACAGGCCGCATCGGTCCTCGCCACCGTCCATCGCGACGCCGACAGCTGGACCGAGGAACAGGCCGAGGACTTCAAGGCTCCGATCCGCCAGAAATACGAGGACGAGGGCAATCCCTACTACGCGACCGCGCGGCTGTGGGACGATGGGGTGATCGACCCGGTGCAGACGCGCGACGTGCTCGGCCTCGCCTTAGCCGCCACACTCGAAGCACCCATCCCCGAAACGCCAAGCTTCGGCATCTTCCGCATGTAGGCTCGCTTTCGCAGAAACTTCTGGTAGGCAGCACGCGTGGGAGAGAACATGTCGCAAGAACCGGGCCGCAAGCGCTCGCTCCTGTCGCGTATCGTGCGACGGATCATCTGGGCCATCTACCGGCTGCAGGGCTGGAAGGTCGAGAGCGGTCTTCCCGGCATCCAGAAATATGTGATCGCGGGCGCGCCGCATAGCTCCAACTGGGATTTCGTGTTCTTCACCGGTGCAACCGCGGAAGAAGGCGTGGAGCCCAGTTTCATGGGCAAGCACACGCTCTTCACCGGTTGGATGAAGAGTTTCATGTACGACATGGGCGGCGTGCCGGTGGATCGCCGCAAGCGTGCCAATTATGTCGAGCAGGTGGCCGAGGCGTTTCGCAAGTCGGACAAGCTTGCCCTGGTCATCGCCGCCGAGGGTACGCGCAAGAGCGATGGCGAATGGAAATCGGGTTTCTGGCATATCGCGCGCGAAGCCAATGTGCCGATCGTCCTCGCCTGGGTCAGCTGGCGCAAGCGCCGCCTCGGCTTCAGCGAGCCGATCACGCCGAGCGACGATTACGCGGCCGATCTTGCCAAGATCGCCGCGTGGTTCCGGTCAAAGCGGCCCGATTACGGTCGCTACAAGGTGCTTGAGGCGCAGGCGCAGCGCCTGCTGGCGGAGCGCGGAGAGACCGCCGCATGATCCTCGAGGCTCTGACAGCCAATGCCGCGATCCTGCTGGGCGTCGCTCTGATCCTGTGGGTCGCTGCGCTGCAGATCGACGACGTGTCCTTCATCGATAGTTTCTGGGGCTTCGGCATGGCGCTGATGGCTTTCGTGAGCTGGCTCCAGCTCGCCCGGCCCGGAGGTTTGGCGACCATGCTGATGATCATGACTGTCGCCTGGGGTCTGCGCCTGTCGATCTATCTCTTCATTCGCTGGCGGCGCGAGGGGCAGGACAAGCGTTACGAGCGCATGCTGAGAAAGGATCGGGAGAAAGGCCGCTTCGCGCTCGCCGCGCTCGTCAAGGTGTTCCTCGGCCAGTCGGTCCTGCTGTTCATTGTGTGCAGCCCTGCCCAGTACGGAATTCTCGAGGCCGCTTCAAATACCCCGATAAGCGGTCTCGCACTCGTCGGGCTGGCGCTCTACTGTGTCGGTATCTTCTTCGAATGGGTGGGCGACTGGCAATTGGCCCGGTTCAAGGCCGATCCTGCGAACGAGGGCGAGGTGATGGACCAGGGTTTGTGGCGCTATACTCGCCACCCGAACTATTTCGGCGATGCCTGCGTCTGGTGGGGGATCTGGATCGCGGCGGCCTCTGCCGGCTGGTGGGTAGCTGCGGCAACCGTGATCGGACCGCTTTTCCTGACGTTCACCCTGGTCAAGTGGTCGGGCGCGGCCTTGCTGGAGAAGGGCATGAAACATTCCCGCCCCGGCTATGAAGAATACAAGAAGCGGACCTCCGCCTTCATTCCCATGCCGCCTGCGAAATCTTCCTGACGACATTTGGCGGGGTTTAACCGCGCGCCGAACGCGCTACATGGGCGAAGGATGGACGAACGAGGGTACGGCCGGGTGAGCCAGGACGAGATCGACGAGCTGCGCAGCCGCTTCGCGCGCGATGCCATGGCTATCATGGAACGGCGTGGCGAGGAGATTACCCGATCGCGGCTCGCATCCGAACTCAATGTCACCCGCTCGCGCGTCGAAGCGGTCTTTCCCGAAGAGGCGGACTTCTACGACGCGATCGTGGCCGAGTGGTTCAAGCCCAAGCTGGCCGTGATGGACGAGGTCATGGCGACCGAATTGCCCGTGCGCCGCAAGATGTACGAATTCTTCGCCCGACGCTTCCAGCTGCTGCGCGAGGACTTCCAGCGCGATCCGGCGACTTTCAGGCTCTATGTCGAAATGGGTGAACGCTATTTCGAGTATGCGCAGAGCTACATCGATCTGGCCGATCACTATCTGTGCGAACTGATCGCACAAGCGCAGGCAGATGGATATTTCGAAGGGCTGGAAATCAATCGGGCCATGTCGCTGATCAACCAGGCGGTGCTCTGCTACATCCAGCCCTATCTCATCGCGATGATCGACGAGCGCTTGTCCGAAGGCAAGCTGGCTGAACTCATCGACGCGCTCTTCGAGGGCTTGCGCCAGCGCGAGGTCGACGCGCGCGGCATGCACTCGATTTCCGGAACGTGAGCAATCGGCCTTCGCGCCGCATTCTCTTCATCGGGCTGAATTACAGTCCCGAACCGATCGGCGTCGGGCCTTACTCTTCCGGACTGGCCGAAGCCCTCGTGGAGCGGGGACACCAGGTCGCGGCCGTCGTGGGCCAACCCTATTATCCCGAATGGCGGTTATACGAGCGCTACAAGGGCCGTTGGAAAAGCAGCGTCGAGCAGGGTGTGCGGATCACGCGTTGTCCGCACTACGTTCCCGCCAATCCCACCGGATCGCGGCGCATAGCGCACCACCTCAGTTTTGCCAGCAGCGCCTATCCCGCGGCGCGCATTATCCGGCGCGACTTTTCGCCCGATCTCGTCGTTACAGTCGCGCCCTCGATGGTCGCGGTCCCCGTAGCAGCGCGAATGGCACGTCGGGCCGGCATTCCGCTGTGGTTGCACGTGCAGGACTTCGAAGTTGGTGCAGCCATGGCAACGGGGCTGATCGAACAGGGCAGCGCCACGGCCATGGCCGCCGCCCGCTTCGAGAAACGCATGCTGCGCTCTGCCGATGTGGTGTCGACCATCAGCGGGCCGATGTGCGCGCTTGCGATGGAAAAGGGGGTCGCGCCGGATAGGGTGATTGAAATCCGCAATTGGGCAAATCACGGGGATCGCATCGCCGGAAGCGACGGTGCGGCATTGCGCGAGCGATGGGGGCTGACCGGTCAAACGGTGGCGCTATACTCGGGCAATATCGCCAATAAGCAGGGGCTGGAAATCGTTGTTGAGGCAGCGCACCTGCTTTCTCACCGGCCTGACATAACCTTCGTTATCTGCGGAGAGGGGCCCAATCGACGGCATCTTGAGGCGCTAGCTCGGGGCGCAGGTAACATCCGCTTCTACGACCTGCAGGCCGAGGAGATGATCGGCGAGCTTCTCAAGATGGCCGATGTCCATCTCCTGCCGCAAACGCCCGATGCGGCCGATCTCGTCCTGCCCTCGAAAATCGGCAACATGCTGGCTTCCGGGCGACCGATTGTCGCTACGGCTGGAAAGAACACGGGCATTGCGCGCGAACTTGACGGGGCGGGCGTGATCGTTCCGCCGCGTGATGCGCAAGCTTTTGCCTGGAGCGTCGAGCAATTGTCGCGCGATCCGGACCTACGGGCGCGCATGGGGCGCGTCGGCCGCGAACGGGCGGCAAGATCGTGGTCGCGCGCCGCAATCGTCGAACAGTTCGATGCGCGGATGCAGCTTCTGCTCGAGAACCGGTAAAGCGGCATTTGCCGTCAGACGGCAAAACCATTTTCCTACACGGCCATGCATGACTAACCGATCTGGCTCCTTTTGATTCAGGAGCCAACCATATGTCGTCAGAACCAATTCCCATCGAGGCCCCCGGCGGCTTCGCCCCCGTTCTTGCGCTGGGCCGGGACGATGGCACCGGTCATCTCGCGCTTGTCTCGCCCCAAGCACCATTGCCCGTAGTCGCGAGCGCCCCTGCAGCAACCGAGCCGCTTGAGGGCACCACCTCCGTTGCGATGGTCGCAGGTCCGTTCGAGCCTGCTGCATTCGCACCCGTTTACCTCACCCTGACAGGTGACTGGAAAGGCGAGGTGCGCATGCTCCGGTCGACAGATGGTGGCGTCACCAAGGCGCCCGTAACGCTGGCCGGGGCGACTTGGGGGCTGTACACGGCCGATGTCTGCGAACCAGTTTGGCAGGAAAGCGAGGCCGGCGCTCAGCTCTGGCTCGATGTGGCGCCAATTTCGGGAACCCTTGCCTACAGGCTCGCCCAATGAGCGCGCTGACATTGGCGGCTCTGGGGCTTGCCCAGCGCGGCGCGCAGGCCCTTCCTGCCTTGTTCGGCGATCTTGCCATGCGCACACCATCGCCTGACATCTGTCGGCTCGACACCGCAGGGTTTTCCCGGCCCGGCCATGGGAATGCGAGTTATGTCTCCGATGATCTGGCGGACGAGGCGCTCGCTCTCGCTCATCCGCGCTTCGTCGTGCAAACACGCAACGGTCGGCTGTTCCGCCTCTTGCCTGAAGCCGGATCACTGTCGGTGGAGCAGGGCGGCGCGACCGGCGACGGCGTCACGAACGACCAGCCGGCAATCCAGGCTGCGATAGAGTATGCCGAAGCGATCGGGGCTGGCGAAGTTCGCTTCGAGAGCGCGCGCTATCGTATCGATTGCCCCTTGCGCACCTCGCCCGTGCAGGAGACGCGCGCCACCGACGGCCACCCGCTGGTTGTTAGCAAAAGCTCGCGCCTGCGCGGCTGCGCGCCGGAGCGAAGCGTGCTCGACTTTCGCGGACCAGACGGCGTCGATCCCGATGCCAACTGGCAAACCGTGGCCACCTCTTCCGCCGATGCGAGCCCCGCGGTCTGGCGCGGAGGCGGTCTGTTCATCGATGGCGACGCCGCTCGGCCGGAGCCAGCGCCGCGCCGCATCGCACGGCTCGAACTCGACCGGCTTGTCTTCGCGGGCAACCGCAAGCGCACGGCGCAGACGAGCTTTCCCGCCGACCCTGCCACCGGCGATGGTTGGGACATTTCCGACAAGGGCTTCTGGCTGCAGGACGTCTATGTCGGCACCGTCATTTGCCGCGATACTGACTTCATCGGCTGGCGCGGGGAAATCTTCTACGCGGTCGGCGCCGACGATGCGATCGAGCAGCTTTCGCTGACGCGCTGCCGCCTGCTGACCGGCAATGGCAATGGGCTCAACCTGGGCTGCGATCCGCGCGTTGACGCAGAGGATTGCGAGTTCGGGGATTGCAAGATTGCGCAGGAAGACACCGGCAAGTCCTATGCCCACTTTCGCAACTGCCTGTGGCGCGATTGCGAGTATGTCTGGCTGGGCGGCGGTTCGACCCACGGACGACTCTACAGCTACAAATATCCGACGCGTGATCCGCTCGCACCAGTCCCGGCAACGATCCTCGCGGGCTGCCGCTTCGACGATGCCGGACTTGTCTGGGTCAACAGCTGGGTATCGGGCCGCATCCGCACGGTCGATACGCCGGTCGCAATCAGCAGCACGCATGGGCATGCGCTGCGCGATATCGATCTCGAAATCGATGCGCTGCTCGACCGTAGACCGGGGTTCAATGCGGTCGGCCTGTTCGGACCCAACAGCCTCACCCAGCAGGTCGAGGGCGCACCGGCGGGCGTCTATCATTCTCCGCCCACGCAGATCCGCCTGAAGGTGCGTCATCACCGCAGCGCGCTGGCCCAGCAGGCGGGGCGCCACTGGCTGGACGTGCGCTGGGGTGGCTATCTCGACCGGTCGTGCAGAATCGACGTGGAGGGCGAGTTCCTGGCGGGGCGCGTCCCCAATGGGGCCGATGATCCGCTGTCCTTCCCGCTCGTGATCTTCAACGGCGGCAATGCCACCTCGGCATCCACCGCGCAGGGCTATTACCGTCCTGCCGCCATTGGCGTGTCGGGGGAATTGGCACCTGCCAGCTCGCACATGGCGCTGGCGCTGACCGGCGATATCGCTCTCGACCTGACGCTCCCGGCAAATCCTCGAGGAGGCGCGCCATATGGCTATGCCGACGGTCAACGACTGCGTCTCGTGAAGCAGGATGCAGCGGGCAGCATAACTTTTGTAAAGGGCGCCTCACCCAGCACTGCGATGATGATCACGCGCGTGCTCGATAAGCCGCACGACTGGATCGAATTCACCTATAATCGCGCGGCGTCGCGGTGGGAGGAGGCCGGGTTCGGCGCTTATTAGGCCAGTGTTGCGGGGCCGTTTTCGCGCTGTTCGCGCAGAATCTGCCAGCTGGCGAGGAACAGCCCCGCAACCAACGGTCCTACCACGATGCCCGAAAGGCCCATCAGCGCGATGCCGCCGAGTGTGGTGACAAGGATGAGCCAGTCGGGAATTCCCGTATCGCGGCCAACCAGAATGGGTCGCAGGACATTGTCGACCATGCCGATCAGCGCCACGCCGGACACGATCACGACCACACCCTCCCAGATCGCGCCGGTCGCCAGGAGATAGATCGCGGCGGGTATCCAGACGATTGCCGGACCGATCGCAGGTAGCAGCGAGGCGATCGCCATGATCACGCCGAGCAGCAGGACTGAGGGAATGCCCACGACCCAGAAAGTGATCGCGCCCAGCGCGCCCTGCACGATGCCGACGACCACCGAGCCCTTGATCGTGGCGCGCACGATGCCGAGGAAGCGTTCTGCCAGCCGGTCGGCTATGGCGCGCTCGAACGGCAAGGAGGAGAGGATCGCCTCCCCGATGGTACGCCCGTCGCGCAGCAGGAAATAGCTTACGTAGAGGCCGATCCCGAAGGCGAGGACGAAGCCGAAAACGCTGCCGCCGATGGCCAGGGCCTGCTGAGCGATGAGGCCGAGGCTGGCCTGGAGAAATTCCTGCGCGCGCTGCTGCAGGTCTGACAGGTCGCCCCAGCCCGAGGCATCGAGCGACTCCTGGATATTCGCAGGCAGCGCCGCGAAGACCTGCTCGAACCAGTCCGAAACATTGATCTGGCCTTCCTGGAACGCGACGACCAGCCCGGCCGCCTCGTTCACCACCGCGCTGCCGATAGCGAAGGCCGGCACGATCACCGCCACGAAGATCACCAGCAGACTGGCAAGCGCGGCCTGGTTGTCGCGCCCGGGCGCCCGGCTAAGGAACCAGCGGAACAGCGGCTGAAACATGATCGCCGCCAGCGCCGCCCAGAGCAGCGGCTGGGCGAATGGCAATACGACGACGAGCAGCGCGAGACTGACCAATACGAGGAACAGCAGGAAGCCGCCGCGTTCCAGCCCCTTGATCTCGCGCATGCCCGCTCAGCTCCCCGGCGTCAGACGTCGAGATTGGCGACGTTGAGCGCATTCGACTGGATGAATTCGCGCCGCGGTTCGACCACATCACCCATCAGACGGGTGAAAATCTCGTCGGTCACATCGGCATCTTCGACCTTTACCTGAAGCAGGGCGCGGTTGTCCGGATCGAGCGTGGTCTCCCACAACTGCTCGGCATTCATCTCGCCAAGACCCTTGTAGCGCTGGATCTTCTGGCCCTTGCGCCCGGCGGTCATGACGGTTTCGAGCAATTGCGTCGGCAGGGTGATCGCATCGTCGCCGAACACCGGAGCTTCGGTTTCATCGCCCTCGTCGGCTTCGCTCTCGTCGACTGTTTCGGCCGATCCGCTGCGGACAAGGCGTACGGGTGCCGCGTAGACATCGGCGTGCTCGGTCGCGACGCGGTGGAGCTTTCGTGCCTCCGCGCTGTCGAGAAAAGCGGCGTCGATTTCGTGAACGTCGGTCACCCCGCGCCACAGGCGGCTCAGGCGAACCTTGCCGTCGCTGCCGAGCTCGGCAGTCCATTTCGCTTCCGTGTCGCCCATCTGGAGATGGGCCGCAGCGCGTTCGAGCGCGGCAGTCCGATCGCGCTCATCCGGCGCCAGCGCCCCGGCCAGTGCCAACGCCTCGATCAAATCGGTCTTGTACTTGCGCGGCACGAAGCCGAGCAAATTGCGCATGCGCAGACCGTGTTCAACCAGCGTGTGGAGCCCGGTCTCGGGAATCGCGCCTTCGCGCGTTTCGAGCACGCGGCCCTGCAGGCCCTGGTCGATCAGATAGCGGTCATAGGCCGCCTGATCCTTGAGATAGACCTCGCTCTTGCCGCGCGCGACCTTGTAGAGCGGCGGTTGGGCGATGAAGAGATGCCCGGCCTTCACGATTTCCGGCATCTGGCGATGGAAGAAGGTGAGCAACAGCGTGCGGATATGCGCGCCGTCGACGTCGGCGTCGGTCATGATCACGATCTTGTGATAGCGCAGCTTTTCGAGGTTGAATTCGTCGCGCAATCCTGTGCCCATCGCCTGGATCAGCGTGCCGACTTCCTTGGAGCTGATGATCCGGTCGAACCGCGCCCGCTCGACATTCAGGATCTTGCCCTTCAGCGGCAGGATGGCCTGCGTTTTGCGGTCGCGGCCCTGCTTGGCGGAGCCGCCTGCGGAGTCGCCCTCGACCAGGAACAGCTCGCAATTGGCGGGATTGCGATCCTGGCAGTCGGCGAGCTTGCCGGGGAGGCTGGCAATGCTCATCGCCCCCTTGCGGCTCATCTCGCGGGCGCGACGGGCGGCTTCGCGCGCGGCGGCTGCATCGATTACCTTCTGTATGATCTGCTTTGCGTCGTTGGGATTTTCCTCGAGCCACTCGCTCATCTTCTCGCCCATCAGGCTTTCGAGTGGTTGGCGAACCTCGGAGCTGACCAGCTTGTCCTTGGTCTGCGATCCGAACTTGGGATCGGGCAGCTTCACCGAGACGATCGCAGTCAGGCCCTCGCGCATGTCCTCGCCCGACAGGCTGACCTTTTCCTTCTTCATCAGCCCGCTGGCGCTGGCGTAGTTGTTGAGCGTGCGGGTCAGCGCGGCGCGGAAGGCGGCGAGGTGCGTGCCGCCGTCACGCTGCGGGATGTTGTTGGTGAAGCACAGGACATTTTCGTAATAGCTGTCGTTCCATTCCAGCGCGACATCGATGCCGATGCCGTCCTTCTCCGCGCTGACGGAAATCGGATCGGAAACCAGCGCCTGCTTGTTGCGATCGAGATATTTGACGAAGGCCGCGATGCCACCCTCGTAGAACAGGTCGTGTTCCTTCACCTCTTCGTGACGCTTGTCGCGCAACAGGATGCGCACGCCCGAATTCAGGAAGGCGAGCTCGCGGTAGCGGTGCTCGAGCTTCTCGAAATCGAATTCGGTGACATTCTTGAAGGTTTCCTCGCTGGCCTTGAAGGTGACGCGGGTGCCCTTCTTGAGGCCATCCTCGTCACCGTTGGAGGCGACCGGCGGCGCATCACCGACGACCCGCAGGCTCTCGACCGCGTCGCCGTGCTCGAAGCGCATCCAGTGTTCCTTGCCGTCGCGCCAGATCGTGAGTTCGAGCCATTCGGACAGCGCGTTGACGACCGAGACGCCCACGCCGTGGAGGCCGCCCGATACCTTGTAGGCATTGTCGTCGCTGGTGTTCTCGAACTTCCCGCCGGCGTGCAGCTGGGTCATGATGACCTCGGCCGCCGAGACGCCTTCTTCCTTGTGCATGTCGACCGGAATGCCGCGGCCATTGTCCTCGACGCTTACCGATCCATCGGCGTTGAGTTCGATCAGGACGAGGTCGCAATGGCCCGCCAGCGCTTCGTCGATGGCGTTGTCCGACACCTCGAACACCATGTGATGCAGGCCCGATCCGTCATCGGTATCGCCGATATACATGCCGGGGCGCTTGCGCACCGCGTCGAGGCCCTTGAGGACCTTGATCGAATCCGCGCCGTAACCGTTCTTTTTCGGCGCTTCGGCGCCCGTGTTCTGAGGGGTATCGTCCATGTCGATGATATAGGCTTTCGCAGGCGAAAAACCAAAGTTTCGGCCAAGTTTTTCCCCATTGATCGCCTTTTGTCCGGTTTCAGCTGCAACCGGTTGATTTTGCGCAGCCGGAGGCGCATTCGGAAGCCATGCTCTCGGTGCTCGACATCTTCCGGATCGGGATCGGCCCCTCGTCCTCGCACACGGTCGGACCGATGCGGATCGCGCGGACCTTCGTCCTCGCGCTGTCCAAGGCGGGCAAGCTCGATGCAGCGGCGCGTGTTGCGGTGGAACTCCAGGGGTCGCTGGCTTTGACGGGTGTGGGGCATGGCACCATCGACGCCACGATGCTGGGGCTGATGGGCTTCGCGCCCGATGCAACCTGTCCCGAGGACGCTGCCGCCGCGCTGGCGAAGGTGCGCGCCGACAAGCGCCTGTCCCTCGCCGGTCGTCGCGAGGTGGCCTTCGATCCGGCGCAGGACATCGATCTCGCCGGCCATATCATCCCTGATTTGCACCCGAACGGCATGATGCTGTCCGCTTTCGACAGCGAAGGCGTGCTTCTAACCCAGCGCACCTATTTCTCGACCGGCGGGGGCTTCGTGGCCTCGGAAGCGCAATTGAAATGCAAGCCAAAGGGCGACCGGGTCAATACGGGCACGCCGGTGCCGCACGATTTCGGATCGGCGGAGGAATTGTTGGCCGCCTGCCAAACGACCGGGCTGTCGATCGCCGAACTGATCCTCGCGAACGAGGACGCTTTTCGATCCCGGGCGAAGACGCTCGAGGGGATCGATCAGATCGCGCAGGCGATGGATCAGTGCATCGACCGCGGCCTGACCCAGCGCGGCGTGCTGCCGGGCGGCCTCAAGGTCCAGCGCCGCGCGCCCGATCTGTGGGACAAGCTGTCCGCCAACCCGCAATCGAACGAGCGCGAGCAATTGTTCGACTGGCTCAATTGCTATGCGATGGCAGTGAACGAGGAAAATGCCGCAGGCGGCCGCGTCGTTACCGCACCAACCAATGGCGCGGCCGGCATTATCCCCGCGGTCATCCGCTTCTACTGTGTGACCGCCGACGAAACCCCCTGCCGCGATAGCAAGCGGACGTTTCTTCTGACGGCAGGTGCCATCGGCCTGCTATACAAGCAGCGCGCAAGCATCTCGGGCGCGGAGATGGGCTGCCAGGGCGAAGTCGGGGTGGCCTGCTCGATGGCAGCCGGTGGCCTTGCCGCGCTTTGGGGCGCGACGCCGGTGCAGATCGCCTCGGCGGCGGAAATCGGGATGGAGCACAATCTCGGCCTCACGTGCGACCCGGTCGGCGGGCTGGTGCAGGTGCCCTGTATCGAGCGCAATGCCATCGGCGCGGTCAAGGCGGTCAACGCTGCGCGGCTGGCCCTGCACCGGACCGGCGCGGAAAGCTTCGTCAGCCTCGACCAGGTGATCGAAACCATGCGCCAGACAGGGCTCGACATGAGCAGCAAGTACAAGGAAACCTCGCAAGGCGGCCTCGCAGTCAATGTGATTGAATGCTGACCGTCCTCGCAGTCGTGACGGTGGTTTCCGGGGCACTGATCGCGGGCGCCCTGTGGGGTCTCTATGGCAAGCTGCGTCCGCGAGTCGAAGGCGTGGTCGTCGCAGTCGCTGGCGGCGCGCTGCTGCTGTCGCTGGTGCTGGAGCTCGTGCAGCCCGCGATCGAGAAGAGTTCCCTGACGACTGCGGTGTTGGGCGTGCTCGCCGGGGCGGGGCTCTTCGCGGTCGTCGATTATCTGATCGATGAAAAATGGGGCTCGGATAGCGGCGGAGGGATGCTCGCCGCAATCACGCTCGACGGTATACCTGAAAATCTCGCGCTCGGTGTCGCTCTGATCGGTGCCGGGGCGCCCGAAGTTGCGGCACTCGCCGGATCGATCCTGCTGTCGAACCTGCCCGAGGCCGCCAGTGGTGCGCGGTCAATGCGCGAGGGCAACCGCTTCTCGAAGGGCAAGATCCTCGCCCTCTGGGCTGCGACTGCCGCAGTGCTGTCGGCATGTGCGCTGATTGGAAATGTCGCGCTCGCCGGCCTCACCGACGATCTGCTCGCCTTCATCAGCTGCGTGGCGGCAGGCGCGGTGACGGCCAGCCTGACGACCGAGATCATGCCGCAGGCGCACAGGCAGGCGCCGCACTGGGCCGGCTTCGCGACCGCCGTCGGCCTGCTGCTTGCGTTGCTGCTGCACAATCTGGGCGGCTAGACAGGTCGCGGCTACGAAGTCAGAGTGCGGCGCATGGGAGAAACCGACATCGCCGCCAGGCTCGCCGAACCTTTCGGCAACTTTCCGCAGATCATCGCCGATAATGCCGCACGACTGGGCGATGCGGTCGCCATGCGTGACGATGACGGCGAGCTGACCTGGGCGGAACTCGGCCATCGGGTCGAGCGGATTGCCGCGCGACTGGCGGAGGACGGGCTGGAGCCGGGCCAGTCGGTTGCCCTTCTCGGCTATTCGTCCATTCCCTATGCGCTGGTATTTCTGGCCGCCGTGCGTGCGTGCGGGGTGGCCGCGCCGCTTACGACCAGCGCCAGCCCCGACCAGCTCGCCGGAATGGCGTGCGATTCGGGGGCGAAGCACATCTTCATCGACCGCGCAAAGCTAAACGAGCTCGGGGAAGACTGCTTCCCCGGCATGGCCCGCATCGTGCTCGACGAGGAGCTCGACGGCTGGATGGCCGAAGAGGGGGCGACTGCCCCTGCGTTCGAGCCGGAGCCCGGCGACCCGTTCAATATCATCTATTCCTCCGGCACCACCGGCGTGCCGAAGGGGATCGTCCATTCGCACCAGATGCGCTGGCGGCAATTTGCGACGACGGCGGCAAGCTGGATCGAGAACGGCCTGCCGGTGCGCACGCTTGCATCGACGCCGCTTTATTCCAACACCACCATGGTGGCCTTCCTCCCGCCGCTGCTGGCGGGTGGCACGGTGCGGGTGATGGGCAAGTTCGCGACCACGAAATGGCTTGAATATGCCCAGGCTGACCGGACCACCGTCACCATGCTCGTTCCGGTCCAGTACCAGCGGCTGATGCGCGAGCGGCATTTCGACGATTTCGACCTCTCGGCGCTGCAATTGAAATATTGCACGTCCGCGCCCTTTTCCGCCGAGCTCAAGCGCGAAGTGCTGGACCGCATGCCGGGTGCGCTGATCGAGATCTATTCGATGACCGAAGGCGGGGTCGTCTGCCTGCTCGAAGCGCACAAATTCCCAGACAAGCTTCATACCGTCGGCCGGCCGGCCCCGGGCAGCGAGCTGAAGGTGCTCGACGACGATGACCGCCCCGTTGCTCCCGGCACGCCCGGCAACCTCATCGGTCGCAGCCAGACCATGATGAGCGGCTACAAGAACCAGCCCGACAAGACGCGCGAGGGCTACTGGACCGATCCCGAAACGGGCGAGGTGTGGCAGCGCATGGGCGATATCGGGCGCGTCGATACCGACGGTTTCGTCGAGCTGGTCGGCCGGGCGAAAGACATGATCATTTCCGGGGGCTTCAATATCTTTCCGGTCGATCTCGAAGGCGAACTCCTCAAAGAGGAAGACGTGGTCGAAGCGGCTGTGATCGGCGTGCCGTCGGAGCGCTGGGGTGAAACACCGGTTGGGTTCGTGACGCTGGCGCCGGATGCGCGTGCGCCTGAGCAGATCCGGGAGGCAGTCAATGCGCGCCTCGGCAAGACGCAGCGACTGGCGCAGCTCCACGCGATCGACGACATGCCGCGCAGCCATATCGGCAAATTGCTGAAGACGGATTTGCGTGACGAGGCCCGGCGGCGCGGCTTGCCCGGCTGAACGCCCCGCCCGGCTGCCGCGATTCGAGACGCGGTGCCGGTTCATTGGGGGAGGGGAGAGGAGGAACCGGCAGCCGCGTCTCTACTCGCTGCCATATCGCCTTGGCCGGGCGGCGGGGCCGGAAGTGCCGGGCCGCAGGGTCAAGGAAGGCCAGTCCGGACAGGCGCGTAGGGGGTAAGGGCGCGGGTCCGGCTGTCTTGGTTTCACACGCACGCCACCTCGGGAGAAGCGGTCTTGCTTGCGAATGTGAGCCTGTAATAATATTCCAACTTTGTGAACAAAAGTGAGAAAAGGCGCAGGTCGATTGCGTTTTGTGCAAGTCATTCTGCGCGAGCCTCTGCGCTCTATGGACTTGCCGCAAAGCCCCTTCTAACCGCGTCGGATGGACGACGCCCACCTTCCCGATTCCATCCTCATCGTCGACTTCGGCAGTCAGGTCACCCAGCTCATCGCGCGCCGCGTGCGCGAGGCGGGGGTCTATTCCGAAATCGCTCCGTTCTCGCAGGCGGAGGAGGCGTTTCACCGCCTCAAGCCGAAGGGCGTCATCCTGTCGGGTTCGCCCGCCGGCGTGCCGGAAGATGGCAGCCCGCGGGCGCCCGAAATGCTGTTCGAGGCGGGCATCCCGATCCTCGGCATTTGCTATGGCCAGCAGGTGATGAGCCACCAGCTCGGCGGCGAGGTTCGCCCCGGTCACGAAACCGGCGAAGGCGGCGAATTCGGCCGCGCCTTTCTGACTGTTACCAAGGATTGCGCCCTGTTCGACGGGTTGTGGCAGGTCGGCGAGCGCCACCAGGTGTGGATGAGCCACGGCGACAAGGTCACCAAGTTCGCACCCGGCTTCGAAATCGTCGCGATTTCCGACGGCGCGCCCTTCGCGGTGATCGCCGACGAGGAGCGTAAATTCTACGGCACGCAGTTCCACCCCGAAGTGGTCCACACGCCCGACGGCGGCAAGCTCATCGCCAATTTCGTACGCCATGTATGCGGGCTTGCGGGCGAATGGACCATGGCCGCCTATCGCGAAACCAAGGTGCGCGAGATCCGCGAGCAGGTGGGTGACGGCAAGGTCATCTGCGGCCTGTCGGGCGGCGTCGACAGCTCGGTCGCCGCGATCCTCATCCACGAGGCGATCGGCGACAAGCTGACCTGCGTCTTCGTCGACCATGGCCTCCTGCGCCTCAACGAGCGCGAGCAGGTCGAGACGATGTTCCGCGACCATTACAACATCCCGCTGGTGGTGGTGGACGCGGAGGACATGTTCATGAGCGGCCTCGAAGGCGTCACCGATCCCGAGGCCAAGCGCAAGTTCATCGGCAAGACCTTCATCGACGTATTCGAAGCCGAGGCGAAAGCTGTCGGCGGAGCGGATTTCCTCGCGCAGGGCACGCTCTATCCCGATGTCATCGAGAGCGTCAGCTTCACCGGCGGGCCCTCGGTCACCATCAAGAGCCACCACAATGTCGGCGGCCTGCCTGAACGCATGAACATGCAGCTGGTCGAGCCCTTGCGCGAATTGTTCAAGGACGAGGTGCGCGAACTGGGCCGCGAGCTGGGCCTGCCCGACATGTTCGTCGGCCGCCATCCCTTCCCCGGACCAGGTCTTGCGATCCGCATCCCGGGCGAGGTCACCAAGGAACGCTGCGACATCCTGCGCAAGGCCGATGCGATCTACCTCGACGAGATCCGCAAGGCGGGCCTCTACGATGCGATCTGGCAGGCCTTCGCTGTGCTGCTGCCGGTCAAGACCGTGGGCGTGATGGGCGACTATCGCACCTACGACAGCGTCTGCGGCCTGCGCGCCGTCACCAGCACCGACGGCATGACCGCCGATGTCTATCCCTTCGACGCGGCCTTCCTCACCGGAGTCGCCACGCGCATCGTCAACGAGGTACAGGGCATCAATCGCGTGGTGTACGATTACACCAGCAAGCCGCCCGGCACGATCGAGTGGGAGTGAGTTGGAGCTCGACCTAGGTAGCGATCCGCGCCGCGAAACACTGCAGCGCTTGCAGGCATTGCTGGTCCAGCGGTTCGGCCGGATCGAGCGCGCGGCGGCCGAGTGGCGCGAGCCCGAATGGGTGCTAGCGCAGGGGGTGATCGGCGCGCGAACCAGGTCCGAAGTGTCCAATGCGGCGACCGATCGGCTGCTCAAGCGCTATTGCGCATGGGAGCGTGTGGCCGCTGCGCCGATCGAGGAATTGCAGGACGAACTGTCCACGCAGACCTATCCCAACATCGCTGCCGAGCGGCTGAAGGCAAGCCTGACGGCGCTGGTCGAACTGCGCGGTTCGGTCGATCTTTCGCACCTCGCCACAATGGAAACCGGCGAGGCGATGGAATGGCTCGAGCAACTGCCGGGCATCGGCCGGAAGATCGCCGCTGGGGTGATGAATGCCAGCACGCTCGACCGGCGGGCGATCGTCCTCGATTCGCATCACCGCCGCATCCTTCAGCGCATGGGGCTGGTTCCCGCCAAGGCCGACACGGCGCGCGCCTTCGACGCAATCATGCCGGCCATGCCGCCTGACTGGAGCGCGGCGGATTATGACGAACATCATCTCCTGATGAAGAAGCTTGGCCAGACCTGGTGCCGCCCGCGCGAGCCGCAATGCGGCGCCTGTCCGGCACTGGCTATGTGCGCCACGGGACAGCGGCGGGTCGGTGGCTGAGCAAAACGCGCGCCGGGTCGATTGCACGCGTGGCAACGGCGCGGCACACACGCAAGCCATGAAACGCATCGGCTCGATCGTCCTGTGGTCCGCAATCGCGGCGGCCTTTATCGGCCCGGGAACGGTGACTTCCGCGGCCAGTGCGGGTGCCGATTGGGGCACGGCGATCCTGTGGGCCATCCTGTTCTCGGGCATTGCCACCTTCACGCTGCAGGAATTCGCAGGGCGCCTCGCCATTGTTTCGGGCACCGATCTCGCAAGCGTGTTGCGCCAGCGCTATCCACAAGGTGTCGGACGGATCGCGCTGCTGGCGCTCGTCGGCGGGGCGATCCTGCTGGGCTGCGCGGCCTATGAAGCGGGCAATATCCTCGGTGGGGTGGCGGGCGCCATGCTCGCGCTGGAAGTGCCGCGCGCCGCGCTGACGATCGCGCTGGGCGGTATCGCCGCTGCGCTGCTGTTCGCCGGGTCCCCGCGACAGGTGGCGCAGGCGATGGCGCTGTTTGTAGCGGTGATGGGGGCAGGATTCCTGCTGGTCGCCGCCAGCCTCGCACCCGGTTTTGCCGAGCTGGCGCGCGGGCTGGTCCCACGGGGGGCATTGCTCGGCGTTGATGCGGGGCTGCTGGCGGTACTGGCGCTCGTCGGGACCACAGTGGTGCCCTACAATCTGTTTCTTGGATCGGCGCTTGCCAGCGGTCAGGGGCTTGGCGAGATGCGGCTCGGCCTTGCGGTCGCAGTCGGGCTGGGGGCGATCATCACGGCGGCCATTCTCGTCGTGGGCACCGTCCTTGCAGGCGGCTTCGACTTCGAAGTGCTGGCCGACGCGCTGGCCACACGCCTGGGCGGATGGGCCAGAACCGGGCTCGCCATCGGGCTCTTCGCCGCAGGGCTTTCCTCCGCCATTACCGCCCCACTGGCTGCCGCCTTCACGGCGCGCGGATTGTTCGGCACATCCGGCGGACAGGAGTGGGACCCTGCGGGCTGGCGCTTTCGCAGCGTATGGGGCGGCATTCTGGCCATCGGTGTCGCACTCGGCCTGGCGGATGTTCGCCCGGGACCCGCCATCATCGCGGCGCAGGCGTTCAACGGCGCGCTGCTGCCGCTGGTCGCGGTGTTTTTGCTCGCGGCCATGAACGACCGTGAGCTGCTGGGCCGCCACGCCAACGGCTGGCGCGGTAATCTGGCGGGCGTCCTCATCGTGGCGGTGGCGACGATGCTTGGCTTGCTGGCTATGGTCCGTGCCGGCAGCGCGGCCTTCGGCTATGAACTTCCGGCCGCCAATGGACTGCTGGCGGTGTTCGCGATGGTGGGCCTCGTCCTCGGTGCCGCCACCATCCGGGCAAGGGGCGCGCGTCCGGCGAATTAGCCGCCCTGCGCGACGGATCGCGGAACGGGTTCGCCGCGCAACGGGTTCAATAGCGAACGCCAGTTACGGAGCCCTGCCGCATGACCGACCATTCCCCCGACCACGCAGCCTTGTTCTCGAACGTGAAGGTTGGCGCATTCGAAGCGCCCAACCGCATCTTCATGGCGCCCCTGACGCGGAGCCGATCGGAGGCGAAGACCGGCGAACAGACCGGGCTCCACGCGCTCTATTATGCCCAACGCGCCGGGGCCGGGCTGATCGTGTCCGAAGCCACCCAGATCAGTCAGGAGGGACAAGGCTATGCCTGGACACCGGGTATCCATACCGACGCGCAGGTGGAAAGCTGGAAGCCGGTCACCGACGCCGTGCACAATGCGGGCGGGCGGATCTTCTGCCAGCTGTGGCATGTCGGTGCGATAAGCCATCCCGTGTTCCAGCCCGATGGCGGTCAGCCCGTGTCTGCCAGTGCCTGGACACCCGAAGGCAAGGCCTTCGTGGGCGACCGGCTCGACGATGGCCCGCAGGTAGCGTTTCAAGAGGCGAGGGCGCTGCGCACCGACGAGATACCGCGCCTGATCGAGGATTACCGCCACGCTGCCCGCTGCGCCGCGGAAGCCGGTTTCGACGGGGTCGAGGTGCACTGCGCCAATAATTACCTTATCGACCAGTTCATCCGGTCCGAAACCAATGACCGGACCGACGATTATGGCGGCAGCCTCGATAACCGCCTGCGCCTGATGCGCGAAGTGGTAGATGCCGTGTGCGAGGTGCTGCCCGCAGAGCGTGTCGGCGTGCGCCTTTCGCCGAAGGGCGGGCCGGGCGGCACCGAGGATGCGAACCCGGGCGAAACCTATCCGGCTGCAGCCAGGGCGCTGTCCGGCAAGGGTCTTGCCTATCTCCACGTCATCCGGCCCAACTCCCACACCGGTGGCGGCGACAAGGATGAGGGGGTGAAGATCGTAAAGGCGATGCGCGAAGCCTTCGACGGCTGCTTCATCGCCAATGGCAATTTCGAGCCCGACGAGGCGGCGCAATGGGTTGCCGAGGGCCATGCCGATGCCGTGACCTTCGGTCGGCTGTTCCTGGCCAATCCGGACCTGCCTACGCGCATCGCCCAGTCCGGGCCTTACAACGATCCCGACGAGGACACGTTCTACGGCGGCGGCGCCGAAGGATACACCGATTATCCGAGCCTCGAAAAAGTGGAGGACCCGCTGCCCGCATGAACGCGGCCCGCGTCCTTTCGCGCGCTCAGGTCGAGGAGGTCTTTCGCCGGCTGGCGGAGGCAATGCCCGGCCGAACCCGCACAGCGAAAGGTCCCAAGGGCCAGCCCGATGCATTCCGGTCGTGCGTGTCCTGCATGCTGTCGGCGCAGTCGCTCGACCGCAATACGGCGAAGGCCGCGCGCCAGGTCTTCGCACTCGCCACCACGCCCCGCGCGATGCTGGCGCTGGACGAACAGGTCATTGCCGGGGCTATCCGTCCGTGCGGGCTCTACAACATGAAGGCGCGCAATATTCGCGCCTTTTGTGCAACCCTGCTGGAGCGGCACGATGGGGTGGTCCCCGACACGAGGGACGGCCTGCTGGCACTGCCCGGGATCGGCCGCAAATGCGCCGACATCGTCTTGAGCTTTACCTTTGGTAGGGACGTGATCGCAGTCGACACGCATGTGCACCGCGTGTGCAACCGCATCGGGCTTACCGATGCGAAAACGGCCGACAAGACGGCCGCGCAACTCGAGGAGCGGTCACCCCGATGGGCGCTGCGTGACGGACATTTCTGGTTGATTCAATTTGGCAAGCGCATCTGCACCGCGCGCGCACCCAAATGCCCGACTTGCCCGGTAGCGGATCTTTGCCTTGCCTACCAGGCGGGCGAAGGTCAGCCTTCGGCGTCTTCCGGGAGGCGATAGGGGACGAAGTCGTCGAGGAAGATCACGCCGGAAAAGAAGCCGCCGAAGCGCTCCACCGTGGTGATCTGGTCGGTGCGACACAGGCTGGTGCCGTCGAACCGCCTGATGACCATGATGTCATCCGAATCGATCGACTCGGGCGAACGCGTGTAGTTCACCCAGATCGTGCGCCCCTGCTTGTACACCAGGGCCGTGTCGTCGATCTGCTGAAGGTTGCGGCTGCCGATCGTGCGGATGCAGCGCTCGGGCTCGCCCGCAACGCGCCCTTCGAGCATTTTGGCGAGCTTGGCTTCGCCCTTGGTCATTTCGGCGTCGGTGTGGTCGTCCGCACTGGCCGGCATTGCAAGCAGGCCGAGAGCAGCGGTGGCAGCGCAGGTGGCGCCAAGGATCGTCTTCATCATCGCGAGTCTCCTTCAGACGTGCGGTATATACGCTAAAACGCCTGAACCTGCGATGAGTTCACGCTGCCGCGTCAGCCCTGCGCGGTACCGCCCACGGTCAAGCCAGCGATCAGCAGGGTCGGCTGGCCCACGCCGGCCGGCACGCCCTGTCCACCCTTGCCGCACATGCCGATGCCTTCGTCGAGGGCCATGTCATTGCCGATGCCGGTCACCCGGGTCAGCACGCTCGGCCCATCGCCGATCAGCGTTGCGCCCTTGATCGGCGCGACGATCTTGCCCTTCTCGACCTTGTAGGCCTCGGTACAGGCGAAGACGAACTTGCCGCTGACGATATCGACCTGCCCGCCGCCGAAGCTGGTGGCGTAGATACCGTCGTCGACCCGGGCGAGCAGCTCGGCGGGATCGTCCTCGCCGCTCTGCATGAAGGTGTTGGTCATGCGCGGCATGGGTGCGTGCTGATAGCTTTCGCGGCGGCCATTGCCGGTCGCTTCCACGCCCATCAGCCGGGCATTGAGGCGGTCCTGCATGTAACCTTTGAGGATACCGTCCTCGATCAGCACGGTCTCGCGCGTCGGCGTGCCCTCGTCGTCGATGGTCAGCGAGCCGCGACGTTCGGCGATGCTGCCATCGTCGATCACGGTCACTCCCGGCGCGGCCACGCGTTCGCCTATACGTCCGGAAAAGGCGCTGGTGCCCTTGCGATTGAAATCGCCTTCAAGCCCATGGCCCACCGCCTCGTGCAGCAGCACGCCGGGCCAGCCCGGGCCTAGCAGGACGGTAGTCTCGCCAGCGGGGGCCTCGACGCTTTCCAGATTGACCAGCGCCTGGCGCACTGCTTCGTCGACGCCGCGCATCCATTGTCCCTCATCGAAAAGCCGGTCGTAGAGGTAACGTCCGCCGAAGCCGAAGCTGCCGGTCTCGCGGCGCCCGTTCTGTTCCGCGACGACAGAAATGTTGAGCCGAACAAGCGGGCGGATGTCCCGCGCGGTGAAGCCATCGGCACGAATGATGTCGATCGCGCTCCAGCTCGCGGCCAGACTCACGCTGACCTGCGCGACGCGCGGATCCTTCGCCCGCGCAACGGCATCGATCTTCTCCAGCAGCGCGACCTTCTCCGCGAAGGGCACGAGGTCAAGCGGGCTGGCATCGGTGTATAGATGACGATTGGTCCGCTCCGGCGCTGCTGAGTGCGGCGCCTTGGTCGCGTCGAGCAGCTGGAGGGTTTCGCCGGCGCGCGAAATGGCCGCCGCGCTGATCTCGTTGGCATGGGCGAAGCCGGTCGTCTCGCCCGACACACCGCGCAGGCCGAAACCCGAATCACGCGAATAATCGGCGACCTTGAGGCGCCCGTCGTCGAAGGCGAAGGTCTCGCTCGCCATGAACTGCAGGTAGAGCTCGCCGTCGTCGCACGGGGCCAGCAAGCGGGCGGTCAGCGCCTGCGCATCGGCGGGATCGAGCTGGTTGTAGAGCAGGGCGTGGGGATCGGTCGCGTCGGTCATGCCCGCCAACGTAGGGTATGCGGGGCGGATGCGCGAGGGGGCTTGGTGTCGCCGTCAGCGATGGCCGGGATCGGCACCTTCGGAAATATCCATCAGCGTCGACTGGTCGACCCCGTCGGCCGGCCCGCCTTCGAGCACGAAGCGCCGGTCGCAATAACCGCAATCGACATAGCCGTGCTCGTCGATCTCGAGCCACACCTTGGGATGACCGAGGGCGATCGGCTTGTAATTCTCGCCACTGCGAATGTCGGTCGCGCCGTCGCACCACACGCGTCGCGTGGTGACCTTGGAAATCTCGGGAGGAGGCAGGCTCATGCCAGCGCCGATAATGGGTTTGACCGGGGCGCTCAAGAGCCTAGGTGAGCGGCATGGTCACACCGCCTGCCATCCGCATCGACAATCTGGTCAAGGAATACGCTCCGCCGGGACCGGGAGAGCCGCCGAAGCTGGCGCTGAAGGGCGTGAGTGTTGATGTGCCGCAGGGGGGGATCTTCGGCCTGCTCGGCCCCAATGGCGCCGGCAAATCGACGCTGATCAACATCCTGGCCGGGCTCGTTACCAAGACCAGCGGAAGCGCGGAGATCTGGGGCTTCGACATCACCGACAATCCGCGCAACGCCAAGCGGAGCATCGGGATCGTGCCGCAGGAAATCGTCTTCGATCCCTTCTTCACGCCCTTCGAGGTGCTGGAGAATCAGGGCGGTTTCTACGGCATTCCCAAGGCGGAGCGACGGAGCGAAGAGCTGCTCAAGGCGGTGCGGTTGTGGGACAAGCGCGATGCCTATGCGCGTACCCTGTCGGGTGGCATGAAGCGTCGGCTCCTGATCGCCAAGGCGATGGTTCATTCACCCCCGATCCTGGTGCTGGACGAACCGACCGCCGGGGTCGACGTCGAATTGCGCCGCCAATTGTGGGAACTGGTCACCGATCTCAACCGCGAGGGCGTTACCGTGGTCCTGACCACGCACTATCTCGAAGAAGCCGAGCAATTGTGCGACCGGATCGCGATCATCGACCATGGCGAGCTGATCGCCGACAAGCCTACCGGCGAGCTTATCGGCATGGCCCGCGAGAAGATCGTCACCGTCACGGTCGACAAGGACCTTGGCGGGCCGATCATGGAAGAAGCTTTCGTGCGTGCCGAGGTGATCGAGCCGCGCAAGCTCGAGATCACCTACGACCGCGACAAGGCGAGCGCCGGGCAGGTACTGTCGATCGTGCAATCGCACGGCTATTCGATCGAGGATGTGACAACGCGCGAAGCCGATCTGGAAGACGTGTTCGTCCAGCTGACCGGCCCCGGCTGACGCTTTTAATAGATGGCCTGGCGTCCCAGCCCGGCATCCTTGACCCGCAGGGCGGCCCAGTGGTGCGGCTCGGTTTCTTCGAGCGGTGTCTTGCACGTGCGGCAACGACCGAATTGCTGGCCACCGGCGCGCTTGATGCCCTCGCGGTCGACCTTATGCTTTCCGAACGCGCAGGCGATATGGTTGAAACTCATTGATGTGCGACCCTCCAGTCCCGTTCTTTTTGATCCCCTGTCGATTCGGCCATTAACCATCTTCCACCTGGCATGCAGCGGCGCTGCGCCGAACCGTTGCTGGCTTGCCGCGTGGCGATTGCAGCGGCATGGGGTTGCGCATGACCCATATGCACGACGTCCTCGTCATCGGTAGCGGTGCTGCCGGCCTGACTGCCGCCCTTGCGCTCGCCGAGCACAAGAAGGTGCTCGTCCTGGCCAAGGGCGACCTGCGCAGCGGGTCGACCGCCTGGGCGCAGGGCGGGATCGCTGCCGTGCTGGATGCAGGCGACACGTTCGAGGACCATATTCGCGATACGATGGTCGCGGGCGCGGGCCTCAACGACCGCGAGACCGTTGAGTACGTCATCGAGCGCGCGCCGGCTGCGATCGACCGGTTGTGCGAACTGGGCGTGCCGTTCAACCGCGACGAGGGCGACCTGCATCTCACGCGAGAGGGCGGTCATTCCCACCGCCGGATCGTGCATGTGAACGATGCAACGGGCTGGGCGGTGCAGGCCGCCCTGCTGAAGGCAGCGGAAGAGAATTCGAATATCACTCTTCTTCCCGGACAGAGCTGCATCGACCTCATTACCGGGCGCAACCAGCAGGATTATTCCGGCTCGGGCCGCGTCTGGGGCGCTTATGCGCTGGACGAGGCGAGCGGCAAGGTGGTCAGCCATGTCGCGCGCGCCACTGTACTGGCGGCGGGCGGTGCGGGCCGCGTCTATCTCTTCTCCACCGCGCCGCGCGGGGCGACAGGAGACGGCATCGCGATGGCTTGGCGTGCCGGTGCCCGGGTCTCCAACATGGAAATGATGCAGTTCCACCCGACCTGCCTCTACAATCTCGAGGTCAAGAACTTCCTCATTACCGAGGCCGTGCGCGGCGAAGGCGGGCACCTGCTCAACCCGCAGACCGGGGAGCGGTACATGGATAAGTACGACCCGCAACGCATGGAACTTGCCCCGCGCGATATCGTGGCCCGCGCGAACGACGACCAGATCAAGCGCCATGGCCTCGACTATGTCCACCTCGACATCAGCCACCAGCCGCCCGAATTCGTGACCGAGCATTTCCCGACGATCCATGAGAAGCTGCTCGGGCTCGGCATCGACATGACGAAGGAACCCATCCCGGTCGTGCCGGCGCAACACTATACCTGCGGCGGCGTGAAGATCGGGCTCGATGCGAAGACTGACCTGCCAGGCCTGTGGGCGGCGGGCGAGTGTACCGAGAGTGGCCTTCATGGTGCGAACCGCCTGGCTTCCAATTCGTTGCTCGAATGCTTCGTGTTCGGCGAAGCAGCGGCGAAGGATATCCTCGAATGCTGGGACAGGCTGGACGAGCCGCCGGAAATCCTCCCGTGGGACGAAAGTCGCGTGACCGATTCCGACGAGGAGGTCGTGATCAAGCAGAACTGGACGGAAATCCGACGGTTCATGTGGAACTATGTCGGGATCGTGCGCACCACCAAGCGGCTGGAGCGCGCGGCCAACCGGATCGAGATGCTGCGTCAGGAGGTTGAGGATTACTACGGCAGTTTCCGCGTCACCACCGACCTGATCGAACTGCGCAACCTGCTCGAATGCGCCTCGCTGATCGTGAAGAGCGCGCTGCGCCGACACGAGAGCCGGGGACTGCATTTCATTCTCGACTATCCCGAAACCGCATCGGTGGCCCGGGATACGGTCCTCGTGCCGTGATCATCGCCTTTCGTCGATGACGCATGTAGCCGATAGATAATAATCGGTCGCCTGTAGAGCACCATTTGTAAATATATTACGTATCTGCTGTCTGGTTCGTGGAGCCGGTCCTACCCCCATGTGGCCGGCTCCGATCGACCATCAAGCCTTTGCACGAGCTATTGGGACTGTGCTCGGCTTACGGTCCAGACATGGCCGATCATCCCGCAAATTTCGATGGAGGATGATCCGATGAAGACCCTACTGACTTTCGCCCTTGCCGCCACCGCCAGCGCCGCGGCCCTCGCCGTTCCGGTATCCGCCGGGGGCGAGCAGGATATCGTCGTCCGCTCGCCGACCCAGTCGCTGAACGAGTGGAAAGCCGACATGAACGCGCAACTCGATCGCAAGCTCATTCGCTCCGACGGGTTTCGCAACCAAGGTCCGATGACCGCGATCGTGCAGATCCGTTTCACTCTGGACGAGGAGGGCAAGCCCACCAACCTGCAGACGCTGCATCATTCGGGCGCACGACGCGCCGCCTATGCATCGCGCTTTGCTGTGCGCAGCCTGCGCGGTTTTGACGAAGCGCCGCTGCCCGATGCGCGGGCCGCCGTGTATCAGGCCAATCTCATCTTCGCGCGCAACGATCGCGAGAAGGCCGAACTCAAGGCCGAGCTCGATCGTGTCGATCAGGCGCGGATTGCCGCCAATGGCGCACCGGATGTGATCATGCTTGGCGGTTGAGCGCTTACCGGCGCGATCCGCCCCAACTAGTGACGAGCCGCGGCTTTGCTTGCGGCTCGTCGCATATTGGCAGGCGGTCTATGTTTCGCGCGCGATCCGCGCGTAGTTCCAGTCGGTACGCGTCGGCCAGTCATCGAGCGCGAAGCTGCGGACGACCTCCAGCGCGATAGGGCTGTCGAAAAAAATCCCCATGCTGTCGCCCAATTGCCAGGCGATCTGCCCGTCGACCGACAGGTCTGCGGACAGCACGATTTTGATCGGTATGCCGATGTCCGCCGGGATCGATGATCCTTCGATCAGGCAGCCCGATTGCGACAGGTTGCGCAGGCGGAACTGGCCATCGACGCCGGCGATCGTGGCACGAACATCCTCGCGCGTGACAATGCGGAACTCTTTCCTGCGGTCCATAGATACCCATCCCGGATCGCGGCTCACGCATGGCCTTTGGACGATGCGCGAACCGATGGCTTGTATGGTTGCGACAAATGCGCAGCATTCGGTAAGGATTTTATAACCATAATCGCGCGTGCATTGCCGGTGGACAAACGGCCGCCGATGCCCTGAATTGCGGGTTCGGCAATATTCTTGATCGAACGGAGAGACGGGTGCCCAAAGCGCAGGCGAATGGAATCGAACTACACTACGAAGAGCACGGCGATCCGGGGGCGGACCCGATGTTGCTGATCATGGGGTTCGGCGCGCAATTGACGCTTTGGCCCGACGAACTGGTCGAGGCACTGGCGGGTCACGGGTTTCGCGTCATCCGCTACGACAATCGCGATATCGGCCTCAGCCACAAGTTCGATGGCGTGAAAGCTCCGGGCCTCGTCAAGATGACGATCCTGAGCAAGCTCGGTATCACGCCGAAGGTGCCCTATACTCTGGCCGACATGGCGGATGATGGCGTCGGCCTTCTCGATGCACTCGACATCGATGCGGCACACATCGTCGGCGCCAGCATGGGCGGCATGATCGCCCAGCACGTGGCCGCGCGGCACTCGGCGCGGTGCAAGTCGCTTACCTCGATCTTCTCGACGACGGGCAATCCGAAACTGCCCGCGGCGAAGCCCGAAGCGCTCAAGGCGCTCGTCACCCGCCCCAAGAGCATGGAGGAAGAGGCTCTGGTCGACCACGGCGTCATGCTCGCGCGCACCATCGGCTCACCCGGCTATCCCTCGCCCGAGGACCGGCTGCGCGACCGGGCGCGCGCCAGCGTTCGCCGCAGCATCTATCCCGAAGGGCCGACCCGCCACCTGTCGGCCATCGTGGCCGATGGTGATCGTCGCGCCATGCTGAAGGATGTGAGCGTGCCCACGCTGGTTCTGCATGGCGAAGACGATCCGCTGGTCCCGGTCGAGGGCGGGCGCGATACCGCAGCCGCCATTCCCGGCGCGCAACTGAAGACGATTCCCGGCTGGGGTCACGATCTGCCTCTCGAACTGGTCGACGAGGTGGCTGGCGCCATCGCCGCGCACGCGGGAGCGAACCGCGGCTGATCCATCACCGGCAACCGGCTGCGAGTCGCGTCCTTTCGTGTTGCGATGGCGACCGGAAATTGGCGCGGCACGCACGATTGCTACGCGGTCGAAATCGCAAAACAGCGCGATTGGAAGAACGCGACACCTTCGGAGTCCCGATTTGACACGCTGTCACAAAGGCGTAATTTCCATGTCAGTCGAGCGCGTCCGCAGAAGCCTCCGACGCTGATCGACCATAGACCGATATCGCAATTACAATGATACCGTCGCACGTCTGTGTGATACCCTCTGCGGCCGATCATCCTCTTTGAACGAAAGGATGATCCCATGAATAAGCTTGTTACTCTCGCGATTTCCATCGCCGTCACGGCCTCCATTCTCGCAACCCCGCTGGCATCGCAGGAGATCATCGTGTCTCCCAGATCGCATGCGGTGTTCGTCTCGAATGTGCAGGACGATCTCAACAACCAGCTCAACCGGCTCCAGTTCTTCTCCCCCTGGGCGAATTCAGGAGCTACGAGCGTGCGGTTCACGGCAGGCGCGGATGGGCGGCCCGACAATATCGTCACCTATCGCAAGTCGGGCTCGACTCGCATCGACCGGGCCGGTCGTCGGGCCGTGGCACGCCTCACCACCCTTGCACCCCTGCCCCTGGGGGTGGCGGAAGGCCAGGTGATCCAGGCGAATATCATCTTCGCCAACAGTGACGCCCATGCCGAACGGCTCCAGCGCAAGGTGGCGCGTGACGAGGCGAGGCGCATCGCGTCCTCCCCGCGCGAGCGGGCCGTGCTGGCGCTGAATGCGGAGCCGCGTCCCGCTTCCTGATCCGGTGACCGGAAAGGTCTCGGCGCGGGGCGGTGTTCGTCTGCGGGAATTCCGTCCCGCGTCGGGGTCGCACCGAAATGTCACGACAAGCGGATCCCGTTTCGACGGGGTCCGCGTTCGCTAAGCGCGCATCAGATCGGATTCCAAAATTGCGCCCCCGGATTCGAATGAGCCGCAAGGCTGGCCGATCATTTTTGCCCGCATAATTTTTTTCACGATTGCGTTTTCCGGCTTGCGCGCCGCGCGAAGCCAGCTTTGACCACGCGTCGCTGCGTTGCAGCACCATAAGACACCCCGGCTGGCGCGATGCGAACGGCATTAAATCTTCATTCAGCCTCTTGCGCCCGAGTCCGCGCTGATTCAGTATCTAGTGGTCGGTTGCCTGGGGGTACCCACAAGACCTAGCTATTTCGGCGCTCGCTCCCATATTGGACGGGCGCCGTTATTCGGGCCGGGCTGTGGGGAAAAAGGGGATAAGTTTTCACCCGCGGCAGCCCGCAAGCTGGTAGGCGTGTGACCAACGCGCCGACTCGAACACATAAGGAACGCCTGCACTGTGTTGTGGGGGTTCGAGACGCGAAGGAACGGCGGGGCAAACTATGGACTTCAAGAGCGGGGATGACGTGGCGATGGATCTCGACCTGGACGTGCAGGACACCACCGAGGAACCTGCCACGCAGGACAGCAAGACAGAGAAAGCGGTCAGCATGGACAAGGGCGATACGGGTAGCGATGCACTGGTCAGCGCCGCCGCTGGCGAAGCGCTGGCAGGCGCGATGAAGGCCGCCACCCAGAAGGAGGATTCCAAGAAGGTCCTCGATCGCCGCTTCGACGTGCAGATCGACGAGAGCCGCGATGCCCTCCTGACCGAATTCGGCAAGGAAACGCTGACCGATCGCTACCTGCTTCCCGGCGAGAAGTACCAGGACCTGTTCGCCCGCGTGGCGGACTATTTCGCCGACGATGCCGAGCATGCCCAGCGCCTCTACGACTATATCAGCCGCCTCTGGTTCATGCCGGCAACGCCGGTGCTGTCGAACGGCGGCACGACGCGCGGCCTGCCGATTTCCTGCTATCTCAACTCGGTGTCGGACAGCCTCGACGGGATCGTGAATACCTGGAACGAGAATGTGTGGCTCGCTTCCAAGGGCGGCGGCATTGGCACCTATTGGGGCAATGTCCGCGGCATCGGCGAGCCGGTCGGCCTGAACGGCAAGACCAGCGGCATCATTCCTTTCGTGCGCGTGATGGACAGCCTGACGCTCGCCATCTCGCAGGGTTCGTTGCGGCGCGGTTCGGCCGCCTGCTACATCGACGTCTCGCACCCGGAGATCGAGGAGTTCCTCGAAATCCGTAAGCCATCGGGCGACTTCAACCGCAAGGCGCTGAACCTGCACCACGGCGTGCTGGTCACCGATGCCTTCATGGAAGCCGTGCGCAATGGCGAGGAATTCGACCTCGTCTCCCCGCGCGACGGCAGCGTCCGCAAGACCGTGGATGCGCGCTCGCTGTTCCAGAAGCTGGTCGAAACCCGCCTCGCGACGGGCGAGCCCTACATCGTCTTCTCCGACACCGTGAACCGCATGATGCCCAAGCATCACCGCGAACTCGGCCTCAAGGTTTCGACCTCGAACCTGTGCGCGGAAATCACCCTGCCGACCGGCATCGACCATCTCGGCAACGACCGTACGGCGGTGTGCTGCCTCTCCTCGCTCAACCTGGAAAAATGGGACGAGTGGAACGAGGACAAGACCTTCATCGAGGACGTGATGCGTTTCCTCGACAACGTGCTGCAGGACTATATCGACCGCGCGCCGGACGAGATGGCCCGCGCGAAGTACTCGGCGATGCGTGAACGCAGCGTCGGCATGGGCGTGATGGGCTTCCACTCCTTCCTCCAGTCCAAGGGCATCGGTTTCGAGAGCCCGATGGCCAAGGTCTGGAACCTGAAGATGTTCAAGCACATCAGCGGCAAGGCCGAAGAGGCTTCGCTGGTTCTCGCGCAGGAACGCGGCGCTTGTCCCGATGCGGAAGAGATGGGGGCGATGGAGCGCTTCAGCTGCAAGATGGCGATCGCGCCGACCGCCTCGATCAGCATCATCTGCGGTGGCACCAGCGCCTGTATCGAGCCGATCCCGGCGAATATCTACACGCACAAGACCCTGTCGGGCAGCTTCGTGGTGAAGAACCCGTACCTGGAAAAGATCCTCGACAAGAAGTCGAAGAACTCGACCGCGGTGTGGAACTCGATCCTCGAGAAGGGCGGCAGCGTCCAGCACCTCGATTTCCTTAGCGCTGAGGAAAAGGCCGCGTTCAAGACGAGCTTCGAGATCGACCAGCGCTGGCTGCTCGAATTCGCCGCCGACCGCGCGCCCTACATCGACCAGGCCCAGTCGCTGAACCTGTTCATCCCCGCCGATGTCGACAAATGGGACCTGATGATGCTGCACTTCCAGGCGTGGGAAAAGGGCATCAAGTCGCTCTACTACCTGCGCAGCAAGAGCGTGCAGCGCGCCGGTTTCGCGGGCGGCGTAGAGGCGGACAACACCGCCGACGCTGCGAAATACGAACTGGCCGCCGGCGGCGAGCAGACCGATTACGAGGAATGCCTCGCCTGCCAGTAGCCAGGTGGCAGCGATGCCCGGCGAAGACGAGTAACTTACGAATGGACCCGGTGGCTGAGGCCGCTGGGTCCATTTGATTCAAGCCTTGGCGCTTTCCGGCGGAGGCGGGCCAAGCATTCACCCCAATTCTTCAAGCGCCGCATAGGCCACCTCGACGCGGTTCCGGCCGTTCTGCTTCGCGCGATAGAGCGCTTCGTCGGCGCGGGCGATCAGCTCGCCCATCGTGTGCGGACGCTGCGTGCGCACCACGCCGATGCTGGCGGTGACGCCGCACACCGCGCTTGCGCCGGTCGGAATGGCGAGGCGCGAGAGCGAGGCGCGCAGTTCCTCCGCCACGCCCGCCGCGTCGCTCGCCGGCCGTTCGAGGAATACCGCGACGAATTCCTCTCCGCCGAACCGGGCGGCATGCCCGCCGTGGCTGGACAGACACCGTTCGAGCTCGCGGGCGACCTCCATCAGGCATCGGTCGCCAGCCTGGTGGCCGTGCCGGTCGTTGAATGCCTTGAAATGGTCGAGGTCGATCATCATCAAGACCACCGACCCGGCAGCGCGATCCGAGAATTGTTCATCGAACACGCGCTCGAGGCTGCGCCGGTTGGCGAGACCCGTCAGCGGGTCGCTCTCCGACAATTCTCGCAGCAGCGCATTGCTCTGCTCCAGCTCTTCGCGATCGAAACGCTGCTTCAGGCTGCGCAGGAATTCGCGCGATTCGTAGTCGCCGAGGCGTTGCGCGATGGCGAAGCCTCCAAGGCCCGCGATCGCGCTCAGCACCATGTGCTGCAGCAGGAGGATTGTCGGCAGGGGATTGGGGCCGAGGCCGGCCACCACCGTGGCGAGGCTGAAGACGAGCGCAAACCGCCGCCGCTCGCCCAGCGTGAAGGGCAGGGTGAACAGCGCCATGACCATCAGGACGATGATCGCCATGCTGTAGCGCGCGATCACATCGC
This sequence comes from Qipengyuania marincola, assembly GCF_029688625.1. Lineage (GTDB taxonomy): Bacteria > Pseudomonadota > Alphaproteobacteria > Sphingomonadales > Sphingomonadaceae > Qipengyuania. The sequence continues at coordinate 256,016 of NZ_JARULC010000002.1, read as the reverse complement.
TCGTTGCATAGCTCGAAACCCACATCGCGCTGACGCCGAAGAGCGAGATGGTGAGCACCATGATCGCCTTGGCCGAGCCGAACCGGCCCGTCTTCACGCACCACAAGCCGAGTGCGGTGAGCGGACCGATCGTCGCCAGGCGCAGCAGCAGCGCGGGCCCGACCAGGGCCGGGATCGCGACGAGGTCGAGCAGGCTCGAGGCGATGGCCAGCGCCAACCCGATCTTGAAGAAGAAATTGAGCTGGCCCGCCACGTGCGGCGCCCGTTCCTGCCGCCAGGCCGTGCGCAGGGCCTCGGGCCAGACCGCCGGTGGCCGGGAGCGCGCAAGCTCGGCCTCGGCCATGCGCCGAAGCTCTGCGGTGGGGGAGAGGGTCGTGTCCTCCATGCGTCGGCCCTACGCAAAGCCGCCTTAACGCCGTCCGCAGCAACTGAGTAAGGATTTTCCTAACGCGCGATTCAGCACAAACAGAAACCCCGCCGATCGCTGGGATCGGCGGGGTTCAGTGACCCTTTTCCGGGCCAAATCTATTGTCTGGTTCAGGCGTCCATCGTCGCCTTGTTGCCAAGACCCGACGGAATGCGTGCGCCTTCCTTCAGATAGATGCGATTGTCGTCGATCTTCTCGACATCGTCGAGGCTGAGGAAGTGATGCATGTCGTCGGCGCTGTCGGACTTCGTCAGCTTGATGGCGTCGTTCTCGACCGCGTCCACGGTACCGACGTGCTGGCCTTCCGCGCTGGCGACTTCCATGTGTTCCTTGATGCGTAGCTTCTCGAACATAAAATTCCCTTTTTTGAATTGGTTATGCTTATACAACGGGCGGTTCACGGCACCGTTCCTCGGCCCGTCGAACGTGGTGCACGGCTCGTTGCTGCGGCCGCGAGATTGCTGCCCGGATCACAAAGAAAGCGCCCCGCCTCTTGCGAGACGGGGCACCGGGATGCGGACTTTGCCCGCAAAAGGGGAAACCGGACTAGGCCCGCACTTCCCGCATTCGATCAGACCTCAGCCACCATCGAGCGGCCGGTTCGCGTCGCCACGCAGGCGCTGCGCCGGATCGCTGGATGTCTCGCGCGGCTGCGCGCCCTCGATGGTATCGCCACCATCCTTGCGGCTTGCCTGCTGTTCCATTTGGCCGCTTTCGTCGCGCGCATTGCCGTAGCCCATCTGCGAATCCTTTTCCGCCTGGATGGACTGGTCGGCCGATTGATTCTGCGTTTGCGACTGCTTGGCCTGCGTGCTGTCTTCCTTGTTCTGCCAGTGGCCGTCCTCGTTGTTGTGTACGGTGCGCTGGTCGTCGGGGGCGTATTCACCCATGGTGTATCTCCTTCACCCGACCAACGGGTCGCATGCGCCTCGCGTTCCGCAGCTTGTCGCAAAGCGGGCGCAGAAAAACATATCCCCACGCGCACCGTTCTTATCCCCGCCGAATCATCCCCCCTTGCCTTCGAATCCGGCCTGTGATTCCCTATATGAGTCGTTCACGCGGAACCCGGAGATCACAAGATGTCGTTGCTCGAAGCCAGAAAGACCTACAAGCCCTTCGAATATCCGTGGGCCTACGAGTTCTGGAAGCGCCAGCAACAGATCCACTGGATGCCCGAGGAAGTTCCGCTGGGCGAGGATTGCCGCGACTGGGCGCAGAAGATCACCGAGCACGAGCGCAACCTGCTCACCCAGATCTTCCGCTTCTTCACCCAGGCCGATGTCGAGGTGCAGGATTGCTACCACGACAAATACGGCCGCGTGTTCAAGCCGACCGAGGTGAAGATGATGCTCACCGCCTTCTCCAACATGGAGACGGTGCACATCGCGGCCTACAGCCACCTGCTCGACACGATCGGCATGCCCGAAAGCGAATATTCCGCCTTCCTCGAATATGAGGAAATGAAGGACAAGCACGATTACCTGCAAGTCTTCGGCGTCGACACGGACGAGGATATCGCCCGCACGCTGGCGGCCTTCGGCGGCTTTACCGAAGGCATGCAGCTGTTCGCCAGCTTCGCCATGCTGATGAACTTCCCGCGCTTCAACAAGATGAAAGGCATGGGCCAGATCGTCAGCTGGTCCGTCCGCGACGAGAGCCTCCATTGCGAAGGCATCATCCGCCTGTTCCACGAATTCGTGCGCGAGCGCGATTGCTACACCAAGGCGGTGAAGGAAGACATCATCGACATCTGCCAGAAGTCGGTGCGGCTGGAAGACAACTTCATCGATCTCGCCTTCGAAATGGGCCCGGTCAGCGGGATGACGCCGAAGGAAATCAAGAAGTACATCCGCTACATCGCGGACTGGCGGCTGGGCCAGCTCGGCCTCCAGCCGATCTACATGGTGGACGACCACCCGCTGCCCTGGCTCGCCCCGCTGCTCAACGGCGTGGAGCACGCCAACTTCTTCGAGCAGCGCGCGACCGAATATTCCAAGGGCGCGACCAAGGGCGACTGGAACACCGTGTGGTCCAGCTTCGACAAGCGCAACAAGGCCAAGGCCGCGAACGAGGAAGAGGCCGCCGGCGAAGACGGCCCGGGCCTGTTCGGCGACGAGGCTGCCGGGAGCGTGGCGGCGGAGTGAGACAGCTCCGATCCCGAGTGATTGGGTTGACTAACGGAGTCTGCTAATTCAGATCTCCTTTTGTTCTGCATATGGAGATGTGAATGCTCGACCCCGAAGGAAGCAAAAGCCCCGGAGCCGACTTGCTTCGCGTTGCCGATGGTCGGCAGTTTGCGACTATTTTGGCTGACCCGCCGTGGCAATTTCAAAATCGGACAGGGAAAGTAGCTCCCGAGCATAAACGTCTCAATCGATACGGGACGATGGAGTTATCAGATATATGCGGGCTGCCTGTCGAGCATATCGCTGATGACCCCGCACATCTTTACTTATGGGTGCCGAACGCGCTCCTTCCCGAAGGCTTGCAGGTCATGGAAGCATGGGGCTTCCGCTATGTTTCTAACATAATCTGGGAGAAGGTTAGGAAGGATGGCGGCCCCGATGGGCGAGGCGTTGGATTCTATTTTAGAAACGTCACCGAGATTCTGCTTTTCGGTGTTCGCGGAAAGAACGCCAGAACCTTGCAGCCGGGGCGCAGCCAAGTGAACATCATTCGCAGCAGAAAGCGAGAGCATTCGCGCAAGCCGGACGAACAGTATCCAATCGTCGAAGGATGCAGTTGGGGACCACGTATCGAACTGTTCAGTCGGGGCAAACGGAAGGGCTGGACGGTTTGGGGCAACCAAGCCGACGACAGCTACAAGCCAGACTGGAAAACCTACAACTACAATAGCTCGGTAGAGTCATTACCGGCGGAATAGTCATCTGTCGTCTACGTAAAGTGCAGGTGAAATCGCGAAGGTGAGGATGGGGCATCCACCTCCACCCCCTCCTTCCAAGCGAGGAATCAACTTGTTGTGATGGGTGGTCGATGCTCCGTAGCTCGACCCTTTCCCCAAGTCCTTGAAGATCGCCTGGAGGTTGCTAGCTCGCGTGATGATCACACCGACATCAATGACTCGTAAATCGAACAGCAGCCTAAAATTGTTGAGATCGCGATCGTAGAATGGGTCCTTATTGTTCCATTCAACCTCCACTCCGACACGTCCTTTGAAACAGTCGACGCTGTGGGTTGGGCTTTCATACTCTCGCCCGTCGACCTCGATTTTAGTGTCGAAGTTTTTCTCTTCCCAACCGAGCTCGTAGAACCGACCATCTATCTTCTCTGCAATGGGAGACTTGCGTCCACCTGCAGTAAGGATCTCCGATCGTGTCAGTTCAAACGCTCGCAAAACCTCCAGAATATCGAGCCATTCACCTTCGCAAGCAGTCGTCAAAACACCTGTGGCATTGCGCCACTCATGTACGACATACTTCGCTTGGATGTCGTCGGGTACGAGATGAATAGTAGACATTGCTCTTTGTTATCGCCCTCGCTTCAAAGAGCAACTCTCAACACCACCCCCCTCTCCACCCGCCCCAATAGCCCCGCGCGCCGCCTTCGGTGCGCATGAAGTCCGCCAGCCGGTCCTCGCTGCCGTCGGGGCGGATGCGGGTGAGGGTGCGAAGGGCCCGGCCGTAGCGGTCGGTGGGATCGTCCAGCCGGGCGGTCATTTCGAAGGGGCCGCGGTTGAGCCAGCCTTGCAGCGCGCGGGTCGAGGCCTCGGCTTGCGCTGCCTCCGCCGGGCACTGCGCGTCCCGCTCCGCCGTGTCGATGCCGACCACGCGCACGCTGGTCTGCCCCATCTTGAACGTGTCCCCGTCGATCACGCAATAATAGCCGCGGCCCGGCCCGCAGCGGGTGAAGCGCCCCTCGATCACCTGCGGCTCGCTCGACAGGAAACCGGGCGCGGGAAAGGCGCCGGGCATGCTCGCGATCACCGCCACCGTCGCCAGCGCGATCAGCAGCAGCACCGGGCGGACCGCGGCAAAGGCCTCGCCCCAGCTCGACCGCCGTTTGCCGAAACGGGCAGGCCTCACTGTCGGCTTGCGACGGCGCCGGCGGCGTTTCGGATCGAAGCGGAGCAGCTTTCCCATCGCTCAGCGTGATACAGCCGCCATCGGCATGAGGGCGAACACGATCTGCCCCAGCGTGCCCAACAGGTAGGGCATGCGCCACAATCCAGAGAACCACGCGCACACGCTCTCGCCGCTCAGCACCATGGCCAGCGTCAGCTCCGCGCCCAGCAGCAGGGCAAGGGCGATGGCGCCCATCAGGCCCGCAGCGCCGATCGTGCGGAGGCCATGTCGTCCTACCAGCCAGCGCGCGGCGAACCAGCTTGCGGCGATCATCACCGGCACTTCGATCAGGATGAAACTCGCCTCCCCCAGCGCCGCGGCGCCCCATGCCACGCGCACCGAGCCCAGCACGAAGCCGAGGGCGAAGACGAGTGCCCAGTAGATGATGCCGGCACGCAGGATGGCCATGCGTGCCGTCTAGCACATCGGGACCCTCTTGCCTCGCCGTGACAGCGGTGCGATTGAATGCCGTCAGGGTCCGCGCCGTTCACGGAGAGCATCATGCCGCGTCCCGCACTTCCCGCCGCCCTCGCGCTCTGCACTCTAGCCCTTGCTCCCGCCTGCAGCGGCGGCGAGGAAGAGGCGCCGCCCGAACCGGTCGAAACGCCCGCACCGGCGCAGGATGTCACGGTGATGGAGCCCGATCCCGAGGAAGCCGCCGCCGACGACGGCTCGATGACAAATGTCTTCGGCGAGGACACGGCCGATCCGCAAGTGGGCACGCCCGCGAACTGATCAGGTCAGCACTTGCTGCCGGTCGCGCGACTGGACGCGCCGTTCGGCTTCGTTCATTTCGCGCAGCGCCATCGCGCAATTGCGCAGGCCCTTGGCCGTCAGCACCAGATTGGTGCGGCGCTTGTCCTTCGCGTCCCCGACCCGGTGGATGAGACCATCCTTTTCGAGCAACGAAATGCATCGCAGGGCGGTGGTGGTGGTCACGATTGTGTGATGGGCCGCATCGGTCACGCTCAACGCCTTGTCCTTTGCGAAGCTGACGAACATGTCGAGCAGGATTTCCCAGGGCCCTTCGTCGAAATACCCGTCGGGCAGCACTTTCATCCTGCTGTTGCGCCGCGCGATCTCCTTCTCGGCGGCGGTGACCAGGGCCGGCAGCGCGTCCGGCGGCAGATCGTCATCGGAACTGTTGAACATCATTCGTCGGTTCCTCTCATTCTGACGAGGAAGCTGACTGGTCCAGTTTGGCCAGCGCCGAACTGAGGTCGATCGCCACTTCGACCAGTCCGAGCTCGTCGGCCGTGAGAAGCGCCTCCTCGATCAGCCTTCTCATTTCGGCTTTTTGCTTATTCGATCTATGGTTTTCGAAGACCATTGTTCCGGGCGACCGCCTTTCAAAAGGAACATTGTAATTCCGGATGCTGTCTAGATGTTCGAATTCACTTTTACCTTTTGATGCTCTTGATCAGAGAGATACGCGTGGTTTCTTCTGCGGTAGCGCGCCTGTTCAAGTTGCGCAAAATGAAGACGGCCTCTTTTACCAGCCCCAGGCCGCAGGCGGGGCGGCGACTGGCGTGGTCGCGTCGAATTCGACCCGGAACAGACGGCTCGGATCGTTGGCGCGGGTCAGCTGATAGGCGAAGATCGCATCATCCTCGCTCGCGGGGTCGACCTCGATCCGCCAGACATTGGTGAGCGAGGCGTCCAGCCCCTCGCGCCGGAACAGCGCGATGCTTTCGTCATCGACCGGAAAGTCCTGCCCGCGCGCGCTGCCGCGGCCGAGTTCGGTCGTTCCGCCATAGAAGGTCACGGCATCGGGCTCGCCATCCTCGTGCCGGTGATCGTGTTTGAGGGTCAGGCGCGTGGTCGTGGTCTGCGCGGCATTGGAGATGGTCTCGCGCGTCACGATCCAGGTGCGGCTGCGGTTCCACACTGGCTGTTCGACTGCCGTCTCCATATCGGTCTCGACATGGAAGGCGATGGCCACGCGGTCCTCGCTGCACTCGGCCCAGTGCGCCACCATGCGCTTGCCCGCCCAGTCGGCATCGCGCGCATCCTCGCTGGCGAGGCTGCCGGCGTAGGCGTTCCCGCAATGGCTCGACAGCGCCTGCCAGAACCGGTCCTGCGGCGTTTCGCGCGGCGCGGTGGTGGCGCAGGAGGCAAGGAGGAGAGCGGCGAGCGGCGCAATATGTCTCTTGGCATGTCTCATAGCGCCGCTGCTAGCAGAGCGCGCGCCGCCCGGCCCGCATTTTCCTACTCCGCCGGAAAATGCTTCGATACAGCCATGCGAGCTTTCCCGACCCCGCCGATTGTCGATCCGGCAGCCGTCCTGCGAGTGGGAAGGTTTTTTGCGCCAGGACAGTGGTCCATGCGGTCCATGTCACGGGACTCGACTTCGGCAAGTCCAACATTTGTCCTACACGGCCCCGGCCCTTCAAACAGCTTCGCACCAGCTGCGCCGCTTGCCGCCCCATGGTCGAGCGAGCCCGTCGCGCACCAGCATGACACCCAGACTCTCGCCATCGCGGGACACGACGCGCAGCTTGCGGCCGAAGCGATCTTCGTCGTGTCCGCTTGGTGCGGCCCTCAGCGCGAAGGCACCGCGATTGAGCAGCGCCTGCATCCGCAGCGTGGCGAGCTCGCCGAGCCGGGCCTCGCGCGGGCAGCGGGGCCGGGAGACTTCGGGCGTATCGATATCGGCAATGCGGATTTTCGTGCCGTCGAGCCAGATCGTGTCGCCATCGACCACGCAGGTTACCCGCGGCGAGGAGGCGCAGAGCGGGAACTGGGCTGCGATCGTGTCGCGCGGCTGCGCTGCCGACGGCATCGATGCAGTCATCGAAAGGCAGGTCAGGGCGAGCAGCAGGACAAGGCGAGGCATCGCCCGCCTGTGCCGCAGGTCGCCGCACTGCCTCTATCCGGTAGACTACGTAGAGCGGCGCTCCGCCTGCCTAGAAGAGCAGCGTTTCCGGGTCCGGTATCGGTTCGCGACGCTGGGCCTTCATCATGCTCACCACGCTGCGCACCCCGAACCAGATGGCGATGACCGGGAACAGCAGCATGCCTATCAGCACGATGCTGAGCAGGGCGGCAATGATGCTGGCCGCAAAGCCGATCCAGAAGGTGCGGATGAGGTAGGTGTAGTGGCTGGTCATCCATGCGTCATGCGCTTCGCCCTTCCAGACGTGGGCGAGCACGATACCGACCAGCCCGGTGATCCCGGTCACGAAACTGGCGAGGTAGAGCAGGCTGATGATGGTCGGTCGGTTAGCCTCGAAGCCATTGCCCGTCGCAGGGCGGGTTTCGCGCTGCGTCGATGGAGTCTCTTTGCCGAACGTCACGCGGCCCTGTTCGCGATTGCGCGTCTTGTCATCCATACCGTTCTCCTCCTCGGTGACCCGATCATAGCCCAGCGGCCTTCACCACGCAAAATGCCTCGCTCCTGCGCCCTCGGAACGCGGATGCGGGTTGGATCATTGGGGGACAAAGGATGGAGACGAAATCATGAGCGACCCCGTTGCCGATACCAAGCCGAAGACCCGCTGGATGTGGATTGGCGTCATTGTCCTGCTGGCCGTGGCCGCAGTCATCATGTTCATCAATCCCGACGGTGACGAGGATCTCGAGACGGTTCCCGACTATGCCGTGACGACGCAGGAAGAGCGCCTGAACCAGCCGATCCGCGAAGATGCCGATATTTCCGGCGTTCCTCTCGAGGGCGAGGATCCGACGCTGGGCGACGATGTGATCGTGGCCGAGGGCGACGAACCTGCGATGGACGAGACTGCACCCGAATAGTTCACGCATCGACCGGGCTTCCCCCTGCCGCCGCGCCCCGCTAGGGCACGGCGGCATTCCAGGAGGCGCGACCTATGGCCGGTCACACAGCAATCGGACCCGATATCCACGCGAAGGCGGAAACGCTGATCGAGGCGCTGCCGTATTTCCAGCGCTATGCGGGCCGCAGTTTCGTGGTGAAATATGGCGGCAACGCGATGGGCGACGAGCGCGCCGCGCGCGAATTTGCCGAGGATGTCGTGTTGCTGAAAGCGGTCGGGATCAATCCGGTCGTGGTGCATGGCGGGGGGCCTCAGATCGGCGCCATGCTGGAAAAGCTCGGCGTCGAGACGACTTTCGTCGACGGGCTGCGGGTGACAGACAAGCAGACGGCGGAGGTCGCCGAAATGGTCTTGTCCGGCGCCATCAACAAGGCAATCGTCGGATCGATCGCGCGCGCCGGAGGCAAGGCCATCGGGATCAGCGGCAAGGATGGCGGTCTCGTCACGGCCACCAAGCTGGCGCGCACGGTCAAGGATCCTGACAGCAAGATCGAGACGGCGCTCGACCTCGGCTATGTAGGAGAGCCTGCGCTGGTCGACACCACCATCCTCGAAACCGCGACCGCCGCCGGAATGATCCCCGTGGTCGCGCCGATCGGAGTCGGCGAGGACGGGCATACCTACAATATCAATGCGGACACCATGGCCGGCGCGCTGGCGGCAGCTCTCGGCGCTGCTCGCCTGCTCCTGCTGACAGATGTGCCCGGCGTGCTCGACGCGGAAGGCAAATTGCTTACCGACCTTACCCCTGCGGACATTGCCCGCCTGCGCAACGAAGGCACGATCAGCGGCGGCATGATTCCCAAACTGGAAACCTGCGTCAAGGCGGTCGAGTCAGGCTGCGAGGCAGCCGTCGTTCTCGATGGGCGGGTGCCACATGCGATGTTGCTCGAATTCTTCACCGCGCGTGGTGCGGGCACGCTGGTCAGCGCGGGATAGCGCGCCTAGAAGGCTTGGCGCAGGCTGGCAGCGCCGTGTAGGGCACCAGCGACGACACGCTAAGGGATAACGGGTTCGATGCAGGCTCTCTTCACGATCTACAACATCATTTCCATGCTCGCGAGCGTGCTGATCATGCTGGTGATCATCCAGTTCATCATCGGTCTGCTGTTCGCCTTCAACATTGTGGGGCGCAACGAATTCCTGCTCAGCTTCTATGATGCGATCAACCGGCTGCTCGATCCGCTCTTCCGGCCCATACGACGGCTCATGCCCAATACCGGGGCGGTCGATTTCTCGCCCCTGGTGCTGATCCTTCTGATCAATGTCGTGCTCATCGTCATCGAAGGCATCATTCGGGGCGCTGCGTGAGCGCTGCGCACGTCATCGACGGCAAGGCGTTCGCGGCGCGGTTGCGAGAACGCGTCGGCGAACAGGCGGCAAGGTTCGAGCAAGCCAGTGGGCGCAAGGCTGGCCTTGCCGTCGTCCTGGTGGGCGAGGATCCGGCAAGCCAGGTCTATGTACGCTCCAAGCATAAGGCTACGCTCGCCGCCGGAATGGAAAGTTTCGAGCATCGTCTGCCCGCAGACACGAGCGAGGAAGACCTGCTGTCGCTGGTCGAACAGCTCAACGGCGATCCGGCGGTCGACGGAATTCTTGTTCAGCTTCCTCTGCCGGACCATCTCGACGAACAGGCAGTCATCGCCGCCATCAGCCCGGACAAGGATGTCGACGGCTTCCACGTGACCAATGCCGGCCGCCTCGCCGTTGGCCAGAGCGGCTTCGTGCCCTGCACGCCGCTTGGCTGCATGATGCTGCTGACCGACCGGCTGGGCGATCTGTCCGGCCTGGAAGCGGTGGTGATCGGCCGCTCCAATATCGTGGGCAAGCCGATGGCGCAGCTGCTGCTCGACGCGAACGCCACCGTTACCATCGCGCACAGCCGCACGAAGGACCTTCCGGCCGTGGTGAAGCGCGCCGACATCGTCGTTGCGGCGGTCGGACGCGCGGAAATGGTCAAGGCCGAATGGCTGAAGGATGGCGCAACCGTAATCGATGTCGGCATCAATCGGCTGCCGCCCGCTTCGGACGAGGACAAAGGGCGGCTGGTCGGCGACGTCGATTATGCAGGCGCACAGGGCGTGGCCGGCGCGATCACGCCTGTGCCCGGTGGCGTCGGCCCGATGACGATCGCCGTGCTGCTGCGAAACACCGTCGTCGCCGCTTATCGTAACGAAGGGCTGGACCTGCCCGAGGGCGCGCTGTGAGGTTTGCGCTCGTCGCATTCGCGCTGGCGCTCGCATCCTGCGCTGCCCCGGGGCCGCGCGATCGGTACGAGCGATTGCTTACGCCCACGGCGAACCCGGGAAAGGTCATTGCCACCGAACTCGCTTTCGCCCGCGCCGCGCAGGAAGACGGCCAGTGGACCGCCTTTCGCGAGTTTGCGACGGGTGACGCCGTGATGTTCGTCCCCGAACCAGTGAATGCGCAAACGTGGTTGCGATCGCAGAGCGATCCTGCACGCTCGGTCGCCTGGCAACCGCACGCCGTCTGGTCGAGCTGCGACGGTTCGCTGGCCGTCACCAGAGGCGCGTGGCAGCGGCCCGATGGAAGCGATGGCTATTTCACGACCGTCTGGCAGCGGCAGCGCGACGGCGATTACACGTGGGTGATGGACCAGGGCGATGTCCTGCCGGAACCGCTTGCCGCCCCGACGATGATCGCCACGCAGGTCGCCGATTGCGATTCTCCGCCCACGCCCGTGGTCATGAGCGGGCGTAACGGCAATACGCGGAGCGAGGGCCGCTCTGACGACGGGACGCTCTATTGGGATGTGGTGGTGCGTCCCGATGCCAGCAGGAGCGTCATGGTCAAGCTATGGCAGGACGGCGCCATGCGGAACGTCGTGTCGGAAGAGGTTGCCGCCCCGCAATGAGCGTCCTTTTCCTGTCTGCTTTCATCACGCTGTTCGTGGTGATCGACCCGCCGGGTTGCGCGCCGATCTATGCCGGGCTGACTAAGGGCGCGACATCGGTCCAGCGGCGCAACATGGCGATCAGGGCCTGCCTGATAGCCGCGATCATCCTGCTGATATTCGCCCTTTTCGGCGAGCAGTTGCTCGGCGCGCTCCATATCGAACTCGACAGTTTCCGCATTGCCGGCGGGCTCATGCTGTTCTGGATCGCCTTCGAGATGGTGTTCGAAAAGCGCACCCAGCGGCGCGAGGAACGCGCCGAAAAGCTCGCTGCCACGCCCGAAGTCGAGGACGTGTCGGTCTTTCCCATGGCGATCCCGATGCTGGCCGGCCCTGGTGCGATCGCCGCGATCATGCTGTTGATGAACGAAGCGCAAGGCCTCGAAGGCACGCTGACGGTTCTCGCGGCTTTGGCTGCGGTCCTGCTGATCACCATGCTGGCGCTGATGGCCGCGGGTCCGCTGATGCGCCTGTTCGGCGACAAGGTCGAAGCCGCCGTCACCCGCGTGCTTGGCGTACTGCTCGCGGCTCTGGCCGCGCAATATGTGATCGACGGCCTGCGTGGCAGCTTCGGCTTCTAGCCCTCGCTCGAACGCGGGCTCCAGGGCATGTCGTGATTGATGGTGATGAGGCGCAAGGTGCCATCTTCTTCGACCGCGAACCAGGCTTTGCCATTGTCCATCAGGCACCCCTTGCGCCCTACTGGCTCCAGAGCCTTGACCCCGCGCCGTGCGATCTCGCGCCAATCGGTTATCGAAATCTGTGCCGGCGTAATTGCGCCTCCTGCAGTCCGCTCATGCTGCGTGTAGACGCCCTTGCGTACCACGCCGAGCCGGCGAGCCGCGAAGCGGTCGAACCAAGCGGCATCGCGCTTCTCCCGCAAGGCGGCAGACAACTGCGCGAAATAGCGTTGGGCTTCTCCCTGCGGAAGCGGATCTACGCAGACCAGCGACCTGGCAGCCACAGGCTGCTTTTCCTGCGCGGCAATCAGCGTCGCGCCCACACCGACCACGACAGGCAGGGCGAGCCAACCATATCTCATTGCAGGGTCACGATCTCGTCGCCATCATCGCGCAGGGCGAAGAACTGCATCAGCTGGACCATCAGCTCGCAGCGCTGCGACAGGTTCGGTGCCTCGAGCAGCGCCTGCTTCGATGCGGTGTCGAAGGGGATGATCTGGGCGACGCCGTTGATGAGCGTTTCGTCATCGAGCCGCGCGACCGAGTCCCAGTCCACTGCGTAACCCTGCAGATCAGCGAAGCGGCGCGCCTCGAATTCGAAATTGCCGCGTTCGGCGCTTGAAAGAAACTCGTTCTCGGGGTCCTCGAGAATCTCGGCCTCGACCTGCCGGAAGGGCGTGGTCACGTCCAGTTCGCGCAACACGCGAAAGCGCGCCTCGCCATCGAGGACGATATTGTAGCGGCCATCTTCCAGCGCTTCGACATCGTCGATCCTGCCGACGCACCCAATGTCGTAGAGCGGAGCGCCTTCGGTAGAACGTTGCGGCTGGATTATGCCGATCAGGCGATCCTTGGCGAGTGCGCTCCCGACGAGGTCGCGATAGCGCGGCTCGAAGATGTGCAGCGGCAATTGCAGCCCGGGAAACAGGATCGCGCCGGGCAGGGGAAAGATGGACAGCCGCTTCGCCATACTCAACCGAACAACATTCTTGACAGGCGCCTGCGAGTGGCAACGACCCACGGGTCCTCCAATCCGACTGCCTCGAATATCTGCAATAGTTTCGCCTTGGTCGCGCCATCGTTCCATTCGCGGTCGGCCTCGAACATGGCGAGCAGCTCGTCGGCCGCAGCGTCGCGATCGCCGGCGGCGAAAGCGGCTTCGGCATATTCGAAACGTGCGGCCATGTCTCCGCCCTGGGCCTTGGCCTTCAGCTCGGCAAGCTCGCCCTCGTCAACCTTGTTTCCTGCAAGGTCCAGAGCGCTCTTCGCTTGTTCGATCTGCGGGTCTGCAGCTACCGCAGGGTTGGTTTCGGCCGCTTGTAGCGCGGCCTGCGCAGCATCTACCTGCCCAGCCTGGACAAGCGCGCGAACAAGGCCGGCATGCGCTGCGGCGTTGTCTGGCGCCATCTGCACGACCTGCCCGAATATGCCCGCTGCCCTTTCGGCATCGCCTTCGGCCAGGACCTGCTCTCCCATCTCGACGAATTGCGAGACGTCCTGTTGGACCTGCTGTTCGCCCTGACCGTCTCCGCCGCTTACCGGAAGCTGTGCGAGGATCTGGTCTAGCGTCTGCCTGAGTTGAGAGTCCGTCCGCGCATTGGTAAGATCGGCGACCGGCTGGCCCTGAAACATCGCATAGACCGTCGGGATCGACTGAACCTGGAACTGCGCGGCGATGAACTGTTCCTTGTCGACGTCGATCTTGCGCAGCTCGACACCCTTGTCGGCATAGTCGGCAGCGATCTTTTCCAGCACCGGGGCGAGGGCTTTGCACGGACCGCACCAGTCGGCATAGAAATCGAGGATGATCAGTTTCGACATCGATGGTTCGACGATGTCCTGCTTGAAGCGGTCGACCGCCTTTTGTTCATCGATGCTCAGACCCATGCTCGCCACGTCGAATTCACCCTGTCGTCTGTTTCTCTTCGTGCCCCATGTGGGCATTCATCCCGCAATGTGAAGGAGCGGCCCCGTTGCGACAAGCCTTGCGCGATTTGTGCGTTTTTTGGGCTTGCGGGAGTGGCGGGGCGTTGCTAATTGGCCGCCTCCCCACCGGACCTCGTGGTTCGGGGAGCGTCAGTGAGCGGGCGTAGCTCAGGGGTAGAGCACAACCTTGCCAAGGTTGGGGTCGGGCGTTCGAATCGCCTCGCCCGCTCCATTTTCCCAAAATCCGGATAATCGCATTGCCGCGCCCATGCGGTTCGTCGTGCGCGAAAACGCGTTCGTCCAAAGCGCCCGGTTTCGGCTTGCAACGCGAATCTCGCCTGCTATTGGCGCGGTTATGTTGTATCATTCTCATAAGGTCATCGCCGCCCTCCTTGCATCCGCTGCATCTGTTATAGCCCCGCCGGCTTATGCGCAGGCCGGTAGCCAACCGGGCCAGCAGGCCGATCCTGCCGATGACGAGACCCGAAGCGATGATGTTCACGACCGCCGCCGCGATCCACAAAATGTCATCATCGTGAGCGCGCAGGGGCTGCGTCAGTTCGACTTGCTTGCCGGCACCAGCGTGGTCGAGGATGTGGAACTCCAGCGCAATCTCGACGGCCAGCTGGGTGAAGTCCTCGCCCACCTGCCGGGCGTGTCCGCAACGGGTTTCACGCCCGGTGCGTCGCGACCCGTTCTGCGGGGCTTTTCGGGCGAGCGGGTAAAGGTCCTCGTCGACGGCGTCGGCGCGATCGATGTCTCCAACACATCGGACGACCATGCGGTTTCGATCGATCCGCTCAATGCGGAGAGCATCGAGGTGCTGCGCGGCCCCGCCGTTCTGTTGTTCGGCAGCCAGGCAATCGGCGGCGCGGTGAACGTGATCGACAAGCGGATCCCGCGCCGTGTTCCAGACGAGCCGGTGCATGTCGATGCGCTGGTTCGTGCCGATACGGCGACCGACCTGCGCGAAGCGGGCGCCTCCATTGACGTGCCCTTCGGCCAGACCGGCCTCGTCGCGCATTTCGGCGGCAGCTGGCGCGAGACGGGCGATCTCGAAATCCCCGGTTTCGCCGTCGCACCCGCGCTGCGCGCCGACTTGCTCGCCGATGCGGCGGAGGAAGAAGCGGAAGGTGAATTCGAGGAAGCCGAAGAATTGCGCGAGGCGGCCACCCAGCGCGGCTTCGTGCCCAATACCGGCAGCGAAACATGGTCCGGCAATATCGGCCTCGCCTTCATCGATGGCGACAGCACGCTGGGTGCCTCCTTCGGAATCTACGACACCGCCTATGGCATTCCCGGCCGGCCCGGCGCCGGTCATCATCACGGTGAAGAGGGTGAAGAAGAGGAAGGCGAGGAAGAGGGTGAGGAGATCGTCAGCATCGGCCTGCGCCAGTACCGCGCCGACCTGCTTGCCGATCTCGCGCTGGGCGACGGCTTCTTCGAGCGGATGAAGCTGCGCGTCGGCTATTCCGACTACACCCACACCGAATTCGAGGGTGACGAGGTCGGCACAGTGTTCGATGTGGGGGGCGTGGAAGCCCGCTGGGAACTGGTGCAAAATACCCAGGGGCGCTGGCGCGGCTCGATGGGCGCGCAATACTACGCCCGCGACTTCGATGCGGAGGGCGCGGAGGCCTATGTCGCACCCAACCGGACCGAGCAATACGCACTGTTCGCCCTTCAGGAATACGGCAACGGCCCGCTACAGATCGAAGGGTCGGCGCGGTTCGAGACGACGTCGGTCGACTCTGTTCCGCTGGGTGTCGAGCGCAATTTCGATACGCTGTCGGGTGCGCTGGGTCTGGCCTATGACGGGCCCGAAGCATTCCGTGCGGGCGTCAACCTTTCGCGTGTGGCGCGCGCGCCAAGTGCCGAGGAGCTCTTCTCCAACGGCCCGCACATCGCCACGCAGGCATTCGAGGTCGGTGATCCGAACCTCGGGGTCGAACGCGCATGGGGCGGCGAAATCTTTGCGCGCGGTCGCATCGGTCGCGCCGAATTCAGCATCGCCGCCTACAAAAGCTGGTTCGACAATTACATCTATCTGTCCGAGACGGGACTCGAAGAGGACGAGCTTCCTGTCTTCGAATATCTCCAGCAGGACGCTACCTACACAGGGGTAGAGGCCGAGCTCGACTATACCTTCTTCGACAGCGGCGACTGGAATTTCGGCACGGAACTGACGGGCGAATACATCCGCGCCAAGCTCGATGATGGGAGCAACGTGCCGCGGATTCCGCCGCTGAGCCTCTCGGGTGCGCTGCAGGCGTCGAGCGAGACGCTCGATCTGAGGGCCGAAGTCGAATGGTTCGACGGGCAGGACGATGTCGCTGCCTTCGAAACACCGACCGAGGGCTTCACCTTCGTCAACGCATCGGTCGCCTGGCGCCCGATCCGCGAGAATCCGGCGGTGACGCTGTTGCTGAAGGCAGACAACATCTTCGACGTGACAGGTCGCCGCCATGCGAGCTTTACGAAGGATTTCATGCCGCTCGCAGGCCGCAACATCAGCGCGAGCATGCGCCTCAGCTTCTAGGCCGGATCAGTCCTCGACCTCGAAGGTCAGCGCCGCATGCTCGCGGAGCCGTTCGACCAGCGTTTCACCGAGGAAGTAGCCGGGTGTCCCGATGCCGCCCTCGCCATCGGTCTGCAATAGCGCCATGCCCGTTTCGGCGAGCATGCGGCTGGTCGAGCCATATCCGGGGTCGTACTTGCCCTTGACGCCATAGTGCAGCGTCTGCCCATCGGGCATTTCGGCGATGAAGAGCACATCGTAGAACCCATTTTCGCGCTCCTCGGGTGTCGGACCCTCTCCGGGCTTGGGCGGCTTGGCGCCGAAGGGGTTCTTCATCATGTCGGTCATGGCCTTGGCCGCGGCCTTGCCGGCATCGCCCGGGCTGGTCAGCACCATCTCGTCATAACGGAAATCCTCGCCATAGGGGTGGCCGAGAAGGAAGTTCGTGCGATGGACATTCTTCGTGTTGATCGGCGCCATCACGAATGGAGCGGCCCATTTGCCAAGGCTCTGCTCGTAGCGCGGGATCATGCCGTTCGGCTGATCCGGCCCTTCGAAGCCCGGCGTCAGGCCAAAACTGCTCGTGAGGATCGGGACGAGTTTCGGGTTCTTCGCCACCGCCTTCATTGTCTCGGTAAGGCTGGCTACGGTCCCTCCCGATGCCCCGCCCGCCATGCCGCGCACGCGGCCCTTGATGCGCGGCGCCGGCTTGCCGAAGCGCTCCTTCGCGATCTTCTGCGCCATGAGGACGCCGAGATCGAAGGGGATCGAATCGAAGCCGGAGGAAAAGCAGATGCGCGCCCCGCTGGCCTTGGCGGCGTCCATATGCTGCTCGATCTTCTGGCGCATCCATACCGGCTCGCCACACAGGTCGGCATAGTCCGTGCCGCTTTTCACGCAGGCTTGGACCAGTGCGTCGCCATAGAGCTGGTAGGGACCGACCGTGGTGAGCACGACTTTGGTGCGGTGGCACATTGCGTCGAGTGTTGCCGGGTCATCGGCGTCGGCCACGACCAGCGGAGTAGATTTCGGCGCGCCGATTTCGTCGCGGACCGATTCCAGCTTTTCGAGATTGCGGCCCGCCATCGCCCATTTCGGGCCGTCGTCGCGATTGCCGTATTCGCGCACGAAGTGTTCCGCGACCAGGCGCCCGGTATATCCGGTCGCGCCGTAGACTATGATGTCGAATTCCCTGTCGGCCATCTGCACTCTCCTTTGCCGCCTGAATGCGCGCAGGCGGCAGGAGAGTCAAAGCCTCGGCAGGGTCACTCCGCGCTGGCCCATGTATTTGCCCGCGCGATCCGCATAGGTAACTTCGGGCCGCTCGTTGCCCTGCAGGAACAGGAACTGGCACGCACCCTCATTGGCATAGATCTTCGCGGGCAAGGGCGTGGTGTTCGAAAACTCCAGCGTCACATGGCCTTCCCACCCCGGCTCCAGCGGCGTGACGTTCACAATGATCCCGCAGCGCGCGTAAGTGCTCTTGCCGAGGCAGATCACCAGCACGTCTTCCGGAATGCGGAAATACTCGACCGTCCGCGCAAGGGCGAAGCTGTTCGGCGGGATGATGCAGACGTCAGTCTCGCGATCAACGAAGCTGTTGCTCGCGAAATCCTTGGGATCGACCACCGCGCTGTCGACATTGGTGAAGATCTTGAATTCCGGTGCCACCCGCGCATCGTAACCGAAGCTGGAGAGGCCATAGGAGATGCACCCCTCGCGCCGCTGCGCCTCGACGAAAGGCTCGATCATGCCCTCGTTCGTCGCCTTGTCGCGGATCCACTTGTCCGAAAGAATCGCCATGCGATGACGATTCCCGAGGCGCGTCGCAACGGCAAGCGGGGTGGTAATCTTATCCGCTGCTTAGAACGTGCGGCCGGCGAGTTGCGGATTGCGCTGGACGATCCGGTTCAGCCAGCCGCGGGGCTTGCGCATCAGATCGTCCGGATAGTCGACCTTGGCTCCGATGATCTGCGCGATTGCGCCGACGAAGTGGATGCAGTTGCGCTTGTCTAGGTCGTAGAACTTGCCTGGCGCGTTGCGCCAGCGCGAAACTTCCTCGCGCACACGCCAGTATTGCGCATCGTCGATCGTCACGGTGAAATGGCGATTGGTCTTCTCCAGCCATTTCTCCTTTTCGGTCATGATGATGTGCCTGACCGGCCCGGTCAGGATCGCCGGGCTTATGTTCTTGGCGGAGAAGCCGTAATTCTCCTTGATCGCCGTACCGTCGTCGAGTTCGCCTTCAAGCGAGATGAAGGTGTGCGGATATCGCCCGACAAGCACCGATCCATTGAAGCTGTGAAAACTCAGCCGGACATCGGCACGCGCGGCCGGTGCCCATGCCAGAACGAGGGCTGCGATTAGAATGCGGAGCAGTGCGACCATGGGCGTTTTATAACTCATGGCCTGCGCAATTGAAGAGCCTTCTCGGATCAGCTTGCCAGCAGCGTCGCATTGCCTCCCGCAGCGGTCGTATCGATGCAGACCACGCGCTCGGTTGCGAAGCGGGCGACATAATGCGGACCGCCGGCCTTGGGCCCGGTGCCGGAAAGGCCCTCGCCACCGAAAGGCTGGCTTTCCACGACCGCGCCGATCTGGTTGCGATTGACGTAGAAATTGCCCACGCGCGCGCGCTTTTCCACGAAGGCGCGGGTGTCGTCATTGCGGCTGTGCAGCCCCAGCGTCAGGCCATATCCGGTCGCGTTGATGTCCTCGACCACTCGGGCGAGGTCGCTTGCCTTGTAGCGCACGACATGCAGGATTGGGCCGAAGTTCTCGCGCTTGAGGTCGAGGATCGAATCGAGCTCGACGATCGTAGGCGCGACGAAGCAGCCGGCCGACGCGCCGCGGTGCAGGCGACGGCGCCAGACCTGCGCGCTGCCCTTCTTGCGACGCGCGACGTGGCGTTCCAGGGCGGCCTTGGCATCGGGATCGATCACCGGGCCGACGTCGGTGGCAAGATGTTCGGGATTGCCGATCTGCAGCGCCTCGAACCCGCCGCGGATCATCCGCAGCATCTCGTCGTAGACATCGTCCTGGATGTAGAGGACGCGCAGAGCCGAGCATCGCTGGCCCGCGCTTTGGAAAGCGGAGGCCACGACATCGCGTGTGACCTGCTCGGGCAGCGCGGTCGAATCGACAATCATCGCGTTCTGTCCGCCAGTTTCGGCGATCAGCGTGGCGATCGGCCCGTCGCGCGCGGCAAGACTGCGGTTGATAGCCTGTGCGGTCTGCGTCGATCCGGTGAAGGCGACGCCCGCTATGCGCGGATCCGAGGTGATGAGCTCGCCCACCTCGCCCGCACCGGGCAGCAGCTGGAAAGCCTCTTCGGGAATGCCGGCCTCGTGGCACAGGCGCACGGCCAGCGCGGCGATGAGCGGCGTCTGTTCGGCAGGCTTGGCGACCACCGTGTTGCCCGCAGCCAGGGCGGCGGCGGGAGTGCCGATGAAGATCGCCAGCGGGAAATTCCACGGGCTGATACAGGCGAATACGCCGCGGCCGTTCAGCGTCAGGCGGTTCTCCTCGCCCGTGGGACCGGGCAGGGGCATGGGCGAAGTAAACTGGCGGCGCGCCTCAATCGCATAAAAGCGCAGGAAATCGACCGCTTCGCGCAGTTCGAGCACTGCATCGAGCAGCGTCTTTCCGGCTTCGCGCTGGCACAGCGAAAGGAATTCGTCTGTGTGCTCTTCGAACAGATCGGCCGCAGCTTCGAGCAGAAGCGCGCGCTTCTCGCCGCCAAGCGCATTCCAGCCCGGCTGGATCGCTTCGGCGCGGGTGATCGCTTCCTCGACTTCGAAATCGAGCGCATCGCGGCGCGTGCCGACTTCGGCAGTAAGGTCGTGCGGCTTGTTGATCGGTGCCACTTCGCCTTCCGCGCTGGAGCGGAAGGTCGGCTCCGCAACCCAATGGCGACTGTCTAGATCCGCGAGCCTGCGCTGCAGGGGCTCCAGCACCAGAGGATCCGACAGGTCGATCCCTGCCGAATTGCGCCGACCCGGAAAAATATCCTTGGGAAGGGGAATGGCCGGATTGCGATAGGGCTCCATCGCCGCGAGCTCGGCCACCGGATCGGTCGCAAGCTCTTCGGCAGGTACTTCGGCGTCTGCCATGCGATTGACGAACGAGCTGTTGGCCCCGTTTTCCAGCAGGCGCCGGACGAGATAGGCGAGCAGATCCTTGTGCGTCCCTGTCGGCGCATAGATGCGCACGTTGGTCCTGCGATTGCCTTCCATCTGGGCCAAGGCGCCGTAGACATCCTCGCCCATGCCGTGGAGGCGCTGAAACTCGTAGGAGCGGCTTTCGCCCAGCGCCTTGATCACGCCGATCGTATAGGCATTGTGCGTCGCGAAGGCGGGATAGATCGCATCATTCGCCGCCAGAAGCTTTTCCGCGCAGGCGAGGTAGCTCACATCGGTCGCCAGCTTGCGTGTGAAGACCGGAAAATCGGTCAGACCGCCGACATGGGCAAGCTTGATCTCGGTGTCCCAATAGGCACCCTTGACCAGTCGGACGAAGAACCGCCGGTCGTGCTTGCGCGCCAGCCGCGCTACCCAGTCGCACAGCGGAACACCGCGCTTCTGATAGGCCTGGATGGCAAGGCCGAAGCCTTCCCAGCGGCGGCCATCGGGTCGCACGAAGAGATCATCGTCGCGCGCCAGCGCCTCGATGATGTCCATCGACAGCTCGAGGCGCTCGGCCTCCTCGGCATCGATAGTGAAATGGATATTGGCGTCGCGCGCCTGCGCCGCGAGATCGCGCAGTATCGGCAGGAGGTCGCCAATCGCCCGGTCGGCATGGAGATAGGTATATTTCGGGTGCAGAGCGGAAAGCTTGACCGAGATACCGGGCGACGTCGTCATGTCGCCGGTCGCCTCGCGGGCGAGGCGTTCGATCGCCTTTGCGTAGTTCACGCGATAGCGCTCTGCATCGGCATAGGTCATCGCACCTTCGCCGAGCATGTCGAAGCTGTGCGTCAGGCCTTTGGCCCGTTCGGGCGCGGCGCGTTTCAATGCCTCTTCGATGGTCCGCCCGTAAACGAACTGCCCGCCCAGAATGCGCATGGCCTGAAGGGTCGCCGTGCGAATGACAGGCTCGCCGAGCCGGTTTACCGCGCTCTTGAGCGTGCGGCGCATCCCCTTCTGCGCTTCTTCGGGCCGCTCGAGCACTTCACCGGTCAGCATCAGTGAGAAGGTCGCCGCATTGACGAAGGTCGAGGAGCTTTCGCCCAAATGTTCGGCCCAGTCGATGTCACCGATCTTGTCGCGGATCAGCGCATCGGCGGTCGCCGCATCGGGAACGCGCAAAAGTGCCTCGGCGAGGCACATCAACGCGACGCCCTCTTCCGTATCCAGCCCGTATTGATGAAGGAAGGCGTCGATCCCGGATGCCTTGCGCCGTCGTGCATCCTCGATCAGCCGGACCGCGATCGCGGCAGACTCTTCATGGCGCTCGGATGCGCGGGCTGCTTCGGCGATACGCTCGGCAACACAGGCATTTTCCTCGGCGCGATAGGCTTTGCGCACGTCCTGACGGGAGATGGGCTGTGGACTCGGATCTTTCAGGGCCATTCGACTCGCTTGCTTGATTGCTCAGGCGGCCCACTTGGACCCGCACCGTGCCGCTTTCAAGCGAAGTCGGGAGAATGGGGCGCGTGCGCATCCATCCAATCGGCCACCCGGCGTTGGGCATCGGCCGGTAGATGCAGGCCGAGCTTGCTGCGCCGCCACAGCACGTCTTCTCCCGTGCAGGCATACTCCCGCTTCACCAGATAGCGCAGCTCGGCCTCGTAGAGGTCGCCGCCGAGACATTCGCCGAGATCGGCCAGCCCCTTTGCACCCTCGAGGATTTCGGCCAGCCGGGTGCCGTAAGCACGGGCAAGGCGCAAAAGCATTTCCGGAGGAGCGAATTCATATTGTTCGCTCGCCTCCCACAGGAAGCGCGCGAAGTCGCCATCGGCAAATTCGCCGCCGGGGAGCACGGCGTGCCGGGTCCAGGCTTCGCCGGGCATCTCCATCGCCTTGCCGAGGTTCGCTAGAGCATGTTCGGCGAGCTTGCGGAACGTCGTGATCTTGCCGCCATAGACCGACAGGATCGGCGCGCCGCCATCCGCCTCCAGCTCGAACACGTAGTCTCGCGTTACTGTACTGTTGCTCGCGGCATTGTCCTCGTAGAGCGGCCTCACCCCGGCATAGCTCGAGGCAATTTCCTCGCGCGTGACGCGGCTGAGGAAATAGCGCGATGCGGCGGCGCATAGATAATCGATCTCCTCCTCCGATATCCGTACCCGATCGAGATCGCCGTCGTAGAGAAGGTCCGTCGTCCCGATGAGAGTGAAGTCGCGCTCGTAGGGAATGGCGAAGACGATGCGC
Organism: Qipengyuania marincola; assembly: GCF_029688625.1. Taxonomy (GTDB): domain Bacteria; phylum Pseudomonadota; class Alphaproteobacteria; order Sphingomonadales; family Sphingomonadaceae; genus Qipengyuania. Next base: position 233,304 of record NZ_JARULC010000002.1, on the reverse strand, counting down.
TTGTCGGGCTGCTGGAAGATGTAGGCGTGATCGCCCGGAAAGCGGCGCGAAACGATGATATGGCTGCCCTTCACGAGCCGCAGATGCGACGGCGTCCCGGCGCCCAGCGCCTGTTTCGCGACATTGTCGACGAAGGGACCGGCGGCGTTGACGACGGCCTTTGCGGAAACGCGCCGCTCGCCTGCCGCGTCATGCAGCGTCGCAGTCCAACTGTCCGCCTGCCGTTCCAGTTGTTCGCATCGGGTGCGGCACAGAATCTTTGCTCCGCGCGCCTCGGCATCCATCGCGCACAGCACCACCAGGCGAGAATCCTCGACCCAGCAGTCCGAATATTCGAAGCCCTTCCTGAGCCGGTCCTGCAACACCCCGCGATGCGGCGGGATCGTCAGGTCGATTGCCTTGCTGCCCGGCAGGCTCATCGCACCGCCGATGCGATCATAAAGGAACAGGCCGGCGCGCAGCATCCACTTGGGCCGCATGCTCGGTTCATGCGGCATGACAAAGCGCAGCGGCCAGATGATATGCGGCGCGGCACGGAGCAGCACTTCGCGTTCGCGCAGCGATTCCGCGACCAGCCTGAACTCGTACATTTCGAGATAGCGCAGGCCCCCGTGCACCAGCTTCGTGCTGGCGGATGACGTGTGCGAAGCCAGGTCGTCCTTCTCGACAAGCAACACGCTGAGACCGCGCCCTGCCGCATCGCGGGCGATGCCAACACCATTGATGCCGCCGCCGACCACGAGAAGGTCGAAATGGTCGCTCATCCCATCCTCATGCCTGTCGCAGCAAGCGCCCCGCAACAGCGTCGAGCTTCGCCAGCAGCGCCTTGTCGTGATGTTCGGGCGCAGTCAGGACCGCATCGTTCAGCGCGTGGTCGATGGGCGAAGGCGTACGCTTCTTCGGCAAGCCCTTGCAGAATGCCTCGACCGTCTTGCGGGCCAGTGCGGAATTGGCGTTCATCTGCTCGATGATCTCACCGACATCGACGCTTGCGGCGTCGTCGCGCCAGCTGTCGTAATCGGTGACCATGGCGAGGAGCGCGTAAGGCAGTTCGGCCTCCCGGGCGAGCTTTGCCTCGGGCATGCCGGTCATGCCGATCACCTCGGCCCCCCAGTGTCGGTAGAGCTTGCTTTCGGCCCGGCTCGAAAACTGCGGCCCTTCCATCGCAAGGTAGGTCGCGCCCTCGCTGCAGGTGCCTCCCGCCTTGGCAACCGCCTTCGCCGCGTGCTTCGAAAGCCGATCGCAAACGGGTTCGGCCATGCTGACGTGGGCGACGAACCCGCTGTCATAGAAGGACGAAGGGCGTCCCTTGGTGTTGTCGATGAACTGGTCGACCGTCACGAAATGACCCGGCGGCAGTTCGTCCGACAGCGATCCGACCGCGCTGATCGCCAGGATATCGGTGCAGCCAGCGCGCTTGAGTGCATCGATGTTGGCCCGCGCGTTGATCGAGCCGGGAGCAATCCGGTGCCCCCGCCCATGCCGGGGCAGGAAGCGCACGCGCACGTGCCCTATCGTCCCGCACAGGATTTCGTCCGACGGTTGCCCCCAGGAGGATTTGATGTCGATCCACTGCGCATCCTCAAGCGCATCCATCGCATAAAGGCCCGACCCCCCGATGATGCCGATGGTCCAGTCGCTCATGCCTGTCGTCCCGCTGTTTGCATTGCAATGCATCGGTGGAGCTTCGCACCAGCGCTGTCCAGCCCCTTGCAATCTTAGCTGCAACCACTGCGCGTCGCATGCGTATTCATGGACGACGGGAGCGTGCGCGCCTTGACTTGGCCGATGCAATCCCGCCGAACACATCACGATTACAGCCGGAGGACGCCCGAATGCCCGACCAGACGCTCGCTATCACACTCGCCGGCCTCAGCGAGAGATTGCAGGAGCTTCACCGGCAGACGGCTCTGACCCCCCTATTCAATCCCGTCTTCCAGCTGTCGCTCGACCTGTCGCGCCGGCTGGAGCGCGATGAGATCGGCATCGAGGACCTGTCCAGGCTCATCGAGGAACTTGAAGCGAAATCGCTCGATGCGCGGGCCGAACGGCTACGCTGTCTCGCCATCCCCGACGATGCCGAGGAACGGCTTGAACGGCAGACCTCGGCGGATGGGGAATTCGACGCCTTCCGCAATTTCTGGGAGCATCCGCATATGCATGCGGTGTTCACCGCGCATCCGACCTTCCTGCTGACGCCGGATCAGTCTGCTGCGGTGGCGCAAGCGGCCTCGCACGGCGGCGGGATTGCGCCGGGCAAGAGCGGCGAGCGCCCCGATATCACGCTAAGGTATGAGCATGAGCGGGCTATGTCGGCCATCGCCAATGCACAGGATGCGCGGGATCGCATCGTCGCCGACGCGCTGAAGACGGCGCATGACAAATGGTCGAGCCGCTGGTTCGACTTCACCCCGCTACCGTTCCGCTTTGCTACCTGGGTCGGTTACGACATGGACGGGCGGACCGACATCAAATGGTACACCTCCATAGCTTTCCGCCTGGCCGAAAAGGCGCAGCGGCTCGACCGCTATGCAAAGCAGCTCGAATCGATCGACGCGGACCACGATCTGCTGGCCACGCTGCGCGAAGCGGCGACGCGGACACGGGCCAGCTCCGAAGAATTTGCGGGCGACCTTTCGGATGCGGGGGATTTGTCGGCGGCTGCCAATCGGCTGACCGAGGACGGCGAGGACAAGCTTCTTTCGCTGCGTCAGATTATCGCCCAGCTGGAAGGCGAGGCTGCCTCTTCCACCGCAGAAAAGGCGATCGCCCTGCGCACGCTGACCGCGGCCATGCGCGCCGACGGGCTCGGCATGGGATGGATTCATTTCCGCGTGAATGCCAAGCAATTGCACAACGCGATCCGCACGCGGCTCGGCGACGCGGCGGATATCGACCTCGGCAGCCGCGGCGCGCTCGCCGCGCTGCGCGAGCTGATCGCCAATGTGGAGCCCGCTAGCGCGAATTTTGCCAGCCTCGCGGTCGAGAGCTCCACCGCGGTGCGGCAATTCCTCGTGATGACCCAAATCCTCAAGCACATCGACGCCGATGCGCCGATCCGCATGTTGGTGGCCGAATGCGAACAGCCGGCGACCGTCCTCGCCGCGCTCTATTTCGCCAAGCTGTTCGGGATCGAGGACAAGGTCGATGTCTCGCCGCTTTTCGAGACCGAGACCGCTCTGGAGCACGGCGGACGCTTCCTCGACGCACTTCTGGCCGAGGAAGAGTATCGCATATACGCCAAACGGCGCGGGCGGATAGCCATTCAGACCGGCTTTTCCGATGCCGGGCGCTTCGTCGGCCAGATCCCGGCAAGCCTCGCGATCGAGCGACTGCAGGGCCGCCTGTCACAGGCAATGGAGAACAACGGGCTGACCGATGTCGCCGCGCTGATTTTCGATACGCATGGCGAGGGCATGGGCCGCGGCGCACACCCCTCAAGCTTCGAGGACCGCATCGAGTGGCCGCTATCGTCCTGGTCGCAGCGGCGTTTCGCGCGCGCCGGTATCCGGCTGGAGCCGGAGGCCAGCTTTCAGGGTGGCGACGGATACCTGTTTTTCGCAACGCCCGAACTGGCGCTGGCAACGCTGACCAAAATCGTCGAGCACACGCCCGCCCATACCGATGCGGAAGTGCCGACCGATCCCTTCTACCGTCGCACCGATCTGAGCTTGGATTTCTATCGCGCAATCAAGGAGCATCAGCGCGACCACCTGGAAAGCCGCACCTACAGCCGCGCGGTGACCGCCTTCGGCCTTGGCCTGCTGAACCAGACCGGCAGCCGTGTATCGCGCCGCCAGTCGGACCTCTCCGCCGATCGCGAGATGAGCCTGCGCCAGATCCGCGCGATCCCGCACAATGCGATCCTCCAGCAGCTCGGCTATCCGGTGAATATCATCGCCGGGGTCGGCAGCGCGGCGGAAAGCAATATCGAGGATGTTGCGACGCTGCTCAACGAAAGCGCGCGCGGCCGACAGATCATGCGGTTGGTCCGCGCCTCCAACGCGCTGGCCAGCATCAAGACCGTGGCGGCCTATGGCGAGCTGTTCAATTCCGCCTATTGGGCGAGCCGGCCCTATCGCGGGACCGAGGATCATCTCGGCGAAGCTTGCGAGGCGCTCGCGGAGTATCTCATTTCCGACGATCGCAATGGCGTCTTCCGCCGTCTCGCTTCGCGGCTCCGGGTCGACGCGCTCAAATTGCATCGCCTTTTCGCGCTGGTGCCCGATCACGAACCGCACCCTGACCGCGAGAATGTGCGGCGCATCATCGGTGTGCTGCAGGCGGTGCGCCTCGCGCTGCTCCAGCACATGTTCCTGAAAGCGGTTTCGGTCCCCGCGTTCAGCCGGGCCAATGACATCAGCCGGACCGATGTGCTCGAAATGGTCTTCTCGCTGCGCATCGACGATGCGCTGGCGCAATTGCGGCGCGCCTATCCGGTCAGCTTCCCGCGCAAGGACGACTTCAGCATGAAGGAAGCGGGTGAATACCCGCGTGGTCAGGGCGAGGGCTACGCCGATATTCGCGCCCGTTACATCGATCCGATCGACGATGCCTATTCCCTCTGCCTCCGCATCTCGACCTGCATCGCTAACGAATTCGGTGCGCATGGCTGATTGATCGGCCACCCCTCCACGGGTTACTCTATCCCGCACGATCTTTCGTGGGGGACGAAACATGGGTGATATCTTGCTGTGCATCGGCGCGGTGGTGACGGGGCTTGCGATTGTCGGCGCACTCGCCCTGACGATCTTTCGCCGCGGCGCGCTAAGCTTCGAGATCGATGGCTTCTACACCCATGTTATGGATGGCGATCCCGGTCCCATCATCCGTGATGTGCAGCGCGATGCGCTGGCAATCATGGAATGTCGGCTGGACGATCCGATGGCCTGCTCGATCGGAGAGGCCGTGCAGTGCCACGGCAGGGACGATGCGCCCGAGTGCAACGTGCTGCTGCTGTCCGGCGGAGGCCAATGGGGCGCCTTCGGTGCGGGACTCTTCGACCGGCTGAGCAAGAAGAGCGGTGCGACCGAACTGGGCCTCGAGGGCATTGGCGTGATCACCGGCATCTCCACCGGCTCGCTGCAGACGCTGATGCTGATGGTCGCTCTCGACGGCGAGCAGACGCCCGAAATGCGCCGCTATGCGCTCGACCGGCTGCTGTGGGGCTATTCCCCGTCCCGCCAGAGCGAAGTCGTGCGCAACACCGGGCTTGGCTTCGTGCCGTTCTTCGGCTCCGCCGCGGGGACCGCGCCGCTGCGCAGGCGCATCATCGAGGCGCTATGCCCGAAAGGCGATTGCCGATTGGTAGAAGCGATCGGAAAATCGAGCATCGCCGGCTATGCAGGCTTCGTCGAGGCGGACAATGGCACGTTCCGCTATGCCGACCTGCGGGAATTGGTGAACCGGGCCACGACACCGGAGAAAGCCGCCGAAGCGCTCGCCGCAGCAACCATGGCGTCGTCCGCCATGCCGGTGTTTCACCAGCAATTGCGCGTGGCAGGATCGGACGGCAAGGCGATCTCGCTATACGATGGCGGCGTGCGACGGTCGGTTTTCTTCGACCGCACGATGGCGCTGGTAGATCGCGAGGTGCGCAAGGAGATGGCGACACACGGCGTCACCAAGTCGTCCGCAGTGTCGCAGGAAAGCTTCGCCGGGACGTATCGCAAGACGGCGCCGAGGGTTTATGTCGTCCGCAACGGCCCGACCGTGCGCAAGCCCGCGCCCGAGCTCAACCGCAAGTCCGGCCCGTTGAAGAACGGGCAGCGCGGTTACGACCTGCTCGTCAACGAAAGCGAGATCGGCGCGATCGCCGCGCTGCGGCTAGGCAATCCCTATGGCGAAATCCTGCTGACCACCGCCGACCAATACGACAGCTTTCCAAGCGACATCGGCGAGAACTTCAAGGATGACGAGATGTTCAAACCCGAGTTCATGGCGCGACTGCGCGACCTCGGACGCTACAAGGCCGATCGCGAGGGCGGGCCTTGGTGGCCGCTCAGCACTCTGGAGGAGTAGGAACAACCTGACTGTTGGTGCGGTCGAGAAGACTCGAACTTCCACGGCCTTTCGGCCACAACGACCTCAACGTTGCGCGTCTACCAGTTCCGCCACGACCGCACACAGTCTGCATCGGGAAGGCCGGAATCGGCCTGCCTCCCGCCGGTAGGAGCGCGCCCCTAGCAGCGCGGCTGTGCCCCGGCAAGCACCTTTCGCGCATGAGGCGCGCCGGTCAGCGCGGGGCCCAGCCGATATCGGCGAAGACGGCCGATTTGGGCACGTCGGTGACGGCTTCGTTGATGGTGATTTCCTCGCCCGGAGCCAGCGAAGGCTGCGGCGGATTGACGACCCAGCTGTAGACCTGCCGCTCGCGCTGGTCGAGCAGGACGATCAGGATCGGCGGGACATTCCGGGACTCTCGCGCGGTGTTGCGCACGATGATCTTCGCGCCGAAGAATTCAGTTCCATTGGGCAGGGTGCGGCGCTCCTGTTCCTCCACCGGGAAGGACAGCTCGAGATCGGGCTGGGCCTGGCCGAAGAGCGGCTTTGCGACCGGCATCCAGTCCGGCAGGCCGACCAGATTGACCGCTGCGATCGTGCCGAGGGCGAGCAGTGCGAACACCGCGGCGGCAATGGTCCACATCTTGGTGATGTTCCGGCGCGGGCGGAACGGCGGCGCATGGTCGAAGCGCGAAGGGCCATCGTCCTCCCGGTCGGGCACCGGTGGGGGCGGCAGCTCGTCCTGCACCTCGCCATAGGGCGGTTTGCGTTCGTCGAAGTCGGGGCCATCGCCCTGCGCATGAGCCGTGACCGCGCCGCTATAACCGAAACCCTGCTTGGTGGCGGACGCCCCGGCGTCATCCCGCGCCTGAGGGGCAGGCTCCCGCGTCGCACGCGGCCGTTCCGCGGTCGCCTCGCGGGGTATTGTTGGCGGTGGTGGCGGCGCTGCTCCCGCCCCGGCGGCAGGCCTTTTTTGCGCGGCGACGACCTGTTCGGCGTCCGCACCGTCCTGAAACCAGCTATGCTTGCATTTGGCGCATCTCACCGTCCGGCCTTCGACCCCGATGGCGCTATCGGGCACCACATAGCGGGTGGAGCAGGCAGGGCAGGCAATGATCATGGTGTCCAAGGCCTTAAGCGCCCCGGCGAATCACGACAAGCGAACCGCCTGTTCGCAACCCCTGCAGACGGCTTTTTTCCACATCGAAGCGCGGTTATAGGCCCAGACCACCATGCGAATTACCGCAAATTCTTTCCTGACACAGCGCCTTCGCCCATGAGCGGTCCCGAAAGCGAGGTCGTCCAGTTCGACAATGTCGGCTTGCGATACGGAACCGATCGGGAAATCCTCTCGAACGTTTCGTTCACGCTTTTCCCTGGCCGTTTCTATTTCCTCACGGGTGCCAGCGGGGCGGGCAAGACCTCTTTGCTGAAACTGCTCTATCTGTCGCAAAGGCCATCGCGCGGCGCGATCCGGATGTTCGGCACGGATGTCATCACGCTATCGCGCGACAAGTTACCGGCCTATCGCCGCCGGATGGGGGTGGTGTTTCAGGACTTTCGCCTCGTCGATCACCTGTCCGCCTTTGACAATGTCGCCCTGCCGCTGCGGGTGTCCGGTGTCCGTGAAGCCGATCTTGCCGGGCCGGTGAACGACATGCTCGAGTGGGTGGGCCTCGGCCAACGTGCCGATGCGCGGCCTGCAACGCTTTCCGGCGGGGAGCAGCAACGCGTCGCGATCGCCCGCGCAGTCATCGGTCGGCCCGACATGCTGGTGGCCGACGAGCCTACCGGCAACGTCGATCCCGACATGGCGCTGAAACTCATTCGCCTGTTCGAAGCGCTCAATCGTCTTGGCACCACAGTCGTCGTGGCGACGCACGACGTCCAACTGATCCGCAAGGTGCCGGACTCGCTCATCATGCGGCTCGACAAGGGCCAGCTGTCCGATCCGACCGGGGCATTGCGCTATCCGCCGCGCCGGATCGAGGCTGGCAAATGAAGCGTCCGCCTGTCCTCGCCCGTGCGGTCCAGCGCGGCCTTGCGCCCATGCGCGGAAAGCGAGCTGCGCATCTGCTGCCCCGCGCACGGCTTGGAGGCCCGATGCCCTGGGTAATCGCGATCATGGTCGCCCTGACGGTTGTCGCCGCTGCGGGAGGGCTCGCCTTGTCCAATCTTGTTGCGCGGGCAAGCGGCGATCTGGCGGGAAGCGCGACAGTCCAGATCGTCGACCCCGTGCCTGAGACGCGCGCGGCACAGGCACGTGCGGCACAGCGCATCCTGTCGCGCGATCCGATGGTCGAAGCGGTGGAGATCCTGCCGGAAAGCGAGGTCGAGGCGCTGCTCGAGCCGTGGCTTGGTACCGGGGCAAGCGACGAGGCGCTGCCGATCCCGGCGCTGCTGGACCTGCGCCTTCGCGCCGACGCTGACGACGCCGCGCTGGCGCGCCTCGCCGATGCACTGGCCGAGGCTGCCCCCGATGCGCGGATCGATGCGCAATCTGACTGGCTGGCGCCTGTCCTGTCCGCGCTCTCGACCTTGCGCTGGATGGCTCTGGCGCTGATCGCGCTGCTGGCGTTCACCGGGGCCGCGGCGGTCTGGCTGGCTGCGCGCAATGCTTTCGGCACCAATCGCGATACGATCGAGATCGTGCATCTGCTCGGCGGAAACGATGGTCAGATCGCGCGCATATTCCAGCGCTCGATCCTGTTCGACGCATTGATCGGCGGGGGTATTGGTCTGGGCCTCGGTCTGGGTGCGGTCGCATTGCTGGGGGCGCAATTCGCCGCGCTCGACTCCGCTTTGGTCACCGGCGGCGGCCTGACTGTGGGCGATTGGTTGATGTTGGCGCTGGTGCCACTTTTCGCCATCGCGATTGCCGTCTACACGGCCCGCATGACTGTCCTTTCCTCGCTTCGGAAGATGCTGTGATCCTGCGCTTCATCGCTGCCACATTGCTGGTGTATGCCTTCGGATTTCTCGGGTTCACCGTGACTTTGCCGCAACCGCTTGCGGGTGAGCGCACCGATGCCGTGATCGTGCCAACCGGCGGGCCGGGCCGCATCGCGCGCGGTCTCGAGATCGTGGAGCGCGACCTTGCCAGCCAGCTGTTCGTGTCCGGCGTCGATCCCGAGGTGAAGCCGGGCGAATTCGCTGCGCAATTCGACGTGCCGCGACAGACAATGCAGTGCTGCGTCACGCTCGGTTACCTGGCTGTCGATACGCGCAGCAATGCGGGCGAAGCGGCGCAATGGCTGAAGGAGAACGAGTTTACCTCCGTGCGGCTGGTCACCACCGATTGGCACATGGCGCGTGCGGCGAACGAGTTCAGCGGCGCGCTTCCCGACGGTACAAGCATCGTGCAGGATGCGGTGAAATCGTCGCCAAATCTCTCCACCCTGTTTCTCGAATACAACAAGCTGATAGCCGCGGCCCTGTCGCAAGGGCTGCCGGTGTGATCCTGCCATGCGGCTGCTGCGTAATCTCGCTTTCTATCTGGCCTTCTATATTGGCTCGCTCCTGATCACCGCTTCCTCGCTGGCATCCTTGCCGTTCAGCGTCGAAGCCTTCCGGGCACGGGTGCGCAACTGGGCTCAATGGCAGCGCTGGTGCCTCGTCAACCTGCTGGGTTGCGAGCTCGTGATCGAGGGGAAGCCGCTTGACGAAGCAGTCCTCTACGCGGTGAAGCACGAGAGCTTTTTCGAGGCCATCGATGCACCGGCGCTGTTCGATTGCCCCAGCGTGTTCGCCAAACAAGAGCTGTTTCGCCTTCCCATGTGGGGCCGCGCTGCAGCTGCCTATGGTCTGGTGCCGGTCGCGCGCGAGGCCGGGGCGCGCACGCTGATGCAAATGATCCGTGCCGCCAGGGCGCTGATCGCGGACGGGCGGCCGCTGGTGATCTTTCCCGAAGGAACGCGGGTTCCGCATGGCGAAAACCGGCCGCTGCAATCCGGTTTTGCCGGGCTCTACAAGATGCTCGGCCTGCCGGTGGTGCCGGTGGCGGTTAACAGCGGCCCGGTCTATCACAAGCTGCTCAAGCAACCCGGAAGAATTACCTATCGCTTCGGCGAGCCGATCCCTCCGGGCCTGCCGCGCGAGGAGATCGAGACCCGCGTCCGTGATGCGATCAATGCACTGAACTGAGCATTGCTCAACTGCCGGTGAATTCGGCCTTGCGTTTCTGCAGGAAGGCCATGCCGCCCTCCATCGCATCTTTCGTACCGCCAGCGATTTTCTGGGTTTCGGCTTCGGCGCGTAGCGTGCTGCCGAAATCGGACTGGAGGCCGTCGCGCAGGGTTTGCTTCATCAGGCCAAGTGCCACGGTCGGACCGTTCGCCAGCCGTTCGGCCAGCGCGTTCGCCTCATCCGTCAGTACGTCATCTTCGACACATTTGTAGATGAGGCCAATCTTCTCCGCTTCCTCGCCATAGATCTTCTCGCCCAGCATCATCATGCGCGTGGCCTGCGCCGTGCCGACCAGGCGCGGCAGCATCCAGCTCGACCCGCCATCGGGCACTAGGCCGATATTGACGAAGGCCTGCAGGAAATAACCGCTCTTGCCAGCCAGCACGAAATCGGCAGCCAGCGCGATCGAGCAGCCGACTCCGGCAGCCGGACCCTGCACCGCCGAGACCACCGGCACCGGCAGGCTGGCCAGTGTCTGCACCATCGGATTGTAATGCTGCGTCAAAGAGCGGAATGCGCCCTCTCCGCCGGTCACCGAGCGTTCGCCCCGGGCAGACAGGTCCGCCCCGGAACAGAAGGCGCGGCCTTCGCCCGTGATCAGCACGGCACGTGCATCGTCGAGATTGCGGATCGCATCGAAAATTTCGTCCGCCATTTCGGGCGGGCACGCATTGAGGCGATCGGGGCGGTTGAGCGTCAGCTTCAGGATATTGCCGGTGCGTTCGCTCTTGATCGTCTGATAGTCGCTCATCGGTCTCTCTTCCCGCTCTCTTCGTGCCGCTTTCGTCTGCGCAATCGCGTTCGCAATTGCAACCCATCGCGCTGATTGGCATGCAGTCTGCCACGCCAGAGGAGAGAGACAGGCATGACCCATCGCGCGCATAGCGGACCGCTCACCGGATTGAAGGTCGTCGAATTCCAGGGGATCGGGCCGGGCCCGCATGTTGCCATGCTGCTGGCCGACATGGGCGCCGAGGTGGTGCGGATCGAGCGGGAAGGCTACCAGCCGATGAACCCAGTGGTCGAACGCGCCCGGCACCGCGTGGCGGTCGATCTGAAAAGCGATGACGGCAAGAAGTTTTGCCGCGATGCGCTGGCCAAGGCCGACGTGCTGATCGAGGGATTCCGCCCGGGCGTGATGGAGCGCCTCGGCCTCGGTCCCGACGAATTGCTTCAGGCCAATCCGCGCCTCGTCTATGGCCGCATGACTGGCTGGGGGCAGGAGGGGCCACTGGCGCAGGCCGCCGGGCACGACCTCAACTACATTGCCATTACCGGCGCGCTCGACGCGATCGGCAAGAAGGGCGAACTGCCCATCCCGCCGCAAAACCTTGTCGGCGATTTCGGTGGTGGCTCGATGTATTGCGCGCTCGGCATCCTCGCCGCGCTCTACGAACGCGAGCGTAGCGGGAAAGGGCAGGTGGTCGATGCCGCGATCGTCGATGGCGTGACCAGCCTGATGAGCTTTTTCTTCGGCCAGCCGCCCAGTTCGATCCGCACAACCGAACGCGGCACCGGCTTGCTAGGCGGAGCAGCGCATTTCTATCGCTGCTACGAATGCGCGGACGGCAAGGAAATCAGCGTCGGCGCGATCGAACCGCAATTCTATGCCGAGCTGCTCCAGCGCGCCGATGCGCCGGAAAAGCTGAAAGACGGGCAGATGAACCCGGCCAATTGGGATGAGTATACTGAGGACCTCGCCGCAATGTTCAAAACGAAAACGCAGGCCGAATGGGTCGAGCTGCTCGAGGGCACCGATGCCTGTTTCGCGCCGGTCGTGCCGATGGACGAGGCACGCGAGCATCCGCACATGAAGGCGCGCCAAGCCTATGTCGAACATGGCGGCCGCTGGCATACCGCGCCCGCACCGCGCTTCGACCGGACGCCGAACACGATCCGCGATGCGGCGGAAGACGGTGAAGAGGTGGTGGCGCGCTGGCGCGAAGGGGGCTAGTGGCTGCGCGCATAGAGGAGATACCCCCATGCGCGACTTCACCAATTTCTACATCGATGGCCAGTGGGTCGACCCGGTCACGGAAAACACCCAGCCCGTCGAGAACCCGGCGACCGAGGAAACCATCGGCCACATCAGCTTCGGCACCAAGGCCGATGTCGACAAGGCCGTGGCCGCCGCGCGCCGCGCATTCGAGAGCTTCTCGCAAACGAGCAAGGAAGAGCGGCTCACGCTGCTACACGCAATCCAGGCCGAGATTGAAAACCGCAAGGAAGAGCTCGCCACAGCCGTTAGCGACGAAATGGGCGCGCCGATGAGCCTCGCCAATGGCCCGCATGTCGGCCTGCTCGCGGGGCACTGCGCGAAGGCCATCGAAGTGCTCGAGGGCTTCGCATTCGAGCGGCAGGACGGCCCGACGCTGCATGTCTGGGAGCCGATCGGTGTGGTCGGCATGATCACCCCGTGGAACTGGCCACTGAACCAGATCGCCTGCAAGGTTTTCCCCGCGCTGGCGACCGGCAACACGATGGTGCTGAAGCCTTCGGAAATCGCGCCGTTCAACGCCTATATCTTCGCCGAGATCATGGATGCGGCGGGCGTGCCGGCGGGCGTCTTCAACCTAGTCAACGGCGACGGGCCGGGCGTGGGCGAAGCGATCAGCGGCCATCCCGATATCGATATGGTCAGCTTCACCGGGTCGACCCGTGCGGGTGTCCTCATCGCCAAGAACGCTGCCGACACAGTCAAACGCGTGGCGCAGGAACTGGGCGGCAAGAGCCCGAACATCGTGCTCGACGACAACGCTTTCACCCAGTCGGTGATGAAGGGCACTACCGCAATGATGGGCAATTCTGGCCAGACCTGCACGGCACCGAGCCGCATGCTGGTGCCGCATGCGCGCATGGAGGAGGCGAAAGCAGCCGCCAAGGAAGCCGCCGAGGGCGTGATCCCCGGCGATCCCAAGGGCAATGCCACCATCGGGCCGGTCGTCTCGCGCACGCAGTTCGACAAGATTCAGGGCCTGATCGAGAAAGGCATCGAGGAAGGCGCCACGCTGGTCGCAGGCGGCCCCGGCAAGCCCGAGGGGTTGGAGACCGGCCACTACGTCAAGCCGACCGTCTTCGCCGATGTCGACAACGACATGACCATCGCGCGCGAGGAAATCTTCGGCCCCGTCCTCTGCATCCTCGGTTACGAGGACTACGACGATGCCATTCGCATCGCCAACGATACCGAATACGGGCTCGCCAGCGCGATCATGGGCGAGGACATCGAAACCGCTCGCCGGCTTGCCAAGCGCATCCGCGCCGGCCGCGTCGCGATCAACGGCGGCTACGACATGAATGCGGCCTTCGGCGGTTACAAGAAGTCGGGCAATGGCCGCGAATGGGGCGAGTGGGGCTTCCACGATTTCCTCGAAGTGAAAGCCGTCATGGGGCATAGCTGATGGCGGGCCGGCATTTCGACGAATGGCAGGTGGGCGACCGGATCGAACACGAGATCCGGCGCACCGTCACCGAAACGGACAATCTCCTCTTCACGACCATGACTCACAATCCGCAGCCGCTTCATCTCGATGTCGAAGCGGCGAAGGCGAGCGAGTTCGGGCAGATCCTTGTCAACGGGACCTTCACGTTCTCGCTGATGGTGGGGCTTTCCGTTGGTGACACGACGCTCGGCACACTCGTGGCCAATCTCGGCTATGACAAGCTGGTCATGCCCAAGCCGGTGTTCATCGGCGATACGCTGCACGCGACGAGCGAGGTCGTCGCACTGCGCGAAAGCAAGTCGCGGCCCGACAGCGGCATCGTCACTTTCGTGCACGAAGCGATCAACCAGCGCGGCGAGGTCGTGTGTCGCTGTGAACGTTCAGCCCTGCTGGCCAAGGCGGCAGGCTAGGCAAAACAACCTTTGTCGCAGTCGTGCGTTTCCCTTTCCGAGGAGATGCGCATGAGCAAGCATGAGCCCGAAAGCGTCGAGGATGTGCTGGGCGAACTGGACGATCTTGCCGCCAATGGCGAGAAGGTCAGGATCGGCGATGTGCTCGATGATTTCGGCGGGCGCAGCTTCGGCCCTTTCATCATGCTTCCCGCCCTGCTCGAGCTGACACCTGTCGGCGGCATTCCCGGCATTCCTACCTTTCTCGCTGTCGTGATCGCGCTGATCGCCGTGCAACTCCTCCTCGGCAAGGAGCACATCTGGTTGCCGCAGTGGCTGCAGGATCGCTCGGTGGAAAGCCGCAAATTGCACAAGGGCATCGGCAAGCTGCGCGGCATCGCACACTGGCTGGACGAGCACAGCCATGGCCGGCTGGAACGCCTGACCGAAGGCGTGTGGCTGCGCGTCGCTGCCGCTGTCGTAATCCTGCTCTGTCTTACGGTGCCGCCGCTCGAATTCCTGCCCTTCGCCAGCAGCGGACCGATGCTTGCGATCGCCAGCATCGGACTGGCGCTGACCGTGCGCGATGGTGTGGTGATGCTGGTCGCGATGCTGCTGGCCGTCGCCGCGCTCGCGGGCGGCACATACTACTATTATTCCTCCGACGAGGGTGAGGGGGGTGGCGGGATGGCCCTGAAGGCACCGCTGATCGAGCGCGTCGCTGCCTGACAACGAAATTATCGTCTGCCCGGTCAACTTGCCATTCACCGCGGCACTCCTACATTACGGGGCGATGAAAGGACTCCGCGCATGAGCGACCAGAACACACCGCCCGAACCCGAGGGCAATGGCCCCAACCCCTGGGTGCGAAGCCTGCTTATCTGGGGCGGTATTTTCCTTGCCCTGCTGATGGTGGTTTCGGCCTTCGGTGGCGGCTCGTCGGGCGGGGGGGCGCAGATCCTCTATTCCGACTTCCGTGACAAGGTGGCCGAAGGGTCGGTCGCTTCCGTGCAGATCTCGGAAAACCAGATCGTCGGCGAAATGAAGAATGGCGAGGGTTTCTCGACCGTTCCCGTTCCCAATGACACCAGCCTGCCCGAATTGCTCGAGAGCAATGGCGTCCAGTATTCCGGCAAGGAAGCCGACGGCGGCAATATCCTGCTTTATGCGCTCATCCAGATCCTGCCGTTCGTCCTGATCCTCGGCATCGCAGTATTTGCCTTGCGCCAGGTGCAGAAGGGCGGCGGCGCGGGCGGCGCGATGGGCTTCGGCAAATCCAAGGCCAAGCTGCTGACCGAACGGCAGGGCAAGGTGACCTTCGCAGATGTCGCGGGTATCGACGAGGCGCGCGAGGAACTGGAGGAAATCGTCGAATTCCTGAAGGACCCGAGCCGATTCTCAAAGCTCGGTGGCCAGATTCCGAAGGGCGCACTGCTCGTCGGTTCGCCCGGCACCGGCAAGACGCTTCTCGCCCGCGCGATCGCCGGCGAGGCTGGCGTCCCCTTCTTCACGATTTCCGGTTCGGACTTCGTTGAAATGTTCGTCGGCGTGGGTGCCAGCCGCGTGCGCGACATGTTCGAACAGGCGAAGAAAAACGCGCCGTGCATTCTCTTCATCGACGAGATCGATGCCGTGGGTCGTTCGCGCGGTCATGGCCTTGGCAATTCGAATGACGAGCGCGAGCAGACGCTGAACCAGCTGCTGGTCGAAATGGACGGCTTCGAGGCCAATGAAGGCATCATCATCATCGCCGCGACCAACCGCCCTGACGTGCTCGATCCCGCGCTGCTGCGCCCGGGTCGCTTCGACCGCCAGGTCGTGGTGCCGGTGCCCGATATCGATGGGCGCGAGAAAATTCTCGCCGTCCACATGAAGAAGGTGCCATTGGCACCCGATGTGAATCCGCGCACCATCGCGCGCGGCACGCCCGGTTTCTCGGGCGCTGATCTGGCCAACCTCGTCAACGAGGCGGCGCTGCTGGCCGCGCGGCGCAACAAGCGCCTCGTCGCGATGCAGGAATTCGAGGACGCCAAGGACAAGGTCATGATGGGCGCGGAACGCCGCTCCATGGTCATGACCGAGGACGAGAAGAAGATGACCGCCTATCACGAGGCGGGCCATGCGCTGGTAAGCCTAAACGAGCCGGCATCGGATCCCATTCACAAGGCGACGATCATTCCGCGTGGCCGTGCGCTGGGCATGGTGATGCGTCTGCCCGAGCGGGACAACTACTCTTACCACCGCGACAAGATGCACGCGAACCTCGCGGTTGCCATGGGCGGCCGTGTGGCGGAGGAAATCATCTTCGGCCACGACAAGGTTTCGAGCGGGGCATCGGGCGACATCCAGTATGCCACCGACCTTGCGCGCAACATGGTCACCAAATGGGGCATGTCCGACAAGCTCGGCCCGTTGCAATACGAGCAGAGCCAGGAAGGCTATCTCGGCATGGGTCAGACGGCGCGCACCATGTCGGGCGCGGAAACCAACAAGCTGATCGATGAAGAGATCAAGCGTCTGGTGGAAGATGGCCTGAAACGAGCAACCGACATCCTCACCGATCAGGAAGACAAGCTGCACCTGCTGGCGCAGGCGATGCTCGAATACGAAACGCTGACCGGCGAGGAGATCGACCAGCTGATGAAGGACGGCAAGATCGACCGTCCCGACGAGCCGAAGGGGCCGATTGCCGTGAAGCCGGCGGCCGGAGCCGCTGTACCCAAGGCCGGCAAGAAGTTTGGCGGGGGCCCGGCGCCACAGGCGGGATAGTCCGAGCGTTTATCCCCCATTCAGCCTGCATCATAGAAGGCTCCGTCTCTTAATTGGGACGGAGCCTTCTTCATGCGAAAGACCATTCTCGCCGGCATCGGCGTGATCGCCATCGCCACATCGGCATCGGCATCGCCCGCCGATGTGAACGCGCAGGCCTTCTACTCCGATGCACAGCAGTTGATGGACAAGGGCGTGCGGGCGATGTTCGACAAGCGTACAAAGCCTCGCATGGCGCAGCTTCGCGCCGCGGCGGAACTTGCCAAGGCAGAGAACGAGGTGGCCACCAGCAGGGGACAACCGCTCTATTGCGTGAGCGAGGCGCAGCGCAAGAAGGGTCTGGGCGCAAAGCAAGTCGTCACCATGCTCGGCGCAGTGCCGGAAAGCGAGCGTCGCAAGATGTCGCTGGCGCAAGCCTGGCGCGCTGCCCTGATCCGAGAATATCCATGCCGTTGAGCCGGTAGGCGAAACGCTTCGCTCGTCTCGCGCGTTAGGCAAGATCGAGACCCCCAACTACGAGGATCACCGCCATGAAGCGTGTTGCCGTCGCCAGCCTGTCCGCCCTCGCACTTGCGGGCATGTCCGCCTGTTCGGAGCAGACCCAGTCAGATGCGGCGCAGACGATCGATCTTGCGGAAGACGATGCACTGGCCAACCTCGAAGTTGCCGGCGAAGCGATCGAGGAGGGCGCGATCGACGCCGCTGATGCGGTCAGCAAGGGCGCGGCCGAACTGCGCGACGATTTGGAGGCAGGCGATACCGAGGAGCCGGGCCCGGCACCGGTTACCGGCGGCGAGCCCGCCCGCGATTAGCGGGCGCGCGCTGCTTGGCTCAATTGCTCAGAAGGCGCCCAGAACGAGCAAGGCCTGCAGGAACAGCGTCAGGATCACGATGATGAAGACGCTCAGGATACCGAGGCGCCATACCGCCGAAAAGCGACTCAGGTCATAGGCGCCGCGCAGATGCTTGTAGATGTGGATCGGGGGGATGAAGATGGTGGCCAGAGCAAGCACGGATGCATCGAGCCCGGCCAGGCCCAGCAACGTCAGCGCGAGGATCAGCAGGGTCATGAAGCTTAGTGAATAGGTCACGAAGATTGCGTGATCGTAGGCCTTGAACCGGCGTTTCCAGGCGAAGAGCAGCCACACGAAGGGAATGGACAGGGGGATCAGGAGCCAGCTGAACTTGTAAAAATTGGTCTGCAATTTGTAGAGCATGAGCCCCGGGTTCTTGCGCCATTTCTGAATCCCCGCATCGACAAAGGCGATCCCGGTTCCCTGATCGATCCCGTCCTCGACCGTCTGCCCCAGAGTAAATGCCTCGGTCGTCTCGATCGCTTCATAGGTCTGTTCGAGTTCTTCCAGCCGCGCTTGTGCTTCTGCACGTGCCGCGTCGCCGGGCTCCAGCGCGTCGAGCCGGGCGCGCTGCTGCTCGACATCGTCCCTTGCTTCAGCCTTGGCCGCGTCGAGCCGCTCCCCTATCTCCGCTGGCGAAGTCGCCTGGACATCGGTCGGGGTCGAGATGCCCGCCAGCTGGAACACGGCGAACATCAGGAAAATGGCAAAGAGAAACAGCGCCATTGGCGACACGAACCGCGCGCGCTCTCCATCGATATAGCGTCGGGTAAGTTCGCCCCGCTTGCGAATGAGCAAGGGTAGCGTTTTCCACGTCCTGCCTTCCAGGTGCAGGGCGCCGTGGATCAAATCGTGCAAGAAGGCGCCCAGCGTCCTGTGCAGATGCGCCTTCTGTCCGCATGCGTGGCAATGCGGGCCGACAAGATCGGTGCCGCAATTGAGGCAGGCGCCCTCGGCGAAGTGCCCCTCGACGAGTTCTGCCGTGTCGCGCGAGCCCCGGCTCCCCCGGTCGATGGCCCGGGCGAACAAACCGCCTTCGACTGCGGTGCCCAATGCTTCGCCAATCTCGCTCACGCGCCCACCTCCTCGGACCGGAACCTATGCGAAGGCCGCCGCGGCGTCACGCCCCTTGTTCGACCGGAACATAAAATGAACAAATGAGTTGGTATCGATGAAGGAGATTTTACCATGACCGCCACCAAACCCAGCGAGCGACCCAAGACCGATCCGGTGTCGAATGCCGAAAAGGCTCCGGACAATTGGACCACCGGCGATGAGCGCATGACCGGCGCACAAGCGAGCTATCTCAAGACCTTGTGCGAGGAAGCCGGCTGCCCCGACCGGTATGATCCCGATCTGACCAAGGCCGACGCGTCCAAGATGATCGACGAGCTGCAGGGCAAAACCGGACGGGGCCGGTAGCAGATATCAAAAGGGCCGCTCCTCGAAAGGAGCGGCCCTTAATGATGTTCGGGTCGCGCAGGACTAGCCTTCGTAGTCGGCCCCGATCGAGGTCGAGCGGGTCGGCGCCGATGCGGTGATCCGCAGGGCTTCCGCCGACTGGCTGAGCGAGCCGACCTCATCGATTTCGTCATCGTCATCCGGCAGGATCTTCTGCAGGTTGGTGACGGCAGCTTCCTGCAGGTCCTTGGGCTTGATCGTTTGCTCGGCGATTTCGCGCAGGGCGACGACCGGGTTCTTGTCGCGGTCGCGATCGACGGTCAGCTCGGCGCCGCCCGAGATCTCACGCGCCCGCTGGGCAGCCAGCAGGACGAGATCGAAACGGTTGGGAACCTTGTCTACGCAATCTTCGACAGTAACGCGCGCCATGGGGCACTCCGATGCAATTCAATAGAATCCGGGAAAGCGCGCGACATAGGGGGCAAGGCCGTTTGCGTCAAGGATTTGCGCCGCCGCGCGCACGCCAGTAAGCGCAGGGGGAATGGCAGATAATTATCTTTACGCGCCCGACGCTTCCGAGGCGGACTGGCAGGACGAAGCGCCGTTCGAGATCAGTGCTCAGGGCAATCGCTTCACCATTTACCCCGCCGGTAGCGACCGGCTGGATGCGTTGCTGGAGCTCATCGGCAGCGCCACGGCATCGCTGCGCCTGTTCTACTACATGTTCGTCGATGACGAGGTCGGTTTCGAAGTGCGCGATGCCCTGGTCGAGGCGCTTCACCGCGGGGTGGCGGTCACGCTGACAGTCGACAGTTTCGGCGAGGACGTGGGCGAGGGCTTCTTCGAGCCGCTGGTCGAGGCGGGCGGAGAATACCGCCGCTTCATGGCGAAATGGTCGCGCCGCGCCCTTATCCGCAACCACCAGAAAATGGTCATCGTCGACGAGAAGGTGGCGATGATCGGCGGTTTCAATATCGAGCGAGCCTATTTCGACGCGCCGGAGGCCGATGGCTGGCACGACCTTGGCGTCAAGCTAGAAGGCCCTGCCGTCGACCAGCTGCTCGCCTGGTGGGAAGAGCTTGCGGATTGGGTCGGGCAACCGCGCGCGCAGTTCCGTGCGATCGTGCGCAAGGTCACGCGCTGGAACCCGCCGAAGGGCCCTGTCAGGCTGCTGATTGGCGGCCCGACCAAAGGCCTGTCGAGCTGGGCGCGCTGTGTGGCCGAGGACCTTGAAAAGGGCGACAGGCTCGACATGGTGATGGCCTATTTTTCGCCATCGAAGAAAATGCTCCGCCGGATCGGCGACATTGCCCTGCGGGGCGAGGCACGACTGGTCATGGCGGCGAAATCGGACAATGGCGCAACGATCGGTGCAACCCGATCGCTATACCACTACCTGCTGAGCAATAATGCCAGGATCTGGGAATTCCGCCCGACCAAGCTGCATATGAAGCTGCTCGTGATCGACGATGCGGTTTATATCGGTAGCGCCAATTTCGACATGCGCAGCCTTTACGTGAACCTGGAACTGATGTTGCGGATCGAGGACGCCGCATTCGCCGACCGGATGCGGCAATTCATCGGCCGCCATCACAAGGCCTCCAAACGCATCACGATGGAAGAGCACCGCCGCCACTCGACCTTGTGGAACCGCATGCGCTGGAACCTCAGCTGGTTCCTCGTCGCCGTGGTGGACTACAATGTCGCGCGGCGGCTGAATCTGGGGCTATGACGCGTCGCTTGGAACGAGATGACGCGACGAAGCGTAGCAGTCTCATGACCAAGACACGCGAAACCGCCCTGATTTTCATGGCGCCGATAGCGCTGCTCGCGGCCTGTGCCGAGCCGGTAGACGATAGCGAAACCGACGCCCTTGCCCCGGTATCGCCGACCGCAACCGAAACCGAAAGCCCGCTTGCAGGCGAGAGCACCAGTCTTGTGCCCGGCGTGCTGGAGGCGAGCATGCGGCGCGAAGCGAACCTCACTTCCGATCTCGGCTGTGTGTTTCGCCGGGGCGACGACGTCCTTCTCGCCGCGGCTGCCAATTCGGTGTCGGCCGAAAGTGCCGAGGGGCTGGTCGTTCTCGACGGCAGCCCGGTCGAACTCGAGATGGATGGCGAGGGCGGCTACAACACGCTGAGCCGTGGCGCGAGTTTCTCGGGTCCCGATGGCCTGTCGGTGGAAGTGGAGGTACGTTCTCCGGCGCCTGTTCGCGAGACACCCGCGCCGGTCGTCGCAGAGCCGAATTTCACCGGGAGCCTCAATTTGCGGCGCGGGGCGCAAAGCGTCACGGTCGAAGGCATTTACAATTGCGGTCCCGACTCGATTGGCGAAGCCGCTCAGTCGTAATCCTCGTAATTGCGCACATCCGGGCTTGAGAACTTCGTATATTCGCTGTGGAACAGCAGCGGGACATTGCCGGTCGAACCGTGGCGCTGCTTGGCGACGATCAGCGTGGCCTTGTTGACCAGCTCCAGGTGCTTGGCCTCCCACTCGGCATATTTCATCCGCACCTCTTCCGACGAGGTCTCGTCCGGCGTGTCGGGCTTGGTGGCGTTGTGATAGTACTCGGCGCGAAAGATGAACCACACCATGTCGGCATCCTGCTCGATCGAGCCCGATTCTCGCAGGTCGGCCAGCTGCGGCCGCTTGTCCTCGCGTTGCTCGACCTGACGTGACAGCTGCGACAGCGCGATCACCGGTACGTGCAATTCCTTGGCGAGGGTTTTCAATCCGCGACTGATCTCCGAAATCTCGTTGACGCGATTGTCGTTGGCCCGGCCCGAACCCTGTAGCAGCTGGAGGTAGTCGACCACTACCAGTCCGATGTCATGGCGACGCTTCAGGCGGCGGGCACGCGTGCGCAGCGCACCGATCGTCAGCGCCGGCGTGTCGTCGATGTAGAGTGGCAGGTCGGTCAGTTCCTGACTGGCGAAGCTGAGACGCTGGAATTCCTCCCGGCTCAACTTGCCCGAACGCAGCTTCTCGCTCGAGATTTCCGCCTGTTCGGCCAGAATACGCGTGGCCAGCTGGTCGGCGCTCATTTCCAGGCTGAAGAAAGCGACGCCCGCGCCGGGAGAATCAGCGCGGTCGATCCCGTCGCGCTCATCGCGCATCAGGCGCGATGCCGCATTGAAAGCGATATTGGTGGCGAGCGAGGTCTTGCCCATGGCCGGGCGACCGGCGAGGATCACGAGGTCCGAATTGTGCAGGCCGCTGGTCTTGTCGTTGATCGTATCGAGCCCGGTGGTCTTGCCCGAAAAGCGCCCGCCCGAATTCATCGCCGCCTGCACCACCTGCAGCGCGCCGAAAGCTGCGGTGCGGAAGCTCTGCGCCTCGCTCCCCGTGCTGGCCCCCTCGGCCACGCGGTAGAGGTCGGCCTCGGCCTGTTCGATCTTCTTGAGCGGCTCGACCTCGTCCGATGTGTCGAGCGCGCCCTCGACGAGGTTGCGGCCGACGCTCACCAGTTCGCGCAGCAGGGCGAGGCTGTAGATTTGCTCGGCCAGTTCGCGCGGGTGCAGCAGGCCCTGCGCATCCTGCGTCAACTGTGCGAGATAGATCGTGCCGCCAAGCTGCTTGAGCGCCTCGTCGCTTTCGAAATAGGGCTTGAGCGTGACCGGCGTTGCCACCGAATTGCGGTCGAGCAGTTTCAGGACCCGCTCGTAGATGCGCTGGTGCACCGGTTCATGAAAATGCGCCGGCACCAGTGGTGTGGTCAGTTCCTCGATGACCTTGTTATCGATCAGGACCGCGCCGAGAAAGGCCGCTTCCGCCTCGAGGTTGGCGGGCAGTTGCGTGCCCTTGGCGGGCTTCGCCTCGGTCGAATCGTCGGCGGGAAAGAGAAGATCGGTGTCGGCCATCGCCGTCTGATGAAGGGTCCGGAGGCGTGCTGGCAAGTTGCAATGGGGCCACTGTGGCTGTGGATATCGGGGACGAAACGGCAAGCTCTTGCCCCGGCCCGCCTAAACCTGCGAAAGCGGGTGAAAGCATGACCGATTCCGCCTCTTCATCCTCCAATCACCGCATCGCCCGGATCGAGCTCGACGAGGAGACGATCATCTGGCGCAATGCCGATATCGAGCAGGAACGCAGGATCGCGATCTTCGACCTGATCGAGGACAATTGCTTCAAGCCGGTTCGCGCGGTCGAACGGGGCGCGACCGGTCCCTATCATCTGCAGCTCGCCGTGCGCGACGGGCGGCTGCTGATGACGATCGCCGACACGTCCGACCAGTTGCTGGAGGAATTGCTGCTCGGCCTGGCACGTTTCCGGCGGCCGATCCGCGAATACTTTGCCATTTGCGATAGCTATTACCAGGCTATCCGCAAGGCGACGGCGGCGGAAATCGAAACGATCGACATGGCTCGGCGCGGGGTCCACAACCGCGCCGCAGAGCTCCTGATCGAACGGCTGGAAGGCAAGATCGAAACCGATTTCGCGACCGCGCGGCGCCTGTTCACGCTGATCTGCGTCCTGCACATCAAGGGTTGAGGAATGGCGCGCGCGAAACGCAAAACGAAACGCAAGGGCGGCCTGTCGCGGGTCGTGAAGGTCGCCCTGCTACTGCTGGTTCTGGCAGGCGGCGCGGCAGCCTGGTTCGTGATCGACCGGCAGGCATGGCGGCCCGACGAGGCGGTCTGGCCCGACCAGGGTGCACTGCTTGCAGCAGACGACGGGCCGGTGGCCTTCGACACTCTGAAGGGCCTCGGCGCGAAATTCGTCTATCTCGAGGCAAGCGACGGGACCGAGGGCCGCGACATCGCCTTTGCGCAGAATCTTGCGAGGGCCGGGCAGGCGGGGCTGGAAGTGGGCGCGGTTCACCGGTTCGATCCCTGTGATGTCGCAGACGGACAATCGGCCAATTTCGTCACCATGGTACCGCGCGATGCCGCGCTCCTGCCTGCCGCCATCCTGCTGGAAGGAAATGCCGAGGACTGCGCCGAGCGGGTGTCCGACGCCGCCGTGCAAAGCGAGCTGATGACGCTGGTCAACCAGATCGAAGCGCATACCGGCAAGGCGGTGATCCTCGCGCCCAGCGACGAATTCGAACAGCTGTACGGGGTGTCGCGCCGGATCGACCGTCAGCTATGGCTGACGAGCAGCTGGTCGGAACCCGACTATGCCGTGCGTCCCTGGCTGATGTGGACTGCCAATCGCTGGTACCGGAACGAGGCCGCGCAATCGCCGCTGCGCTGGGTCGTGGTGCGGCCATTTTGACGAGAGTGCCATGACCGACGACGATCTCATCGCCGCAGCCCGTGCGGCCGCCGCGCAGTCCTATTCGCCCTATTCGAACTTCGCAGTCGGTGCCGCATTGCGTTTCGCCGATGGCAGCGTGGTGACCGGCACGAATATCGAGAATGCCAGCTATGGGCTGGCGCTGTGTGCGGAGACGGTGGCGGTTTCCAAGGCGATGGCCGATGGGGTGCGCGGCGGGTTGGAAGCGGTCGCGGTCACCGGGCCGGGCGCGGAGCCGATCACGCCCTGCGGCCGCTGCCGACAGGTGATCAACGAATTGGCGCAGCTGGGTGGCACCGATCCGGAGATTCTGTGCGTCGGCCCGGAGACGACGCGGCGTGTGCGATTGTCACAGCTCCTGCCCGACGCGTTCGGCCCGGCAAGCCTCGCATGATCGACCGGCGCGCGGCGCTGGGCACCATGAGTGGCGCGCTGCTTGCGGCCTCGCTGCCGCACCCGCTCGCCGCCGCAACGCCGCGCAAGGCACCTCGCTTGCGCATTGGCGATACCGTCGGCCTCGTCGCCCCGGCAAGCGCGCTGACCCTGCCATGGGAGCTCGACCGTGCGCAGCACTGGATCAGCGGCATGGGTCTGGAGCCGAAGCTCGGTCGTCACGTGCGCGAGCAGGACGGCTACCTCGCAGGTACGGACGTTCAGCGCGCCGAGGATTACATGGCGATGGTTGCCGACCCGCAAGTGCGCGGCATCTTCGCCATTCGCGGCGGCTGGGGCGGCGCGCGCATTCTGCCGTTGCTGGAATGGGGCATGATCCGGGCCAATCCGAAGCTGCTGATTGGCTATTCCGACACGACCGCGCTGCATCTGGCGATTGCGGCGCGGGCAGGTTTTCCGACAATCCATGGCCCCAATGCCGCGAGCCGATGGGAACGGGAAAGCTGGGACAGCCTGTGGCGGCTGGCCTTTGCCGCCGATACGCCGGTGCTCGCAGGCGCGGCTGCCGAGCAGGCAAGCGGTCGCACCGGGCGCACGATTTCGTCCGGAACAGCGCAAGGCCGCCTGCTGGGCGGGAACCTCACGATCCTTTCCACCCTGATGGGGACGCCCTACCTGCCCGATTTCGATCGCGCGGTGCTGTTTCTCGAGGATGTGAACGAGGATGTATATCGGGTGGATCGCATGCTCCAGCAGCTGCGCCTGGCCGGGGTGCTCGGCAAGCTGGCGGGGGTGGCGTTCGGCCAGTGCACGCGCTGCAATCCGGAAGAGAACAGCGAGGCGGGCTTCACGCTCGACACCGTGCTCGACCATCATCTCGGCAGCCTCGGCATTCCTGCCTTCGCCGGGGCAAACATCGGCCATGTGACGAACCAGCAGGCGATGCCGCATGGAGTCCGGGTCGAGCTGGATGCTGATGCGCGTACGATCCGACTCCTCGAGCCGGTCGTGTCGTGAACGGGCTTGCGAGCGACGCGATCGAGGCTACTGTGCTGCCGTCAGGGAGGATTGCATGAAAGCTAGAGCGGTGCTGCGTGGTGCCACTGTCGCCATTATGGCGACATATCTGTCGGCCGGGGCGGTTCAGGCACAGGAGCGGCCGATCGCGTTCGAAGGCGCGACCATCCATACGATGGCCGGTGAAACCATACCTGCCGGCACTTTCGTAATCCATCGCGGCAAGATTGCCGGCGTCGGCGCGGCGGTCGAGATTCCGGCCGATGCCGAACGCCGCGACGCAACCGGCATGGTGATCATGCCCGGCATCGTCGATACGCATTCGCATATCGGCTCGGTGGCAGGGGCCGACCGCTCCTCGCCCATCCAGCCCGAAGTCCGTGCAATGGATGCGATCAATCCGCGCGACGCCAGCATCGCCAAGGCGCGCGCCGGAGGCGTCACCACCGCCAATGTGATGCCGGGGTCGGGCTGGCTCGTCAGCGGCCAGACATTCTACATGCGGCTGCGCGACGGCGAGACGATCGAGGACATTGCCTGGCGCTTTCCCGATGGGTCGGTGATGGGCGGGCTCAAGATGGCCAACGGCACCAATCCCATTGGCGAAACGCCCGGATTTCCGGGGACGCGAGCAAAATCCGCGGCGTTGGTCCGCGCGGCCTTCACCGAGGCGCAATCCTATTGCAAGGGCAAGCGCACGCCGGTCGATCTCGGCAAGGAGGCGCTGTGCGAAGTCCTGTCGGGCAAGCGGCTGGTGCATCATCACACCCACCGTGCGGACGACATCATGACCGTGCTGCGGTTGCAGCGCGAGTTCGGGTTCCGCGTGCTGATCCAGCACGGCATGGAGGCCTGGAAGGTCGCCGAGGAGCTGGCCGCGGCCGGCGTGCCCGTGTCGAACATCCTGGTCGACAGTCCGGGCGGCAAGCTGGAAGCGCAGGAATCGCGCCTCGAAACGGCTGCGGCGCTTGAGCGGGCCGGGGTGCTGACCTCGCTGCATTCCGATGATGGCATCATCGATTCACGTCTCATGTTCCGCCAGGCGGGCATCGCCGTGCGCGGCGGGATGAGCCGCGAGGGCGCCTTGCGGGCCCTGACCATCAACGGCGCGAAGCAGCTTGGCATCGAGGATAGCGTGGGAAGTCTCGAGGTCGGCAAGGACGCCGATTTCCTGATCCTCTCGGGCGATCCGCTCTCGGTCTATACGGACGTCATGCAGACCTGGGTCGAGGGCGAGAAGCTGTTCGACCGCTCGACCGAAGAAGGCAAGCTGCTGGCCGAAGGCGGCTATGGCGCGGGCAGCCCGATGGAGCTTGCGCATCATCACTGGGAAGCAGCCGAAGCGGAGGCCGGCCAATGATCAAGCATATCGCCAAATCGCTCGCCGCCGCGCTTCTTGCCACGGTCTCTGTCCCACTCGCCGCGCAGGATGTCGCCGTGCGGGCCGAGACGCTGCACACGATGGAAGGGCCGGCGATCAGTGACGGCGTGGTCGTCATCCGCGACGGCAAGATCGTCGCCGTGGGCCCTGCGTCGAGCATTGCGATCCCAGAGGGCGTCGAGGTGCTCTCGGCCAAAGTGGCCACGCCCGGGCTGGTCGATGCGCGGACCGTCGTCGGTCTCGCGGGCTATCTCAACCAGTTCGACGATCAGGACCAGCTCGACACCGGCGCACCGCTCCAGCCGCAATTGCGCGCCATCGACGGCTACAATCCGGACGAGGAGCTGGTTGGCTGGCTCCGTTCGCTGGGCGTGACCACGATCCACACCGGCCACGGCCCGGGTACCGTGGTGTCAGGCCAGACCATGGTCGCCAAGACATTCGCGAAGACGGCGGATGCGGCGGCCATCGTCCCGCGCGCGATGATCGCCGCCAATCTCGGCCCCGACGCGATGGATAGCGAGAAGGGGCCCGGCACGCGGCCCAAGCAGATCGCTCTCCTGCGCGCGGCGCTGACGGCGGCCCGCGCCGGGCAGGTACCTGGTGAGGCCCAGAAGAGGCGTGCCCGGGATGAAGAGAACGATGCCGGCGCGAACAAGCTCGATGTGCAGGTCTGGCGCGACGTTCTGGCGCGCCGTGTGCCGCTGATGGTCACGGCCAATCGCGCGCAGGATATCATGAGCGCGCTGCGGCTGAAGGAGGAGTTCAACATCGACGTGGTGATCGACGGCGGGGCGGAAAGCTACCGCCTGCTCGATCAGCTGCGCGAGGCTGGCGTGACCGTCCTGCTGCATCCGACCATGGCGCGGCATTATGGCGACATGGAAAATGCGAGTTTCGCGACCGCCGCGACGCTGCGCGAAGCCGGCATCCCCTTTGCGCTGCAATCCGGGTACGAGGCCTATGTGCCAAAGACCCGCGTCGTTCTGTGGGAAGCGGGCTGGGCTGCTGCCAACGGCCTCGCGCCCGAAGCCGCGCTGGCCAGCATCACGATCGACGCCGCGCGCGCGATCGGGGTGGATGAACGGCTGGGGTCACTGAACGTGGGCAAGGATGGCGACGTGGCGCTCTTCGATGGCGACCCGCTCGAATATACAAGCCACGTGACCGGCGTGATCATCGATGGCCGGGTGGCGAGCCGCGCGGTGCGCTAGGCCGGGATCAGCTTTCCTTGCAGCGTATCCAGCGGGTCTCGCCTCGCCATGTGACTTGCCCGTCATAGTGCCGGCCCTTGCGCGCGGTCCGCATGACCAGCAGCGATTCCAGCGCGTCGGGCGTCGTCATCTGGAGGTTCATCTCCCGGTCGTTCAACCACCATTGCGGTACGATGGCCGGAACTTCGCGACCCTCCACACGCAGGCGGCGGGACACGATCGGAGTTCCCGGGACATGGCCGAAACCGATAGCGATCTCGATCTGCGGCCCGCTCGCCGTCCGGCACAGGAAGCCGCCCGTGGCGGATGCCGGACTCGCGCCGAGAGCCGCAGCGATGGCGATTGAGAAAAGAGCGACGGTCCGCATGGCACGGATCATGGATCGCCGCAGGTGAACCTTCGATGGCCGCGATTAACCATTGCGAACCCCCTTGTGCGCTAGTCTCGCTGCATCAGGAGATGATTCGATGAAATTCGTGAAACTGGAATCGCGCGGCGGCAATTATCTCGTCGTGGCAAGCAACATCGCATGGCTCAGAACGGCCGAGAACGGCCAGACAAACGTCGGTATGGTCGGCGGCCAACCCTTGCTGGTCACCGGCTCGATCGAAGAGGTCGCGCAGAAGGTGCTGGACGGAGTGGCTGCCAGCTGACGGTGCAGGTCGCATTCCTGCGACCTGCCTGTCATTATTCAAGCCTTGTCGCTGTCCAGCCATTCGAGCAGGCTCGCAAGGCAATCGCGCGCGAGCATCTTGCAGCGTTCCGGGCTCCAGCCCTGCTCCGGCTCCGGATTGGCCGGATTGTCCTTATACGGCATTTCCAGCGTCATCGCGGTCGCACCGAAGCGTTCGGCTACCTGATTCGTGCTCATGGCGAGGTTCGCCTTGCCCGGCGCCGATTTTGTATAGCCCTGCTCGGTCTGGAAATCGGGCGTCCGCCGGTCGAGGATGCGCTCGTAGCGATAGAAGCGTTCGCCGTGCTCGTCGGTCCAGCTGGGAATGCCTTCATATCCCGCCAGGAAGGCGACCGGGATGGCTTCGTCGCCGTGAACGTCCATCGCGAAATCGACGCCGGTAGCATCCATCGCATTGCGGATGGCAAGGACTTCCGGGCTTTTTTCGGCGCTGGGATTTTCCCATTCGCGGTTTAGGTTGGTGCCGGCGGCATTGGTCCGCAGATGCCCCCGCCGCGATCCGTCGGGATTGGCGTTGGGGACGACATGCACGCGGCAGCGCTGGCGCAGGCCCCGGCCCACGCTGTCAGCCGGATCGGTCAGGACCTCGAGCGCCCCTTCCATCCACCATTCGGCCTGGGTTTCGCCAGGGTGCTGGCGGGCATAGAGCCAGACCTGCGTTTCACCCTCGCCCATTGCGAGGCAGTCGATCGGCTGGCCGTCTAGCGTGGTGCCCAGCCGGCGATACTCGACGCCTTCCGCCGCAGCGGCTTCGGCGACCAGGTCGTGGTGGCGTTCCATCGAATAGGGCGCGAAATAGGCAAACCAGACGATATCGCTCGCCGGGGTATAGCGGATGGTGAGGGTGCCGTTTTCCTCGTTCGCATCCCAGCTCGATGGCGCGCGGCCCCAATAGTCGCGATCTTCCGATACGCATGCGTCATACTCCGGCCAGCCGCCGGGATAGGCGCTGTTCTCGAGGCCGGTGATCTTCAGTTCCAGTTCGCGCCCCGCCGCGCCGCTGACGCGGAAATGGAACCACTGGGCGAATTCGCTCTGATGGTCCTTGCGCAGCGCCAGCTTCGCGCTCGCACCCTCGATGGCCAGAACCTCGATATTACCACTGTCGAATGCGCAATCGACTTCGATGTCGCTCACCGGCTGATTCACTCAGGCACCTTCACTTCTATCGTTTCACCATTGTTGCCGGGAAAGTCCCGGAACAGCGCGGAGGCGATCGTCTGGGCGTTCGCCGTTCCGCGCGCAAGGGGGGAATTTTCCGGCGGCGCGAAATCGGCCCGACCTTCCCACAGGCTCTCGCCCGTGGCCACGTCGCTGATCCGTACCGCGACCTCGGTGCCGAGCCGGTCGCGCTCGCCTCCGCCGAGGTTGATGCCGATGCCGAGGCCCACGCCCGAGCCATAGCTCCCCGTCGATCCGCCCACACCCACGCTCACCGGGCTGCGTCTGCCACCGGTGCCCAGGACATAGCTTTCGATGGCCACCTCGGCGATCTGGGAGGCAGCGGCGCGGTCGCTTTCGACATATCCGATTGCGGCAAGCTCGCTGGCGATCGCGGCCTTGTAGGGTGCCAGGGCCAGGCTGTCGCCCTGCGTGCCGGGCATGGTGGTCACGAAGATCCGGCCCTGTCCGAGCTCTGCGGCACGCTCCGGAGCGACGAAGCGCGTGACCTCGACCGGTCCGGGCGGGGTGGCGCAGCCGGGAAGGGCTATTGTTGCGGCAAGGCCAAAAGCGGCGGCGAGGGGTTTCATGATGCGATCCTTTCCTTCTCCTGCAGCCATCCGGCCACATCGACCCAACGCACGGGCCAGGCGATGCGCTCCAAAAGGGTTATCGGGGCTTCTATTGGGCAACTTGTCGTTACCAACTCGTGTGTTAGGGCGGACCCATGGACAATGCAGCGAAAGTGCCGGTGCTCGTCACCGGGGGGGCAGGCTATATCGGCAGTCACGCCGTCCTCGCTCTGCGCGATGCGGGCTGGCAGGTGGCGGTGATCGACAATCTGTCGACCGGCTTCGCATTCGCCGTGCCCGCGGATGTGCCGCTGTATCGCGGCGATATTGCGGACAAGGCCCTGCTCGACCGGATCTTCGCGGAACAGGGGATCGGCGCGATCATGCATTTCGCAGGGTCGATCATCGTGCCGGAATCGGTCGAGCAACCGCTCAAATATTACGAGAACAATACGGTGAAGAGCCGCGCGTTGCTTGAGGCTGCAGTGGAGGGCGGAGTACGCCACTTCATCTTCAGTTCGACCGCCGCGACTTACGGCATTCCCGACGTGGATCGGGTGAGCGAGGACACGCCCAAGCAACCGATCAATCCCTATGGCTGGTCGAAGCTGATGACCGAACAGATGCTCGCCGATGCAAGCGCTGCGCACGGCTTCAATTATTGCGCGCTCAGATATTTCAATGTGGCAGGGGCCGATCCTGCGGCGCGGACCGGCCAGTCGACTGCGGGGGCGACGCATCTGATCAAGGTCGCGTGCGAGGCGGCTACCGGCAAGCGCGCACATGTTGCCGTGTTCGGCACCGATTTCGACACGCCCGACGGCACCGGGGTGCGCGACTATATTCACGTGAGCGACCTTGCCGACGCGCACCGGCTGGCGCTCGAGGCGCTGGTCGAACAGCCGGACCGCTCGCTGACGATGAATTGCGGCTACGGCCGGGGATTTTCCGTGCTCGAGGTGCTCGATGCGGTCGACCGGGTTACCAATCAGACCATCGAACGTCGCATGGAGGCGCGCCGTGCGGGCGATCCGGGCCAGCTCGTTTCCGATCCTTCGCGCATCCGCGAGACCTTGCCATGGAAGCCGCGCTTCGCCGATCTCGACACTATCGTTTCCCATGCCCTGCAATGGGAACGGCGCCTGGCGGAAATACGGGAAGAGGGTTGACCGAATCCGGACGCACCGGTAACGGGCGCGCTTGAATTTGCCGCGTCGGGGCCTATCTCCGGCGCGTATTTATTTGACGAGACACATCATGAAGATCCGTAACAGCCTCAAGTCGCTCAAGAGCCGCCATCGCGATTGCCGCGTCATCCGCCGCCGCGGGCGCACTTATGTCATCAACAAGACCAACCGCCGCTTCAAGGCTCGCCAGGGCTGAACCGGTTCGCCGTCTTCGCGACGGCCTGTGTTGAACGATCGGCCCGCCCCCGCATCGGGGAGCGGGCCGTTCGTATATGGGGTGCCATCAATGCCAGTCGAAGCCGTGGTTTTCGATGTCGGGCGGGTTCTCTACCAGTGGCAGCTGTCGCACCTGTTCGATCGGATTGTTGAGGACGAGGAGCGCCGCGCCCGACTGCTGCGCGACGTGGTGACCGAAGAGTGGCATTTCCAGCACGATCGCGGGCGTCCCATTGCAGAGATGGTGCCGGAGCGGATCGAGCAGTTCCCCGAATTCGAGCAGGAAATCCGCGCCTATGCGACGCGTTTCAACGAGACCATTCCCGGCCCGGTGCCGGGCAGCCTCGAATTGGTGGAGCGGCTGGACGCGCGCGGCGTTCCGTTGTTTGCCATCACCAATTTCGGGGCCGATTTCTGGGCCGGCTTCCGCCCGACAGCGCCGGTTTTCGACCGGTTCCGCGATATCGTGGTTTCGGGCGAGGAAAGGCTGGCCAAGCCAGATCCGGCAATCTTCCACCTCGCACGCGAGCGGTTCGGACATGATGCCGGGGCCATGCTCTTCATCGATGACAATGCAGCAAACATCGCGACGGCAAGCGCCCTTGGCTGGCAGGTTCACCATTTCGACGCGGCACCGCAACTGGAAGCCGATCTTGCGGCGCGGGGCCTGATCTAGCCCTTTGCCGGCGCGGCCGTGAGCGCGACGCGAGCGACCGACAGGAAAAAGGGCCCCGCCACATATGTGCCGGGACCCCAGTTCATGCCCACCTTGGAGAGGGGGACGGCGGGCTGAAAAATCAGCGGTTGCACTTCGCCAGCTTGTCGTCGGCGAGGGCTTCACCCTTGGCCGTGAAACCGGCAATCGCGCCGTGTTCACGCTGCAGTTCGCGGCAGACGCGCATCGGGCGCGAATTGCCTTTCGGCGCGATGCAGGTCGTGCCCGTGCAATTCCATGCGACGCCGCCGGCCACGACAGTGCGTTCCGCAGCAGGCTGGGCGAGTTCGGCGGTGTAGTAGGGCTGCGACGAGGCGGCAGCGGCCGGGGCCGGGATAATGGCCGCGCCGAAGCTGGCGGTGGTCCATGCGACCGCGCCAACGATGGCGGCGAGGTTGATCGAGCGGGGGAGAGAGAGGGTCATGGCTGTGTCCTTCGGGCTTGCGTTGCTTTCAACCGGGGTTGCCAAAACTGCAATCGAGTTTCAAAAAGCAACCAGTTGCGAATCACTACCTATGTTTTTAGGTTTCATAGCGCAACCTAAAATTTGAAAATCGTTTGGCGTGGGCGAAAGAGGCGCTAGATAGGTTGCAGGGAAAGGACCGATTTTTATGGGCGAAATCCGCGAACCGCTGCGTGAATTGACCGAATGCGGCCTGCCGCAGGCGCTGGAGGTCATGGGCGAGCGATGGTCCTTCATGATCCTGCGCGCGAGTTTTAACGGCCTCCACCATTTCGAAGAATTCCTGAGCGAGCTTGGGATCGCCCGGAACATCCTGTCCAATCGCCTGGCGAAGCTGGTCGAGAACGGTATCCTGCGCCGCGATCCCTGCCCCGATGACCGGCGCAAGATCGAGTACCGGCTGACCGACAAGGGGTTCGACCTGCTGCCCGTCATGGTGGCCCTGCGACAGTGGGGTCAGAAATACGGGGCCGAAGTGGTCGAGAATCCGGTGCTGGTGGACGAGCGCGATCGCCTGCCCATCGGGCCGACGTCCATCCTCAGCCACGACGGGCGCATTCTCGGACCGCTAGATCTCGCTCTCGTTGAGCGCGCCAATCTGGGCAAACGCGCCGATGGCAGCCAGGCGTCCGAAGGGGAACCGCTCGAGCGCGGCGACGTCATCGATATCGAAAGTTTGCGCCGCGCCAATTCCGCCGCCTGAACGAACGCCCGACGGACGCTATATCATCGTCCGCGGACGCCTGTGGCGCGCGACCAATCCCGCCTTGTCCGACACCGAGCGCCAGCGGCATGTCGATGCATTGATGGACGCGCGGCGCGACGTCGCTGCGGCGAAGCGGGCGGGCGATGAAGAATCCGAAAAGGCCGCCCGCAAGAGGGTTCACGCGGCCAAGGTGACGCTGGGTGAGCGCGGCCCCGTCTGGTGGGATGATGGCGCCCCTGACTACACTCGCAAATTGCTCGAGAACACGCCCTATGGTGCGGTTGAAGAATGACGTCATGAGCGCGCAGGCTGCGTGACGTCATCGTTAAAACGATGTCAACGAACGGCCGATATACCGAGCCGCACTTCACGTGTTTGCACAGACTTGGCCGGACAGTTTCGTTGATCGATATCGAAATCCAGAATGAGACGCATCAAAGCGTCTTCCGCATCAAGGCGGTCACGGTGCCGCGCATTGGCGAAGGCATCCGCCTGAAGGAGCCCGGCGGCCAATGGGCGTCCTACGACGTGCTCGATGTGTGGTATCAGCAGGCCGAGTTCGGCGAAGTCTGGATGCCCTACATCCATGTGCGCATGACGCCCGACGAGCTCAAGGCCGTCGAGATGGCCAAGTCCAACCCGATGGTCGACAAGGCCCAGCAGGTGCCGATCGAGGATTTCCTCAAGAAATTCGAGGGCGACCGCGAACACCAGCCGGTCAAGCTCAACCTCGACATGACCGAGGATTAGGCCCGCGGTGCCTGCCGTCGGTAGCTGAGCGCCTCGGCCACATGGATGCGGCCGACTTGCTCGGCTCCTGCGAGATCGGCGATCGTCCGCGCGACCCTCAGCATGCGCGTATAGCTGCGCGCGGAGAGGCGCATGGCGGTGGCCGCCTGCATCAACAGCTGGCGACCCGCCTCGTCGGGTGTCGCGAACTCCTCAAGCCCCTCGCCGTCGAGATCCGCATTGCTGCGTACGCCGGTCCTCTCCTTGCGCCCGGTTTGTCGGTTGCGCGCGGAAAGGACGCGGGCCGCCACCTCCTCGCTTCCTTCGGCTGGCGGTGGCAGGGCGAGATCGGCGGCGCTGACGGGGTCGACCTCGACATGCAAGTCGATCCGGTCGAGCATGGGGCCGCTGACCTTGCTCTGGTAGTCGGCGGCGCAGCGCGGGGCGCGGCTGCAGGCGAGCGCCGGATCGCCGAGATGGCCGCAGCGGCACGGGTTCATCGCCGCGATCAGCTGGACATTGGCCGGGAAGGTCACATGCGCATTGGCGCGCGCGACATCGACCGAGCCGGTCTCCAGCGGCTGTCGCAGCGAATCGAGCACGGCGCGCTGGAATTCGGGCAATTCGTCGAGGAACAGCACGCCGAGATGGGCGAGGCTGACCTCGCCCGGCTTCACCCGCAGCCCCCCGCCGGTGAGCGCCGCCATGCTGGCCGAGTGGTGGGGCGCGCGAAACGGGCGGGCGCGGCTTATCCTGCCGTCATCCAGCGTGCCGGCGACCGATTGCACCATGCTCACTTCCAGCGCCTCGGGCGGGGTGAGCGGCGGCAGGATGCCGGGTAAACAGCTGGCGAGCAGCGACTTGCCTGCGCCCGGCGGCCCGATCATCAACAAATTGTGCCCGCCGGCCGCGGCGATCTCGAGCGCGCGCTTGGCGGTTTCCTGACCCTTGACCTGCTTGAGATCGGGACCGCGCCCGGGTTCGGCGACCTCGCCTGCCTCGGGCGGCGGCAATTGCTGCGTGCCCTTGAGGTGGTTGAGCAGGCTGGCAAGATCTGGCGCGGCACAGATCGGTATCTCGCTCGCCCAGCGCGCCTCCGCCCCTTGCGTCTTCGGGCAGATCAGGCCGCATTCCGCCTCGCTGGCGTGGATCGCTGCGAGCAGGACGCCCGGCGAGGCGACGATCCGGGCATCGAGCGCAAGTTCGCCGACCGCGATCCAGTCGGTCAGCTGCTCCGCATCGGTCACGCCCATCGCGGCCAGCAATGCAAGGGCGATCGGCAGGTCGTAATGCGAGCCTTCCTTGGGCAGGTCCGCGGGTGACAGATTGATCGTGATCCGTTTCGGCGGGAGCGCGAGACCCATGCTCGACAGGGCGGCACGCACCCGCTCCTTGCTTTCGCCCACCGCCTTGTCTGCGAGGCCGACGATGTTGAATTTCGGCAGTCCGGGCGCGACCGAACACTGCACCTCGACCGCGCGCGCTTCCAGCCCAAGATAGGCGACCGTTCTTACCAGAGCTACCAGCGTGACCCCCTGCATCGCATGCAATGCCTTGCCGCTCGATGGCGGTAACACGCTGACTTGTCGAGGGGAAAGCGGACCCGGAATGGTGGAAAGGAACAGGGTAAACGCTCCCTTCACCATAGCTCTTGGCGGATTGGAAAGTCGCGCGCGCGAGAACGGGGCATGCTTCGCATTCTCGCCTCGGCCGCATCGCTTCTCGGACTTGCCATGGCTTCGCCGGCGGCAGCGCAATCGTTCGGCCTGGTGGCCATGCCGGTCGTCTATGTGTCGCAGCCGGTGGTCCAGCAGGTCGAGGGTGGCAGGGTCCTGCAGCCGATCGCGGGAACCAAGGTGCTCGCACCGCTGGTGGTCCCCACCGCAATTCCGAAGCACCATGGTGCCGACTTCGTCGGCGTGCGTCCGCAGCCGCGCTTGTCGGTCTCGGACGTCCCGCGCTGGCAGGCTCCGCCCGTGATCGATCGGTCGCGTCGCAGCTATCGCAGGGGCTTGGCGCATTACGGCCCGTTCATGGTACTTGACGAGCGCCGCGTCGCCTTGCTGGGCGAAACGAACCGGGCAACGCCTGCCGACTTCGCCGCGATGATGCGCGACTATCCGGGCCTTGCCCAGATCGACATGGTCGAGTGTCCGGGCACGCAGGACGATATCGCCAACATGCGGCTTGGCCGGATGATCCGCGCCGCACGGCTTGTCGTCCATGTACCCGCGGTCGGCTCGGTCCGCTCCGGCGCGGTCGAGCTGTTTCTTGCAGGTGTCGAGCGCGATATTGCCGACGGCGCGGAATTCGCGGTCCACAGCTGGATGGACGACTACGGCCGCGAAGCCGACGATTTCGCCGCCGACGCTCCTGAGAATCGCAAATACCTCGCTTATTACCGCGAAATGGGCATGGACGCGGGCCAGGCGCGTGCGTTCTACGATTTCACCAATTCGGTGCCCCATCACTCGGCCCGGTGGCTGTCGGCGGGCGAGATGCGCCGCTGGGCGCGACCGGCGCTGCGCCACGCTGCCCGCCTGCCTGAATCCGCACCGCAGCGGTCGAGGGAGCAAGCGCCCCGCCTGGCTTTCGCGAGCGTGACTTTTCCTTGACGGCCTGCGCGCGTTTGCCTATGCGCGCGGCAATCAAGCGGTCACCCCGCCAGGGTGGCCCTTTTTATTGGTGGCACCCGGCAGGCTGTGCCGCCGCTCATAGAACGACTTAAGGACTTATCCGATGAAGCGGACTTTCCAGCCCTCGAACCTCGTGCGCCAGCGTCGCCACGGTTTTTTCGCGCGCAAGGCGACTCCGGGCGGCCGCAAGGTTCTCCGCGCCCGCCGCAAGCGTGGCCGCAAGAACCTGTGTGCCTGATCTGATTCGCCGCGCCTGACGCGCGGCGATCGGCGAACGGATGCAAGCGGGCTCCCATCGGGGGCCCGTTTTGCGTATGCAGGCCCCATGAGATCCGGACTTTCCGTCATCCGCAAGCGCAGCGATTTTCTCGCCGCGAATCGCGGGCTGCGTGTTGCGCGCCCCGGCTTCGTGTTGCTCGCGCGGCCCAATGACGGGCAGGGCAAGCGCTACGGCATCACGGTGACGAAGAAGATCGGCAATGCGGTGGTCCGCAACCGCATGAAACGGCGCTTCCGCGAGCTTTTGTGGGATGCACTGCCCGATAGCGGCTTGCCGGACCACGACCATGTTCTGATCGGTCGCGAAGGCGGAGTGGAGCGCGATTTTGCGCGGCTGCGCGAGGAACTGCAGGCGGCGCTCGCGCAAGCCGCGCAGGGCAAGGGCGATCCCGCTCGTCCGCCACGCAACCGCCGGAGCCGCCGCGCATGAAACACCTGCTCATTTTCATCGCCCGGCTGTGGCAATGGGGGCCGAGCCGCATCCTTCCGCCCTCGTGCCGCTATGCCCCGTCCTGCAGCGAATATGCCGTGCAGGCGCTGGGCAAATATGGTGCGATCAAGGGTGGATGGTTGGCGACGAAGCGTATACTGCGCTGCCACCCATGGGGCGGGCATGGTTACGACCCGGTGCCCTAGCGGCACTGTCTTGAAGTGATAACACACCTCCCCCACATGACGATTTACGACTGACTACGACGGGACCGACCTTGGAAAACCAGCGCAATCTGATCCTGGCGATCGCCCTATCCTTCCTGCTGTTGATTGGGTGGGATTACGCGATGCAGTATTTCTACCCCCAGCCGGACGAGGCGATGGTGGAAGAAGTGGCCGACACGCCTGCGTCGCGTGCGGCACAGAGCGGGGAAACACAGCACTCGCGCACCGGCGGCCTGGTCGATCCGGCGCTGCAGGCACAGGAGGAGGTCGATGTCGCCAAGGCGCTGGCATCACCTGATCGCCTGCCGATCGATGCGCCGCGTGTGGCCGGCTCGATCAATCTTCGCGGCGGCCTGGTGGACGATATCGTCCTCAAGGACCACACCGAAACCTCGGAGAAGGACAGTGGCCCCGTCCGCCTGTTCTCGCCCAACGGCACGCCGGCGCAGTATTTCGCGCAGTTCGGCTGGGTCGGCTCGAACCTTGCGGTGCCCGGCCCGCAAACGCTGTGGGAAGCCGATGGCGAGCGGCTGACGCCTGAAACCCCCGTCACGCTGACGTGGGACAATGGCCAGGGCCTGACTTTCGCTGTTCGCTACAGCATCGACGACAACTACATGATCACCGCGGAACAGTCGGTCTCGAACACCAGCGGCGACGACGTGGTCGTCCAGCCCTTCGGCCTGATCAACCGCACCAGCCGCACGGCGAGCGAGGATCTGTGGATCGCTCATTCCGGGCCGATGGGCGTGTTCGGCGATACGGCGGAATACGATCTCGACTATGACGATATCGACGAGAGCGGCCGCATCTCGCCCGAGGGCGGGCGCACGCGCTGGGCCGGTTTCACCGACATCTACTGGCTGTCCGCGCTCGTCCCGCAGGATGGCAGCGCGCCTGACGCCACCTTCCGCGCGCTGGGCAGCGAAACATATCGCGCCGACATGATCTACGAACCGGTCAGCGTGCCGGCCGGCCGCAAGTACACCACGACCTCGCGGCTCTATGCCGGCGCCAAGGAAAGCGTGGTGCTCGACAGTTATCAGGATGCCGGGATCGAGAAGTTCGGTTTCGCCATCGACTGGGGCTGGTTCCGCTGGTTCGAGAAGCCGATGCTGTGGCTGTTGCGCACGTTGTTCGATGCGGTGGGCAATTTCGGCGTCGCCATCATCATTCTGACCATCATCGTGCGCGGCCTGATGTTCCCGATCGCGCAGAAGGGCTTTGCCAGCATGGCCGCGATGAAGGCCATCCAGCCCAAGATGAAGGAACTTCAGGAGAAGTATAAGGACGACAAGCCGAAGCAGCAGCAAGAGATCATGGAGCTCTAC
This sequence comes from Qipengyuania marincola, assembly GCF_029688625.1. Taxonomy (GTDB): domain Bacteria; phylum Pseudomonadota; class Alphaproteobacteria; order Sphingomonadales; family Sphingomonadaceae; genus Qipengyuania. The sequence goes on along the minus strand of NZ_JARULC010000002.1, from coordinate 193,670 downwards.
AAGCGCGAGAAGGTCAATCCGCTCGCCGGCTGCCTGCCGATGCTGCTCCAGATCCCGGTGTTCTTCGCGCTCTACAAGGTGCTGATCCTTGCCGTGGAAATGCGGCACGAGAACTTCCTGTGGATCAACGACCTGTCCGCGCCCGACCCGGCCAATCTAGCCAATGCGCTCGCCTATATCGGCATCGATGTGCCGGGATGGCTGATGATCATCTTCGGCCTCGGCGTGCTCGCCGTGCTGCTGGGCTTCACCATGTGGCTGACCTTCAAGCTGAACCCGAGCGCGATGGACCCGATGCAGCAGAAGATCTTCGACATCATGCCGTGGATCCTGATGTTCGTGATGGCGCCGTTTGCGGCCGGCCTGTTGCTGTACTGGGTGACATCCAACATCCTCACCCTCGCGCAGCAGAAATATCTCTATTCGAAGCACCCGCAGATGCGGGCGATGATCGAGGAAGAGAAGAAGAAGAAGGCGGCCGAAGCGGCCAAGGCCGGCTGATGGACGAGGCCGAACTCGCCACGCTGGAAAGGCGTGCGAACAAGCTGTTCTCGGGTCGGGTGGAGTTCCTCCTTTCGGCCCCGCAGCTCAAGTTCCTGCCCGAGCCCGATGTGCCGGAAATCGCCTTCTGCGGACGGTCCAATGTCGGCAAGAGCACGCTGCTCAACGCGCTGACCGGGCGCAAGGCGATTGCGCGCACGTCGGTGACGCCGGGCCGCACGCAGGAGCTGAATTTCTTCGAGGTCGGCGATCCGACATTGTTCCGCCTCGTCGACATGCCGGGCTATGGCTTTGCCAAGGCGCCGGTGAAGGTCGTCGAGCGGTGGAAGAACCTCGTGAAGACCTATCTGCGCGGTCGCGCCGTACTCGCGCGAACGCTGGTGCTGGTGGACAGCCGCCATGGCCCGAAGGAGGTCGACCGCGACATGATGAAAATGCTCGACGAGGCTGCCGTCGGCTATCGCGTGGTCCTGACCAAGGCGGACAAGATCAAGGCGAGCGAGCTGGAAAAGGTCGTCGCGGCGACCGAGGCCGAAGCACGCAAGCATGTCGCCGCCTATCCCGAAGTCCACGTCACCAGTGCGGAAAAGGGCATGGGAATCGGTACGCTGAGGGCTGCTGTGCTGGCGGACGCCGGGGTATAGACCGATTGGTGCAACCCTGGGCGCGACACACAAGGGCCTCTATTACTGGACTTTTTTCTTTCGGCGATGAAACTTGTCGTGGGACTGCAGGGAAAACAGAGGAGGCCGAACGATGTTTAGGCTTACTACACTATTTCTTGGCCTGACGATTACAGTTTCTACTCCGGCTGTTGCCGAAGATGACGCAATCGAACCCGGCTACAAGGCCGGCGGTATTCCGATCACCAATCCGGCCGAGACAGGCTACGATCCCGATTTGCTCGTTTGCCGCGACTGGTACAAGACGGGAACGCGCGCCAATCGCAAAAAAGTTTGCCTGTCCAATCGCGAATGGCAGCGGGTCGCGCGTGAAGGCAATGCCGTTGCCAATCGGATCGTGGAAGACGGCCGCGCAGGCGGCATAACCTTCTAACAGGCGTCTTGTCCCGCAGGCCCAGGCAAGCGCGAGCCCGCAGGGATGCCGCCCATCACTTCGCAAACAGCATAGCGTCGTCCGCAAACGCCTTCATTTCCAGCGCGTTGCCGCTGGGATCGCGAAAGAACATCGTGGCCTGTTCGCCGGGCTTGCCCTTGAAGCGGATCGTCGGTTCGATGGCGAAGTCCACTCCGGCCGCCTGAAGCCGTTCGGCCAGCGCCTGCCAGTCCTCCATCCGCAACACGATGCCGAAATGCGGCACTGGCACGCCGTGGCCATCGACAGGGTTGCTCGCCCGGTCGCCTGCCTGGCCCTTGGCAAGATGCGCCACGATCTGGTGGCCGTAGAAGTCGAAGTCGATCCACTCATCGCTACTGCGGCCTTCAGCGCAGCCCATGGTCTCGCCGTAGAAACGGCGCGCTGCGGCAAGGTCGTCGACGGGAAAGGCGAGGTGGAAGGGGCGCAGGCTCATGGCGTTCGTCTAGCTGCAAAGTGCCACGGCGAAAAGCCGGCTTGTTCAGCCTCGACAGCGTCAAACTGAACCTCTACCGCCCGTCGTGAAAGGTGGGCACGCGCATGAAACTGATCATCGGCAACAAGAACTATTCGAGCTGGTCGTTGCGCGGCTGGCTGGCCGCCAAGCAGTCGGGCCTGTCGTTCGAGGAAATCGTCGTACCGCTGTATGGCGAGAACTGGGAAGCGACCAAGCAGGGCGGGGAAATTCAGCCGTCGTCGGGCAAGGTCCCGCTGATGTGGGACGACGATGTCGTAGTCTGGGACAGCCTCGCCATTCTCGAATATCTCGCCGACAAGGTCGGGCGCGACCGCTTCTGGCCGAAGGACGACGTGGCACGCGGCATGGCGCGCTCGATGGTGGCGGAGATGCACTCCAGCTTCCAGGCCTTGCGCAGCCAATGCCCGATGAACGTGCGCAAACGTTTCGAAGGGTTCGAACCAAGCGAGGATTGCCGCGACGATATCCTGCGCATCCTGACGCTGTGGGCCGAGGCACGCAGCCGCTTTGGTAATGGTGGGCCGTTCCTGTTCGGTACCTTTGGCGCGGCGGACGTATTCTTTGCGCCGGTCGTCAGCCGCTTCATCAGTTACCAGATCGCCGTGCCGGGCTTTGCCGCCGCCTACATGCAGGCCGTGTGGGAACATGAATGGATGCAGGGCTGGATCGAGGCATCTGAAAACGAAGAATGGGTCATCGAGCAGTACGAAACGGTCGCATGATCCGGTGGGCAGCCCTGTGTGCGGCGCTGCTGGCGCTGCTTCCGGCACCGGCGCTGGCATGGGGCTATTACGCCCACACCGTCACCGCCGACATCGCGCTGGAAAACGTGACTCCGGAAACGCGGGCGAAGATCGCGCAACTCCTGCGCAGCGCGCCAGAACTCGGTACGCCCGACTGCGCTCTCGCCAGTCTGGAGGACGCATCGGTGTGGCCCGATTGCCTGCGCAAGGATTACTGGCGCTGGGGCTATACCTTCGCCTGGCATTATCGCACGACGCCGGTGTGCGAGGCTTACGAGCCGCGCAAAAATTGCTCGGGCCAGAACTGCATCCTCGCGCAGATCGAGCGCAACCAGCGCATCCTTGCCGACGAGGCGCTGCCCGCCAATGTCCGGCTGGAGGCGCTGGCATTCCTCGTCCATTTCATCGGCGACGTGCACATGCCGCTCCATTCGGGCGACCATGAGGATCGCGGCGGCAACGACATCGAGACCGATTACGGCATCGTGCCCGATCTCAACCTGCACTGGATCTGGGACGGACCGCTCGCCGAACGCGCAATCACGTCCTCGCCGATGCCGCTCGCGCGCCGTTACAGCGCCGAAGAACGTGCAGCGATGGCTGGCGGGACCCCTGCCGACTGGGGCCGGGAAAGCTGGGAGACCAGCCGCGACTTCGTCTATCCCAACGCCTTCGACCGGCCACCGTGCGAGGGCGCGGACCTGCCTGACGAGACCGCGCTGACTCAGGAAGACATCGAGCGCGCCATCCCCATCGCGCGGCGCCGCGTGCTGCAGGCGGGGTTGCGCATGGCGGACTATCTCGACGCTGCCTTCGCGCCCGGCCCCTTGCCCGAGCCCGAGCGCGACTAGGGCACGCGCTTGGTCGGATAGGGCGTTCCGTCCTTGCGGAAATAGCCTTCGGGCGTGAACACCATGTCGATGTCGGGATATTCGCCGCGATCGTCTTCCCGGTCGCCGCCGCTGATGGCGATGTAGACGCAGGGGCGTTCGCTGCGATTATGGAGCCGGTGTCCGTCCCGCTTTCCCGCAGGCCATGCGAGAATATCCCCCGGGCCCACCGGAACCTCGCCGATGTCCTCGATCAACACGGCCTCGCCCTGCAGGATAATGACCAGCTCGCCCTGCCCCTCGTGCCAGTGTCGCTGCGAGGAATAGGCGCCGGGATCGAGCACCACATGGCTCGCGCCGAGCTTGGTCAGCCCGGCGGCCGGCGCCAGCCGGCGATAGTTGCGCCCCTTAACATCCTCGTCGAACGGTGGCGGATAGCCCGTTGCGTTGGTCTGGGGGATCGCATCGAGATCGAGCTTGGGCATTGTCGCACACTCCTGCTAGCGCGGTCAGCATGACCGATGCTCTCGCTCTCGCCAAGCAGTTGATCGCCGCGCCCAGCGTCACCCCGGCGCGCGGCACCGTGTTCGACGCGATGGAGGCGATGCTGGCCCCGCTCGGCTTCGAGGTAACGCGCTTCACACGCGGCGAGGGCGAGCATGGGACGCCTGAGGAGGCGGTCGAAAACCTCTTTGCGATCCGCCGCGGGCCGGAAGGCTCAAGACACTTTTCGTTCGCGGGTCACCTCGATGTGGTGCCCCCAGGCGATGGCTGGGCCAGCGCGCCGTTCGAGCCGGAGGTGCGCCCGAGCCCCGGAGGTGAGTTGCTCTACGGGCGCGGGGCGGTGGACATGAAGGGCTCGATCGCCTGCATGGTCGATGCCGTGGCGAATGTGCCTGCCGAGGCCGGGACGATCAGCTTCATCATCACAGGCGACGAGGAAGGTCCTGCGCTCCACGGGACGCGCGCGTTGATCGACTACATGAACGCCGAGGGCATCCGGCCCGACCTGTGCCTCGTCGGCGAGCCGACCTCGGTGAACCGCCTCGGCGACATGATGAAGATCGGGCGACGCGGTTCCGTCAATATCTGGCTGGAGGTCGAGGGGACGCAGGGCCATGTCGCCTATCCGCACCTCGCCGACAATCCGATCCCCAAGCTGGTCGCGATGCTGGCCGAACTGGACGCGCTGGTGCTGGACGAGGGGACCGACTGGTTTCAGCCCAGCAATCTCGAGATTACTGATGTGGAAGTCGGCAACATGGCGCACAATGTCATCCCGGCGATGGCCAAGGCGCGCATCTCGATCCGCTTCAACGATCTGCACTCGGGCGCCTCGCTTTCGGAGAAGGTCGGTGCGATCGCGGAGAAGCACGGCGGCACCGCGCTGCCGATCATTTCGGGCGAGCCCTTCCTGACACCGCCGGGCGAATTCAGCGACATCATCGCCGCTGCGGTGAGGGCGGAAACCGGGATCGATCCCGAGCCCTCCACCACCGGGGGGACATCGGACGCGCGCTTCTTGCGTGCGGTCTGCCCGGTGATCGAATTCGGTCTGTGCAACGCGACGATGCACAAGCGCGACGAAGCTGTGGCCATCGAGGACCTTTCGACGCTAAGCCGCATTTATGCGCGCATCGCGAAGGACGCGCTGGCGCGTTGATACAGGCACAATGAGGGGATCGCCGTGCTGAGGACCTGGTTCGAAATTCCGCTGTGGCAGCGCGTCATCACCGCGCTCATTCTGGGGGTGCTGACCGGCTGGGCCTGGGGGCCTGATGCGGAGAGCATCAAGTGGATCGGGGATTTCTTCATCAAGGCGATCAAGATGCTGGTCGTGCCGCTGATCTTCTTCAGCCTCGTCAGCGGCGTGGCGGCGATCGGAGACTTGCGAAAACTCGGCGCGGTCGGCGGGCGGGCGATGATCCTGTTCGTCGTGACCGGGCAGATCGCCGTGTGGCTGGGCCTCGGCCTCGGCACCGTGCTCGCGCCGGGATCGGGCGTCGATACCAGCGCGATCCAGCGCGGCGAGACGCCGGTGCCCAACGAGACCACGGCGGTCGACATGATCCTCTCAATCGTGCCCGAAAGCCCGGTGCAGGTGATGGCCGATGTCGCGGTTCTGCCGCTGATCGTCTTTTCGCTCCTGATCGGCATCGGCATTCTTATGGCCAAGGAAGAGGGCGTTCCGGTCCAGAAGGTGTTCGATAGCGGCGCGGTGATCATGCAGAAGGTCACCATGATCGTGATGGAATTGACGCCGTTCGGCGTCTTCGCGCTGATGGCTTGGGTGGCGGGGACGCTGGGGCTGGATGCGCTGGTCAGCCTCGCTAAGCTGGTGGGGCTCAACTACCTCGGCTGCCTGCTGATTATCGTTTTCATCTACGGCAGCATGATCAAGTTCCTCGCCAAGCTGCCGGTGCGCGACTTCTTCCGCGGCATCGTGGATGCGATGGCGGTGAGCTATTCCACTGCCAGCTCCAACGCGACGCTGCCGGTAACGTTGCGCTGCGCCGAGCGCAATCTTGGCGTCTCGAACTCGGTCGCGGCCTTCGTGATATCGCTCGGGGCGACAATCAACATGAACGGCACCGCGATGTATCTCGGCCTCGCCACGCTGTTCGGGGCGCAGATCTTCGGCGTCGACCTGTCGATGGGCGACTATTTCCTGATCTCTATCCTTGCGACGCTCGGCGCAGTCGGCGCGGCAGGTATTCCGGGTGCAGGCCTCATCATGATGGCGCTGGTGTTCGGCGCAGTCGGCGTGCCGCTGGAGACGATCGCCTTCGTCGCCGGCGTGGACCGGATCATGGACATGATGCGCACCACCACCAACGTCAGCGGCGACGCCGCGGTGGCGACGACGGTCGCGGTGATGACGGGCGAGATCGACCGGCGCGAGATGGTCTCGGCGGACGATGTTTGAGGCAGTTCGCTGATGGCAGAACTCTCAGATTGCATCGTCACGCTTGGTTTCTGGGACGACGATCTAGAGCCCGAGCTATTTACCGAGCTTCTCGAATGCCAACCGACCGTCGGCATCAAAAAAGGGGAGCCATGGGTCACTAGTCACGGCAGAAGAAAGATCGCCCCAACAGGATCTTGGCGTGTTGAAGTTGATAAGGAAGTCTCAGGCAATCTTGAGACAAAAATCGCAACGGTACTCTCACTCGTGACCCAAGACCTGTCGCGTTGGAAGCAGCTTCCCGAATCTGAACGGGCGCAGCTTTTCTGCGGCCTGTTTATGGATGACGTCAATGAGGGCGTGGGGCTGTCGCACTCAATCTTGCAACAGATTTCGGACCGAGGTTTGGCACTCGAGCTAGACTTATATGGTGGTAGCGAGGGCTAACGCCCCTTCGGCTTCTCCAGCACCTTCTTCCGGAAGCTGCACAGATCGGCCACCTTGCACCGCCAGCATTCGGGCGTGCGCGCCTTGCAGACATAGCGGCCATGCAGGATCAGCCAGTGATGCGCACCCAGCCGAAAGGGCTGCGGCACGCGCTTTTCAAGCTTCGCCTCGACCTGCTCGGGCGTCTTGCCCTTGGCGAGGCCGGTGCGGTTGCCGACGCGCAGGATATGCGTGTCGACCGCGAAGGTCTCCTGACCGAACCAGCAGTTGAGCACGACATTGGCCGTCTTGCGGCCCACGCCCGGCAACCGCACGAGGTCCTCGCGCGTGTCGGGCACGTCGCCGCCATATTCGTCGACCAGCAACTGGCTGAGCGCGATGACGTTCTTCGCCTTGGAATTGAACAGGCCGATGGTCTTGATGTGCTCCTTCAGCCCCTCTTCGCCCAGCGCCAGCATTTGCTGCGGCGTCTCGACCTCGCGAAACAGCGCGCGCGTCGCCTTGTTCACGCCGACGTCGGTCGCCTGCGCCGATAGCGCCACGGCAACCACCAGCTGGTAGCAATTGCCATATTCCAGCTCGGTCTCGGGCGAGGGGTTGTCCTCGGCCAGCCGGCGGAAGAATTCGAAAATCTGGTCCTTGGTCATCGCTTGCTGGCCGTGCGGATGAAAGGAAAGGCGGCGACGGTCCAGACCACGCTCCAGAAGATCATCTGCCCGCCATGCACTGCTCGCAGGGCGTCATCGAAGGCGAACGGGACCGCGAGCGCCACCAGAGCGACCAGCATCAGCGCAAAGCCGGTCAGGCCGGCGCGCCATGGCGGCGGCGTCTGCACCAGAGTGGCATAGCCGAAGGGAAGCCCAGCCAGGGCTGAGAGGCTGACCCACATCGGCCAGGAATAGGAAGCACCCGCTTCGGGCAGGCCCATGACATAGCCAATGCTTGTTAGAAGGATGGCCATCGCCAGGCCGCATCCGATGGCGAATCCCTTCAAAGCCCCAGCACCTGCTCCATCGTATAGCGCCCCGGCTCGCGGCCCTTCAGCCAGTCGGCTGCTTTGACCGCGCCGCGCGCGAAGATCTCGCGGTTCTCGGCGCTGTGGGAGAGTGTGATGCGTTCCTGCTCGCCTGCCAAGATGACGCTGTGTTCGCCCGCGACGGTACCGCCGCGGAGCGCCGCGAAGCCGATGGCTCCGCGTTCGCGCGCTCCGGTCTGACCGTCCCGCCCGCTTTCCCTGTTCGCCCCGAGATCGATCCCGCGACCTTCTGCCGCCGCCTCCCCCAGCAACAGCGCGGTACCGCTCGGCGCATCGACCTTGCGGCGGTGGTGCATCTCGACGATCTCGATGTCCCAATCCGGGCCGAGCCGCGCGGCAGCCTGGTGCACCAGATGCGCCAGCAGCGTTACGCCGAGCGAGGTATTTCCGGTCTGCAACACGGGCACCGCGCGCGCGGCATTGTCGATCGCTTCATGGTGGCTCGGCTCGAGCCCGGTCGTCCCAATCACGATCGGCACACCGGCACCGATGGCTGCATGGAGATTGGCCTCGAGCGCGGTCGGCGCGGAAAAATCGACCAGCACGTCCGACACATCCGCCAGCTTGCCGACATCGTCGCCCTTGTCGGCGCCACCCGCGTAATCGTGGCCGGAGGCCTCGATCACGCGCCGCAAAGCTTCGCCCATGGCGCCCCTGCTGCCGATTACGCCGATATTCGCCATTGGTCCTCGTCGCCCTACCGCTTCGCTACTTGAGGGCGGTTGATCCCCTCACTGCCTTCGCTACTTGTGAGGAATGGCCGAAATACGCAACATCGTGGTCCTGACCGGCGCGGGGATTTCCGCCGAGAGCGGGATCGACACCTTCCGCAGCGAAGGCGGATTGTGGGAACAGCACAAGGTCGAAGACGTCGCCACGCCCGAAGGCTTCGCGCGCGATCCCGACCTGGTGCTGCGGTTCTATGACATGCGGCGCGAGGCGATCCAGACCAAGCAGCCCAATCCCGCGCATGAGGCGCTGGCCCGGCTGGATCAGCAGTGGGATGGCGATCTGCTGATCGTCACGCAGAATGTCGACGACCTGCATGAACGGGCAGGCGCGCGCCGGGTTCTGCACATGCATGGCACGCACCTCAACGCCTGGTGCACTGCCTGCGATGGAAAGACCCCGTGGACCGGCACGCTGGCCGATCGCCCGCCCTGTCCCGGTTGCGGAACCCGTGCGCTGCGGCCCGATGTCGTGTGGTTCGGCGAAATGCCCTACGAAATGGAGCGGATCTATGCCGCCATCCGCCGCGCGCACCTGTTCGTCAGCATCGGCACATCGGGCGCGGTCTATCCGGCGGCTGGCTTCGTGCGCGATGCGCGCAGTCTGGGTATCGACACGCTCGAGCTCAATCTCGAGCGCAGTCAGGGATCGGGCTGGTTCCGTGAATCGCGGCAAGGCAAGGCAAGCGCCCTCGTACCGGAGTGGGTCGAGGAGTTTCTCAGCCGCCGGTGAGCGCGGAACGGGCTGCGTCGCGCCGCATTCCTTGCTGCATGAGACAAATCGCCAGCGCCACTGCTTTCGTCCTGATGCTCGCCGCCTGTTCGGGCCAGGAGGCGGCACCGCCACCCACATCCGACACGGCGACGCCGACGCCCGCGTCCGAGAGCGCGCAGGAATCCTCGGCCAGCGAAGCCGATGCCGCCATCGACTCGATGGAATCGGGGACTGCGACCGGAGCGAATTCGACAGACAGCGCTGCGTCGGACAGCGGCCAGCGCGAGATCGCCGCCATTCCCGAAAGGTTCCGCGGAACCTGGGCGACCTCGAGCGAACACTGCGTCGCACGCAGCTTCAACCGCATGACAGTCGCTGCCGACCGGGTGAACTTCTTCGAGGACCGGGGCTATGCGAGCGACATCCGCATCGACGGCAATGCCCTTGCGGTCACCTATCCTTTCGAGACGCCGGACGGGACGACAGAGAACCGCGTGGTCTATTTCGCCCGCGAAACGCAGGATCGCATGCGCGTGCGCCGGGGCGGGGACGAAAGCACCACCTACGTGCGTTGTCCGACCGACTAGGAGCGCGCATCAGCCGCAAGCGCGGCAAGCCGGATCCTTGGAAATCGCGAAGTTGCGCATGTCGGGCTTGAGCCCGTCGAGCAGGTAGACGCGACCCCATTCGATTTCCCGCATGTTTCCTGCCGAGCCCAGCAGTACGCGCACGGCCTGCAGCGCCGCGAACGTGGCTGCCCATCCGGCCATCGCGCCGAGCATGCCGTCCTCTGCGCAGGTATCGCAGTCCTCGGCATCGAAAGCATCGCCCACGAAACAGCGATAGCAAGCCTCGTTCGGCAGATGCCCGGCAAAGGCCCCGATCTGTCCCTGGAAGCGCCCGACGGCGGCCGAAAGCAGGGGTACGCGCTCCGCGACGCAAGCATCGGACACGGCAAGGCGCGTCGCGAAATTGTCCGTCCCGTCGAGCACGAGGTCGGCGTCCACCACCAGCTGATGCGCATTCTCGCCGGTGATCCGCCGGTCGCTTATGGCCACATCGAGCGTCGGGTCGAATCCGGTCACCCAGCGTTTCGCCACGACCGCCTTCCCGTGGCCGATGTCGCGGGTATTGAAGAGCGTCTGGCGCTGGAGATTGGATGCTTCGACGCGGTCGTCGTCGACGAGGGTAAGCCTGCCGATCCCTGCTGCTGCGAGATATTGCAGCGCAGGGCTACCGATCCCGCCGAGGCCGACCAGCACGAGGTGCTTGCCGGCCAGCGCGACCTGTCCCGCACCGCCGATCTCGGGAAGGACGATATGCCGCGCGAAGCGGTCGAGGCGCTCTTCGGTCAGGGTCATCAAGCCGCGTCCTCATCGGCTTGGGGCAGACGTTCCTTGCGAAAGCCATGCATCCCGTTCCACCACTGCATGCCGATCACCGCGCCCTTGGACGGCTGGAGCAGGGCAATCAGCATCGCGACTGCCAGCGGAATGATGATCGCGACGATCGCCATCGCGCCCAGCGCCAGTTCCGCGACGAGGAAGATTAGCACAGGGGCGAGCAGGTGGCCGGTCACGAACAGCGAGATATAAGCGGGAAAATCGTCGGCCCTCTGCTCGCGAATATCGAGATTACATACGGCGCATTCGTCGACCGGCTTCAGCCACTTGCGAAACAGCGGGCCCTCGCCGCAGCGCGGACAGTGACAGCGTGCGCCGCGCAGCAGCGTCTGGCCGAAGGAAGCGGGCAGGGCGTAGTGCGGCGGCTCGATGGGCATGGCGCCCCCTTTGGCGGGTCGCACCCCGCCTGTCGAGCGTGATCAGCGCCCGATCACAGGGAAGGCACAAGCCGGGGCCGGGGGCTCGACGAGCAGATCGTAGGCATTCTCGTCATCAAAACCGCCGCCCAAGGTCGTCCGGGCATCGAGAGCAGTAACTTGGCCGTCGACAGAAAAGCGGTCTGCGAAAATGGCGATCGTGCTGTCGCGCCCGAAGCGGACCAGCGCCGGCTGCTCCCCACCCATGTCGAACACGAGACAGCCGTTGACCACGCGGTAGGCGCCGTGGAACAGCGCAAGACGCGCAGGCACGGGCTTGCCGTCGGGCCCGAGCAGCGGCTGCGCGGTGCGCGCGACATGGATGTCCAGCGCTTATGCAGTCTCGTACCCGGAAGGGTCCGGCGCGACTTCGGTGGTGCCGCAGGCCGCGGCGAAAACCGCCAGCAACCCTCCGGCGAAGTGCCGCATCAGCTCTCCAGCTGGCGCAGGAGGCTGCGCACGTCACCGTCCATATCCGCGTCGCGCTGCCGCAAATCCTCGATCAGGCGAACGGCGTGGATTACGGTGGAGTGGTCGCGCCCGCCAAACTTACGGCCGATCTCGGGATAGCTGCGCGGGGTGAGTACCTTGGAGAGATACATCGCCACCTGCCGCGGCCGGACGACGGCACGCGCCCGGCGCTTGCTCGACATTTCGGAGCGATCGATGCGATAGAACTGGCACACGGTTCGCTGGATCTCGTCGATCGTGATCCGGCGGCGGTTGGCCGACAGGATATCGGTCAGCTGCTCCTCTGCCAGCTGGAGCGAGACTTCCTGACCCGTAAGCTGCGCATAGGCGATCAGCTTGTTCAGGCCGCCGACCAGCTCGCGCACGTTGCGGGTGATCGTGCGGGCGAGGAATTCGAGCACGTCGCCCGGCACCTGCAGCGGTGCGAACTTGGTCAGCTTGGACTGCAGGATCTTCTTGCGCAATTCGATATCGGCGGCCTGGATATCGGCGACGAGACCCATCGACAGGCGGCTGAGCAGGCGCGGCTCGACCCCATCCAGTGCCTGAGGCGCGCGGTCGGCGGCGAAGACCAGCCGCTTGCCTTCGGCCAGCAATGCATCGATCGTATAGAGCAGCTCTTCCTGAGCCGATGCCTTCCCGATGATGAACTGGATGTCGTCCACCAGCAGTAGGTCGAAGCTGCGCAGGCGGGCCTTGAATTCGAGCATCTGGTTGGCCTTCAGCGCCTGGACGAATTCGACCATGAAGCGCTCGGCGCTGCAGTAGAAGATGCGGCTGCGTGGATGGGCCTGCAGGAAGTTGTGGCCTATCGCGTGAAGCAGGTGGGTCTTGCCCTGGCCGGTTGCGGCCTTGAGGTAGAGCGGGCTGAACTGCGGCTTTTCCGTTGCGCTCATGCGCTGGGCGGCATTGAAGGCCAACACGTTCGCTTCGCCGGTGATGAAGGCGGCGAAGGTCAGGCTGGGGTCGAGACCTACGCTGGAGGTGAAGCCACTGTCGCCCAGCGTGTCCGCGCTGATCGCCATCATCGAACTGTCGGCCCCGTCGTTGGCCGGGCGGCGGCCGTCGGAGTGCAGGCGCAGGTCGGCAACCTGGCGTCGGCCCGGATGGACCTGGATGTTGACGTGGCGCACTTCGCTGCGGGCAATCTTCCAGGCCAGGCTCAGGCGGTCGGCGAAGCGGTCCTTGACCCAGTTGGCGCTGAATTCGGTGGGAAGGAACAGATCGAGCGTGCCGGATTCCTTGTCGATGCCGCCGACCTGGATAGGCTTGATCCACTGGCTGTGAAGCTGGTGTCCGAGATCCTTGCGCAGACCCTGGCTGATGTCAGACCAGTCGGCTGCCAGATTTACCGCTTCGCTATCTTCCATCAGATCGTCCCGTGTTTTTTGTTTTAGCCGCGCACCGTCGATAGCTTTGCCCATTACACAAACGTCCCCCAAGCGCGGCCATTCGCATGCAGGCCGCGATCCTTAACGACAATCATGCTTCAAGGTGCGAAGACAAGGCTCCGCCACGCCCCGGAAATGACTTTCTCCGGAGGCCCCCCCCAATGCATCTCGAATATGAGGCGCGGGCTGTCCCGTCCCGTGCCAGTGACCATTGTGTAGGTCGCTGCAGCGATTCTTCGCAAGGGGGATAACTGCAAAAAATCTGAAATAATGTTGTTGACTCGAACCAACCCCGCGGGCGGCCGTGCAAGCCGCTGTTTTGCGGGGATTTGGTCATCATTAAGGAGGCGAATCGCGGGATTTGCTAGGGTTTGAAAGCGGCGTTTCGACCTCCGTGTCACGGCCCGTGCGACAGATGCAACAAGGGGCCCCGCGCCGATTGCGCGAGACCCCTTGTTCAACCCCACATGGGGCGGCTGATAAGCCGAATCAGAGTGCCGAGACGCGCTTGCTCAACCGGCTCATCTTCCGTGCTGCGGTGTTCTTATGGAGCACGCCACGTGCGACGCCGCGAGCCAGCTCGGGCTGCATCGTCTTGAGCGCGGCCTGGGCGGCATCCTTGTCACCACCTTCGATGGCCACTTCGACCTTCTTCACGAAGTTGCGAATGCGGCTCATGCGAGCGGTGTTGATCTCCGCGCGGCGATTGTTGCGGCGGATGCGCTTCTTGGCTTGCGGCGTATTGGCCATATTTGTCCTCGTCAGGCCGCACCTGGAATGGCGCGGCAAAAATCTCGTCTGGGCGTTACGAAAAGGCAGCCTGCGGGCCGCCGGAAAGCGGCGCACTTAGCCCCCGTCATGCGAATCGTCAAGTACATGTGTCGCCCGATAGCGTGCACTGCTGGAACGTGAGCACGCCTTGGCTGTTAGCCTAGATAAGATCGATCGAGGCGAAGGGAAGACATAGGTGACCGAAAAGACCGAACGCAGCGACGCCGATTGGCGCGAGACGCTGACCCCCGAACAGTATCATGTGCTGCGCGAGGCCGGAACGGAGCGGGCCTTTACCGGCAAGTACGACAAGCATTTCGACGAGGGCGAATATTACTGCGCCGGCTGCGGCCAAAAGCTGTTCGAGAGCGACGACAAATACAATAGCGGTTGTGGCTGGCCGGCTTTCGTAGCCCCGGCGGAGGGCGATGCCGTCGAAGAACACCGCGACACCTCGCACGGGATGATCCGCACGGAAGTCACCTGTTCGAACTGCGGCGGCCATCTCGGCCATGTCTTCCCGGACGGGCCGCGCGAGCGAGGCGGGATGCGCTATTGCATCAACAGCGCAGCGCTGGACTTCGAACCCGAAGGTGACGATCGGTAAATCGTGAAATGCCCGCCTGCCCTCGCACTGCGTTTCGCAGCGCGATGGGGGAGGTGGCAGGGAGTTGACGGTGATAGGAGGGGGCATCGCCCGCCCCTCCCTGCTCGTCCGCGGTGCAGCACGTGAGACCTCACGCGCCTTCTAGCATTGGTCGATCAGACCGCCGCGGTTTCCTCTCTCGCGGGGCTCGGCAGCTGGTCGACTGGCATCTGCTGCATGCTGATGCCGTTGCGCACTGCCCAGATCGCAGCCTGGGTACGATTCTGCACGTCCAGTTTGCGGAGTATCGCCTTTACGTGGACCTTCACGGTCGCCTCGCTGATATCGAGACTGCGCGCGATAACCTTGTTCGGCGCCCCCACTACCAGGAATCTCAGCGTCTCGAGCTCGCGATCGGACAACAGGTCCAGCAGATCGCTGTGCGAACTGGTCGCACAATTCTCATCGATCCAGTGCTGCGGAAACCGGTTGGCCAGTTCGCTCGGCATGACCTTTTCGCCAAGGTGCACCAGTTTCAGGGACTCGATTAGCGGATCGCAATCGATCGATTTCACGATGTAGCCGTGAATGCCCGACCGGAACGCTTCGACCATGGCGTCGAAATCATACTCGTTGGTCAGCACGACTACTCGCGTTTCGCTGCAATGCTCGCGAATTTGCTCGACTTCTGTCGCCACGCAGCACTCGTCGCTCTCGTCCAGCAGGACAATGCGCGGCGCGATGTCTTCATTCTCTTCAGAAAGAAACGAGCTTGTATTGCTCGATTTTATGACCTCGAACGTTTCACCATGAAGGATGCGGCGCATACCTTCTCGTGCCAAAGTATTCCGGCTGATGATCGCCAACGGTATAGCTTGTTCAGAATGCATCGTGTTGTCCTCCGTCTCGACCCGAAGGAACGACCAACCTCTGAATTCAATAATTGGTTAGGTATACCGACGGAGTTGGGGAGTCGAGTCCGATGCGAACGCTAACTATTATGGCGTACCAAAATGGGGCAACCCTTCGTCGCGCAGATTAAACGATCTGGCGCACCAGCATGAACGCTTCGGCTGCCGGCCGGAACACGGTCGAGCCGCGCAAGCGGGCAAGCGCTCTGATCGTGTCGAGCGAACGCTCGTCGGGGAAGGGTTTCACCTGGCTTTCGAATTTCGCGAAGGCCGCCAGCTTGCGTTCCAGGGTGTCCCCGATGTCTACAAAGACATTCGGCTGAAACCCTGGCGTGATCGGCGGAGCTGCCCAGTTCGTCTCCGACAGCGTCTCGTATGCGAGGACGAGGCGCGGCGTTGCCGCAGAGCGTGGTCGGCACGCGACAAGGGTGGCGTTGAAGACGAGTTGGTGATCAACGTGCACGTCGCCGAAAAAGGGCGCGAAGACGGCATCGGGATTAACCTTTGCCACGACTTCCGCCACCGCACCGTTGATCTGAGCGGCACCGATCGTGTCGAGTGCCGCCGCCGGCAGATCGAGATAATGCTTGGTGGTTCCGCCCAGCACCTCGTGCGCGGCATCCAGTTCCTTGCGTATCTGCATCACCAGATCGGCCGGGAATTGCGGTGGCTTGCCGGTCGTGACGATAGCGACGTGCACATCGTGGCCATGGTCGCGGAGGCGGGCGATGGTTCCGCCACAACCCAGTACCTCGTCATCGGGATGCGGCGCGACAACCAGTATGCGCCCGAAGTGGTCGAGGGGCGAAATGTCCGTCATGAGGCTCGGCCCAACATCGCATGCATCTGCGGGCGCTTGTCTTCTGCCATGCTCCACTCCTCGATCCTGATCGTCCCGGAACCGGTCTGGACCACCAAGGCGTCGCCGTCGATCCCTACGATCTGACCGGGAGAGGCGTGATGTCTGCAATCCTGCGGGAGGGAACTCGACCACACCGTCAGTTGCGTTTCGCCAGAGTGGGTGAAGGCACCGGGATAGGGGCGCCCGGTGGCCCGGACCAAGCGGTCGATTTCATCGGCGGAACGCGCCCAGTCGATCTCTCCATCGCCAGGACGACGACGCGCGCAATAGGTCGCACAGTCTTCGTCCTGCGCGATCTCCCGCGCGCTGCCGTCGGCCAGTGTCGCGATGGCTCGCCGGACAATCGTGTCGAGCGCCACCATGTGTTTGTCGTAAAGGCTGGCTGCAGTTTCGCGAGGGGAGACGTGAAAAAACTCCTGCGCGAGCAGCGCCCCGGTATCGACGCCCTCGTCCATCCAGAAAAGGCTCGAGCCGGAAATCTTCTCGTCGGCGAGGATCGTCCATGGAATAACTGCTCGCCCGCGCATGCGTGGCAGCGGGGCGGGGTGATAGCCGAAAGTCTTGCCAGGCGCGATCGCCAGGAAATCCGGGCCGCAAATCTGCGACCAGCCGATGACGAAGATACAATCGGGTGCCGCGTCCGCGATTGCTTTCAGGGTTTCCGGGTCATTCGTCTTGCGGATGGCGAGCAAGTCGGCTCCCGCGGCGCGCGCTTCGGGTGCCAGGTCCACGAAATCCGAATGACGGCCGGACAAGGCGGGATCGAGCGTGACGACCATCGCCACATCGCACGCGCTTTCGCGCATGGCTTTCAATGCCACGCGCGTGCTTTCTACCGCGCCAACCAGAACGATACGCATCGGCTCAGTGATATCCCTTCGCGAGCGGGGACGTCTGCGTGGGGCCCGGCCTCGCCCTCTCACCGTCGTGATCGGGCACGCGGGAAATCCGGTCAAGGTCCATCTCTCGCAGCAGAAGCGCGTTGACCTTGCGCACGTCGTAGACGTCCTCGGCGAGCTTGCGGGATCTTGCCGCCATTTCGTGTACCAACTGACGGTCCCCGGCGAGCCGGAGCATCGCGTCGGCAAGCGCAGCCGCGTCGCGTGGCTGGACGAGCAAGCCGTTCTCACCGTCTACGACAGCATCGCGGCATCCCGCCATGTCGGTGGTTATGACGGGCCGTCCGACCGCCAGTGCTTCGAGGATCGTCCGTGGCAGACCCTCGCGGTAATAGGACGGCAGAACAAACGCGTGAGCGCTCGCCAGATAGCGCGGGATCTCGTTGGTTTCCGGAATCCGTTCGACGGGATAGTCGCGCGAGAGACGCGCTATGTCGCTATCGTCGAGCCCGGTCGGGTTGCTTGGCTCGGGCCGGCCGATCAGGCTGAAGCGGGCTTCCGGATGCAATGCCCGAACCTGCCGCGCAGCCTCGGCATACTCCCACACTCCCTTGTCGCGCATCAGCCGGCCGATCATCAGGAAATGGATCGGCCCATCGGGCAAGGGCGCTTGCGCGAACCGCTCGACATCGACGCCCGATCCGGGGACCTGGACCACGGGGCTCGAGAACGAGACGATCCCGGCGGCGAGCATGTCCGGGCGATCATCCGAATTGAAAACGAAGATGCGTTTCGCGCCGCGCAGGCCCTCGCGATATAGCCGGCAGAATGCTGCCTTGAGAACGCGGCGGCCGCTCGCGGCATCGCTGAACAGATAGCCCAGGCCCGACATCAGCGCGTAGAACCGCTTGATGCCGCACAGCCGCGCTGCAATCCCGCCATAAATGATCGGCTTCTGCGTATAGGCGATGACGGCGCCGGGCCGGTGCCGGCGCAACATCCTGACATACGCCGCAAGCGTGCCGAAGTCCGACAACAGGTTCGTCCCTGCGCGCGCCATGGGGACTTGTTCGAAGCCAATGCCCCATTCGGCCAGCTTTGCTTCCACTGCGGCGTCGCGGTCTGGCGCAACGGCGATTACCTCATGCCCCGCATGGCGCAGGTCCTGCAGCAGATTGCCGCGAAAGTTGACCAGCGAGAATGCAAGGCTGGAAAAGACCGCGATCTTCATCGGCGGCCTCCTTTGCTCATGCCTGCGCTGACGCATGGCGATACGAAAATCTTCGAATGAAACATGCAGGCCAGATTACGGGCGAAGGGCCATGAATGGAGCGCGAATCGGGAGGATAGCCGAATTATCGGCGTTCAACCTTTGGGGTTAGCCGACCTACCTTGGTAGCGGTCGCGCAGCCGAACGGGGCAGGAGCGGGCCGCGCCCTATGGCTGATGCGGTCGGGGCTTTCGATAGACCAATGCGACGCCGTTCCCCTTCCGACTTATCGCTTGAAGAGCAAATGCAGGCCGACCGGCGGTGCGATAGGGCTGGGTGCGAAATCCGATGGACCGTGCGCATTCGTTCAATGCCGGCTCCATCGCCCAGCGTATCGGGATGGGAGCAGGGAATGGCCAATCTGGAAGGCGTACAGGGTGGAGACCACTTGCCGGCGAGCCCGGTTGTCCGCCGCAACCAGGCGATAGGACGTGTCTTGGCCAACCTTCCCGGGCCGAGCCTGCCGCTCCGCAAGACGATCCGTCTGGCGGGGGTCATGACGCTCGATTTCCTCGCAATCACCGGCGCTCTGCTGTTCCTCCTTCCGATCCTCAATGCGCCGGAAAGCGGACCGGCCACCATCTTTCCGCTATGGACGATTGCGCTGGCTGGTGGTGCGGCCGTGGCCACACAATTTCTCTTCGGTCTCTATCGCCGCAGCTGGCGCTTCGTATCCTTCGCCGATTGCGCCATCATGGGGGTCGCCGTGGCGATCGGCCTGCTGGCTGGCTGGTCCCTGATCGCCTTCATCGAACCGCTCGGATTCCTGACCGACAGGTTGCCCACGCTGGCCCTCCTGCATTTCTGCCTGAGTTTCCTTGCCATGCAGATGATGCGCATGGCGCGCCGGGGTTTTCGCAAGCTGCGCCACGTCGGCTTTCCGCGGATTGCGAAACGGAGCCTCGCCGAAGGCACCTCGCGCGTCATCCTGTGCGGTCGCGCCGAATGGGCCGCTTCGGTTATCGACATGACGCGGGTTCATCCGGCATCGCCGATCGATATTTGCGGGATACTGCTTCCCGGATCGGATGGTCCCATCGTGCAATTGCGGGGCGTCCCGGTCCTCGGTGTGCCCAGCGGCCTCGTGACCGCAACCGCCTTGCTCGAGCAGCGCGGCATGCGCCCCGACGGGGTCGTGGTGTGCGACGACGGGATCAATCTGAGCACGCGCCAGGTCGCCACGCTGGCGCGGCAGGCGCGTGACCTGCAACTGAAGCTCACCAAGGTCGGCGACGATTGGGGGCAACTGCTCGACAGTTCCGGCGCCGCCAATGACGATACGATTTCCACTGCCGATTTGCTCGGGCGGGAGGAATTGCGGTTTCGCGATGACAGCGTCGTGCGCCAGCTCGCGGGCGAGACCATCCTCGTAACTGGTGCAGGAGGCACGATCGGCGGCGAACTGGTATGGCAGCTGGCCAGTTTCAATCCGGTCAAGATCGTGCTGCTCGACCACAGCGAATACAATCTCTACGCGATCGAGAAGCGTATCCGCGATGCCTTCCCGCAGCAAAAACTCGCCGTGGCACTGTGCAACATCCGTAACAGTTCGGAAGTACGCCGCGTCTTCGACAAGCACCGCCCCGGCATCGTCTATCATGCCGCTGCGCTGAAGCACGTACCCATGGTTGAAGCCAACCCCTGTGCCGGGGCACACACCAATATCCTCGGCACCAAGAACGTCGCCGATGCGGTGTGCGAATACGGGGCGCGGGCGATGGTCCAGGTCAGTACCGACAAGGCGGTCAACCCGGTCGGCCTGATGGGCGCGACGAAGAGGGTCGGGGAACTCTATGCGCAGTCGCTCGACCTGTGCGGGGTCGACGATGCAGATGCCCCGCGCTTCATGACCGTGCGCTTCGGCAACGTCCTCGGTTCTTCCGGTTCGGTGGTCCCGCTGTTTCGGGAACAGCTTCTTGCCGGCGGCCCGCTCACCATCACCCATCCCGAGATCGAGCGGTTCTTCATGACCGTGTCGGAAGCAGTCCAGCTCATCCTCGAAGGATCGACCCATGCGCTTCAGGAAGACACGAGGCGCGGTCGCATCTTCGTGCTGGACATGGGTACGCCGGTGAAGATCGTCGACCTCGCGAACCGGATGATCCGCCTCTACGGCCTGGAACCCGAAGTCGATATCGCCATTCGCTTCACCGGACTGCGTCCCGGCGAAAAGCTTTACGAGGAGCTGTTCGACAGCTGCGAGGCGCAGATCGATTCGGGCATTCCAGGTGTTTTCGAGGCGCATTCGAACTCGGTGCCACTGCCGCTCATCACCAGGGCGATCGAACTGCTCGCGCATGAGGTGGCCGTCGGAAACGAGGATACGGTTCGCCAGATTACGCACAACCTCATCACGCTGCCCCACCATGCCGACGTCGCCGCCAATTTCGTGTTCGGAAAAGATGGCAGCCTCAAAAGCACCAATCTGCGCATGGTGGAGGAAGCCTGATGGCAGCATCGACCATCGCCACTCCGGACAGGGCCGAGCCGCTACTGCGCAGCGTACCGGGGTTCGCGCGCTCCCACTGGCCGCGCCACGAATCCGACGAACTGGAGGCCGTCGTCGCCGTGTTGGCTGACGGACGAACCAATTCGCTGGTTCATGGCGAGGAGACGAAAGCGTTCGAACGGGAGTTCGCGGAATTCGTCGGGATGCCGCACGCCATCGCCGTTGCCAATGGCACGCTCGCGCTCGAACTGGCCTTGCGCGCGCTCGGCATCGGACCAGGGGACGAGGTCATCGTGCCTGCGCGCAGCTTCTTCGCCACGACCAGCGCGGTCGTCGCGATCGGCGCCACGCCGGTCTTCGCCGATGTCGAACCCGACACGCAGAACATCGACCCCCGGTCTGTTGCCAGGGTGGTGGGTCCCGAAACCCGCGCGGTCGTATGCGTGCATCTTGCAGGCCAGCCCTGCGACATGGACGGCCTGGCCGCGGTATGCGAGCAACACGGCCTGCTTCTCGTCGAGGATTGTGCGCAGGCGCACGGCGCGCGCTGGAATGGCCGCGTGGTCGGCTCTTTCGGCGATGCGGGGTGCTTTTCCTTCTGCACGGACAAAATCATGTCCACCGGGGGCGAAGGCGGCATGGTGGTGTTGCGCGACGAAGCCGTCTGGCGCCGCGCCTGGGCCTACAAGGATCACGGTAAGGATCCGGTCGAGCTGGCCCAGCCAAGCCCCGCGCCGGCGGGCGAATTCCGCTTTTGCCATTCATCCTTCGGGAGCAATTTCCGCATGACGGAAATGCAGGCGGCAATCGGGCGAGCGCAATTGAGGAAGCTGCCCGCCTGGCTCAAGCAGCGCCGTCGCAATGCG
Organism: Qipengyuania marincola; assembly: GCF_029688625.1. Taxonomy (GTDB): domain Bacteria; phylum Pseudomonadota; class Alphaproteobacteria; order Sphingomonadales; family Sphingomonadaceae; genus Qipengyuania. Next base: position 171,957 of record NZ_JARULC010000002.1, on the reverse strand, counting down.
CAGGCCCTGATGGATGCGGCTTGCCGGCATCCGGCGATCGCGCGCATGCACCTGCCTGCACAGGCCGAACACGCCTTCTACAAATGCTATCTGCGGCTCAAGCCCGATGCTCTTCATGGATCGGTGGACCGGCCCGCGATTCTCGCCATGCTGCATGCCGACGGCATCGCCTGCGGTAGCGGTTCCTGCCCTGACATGAGCCGCGAAGGTGCCTTTGCCGGCGTCCCGGCGCGAAAGGATCGCGACTTGCCGGCGGCGCACGATCTTGGTCGGCACACAATCATGTTCCCCGTCGATCACACGCTGGACGAAGAGGGATCGCATGCCATCGGCGCCCGCCTGGTCGAGGTCATCGAGCGGCTGGAGAGCGCAGGATGAAGGAACTCGCTCGCCCACCGCTCGACTTCATCGTGATCGGCGCGATCAAGGCTGCGACAACCTGGTTGCAGGTTCAATTGCAACATCATCCGCAGGCATTCATGCCCGACATCGAGCCGCACTTCTTTTCGCGCGACCATGGCAATGGCTGGGAGTGGTATCGCGGCCTCTTTCCCGATCACAAGGAAACGCGCGTTCTGTGGGGAGAAAAAACCGCAGACTATTTGGCTAACCCGCAGGCTGCTGCGCGGATCGCCGCCGCTTATCCCGATATCAAGCTGGTCGTTCAGTTTCGCAATCCGGTCGACCGGGCTTACTCCGACTACAAGATGCTGTTTCGTCGCGGCCATGTGAGCGGCGACGTCGCGAGCTATCTCGACGCGCGACAGGCCGAGATGCCGCGTTTCCTGGACAACGGTCTCTACGCGCATCACCTGGATCGCTGGTTCGACGAATTCGACCGCCGGCAGATGCTCGTCTTCCTGTTCGAAGACGTGAAGCGCGACCCGCAGGCCACGCTCGTGCAGACCTGCCAGCATCTCGGCATCGCGCCGCATTACGATGGCGATCTTGCCGCCCGCTCGCAGAACGATAGCAGCGAACGTTTCCTGCCGCTGCCGATCCGGCGAGCGCTCGCGCCGCTCAAGCCGATCGCCAAGCCCCTTCGCGGGCATTCGCTGTTCGAACGGACGCGCGGCCTTTTCGCACGCGAGATCGATTATCCGCCGCTCGACGATGATCTGCGGTCGCGGCTTCAGGATTTCTATCACGCCGACATCCAGGCGCTCGAGCGCCTCATCGGGCGCGATCTTTCACACTGGCTTCAACCCGCCGCGCACAGCAACGCGGCTTGACAACATGCGCCTCATAGGCGTGAACTGACCACTAGGGAGGGAAAGACAATGAAAACACCTCGCTCGATCGCCGCGGCCCTGCTGGCCGCATCGACCATGCTCATTGCCCCGGGTTGCGCGTCCGGCGTATCGGGCCTTTCGCCGATAAGCGCGATTGCAGCGCCCGAAATGACTGTCGCGCCGGGAGACAAGCTGCGGGTCAGCGTTCAGGACCTGCCGGCCATGGACGGCGAATACACCGTCGACGATGCCGGCACGATCTCGCTGCCAATGATCAAGGATGTGCGCGTCGCCGGCCTGGGCTATCGCGAAACCGAACGCGCAGTCGAACAGGCATTGGTGAGCCAGCAGGTGCTGCTCGAACCGACCGTAAGCATCCAGCCCCTTGAACTGCGCCCCGTCTACGTCATGGGCGAAGTCAACCGCCCGGGCGAGGTTTCCTATCGGCAGGGTATGACGGTCTTCGCCGCGATTTCGGTTGCCGGCGGATATACCTATCGCGCCAATCAGGCCGAGGTTGCAGTGACGCGTACGCATGATGGCCGCACCGTGACGGGCACCGCCACCGCCGATACGCCGATCCGGCCTGGCGACCGGATCATGGTGCACGAGCGGTGGTTCTGATGCAGGCAGGCAACCCTGCGAGGTCGCTGCTCGCCCTGGCAACCGTTTCGTCGCTGATCGCCTTTCCCGGCGCACTTCACGCCCAGACCACCATCGCGCCCATCGTTGCCGGCGATGATCCGGAATATCAGATCGAGCCAATCGCCGCGGGGCCGTTTCGCCTCGAACCGCAACTGCTCGCCCAGGCGGTATATGACTCAAATGTTCTGGCGGACGAGGTCAACGAGATCGAGGATCTCGAATTCATCCTTCGCCCCGAACTGGCAGCCGGCATCGGCAACGAAACAGCCCGGATGCGGGTGGAAGGCTATGTCCAGCTTTCGCGCTTTGCCGATCTGACGACCGAGAACTCGGACACTTATGGCATCTCGTTGGCGAGCCTGTTCTCGCCCAGCACGGGCAACTCGATCACGGCCGGCGCCGGTTTCGCACGGCTCGCCGAAGATCGCGGCGATCCGGAAGCGCGCGAACTGGTCGGCCCCGGCCCGAGGCTGATCGACACGGTTTTCGCCAATGCCGGATACCGCAAGGAGGATGGGCGAATCCTGCTCGATATCGATGCAGAGGTTCGCGAATTCGATGCCGTGTCCGCGATAGATCGCGAGCGGGATTTCGTTTCCTATTCCGGCCGCGCTGTCGTGGGCTATCGTGTCGGCGGCGCGCTTTACGCCACCGTGGGCGGCTTCGTGAACAAGCGCGACTTCCGGCTCGAAGGGACTGCGCTCGAACCAGATCGCGACGCTGTTACCTATGGCGGGCGCCTGGGCGTGCGCTGGATCGGCGAGGGCCCGATCCGTGGTAGCGCAGCGGTCGGCCTGTTCCGCTTCGACCCGGAAGATGCGCGTCTCGATGCGCGGACCGGCCTGTCGGTCGCTGCGTCGGTTTCCGCCTTGCCCACCAGACGAATCGCGGTCGTGCTCGATGGATTTCGCGGCGATGTCGCGACCTTCCGGCAGGGGGCCTCTGCCCGCACAGACACGCGCCTTGCGCTGACGGTGCAGCAGGAAATCCGCCATAATCTGTTTGCGCGCTATGGCGCGGCCTGGCGCGAATCGACCTTCATCGGAAGCGGGATCAGCGAAGAGACCTACGGGCCGAACGTAGCGGTCGAATATCTGTTCAGCCGCAATCTCTCGCTGATAGCCGATGCGAGCTATCGCAAGCGGTCGAGCGACGATCCGTTCGACGATTTCGAGCGGTTCCGCGCCGGTCTGACCGTCCGCCTGCGGATCTAGCTCGTCGCTTCGGCAAGGAGACTCTCGTAGACGTCCATCACGCTGCCAGCGTGGCACTCCATGCCGAAGCGCCGCAATGCGGCATCCCGCGCGTGCCGGGTCATCGTAGCGAGCGCTCCCTGATTCCGTTCCGCCTCCGCAACGGCTTCGGCCATTGCCCGCGGATCGTCGGGTTCGACGAGGAGTCCCGAACCTCCGGCAAGCGCCTCGACATTGCCGCCCGAGCGGGTCGCGACGACCGGAGTGCCCACAAGATTGGCCTCTACCAGCGTCCTGCCGAGCGGCTCGCGCACGGCGGTGACGAGTAGGTAATCGCAGGCCGCGATCCAGTCATGCCCTGGTCGCCGAAACCCCATGACATGGATGTTCGCCTCGACTCCCAGCGCTTTGATCTTGCTTTCGACCTTTTCCGCCAAGCCTTCCTCGGCAGGTTCGCCGAATATGACACCGGCAACCGGCCGGTCCGCGATTTCGCGCAGATGCGCGATTGCCTCGACGAATTCCAGTGGCCGTTTTCGTTCGATCAGAAGGCCGAAATATCCGCAGATCAGAGTATCGGGGCGAAGACCGAGCTCGGCTACGAGACGCTCGCGCATTGCGGGGCGGTCAGGCGCGATCGATGTATCGAACGGGCTGTGGATGACCTGCGCCTTGGGCAATACGCGGCTGTTCGGATCGGCGGGCAGCGCGAAGCGCGATACCGACAGGACGCGCGATGCCAATAGCGGCGCCACGTAATTCAGTCCGCGCGCATCGGGATCGGCGCGATGGTGCCAGACAAGCGGCAGGCCAGCCAGCCGCGCAGCGAGACCCCATACCGCATGGCTACGGCCATCATTCGTATGGACGATGTCGGCTCTGATCGACGCGAGCAACGCGCGCCGTTGCCGCGTGTGACGCAGCGCGTTGAGCGCGCGCGGCACCGACATTCGTTGCCCTGCCCGCTCCCTGGTCTCGAAACCCGGCGCGACACAGGTCCGGAAGTCCCGGAAGAAATCGGCGATCCGGTCGGCGCCGCGCTCGTGAATGACGACGGGCAGGAACCGGTCGGGATCGAGGTTGCGCAACAGGCCGATCGTCGATTCGTGACTGCCGCCCAGCGTGTTACCGACCATCGGAAAAGCGATGATCCTTGGGCCGGTAGTGGCTGTCGCGGGTCCGATCATCGCGCCGCTGTCGATCGCGTGGGTAGCCATATCCGCCTATCCCGCCCTGCGTGCCGAGGCGCGATCGTCAAGATAGTTCTCGAAGTTCGCCCAGCCGTCGCCGTCGGAATCTGACCAGCTGTCGGCTGCGCGCGGATCGCTGCCGTGGCGCGTTTCCCATTCGTCGGGCATGCCGTCGCGATCGCTGTCCTGCGGACCGGGAGCTGCGCCGTGGCGCACGTCCGGAATCCGACCGGGCGTGCGCACGATGCGGCCCTTCTTCTCGCGAATATGGGCGACGACCTGCGCATCGATGGCATCTCGCGGCCAGGCGCCGCTACTGGCCAAAACCGCGGCGAATGCCTGCATCGCAGGTCGCGGCTCGGTCACGAGGTCACAGGGCGGTGCATCGACGATGATCTGGGAAAGACCGGCCGAGCGCTCGCGGAATGCGCCATCGAACCGGTTGTCTTTCTCGTAAAGCTGCGCCGGTCCGCGGCTGCCGAGCTGCTGGCGCACGATGCCTATGGCCGCATCGCTGGTACTCGGTCCGCCGATGAACCAATTGCCAACGAGCGACACCGGCGTTCCGCCATAGGTTTCCCATATCTCGGCGAATTCGGACTGGGCATTGAAGAATACGTTATTGGTGACCTCGACGCACGACCCGGGGGGGAAATTGATGTCTGGATTGCGATCGCCGCTATGCGCGCAGATATTCATCACGAAGCTCATGTGCTGCGCATCATTGGGGTCGCTGGCCAGCAACGCGCATTTGTCGTGGCGTGGCAGGCCGAAGGCGAAGATCGAATTGGAAATCGTGATCCAGTCATTGTCGGCATAGCCGTTCACGATTTCGTCGCGCGCCCAGCTCGCGCTGACATGGTCGACGATCACATACTCGCTGGCCTCGATGGTAATCGCATCCTCGGCCTCGCGATGCTCGCCCTCACGGTCGTTGCGTACGCGGATATGACGCACGACGACATCATGCGTATTCTTGATAAGCAGCGGACTGCGCGCTTCCGGCCCCCCCGAATGGGCAAGGGTTATGCCCGCGCCGGGGGCAGTTTCGCCAGCTATCGTGAGGAAGGGCTCGCGCACGACCGGCGGTTCGCCCACGAAACGAACCGTCCCCGCAACGTCGAAAACACAGACCCGCGGCCCTTTCGCCACCAGGCATTCGCGCAGCGATCCAGGCTCGCGATCCGCAAGGGTCGTCACCCTAATGATCCGTCCGCCACGGCCGCCTATCGCTTGCGCACCATAGCCGGTCGCGCCGGGAAAGGCGGCTTTGCCGCTTCGCTCGACGCGGGAAGCGGCGGCGTGAGCCGGGCTTTCGGCGCTGTGTTCGCGCTTGTTGAGAGCCGTTTCGCCCGGGGCCGAACTTGCCGAACAGGCGAACAGGCTTGCCGACAGCAGGGCAAGGCAGGCGGTCGGCCAGATCATGGTCGCAAGGGCCTCGATTTTCCGGGCCGGAATGGAAACGGGCGCGCGCTCATCATTGGAAGGATAGCTGCGGGGCGACGCCGGACAACGTATCTTTCGGATAGGCCGCGCCACCCCCAAGCGCCGCGCTCGCTACGCCCATTGCATAGCCGACCCTCCCGACGAACATTTGCGCGGGTCCGGCCGCTCGCGCAAACTGCAGGGCATGACGCAGCGCGCAATCAGGCCGGCGGGATCGACCTTCGGGTGGGATGGGGCGTTCGTGCGCCCCTATCGCGCGCCGGCGAGCAGTCCGGCCCTGCGGCTCCAGATCATGCTCATGCTGGCGGGATGTGGCCTGATCTCATGGCACCTGCTGCGCGTGCCGGAAGTAAACCTCACCATTTCCGATGTGTTGCTCGCTGCTGCGACCCTGGTCGTCCTGGTACGCTATCGCCTGTCAATCAGGCCGCTCGGTACGATGAGTTACATCTGGATCCTGTGTGTTCTGGCGTTTCTCGGTGCGCTGTTGATGAGCAGCGTGGCGAACTACGGCCCGGGCCGGTGGGTCATCGTTGCGCCGCAATACGTATTCTCGCTGGTCATCCTGCCAATGCTGTTCGGCAGCTTCACCAAGGTATTCCTGCAGCGCTGCCTGCTATGGTTTGCGTTCGGTATCGTGGCCTCGCAGATCCTCGGCCTGGCGGCGAAATACGCACTTCCGCTATCGGTGAGTGATCTTCTGCCGGACAAGCTGGTGCTGCCCAACGATCGCATCGGCGCGATGGCGGGGGAGGGCAATTGGAACGGCGCGATGATCGGCTTCGGCATGGTGGTGATCATGCATTTCACGCTCACGCGATCGCTCAACTGGATCGCTGGCCTCGCGTGCCTAGGGGTGCTGAGCTGGGCCTTGCTGGAAACCGGCAGCGTCACCGGCTTGCTGGCCACCGTCGCCGGGATCGCGACCCTGATCCTTGCCCGCGGGGGTCGTTCCCTGGCGGGATGGGCACTGCTGGTGGTGGCCGTGCCCGCGATCTATGTGGGGTTCGGCTATCCCTTGCCCGAGATTTTCGAGCAGCGCGTGGCGGGCGCGCTGGCCAGCGGCTCGCTCGAACAGGCGGGCACCTTTGCCGATCGGTCGCGACTTATCGCCGAATCTTGGGAGATCGCGGACGATACCCTCCTCGTGGGTCTGGGTGTCGACCAGTACCGCATCCTCAGTAGCGATGGCGCGCCGGTCCACAATTTCCCCCTGCTTGCCTTGACCGAAGGTGGCCTGCTGGCGGCTATCGCGGTTGTCGGCATGTTTCTGGCCATGTTCGCCATGGCGCTGATGCGGCTGGGGGAAGAGCGGTCGAGCGGGGCAATCATGCTGGCGATGGTGGTCGTGCTGGCGGTCTTCAGCCTCGCCATCCCCCATATGTACACGCGAATCTGGTTTCCCCCGGTCCTGCTCGCCCTGATCGCCTTTCGGAGCGCCGATATGCCTTTCCGGCCGGTGCCCCGCCGCGACGTGCCGGTGGAGAAGCCGGCGGATCGCACCGTTTTCCAGGCTGGCGCCGACGATGCCTGAGAACAATCGGTATCCCACGGCGCCCGGACTGACGGGGCTCGCATTGCCGCGCGAATACATTCTCTCGCGCCTAGGGAGCATCGCACACCTCTTCTCCGGCACGATTGCGGTCACGGGCCTCATGGCACTGAGCACGATCGTCGCCGCACGCGCGCTCGGTCCGGAGATGTATGGTGTGCTTGCGCTGGTCCTCACCATGGGCCGGATCTGCGAGCGGCTGATCCGGTTCGAGAGCTGGCAGCCGCTGATCCGTTTTGCCAGCCAGCCCGATACGGAGGCCGACCCCGTTCACATGGGCAGGCTGTTCGTCCTTGGGTTGATGCTGGATCTGGCTTGCGCCGCCGCGGCGGCTCTGGCTCTGGTCGTGGCAGGCTATCTGCTCCTGCCGCTCATCGGCCTCGACCATTCGCAATATTATCTGTTGCTGATCTTCGCGCCGGCGATAGCCTTCAATATTCGCGGGGTGCCGACGGCTGCCTTGCGACTGGCCGGGCATTTCCGGACCCTGGCCTATTTCCAGACACTGTCGGCGGTGCTGCGTCTCGCTCTTGCGGGCATCGCATGGGCATGGGGCGCAGGCGTGGCAGAGTTCCTGGCCATCTGGACCGTTGCGCAGCTGGTCGATACGGCCATTTTCGCATGGCTCGCCCGACGTTCGCTGAAAACTATCGGCGTGCACCTGGTCTTCGACAGCAGTCCCGGCATGTTGATGCGGGCCTTTCCCGGGTTCATGGGCTTCGCCTGGTCGACCAATGCATCCAGCACCCTGCGCACTTTGACCCAGGAGGCCGACGTGCTGCTGGTTGGTGCGCTGACCGGAGCCGCCGGAGCTGGCCTCTATCATCTCGCCAAGCGGCTGGCGAAGATGGCCCAGCAGGTCGGGCAGCATATCCAGGCCGTGCTGTACCCCGATTTCGCGCGCCTCTGGGCGAAGGACGAGGTCAGGATGTTCGGCACGATCGTCATCAAGGTGCAGTGCTTTCTTGCGACATTCGCGATCCTCGCGCTGGGTGTGACGTGGTTTTTCGGAGAGCCGCTAATCGCGCTCCTGCTGGGCGAGGATTACGCGGGGCTGCTTGCGCTGGTCTTCACGCAGGTGATCGCGGTCGCCCTGATCCTGCATGCCTCGACCCCGCGGTCGGCCATGCTGGCGATGAACCATCCTGGCACTGTGCTGATGATCGCGCTGGTATCGACCGCACTGTTTTTCGGCGTCGCAAGCGTGGCCATCCCGGCATTCGGGCCGATCGGCGCGAATTTCGCGCATATCGCCTTTGCCCTGTTTACTGCCGTGGCGCTTGATGTGGTCTTCTGGCCGCGTCTCCTGCGGCGCCAGCGCCAGGTCGAGGAGGGCGAGCAGTGACCCGGATCGAGCGCATATCGGTCGACGAGCAAGAAAATGCACCGCGCGATGGACGGCGAATAGCCATCGTCCTGCCGGGCCTGCGCGCCGGAGGGTCCGAACATGTCGTGAGCTTCCTCGCCTCCAGGCTGGTTCGTCTCGGATACGATGCCAGCATCGTGAATTTCGAAACCGGCGAGGAACCGCCCTATTACCCGACCGACGAGCGCGTAGCGATCCGCTATGTCGGTCGCCCGGTCGTTCGGCGCGGCCGCGTCGCCGGGGCCGTGGCAATGGTCCGGCGGATTGCCGATCTGCGCCGCGTGCTCGACGAGATCGCACCCGATCTTGTGCTCAGCTTCCTCACCCGCACCAACGTCCAAACGCTCGCTGCCATGCGCGGACGCGAGGTGCCGGTGGTCGTGTCGGAGCGCAACAATCCGGTACGCCAGGATCCCGGCTTCGTCTGGCGGCTGCTGCGCAAAGTGGCTTATCCGCGAGCTGCGGGTCTCATCACGATGACTCGCGGCGCACTGGAATGCTTCCCGAAAAAGTCGCGCAAGCGCGGCTGGGTTATTCCGAACATGGCGGACTTTGCCCATTTCGAACCGCAGCCTCATTCAGGTGGACCGGTGTTGACGGCAGTCGGCCGGCTGACTCATCAGAAGGGCTTCGACCTCTTGATCGAGGCGTTCTCGCGCATCGCGAACCGCCATCCAGACTGGACCTTGCGCATCTGGGGCGAGGGCCCCGATCGCGAGCAACTCGAAGCGCAGGTCGCAGCCGCAGGGCTGGCCGGCCGGGTCGAACTGCCTGGCGTTACGGAGCGCCCCGGGCAGTGGATCGAAACCAGCGATGCTTTTGTGCTGAGCTCGCGATTCGAAGGATGGGGTCTCGTCCTTGGTGAAGCGATGGCGGCAGGGCTGCCCTGCGTTTCGTTCGCCTGCCCGTTCGGGCCCGAGGATATGGTGACGCATGGGGCCGACGGTTTGCTCGCGCGCGATGGCGACGTGGCCGATCTCGCGGCAATCCTGTCGCAAGTCATGGGCGATGCAGACCTGCGCGACCGACTGGCGAGCGCTGCCAAGGCCTCGTCGCGCCGCTTCGAACCCGAACGAATCGGTCAGGAATGGGAAGCGGTGATCGAACAGATATTTGTTGAACTGGAACTGGAGAATGCCCGATGATTGCCGGACTTAAAGCAGGATTGGCGAACTTCAGGCGGGCGCAGCACGATCGTCAGCTCAAACAGGTGCGCGGATCGGTGGACGCGCTGCTGGTTTCCTATCCGAAGAGCGGACGCACTTGGCTGCGCTACCTCCTGTCGATCTATTTCGCGCAGGTCTTCGATCTGGGCCTCGCCCCCGATCTGCGCACCACTTTCCAGGTCGTGCCGAATTACGATCTCGACGCGACACGGGGATTGCCTGCCGCCGAAGGGACAGTACAGCACGACTGCCCACTTGTCGCGGCAAGCCACCGCGATTGGGACCCGGATCTTTTTGCCGGAAAGCCGACGATTTTCCTGATACGCGACCCGCGCGACGTGCTGGTATCGTCCTATTTCCACCAGACGCGCCACAAGCATCGCTTCGATGGCGAATTGCCCGATTTCATCGACGATGCCGATTACGGTGTCGGCTCGATCGGCGCGTTTCACAACCGCTGGCTCGATGGTTTGCGCGGACAGCGCCACATCGTGATCAGCTACGAGGAGCTGAGCGCGGATACCGACGCCACGGTCCGCAGGGTGCTTGGCTTCCTCGACATGCCGGTCGACGAGGCCGCGCTGGAACACGCGATCCGGCAGGCCCGGTTCGACAAGATGCGCAAGAAGGAAAAGAGCGAGGGTATTCCCGGCCACTCTTACGATCGCAGCGATGCCGATGCATCTCGCGTGCGGCGCGGGAAGGTTTCAGGCTATCTCGACTATCTGGGCCCGCGCGAACTGGAGCGGATCGACGCCATTCTCGATCGCGTGCTGGGCGATCCTGCGCGCCGCGCTTATGCCACCTCCGGCTATCGCATCGCGCGCAGCAGCGCCGCCGCATGAGGATCGCCGCCGTCATCACCAGCCTGACGACGGGTGGCGCGGAGATCCTCGTGAAGGCTCTGTCGGAAGAGTTCACAGCGCAGGGACACGAGGTGCTGGTGATCGCGCTGACCGATGCGGAAAGCGTGGGCAATTCGGCCGAGACCGAAGCGCGTATGCAACAGGAATTCGAGCGTGCCGGGGTTCGCTTCGCATCGCTCGGCCTGTCTGCGGCGCGCAATCCCTTCGAGGGACGCAGCAGGATGCGGTCGCTGCTGCAGGACTTCCGTCCCGATGTCGTCCACGCTCATACAGCGCGTGCTCTGCCGCTGCTTGCGCTGGCCCGAAACTCTGCGCGGGTCGCGTTTACCCATCACAACACGCGCATCGGGTTTCCGCCGATCCTGTTTCGCGCCTTCGACCGAATGACCGACGCTTACGTCGCGATTGGCCGTGATGTCGAAGGCATTCTGACCCGTCACGTCGGAAAACCGATCGTCCCCATCGCCAATTGCGCCGGCCGCAATTTCGCCGGCGGGCTGCAGCGGGACAAGCCCCGTGCGGAAAAGCCGATAGTCCTCTCGGTTGGCGCGATTTCGGGACAGAAGAATTACGGCCTCGTACTGGAGATTGCGAAACAGTGTCGCGCCATCTTTCGCGGGGACACAATGCCGGTTTTCCAAGTGGTAGGGGGCGGTGAGGATCTGTTCGCCATGCGAGAGAAGGTCGCGAAAGAGGGGCTGACCGAAACGGTGGTATTCCTGGGCGAGCGGTCGGACGTTCCGGCGCGCATGCGCGATGCCGATCTCTACCTCAATACCTCGCTCTACGAGGGCATGCCGCTCACCCTGCTGGAAGCCATGGCGTCCGGCCTCCCGATCATCGCCAGCGATGCGCCGGGCAACCGGGAACTGGTCGACGAGGGGTACAACGGCTTTCGCGCAAGCCTCGACGATCCCCAGGATTTCGCGCTCATGCTCGAACGGGTCCTTTCCGACCCCGCTGCCTACCGCACCATGTCCGGCAATGCTCTGGCGCGGAGTCGCGAATATTCGGTGGAGGCCACCGCGCAAAAGCATCTCCAGATGTATCGCGAGATCACCGGGCATGCCGCCTGAGCGCGAGATGCGCCAAAAGGATTAGCCAGAATAGGTGAGCGCGCGCTCCGCAATAGTCGGCCATCGACGCGGGTGTTTTTGTTAGCTTCGCCCTCGTGACCAAACCGGCTGCGGCGCTTTCGTGTGCTGCCGCCAAATCCGCCGGGCCATCCGGCCGCCGTGGTCCGAAGTGTGGAGAGCAGACGTGAACAATCTCGCCGTACCCAACCCGCATGGCGCAGTTCCTGCCAATTATGACGACTATCCGGGAGCGATCTACGCACCCAGTGGCGCCGACGGCAGCGAACAGGTGGGGCTGCGGGACCTCGTCAGGGTCATTCTGCGCCACAAGGTCATCATCCTGTCGCTCATTGCGGCCGTCACGCTGGGCACGCTGGTCTGGCAGGTGCTCTCACCCAATCTCTACCGTTCCAGCGTGAACGTGCAGGTCGAGCTGATCGACGATCTCGGCACCAATCAGGCTGACGTTCTCGCCCGCAATGTCCAGCGCATCGCCAACGAGGTGAAGCTCTATCGCTCGCGCAGTTCGGCCGAACGGGTCGTTACCGATTTGGACCTCACCAACGATCCGGCTTTCGTTCGCGAGATGGGCGGCGAAGTCCCGGCCGACGATCGCACTCGCATCAACGCCGCCACTTCGCAGCTGCTCGAAATGACGCGCGTCCAGGCGGAAGACGGTTCCGACCTCATCAACATCACGGTCACCTCGCGCTCGCCCGAGCTTTCGGCAAAGATTGCGAATGCCTTCCCCGAGGCGGTGCGCCAGATGAAGGGACGCAAGAACGAGCGTCGCCGCGAGGCACTGATTGAAGAGCTCGAGGCCGAGCGCTCCGACCGCATGGAAGCCGCGCGCAAGAGCGCCGAGGAGCTGGCCGAATTCCGGGTGAATAACCGCATGCTTGTGGGCTCCGGCGGGGCAGAAGATCTCGCGCAGCTCAATCGCATCTTCACCGAAGCTGCATCCGCCAGCGCGCTGGGTGCAGGTTCGGCCGCACAGAGCGCCGGCATGGCGCGTGCGGCGTCGATGCGCTCGACGGCCGACGCAACCAATGCAGCGGTTCAGAACCTGCAGCGGCAGGAAGCCGAGCTCTCCGCCAATGTCGCGCGGCTCAGCCAGACTTACGGTCCCGGTTATCCCGAGCTGGCCCGGGTGCAGAGCGAATTGTCGAGCGTCCAGTCCGCGCTGGCCCGCGAACAGCGCCAGGCGCGCGCCGCGGCACAGCAGGTTGCGGCTGCGGAAAGCGCCCGCATGCGCGAAACTGCACGTGCCCAGGCATCGGGCGATGCCGCCCGCGCTGGTCAGCTCCAGGCCGTTGTCTCGCGCCTGACTGCTGATGCCTATCGCAACGTGCAGAATTCGCCGCTGCTCAGCCAGCTCGAGAACGAGGCGATCGCGGCGGCTGCCGCCGTGTCGGAAATCAGCGAAAGGATCACTCGGGTCCGGTCGGAAAAAATGGTGCAGGGTGTGAGCTCCAGCATCATTTCGCCGGCGGTAGAGAACCGCGAGCCGGTTTCGCCGTCACCGCTCAAGTTCACCCTGATCGCGCTGCTCGGCTCCGGGATCCTCGGCATCTTCCTCGCCTTCACGATCGAGATGCTGGACGACCGGCTGCGGACCGTGCGCCAGATCAGCAAGTATTTCGGCCTGCCGACGCTCGGCATGCTGCCGATGCTGGAAAACGGGGTCAGCGAGAAGCTGCGCGAGAGCCCCGTCTTCGCCGAACCACAATCGCTGTTCGCGGAAGTCGCGCGCTCGATCTATTCCGAGACCCGCGCGTTGCGGCCGGGATCTGCGTCGCAGAGCATCCTCATCACCTCGCCCCTGCCGGGCGACGGCAAGTCGGTGGTCGCCCTCACCCTCGCCGCGGCGGCGGTTGCGATGGGCAAGCGTGCCGTCGTGCTCGACCTCGATCTACGGCGTTCGGGCATTCTTCAGCGCATCCAGCAGGATATCAACGCGCCCGAGCTGATGGATCTCGTGCATGGCGATGTCGACGTTAAGTCCATTTCCGGGCCGACTCCCGCAACCCGCGAGTTCGACGACGAGAGCGATGTCGGGGAATTCGGCGAAACCGGGAGCCGCGAGCTCGTCGATCAATCGGAAGCCGACGAACGCCTCAACCGGTTCGCGCTGATCAGCGCTTCCAAGCCGGTCGAGGAACCGTCGGCCGTGCTCGGCTCTTCGCGCTTCCAGCGGCTGATCGACGAGTTGAAGGATCGCTACGATCTCGTGGTCGTCAATGCTCCGGCAACGCTCGCGGTGCGCGATGCGCGTTCGATGTGCGACTATACCGATGATGCGCTGGTGGTTGCGCGATGGGGCCACACCACGATCGACCAGATGCGCGCCACGCTTGAAATGCTGGGCTCCGGGCGGATCGCAGGCTGCGTCTTCGATCAGGTTGATTACGCCGAGCACGCCCGTCGCCGTTACGGGGACTCGGTCCAGTTCTATCAGGAATCGGCTTCCTACTTCAGCGGCGAGCATCCGCTGCGCCCGAGCTGGAAGACACGGGTATCACGCGCTTTCGGCATGGGCCGCGGCTATGGCCGCTACGCGACGTAAGGGCACGGGGGGCAAATCCATGCGCATAGCCGTCATCAGCGACGTCCATTCGGTAGCCGATACTTTTCGCAGCGCGCTGGAGGATGCGCGATGCGTCGGGTTCGACCAGATGGTCATCCTCGGCGATCTCTTCACCTACGGGGTGGATCCGGTCGAATGTGCCGACCTTGCGATCGAAGCGGTGGAACGCGATGATGCGCTGCTCATCGCGGGCAATCACGACAAACTCTACCTCGATCTCGAAAGCAGCTGTTCGGCCTATTACGATCGCCTGCCGGAATGGATCATGGAGTCCGCGCAATGGACCTGGTCGCAGCTTGGCGAGAAGTGGCCCCGGCGGCTGGAAACCATTCAGGAATGGGCGTGGGACGGTCTGTTGCTCGCCCATGCCAATCCGTTCGGCTTCGGGAATTGGACATATCTGTCCTCGCCCGAATTGCTGGCCGAAGCTGCGCGAGTGCTACGCGAGCGTGGTTTCCGTGCCGGCATTTTCGGCCATCTCCATCGCGAGGCGACCTATCGCGATGACCTCGGCACGCTGGTCCACATCGTCGATTCGACCGGGCAGCCACGTCGCAAAGGCTTTCGCCGAACCTCCTGGACCCTGGTCGAGATCAGCGAGGCAGAGATCGATATCCAGACCCGCTCGATCCCGTTCGATCGCGAGCGCCTGCGTGAACAGATCCGGATGGTGCCCAACCTATCGCACGAGACAAAGACCAAGCTCTGCGGCTTCTACCTATGACGAGGATTCTCGTCACCGGCGCCGGGGCCGTGCTCGGTCAGGGCATCCTCAAGTCGCTCGCGCAGGCGGGCGATCGATACAGCGTGCACTCCTTCGATCCCAATCCTTTGTCTGTCGGCTTGCACTGGACCAGCCATGCCGGTCTGCTGCCGATGGCGAACGACGCAAGCTATGCCGCCCGGGTCGAGCAGGCGCTCGATCAGGTGAGGCCCGCCGCGGTGCTCGTGGGCACCGACGTCGAACTCGCCATCTTCGCCGAGCGGCGGGCTGAGTGGGAGCAGCGTTTCGACACGCAGATCCTGGTAAGCTCGCCCGAGATAATCGAAATCGCAGACGACAAGTACCAGACCGCCGAATGGTTGCGTGCCAACGGCCTGCCTTACCCGGAGACAGCTCTTGCAGACGACCGGGCGGCGGTGGATGCGCTGGTCGAGAATTGCGGCTTCCCGCTCATCGTGAAGCCGCGCCGGGGTGCGCGCTCGGTGGGTGTCTCTCTCGTTCGCGATCGCGCGAGCCTCGATGCCGCCATCGTCCCGGGAACCGATCAGATCGTCCAGCAATATGCCGGCCCCGAGGATGAGGAATACACTGCCGGCGTCCTCTATTTCGACGGCGGGGTTAAGGCTCAGATCGTCCTTCGCCGCGACTTGCGCGACGGCAATACCTATCGCGCCTTCTCAGGCGACTTCCCGGACTGCGAGGACTATGTTCGCCGTGTCGGCGAAGCGCTGAAACCCCATGGCCCCGCGAATTTCCAGTTCCGCCGGCACGCCAGCGGCGAATTCAAGCTGTTCGAGATCAACGCGCGTTTTTCGGGCACAACGCCGATGCGTGCGCTGCTGGGCTTCAACGAGGTCGACATGGCGCTTCGCCATCTCCTCGACGGTCAACCGGTCGAACAGCCCGATATTACCCAAGGCATCGTGTTGCGCTATCTCGAGGAACAGCTGGTGACCAACGATGCCGTTGAGCGCCTGAGGGCGGCGGGCTGATGCGGATTGCGGTCACCGGTGCCACCGGCATTATCGGAAGGGCCTTTATCGCGGCCGCTCGCGCCAAGGGGCACCACGTCCTGCCGCTGGTCAGGAATGGACGCGACAGAGATTTCGACCTCTCAACCGCGTCCATCGATCTTCTGAACGACCCCTGCTGCGACCCGCGGGCCCTGCGCGATGTCGATACGGTGGTGCATCTCGCCGCAGCCGTCATCGTCGACCCGCAGGACCGGGCCGAGGCTGAGCGCCTGTGGCAAGTCAACGTGCTGGGCACCGGCGCCCTTGTCGCGGCCATGGCAGAAGCGGGCGTTGCCCATCTGGTCATGGCATCGACGGCCAATCTTTACGATCCGGCTACCGGCACAGCGGACGAGGGAAGTGCCTTACGCGCCGATCGCCGGTCGCTCTACCTCGGATCGAAAGCGGCGCAGGAATTTTTTGCGGCGGAGCGTTGCAGGGCGGCTGGCATCGCCCATGCGACCATGCGAATTTCAAGCGTGGTGCAGACCGGCGACGATATCGTGGGGCGCATCGTGCGTAACGTAGCGCTGGGCGAGCCGGCGGGCATCCAGTCGCCTTCCTATGGCGCTGATTTCGTAGCGCTCGCCGATGTGGTCGCAGGGCTCCTTCTGGCGTGCGAGAAGGACCTGACCGGCGTGTTCAACCTGTCGTCGGGGCGGCGAGTGACGCTTGGCGAGCTTGAGGCGATCGCGCTACGCGAGGTGACCGGGACTACTCCGGATATTCCTGCCGATCCGGGTCCGGGAGGGGAGAGTGGCTATGCTGCGGTCGACTGCTCCAGGCTGGCCGCCTGCGGCTATCGACCAACACCTATCGAGAGAATTGTCGCAAATGTCTTGCAGGACGTGCCCCGAGCACGTCGTGCCGTGGGCGCGTAATCATGCGCATTGGACGAATTACCGCTGCGCTCGCCCTGCTTGCCGCATCGCCCGTGCTGGCAGTGCTGGCGGGCTTCATTCTGGTCGGACAGGGCCGCCCAGTCCTGTTTCGCCAGGCGCGTTCAGGGCAGCACGGCGTGCCTTTCACTCTCGTCAAGTTTCGCTCGATGCGGGACGCGCGCGACGAGGCAGGGCACCTCTTGCCGGATGCCGAGCGGACGACGACGATCGGGGCGTTCCTCCGCCGGTCCCGGCTCGACGAATTGCCGGGCCTGTGGAATGTGGCGCGGGGCGAAATGAACTGGATCGGCCCCCGGCCCTTGTTGCCGGAAACCATCCACGATCTCGGCGAACGTGGGCGCAGGCGCTGTGAAGTGCGCCCCGGATTGACGGGCTATTCCCAAATCAGCGGAAATACCCTGCTCGACCTCGACGACAAGATCGCCCTGGATCTGTGGTACGTCGAACATCGTTCGCCGCGGCTCGACGCGTCGATCCTTGCGCGCACGATCGGCGTCATGGTGCTGGGCGAACGCCTGCGGCATCACGCGAATAGCGCGATTGCCGCAGGCGGTCCTTCGGCCAGCGACCGGGCAAACAGCTAGACCTTGTAGCCGCAATTCACCTGTGGGACGCTGCCCGAGGCGGCGCCGACGCGGTTGATCAGATTGCCTGGACGGTCCTGGTCACCGGCAAGCTCGTTCAGGAACTCCTCGAGGTTGGTGTAGCCATCCTTGTCGTGATCCCCATTGGGATCGGTCAGACTGGTAGCCGCCTCCCAGGCATCGTCCATCCCATCCTTGTCCGCATCGGCGTAGGTCGTCCCGTTTGAAAGGCTCGGCCATCCGCCGACCTGCGACGGGCTGTCGATGATGGCCCCCTTGCACCCGGCAAAATTGGCCACGGCACGCTTGTCCGATGCGTCGCGAGGGAAGGCGCCGGCGTATTTCATCACGTCGCGCACCGCTTGCGCAGCATCGGTGAACAGCTGCACCGAAAGCGATCCAATGACGCTCGACTTGACGTATTTCCAATCGTCGGGGTCCAGGAATTCGCGCTGTTGCTTGGATGACGAGGTCCGCCTGCCGTCGATATTTGCGTAGAGATAAAGCTCCGCATTGCCCGGATTGGTCGAGTATTTCTCGTCGTAATCCCCGCCGAAAATTTCCGAACCGTTGATTGTGCTCGGGCCGAAGGAAACCCAGTTTCCGACGATGTTCGCCATGCGGGTCAGGCCGCTGTTGGGATCGGACTGCTTCTGGAAATTCGAGAAATACTGATGGGCCTTGCTGCGCATGTCGTAGGAAATCGTGTTGACGATATCGATCCTGTCGCCCGTGCCCGCATTGGGCATGCGATCGGTGGCGTGGGCGATCAGCACGTGGTGCAGCGAAATGCGGCTTCCCTCGACAAACACACCCTTGGAATGCTCGCCCTGTTTGTGCGTCGACTTGCTCAGGCCCTCGTATGCAAGCGACCACTGCAAGGTGACGTCCTCGGCGGCCTTGGTGGAATTGAAGATTTCGTCCGTGGCCCAGGACATGGATACGTGGTCGATGATTGTCCGCTTGGCTTTGCCATCGACCGTAATCGCGTCGGTCGTATCCTGCTTCGCGCCCGAGGTTGGTCCTGGACGAATGCGCATATGGCGGATGATGATGTCCGGCGCATTGAGGTAGATGGGGGAGCCCGTCAGATTGTTTGGCGAATTGCGCAAAGCGATACCGTCGCCCGGTGCGGTCTGACCCGCGACGGTCAATTGTCCCGACGTCACCTTGATTTGCGACAGCAGTTCGATGGTCCCGCCGACCCGGAATATGCAGGTCCGCGCGCCGCTCGCCTCCATGCATTCGCGCAGCGAGCCGGAGCCGGAGTCGTTGAGGTTGACCACGTGGAAGACCTTTCCACCGCGTCCGCCAACCGAGCTTGCTCCGAACCCCTCGGCTGTCGGAAAGGCCCGCTGGGCACCGCTCGGAAGCTTCGAGGGATCGTATTGTGACGATGTCGGCGTCGGCGTCGGCGTCGGCGTCGGTGACGGCGTCGGGCTCGGTGCCGGCGTCGGTGTCGGTGTCGGTGTCGGCGATGGTGTCGGTGTCGGTGTCGGTGTCGGCGACGGTTTCGGCGTAGGTGTCGGAGTGGGCGTGGGTGATGGTGTCGGACTGGACGTGGGGGTTGGCGTCGGCGTGGGCGTCGCGGTCGCAGTGGGGGTCGGCGTCGGGCTGGGTGTGGGGCTTGCAACTCCCACCGTGGGAGCCGAAACGGTCGCCTTGTCCTCGCCACCGCAAGACGCGACGGCGAGTGCCAGGATCGAGCACAGGCTTGCCTTCGCGCGGAAACCCGCGCGAGGGGATACTTCGGAAACGAACATTGTCTTGGAATCAGTCCTCATCGGTCGCGATCTGCGGATATCGCGTCATTGACGCCCCCGCGTGGCGTTTCCGTTCAGAATGGTTAACGTTCAATAACCGCCAGACGGGCAAGAGGCGAAACGTGCCCATTTTGGGACAGTTTTGGTGAATCTGTGGAACACTTCGGCGCGATTGCCCCGACTTCGCGCACAGCGGCGATGCGTTTACGTTCAGTCTGAGTTAGACCTCGCCATGCAACGGTGGCGTCGATATAGCGCCGCACAGGATGCTGGACACAGCGAAGGGGCACCCCGCGACTGATGGAAAAGAGAGGAAGCCGCCGAACGAAGGCGGCCCGCAGCGAAAGAGCCCGTCGCGCCGCCGCCGACAGACCGCAAGGCCGCGTGGGTCATTGGGCCCGGCGGATCGCCTTGTGGAGCGTGGCGCTGTCCCTCATCGCCGCGATTTTCGTGGGGTTGGCTGTGGCTTTCGCTGCCCGTTCCATGCCGAGCTACTATCAATTGCGTGCCACGCAGAACGCGCAGACCATCGTCGTGCGCGCGCGCGACGGGACCGAGATCGTCGAGCTTGGGCCGAGCTTCGGCAAATGGCTGCCGCACGAACAGATTCCGCAGGTCATGAAGGATGCGATGATCGCGGTGGAGGACCGCCGGTATTATTCGCATTTCGGGATCGATCCTTACGGCCTGGCCCGTGCCGTTTATGAAGCGGTTACCGGTGACGAGCGGATTTCCGCGACATCCACGATCACGCAGCAGCTTGCGCGCAATGTCTTCCTGAACAACAATCGCTCGCTCGATCGCAAGGCGCGCGAGATGATCCTTGCGATGGCGCTCGAGGCGAAATTCTCGAAGGAGCAAATCCTCGAGCTCTATCTCAACAAGGTCTATTTCGGCGGCGGCGCCTATGGCATCGATTCCGCCAGTCGGAAGTTCTTCAGCCATCCGGCGACCACGCTGAGTACGGCGGAGGCGGCGATCATCGCTGGTCTGGTCAAGGCGCCCAGCCGATATTCTCCGACCGCCGATGTCGACGCCGCGGTCGGCCGGGCAAGTGTGGTGCTCCGGCTGATGAAAGAACAGGGGCGCATTCCGCCCGATGTTACGGTCGACCCGTCCGCGGTGAACCTGAAAGAGGAAAAGGGGCAGAATTCGGTGCGCTATTTCACCGACTGGGCCCTGCCACAGCTCGATCTACTTCTGCCGGAAACCTACGAGCCGATCGAGGTCTGGACGACGCTCGACGTGGGAATGCAGCGGGCGGCGACGGCGGCGATCCAGTCGAACACGCCCGGCGGCGCGCAGGGCGCGCTCGTCAGCATGGACCGGGACGGGGCGATTCTCGCCCTCGTGGGTGGAACCGACTACGTCGAAACCAGCTTCAACCGCGCGACCGACGCCCTGCGCCAGCCGGGATCGAGCTGGAAACTGTTCGTCTATCTTTCGGCGCTGGAGGCGGGCTATACGCCGGGTGACCGCGTGGTCGACACGCCGGTGACGATCGATGGCTGGAGCCCGCGAAATTCGAACGGTCGCAATGTGGGCGAGATCGATCTGCGGACTGCCTTTGCCTATTCGATCAACACCGTCGCCGCGCAGCTCGGGAACGAGGTCGGCTTTGGCACCGTCGCCTCGATGGCGCGGCGCTTCGGCATCACCACGCCGATCCAGACTTATCCCTCGATGGTCCTTGGCTCGAACGAGGTGCGGCTGCTCGATATGACCCGCGCCTTCGCGGCGATCTCGGCTAAGGGGGAATCGGTCGAACCCTATGGCATCATCAAGGTCACGACGGCGGATGGCGAATTGCTCTATCAGCACGAGCGCGCGCGCCGCAGCCAGCTCGTGCCAGACTACGTGGCCGCAGGGATCACCGATCTGTTGCAGACCGCCGTCAATACCGGCACGGGACGCGCGGCGCAGATCGGCCGTCCCGTCGCAGGCAAGACCGGCACGACCAGTTCGAACAAGGACGGCTATTTCGTCGGCTTCTCCAGCGGGATCACCACCGGTGTGTGGATGGGCCGGGACGACAATGGCCGGGTCGGCGATCTGCAGGGCGGCACTGCCCCTGCGCGCGCCTTCGCCGCATATATGCGCTATGCCGTCAAAGACCGTCCGGTCGAGGAATTCGACACCGATCTGCAACTGCCCGAGTGGCAACTGGAACCGGACGACGAATATTTGTTGGGCGATCCGGATGATTATTATTTCATCGACGAACAGGGCAATCTGATCGAGCCTGGCCGCAGCGACGGCGAGCGCCGCGATCCCTTCGGCGATGAATTCCCGCAACCGGGCGAGGCCGATCGCCAGCGCCAGCCGCCCGCGCAACAGCCCGGACGCGGCGTCGATGGCGCACCGCAGGCGGTCGGCGACGACTTCCTGGAGCGCGCAACCGGTGGCACCGGTCAGGGCTCGCAATCGCGCCAGCCGCCACGGCCATCGCCGAGCCCGAGCGTGACTGTTACCCGGCCCCAATAGGCGCCCACGAAAAAGGGGCCTCTTGCAGTGCAGGAGGCCCCTTTCGTGTGAGTATCGGGCTGCCGCCTAGCGCAGGCGAACCGCGACATAGCTGGCCGGGCGACCACCGCGCTGCACGCGGAGCAGCACTGCATCACGATTTTCGCTTTCAGCAGTCCGGATGATCGCCTCCAGATCGCTTGCGGTCGCAACCGGGCGGTAATTGGCCGACAGAATGATATCGCGCCGCTGCAGCCCCTTGCGTGCCGCGTCCGAATTGGGATCGACCCCTGCTACAGCCAAGCCGCGCGTGTCGGCGCTGACGCCCAGCTGGCGGGCGATCTGCTGCGTGATCGGCAGAACCTGCAGTCCCAACTTGTCAGCGATGGTCTCGCTGTCGCTACCCTGCATGTCCTCTTCATCGTCCATGTCGGGCTCGAACATCTGGCGCTGGCGAAGCTCTTCCTCGCTCGGACGCTTGCCGACCGTGACATTCACGCGGCGACGTTCGCCATCGCGGATGAGTTCGACCGGCACGGTCGTTCCCGGAGTGATGTTCGCGACGAGGAAAGACAGCGTCTGTTCGGGCGTGACGTCGCGGTTGTTGACCCTGACAACAATGTCGCCCGGCTCCAGCCCTGCCCGGTCGGCTGCCTCGCCGGCCTGCACCGACTGGACGATTTCACCGCGGTTGCGCTCAATACCCAGCGAATCCGCGACATCGTCGCTCACTGCCTGGATATTGACGCCGAGATAACCACGCTCGATCTCAACGCCGTCGCGCAGCTTCTCCACGATCGGAGCCGCAATTTCCGCCGGGATGGCAAAGCCGATGCCGACACTGCCGCCCGAGGGCGAGAAGATGGCATTGTTGATGCCGATGACGTTGCCCTGCATGTCAAACAGGGGGCCGCCCGAGTTGCCGCGATTGATGGCGGCATCGGTCTGGATATAGCGGTCGTACGCGCCGCCCGAGCCGGTGTTGCGCTGGATCGCCGATACGATGCCGCTCGTCACTGTGCCGCCAAGCCCGAAGGGGTTGCCGATCGCCACTACCCAGTCACCGGGACGTGCCTGGCGGCTGTCGCCGAATTCCACGTAGGGAAATGCCTGACCCCGGCTTACCTTCAAGACGGCGAGGTCGGATTGCGGGTCAGTGCCGACCAGCTCGGCCTCGTATTCGGTGCCGTCGGGCATGGTCACGGTGATTTCCTCTACCGTGCCCCGGCCGGTCGGGCTGACCACGTGGTTGTTCGTGACGACGTAGCCGTCGGCAGAGATGATGAATCCGGAGCCAAGCGACTGGCCTTCGCGGAACTGCGGCTCGCGCTCGGGCGACTGGCCGCGGCGGCCGAACAGGCCTTCGAATGGCGTGCCGGCGAACGGGTTGGCGTTCTGCTGCACCTCGATCCGCTGGCGGGTCGAGATATTGACGACCGCCGGCTGCAGCTGCGCAGTCAGGTCGGCAAAGCTTTCCGGCGCGCCGGCGCGCGGCACGACACCGGCCATGCGCGCATCGTCGTTCTGGGCGACTTGCGCGCCCGCCGGGTAACCGGTGGCCAGCGAGATCGCGGCTCCCCCGATCAACAGGGCACTTGTCACGGAATAAGCGTATCGCACGGGCTTCACGTCCTTCTCATCCTCTTCATATTCGTCGCGCAGCACCTGCGCCCGGTTGTCCTACCGAGCAGGCTTGCGCGGGTTCCTTCGGCCCCACCCTTGCGTCGGGCGCTGAATGCCGATTGAACGGGCGAGATGCGTTCGACGAACGATCAACGACGCCCGCGGAACTGCCGCAGATACTCATTGTCGGGCGACAGGATGATGCTGCTCTCAGCGCCGCCGTTTTCGGCTGCGAAGGTTGCGTCATAGCTCTGCATCGCACGGTAGAAGTCGTAGAATTCGGGATCCTTGCCGAAGGCCTGGGCATAGATGTTGGCGCTCTCTGCATCGGCATCTGCGCGGATGATGCGTGCGTCGCGCGAACCCTGCGCACGGATCGTGCGCGCTTCGCGTTCGCGGTCGGACTCCATCCTGCGGAAGGCCGATTGCAGCGGCGCTTCGGGCAAGTCGGTCCGCATGATTTTCACATCGACGACCTCGGCACCGTATTGCCGTGCCTGGCGATCGAGATTGGTGCGCACATTGGCGAGCGCCGAACCGCGCTCGGCCGTCAGCATCGACTGGAACGTCCGCCGCCCCAGTTCCTGGCGCAGGACCGAGTTGAGAATGGGCTCGAGCGCATTGCGCACGCCGTCGGTCGTGCCCGCGCGCTCCACCATGCGGACAGGATCGGTGATGCGGAAGCGGGCATAGGCGTTGACCAGCAGGCGCTGCTGGTCGGCGCTCAGCACTTCCTCGTCGTTCATTTCAAGGTCGAGCAAACGCTTTTCGATCCTGCGCACCGAGTCGATGAAGGGCACGCGGAGATACAGCCCTGCACCCTGCGATCCGTTAGGCGTGTTGACAACGCCGATCGGCTCACCCGTGCGGATGACCACGGCTTGTTCTTCCTCGGGCACAACATAGGCACTTGCGAGAAAGGCAATCAGCAGCACGCCAATAGCGATGAGAGTGTTGCGATGATCCTGCCAGAACGTGCTCATGTCACTGGCCCTCCGGTGCGGTCACGGTCGTCGAAGGTTGCGCTTGCGATTGCTGCGCCCTCCGACGGATTTCGGGAAGCGGGAGATAGGGCGTGACATTGTCCGTCTCCACGATCGTCTTGGGGGTCTGGCTAAGCACGCGCTCCATGGTTTCGTAATAAAGGCGCTGGCGGGTCACTTCAGGGGCAAGGCGATATTCCGCGTACACCTTGTCGAAGGCTTCGGCTTCACCCTGTGCCTGCGCCAGTACCTGCTGGGCATAACCGCGCGCCTGGTTGCGATTGGCATCGGCATTCTGTTCGGCGACCTGCACGTCGCGGAAAGCGTCGACTACCTGTGCGGGCGGGTCGGCCTTCTCGATTTCGACACCCAGCACGCGCACACCGGCGCGATAGCTATCGAGCGTCTGTTGCATGCGCTCGCGCACGTCCAGTTCGATGGCGGCACGGCCCTGGCCCGAGAATGTCTCGTCGAGCTGGGTTTCCGCCACGGAGGCGCGCATCGCGGCTTCCGCGGCTTCCTTCACCGTTTCGATGGGATCGACCACATTGAACTTGAAGGCTGCGAGATCGCTGATGTTCCAGCGCACGATATAGCTGAGATCGACGAGGTTCTGGTCGCCGGTCAGGATCAGCTTGACCTGACTGTCGCCACCCGGGATCCGCTCGGTCCGGACGCCCTGGACATCCTCAACCTCGACGCTTTCGATAGGAAAGGGCGCGGAGAAATTCAGGCCCGGGTCGAGAGTGCGCGTAAAGTTGCCCAAGGTCTTGACCACGCCCTGCTGCTGCGGGCCGACCAGATGCACGCTGGTCGCCAGGATCAGCACCGCGACGATCGCCGCGACCGCTACCGGGAACCAGCTTTTTCCTCCCGGACGTTGTGGGAAACGGAAATTCGGGCCGCCGGGCCCTCCGCCGCCGCTGCGGCGCGGGCCTTCCGGGCCGCGGTTCTTGAAGATATCCTCGATATTGGGGGAACGACGACCGCCTGTTCCGCCCGACCCTGGCGGCAGCCACGGGTTGCGCGGACCGCGGGTCTTGTCGCCGCTGTCACTATCGCTATCGCCCGAACCGCTTTCGCCGTCGCCGGAACCCTTGTCGGTCCCGGAGCCCCAAGGGCTTTTCTTGCCCGCCATCGCGAGCCAAATCCTGTGGGTAATCCCGTCCATCGTTCTCATGCTTGTCTTTATAGGTGTGGTTTGGCGGAAAAACAGGGTTGAACGGTGCTTTTTGATGATACAGCAGCGCAGCCCATGAATTCGACGGATCCAAAAGCGCTGTTCCCCGATGCGGTCGCGGCGCGCATATCCTCTCTCGCTATCGCCAATCGCCGCGCCATCGCGGTGGTCGATGCGGCGGGCCTTTCCGCACGCGAACGCGAGGCGCTGGAGGCGCAGATCCGCGAGACCCTGGGTAGGCGCGAGGACATCGACGATGTTCGCGTCGCCATGATGGCCGAGCGCAGGCAACGTCGGCTCATCGCGATCGGCAGCGGCAAGGGCGGGGTCGGCAAGTCGACGCTTACCGCGAACCTCGCCATCGCCCTTGCGCGGACGGGTCGAAAGGTCGGGCTGGTGGACGCCGACATCTACGGCCCTTCGCAGCCGGTGATCCTCGGCAACCAGGGCGAAAAGCCGGTCGCGCGCGATGAAAAGCTAGAACCTGTCGCCAGTCGGTTCGGCGTGCCTGTGCTGTCGATGGGCCATCTGGTCGAACCGGGACGGGCCATCGCTTGGCGCGGACCCATGGCGGGCGGCGCGCTGACCCAGCTGATCGATGCGCATTGGGGCGATACCGAGCTGCTGCTGGTCGACCTGCCGCCGGGCACGGGCGATGTGCAATTGACCATGCTCCAGAATTTCAAGCCGGCCGGCGCCATCATCGTGTCGACGCCGCAGGACCTTGCCCTTATCGACGCGGCACGTGCGGGGCAGCTGTTCGACCAGGCGGGCGTGCCGGTGATCGGGCTGGTGGAGAACATGGCGGGCTATGCCTGTCCGCATTGCGGCGAAGTGTCGGACCCGTTCGGCAAGGGCGGGGTCGAGGAGGCCGCCGGCCGCCTCGAGCTGCCATTCCTCGGGCGTATTCCCCTCGACCTCGCAATCCGTCAGGGTGGGGATAGCGGGGCACCGCCCGCCGCGACCGATGATCCGCTCGCGCTGCCCTTTCATGACATTGCCGCAAAGCTTGACGCATGGATTGGCGCACAAGGCTGAAGTCACTTCCGGTCACCCGGCGGCAAATGGTCGCTGGTGCGGCGGTCGGCGGCGGCCTGGCGGTCGCATGGGCGCTGTGGCCGCGGCAGTATTCGAGCCCGCTTGCACCCGGTCCGAACGAGCGCGATTTCGGCGGCTGGCTGACCATAGGCGTCGATGGGGTGGTTACGGTTGCGGTGCCACAGCTGGAAATGGGGCAGGGTGTCACGACCTTGCTTGCACAGGTGGTGGCCACCGAACTGGGTGCGGATTGGCGCCAGATCGGCGTCGAGCCGGTTCCGCCGAGCGGCCTCTACGGCAATGTCCCGCTCGCAGCCGGCTGGGCCGAGCTGTGGTCCAACCTTCCGTCGCTTTCCGACGCGCCCGATAGCTGGCTGGCCGGGGACTTTGCTCGCAGCAATCGCTTCATTGCGACGGCCGAAGGCACCTCGCTTGCCGCCTACGAGCAGCCGATGCGCGAAGCCGCCGCTACCGCGCGAGCCATGCTGGCGATGGCCGCGGCGGAGCAGTGGGACGTGGCATGGGAGGAGGTGCGGATCGAAAACGGCCTTGCGAGCTACGGGGAAAATTCCGCGACTTTCGGCGAACTGGTGGTTGCCGCGGCTGCGCTCGATCCGCCCGACCCGCCACCGCTGCGCGTCGAAGCCGCAGCAGAACCGGCCGCTGCGGCAGAGGGCGATGCGCCGCCGCTGTTTCCGAGGCTCGACCTTCCCGCCAAGGTTGATGGCAGCTTCCTGTTTGCCGGCGACATCAGGTTGCCGGGTCTGGTCTATGCGTCCATCCGCCACGCGCCGATCGGGTCGGAACGTCTCGCCGATTTCCGCGAGACGGCAATTTCAGGGATGGCGGGGCTGGTCGGGATCGTGCGGTCCAAGCGCTTCCTTGCTGCGGTCGGGGAGAGCTGGTGGATAGCGGAGCAGGCGCTTGATCGGCTTGCCCCTCGCTTTACTGGCCCGCCGCCGTTCGAAAGCGGCGAACTCGACGAGCAACTGAACGGGGCATTCGACTCTGTCGAGCCGATTGTCATGGAAGCCATCGGCGATATCGGTGAGACGCTGAACCAGCCGGCGCTGGAAGCGCGCTATTCCGTCGCCCCTGCGGTCCATGCGGGACTAGAAACCGCTACTGCGACGGCCCGTCTGGAAGGTGGCAAGCTCGAACTGTGGATCGCTTCGCAAGCGCCCGAGCTGACGCGACAGGCGGCGGCAAAGGCTGCGGGGCTCTCGGATCGCGACGTCGTGCTGTATCCCACTGCGGCGGGCGGCAGTTTCGATGCGCGGCTGGAGAAACGCCATGCCATCGAGGTAGTCCAGATCGCCAAAGCGATCGGCCGTCCGGTCCAGCTGATGTGGCCGCGGGTGCAGGAATTCCAGGCGGTACCCTCCCGCACGCCGGTGGTGGCCGACATGGCCGCGGCCTTCATCCCTGCGACGGGCGGACGCATCTCCGCCTGGCGCACGCGGCTGGCCATGCCTGCTACGATGCGCGAATGCGGCCATCGCCTGTTCGGCAATCTGGTCCCCGAAGCGGCCATTCGCGAAGCGGCGGATCATGGCGACCCGCTCGCCTGCCGGGGAGCCTTGCCGCCCTACGGCATCGCCAATGTCGCGATTGAGCATCTGCCCGTGCGCATCGGCCTGCCAACCGGCATGCTGCGCGGGAATTCGCACGCCTACACGGCCTTCTTCACCGAATGCTTCATGGATGAGCTCGCCGAGCAAGCCGGGCGCGACCCGCTGCTCTATCGCATCGAAATGCTCGGCCAGGCCCCGCGCATGGCCGACGTGCTGCGCCGTGCGACCCGGCTGGCGAATTGGGACGGCGGACGCCGCGGAACCGGGCAAGGTCTGGCGATGCTGGAAATGCACGATCCTGCTCTCAGGACCGGCCGCATCGCCTGCGTTGCCAGGGCTTCGCTCGCCGAAGGGGGCATGCGGGTCACCCGCTTCGACGTCGCGGTAGACATCGGCAGGATCGTCAATCTCGACATTGCGCGCCAGCAGATCGAGGGTGGGCTGATCTTCGGGCTGTCGCTGGCGACGGGATCCAGTGTCGATTTCGTGGAGGGCAAGCCATCGCCCAACCGGCTTGCAGCCCTGGCGCTCCCGACGCTTGCCGACAGCCCGGAAATCGCAGTGGAATTTGTCGAGAGCGATGCCGAGCCCTTCGATCCGGGCGAACTGGGCGTAGCGGTGGCGGCCCCTGCGATTGCCAACGCCCTCCATTCTGCTACCGGCATGCGCTTCCGCCGCCTCCCGCTCCTGTCGGAAGGCCTGTGAGGAGAGCCGAGTGACCTGGCGCGAGCAACAGCTGCCATCCGACCATCCCCCCGTTCGATCGGGCCGGATCGGAGTGCTGCTTGTCAATCTGGGTACGCCAGACGCACCCGATGCAGCAGCGGTGAAGCGCTACCTCGGCGAGTTCCTTTCCGACAAACGTGTCGTCGAAATCCCCGATCTGGTCTGGCAGCCGATCTTGCGCGCGATCATCCTCAACACGCGGCCGAAGAAGAGTGCGGCAGCTTACCAGAAGGTGTGGACGGAGGCGGGCTCTCCACTCGCGGTCATCACGCGCCAGCAGGCGGAGGCGATGCAGGCGCGGCTCGGGGACGGTGTGCGGGTCGACTGGGCGATGCGCTATGGCACGCCCTCGATTCCCGAGCGGCTCCGGGCGATGATGGAGGCGGGATGCGATCGCATCGTGCTCGCGCCGATGTATCCGCAATATAGCGGCGCGACGACCGCCACCGTGGTCGACAAGGTGGGCGATACGCTGCGCGACATGCGCTGGCAGCCGTCAATGCGAACGATGCCGCCCTATTACGACGATCCAGCGCATATCGAGGCGCTGGCGAAGGATACGGCACGCCAGCTCGATGCGCTCGATTTCGAGCCCGAGGTGCTGCTGCTGAGCTATCACGGTATGCCCGAGCGCACGCTGCATCTCGGCGATCCCTACCACTGCCAGTGCCAGAAGACCTCGCGCCTGCTGGAAACGGCCATGGCGCGGCCGAACCTGCGCTTCGTCACGACCTTCCAGTCGCGCTTCGGCCCGGCCAAATGGCTGGAACCCGCCACCGACGATACACTCGAGAAAGAGGCAGCGGCAGGCACCAAGCGCCTCGCAGTCGCAATGCCGGGCTTTTCGGTCGATTGCCTCGAAACGCTCGAGGAAATCGCGATGGAAGGACGCGAGACGTTCATCGAGGGCGGCGGGGAACAATTCGCCGCGCTGTCCTGCCTTAACACGTCCGATGCGGGGTTGGACATGCTGGAAAATCTGCTTCGGCGAGAACTTTCGGGTTGGTGTTAGCGTGCTGGAAAGGTCGACGCCGATAGGCTACTGACACAACGGTAAGTTGCAGGAAAAGACCCATGGCCACTCTCGCACCACACCAGCCAGCTGAATTCGCCCCGACCCATTGGACAGAGGGCAATCCGACCGATGCCGATCTCGCACATATTCCGGGCGAGCGTGGCTGGCCGATTGTCGGTAACACCTTCAAGATGCTGGCCGATCCGCATGCGATGGCCCGGCGGATGGTGGAAACCTACGGTCCGGTGTACAAGAACCACGCCTTCGGCGGCTGGAACATCGCGCTGATCGGTGCCGATGCCAATGAATTGGTGTTGTTCGACCGGCAGAAACTGTTTTCCTCCGAACAGGGCTGGGGGCCGATCCTCGACCAATTGTTTCCGCGCGGTCTGATGCTGATGGACTTCGACCATCACCGGGCCGACCGCCGCGCCCTGTCGATCGCTTTCAAGCCCGAACCGATGCGGCACTACTCCGGCGCTCTCAATCGCGGAATCGCCCGGCAGGTGGAAGCATGGGGCGCCGGCCCGATGCGCTTCTATCCGTCGATCAAGGAGCTGACGCTGGATCTGGCAGCAGACAGTTTCATCGGGATCGATTGGGGCCCCGAAGCCGACAAGATCAACACGGCCTTCATCGATATGGTGCAGGCGAGCGTCGCCCCGGTGCGCAAGCCGCTGCCGTTCACGCAGATGAAGCGCGGTGTCGACGGGCGCAAGTTCTTGGTCGACTATTTCACTGCCGAGACCCATCGCCGCCGTGCCGAAGGCGGCGGGCAGGACATGTTCAGCCAGTTCGCCACGGCGGAATATGAGGATGGCAGCCTGATGCCGGTCGACGAGGTCGTCGACCACATGAACTTCCTGATGATGGCGGCGCACGACACCATCACCTCATCCGCGACGTCGCTCGTCTGGCTGCTCGCCAAGCATCCTGAGTGGCAGGAGAAGCTGCGGCAGGAGGTCGAAGCGGTCACCGGTGGTGCAGATGCGAACGGAAAGCCGCGCGACCTCGCCTACGAAGATCTCGGCAAATTCGAGCTGACCGAAATGGCCTTCAAGGAAGCGTTGCGCCATATTCCGCCAGTGCCGAGCATGCCGCGCCGCGCCCTGCGTGAGTTCGAATATGGCGGCTACCACATCCCCGCCGGTTCGCACGTCGGCATCAATATCCATTACGTGCACCATGACGAGGCGCATTGGGACGATCCCTACGCTTTCGATCCGCTGCGCTTCACACCGGACAAGGTGAAGGCGCGCCACAAATACGCCTGGGTTCCCTTCGGTGGCGGCGCGCACATGTGCCTGGGGTTGCACTTCGCCTACATGCAGGTGAAGATTTTGATGGCGCAGTTGCTGCCGCGTTACCGCATCGAGCTGACCGATGGCGACCCGGATTGGCAGGCCTGGCCGATCCCGAAACCGAAGGACGGGCTGAAGATCGAGCTCAGGCGTCTTTAGCTGAAATCGATCGCGATGCCGTCCTTGACCCAATCGCCATAGCGGGTGGGGCTGAGGTCTTCGTCATTCTCGACCTTCTCAGGCCTCGGCGGCGGATCGTTGGTCCAGTGGGACGGCTTTTCGAAGCCTTCGGGTCGTTTCGTCGCGCGATCGGTCATGGAAAGGAAATGCGCCCACTGGCGCTTGGTTTCAACCACCGGTAGAGGCGCTGGCAATGGCCCAGCCTACCGGTATCCACGCGCGCCGTGCCGCGCTTCGCCTGCTCGATGCCGTGCTGCGGCGGGGCGAGACCCTCGACATCGCCTTTGCTGCCGCCACCAAGGACGTGCGCAAGTTCGAAGACAAGGCGCTCGCCCGCGCGATCGCCAGCGAGGCATTGCGCTGGCTGGTCGATCTTGATGCGCTGATCGACAGCGCCACAAAGAAACCGCTGCCCGATGACGCCAAGGC
This sequence comes from Qipengyuania marincola, assembly GCF_029688625.1. Lineage (GTDB taxonomy): Bacteria > Pseudomonadota > Alphaproteobacteria > Sphingomonadales > Sphingomonadaceae > Qipengyuania. Next base: position 140,140 of record NZ_JARULC010000002.1, on the reverse strand, counting down.
GAAGATGGTTTTGCGGCTCATGCTCGCACAGTGGCTGCGGCTCGATACACCGCCGCATGCGGTTGTAGCGACGGGCCTGGACCTGCTCTCCGGCGGACCGCGCCGACTGGCCCATGGCGTATTCTCCACTTTAACGAAGCGGGCGGCGCGATTGCCCGATGCCCCGACCTTGCCCGCTGATGTCGCGGCACGGTGGGGCGAGCGGGCATCGGCGATTGCCGCCGGTCTCGCCGAGCCGCCACCGCTCGACCTGACGCTGCGCAATGCGGACGAGACCGCGCATTGGGCGAACCAGCTTTCGGCGGACAGCCTGATGCCCGCCCATTTGCGTCTGCCGCGCGGCGGCAAAGTGGAGAAGCTGCCGGGTTTTGCGGAAGGTGCCTGGTGGGTCCAGGACCTCGCTGCTTCATTGCCCGCCCGGTTGCTCGGGCAGGGCGAGGGGCGTCACGTACTCGACCTGTGTGCTGCGCCCGGCGGGAAATCGCTGCAACTTGCGGCGCAGGGCTGGCAGGTCACCTCGCTCGACATCTCCAAGCGACGCCTCGAACTGCTGCGCGACAACCTAAAGCGCACAGGTTTGAAGGCCGGCATCGTGCGCGCCGATGCGCTCAAATGGGAGCCGAAGCACCGCTTCGACGCCGTTTTGCTCGACGCGCCTTGCACCGCGACCGGCACCGCGAGACGCCATCCTGACGTGCTGCACCGCGTCGGCTTGCGGCAGATCGAGGAGATGGCAGAGCTGCAGGCAGCGCTATTCGAACGAGCCCTGGATTGGCTGAAGCCAGGCGGAACGCTGGTCTATGCCACTTGCTCGCTGGAACGCGAGGAGGGCGAGGCGCAGGCGGCGCAAATCGATCTGGCCATCGATCCGATCCAAGCCGCTGAGCTTCCCGCTGGGCTGGAACCGTCGCCAGAAGGCTGGTTGCGCACCGATCCCGGAATGTTGCCTGATCAGGGCGGACTCGATGGCTTTTTCATCGGACGATGGAAAGCGGATCAGATTTCGACGACGGAGTAGCGGATTTCGGTACACTCGTGGCCGCCTTGTCGAACCGTCATCTCAACTGTGCCATCATCTCCCGCTGATCCTGCGATGGTAAGCGGGGCACCTAGCTCGACATAATGGCGGAAGGACATTTCGGCGCCGGTCACACGGAAGGGCCGGCCTTCGCGCATCAGGCTCACGAACTGCCGCGCGACTTCGGCCAGATGCGCCGAATTGACGTGATCGCCAGAGCCGTCGAGCCAGGGATGGTCCGGCGGCATGCTATTGGCATTGTCGAGCAGGCCTTGCGCCGAGCGGCCGTCCAATTCTGTCAGAAAGGGGCGTTCACCCGGTGCGAGTCCGAGGTGATCCGGATCGGCATAATCGAATTGGGCGGAACTGGATCGGGGCGCGGCGTCCTTGTCGTGCTTGCGCCATTTCTCGAAGTCGCGCGTGCGGAACACCACACCTCGCCCGTCGAGGTGGCAGATGTGGCGGCTGTCTGAATCGGCGAAATCGATCGAGAAGCTTTCCTTGCCATCGATGGTCGTTCGTCGATAGGTTCCGCTGGCATAGGGCCCGACTTCGGGATCGCCGCAATGCCAGCGGGTCCAGGTCAGCGCCGACCATTTCTCCGGATCCCAATTGCCCAGCGCCGCCGCACATTCGACGCTGACCCAATAGCTCAGCGCCGGGATGGTGCGGGTGCAGCGCGGCCCATGGCCACGCATCGGTGTCCTGCGAACAGGCGAAGCCGACACTGCCGTCGTCGCGGACGACGTGCTCGCCAGTGAAGGCCTTGCCATGCGTGCCGGGCATCGGAACCTGCGCTCAGGCGTCTTCCTTGAGATACTTCTGGAAGCTCTTGCGCAATTTCATCAGCTTGGGCGGGATCACCGCAAGGCAATAGGGGTTCCTCTGGCCTTCGCCTTCCCAATATTCCTGATGGTAATCCTCAGCCGGATACCATTCCCCGCCTTCGATGGTGGTCACCGCGCTCTGGCCTTGGTGCTCGGCGTTCCAGCGTTCGATCGCGGCTTCCGCCTCGGCGCGCTGCTCGTCGTCGAGCGGGAAGATCGCACTGCGATACTGCGTGCCGACATCGTTACCCTGGCGGTTGAGCTGGGTTGGGTCATGCGTACCGAGAAAGACATCGTAAAGCTGGGCGAGGCTGATCACTTCGGGATCGAAAGTGACGCGCACACCCTCGGCATGGCCCGTCGTGCCGGTGCAGACCTGCTTGTAGGTGGGGTCTGGCATGTCGCCGCCGATATAGCCGCTTTCGACCTCATGGACGCCGATGACGTCCTTCATCACGGCCTCGGTGCACCAGAAGCATCCGCCCGCAACGATCGCCTGTTGTGTCTCGCTCATCGTAATCTCCTTTGCGCCAGAGATAGGAAGCTCCTCACGCCTTGTCATCCACCGGCCGCGGGTGCAGGAAGCGCGCGTCAATTTTCCGGGAGAAACCGTATGCGTATTCTGCTTGCCACCGCCGCCCTAGCATTTGCCGTGCCCGCCATCGCCGACGATCATACAGCGACGCTCGACGAGGTGCTCGCCGCCGACCTGCGGAACGACGATCGCGCCCGCGATCAGTACCGCAATCCCACCGAAACGCTGGAGTTCTTCGGCGTTGAGCCGGGCATGACAGTCGCCGAATTCGGGCCGGGGGGCGGCTGGTATACTCGCGTTCTGGCGCCGTATTTGTCGAATGGCGGCCGTTACATCGCGTTTCAGCCCGACAGCGACGGACAGGACTATCGCGACCGTGCGCAGGAAGCCCGCGCCAAGGGCTGGACCGAACGCTTCACCACGACAGTGGGCGAAATGGCCGGCGTGAACGCGGCCAATGTGACGGTATTCGAAATCGACGAGATGCCCGAGGAGCTTGCCGGCACGGTCGACCGGGTCCTGATTTTCCGCTCGATGCACGGCCTCAACATGGGAAACGAAGCCGACACGGTGCTCAAGGCTGCGCGCATGATGTTGAAGGACAACGGCATGGTCGGCGTGGTCCAGCACCGCGCACCCGACGGCGCGAGCTATGACGATTATGGCGCGCGCCAGCGCGGTTACATGCGCACGCAGGACGTGGTGGCTATTTTCGAAGCAGCGGGTTTCGAGTTGGCGGACACAAGCGAAGTCAATGCCAATCCCAAGGACCCGGCAAACTGGGAAGGCGGGGTTTGGACGCTCCCTCCGGTGCTTGCCACGGGTGCGGACGATCCGCGTCGCGCCGAGTACCAGGCCATCGGTGAAAGCGACCGCATGACGTTGCTGTTCAGGAAAGCCGATTGATAGCCGTCAGCCAGCGTTCATCTGCAGAATGAAAAGGCCCCTATGTGACAATGTTACATAGGGGCCTTTTCATGAAAAATGTCGTTCTGCTTGCCGCCGCCCCGCTCGCTCTCGCCGCCTGCGAGCGTGTGGACGAGGCGCGCGGGGTCGATCACGGGGAAACGCTGCTGTCGGTCAGTGCCAGCGGGCAGGCCGAAAGCCGTCCCGACCGCGCGCAATTCCAGGCCGGGATCGAAACGTTCAGCCGTAACGCCCCTGCTGCGAGCGAGGCCAATGCGGAGAAGATCGCGGAAATCGTCGCGGCCCTGCGCGAACTGGGCGTCGCAGAGGAAGACATCCAGACGCAGAGTGTCAATGTCGGCCGGATCGAATATGGCGATCGCAAGGGACAGTATCGCGCAATGAACGTCGTCGAAGTGACGATGGACGATCCCGACCGCGCAGGTGCCGCCGTCACCGCGGTGACCGAGGCGGGCGCGAATGTCTTGTCCGGCCCGAGCCTGACGATGAGCGATCCCGAAGCTACCGCCAATCTCGCCTATGCCGATGCCTATGAGGCCGCGCGCAAGCGGGCCGAGGCTTATGCCGAGGCCGCAGGCATGGAGGTCAGCCGTGTGCTCTACATCCGCGATGTGGGCGGCCAGCAGGGCCAGACCTGGCTGCGCGGTGCGGACGCGATGAACGAGGCCATGGTCCAGCGCACGTCTCCGGTAGCGCCCCCGCCGCCGGTCAACATGGCGCCGCGGCCGGAAGAGGGCGGCGGCATGATGGTCGGCACCACGCGCAGCAATGTCTATATCCAGGTGGACTTCGCGCTGCGGGAGAAATAATCCCCTCCGCCATGAGAGACATTACTGTCGCCGCCCTCCAGTTGCCGCTTGGCAGCGACGATGAGCAGACCAATATCGCCGCGGTCGGCGAGATGGTCGAACAGGCCGCCGCGCGCGGCGCCGAGATCATCTTGCCGCCCGAGCTCTTTTCCGGCCCCTATTTCTGCCAGGTAGAGGACGAGGCTCTGTTCGCGCTGGCGCGCCCGACGTCCGAGCACCCATCGGTCGTGGCCATGCGCAAGCTGGCGGCAAAGCTGAAGGTGGCCATCCCCACAAGCTTCTTCGAGCGCGACGGGCATCACTATTACAACACGCTCGCCATGATCGGTCCCGACGGCGCAATCATGGGCACCTACCGCAAGAGCCACATTCCGGACGGGCCGGGGTACGAGGAAAAATACTATTTCCGCCCGGGGAACGACGGGTTCAAGGTCTGGGACGTGATGGCCACCCGCATCGGCGTGGGGGTATGCTGGGACCAGTGGTATCCCGAAGCGGCACGCGTGATGGCGCTGATGGGAGCCGAGCTCTTGTTCTACCCCACCGCGATCGGCTCCGAACCCTATGACGCCGAATTCGACACCAGTCGCATGTGGCAGCGTGCGATGCAGGGGCACAGCGTGTCGAATTGCATGCCGGTGGTGGCTGCCAATCGTATCGGGACCGAGGGCGAGGCGGACTTCTACGGCCACAGCTTCATCACCAATGAATGGGGCGATAAGCTGGTTGAATTCGGGCGGGACGAGGACGGCGTGCTTGTAGCCACGCTCGACCTTGACGAGGCCGCGAAGCATCGGGCGGGGATGGGATTCTTCCGCGACCGCCGCCCGCAGCTCTACGGCCGGATCTGTGAAGACGTCTGAGCGGCATTGTGGCGGATAGCCATGCCTATGTGATCGCGCTCGGCTCGAACATGCGGGTGCCCGATGTCGGCGCGCCCCGGGCGGTGATCGGCGCAGCGCTCGATGCCTTGGAAGAACAGGGTCTGGCCATTCACGCCGCCTCTCGGGTCAGGGCCAGCGCGCCGATTGGCCCCTCGCTGCGGCACTATGCCAATGCGGCCGCCCTGGTCGAAACCGACAAAAGGCCACCCGCGATGCTTGCGATGTTGCAATCGGTCGAACAGGCCTTCGCCCGTCAACGCCGCGGGCAGGACTGGCGTTCGCGGACGCTGGATCTCGACATCGTGTTGTGGAGTGGAGGTGTCTGGCTCAGCCGCGACCTCGCCATCCCGCATCCGTGGTTCCGCGCGCGGGAATTCGTGCTGCGACCGGCGGCCGAAGTCGCCCCGCACTGGCGCGATCCCGCCACGCGCCTTACGCTACGCCAGCTGGCCGCTCGCGGCGCCTGACGGGCAGCGCCGGGTTCCCGCGGTAGATGGTCCAGTCGTCGGCATTTTCGAACAGGGCGCCCCGGGCGCCGAGTACGGAGCCATCCCCCATGGTGACGCCGGGCCCGACGAAGGCTTCCGCCGCGACCCAGCAGCGCTCGCCCAGCGTCACCGGGCGCAGGACAAGCTGGAAGTGCGAATCGCGAAGGTCGTGGGTGCTGGCGCACAGGTGGGCGCGTTGCGAGACCACCGAGTTTGCGCCGATGGTGATATGCCCCTGATTATACAGCACGGCGCGAGGGCCGATCAGCACATTGGCATCAAGCGTAAGATTGCCCGGCCACCAGATTTCGACGCTTGCATGCACGCGGCAATGCGGCCCCAATTGCGCGCCGAACAGGCGCAGGATCCCCGCGCGCCAGTCATGCATCGGCGGAGGGGTCCAGCGAGCGAGCAGGAACCAGCACGCGCGCCACACCACCCGCAGCAACCGGTTGCGAAGCGTGAAGGACGGGCCGCCCCGTGTGCTGCGTGCAGCGCCAGCCTCCAGAGGTTTCCAGGTCTGTGCGCCGTCCGGTCGTTTCATGATCGCTGTCTACAGACGCCGGAGAAACGCAACAAGGGTCACGCCGCTTGACCATCGAATGGCATCTGCCTACGTGGCGCTCGTGGTCGGGCCCTTAGCTCAGTCGGTAGAGCAACTGACTTTTAATCAGTAGGTCGCTGGTTCGAACCCAGCAGGGCTCACCACCTCGGCATTGCGATTGCCGGAAGACGCATCGGGCACGCCCCCGTCTCAGTTTCGGTTCAGGTCACATCTTGTGAAACGGCTGGCATTGGCCCGGTCGAATGCTAAGGGCGGATTCGTGGACGGACTGGATTATCTGGAAGGCCGGTTTCTGGCCGGGGCGCTGCTCGCCCTAACGGCAAGTGTATTGCCGGCGCCTGTCTGCGCGCAGGAGCAGTCGATCCCGCGCGTCGAGGAAGGCGCCGATCTCCCCGATCCCGCTGCCGACCCGCTTGCCATAGATTATGCCAACGATCCGATCCTCACTCTGGCAGAGGAAGCGGCGGATCCCGAGCTGTTTCGCCGGATCGTGGCGTCCACGCTGCAGGCCAACGCTGCCCGGCGCGAAGTCGAGGCGCGGGTCGATCTCGCCGAAGCGCAAGTGGACGAGGCCCAGGCCGGCCTGTTTCCAACGGTCGATGTCGGCTTCAATTCGTACAGGACTTTCGCTCGCAATTTCGGTGACGACCAGAGCAATCTGCTCGAGCGGGCGCGCCCTCGCGAACGGACCGATGCGACCGCCGCGGTCGAGTACACGGTGTTCGACTGGGGCGCCGTCAATGGCTCGGTCCTCGCCGCGCAGGCACGCTTGCGGGCCGCCGGGTTCGAACGTGATGCGGCGGTGACCGGCCTGATCAACGATGTCGTGACCAATTGGTATGGCGTGTTCGGCTACCAGTCGCTGGTGCGGCTGTCCGAGGCCTATCTCGCCGCGCAGGACGGGATCGACGAAGCGCTTGAAAAGCGCATCGCGCAGGGCGTTAACGCCCCTGCCGATATGGCGCGGGCCCAATCGCTACGAGCGGACGGGCAGATCCGTCTCGCCCAGTTCCAGCGCCGTCTCGCATCGGCCGAGGCCCGCTTTCGCGAGCTGACAGGAGTGGAACCTCCGCCCATGCTCCAGCGTCCGCCGATCCTCGCCGAAGGGCGGGTGAGCCGTGATTACGCGGTGATGGCGGCCAGCGAGACGCCGCAGGTGCGCAGCGCGGAAGCGCTGGCCGAAGCCGCCAGGATCGAAGTGCGCAACAGCTGGGCCTCGCAGGCACCCAAGCTTACGGCGCGGGTCGACGCGGGCCGTTACGGCGTGTTCGAAGACGATGTCGACTACGATATCCGCGGCAGCCTCAACCTGCGATACCGCCTGTTCGGTGGCGCACTGGCGCGTGACGAGCAGGCGCGTGCCCGCGCCGCCGCGGCTGAAGCGTCGGCCGATCGCGTCAGGCAGGAGAGCGAGCGGGACGCAGCCATTATCTGGGCTGACGTGCAGGCGCTGGAGCGGCAGCTGGTCGCTCTGGAGGCGGCCTATAAATCGGCGCGCCAGACGCGCGATGTCGTCTTCCGCCGATTTGCGGCCCTGCGCGGCACGCTGTTCGACGTGGCCGAGGCACAAAGCGCCTATCTGGCGGCTGCGGTCGCTTACATCGAAGGTCTGACCCAGCTCGATGCATCGCGCTACGTCCTACTGGCGCGGACCGGGCGATTGCTCGACCAATTCGATCTGGAGGCTCAGCCGTGAGCGAAGACACCCTCGTTGAGGTCCCGCAGAAGCGGTTGGCGGATTGGCTGGTCGAGCCGATCAAGGCCAATTGGCGCACCTATGCCAAGGTCGCGATTGCGGCCACGCTGATCAATCTCTTCGCGCTGGTGACCGCGCTCTTCACAATGACGGTTTACGACCGGGTAATTCCGAACAGCGCCTTCACCTCGCTCGCAGCGTTGTCGATCGGGCTGGGCATCGTCATCATCTTCGATTTTGCGCTCAAATTGCTGCGCGCCTATTTCGTCGATCATGCCGGCATGAATATCGACAAAGACATTGGCGCGACGGTGTTCGAGCGGCTGATCGAGATGCGCCTCGAATTGCGCAAGGGATCGACCGGCCAACTGACCGGCCTCATGCGCGAACTCGAAACGCTGCGCGATTTTTTCGCCTCGGCAACGCTCGCCGCGGTGGTGGACGTGCCGTTCATCGTCATTACGCTGGTTGTCGTGGCGCTGATCGGGGGTTGGGTGGTGCTGGTCCCGGCGCTGATGGTCCCATTGGTAATTTTGGTCGGCCTTGCCGCGCATCCAACGCAGCAACGCCTCGCGGCCAAGGCGATGGACGACGGTCTGCTCAAGCAATCGGTGCTGGTGGAAACCATCGGCAGTATCGAGGCCGTGAAGACCGCGGGCGCTCGCAACCTTTTCGAAAATCGCTGGACCCGTGCGTTGGACGATCATGCGCAGATTTCGCTGCAACAGCGGCTCATCTCGAGCATCGCCACGACCTTCGCGACCTCCGCGGGCACTATTTCCTATGCCGGGGTCATCGTCGTCGGCGTCTTTTCGGTGGCGGACAACCGCCTGACCATGGGCGGGCTGATCGCCTGCTCCATCCTTGCCGGGCGCGCGATCGCGCCGCTGGCCCAGATATCGCAGCTGGTGTCTCGCCTGGTGGCGACGCGCACGGCGTATCGCCAGATTCGCACGTTGATGGAACGCCCGCCCGAGGGACCGGGCGCGGATGCCATTGTCGTCCAGCGCACCCGTGGCGAGATCGAATTGCGCAATGTGACCTTCCAGTATCCCGGCGCGGCGACCAAAGCGCTCGATTCTGTCAGCCTAACGATCGCTCCGGGCGAGAAAGTCGCGCTCCTTGGCCGGGTCGGCTCGGGCAAGTCCACCCTCGCGCGGATGATGCTCGGCCTGTACCCGCCGCAGGATGGCATGGTGCTGTTCGACGGGATCGATATCGCGCAGCTCGATCCTGACTCCCTGCGTCGTTCTGTCGGCTCGGTCCTGCAGGAGCCAGCGCTTTTCTCCGGCACGATCCGCGAGAATATCGGCCTCGGCCGCGCCGCTGTCGACGACGAGGAAATGCTCCGGGCCGCGCGCATCTCGGGGACCGACCTTTTCGCGAGCCGGATCCCGCGGGGCTATGACCTCCGACTTGTCGACCGGGGCGAGGGCCTCTCCGGCGGCCAGCGTCAGTCGATCGCGATTGCGCGCGCGCTGGCCGGCCGGCCCCCGGTTCTGGTCATGGACGAGCCGTCGAGCGCCATGGACGCCCAGACCGAAGCCGATCTCATCACCCGGCTCAAAGACGAACTCGACGATCGCACCCTGGTTGTCGTCACCCACCGTCAGCCTCTTCTTGCGCTGGTCGACCGCATTATCGTGATCGATGAGGGCAAGGTGGTCGCGGATGGCCCACGCGATGCCGTTCTCGCCAAGCTCGCGGAGGGATCGCGCCAGAAAAGCAATCCGGCAAGCGGCACTGTGACGTCCACCGTCAACACAAGGATCGGCAAACCGGCATGAGCGCACGCGACGACATGATCGATCGACCGGACGCGGGCGACGACTACGGCTCGCCCGAGGCGCAGGAAGAGGGCCGGGTCGAACGATTCATCGACAATCTCGAGCCGCGCCGGGTGTCGCGCTGGCTGTTCTGGGGCATCATCGGCTTCTTCGTCATATTCTTCGCCTGGGCGTCGCTGGCCGAAATCGACCGTACAGTGCGCGGGCAGGGGCGCGTCATTTCGAGCGCCGAACTCCAGGTCATCTCCAGCCTTGAAAGCGGCGTGATCGAGGAAGTGCTGGTGACGACGGGGCAGGAGGTCGACGCACTCGATCCCCTGCTGCGCCTCGATCCAACGGAAAGCGGCGCCAATCTCGGCAGTACGAGCGCGACCGCAGGAGCGCTGGCGATGAAAGTTGCGCGGCTCGAAGCGGAAGTCGCCGGGCGCGCGCCCGCGTTCCCCGTTCCCGCCGACGAAGAGGCCGCCCGCCAGCGCAGTATTGAAGCGGCGCTCTATGCTTCGCGCCAGTCCAATTTGCAAAGCGCGCTTGCAGCTTCGCGCGCCGCGGTTGCGCGGGCGCGCCAGCAGGTGACCGAAGCCCAGCGGCAGGCGGATTCGCTATCGAGCCGCGCGGCCGCCGCGCGCTCGGAGGCCGATCTCCTGCGCCCGCTGGTCGAACAGGGCATCGAACCACGCCTTTCGCTGGTGCGGGCCGAAAGCCAGGCGTCGAGCAGCGAGGCCGAACTCGCCGGGGCGCAGGCCGCCATCGGTCGGGCTCAGGCACAGGTTTACGAGGCGCAGGCCAATCTCGATCGAACGACGCGCGACTGGCGCTCGCAGGCGGCGAACGACCTCGCGATCGCGCAGGCGGAGCTCGGTTCAAGTTCAGCGGCGCTGCCGGCTCTCGAAGAGCGGCTGGACCGTACTGTCCTGCGCGCCCCCGTGCCGGGCACCGTCAACCGCGTGCTCGTCAATACGCGCGGGAGCGCCATTACCTCGGGCCAGCCGCTGATCGAAATCGCGCCCAGCGACGATGCTCTGCTGATCGAAGTGCGCATTCGCCCACAGGATATCGGCACGGTTCGGATCGGCCAGGAAGCGAAAGTGGGAATCAGCGCATTCGACCAGGCGGTCTATGGAAGCCTCGATGGGGAGGTCGTGACCATCTCCCCCGACTCCATCGTTGACGAGCGGAGCGGGGAGATATTCTATCTCGTCCGCGTGCGCACCGAGATGCAGTCGATCCCGACCGGCGATGGCGATCTCGAGATTGGCACCGGCATGGTCGCCGATGTCAGCCTGCTCGGCGACAAGCGCACGGTGCTGCAATACATCCTGACCCCGCTGCGCCGGTTCAGCGACCGTGCGTTTCGCGAATAGTCCGAACAGCGGCGCCCCGGCTTGCCTTATGCCCATACGCGGGCGAGACTGGCCATCATGAACATCGTCGTAGCAATTGCCCTGGCCCTCGCGGCGACTGGATGCATGGCTGAAGGGGGAACTCCGTCCATGAAAGAGGAAACTGCAATCTGCAGTGTCGCAAGCGACAGCAAGACAGAGATACAGGCGGCGGAGCTGTGCGCCGCCCTTACGCGCGGCTTCCTTGCGGCCGGAGGGAATTCTACCTCGCGTATCGTGCTCGAGGTAAGGTCACCGACCAGAGTCGACGCGACGGTGACCGACGGCCAGGGCCGGCCTCATGGGCCGATAAGTTTCGACGTGGTCGATATCGAGCTTCGCGCGGACATGCTCGAGGGCTTCGGTGCAGATATCGCACGCGTGGTCGCGAGGGCGAATGCAGCGGATGGCTGATGATGCCACCGGTCCGAAACTAGTGATTTTCGCGCGCCTCCCCGTTCCCGGCAAGGCGAAGACGCGGCTCATTCCGGCGCTGGGCGAGGAAGGGGCGGCGCGCCTCTATGCCCGCCTGTTGAACCGGACCATGGAAGAGGCGCGCGCCAGCGCATTGCCTATCGAACTGCGCGTCACCGGGGGCGAATGCGCAGCCTTTCGCAGTCTTTATGGCACGGATCTCGCCATCCGCGATCAGGGTGAAGGCGATCTGGGAGAGCGACTTGCCAGGATCGAGGGACCTGCCCTTGTGATCGGCAGCGATTGTCCCGGCCTGATCGCGCCGGTCCTCAAGGCTGCGGCAGATGCGCTGGAGGAGAGGTCGGTCGTCATCGGCCCGGCGACCGACGGCGGCTACTACCTTATCGGGTTCCGCGAGCGGTGTCCGTGGCTGTTCGCCGATATGGCTTGGAGTACGCCCACCGTTTTCGCCGAGACCCTGGCGCGCTGTGCGGCCCGCGGGATCGGCCCCGCGATCCTCCCCGAACTCGCCGATATCGATACGCCCGAGGATCTGGCAGCCTGGCCCGAACTCCAATGAGCGTGACCATCGTGATTCCCGCGCTCGACGAGGAAGCTGCCCTTCCGAACCTGATCGAGCGTTTGGGGCAGCTCGAGCCGCGGCCTGGTGAGATCATTCTGGTGGACGGGGGAAGCCGGGACGCCACCGTTTCGCTGGCCAAGGCCGCTGGATGGAGGGTGATCGCGTGCGAGGCGAGCCGGGCGCGACAAGTAAACTATGGCGTGGCGGAGGCGCGGCGTGATATGGTCTGCGTAGTTCACGCCGACACGCTGCCACCGCTGGATATGGTGGCGGTGATCGAAGAGACCCTGTCGGACAGTCGCACTGCGCTCGCAAGTTTCACGCCGCTGATCAAGGGGCCCGACAAGACACGCTGGTTCACCACCGCGCATAACTGGATCAAGACCTGGTACGCGCCGCTGATCACCCGTCCGCATCTGTTCTTGCGGGGCGTCCGGCTTTTGTTCGGCGATCACGCGATGTTCTTTCGCCGGGCCGATTTCCAGGCGATCGGTGGCTGCACGCCGGGCGATGCCGTGATGGAAGAAGCAGATCTCTGTGTGAAATTCGCGCGATTGGGGCGCATTCGCATGGTGCCGCGCTGGGTCGTCACGTCCGATCGGCGGATTGCAGCGTGGGGGCCTCTCAAGGCGAACTGGATCTATTTCAAGGTCGGCATGCTCTGGGCCTTTGGCCTGCGCGACCGCATGGCGAAGCACTATCCCGATGTTCGCTAGGCCCGATGTTCGCTAGGCCCGACGTACTCAAGGCCCATGCTCGCTAGGGGGCGCCGGGAAGGAAGCCTGCTGTGATGCAGTAGTCGATCAGGCGGCGGATGTATGCCTGCCCGGTAGGCGGACAAGCCGCGCCGCCAATCGCGCGGTAAGCGCTGTCGTCGAAGTGCGGATCGCGCTGAAAATAGCTCGCATAGAGACCGGCTACCCGTTTGAAGAGCCGTCGCTCCAGCGCCGGAAGCATCCCGGGATCGAATGCCTCGGGCGCGACCAGCTCTGGCTCGTGAAATTGCGGGTAGTCGCCGATCGCCCCGGTAAAATCCGGCACGGGAAGTGGCTGGCCCGATATGAGGTGGAATGTCCCGTCCGCAGCTTGGTCCATCCTCTCGGCCAGCGAGGCGATCCCGCTGGCGACATGGTCGATGGGGACGAAGTCCAACGTCGCTCCTTTCCGCGCGGGCATGTGCCGGACCCGTCCTTCGGCGATCAGCTTGAAGGCGGCGTAAGTCGTATCGAACTGGCGGATGGTCCCGCTTTGATGCTCACCGACCACGATGGACGGGCGGGCAATCGCCCAGCGAAGGCCGCTCCCTCGCACCAGCCGCTCACCCGCCGCCTTGCTCGCCTCGTAGCCATTGGCAAAGCCGCTGTCCGGCAAGGGGTCGCTTTCGCGAATGATCCCGTCCCGCGTCCCGCAGACATATGCGGTCGATATGTGGAGCACCGCCATGTCGCCCGCCTTTGCCAGCGCGAGCATGTTTGCGACGCCGTCGACATTGACCGCTCGGTAATCCGCTTCATCGAGATCGAAGCGAACGGTCGCCGCGCAATGGATCAGCAGGTCGTGGCCCTGCGCGATTTTCTCGAATTGCGCAGCGTGCCACCCCAAGCGCCGCTGCGATACATCACCCCTAACGGTGCGCAGGTCCACCCGCGAGCCATCGTTCGCCCGCACGTCTGGCGTGCGATGGACCAGTCCGGTGACGTCATGGCCCGCTTTGACGAGCCGCGCGCAAACGTCCCCGCCAAGCAAGCCGGCGGCGCCTGTAACCAGAATGCGTGCGATGGCGAATGCCCCCTCGTGTATCGGCCGACGAATGCGAAAGAGTTCGCTTCCTAGGCGTATTGGGTTACGGGACAAGCGATGAAATTCACCCATGACGTTATCGTGATCGGCGGCGGCGCTGCCGGCCTGACCGCGGCGGGCGGCTGTGCCCTGTTCGGCCTCGATGTGGCCCTGATCGAGGGGCACAAGATGGGCGGGGAGTGCCTCAACAACGGCTGCGTGCCATCCAAGGCGCTGATTTCTGCGGCCAAGCGCGCGGCCGAAGCGCGCGAGGAAAGGCGTTTCGGCGTCACGCTCGCTGCGCCGCAGGTGGAGTGGTCGGGCGTGCACCAGCACATTCACGACGCCATTGCCGGGATCGAGCATCACGATTCGAAGGAAACCTTCGAGGAAATGGGTTGCGACGTTTTTCTCGGGACCGCCAGGATCACGGGTAGGCAGATCGTCGAGGTTGATGGTCGGACGCTGAGCGCGCCGCGCATCGTCATTGCTACGGGCTCTGCCCCGCTGGTGCCGCCGATCGACGGTATCGACGGCGTGCCCTACCTCACCAACGAGAACCTGTTCGACCTGCCCGAGCAGCCCGGCCATCTCGTGATAATCGGCGGGGGCGTGATCGGCATGGAGATGGCGCAGAGCTTCCGCCGCCTTGGTAGCGAGGTGACCGTGATCGAGCCGAGCGAGCCGATGGGCCGCGACGATCCGGAGTCGGTCGAGGTCGTCGTCGAGGTGATGAAGGCCGAAGGCGTCCGTTTCGTAAAAGGCTCCGCCAGCAAGGTCGAAGGCGCGGGCGGAGCGGTCACCGTCCATACCGATGGCGGCGAGACGGTCACCGGGACGCATCTGCTGGTCGCGGTCGGCCGCAAGGCTCGCGTGTCCGGCTTCGGTGCCGAGGACATCGGGATCGAGACCGGCAAGAACGGTTTCACTACCGACGACCGGCGTCGTACCTCGGTCAAGGGCATCTATGCCATCGGCGATTGCCGCGAAGGGCCGCGGCTGACGCATGTTTCGGGGTACGAGGGCTCCAATGTGGCGCTCGAAATCGTCACCGGCCTGCCGACCAAGGTCGATTTCAGCGCGTTGCCGTGGTGCACCTACACCGAGCCGGAAGTCGCGCAGATCGGCCTGACCGAAGCCGAAGCGCGCGAGAAGCATGGCGACGACAAGGTCACGGTGGTCAAAGAGGCGTTTTCCGAGAACGAGCGCGCCATCGCGGAAGGCTATACCAAGGGGCACATGAAGATGGTGCTGAAGGGCAAGAAGGTGCTCGGCGTCAGCATCGTCGGCAAGAACGCCGGCGAACTGCTCCTGCCTTTCACCCAGACGATCAGCGGGAAGAGCAGCACGTTCGCGCTCGGCAGTGCGATCATCAGCTATCCGACCCGCAGTGAAATTTCCAAGGCCGCCGCCTTCAGCGCCTGGGAGCCGACGGTCTTCGGCAGTCTGCCGAAGAAATACGCCGGGTTCGTCGCCAAGATGCGGCGCACCTTCGCCTGATGGCGTCGCGAAGCAAGAGCCGCAGCGCGCCTGTCGGACCGTCGCCCTTCGCGGTCGAAGCCGCGCCGCTACCGCGCGAGAAATTCAGCGACCCGCAACGCACAGCCGCCGGAGAGGAGCGCGCAAGCGTGGCGCTCACACGGCTCGACACGCTCTGGCTCAACACCGGCACGCTGTGCAATCTGGCCTGCGCGACCTGCTACATCGAGAGCAGCCCGACGAACGACGCGCTTGTTTATCTCTCGGCCAAAGATGCAAGACCGTTCCTCGGCCAAGCACAGGAAATGCGCACGCGGGAGATAGGCTTCACCGGCGGCGAGCCGTTCATGAACCCGGAAATGCTCGTCATGCTGGAAGACGTGCTCGAAAGCGGGTTCGAAGCGCTGGTGCTGACCAATGCGATGAAGCCCATGCGGCGACATGAAGCGGCGCTCCTTAGCCTGCGCGAAGCATTCGGCGCGAAGCTGACCTTGCGTGTCAGCCTCGACCACCACAGCCAGACCGTGCACGAAGCCGAACGCGGCGCGCGCAGCTGGGAACCTGCGATGGACGGCTTGCGATGGCTGTCCGCTCACAAATTCTCCATCGCCGTCGCGGGTCGCCTGCTACCCGGCGAAGGCGAGATCGAAGCGCGTGACGCCTACGGTGCGCTTTTCGCCGCCGAAGGAATTCAGATCGACGCGCACGACGCGGCGCGGCTAGTTCTTTTCCCCGAAATGGACGCCGAAAAGGATGTGGCCGAAATCACCACGGCCTGCTGGGACATCCTCGGCAAGTCGCCCGCCGATATCATGTGTGCGAGCAGCCGCATGGTCATCCACCGCAAGGGCGAACCCGCGCCGCGCGTCGTTGCCTGTACGCTGATCCCATACGATCGAGGTTTCGATTTTGGGGACACGCTGGACGAGGCAAGCCGCGAGGTATCGCTCAACCACCCTCACTGCGCGCGCTTCTGCGTCTTGGGCGGAGCGAGCTGTTCCGGCTGATCTTTGTCAGCTCTTGGAGCGAATTGCCGTGCTTGTGCATTGGGCAGGCATGTTCTTCGAAGAAACCTGGCTCGACATTCTCGCCCGCGTCGTCGTTCTTTCCGCCATTGGCATCGTGTGGGTCACTTTGGTGATACGCCTGGTCGGGCTTCGTTCGCTGTCCAAGATGACGAATTTCGACTTCGTCGTGACGGTCGCTTCCGGTTCGCTTCTGGCAGGCTCGGTTCAGGCGACCGAGTGGACGGCATTCGCGCAGGCGCTGGGCGCTCTGGCGGCCCTGTTCGGCCTGCAGTATCTGATTGCGCAGCTGCGCCAGCAATCCGAAGCATTTGAAGACGCTATCCAGAACGGACCGATATTCCTGATGTGGGACGGCAAGTTCATCGAGAACGCGCTCGACATATCACGAGTGGCCAAGGACGACGTCATCGCCAAGCTGCGTGAAGCGAATGTCCTGGACATGGGGCAGGTGCGGGCCGTCGTCCTCGAGACGACCGGCGACATATCCGTGCTCCATGGTGATCATCTCGATGACGATCTCGTCGATGGTATCGAACGGCCCTGACGGTCAGAAGCTGCGCCGGTCCAGCCAGCGCGCCAGTGCGACGCCGCCGGTGATGAGGAACGGCACCAGCACGATGCTGAGCGTCACCTTGGCGATCACCTGCCCGATCAGCAGCGGCGTGATGTCGAATTCGCCATAGAATGCGAGCGTGACGAAGATCACCGAATCTATCGCCTGGCTGAGCGCGCTGGCGATCGCGCCGCGCACCATGAGGCCGATCGTGTTCTGCTCGCCCGATCCGCGCAGGCGCGAGAAAATCCACACATTGAGCAGCAGCGAAACGATATAGGCTGCGGGACCCGCCGCCATGATACGCGGGGTTTGAGCCAATACGGTATTGAACGCCTCGAGATCGCCGCCGCGATATTCGACCATCTCGGGCGAGGGGGGCAGTGACAGGACGAGGAAGATCAGCAGCGCCGACACCGCGAGCGGCAGAAAGCCCCACCAGACCAGCTTGCGCGCGAGCTTTTCGCCATAGAGTTGCGCGATGCTGCTCGATATCACGACCAGGCCGAGAAAGGCGAAAATCCCGGACTCGACCGCCAGTTCGGTCGGCCAGAGCTGCACCTGCTTGAAGGCGAGCACGCCGGCGATGACAGTCAGCCCGCCATAGAGCACCAGGAACACGAACAGGCCCATCGGTATCGCAGCGGCAGTAACGCGGTCTTCATTGGCAATGGGGTCGGTCATGGTGGGCGGAAGGTTCCTTGGGAAAACGGGTGACAGCGGATGCTGGCGTCCGGTGGGAAAATTGACTAAGCGGCGCCGCCGCGCAAGGTAGCGGCCGATTTCATCCGCAACTCGTCGCATCGCGCAGGGGTCCGCTATGCCGCCTTTCCTGATCAATATTCTCGGCATAGTCGCGATTCTCGCGATCGCCTTTCTGCTTTCGACCGGGAAACGCCGGATCAAGCTGCGCGTCGTGGGCGCGGCTTTTGCATTGCAGGCGGTCATGGCGCTGCTCGTGCTGCGCACGCCATGGGGCGTCGATGCAATCCAGGCGATGTCGAACGGCGTTATTGCCCTGCTCGACTATTCGAAGGCCGGTATCACCGCGATCTTCGGCCCGATGGAAGGCAATCCCTTCGCCCAGACCTTCGTGATTGCGGCCCTGCCGGTCATCATCTTCTTCGCCGCGCTGGTGTCGATCCTCTATCACTGGGGCATCATGCAGCGCCTGGTGCGCTGGGTCGGCGGGGCGATCGGCTGGATCACCGGGATCAGCAAGGTCGAGGCGCTCGGCAGCGCGGCGAACATCTTCGTCGGCCAGTCCGAAAGCCCGCTGGTCGTGCGCCCCTATCTGGCCGCTCTCACACCGAGCCGCCTGTTCACGCTGATGGCGGTGGGGATGGCGGGCGTGGCAGGCACGATCCTGGCTGCCTATGCCAGCTTCATCGGGGCAGACGCCGTGCCCTTCCTGCTGGCGGCGGCCTTCATGTCCGCGCCGGGCGGCATCCTGATGGCCAAGATCATCATGCCGGACGACGAAAGCCCGCTGGCCCGCGATGCCGCGCAGCTTGCCGGCGTCGAGCCCGATGACGAGATCGTCCTGCCGAAAACGCGCATCAGTGCGGAAGGCCCGGCAGCGCTGACCGAAAGCGGCAGGCCGCACGAGGTCGAAATCGCCGAAACCTTCGAGGAAGGACACAAGCCTGCCAATGTGATCGAGGCAGCGGCACAGGGCACGCAGACCGGCGTGAAGCTCGCCGTGGCGGTGGGCGCGATGGTCATGGTTTTCGTGGCGCTGGTCGCGCTCGCCAACGGCATCCTCGGCGGTATCGGGGGCTGGTTCGGTTATCCCGATATCAGCTTCCAGCAAGTGCTCGGCTGGGTATTCGCGCCGGTCATGTACCTCATCGGCATTCCGTGGGACCAGGCAGGCGCCGCCGGCGGGCTGTTCGGGACCAAGATCGTGCTCAATGAATTCGTCGCTTTCATCGAACTCGGCGCGATGGACGCCAGCGTCCTGTCCGATCGCAGCCGCGCCATCGCCACTTTCGCGCTATGCGGGTTCGCCAATTTCAGCTCGATCGCGATCCAGATGGCGGTCACCGGGGGGCTGGCGCCGAACCAGCGCCCGGTCATCGCCAAGCTTGGCCTGCGCGCGCTGGCGGCTGGCAGTCTCGCCAATCTGATGAGTGCGGCGCTGGCAGGACTCTTCCTGCCGTATTAAAGGGCCTGTCATGACCGAATCGAACACCGATATCGCGGTTGTGTCGCTGGCACAGCCGCTCGAAAGCATTGCCGACGAACTGGGGCGCAGCTTCGAGGAATACGGTTTTGCCGTTATCCGCGATCATGGCATCCCCCAGGACCTAATCGACCGGGCCGAAGCGATGTCGAAAACCTTCTTCGCCCTGCCCGAGGACGTGAAGCGCGCCTACCACATCCCCGGCGGTGGCGGCGCACGCGGCTACACGCCCTTTGGTACTGAGAAGGCCAAGGACGCCAAGGTCCACGACCTCAAGGAATTCTGGCACGTCGGTCGCGAGCTGCCCGCCGGCCACGAACTGTCCGAATACATGGCCGACAATGTCTGGCCCGCCGAAGTGGACGGCTTTCGCGAGACCTTTACCGACCTGTATGCCGCGTTCGAGCAAGCGGGCGCGCGCGTGCTGGAGGGCATCGCCCTGCATCTGGGACTGGAGCGGGACTTCTTCGCCGCCACCGTCGAGGACGGCAATTCGGTCATGCGCCTGCTGCGCTATCCGCCGCTCGAAGGCGCGGAAGCCGAAGGTGCGATCCGGGCAGCGGCGCATGGCGACATCAATACGATCACCCTGCTGCTGGGGGCCGAAGAGGCCGGACTTGAGCTATTGACCGCACAGGGCGAGTGGAAAGCCGTCGCACCGCCCGAAGGGGCGTTGGTCGTCAATATCGGAGACATGCTCGACCGGCTCACCAACGGACGACTGCGCTCGACCACGCACCGGGTCGTCAATCCGCGCGGCGAAGCAGCCTATCGCGCGCGCTATTCGATGCCCTTTTTCCTGCATTTCCGCCCCGATTATATGATCGAGACGTTGCCGCAGTGCATCGACCCGGAGCATCCCGAGGATCATCCCGAACCGATCAGCAGCCACGACTATCTTATGCAGCGTCTGCGCGAGATCAATCTCGCCTGAATTTGCTGCGCTGCAGCATGGCGCTTTCGCCAAATGGCGAAATTTTCGACAAGTTGCGATTCTGCCACACTTCCAAGCGACTGTTCTGCAACAGCTTTTCTCCGCCTGGCGCAAGGTCGGCGGCACTAGGGCGGTCGCTGTCTTGACTCTGTCACAAAACCACCGCTTGGCGGCAACGTACCCGGAATAACCGGGCGCAGCTTCTTCCAAAGCACCGCATTTTTTGGACACGTAAGGGGTCACCTCACATGAAGTTCAAGTATCTTCTGGCTGCATCCGTAGTCAGCACCGCCAGCGCAATGGTCGCTGCCCCCGCCGCCGCCCAGTCGACAGGCTCGGTCGATTTCGAAGACGACGTCATCATCGTTTCCGGCGCCCGTGAAACCGGCGTCGGTGGCGTGGAAAACCCGGACACCACCAAGGCCAAGCAGGTTCTCGGCGAGGAAATCATTCGCCGCCAGCGTCCTGGCCAGACGGTCAATGATATCGTCAACCTGGTCCCAGGTGTCAGCTTCCAGAACAACGACCCCTGGGGTTCGTCGGGTGGCGGCTTCACCATTCGTGGCTTCGGCGCCGACCGCGTTTCGCAGACGCTCGACGGCCTGCCGCTGAACGATTCGGGCAACTACGCCCTCTACACGAACCAGCAGGTCGACCCCGAGGTTCTCGAGAGCGTCAACGTCAACCTCGGCACGACCGACGTCGACAGCCCGACCGCTTCGGCAACCGGTGGCACCATCAACATCCGTACGCGCGAACCCGGCGACGAAGCCGGCCTCGTCGCCACGATGACCTTCGGTGACGTGCTCGCATCGGGTGCAGAAGATACAGTGTACGCACGCGCCTTCGGCATGATCGACACCGGCGACTTCACCGGCATCGGCACCAAGGCCTTTGTCTCGGCGAGCTACACGACCTATGGCGTGCCCTACAATCCGTACGGCCGTATCAACAAGACGCAGTTCAACGGCCGCATCTGGCAGGATGTGGGTTCGAACGGCGATTTCGTGTCTGTTTCGGGTCACCTCAACATCAACCGCAACAATTTCGCCGGTTCGGAAAGCATCGGCGACCTCATCATCCTCGGCGACGACGACCTGACCGATCTGGTCGAGGCAACACTGGGTACGAGCGGCAAGGAAGCGCGCTTCGACCTTTTCCGCCTCTCCGGCGACTATCCGTGCTCGATCGATTCGAGCCTGATCGTGGGTGGTCGCGGCAACGCCGGCGAGGCCGACCGCTATGATGACCGTAACGGTTGCGGGGCTGCCTTTTATCGTCGCTACAACCCGTCGGACACCGGCAACATCCGTGGCGCCTCGCGCTTCACGCTGACCGACAACCTGACCTTCACGTTCGACCCGAGCTACCAGTATGTCAAAGCGAACGGTGGCGGCCCGGACGACCTGCGGGAATCGTTCTTCACCACGGGTTACGAAGACGCCGATGGCAACTTCATCCAGACCGGCAGCTATATCGGTGCGTTCAACGGCGGCTATTACTTCGGCCGCGACCTGAATGGCGACGGTGACCTTTCGGACCGCCTGGCGGGCAACGACCCGAGCCAGACGCAGACGAACCGTTATGGCGTCGTTGCTAACCTGATTTACGACATCAACGACGACCACCGGGTCCGTGTCGCCTATACCTGGGACCGTGCGCGTCACCGCCAGACCGGCCAGATCAGCGCGATGCTGCCCAATGGCGAGCCGATCGACGTATTCTCGATTGATGCGCCTGTCCTCGCTGTCGACGGCAACGAGATCAACAAGCGCGACCGTCTGTCCTTCGCAATCCTGCACCAGGTGTCGGGCGAATATCGCGGCGAATTCGGCGATCTCACTACGGTCCTTGGCCTTCGTGCGCCGTTCTTCACGCGCGAGCTCAACCAGAACTGCTACACCACATCGGCGGGCGGTTTCGTGGACTGCCCCAATCCGGGCCAGGACCTGGCGGGCTACGAGCTTGCGAAGCGGGAAAACGGCGACGACTTTTCCGCGCCGCAGTCGCGTACCTACAAGTACGACAAGCTGCTGCCGAACATTGGCCTGATCTACGACTTCACGCCGACTGCGTCGATCTTCGCCAACTATGCCAAGGGCCTCAGCGTCCCCGGCACGGACCCCTTGTATGATTCGCTCTTCTTTGCCGATGCCGACTTCGCGCAGCCGGTTCCCGAGACGACCGACAGCTTCGACCTCGGTCTCCGCTGGCAGTCGGGTCAGATCGAAGCGCAGCTGGGTGCGTATTACACTCGCTACGAGAACCGCCTTGCGGTTGCCTTCGATCCAGAGGCCAATATGGGCGAAGGCGAATTCGTCTTCCGCAACCTCGGGCGTGTCGACAAGTACGGTGTAGATGGCTCGATCGCATGGCGTCCGAGCCGCAACTCGCTCCTTTACGTCTTCGGGTCGTACAACGACTCCGAGATCAAGGAGGACGTTGCAGTTCCAGGCGGCTTCCTGCCGACTGCGGGCAAGAGCGAATCGGGCACGCCGCAGTATTCGTTCGGCGCACGTGGCCAGATCGCTCTCGGCGACTTCGAATTCGGTGCGCAGGTCAAGCACACCGGGCCGCGTTTCCTGAACGATACCAATCTGGACGTGATCGAAGAATTCGGGCCGGATGGTTCCGAGATCAGCTACAACTTCGGATCGAAGGCTCCGTCCTACACGCTGGTCGATGTCGACGTGCGCTACACGATCGCCGAGAATCCGTTCGGCAAGGACGTGGCGCTGCAGCTGAACGTGACCAACCTGTTCGACGAGTACTACATCGGCTTCTTCGGTGGTTCGCTGGACGATTTCGGCTTTGCTCAGATCGGTGCACCGCGCGCCGCCAGCCTGTCGCTGATCTTCGGCTACTAATGGTGTAACGGTTCCGGGGCACGAATCCCGGACCGACAAAACGCGAGGGCGGCTCCCTTATGGGGGCCGCCCTTTTTCGTTGGGCGGTAGCGGCGCTCAGGCGGCTTCGAGCAGCTCTTCTGCCAGCTGCAGCCTGACTTGCGCAGAGACGCCCGACCGGAGCGCGCGCTCGAGCGCTGCAGCCTTGGCGCCGAGCTCCTCCTCACCGAACATGCCCGCCGTGCCGGCCAGCTTGTGCACCGTGCGCACCAGCTCCTCGACTCCCGTGCCCTCCATCGCCCTGCCCCGCACGGCGGCGGACACCGCTTCGATCGCTTCGCTGCGTCGTTGTCGCCAGCGCTCGTCGAGGGCCTTGTCCGCCTGCGGTCTGCTCTGCGGTCGCCTGATGCGGCCTCCGCCATCATTCGCGTCTGCAATGATCCGCATGGGTAGCCAGCGGGCAAGAGCTGCGGCCAGATCTTCGAAAACGAGGGGCTTCGCAAGATGGGCCTGCATGCCGGCCTCCCGAGCAGCGGCGACGTCTTCGGGATAAGCGTTTGCGGTCAGGGCGATGACCGGCAGCTGCTCCGCGGTCAGCCCCTCGGCGCGAAGGGCGCGGGTCGCGGCATAGCCATCGCAGCCCGGCATCTGGATATCCATCAGCACGAGGTCGAAGGCGAGCCCCGCCTTTTCCGCGGCGATCGCCGCATCGAGCGCGGCGATACCGTCATGCGCCAGCGTCACATTCTGCCCCAGATCCTCGAGCATGGCAGTGACGAGCATGCGGTTCACATCGTGGTCTTCGGCAAGGAGGATGCGCCCGCGCGCCGGCATGGGAAAGTCGGTGGCCCGCCGAGTATGGTTTGTGCTGACAGGTGCCTGATCATGGTCGGCTTCGACGATGGGGATGCGCAGGGTAAAGCGCGAACCGATGCCGGGCATGGAGTCGACACTCAGGGAGCCGCCCAGCAGTTCTGCGAGTTGTCGCGAGATGCTGAGGCCCAGACCCGTCCCGCCAAAGCGCCTCGTGGTCGACCCTTCGGCCTGCACGAACGGATCGAAGATCACGCCCAGGCGCTGTGTATCGATTCCGATCCCCGTATCCTCGACCGAGATGGCGAGTTGCGACTGCTCGCGCATCACGGCGACCTCGATCCCGCCCTTCTCGGTGAATTTGACGGCATTGCCGATCAGGTTCAGCAGAATCTGGCGCAGACGCAGCGGATCGCTGCAGATGACCCCGGGGATGCCAGCTCCGGGCGCAAGGCGCAGGTCAATCCGCTTGCGCTCCGCTTCCGCCTGGTGGAGTTGCACGCAATCCGCGGTCACCTGAGCGATGTCGACTGGCTCGCTGGTGACCTTGAGCTGCCCCGATTCGATCTTCGACAGGTCCAGGATATCGTTGAGCAGCATCATCATCGAGCGGCCCGAGCGCTCGATCAGCCCGGCATATCGCGCCGCCTCCTCGTCAAGATCGCGGCGTTGGAGCAGTTCCGCAAACCCCAGCACACCGTTCATCGGCGTCCGGATCTCGTGGCTCATATTGGCCAGGAACTGCGCTTTGGCGCGTGCGGCATTCTCGGCGTGGAGCGTGGCGCGCTTGAGCTGGCGTTCGAGCAACACGCGGTGGGTGACGTCGCGTGCCGAGACGACGATCCCCTCCCGTTCGCCCGCCGCATCGCGGGCAACTGCACAATCGGCCTCGATGTAGACCGGTTCGTCCTGCGTATCGTTGAGGTAGCGGCGGTAGGTGAATCGCTCCTTCTCCGCTTCGCCGGAATTCAGGCGCTGCTCGGCCGCGTGGATCAGGTCGGCGGCGTCGGGGTGGACTCGTTCGCTGACATGTCTGCCGACGAAATCTTCGGGCGCAAGGCCGAGCACGGCCTGAACCGAAGGCGATGCGTAGGTGCAAATCCCGTCCCGGTTCACGCGCAGGATCGCATCGGTGACGTTCTCTGCCAGGAGCGCGAGCTCGGCCTTCTGATTGGCGAGTTCCGTGGCGATGCGCTGGCGCGTCGACAGCGTCGCGCTGATCGGCAGGCCGACCAGAATGGAGGAAGCCAGAAAGGCTTGCAGCACCAGCAACTGGATGCCTTGCGTGTAATCGACCAGATTGATCGGGCCATACCCGAGTTCCGTGCACACCAGCGCAATCACGGCCACCTTGATGGTCGAGAATGCCGTGCCTGCACTTCCCAGGCGGAATGCGTGGACGACGACGACGGGCGGGATAAGGAACAGCAGCGGATAGGTCGTCTGTGTGAAAACCAGGAGGGTAACCGTCGTACCGCCGAGTGTCAGTACGACCCATTCCACAAGCTTTCCCGTCTTCGGCATCGTCATGCGCCGCGAGGTATCGATCGCAATCATGACCGTGGGCGCCAGGATGAGCATGCTCATCGTGTCGGACGAGACCCATTTGGCGTAGGTCAGCGGCAAGTCGGCGAATGTGGGCAGGAAGGCGAGCAGTGCGACGGCACCGCTCGCCGCGGGCCCGATCACGCCGGCCGCGACGGCGAAATGTCGCAGGTCGCCGATGTCCTCCATCACCGGGGCGCGGCCGCACCATTTGCGGGTCAGTCCCACCGCGACCGCAATCTCGAGGAGATTGGCCGATGCGAGAAGCAGTGCCTGGCTGGCTGCATCGCCGGCCATCAGATTGGCGAGAATATTGCCGGTAAAGATGGCGGCCAGACAGGCCTTCTCGCGCGCAAAGCGAAAGCGGAGGAAGACGGCCACTGCGATGGCATTGGGCAGCCAGACCGCCGCGATCCTGCCGCCACTGCGGGTAAGATCGATGCTGAGGTGAGCCAGAACGAAGAAGGCAAGCATGGCCAGCGCGCAAACGACGATCGAGGTGACTTCCAGCCGCGCGCCTGGCGCCCGGCCAGCAATCTCGTTCACAGTCCGGTCCATCAATTCCTCGCGAAGCCCCTGTTACCTCCGGTGCGCCGCGAGCTGCGGAACACAGGACACATGCGGGCCGTTCCATTTCCCATGGCAAACGAAGCGACGCGCTACGTAGGGGTGAGGAAGCGACCCAACGGGTGGATTATCCTCGCCATATTGTTGATTCATTTGGGCTTGTTCTACGTATTGATCCGTAGCCTGGCGCCCAGCGCGGTCGCGACGGTGGAGCAGTCGGTCGTCTCGGCCTTCACCGTGACGGTGACTGCTCCCGAAGAGCCCGACGATCCGCCGAGCGAGCCCGAACCCGAAGGTGCGCAGGGCGATCCGGGCCGGGAAGCCGTGGCCAAGCCCGTGACGGCGCCCACACCGAAACGCCCCTTGCGCGAGGATCGGCCAGCGCCGCGCGCCGCCTCGACCGGCACCGCCGATACTTCTGGCGCGACCAGCGATGGTGATGGCACGGGCGCGGCCGGGACGGGTCTTGGGACCGGCAGCGGGAATGGCGGAACCGGGCGTGGCGGCGGGGCAGTGACCAAGCCCGAGATCGTCTCGGGGGCGCTCAACTCAGCCCGGGATTTTCCGATACCGCCTGGCGGTCGCGAAGCGCGTATCGGCACTTCCGTGATCGTGAAGGTGACCGTGCTGCCCAGCGGCCGGGCGACCGACTGTTCGATCTATCGGCCCAGTCCGTTTCCCGAAACTGATGCGGCGGTCTGCCGCCTCGTGGTCGAGCGCCTGCGCTTCAGGCCGGCCACCAACAGAGCCGGCGAGCCGGTCGCCGCCCCATTCTATTATCAGCAGCGCTTCTTCAATTAGCGCCGAGGCCGATCAGCTTGCAGGGGAGTAATCCGCCAGAATGCGGATCAGTTCATCCTTGCCATAGGGCTTGGTGAGAAGCCCTTTCGCGCCAAGCTCATCGACGCGGTCCTTCATCTCTCCATATCCGGTCGCCATCCAGAACGGGACGCCCCGTGCCTTGAGTTCCTGCGCAACGCGCTCACTGGATTCCTGCCCGAGATTGTAGTCGAGGATGGCGAGCGCCGGATTGGCCTTTTTCAGGGCATCGAGAGCCCCTGCCACGGTGCTTTCCACCTTCACCTTCTTGACGCCTAGTTCGCGCAGGCAGTCCTCGGTGTCGAGCGCGATGATCATGCTATCCTCGACGAGCAGGATATCTTCCGGGAGCGTGCCCATTTCGCCTGCCGTGTCCTTTTGCTGATTGCTGCGGTCCCGCTTCTCTGCGCCGCTCTTCCATTCGACATGACGGGCGGGGATGCAGAACTTTGCCTTCACGCCTTCGAGGCGATAATCGACCTCGGCCGTGCCTCCCAGCTCATAGGGGATCGAGCGATCGATGATCGTGCTGCCGAAACCGCGGCGGGTCGGTGGCTTTACCGGCGGGCCTCCGATTTCGGTCCACTCGATGACCAGATCGCCCTCGGCCGCATCCTCGTCTTCCCGCCTTACGACGATCCGCAATTCGCCCGAGCTGTCGCTCAGCGAGCCATATTTCGCAGAGTTGGTGATCATCTCGTGGATGACGAGCGCCAGCACCGTATAGGCCTCGGGCAGGATCATGGCTTCCGGCCCGGTCACGGTGAGCCGGTCGCGCTTGCCGGCCAGATAGGCTTCCGCCTCCGTGTCGATCAGCTCTGACAGGGGCGAGGCACTCCAGTTGCCCTTGGTGATATTCTCATGCGCCATGGCCAGCGAGCTGATGCGCCCGCCGACGATCTCGGCGAATGTATCGAGGTCCTGTGCATCGCCCTTCGACTGGTTGATCAGGCCCCGGATCAGATTGAGAATGTTGCGCACGCGATGGTTAAGCTCGGCAATCAGCAATTCCTGCTGCTGCTGAGAGCGCGCCCGTTCCTGCATCGCATCGTCGGTCACACGCAGGATCACCTCGAGCAGGGAAACGCGCAGGCTTTCGGCGATCTGCCGCTCCGCCACAGTCCAGACCGGCGCACGTCCTTCGACCGTTTCCTGCCACGCTTCGAAGCTCTTGCGCGGGGAGAGCCGCGCGCCATTGGGCCCGTATTCGACCGGCTTTTCCGGATTGCCCGCCCATCTGACGGTCTGCTTCAGCGGCTTGCGCCACAGGACCAGATAATCGCGCGGAGTGCGCGAGATCGGGATCGCGAGCGCGCCGACCACACGGTCGGCAAACCGTTCCGCCCTGGGGATCCGTTCGGCGATGGCGTCGGTAGCGAGGATGCGGCTGGTGGCGGAGGAATTGAGCTGCGGCACGATGGCGCGAAACTCCTCCTCGTTCGGTGCACTGCCGCTCTTGTCATAGACGTTGTCGATGAAAATGCTCACCCCGTCATGGGCGATGATCCGCTTGATCAGCGGTTCGATCGTGGGGAGGCTTTCGGCGAGCGAGGAGCCAGCCGCGATATCGCGCATGAGGCGGTCGTGTACCTGCCGGCCTTCCTCGCGCAGCTCCGCGCCTTCCCTCGCGATCGCCCGTTCGAGCGTCAGCGAGAAGATTTCCGAGAACAGCTCTGCGGACGTGCGCTGCGAGAAGGGCAGCTGCTTCGGGCTGTAATGATGGCAGGCGAACAGTCCCCACAGCTTGCCGCCAATGATGATCGAGATGGAAAGCGAAGCCTGCACGCCCATGTTGCGCAGATATTCGATGTGGATGGGCGACACGGCACGCAGCGTGCTCATGCTGAGATCGAGCGGCTGACCGTCCATCGAAATGCCGGGCTCGATCGGAACGGGCTCGTCCTCGATATTGCTGATGATGCGAAACCGGTTGCGCAGGTAAAGCGCGCGCGCCTGGCTTGGAATATCGCTGACCGGATAACGCAGACCGTGGAAGCTCTCGAGATCCTCACGCCGCGCCTCGGCAATGACTTCGCCCGAAAGATCCTCGTGGAACTTGTAGACCATGACCCGGTCGATCGCGAGATTGTGGCGTAGCTGGCGGGCCGCTTCTGCGACCAGGTCCGCGGTGTCGTCGAACTTGTCGAACCGCCCGACCACCGGTCGCAGTGCGGCCAGCTGGCGTTCGAGCTCGCCATCGCAATGGGGTTCCACCTCGACGATGATGTAATCGCCCGAGCAATGCAGGGCACAATCGAAGAGCTTGCCATTGCCCGTCAGATCCAATCCGAAGACGCGTTCGACCTGGTCTGGCAATGCCAGCGCGGCGGCGGTGCTGCGGATCCGTTGCGTGGCATGCTCACTGAAGATTTTCTGGATTCGCTGGCCAAGCTCGATCTCGCCATCATGGCCAAGCATCTCCGCGGCATTGAGCGAATAGTGGCCGACGAACCAATCGCCGTTGAAGGCCAGAAGGGCGCCGAATGGCTGGACCTTGCCCAGCTGGTGGATCGGCTCGCGATCGCAATTGGTCAGGTCGACTATTCTGGACGCTTCGTTCATGCCGCAAGCCTGTGGTCGCCTTCGCGGCTGGCCGCAAGGAAAGTCTCGAACACGCGCTGCGCGCCAGCGATCGCATGGTCATGCAGGGCGTCCGAATACCTCTGTTCCAGATGCGGGCGCAGGTCCTGCCAGAAACGGGGCATGGCGGGGTCGGCCAGGAAGTGATGCGACAATTTGCAGCCCGCGCGACGGCGGCGGTGCAGCATTGCGCGATTGCCCATAGAGGACCCAGCGAGCGCCCATTTTATGCCCCAGGCCTCGTCCGGATGAGCCGGCGCGAAGTCGAGCGATTTGGCGGGCAGCGAAACGCCCAGCTCCTGCAGATCGACCGCGATCAATGCGGTCTGAACCGGAGGGGCCGCGCGTTCCTGCGAGCCCCCCAACCATGCCTCGATCGGTTTTCGAGCGATATACTGGATTGCCAGAAAGCGGGCTAATTCATCGCCGAGCGCCAAAGGCGCCAATTGCCGATCCAAATTGTCATGGAGGGGCCGCGTTGCCGCGTTCAAATCGTCGCGAAGGTTGCCCCGCACGGTAGTCACTGGAGTTACCTTCCCCTCTTCCGCAAGGCCCTCCGCATCGGCCTAACCCGCCTGCGATGCGGGAAGGAGGTCGCGTATAGAACCGACTTAACCTTTGAAGAGTTAAAAGAGTTCCCGGGTTTCAGGCTGATAACCCGTCACGTGGCCTTTCGATCGCTCTCGTCGGTGAGCATCTTCTGGCCCTCGCTGCGGATGGCATTCGCGACCATCGGTTCAACGAAGGAGAGCATGGCAGGGAGCATGATCTCGAACACCACCTGTCCTTCTTCAACGATCACCTGTCCGTCGATCCCCTGGCCCATCGCCTTGACCGAGAGCGTCATGTGATCTTCGTCGGGCCAGCCGGTCGTGACGTCGGCCATGCCGCCAGGCACGAAATTGGCGATCTCGTGACTGCGTTCGCGCAGACGCCGGCGAACCTCTTCCTTGGGCAGGTTGTGGGCGATGGGCACGCGCATCAGCTCTTGTCTTCCAATTGGGGACTTGTTTCGGCGCCGGTGCCGAATTTGTAGTCGAGATAGCGATGCTTGATTGCGAGATCGTCGAGCGAGCCTTCGGCCAGCTGGCGCGTGATCGAGTCGATTTCGCCGCTGATCTTAGACAGGCTGTCGGTCAGCTGTTCGTCGGGTGTGATGCCGGCGCGCTGTTCGGTCCGAAGGTGCGCGGGAATCCTGCGGTAGCTGTCGATCATTTCGGGCAATTGCTCACCCACCAGGCTGCGTACCTCTCGGGCCTTGGGGTGGCCCTGGTCGACCCCTTCCAGCTGCAGGCCGAGTGCGTCGAGCTGAACGCCCATGTCGCCGATGATCTTCGCCGCCGGCGGCGGCAGGGCAGGGCGCTGCGCCTCGAGCCAGAGTTCGGTACGGCCGACCATCTGCTGAACGTTGCCCTTGTTGATATCGGCGCGCTTCGGGGTCTTCACTTTCGGGAAGCTGGAGAACAGCGCCACCGCAATTGCGGTGGCGACCACCACGCCCATCACGCCCCAGAAGCCGATGCCGCTGAATAATGCGCCGGCAATGCCCGCGCCCAGCCAGATCGCGAAGACAGCCAGCACGATGTTTCGCACGCGCAGCCACAGGTTCTTCTGCTTCAGCCGCGCCGACCCTTCGCCGATCGAGGGCGCGCGGCGGTGCCTGCCGCCCGCACGATTGTCGTCGCGCAGCATGCGGCCCTGCTGGATCAGGCGATCACTGTCGCGGGTGAGGTCGTTCACGCCTGCGCCCTCAGTTCTCGATGCTCAGCAGGCCGGAATCGGCAACCTGTTTCTGCGCCTGCGCCTGGCCCTCGGCGCGCGCGATGTAGCCCTTCGACTTCTCGACCTCGTCGGACAGCAGCGTGACTGTCTGCTTCATCGAATCAAGCGCGCGGAGCTTGAACTCGTCGACTTCGTCCATCGTGTCGTAGATGTTCTGGAACGCGCGCTGCAGCGTTTCCAGCGGGATGGTGCTTGCGGCGGCCTGCTCGTGGATCTTGCCGGTCTGGTCGCGCAGCATGGTGCTGGTGCTGTCGATGATGCCCGCAGTGGTATCGTTCAGCGCAGTGATCTGCCCAAGCACGAGCCGCTGGTTTGTCATCGCCTCGGCCACGGTGACCGCAGTGCGCAGCGCGCCGACGGTCGTGGTGCTGGCGCGATCGACGCCCTTCACCAGCTCGACATTGTTCTTCTTGACGAGGTCGAGCGCGAGATAGCCCTGCACGCTCACAGCCATTTGCGTCAGCAGGTCCTGCGTGCGCTGGCGGACGTAAAACAGCGCCGTCTCCCGCACCGCCTTGGCCTTGGCCGGATCGGTCGCGTCGAGCTCGGCCGCTTTCTCCTCCAGCTTGGCGTCGAGCGTGTTGGAGATGTGGATCATCTGTTCCAGATTGCCCATCGCCTCCCACAGCTTCTGCCGCTCCACGTCGATCGCGGCATTGTCCATGATCAGCTCGTCCTTGCCGCTGGCGAGGTTCGAGAGGATCGACTGGATATGCGTCTGCGCGCTCTGGTAGCTGCGGAAGTAATTGGTCAGCTTGTTGCCGAAGGGGATGATGCCGAGGATCTTGCGCGTTCCCGACAGCTTGCCGCGCTTGCCGGGGTCGAGGTCCTCCACGACGCGGCGCAATTCGGCGAGGTTCGCGCCGACGCCCTCGTCCTTGTCCATCGCGCGCACGGGGCGGTCGAGAAAGCGGTTCGACATGCCCGCCGCCGCCATGATTTCCTTGCGGCCCATATTGGTCAGTTGGTCGACCTTCTTGCCGAATTCGGGCGAATTCGTATCGGCGGAAATGAGGTCTTCGACAAAGCCGTCGACCTTGCTTTCGAGCTTGCTCTTCACCTCGTCAGAAACCGGAACGAGCCCCGCAGCCTTTTCGGGCGCGACGGCCGGCACCGGATCGGGCGGCGTCAGGTCGAATTCGGTGGCTGTGGCAGTCGCAGTCTGCGTCTTGCTGTCGCTCATGGTCGCGCGGGTCTCCCGATTACAGGCGCCAAATATCTCTCCACCTGTATTAGGATCGTAAGACACGATCTTCAAGGCGGCATCGCAAGTCTGCGCGCCGTCCGACGATCAGAGCAAGTGTTTTGTCGTTTCCGCCGAAACGGTTCTGGTCAGGCGGCAAGATCCAGCGGCTGGATTTCGCCCGACAGATACAGCCTTTTCGCCTTCGCCCGGCTCAGCTTGCCCGAGCTGGTGCGCGGCAGCGTGCGCGGGGGAACCAGTTCGACGACGCAGCTCATGCCGGTAACGCCGCGGACCTTGTCTGCGATCTGGTTGCGGAGCTTCACCCGCTCCTCGGGGTCGGAGACACGGCAATGCACCAGCACGGCGGGCGCTTCCTCGCCATCGGGCGTATCGATCGAAAAGGCCGCGATATCGCCGTGGTTGAAGCCCGGAAGTTGCTCCACGGCCCATTCGATATCCTGCGGCCACAGGTTCTTGCCGTTGATGATGATCATGTCCTTCGCGCGCCCGACGATGAACAGGTAGCCATCAGCCATGTAGCCCATGTCCCCGGTGTCGAGCCACACTTCGCCATTGGCCTTGGCGACCAGACATTCCTCGGTGGCTTCCTCGTTGCGGAAGTAGGAATGCATCACGCTCTTGCCGCGGCACCAGACCTTGCCGATCTGGTGGTCGCCTTTCACGTGACCTTTTCCGTCGCGGATCTCGACTTCCATGCCGGGGATGGGCTTGCCGCAATTGACGATCGCCCGATAGCGCGCAGGCTTGCTGAGATCGCGCGGACGCCCCGACAATCGTTCTTCCTCGACCAGTTCGACGCGGATGCCTTCGCCGGGCGGCATCACGGTCACGGCCAGCGTCGCTTCGGCCAGGCCGTAGCTCGGCGTGAAGGCGCTGGCCTTGAAACCGGCCTCGGCAAAGGCATTGACGAAGCCCTGCATCACATCGGGGCGGATCATGTCCGCGCCGTTGCCGGCGACGCGCCAGCGCGACAGGTCGAAACGTTCGCCGACATGGCTCTGGCTGGAAATTCGCCGCGCGCAGATGTCGTAGCCGAACGTGGGCGAATAGCTGAGGGTCGTGCCCTCGTTACGGCTGATAAGGTCGAGCCAGGCGAGCGGGCGACGGGCAAAATGCTCGGTCTTGATATAGTCGATCGAGGCCTGGTTCGCGATGACGGACAGGAAACACCCGACCAGACCCATGTCGTGATACCAGGGCAGCCAGCTGACCACCCGATCGCCCTCGCGAAAGTTCATCGAGGTCGAATGGCCTTGGAGGTTGTGGAGCAGTGCCTCGTGAGTCACGGCAACACCGGTCGGGAAGCGAGTCGATCCCGAGGAATACTGGAGATAGCAGATGTCTTCGGGCTGTGCTTCGGGCAGATCGCACTCCGGATCAGGCCGGGTGGCGAAATCTTCCCAGCTCTGTCCCTCGCAGCCCTGGCGCTCGGCGGCAGCTGCCCCCATGTCCCCGATCTCGCCCGGATAGATCAGCAGCTTGGGGTCGCTGCTTTCCAGCTGCACGGCGAGCTGGTCGATATAACCGTCCTTGCCGCCGAAACCTGTCGGCAGCGGCAGCGGCACGGGCCAGGCCCCGGCATAGACGCAGCCGCAGAACAGGGCCGCGAATTCCGCACTCGTTTCTGCGATCAGGGCAACGCGATCGTCCTTGCGGATTCCTGCAGCCGTCAGCTGGCGCGCGGCCTTGAGCGCGTCCTCCCGCATTCGGGAATAGGGATAAACGCGCTGCAACGTGCCGCGCATATCGTGGAAATTGAGGCCCTTTTCACTTCGCGCGGCGTAATCGACCGCTTGGGTGAAGGTCGCGAAATCGGAACGGCGACGGGGTAGGTCGCAATCGTTCGGCGTCGGCGTAAGTGCGGCGTCGGTCATAATAATGTAGCGATACCCGTGGATTATAAGGCGCTCGAGGCCACCCTCATGGTTCCCAAAGGCGTTTGTCTTGGCGCAAACGCCCGTACAGCCTTTCCCATTTGATAAGGACTGTGGCAGGAATATGGCCGATGACCACCGGCCAGGCAACATCCCGTCGTAGAAAGCGCACGCCCAAACCGCTCGACAGGGCGCGGCTGGAAGAACTTGCGCTGGCCTATGTCGCACGCTTTTCCACAAGTGCGGGCAAGCTTGGCGCCTACCTACGGCGAAAGTTGCGCGAGCGCGGCTGGGACGAGGAGGGCGAACCGGATATCGATGCGCTCGTCGCGCGCTTCGTCGAGCGGCGCTATGTCGACGACGAGGCATATGGGCGCGCGAAGGCGCGCGGCCTCCTCGACCGCGGCTATGGATCGCGCCGGGTGGAGGAGGCCCTGCGCGCCGCCGAGATCGGCGAGAGTGTGCGCAGCGAGCTTGTACCTGACGAGGCGGACCGACGGCGCGCCATCTTCGCGCTGGCACGCCGGCGCAAGTTCGGACCTTTCGGTGCGCCGCCTCCGCCGGATGCCCAGGCTGGCCTGAAGCTCCGCGAAAAGCGGCTTGCCGCAATGCTGCGCGCGGGCCATGATTTCGATGCGGCACGGCGAGTGCTCGAAGCCGCCACTGTCGAGGAGCTCGAAGAATGGGTCGCAGAAGCATCAGACGACGGGTGACCAACTGCGCCTTGGCGGCAGCCGGATTCGCGGCGTTGGCGGCCTGCTCTCCGCAACCTGCGGCAGAAGCGAATCCCGCCGCGGAAACCGCAACCGAAGCCACGCACCCGGTCTCGGGGCTCAAAGTCGTTCCGCTGACCGTGTCCGGCGCGTCCGGAACCCATTCTTTCCGCGTCGAACTGGCCGATACTGCCGAGGCGCAGCGGCAGGGCCTGATGTTCCGCACCCAGCTGCCCGACGATGAAGGAATGATCTTCCCCTACGACGGGACGACGGCGCAGAGTTTCTGGATGAAGAATACGCCGCTGCCGCTCGATATCATCTTCATCGGGCCCGACGGCCGGATCAGCAACATTGCCGCGATGACCGAGCCATACTCGCTCGAATCGGTCTATTCGGTCGGACCGGTGCTCGGCGTGCTCGAACTGCGCGGCGGTCTGGCACAAGAGCTCGGGATCGAGCCGGGCGACAAGGTGACGTGGTAGCGCAGAATTTGCGCAAGCGGGCGCTTCCCCCCCGCGCGCGAATCCGCTAACCGGCCCGGCATGAGCTTTCTCGGCAAGATCTTCACCTGGTGGAACGGTGCCACCATCGGCACCATGCTGTGGTCCTCGCGCAATGGCGAGCATGTCGGCACCGACGCGCAGGGCAACAAGTATTACCGTTCGAAAAACAAGCGCGACAAGCTTCCGACGGGCGGCTCCTACACGGCGCGAGAGCGTCGCTGGGTGATCTACGAGGGTAGCAACGACGCCAGCCGCATTCCCTCCGAATGGCACGGCTGGCTGCATGGCGCAGGCGACGACGTGCCCGAAAGCTTCCTGCCGGCGCCGCGGATCTGGGAAGCGGATTACACGCCCAATGCCACCGGGACAGCCGACGCATATCGCCCGGCCGGCGCGCTTGAACGTGGCGGGAAGCGGGCGCGAACCGCCGGCGATTACGAAGCCTGGTCGCCGGACGCGTGAGCTTGGGCAGGGCACTCGTCCTTGGCTGCGCGCTCGCCGTTCTGGGCGCCTGCTCCGATGATCCGCCCGAAACGCCCGCGGCGGTCGAAACCGAGATACCCGAAGAGCTGCAGCAGGTCGAAATGCCGGAGCAGCCGGCCGCGGAAGCCGGGATCGGCACGCCGATGGAAGATCGGGTGGCGACGATCGGGATTCTCAACAAACGCAACAATCTGAGCCAGGATATCGAGCTGACCCCTGGCCAACAGCGCCGGGTGGGGGACATCATCGTCCGCCTGCAGGCGTGCGAGCGCACGGCCCCGTGGGAAATGCCGGAAGAAACCGGCGCCTTCGTTCAGGTCCTGGCGCGCCAGCGCGGTAGCGAGGATCAGTTCCGCCGCATCTTCTCGGGCTGGCTGTTCAAGAATTCGCCCAGCCTGAACGTGGTCGAACACCCGATCTACGATGTCTGGGTAAAGGATTGTGCGATGAGCTTCCCTGGCGAGGAGGGCGACGGCGAAGCCGGTGCGGATGCGGACGAGACAGCCGCTTCGGAATAGCGCGCCATGACTGCCGGGATGGTCTGCAAGGGGCGGCCCATGGCCTGCGACAGCAAATCGAGATAGCTCGCCTGCGGCAGCGCCACGGCCCCCATGCTCGCAAGGTGCGTTGTCATGAACTGGCAGTCGAGCAGGCGGTAGCCGGCCTCGCGCATCACGGCAACCAGCCAGGCGAGTGCGACCTTGCTGGCGTCGGCTTGGCGGCTGAACATGCTCTCCCCGCAGAACACCCGATCGAAGGCGACGCCATAGAGCCCGCCGGCAAGCTCGCCGTCATCCCAGCATTCGATCGAATGGGCATAGCCGGCATCGGCAAGCGCGTTGTAGCTCGCCTCGATCCGGTGGCTGATCCAGCTTTCTGCGTGCTCTTCGCGCGGCTCCGCGCAGGCGGCGATGACCTCGGCGAAGGCCTGATCGCAGGTGATCCGAAAGCGGTCCCGCCGGATGGTCTTACGCAGGCTTTTCGTCATGCGGAAACCGTCGAGCGGGATGACCGCACGCTCCCGCGGCTCGACCCAGTAGACTTCCGGATCGCTGCGGTGATCCGCCATCGGGAAAACACCGGCGCGATAGGCCCGCAGCAGCAGTTCGACGGGAATCACTGGGGATGCAGGAGCGTGCATGGGTGGCACCCTACCAGCTTGCAAAGCCACTTCCTATCGGGGCAGGAGATGCTCCTTGCTATTCGCGCGCACGCATATTAGAGCGCGCCCTCGCTGCAGGGGTGTAGCTCAGCTGGTAGAGCATCGGTCTCCAAAACCGAGGGCCACGGGTTCGAATCCTGTCACCCCTGCCATTTCCCTCTTTCCGCACTTGTCGGCGTGTCATGCCCGCCCTATCGCGCCGCGCATGACAGAAGAAGAAAAGCGCAAGGCGGAACTTGGCGACCGCAAGTTCTATCCGGCACAGCAAGAAGCCGAATTTGAGAAAAAGGGTCTGGAGCAACAGACCCCGCAAACGGCGCATCCCGCCTACAAGCTGGCATTCCAGGACAAGGATTTCCTGCTGCGCGAAGAATTGCGCCCGGTGCGATTCCAGCTGGAGCTGCTGAAGCCGGAAATGCTGCTCGACGAGGCGGGGGTCGGATCGACCATGGTCATGTATGGCAGCGCGCGGATACCGCCGCCCGAGTCTGCGGAAGAGGCGCTGGCAAGCGCGAAGGACCTGCCCGACGACGAGCGCATCGTGGTCGAAAACCTCGTCAAGAAAAGCAAGTATTACGGCGAAGCGCGCAAGCTGGCGCGGCTCGTCACCGAAAAATCGATCATCGAAGGCGGAAAACGCCAGTTCGTCGTCTGCTCCGGAGGCGGCCCGTCGATCATGGAAGCGGCCAATCGCGGTGCGAGCGACGCGGGCGGGGAGAGCATCGGGCTCAACATCATTCTTCCGCACGAGCAGGCGCCCAACAGCTACGTAACGCCGTATCTGTCGCTCAACTTTCATTACTTCGCGCTGCGCAAGATGCACTTCCTCTTGCGCGCAAAGGCTGTGGCGGTCTTTCCGGGCGGCTTCGGGACCTTCGACGAATTTTTCGAGCTGCTGACACTGATCCAGACGGGCAAGATGAAGCCGATGCCGATCCTTTTGTTCGGCAAGGACTTCTGGACCCGCGTCGTCAATTTCGAAGCGATCGCTGAGGAAGGCACGATCTCGAGGAAGGACCTCGACCTCTTCCGCTGGTGCGAAACCGCCGACGAGGCCTGGGCGCATATCAGCGCCTTCTACGACCTCGATCGGTAGGCCGCCTCAGTCGGAGGATAGCGAACGTACGGCCTGATGGCCGAGCGGTCCGCTGCCTTCGCCAAAGCCGGGCGCATTCTCGATCGCGGCGAAGGTGAAGGCGCGGGCGAGGCGCACCGCATGGGTGAGCGGCTGGCCATGGGCGAGAAAGGTCGCGAGCGCGGCAGACAGAGTGCAGCCCGTGCCATGGGTGTGCCGCGTGTCGATGCGGGCATGGCCGAAACTGCCGAGCTTGCCCGAGGCGGAGACGATGCGGTCGATGATCTCGTCTCCGTCACCATGCCCACCCTTGGCCAGGACTAGGGTATCGTGGCGCTTCGCCAGTTCGCCCGCGGCATCGTAAATATCCGCCTCCGCCAGCGTATGGCGGCCGGTCAGCGCGGCGAGTTCGGGCAGGTTGGGCGTGACGAGGGTGGCGATGTCCATCAGCGCGCCGAAAGCCGCAATCGTTGCCTCGCTCGCGAGGTCCGCACCGCTGGTGGCGACCATGACAGGATCGAACACGATCGGCCCGGCAAAGCTGTCGAGGCGCTCGGCCAGCCTCTGCGCGATGTCCGCAGACCCGAGCATGCCGATCTTGATCGCATCGGCGCCGATATCTTCCAGGCAGCTTTCCACCTGGTCCATCACGAGGTCGGGATGCATCGTCTCGATGCCTTGGACACCGCGCGTATTCTGCGCCGTGACGGCGGTGATGGCAGTCATCGCATATCCGCCCAGCATGGCGATGGTCTTGATATCAGCCTGAATGCCGGCTCCGCCCGAACTGTCGGAACCGGCGATAGAGAGAATGCGGGGCGGGCTTGCCTGACGATCCATCTCAGCCCTTGAACCTGCGGGTGGTGGAGGGCGGGAACTTGTCCTGAAGCTTTTTCGCGCGGGTGGGGCGATCCATCAGCTCGCCGCCGCAAGTGGGGCAGATGTCGTCGAGATCATCGGCGCATTGGGCGCAAAAGGTGCATTCGAAGCTGCAGATGAAGGCTCCAGGGGCTTCTGCTGGCAAGTCGGCGCCGCAGCGCTCGCAATCGGGCCGCATCTCGAGCGGCATCAGACGGCGTCCCTCACCGCATCGCAAATCCGGTCAACCACGCGTTCGACCTGTCCGGCATCGTCGCCTTCGGCCATGACCCTGATGACGGGTTCGGTTCCCGACGGGCGGATGACGAGCCGGCCCTTGCCCGCAAGCTCGGTCTCGCTTTCCGCAATGACCGAGCGGACGTTTTCGTGGTCAAGCGGCTTGCCACCGGAATAGCGCACGTTCTTGAGCAATTGGGGAACCGGATCGAACACGTGCAGCAGCTCGCTCGCCGGCTTGCCGGAGCGCACGAGGCTGGCAAGAACGCGCAGTGCGGCCACCGAACCGTCGCCCGTCGTGCCGTAATCTAGCAGGATCATGTGGCCCGACTGTTCGCCTCCGACGTTGAATCCGCCTTCCTTCATCCGTTCGAGCACATAGCGATCGCCAACCTTGGTGCGTTCCAGCGTTAGACCCAAGCTCTCCAGATATCGTTCCAGCCCGAGGTTCGACATGACGGTAGCCACCACGCCGCCCCCGGTCAGCGAGCCACGCTCGTGCATGCGGGTGGCGATCAGCGCCATGATCTGGTCGCCGTCGACGACCGCCCCCTTCTCGTCGACCACGATCAGCCGATCCGCGTCACCGTCGAGCGCGATCCCGATGTCCGCCTGTTCCTCAACAACGCGCGCCTTGATCGCATCGAGCGCCGTCGAACCGACGCCGTCGTTGATGTTGGTGCCGTTGGGAGACACGCCGATCGCGATCACTTCGGCGCCGAGTTCCCAGATGACCGACGGAGCGACCTGATACGCAGCGCCATTGGCGCAGTCGACCACGACCTTGAGCCCGTCGAAGCGGATGTCGCTCGCCACGGACTGCTTGATCGCGTGGATGTAACGGCCCCGTGCATCGTCGATGCGCCGCGCGCGACCGATCCGGTGCGGGTCGACCAGCAGCGGCTTCTGATCCAGCAGGGTCTCGATCGCGGCTTCCGCATCATCGGAAAGTTTGAACCCGTCGGGTCCGAACAGCTTGATGCCATTGTCCTCGAACGGATTATGGCTGGCCGAGATCATCACGCCGAGGTCGGCGCGCATCTCGCGCGTGAGCAGCGCGATGGCGGGCGTGGGGAGCGGGCCGGTCATGATCACGTCCATCCCGACGCTGGTGAAACCGGCGACGAGGGCGCTTTCCATCATGTAGCCCGACAACCGCGTGTCCTTGCCGATCACGACCCGATGGCGATGTTCGCCGCGCAGGAAATGCGTGCCCGCCGCCTGCCCGACATGCATGGCGGTTTCGGCCGTCATAACGCCCTGGTTGGTGCGGCCGCGGATCCCGTCGGTCCCGAAAAACTTGCGTGCCATCTCGTCTGTCCGTCGCTTGCGTTCGGGAGTCCTGTGGCGTGATTGGCTGGCGAAGGAAAGCCCCGCCGCGAACCGGAGCATTTTATCCGACGGCGCTGCAACCCTTGTCGCGTTCACGCGTTGCAGGACCGAACCGGAATTTTTTCACGCCAATCCAGAGGGGATCCCATGGCATTCGAGCTTATCGACCTACCGTATGACGACAAGGCGCTGGAGCCTGCCATCTCGGCCCGCACGCTGTCATTCCACCACGGCAAGCATCACAAGGCCTATATCGACAAGACCAATGCCGCGATCGAAGGCACCGATCATTCGGGCAAGAGCCTGGAGCAGGTGATTTCGGCTGCGCGCGGGTCGGACCAGGGCCTGTTCAACAACTCCGCCCAGAGCTGGAACCACGGCTTCTACTGGCACTCGCTTGCAGCCGAGGAAACCGCAGCTTCGGACGAGCTCAAGTCCATGATCGACCGGGATTTCGGCTCGGTCGATGACCTAAAGGGCAAGCTGAAGGAACGCGGCGCCGGCCATTTCGCCAGCGGCTGGGTCTGGCTGGCCGAAAAGGGTGGCAAGCTGACCATCGAGGAAACCCACGATGGCGACACTCTGGCCGATCAGGACGGCGTCAATCCGCTGCTGGTCATCGACCTGTGGGAGCACGCCTATTATCTCGATCACCAGAATGCCCGCCCGGAATATCTCGAGGCAGTGAACGGCAAGCTCAACTGGAGCTTCGCCAGCGAGAACCTCGCACGGGGCAAGACCTGGACGTACCCGAGCTAAAACCGGCTTCTTCATTGATTGAAAACCCGCGGCGCCATGCGTGCCGCGGGTTTTTTCATGCTATCACTCGGTGGGGCTGTCTTCGCCGCCGGCGAGGATTTCCTGCCCGAACAGCGGCTCCCCGAATATGAAGCCGACGAGGTTGGGGCGGCCGACGTGATCGAACAGCGCCGTCAGCATCAGCAGGATGGGCACCGACAGCAGCGCGCCGAACACACCCCAGATCCACGAGAAATACGACAGGGCGATCAGGATCAGCACCGGGTTCATGGTGAACCGCGCCCCGAGAATCGACGGAGTTATCACATTCGCCTCTACCGTGTGGAGCGCGAGATAGGCGAGGGCCGGCACGAGGCCGAGCAGGATGGTGTCGGCCGTGCCGATGCCGAACAGGCCGAGCAGCGTCACCATCACGATCGGTCCGATATAAGGCAGGAAGTTCAGCAAGGCCGCAAGTCCGCCCCACATGATCGGTGCCTCGATCCCCAGCGCCCAAGCCCCGAGCGCGACGACCACGCCGACCATCGTGTTGATCCAGCCGACCGTGAGGATGTAGGATGCTACGCGATCCTGCACTTCGCGCATAACGCGAGCCGCCTTGATGCTGGTGCCGAAATTTGCGCGGCCGAACAGCAGCCGCTGGCGCAGGCGGATGCGCGCCTCGATCATGAAATAGGCCATGAGCAGGGTCAGCACGGTTTCGAGCACCAGCCCGGGTGTGGCGAAGGCCAGCTCCTCGAGCAGGCTCGGACTCGCCAGAACCACTTCGCGACCACCCTCTCTCTGCATTAGGTCGGCCAGTTGCTGGTTGATCTGTGCCACCCAGGCGAAGCGGCGTTGCAATTCTCCAAAGCGTTCGATGGTCTGGTTCACCATCGCCGGAACATCGTCGAACAGGGCAATGGCCGGCTGAAGAATGAGGGCGAGCGCGAGCAGCAGGACTGCGAAGAACACCAGCAAGGCTATCAAGGAAGCGATAGCATTGGGCAGTCCCCAGCCATTCAGCCGGTCCGCCAGTGGGGAAAGGATGACTGTAAGAACAAGCGCCGTCACGACGGGGAGGAACACGACGGCCCCGATCGACAGGACGAACGGCAGCGCGAGGAACAATCCGAGGCCGATCAGCAGCACCAGCGACGAGATCAGGCGCAATTCCTGCCGGGCAAAGGCCAGCCTGCGCGAAGGCGCGGGCGGGTGAGGCGCGGCCTTTTCGGGCAGCGAGGTCGGCTGCTCCTCCATCGGCCTAAACCGCGTACGGGGTCGAGGACGGTCCGGCGCGCGGCGCGGGGGCCGGTCCGTCAGCTGCGGGCAGCGATGCCATTGCCGGCCGCGACGTCGTCGAGCTCCTCCAGGATCGCCCGGTGGGCCGCATCGTCGTCGATCGACCGCTTCGGAATACTGCCGTCGCTGAGCATGGCATTGAGCGCGGCGCGGGCGCGTCCGACCCGGCTCTTGATCGTGCCCACGGCGCAATCACAGATCGTGGCCGCTTCCTCGTAAGAAAATCCGCCGGCGCCGACCAGCAACAGGGCCTCGCGCCGCTCGGGCGGGAGCGTGAGCAGGGCGCGATGCATGTCCGACAGATGGATCGGTTCTTCCTGGCCTGCGGGTGCAGTCAGGATGCGTTCGGCCACCGTTTCGTCATATTCCCCGCGGAAGCGGTTGCGACGCATGTCGGTGAGATAGGCATTGCGCAGGATGACGAAGGTCCACGCGCGCATGCTGGTACCGGGCTGGAAGCGTTCCTGCGCCGCCCAGGCCTTGAGCAGGGTTTCCTGCACCAAATCGTCCGCCATGTCGGCACGGCCGCACAGGCCGCGCGCAAACGCGCGCAGGTGGGGAACGACTTCCGTCAGTTCCCGCTTGAAGTCGGCCTTCTCGGAGGCCGTTCGTTGATTGCCTCCCATCAGTCCTTCGTATCCAGTTTCTCGAGCAGATCCTTGAAGCTGTCAGGCAGCGGTTCATCCACTACCGAATCGTACAGCCTGCGCAACCCGTTGGCCCACTGGGGGTCCGAGTCCGCAGGCTTTGCGACCTTCGCCCCCTGCTGGCCTGTTGTCTGTGACTTGTCGGAATTCATATCGATCCAGGTATTTCCATTACCACACGCCACCACCCCGCAGTTTTACGGAGGCGGTACGATCCCATCTTCGTGTGCAGGCGTAACGCAGCACCCCTGCGCTGGTTCCCGCAGAATCGGGAATGGAACGATTTTGGGGGCGCGACATAGTTATACCACGCATGACCAACCGTATTGAGGGGCGAGCGCTGCTAGTCGAGGATTTCGAAGGCAAAGGCAAACGCCGGCGATTGCTGGCCGAATACCCGCGCGCGGTGCCGATCCTGATCTTCCTGCTGGTGATCGCGATCACGCTGGTCAGCCTGTTCGCGATCGAACGCGGGGAGGCCCAGCGCGAGGAAGCCGACGTCAATCGTCGTGCACAGGCCATGGCTTCCGCGATCGAGCGCCGGGCCTTTACCAGCACGTCCTATCTGCGGGCGGGGTCGGCACTGCTGAGCACGCAGGACGAGATAACCAGTGGACTGTTCCGCCGCTTTGTCGACGAGTTGCGCCTCGATTCGAATTATCGGGGCGCGGAAGGAATTGGATGGGCTCCGGTAGTGACCTCTCCTATGGTGCCGGAGTTCGAAGACCGCCTGTCGGAAGGGCGGGTATCGCGCGTGCGCGTCACGCCTTCGCTGGAGGAGCGGCCGAGGCCGCTGCTCGTGCCCATCCTATTCCTGCGTCCGGACACGATCCGCAATCGCCGCGCGCTCGGCTTCGACATGTATTCCGAGCCGGTTCGTCGCGCCGCCATGGATGCCGCGAGGCTTGAGGAACGTCCCACGGCCAGCGGTCCGGTCACGCTGGCACAGGAAGGTGGTGGCAGCGAACCCGGTTTCCTCATCTTCATGCCCGTCTTCCGTCAGTCGGACATGGGGCGGGAACTTCTGGGCTTTATCTATAGCCCGTTCAATGCCCCCCAGTTTCTCGAATCCGCCGCAGAGCTGGTCACTTACGAGGGTTTCTCGGCCAGGCTCTACGATGTCGACGGGGGTGAGCGGGAGCTCCTGGCGGAATTGCCCGGATGGAAAGGCTCAACGACCCGCGTCGAACGCGAACTCGATATCGCGGGGCGGCGCATGCAACTGATCGTCGAATCCGCGCGGACAGATGCCTTGTCGACCATGGCGATGATCACCTTGCTGTTCGGCCTTGCGGTTGCCAGCCTGCTGATGCTGATCGCGCGGCTGCTGGCGCAGCAGGCGGTCGAGGACAGTCGCTCGCTCGACTGGTTCGCACAGCAGAATTCGATCCGCGATTCGCTCACCCGCGAACTCAATCACCGGGTGAAGAATACGCTCGCCAACGTCCTGTCGATCGTTTCGCTGACCCGACGCCGGGCGACGGACCTCGA
Source organism: Qipengyuania marincola (assembly GCF_029688625.1). Taxonomy (GTDB): domain Bacteria; phylum Pseudomonadota; class Alphaproteobacteria; order Sphingomonadales; family Sphingomonadaceae; genus Qipengyuania. The sequence continues at coordinate 95,693 of NZ_JARULC010000002.1, read as the reverse complement.
CGATTTCGCAGAAGGGATCGATGGCCGGATACGCGCGCTGTCTGCAACACACGACCTGTTGACCAAGTCGGAATGGGGCACGACGCCGATCCGCTCCGTGGCCGAAGTCGAACTCGCACCTTATTCGCGCACGGCCGAACACGAGGTGGTGCTCGACGGGCCGGACGTCGACCTCGCGCCCAACGATGCTCTGAGCTTCGGCCTAGCCCTGCACGAACTGGCGACGAACGCTGCGAAATACGGTGCGCTCAGCGTCGAAGGGGGGCGGGTCGAGATACACTGGTCGAACATCAACGAACGGCTGGCCAAGGTGGAATGGACCGAGCGTGGCGGGCCCTTGGTCCGCCAGCCGAGCCGCCGCGGCTTCGGCACCGAACTGATCGAGAAGATCGTCGCCCACGAATTGCGGCACCCGGTCGAGCTGGAGTTCGACGAGCGCGGTGTGCGTTGCACCCTGCTGGTACCGGTCCGCCAACCGAGCGAATTCGCCTTGCGCGCCCCGCAGGACACGTCCGGCGAAAGCTGACGCGCCACGAAAAAGGCCCGCCGTTTCCGGCGGGCCTCTACTTCGCATCATGTTTGCCGAGATCAGCCGAGCGGGCGGCTGGAGCCGAAGAAGAGCGCTTGGCTGATTGCCGCACGGACCGTCTGTTCCTGAAACGGCTTGGTGACCAGATAGGTCGGCTCCGGGCGGTCGCCGGTCAGCAGTCGTTCGGGATAGGCCGTGATGAAGATCACCGGCACGCTGCTGATGGCAAGGATATCGTCCACGGCATCGAGGCCCGAGGACCCGTCAGCCAGCTGGATGTCCGCCAGGACGAGGCCCGGCGTCTTGTCCGCGACGACTTCCTGTGCCTGCGTCCTCGTGGCGGCGGTACCGCAGATCTCGTGGCCGAGCGAGGTCACCAGATCCTCGAGCTGCATCGAGATCAGCGGCTCGTCCTCGATGATGAGCACGCTGGTCGACGATTCCTTGTCGATTTCGCTCACCGCTTCCTGGACCAGGCGCTCGATATCGGAAGGTTCCATCTCCATGACGTCGGCTGCCTGCTCGACGGAGAAGTCCTCCAGCGTCGTCAGGAGAAGCGCCTGGCGATTGAGCGGCGTGATCGACTTAAGGCGATCCTGCGCCGCGCCCTCGTGGCTATCGGCGCCGACTGGTTCGGAAATATCCATGTAAGCGCTCGACCAGACCTTGTTGAAGGCACGGTAGAGCGGGACACGGCCGCCTTCGAGCGAGGCTTTCAGGCCATCATCGGCCAGAGCGGCTTCAAGCGTTGCGCGAACGAAAGCATCGCCCGTGGCCTGCGAGCCGGTGAGCGCACGCGCATAGCGGCGCAAATACGGAAGGTTGCGGGCAATTTGATCACCAAGCGACATAAGACCCCTTTTGGTTAAGTGCGCGCATGGAACGCCTTCAATGGACGAAGGTTCCTGTTAGAATGGGCGGGCCGCGATGGTGCCAACGGTTTCATCGCGTGGCTTTTTTGCCGTCGGGTCGCGGCGTCGAGGGGGAGGAGCGAAAATGCGTGAGATTGCCGAGCCATATGAGTGCGAGGGATGCCCGCTTCAGACCTGCCGCGGTCTTCGGCCCCTGTCGCCGCACCAGCTTGGCTACATGGCGAGCTTCAAGGATTGCGAGATTGCGGTCGACGATGGCGAGGCGCTGGTCATCCAAGGCGAGCAGAGCAAGCGGCTTTACACGATTCTTGAAGGGGTAATGATTCGGTTCCGTACGCTGGACGACGGGCGGCGCCAGATCGTGAATTTCATGTTTCCCGGCGATCTCACCGGTTTGCAGGGTGCTTTCGACGAACCGGCGGGTCACTCGATCGAAGCCCTTGTCGGCACGCGGCTATGCGTCTTCAAGCGTGACGACTTTACCGATCTTCTCACGCAGCATCCCCGACTGGGCTACGACATCACCTGGCTGGCGGCGAAGGAGGAGCGGTTGCTCGAGGAGCACATCGTCGCGCTTGGACAACGAAGCGCGCGAGAGCGGGTTACTTATCTTGCCGTCTGGCTGCTCGACCGTGCACTCCAGACCGGGCTCGCAGCCCGCGACAATGTCCTGCATCTGGCGATCAGGCAGAACCAGATTGCCGACATGCTGGGTCTGTCGCTGGTGCATACCAACCGGACGATCCGCCAGCTCGAGCGCGAAGGCCTGGTGATCTGGAAGTCGCGCGAAATCTGCGTTCCCGACCTCGACGCTGCAGCCGATGTCGCCCAATACAATCGCGAGGAAAACAGCCTGCGACCGTTCATTTGACGGTCGTTCAGAAGACTTTGGGCAGCCCGCGAAAATTTTTCATTTTTCAGGGAACCCCATTTCAGGACGACCATTTAGTCTATGTCACCGCCGAGACCCCCCTCCCGTCCAAGCGGCTGGTGATACGATCCCGAAAGGCCTTCACCGGAAAAATCCGGTGAAGGCCTTTTTTCTTGGTCGGCACTCTCAAGCTTATAATGCCGTGAAGCTTGCCGTGCGAAGCGGGCAAAATCGACTATTTCGAGATCTGGAGGGGTGGAACCGCCCGGCCAGTCAGCCGAGCTTGCCACGCAGGCGTGAAATCAGGCCGCGGCGCTTGGGCTCGCGCAGGATGTCGACCAGCGTGTCCGTATCATAGGGCTTGGCGAGAACGCAGCCCATTTCGGCGATGTCTTCGGGAATGTCCTGCGGCATGCCGGTGGAGAACACGATGCGCGGACTGTCGGGGCCGAGTGTCCTGACAATTTCCGCGATCGCCCATCCATCGTCGCGATCTGCCAGATGCACGTCTAGCACGATCGCATCGGGTCGCTCGCGTCGCAATGCCGCGAGCGCCGCTTCGGTCGATGCGCAAATCTCGACATCCCGGACGCCCGCATCCTCCAGCGCCTGTTCCAGCGACAGGCCCAGCACGGCATCGTCTTCCACGATCAGCACGCGCTTGGGCAGCGCGGCTGTGGCCGGTTTCGTTCGAGCGGAAGTGTTTGCCATAGACCGATAAAGTGCTTGTCAGGCCCAGTGCCTGTCTCGACCAACGGCACATCGCCGCATTCCGTTCCGGGCCGAATGCAAACGGCCACGCAGCGTGGCCCCGGTGCAACTATCGCGATCAGAGTCGCTTGCGATAGATCGCGTATTCGCGATTGACCGAGCTCTCGATGGCGTCGGCGATGGCCTTCATTCCCTGGTTGTCGTCCAGGATCCAGCCGATCTCGGCGCGCTGCGCGCCATATCGGCTCGCGGCATTGTCGCGAATATTGCTGATCATCATGAAGGCCAGCTGGCTTGCCAGCCGCGAATTGTGCAATTCGCGCAGCACACCCATCAGGGGCACGCGCATGTCGGCCGCGGTCGGCTTGCGCAGCCAGCGGAGCAGGCGAAACCATCCGAAGGGGAAGAGCTTTCCGTCGATGTCCTTGAGCACGCGATTGACGTCCGGAAAGGTCAGCATGAAGGCGACCGGACGACCGTCGAGCTCGGCGATCATGTTGATATCCTCGCGGATGATCGGCTTCAGCTTCTTGCCGGCATAGGCGATCTCGTCGGGCGTGAAGGGCACGAAACCCCAGTTTTTCGACCAGGCGTCATTGAGGATGGCCAGCACGATCTCGACTTCCTGCGCCCATCGCGACTTGTCGACCGGGCGGATGCGGATGCGATCGTTGCGCTCTCCCGACTGTACGATCCGCCGCACGAGGGGAGGGAAGTCCTGCGTCACATCGAGATCGTAGGTCAGGAGCGTTTTCGCGCGGTCATAGCCCGCCGCCTCGATCCAGTGCGCATAGTCGGCCGGATGGTGACCCATCATGATCATGGGTGAATGGTCCTGGCCACTGACCAGCAGGCCGGGCTCTTCCCAGACGGACATGGATATGGGGCCAAGCGCCCGGGTCATTCCCTGTTCGCGCAGCCATTCCTCGGCCCTGGCGAGCAGAGCCTTCGCCACGCCTTCGTCCTCCGCATCGAAATAGCCGAACATGCCCGTGCCGGGACCCATTCCCTGTTCGGCGGGAAGCTCGAGCGCGAGGCGATCGATATGCGCCGAAATCCGCCCGACATCGCGACTATCGCGCCGGGCGATGAAGAACTGGTGGCTGGCATGACCGAAGAACGGGTTCTTGTCCGGGTCCACGAGTTCCAGTTGTTCGGACCGCAGCTGCGGCACGGAATGCTGCTCGCGCGCGGCGAACGACCTGCCGAGGTCGACAAAGCGCGCGCGCCCCTTCTTGCCCCCAATCTCTTCGATCACTATCTGGCCCGACGACACGAGCTTGCCTCCCGTTCAGCGTGGGTTAGCCCGTTGTGTGCTTGATGATCTTTGTCAAGGAAACAGCCTGCAATCGGTGCTTGGTCGATCACGATGATCGCAAGCCTGTGCTGTATTCCCCCGCCCTTTTGCGATAGGGGCCTTTCAGGAAATTCGGAGCCATGACCGCACACCAGACCATTCCCTCTGCCGATCTCGTCGCGCGCCGCAATGCCGGCGCGGGCTGGCACGCGCAGATGCCGGATGACAAGGCGATGCTGCGTGCCGCGCGCGACCTCACCAAGGACATCGCCGAGGCGCGGGCCGCAATCTACTGGCCCGACTTGATCGTTTCTGCCGTGCTGGGCTATGCCGCGCTTGCCGGGGCGATACTCGTGGACAGCGTGGGTCCGGCCGTGGTGCTGGGCATCGTTTCGGCCCTGTCGCTCTATCGCGCGCTGCTTTTCATTCACGAGATTTCGCACCTGCATCGCGATGCATTGCCCGGGTTTCGCTCGGCATGGAATGTGCTCGTGGGAATTCCGCTGCTGACCCCGTCCTTCATGTATGAGGGCGTGCACACGCTGCACCACAAGCGCACGCAGTATGGCACGGTGGAAGATCCCGAATACCTGCCGCTCGCCCTGATGAAGCCGTGGAGCCTGCCGCTGTTCGTGGCTGTCGCGCTGCTTGCACCGGTCGCACTGCTGTTCCGCTTCGCGGTGCTCGTGCCGCTGGGTGCGATCCTGCCGCCGATCCGGCAATTGACGTGGCAGCGCTTTTCCGCGCTGGCGATCAATCCCGAGTTCCGTCGCCGCCCACCCGAAGGAACGCTGAAGAAGCGTGTCTTCTGGCAGGAATTTGGCGGGTTCGCATGGTCCTGGCTGCTGATCGGCAGCATCTTTGCGCTTGGCTGGCGCCCGATCCTGATAGCTCTCGCGATCGTCTCGGTGACTGCGACGCTCAACCAGCTGCGCACGCTGGTCGCGCATCTGTGGGAGAACGAGGGCGAGGCGATGACCGTCACCGCCCAGTTTCTCGACAGCGTCAACGTGCCGCCGCCGGGCCTGGTGGCGGAAATCTGGGCGCCGGTGGGGTTGCGCTATCATGCGCTGCACCATCTGATGCCCTCGATGCCCTATCATTCGCTGCCCGAGGCGCATCGTCGGCTGGTGCGCGAACTGGGGGACGGTTCGACCTATCACGGGGCGAACCACAAGGGCATGGCAGTGCTGGTTTTGCGGATCGCGCGCAGCACCATGGGGCGCCGCGCCGCTTAGCCTACTGCCCGGCGTCGGCCGCCGTATCATCCATGCTTTCGGGCAACTGGGCATCGCCTGCATATTGCTCGTCGACCTGCTCGTCCGCGCCGCCTTCGATGCTGTCGTTGTCGGGTACCGAGGCCAGCCCCTCGCCGCCTTCGGGCACCGGAGCAGGCAATTGCTCTTCATAGCTGGTGTCGGGTTCGGGCTGCTCCGAACCGCAGGCGGCCAGCGCGAAGGCCGGGAGAATGGCTACGAATGCGGTGGTAATCTTCATGGGTAACTCCAACGACTGTCGCTGACATGACGTTCGATCGGCACAGCCGTTCCGCACTTCCGTGCGCAGCGCTCAGGTGAGGAAGCGGATCATCGCGCAACGGCGTTCGCGCGGGAGGCCCAGCGCCACCGCCTTTTCCAGCGATTGCGCAAGATGCGGGCGGCCTTCGAAATCCTGCAGCTCCACGAAGCCGTGACGGGCATAGAAGGGCGCATTCCACGGAATGTCGATATAGGTGTTGAGCGTGATGGCCCGCATGCCCGAGTTGCGGCCATCGATCGCCAGCGCCTCCAGCAGCGTCGCCCCTACGCCGATGCGCTGGTGGCTGCGGGCCACGCTCAACTCGGCAAGGTGCAATTCGCGCCGGAGCGGGGCGGCCGCGGCAAAGCCGATAACCCGCTCGCCCTCATAGGCGGTCAGACAATGGCCCCTGCGGATGAGACTACGGTAATGGGCCGCGTCTTCGGTCGGCGGGACGGGGATGCCGACCAGCGAAGGATCTTCGCGAAGCAGCCCGGCCGCATCCTCCTCGACCTCGGAGTAAGCCTCGGCGTCGTCCGGCCGCGCGAGCCGAATATGCCAGCCGCTCATTCCTCTGTCCGGATCAGCACGGTCTCGCCGATCAGGACGAACAGCAGGAAGGGCGCCCACGCCGCAAGGAAGGGCGGGTAGCCACCGAAACTGCCCATGGCGAGCGCGGCATTGTCGACCACGAAATAGGCAAAGCCCAAGGCCATGCCGATGATCGCGCGCACGAACAGCTGGCCCGATCGCGCCAGGCCGAAGGCTGCCACCGCGCCCAGCAGCGGCATCAGGAAGGCGGACAGTGGCCCGGCGATCTTGTGCCACCATTTGGCGCGCAGTTCCGCCGTGCGGCGTCCGGCCGCTTCGTATGCGTCGATCGAACCGGAAAGCTCCCAGAAGGGCTGGGTTTCCGGATCGACTTTCGCAAGGTCGATCTGGGAGGGCGTCAATCCTTCACCGACGATCGGCGCCTCTGGCGTATCGCTGACCGCATTCTGCACCATGAAGCGTTCCGCGCCTTCGAGGCGCCAGCCTGGCGCGGCATAGGTCGCGCGATCGGCGTTGATCTGTTCGAGGATCGTCCCCTCGGCATTGCGCGCGTACCAGGTTACGTCGCGCATCACGATATTCTCGCCGGTCCCGGTCAGGTTCGCGGCGTTGAGCACGCCTGCCCCATCGCTCAGATAGATATTCGCGCGAACGTCGGATTCCTCCGGGATCGCTCCGTACTCGACTGCCTCCCAGGCCTTGAGCGTTGCCGTCGACCGGGTGGTGATGCGCTCGTTGAAGGCAAAGCTCAGCAGCGAGACGATCCCTGCCGTCAGCAGGAGCGGGGCGAGCACCTGGTGGGCCGACAGCCCGGCCGCCTTCATCGCGATGACCTCGCTATTCTGGTTCAGCGTCACCAGGGTGATGAGCGTCGCCAGAAGCACCGAATAGGGCAGGAAGCTCTGGATCAGCTGGGGTATGCGCAAGCCCGCATAAGTCAGCAATTCGCCCTGGCCATTGCCCTCCACCGCCAGGATCTTGCCGCTGTTGGACAAGAGGTCGAGCATCATCAGAACCAGCACGAGCATGAACAGCATCGCGAGTATCCGCACGACGAAGAGCTTCGCCAGATAGACGGTCAGCGTCTTCGAGGGAAAGAAATCGAGTTGCATCGGGGCCTTATTCCGCCGGTGCCGCGACCAGACCGGTGCGCGCAGGCCGCCGTCGGAACAGCTTGCGCAAACGCTTGGACAATTTCGCGAACCACACTTCCAGCGCGCCGATGGCCTGACCACCCGGCACGAAGGCAACGCGGTAGTACATCCAGCCGATCAGCGCGGCGAAAATAAGGAAGGGGCCCCATAGGGCGATGATGGGATCGACCCGGCCAAGCGCGGCCACGTCCTCTCCATACTGGTTCACCTTGTGATAGCTCACCACCATGATGATCGACAGGAAGACGCCCAGCGCGCTGGTCGATCGCTTTGGCGGAATGCCGAGAGCCACCGCTAGCAGCGGCAGCATGGCCATCATGACCACCTCGACCAGCCGGAAGTTGAAGCTCGCCTGGCTCGCATCGCGCTTGGCCTCGGTCGTGCCCTGGTTCCAGCCGATACGGAGCAATTCTGGCAGGATATATTCGCGCTCGGCATCGCCGCGGTCGCGAAACGCCTCGATCGCGGGCAGGTCGATCGGCAGGTCGTGGCGGGTGAAGGTGAGGACGCGCGGCGTCTGCTCGCCGGTGTCCTGCACGATTGTACCGTCGGTCAGGCGCAGGATGATCGTATCGGGATCGTCGGTCGTCGCCAGGAAAGCGCCCTGCTTGGCGGAGATCGACAGCACCTGGCCCTTGCTGTCCGACACGCGCGCGAAAATGCCGTGCAATTCGCGCCCGTCCTCCTCGCTGCGCTCGATACGCAGCGCCATGCGATCGGCCAGCGTGGTGAATTCGCCGACCTTGATCGACGCCCCGAGCGCCCCAGACCGCAGATCATATTCCAGCTGTTCGTAATAATAGCGGCTGATCGGCTGGATGTAGAACACCAGCGCCACATTCACCGCCATCAGGATCGCGGTCAGCAGATAGGGAACGCGCAGCAGTCGGCCGTAGCCCAGCCCCACCGCGCGGAACACGTCGAGCTCGCTGGTGGTCGCCAGCTTGCGGAACGCCAGCAGCACGCCGAGCAGGAGGCCGAGCGGTATGGCAAGGCTGGCATATTCCGGCACCAGCGCGGCGAGCATCTTGAACACCACGCCCACCGGCCCGCCTTCGACAGAAACGAACTCGAACAGCCGCCCCATCTTCTCCAGCGTTAGCAGCGACGCCGCGACGAAGAACACGCCGAACATGGGCACGATGACGAGCCGGAGGATGTAGCGGTCAATGGCGGGGATGAAATTCAGCACGTCGGCACCGGCAGTGAAGCTGTCGGCATGGCCCTAGCGTGAATTGTCGGCAAGGTCATGCCCCAATGCTGATGATGCGGCTTACCAGAAGCGGCTGCCGGGAATGCCCTTGAACGGACCAGCCTCGCGGCTCGTGATCCAGCCGCCGTAAAATCCGCCCGGTTGCGGGACAACCTGCTCGCCATCGACCAGCACCTCGTCGAAGGGCTCGGGGTAGAAAGCGATATGGCCAGCGATCCCGGCAAAGGACGCTGTCGGTTCGGGATAGGACCAGCCGGCCGCCTCGATCCGCTCGCCGCCGATCTCGACATCCCAGTATCGTGCCTGGCCCTTCCATTCGCAAAGCGATCGGCGGGGGTTCGGCGAGAGGTGATCCATCGCGACGTCGGATTGCGGGATGTAATAGGTCGGCGGGTGACTGGTCTCGAGCGTGCGCCACGCATTGCGTGTATCAACCAGGGTCATGCCGCGGTGGCGGATAACGATATGGCGGTCGGTGCGTTCGGCGATCGCCGGCCGGGGATAGTCCCAGACGCTCTCCTGCCCCGGTGAGGGCGGATCAGGGTCAGGATGGCCTGGGAGGGCTATCGTGTCATGCCTTTTCGAGCGTGCATTGCAGCGGGTGCTGGTTCTGGCGAGCGAAATCCATCACCTGGTTCACCTTGGTCTCGGCCACTTCGTAGGGGAAGATGCCGCATACGCCGACGCCCTTTTGGTGGACGTGCAGCATCACGCGGGTCGCCTCTTCCATATCCATTCGGAAGAAGCGCTTGAGCACGATTACGACGAATTCCATAGGCGTGTAATCGTCGTTCAGGAGCAGCACCTTATACTGGCTGGGCTTCTTCGGCTTGGTCCGCGTCTTGGTGGCGATGCCGACCTGGCCTTCGCCATCGCGCGCGTCATCGTCGCCTTCGGCGGCGCGGACGCTGGAGGGGGTGAAGCACTCGATCATTGCAGGCCCATTATCGTAACGCATTGCAAAATCGCAAGGCGGCTCGGCGCTCTTAGGCCGTTTGCAGGTTAAGAAAGCGCAGAAACGGCGCGAGTTCCGGACGAAAAAATGGGCCGGCTGGCGCAATGCCAACCGGCCCGGGTTGTCCAATCGCCGGGCGAGGGAGAGAGGAGAGAGTGCCCGGCGGATTGAAGCTGGTGTGTGTCGCTTAGGCGGCCTTGCGGACCTTTTCGGCGGCGAGGCTCATGCGGTTCGAAACCGGAGCGAAAGCTTCGTTGGCGAGCTTGAGCATGGCTTCGGTGTTCTTCGAAGTGGTCTTGACCATCGCGTCGAAGTTGCGACGGGCGATTTCGCCCTGCAGCTGGAAGAGCTCGGTCGGCGACTTGACGGCGGCGAACTTCTTGACGTCGGCCTGGACGGTCTCGGCAGCGGTCTTGGCTTCCTCGACATAGGTGCGGCCCATGTCCTGCATGCCCGAAGCGAGGATCTTGCCGCTTTCCACAAGAGCTTCGAAATTGCCCTTCTGGAACTCGACGGCGTCCTTGGTCAGCTCGGTGCCCTTGTCGTAGGCGGCCTTGGCGCGGGTCTGCATGTCGGCAGCAACTTCCTTGGCCTTGGCAGTGTAGTCGGTGGTCTTGGCGTTCTTGGCAGTGGCCATGATATTTTCCTTCAGCTTGGAAATCGGGGTGGTCTTGGTGGTGGCCGCCTTCTTGGGGGCGGCCGCAGTCTTTTTCGCGGCGACCGGCTTCTTGGCCGGAGCCTTTTTCTTGGCGACGGTCTTGGCAGCAGCCTTCTTCGGCTTGGCCTTTTTCGGCGCAGCCTTCTTGGCAGCGACCTTCTTGGCCGGGGCCTTTTTCGAAGCGGCCTCGGTGGCAGGCGCGGCAACGGCCTCGGCAACCTTGTCGGTCTTCACCGGGGCAGTCCTATCCGCTTCGACAGCCTCCTCTACAGCCTTCGCGCTTACGCCAGCCTTGGCGGCCTCGGCGGTCTTCTTTTCCGCGGCCTCGGCAAAAGCCTTCTCGGCGGCCGCATCGATTTTGCTTTGGCTGTCAGCCATGGGAACCTCGCTTTTGTTGCAGTGCACAAAATAGAGATTGCAGGTGCGAAGTCAAGCACTTTTTGTGCAGTGCACAATAAAGCGCGATGAATTGTTATTTCAATAGGTTAACGCGTGGCGACGTAGCGTCCCGGTGCATCCTCGATCACCTTGTCGCCATTTCCGCCCGGCTTGCGCTTGCCCTTTGCGGGCACCGTTTCGGCGTCCTGAGCGCGCAACCAGTCGATCCAGTCTGGCCACCAGCTGCCGGGGTGTTCGACCGCCCCTTCTCGGAATTCCGCCAGCGAGCGCGGATCGCCGTCATTGAGCCAATACTGGTATTTGCCCGCGTCCGGAGGATTGACGACGCCCGCGATGTGGCCCGAACCGGCGAGCACGAATTTGATCGGCCCCCGGAAATGTTCGCGGATCTTCCATACGCTTTCGGCCGGCGCGATATGGTCTTCCTTGCCGGCCTGGACGTAGGCAGGCGTTTCGACAAGGCCCAGATCGATCGGCGTATTGTCGACGCTCAGCGCATCGGCTTCGACCAGCCGGTTGTCCTTGTAGAGATCACGCAGATACTGCTGGTGCCACTTGGCCGGCAGGTTGGTGACGTCGCCGTTCCAGTGCAGCAGGTCGAAGGCCGGATAGTCTTCGCCCAGCAGGTAGTTGTTGACGACATAATTCCAGATCAGGTCGGTGCCGCGCAGCAGATTGAACGTCGCAGCCATGTAGCGCCCGTCGAGATAGCCGTCCGCGCTCATCGCCTTGACCATACCCAGCTGCTGTTCGTCGACGAAGTTGAGCAATTCGCCCGCCTTCTCGAAATCGACCTGCGCGGTGAAGAAGGTTGCGCTCTTCACCTTGTCCTGTTCGCCCCGGCGGTGGAGCAGGGCCAGCGTTGCCGCAAGGGTCGTGCCGGCCACGCAATAGCCGATCGTGTGCACGCTGGGCACGTCCAGCCGAGCGCGGATATGATCTATGGCGTCGATCTGGGCGCGGACGTAGTCGTCCCAGACCACGTCCTTCATGCTGGCATCGGCCGATTTCCAGCTGACCATGAAGACGGTCACGCCCTGGTCGACCGCCCATTTGACGAAGCTCTTCTTCGCATTGAGGTCGAGGATGTAGAAGCGGTTGATCCACGGCGGGAAGATCACCAGCGGCGTCGCCAGCACCTCTTCGGTGGAGGGCGAATACTGGATCAACTGGTAGAGCGGCGTCTCGTGCACGACCTTGCCGGGCGTCACCGCGATATTCTCGCCAAGGGTGAAGGCGCTGGCGTCGGTGTGGGAAAGTTGCCCCCGCCTGAGGTCCGCCAGAAGGTGCTCCATACCCTTCACCAGATTGTCGCCGCGCGTTTCCAGCGTGCGCTCCATCACGACGGGGTTGAGCAGCGGAAAATTCGCCGGGCTCGCCGCCTCGGTGATGGCCTTGGTGGTAAAGCGCAGCTGCTCGCGCTTGTCTTCGCTCAGCCCCTCCATCTGGTCGACCATATCGGCGACGCGCTGGGCCAGGAACAGATATGTCTGGTGGATCAGCGCGAAGGCAGGATGGGCGCGCCATTTGGGATCGGAGAAGCGCCGGTCTTTGATGGGCATTTCGGGATCGTCCGCGGGCACGCCTGCCATCTCGCCCAGGCCGTATTGCCCCAGCACCTGCTGCCACAGCTGCATGCCGTCCTGCATCAGCTGCTGCTGCTGGGCGGGGTCAGCCAGCGGCATCTGGCGGAACCAGTCCTGCGCCAGCCGCTGCCAGCGCGTGGGATCGAAATAGGGTGCCATGGCCTGCGGATTGGCGAGCTGTTCGGCCTGATACTGCAACCACATGGTCTGCAGCTTCGCGCCGACCTCGGCCCAATGCTGCGCGTCTTCCGGCTTCATCGGCGTGTCGCCCGTCATGCCGCCCGCCATCGTCTCCTGCAGCGGCGCGAACATCGCGCGCGCGAGCTTGGTCGGTGCTTCGTAGAGGTTGGTGAAGGGATCGGGTCCGTCGTCGTTCATCGTGGTTCCTCGGGTCAGGCAAGCACGGGTTTGCCGCCTGTTAGGATAATCCGCCGCGCCATGCACGCGAGGCGTTTGCGCCCGTCGCATGAATAGGTAATCAGTATCACGAAACAACGCCCGAAAGGCCCCGAATGTCCGAAGAATTCTACCGCATCAAGCGCATGCCCCCCTATGTCATCGCGGAAGTGAACGCGATGCGGCATGCGGCGCGGCAGGCTGGGCGCGACATCATCGACCTGGGCATGGGCAATCCCGACCAGCCGCCGCCTCAGCATGTGATCGACAAACTGTGCGAGGTCGCGGCCAAGCCCACCGCGCATGGCTATTCGCAGTCCAAGGGCATTCCCGGCCTGCGCCGCGCCCAGGCGAATTATTACCAGCGGCGCTTCGGAGTCGAGCTCGACCCGGCAACCGAGGTGGTGGTGACGATGGGCTCGAAAGAGGGGCTGTCCTCCATGGCCACCGCGATCAGCGCGCCGGGTGACGTGATCCTCGCGCCGAGCCCGGCCTATCCGATCCACACCTATGGCTTCATGATCGCCGGAGCCACGATCCGCAGCGTGCCGACCACGCCGGACGAGAATTACTGGAAGGCGCTCGACAATGCGATGGCCTATACCGTGCCGCGCCCGACCGTGCTCGTGGTCAATTATCCCAGCAATCCGACCGCCGAGACCGTCGACCTCGCCTTCTACGAGCGGCTGGTGGAATGGGCGCGCGACAACAGCGTCTGGGTCCTGTCCGACCTCGCCTATTCGGAGCTCTACTACGACGGCAAGCCGACCCGCTCGATTCTCGAAGTGCCTGGGGCGAAGGACGTTGCGGTCGAATTTACATCCATGTCGAAAACCTTTTCCATGGCCGGCTGGCGGATCGGTTTTTGCGTCGGCAACCAGCAATTGATCGCCGCGCTGACGCGGGTGAAGAGCTATCTCGACTATGGCGCCTTCACTCCGATCCAGGCCGCCGCCTGCGCCGCGCTGAACGGGCCGCAGGATGTGGTCGAGCAGAACCGCCTGCGCTACCAGCAGCGGCGCGACGTGATGGTCGAAAGCTTTACCCGCGCAGGCTGGCCGATTCCCAATCCGCCCGCCAGCATGTTCACCTGGGCCAAGCTGCCGCCGGGTTTCGAGCACATGGGCAGCCTCGAATTCTCCAAGCAATTGCTGCAGCATGCCGAAGTCGCAGTCGCCGCCGGGGTGGGCTTCGGCGAGGAGGGCGAGGGCTATGTCCGCATCGCCATGGTCGAGAACGAGCAGCGCATCCGCCAGGCTGCGCGCAACATCAAGAAATTCCTCGCCGAGCATCGGGCCGACCAACCCGCCTGACTTGCTCGCCGCAGGGCAGTTTCCGAGTGCGAGTTCCGCATGGTTCCCGAGCCGAGGGGTAGGGTTTCGCCGCAATTTTGCGATTGCAGCTAGCCAGCTAAGAGGCAGGCGTGAGCCTCCCCTCCTTCATCTGGCTGTCGCGGGCGTGCCGTCCGCCTGCGCGCTGGGACCTGCGCCTGCTCGCCTGGACGCGCGCGCCCGCCGCGGGTTGCCGGTCGGTGGATGGCGGCGTCCCCTGCGTGCTCGATTGGCGCGCCGGCGAGCGCCCCCGCGACTGGGGCGAAATTCGCCATCCCGCAACCGTCGTCGTCGTCGGCGCGGACGATGCCCGCGATCGCACGCGATTGCTCGATGCCGGGTTCGGCGATGCGGTCGGCATGAATATCGCGCTGGTCGAACTCGCCTCGCGCCTCATTCGCCTCAAGGCCTTCGCCCGCAGCATGCCGCGCGAACGGCGGGCGGGACCGCTGGTGCTCGACCTGTTCTATCGCGACGCGCGGGCGGGGGACCGCTGGCTGGGCCTTCACCCGCGCGAATTCGCCCTGCTCTGGCGCCTCGCCGAAACCCCCTTCGCCCGGCTGTCGCGCCGCGAATTGCTGGCCGACGTGTGGCGGATGGAGCATGTTCCCGAAACCAATTCGCTCGAGGTCCACGTCTCGCGCCTGCGCGCCAAGCTGGCGATCTCGCACTGCGCCTGGCTGGTCCGCACGCACCCCGACGGCGGGTACCAGCTGGGCAGACCGCAAGCCGTCCGTGCGGCCGGATCGACGCGGTCGGACGGTGCGATGCTGGACAGAAGGGTTGCAATCGGCAACGGTGTCGACGCGCAAGAGCTGAGAGGATCCAAGCATGCAGCCGAATGACCGCATTTCCATCGATCTGGGCAGCGATGGCGTTGCGCAGGTGCGCTTCACGCGCGGCGACAAGATGAACGCGCTCGACCCCGCGCAATTCGAAGCCATCATCGAGGCGGGCGAGGCGGTCCGCAGCATGGAGGGCCTGCGTGCAGTCGTCCTCTCGGGCGAAGGCCGCGCCTTTTGCGCCGGGCTCGACACCAACAGCTTCGGCGGCGATCCGACCGGCTCGGGCAGCCTGGCGGAGCGCACCCACGGCAATGCCAATCGCGCGCAGGAAGTCGCGATGACCTGGCGCAAGTGCCCCGTGCCGGTGATCGCCGCGGTCCACGGCGTGTGTTTCGGCGGCGGCCTGCAGATCGCCAGCGGCGCGGACATCCGCGTGGTCCATCCCGCCACGCGCATGGCGGTGATGGAGATGAAATGGGGCCTCGTGCCCGACATGGGCGGCTATGCCCTGTGGCGCGGGCTGGTGCGCGACGACGTGCTGCGCGAACTCACCTACACCAATCGCGAATTCACCGGTGCCGAGGCAAAAGAGCTGGGCCTCGCCACCGAGGTCTGTGACGATCCGCTCGCCCGCGCGACCGAGCTCGCCACCGTGATCGCGAACAAAAACCCCGAGGCCATCCGCGGCGCCAAGCGCCTGTTCAAGGTAATGCACGAGGAGGGCGAGGACGGAATCCTCCTCGCCGAAAGCCGCGAGCAGGACGGGATCATCCGCAAGCCGAACCAGATCGAAGCGGTGATGGCGGAGATGCAGAAAAGGGCGCCTAAGTTTGCGTAGCTCGCCAGGCGGCTGACAACTTGCGATAGCGGTCTTCAGGCGAACCTGCTAGTTCGACCGAAATTGCATTCTAGGGACGCATAGCAAATGCTCGGTTCGGTTTTTGCAGCGGCACTGACGGTCGCCGCACCTGCGACAGATTCTCGAATCGACGAGGAGCTGATGCGAGCATACCTCGCTGCGATCCTTGCCCGGGACACGGCCTATCTCAAGGCGAATTCTCATTCCCAGGTGCAGTACGACCCCGAATTCCGAGCCAGGCAAACACCGAGCAACCTCGAAGACAGTGTCGAGGAAATTTTCGAGAAAACCAGGGATTGCGACGTGGGGGCGCTCATGCGCAACCGGGGATCGCAAAGCTACACCGTCAACTGGTGGTGCAGCTATTACGACGAGCCTGCTGGGGCACCATTCGAAGGGGGAGGCGCCACGCTACATGTGCGCGACGGTCTGATCGAAATCGGCAATTTCAACTGGTCGGGCCCATACCCTGCATGGGCGCCGAGGCGTGTCGGTCAATAAACTGGCGAGAGAAGTGCCCGTGCCGGCGAGCCGGAAATATTGCGGGGCTGCGCGGTGAGCGAGGCCGGCGCGGCAAGGCGCCTGTTCATCGCGTCTCCCACCCATCTGCGAAACCCGTCCGATTTCGAGCTGTTCGAGGAGGACAGGCTGCGACGCGAGGCCGATCGGTCGGGCATGGTCGGACACAGGCAGACCGGCAATCATTTCGAAACGCAGTTCGGCCTGCCCCGATATGCGGAAACGCCGCGCGTGCGGATTGCGCTGCGCAACAAGCCGCTGGATTTCTATGGCTTCGACCGCTGGGTTCTATCGGACCGGGCGCGGCAGCTCTTGCATGGCATGGATCCAGCCGCCTTCGACTTCGTGGAATGCGATACGTCGGGCCCGGCGAAGTACGAGGTCGGAACATACTGGCTCGGCAAAGTGAAACGGGTGGTGACCGATTTCGATCGGGATACTTCCGTTTTCGAACTGGCCGGGCGATTTTACGATCCGTCCCTGAAGCAGGAGGTTTACAGCCACAGGATCAGGACGCTCAATCGCCTGACGCTGCTTCCCGGTGCCGAAGATGCGCTGGCCTTCTATCTGCTCGACTACACGCCCTATCCAATCTTCGACGGACGGCTGGTGGATGCGATCTGGGCGGCGAAGCTCACCGGATTGATGTTCTCGCCGCTGCACCGGCCGCAGAAGGGCGATGTCAAAGAGAAGTACATCCAGACCTATCAATATTGGAAAGAGCAGGGCGCGCTTTGACCGGTCCCATTCCCCGGCAGAATGGTCTGCGTTTGATGGTGATCAGGTCGGCATGGCTTCTCGCTGCCGCGATCCTGCTGTTTGTCGCGGGGCGCCTAGTTCTCGATTACCTGCCGCGGTTCGGGCTGCCGCCTTGCGAGAAAGCCGACTGGCTATTCCATGCGCTCCGTGGCGTCGTCGGCGTGCTGATCGTCATCGGTATCGGGGCGCAGCTCCGATTGCAGCGCGATCCCGACTTGCGCAGCCTGACGCTCGCACTGGTCGTGCCGCTTGCGACCCTTGGCGTCCAGGAAGCATCCAACCGGCATGAAACGCGCGAGCAAGATCGATGCAAAGGGCGAACCCTGGCGCAGGCGATGCGGATCTGTCGGGCCAATCCTGCGCACTTTCGCCTCGGGGAAAGCGATTATGGAACGCGCGTTCTTTCGCTCGTGCCCCCGGGTACCACGGGCGCTGCCTGGAATTGTCTCCAGAACTGGGCCACCTACCGGGACGACATCTCACTCGTGGTCGACGAGGCGGTGTACGGCGCGCGCGAAAACTGAATTGCGCTCGGCAAGGCAGGAACCCCTTTCCTACTCACACCGAATTTGCCTTAACCTCGCGGATGACGAAACATCCGCACCCCTCCTCGTTCGCGCTTGACGGCGATCCCGCTGCCGATGCGCTCCCCGCAACCATCGAACAGGCATCTGAGGCCCCAACCGACGCGGCTCGCCACGATGGCTGGACGCCCGCGCGGCAGGCCGCGTTCCTGCGCGAGCTTGGCGCCACCCACAATGTCTCTGCCGCTGCGCGGGCGGTGGGGATGGGGCGCCAATCGGCCTACAAGCTGCGCGCGCGGCCGCGCGGCACGCCGTTCGACAAGGCCTGGGAGGCGGCCTTCGCCACGCGCTTCGATGTGCTGGCAGAGGCGGCGCTGGACCGCGCGCTCAACGGCGTCGAGGCCCCGCATTTTTAAAATGGCGAGCTGGTCGGCGCCTCGCGCAAATACGACGAGCGGCTGACGCTGGCGATGCTCGCCTTGCGCCACAGCCTCGTGCGCAGACCAGCTTACTCGAGCGACCCCGCGACTGCCTACGCGCCAGAGGATTTGGCCGCGCTGGCCGACCGGGGTGAGCAGGGACCGCAGGACTGGCGGCCGAGTGTTGAGTCCGAACACAGGGCGCGCACGAAGACCAAGGCGGGGAAGAACCGCTAGCGGGGGGGCACGATGCCCGGTGTCGCCCGTCTTGAGCCCCGGATTTTGCGTTCCACGACAGGGACTTGCAGGCAATATGGGGCAGGCGACAGGGTGTCGCCTTCGTCGCCGGAGTGTCGCCCTAGCCGAACACCGCCACGCACTGCATCCCGTCGAGCACCTGTTTGCCGTCCGCATTCCACAGGCGCAGCCGCTCGCTCGAATAGCCGGCGTCGGCATGCTGGCTGGCATTCTCGCTCAGCCACCAGCCGTCGCGCGTGACCGGGTCGGTGTCGAGCAGGTTGAACGACCAGTTGATCGAGCTGATCGGGCCCTGCCGCTCCATCGCCCGCATCGCGCCGGGCGGCAGGACATCGCCGAGCAGGATCAGCTCGCTGACCGGATCGAGGCCCTCGCGGTCGGTCAGCCGCCCCCAGCGGCGTACCACCGGGTCGCCCGGCCCGCGCATCTCCTGCGCGCGCAGGATCTCGAAATTGTTCTGGATGAAGGCCGGCCCCTTGCCTTTCATCGCCGGCTCCTGCTCTTCCGGCGCGCCGGGCCAGTCCTCGACCGGGGCGGCGGGATGCACGGCGTTGGGCTCGCGTGCGGTGCCGAACAGCCAGAAAGCGGTGAGGTTGCATTTGCCCTCGCACCAGATTTCGCTGCGCACCTGCGCGACATTGCGCCCCTGCCGCACGATCTCGCGTCTGAGCTCGACCTCCGGTCCGGTCGGCGCGACGAAAGCCACTTGTCCTGCCCGCAGCGGCGGCAGGTCGGGGAAGGCGCGGACTGCGGCAAGATAGGCGATCAGCGCCGAGGCACCGCCATACAGCGTGCGCCCCTGCATCCAGTTGTCGAGGCCGGTGAAGCGGGTGGCGCCGCCCTCCGCAGTGATCGGATCTATAAGATTGGCAAGGCTCATAGGATGGTGTCATTGCGGCTCCGGGGCGCGCCGTCCAGACTGACGTTACGTAAGGCGCGATCAAGCCGATTGCCTTTGCTCTGCAGAATCGCTAGTGCGCCGCTTCCTTCCCGAGAGGGAAGGCGAGGCCCGATGGCGGAGTGGTTACGCAGAGGACTGCAAATCCTTGCACGCCGGTTCGATTCCGGCTCGGGCCTCCACTTCCCGCTGCCGGGAATGTGCCGCTTTAGCTCAGTTGGTAGAGCACATCATTCGTAATGATGGGGTCACGTGTTCGAGTCACGTAAGCGGCACCACTGCCTCTTTTCAAACTCTCCCCCCGCCTCTTGGCGCTTGCGGTCGAGTAAGTATTCGGCGCATCCGACATCATCGACGAACAGCGCATCTCCGGTGGAGATGCCAACCGGGTCGTCGAGACCTTCGCTTTCATTCAGGGTGCCAGCCACAGGCGGATGATCCACGCGACGAGACCGAGCACCGTGACGCTCGCCAGCCAGATTCCGGCCATCCAGGCGAGTCGCTTCCACAGAGGTTGCTGTGGCTCCCGCGGCGCGAGCATCAGTGGTAGCCCTCGTCGGCGACCTTGCCCCTGAACACCCAATACGCCCAGGCCGTGTAGGCGATGATAAGCGGCATCGTGATCGCCACGCCGATCAGCATGAAGATCTGGCTCTTCTCAGGCGCCGCAGCATCCCAGATCGTTACTCCCGGCGGCACGACATAGGGCCACATTGTGACGCCAAGTCCGGCCATGCCGAAAAAGAACAGCGCAATCGAAAGCCAGAACGGCTTGCTGTTCCGGTCCTTCCTGATGGCCTGGATCATCGACAGCGCGATTATCCCGGTCAGGATGGGAACCGGCGCGGCGAAATAGATCTCGGGTTCCGTCAGCCACCTCGCGGCGTATTCGGCATTGAGGAAAACGTTGTAGAGGCTGACCGCTCCCATCAGGATGAGCGTCGCGATGGCCGACCGCAGGGCGAGATAGCGCGCATGTTTCTGTGCGCCGCCGTCGAGTTTCCAGATCAGCCACGTGCTGCCGAGCAGGGCGTAGCCTGCAACCACGCCAAGCCCGCACAGCAGGGTGTATGGGGTGAGCCAGTCGAACCAGCTGCCGGCATAGCTGCGATCAACCACGTCGATACCCTGCAGCAAAGCACCGAGCGTCATGCCCTGCGCCATGGCCGCGACGAGCGAGCCGCCGGCGAAGGCGGCGTCCCAGAACGCCCGGTGCCCCGGATCGCGCCAACGGTATTCGAAGGCGACGCCCCGAAACACGAGGCCCAGCAGCATGGCGATTATCAGCGGATAGGTGGCCGGCAGGATGACCGCATAGGCGAGCGGGAAGGCGGCAAACAGTCCGCCGCCTCCGAGCACGAGCCACGTCTCGTTTCCATCCCAGACCGGGGCGATCGAATTCATCGCCCGATCGCGGCCCTGCCCGACGCGGATCGTCGGGAACAGGATGCCGATGCCCAGGTCGAACCCGTCCATCACGACATAGGCGAAAACGGCAAAGGCGATGATGAAGGCCCAGATTATCGTGAGATCCATCACGCGTCCTCCTTCTCGCTCGGCAACGTCTCTTCATGGCCGGGGTTCTGAGTCGGACCCGGGGTGATGCCCGCGGTCCGGATCGGCCCGGTGTCACCGCGCTTGACCCCGACCTCGCCGACATGCGGTGTCTTGCCCATCAGGCGCAGGATGTACCAGACGCCGATCCCGAAAACGGTGAAGTAGACGAGAATGAAGGCCAGCAGCGAGGCGGCGACAGCCGGCGCATCCAGCGGACTTGCCGCGTCGGCAGTGCGCAAGAGGCCGTAGATCACATAGGGCTGGCGGCCGACCTCGGTCGTGATCCATCCGGCAAGGACGGCAACGAACCCGGAAGGCGCCATGGCGAGCGCGGCCTTGTGCAACAGAGGCCAGTCGTAAAGCCGCTTGCGCCAGCGTGCGTAAAGGCTCCAGAGCCCTACGCCGAGCATCGCAAAGCCGATCCCCACCATGATGCGGAAGGACCAGAAGACCATGCCCACCGGCGGCTCTTCATCATCCGGGATCGTGTCGAGACCGTCCATAGGGGCGTTCAGATCGTGCTTCAGGATCAGCGATGACAACTTGGGTATCTCGATCGCATAGCGAACGGTCTTCGCCTCGCTGTCCGGGATGCCGAACAGGATCAGGGGCGCGCCGTCGGGATGGCTTTCGAAATGGCCTTCCATCGCCATGACCTTGGCGGGCTGGTGCTCGAGCGTGTTGAGGCCGTGCATGTCGCCGGCAAAGATCTGCAGCGGAGTGACGATCGCCGCCATCCACATCGCCATCGAGAACATCTTGCGGGCGTGGATATTCGTCTTGTCTTTCAGAAGGTGCCATGCGCCCACGCCGCCGACCACGAAGGCCGTAGTGAGGTAAGCCGCCATCACCGTATGCACGAGACGATACGGGAAGCTCGGATTGAAAACGATGTCCCACCAGCTGTCGCTCGGCAGGAACTGGCCGTTTTCCCCCAGTACATGCCCGACGGGCGTCTGCATCCAGCTGTTCACCGACAGGATCCAGAAGGCCGATACGAAAGTGCCGAGAGCGACCATCAAGGTGGCCGTGAAGTGCAGCCTCTTGCCCACCTTGTTCATGCCGAACAGCATGACGCCGAGGAAGCCCGCCTCGAGGAAGAAGGCGGTCAGGACCTCATAGGCCATCAGCGGCCCGATGACCGGCCCGGCGACGTCGGAAAACACCGACCAATTGGTGCCGAACTGATAGCTCATCACGATGCCCGAGACGACGCCCATGGCAAAGGCGATGGCGAAGATCTTGAGCCAGTATTTGAACAGATCGAGATAGACCTGCCTGCCGGTCTTCAGCCACAGGCCCTCCAGCACCGCGAGGTAGCTCGCCAGTCCGATGGAGAAGGCCGGAAAGAAGAAGTGGAAGCTGACCGTGAAGGCGAACTGGATCCGTGCCAGCAGCAGGGCATCTAACTGATCGAACATGGGTAACCCTTACCTCACTTAAGCCGCCGCAGACCGTGCGAATTTGGAAACAGGTGTCGTGTCGCAGGCATCAGATGAGACCCCGGGCCAGATATTGATCATGAGGCTCGGGCGGCGTCCCGTCGTCCAGAACCAGCTTATCGAAGGCCCTGGACTGCGAGAGAAATACCTGCCCGTTGAGCTCCTCGATGAAATGTGATCGTTTCAGCCGGTCCATCACCGGCCCTTTGACCTCGGAGAGATGCAGTCCGATCTTGCCGTCCCCAAGCCGGTGATTGATTGCCTCGAGGCTTTCCAGGCCCGAAGCATCGATTGCATTCACCGCGCTGCACATCAGGATCACGTGCCGGACCGCCGGACGGTCGGCGACCTCCTCCAGCACATATTCCTCCAGCCAGCGCGCGTTGAGATAGGTCAGCGCCTCGTCGATGCGGATCGACAGGATGTGAGGTGCGGTGATGACCTTGTGCCGCTCGACATTGCGGAAGTGTTCGGTTTCCGGGACCCGCCCGACGATAGCCGCATGCGGGCGACTGGCACGCCACAGGTACAGCAGCAGACCAACGACAACCCCTGCGATCACACCCAATTCGACGCCGGCCAGAAGGGTGATTGCGATCGTCGCGATATGCGCAGCGAAATCGGCCTTCGAATAGCGCCACAACCGCCCCGGTGTCTTCAGATCGACGAGGCTCAGGACTGCGACGATGATCGTCGCAGCAAGGGTTGCGATCGGCAGGCTGAACAGCAGCGGAGTCAGGAACAGCGTCGCCAGCGCAATGCCAATCGCGGTGTAGGCGCCGGCTGCGGGTGTCTGCGCGCCAGCATCGAAGTTGACGGCCGAACGCGCGAAACCGCCCGTAACCGGATAGCCACCCGAAAATGCGCTGGCGATATTGGCTGCGCCGAGGCCGATCAGTTCTTGGTCGGGGGAAATGCGCTGACGACGCTTGGCGGCAAGGGTCTGCGCCACCGAGACACTTTCGACAAAGCCGATGATCGAGATGAGCAGGGCCGGGACCCAAAGCTTCTCGATGAGAGCCACATCGGTGCTCGGCACCGCAAACGGCGGGAGGCCCTGCGGGATCGCGCCGACGAGGCTGACGCCCTTTTCACCCAGGTCGAACAGCACGGCTGCAAGAATCGTCAGCGCCACCGCGACCACCGGTCCGGCCTTTGCGGTCGTGTCGGCTGCACGTTCCGGCATGCCGATGCGCTGGAGCGCAGGCTTCGCACCTTTTCGCACCCAGAACAGGAACAGCGTCGCCGGAATGCCGATCGCAAGCGTCCAGGCATTCACGTCTGCAATCGTGTTGCCGAGCGAGCCCAGCATCTCGGGCCAATTGTCGCCACCCGCACGAATGCCGAGGATGTGCTTTAGCTGGCTCGTGGCGATCAGGATTCCCGATGCGGTAATAAAGCCGCTGATCACCGGGTGTGAGAGCAGATTTGCCAGGAAACCGGCGCGCAGGAAACCGAGGATCGCCAGCATGACACCGGACAGCATGGCGAGTGTGATCGCCGCTTCGAGATATTCCGCTGTGCCTTGCTGCGCGACCGCGCCTGCGGCCGACGCCGTCATCAGCGAGATCACTGCGACAGGGCCGACGGCGAGCGTGCGGCTCGTGCCGAAGATCGCATAGAGAACGAGCGGCAGGATCGAGGCATAGAGGCCAACGACCGGCGGAAGTCCCGCGAGCAGCGCGTAGGCGAGGCTCTGTGGGATCAGCATCACGGTGACGATCACCGCCGCCATGAGATCGTCGGTCAGGACGCTGCGATCGTAGGTCCGACCCCATTCCAGGATGGGAAGATAGCGAGAAAGCATTCCTTCAAGGCCTCGTTTCTATCGCCTTGCCACTCGATCTATTGGGCGATCAGGCCGCCCGGACCCGCCAGCCACTCGCGGCCCTTGAGCATCCCGTTCCAGTAGATCCAGGGCAGTACGTCGGCTTTCAGCATCCACGACAGACGCTGCGGTTTGGTGCCATCGATGATCCACTCGGGAAAGCTCGGCATCAGCTTGCCGCCATAGCCGAACTCGGCAAGCACGATCTTGCCGCGTTCGACTGTGAGGGGGCATGAGCCATAGCCGTCATAACCCGCCCTGGGTCCGTGACCATCGAGCTGCTGCAAGACGTTGACCGCCACGACAGGTGACTGTTTGCGGACAGCGGCGGCTGTTTTCGCATTGGGCATCGAACCCGCATCGCCAAGCCCGTAGACATTGTCGTAGCGATTGTGACGCAGGGTGTGCTGATCGACGTCGGTAAAGCCGCTCTCGGCAGCCAGCGGGCTGTCGGAAAGAAACTGCGGCGCGACTTGCGGGGGGACGACATGCAGCATGTCGAATTCGCGCGAAACTTCCCCCTCGTCAGTCATGAAGACGGCCTCTTGCGCAGGACCATCGACTGAAACGAGGGTATGGCCAAGGCTGAGGTCCACACCATATTTCTCGATATAGCCCATCAGCGCGGGCACATAATCCGCCACACCGAACAGCACGCCGCCCGCATTGCAGAATTCGACGTCGATATCCCGGAGCACGCCTGCCCGCAGCCAGTGATCGCAGGAGAGATACATCGCCTTCTGCGGCGCGCCGGCGCATTTGATCGGCATAGGGGGCTGCGTGAAAATCGCGCGGCCGCTCCTGAGCTTCTGGACGAGCTCCCAGGTGTAGGGGGCAAGGTCGTAGCGATAGTTCGACGTAACACCGTTTTTGCCGAGCGTGTCCTCGAGACCTTCGATCTTCTCCCATGCCAGGCGGATGCCCGGGGCCACCACCAGCGCCTCGTATCGGACGATAGAGCCGCCCTCTAGCGTCACTTCATTGGCTTCCGGCTGGAAGGATTTTGCCGCCTGCCGAATCCAGGTGACCGCTTTGGGCATCACGCTCGCCATGCTGCGGCGGGTGACTTCCGGTTTGAAGATACCGCCGCCGACCATCGTCCAGCCAGGCTGATAGGCGTGGGTATCGGCGGGCTCGATGATTGCGATGTCGAGACCGGAGCGCCGTTTGAGGAGAGAAGCGGCGGTTGCGATCCCGGCAGCACCGCCGCCTACGATTACTATTGTATGTGAGCCGGGCATGGTGGCTCTCCCGAGATTGGCTAGATGAGCTTGTCGCTGAGATCGGTGAGGTCGTAGCCAGCGGCGGCAGCTCGCGTGAGGCGTTCGCTCGGATCGAGATCGTCAGGGTTTGCGAGCGTATCGAGTGTGATCGACCGCGTCCCGGTGCGGCAGAAGGCCAGCAAAGGGCCCTCGGTCCCGCGGCGGACGGACCGGAACGCGGCGATGGCTGCGGCGGGAAATGCCCCACCCGACACGGGGATATGATGGAAGGCCAACCCATTGCCCTCGGCCGCGGCGCGCATCTCCTCGATGCTCGGCTGGCCCGCCTCTTCTCCATCAGGGCGATTGCAGATTATCGCCACGAAACCGCGCTCTGCGAGGGTTGCCAAATCAGAGGGCTGCATTTGCGGCGCGACGGCAAAATTCGGAGTGACTTCACGGATCTCCATCAGGCATTCCTTTCGAAAAGTCGCGCGAGCAACATCCCCGCGAGCATCGCGCCGACAAAGATCGCGGCGGAAATCGGCTCGATCACAAGCGCGGCGATCCCGGGTCCAGGGCACAGGCCGGCGATGCCCCATCCTATTCCGAAGAGCGCCGATCCGCCGATCAGTCGCGGAGTCAGGTCCTGGGTTCCGGGCAGGGCGAAGCCGCCGCCAAACAATGGCTCGGTGAGCTTGGGTTGGATTTGCCAGGCAACGACCATCACCAGAACCGCGCCGCCCATGACAAAGGCCAGCGTCGGATCCCAATCGCCGAAGATGTCGAGAAAACCGCGCACCCGCGCGGGATCGGTCATGCCGCCAAGCGCAAGGCCCGCACCGAAGATCGAGCCTGAAAGGGCCGGAACGAGAATGCGCCCGTTCATGGAAGCACATCCAGTCCCATCGCATTCATCACAGCGACGGTACCAATTCCGGTAATCATGAAGCTGAGTGTCGCGATGATCGAGCGTTGCGAGAAACGGCTCATGCCGCATACGCCGTGCCCACTGGTACAGCCGCTGCCAAGGCGCGTGCCTATGCCCACGATCAGGCCGGCGATCACGAGATAGACTGGCGATGCGAAGTTCGCGGGCAATCCACCTTTGGCGACCAATACGATAAGCGCACCGAGCGGCAGGCCGATGACAAAGGCCCAGGCCGAAGTGCGCGGCAGGCTGCTGTCGGCAAGACCCGTTGCCCGCGCAGCGATGCCCGAAACGCCCGCAATGCGGCCGATCCCGAGCAGCATCAGCGCCGCCGCAAGCCCGATGAGCACACCGCCTATTAGGCCCGCCAGCGGCGCCGCGTCCGGATAAGCCGCAAGCGTCATACAGCGTTCACCGGGATCTTGATGTAGCTGACACCATTATCCTCCGGCTCAGGCAGGCGGCCGCCGCGGATGTTCACCTGCACCGACGGCATGATGAGGTTGGGCATGGCCAGCGTCTTGTCGCGCGAAGTGCGCATCTCGACGAACTCGTCCTCGGTCACACCGTCCTTTACGTGCACATTGCTTGTCCGCTGCTGCTTGACGGTGGTTTCCCAGGCGTATTCATTGCGGCCCGGAGCCTTGTAATCGTGGCACAGGAACAATCTCGTCTCATCCGGCAGCGACAGGAGGCGCCGGATCGACCGGAACAGTTCGCGCGCATCGCCACCGGGGAAATCGGCACGCGCCGTGCCGAAGTCAGGCATGAAAATAGTGTCGCCGACGAAGGCCGCATCGCCGATGATGAAGGCCATGTCTGCCGGTGTATGCCCGGGCACGTGCAGCGCGATGCCTTCGATCTCGCCCAATCTGAACGTCTCGCCGTCAACGAAGAGGTGATCGAATTGCGATCCGTCGCGCTCGAAATCGCTCCCGGCGTTGAACAGTTTTCCGAACACCTCCTGCACGCGAATGATATCTTTCCCGATCGCGAGCTTCCCCCCGAGTTTCTCCTGAAGGTAGGGGGCAGCCGAAATGTGATCGGCATGGGCATGGGTTTCGATATGCCAGGTCACTTTCAAATTATGCGAAGTGACGTATTCGATGATGAGATCGGCAGAGCCATTCGATGTTCGCCCTGAAGCCGCTTCGTAATCGAGAACCGAATCGATGACGGCAGCCTCGCCTGTGGCGGGATCATGGACCACATAGCTGACCGTATTAGTTGCCTCGTCGAAAAAGCCTGTAATTGAGGGGCGAAGCGACTTCTCCGCTTGCGCCCGCCTGATCTGTTCGGCCGCAGCCTGAAGGTTCACGTCTGGATCAGACATGGCATACTCCTTTGATTACATAAAATATGTATATGTCTTGCATTCCGAGAGTCAAGTGGTAAGAGGCCGATCATGACTACTGATGACGCTCGGGCAGGGAGCTCTCAAAACCTTCGGATCGGTGACACGGCGCCGGACTTCGAAGCTCGAAGCACTATCGGACCGGTCAAGCTGTCCGGTTTCCGGGGGCGTTGGCTGATCCTGTTCTCGCACCCGGCGGACTTTACGCCGGTCTGTACGACTGAATTCGTCGAGCTGGCGCGGCAGGCAGGGGAGTTCAAGCGGCGCGACTGCGAGCTCATGGCACTCTCGGTCGATAGCTTGTTCTCGCATTTTGCCTGGCTCCGAATGATCAGGGATCGCTTCGATATCGAGGTGCGTTTCCCGATCGTTGAAGACCCGACGCTCGTTATCGGTCGTGCATTCGGAATGGTCGCGCCACAGGACAGTGACAGCGCCACGGTGCGAACCACCTTTTTCATCGATCCATCAGGCGCGATCCGCGCAATGACCTGTTATCCCGCCAATATGGGCCGTTCGATACCCGAGATGCTGCGTATGCTCGATGCGTTGCAGGCGATCGACGCGGAGAGCGCTCTTGCGCCGGCAAACTGGCAGCCCGGAGAACCCCTGCTCGAGCAACCAACCCAAAACCTAGATGATGTGTTCAAGGCTGGCGATGGTGCAGCTTGGTTTCTTCGCGAGGCTGGGAAGGGCGAGAAAAAATGACCGAGGACGCGCCGATCGACCAACTGAAAGCTATCGCGCATCCGCTGCGATTTCAGATTGTCCAGTTGCTCAGAGACGGCGAGCTCAACGTGGGCGAGATCGAACAGGTATCAGGTATAAGTCAGCCTGCGCTCTCCCAGCAGCTGGGGGTTCTCAGAAAAGCCGATCTCGTTGAGACCCGCAAGGAAGCAAAGCTGGTGTTCTACAAGCTCAATGAAGATCGCTTGACCGAACTGGGCATCCTGATCGGCGGGCTGGATGCTCGCGCCATTTCGAGGAGTGCACCCAGCAGGTCTGCTGCACCCGGTGTCGCCAATTTCGCGCGGATGTCTTGATCCTCCCTCAGCCCGGGAAGGGCAGTTTCTTGCCCGACAATGCAATCGCGTGTAATGCACATAGATTGAGTGTTTTGAGGGTCGAGCGATGCGCACCTTTCTTTTAGCTTCGATTGTCGGTGCTTCGGTCGCCGGCGCTAGCGTGACTGCCGTGGCGCAGGTGCGCGAGGATGACGTTATCGCATCGGATCAGGCGGGAGCGCTGGACGCGCCCGAGACGTGGAATTGTCGCAAGATCCAGCCGGAATATACCCGCTGGTTGAGAGACGGTAATTCGGCTGAAAGCTGGCGCTATGTCGGCAATACCTATCGCGACGTCGATACCGGCGAGCTCTACACCTGGCAGGACTGGCTAGAATGGGCGGAAACGGCGAATTGTGCCGCACTCCCGGCGAACACCAGCTCCTCGGCGATACTAATCGGGGGCGCAGTCGCTGCGTTTGGCACAGGGCTGATTATCGCGGCGAATGGTTCGGGGCCCAAGAGCCCCGGCTGAATTTCCTACGGCACTCGAGAAGTGAAGAGGGGCGCCCCCAAAGAGCGCCCTCTCCGATTGTGTCCAACGCTTTTCGCGCGTCGTCCCTCACTTCAATGGGAGGATCTGCGCGATAATGTGGTCTGCCGCCTCTTCGGGGCTCATTTCCACCGTGTTGACCCGGATTTCCGGATTCTCCGGCGCCTCATAGGGGCTGTCGATCCCGGTGAAGTTCTTGAGCTTGCCTTCGCGGGCCTTCTTGTAGAGGCCCTTGACGTCGCGCGCCTCGGCGACTTCGAGCGGGGTGTCGACATGGATCTCGATGAACTCGCCTGCGTCGATCATTTCGCGCACCAGCTGCCGGTCGGCGCGGAATGGCGAGATAAAGGCGGTGAGCACGATCAGGCCCGCATCGGTCATCAGCTTGGCGACCTCGCCGATGCGGCGGATATTCTCGATCCGGTCGCTTTCGGTGAAACCCAAATCCTTGTTGAGGCCGTGTCGGACATTGTCGCCGTCTAGCAGGAAGGTGTGGCGGTTCATGATCGCCAGCTTCTTTTCGACCTCGTTGGCGATGGTCGACTTGCCAGAGCCGGACAGGCCGGTGAACCACAGCACGCGCGGCGTCTGGTTCTTCATTCCCGCGTGATGCTCGCGCGTGATGTCGGTCGCCTGCCAGTGCACGTTCTGGCTGCGGCGCAGGCTGAAGTGGATCATTCCAGCCCCGACCGTGCGATTGCTGATCTTGTCGATCAGGATGAACCCGCCCAGCGCGCGGTTTTCCTCGTAGGGATCGAACACGATCCGCTTGTCGGTGGTGATCTCGCACACGCCGATCTGGTTGAGGTGCAGCGTCTGCGCGGCGAGATGGTCCATCGTGTTGACGTCGATCTCGTATTTCGGCTCGGCGACAGTCACGCTGACCGTCTGCGTACCGAGCTTGAGCCAGTAAGCGCGGCCTACGACCAGCGCTTCGTCGTCCATCCACACGATGGTGCTTTCGAACTGGTCGGCCACCTCGGGCGGGTTGTCGGCGGCAGCGAGCACGTCGCCGCGCGAGCAATCGATCTCGTCCTCAAGGGTGATGGTGACGGACTGGCCGGCAATCGCCTCGTCGAGGTCGCCCGACATAGTCACCACCGATTTGACCTGGCTCGTCTTGCCAGAGGGCAGCGAGCGCAGAGTGTCGCCCGGCTTCACGCTGCCGGTCGCAATCAGGCCGCTGAAGCCGCGAAAGTCGAGGTTGGGGCGGTTGACCCACTGCACCGGCATGCGAAACGGCTTGTCGAGATTGGCGGCGCTGCTGACCTCGACTACTTCGAGATGATCGATCAGCGTCGGGCCTTCGTACCAATTCGTGTTGTCCGAGGATGCGGTGATGTTGTCGCCCGCGAGGCCCGAGATCGGGATGGCGGTAAAGCTCTCGATCCCGATGCTCTTTGCGAACTTCTCGTAATGCGCGACGATCGCATCGAACTTCGCCTGGTCGTAGCCGATCAGGTCCATCTTGTTCACCGCGAGGACGAGGTTGCGGATGCCCAGCTGGTGGCACAGGAAGCTGTGGCGCTTCGTCTGCACCAGCACGCCCTTGCGCGCGTCGATCAGGATGCAGGCGAGGTCGGCGGTCGAGGCGCCGGTGACCATGTTGCGCGTGTACTGCTCGTGACCCGGGCAATCGGCAACGATGAACTTGCGCTTCTCGGTCGCGAAAAAGCGGTAGGCGACGTCGATGGTGATGCCCTGCTCGCGCTCGGCGGCGAGGCCGTCGACCAGCAGGGCGAAGTCGATTTCCTGCCCCTGCGTGCCAACGCGCTTGCTGTCGTTCTCGAGGGCCGCGAGCTGGTCCTCGAAGATCATCTTCGAATCATAGAGCAGACGGCCGATCAGGGTTGACTTGCCGTCATCCACGCTACCGCAGGTGATGAAGCGCAGCATCGACTTGTTCTGGTGCTGCTCGAGATAGGCGTCGATGTCCTCGGCGATGAGGGCGTCGGTCTGGTAGATCGGGTCGGTCATAGGTCTCAAATCCGTTCGGGCTGAGCTTGTCGAAGCCCTGCACTTTCTTCGATCCCGCCAGCCCCGAAGAAGGGCGGCCCTTCGACAAGCTCAGGGCGAACGGGAACTACGGTTGCAGCGTTAGAAGTAGCCTTCCTGCTTCTTTTTCTCCATCGACGCGTCGCCCGCGTCCTTGTCGATCACGCGGCCCTGGCGCTCGCTTGTGGTGGTCAGCAGCATTTCCTGCACTACCTCGCTCAGCGTGGCGGCCTCGCTCTCGACCGCGCCGGTCAGCGGGAAGCAGCCCAGCGTGCGGAACCGAATGGATTTCTCGGTGGTCTCGGGGCGATAGCCCATGACCTTTTCCAGCCGGTCGAGGTCGTCGGCCATGAACAGGCCGCCTTCATATTCGAAGGTCGGGCGCGGCGCGCTGAAATACAGCGGCACGATCTCGATGTTCTCGGCCATGATGTATTGCCAGATGTCGAGCTCGGTCCAGTTGGAGAGCGGGAAGACGCGGATGCTCTCGCCCTTCTTCTTGCGCGCATTGTAGAGGTTCCACAGTTCGGGGCGCTGGTTCTTCGGGTCCCAGCCGTGGCTGGCAGTGCGGAAGGAGAAGATGCGCTCTTTCGCGCGGCTCTTTTCCTCATCGCGGCGGGCGCCGCCGAAGGCCGCATCGAAGCCGTATTTGTCGAGCGCCTGCTTGAGCCCCTCTGTCTTCCACATGTCGGTGTGCAAGGGGCCATGGTCAAAGGGATTGATCCCCCGCTCCTCGGCCTCTGGATTCTGGTGGACGAGCAGTTCCATACCCGCATCCTTCGCGCTCTTCTCGCGCAGCGCGTACATCTCCTGGAACTTCCATGTCGTGTCGACATGCAGCAGCGGGAAGGGCGGCGGCGAGGGATAAAAGGCCTTCTTTGCCAAATGCAGCATCACGGCGCTGTCCTTGCCGATCGAATAGAGCATCACCGGCTTGTCTGCCTCGGCAACCACTTCGCGCATGATGTGGATGCTCTCGGCCTCGAGGCGCTGGAGATGGGTCAGGGTCTTTGCGTCGCTCATCGGAATTCCTTTTCGGAAGCGAGGAGATAAAGGCCGTGGTTTATCATGGACCTCCCATTTGGGAGGTATTATACGCAAGAGATGCGTATCCCCAATCTGGGCGAGGTCGAACTGCTCGTGCCCCTGCAGGAGGGCATTTTTGAGCAACCGATGTGGTCGACCTTCCTAAGCCGTCTCAAGCGCGTTGCAGGTGTGCACGCCGCGCATATCCGCCTGCGGTTGCCCGGCGCCCGGGACGAGACAGATCTGTCGGCGGGTGCGGACCAATTTCCGCGCGCGCCTTCCGATGCCGAATTGCGCGAGGGACGCGTCTATTCGGCGGAGGAACTGGGCAGCGGGCGAGATGCCGACATGGACATGCGGGTCATGCGGCTGGCCGGCTCGGAAGAGATCGAGGCGTGGATTGCTTTGCGCGGCGAGGATCTCGACGCAGAACACTCGCGCTTGCTGACCGCGCTTGCGCCCTACTTTCGCGTCGCCTTGCGTGTGTTGGCAAGCCTCGAACGGGAGAAGGCGCGGGCCTCGTTCAGCGCCGATGCACTCGCCCGGATGAATTTCGGCTGGATCGCACTCGACGAGCGGTGCCGCGTCGTCGAGAGCGATCCTCAGGCGGAGCGTTTCCTCGCGCGCTCAAGAGTTTTGCGGAGAGGTCCCTATGATCGCCTGACTCCCTCCCTTCCAGAGATCGACCGCCAACTTACGGCGCTGGTTCGCGACTGCGCCGCCGATCCCAATATGCGGCCGCGGGCGATCAATATGTGCCGCGATCCCTGGATCGAGGTGCTGGTTTCGCCGGTGCACCTCGATACGCTGGTTGGCGACAGCCGCACCGTCGCCATGCTATATTTGCGGGGTGACCGGTCTTCCAGCGCCGACCGGCACGAACAACTCGTCGACCTGTTCGATCTGACCCCTGCCGAGGCACGGTTGGCATGGTCGTTGTCCCAGGGCCTGTCGATTGCCGAAGCGGCGGAGCAGCACGGTCTGACCGTCGAGACGGCGCGATATTATTCGAAGAAAATCTACGCCAAGACCGGTGCGCGCGGGCAGGTCGATCTGGTTCGGAATATCCTTACCGGAGTGCTGGCGCTCGCCTAGCCGGTGCGCGCCGTAAGGTCCGGCCAGAACAGATCGGCGCCGCGGGCCACGACGAGGTCACCCAATACACGGCCCCAATGCGCATCGCCGCCGAACTCGCTTCGCCACTTGCGTAAGCGACCGGTCAGATAATGAAGCGGGTATTCCTGTGTGAAGCCGATCGCCCCATGAACCTGGTGGGCAATCCTCGCGCCTGCACTTGCCGCGCTGTTGGCGCGCAGCTTGGCGGCAGCGACTTCGAAAGCCGCATCGCCGCGGTCTAGCGCTTCGGCAGCGCCCATCGCCGCACAGTTGGCGGCTGCCGCCTCGCAGGCGAAAGTGGCGAGGTCCTGCTGCACCGCCTGAAACTTTGCCAATGGCCGCCCGAACTGCTGGCGCTCGTTGACGTATGCAACGCTTATTGCCAGCGCCGCGTCGAGCGCGCCGGCGATTTGCGCGGTGCGCGCGAAGGCCCCGAGACGGAAGTGCGCGTCGCTTCCCTCCACCTCACGCCGTGCGATAATCTGCTCGACCAGCGGCAATCCGAGCGCATGATAGCCGGCAAGACGAAAAACCGTCAGCGCATCGACATGGTTGCCGCCAAAACCGCCATCCTCTTCGGAAACCAGCAGCAATGGAAGGCCAAGCTCCTCAAGCCGGGCCAAATCGCTCTTGTCGGCTTGGGGGCCAAGCTCGGCAAACAGCGGGTCGGCCATTTCGGCCAGCATGCGGCGCGTGTCGCTCATCGTAGCCCCAGTCCCCGCGCAATGATCCCCTTGAGGATTTCGCGTGTGCCGCCACGCAACGAGAAGCTCGGCGCCACCTGAAGCAAATACGCCGTGACGCTTGCGAGCACATCGTCGCCTGTCAGGTCCATCTCGATCGCTGACTGAACCAGTTCCGGGATTGCCTGCTCGTAGGCATTGCCGAGATCCTTCACTATCGTTGCCTCCAGCGCGGGATCTTCGCCCCTGGCCAGCTTGGCAGCCACCGATGCGCTCATCAGCCGCAAGGTCCACGCTTCCGAAGCAAGCCTGCCGACAAGGTCGCGCGTGACCGGGTCCGAATGCTCTCCGGCGTGGCGCACCAATTCGAGGAACAGCACCATCGACGAGAGGTATCGCTCCGGACCGGACCGCTCGAGCGAGAGTTCCGCAGTCGCTTGCCGCCAACCCTGGCCTTCTTCACCGAGCAGGGCGGAGGCCGGCACGCGGACGTCCTCGAAGAACACCTCGTTGAATTCATGCGCGCCGGTGAGGTCGACGATTGGCTTCACCGTCACACCGGGTGCGTCGAGCGGGATCACAAATTGCGAGAGGCCCTGCTGGCGTTCAGAGCCTGCTTCGGAGCGGATCAGCGCGATCATGAAATGCGACCAATGCGCGCCCGTAGTCCAGACCTTCTGGCCGTTGATAATCCAATCATCGCGATCGCGGCGAGCCGCTGTCCTGACCGAGGCAAGATCCGAGCCCGAGTTCGGCTCCGACAGGCCGATGCAGGCGAATATCTCGCCGCGCACCATGCCGGGCACCCAGCGCGCCTTCAGCTCGTCATTGCCGAGCCGCAACAGCAAAGGCCCGCTTTGCCGGTCCGCTATCCAGTGCGCGCCTACCGGAGCGCCGGCGGCCAGCAACTCCTCGATCACGACATAGCGTTCGAGCTGGCTGCGCTCGTGCCCGCCGTACTCTTTCGGCCAGGTCATCCCGAGAAGCCCTGCCTCGCCTAGCATGCGGCTGAAGCCCGGGGCCGCCTTGGTCCAGCAATTGGCTCGGCGGACCGGATCGCGCTCGCCATGCTCCGCCACGAGCGCACGAACTTTCTGGCGCAGCGCGGGGGCGCTGTCCGGCCAGTCGACGGCTTCGGTGGCGAAGGTCTGCACGCGCTCTCCTCTCACGTTCTCTCTCACCAATTTGCCGCCGCGCCGCAAGACCCGTTGCAACGAGCAACGAATCGCCTCACATTGCGACTCAAGAGACGGGACCCACGAATTTCCGGGAGAGAGACATGACCGACTACAAGAACCTTATCGACGGCAAGCTGGTCGACAATGGCGAATGGCTGGAGGTGCTCAACCCGGCCAACGAGCAGGTCGTCGGCCGCGTACCCGCCTGCGGGAAGGATGAGCTGGACACTGCTGTTGCCGCTGCTCGCCGTGCCTTCAAGGAATGGAAGAAGACGAGCGCGGAGGAGCGCCAGAAGGTCGTCCAGGGAATCGCCGCCGCAATCAAGGACAATGCCGACGAGCTTTACCGTCTCCTGACCACCGAGCAGGGCAAGCCGCATGCGCAGGCGCAGCAGGAAATCTACGGAGCCGCCGGCCTCGCCGCTGCGCAGTCGACACTGACGCTGGACGAGGTGGTCAATCAGGATGACGAGCAGCGCCTGTCGCGTACCCGCCGTGTTCCGGTAGGCGTGGTCGGTGGCATCGTGCCATGGAACTTCCCGGTTATGATGGCGATCCAGAAGATTGTTCCGGCGCTGGTCGCAGGCTGCACCATCGTGCTCAAACCTTCGCCTTTCACGCCGCTGACGACGCTGCGGATCGCCGAGTTGATCAAGGACGTGGTGCCCGCCGGCACGGTCAATATCATCACCGGCGAGGATAGCCTCGGCCCGATGATCACCGAACATCCGGATATCGACAAGATCACCTTCACTGGCTCCACCGCTACGGGAAAGAAGATCATGGAAGGCGCCAGCGGCGACCTGAAGCGGATCACGCTGGAGCTCGGCGGCAACGATGCCTCGATCGTGCTGCCCGATGCCGATGTCGAGAAGGTGGCCGAGCAGCTGTTCTGGTCCAGCTTCTCCAACGCGGGCCAGGTCTGCATCGCTGCCAAGCGCGTCTACATCCACAAGGACATCTACGACGACCTTAGCAAGGCCATTGCCGAATACGCCAAGAGCGTGGTCGTGGGCGACGGATCGCAGCAGGGGACGGGCGTCGGCCCGATCCAGAACAAGAAGCAGTACGAGCGCGTGCTGGAGCTGATCCAGGATGCCAAGGACAACGGCTACAAGTTCCTGACCGGTGGCGACAAAGACCCGTCCGGCACCGGCTACTACGTGCCGATCACCATCCTCGACAACCCGCCCGAAGATGCGCGGATCGTGGCCGAGGAACAGTTCGGACCCGTCATGCCGCTGCTCAAGTTCGACAGTATCGATGAAGTGATCGAGCGGGCGAACAATTCGGAATACGGCCTCGCCGGTGCAGTCTGGACGAAGGACACCGACAAGGGCGTCGAGATTGCCGAACAGCTCGAAACCGGCACGGTTTGGATCAACGAATTCATGCACCTGTCGCCCTTCTCGCCTTTCGGCGGGCATAAGCAGTCGGGCTTCGGCGCCGAATACGGCGTCGATGGGCTGAAGGAATTCACCTATCCGCAGGTGATCACGGTCAAGCGCGACGCCGTGGTCTGAGCAGGCCGGGCTTCGCCCACACCGCGATATTCGCCAGCAGCAGCGCCGCAAGGATCGTTGCTGCTGGCATTATCGTTTCTGCACCCGCCACGCCGAGCGGAGAGAACACCACGTAAAGCGCGACGACGCAGCTCAGCAACGTGAAAGCGGTGCTGTGCGCATGGCGCCAAGGCGTCATGTCGACCGGCTGCTCGTGCGGCGGAATGTAGGCTTCGACCCGCGGACGCAGGGCGCCAACAGCCAGCATGATGCCCACCTCGATGACGAACAGGATCGCGTAGAGGTGGATGAAGTGAAGCGTCACGATGTCATCGAAGACGAAGCGCAGCAGTCCATAGGCGATCACGTGGAACACGATGGCGAGCTTCGCGCCGAGCGCCGGGACACGACGGGTGAACAGGCCGACGATGACCACTGCGACGGTCGGGATGTTATAAAAGCCGGTGAAAATCCGCACGATCTGCCACAGGCCCTCTTCCGCATAGTGCAGCAGCGGCGCGACGGCGAAGGAGGCGAGCGCGATAACGACGCTGACCCGCTTCGCAATTCTGACCAGCTGGCGGTCGTCCGGTATCTGGCGCTTGAGCGGTGCCCAGATATCGAGTGTGAATAGAGTCGCGGCACTGTTGAGCAGCGAGTTGAACGAGCTGAACACCGCGCCGAGCAATACGGCCAGGAATACGCCCGACAGCCACGCGGGCAGGACATCTTCGACCAGCCGCGGATAAGCCCGGTCGATGGTCGCCAACCCGGGGCCGTAGAGATGAAAGGCGATGACCCCGGGGATCATCATCATGAAAGGCACCAGCAGCTTGAAGAAACCGGAGGCGAGCACGCCTTTTTGCCCCTCTGCCAGCGACCGTGCTCCGAGTGTGCGCTGGATCACGTATTGGTTGGTGCACCAATAGAAGAGATTGGCGAAAATCATGCCGGTGAAGAGTGTTCCGAAGGGCGTCGGATCGTCCGCGGCGCCGATGGCATTGAGCTTGTCGGGATGATCTGCCGCCAGCTTCGAAAGTCCCGCGAGGAAATCCCCGCCTCCCAGAGCGACGAGGCCAAGGATCGGCACCAGCAACCCGATGACCAGCAGGCCAATGCCATTGAGCGTATCCGAAACCGCCACCGCCTTCAGCCCGCCGAACACGGCATAGGCAGCGCCGCTTGCACCGATGATGACCACTGTCACCCAAAGCGCCGGTACATAGCCAATGCCCAGCAATCCGGGCGCATCGAAGAACTGCATCACCGCCAATGCACCGGAGTAGAGCACCGATGGGATTGTCACGAGGCCGTAGCCAAGGAGGAACAGCAGCACCGAAAGCTGCCGCGTACCGCCATCGAAACGCTCGGCCAGAAATTCGGGCAGGGTCGTAAAGGCGCCCGCGAGATATCGCGGCAGAAACACGAAGGCCATCGCCACAGTCGCGATCGCAGCGGTCACCTCCCAGGCCATGCTCGACAGGTTGTATCCGTAAGCCGAGCCGTTCAGCCCGACCATCTGCTCGGCCGAGAGGTTGGTCAGCAACAGCGATCCGGCGATGAAGGTGGCGCCCAGACCGCGGCCGGCGAGGAAATAGCTGTCGCGGCTGTCGGAAGCGCCGCGCGCGGTTCGCCAGCTGAGAAAAGCGACAAGCGCCATCACCAGGCCGCAGTTCGCGATCGTCCAGGTCAGCGTATCCCCCACGGACCTGCCCTAGCGCAGCCGGCAATCCGCCCGCAATCCGGGGTCTTGCAATTGCGGCGCTATACCGATGGATAAATTGTCGCTGCTCTCCGGTTCGCCTAGCATTCTCCGCTCGGCGAGGGCTTTCGATGGAGGAAAGGATAGGAGCGACCGAACATCAGCGTTCGGGCGAGGGCGTGCAGCGACGGGCAAGCCGGCTGCGTTGGCTGCGTATTGCGTTCGGCGTGCTGTGCGGGGCGGTCTTCATGCTGCTTTTCGTCCGCTCGGTCGACCTGCGCGCCACCCTTTCGATCATCGGCGATTTGTCGTGGTGGCCGGTCCTGATCGGGCTGGGGGCCTATCTGCTGGACTTCATCCTGCGCGCGATACGATTCTGGATGTTGCTGGGCGTGGACGAGCGAAAGAAGGTCCCTCTCCAGTCCACAGTCGCGCCCTTTGTCGCAAGCTTCGGGATCAGCGATATCCTGCCCTTACGCCTGGGCGACGTCTTCCGGGTCTACTGGTTCAATCGCGCGTTCGATCTCCCGGTCAGCAAATTGCTGGCCGCAATGATCCTCGAGCGGGTCTTCGACCTCGTCAGCATTCTTGCCCTAGCGGCCATTGCAATGTGGGTGATCGGGGCGACGCTGCAGGAACCGGTCCTCGCGACGCTGCGGATCGTGCTCGGCGTGGCCGCGGCGGCCGGTCTTTCGGTCGTCTTCGCGCCGCGCCTGCTGCGGCTGGCGAGCGGGTGGCTTGCACACTGGCGGAGCAGCTTCTGGCAACAGCTTGCTGCATTCCTTCAGAGTGTGGCGGACGCGATCGGTCAGTTCCGCTCGGTGCGCAGAGTGTGCGGATATTTCGCTTTCTCGCTCGTCATCTGGTTGCTCGAAAGCGCGGTCGTGCTCGGTGCCTGGATCGGGCTCGGGGGATCGGGTGGCGAACTTGTCAAACCCTTCTTCGCCTTTGCCATATCGACGCTCGGGACGCTGGTCCCGGCGCTACCCGGCCATTTTGGCACTTACGAGTATTTCGGCGTGCTGGCGTTCGATGCAGTCGGGGTTGAACGCAATTTCGCGGCAGCCGTCATCCTCACGGCGCATCTCGTCCTGTGGTTGCCGACGGCGCTCTTCGCTATCGGCTGGCTGATGCTGCATGGACAAGCGCGCACGCAGGCGTTTGCAACACGACGCTAGGCATCAGCCGAATTTTCGATCGAGCGCGACAAGGGCGTTGCGATGCGCCACCGCCATGACCGTCCCTTGCGGATTGGCAATGGTCGGCGTGCACAAAAGCGATGCGTCGCAGATATACAGCCCGTCCGTGCCATGCACCTTTCCAAAAGAGTCGGTGGCGGTGCGCGCCCGGTCTTCGCCCATCGGACAGGACGAGAAGACATGGACGGATGTCAGGCTGCCGTCCGGCGCTTCGAGCGCCTCGGGCAATCCGGCCAGGCCGGTTTGCCTGTCGAGGTCTGGATAACCAGCGATGCAGGGGCGCAGGCGTACGCTGCCGGCGGCCAGCAGTACGTCGGCCAGATGGCGCAACCCGTCGGCCAGCGTTGAAAGCTCTTCAGGCGTAAAATGGATGCGCACCAGCGGCGATGCGAAGCCGGGCAGGTTGCGAACCGTCGCGCGGCCGCCGCTCGTCTGCACGTAATATATCCCCATGCGGCGCCAGTCGCGTTCGATCGACGTCCAGTTTCCGGGGCGCGCGGCCTGAAGCATGGCAAGCAGCGGCGGCTTGGCTATCGAACAGCCCATCCCGAATCGCGGCTCGAATTCCTTGATTTGATGTACCGGATCGAAATCGCCGGGCGCGTTAACCTCGTGATCGAATTCGGCAATGATCTTGAGCATGGGATGAAAGCGCAGGCTGTTTCCGACATTATGCCTGATCCCCGATCGGCGCAGGAGGGCCGGCGTCTGCACCGCCCCGCAGGCGACGAAGACGGTATCGGCGCGAATGGTGATCTGTGTTTTTTGCGCCCCTGACGTCCTCACGCCGCTTGCCTCCCACGTGCGGTTTGTGCGGCGCAAGCGCTGGATACGGACATCGGCAAGCAGATTCCCGCCCAGCTCCTTGAACCGTGGCACGAAGGTTGCGGACATGGATTGCTTGCTGCCACGCCCATCGGCGGTGTCGTAGCGGTACAGCCGCGGCGCAGCGATCGCGGTCCAGCCCTTTTTCGTCGCCCCGCGCTCGAGCGCCTGTGATGACTCCGAGGGCTTTCCCGGCATGTGCTGAACCGTCGCGACAGCTTCGCAAGCCTCGAAATGCTGTGTCATCTCTCCGGGGCTCAAATCGACGACGCCATAGTCGCGTGCCCACCGCTCGAGCACGTAGGGCGGGGTTCGGTGGTAGAGGCCGCGATTAACCTCGCTCCCGCCGCCAACGCACGATCCTTCCACCCAGGCGAGTTTGCGTTTTCCAAGTGCGACACCGACCCCTGCGCTGCGATATTTGTGCAGCATCTCCTCGCATGAGAAATGCGGTGTGGCATCCAGCGGCAAATGCTCACCTTCCTCGACCATCAGGACCGACCGGCCCGCCTCGGCGAATTTTGTCGCCGCCACGCTTCCTCCCGGGCCTGACCCGATTACGAGGATATCGGTGTCGAGGACGCTGTGGCCCGTCACGGTCGCGGGGTATCCGTATCGCGATAGGCAGCCGAATAGACCCCGAAGGTCGCGAAGGCATCGTAGAATGCCAGCATCGATCGGCGGAAGGAGAGACCCGATCCGCGCCACGCGCGCAATTGTTCGTGTCGCTGGTCGTTTGCAAGCAGATGGAACCTGCGCCCGTACCGGGCTACGCTGGACCACGAAAAGAGCAGTGCGAGTGCGCGAAACCCCAAACCGAAATGGTCGGGCATCCTGGCGATAGTCTCCAGCACATATCCGGCCGCATGCGCCCGCTGCGCGGCGGTCGCCGGGATACCGGCTTCGTCGATCAGACTGTCAACCAAAGCGATAACCGTAGTTTCGACCATGCGCGCCATGCTATCGCTCCTGCACGATGGGCGAAAAGGCTGGGTCGGTATATCGCCAGAAGGTGGGCGCTCGCGGATCGCGCTTGCGCGAGCGCATGAACACCGGAATGGAGAGGCGCTGCGCCGCTTCCCAATCCCTGTCGAACCGATCGCCGATCACGAGCGCCTCGCGAGGCGATGTGCCCATGCTGTCCAGTACATGTCGCAATCCCTCGGGATCGGGTTTCGGGCGTTGCATGAGTGGCTGGCCCGTCCACAACTCGAAGTCGGCGGTCAATCCCAGCGCTGCCAGTTTCCTGCCGACCGGATAGTCTGACCATATGGCGATCCGCCGTCCCGTTCTGCGCAAGCCGGCAAATACATTTTCCAGCCCTTCGACCCTGTGCCGTCGAAGCAGCGGGAGCGGGCGTTTATGCATCCATTGATCGACCGTTGTGCGTACAGTCGCCGGCTCGACTGCGCATCGCCGCGCGGTATGATTGATCCGCCACGCACAAAAATCGTCCGGCATGGGGTCGGGATGTCTTTCGCCCGACTGCCTGTAAACACGCAGGATGCGGGCTGTCCTCAGACTGCCTTCCCGCAAGGTTTCGGCCAGCAGGGCTCGCGCCATCGCCGCCCTGACAGGACGCTGGTCATAAAGCGTCCCGTCGAGATCGAACACGACAAGGGCGGTGTTCGACCAGTCGATGCTCATCCCGATGTGCGGGGCCGCTGCATATCAACCGGCACGAAACTGCGTTCCATTAAATCGGCAAGCTCTGGAATGTCGACGAAGGACAGCACCAGCAAGGCCACGCTGGCCGCGGTGAGCGATGCCATCAGGCGCCGCGAGCGAAACATGCGCTCGGGACGCTGCGCGATCGAATTCTTGATCATCGACAGCCACAGGTAGCAGCCGAACAGGCCGGCAATGAGCGGGAAAGCAAGAATGTATTCCAGACGGTAGCGGATCAGAAACACGCCTAGGAAAAAAGAGGAGATGATGGCGTAGAGAAAACAACTGACCGTCAGGCTTTCCGCCGTGTAGCCGGCGAAGGACTTGCGATAGCGCACCAAGGTTTCGCGTCCCGTTTCCGCGACGATGTCGCGGTATTCTGACAGGCGCTTGGCCCCCATCAGGAAGGCTCCGCCGAACCAGTAGGCAAGGAGAAGGCTCAGCGGCGGGAGGCTGGCCGGATCGACCATCAGCCAGCCAAGCGTCAGCCGGATCGGGTTGTTGACCGACTCCGATATGACATCGACGAAGGGTTTGTCCTTCGAGCGCACCGGCTCGATATTGTAGATCCAGCCCGATGCCAGGAACAGGAAGGATACCAGCAGGAACATCGTGCCCAGCAGGCTGGCCAGGGCAATCCCCGCGACTGCAAGCACGACATATTCGCCATAGACCACTGGGGCGGACAGGCTGGCGGAAACCGATGCGCGCGACGACTTGCTCGGGTGATGGGCGTCAAATTCCCGATCGAGCCATTCATTGATCACATAATTGGCCGAAGCGACGGCAATCGCGCTGGCGAAGCCGATGAGAATGGAGAACCAGAGGTCGCCCAGCGGAGGCTCGCGCAAGGCGTAGGCCATGATGAGGCCCGGAAGAATGAAGACGTGCTTCGTGATATGATCGAAGCGCGCCAGCGACAGGTAATCAGCAAGTCCGCCGGATTCCGCCTGGGACGCATATGAGGCGTCGCGCCGCTCGGTGTCGGTCTTCACGATGTCAGTTTCCTTCGGCCGGGGGCTGGGGAGAGCGAGGAACTTGGTAGATGCGCCCGTCACGGAAGGCGGCCGGCTTATCCAGTGCCAGCTCACTCACGAGTTCGTTTTCCTCTGCAAGGTAATGACGCCAGTCGACGCGATCGAACATGACGACATAGGTCGGGTAATGGTCCGCGATGCCGCGAATTCGGTCGATTTGTTTCGACACGGGATTGCCGACCTCTGGCAGATGCGTGCGCAGGAGATATTCGTGCGGCGTGAACTGCGTGGTTCGGCCGGTGTGGAAGGAAATGATATCGGGCCCGTTGGAATAGATCACAGCGTGTTGCGGCAAGGCGTCGATTGCCAGCAAGGTGGGGGAGGTGCGCCAGCTGACATGCTGGTATCCGTAGCCCTCGCGATAGACTTCGGGCGTGCGGGCCGCGCTGCGCGCGCTATGCAGGGCGCCGATGCACAGCGCCACACCGATCAGGATCGCCGGGCCATGCCGAATGGCCGAAGGCGTGACGCGAGACCGTGCGATGCCGAGGGCCACAAGCATGGCCAGTATGGCATAGGCCGGAAAGGCATAGCGCCCCGTGAGTGTCAGGTTCGCTTCGATCGACACCGACAGGACGATGAAGATCATGTAGAAGATAAAGAACAGCGCAAGCATAGCGCTCAGACTGCTCCATGCGATGTTTGTTCTGTGCCCTTCGGGCGAAGCGAAGGCCCGCATGGCAACGATCCCGTG
Source organism: Qipengyuania marincola (assembly GCF_029688625.1). Lineage (GTDB taxonomy): Bacteria > Pseudomonadota > Alphaproteobacteria > Sphingomonadales > Sphingomonadaceae > Qipengyuania. Next base: position 52,134 of record NZ_JARULC010000002.1, on the reverse strand, counting down.
GGAAAGGCCAAACCACAGAACGCCTATCAGCGCCGCGATCCGGACCGCGAGCGGGAATTGGTCCGGCAGGATCCATGCCGTCATGACCTCCAGGCTCGAGAGCCATTCCTCCGGTCCCATATTGCCGTAGAACCACAGGTCACGCCCGATCGAGCGCCCTGCGGTCAGCTGACTGTACGCCATCCAGCCAAGGAACAGGGCACCACCAATTCCGAAGAGGAGCATGACGTCGCGTAGCTTGTCCTTGCGGTCCATGGCGGGCGTGGCAAGAATTAGCACGGCAATAGCTGCGCCGAGCGGCGGAGCGGAAAAGCGGGTCAGCGTCGCGAGACCCAGAAAGACCGAACAGGCGATGAGGGCAGCCGCACTGCGCGACTGGAAATAGGACAGCGCGGCGTGCATGGTGAGCAACAGGAAGGCCAGGAATGGCGGCTCCGACATTGCGCTGGACTGCAGCGTTACGAATTGCGGTGACAGGACGACCAACGCGGTGCCGATGGCAGGCACGAGCCACCCGGCGACCACCCGCGCAAGCAAGGTGAAGACCAGCACGACATTCGCAACCAGGGTAGCGAGGCCGATGATCCATGCGGTGGTCGAAAAATTGAGGCCCAGCCAGACCCCGCCGGTCAGCGCCCAGTGATAGAGCGGCGCATCGTAAGGGCGAGCGCTGATCCCCATGTAGCGTGTGCTGTCGGTGAAGATCCCGATGCCCTGCGCGGTGTTGAGCAGGTAGAAGCCAAGTGCGAACGCGAGAATGGCGATACAGGCGATCTGCGCATCGCGACGCTGAACCAGAGGCATGTGCCGCAGGGTGAGTTCGGTCGGGTCTGCGGCTAGGGATCGCATCATCCGCTCCGCGCAAAGACGCGTTTGATGTTCTTGGCCACGAAGCGAACCGTCGCATCGGGCAGGCCGCGCGCCAGGATATCGTCGAGCGCATCGACCAGCCGGTCGATCTCCCGCTTCTCGACAATGAAGGGCGGCATGAAGTGCAGCAGGTCGCGAGCGCCCGGCTGAAAGTGGCACAGTATGTCGTGACGTTCGTACAGTTCGCGTGTCAGCGACCCGATAAGCACGGTCTGGTAGGTAGTGAACAGCGGGTTGGTGCGGATATCGACCAGCTTTTCCGCAAGCGATTGCCCGAAATTGAACCGGATTGCCTTGAAGCAGCCCTTTCCACGCACCTCGAGGATCGTACGCGGGTATTTGTCCTGCAATTCCCGGAAGCGCGCGTCCATGTAATCGCCCATCGCGCCGGCGCGGCCAATCAGGTCTTCGTCGTCGAGAATGTTGAGCGTTTCGATTGCGATCGCACAGGTGCCGCCCATGCCACTGAAGCTGGAGCTGTGCAGATTGCAGTCCTGCTTGTTACCGTAAGCCTTGTCGAACAGCGCCTGCGAGGTGACCATCGCGCCGATTTCGCGCTTCCCCCCGCCAAGCGTCTTAGCCATGGTCACCACATCCGGAACTGCATCCTCGTGCTGGAACGCGCAGAACCGCCCGGTGCGGCCCATACCGACCTTGATTTCGTCGAAGACGGTCAGAATGTCGGCGCTTCGGCAAATGCGGACAAGCTCTTCGAAATAGCCGGGCGGTGGGGATTCGCAGCTGGTTCCGCGCAGGGTTTCGATGAAACAGGCGATGATCGAGTTCGTGCCATTACGGCTTTCGCGCTCGATGGCGTGACGCACACTGTCGATATTGCCGTATCCGGCGTAGATCATGTTTTCTTTCGGCACCCCGAGCAGGAACCCGGTCTGCACGTCGGTCGCCGTGGTCATGGACAGGGCGCCGTGAGTCTTGCCGTGAAAGGCGCCTTGCATGCACAGGAACTTGGTCTTGCCTCGCGGCGTCTGCACGCGCTCACACAGCTTCATCGCCGCCTCGTTCGCTTCGGCGCCCGATACCGCCAGGAAACTGACATCGAGCGGTTCGGGCAGGAAGCGCGAGATATTGTAAGCCAGCGCACCTTGCAGCTTGTGCGGCGCGATCTTGATGCAATCGAGCAGCTTTTCCTCGTGGCACCGTTTCTCGGCTGCGAGGATGCGCGGGTGGTTGTGCCCCAGGCCGAGCACGCCGAAGCCGCCCGAGAAATCGAGAATGGTGCGGCCGTCTGCGAGATTGAGACACAAGCCCTGGGCGCTGCGGACATCCATGTCCTTGAGCCCGAGAATGTCGTAAACCTGCAGCAGGTATTTGTTGAGATGCCTTTCGTAGAGCGGCATCGCTTCCTGATTGGTCAAGGCCAAGCTCTGTTCGAGCGTCAGCAAATCGCGATCAGCCAGACGATCACGCCGCGCTTCGATTTTCGACATTGAGGTCATCGACCGCCCCCGGGTTCGCGTGCTCTATGAGCATGGTTCGAGGATACGATTTGTACCGCATTGCGAGGCGGTTACTATTGGCCACAAGGTGTCCGGGGCTAAGCCATAAAGCTTAATCCTCTATCGGATGGGCTAGGCTGCGGTCGCCGATGAGGCTTGCCCATGCCCAGGCGGCAATTCAACGGGCTGATTTCGGGTGGCGCGCTTGGCGATAGCCGCTGTAGCCAGGATGCAGCGGGACGACTGGGCGGGCTAATGCTCCGTGTTCGAGCCGCGCTCTGCTTCGGTCTCAAGTACGGCGACCATCGGCGTCGTTCGGGGAAGGCCCCTGAAGGACTGCTGATCATCCGCACTGACGGGCGCCGCAACAACCATGCGGGCAAGTCCGAACATCGCCCCGGTAAGTGCAAGGCCGCCTGTCAGGACGAACAACCCGGGCGCGCCAAGGCTTGATAGAGACAGCGAGGCCAGCAGCGGGCCCGCAACCGCTCCTGCGGAGTAGGCGAGCACGAGGCCGCTGCTCGCTTCAAGGCGCTCATCCTCTCCGAGGTGATCGTTGGAATGCGCCACACAGAGCGGGTAGAGTGCGAATGCAAATCCGCCGAAGAGCCCGCCGCATGCGAAGAGCGCGAGGCGAGCAAGCGGCAGGAAGGCAATTGCTGCGGATATCAAAACTACCGCGAGAAGGCAGCCGACGATCACCTTGCGGCGGTCGAACCGATCGGAAAGCATGCCGAGCGGCGTCTGCAGGGCGACGCCTCCCGCGATGACGCAACTGGTGAACAGCGCAACCTGGGAAAGCCCCAAACCGATCCGCTGTACGTAGACTGCGCCCAGTCCGTAAAACGCACCGAGGATCGCACCTGTCAGAACGACACCGACCACGCCGAGCGGCGACGCGTCGTAGAGGCGGCGCAGGGAAAATGCGGCAATCGTTTCAACCCGGGGCTGTTCCATCCGCGTAAGCACGACCGGCAGGAGCGCCAGCGAAAGCAGAATGGCCGAAAACATGAACGGCAGGTCCGGACGATCCTCGCCCAGATTGAGGAGGAACTGCCCCGCTGCCTGGCCGCCATAGAGAAACACCATATAGGCAGCCAGGATCGTGCTGCGCGATTGCGGCGCGGCCTGGCGGTTGAGCCAGCTTTCCAGGCACACAAATACGCCTGCCATTGCGATGCCGTCGACAAAGCGCAACGCCGTCCATGCCAGCGGGTCCATTGCGAGCGCGTAGGCTAGGCTGCTCGCGGAAAAGATCGTGACGAAGGCCGCGAATGCGCGGATGTGGCCGATGCGTCCGATCAGTGCGGGAACGCGAAACGATCCGACCATCAGGCCCCCGAAATATGCAGTCCCCACCATGCCGATGGTGAAGGCATTGGCGCCGGCGATCTCGAGCCGGACCGCGATAAGGGTCGAGAGAAAGCCGCTCCCTGCCATGAGCATGAAGATGGCGATCAGAAGAGTGCGGACGGATTGAAGCGGTGCCAGCATCGCGAATCCGCCTAAGGCCGCAGGAGCGCACTGTCGACAGGCTTTGGTGCACGCTTTAGGCCAGGGCTATGGATCAGATCGAATTCGCCGACTTCCTCAAAGTGGACATACGCTGCGGTACTGTGGTGGAAGCCAGCGAATTCCCAGAAGCGCGCAAGCCAGCGATCAAGTTGCGCGTCGACTTCGGCCCCGAGATCGGCATCCGGAAAAGTTCCGCCCAGATCACCGAGAATTACACGCCGACGGGACTGATCGGGCGCCAGGTGATGGCTGTCGTCAATTTTCCGCCACGCCAGATCGGACCATTCCTGTCCGAGGTACTGGTGCTCGGTTTCCCGGACGCGCAAGGCGCGATTGTACTCGCGGATCCGGGCAACGTCCCGAACGGATCGCGCCTCGCCTAAGGTGCCAGTGGGCCCAGCGCGTTTTTCAAATCACCTAGCCACGGTTCGTAGCATTTCCACGCATCCTGCCCGCTACGGTTGATCGGCTGGCGGACCTGTTCGCTGCTCGCAGTTCGCACGGCGCGATCGGTCTTGTGAAAATTCAGGCATGCCTCTTCGAACGGAAGCTCCAGATAGTCGAGCATGCGCCGGACCTGTCCTTCGAGATCGTCAAGCACATCTTCGTGCTGCACGCGCAAGACCTTGCCCGGCAGCACCGCGTCCCAGTGGTCCATCAGCGCCACATAGTCGGAATAGTACCGTCCGATTTCGGTCAGGCCGTAAGTGAATTCCTGCCCCTCGGCGAAAAGCTGCTTGAAGCCCGAAAAACAGCAATCCATCGGCGCCCTGCGCGCATCGATGATTTTTGCATTGGGCAGGATCAGCTGGATGAGGCCGATGTGGCGGAAGTTGTTCGGCATCTTGTCGATAAAGAACGGCGCGCCTTGCCGGTGGATCTTTGTGTCCTCGATGAACTTCTCGCCGAACGCTGTCAGCTGGTCCGGAGTGAGCTCGTGCAGGACCTCGGGGTAGCGTGACTGGCCAGCCCTGCGCCCGCGCAAGCGGTGCGCGAGCGCGAGGATGTTGGGCAATTCCAGCGTGCCGTCGACCTGGCTATGACTGGCGAGGATCTGTTCGAGCAATGTCGAACCGGCCCGCGGCAGGCCGAGTATGAAGATCGGGTCGGTGGCGGGGTGTCCCGATCCAGCATGCCTAGCGAACAGCTCCGGCGTGCAGACCTCGCGCTGTCGTGCGAGCTCTGCGCTCATGGTATCCGCCTTGTAGCGGGTCTGGGCGCGTTTGAGATCATTGCCGGTCCGGTAGAAGCCGAAGCTTTCTTCGTAATTCGCGCGATCTTCCAGCGCCTTGCCAAGTGCGAAAGACAAGTGGACACGGTCCATGAAAGCGAGATCGGGTCGCCCGGCCTGATCGCGCATGGTCGCGATTTCGTCGTCGCCGAAGCGATAGGTCTTCAGATTTGCGAGCGCGTACCATGCATCGCCATGGGCTGGCCTGGCAGCCACCGCCGCGCGGTAGCTCTCGACTGCAGCCTCCTGTCTGCCGGTCGTCTTGAGCGCGTGGCCGCGACTGGTCAGCGTGGCGACGTCGCCCGGCAGACGATCGAGGATCGCATCAAAGAGTTCGAAGGCGCGGTCGTAATTGCCCGTCTGCATGCTCTCGATTGCGAGGTGCGACTGGAACAGCGGATTGTCCGGATCGCGCGCGTGCAGGGCCTCTGCCTCTTCGCGAGCGCGGTCGAACTTCTGCCGCCTGCGCAAGGCATCGATATAGTCCAGACGGAGCTGGAGATTGTCAGGTGCGAACGCGGTGGCGCTTTCGAGGAGGAATTCGGCGTCGTCGAGAATGCCCAGCTTGATGCCGATCTGTGCGAGCAGGCGCATGCCCTCGACATCGCGCGGATTGGTACGAAGGAAGTGGCGACAGATTTCTTCGGCCCGCAGGATGCGTCCTTCGTGAAGGTGGTGGGTAACCGCCACCAGCTCCTTGGGCAGAGCGGCGATGCGTTGCGCCTGTGCAGAGGCAGCCTGCGCTTCGGCCAGTCGGCCGCGGGCCTGTTCGAGCTCGGCGAGCGCCCGCCAGCTTGCATCGAGCGCCGGATTGAATCGCACCGCACGCGCATAGGCTTCGAGCGCTTGCCCGACGTCACCGCGAGCGCGGGCGAGGTGGCCTGCCTCCTGCCATGCGCGCCCGTATTCGGGCATGGCCGCATGCAGCCTTGCCAGCAAATGGACAGCATCGTCGAAACGGTCGAGATAGCGCGCCGCGACGGCCGCCATGTAGAGGGCTTCACCGTCGTCCGGGTCTTGCTGAAGCAGAGTCTCTGCGATTGCGAGACCGCGTGCGAAGTCGCTCGCCTGCAAAGCCCTCTGGGCCGATGCCAACTGTGCTGCGCGATCGCTCATGCGAGGGCCCTACCAAAACGAACGGCGGGGGCGAAGTCGTCCTTCGCTCCCGCCGCGCGTTGTCCGGTCTATCGGATCAATAGTTGTACGAGGCCCTGAGGCCGACGGTCAGCGGCCGGTTCGTCGCGATCCGCGGACGGTCGTTGACATAGTTGCCCGAGATTTCGGCGCGGGTGTCGAACAGATTCTCGCCGAAGAGTTCGAACCTCCAGTTGGCCGAGGTGATGCCGGCCGCAAGGTCGAACAGCGTGTAGCCATCGAGCTTGAGCTTGTTGATCTCGATCACGTCGGTGAACTTCGAGGCGGAGTGCGTCACCTGCGGCTGGAAATAGGCGCCCAGCGTATCGCTGAGATCCCATTCATACCGCACCCGGATATTGCCTTGGAAGGACGGCGCAAAGGCGAGGTCGGACCCTGCTACGACATCGTCGGTCGGGATCAGCACTTCCGTGATTTCCGTGTCGAGGATCGAGAAGGCGCCGGCGACCGTCAGGCCGGGAGCAGAGAATGGCGCGACAGTGAAGTCGGCCTCGATGCCCCTGATTTCCGCATCGGCAGCATTGGCCGAGAAGAACAGGTTGGTGATCGAAGGATCGAAGATCGTCGTCTGCAAGCGGCTGATGTCGACATAGAAGGCGCTGCCGTTGAATCGGAACTGGCCATCGAAGAGGTCGGTCTTCCATCCGATTTCGTAGTTCTTGACCTCGTCGGTCTCCAACTCGAACGGGACCGTGAAGCCCGCGCCATTGGTTGCACCACCCGGACGGTTCAGCAAACCGGGACGGAAACCTTCCGAATAGGTCGCGTAGAACAGCAGGTCCTCGTTCGGGGTAAGCGTCAGCGTGCCCTTATAGATCAATCCGTCGGTCGAAGCCGTGTCGGGCGCGCGGACCGCATTGAACACCTGTTGCGCCTGGGTAGCGCTGAGACCCGAATCTTGGATATCCTGCAGGCTGTCGCTCAGCGTGAACGTCTGGCGCAGAGCCGCGTTGCACGATCCGATGAATGTGAAGCTGCCATCGCCATCGTAGAGATCGTTGAGGTCCGTGCCGAACGCATTGGCGTCCTCGGCCGCACCGCTGTTGCAGAAGCTGCCATTGGCGCTGCCTTCGAAATCCACCTCAATGTCGTAATAGCGGGCGCCCAGCGTGACTGTCAGCAGGTCGGGGACGATATCGAATGCCGCTTCGCCGAAGATGCCGAACTGTTCATCCGTGCGGCGGATGTCGTTGCGGAAGATCGTGTCGGCCGGGAACGGCCCAGGCTGGCTGGTGTAGCCTTCCTGCGGGAAATTTGGCGCAAACGGGCCGAAGGGCTGCGCGATGACATTACCGGGATAGGCGAAGTCGTTCCGTTCTTCGAGCTCGAGGTCGGAATAGAAGCCGCCCGCGGTCACGCGCCAGCGGTTCTCGGCCGGGGTGCTGAAGCGCAGTTCCTGCGTGAAGACCGTCGTCTTGCTGTCCGACGTCACATAGAGGTTCGGCGCCTGGCAGGTGCCGCTGGGATCGGCAGCACCCGGATAGCTCACCGAGCCGTCGCAGATGTAGTAAGGAAGGTACTGACCCACGAATAGGTAGTCGGTGTAGTCGACCCGCTGCTCTGTCTCGCGATCGGTGTAGGCCCCCGTGTAGACGATATCGAGCATGGCCAGCCGACCTTCGACCGTCCAGCTGGTATTCGAAAAGTCGTCCTCCAGCCGGTCGTCCTCGTCGCGCTGGATTTCCAGATCATCGAGGCCGCCGAGTTCGGGATCGGCGAAGAAGACACCGTCGCTCTCGATACTCTGCCGCGAATGCGCGAGCGTCACGCGCCAGTCGGGCGTGATTTCCCACAACGCGGTCGCGCGGAAACCAGAGTATTGCGTGTCGTTGAAATCGTCTTCGACGAGGCCGGCATTGTCGGCATCGAGGAACGTGACGTCGTCGAGATCGGCAGTGGACTGAAAGCCGGCGCGAAGGTCGCTGACCGGGACGCCGTTCGAGCGCACGGTACCGGCCGGGCGGAAACGCGCGCTCTCCCTGAGATTCTGCGTGCCGGCCACATTGTCGATGTAGCCGCCCTGATCGTCGAGATAGACCACGCCGCGCACCGCAAGGCTGTCGGTCACCGGAACGTTGAGCATGGCTTCCGCCTTGTAGCTCGTCTCGCCACCCTTGGTGAAGGAGACACCCGCGCTGGCCGCAGCATCGAAACCGCCAAGATCGGGCTTGTTGGTAATCAGGCGCACCACGCCAGCCTGCGAACTTGCACCGAAGAGCGTGCCCTGCGGCCCTGAAAGGACCTCGATCCGCGCCAGGTCGGCGGCATAGACATCGAGATTCCGGCCCGGCTGTGCCAGCGGTTGCTCGTCGAGATAGAGCGCGACGTTGGGCGCGAGGCCCGCCACGCCGGCTGTCGTGAGGTTTGGCGTGGTCGACGCGAGGCCGCGAATATAGATCGTGCTCTGGCCCGGGCCACTACCGCCGGCGGTCACGGTCGGAAGCTGGTCGAGGTAATCCTCGAATGTGTCGATGTTGAGCTCTTCGAGGCCCTCTTCGCCCAGCGCCTGAACCGAGACGGGGACGTCCTGCAAATCCTCGCTGCGCTTTTGCGCGGTCACGATGATGACGTCGACGCCACCTCGGCGCTCCTGCGCGGCAGGTGCAGCGTCTTGCGCCATGGCAGGCGATGCCAGCGCAACAGCCAACGCCCCGGCCGATGCGCCGCTTACGAATTTTCTCATGATGGGAATGCCCTTGCTCTCGATTGCGAACCGTGGTTGCGGGTGCTCCAGAATGAAGCATCGCTCGAACAGTTCGTGCTTCCCGAAAATAACCGGGACAGCCGAACGGCGATAGCAACCGAAAAACCCGGCGGCCACCGGGGCGAGTGGCAAAAACGGGATCGGCAGGAGTCCTGTGGCAAAGAGTCCGCACTTGAAGAGCTTAAGATGTGTTCTTCAAGTGCCGAACTCGGAATTAAAATCGATAGACTATTTTACTCTTAGCGGATTTATATCACACCCAAGTATCTGCAAATATAATTCACTATAGTGAATTTTTTATTTTAACTCGCGAAGTCCATGCGAAAAACGGATGGGAATCCGTTACTTGCTTTGGGCGACAGCGGCGCAACCTTCGGCAGTGGTCGGCACGCCATGCCGCTTTCGAAAAAGGTCGAAGGCGATCGCCTTGAGGATCGAAACTGCCATCAGGGCGACGACGAGTGAGAAGGGCAGCGCCCCGATAATCATCGTGATCCGGATCGCATCGATACCGCCCAGGATCAGCATGCTGCCGACCACGAAGGCCAGGGCCGCACCCCAGAAAAGGATGTGGTGACGCCGCTCTCCTTCGGTTTCGCCCGCGCCGTTGATGGTGTTGACGATCAGTATCGCGCTGTCTGCCGACGTAATCAGATAGGTCATCAGCAGAATGACCACGAGGCCGGAGACGACTGCGGCCAGCGCAGGATCCAGGAGCACCGCCAGCGTTGCATAGAGCTGATCGGATATGCCCGCATCGACAATCGATCCGCCCGCGGCGCCGCTCAGTTCCAAATGGATCGCCGTGCCACCGACAACGGCCATCCACACGAAACACATCAGTGAGGGTACCAGCACGACGCCGAACACATATTCGCGCACGGTCCGTCCGCGCGAGATGCGGGCAATAAACATGCCGACGAAGGGGGCAAAGGCGATCCACCACGCCCAATAGAAGACTGACCAGTCGAGCTGCCACTGGACGAGCGCTTGCGCCATTTCGCTACCCGCTTCCGGATAGAGCGTGAGCGAATTCGGGACGAGTGTGATCACATAGTCGACCAGCCCCGTGCCCAGCAACGAAAGGCCATAGAGGCCCGAGCCGACCACAAGAAACAGTGCAAGCAGCAGAAACGATAGACCCATGTTCAGGTTCGAGAGCCACTTGATCCCCTTGCCTACTCCCGAAAGCGCGCTGAGTGTCGAGGCACCAACCAGCAGGACAAGGGCGATTATGACGGCCGGCGTGGACGATGAGCCGTCCGCATCGAGAAGCCAGTCGCCAAGCCCCAGCCGAGCCAGCCCGTTGACGAATTGTTCGACACCGAGGCCCATCGTTACCGAGACTCCGAGAATGGTCGCCACCACCGCAACGATATCGACGAGGTGACCCGACAGGCCGGACAACACCTTGCCGAACAGCGGGGCGAGCGCGGACCGGATCGTCAGCGGCAGGCCGCGGCGATAAGCGACATAGCCGATCGCCAAGCCGACCAGGGCATAGGATCCCCAGGCCGCGAACCCCCAATGAAGGAAGGTATAGATATAGGCGGGGCGCACTGCCTCCGGCGAACGCGCCTCGATCGTCCCGCGAATGATGTCGGGGTTGTTGGAAAAATGCGCGAGCGGCTCACCGGTCGAATAGGTCAGCATGCCGATGCCGATCCCTGCTCCGAACAGCATGGCGAACCAAGAGAAGCGCCCGAATTCCGGCTTCTCGTCCTGCCCGCCGATCCGGAGCCGGCCCGATTGCGGAATAATTGCGACCACGAAACAGGTCAGCATCAGAAAGGCGACGAGGTAGACGTACCAGCCCGAGAAAGACCGGATGATTGTCGAATTCGCCGCCGAAAGCGTTTCGTTGGCGCTGACGGGGAAAAATATCGCCCACATAATCAGCAGCGAGACGATGATTTTCGACGGGATCGTGACGGCTCTGCTGAAACCGTCGTAGAACCCGCGGTCGGCGGTCTCGATCGGCAATTCAATGAGGGGAGGATCAATCGGTGCGTTGGTCTCTGAGGTCATTGATCCTGCGCTGTTGGTGCTGGTGAGGAGATGCGAGGCCCGGTCCGATATGGACCGCCGCCGCAAGCTGTGTCGGCCAAGCCACCATAGGGGCGCAGCTTGTCAATGCAAACCGAGGACGAGCGAGCCCATCGGGCGGGTGGAAGAGCTGACGCGTCGCTCCAAGATGTCGAGGCAACGCACGCTTGCAATCGAAGCTACGACAATCGCAATGCGCGGCTGCGCTATGCGCTATGCGCTATGCGCTATGCGCTATGCGCTATGCGCTCGACGTTCGAGGCTAAGATCGCACCACCGCTCGCGGCTTCATTGAAGCCCGTCTCACTGGCACTACGGATCGGAGGCGGTGCTTTGCCTTGTTGATCGATCCTGCAATGGCAGGCTATCGGTCGCTTTGGCCATATGGACAGGCAACACGTCAGGGAATTGAACGCATTTCCGAGATATTCCTTTCTTACAATCGGCAGGATGCCGAAATCGCTCGCCGCTTTGCCGAGGGGCTAGAGCGTGAAGGGTTCACAGTTTGGTGGGACCAGGCGCTCAGGTCAGGCGAGGCGTATGACGAAGTTACCGAAGCTGCGCTGAGAAATGCCAAGGCCGTCGTCGTCCTGTGGTCGCAGCGCTCGGTGGTCTCTCGCTGGGTTCGTTCCGAAGCAACCATAGCGGACCGCAACAACACGCTGGTCCCGGCCATGATCGAGCCATGCGAAAGGCCGATCATGTTTGAGCTCACTCAAACCGCTGAACTTGGCCATTGGAAGGGCGAGCCCGACGATAGAGCCTGGCTTGCCTTCGTCGAAGACGTCGCGAAATTCGTGAACAAGCCATCTCGGCACGCAAAGCCTGCAAAGGCGATCGAGAGCCGAACGGCGAGCCCCGAGCCAGACCCGGCGCCGATTGCAGAGGCCGATCGCACGCCGTTGCTCGGCGTGCTGCCGTTCGACAATCTCTCGTCAGATGAAGAGCTGACCTATTTTTGCGACGGGGTTTCCGAAGAAATACAGCGCACAGTCGCCAGCTCTGCCAATCTGCGGGTGGTCGCGCGATCTTCCAGCTTCCAGTTCCGTGGCACGGACAAGTCCATTCCCAAGGTGACCGCGGCGCTCGGCACCAGTCACTTGCTCGATGGCACTGTCCGTCGGAGCGGCTCGCACGTGCGCATTTCGGCTGAGCTTGTCGACTGCGCGACGCAGAGTGCGTTGTGGGCCGACCGTTTCGACGGCGACCTTGACGATGTCTTCACCCTTCAGGAAACGATTGCCCTGGCAGTTGCGGAAGCGCTTCAGGTCAAGTTGGCGACTCCCCCGCAGAGCGTCGAGTTGGAAGCGGCAGTTTACGAAGAATTCCTGCGCGCGCGGGCCATCCTTGCCGAAGGTGACCCGCAATTCGACGATTCCGCTCGCCGTGCGGTCCCGATCCTTGAGCGCGTCGTCAAAGGAGCGCCCGATTTTGCCGTTGGGTGGGAATTGCTTGCCAGTGCCCGTGCTGATGTTTGGCGCTATGCAGTCGAAAAGCGGAACTTCGCGCGAGCAAGCGCCGATGTCATGCATGCCGCGAAAAGAGCATTGGAGCTCGATCCCAAGTGCTCCGGTGCTTACGTTGCGATGGCGCGGCTCGAGCCCTGGGGTGCGTATGCGAAGCGCGAGGAATTTCTCCGGAAAGCGCTTGCCGTCGCTCCGCACAATGCCGAGGCGCTGAACGATATGAGTGCGCTCTACTGGAGCGTCGGACGCTTTGAGGAAGCGCTGCGATTGGCGGAGAAGGCCTGCACCTTGAACCCGATGATGCCCTCAGCCCGGCTCCATGTCGCGGAATTGCGCGCGTACGTCGGTGACTACGAAGGTTCGGTTCGCGCGCACCAGGAACTGCATCGCATATGGCCCGACAACATCGGCATTCTGCTGTCATTGCTGAACGAGGCGGCGGTCTTTCGGCGATGGGATATCTATGAGGCTGCATTGCCGTCCATCGAGCGGTTCGAGGGGTGGCCGCGTGACGCGCTCAACGCCACCGTCCGATTTGCCGAGCCGATCAGGCAAGACGACATGGATATGAAGCTGGAGAGGCTGGAGTCCTATTCTCGCTTCGTTGAGCGAACAGGGACGATAGCACTCAATCTGATCGAGGGCATTTCGCAATACGGCCTGGTCGACGAGGCCTTCGCCTTGGCCGAGCGGGCAAATTTCGACGACGTCCTGGATCCCGAAGGCCACCGGGCAGAAGGGATCTATCCCGGCACCTGCATGGCCCGGTGGAGCAGCCTCAACCGCTCACCTCGCTTCATCGACCTTTGCTACCGATTGGGGCTCTGCGATTACTGGATGGCGATGGATGTGTGGCCGGCCTGCGCAGAATGGGTGCCGTACGATTTCAAGAGTGAAGTCAGGCGCCGGATCAGCGAAGGAAAGGCCAGCGAAGTGGCCTAGGACCCGTAGGTGTGCAGTGTATCGAGAATATCGTACCTGATGTTCGAGGTGAAGGATGCTGCAAGCACAACCTCCTTCCCAAGTCGCGGCAGGTTCCAATCGATCTCTTTGCTGTCGATCTGGTCCGCTCCTCCCGGATGGCCTTCTTCTGATTGCATCGGCGGGGTTTTGGGAAAGCCGAAATAGTCGTGCAGCGCTTCGGCCATCGTCTGTGACCACATAAAGTCGAGCTCGACCTTGCTTCCGTCATAGAACTTCATGTCCGCGACTTCGGTGTGATCGGTGCGCGAGGCGATAATCGCCCGATAGACCGCGACCCGCATATTGAAGACGTCGCGGAACTGCTTGAGCGTGTTGACTTCGCTGTTGTGGTTGAAATCCGCCTGCCCGCTCAGGCGCACGCTGGAAAACAGTACCCCGACAAAGCTCGCAAGTCCCGGATGTTTCGAGAGCTCCTTTTCCAGCTCGGACTCGACCTCCGGGTTCATTTCGATGTGCAGGACACCTATCAGGTGACTGATCGACTTCGGCCTGAAGTATTTCACGCCTTGAACTGCGACATCGATATGCATGCGGGGCGGGTCCGTCTCCTCATCGGCAGCAATTCGCGCCATTTCGGACTCGGTCCCCCAGATCTCGCGGCTGGAGAACATCGAATAGCTGTTGTTGTCGAATGACATTGGCTCAACCCACACGACTTGGGGATTGAACCGGATGTTTTCGGGCGACACCTGCCAGCGCGTGACCGGATAGGACCAATCAACATCGATTTTCCGAAGGGTCCGCATCCCGGCGGCTCCGCCGTAATCGCTTGAAAAGTTGTCGTGCTTGGTGACGCGCAGGAGCCCATAAGGATAGTCGTAGGCTTCATAGAAATAGGGTGCGTAATCGGGCGCGGGGCAGTTAAAATGCGTGTCGAGAAAGTCCTGCAGGCATTTCTGCGGCACCTTGATGGCGAACACCCAGTTGCGTGCCCCCAGGGAAACCCAAGGCGGCGGCAATTGCTGCGTTGAGAAGTTAGGGACAAAGCGGGTCATTCGACATTCCTCTTCGGATGCGTAAGAGGTCCGAAGAAGCCCTTGAGCGGCCGTGCCCATGGGGCCGTCAGATCACTTTGTGCGGGGATCGGAGGGAGGCCATTGTCCCGATCAATCGCAAATGAGTGGATCACTCGCATCTGGTCGAAGTCGATATCGGCGGTGAAGCGACATCCTGCGACCGGCTGGAGGTAGAACGGACTGCCTGAAGGCTCCCCACCGACTTCCAGGAAGACCTGCAGGATCTCGTTGAAGGTGCCGATATCATTGAACTGGATATGGATATCGGCCTCATCGTACATCTTGAAGTCCGAGAGATTCGAGTAGCGCGATCGGCACGTGACGAGCGCCTGGTAGACGGCGCGCTCGGGGTCCTTTGCGTCGCGATATTGTTTCAGGCCGATCGTACGCATGTTGGTCGGGATCATGCCAAGGGACATGTCCGATACGAAGTTGGAGAAATTGGCGAACTCTTCGATCGCAACGCTCGCTTCCCGGCTTTCGAAAAGCGTCGACAAGGATGTCTTGGGCGAACGCGTGGTGCGAAAGGTAGGCAGCGCCGGGTTCGTCTGAACACGAACAATTTCCAGTATTTCCATCGGAGTGCTGGACTCAAGTGATGACCATCCCGGGAGCTTTACCGAGCCATCGAAACTGCCGTGATACTTGCCTTCGCCGATGTCGATATCGGAAAGCAGCTTCCCCAGCCCAAGCATCTCACGCCCGCAGACGCTCGAGACGGGATTGTTCACGACGATGAACGGCAAGGCCCATTCCAGCGACGTTTCGGTGACCAGGGTCTTGGGATTAGTGCCAAACCGGATGACCGGGAGCGCGACGAAGACCTCTCTTTGCTTGATAATCCCCCGGTCCGTGTAAGGCACCTCATCATCGAGCGACAAGGGGTAGGGGTTGGAGCTGGTCATAACAGGGTAGTCGAGGAACATCAGCGTCGCATACGGCCACAGGGCGGCCGGCCGATATGTGAAGCCACGCTCCTCCTCAGAGCCGAGATTGAAATTCTGGTCGCAATAGGCTTGCACCCGGCTGATATCGATCGGCCACACGAATGTGTGCACGCTCACATTGGGAAAGTGATAGGGCGGCGGCACCTGTTCGCTGCTGGAACTCTGCGCGAAAGGAATGTCCTGGCGGTTCAGGATCATCGCAACGTCCTCATGCGCCCACGCTTCCGTCGGGGCGATGCACCGGTTCGAGCCGCGCCGCGTCGGCTTCAAAAATGAAGTCGGCTCCAAAGGCAAGAGCGGGTGTCTGGAACCCGGCAGCGCCTTCGCCAGCGAGCACGCGGTGCACCGCATCGACAGCGGTCAGGACGCTGAAGCTATAGCCGTCACGGGTGCGCATCGAAAGCCGACGCTCTCGTCGCCAGGGATCGATGGCATGCACTTCCATTACGAAACTTGCCTGACCGCGGTCTTCCATGCTCGGCCCTTCCGGCCAGACCTGTGCCAGCGCCTTGCCCACCAATTTGGCCGGTTCCGCTCCGAACACGTCCATTGTCATGCCCGAGAGTCGATAGCTTGCGCGTTCGGCCCAGCGCATTTCCGAATAGACTTCGATCGCATCAACCCCGGTCATCAAACCAGCGGTCACGACATCCGCCCAGCTCATCGCGGTTGCTTCGCTAAGCCCCTCTCCAAAGTCGAATGCGCGCACCAGGCTTCCTGCGGGTATGGTTGCGAGAGCCCCGTCCTTTCGGACGATGACGTTGGGGCTCATCATTGCAGCCGCACTCTCCACGCTGCCGCGCGAAATGATCTGCGCGCGGGAAATTCCAAGGCATAGCCGGGTCGTCTCCGGCCAGCGCTGCATCGCGGTCGCCATCAGGCAATCGGAGGCGGCAACCGTAAGGCCGATCCCGGGCAGGATCATGGTGCCGGCCTCTCGCGCCGCGGCATCGAGACCCATCGCTTCGACGAATACCGGCCATTCTCCGCCCAGATCGATGTAATCGACACTGTTTCGCAGGCAGCCGTGCATCATCGGACGCGCCGTCGTACCGAAGGGTCCAGCGGCATGGAGGACGAGATCGATGTCCTCGAGCGCGATATCGATAGCGCGTTCATCGCTGAGATCGAATGATCGCCACGGCGTGCGGAGCTCGGCGCCCAAGGCGCTAACCCTTGCTTCACTTCTGCCGGCGATGACGAGATCAACCTTGCCCGCAAGCATTGCCGCGATTTCAGCGCCGGTGAAGCCTGTCGCTCCGTAAAGGAGGACACGCCCGCTCATGGCCTCGCGAATACCCAGTTTGCGAGACCGGAAAGATAGTCGAGATCCTCCGAGGGAGGCTTGCCTGCATAAACCATCGAGAATTCATGCAACGCGGCGCCTGCCATTGCGTGGGCAACTTCGCGAGCATGATCGATTGAGCCGCGATCTCGCATGAGTTTGGCCAGCCAGTCCACGTCCTTCATCGATCTCTCCTCGCGCGGCATTGCCATGAAGGAGTCGATCCGCTTTTTCTCGGAGCTGCTCGCAGCCTGCCGGACATGGATCAGCATGAGCGTTCGCTTGCCCTCGAACAAATCGCCGTTGCGCTCCTTGCCGTATCCCGGATCGTCGGAGAGATTGCGCAAGTCGTCTTCGATCTGGAAGGCCAGGCCAAGAAAGTATCCAAAACGCATAACATGCTCTGGATCGACATAGCCGGCGGAGCCCACGATCACACCGAGCTGGGCAGGCCAGATCATCCCCATCCAGGCCGTTTTTTTCAGTGCCATTTGCAGATAGTCGGCCTCGGTCAGGTCGGTGATATTGCGATCGCGCCAGCCCAGTTCGAGCGCCTGCCCCTCTGCCGTTTGCCGGGCCATGGTCATGGTCACCGCGAGCACCTGCCGCGTCACTTCTGAGCCAAGCGGCCTTACGGCATCAAGCAAGGGTTGGAATGCGCTGAACATTAGGGCATCGCCAGCGTTTATCGCCAGGGGTATTCCGTGGATCGCGTGAAGGGTAGGCCGTCCGCGGCGTTCCTCGCTTCCATCCTGCACATCGTCATGGATCAGCAACGCATTGTGCAGCATTTCGATTGCCGCGGCACATCGTATGGCAGGGGCATAGTCTTCGCCCAGATCATCGCCGAATATGCGCGCGTTTGCGATACAGATCGCTGGCCGCATCATCTTGCCGCCGCGGCCCGGATATTCGGCCATCAGCTCGCCAAGGTACGGGGCATTCTTCTCAATTGCGAGATAGCGGTCGAGCTCGGCGCGGGTCGATGTGGCATACCGCGCGACAAGGCTGCCCGCCGGAGGTTCCGCCGGAGCAAACAAGGGCTGCGCGTCCATTCCCATGTTATTTGACGATCTCGATCGTCAGTACGCCGAGCGGAATCTCGGTGTGTTTCGGAACGACGATGCCGGAATAAATGCCGGGCGCCTGTTTAGCAGGGATCGTGACCGTTGCGATAAGTTTGCCGTTGAGGTCGGCCTCAAATGAAACGTCGGCAATCGGCGCCGCTTTGCCCTGGATGGGCTGCATCGGAGTGATGGAAAGCTCACTCGGGAGCGTCGGCGTCGACGGGCGCACGAGCGGTGAAGAGCGCATTTTCGCCGTCTCCTTGCCCTTGAACCTTACGGTCAGGTCCAGCTCGTTGCGGAGGCCGGTCGCCGAGCCCGAGTGCGAAGAGGGAGGCGCCTGGTCATCGGAAGGAGGTTGCTGTCCAGTGGGCGGCGCAGCTTGAGAAGGGGGCTCACTCGTCGGTGGCGCCTGCCCGTTCGAATGTCCGCCCGTCGGAAAAGGTGGCACGGTGCCTCGCAAGCGCTGAGGTGGGGTCTGAGGCACCTCGCCGACCTGCTTGAGCAATCGCTCAAGGATGTTCAGAGTGGTTTCGGTCAGCTCACGGGTGAGCCGGATCATGCGATTGCCGAGAATTTGCACATCCACCGGCACGTCGCGCATGTTGTAATTGCCATGGCGGAATTGCTCCGCAGCCAGCCGGCCTTGAGCGACCGTGTCACTGAAGACTTTGTAAGCAAGGCGCACGCTGTCTGCGACGCCCTTATTGATCATGCCCTCGTCGAGATTGCCATCGGCGCGGGCGCTCGGCGACATGGATTCAAAATGGCCCGGGTGCTGCGAATGGCCATGTTGATCGGCATGGCCGGAATGGTTCGAATAAGGCGGTTGGTGCTGGCCTGTTAGCGGCAGGTGCGAGCCAGTTCGTATCGGACCGGAACGCGCCGGAGCCTTCCGCTTTACGCGAGACCTTCGTTCGCCTGCCTTGCCCTTGGTCTCGGGCCCTTTACGGGTGGTCATAGGCGGTTATATCCTCGAGCTTGGGAGACCCGCTAAGCGCATGCGCGGCAAGCAGGCCCGACATCACGGCACCTTCGACGCAACCCGAGGGAAAGCCACTATCGGTCCAGTCGCCGCAGATTGTCAAATTGTCGTATGTCATGTCGAGCGGCGAGATCCGGTGCCGGTGGCTACCAGGCGTATGGATTACATAGCGATCCGATGGATTGACGTTGGCTCGCCAGTACTGGCTAGCAAAGCGTGCCCGACCCTTCAGTTTCAGGCTTGCCGGATTCTCTTCGTCCGCCTTGAGGATATCCCACCGGAAGCCGCCATTGTCGTCATAGGCGCCCGGCCACACCTCGCGCACGGGCCCTTGCAGGAATTCCTCTGCGTTGATGCGAACCTCTGCGTTGCGCCGTGCCGGATAGTCCCGATCGTCGTCGGCCGGAGGCTGCGGTGGGTCGGGCAACACCGCACAGAAATAGACAGACGTCTTCGGGCGGGTCTTCCAGCCTTCCTCCGGGACCACGTGAGCCATGTCGCACCAGGTATCGAACGGCTTGGCAAAGGCGCCGGTGATGTAGGCCGGACCAGGCCAGCCAAGATCGGGCAAGTCTTTATCGAGCCAGACCTGGAACGCTTGAGATGCGACAGTCTTCACGTTGTCGCACATGCTCTTCCAGCGCGGGTCGCGTTCGACAAATTCGCTGGCGACATACGGTATTGCGCCGATCCCGACACCGAGCACGACCAGATCGAAATCCTCGCCGACGGCCAAGGTCTTGGTATCTGCGCGGCGCCGGTCCCAGTGGGATTCCAGGTTCCAGTCCTGCTGCTGCATCTTCCTCGCGCCGACGAGCTGTTCCCATACGGGTTGCGAGGGCCAGCAGGGTTTGCCGGCGACCGGGACCAGCGGATCATATGCGCGCCCGCGCTTGACCTTCGCCTGCACGTCGAAAGTCAGGCTGTCGACATGATCTGCGCTGTTGGCGAGACCCATATTGGTCAGGCGATGGAAGAACTCGAATTTGACGCCGCGTTCCTTCATCGCCGTGTAGAGCGGCGCAAAGACGACATCGCCCATGCCGGCCCGCATCTTCCACATGAACGCGCCGCGGTAGCTGAAGAACGTACGCATCGTGCCGCGCAGGCCTTGTCCGGCGGAAAGCGCGGGCTTGGTCATGTCCCCGTCTTCATAGCCCATCGAAAGATCGTAGAGGCCGCGAATAAAGGGGGACTGCAACGAGCGCAGGGAAGCCCCGTGCATGTGCAGGAACTCGCGGCATTCGTAGTCTTCAAGCGCATCGAGACCGCGCGGATCGAACCACACACGGTGGCGGGTCATCCCGACGATTGTGGCGAGCGTCAGGTCGGCGATCTCCCACAGATAGCGATTTTCGCTGTCGGCCAGCCACTGATCTTCCAGCCACTGCCGCATCGCCGAGCAAATGCGTTCGATCCCTCCGAAAAGCGCGTCCGCGTTCTCGGGCGTTGCCGATCGGCTGAGGGAAGCGAGCAGGCCCAGCACCTGTGCAAGACCGGCGGTGGTTGCGAAGGCACCGAGCTTGACCAGCGAGGTCAATCGCCGAGCCAACTGGTCCGGGTCGCCCGTGCTTTCGCTGGCTGTGGCGACACCATGACCGTTGACGCTAGTATCGAGTATCAGGGCACGAAAAAGGTCGAAGGCGCTTGCGCAGTAATGTGCGAGCGAAAAGCCCTGGTCCTGGTCGAGCGGGTCACCCGGAAGGCCGGGGCGGGGCGGCAAGTGCGCGCGCCAATTGGTAAAGCCGCCCTCCGGGGATTGCGAGCACAGGGCAATATCGTTCTTTGGCGTCCACGCATCGCGCCAGTCTCCGTAGAGGTCGCCCATACCCTTCGCTTCCAGCTCGGCGTGGCACGCACGCATCATGCGAAAGCTGTTGTCGTAAAAGCCAAGCCAGATATGCAGGCCGTGCTCTTCGATCCGGCCGTTTGCTCCCCTGCCGGACGCGCCTTTGCCACCAAGGCGCCAGCCTTCTTGGTAGATAGTGATGTCGAATTTGCCGGCGTGTTCGGCTTTTGACAGTTCCCAGGCAGTCGTCATGGAGGCGCAGCCGCCGCCCACTATGGCGACCTTGATGGGCCGGGCGTTCATTCCCGGTGCTTGTCCAAGGTGTGGCGGTAATTTCGCCTCATATTCCCCATTGGGTTTGCTCCCACTCCCGCTGCCAGATGTCAAACCAATTTGGGCATACCGATCAGAGGCCGCCGCATGCGGTTTCCGGAAATGCTCTTCCGACGCTGTCGCCAGTGTCTTGCGCTTGTGGACCGGGGGCTTGTAGGCCGACGAGACGTGCGGTTATGAAAAGCGCACCGAGTGCGGTGCAGGAGGGGGCACACAGAACACATGGTTCAGAACCCCCTTTCTAATTGGAAGCCGCACCTTGCGCTCGGAATAACCGGTCATCGCCCCGACAATCCCGCCTTTGCAGCCAACGCTCAGGCAGTGGAAGCGGCATTGCTGGATATCTTCGAGACGATTGAGGGCATCCGAAGCGAGATCGCTCTTGATCACCCAGGGGAAATCCGCCTGCACAGTCTGATGGCCGAAGGCATTGATCAGGTCGCGGCCAATTTCGCTCTCGAGAAGGGTTGGCAAATTGTCGCCCCGCTCCCCTTCGGCAAGGACTTGAACCTTGCAATAAACGCAGCTCCGGCCACGCCCGACGATCTGACGGCCTTGTGCGACGGGCAGGAAGCCCGGGATCCAGCGGTCAGGGACCGTGCTGCCGAAATTCGCCGCTTGCTTGCCCATGCGGACGTTTTCCAAATCGCCGACCGTGACGCAGAGATCCGCGACCTCCTGCTAAGAAAGATGGCGGGCCCTGATGATGAGAGTGTCGGGCACCGTTTGCAGGCGCTGACATCGGACAATGTTGCGCTCGCCGGGCGGATCATGATCGAGCGGTCGGATTTGCTGATTGCCGTGTGGGACTGCAAGCGCACCGATCTGGCAGGCGGGACGGGCCATACAGTCGTGTCCGCGCTGCAAAATGGCACCCCTGTCTTGGTAGTCGATCTTGCTGATCCGGTGGGCTGGACAATTCTCTCCCGATCTGAGGAACTCGGACACCTTGCGCGGGGAGAAAAAGGCGAAGCTGAGACCACACGCCTGCGTGCCCTTGTCGAAACCACGCTCGCGCCGATCAGCCCCGCTGTTCAGGCGATGAGCCGGGAAAAATGGCGGCGGCGCAGTCCCTTCGGTTTTGGCATCTATCGCCACATCGAGACCGTGTTCGGCGGGCGCACGACGAAGTCGGGCACGATCCAGGCGGTATACGAGTCTCCGGACAAAATCGCGGAGGGCAGCGCCCGACAATTGCTCGAAACCGCGCGGTCGGTTCTCGACGAGGAGGGCCGTGTCTATACCAGCCTTCGGGATGAATTGCTGCCAGCCTTCGCCTGGGCTGATGGCGTCTCCAGCCGCCTTTCCGACGCCTATCGCAGCGGCATGACGGTAAGCTTCGCCCTGTCTGCTTTTGCGATTATCGCCGGGATCGCTTACCTTCCGCTGGATCTTGCCGAATACAAATGGATATTCGCATCGATCGAATTCGGCCTGCTTCTGTCGATCTTGCTGATCACCTATGCGGGCTACAGATTTGCATGGCACCGAAGGTGGTTTGAGACGCGAAGGGTTGCCGAATATCTTCGTTTTGGTCCGGCTATTGCCATCATGGGCGTTGCTCGCCCCATAGGGCGCTGGCCACGCGGAGACGGGGACGACTGGCCCGAGCGATTTGCCAGGGATGCGCTGCGCGATGCCGGACTGCCGGATGTGAAGGTTGACCGCGCTTATATGCGCAAGGTTCTGCAGGGCGTCGTATTGCCGCATGTGAAGGGCCAACGCCGATACCACGAGGCCAAATCTGCGCAGCTTGCGAGAGTTCACCATCGGATCGACCGATCGGCCGAGACCTGCTTTTTGACCGCACTGGTCACAGTCGCGATCTATCTCGGGATCGAGGCTGGTGCGGCGCTTTCCCTACTCCCGTCCGAGTGGCCCCGTTCGATCGCGAAAGTGTTCACTTTCATGGGGGTTGCCTTCCCGACACTTGGCGCCAACCTGGCTGGAATCCGATACTTCGGGGATTTTGAGCGCTTCTCCGCGATCTCGCTCGCCACCGCGAGCAAGCTTTCCAGCGTCGAGGCGCGCATCGAACTGCTACTCTCCGGCGATCAAGCGCAGATGTCGTATCGCGCGACGAGCGAATTGGTACAGTCGGTCGATGAGATCATCGTCGCGGAGATCGAAGGTTGGCAATCGGTATTCGGTGCCAAGCACCTAACGCTTCCTGCGTGATCGATATGAGGACTGGTCAGCTGGAAAGGTGCAGTGAGTTATCAAGCCTTCGGAACTTGCTTGATCTGCCAAGAATCGCATTGCCGATCTGATGGTCTGAAACTCGACCGATAGCGGATCGTTATCGGAATCCGATCTTGTCCGCTGCGACGACGTCGCCGGACAGCCGTTCCAAATATGGTTCGAGACACTCATCGAAGGATCCGGCTCTTACCGATAAATCCCGCGAAGCCGCCTCAATCCCGAACTTACGAAGCTGCCTGATACTTGAGGCTGGTGCTCGGGGTGGGTGGCGGAGCAGGAGGGAACCACGAAATTGACTGCAGGTCCTGAAATAGCGCGCTTTGCAAGGCATCGCGTAGCTTGATGCCCCCGCTAGTGCCCCCAAATTCGTGCGGGTAATCTGGCCGAGCAGTATCACAGGGGCAACGGACCTTCGAGCGTCGGGTGCCCCCAAGGGGTCTCCATGAGCTTGGAAGCCAAACGCAAAGCATCTTCAGCTGCACGATGCGGTGGAGCATCCTTCCCAAGCAGATACGCTAGGTGGCTATGCTGGTCGGCGCTGAAGTCCCTCGTCAGCACCTGGAAGTCGAAGATCCTGAACTCCTGCTCGCGCCCCGCAGCTGCGAACAACGTATCGAGCCAATCCTGATCGTATCGGGGAGCATCGGTGGCAACGATCGTGTCGATACCGAGCATTTCATTCAGCCAGTCGCAGACCTCTTCAACAGGTTCACCCTCACTCTGCACGCGCTCGAGAGGAATGCCGTGCACCGCTTCGGACGATTTCGACCACACGCCGGTATCTAGCCACTTCTTGGTCGGCCGGATGAGTTTAGCGCCGACACCAATCGCCTCTGAAGGTCCGCGAACGAGCGCCACACCCACTTCGATCGGGTAGCTTCCCGTCTCTAGGGCTGATGCTTCGACGTCGAGGATCGCAAAGCGCCGGTCGCTTCGGTTCAGGATGTTCTTCATTTCTCTTGGTCTCTTTTTTATCTCACGGAAATGCGTGGGGGCCGTCGCCCGGACCTGCTGGACCAGGCAAGCCTTCACGAGCGATTTTCGTGCCACTGACTGAGGTAGAAGAACCCCGCTGGCGCATTCCGGCCTTGGTCGAACTTCCGGAGCATCTTTCGAAGTGAGGGTGAGATGAAGGTCTTCGCGAACGGAAAGTCCTCAATGACCGCTTTTACCGTCGCGCCATTGGCAAGCATTTGGCCGATGTGAGTTGCCAGCTGGCGCCGGAACTCATCTTCATCCCGAGCGAGGCCAGCCGCGAACCACACCGTATGCCCCTGGCCCGTGGCGAGATCACTTACCGTCCCTAGGAATATGCGCCGTGGAATGTTCGGTGTGACCTCGGTGGTTTCCCAAGGATAGGGTACCGGTTCGAACGGATTCTCGCCGTCCGCGTATGGCTGAACCTCCCCGCCCGCCAGAAGCTGGCGGGCAAGGTTCAAGGTTACCTGTATCTTTTCGACTTCACCGGGCCCCTTTCTGGCCCAGTGCTCTGCCAAGGCATGGACGGTCTCATAGCTCTCTTCTCCACTCATCCCTTTACGTCCCAGTTATCCTTATGCTCCTGCCATGCAGCGACCGCCGCTTCGTAGCCGCGATCGCTGCACAGAGCCGTGCAGGCACCGCCAAACCCATTGATGTTGATCGTCCTGGAAAGGACCGCGCAATGGATGTGATTGCCCTGCCCCTTTAGCCCGGCCGTCCCCGGAATATGCGCGATCAAAATGACCACAAACCGGTGGGCGAAGTGGGACCGAGCAAAGCTGCGAACCCGCTCATAGCCGATGTGCCAGGCTTCATCGTCGTCTAGCAGGATCTTCGCCTGGACCAGCGCGTGCTTCTCGAAGGGCGGCAAGGTCTCGTCGAAGCGCAGGGTTAGGAACTCAATGTTGGTATAATCCGCCGGGGCGCTGGGTGGGAGGAGGACCTCGATCCGCGCCGCGCGACCGAACTTCGGATCGTCGCCTGGCGAGCATTTCTTCTCGATCCAGTCGGTCACGGTCGGCCGGTCGAACTCGGTCTCGTACCAATACCGGAACCAGCCGAAGTCGGGATGGTCGTCGCACGGATCGTGCGTGAAGACCTTCATCTTGACCTTGGACTGCACTTCTGCGGCCCTAGCGACTTCGGCCTTCTGGGATTTTGCCTTCGGCATGATCAGAACCTCCCGTCGAACGAGGGAGTTTCGATGGCGCGGATGATGCCGGCATAGCGCTGGTGGCCGTTTTCGTAGGGAGCACTCTGATAGGTCTCGAGCCCCGTCTCGCTCAGTCGGAAGAAAGGACCCTCGGTATGAGCGGGAATGAGCCAGAGACGGTCGCCTTCGCGGCGCCAGGCGAAATAGTTGCACTGCCAAGTCTGGCTCCCTTCGAGCAGGACATCGAAGGAGGCCCCTTCGAGTGGATCGAAGCGTAGAAGGGCAAGGTCCTTGTGGGAGAAGTGCGCCAGAACCTCGCACTCGTGATAAAAAAGCGGGCGATCGCAGCTGGTGGCGGTAACCACAACTCCGGCCTCTTCGTTCTCGAAGAAGCCGCTTCTGATGCGCTCGTCGATGCGGGCGGTCTCCACAGTGGCGAGGCAGCAGGAGATCAGGAGCGAGGCGAAGCGGCCACCCGTGCGATGGGTAATAGGCCGCAGCAAGGGTTCGCCCTCCAGAGGGCGGTGCAAAGATATTGCGTTCATTGGAATTCCTTCGAGGGAGGCCGCTCTGGCCGAGCGCGACCTCCCCCTTCTATTTTCATAACTCTCTCGGCCTACACGCCGAGCATTCCCTTCATTCCGGGATCAGTCGGCCCGGCTAGCGGGCCCTTTAGCCAGGAGCAGGTTCATCGCTTCTGCGAGACCGCGCTGTCGATCGGCCTCGTCAGCCCAGGGCCGCTCGACCTTTCGAAGGCCGCGATCGAACTTGAAGAAAGCCTCTGCCGCTTCGGCGACGACCTCATCGGGGATGAGGTAGAGTCCGCGATCTCGATCCACCCATGCGCGCATTGATGCAAAGCGCTCGGCACCGCCGTTCTCTGCGAACAGCACGGTGAAGTCGCCGATGCATTCGCCGTCAGGATAGTGCAGGCATCTCACGCCAAGGGCGCTCGTCCCCAGCATCGCGATGCCTCTTGCCATCTCGGTAGAGGCTAGCCTGAGCCCAGGCATGAGGACTAGCGATCGCGAAATGTCGGATGAGCTACCGACACTGTCGGGGATCAGAACCTGGTCACCTGCGAGTTCGTAGGCGGTCAGTTCGGCGAGGTTCTGGCACATAAGCAGAGCGCCTTCATAGGACGCTGTGCCCTTCACTTGTTTCTTTGTCATGGGAGTCTCTAGGCGGGGCGCAGCTGGCTGAAGTCTGCGCACCTATGGTGGAATTTTCACCTTCCGGCGTCAGCCACCAGACTTCTCAAATGACATTTCTACTTGTCTTCACGGTAGAGAGCAGCCGCGAATTTAACGAGCGTCCTACGGCAGCTTTGCGCCCCCAAATCGGTCACTCTCCGGATTGTCGGCGCGCTCTTAAAGCGGACATTCCACTCGGAGCCCAATCTCGATGAGGGAACGAGGACTAAGATCTTGTCGATGAAGCCCAAACGTCGGAAGAGGCTAGCAAGCCCTACTTCAAGTAGCGCGGAGTTCTCTGATGCCCACTATCATCCTGTTAATCGTCTCTAACATTTTCATGACCGTAGCCTGGTATTGGCATCTCAAGGGCGGCATGTCGAAGCCGCTGTTTACGGTCATCATGATCAGCTGGGCAATCGCCTTTGTCGAATACTGCTTCGCGGTCCCTGCCAACCGCATTGGCTATGCCTCAGGCTTTACAGCGGGCCAGCTCAAGATCATGCAGGAAGCCATCGCGCTCACAATCTTCGGCGGCTTCATGGTGCTTGTGCTTGGCGAAGCCTTATCTTGGCGACATTTTGCCGCGTTCGGATGCATCATGGCCGCTGTCGGCTTCTTGTTCGTGGGTCGCTGAGATGACCACGAAACTCGAGCGGGAGATTGGGCTTGTCGGAGCTGTTCTGCTCGGGCTTGGCTCTATGCTGGGATCGGGCGTTTTCGTCAGTATTGGACTTGCCGAGAACATGGTCGGATGGTGGGTGCTTCCGGCGATCCTTCTGGCTGCTCTCGTGGCAAGCTGCAATGCCCTTTCGAGCGCGCAGCTCGCAGCAAGTCACGCGAGGGCGGGAGGGACTTACGAATATGGCTACGTTTTCCTGTTTCCGGCCGCAGGGTTCACGGCGGGCACGATGTTCCTGCTGGCAAAGTCGGCGTCTGCGGCCACAGCGGCCCTAGCTTTTGCGGCTTACCTCGACGCATTGATTGGAACCGATCTGACGCTGGTTCCGGTTGCGCTGACGCTGATCGTCGCGCTGACCGCCCTGGTCTTGGCTGGTCTCCGCCGCGCCAACTGGCTGAATGCCGCCATCGTTTTGCTGGTCGTTGCCGCACTTGCTGTCTTCGTAGTGCTGGGCGGTGTGAGCCAGGATGCGGAACCCTTAAATTCCGTGCAAGCGTCTGCGCCGAATTTCCTCCATGCCTGTGCGCTGCTGTTCGTGGCCTTCACCGGTTATGGGCGCGTTGCCACCATGGCCGAGGAAGTCCGCGATCCCAAACGCACTATTCCGCCTGCCATCCTCGCAACCATCGCCGTCACTACCATACTCTATCTAGGCGTTGGCCACGTACTCACTCTGCACGCGGGGTCGCTCACGGATGCTGCCACGCCGCTGGAGGCCGCCTCACGCGCCTTTGGGCCCGAATGGCTCGTCATCGTCGTCGCGGCTGCCGCGATGCTCGCGATGATCGGCGTCCTGCTCAACCTCATCCTCGGGCTGTCGCGGGTCCTGCTCGCTATGGGGCGACGCGGCGATGCACCGGCACTGTTTGGCAAACTGCGCGGCGGAGAGCCTGTTGCCGCCATCGTCGGCATGGCGGTGGTGGTTGGCGGGCTTTGTCTTCTGGGCGATATTCGTGTTGCCTGGACCTTTAGCGCAATGACAGTGTTAGTTTATTACGCGATTACGAACGCGGCGGCTCTGCGGCTGCAAGGAGAAGAGCGACTGTTCCCGCGCTGGATCGCTTGGGTGGGGCTTGCCGGATGCCTCGGGCTGGCAGCTTTTGTGCCGCCGCTGTACTGGCTCTCGGCCTCGCTTGCTCTCGGGGCTGCCTTTGGCCTTCGGACAGTGATCCGGTTGCGGCTGACTAGCTGACTTGCTGGAAGCCCCCTCGCGTCCGGTTCGCAATCGCGACCAGCGAGAGCATGACCGGTACTTCGACCAGCACTCCTACTACCGTTGCCAGTGAAGCGCCGCTTCCTAGCCCGAACAGGCCGATGGCTACCGCCACAGCCAGCTCGAAAAAATTCGATGTGCCGATCAGTGCGCAGGGTGCAGCCACTGCGTGGGGGACCTTCCAAGCCTTTGCCCAGCCATAAGCGATGAAGAAGATGCTGTAGCTTTGGACAACAATTGGTGCAGCGATCAGCGCGATGAGCAGTGGACGTGCGACGATGGTTTCCGCCTGGAAGCCAAACAGCAGCAACACGGTCAGCAACAGGCCAATGATCGAAAGCGGCTTGGTGCGCCCAGTGAACTCTGACACTGCCGCCTGATCGCCGCCATGCGTCGCAAGCAGCCGATGCCGCACGATGGCCCCCGCCACGAGCGGTACGACGACATACAGTGCGACCGAGAGCAGCAAGGTGTCCCACGGCACAGCAATGTCGGTAACGCCGAGCAATAGCGCGACGATGGGTGCAAATGCGACGATCATGATGAGATCGTTCGCCGCCACCTGCACCAACGTATAAGTTGGATCACCCTTGGTGAGATGCGACCACACAAACACCATCGCGGTGCAAGGGGCCGCACCCAGTAGGATCAGCCCGGCGATATACTGCTGCGCGTCGGCAGGTGCGATCAGGTCGGCAAAGACTACCTCGAAGAACAGCACGCCCAGCGCCGCCATCGTGAATGGTTTGATCAGCCAGTTGGCCACCAGCGTGATGATCAGCCCCTTGGGTTTGTCGCCGACGCGGCGCACCGCGCCAAAATCGACTGAGACCATCATCGGGAATATCATCGCCCAGATCAGCACCGCGACGACGAGGTTGACCGAGGCGTATTCGATAGCCGCTAGCGACGCGAACAACTCTGGCCCGGCATTGCCAAGCGTAATTCCAGCGAGGATCGCAGCGCCGACCCATACCGAGAGCCATTTCTCGAACAGGCCCAAACCCGCTACGCGGGCATCCAAGTCAGCAGTTGCAGAGGTCATTGCTTGTCAGCGTCCTTTCCGATGGCCTGCAGCCTTTCGCACAGGGCAATTTGCTCAAGGCTGGCAATCGGGAGCGCCAGCATCAGGTCGATGCGCCGCTTGAGCATGCGAAAGGCATCGAGGAAGGCCGCTGCTTTCTCAGCATCGCTGCCCTCTGCCGCCGCCGGATCGGGAATACCCCAGTGTGCCGAGGTCGGACGCCCAGGCCAAATCGGACACGTCTCCGCCGCTGCGCTGTCGCAGACGGTAAAGATCAGATCGAACTCTGGCCCATGAGCAAAGTCGCTCCAACTCTTTGAGGAATAGCCGTCTGCCGGATAGCCCAAAGCCTTGAGCGTGTGGATCGCCCAAGGGTTGACGGTGCCAGTTGGATTGCTCCCGGCGCTGTAGGCTTTGAATCGGCCTTCGCCGTCATGGTTGAGGATAACTTCGCCCAAGATCGAGCGAGCGGAATTGCCCGTGCACAGGAACAGCACGTTCAGCGGTTGATCGGACATTTGGTAACCTCAGCAGCAGGAGGTCTTGGCGGGAGTCAGCTGCGGTGCACAGCAAGCGCTCGACGCGGCGTCGGCGGAGGCAAGTTGATGGAGATCAGGATTGCCGCCGTAGGTCGTGCTCTCGCCATCGGTAAGAAAGGCTTCCCACACCACGCCATCGGGATCGGCGATCCAGCTCTTTTCCGATTGCGCATAGCAACAAGTCGTTGCACCTTCTTCGAGCACGGGACGGTCTGCAGCTCTTAGGCGGCCATAGACCTCTTCGAGTTCGGTCTTGTCCTCGACCTGCAAGCCGACGTGCTCGATGCCCTTGGCCGCATCCTCGCGCATCGAGATCGCAAAATTGATGCGGGGATCGTCGAGCATCCACTTGGCGTAATCCGCCTTCACCACTGTAGGTTCGGTTCCGAACAGGCTCGAATAGAAGGCGACAGACTTGTCGATGTCGGTCACGCCAACATGCACGTGGAATCTCTTCATCAGGCACTCTTTCGTTGAGGTGAAGGAAGGCAGGCAGCGTCCTCGGAACAGGACATGCCGCCGCAGCAGTTTTCGGTGAGGTAGCCCATCAGGCCGTTCATCGCGGCATAGTCCGCCGAATAGATGATAGAGCGGCTTTCGCGCCGCTGGGTTACCAATCCCGCATTGGCGAGCTGGCCTAGGTGGAAGCTCATCGACGATGGGGGAACATTTAGTTTTTCAGCCAGCACCCCGGCAGCAACGCCTTGCTCGCCCGCCTGCACCAGCAAGCGGAACGCGGCAAGGCGATGCTCCTGTGCCAGGGCAGACAGTGCGCGGATGACGCGGTCGGCTTCCATCGCTCACTCCAACAATTCGATAAATATCGAAATATGGAAGAGTGCGACGGGCGTCAAGTTTTATCACGCGAGCAATCTTGATCCGCTGCTGACCTAAGTCTGCTTTGAGCAGCACTTTGACCGATACCGGCCTGTCGGCAACCAGCCCAGTTCATGTCGGCGTGCCAACCACCCAACCTTCGACGTTTCAATATCAGCTATTGCACGAGAGCGGTCCTGCAATCGATTTTCTGAGAGGTCCATGACCTCGCAGCTCGCTTCCAGGAACCATCGATACTCTCTTCCTACCTACCTGATCTTCGAATCCCAATGCGCCCAATTTCCCACAACACTTGCAAATGAGAATGACTCGCATTAGCGAGCTCTCCGATTGCGTCCATGGAGCGAATTTTGAAACCTATTTTTCTTACGGCCACCGCCACGTTAGCGCTGATAATTGCATCGCCTGCCTACGCGCAGGATCGTTCGGCACAAACCGGCGACCCCACCGACGAAGCGGACGAGCAAACAATCGTCGTCACTGGCGCGCTCACGGACTTCGGGGCAACAAAATCCGATACGCCGATAGTGGAGACAGCTCGTTCGATTTCGATCGAAACCGAGCAGGATTTCGAGGAAAAGGGCGCCCAGTCGCTGGACGATGCGCTGACCTATTCGGCGGGCGTCACGGCCGAACCCTTCGGGTTTTCTACTCGCGGCGATTTCGCACAGGTTCGCGGTCTCGATGCGCCCGAATATCGCGACAATCTTCAGTACCTGTTCGGGTTCTACAATACGACCCGGCAGGACATTTATACGCTCGAGCAAGTGGAAGTCCTGAAGGGTCCGGCATCGGTGCTCTACGGCGCAGGCTCGCCCGGTGGCATCATCAACGTCGTGACCAAGCGGCCGCATAGCGTCACACAAGGAGAGGTCCGGCTCGACTACGGCAGCTTCGCTCGCGCGCAGATCGCGACCGATATCAATATCGCTATCCCCGGTGCGGAAGATCAGGCGCAGTTCCGATTTGTAGGCATCCTGCGCGATGCTGATACGCAGATCGAACAGGTAAGCGACGACAAGCTTGTCATCGCGCCCGCGCTTACCCTGCGGCCCGCGACCGGCACCGAGGTGACGATCCTTGCCAATTATTCGGAACAGCGATCCGATACCGCGCATCAGTTCCTGCCAGTGACGGGAACACTTTTCCCGACCGCCGAGGGTCAGGAGATCGATCCATACGCATATCACGGAGCGCCGGGTTTCAACGCTTACGATACGGAAAGCTTCGCGCTTACCCTGCTTCTCGAACAGCAATTCAACGATACGTTCTCGTTCGAGGCGGTTGGTCGCTACGTCGATTCACAGGCCGATTATCGGCAGGCGTGGATCGCCTTTCAGGGTAATGGCGTGCCGCGCATCGACGAAAACGGGGACGGGGCGTGGACATATTATCTGGCCGACAACCGCAGCGAACAGCTTGCGCTCGACGCACGCCTGCGCGGCGAATTCTCCACCGGGCCGATCGAACACGAATTGCTTGTCGGGGTGCAGCGCCAGGACGTCTTTACCGATTCCGACACC
The DNA here is from genome assembly GCF_029688625.1 of Qipengyuania marincola. Classification (GTDB taxonomy): domain Bacteria; phylum Pseudomonadota; class Alphaproteobacteria; order Sphingomonadales; family Sphingomonadaceae; genus Qipengyuania. The sequence continues at coordinate 19,940 of NZ_JARULC010000002.1, read as the reverse complement.
GCCTACATCTTCAACGGCGGCACGTTGAACGCCTTCGATCCACAGTACCAGGATGTGCTGAGCGTCGAGGAGGTTCGGCAATTCCAGGGCAACGGTCCGCGCAATTACGTGGACTCGACGGGGTTCTACATCTCGAACCAGATGAGCTGGGGTTCGCTGGTCGCCAACGCCGGTGTGCGTTTCGACAGCGTCGACAATCGGGTGGAAAACGGCTCCACGCAGAAGGACGACGCCACCAGCCTCAGCTTCGGATTACTGTGGCGCGGCCCGGCAGGCATTTCTCCCTATGTCAGCTATGCCGAGAGTTTCGAGCCGGTGGTCGGCATCGACACGATTACCAACCAGCAATTGCTGCCGCAGGAAGGGCGTCAGTACGAGGCCGGGATCAAGTGGCAGCCGACCGGCATCAATGCCCTTGTCACACTGTCGGCGTTCGACATCGAAGTGTCCAACTTGCCCAATCCCAATGCACTGGTGGGCGGCAACAGCCAGCAGGAAGGCATCTCGAAGATCCGCGGTATCGAGTTCGAAGGCAACGCGCTGGTTGGCGGGCTGCGGCTTGATGCCAATGTCAGCTATCTCGATGCCGAAGATCCGAACGGCTTTGCGCTGACCTCGATCGCCGACTGGCAGGCCTCGCTGTTCGCCCTGTACAATTTCCGGGGCGCGCTCGACGGGCTCAGTCTGGGCGGCGGGCTGCGCTATGTCGGTGGGAACGAGAGCAACGGTATCTCGGCGATCGATGGCAACCTGCTCACCTACCGGGTGGATGGGCGCACGGTGGGCGATCTGTCGCTCGGCTACGACTTCGACCGGTTCGAATTCAGGCTCACCGCGCGCAATGTCACGAACGAGGAGTATTATGCAGTCTGCCTGGTCCGCGGCGACTGCTTTCCTGGCGAGAAGCGCAGCATCAACGGTTCGGTGACGGTCAGCTTCTGATGGATGGCGATACGTCAATCTGGATAGCGGCTACGCTGGCGATCGCCGGTGTGGCCGTGCTCCGGCTGTCTTGGGGAAAGCCCCAACGTTCGACGATACTGAACATCGCTGGCTGGGTTACCCTGCTGGCGGCGCTAGTCGTGGGTGACAGCGCGGCGGGCGAATGGGGCGTAGCTGTGATCGTGCTTGTCGCAACCTTCGCGGCCAGCGTGGCGCTGGCCTTCGCGGCGGCGAAACCAGCCCGCAAAGCACGCGCGAAAACGATCAGGACGAGCCATCGGGGAAGCAGCGAGATTACCGTGGCCCAGCGATCCGGCTGGGTAACCTTCCTCATCGCCGGCCCGCTCGCTTTGGTTGCGAGCCTACTTCTCGCGCTAGCCATCAGGGCCGTCATCCTGACGACCGGGGGCGCGGAGGCGGACGGCAACGTCGCCGTGCTGGCCACCGTTCCGGTGGCATGGCCCGTCCTTACTTTCGCCCTTCTGATGATGACGCGGCGCACCCGGCAAGTTGCCTGGATTGCGGGCATTGCGGCACTATCGGCGTCCTTACTCTTGCTGCAAGGCGGCCCGGCATGACCATAGCACTCTCCAAGGGAACGGTACGTAAGGCGATCTCCGCGCATTCGGCCCTAGGGCTTGTGTGCTGCGCTCTGCTCTACCTGATCTGCGCTACCGGCACGGCTATCGTGCTGTACGAAGAATGGCAGCGGTTCGAACAGCGCGATGCGCCCGAGATGACGGCAATTGCGCCCGCCGCCATCCAGCGCGGAATCGAGAACGTGCTTGCGACAGAAAGCGACAGGCCGACCACGACCCACCTCTACGTCCATCTGCCGACGGAAGATCTGCCGCGCACGACGATCACCACCGATACGCAGGCGGTACACATCGACGAAAGCGGCAGTATCGCGATGCCGGAAGAGAATGCCTGGGCCGAATTCCTGCTGGCACTGCATTACCGGCTGAACCTGCCAGCCGTAGTCGGCATGTCGTTAGTCGGACTGTTCGGCGCGATGCTGGTCGCCCTAACGATCTCCGGCATCGCGGCGCATCCGCGCATCTTTCGCGACGCCTTTCGCCTTCGCGCGCGGCGAGGCGACGATGTCGCCACGCTGGACTGGCACAACCGGCTGGCTGTCTGGACGATACCCTTCGCCCTGGCGATTGCGCTGACGGGCACCATGATCGGTCTGTTCTACATTTCGGGGTCGGGTCTTGCAGCAAGCGCCTATGGCGGCGACAGCGAAGCCGCGCTTGCTCCGGTCTTCGGCGGCGAGCCCGAAGGCGACGCTTCACCCGCGCCGTTTCCGGATGTGGCGCCGACGCTTTCCTACATGGAGCGCGAATATCCCGAGACTCGCCCCTATTATGTCATCCTGCACGACCCCGGCACGGCGGGACAGCACATCCAGATCGTTGCCGAACATCCGCGCCGGCTGATCTTCGGCGAGTATTACGCATTCTCCGGTGACGGCGATTTCCGCGGCACGGCGGGCATGGCGGACGGTACCGTCGGCCAGCAACTAGCGGCTTCCACCTACAATTTGCATTTCGGCAACTATGGTGGGCTACCGGTCAAAATCGCCTACATCCTGTTCGGCCTGGCGATGACCACCGTGGTGGCGACCGGGACGTTCATCTGGCTCGACAAGCGTGACAGGGCCGGCAAGCCATTCGCTTATCTGCGGGCAAGTTGGTGGGGCTTTGTCGTAGGCGTTCCCGCGGGCATGACAGCCACACTTGTTGCACGCCTGACACTTGGCAACGATGCGCAGTTCGTCGCAATCTTCTGGTCGGTATGTTTGCTGACGATCATATCGTCGCTGCTTTGGGTGAAACAGACCCGAACGACAATCGAAACGAGTGTTTCTCAGCTCCCAGTCGAGTGATGCGCTGCGTTTAGAGCGCGTTGCGCGAGTGCTATGGGCCGTGGCGGAAAGGCATTTCCAACCCGTTTGCACTTTTGAGCGGACATTCCGCTATCGGCCCCATAGGCGACACTTGGCCTTCGATATGGGTTCGAATTTCCGGGAGGATTCCAGCGGCGAACTTCGATCCGGAGAAGACACCGTAGTGCCCAAGTCCTCCCTGGATGTGGTTGTGCTTATCTTTCGCCGGGATCCCCGAGAAATACCGTGTGCCGCTTCTGTCTGGCCAGGCGGGCAAAGGTGGTCATTTGCGCCCTCCACGGTCAGAACTCGCATCCCTTTGACGGAAGCGAAGTCCACCTTCTCCCCGCGGTATTCCATCAGTCCGCGCGGTATATGGTGCTCCATGAAAACCTTGCGCAAGCTCTCGATGAGATTTGTCTAGCTCGCGCTTTGGGCTGGACAATTCCTTCTTTGTCGAACTTGTCACATCTGAGGTTCATTGGCACCGTTCAGTGAGCCAGGTTACACCATGTTTTACAGCCGTTTCTTTACTCCCATCCTTGCAGGAGCCACTCTGCGCGATCGTCTTATCGCATGCGTTGGAGGTATCGCAGGGATTTCCCTAACCAGCCTGATTTCTTGGATTTTTTTGCCTGACAGCCTCGCCCTGCTTTTCTTGGTGGCGCCTATGGGCGCATCGGCAGTATTGGTGTTTGCGGTGCCAGCTAGTCCACTCGCGCAACCTTGGCCGGTTATCGGAGGAAATACGCTTTCAGCCTTGATCGGCGTGGCTTGCGCTCAAGTCATAGCGATCCCGCATGTCGCAGCGGGACTGGCGGTCGGTCTCGCGATCCTCGGTATGTCGCTGACTCGTAGTTTGCATCCGCCGGGAGGGGCAGCCGCACTGACAGCTGTTATTGGAGGACAACAGGTTGCGGCAGTAGGATTTGCGTTTGCATTTCTGCCAGTCGCTCTAAATGCAGTCTGCCTTGTCATAGTCGGTATCGTTTTTCACCGGGGGTCAGGGCACAGTTATCCCCATAAGCCTCAACCGCTTGCTGGACATTTTCTGCTCGAACGAGACCTGGCGCCTCCCCACACTCAAGACATAGTAGCTGCATTAGCTGATTTGGGGGAAACGTTTGACATAGGAGCAGATGACCTAGAACTGATCGTTCGCCGCGTAGATTATCATGCAGCAAGACGTCGCAAGGCCGGGAATCAAAAAACTGGTCACGCAACATCCGCTGCTAAGACGTAAGTGCTCGCGGCGTTCTGACAATTCCCACATTTTGCAAACTCACATATCGGGATCTCACGCTTGGCCTTGGGTGTTCACTTGCCACTGATGTTAGGCAGGGTGGCTTTTCGAAACCGTGCGGGCTGCGATTTGGATCTTGGTGACAAAGCTTCTGATTGTCGACGAAGGCATCGAGGAATGCTGATCTACAAGATACTGGAAACACGACAACGAAGTTTATTTTCGAGTTTCGATGAGTTCGACTGCTCGCCTATTGAATTAGTCATATCAAAGTCGCATTACACACTCATGGCTCAAGTCGATCATGGTCTCGGGGTGATGGTTCCGGCCGCCAGCAGCACCGCACGCCTGCATGCCTAGAGCGCGTATGGCGCTCTAGGGGTATGCGCCGTGATGCCGCTCGTTGCATCGACAATTTTCTAGCCCGATGCATGAACATGCTCAGGGCATTCTCGCTTTATTTGCGAGACCGGAGCCATTTGTGTTCTTTTCCCGTTTTACCGTGCTCGGCATCAGCCTGGCGGGCTCGATCTTTGCCTCATGAGGCTTGACGATGCGTGGGCATTGCCAGTTTTTCTGCTTCTTGCCCTAATCTGCGTTTTGGGTGTCATCGACCTTACGCAAACAAAACATGCTGTGCGCCGCAACTATCCCATCATCGGTCGCCTGCGCTGGGCCTTCGAAAAAATCAGGCCGGAAATTCGACAGTATCTGATCGAAGGCGACGACGATCGAACGCCCTTTTCTAGAGCGCAAGCCTCGCAGATGTTCGCCTAGGAAGACGATCGCAAGACCAGCTCCCATGATCGGCATGATGTTCATATACATTCCGGTTCCGGCGGACCCGATAAGTTCCACGCCCCTGTTGAAGAAGAGGTAGGCAAGGATAGACGGAAAAATCGAAACATATCCGATCGCCAGCAGGCTTTCCTGCTGCAAAACGATATGTCGGTCGGAACTGAGTTCCAGCGCATAGAACGGCGCAATTTCGGCTATACCGATGACCAAGGTCACTGCGAAAAGGCTGAGGGGATGGATCGTCGGGCGATGACGTAGCATTACTGCGTAGATCGCCCAAAAGCACACTGCGAGGCCGATGACGAGGTCGCCTTCGTTGAAGCTCAGGGTACCGAGAACGTCGACGTTACCCCGAGCGATGATCCAAAGCACGCCGGTCAGAGCGATGGCGGCGCCGACGATCTGGCGCAGCGTCGTTCTGTCGCCCATGAAGATCGCGCCAAGAAACAGAATGAGGGCAGGCTGGCCCGACTGCAGCAACATGGCGTTGAGCGCGGTGGTCTCCTGCAAGCCGGTGTAAAGCAGCGTGTTGAAGGCACCAATGCCGAGAGCGCCAAGCACAAGCAGCATTTTCCAGTTCGCCCGAATGACAGGAGCATCCCGCCGCAAATGGCCCCATGCGAATGGCAGAATGATAGCCAGGGCAATCGTCCATCTCCAGAACGCCAGGGCGACGGGAGGGACTAGTTCGCGCGCCGCACGCGCAACGATTGCGTTACCAGCCCAGAACAGAGCGGTGAAGGTAAGGAGCACGTAGGCGCGCGACCACATGCTTCCAAAAAAGCGAGAACTGTTCTGCAAGAGTAACCCTGTCGAAACACTGCCGCCGAGAGTTAGGCAGCGCGCTCCTCCAATAACTGCATCAGGCCGCGCGAAACACAACCGGAAGGATCGTTGGCGATGGTGACCGGAACACCGCACTCCGCGGTGATCGCTTCAGCCAAGAACTTTGCGCAGATCCCGCCGCCCGTGGCGACAACGCGCTCGCTCAGCAGGTCGGCGGCAAGATCGGGAGATATCTCACCCACCACCAGCCGGGCGGCATCAGCGAAACGACCGAAGTGTCGCTTCAACACGGGATGGAACTCGGAAACCGGCAAGGTCAACGTTCCTGGAAGACCATTGTGCAGTGATCGGCCTCTGATTTCCACTTCCGCGTCCTCGGCACAATCTTGAGCGAGATGCTTCTTCAACGTCTCGGCGGTGATTTTGCCTATGAGAAAGTGATGCCTCAGATGAAGGTGTTCGGTAATCGCCTCGTCGAGGCCGAGACCGCCCAAACGCACGGAGCGCGAACGGCATTGTCCGTCGATCGAGAAGACCGCAACCTCGGTCGTTCCGGCGCCGCATTCGACGACCATGGACGCGCGCGCTTCGCGGACGGGAAGTTCTGCCCCGATAGCCGCTGCAAAAGGCTCGCGCACCAGTTCGATCCTCCCGAAGCCGGCATCGTCCGCGGCAGCGATCAATGCATTTGCTTCCGCCTTCGTGGCATCCGCCGGAATACCGATCATGGCTGGAAGACCCCCTCTGCGCTTCTTGCCAACCACAGAAGACAATCCATGCGCAAGCAATGCGGCGGCGGCTTCCATATCCTGCAGAACGCCGCGGGCGAGAGGACGGCGGACCACATGAGTTCCGGGAGCCCGATCAACCATCGCCAAAACATCCCGACCCGCTGCAATCAGCTTCATCTGGCCGCCAGCCTTGTCGTAATAGCACAAGGATGGTTCGTCGAAGACCACACCTTCGCCTCGCACCATGATACGCATGTTGGCAGTGCCGAGATCGATAGCGAGGTCTGGTCCGCGCTTGGATCCAAAGGAAGGAAAGTTCATCATTTCCCATTGATAGGCGTCCCTGACACGAAAGTCTCGCAATTGTCGACGAGACGATCGGTCAGTTGTCATTTGACTAAACCAAAGTTCGCGCCCACATGTACGGCATGGTCTTTTCGCTACACTTTGACCGACATCTCGCGCACGCAGGTCAGCTGCCCGCACGGGCGCACGCCTCGTCTCTACGGCCGTGATCCGGTCCGGGGCGAGGCTCCCGGACGATCGACAGCCCTGCCGCGAACTTCGTGCGGCTCCCAAGCGAGTTACGAAAAATGACTACCTCTCAACTCGGCGAGAAGCCGACCATTCACGTTATCGATTCTGAAGCTGACGCACTCTACGACTTGGCGATGTCTATCGAAGAGCGCAGTCCCGATGTAGCGGGAAAGCTCTGCGAGGAACTGGACCGCGCTGATGTGGTGGCAGCCGAAGACTTGCCTCCGGACATTGTGACCATGGATTCGGAGGTCGAATTCGTCGATGAGCGATCAGGCGGCCGGCGCAAGGTTCAACTGGTATGGCCGCGCGATGCGAACATGGACGAGAACCGTCTCTCCGTGCTGACCCTCGTGGGCGCCGGTCTCATCGGAATGCGAGCAGGGTCAGCGATCGACTGGCCCGATCGTTCTGGTAGAGAACGCTGCCTGCGGATCGTCGACGTGCGACAGCCGCTCAGGACTGATCGGGTGGCTTAGGTCCGCCCCGCGCGTTGCGGATATCTCAATTGCAGAGTGATCACAGTATGGCGAATATCTCGGAAAGATCACCGGACGAAGCTGTATCGGTCCTGTCAGAAAACGCAGAGCAGCGAAATGACCTTAATTTCTGTCAGGCCTGTTCCGTTCGGAACCGGGCGATCTGTGCCGACCTTGATGATCATGAGGTTGAGCTTCTTAACGGGATCGGGCGCAGAAGGCACCTAGACCCGGGCGAAACGCTTTTATGGGAAGGCGAAGAGGCAATATTTGTCGCGAACGTCGTTTCAGGCGTAATGAAACTTTCGACCCAGACGAGCGATGGTCGCGAACAGATACTCGGACTGGCCTATCCTTCGGATTTCATCGGTCGGCCGTTCGGTGAGACCTCTCCATACAGTGCGGATGCCCTTGGAGAGGTCGTGGTCTGTGTCTTCCGGCGCATGGATTTCGAACGCTTTGCGCACGAACATCCCCGTCTGGAACGCAAATTGTTAGAACGCACTTTAAGCGAACTCGATAAGACCAGACGCTGGATGTTGCTTCTCGGGCGCTTAAACGCCGAGGAAAGACTCGCCACGTTGCTCCTTGAAATCTTCTCTCGAAATACCGCGCCAATGTGCGGCTATGCGTCTCCGCAGGATAATGATCATTTCGAGCTTCCCATGTCCCGACAGCAAATTGCGGATATTCTGGGTCTCACAATCGAGACGGTGAGTCGCCAATTCACCAAGTTCCGCGACGAAGGCGTGATCGCAATGTCAGGACGTAGAAGAGTCACCGTAAGACGTCGCGAGGTGCTCGAGGCGCTCGCAAAATGACTCTAGGCTCGATCCAGTCGTTTGAAACCGTTTAACGGTCGCTAATTCGAACCAATTTGATCTGCCTCAAAGACTGCAGCCATGAACTCTCCCACGGTAGCCGGCAATATTTCCCCGGAGCCTGGACCTTGTCGGACAACGATCTGCATCGCTTCTTCACCGCGATCCTGCCATCTAGCCTAACGCAATCAAAGATGTCGCACCTGAAATCATCCGGGCGCGAGCTCGAACTTCCGCGCGGTGTCAATACCGAGTTTGCTTCCGAAACACATCGATGGGTCATTTTCGTTGCGGATGGGGCGGCGAAACTGGTCGGCCATGCCGGTTCCGATCGAGAACAGATCGTAGCTTTCGCACTGAAGGGCGATATTCTGCTGCTTCCGGATGGCCGCACAGTGCAATATTATCTGAGCGGTCTCACCGACACCAAGATCCTTGCATTCCCGATAGATGATCTCGTTCGGACTATTGCTTCGGATAGCGATGCCATAATGGTCATTTTCGACCGCGCGCTCGCCGCCCTCGACTACTGTAATGAGATGTCCGTTCTTTTGGGTCGCAAGACAGCGTTTGAGCGCGTCGCAAGTTTTCTCGAGTCGATGGGACAGCGCATCGGCAACGAGCAGGCGGGCGTCACATCTATCGATCTACCGATGTCCCGGCGCGAGATAGCCGACAGTCTGGGACTGACGCTTGAGACCGTAAGTCGTCAGTTTACCGAGCTTCGGGAGCAAGGGGTCATCGACACCAAGGGCAGATCGGAAGTCTCGATACTCTCGCCCCATCGCCTCCGTGACCTGGCGAAGCTAAAATCTGGAAAAGCAGAAAGTTTTCGAAAATTGACTCAGATCAATGCACGATCCGAGTCGTCCGAATAAGGCTGCCCGAAAATTTTTCGGAGCATTACATGCAGGCAGAAGCCGCCCTTGGACGCGTTGCTCTTTGGTTCGTCGTCCTAGTCCTTTCCGTCATTCTCGCAGGGACTGCCCGTGACACCGGCTTCGCCGCGCATGCGACAATTCTGGGTATTCTAGCTTTCGTGATGATTTGGGTGACCGCCTCACGTTTTGATCCACTGGGTAAGGCGCAGGGGTTCTTCAAAATGCCCGAAGGACCATCAAGATACGACGATGACCCTGTCCGCTGGGGTGTTCTGGCTACGATGTTCTGGGCTCTCGTTGGCCTTCTCGCGGGTGTCTTCATCGCGTCGCAGTTGGCGTTCCCGCAGCTCAATATCGAGCCCTACTTCAATTTCGGCCGTGTGCGCCCACTCCATACATCTGCGGTGATCTTCGCTTTCGGGGGTAACATTCTCATCGCAAGCAGCTTCTACGTCGTCCAGCGCACCTGTCGCGCTCAGCTGGCGTTTCCGGCGCTCGCTCGGTTCGTGTTCTGGGGCTACCAACTGTTTATCGTCCTGGCGGCATCGGGCTATCTTTTTGGCGTCACCCAGAGCCGCGAATATGCCGAGCCCGAATGGTACGTAGACCTTTGGCTCACTATTGTCTGGGTCGCCTACTTGATCGTCTTCGTAGGCACGCTGGCTCGCCGGAAAGAACCGCACATCTACGTCGCGAACTGGTTCTACCTCTCGTTCATCATCACCATCGCTATGTTGCACATCGTTAACAACCTCGCAGTGCCCGTTGCTTGGAACGGGTCGCTGTCCTTCTCGGCCTTTGCTGGGGTCCAGGACGCGCTGACGCAGTGGTGGTATGGTCATAACGCGGTCGCGTTCTTCCTCACCGTGCCATTCCTCGCGATGATGTATTACTTCGTGCCGAAGCAGGCCGAGCGACCGGTCTATAGCTATCGTCTCTCGATCATTCACTTCTGGTCGCTGATCTTTCTCTACATCTGGGCTGGACCCCACCATCTCCACTACACGGCACTGCCCGATTGGGCGCAGACGCTCGGCATGGTCTTCTCCGTGATCCTGTGGATGCCGAGCTGGGGGGGCATGATAAACGGCCTGATGACCCTTAACGGGGCATGGGACAAAGTCCGCACCGATCCGATCATTCGCATGATGGTCATGGCGATGGCATTCTACGGCATGGCGACCTTCGAAGGACCTATGCTCAGTATCAAGGCAGTGAACTCGCTGTCGCACTATACTGACTGGACCGTTGGCCATGTGCATTCCGGAGCGCTGGGTTGGAATGGGCTCATCAGTTTCGCGGCGGTCTACTTCCTTGTTCCGCGTCTGTGGAAGCGGGAGCGCATGTATTCGCTGCGGCTGATCAATTGGCACTTCTGGCTCGCGACGCTCGGCATCGTTTTCTATGCGGCAAGCATGTGGGTGGCGGGCATTACGCAAGGGCTGATGTGGCGTGAATACGGGCCTGACGGTTATCTCGTGAACAGCTTTGCAGAGACGGTCGCCGCGCTGCATGAGCTTTATATCATCCGCGCATTGGGAGGCGTCATGTATCTCAGCGGAGCGATCATCATGGGCTACAATGTCTGGATGACCATCGGCGGCAGGCTCCGCGAGGAAAAGCCGATGGGAGCCATGCCCGCTTATGACCCCGATAAAGACCGACCCATTGCAGGCTCGGCTTCGCCCGAACCTGCAGAATAGGATAGATCGTCATGGGCCTCGCTACCCAGCATAAGAAGCTGGAAAAGAACATTAACCTACTCGCGATCTTCTCCTTTATCGCAGTGTCGATCGGGGGCATCGTTGAGATTGCGCCTTTGTTCTGGATCGACAATACGATCGAGGAAGTAGAAGGAATGCGACCCTACACGCCGCTGGAGCAAGCGGGGCGCAACATTTACGTGCGTGAAGGCTGCTATGCCTGCCACAGCCAGATGATCCGTCCGTTCCGCGACGAGGTGGAGCGCTACGGGCATTACAGCCTGGCCGCCGAGAGCATGTATGATCACCCCTTCCAATGGGGATCGAAGCGCACCGGGCCTGACTTGGCGCGCGTCGGCGGCCGGTATTCGGACGAATGGCACGTCCAGCATCTCGAGGATCCGCAAAGCGTGGTGCCGGAAAGCATCATGCCGAAGTACTCGTTCCTTGGTGAAACACCGCTCAATACCGACAACGCCTTTGATATGCTGGTAGCCTTGCGCCGAGTGGGCGTGCCCTACTCGGATCGCGATATTGGCGAGGCGATGGCGGACATGATCCTTCAGGCCGATCCCGATAGCGGCGGCGATGTCGAGGATTTCCAGCAGCGCTACCCCAAGGCGCAGGTTCGCGATTTTGATGGTGATCCGAGCAAGCTTACCGAAATGGACGCGCTCGTCGCGTATTTGCAGATGCTTGGCACGCTGGTCGACGTCGATAGTGCGGCAGCACAAGAGCGGCTGGCCGAGGAGAAAGGCCGATGAGCCTCTACGACCAGTTGCGCCACTTCGCCGATAGCTACGGCCTCGTCGCCCTACTGTTTCTGTTTCTCGGCCTTTGCCTCTGGGTGTTTCGTCCCGGCGCAAAGCAACGCAATCAGGAAGCGGCGCGTTCGATATTCAATGATGGAGAAACCGGGGAGCGCCCAGATGGCAAATAAGCGCATCGACGAGCCAACCGGCACGGAATTTGTCGGACACGAATGGGACGGCATCGAAGAACTCGATACGCCGATGCCGCGCTGGTGGCTCTGGTCCCTCTACGCGACGATTGTCTGGGGGGTGATCTACGTGATCCTCTATCCTGCATGGCCGCTGGTCAACAAAGCAACCGAAGGCGTGCTCGGCTGGAGCAGCCGCGGAGAGCTCGCCGAAGAGATGAGCGTTGTCGATCAAGCGCGGGCCACCGTGCGCGAAGAGCTCGCGCGCATTCCGATCGAACGCTTGCCAGAGAACAGCGAACTGTTTGGGCAGGCAGTGGCTGGTGGCCGGTCTGCTTTTCAGGTCCATTGTTCGCAATGCCACGGCTCGGGAGCGGCCGGCAGCCAGACCCTTGGCTATCCCAATCTCAACGATGATGACTGGCTCTGGGGCGGAGATATTAAAGCCATCGAATACACGCTCGTAAACGGCATTCGCGCACCCGGCGTCGACGATACAAGAATGAGCGTTATGCCTCCATTCGAAGGAGCGTTTGATTCAGACCAGCTCACTGCAGTCACAAATCACGTTCTTTCCTTAAGCGGGAAGGCGACGTCGACCGCTTCCGGAGCTCAGCTATACCAAGACAACTGCTCCGTTTGTCACGGACCTTCAGGTGAGGGAAATCGTGAGCTTGGTGCGCCGCGCCTTAACGATGCCATCTGGCTCTATGGGAGCTCACCAGAGCAGTTGCGCACTCAAATTCTCAACCCGAAAATGGGTCGCATGCCGCACTGGAGTGGACGTCTCGATCCGGTCACGATCAAGATGCTATCGGCCTATGTGTGGTCTCTCGGCGGCGGCGAAGAATTCGTCGAGGTCGCTGAAGATCCTGCGGTGGAGGTCGATGAAGAGCCGTGATCCCAGTCGCGCGTCGAGCGTTCCTCCTCGCCGCGAGGGCGAGGAGCGTGACTGGTCGGTTGTCGTTGAGGACGGACGGGCGAAGACGAACGAGCCGGTATCGAGCGCCGTAGCCGAACCGGAAGCAACGACTCTACGCCACGAACCGCACGAGCCGCCGCGACAGCACCTGCCGACGAAACTGTTCGAGAAGCGCACAAAGGTCCACAACAAGCGGATCGACGGGCCTTTCCGGCGTTTCAAATGGTTCGTCATGTTAGTTACTTTGGCGGTCTACTACGGCACGCCCTGGATCCGCTGGGATCGTGGTCCTTATGCACCCGACCAAGCGGTGCTTGTCGATCTGGCGAATCGTCGTTTCTACATGTTCGGCATCGAGATCTGGCCACACGAGTTCTACTACGTCGCCGGTCTTCTGATCATGGCCGCACTTGGCCTGTTCCTCGTGACGAGTGCGGTTGGACGCGCCTGGTGCGGATACGCTTGCCCGCAGACTGTCTGGACAGACCTGTTCCAACATGTGGATCGTTTCGTCGACGGCGATCGTAACGCGCGCATGAGGCTCGATGCCGCGCCACTGGGACCGAAGAAATTTTCGAAGCGCACGTTCAAATACACCATCTATCTCATCATCAGCTTTTGGACGGGCGGTGCATGGATCATGTATTTCGCCGATGCCCCAACATTGGTGCGAGACTTCTGGGCGGGCGAGGCTGCGCCGACCGCATACATCACTGTCGCCATCCTGACCCTTACCACCTTTACGCTCGGCGGCTTCATGCGCGAGCAGGTCTGTATTTACATGTGCCCCTGGCCCCGCATCCAGACCGCGATGATGGATGAGAAGTCGCTGCTGGTGACTTACAAGGACTGGCGCGGCGAACCACGCGGCAGCGTCAAGAAGGCGCAGAAGAACCCCGGCAAGTTCGGCGATTGCATCGACTGTCTGCAATGCGTCGCTGTCTGCCCCACTGGCATCGACATTCGCGAGGGTCCACAGATTGGTTGCATCACCTGCGCGCTCTGCATCGATGCGTGCGACAAGGTTATGGCAGATATCGGCAGACCACGCGGCCTCATCGACTATGCAACGCTGGAAGATTGCGAACACGAGGCGAACGGCGAACCCACGCGTTCGCCTTGGAAGGCAATTTTTCGACCAAGGACCATAGCTTACTTCCTGATCTGGGGCAGTGTCGGCCTTGCCATGCTGTTTGCCTTAGGTGTGCGCAGCCATGTCGGTGTCTCGGTTTCGCCCGACCGTAACCCGCCTTACATCCTAATGAGCGACGGGTCGGTGCGAAATTCCTACACGCTCAAACTGCGCAACATGGAGAGCCGCCCGCGCGAAATGGAGATCGCTGTCGAGGGGCTGCCTGGCGCACTTATGTGGACCGATACGATCGGACGAGACGATGCCGCGCGCTCGCAGATCAAGACGGTCCCTGCCGATCAGGTCCTCTCGGTTCGCGCTTATGTCATCGCGCCGGAGGGCACTTCGACGCAAGAGTTCAATTTCAGAGTGACCTCGCGCGACGAGCAGCAAGAGTCGGCGACAACCGAAACGCGGTTCGATACGCCCGGAGGTGAGCAGTGAAGCGCGAATTTACCGGCAAGCATGCGGCGACTATCATCGTGTCTGGCTTTGCCATCATCATCGCGGTTAACTTGTTCATGGCCACGCTTGCCGTTCGCGGCTTTGGCGGCGTAATCGTCGAGAACTCCTATGTCGCAAGCCAGGAATTCAACGACTGGCTAGACGCGGCGGAGAAGCAAGAAGCTCTGGGTTGGATGGTCGAGATGACCCAGAGCGAGAACGGGCATCTTTTGATCAAGACTGCTTCGGTGCCGGCTGGCGCCACCGTCACCGCCGTGGCTCGCCGGCCCCTTGGGCAGGCGGAAACCACGACCCTGAGTTTCATTGAGGCGACCCCGGGCAATCACGTGTCGCTCGAGCCGCTCGATGCGGGACGTTGGATTGTCCGCTTGAGAATCTCGTCCGAGGATGGCCAGACTTGGGCGACTGAAGAGCACCTGTCGTGAACGCCCCGGCAACCCTAGATATTCCTGAGCGCCCTGGCCTGATCGATAGCCGGTTCACCGTTCCCGGTATGCGCTGCGCAGGTTGCATCGCCAAGATAGAACGCGGTTTGCAAGAGCTCGACGGTATCGAGGCAGCGCGCGTCAATTTGTCCGCCAAGAGGGTGGCTGTCCGGCACGACAGGGCGCTCGATGCGGGCGATCTTGTCGATGCCATTCGAAAGATCGGTTTCGAGGCTCAAATCGCCGAGGCGAATCCACTAGGCCAAGACGATACTGAAAGGCGTATGCTCCTGCGCTCGCTTGCCGTGGCAGGGTTCGGCATGATGAATATCATGCTGCTTTCTGTAAGCGTCTGGTCGGGCGCGGGCGGAGTGACGCGCGAACTGTTTCACTGGCTCTCAGCTCTGATCGCATTGCCGGTGGTCGCCTATGCAGGGCGCCCCTTCTTTTCCAGCGCAGCCATGGCCCTGCGGTATCGCCGGACCAACATGGATGTGCCGATCTCGATCGGAGTCCTGCTGGCGACCGGGCTAAGTGTCTATGAGACCACAACTGGCGGCGAGCATGCCTATTTCGACAGCGCGGTCATGCTGCTTTTCTTCCTGCTTTGTGGTCGCGCGCTCGACGCAACCATGCGTAATAAAACGCGTGCAGGCATAGGCGCGCTCCTTTCGCGGATGGGCAAGTCAGCGAGGGTCCTGAAGGCTG
This sequence comes from Qipengyuania marincola, assembly GCF_029688625.1. GTDB lineage: Bacteria > Pseudomonadota > Alphaproteobacteria > Sphingomonadales > Sphingomonadaceae > Qipengyuania. Next base: position 4,536 of record NZ_JARULC010000002.1, on the reverse strand, counting down.
ATGGATCAAGCCAAACCATTGCCGCGCAAGATCTCGAGCCTGGAATGCTCATGCTCGTTGCTGCAGGTGAAGCGCTGGCTGCCGATGGCGTCATCGAAGAGGGAAAAACTTCGATCGACAATGCAATGCTTACTGGTGAAAGCACGCCAGAGGCTGCGGCAGAGGGAAACACGGTCTACGCCGGGGCAATCAATCTCGGAGATCCGATCCGCGTCAGGGTGACCGCCGCTTCGTCCGATACTGCGATTGCCGAGATCGCGCGTCTGATGGATGAAGCGGGTCAGTCGCGTAGTCAATATGTCCGCATCGCCGACCGCGCGTCCCGTCTGTATGCGCCTGCCGTCCATACGCTTGCGCTGCTGGCGTTTGTAGGATGGATGATCGCGGGGGCGGGTTGGCACCAGTCGCTGGTGATCGCTATCGCGGTGCTCATCATCACATGTCCTTGTGCAATGGGACTGGCGGTCCCGGCTGCTCAAGTCGTGGCGTCAGGAGCGCTCGCAAAAAGGGGAGTGCTGGTTAAGGATGGAAGTGCGCTCGAGCGGCTGGCGGAAGTCGATATGGCATTGTTCGACAAGACCGGCACGTTGACGCTTGGAGAGCCGGTCCCCAGCCTCGATCATCTGACAGATGAACAGAAAGCCATCGCACTAGGATTAGCGCAGGCTAGTCGGCATCCCTTGAGCAGAGGTATCGCATCCGCCCTGGAAGAGGCAGGCGTTTCCGCTGCATCGCTTACCGCAATTACGGAAACAGGAGGACGAGGCGTCAGCGGGATGCATGGCGAAACTCCGGTTTCATTGGCGCGAGGTGATATCGATCAAGCCGGCCTCGCGTCCTCGCTGCATATCGCAGAGCAAACCATCGCAATCGCGTTCACTGATCCGGTGCGAACCGATGTGATTGAAACCCTCGGGGAGCTTCGGGCGCTCGGTGTCGAAAGCAAAATCGTGTCAGGAGATCGCCAGTTACCGGTTCTGGCACTTGCAGGCGAACTCGGCATTGAGGGCGAGAGTGAAATGCGCCCCGACACCAAGCTAGCACTGCTTGATGAGTTGAAGGGCGCTGGACGCCGCCCGCTGATGGTTGGCGACGGCATCAACGATGGTCCTGCCCTCGCTGCGGCTTATGCTTCCATCGCACCCGGCACTGCCAGCGACGTGAGCCAACAGGCAGCAGACGCGGTCTTCCTGGGCAAGAGGCTCATGCCAGTTGCCCTAGCCATCGTTGTCGCCCGTCGAACCATGCGCATCGTCCGCGAGAATTTCGGATTTGCCATCGGCTATAACGTGCTTGCTGTGCCGCTTGCACTTGCGGGTTTCGTGACCCCGCTCGTCGCTGCGGTCGCCATGTCTCTCAGCTCGCTGGTAGTCGTTGGCAATTCCCTAAGACTTGCCCGGGTCAGGCACGCTCCGTGAACGTCTTGGTCTTCCTTATTCCGGTCGCGCTATTTCTGGGTGGCGCCGGGCTTGTCCTGTTTTTCTGGGCCATGCGCGACGGCCAGTTCGAGGATCTCGACGGTGCGGCAAACCGCATTCTTATCGATGACGAGGAAGACGATCGGACTGCGATAGGCGAGGGTGAGGATCCTCCCCGATGAGGACCGGTATGTTTTCCCTTTTAGCGCTACTTCCGGCATCGTTCGGGCCTGTTCCCATATCTGCCAAGGCCGTCGAAGCGCGTCTTTGCGGTGGCGGCGTCATCAGCATTCCGATCCCGATGCGCGAGTCTCCACCTGTCGCTCCCTGTCATAGCAAGGGCTGTCATGCACTCTGCTCTCGCAAGCGAATTGATCCAGCGCAATGAATGCGGTCCCAGATACGAGCAGAGAGTCCGCCATGTGGCCCTATCATCCCGACCTGCTGGCAACTCCGGTCCCCCGCTACACGAGCTATCCCACAGCGGCCGAGTTCGCTCCCCTGTCGCCCACCAAATATGCTGAGGCGCTTGGCGGCGTGCTCGGCGCCATTTCGCTCTACGTCCATATCCCGTTCTGCGAGAAAATATGTTTCTACTGCGGGTGCAACACCGGCAAATCAGGAAAGCGACAGCGTCTCGAATCCTATCTCGACGCCCTGTCTTGCGAAATCGATCTCGTATCAAGCATTTTGCCTCGTGATGCATCAGTGCGTCGGATTGCATTCGGGGGTGGTAGTCCAAATGCCATTAGCCCGACCGAATTCCTCACCCTAGTCGACCGCTTGATCGCATGCTTCAGCATCGATGATCCGACCTTCTCGATCGAGCTTGATCCTCGAACGTTCTCGCAAGAATGGGCAGAGGCGATCGGGAGCGTGGGCATCCAACGCGCAAGCCTCGGCGTGCAGACTTTCGCTACCCACTGCCAAGTAGCCATTGGACGCGTGCAACCCGAGAGCCTTATCGAGCACAGCACCGATCTTCTCCGAAAATACGGAGTTTCTTCGCTCAATTTCGATTTGATGTATGGCCTTCCGCACCAGTCGCAGGAAGATCTCAATGATAGTCTGCAGCGCACACTCGCCATGGGTCCGGACCGCATCGCGCTCTTCGGCTATGCTCATGTTCCGCATCTGATTGCGCGACAGCGTGTCATCGATGGGAATGCGCTACCAGGTTCGGAGCAGCGCTTTGCGATGGCCCAACTCGGTCATGCTCTGCTTACAGAGCAGGGATATCGATCGATCGGATTTGATCATTTCGCCAAGCCCGATGACCCACTCGCTCTGGCATCTGTTGGGGGAACGTTGCGACGAAATTTTCAGGGCTTCACCGATGATCAGTCGCCCGTCCTGATCGGGCTTGGCAGTTCGGCAGTAAGTAGCTTCCCGCAGCTCTTGGCGCAGAACGAAAAGAACAGCGGCCGTTACAGAATGCTGGCCGGGCAAAGCCGACTGACGAGTGCGTTTGGCATCACTCGGACCGAAGACGACCGCCATCGCGGGGAGATGATCGAGTCACTCTTGTGCCGCGGCAGTGCTGAAGTCCGGCGAGTTATGAACCGGGAGCTCTTGGATGCTCTGCAACCATTTCTCGATCTTGATCTTGCGACAATCAACGAAGGCCTTCTGTCTATAACACCCTCCGGATTACCCTATGCGCGTGTAATTGCTGCTTTGTTCGATACATATCGCCCGCAGTCTGTCCGTCGTTTCAGTTCGGCCGTATGACGCGGTCCTAAAGGAGTTTTCTCGATGCCCCTGTGGTTCTTTCCTGCTCTAATCGCGTTTTTCGCCGTCATTAGTCTAACTTCCGGAATCTGGTTGCTACTCCATTTACGCGATCTCGCTCGTTTGTTCCGTGGCGATAGGCCGGGCGAGATGGTACGCGGACCGGGGCGAAAAAGAGCCACGCCAGCTGCTGTTTGGACAGCGTTGATTCTGTTCAATGCCGGGTGGATCGCCTGCATTGTCATATGGATCGCCGCAATGTCGGGGGAGGCGAACGCATTGGTCGACGCCAGCGCCTAGCGGCACGCATGCCGGTTTATTCTTCGGCAAGTTCCCATCAGATCAGCAGGAACGCCGCATCGTCTTAAAGCCGCGGAAAAGGAAACGCCAAAAGGAATTAGCGGTAGAAATCCACTTTGAATTGCGCGTCAGCAGACGGTCGCACAAAGTGCATCTTCTCCGGTTCGATTATCAAACTTTCTCCTGCGCGGACGGTAGCTTTGGAGGGAGACGGTCCGGTAACGTGAAATTCAACCGAGCCAGCACCTACGCACAGTCGACCCCAAACATCAGGTTTCAGATTGTGTTCGGAAGTGAGCTTGTCTGGAACAGTCGCTGCGGTGAACATCGGACTTTCGGCGTATTTGACCACATCTGGTGGCAGCTCGTCTGACTGTGTCACGCGCCGGGCCCAACCGCTAGGACGATGATCAATATGCCGACCCCGAACAGAGAGACTGTTGCCGGTACAACGAGCACCTGCGCAAACACCGCCTTGCGATCCATTGGGCCGGTCCAGGTTGGAAGCTTTCCACCGCAATCGAGCGGTGAAGTCTCTTCACGCCCCGCTTGACGCGCACCCAGGCGTGCGACCCCGAAATACATTGCAGTGTACAGGACGGAAACCACGATCGCGAAGCGCGCCGCCGTACTGCCGCCAGTCGCCAAGAATATCGCGAAGAAGAATATGCCGTAGCATGAGAGCATGATCTGCCAGACCCGGGCCGGGAGCTGAAAGCCCGCATTCGCGGGAGCTACTGGTGCAACCGAGAGCGGCTGCAGAAGGCCTTCGAGAGCCCTGATTTCCGCTTCTGCACAAACCTCGCTTTCCGCAATTAAAGTCTGTTGTTCAAACATGGGGGAGGTTCCTTCCTGCTGTTGACCCCGAAATTCCGGTTTTGTCGATCGCGATGCCTGTCAGGAGACTGTCCGCGATTGCGCGGGCTCGGTCGGCAACCAGTCGGATCGACTCCGGTTGGCTCGAGAGCGTGCGGAGCGTGGCGTAGAAGTGGTCCAGCCAACGGGTGAAGTGGTGCTCTTCCAGACCAGTAATCTCGATGTGCTTGCGCATGGGATTGCCTGCGAACTCACCGCTGTTGAACAACAC
>NZ_JARULC010000001.1 GCF_029688625.1 Qipengyuania marincola | reverse complement strand
ATGAACGTTGCGATGAACGTTGCGATGAACGTTGCGATGAACGTTGCGATGAACGTTGCGATGAACGTTGCGATGAAAAATCACGCGACAGCTCCCGTCAACTGATTCGTCGACACGTCTTCCTCGATCATGTTCTCCAGCGTTTCCGCTTCGCGCATTTCAGGGTCGGGCAGGCCCGCCTCCTCATCACTATCGGTGACGACTGCCTTGCCCTGTGCGGACTGCGCCAGTTTCGCGAGAGCTTCTTTGCGGGCCTTGTAGAAGTTCTCGAAGTCGTTCGCGCGCAATGCATCAGGGTCGATCAGGTGTGTGCGAAGGATCGCGTCGAGCTGGTCGGGTTCGAACCTGTATTTCTGCTCGATGCGAGTCAGATACGCCGATGGCGCGCTTCCACCAATCTCCCGGTTACTGCCGGCGGAGAGCGCGGTCTTATTGACGATGCTGTTATAGAGATTGGGGTCGATCCCACGATCGTCGCACCATTTGCGTGGGAAGATGTGGTGGATATCGAGCGGATCGGAATTGACCGTCATCAGGTCGACCGGCTTGCCGCTGATAAAATCCCGGCATCCCTCGCGCATCAGCAAGGCATGTAGGCCCTTGTAGGCCGCGGAGAGACGCATCCGCAGGCTGTCGAGGCGGTCTATCTGAAAGTAAGTATCCCAGACAGTGCGGGGCTCTTCACCGTCCTCCATCCAGCGGATGAGCTGCGGAACGTCACGTGCGATCTTGGTTTCGGTGGCGCTGCCATAGTATTCGCCAAGCACGCCAGACCAATACCAGTTACGCAGCTTTTCCTGCTGGGGGGCCGACAGCTTGCTGCCATAGCGCGCGAAGAAGGCGGCAAGGGCCACCATCTGCGGCGGATATGGCAGATCGCGACCCCATACGATCTTCTCGCCATTGAGGAATTTGGCCGCTTCGACAAAGCCAGCCTGGACGCCGTCGGCATGCGTGCGATAGGCTTCGAGAGGCAAGCCGAGCATGATCTCGCGGCGGCAGGAGATGGCGGGAATGGCCTTGCCGGTCTTCCCTTCCGTGATCGCCTTCTCCTGTTCGTCCATGGTATAAAGGACGGTGCAAGCCTGCAGGAAATCGGTATTGGCGATGTCCTGAAAAAGCCCCTTGGACGGGGTATCGCCACGCATGAGTTCGAGGCGGCCCTTGGTGCCCGCTTTTGGATCACCGAACCAGTCTTCGCGGAGGTTGAAACGGTCGGCGGCATAGATCGCGGTGACGAGTTCGAACGCGTCGAGCTTCTTGCCGCCAACGTTCACCTTTTCGAATACGGTGCATACTGCTTCGCGGCTGTTCGACTTGTCGAGCCGGATCACGGGCATGGCGTAGGACTGTATGCGCTCGAGGATGTCCTTCTGGAACGCGAAGAGTTCCTGCATTCGGTCCTGGTCGCGTCCCTTCCAATATGCGACGCAATCAAAGATCCACTGGGTCGGATTCAGTGCCTGATTCAAAGGGAACATCAGGTTCGCGTATTCGAGCTCGCTCGTCGAAACATCGACCCCTTCGGCCTTGCCGAATGCCCCCTTCATGATGCGATCATCGGGTATCGTGATGATGGCTTCTTCGAATTCGGCGCCGCCTTGCATCGCTTTCTCGATGTCTAGGTAGAAGAACCTTCGGACCTTTTTGCCCTTCGCGGTCCGGACTTCGGCCGGCTTCTCCGAGAACACGGACTGATAGAGCGAGGTCATGCGCTGTTGCCCGTCAAGCAACAGCATTTCGGGCGAAGGGCATTCCTCCTCCGGCTTGTTCTCGAAGGGCGTTCCACGAAGTCCGCGCGGCTTAAACTCGACGCTTCCACCCCGTTCCAGCGTCAACAGGGCTCCAACCGGAAAGCCTTTGGCTATGCTGGCCAGAAGGCTGCAAACGCCGTCTTCGTCCCAGACATAGTCCCGCTGAAAATCTGGCAACTGAAGCTTCCCAGAGTGGACCTCGCCGAGGAGATCCTTGAGATTGGTCTTGGTTGTATCGAAACTCATGCCGGTTCTATCGCCTTGCGATATGGCGTCACCAGCCAAGTCCACATGGCTGGGTTCAAACGCTTCTCACAGGTTACTGAGGCGGCCGATCGCTAACGAGAGGGTTAGTAGCCAGCCTCGCAAGCGCATGACGGCCTATGGCGATTTGATCCAACTGGACGGATCTTACCATGATTGGTTTGAGGGGCGAGGACCAACCTGTAATCTGATGGTAGCGGTTGATGACAGCACCAGCCAAATTCAGGTGTTGAAATTCACTCCCGTGGAGAACCGCAGAGCCTATTTCCAGGTGATGGACCAATATGTCCGTGCTCACGGACGGCCTATTCGTGTCCTCACCGATCGCCACACTGGTGTATGGTCCGGCTCTTCCAAAACCGATTTCACTAGAGCAATGGACCAACTTGGCATTATCCACTCCGTGGCGATGTCTCCTCAATCAAAGGGGCGCGTCGAGAGAATGAATAGAACCCTTCAGGATCGTTTGGTGAAAGCCATGCGGCTGCGAGGAATTTCCTCGATTGAGGAAGCAAATCGCTTCGCGCAGCTTTACATCAAAAGATTCAACCGAACTTTCGGGCGTTCCCCTCAATCATCGGAAAACCATCATCGCCCCGCACCTGTTGTCCATGAGATTGAACTCGCTTTCACCGAGCGACATCGACGACGAGTTACTAGAGAGCTTTCTTTCAGTTTCCGCGGCGAGCAATACGTCATTAGACGGGTTCCGAGAATGGGTATTCGCACTGTAGAGATCTGCGTCAACCTGAGCGGTGAAATGTCCGTCATGGGACCTTCCGGGCGGCTAGAATTTGAGCTGATTGAATAGTGCGGCACAGGCTTTCCTAATGGAACGGATGGTCAATCATTCAATCATCGGATGTCAGTCGGGTCGCACTAAACTATGAACGTCAGACCAGCTGCTGTGCTGCTTGCTTCCGGCTAGATTTTTCTAGAAGCTGCCACGCCGCTCCCGACCCGACAGCGAACATTTCGATTGGTTTTACGCTGCAACAGGAACAAGAGACGTATCCCGCTATAAATCAGCATATAAAACAGTGACCTGCGTCAGGTTAATTGACGCTAAACCTATCGAGCTCTATATCCGTGAGAAGGAAAAGCTCGATGGAACAAAAGCTCTATTTCGATCCGGCCGAGCATCAGGCCAAGAAACAGCGCCAGCGCGATGCTGATGCCGCTGCGCTAGCGAGTGGTGCCGTCTCGCGTAGAGAACTCGCCCTATCCAACGGTCTTTTCTCTTCTCCCATCATCGGGAAAATCCAGATCGTCAAACGATTTGGTCGCAGTTGAGCGCTCGACACCTACCGCCTGAAATCGTGAGTGAACTGGTCACTGCCGTCGCAGAGGACGGCAATACCATTCTCATCGGTGGACAAGCGCTCAATTTCTGGGGCACCTATTATCTTCACAGAACGGACGAGCTCCGCCGCTTCGACCCATTCACCTCCAAAGATATCGACTTTTACGGTCCGCCCTCTTCTGCAGAGCGGTTAAACGCGATCGTTGGTGGAGAAATACGATATCCCGGCCCTGGCGAGCATACGCCGGAGATGGCGGTCATTGAAGCCACCATTCAGGGTCATGAGGTTACGATAGACTACATGTCCTATCTAGCCGGTGTGGACGTTAAGCAGGTCAAGAAGAGCCCCAGCGAGGCTTTGGTCGAGGTCAAGGATACCGATCAGCCGAGAAGCGTCACGGCGTTGGTTATGAATCCTTGGCATGTGTTTCGCAGCAGGGCCGGAAACGTAATTGAAGTTGGTCGTAAGGGAGAACACTCTCTCTCCCAGCTAGAGGCTTCGATTATCATTCTTCGAGAGTTCCTAATTGAAACGCTGGAGGAATCCGAGCAGGTCGACAATCCGCGTGGGTATCAGCGGGGAGTGACATCCATTCTAACGGAGCTGGCACAGTTCCTTCGAGCCGATAAAAACGGTCGGCTGATAGATGGCTACGCTCAGACCGACCCGGCCAGCATTCTCTCATTGTTCATGGAAGATGGCAGGTTGGATAAACGTTGGCGTGACAAGCAACTTGGTGGACAGATCGAAAAGCTCACGGCTGCGCGGGAACGACGCTCAGAGCGCACTCGCCGCCTCCCACGAACCTCACACTCTGCGGCTTAGGTGCCACAAAGTCGGCTAACCACCCCAATTCTGGTTATCCCTCCCTGCATGCAGAGGGGGTTCAGTGGACCAACTCTGGTATCTTCAGGAGGCGCCGTACAGCCGATCCCCAAATCCAGTTCGATGCTGTGTTGGTGTTTCGGGACTTAGTTTCTGTAAGTACGTGACATCATTCGCGATTGAGCGAGCCCGCTGCTTTCGCAGCGGGTCCTAGTTTCGAACTACGGAGGCTGTGCCATGAGTTGGTGCGGCCCTCCACTAGGTGGAGGGGTTGCGGCCCGCCCCAACTCCCCGCAAGGGGAGTCTCCTTTCGAAAATGCGCTAAATTGTCTCTTTTCGAAATTGGTTTAACACAGAGCCGTAGCGTGTGACTAGCGTCACAGCCCTCTTTCGCTGTCCAATGTCGCTCGCTAAGCCTGCCCGATGAGCGAGAACCTGGACAGACTTCTATCGATCATGGCTCGCCTGCGCGATCCCGAGCATGGTTGTGAATGGGACACGGCGCAAACGTTCGAAACCATAGCACCTTATACGATCGAGGAAGCCTATGAAGTCGCAGACGCGATCGAGCGACGTGACATGGTTGATCTTCGTGGCGAACTTGGCGACCTGCTCTTCCAGGTCGTCTTTCACGCTCGCATGGCGGAGGAACGCGGCGATTTCCGGTTCGAGGATGTAGTCCGCGATATCGCCGACAAGATGGAAGCACGCCATCCCCATATCTTTGGAAGCGAAACCGGCACGATGGACGATGGCCGCTGGGAAGATCTGAAAGCGGCGGAGCGCGAAGCAAATGGCGCATTGCGCACAATGGATGGCGTCGCGCGTGCGCTTCCCGCCTTGCTGCGTTCACACAAGCTGCAAAAGCGCGCAGCGCGCGTGGGCTTCGAATGGCCCGATGTCGAGGGTCCGATAGAAAAACTGCGGGAAGAGCTCCAGGAATTGGAGAGTGCGTCGACCCAAGAAGAACGGCTTCTTGAGGCAGGCGATGTTCTCTTCGTCATGGTCAACATCGTTCGACGATTTGGCGTGGATCCGGAGCAGGCGTTGCGCGCAGCCAATTCTAAATTCGAACGCCGTTTCAATGCGATGGAAGACCTTGCTGCTGCCGATGGTCAGAACTTCGCCGGTCTTTCGCTCGAGGAGCAGGAAACCTATTGGCAGCGGGTGAAGTCAGAAGAACACGCTATAGCGGCGCCGGATTAAAGCGTCAGAAATCTTCCGTAATCCTTCTCCGACAGCTTGACGACCATTCTCGTCTTGCCGCTTTCGATAATCTCGTCCTCCGACACGACATGGCCGTGCTGGTGAAGCCAGGCTTTGCGTTTCCCGTCTCCGCTGTCGATCAACAGCTGGTAGCGCCGCGCATCGGCCGTGAGCAAGGCGTCCACCCGCGCCAGAAACGCCTCAACGCCCTCCCCGCTTATTGCCGACAGCGCCACGACATCCTCGTCGAGGGCAGCTGCCTTGAGCAACTCATCACGCTGCTCGATCTCCAACAGATCGATCTTGTTCCATACCTCGATGATTGGGATCTCCCCTTCTCCCTCGGCATCGACCACGCCGAGGTCGGACAGCACCTGCAGTACTTGCTTTTTTTGCGCATCGCTCGACGGGTTGGACAGATCGCGCACATGGCAGATGATGTCGGCAGCCGTAACCTCTTCGAGAGTCGCGCGGAACGCAGCGACAAGCTGGGTCGGCAGGTCCGAAATGAAGCCGACCGTATCTGACAGGATAGCCTTTTCCACCCCGGGAAGGCTGATTGCCCGCATGGTTGGATCGAGCGTCGCGAATAGCAGATCTTCTGCCATGACCTCCGCGCCTGTCAGACGGTTGAAAAGCGTGGATTTTCCGGCGTTGGTATAGCCGACGAGAGCTACGACCGGCCACGGCGCACGCTCACGGCGCTCGCGGTGCAAACCACGGGTCTTTCGAACCTGATCGAGTTCCTTGCGCAATCTCGCCATCCGTTGGCGTATCATCCGGCGGTCGGCTTCGATCTGCGTTTCACCGGGACCGCCGAGGAAACCGAAACCACCGCGCTGCCGCTCAAGGTGCGTCCAGCTGCGCACGAGGCGGCTTTGCTGGTAATCGAGATGGGCCAATTCGACCTGAAGTCGTCCTTCGGCCGTCGCGGCACGCTCGCCGAAAATTTCGAGGATCAACCCGGTCCGGTCGATGACCTTCCGTTCAAGCTTTTCCTCAAGGTTGCGCTGCTGGATCGGGCTAAGCGCGCCGTCCACCACCACCAGTTCTGCCTCATGCTGTTCGCAGGCGATGCGGATATTATCCACCTGCCCTGCCCCGAACAGCAGATTCGGTCGGACTTGGCGCACGGGCAGGATGAAACTGTCTGCAATGACAATGCCGATCGCCAGTGCCAGCCCCTCTGCTTCGGCCAAGCGTGAGTTGGCGTCGAGGTCATAGGCCTGACCGCGGATGTCCGGACACACGACAAGGGCCCGCGCACCGCGCGAGACCTCACCCATCAAATCATCATCGAAGCTCAGCTCTCGTCCTCGTCCCATTCCTCGGTCAGATCGACCGGGGTGGCTGGCTGGATGGTCGAGACCGCATGCTTGTAAGCCAGTTGAACATAGCCGTCGCGCTCGAGCAGCATGCAAAACAAGTCATAGGCCGCGATCTTGCCTTGGAGCATCACGCCGTTGACAAGAAACATCGTCACCTGCGCCTCGGCCTCTCGTACTCGGGTCAGGAATACATCTTGCAGCAGACGCTGTTTGGCGCCGGAATTCTGGCTGGCAAACTGCGCGGCGTCTACGGGCTGGGCTGGCATGATCGTGCTGATAGCATGCTTGTAGACCAACTGGGACTGGCCGTCCCTGCGCAAAAGTATCGAGAAATTGTCGAACCAGGTGACGATGCCCTGCAGTTTGACACCCTTGACCAGAAACATGGTCACCGGGGTCTTGTTCTTGCGCAGCAAATTCAGGAATGCGTCCTGGAGGTTCCCCTTGCGCCCACCTCCGCCCTCGCGCGGCGACGGCTTCTCGGGGCGCGGTCGCGCCGACAAGGTACGCTCGGACATATCTGTCTCTCCGTTTTTGGCTAGCCAACAAAGGCTCGCGATCTAGGTGCCCACCACACCCGAGTCTGCGCGCAATCCAGCACACAATACCATTGTGGCTATTGCCAACCGATTCCGCAATAATCCGTTTTGATCAAAGACCAAATTGCCATGGAACGGCCATCAATCGCGTGAGGAGGAACCCTTCTTCTCCGCCATGCCAAGCAGCTTCAGCTTACGGTGAAGGGCCGACCGTTCCATGCCGATGAAGTTGGCCGTTTTGGAGATATTGCCGGAGAAACGGCGTATCTGGATCGCTAGATATTCGCGTTCGAAGTTCTCCCGCGCTTCGCGCAGCGGCGAACCCATCAGCGCGGCAACACCCCCGTTGCCGCCCAGCTTCGCGCCGAGCACTTCTTCCGGCAGCATTTCCGCCTCGATCTGCTCCAGCTGCTCGCGTGGGGTCAGGATGATCGTGCGTTCGACGACATTGCGCAATTGCCGAACGTTCCCGGGCCAGTCGTAAGCCTGCAGTGCGGCGAGAGCCTCTTCGCTGATGGTCGGCGGGCGGACGCCCTGTTCCGCCGCGTAGTGCGTGAAGAATGTCTCTGCTAGCGCAGGGATATCATCGCGTCTTTCCGACAGAGACGGCACCTCTACCGGAACCACATTGAGGCGATAGAAGAGATCTTCTCGAAAGCGTTTTTCCTCCATCTCCTGTTCGAGATTGCGCGCCGTCGAAGACACCACGCGCACGTCCACACCTATCTGGCGGCTACCCCCGACCCGCACGAAACTCTGTTCGGTGAGCACGCGCAGGATTCGGGCCTGGGTCGACAGCGGCATATCAGCCACCTCGTCCAGATAGAGGGTGCCGCCATCCGCTGTCTCCAGCAGTCCCGGGCGCACGAGCTTGCCATCGGCTTCCTCTCCAAACAGCTCTTCCTCGAACCGCTCGGGCGTGATCCGGGCGGAATTGACGGTCACGAAGGCTTTGTCTGCGCGGGGGCTCCAGCTATGCAGCAGGCGGGCGGCCACCTCCTTGCCCGTGCCCGCCGGTCCGCTGATCAGGACCCGGCTGCCGGTATTGGCAACGCGCTTGAGCGTTGCGCGCACGGCGTTGATAGCTGCCGAATTGCCGGTGAATTCTCCATGCTGCACCATCCCTTCGCGAAGCCGCGAATTTTCCCGGCGCAGGCGTTCGGTTTCGGTGGCCCGCCCAACTAGGTGCAGAAGCCGTTCGGCCTCGAATGGCTTTTCGATGAAATCGACCGCACCGCGGCTGACGGCGCTGACGGCCGTGTCGATATTTCCATGGCCGGAGAAGACAATGACCGGGAGGTTGGGTTCGCGCTTCTTGATTTCGTCCAGAACCTCAAGCCCATCCATCGGGCTGCCGTGCAGCCAGACGTCAAGCAAAACCAGGCTCGGCCGACGCTCGTCGACCTGGCTCAACGCAGTACCGCTGTCCCCGGCCGTGCGGCAGTCATAGCCTTCGTCGCTCAGCACGCCCGCGACCAGATCGCGGATGTCGCGCTCGTCGTCGACGATGAGTATGTCTAGCGCCATGGATAGTTACCTTTTGCCAAAATTCATCATCCTCCCTCCCCCTGGTCGGTGAGCGGGTCGCGCGCAAACCGCATGACGACACGCGTCCCCCCCTCCTCCAGCGACGAGAAGGTCATTTCGCCCCCATGCTCCTCGACGATCTTGTTGACGATCGCGAGGCCAAGGCCGGTGCCTTTCTCGCGCGTAGTCACGTAGGGCTCCAGCAACCGCTCGCGATCCTTCGGCAGACCGATGCCATTGTCCTCGATCTCGATGCAGAGCGAATGGTCTTCGACCGTTACGCTGACAACGATCTTGCCGCGAAAATCGGGCTCGGCACCCTGTGCCTTCGCCTCGATCGCCTCATAGGCGTTCTTTAATATATTGGTTATCGCCTGCCCGAACTGATGCCGGTCGCACTGGATACGGATCGGACCATCGCTTTCGGTGACGAGAACATAGTTGACGTCCTGATGGCCGACTTCCTGGAGGAACAGCGCCTGACGCACCAGATCAAGCGCGTCCTCTGGGCGGAAGACCGGTTTGGGCAGGCGTGCGAAACTTGAAAATTCGTCGACCATCTTTCGCAGGTCGCCGACCTGCCGGATTATCGTGCTTGTCAGCTCGTCGAACAGCTCTCCATCCTGTTCGATTTGCTTGCGATAGCGACGTTTGAGGCGCTCGGTCGCGAGCTGGATCGGGGTCAGCGGATTCTTGATTTCATGCGCGATACGTCGGGCGACGTCCGACCAAGCGGCTTGCCGCTGGTCCAGCAATTGGCGCGTGATATCCTCGAAGGTAATGACATGGCCTTCCGTCTCCGCGCCAATCTTGACCGCCAGGGTCAACAGTTCCCCCCTTCGCGAATGGCTAATGACCCCCTGAGCGAGGCCTGCCTCCACCATTGCCGCAATCTGCGGAGCTAGCTGGCGCAGCGAAGCCGGCTCCGGATGATCTTCCGCCGAATCCATCAACATGGCCTGGGCAGGTGCATTCATGAGCAAGACGCTGAGGTCGCGATCGACCGAAATCACGCCAGCGCTGACCGATTCCAGCACGGCTTCGATAAAGTTGCGCCGTTCCTCCAACTCATCATTGGCAGCGAGCAGCGCATCCGTTTGCCGCTCCAGCTGTGCGGTCATCCGGTTGAAAGCGCGGTTGAGCAGGCCGATTTCGTCCGCCCCGGTACGCCCTTCGACCCTGAGCGCGAAATTGCCGCCGCCGACCTGACGTGCAGCTGCGACGAGGTCAGTCAGAGGCTCCACTTGCCGATCTGCAAAGCGCAGAGCGAACCATACGGCCAATCCCACCAGCGCAAGGCTCACGAAAAACAACGCGAGGTTGAATCGAAGCTGGAGAGCACGGGCGCGCCGCGTCAGCTCTTCGTAGGCTGTCGAAATGGATCGGGCATTTTCCCAGCTCCGAAAGCTGGCGGCTTCAGCGTTGCGGGCGGTGTACAGGTAGATTCCGGCATCGCGGTCGATCGGCGCGACAGCTTCGATACGCTCCGGCGTGCCGCGCACGATCACTTGCTGCCCTTGCCCGAGACCCGCCAGCGAATCTTCAGCAAAAGGCACCGGATCGCTCTCTTCCGACAGGCCGTAGGCGACTGCGGTGCGCATCGACCCATCGGGCAATGCCTGGAGAATGGCGCTCTCGATCACATCGCGCGGTTGCGCCTGGAACTGATAGACCAGCGCAAAGTTGGGGTCCGTCACCTCGACACGCTCGAGAATGGCCCGCATGTCCATCGCCATTGTGATGGTTTCGTTCGAAAGGTCGAGCTGGTTTTCTTCGTAGTAGCTTACGGCCAGGCGGTTCGCATTCTCCATTAAGCCGCGTGAATTGTCGGAGAACCAGAAGTCGACACCGGACTGGAAGAGAAACGCCGCGAAACCCGCCACAAGCAGCGTGGGGACTGCCGCTATCAATGAGAAGAAGAACACAAGTCGGACATGCAGGCGCGCGGTGCTGCCTGCCGCCCTGCGAAGAGCGAGCCGCCGCCCGGCGAGCACGAGCAGGGCCATCGCGGGGATCAGCGTGCCGATGAGGAGGCCTGCAACCTGGCGGCTCGGGAGCAGTTGCCCATTGGGTGGTGCGGAGGTGAAGGTCGCCCAGGTGCTGCCGACCATCACGAGAAACGCCACGGCGAAAAAGATTTCGACATAGGCGATCAGGTTCGCCCGCCGCGCCGCTACGACGAGCTTGCGCCACCACCGGGGGGTCGAGCCTGACTGGTCTGTAGCGACACTCGCCATAGTTGCCGACCTACAACAGCGCTGTTGCAATACTGCAAGTACAAATTCGACAAACCGCCCTTCAACGGCGCTTTGTGTAATCCTCTGGATGGATGTCCATCTCGCCAAGGCGCTTGCGCAAGGTGTTGCGATTGATGCCCAAGAGCTGCGCGGCACGCAGTTGATTGCCATCCGTTTCGCGCAACGCATGCTCGAACAGCGGTTTTTCGAACGCCGCGAGCGATGCGTGATACAGCGTTCCGTGGACCGACCCTTGCTCGTTCAGCCATGCCTTCAGAGCTCTTTCGAAACTGTCGCCTTGTCCGGAGCCCGCCCTATCCTGGGCGGGCGGTATCGCATCCTCTACAGTTGCTACATCAATGATCTCGTCTCGAGCGAGCAAGGCGAGGCGGAACACGACATTGCGAAGCTCGCGGACATTGCCGGGCCATTTCTGCGCCTGCAGGATCTGAACTGCCTCATCCAGAATCCGCCGTCGCGGCAGGCCTTCCGCAGTCGCCTGGCCAAGAAAATGCCGGATCAGGGCACCGATATCCTCGCGCCTTTCGCGCAATGCCGGCAAATGGATCGGCACCACATTGAGTCGGTAGAAAAGATCCTCGCGAAAGCGACCCTCTTCGATCATCGGCGTGAGGTTGCGGTTCGTCGCAGCGATAATCCGCACGTCGACCTTTATTTCCTGCCGCCCGCCGACGCGCCTGATCCGGCCCGATTGCAGCGCCCGCAGGAGACGTGTCTGCGCGTCTGCAGGCATGTCTCCGATCTCATCGAGAAACAAAGTGCCGCCGTTGGCCTGTTCAAACTTGCCAATCTGCTGGCTCACAGCGCCGGTGAAGGCCCCGCGCTCGTGCCCGAACAATTCGCTCTCAAGCAGGTCATGGGGGATCGCGGCCATGTTGACCGCGACGAAGGGCCCGGTTTTGCGGGCACCGAGCTGATGGATCGCCTCGGCGACGAGCTCCTTGCCGGTCCCGCTTTCACCTGTGACCAATACGGTCAAGTCATTGCGCAGAACGCGTGTGATCATGCGGAACACGCCCTGCATTGCGGGACTACGACCGATGAGAGGAAGCGCTCCCTCGTCAGGGTCGGCTGCTTCGTTAGCGGTCGGCCGGTTCGCCAGTGCCTGACGCACTGCGTGCGTCAATTCGTCCAGATCAAATGGTTTCGGAAAATACTCAAACGCCTGACTGTCGCTCGCCCTGACGGCCGTATCGAGGGTGTTCTGCGCCGAAAGTACGATTATCGGCATGTCGGGCGCGAGATCGCGCACGGTATCGATTGACGCCAGCCCATCGCCATCCGCAAGCATGACGTCAGTCAGCATGACGTCGAACCGCCGCTGGGAAAGCAGAGCGTCGCGCCGCGCAAGGCTCTTGCACGCCGTGACGTCGCATCCTTCCTCGCGCAAAGCCTCGGTAATCACCGTTGCGATCGAGAGATCGTCTTCCACAAGCAAAACTTCGTTACCCATTCGGCACTCTTATCCGGCAACCGGCAGATTGATTCGGAAATGCGTCAGCCCTGCCCGCTCGTCACGCTCGTGAGTGATGCTGCCGCCCATATCGCGGATGAGCTTGCGCACGAGGGCAAGGCCCAGGCCCTGCCCTTGCGGCTTGCTAGAAACGAAGGGCTCGAACACGTGATCGCGGATCGTTTCATCAATTCCGGGACCTTGGTCGGTTACGGTTATCTCGATTGGCAGACGTGTCGTCTTACCGAAGCGGATCGAGCTGAATACCAATCCGCTCACGAAGCGGGTCTGGACCGTTACGCGCGCCTCCGGCGAAGTCGCGTTGGCATCGCAGGCGTTGGAAAGAAGGTTGATCAGCACCTGTTCCAGCGCCCCCTGATCGGCTGCGACAGGCGGTAAGGAAGGATCGAATTCCTCTGCCATTTCGCATCCTTCGTCCCGGCCGGCGCGCACGGTCGCCATGGCATTCCTGATTGCCTCGTGCAGGTTGCAGCTGCCGACCACAGCGACAGGCTTGCTCCCCAGCTGCTGCATGCGATCTATCAACGCAGCGATGCGGTCGACCTCGGCGGAGATCATGCGCGCGAGCGGCTTGTCTCGCTCGTCGACCCTCCTGGCGAGGAGCTGGCTAGCGCCGCGAATTGCCGAAAGCGGATTCTTTATCTCGTGCGCGAGCACAGCTGGCGCGCGCAACTCGTACCGATCATTGTCATCGCCGCGCGAGTCGCCTTGACCGACATCGGAGAAAGTCACCACGCGCCACCCCGGATGGCTGTGCAGAGGCGAGCTCGTCAGATTAACCCGCCGGTCCCGCTGCCGCGTCGCCAGGGAGACGCCGCGTGCAATCATCTGCACCTCGGTTGCCTCCAGATTTTCACGCACCCGCTCATCGCCAATTTCAACGACATCGACGAGTCGTCGGCCGATGAGACGACGCGCACTGCAGTCGAGCATGTCCTCCGCAGCAGCATTGGCTTCGACAATCCTTCCGTCGTGATTGACCAGTAAGACCGCGAAGATCAGACCCGCAATTTGCGCGGTGGGATCCGGTACGACAGCTGGCTGCGTCACGCTGCCTGACGCCGTCGGAAGGGTTCGTAGAACCTCTCCAGTTCGCCGAGCACTTGCGCAGGATCGTCGACGAAGTTGACATGATTACGGAATTCGGCCGAGCCACGAAGGCCTTTGGTGTACCAGCCAAGGTGCTTGCGTGCGATCTTCACACCCGTCGCCGGCGAATAATGTTCGAGCATCATGCGATAGTGGTCGGTCACCACCCTGAATTGTTCGTCCATATCGGGATCGGCGAGTTTTTCTCCGGTACGCCACCAATGCATGACCTGCGCCAGCAGCCAAGGCTTGCCGTAAGCGCCCCGGCCGATCATCAGCCCGTCCGCACCCGATTGCTCGAGCGCCTTCGCCGCGTCCTCTATACCGCAGATGTCGCCGTTCACGATCACCGGGATGTTTACCGCGTCCTTCACCTTGCGGACGAAAGCCCAATCGGCGCTACCCTTGTACATCTGGTTGCGCGTCCGCCCGTGAACGGTGATCATCTTGACACCGAGATCTTCCGCGATCCTGGCAAGTTCCGGCGCATTGAGATCGGAGTGGTCCCACCCCATCCGCATTTTCACGGTGACGGGCACATCGACAGCCTCGACCGTCGCCTTCATGAGCCGCGTTGCCAATTCGACTTCGCGCATCAAAGCCGACCCTGCCAGCTGACCGACAACCTTGCGCACAGGACAGCCGAAATTGATGTCGATGATAGCGGCGCCATTGCCTTCTTGCAGCTTGGCAGCCTCCGCCATGCTGTAAGGATCGCAGCCGACCAGCTGCATCGATACCGGTTCCTCGATCGGATCCCATTCGGCCTTCTGGATGCTGATGCGGGTCTCGCGGATCGCAGCCTCGCTGGCGATCATCTCAGTCACGTTGAGGCCGGAGCCATAGCGGCGCACGAGCCTGCGAAACGGCAAGTCCGTCACCCCGGTCATCGGCGCGAGCACGACAGGCGTGTCGATTGCGACGGAGCCAACCTGGATAGGCTTCGGCGGGACCGGAGGGAGGGGATGTGCGCTCATTCTGATGTGTGCCTAAATATTGGGCAGCCACATAGTGCGTTGCAGCACAAACGGCAAGCGGCTAGCGGGCGCAGGTATGAGCGAAGCGTCCGCCCTCCCCCCATTCGCCGCAATCGTGGTCGCAGCGGGCAAAGGCCTGCGCGCGGGACAGCCGCTGCCGAAGCAATTCGCGCATTGGAGAGGCAAGCCGGTCGTCCGCCATTCGGTCGAGACGCTGCTTGCTTCCGGAGCAAACCCTCTGGTTGTGGTGATACCGGAGAACGGCGAAGATGCCTTGCGAGAAGCTCTCACGGGCCTCTCCGGATACGAGGCGGTCATGGGAGACGAAACTCGTCAGCTGTCCGTTGCGAAAGGCCTGGAAGCGATCGGGAGTGGAGATCGCGTGCTTATCCATGATGCAGCCCGCCCCAACCTGCCCCGCACCATTATCGAAAAAGTGCTCGACGCCCTTGACGACCACCCGGGTGCCATCCCGGTCCTTCCCGTCTCCGACAGCCTAGCTCTGGACGAAGAAGGCGTGATGGTCGGAACCGCGCCGCGCGAACAGCTCCGTCGGGTCCAGACGCCGCAAGCCTTTCGCTTTGACGATATTCTCGCCGCGCACCGCGCTTGGACCGGTGCCCCGGTTGCCGGTGATGACGCGCAGGTTTTGCGCGCGGCAGGCGGCACCGTCGCGCTCGTCCCCGGCGACGAGCGACTCGCCAAACTGACCTATGCGGAGGATTTCGTGAGCGAGCAGCCAGCCATACGAACGGGGATGGGCTTTGACGTGCATAAGCTCGCCGCCGGAGAAGAACTATGGCTCGGCGGCGTAAGGATCGAGCACGACAAGGGACTGGCAGGCCATAGCGATGCTGACGTTGCGCTACATGCGATCGTCGACGCGCTGCTGGGCGCAATCGGCAACGGCGATATCGGCACGCACTTTCCGCCCACCGACCCGCAGTGGAAGGGCGCAAGCAGCGATCGCTTCCTCGCCCACGCGGCAAGACTGGTTTCCGAAGCTGGCTACAATGTCGGCAATATCGACCTCACGATCATCTGCGAAGCGCCCAAGATCGGCCCGCACCGGCCCGCCATGCGCAATCGTATCGCAGAATTGCTCGGCGTTGACATCGATCGCATATCGGTGAAGGCGACCACCACCGAGCGGCTGGGTTTCACCGGCCGCGGCGAAGGCATTGCCGCGCAGGCGATTGCCACTGTGATCCGCAACTGACGGAGGCGAAATGGAGCACGGCGCTCTCCTGCCCGAGGATATCGACGATCTCGCCCGGCGCGTGGTCGAGGAAAACCGTGCAAGCGGTCGCACGGTCGTGCTCGCGGAAAGCTGCACTGGCGGACTGGTCGCGGCGGCCCTGACCGAAATTCCCGGCTCGTCAGCCGTGCTCGATCGCGGCTTCGTGACCTATTCCAACGAGGCCAAAATGGAGAGTCTCGGCGTACCGTTCGATATCATCGAGACCTTCGGAGCGGTCTCGATCGCCTGTGTATGGGCCATGGCCAAAGGCGCATTGCAGAACAGCACTGCCGATGTCGCAGTCGCCATCAGCGGGGTTGCCGGACCCGACGGTGGAACCGCGCTCAAGCCGGTAGGAACGGTCGTCTTCGCCCGCGTCGTCAGGGGCGAGGAGGGCGAGCCCGACGGAGAACTGAAAAAATTCGATCCGACCTCGCGTGCAGACATCCGTCGTCAGGCGACGGTCTGCGCGCTCGAATTGCTGTTGCCGTAGAGCTCGTCTGCGCGCGTCTCGAAAGCGCCGACCATCTTGCGGAAGGCGCGGTCGAAATACTGGCCTGCCAAGCGTTCGAACATGGCGTTGCGGAACTGGAAATCGACGCAGAAATTCACCTCGCACCCGCCGGGCGCTGGGGTGAAAACCCAGAGATTATCCAAATCCTTGAGCGGTCCGTCGACATAGAAGACCTCGATCCGCTCAGGCCGCTTCTTCTCTACGCGCGACGTGAATTTCTCGCGGATTGCCTTAAAGCCGACCAGCATGTCGGCCACCATCTCGGTTTCGCTATCTGATCTTACGCGCGTAGCAACGACCCACGGCAGGAATTCACCATAGCGACCTACATCTGCGACCAGATCGAACATCTGCTCGCAAGTGTATGGTAGGAAACGCGTTTCTCTTATGCCAGGCATCAGGCGCCCAGTTTTGCAAGCTTGGCTTCGCGGGCCGCCCGCATTTGCGCAAAATCATCGCCCGCGTGATAGCTGGAACGGGTCAGAGGGCTCGAAGCGACCTGCAGGAAGCCCTTCGCCCGCGCGATCGCGCCATAGGCGGCAAACTGCTTCGGCGTTACGAATTCCTCGACACTGGCGTGCTTGGGCGTCGGCTGAAGATACTGGCCCATGGTGATGAAATCGATATCCGCGCTGCGCATGTCGTCCATCACTTGATGGACTTCGAGCCGCCCCTCCCCGAGGCCGAGCATAATGCCCGACTTGGTAAAGATCAGCGGGTTGTGCACCTTTACCTCTTCGAGCAACCGCAGCGATGCATAGTAGCGCGCACCCGGACGAATGGTGGGATAGAGCCGCGGCACGGTTTCGAGGTTGTGGTTGAATACGTCGGGCCCGGCTTCGCAGATTTCCGCGATCGATTGCTTCATTCTGCCTTTGAAGTCGGGTGTGAGAATTTCGATCGTGGTGTTGGGCGTTTCGCGCCGCAAGGCGTTGATTACCTTCACGAACTGGCCGGCCCCGCGGTCGGCGAGATCGTCGCGATCGACGCTGGTAATGACGATATGTTCGAGGCCCATCGCAGCGGCCGCGGCAGCAGTATGTTCCGGTTCCAGCGGATCCACCGGCATCGGCATACCGGTTTTGATGTTGCAGAAACGGCAGGCGCGCGTGCAAGTATCGCCGAGAATCATCACGGTGGCGTGCTTCTTGGTCCAGCACTCCCCGATATTCGGACAGGCTGCTTCTTCGCACACCGTGTGCAAATTCAGCTCGCGCATCAGCTTGCGCGTTTCGTGATAGCCTTGGCTCACAGGCGCCTTGACCCGGATCCAGTCGGGCTTGCGTTGCATTTTCGGGCGTTCGCCTTCGGGCTTGGGCGGGGAAGAAAGGTCGTTCATGTCGCGGCTCATCTAGGCCCCCTCCCCCGCGCGGGCAAGCCGCATAGCTATTTGTGGCCTCTTGCGCAGCCACTTGGCCGGGGCTAGTCGCCTCTCCCATGGATGCCGCCGCGCTACAGACCTTCACGTCACCGGTCGTGTTGTTCTTCGTGCTGGGCATTCTCGCGGCATTCGCCCGATCCGATCTCGCCATTCCCGAAGCGATTGCAAAGGGCATGTCGCTCTATCTGATGGCCGCAATCGGCCTGAAGGGGGGCGTAGCCGTTTCCGAGTCGGGCTTCGACCTGACCGTCGCCGCAGCGCTCGGCGCCGGTATCGCGGCCGGTTTCATTCTGCCCATCTTCGCTTTCTGGTTGATCCGGGGCTTCGGGCGGCTCGATCGCATCAATGCCGGAGCTGTGGCCGCGCACTACGGCTCGATCAGCGTCGTGACCTTCGTGACGGCAGTCGAAATCCTGGAATTTCAGGGCAAGCCTTCGGGCGGCTACATGGTGGCGGTCATGGCCACCATGGAAAGCCCGGCGATCCTCGCAGGCCTCCTGCTGGCGCGCGGTTTCGGTAGCGATGAAGGGCAGAGCATGCGAGAGATGCTGCACGAGGTGTTCTTCAACTCCTCGGTCGTCCTCTTGCTGGGGGCCTTTGCCATCGGGCTGGTTGGCGGGGCAGATGGATTCGCCGATGTCAGCCCGTTCTTCGAAGCGGGATTCAAGGGCGTATTGTGCCTTTTCCTGCTCGACATGGGTCTGATCGCTGCGCGCCGCATCATGGACTCGCGCGCGGTCACCTGGCGGCTGGCGACCATCGCGATCGTCCTGCCGCTCGTAAATGGTGTGATCGGGACTGTGCTCGGCACCATGGTCGGCCTCGATGTCGGCTCTTCGGCGGCGCTCGGCGTCTTATGCGCCAGCGCTAGCTACATCGCGGTACCTGCGGCTATGCGCCTCGCCTTGCCGGAAGCTGATCCAGGCATCTACCTTACCATGTCGCTTAGCATCACTTTTCCTTTCAACGTCCTCATCAACATCGGCCTGATCAGTGCGTTTGCGTCGATGATCGCCGGAATGGGAGGCGGCTGACATGATCGAGACTGTCACGCGAAAGCGCATCGAAATTCTCGCCGACGCAGCCCTCGTTCGGCGAGTAACGCAGGCGATCGACCGGGCAGAGATCACTGGCTGGACCATCACTCCCGTCCAATCGGGCAAGGGGCGCGACGGTCATTGGCGCGAAGAGCGGGTCATGGGGACAGACAAGGTGCTGGTCTTGACCATCGCGCCGGAAGACAAGGCGATGAAGCTGGCGCAGGATATTGCGCCGATCCTCACCTCGCACGGCTTGCTGCTCAGCATGTGGGACGTTCAAGTGATACGCGGGGAGCGTTTCTAGCCATGCCGGAATTCGCGCATCTTCTCGAAGGCTATCGGCGGTTTCGCAAGGATGGATATCCGCACCAGAGGGAGCGGTATGATCGGCTGGTCGCCGAAGGACAAAGCCCCAAGCTGATGATCATCGGCTGCTCCGACAGCAGGGTGGATCCGGCGCAGATATTCGACGTCGATCCCGGCGAAATTTTCGTCGTCCGCAACGTGGCGGCGCTGGTCCCGCCGTTTGAGACGACTCCCGGTCTACACGGCGTATCGGCCGCGCTCGAATTTGCGGTTCAATTTCTGCAGGTGCGCCAGATCGTGGTGATGGGCCATGGCATGTGCGGTGGGTGCAAGGCAGCCCTGACGCAGGATCTGCATGGCAATGCACCTGGCGAAGGCGGGTTCATTGCCAACTGGATCCACCTGCTCGATGAAGCACGCAACCCGATTGCCGAGCGGCTCGGAACACAAAGCCGCGAGGCCGAACGGGCGATGGAAATGGCCGCGGTAGGCGTAAGCATGGCTAATCTCCGCACCTTTCCGTGCGTACGCGAGAAGGAGGCTAGCGGCGAACTAAAGCTGCGCGGCGCCTTTTTCGCGATTTCGGAAGGGGTGCTCTACGTCCGCGACGACGACACCGGGGAATTCCTTCCGGCCGAATAAGCGCTTGAGTTCACTCTGCATGCGCGCCATCTGCTGCGCATGCCTGAAACAGACCTGAAGAACATCGCCCTGCTGATCGACGCGGACAATACTACGCCGAAGGGGATCGACCCGGTCCTGACCGTCATGGCGGAGCTGGGCCAGGTCAATATCAAGCGGGCCTATGGCAATTTCGCGAAGAACAATCTCGCCAACTGGGACAAGATTACCCACAAATACGGCATTCGCCCGCAGCAGCAGTTCGACCTGACCGCCGGCAAGAATGCCACCGACATGGCGATGACCATCGACGCGATCGACCTCTTGTACCAAGGCAAAGTCGATGGTTTCGGCATCATGAGCTCCGACAGCGACTTCACGCCGCTCGTCACGCGCTTGAGGCAGGACGGGCTGGTCGTTTACGGCTTCGGCAGCAACAAGAAAACGCCGGCCGCTTTCAAGAGCGCATGCACGCGGTTCATCGACATAGACGCTCTCATCAAAGGCGCATCGGACGAGCCGGATGCGCCCAAATCCAATTGCGCCAAAGGCAAGGCCGGTATCGACGAGGAACTGGTGGAATTGCTCGGCACGGCATGGAAGGCGGCGCATCGCGATGACGAAGGCTTTGCGCAGATGGGCGAAGTCGGTCAGATCGCCGGCAACCGATCCAGCTTCGATGTGCGCAACTACGGTTTCAAACGGCTTTCGGACCTGTTCGAGGCGATCGAGCAGTTCAAGATCGAGCGCCGCGACAACACGATGTGGGTCAAGCGCCTCCGCTGATCGAGAGGACCTAGGGGCAGGCAAAAAAGGGCGCGAACCCCAGCGGAATTCGCGCCCTTTTCTATCGTGTCGGTGAAGGATCAGCCGCCCTGCTGACCCGAATATACGCCCCAGAGATTTGCAATCGCCTGGCGAGCACCTTCGACCCTGTTGAAGGTCGCACGTGCTTCGGCATACTTCCCCTGGTCGTACTGGGCGATACCGAGGCGGGTCAGCGTCATCGGCGTGTCCGCTCCGGCCATCGTCGATGCCTTGGTATAGAATTCTTCGGCATCTGCGGGACGACCCATGCTGAGCATGGCATCGCCTGCCGCCATGACAGTTGCAAGTGTCGCACCCGACTTGCGGGCATCGGCGAGCAAGCTGTCCATGTCCGCACGGTCGGCAGCTACGCGATCGGCAGCCTGCTTGCGCGTGTCGACGAGATAGGCATCGCTATCGGATAGGAAGCCCTTGGACTGGCCCTCGTCGATCACGGCTACGACTTCTGCCGGCAGGCGGCGATAATCGGCGGCCTCGACATACTCGCCGTACAGGCGAGCATCGTTGAGCGTGCCGGCACGGCGGCCGAGACGGAGCAGGTCGAGCGTGGCGGGCTTGTCGTATCCACCCGTGTTGAGAAGGATGGCGATCGCATCGCGCCAGCTGGTTTCGCTCGGGAATTCCGTCACATACATGTTTGCGAACTTGACGGCCTCATCTTTCATGTTGGCGCGATAGGCGACGGCGAGTCCGCGCTTGATCCAGTCTTCTTCGATCGTGCGACCGGCTGCCTTGCGCGCCTCGAGAGCACTCGAAAGATATGCAAGACCTTCCGCGTCCCTGTCTTCCGCGAAATAGGTCTCCGCGATGATCGCTTCCGGATTGTTATCGGTGTAGCCGGCCGCCATTGCCGCTTCGAGCGCGGCACGCGATGCAGCGTAATCCTGCGCATTGTAGGCGACCTGACCGATCATGAAGTTGTAAGGGCCGACCTGTTCAGGCGCGACCTTGCCGCTTGCCAGCATGAGTTCGAGGCCCTGACGCGCCAGCGCATTGTCGTTGAACTTCTGACCAGCGTTTACGATCGCGCCACCGGCGGCGTAACGGTCGTCTTCGTTCTCGATCGCGGCAACGACACCAGGAATCGCGGCCTTGACCGCAGCCTGATCGGGCGTCTCAGCGCCAAGAGCTTCCTGAAGCGGGCCATAGGCTGCCACGAAACCCTTCGAATATTTCGGCTTCTTCTGCGCGAAGGCAGGTGCTTCGATTGCGGTAGCGGCGACGGCCGTGCCGGTCGCAAGTGCGAGCGCCAACGCGAGGGTTGAAGTCGCACAATTCGTGCGAGCGAAACGGGTGAAGATCATAGGTTTACTCCCAAGAGTGGTAGGGGGGCTGAGCGCGCGCGGCGTCATAACTTACCAAAGAAAACGGCATTGCCGTGTGTGCGCTCTCATTGCAAATTCTTATAGACAAAGCGGTCTGAACGGGTTTTGAATAGGGCCCGCGCTTGCCGTTAAGCCTGCAAAGACGCGATCCAACACCCATATGTGGAAAAAGCGCCTCAAAGGGTCCGATGTTCCCCGGTGCGAGTGGCGCCAATGGTCGCTTTGGCCTACCCTCGGCTCAATCAGAACATAGCAAGTTCGCAGAACGGAAAAGCTGTCTTGTCCGACGAAACCGAAGTCCTGAATCCCCCTCCCTTTGATGGAGGCGACTACACGCGCATCGACATCGTCGATGAAATGAAAACGAGCTATCTCGATTACGCGATGAGCGTGATCGTCAGCCGCGCCCTGCCCGATGTGCGCGACGGGCTCAAGCCGGTCCACCGCCGCATCCTCTTCGCCAGCCAGGAAGGCGGCTTCGTCGCCGGACGGCCCTATCGCAAGAGCGCAAAGATTGTGGGCGACGTGATGGGTAATTACCACCCGCACGGCGACGCCGCGATCTACGATGCGCTTGCCCGCATGACGCAGGACTGGTCGCTGCGGGTCCCGCTGGTCGACGGCCAGGGGAACTTCGGTTCGATGGACCCTGATCCGCCAGCCTCGATGCGCTACACCGAAGCACGTCTTGCCCGCGTGGCGAATGCCCTCCTCGATGATCTCGACAAGGACACCGTAGACTTTGCGGACAATTACGACGGGTCCCGCCAAGAGCCGACGGTGCTCCCTGCGCGCTTTCCGAACCTGCTCGTCAACGGTGCCGGCGGCATTGCCGTTGGCATGGCCACCAATATCCCTCCGCATAACCTCGGCGAAGTGATCGACGGCTGCTTCGCCTTCATGGACAACCCCGCGATCACTAGCGAGGAATTGTTCGAGATCATCCCCGGCCCCGATTTTCCGACTGCACCACTCATCCTTGGAAAATCGGGTGCGCGATCTGCCTACACCACGGGTCGCGGCTCGATCCTCATGCGAGCCCGGCACGAATTCGAGGAGAAGCGCGGCGACCGGCGTTCGATCGTGCTCACTTCGATCCCCTATCAGGTCGGGAAGAGCTCTCTGGTCGAGAAGATTGCCGAGGCGGCGAAGGAAAAGCGGATCGAGGGTATTTCCGACATCCGCGATGAAAGCTCGCGCGAAGGCGTGCGCGTCGTGGTGGACCTCAAGCGGGATGCCTCGCCCGAGGTCGTGCTCAACCAGATCTGGCGCTACACCCCCGCACAGGCAAGCTTCCCGGCAAACATGCTGGCCATCCGCGGCGGTCGCCCGGAAACGCTGACGCTGCGCGAATTTATTCAGGCTTTCATCGGCTTCCGCGAGGAAGTCATCACCCGGCGCACCAAGTTCGAGCTTAACAAAGCCCGCGAACGCGCGCATATCTTGCTGGGCCTCGTCGTCGCCGTTTCCAACCTCGACGAAGTCGTGGCAATGATCCGCGGCTCGTCCAATCCGGCCGACGCGCGGGCCAAGCTGCTCGCCAAGGAATGGCCGATCGGCGACATCGCGCAGTATATCGCCTTGGTCGAGGCCATCGAGCCAAACGACGAACAGGCTGGCGGCACATATCGCCTGTCAGAGCGGCAAGTGAAAGCCATCCTCGACCTGCGCCTACACCGCCTGACCGCGCTGGGCCGCGACGAGATCGGCGACGAACTGAAGGAACTGAGCGTCGCCATCGAGGAATATCTCTCGATCCTTGCGGATCGAGCGAAGCTCTACGGTGTCATGCGCGAGGAGCTGGAAGAAATCCGCGCCAGTTACGCGACCCCGCGAATCACCGAGATCGCCCCTGCGTGGGACGGGATCGAGGACGAGGACCTGATCGAACGCGAGGAGATGGTCGTCACCGTTACGCATGGCGGATACATCAAACGAACACCGCTTCAGACATTTCGTGCCCAGGCACGCGGCGGCAAGGGTCGCAGCTCGATGGCGACCAAGGAGGAAGATGCGGTCGTCGAAATGTTCGTAACTTCGACGCACAACCCGGTACTTTTCTTCACCAATACGGGACGCGTCTATCGGTTGAAGGTGTGGAAACTGCCTGAGGGCGGGCCAACCACCAAGGGCCGCCCGATGGTCAACCTGCTTCCGCTGGGAGACGAGGAACGCGTCACCAATGTGCTGCCCCTGCCCGAGGATGAGAACGAGTGGAGCACACTAAACATCGTGTTCGCGACCGAACAAGGAATGGTTCGACGAAACTCCATGGATGCTTTCACCAACGTTCCGTCGAACGGCAAATATGCAATGGGCTTCGTGGAAGGCAGTGGGGATCGCCTCATCGGGGTCGAGCTGCTGAGCGAGGATCAGGAGATCTTTCTCGCATCGGACTCCGGCAAGGCAATCCGCTTCGCTGCAACGGATGCGCGTGAGACGAAGAGCCGCACCGGCATTGGCGTGCGCGGCATGACACTGAAGGACGGCGCCAAAGTCGTCTCGATGGCGGTGCTCGACGCCTGCGAACGCGACACTGAGATCCGGGATGCCTATTTGCGAGCCGCAGTCTGGAAGAACAACGATGCGGACGCTACGCTCGACGCGGACAAGGTCGCCGCGATGGAGGAGTGCGAGGAATTCATCCTGACGCTGACCGAACGCGGCTACGGCAAGATCTCCTCCGCATACGAGTATCGTACGATCGGGCGCGGCGGCCAGGGCCTCACCAATATCGGGGAGCCTTCGAGCAATCCCGATCGCAACGGCCCGGTGGTTGGCAGCTTTCCGGTCAAGCACGGATCGCAATTGATGCTCGTGACCGATCAGGCCAAGTTGATCCGTCTACCGATCGATTTCCGCCATCTGCTCGAAGGAGGCTTCGAGAACCACGAGGGCTATTCGATCTCGGGTCGCACCTCCTCCGGCGTGCGGATCTTCAAGGTCGCCAAGAATGAGCGGATCGTCGGAGCGGCGCTGATCGACGAGACTGAAGAGCCGGAAAACGAAGCTGAAGAAAGGGTGGCCGACGAGATCGCGGCACGCGGCGGTCTGGAGCAGACGACGCCCCATACGACGGCGCATTCCGACAAGAATATTGACGGAGAGCCGGGGGGCTGACGCCTCTCGGCTCCCATTTCAGTGAGCGAAGATACGACCTCTCAGGGTCTGTACGACTCCCGTGGCAATCAGGAACTGGCCACCATAATACAGCGGCCAGATAAGCCACTCGCCAACGAATGGTGAGAGCGCTCCCGCCTCGCGGGCAAAGATCAGCAGGTCGCTGGCAACGAACATGACCGCACCCAATCCGACTCGATAGCGTGGAAAGCGACTTGTCCAGGCAGCAGCAGCCATCGCTGCAACAAGAAAGCTATACGCGGTCGCAAGCATCCAGTTGGGGAGCGGATAGGTCAGCGAAGCAGCGATGAGCGGCGCCAGCGCCAATAACGCCAATGCGGCAGCGCCTTGACTGCCCGTAAGCTGCACCCGCCGGTTCCGCAGATACAAAACGATGGCAAGACAATGCCCGACCGCGAAAAGACCGCCTCCGATGAGGTAGCTTATTTCGAGCGCGACGTCTCCTGCCGCACCGAAGGCCATGACCAGCGCGATGAGCAAGCCATTCGGTCCATGCGCCCGGGCCGCGGCATATACCGCCAGGAGTGCGACACCTGCACCCTTCCAGATCATCAACCAGGTGCCCCCGAGCGGATCGTCCATCACGAAGAAATACGTCGTTGCGGCGAGCAAGCTCAGCAGCAGCCACGGGCGGTGTTCGGCGAGAGCTTTGTGGGCCATGGCGTTTCGCTAGGCCTTGATGGGACAGGGAGGCAAGCTCTACAGGGCACGCGATGACCCACGATATCCACATTATCGGCGGTGGCCTCGCCGGCAGCGAGGCGAGCTGGCAGTTGGCGCAACGCGGATTCAAGGTCCGCCTGTCCGAGATGCGCGGCGGGGGCGATATGACCCCTGCCCACCAGACCGACGGCCTTGCAGAACTCGTGTGTTCAAACAGCTTCCGCTCGGACGATAGCGACAAGAATGCTGTGGGCCTGCTCCATTACGAGATGCGCCAGCTGGACAGCTTGATTATGCGCGCGGGCGAGAAATCGCGCGTGCCTGCCGGGTCCGCCATGGCAGTCGACCGCGACGTGTTCTCGGCCGAGGTTCAGCGTACCCTGATGGAGCATCCCAATGTGACCGTTGTGCGCGAACGGATCGATGCTCTGCCCGAGACCGGACCCACTATCGTCGCCACTGGCCCGCTCACTGCACAAGCGCTCGCCGAAAGCATCGTCAAGGCGACGGGACAGGATCGGTTGGCCTTTTTCGATGCCATCGCTCCGATCGTCCATCGCGATAGCATCGACATGTCGAAGTGCTGGATTCAGTCGCGCTGGAACAAGCGTACCGAGGCCTCCAACGAGGATGGCGATTACATCAATTGCCCCATGACAAAGGAGCAGTATCTCGCCTTTCACCAAGGACTGATTGAGGGCGAGAAAACCGAGTTCCGCGAATGGGAGAAGGACACGCCCTATTTTGAAGGCTGCATGCCTATAGAGGTCATGGCCGCCCGCGGCGTGGAGACATTGCGGTATGGTCCGATGAAAGGCGTCGGACTGGATAATCCCTTCGACACCTCGGAAGAGTTTCCGCAGGGGCGCTGGCCTTATGCGGTCGTCCAGCTGCGTCAGGACAACAGGCTCGGCACGCTCTGGAACATGGTCGGCTTCCAGACGAAGCTGAAATACGGTGCTCAGGTCGAACTGTTCCGCACGATCCCGGGCCTCGAGAATGCCGAATTTGCGCGGCTTGGCGGATTGCACCGCAATACCTTCCTCAATTCGCCTCTCGTGCTCGACCGCCAGCTACGCCTGAAGGGGGCAGAGCATATCCGCTTCGCCGGACAGGTCACCGGGTGCGAAGGCTATGTCGAAAGTTCCGCGGTCGGCCTGATGGCCGGATTGATGGCCGCTGCCGAACTGTCCGGGACGACGTGGACTGCCCCGCCGCGCACTACCGCCTTTGGTGCCTTACTCGCCCACATAACCGGGGATGCCGAGGCCGACAGCTATCAGCCGATGAATGTAAACTTCGGTCTCTTCCCACCCCTCCCCAAGGTCGGAAAAAAGCAGCGCAAAGAGGCATATACTTCGCGTGCCAAAGCAGATCTCGGCAAATGGATCAACGAGCGCGAACTCGCGGACGCCTAACAGTCGCAGCTGCGTTTCTTGCGCGGTTTCGGGGCCGTGGTTGCGAATTCGCCTGGCGTCAGTTCGTTGTCGCCATTCGCGTCGGCCCCTTCGAACTTGTCGACCGTCGCCACGGCCCACTCCTCGAAATCGAGCAGATTGTTTCCGTCCTTGTCCAGTTTCCGGAAGGCGTCAGAGCGTGTCGATAGCATTTCGGTGCGCGTGATGCGCCAGTTGCGATTGCGATCGTAGCGGAAGAAGCGGCGCTGCTCGCGCGTAAGTTCGGTCGCCTCGGGCGGTTCCGGTCCGATAGCCTCGCCGGGATCTACCGGCGGCAAGTCTGGCAATGCAGGCTCGGCTTCGACAGCGAGCGGCGGAGGGGCGCCCTGCTCGATCTCGGCGCGACCCTGCCACCAGAACAGGCCGACGCCCGCCAAAGCCAGGCTTACGACACTCCCGAGAACTACGCCCTTCATTGACCCCCCATTTCCTGGTCGCCCTCTAGCGGCCTAGCAGCCCTGCACGCAATGCCACCAGAGCGCTGCCGCGATCGGCCAGCAATGGCCCGCCCCCCCGCGCAATCGCCCGTCGCGCCAATGCGTCGAGCACCGCTAGTGGGCGAAGCTCTCTGGGCAATGCGACTGTCGGTCCTGTCAAATGGTCCGCTGCGGTCATGATCGTGTCGCGACCGGCCGCGCTATCGATGTTATCGGCGAGTTCGGCCAAGGCCCAGCGCCGAGCAGCGACTTCGATTGCCTCTGTGTCTGCATGCACAGCGCACTTGCGCGCCACGGCCAGCCATCCTGCCGCACGGCCTGCCGCAAAGGCTTGGGCTCCGTCCCCGTCGACCGGGTCTGCGAGAAGAAAAGCCTCCCAGCCATCGACCAGTTTCGCCAGCGATCGACGTTCGCTTCCAAAGGAGGCGGCAATTGCGTCGAGCAGCGGATTGCCAGCAGGGAGAGTGCCATCGTCGGAACCCAAGGCATCGCGCCACCAGGCAAGTCGCAGCTGGCCCACGATGGGTTCGCTCGCACCTGCCACCGACCGGGCGAGATTGCGATCCAGGGACAGAAACAGTTCGAAGAGACTGCGATGCGCGCGCGGCGCATAGCCCAGCGCGACCATCGCCTCGGGTGGCAGGTCT
Source organism: Qipengyuania marincola (assembly GCF_029688625.1). Classification (GTDB taxonomy): domain Bacteria; phylum Pseudomonadota; class Alphaproteobacteria; order Sphingomonadales; family Sphingomonadaceae; genus Qipengyuania. The sequence goes on along the minus strand of NZ_JARULC010000001.1, from coordinate 1,012,215 downwards.
TCGGTGATCATCGGTTCGGCAACACGCGAGGCATTGCCGAACCCTTTGCCGTGGATCAGGTCTGTACGAAAGCCCTGCGCGTCGATTTCACCGGGACCGAACCCAGGTTCAGGAACACCAGGTTGATTTTGTAGCTGCCCGTGCCTTCGAGATCTACGTACTTGCGTCCATCACCCGAGACCCCATGAGTGACAGTCAATTTCGCCGACCCGAAGCTTTTCGCTGTCAGCAACGAGTTTTCGAAATTGGTCTGCAATTGGCTGTCGTTGGGTGTCGGCCACAGGATCGCCGAGCGCGCGGTCGTGTCGATCGCCGCGGACATCGAGTTGGTAAAATAGAGGTAGATGCCGAAATTCATCACCGCCAGTATCAGGGTCATGGCGACCGGAAAGGCGAGGCCGAATTCCACGGCAGCGGCACCCTTGCGGTCGCGGCGAAGGAGAAGAAGGCGTTTCATCATGGGATCTGCAATGTTACCCGGCCGGTGGACGTATGTTTCTTCACGAAATCGGCGTATTTTTCGATGCTGAAAACCGGGTCGTAGTCCTGCGACACCTCGACCGAAACATATTGCGTGTAGCTGAAACCGGCGTTGACGCACGCGGCGAGACTGTTTTTAGATCCATTGCATTCGATCCAGCGATCGACCTTGATCTTGCTCATATCGACGCCGCTACCCTCATTCACACGGGCTTTGATCTCTACGTTCGACGGAACTTCTTCCATTCGCGACATGACATAGTCTGCACCGATCTGCGCATATTGCTGCACTTGCAGTCGATGCACGTAGCCCAGAGCCCCGTCGATACCGGCGAGCGACATCATGAGTAGAAGCGGCGTGGCGACGGCCAATTCGATGGTGGCGGTGCCACGTCGATTGGTCGCAAGCTTGCGAAGAGTTTGCGCAATCATTGGCGGAGCCTCAGAACTTTTGACCCGGCGAACGAGACGACACCGCGACCCGGCTTGCAAGTGTTAGCAACCGAGGTGTTGCCGGTGAAGGTGATGTACTGCGCAACGATCTGCAGACAGTCCGTTTTCATGCTGCTGTTGCCACTGAAATGCACGTCGTTGCTGGGAGCATAAATGGCGCCCTCGAATTCCGAGTCATTATTGCCATTGATGCTAAGTCCGCTCTTGTTTCCAGCGGGGGTCCGACTGTCCTGGTGCATGATAATGCCCGCGTATGGCCCTGTTTCGGGTGCCGTGAGCTGGACCGTCGACGAGCCATTGATCGAAGCAGTGCCGATGGCCGATGCGTTAAAGGTATTGTCGGTATTGGTGTAAACGATCGTTACGCCCTTGCCGATAACGGTGGCTTGGGCGTTTATGACTAGGCCCCCAGAGCCGATGTAATATGTGCCCGGAAGTAGCGTCACATGGGCCTTGCTATTGACCCGAATCCCTTTGTAGCAACCGGGAGACAATGTCGCCGAGCCTTTGACGTTTTCTGAATTATTGCACTTTTCGTTTGGATCAGAGATTTTGTTTGCGAACGGGTCAGTTTCGGCGCCAACCCCAGTGTTGATGCGCGTATCGCTGGTGATCCGATTGCCTTCGTTGACGTAGCCAACAGCTGACAACGCGCCGGCGCGGATCATGTCGCTGGATGTCGCGTCGAAATTCCCGTTGGACTGGAGTCCACAGTTCATATCGACCGACGCAGACCCGGTAATGGAAAGTCCGAACCCGGTCGGCGAGAGCGCAATCATGCAGTTCGCGACTTCGCTCGATGCTTGGGCGATCGCCTCGACCGATACGACGGGAGGCGTCTTTAAAAACAAGCTGGAGAACGGAAGCTTGTTCTGCGTCGAGAGGACGACGCGTACCATGCTCTTGTCGCCCGCGAATTTGCCTACGCTGGGCGGCCATTCGACCGTGTCGATCTTATAAGAGCGCTGCTGGTTGCGACCGAGAATGTTGCGTACCGCAGCGTTTACCGCGTCGCCGTCGCCGCCATTCTTCAATGCGACACCGCCAGCCATCGCTGCAGAGTCAGCGGCGCTGCGCAGGTCGCGCTTCCAGCTGATCCATTGCGCCACGTCGACGGCAAGGCCGAGCGTGCCGATCATCGGGATCATGGAAAGGCCCATCAATGTGAGCACATTGCCGCGCTTGTCCTCGCGGACATCACGGAGCAGATTCTTCATACGATCGATCATTGCACCACATCCTGGCTTTTGCAGAGCCTGCCTTGTGACATTGAGATGTGAGAAGCGCGTAAACCGTCAGGGTTAAGGAAGGATAAAATCGCGCATCCGCTTAACCTGATAAATGGCGCATTCGCGCGGATTTCGCGGCCCGCGGAGTCTCCCGTCGTAACCAATTGGCATCGCGCATGATAAGAATTCGATGCACAGATGCTCTTGGAAGCAGAAAGGCCCACGCCAATGTGGCGCGGGCCTGCTTATGCCGAACGCTGGCGCCCGATCAGTCTCGGTAGCACACCTTCTTCACGGCATCGACAATCCGCGGAGTGTCGATCAGCGCCAGCTTCTCGAGATTTGCCGCATAGGGCAGCGGCACGTCCTCATCGCAAACCCGTGTCACCGGCGCATCGAGATGGTCGAAGCCATCTTCCATGCAGATCGCGATGATTTCCGACGCGATCGAACAGGTCGGCCAGCCTTCCTCAGCGATCACGAGACGATTGGTTTTCGCCAGCGAAGCCAGCACGGCCTCCTTGTCGAGCGGGCGCAATGTGCGCAAATCGATGACTTCGGCATTAATCCCCTCGCCCGCGAGCTCATCGGCGGCCTCTAGCGCGAGGCCGACGGCAATCGAGTAGGCGACGATGGTGACATCGGATCCCTCGCGCATGATCCGTGCCTTGCCGATCGGAAGGACGTAGTCGTCCATGTCGGGAACGTCGAAGCTGCGCCCGTAAACGAGTTCATTCTCAAGGAAGACAACTGGATCCTCGCTGCGAATGGCTGCTTTCATCAGACCCTTTGCATCCGCACTGTCGTAGGGCGCGATGACAATCAGTCCGGGCACGCTGGCGTACCAGGGCCCGAAATTCTGACTGTGCTGGGCTGCTACCCGACTGGCCGCGCCATTGGGGCCGCGGAAAACGACCGGACAACGCATCTGGCCGCCCGACATGTAATTGGTCTTGGCGGCCGAATTGATGATGTGGTCGATCGCCTGCATCGCGAAGTTGAACGTCATGAACTCGACGATCGGGCGAAGGCCGCCCATTGCCGCGCCCGTGCCGATACCCGCGAAGCCGTATTCGGTGATGGGCGTGTCGATGACGCGCTTCGGCCCGAATTCGTCGAGCAGTCCCTGGGTGACCTTGTACGCGCCCTGATACTCGGCAACCTCCTCGCCCATTACGAAGACGCGATCGTCGCGGCGCATTTCCTCGGCCATGCCGTCGCGGAGCGCCTCGCGAACGCTGGTCGCAGTAAAACTCGTGCCCTCAGGTACTTCGGGATCGCGCACGTCGGTCCGGGCCTTGGGCTTGGTAATTTCCGCTTCACTCGGCTCGCGCCCGACATCCTTTCCCTCGCCCGGCACGTCTTCAATCTCGTTGGACGCAGCAGGAGCCTCGATTGCGGAGGCATCCTCGCCCTCACCCGCAAGCATGGCGATGACAGTGCCGACCTTCACGCCCTCGGTGCCTTCTTCGACCAGGATCTTGCCGAGAGTGCCTTCGTCGACCGCCTCGAATTCCATCGTCGCCTTGTCGGTCTCGATCTCCGCGATGATATCGCCGGCGACGATCTCGTCACCTTCCTGCTTGAGCCACTTGGCGAGCGTCCCTTCTTCCATAGTGGGCGAGAGCGCCGGCATCTTAAGTTCGATAGCCATCGCTCAATACTCCTCCACCAGCACATCGGTGTAGAGTTCTCCCGGCTCCGGCTCCGGCGAATTCTCGGCGAAATCAGCCGCCTCGCTCACGATCTTGCGGATATCCTTGTCGATCGCCTTCAAGTCGTCTTCGCTCTTGCCCTGTTCGAGCAGCAGCTTCTTCAGCCCTTCGATCGGGTCCTTGTGTTCGCGCACGTCCTGCACTTCTTCTCGCGTGCGGTACTTCGCCGGATCGGACATCGAATGTCCACGATAGCGATAGGTGTTGCATTCCATCAGCACCGGCCCCTTGCCTTCGCGAACATGAGCGAAAGCGATCTCCGCCGCCTGGCGCACCTCGAGCACGTCCATTCCGTTTACATCCATCCCAGGGATACGGAAGGCTGTGCCGCGGCGGTAGAATTCCGTTTCGGCTGAACTGCGGCCGACAGCGGTTCCCATCGCATACTGGTTGTTCTCCACCACGAACACGATCGGCAGCTTCCACAAGGCCGCCATGTTCATGGTTTCGTAGACCTGCCCCTGGTTCGCGGCACCGTCACCGAAATAGGCGAGGCACAGACCGCCATCGTCATTGTACTGATGCGCGAGCGCCAGGCCTCCGCCGAGCGAGACCTGAGCACCGACGATGCCATGCCCGCCGTAGAATTTATGCTCGGTGCTGAACATGTGCATCGAGCCACCCTTGCCTTTCGAGATGCCCGCTTCGCGCCCGGTCAGTTCGGCCATGATGACCTTGGGATCGATGCCATAGGCCAGCATGTGGCCATGGTCGCGATAGCCGGTGATGACGCTGTCGAGCCCTTCGGTCAGCGCCGATTGCAGGCCGACGGCCACCGCTTCCTGGCCGATGTAGAGATGGCAGAATCCACCGATCAGGCCGAGCCCGTAAAGCTGGCCCGCCCGCTCCTCGAACCGCCGGATGAGCAGCATTTGCTCGTAAAAATGCAGCAATTGCTCTTCGCTCGCATCGAAGCGCCGCTTCTTCTCCAGCGCTTCCTGCAGCGAATGAAGGACGAAATCCTGGTCCTCGGCAGGTGATTTCGTTTTGGTCTTCTTACCCTTGGGAGCTTTGGCCAAGACATCCAATCCTTGTTCTTCCGGGGAGGAATATGCGCTCAGCCTATAGGCACAGCAGGATGCGCGGCGCAACGGGGGGCTCGCATGTGCATACGAAAACCCTTACGAAATGGATGAATTCCGCGGGATCAGTCTTCGAGCTTGATGACTACCTCGTCGGGGTGGACGACGTTCAACTGACTGCGCAGCAATTCGCCCACCATGTCGGGGTCTGCGCGATCCTGATGAAGTAGGGCCACACGATTCTGGAGCGCGGCACGCTCCTGGTCCAGTTCGGCAAGCTGCGCCTTGCGCTGATCGAGGAGACGCAGGTTCTCACTCCATGCAAGGAGACCGGCAGGCCCGGCAATCGCGATCCCACCCATCAGCAGGAGTGCCGCAAGTGCGCCATGCTGGCGTGCCCGCCCTGCCTTGATGCCAGCCACTGGTCGCGTTCTCACCATGGCTGTACAGAATCACAGTTAATGTCTGGGCGCAAGACATATTGCGCGCGGCGGAACCGCATGGGGGCTGCTCAGTTCGAACCTTGACACGAAGCGGTATCAGATGTAACTAGTTTCCATTGCAACCAAGCCAGAACCGAGGACACAAATGCCCGATCTTTTCGAAAACCCCATCGGCCTCGACGGCTTCGAATTCGTCGAATTTTGCGCACCGGAAAAAGGTGTTGTCGAGCCGGTTTTCGAAGCGATGGGATTTACCCACGTCGCCACGCACCGGTCGAAGGACGTGCATCTGTGGCGCCAGGGCGGGATCAATCTGATCCTCAACTACGAACCGCGCAGTGCCGCTTGGTTCTTCGCCCGCGAGCATGGCCCATCGGCCTGCGGCATGGGTTTCCGTGTCCGCGACGCGCGCGAGGCGTACGACGAACTGCTCGAACGCGGTGCAGAACCCGTATCGGTGGACACCGGTCCGATGGAGCTTCGCATTCCGGCTATCCGCGGCATTGGTGGCGCGATCGTGTACTTGATCGACCGCTATGCCGATGAGAACGGCGATGGCCTCTCGATCTACGACATCGATTTCGAGTATCTCGATGGCGTCGAAAAATTCCCCAAGGGCGCCGGCTTCAACGTCATCGATCACCTCACGCACAATGTCTACAACGGCCGCATGAAGTACTGGGCGGATTACTACGAGACCCTCTTCAACTTCCGGGAAATTCGCTTCTTCGACATCAAGGGCGAATATACGGGACTCACTTCGAAGGCGCTCACCGCTCCCGATGGCAAGATCCGCATCCCGCTCAACGAGGAAGGCGAAGGCGGCAAAGGCCAGATCGAGGAATTCCTGAAGGAGTTCAACGGCGAGGGCATTCAGCACATCGCCCTCATCTGCGACGACCTCGTGAAGTGCTGGGACAACCTCAAGGATCTCGGCGTGCCCTTCATGACGGCGCCGCCCGAAACCTATTACGAAATGCTTGCGGAACGTCTGCCGAACCACGGCGAAGACGTTAACGAACTCAAGATGCGCGGCATTCTGCTCGATGGCACCACCGAAGGCGGCTCGCCGCGCCTGCTGCTGCAGATCTTCGCAGAAGCGCAGGTCGGACCGGTGTTCTTCGAATTCATTCAGCGCAAGGGCGACGAAGGCTTCGGCGAAGGCAATTTCAAGGCGCTCTTCGAAAGCATGGAGCGCGACCAGATCAAGCGCGGCGTGCTGAGTGTCGAGGAAGCTAAGTCGGTCGAAGCGGAGCCTGCAGAATGAGCGATATTGGCAGCCATCCCGTCAAGCTCGGCGGTGTCCACCACGCCGCATATCGCTGCAAGGACGCCAAGGAGACCGTCGAATGGTACGGCAAGGTGCTAGGCATGGATTACACCACGGCCTTCGCCGAGGATCACGTGCCTTCGACCGGCGAGTACGATCCCTATATGCACGTCTTCCTCGACGCGGGTAACGGCAACATCCTTGCCTTCTTCGAACTGCCCAACCAGAAGGACATGGGCCGCGACGAGAACACGCCTGCATGGGTGCAGCACCTCGCCTTTCGTGTGAACAGCGAAGACGAGCTGCTGGCTGCGAAGGATCATGTCGAAAGCCTCGGCATCGACGTGCTTGGCCCGACTCACCATGGCATTTTCAAATCGATCTATTTCTTCGATCCCAATGGCCACCGCGTCGAACTCGCTGCGGATATCGGAACCGACGAGCAATATGCGGAGCTCAAGCGTGTCGCACCGCTCATGCTAGAGGAATGGAGCGAGACGAAAAAAGCGCCGCGCCATGCCGATTGGCTGCACCAGATCGCCCGCGAGGAGCACGGGTCCAAGTAAGGCACGGTCGCTCGAAAACGACCGAGCGGAACCCTTTATGCTGCGATTGCGTTCGCTCCCAAAGGGAGTTTCCGAGACGTGAATTACATAGGCACGCTGCGCGACCAGCTGCAGGAGATGGCCGAAGGCTTCGTCGAAAGCCTTCCCAGCCTCGCCATCGCCCTGTTCATTCTGCTTCTTACGTGGATTATCGCGCGTTTCGCGGTGAAAATCTCCGACATGATCGTCGGCCGAACGGAAATTCGCGCGAGCCTCAAGAACCTTATCGACACTTTGGTGAAGCTGGGCATTTGGCTGATCGGCCTTTTCATCGCCGCAGTAGTCGTCATGCCGGATCTGACCCCTGCCAGCCTGCTTGCCGGCTTGGGTATCGGCGCCGTGGCAATCGGTTTCGCTTTTCAGGATATTTTTGAGAATTTCCTGGCCGGTGTACTCATCATGGTGCGCGAGAAAATGCGCATCGGTGACATTATCGAATGCGAGGGGATCACCGGCAAGGTCGAGCACATTACATTGCGTGAGACGCACGTTCGCAAGCTTTCCGGCGAATTGACCGTCGTGCCGAATTCGATCCTTTTCAAGAACCCTGTCGAAATCTTCACGGATGTCGACCAGCGCCGTCACGAAGTAGTGGTGGGCGTATCCTATGATACGCAGCTGGACCATGCGGCCGACGTGATCCGCCGCGCAGTCGAGGAAGTCGAGGACGTCCTGGCGAGCAAGGGCATCGATATCTTCGCGCAGGAATTCAATTCGAGCTCGGTCGATTTTCTCGTCCGGTGGTGGGCGGGATCGACGCCGCGCGCCGGTTGGGAAAGCAAGGACAAAGTCGTTCGCGCAATCAAGGCCGCGCTCGATGAAGCGAATATCGAGATACCGTTCCCCTACGTCACGCACACTTTCAAGGAGACGGTGCCGGTCAGCCAATTGGGTGACACGAAGAACAAGACTCCCTAAGGGTTTCAGTCAAAGACCGATCTGAGCGGCGCATCGCTGTACCGTCGTCCATACGGGAGAGACTCATGGAAATCCTGCGCACCCCCGCTGAACGATTTTCCGACATTCCGGATTACCCTTTCGAGGAAAACTGGTTCGAGGTCGATCTCGGTGAAGGACTTACCGCCCGCCAACACTATGTCGATGAGGGTGATCGGGCGGCACCGCCCCTCTTGTTGTTTCATGGCGAACCGAGCTGGTCTTTTCTCTATCGCAAGATGATCCCGGTCCTTGTCGATGCGGGTTTCCGCGTTCTTGCCCCCGACCTCATCGGCTTCGGCAAGTCTGACAAACCTGACGACATCGAATTTTACACCTATGCGCGCCACGTCGACTGGCTGAAGCAGTGGCGTGCAGCCGTCGAGCCGCGGCCGGCAGCGCTGTTCGTACAGGACTGGGGCGGCCTTCTCGGCCTGCGAATGTTGGCCCATGAGCCTCATCTCTTCGCATGCGTAGTGGCCAGCAATACCTTCCTGCCGGCCGGAGGCAGCCCTTCGGAAGCGTTCCTGGCATGGCGCGAGTTCTCGCGCAGCTCGCCGGATTTCGCTATCGGCCCCCTACTGGACCGGGCGACTGCGACCAAGCGTAGCCAAGCGGAAATCGCCGCATACGACGCCCCCTTCCCCTCGGAGGAATACAAGGCCGGAGCGCGCGCGTTCCCAAGCCTCGTCCCGGTCGAAGACGGCATGGAAGGGGTAAAAGAAAACAAGGAGGCCTGGCCTGCCCTTGCTGCATATGATCGACCCTTCCTGACGCTGTTCGGAGAGGATGATCCTGTGACCAAGGGAAGCGAGAAGTTTCTCATCGAGCGCATAGCTGGCGCCGCGGGTCAACCGCATCGCACTTTGTCCGGTTGTGGCCATTTCAGCCAGGAAGACAGACCGGAAGAACTGGCCGCAGGCGTTATCGACATGGCTCGCAAGGCGGGGCATCTCGCTTGAGCAACTTGGCGCGGCTCACGCGCGCGCAGGAATTCTCGCTTTCCATCGCGGTCGCGGTGGTCACGGCGAATGCCTACTATATACATCCGATCATCGGCGAGGTCGCAGACCATTTCGGCGTCAGCCACGCGCAGATCGGATTGGTCCCAGCTCTGAACCAGCTAGCGCTTGCAGTCGGTATTTTCCTTCTTCTGCCGCTCGGTGACCGGATTTCAAACCGGCGCCTGACGATCGTGTTCGCCTGTGGTCAGACCGCTTCATTGGCAGTGATGACGCTGGCTGGCAGTTTCGCCCTGTTCGTTGCCGGGTCGACCCTGCTCGGCTTCTTCACGATCGCGCCCTATCTGTTGCCCGCCTATGCTTCCAAGCGGGTGGCGCCGGACCGGCTCGGGCAGGTCATGGCCCTGCTGACCGCGGGCGTAATTCTGGGCATTCTGGTTGCGCGGGTCGGCGCGGGGGTGCTGGCCGAATACGGCGGTTGGCGTTCAGTCTATTGGGTGGCCACAACGCTCATGCTCTTGGTGACGCTAGCACTTCCGCGCCTGATGGAAGTGGGCGAACGAAGTGCCGCGACCCGCGAGAGCTATTTCGCGCTCCTGCAATCGGTTTTCCCGCTCATTACACGCCATCGGGAGATATTGCTGTCCGGAGCGATCCAGGCACTCAATTTCGCGCAATTCATCGCCCTGTGGCTTGCGCTTGCTCTGCATCTGACCTCACCCGAACTCGGATACGGGACGGACATGGTCGGCTATCTTGCGGGCATCGCGGCTATCAGCATCTTTTCCACTCCACGCCTTGGGAGCTGGGCTGATCGCGTCGGCGCGCGCAAGGCCCGTCTCGTGTTCGCCGCAATCCAGCTCGTCGGCATCCTGCTGTTGTATCCGCTGGGCTTTGCTCTAGCGACGCTCCTCATTCCCTTGGTACTGGCGAATCTGGTTGGTCCCGGCATCGATGTGACCGGCAGAATGACCTTCCTGACGCTGGAGCCGGATCTCAGGACGCGCCTGACGACGATCTATATCGTGCTGATGTTCCTTGGGGGCGGCATCGGCAGCTTTGCGGGTACAGCCATTTACGACGCGGCTGGCTGGGCAGGCACATGCGGGCTGCTGGCCGTATTTTCGATGGCGCTATGCGGCTTGAGCTTTCTGGCCATGCGGCTGGGTCGGTAGTGGTGCGCCCGACAGGATTCGAACCTGTGGCCCCCAGATTAGGAATCTGGTGCTCTATCCGACTGAGCTACGGGCGCCCGCAGCGGCGTCTAGCAGACGGGTGCCGCTTGGCAATCAGTTGAGTTCGTCCGGCGGAGCGACCGGGAATAGCAGCGGCGCGACCGCGATACCCTCGGCGAGCATTTCCTCGGCTTCGTCCTTGGTGGCCTTACCGTGGATCGGCGCCTCGTCTGCTTCTCCGTAGTGCATCGAGCGGGCCTGTTCGGCAAACTTTTCGCCCACCCAAGTGCTGCTTTTCAGGGCTTTCGCCTGCGCCTTGGCAAGCGTCTCGACGGCCTGCCTTACCTCGGCCGGAAGCTCACCTCGCATGATCGGTGTCGTGCTTCCGGCTGACTCGCTATTGCCCTCGACGACAGTACCGCTGTTGGATTTCGACGAAACGGCAGGCGCCATCGGTGCCTTCGCGACCTTGCTGCATCCGCATTCAGGGCAGGATACCAAGCCGCGCTCGCGCTGCGCTTCGAAATCGGCGGACGAGCCGAACCAGCCTTCGAACCGATGGCCTTCGATACAGGAGAGGTCGTATACTATCATGGTTGCGCCTGAGAGGGGATTTCTCGCCGGTTTTCAAGGCTGGGCACCTGTCGACGAGCTTCGCCGATCCTTGAAAGATCGAAGTCTACGTAGCCAAGTCCGGAACGCGTGTCGCCCATATCAAGCAAAACTTCGCCCCAAGGATCGACTACGAGGCTGTGTCCATAGGTGTGTCTTCCATCCTCGTGTTCGCCCGCCTGGGCCGCGGCAATGACAAAGGCGCTCGCCTCGATCGCGCGTGCACGCTGCAGCACGTGCCAATGCGCCTTTCCGGTCGGAACTGTGAATGCGGCCGGGATCGACAGTGCATCGCAGCGCTCGCGCGCGAGCGCTTCGTACAGTGCCGGGAAGCGGATGTCATAACAGATGGACAAGCCAAGACGGCCAACCGGCGTATCCTCGATCGTGACTACCTCGTCACCCGGCGCATAGGCATTGGACTCCCGCCAGCTTTCCCCGGTGGCCAAGTCTACGTCAAACATATGGATCTTGTCGTACCTGGCCGCGATATCGCCGTCGGGTCCGATCACATAGGCGCGATTGGCCCAGCGTTCGCCATCAGTGCGGACGGCCAGCGAGCCTAGCGAGACCCAGACACCCGCCTTTGAAGCAGCATTGCGTGCTGCGGCCAGGGCCGGCGTATCGTTTTCCCGGTGAATGGATCGTGCAGCGCGCTTCCGGTCACGATCGAGCAAACCGCTCATCTCGGGTGTGAAGAGCATTGCTGCGCCCTCGCCCGCCGCCACCGTGATGGCATCCGCAATGGCGCGAGCATTGGCATCAGGGTCGATGCCCGACGTCATCTGCAGCAAGGCAATGCGGGGCACTCAGGCCTCCAGCAATGTATCGAGTCTGCCTTCGCGCTCCATCGCAGCGAGATCGTCGGAACCGCCGACATGGGTATCCCCGATGAAAATCTGCGGAACCGTACGCGCATTTGGAGCGCGCTCGAGCATCTCGTCGCGCTTGGGACCACCCATGGTGATATCGTGTTCGGTGTAATCGACGCCTTTCTGGTCGAGCAAGCGCTTGGCCCGCACGCAGTAACCGCAACCGAATTTGGTGTAGATCGTGACGGGTGATTGGCTCATGCATTCCTCGTTTCGCAAGGGTTTCTAGGCTCGCGGCGGGAAACTTGAAAGCGCTTTCGCCGGCCCTATCTTGATCGTGTCGCCAAGCTAAGTGGCGGCGACGGGGTGCCACGAAGGGCCCCGCCTTATGAATCGCTCAACAAGAGGATTTGTTTCTATGAACCGTATGGATATGACCCAATACCGCCGTTCCACCGTGGGTTTCGATCGCTTGTTCGATCTTATGGAACGTCAGGCACGCAATGCCGGCGGCGACAACTATCCCCCCTTCAATATCGAGCGTCGCGACGAAGACGAATACCGCATTACCCTGGCGGTTGCAGGTTTCCGTCCTGCCGATCTCGACATCACTGCACAACAGAATCTGCTGGTCGTCCAGGGCCGCAAGCGCGATGAAGCGAGCGATGGCGAGATGTTGCATGTCGGCATCGCCAATCGCGGTTTCGAACGGCGTTTCGAGCTTGCTGACTACGTGCGTGTGGCCAATGCCGATCTGGCCGATGGGCTTCTCGTGATCGACCTCGTGCGCGAGGTGCCCGAAGCCATGAAGCCGAAGAAGATCGCGATTGGCGGACAGAAGCCGCTGGAAATCGTCTCGGACGAAGCTGTCAAAGGTAACGAAGCGGCCTGAGGCCTGAGGGCCTGAACTTTCAAAAAATTCTGGCTAAACGTTTAGGGGGCGGAACGAAAGTTCCGCCCCCGCGACGTTAAACGCCGCCCAACCTCGAAATCGGCCGTCCGGGTCGCAGAAGACGACCGTCATCGAGGCAAGCCCCACCGCGTGGCGGCACTACAGATGTCTCGATTTGCCGCGCCCCTTTGCGCGACAACAATTGTAGTCTGCATGAGATATATCAAAAGATAAACCGGAAAATCGGAGCGTTCTCAGATGCTGTCGCGTACATACAAGCCGCGCTGACCTGCATCCAATAATTTCAATGACTTACTAAAAGAGATAATCCGAAATTTCTCAAACCAGCCGCGCCTGCTCGAGGGCTGCGCCGATAAACCCTGCGAAGAGCGGGTGCGGATCGAACGGCTTGGACTTGAGCTCGGGATGGAATTGCACCCCGACGAACCACGGATGATCGGGACGCTCGACGATTTCCGGCAAAAGTCCGTCTGGCGACATGCCTGAGAATATGAGACCCTGCTTTTCCAGCGGCTCGATATAGGCGCCGTTGACCTCGTAGCGATGACGATGCCGTTCGGAGATCTCCGTCGCTCCATTGTAGACGGACGACACGTGACTATTGGCTGAAAGCCTGGCGTCGTAAGCGCCTAGGCGCATCGTGCCCCCGAGATCGCCACCCGCTTCTCGGGTCTGAAGCCCCTCTTCGGACATCCATTCCGTGATGATGCCAACCACCGGTTCGCTTGTTTCTCCGAATTCGGTGGAGCTTGCTTGCTCGAAACCGGCGGTCCGCGCCCCTTCGATGCACGCCATCTGCATGCCAAGGCAGATGCCAAGAAACGGTACCTTGCGTTCGCGTGCGAACCGGACCGACGCAATCTTGCCCTCCGATCCGCGCTCGCCGAAGCCGCCCGGCACCAAAATCCCGTGCATGGGTTCAAGTTGCGCGGCAATATCGCTCTCGTCCTGCTCGAACACCTCGGCATCGATCCACTTGATATTGACCTTGACGCGGTGAGCCATGCCGCCGTGGATCAGTGCTTCATTGAGCGACTTATAGGCGTCCTGCAAACCGACATACTTGCCAACGACGCCGATCGTGACCTCGCCTTCAGGATTGGAGTGGCGATCGACCACGTCGTACCAGCGTGACAAATCGGGCTCAGGCGCATCGGTAATGCCAAAACCGCGAAGAACCTCGGTATCGAGACCCTCCGCATGGTACTGCAAAGGCACCGAGTAGATCGACGGCGCATCGAGCGCCGGGATGACCGCCTCCATCCGCACGTTGCAGAAATTGGCAATCTTGCGGCGCTCGCCTTCGGGGATCGGATGCTCCGCACGACACAACAGCACGTCGGGCTTTATCCCGAGGCTCGCCAGTTCGCGTACCGAGTGCTGGGTCGGCTTGGTCTTCAGCTCGCCTGCCGCTGCGATATAGGGAACCAGCGTCACGTGAACGCTCAGCGACTGCATCGGCTCGAGCTCGTTCCGCAACTGCCGGATCGCTTCCATGAAGGGCAGACTCTCGATGTCGCCCACTGTCCCGCCGATCTCGCACAGGATGAAATCGTGATCGCCCTGGTCCGCCAGAGCGAATTCCTTGATTGCGTCGGTGACATGCGGGACGACTTGTACCGTCGCGCCGAGATAATCCCCGCGCCGTTCCTTTGCGATGATCTGCTGATAGACCCTGCCGGAAGTGACATTGTCGCCCTGATGCGCGGAAACGCCCGTAAAGCGTTCGTAGTGACCAAGGTCGAGGTCGGTTTCCGCACCATCGTCAGTGACATAGACTTCACCATGCTGATACGGGCTCATCGTCCCCGGATCGACATTCAGGTAGGGATCGAACTTACGGATGCGGACCTTGTAGCCGCGCGCCTGGAGGAGAGCGGCAAGCGATGCCGCCATAAGACCTTTGCCAAGCGAGGAGACCACGCCGCCGGTGATGAAAATATACCGCGCCATGGGAGTCGGGCCTTAAGCTGAGAAATGGATTCGGGGCAAGCGCAAAGCATGCGTGGTCACGCGGCGAATGCCGCGCAATCCACAGCTTCACGAGGGAAAAGGGTTATTCGGTCACGTCGGCCAGCGGATCGTCGCTCGCGGGGGCCGCATCGCCGGTTGTGGCCGGGCCCAGAGGATCGGCGGGAGCTGCGGGCGCGACCGTGCGGTCGAGGGTGGATTCGATCGCACTACCACTGGTCGATTCAACTGCGACGGCGGCCAGGGCGATCGACAGGACGACGAAAAGAACGGCCAGCCATTTCGTCGACCGTGTGAGGAAGTCTGCCGCGCCGCGCGCACTCAGCATGCCCGAGGGGCTGCCGCCAATTCCGAGACCGCCACCTTCGGAGCGCTGCATCAGAATGACGCCCACTAGGGCCGCTGCGACGATGGCCTGGAGCACGGTGAGAAACAGGAACATGACTTCGGGTACTCTTCGATTGAATTGGTCGTTGCCGCTGCGCCGCACTTAGGCGCAGGGCAGGCAAACGACAAGGGCGCGCTGCAATCGCGCAGATATGGGTTACGCGTCTTCGGTTTCCGAAGCGGCCACTACGATACCGAGGAAGGTTTCCGCGCTCAGGCTGGCTCCGCCGACGAGGGCGCCGCCAACCTCGGGCGTTGTCAGGATCTCGCGCGCATTGTCTGGCTTGACCGAACCACCATAAAGAATGCGGACGTCAGCAGACCGCTCGGCACCATACACCTCATCGAGCAAATTGCGGATCGCCTTGTGCATTGCCTCGATATCCAAAGGCGTTGCGGTGCGGCCTGTGCCGATCGCCCAGATCGGTTCATAAGCGATTGTCAGCCGATCGGCAGGGTCCTCGAACTTTTCGAGCGCCGGGCGCAGCTGCCCGAGAACGAAGTCTTCCGCCTGACCGGCATCGCGCGTCTCGAGCGATTCCCCACAGCACAGGATTACCCGCAGCCCGGCCTCGATCGCCGATTCGATCTTGGCGTTGATCAGATCGCCGGTCTCACCGTGATCCTGTCGCCGCTCGCTGTGGCCGAGAATGACGAATTTGGCACCGGCATCCGCCACCATGGCAGCGTTGATGTCCCCGGTATGGGGTCCTTCTTCGCCCGGGTGGCAGTCCTGCGCGCCGACGCCGATCTGCTCGGCTTCCTTATGGACTGCGTGAATCAGCGTATAGGGAGGCGCGACCGCGACCTCGACCTTCATGTAGCGCTGCGCGGCACGGTCGATGGCGCGCGCTTCCGAAAGCATGGCGCGCGTGCCGAACATTTTCCAGTTTCCAACGATATAGGGCCGCTCGGCCATTGCGTGTGTCCTGTCAGGATGGGATGACGGGGTCGCCCGCTATAGGGGCGATGTGTTGCGCTCCGCTAGACAAGGTTTCGCCGCGCGTCAAAACCCTTCGCAACCTGTTGCGGCGAGGTCGCATGGCAGATAAAGGCTGCGACCGAAGGCAGGCGCGCCGAGCGACTGCGGATTGTCAATTCTTCCGGGATCGCCCGAACATCATGCTCACGTTTTTCCGAAACATCTTCAAGACGAAGCTTGGCCTCGCGCTGGCGCTTGTTTTTCTGGGCCTGATCGCGCTCGCCTTCGCCAGTGCGGACGTGTCGAGCACCGGCGCCTTCGGCGGCGTAGCCGGTGGTGACCGCGTGGCTGTCGTCGGAGGGGAGAAGATCGGCACGGCTGATCTCGTTCAGGCGGCGAATAACGGCCTCGATCGTGCGCGCCAGCAAAATCCCACGCTGACGATGGAGGAATTCATCGCGCAGGGCGGTCTGGAGCAATCGCTGGAAACGCTGATCGATCGCTTCGCCATTCGCACATATGCCGAGAAATACGGCATCCGTGCGGGCGACAATCTGGTGAATAGCGAAATCCGCTTGCTTCCGGCCTTCCGAGGCGCAGACGGTAACTTCAGCGAGGACATCTATCGCCAGGCCCTCGCACAGGCGCGCATTTCGGATGCACAGGCGCGCGAGGATTTCGCCACCGGCCTTGTTTCGCAGCAATTGTTCGTGCCAGCCACCTTCGGCGCGCAAGTGCCCGAAAGGCTCGCCTACCGTTATGCCCAGCTTTTCAAGGAGCGCCGCGAGGGCACTATCGCGCTGCTGCCATCGGCCAGCTTTGCGCCGCAGGGCGACCCGTCGCCTGCAGTTTTGCAGCGCTATTACGAGGCCAACACGGCAGACTTCGTGCGGCCCGAACGCCGGATCATTCGCTTCGCCACCTTTGATAGCGAGGCACTCGGTGATCGAGTCAATCCGACTGCAGCCGAAATAGAAGCCCGCTATCAGCGCGATCGCGAGCAATTTGCGGCCAGCGAAACGCGCGACGTCACGCAATTGATCGTACCCACCAAGGCTGCGGCGACGTCACTTCGTCAGCGCATCGCAGGTGGCGCCTCGTTCGATGCCGTTGCCCGCGAAGCCGGTTTGCGCGCAACGCCGCTGACCGGTCTGGAGCAGTCCGAGTTGACAAGTCAGGCCTCGCGAGCGGTCGCTGACGCTTATTTTGCAGCGTCCGAGGGTGCGATCACCGAGCCCGCCCGCAGCCCGCTCGGCTGGCACATTGCGCAGATCGACGACGTCATCACCCAACAGGTGCGGTCGCTCGAGCAGGTGCGCGAGGAGATCGCCACGGCTCTGCGCGAGGAAAAGCGCACCGAAGGGCTGGCCGAACTTGCCATCGAGATCGAGGACCAGTTGGCTGACGGTGCGACCTTGACCGAAGTCGCCGAGGAACTCAACCTGGAGCTGACGACGACGCGCCCCGCGCTCGCCAACGGTCGCATTTACCAGGCTCAGGAAACCCTGCCCGAGGTCCTTGCTCCTGCGTTGCAGACCATCTTCCAGATGGAGGAAGAAGAGCCCGAGATCGCGCCACTGCAAGGGGGTGGATCATACCTCGTTTATGAAGTCGCGCAGATCACGCCTGCGGCCAGAGCCCCTCTTGCGGAAATCCGCGATCGGGTCGAAGCGAGCTGGCGGATTTCCGAAGGTCTCAAGCGCGCGCAGGCTGCGGCCGATCGCGTATTAAAGCGCGTTCGCGGGGGAGCAACGCTTGCTGCCGCGCTTGCGGCGGAAGAGGTCCAACTTCCTGCTCCCGAACAGATCAATCTCACGCGCGAACAGCTCGCTGCGCGGCGCGAGCAGCGCATTCCGCCGCCGCTGGCCCTTCTTTTCAGCATGGCTGAGGGAACAACGAAAAAGCTGGAGGCTGCTCAGGACATCGGTTTTTTCGTCGTCGATCTCAACGACATCACGATGGACGACATTGCTGATGACGATCCGCTTATCGCCCAGGCCCGCCAGCAGCTCGGGCCCGTGATTGGTGAGGAATACGCGCAGCAATTGCGCCTTGCGATGCGCGAGGAACTGGGCGTCGAGCGGAACGAAGATGCGATCGAAGCTGTCCGGCGTCAGCTCCTCGGCACGAATTGAGCCGCCCTTGTCGGACCAGCTAGAAGGCCTGGAAGAGGCGCAAGCAGAACTTGAGGCGGGACGTCCGGCACTGGTCTGGCGCAAGGTCGTCGCCGATACGGAAACGCCTGTCGGCGCCGCGCTCAAGCTGTTCGAACCCGATCGTGGCGATTTTATCCTGGAGTCGGTCGAAGGCGGAGAGACGCGCGGTCGCTACAGCCTGATCGGTATCGACCCGGACCTGGTATTCCGCGCAAGCGGCGAAAAAGCCGAGATAAACCGCAGCTGGCGCGAGGAGCGCGCGGCATTCGAATCCTATAGCGGCAATGCGCTCGACGCCCTGCGCGACCTCGCCAAATCATGCCGCTGCAAAACGCCGCCAGAATTGCCGCCGGCTCTCGCCTGCCTGGTCGGCTATTTCGGATACGAAACGATCGGCCTGGTTGAGAAATTGCCCCGGGCGCCCGCCGCCGAATTGGCTCTGCCAGACATGCTGTTCGTCCGCCCGACGGTCGTCCTCGTATTCGATCGGCTCGGCGATACGCTGTTCTGCGTCGCGCCCGTCTGGCCGGGCATGCGAATTGAGGTTGCGTCCGAACGGATCGACGCGGCTCTCAGCAGATTGGCGCAGCCGCTTGGCCGGCAACCCGAGCAGCAGCTCGAGGGACCGGAGCCTGAGCTGACCTCGTGCATCGCCAAGGATGATTACCGCGCAATGGTCGCGAAGGCGAAGGACTATATCGCTGCCGGAGACATCTTCCAGGTCGTTCTGTCCCAGCGGTTCACCAGTCCGTTTTCGCTGCCAGCGATGGCACTCTATCGCTCCTTGCGGCGCGTAAATCCTTCGCCTTTCCTGTATTTTCTCGACCTTCCGGGCTTCGCTGTGGTGGGCTCCAGTCCGGAGATTCTCGTCCGCGTGCGCGATGGCGAGGTTACCATTCGTCCGATCGCGGGCACGCGACCTCGCGGTGCTTCGCCGGATGCGGATCGGCTCGCCGAGAAATCCCTTCTGGCGGACCCCAAGGAGTGTGCCGAGCACTTGATGCTGCTTGATCTTGGGCGCAACGATGTCGGACGCGTCGCAGTGTCGGGCAGCGTCGCCGTCACCGATAGTTTCACCGTCGAACGGTACAGTCATGTCATGCATATCGTCAGCAATGTGATAGGGCAGCTCGATCCGGGCAAAGACGCCCTCGATGCCCTGTTCGCGGGTTTCCCGGCGGGCACGGTCAGTGGCGCCCCGAAAATCCGCGCATGCGAGATCATTGCCGAACTCGAACCTGCCACGCGCGGGCCATATGCCGGCGGCGTCGGATATTTCGCCCCGGACGGTTCAGTCGACAGCTGCATCGTCCTGCGCACCGCCATCGTGAAGGACGGTATCATGCATGTGCAGGCCGGGGCTGGCATCGTGGCAGACAGCGATCCCGATTACGAGCAGCGCGAATGCGAGGCCAAGGCAGGTGCCCTGCTGGCGGCCGCCCAGGAAGCCGTCAGGATCTCGCGACAGTCGGGATATGGCCAATGAGAGTCCTGTGCGCCTTTCTTGCGCTGACGCTGCTCCCTTCCTGCGAGCAGCAGCCTGCCGGCGAGCCGGTCGTCCGGGCGCGGATCGACGGGAACGGCCAGGCGGCCCAGCCCAGCGCCGCACCCTCGCCCGAAGAGACCGCGACCGTAGCGAGCTCGGTCGAAAGCGCCTGCCGCTCCATCATCTTCGAGGATACGCCGCTAACCCACTGCCTCGCCACACCGGTACGACACAGGATCAGCATGGATCTGGGTCCGTCTGGCGAGGCGCCCTACCGCAGCCTCGAAGCGCTAGCGCGCCAGCGCGGCAGCGGCGAAGTCGCATTCGCAATGAACGCCGGCATGTTCGATGACGACGGCAAGCCGATCGGCTACTTCGTAGAGGCTTCCCAGCGCTTGCAAACGCTGAACACCGCTGACGGCGAAGGCAATTTCCACCTCAAGCCGAACGGGGTCTTCTATGGGTCGGGTGGCGAGTGGAGCGTGCGCACCACCGAAAGCTTTCTCGCAAATGTCAGCGAGCGCCCGGAATTCGGCACGCAGTCCGGGCCCATGCTCGTCATCGATGGCGCGCTGCACCCTGAAATCACCCGCGATGGGCCGTCGCGACTGGTCCGCAATGCCGTCGGCGTCGATGCGGAAGGACGCGCGCATTTCGTTATTTCGAACGCGCCAATATCGTTCGGCAAGCTGGCCCGTTTTTATCGGGACGAACTCGATGTTCCCAACGCCCTGTTCCTCGATGGCAATGTTTCGCAGCTGTGGAACCCCGCAACCGACAGGCTCGATAGTGGCGCGCCGATCGGCCCGATTGTCGTCGTCACCCGCAAGGACACCGAATGACCGAAGAACGCCGCACGCTCTATCCCGAAATCACGCCGTATGAGACCGGCATGCTCGACGTCGGCGAAGGGCATTCGCTCTATTACGAGCGTGTCGGTACGAAGGGTGCCAAGCCGGCAGTCTTTCTCCACGGCGGCCCCGGTGGCGGCATGTCGCCCGATCATCGCCGCCAGTGGGATCCGGATCTCTATGACGTCTTGCTTTTCGACCAGCGCGGCTGCGGAAAGTCTCTACCTTTCGCGGAAATCGAGAACAACGATACCTGGCGCATCGTCGCCGATATAGAGCGACTGCGCGAGATGTGCGGGCACGAGACGTGGCAGGTGTTCGGCGGGAGTTGGGGCGCAACCCTCGCGCTTGCCTATGCCCAAACCCATCCAGGCAGAGTGAGCGAAATAATCCTGCGCGGCGTATTCCTCGCTCGCCAGACGGAAAAGCACTGGCTCTACAGCTATGGTGCCAGCGAGATCATGGCCGAGCAGTGGGACGATTTCACCGGCCTCATTCCCGAGGCAGAGCGCAGCGACCTGGTGCGCGCCTATTACAAACGGCTCACCAGCCCGGACGAGGAAACTCGCCTCGCCGCGGCACGCGAATGGTCACTGTGGGAGGGCAATGTCGCCACCCTTCTGCCAGATGCCGCATTGCTCGACAGCTTTGCCAATCCGGAAAAAGCAGTGCCTTTCGCGCGGATTTGCGCGAAATTCTTTCTTGAGGATTTCTTCCTGAAAGAAGCGCAATTGCTCGCCAATGTCGGGACGATATCTCATCTGCCGGGCATTATCGTGCAGGGACGCCACGATATTTGCACGCCACCCACATCAGCATGGGCGCTCAGGAAAGCCTGGCCGAATGCCGATCTGTGGATCGTGCCCGATGCCGGCCATTCGGCCGCCGAGCCAGGGATTGTCGACGGGCTTGTGCGGGCGACAGACCATTTCGCTGGCAAGCAGGCGTGACGTCACATCAATCCGACTTCCTTGAAAGCCTGGCTTTTCGACGCCATTGATCCGGACGAATGACCGACAACCGATCCATCCTCGTAATCGATAATTACGACAGCTTCACCTTCAACCTGGTCCATTATCTCATGGAACTCGGTGCGGAAGTGGAAGTGGTGCGCAACGATGCGCTATCCGTAGGGGAGGCAATGGCGCGCGACGTTGCCGGCGTTTTGATCTCGCCCGGCCCCTGCACGCCCAATGAAGCGGGCATCAGTCTCGATCTCGTCGCCGCCTGCGCTGAAGGAGCACGCCCGTTGCTGGGCGTTTGCCTCGGGCACCAAGCGATCGGCCAGCATTTTGGCGGCAAGGTCTCCCGTGGCGGATTGATGCATGGCAAGACCTCGGCAGTCGAACACGACGGCACCGGCGTTTTTGCGGGTTTGCCCTCGCCCTTTACCGCGACACGCTATCATTCGCTGATCGTCGAGAACATACCCGACTGCCTCGAGGTCAATGCCACGAGTAGCACGCCGGGGCTCGACGGTACGAGCATCATGGGGCTTCGGCACAAAGAATTGCCGATCCACGGGGTGCAATTCCATCCGGAGAGCATTGCTACAGAGCACGGCCACGCGTTGCTTGCGAACTTCCTCGCGGTTTGCGGCATCGCAGCCAAGGTGCCGGCGTGAAGGCGCTTCCGCAATCCGAAACGCATCTGAGCGAAGCGGAAGCGGAGGAAGTCTTCGGCTGGATCCTTGATGGCGAAACTAGCGATGCCGAGATCGCGCGGTTTCTCAGAGACATGTCGATGCGCAGCGAAACGGCGGACGAGATTGCCGGAGCGGCCCGCGCGCTGCGTGCGCGCCTGATCCCGATCGATGCTCCCGAAGGCACCGTGGATTGTTGCGGGACCGGGGGCGATGGCCATCACACGCTGAATGTTTCGACCGCGGTAAGCCTCGTGGTTGCCGCTTGCGGCGTGCCCGTGGCCAAGCACGGCAACCGAGCGGCGAGCAGCAAGTCGGGTGCCGCGGACACGCTCGAGGCGCTTGGGCTCGACATGGACGCGGCGGGAAGAACGGCCGAGAAGACTTTGGCAGAACTCGGTATTTGCTTCCTCTTCGCTAAGAATCACCATCCCGCCATGGGCCGCATTCAGCCGATCCGTCAGAAGCTGGGCGTACGGACAATCTTCAATCTGATGGGGCCGCTCTCCAACCCCGCGGGCGTCCAGAGGCAACTTATCGGTATCGCGCGTCCCGCATATGTCCCGATCTACGCCGCGGCAAAGGCGAAACTGGGCACGCAAAGGACCTTTATCGCTTCAGGTGATGAGGGATTGGACGAACTCAGCCTTGCGGGAGGGAATGAGCTTGCGGACGTGATCGGGCGAGATTTCGAAATGCGCCGCGTAAGCGCCGTGCAAGCCAATCTGCCCCATGCACCGGTTGAGGCCATCCGTGGCGGGGATCCCGTGCACAATGCGCGGGCACTCGAGGCGCTCTTGTCTGGCACACCCGGTCCCTACCGCGATGCAGTTCTGTTCAACGCGTCCGCAACGCTGATCGTGGCCGGAAGATGCGACGACTGGACCGAGGGCGCAGAAATCGCGGGAGAAGCCATCGACTCTGGCGCGGCAGGCAAGCTGCTGGCAGACTGGATTGCACTGGCACGATGAACAAGCTGCTTGAAATCTGCGAAACCAAGCGAAACGAGGTCGCCGCGCGCAAAAAGGAGCGCTCGATGGGCGCGCTTGATGCGCTCGCCAGCGAGCATTCTGCGCCGCGCGGTTTCCGCGCTGCGCTCGAGCGGGCGCAACGTCACGGTTTCGGGCTCATCGCCGAGATCAAGAAAGCATCGCCCTCCAAGGGGCTGATTCGCGAGGATTTTCAGCCCGCCGAACACGCCAGGCAATACGAAAGAGGCGGGGCGGCGTGCCTCTCTGTTCTGACCGATGCCCCCTATTTCATGGGCCATGAGGATTACCTCGTCGCCGCGCGCGCCGCTTGCGACCTTCCTGTCCTGCGAAAGGATTTCATGATCGATCCATGGCAGGTGGCCGAGGCCCGCGCGATCGGCGCAGATGCGATCCTGATCATAGTCGCCGCACTAGACGATGGCGCGATGCAGGAGATTGAGGCAGCCGCGATCGACTATGATATGGACGTCCTCGTGGAGGTGCACGATGCAGCCGAACTTGACCGCGCGGCCCGACTCAGGTCGCGCTTGATCGGGATAAACAATCGCGACCTGCGCACATTCACGACTGACCTCGCAACGACCGAAACCCTCGCCCCTCGCGCGCCCGATGGCAGCCTCGTCGTCGGCGAAAGCGGCATTGTCGATCATGCCGATTGCGAACGTCTGGCTCAGAGCGGAGTACGCAGCTTCCTCGTCGGCGAAAGCCTTATGCGGCAAACGGACGTTGCCTCGGCCACGCGTGCTCTGCTGAACGGCTAGACGTCCGAATAGCACGTTTCGGGAACGCCTGTTCCATCTGAACTGGATCGAAAATGGCGGAATTGCTTGACTGCCCGCAATCGGTTGCCTAATTGTTCCGTATTCGTTCACCTCTTTGTGAACAGAAGGCACGGGAGTTGCGCAAAATGCTGACGGCCAAACAGCACGAGCTTATCCGGTTCATCCAGCAGCGATTGGAAGAAACCGGAATCTCGCCAAGTTTCGAGGAAATGAAGGAAGCGCTCGATCTGAAGAGCAAGTCGGGTGTGCACCGCCTGATTTCGGCGCTCGAGGAACGCGGATTCATCCGTCGTCTTCCCAATCGCGCGCGCGCACTCGAGGTGGTGAAGCTGCCCGAGGATGCGGTGACGGGGTCAAGCAAGCCGACGGTCGCCAACGATACCGGTGCTACCATGGCAGCTGCTGTGACCGCGAAGGCCGTCGCGCCGGAACCGGCGAATGACATCATTGACGTGCCCCTGCATGGGCGGATTGCCGCAGGCGCTCCGATCGAGGCGATCGAGGGACAGAGCAGTATGCCGGTGCCTGCCGCTCTTCTCGGCCCGGGCGAACACTATGCGCTCGAAGTATCGGGAGACTCGATGATCGAGGCGGGCATCTTCGATGGCGATTTCGCACTTGTACGCCGCTCCGACACTGCGCGGGATGGAGAGATTGTCGTGGCGCTGGTGGACGATGAAGAGGCAACGCTAAAATATCTGCGACGCGACGGCGGGCGAATCCGGCTTGATCCTGCAAACGGCTCCTACGAGCCACAGGTCTACGAATCGCACCGGGTCAAGGTTCAGGGCAAGCTTGCAGGGCTTTTGCGCCGCTATCATTGAGTGCAGCTGGCTTCGAGATGAATATGCAGGAGGGCGCGGGCGGATACCGCGCCCTTCTTTTTGGATGATACCTGCCGTTATGGCAAAGTGCACCAAACCATTTTCACTTGCGTGCATGCGGTTTGAACCAGCCATGCTCGCCCTGCCCTTTTGCCACAGTCTCGATGCGTTCTTCGCCGAGATAGAGGGCAGTGCCGCCCTGCTCCTGAAGGAAGCGTCGATCAGCCTTCAACCACCGCGGTCGGCATGAACGCGGCAGGAAACGATCGGCAATGACAATGTCAGACTGGTCGCATGCGGCGGCCAGGGCCCGTTCCTCGATCAGTTCGCGGCTACGCGCAATCAGGAGGCGCCAGGACCGCCCATCAACAGTTATGACCAAAGTACAAAAGTCGCTGCTGCAGCGCGCTGCCGGCCAGCGCCCCAGCGGTATCGGTTGACCCTCCAAAGCCACCACCTCGCGCAGATTCTCCTGAGCGTAACTGCCATCACTGTCCCGCAAAACGAGCAGCCGCCCCTCAGCACTGGCGATGCCGACATCGCGACCGTCGCGCGTGATGACGACGTCCGGCGCAGGCGTTGCCCACATCCACAATGCACCGACCGCCATTGGCGCAATGCCCCATAGACGCAAGCAGCCGTGCCAGAGAGCCATCCACAAGGCGCCCGCGAGAAAGACGAGTATCGACGCCATCGGCATAGTCGGGGCGAGCTTTACCGCACCCGGCTGAGCAGAGACGAAATGAGCGATGCCGAGCAGCACCTCGAGCGATCGACCAACCAGCCACCAGGCAGGCGCACCCAGCCCGAACAGATCCAGAAACAAGGCCAATGCGACAAGCGGCATCGAGGCGAAGGTGACGAGCGGGATCGCGAGCAGGTTGGCGCCAGCACCGTACAATCCCGCTCGGTGAAAATGGAAGAGGACGATAGGCATGAGAGCCAATTCGATAACCAGACCTGTTGCGAAGAGCATGATCACACGCCGTCCGGACCGTCGGAACCAACTTTCCTCACGTGGTGAAAGAAATGCCCTGACCGGCGAGGAATTGTGAAGCGCGACGATCGCGATCACCGCGGCAAAGCTCATTTGAAAACTCGGTCCGACCAGTGCTTCTGGCCAAAGCAACAGGACTGCCATTGCAGCGATGGCCACAAGCCGCAAAGTCAGAGCCTCGCGGCCAAGAACCAGAGCGATCAGCACCAGCAGCGCGCCTAGACAGCTTCGCACCGTCGGCACCTCGGCTCCGGTCAGGAGGGTATAGGATATGCCGGCAAGGGCTGCTGCCCCCGCAGCGACCACCGGCAGTCTCAGTCGTAGCACCAGCCACGGCCACAAAGCCAGCAATTTCAATGTAATGAGATAAACAGCTGCGATGATTGCGCTGACATGCAGGCCACTTATCGAAAGCAGGTGGGTCAACCCTGCATCGCGCATGGCGGCCTCGTTCTCCTCGGAGATCGAGCCGCGGTCGCCGCTCGCCAGTGTGGCGGCTATGGCACCGGGCGCGCCTTCGACCCGCGACCTTACATGGGCGGAGAGCGCGCGCTGCACCTGCGCTATCCAGCCATCCCGCGCCCCCGCCCCTTCGACGATCTCTATGTCGCCGGTCACACTGCCTGTGGCTGACAACCCTTCGAACCAGGCCCGCCGCGCAAAATCGTAGGCTCCCGGCACAATCGGGGGTGACGGGGGCATCAAGCGAGCGGCGAGCCGGATTCGCGCCCCCTCGCGCAAAGCGTCGTTGGCTTCCGCAAGGGGTACGTTGATACGATAAGCTCGTGCGGTGCCCGTTTCGGCATCGCGAACCGCCACCGTGAGCCTGACGCGGTCGCGCGAGGGTTGCTCCTCACGTTCGAGAATCCGTGCGTCCATTCGCTCGAAACGGGGGCGCTCGATTGGCTCCGCTCCGACCAGTTCGGACCGCGCCCAGACAATTGCGAGCCCTGCAGCAATGACGAGCGCCGCTGCCACCGTCGCGAGCTTCAGATGCGCTCGCTCATCTCGGTCGCGCCAAAGCGCTATGGCAGCCAGCGCGATCAGCATAAGAAGGCCAATGGTCGCCGACCACTGCCATGGTGACTTAAGCGCGAACCAAAGGCCGATTCCTCCGGCGAATGCGACAGCGATCCACGGCCCCCGGTCAAACCCCGCCTGCGCCAGCATGGTCTCGCTGCGATCGGCAAATCTGGACAAGAGCCCGCGCATGCGCCAAGGGCGCGGCACAGCCTGCGCGGGCGCATCGCCCGTACCCCCCATCGGTACAGAAGGCGTCCCTCGCGTCGCCATGCAAGTCTTTGAAAGGAAGCGAGAGACAATGGCAAGCGATAGTGGAACGCCCGCCGGAATGGTCGTAACCCGCTTTGCCCCCTCGCCGACCGGATACCTCCATATCGGTGGAGCGCGCACGGCCTTGTTCAATTGGCTTTTTGCCCGCCACCATGGTGGGCGCGTCTTGCTTCGTATCGAGGATACTGACCGTAAGCGGAGCACGCAGGACGCGATCGACAAGATCATCGAAGGGCTGACCTGGCTCGGCCTCGATTTCGACGAGCCGCCACTGTTTCAGTCAGATCGCGCCGAGCGCCACGCGGAAGTTGCGAGGCAGCTGCTCGAGGCAGGCCATGCCTACAAGTGCTTCGCCACGCCAGAAGAGCTGGAGCAGATGCGCGCCGAACAGCGGGCGGCAAAGCAGCCCATGCGTTATGATCGTCGCTGGCGCGAGCGGGACGAGAGCGAGGCCCCCGAAGGCGCGCCCTATGCGATCCGTCTCAAGGTGCCCACCGAAGGTGAGACCACCATCGACGACGCCGTGCAGGGCAAGGTTACTGTCAAGAATTCGGAAATCGACGATTACGTGATCCTGCGGGCGGACGGCACGCCGACCTATATGCTCGCCGTCGTGGTCGACGATCACGACATGGGCATTACCCACGTTATTCGTGGGGACGACCATCTCAACAACGCCTTCCGCCAGTTGCCGGTGATCCGTGCGATGAATGAGATCGAGGGCAGCTGGCCCGACCCGGTCTACGCACATGTCCCGCTGATCCACGGGCCGGACGGTGCGAAAATGTCCAAGCGTCATGGCGCGGTCGGGGTCGAAGCCTATCGCGACGAAGAAGGGGTGCTTCCTGAAGCGCTGTTCAATTATCTGCTGCGACTCGGATGGGGTCACGGGGACAAGGAGGAGATCAGCCGCGACGAGGCCATTGCGCTGTTCGACCTCGATGGCGTGGGCAAGGGCCCGGCACGCTTCGACATCAAAAAGTTGCAGAACCTGAACGGTCATTACATCCGCGAGGCCGACGATGCGCGCCTCGCCAGCATTGTCGCCGACAATTATGACGACAAGGTAGATGTCGCCTTGCTCGAACAGGCCATGCCTGTGCTGAAAGTACGTGCGAAGTCGATCAATGAACTTATTGACGGATCGCAGTTTCTCTTCGCTCGGCGTCCACTCGAAATGACTGACAAGGCGGCGGCCTTGCTCGATGACGAGGCACGCGAGCGTCTCGCGGGCCTGTCCAAAATGCTGCATGTGCAAAATGACTGGACAACCGAGGCTCTCGAAGCCACTACGAAATCGTATGCCGAGCAGCTCGAACTGGGCCTTGGCAAGCTCGCGCAGCCCATGCGCGCGGCATTGACGGGGACGACCACGTCCCCCGGCATTTTCGATGTGCTGGTCCTTTTGGGCAAGGCAGAAGCGCTCGCGCGGATCGACGCGCAAGCGGCCGACGCCCCCGGGCCGGCCGGAGACCGTTGAGGAGAAACGCGTGCCCGACAACATGGCCACTCTCGATCTGGGCAACCAGACACAAGAATTCCCGGTGCTGCAGGGCAGCGTCGGCCCGGACGTCATCGACATTCGCAAGCTTTATGGCGGAACCGGCAAATTCACCTATGACCCCGGATATAAATCGACGGCCAGCTGCGAAAGCGCACTGACCTATATCGACGGCGAGGAAGGCGTCCTACTCCACCGCGGCTACCCAATCGGACAGCTGGCGGAACATTCGAGCTTCATGGAAGTCGCCTACCTTCTGCTCAATGGCGAACTGCCGAGCCAGGAAGACCTCGACGATTTCGATTACACCATCACGCGCCATACGATGGTGCACGATCAGCTCCGCCAGTTCTACCAAGGCTTCCGGCGTGATGCGCACCCGATGGCGATCATGTGCGGTGTCGTCGGAGCGCTCTCCGCGTTCTATCACGACAGCACGGACATCTCCGATCCGGAGCATCGCAAGATCAGCAGTCATCGCCTGATTGCCAAGATGCCGACGATCGCGGCGATGGCGTACAAGTATTCGATCGGCCAGCCCTTCATGCAGCCGAAAAACGACCTGAGCTACACGGGCAATTTCCTGCGCATGACGTTCGGCGTTCCGGCCGAGGAGTATGAGATTCACCCGGCCATCGAAAAGGCGATGGACCGCATCTTCATACTCCATGCCGATCACGAACAAAACGCTTCCACCTCGACCGTGCGGCTCGCCGGCTCGTCGGGTGCAAACCCCTTCGCCTGTATCGCGGCGGGCATCGCTTGCCTTTGGGGGCCGGCACATGGCGGCGCGAACGAGGCTGCGCTCAATATGCTGCAGGAGATCGGTTCGCCCGACAAGATTCCGCACTATATCGAGCGCGCGAAGGACAAGAACGACCCGTTCCGCCTGATGGGTTTCGGCCACCGCGTCTACAAGAACTACGACCCGCGGGCGACCGTTATGCAGCAGACGCTGCGCGAGGTCTTCGACGCGCTGAACGTGAACGATCCCGTTTTCGAGACCGCGCTGCAGCTTGAGGAAATCGCCCTAAACGACGATTATTTCAAGGAAAAGAAGCTCTTCCCCAATGTCGACTTCTATTCCGGAATCATCCTGAATTCGATCGGTTTCCCGACAACGATGTTCACCGCCCTATTCGCTCTCGCCCGCACGGTCGGCTGGGTGGCCCAGTGGAACGAGATGATTTCGGATCCCGGCCAGGTCATCGGCCGTCCGCGCCAGCTCTACACCGGCCCGACCGAGCGCGACTACGTGGCGATCGACAAGCGTTGAGCCTAGGACAAACCAAACGATCGAGGGGCGCTGCGGCGCCCCTTTTTCTTGTCAGTCGTCCGCTTTGGGACGGGATATGCCCTTGCCTGGACCATCTCGCTGTTCGGAGCGCATGTCGTCTGCCGCAGGCACGGAAAGGGTAAAGCGTGCGCCCTGCCCCGGCGCACTTTCGACCGTCAGATCGCCGTCCATGGCGCGCGCGATCCGGCGCGAGATATAGAGACCAAGACCAGAACCGCCATCGCCGCTTCGGCCCAGTCGCTCGAATTTCCTGAACACCTTTGCCTGCTGCTCTTGGTCCAGGCCGTGTCCTTGGTCGGCCACGGTGATGAGCGCCCTGCTGCCGATGCGATCGAGCCGGATCCACACCTGGCTGTCTTCAGGCGCATACCGGATCGCGTTGCCCACGAGATTGAGCAGGATTTGCAGCACGCGGCGGAATTCGGCGATAGCCAGCTGACTTTCTCCCTCCACCGGAGGCACCAGCGATATACCGCGCTCCTGTGCCCGCACGCCCAGAATGCCGCAGGCGCGCCGTGCGACATCGGCGAGCTCGATGCGGTCGGGTGCGGTCACGAATTGTTCGGATTCAACCACCTCAAGGTCCGAAAGATCATCGATCAGAGCAAGCAGATGCTGCGCTGCGATGGCAATATCGGCGGCATAAGAACTGTATTCGTCGGCAATCGGTCCGGCGAGTTTTGTGCGGATCGTTTCTGCATTCGCAATGATCCGGTTGATCGGCTGGCGTAGTACCGGGGTAAGATCTCGCCCGAAAGAAGCTCCATCGAGCGGTGTGGTGTTATCCGCTCCCGCACGGGTATCAAGGGGCCGGTCCGCGGTCAGATAGAGCACGAACCCGCTGCTTCCGGCATCGCCCTTACCGAGAGGTTCGAGATGGGCCGTCCACATACGGTCCGATCCATCGATCGCGCATCGCGCCCCGTCCAGCAACCGCCAGTGGAGCGGCTGCTCGTGGGCGTTACCCGGCAGTTCGACGAAATCCGTCCAGGGCGCACCCATCGCTGACGCAGTTCGTGACAGGAAGTCAGCGAGATCCGGCGCTTGCGTCTCGACTGAGAGAATGCCCTGCGAGGGATTCAGACGCACGAGGCAATCGGCAAGGTGACGATTGATCTCGATCCGGCGGCTTACTGCCTCGCGATCATTTTCTAGCGGGAGCGGCTCTGCATGCCAGCTGACGACGTCTATGTCGCACTCTGCGACACGTCCGTCGTCCGAGAAGTGTGGTGCGATTTCGACCCATGCGGTCACAGTGTTCTCGCCATCGACGGCGCTGAATTGCCGCGCGAGACGCAAACCATAGTCTGCCGCTTTGTGTACCAGACTCCTTAGTTCGGGAATTGCGACGGCGCCGCCGACCTCACCGCCACACGCCTCCTGAAGACTCGCAAGCGGCTCTTCAGCCGCTACGAGCGAGCCGTCTGCGTCCACTTTGCCATGGGCGATGTATTGGGTGCCGACATTGCCCATGATTATTCGATCCCCGAGCTCCGGCTCTCCGCCAAAATGGTTCGGGCGTCCGCCACGGACAGGCGACCGATCGTTACAGGCACCTCCCGGTTCGGATGCAGGCGCAACACCTCGGCATTTACTTCCTCGCTGGTTAGCCCAGCAGCACGCAAGCCGAGGGCGAGCCGACTCGACTGACCCTCATGCGTTGAGAGAATCGCAAGATCGCGCGACTGGCTTGAACGGACCGCAAGCGCGGTCACGAACAAGGCCACGCCCGACCGCTCCAGATCGAGCGCACCGGCCTGTTCGTTCCCCATGCCCGATACCAGCCGTGCAAGGAGCGAAAGTCTGGCCGATGCTTCGTCATAGGCGTTTCGCAACTTGGTCTCCGCCCGGATCATCGCATCTGATCGGCGATCACCGGCGTGAGCGCGCCATGCGAGCAAGACTTCGTGAAAAAGATCGCCGGGCAATTCGCTCACTGGCAGTTCCATGCGTCGTTGCGTCTGGGCAAAGCGCGCCTGTGCAGCAAGCGTTGCCATCGCGGCACTGGCGACGCCGGAGTCTTCTGAGGCGATAAGGTCTTGCAACAAGGGCGATAGGGCAGGATCTAGGCCATATTGCGCCTCCATGCGCGAAGCCAATTGCCACTCCATCGCCAGGGTATGGCAATGCGACAGAATATGCGGATTGCGATAAAATGCCGCTGCAAGCGCATCGCCGTGTTTCTCTGCAAAGGCCTCTCGCCCTGCCTCCCCGGTGGCCTCCGCCTGTGCCCGCAGAACCTGACCCGCCATGTGATGACACATGCCCTTGATGCGCGCGACAAGTTCATCGCTGAACAGTGAGTGATCGGGCGTCGCCACGAGGTGTTCCAGGATCGGGCCGACATGGGCGAGCACGGCATCGCCATCGGCCACGGCACGGCGAGCCGCAGCGATATCGGCGCTGCGAGCAGCGTCAGGCAAGGACGGGTCCAACCGCATGGCTTATCACTAGCAGATCCATGGTTAATCGACGG
Organism: Qipengyuania marincola; assembly: GCF_029688625.1. Taxonomy (GTDB): domain Bacteria; phylum Pseudomonadota; class Alphaproteobacteria; order Sphingomonadales; family Sphingomonadaceae; genus Qipengyuania. The sequence continues at coordinate 980,011 of NZ_JARULC010000001.1, read as the reverse complement.
TTATTCACCGCGATGAGGCGCCAGAAACAGCGTGACGAGTACGATAAGAGCCAGAACTGCCGTCGCGGGCTGCACCAGGCCGAAGGCCACGCAAGGCACAAGTAGGCCTCCGACGGCAATACGGTCCCTATAGGTCGCCTTCCACCTGTCCGATCGCATCCGATTGCCCAAGCGCATCAGGGCAAACAGGATTATGGGTACGAACAGGCGCAGCCATTGGGTATCCTCAGGTGAAGCCAGCGCGATCAATATGATGAAGACGGGGTCGGTCAACCAATCCAGCGCTGCCGCCGTGCGTGATCGGCGACCGACGGCCTGCCCCGCGCCGGCGATGCGCTCGACCGTTTCTCCGGCAGCACTCAGGACGGCCATGAATGTACCCAGCAGCATTGCTGGAAGGTGCAGACCAACCAAGGCGCATCCGAGTGCGCCGAGCCCACAGATCGCGGCCCCGATGGCTGGCACGCTGGCCGCCCGCGTGCCAAGGGCATCGCGGGCAAGTCGCGCCCCTACGCGCTCCGCGACCGCCAGCCCGGGCGCATTGAACTCGGCGACTTCGGCATGGTCGCGGATCCATTGATCTTCCCGCTCGCCAAGCTCGTCCACAGTTGGCATCCAGTGCCACTTGCCCTCAATCAGCAACCGTTTCTCGAGAGGGAGAACCTTGACCCCCGCCTGTAGGCCAAGCCGCAGCAGAGCGGAGACGATATCACTGTCGGGCGGAAGCTCCGCCAGCGGCTCGACGATCGATCCGGGCAGCAACATCACGCCCGACCAAGCAAATTGCTGGTCAATCCGCTCATGACCGCGTGGGACGGCATCCTCAGCAGGAAAGGCCAGTATCACTGGCAGGCTGACGGATCGCAGCACGGGTTCCGCTGCCGGCAGGTTGCCCGCAGCCACGACCAGGATTTCGTCCGCGGCAGTTACCATACCCGAAAGGGACCGGGTTTGTTGCATGGCGACGAATTTGATCCCTGCCTGCTCGGCGTGACGCTGGGCCTCGGTGACCTCGCGACTTATGCCATCGACGAGGCAGGCGACGGTCTCGCAGCCGGCCGCCAGGGCAAGGTCGATCTGGCGCTCGAGAATGGTCCTGCCCGCAAACTGCCGAAAAGACGCACGCAGTCCTCCGCCCGGAACGGAATTATCGAGGATGGACAGGAGCGCGACGCGCAAAAGTATCTCCATTCGTGCGGCTACGGCGCGGTTTTAGAGTCGCTTCGCAACTACGACCAGCCTCCGGTTCGAGATTCCCCCCGCAGCGGTTTGGGCAGAACTGGAGAGATGATCGCTTGCCCCTGCCTCAGCAGAGCAATTGGTTAAAGTGGGTTTAAGCATAGTGGAAACGTGGTAGTTTCCATCCATGACCCAGCGCTCGATCATCAAGGCCGTCCCCGGCGACGAAACGCCTGCATCACCGGAAATCGAAGCATTCGAAGACGATACCGTCGAAAATTCAGACGCCTTCGAAGAACCCGGCGATGTCGATTTTGTCGAGGACTTTGCCGAAGACGACAGCGAAGTCGTTTCGCGCGAATGGATTGCCCCGGCTCTCGCCATTACGGCGATAGCCGTCTGGACCGGCTTCTTCGCCTGGGCAAACTGGGCCACGCTGTCGACCGGCGGGACACCGGCGCAATGGAGCGGCTGGATCGTCAGCTGGGCAATTCCGGTACTGCTGGTCGTCAGCCTGTGGATGCTGGCGTTGCGGAATTCACGCCACGAAGCACGGCGCTTCGGCGAGGTTGCCCATTCCCTATCAATCGAGTCCGCCAAGCTCGAAGAGAAGCTTGCAGTGGTCAATCGCGAGCTAAGCCTGGCGCGCGAGTTCCTCGGCTCGCAAACCCGCGATCTCGAATATCTTGGCCGTTCGGCGAGCGAGCGTATCTCCGAACATGCCGACCGGTTGCAGGGTCTAATCCATGACAATGGCGAGCAGGTCGAAGCGATTGCGCGAGTCAGCGGCACGGCGCTCGAAAACATGGACCGCTTGCGCGACAATCTCCCGGTCATCGCCAACTCCGCCAAGGACGTCTCCAACCAGATCGGCGCTGCGGGTCAGACAGCACAGTCTCAACTCGATGAACTGATCAAGGGCTTTCGCCGTCTCAACGAGTTCGGCACTGCGAGTGAACGGCAGGTCGCTTCGCTGCAAACACGCGTCGATGAAGCGCTCGTGGCCTTCGAAGCGCAGGCCGAGCAACTCGGTTCGATTACCGAACAACGGTTCGCGACCCTGCGGGCGGAAGGCGAAACCTTCCGTGGCGAGCTCGACAGCCGTGAAGTCGAGGCACTTGCTGCCATGCGCGCCCGGGCGGCTGCCCTGCGTGCAGAAATGGGCGAGAGCAATTCGATGATCGAGGGCGAGATCGAGGCGCTCTTCGCAAGCCTGCAGGTGCGGCTGGAAGCCATGCGAGGCGAAGCCGCGAGCGTGGCAGCCGAAGTTCGGGCGGGCGAGGATATGGCGCTCGCCAAATGGGGCGAACAGATCAACGCCATGCGCGAGCGGCTGGTCAAGGCGATCGAGGAGATTCGCGGCGTCGACAAGGGTGCGATCGACTTCGCCAACAAGAAGCTTCAAGCTCTGGTCGACGAAGCCAAGAAGGTCGACGCGCGCACAGCCGAACGTAATCGCAAATTCGAGGACGAGGCACTCAAGCGGCAGGCACGCCTTGCGGAAGCAGAAGAGCAGGCGGTCGCCCTGATGCAGGAACGGATAGCAGCGCTCGATGCGGCAATCGCGGAGCGCAGGGCGGCCCAGCTCGAGCAGTCGGAGGCGCTAGCGCGCGAAGGGGAAGCCTTGGCCGAAAAGATCGCGCTACTCGGCGAAGTCTTCGAAAAGGCGGATCAGCAGGGCCGCGAGGCGAGCGGGCAGGTTTCGGCCGGTGTCGACGCTCTTAATGCGAAGCTCGTCGAAAGCCGCGAAGCGCTGGACGGAACAGATATGGCTGTCGCAGCCCTAACCGATGCGAGTGTCCGCCTGCTCGAACTGATCCAGGCGAGTGCGCATCATACGCGCGAAGAGCTTCCTGTAGCGATGGCGACCAGTGAGGAACGTCTGGCTGGCCTCGAAGCGCGAGCGAACGAGGTGCATGCCTTGCTCGAAGAGGCGCGCATGGCCGGCGACAAGGCTGGCGCGAGCATGGAGCTTGCAGGCTCAAGCGCGCGCGGCGCAATGGAAGAAATCGATCGATTTCAATCCGCTTTCGGCGAAAATACCATGGCCCAAGCCGACAGTATCGAGCGGCTGCGCGCCGGGGTCGCCGCCCTTGGCGAGGAAAATGCGGCCGTGGCAGAACGCGCCCGAAACGAATTGCAGGCTGCGATCGACACGCTGCAAGCCAGCGCGAAGTCTGCTCTTGCGGCCATCGAAGACGAGCAGGCCGAACGTATCGCGTCACTCGCGGAAAAGGTCGGTGCCCAAAGCAGCGAAGCGATAGAACGCGCGCTCGCCGAGCATACCGAAGGCGCGATTGCAAAACTTGAGGAAGCTACAACCCGGTCGTCGGAAGCTGGGCGCGAGACGGTCCGCCAACTGCGCGATCAGCTAGCCAAGGTGAACGAACTGACCGGCAATCTGGAAAACCGGATCAAGCATGCCCGCGAACGCGCAGTCGACGAGGTCGACAACGATTTCTCTCGCCGCGTTGCGCTGATTACCGAGAGCCTGAATTCCAATGCCATCGATATCGCCAAGGCGCTCTCGACCGAAGTGACCGATATGGCCTGGGCAAGCTATCTGCGCGGCGATCGCGGCATCTTCACCAGACGTGCGGTCAATCTTGTCGACAGCACCGAAGCGCGAGACATCGCCGAGCTATACGATGCGGACAGCGATTTCCGCGAGCATGTGAGCCGCTATATCCATGACTTCGAAGCCATGCTCCGGACGATGCTGAGCACGCGCGATGGACATGCGGTCAGCGTCACCTTGCTGTCGAGTGACATGGGCAAGCTCTATGTAGTGCTCGCCCAGGCGCTCGAGCGTTTGCGCGAGTGATCCCTAGCCGGCCGAAGGTCCCCAGAAAATGAGGTCTTCGGCGACGATCCAGCCATTGATGTAATTGGCCACATAGGCCGTCGTCAAAACGGCAGCGAGAATTGTCGCGCGGAGCATCAATCGTCCGGGGCGAAACTCGACGGGCGCGCTGTCTGCCTGACCTCTGACTTTCTCAATTCCTGCCTCGTCATGCGTCTTCACGCCAAAGGGCAACAGCACGAAGGCGCTGAAGACGAGAAACAGGAAATAGATCGCCAGGATGCTGGTCCACTGCATGGCTGCGTCTCACAGATTTGGCAGGATCACGCGGACCTGCGGTCGCTTGCCCGACCAGCGCAAAGCGGCGCGGCGTGCCGCGAGCCGCGCGGTCTCGTGCACCAGCGCCGCGTCCTTTCGGGCTGCGCCCTTGAGCTTGCGAATTGCAGCCACGACATCCTGCTGTGCCTCGTCGAGAAACTCCGCATAATCCTCATCCAGCGGCAGCCCGACGCTGTCGATGCGTGGATTGAGGTCGCCGTCGAGCGCAACGATTACCACGCCTTCGCGCATGATGCGACGGCGCATGGCGATCGCCTCGCCATCCGCGGGAACGATGATGTCGCCGTCGAGCACGAGCCGGCCGGCCCGAACCTCTGCGATCTTGCCTGGCGCGCCAGGCGCCAGACGCACGATGTCGCCATTTTTCTGAACGACATTTACGGGGATGGCATTGGCTGCACCCAACCGCGCCTGTTCCTGCATATGACGTATCTCTCCATGCACCGGAACGAGCACATCGGGTCGCAGCCAGCCATAGAGCGCTTCGAGTTCAGGGCGCCCGGGATGACCCGAGACATGAATCATGCTCTGCCGGTCGGTGACCATGGTGATCCCACGTTCCGCAAGCTTGTTCTGAACCGATCCAATGCTGATTTCATTGCCCGGGATCTGGCGGCTCGAAAACAGGACGACATCGCCGTCGACAAGCTCGAGCGGATGGTTCCCTTCGGCGATCCGGGCGAGCGCGGCGCGCGGCTCCCCCTGCCCGCCGGTCGCCAGAATCAGCACCTCGCCACGCGGCAATGCCATGGCGGTGTCGAAGTCCACCGGGTCGGGCAAATCCGCGAGATAGCCATTTTCCTGCGAGACCTCGATGATTCGGTCGAGGGACCGGCCGGCAACGCACAGCTGGCGCCCGGTTTCGCGCGCGACATCGCCCAAGGTCTGCAAGCGGGCAACATTGCTGGCAAAGGTCGTCACCAGGACGCGCTTGCCAGCATGCCGCTGCACCTCCTCCAGGAGGCCCCTGTGAACCGCGCCTTCGGATCCGCTCGGGGCTGGGTTGAAGACATTGGTGCTGTCGCAGACCAGCGCAAGCACACCCTCGTCGCCAATTTCGGTAAGCTCCTCTTCGGTCGTTGGCTCGCCGATGATCGGGTCTTCGTCGAGCTTCCAGTCACCGGTGTGGAAAATCCGCCCGTGAGGGGTGTCGATCAGCAAGGCGTTACCCTCCGCGATCGAATGCGCGAGTGGGAGATAGGTAATCGCGAACGGCCCTACTTCGAAGGAGCCATGGTCGTCATTGATGATGTTGAGCTCGATCTCATGCTCGATCCCCGCTTCCTCGAGTTTGCGACGGACGAGTTCGGCCGTGAAGGGGGTCGCGTAGATCGGGACACCCAAATCGGCGGCGAAATAGGGGACCGCGCCAATATGGTCTTCGTGCGCATGGGTCAGCACGATGGCCTCGAGCTGGTCTGCACGCTCCTCGATGAAATCGAGATCGGCAAAGACGAGATCGACACCTGGATACTGATCGCCGGAAAAGGTCATGCCGAGGTCGACCATGAGCCAGCGGCCCTGGCAGCCGTAAAGATTGACGTTCATGCCGATCTCGCCCGAGCCTCCAAGGGCCAGGAACAGCAGCTCGTCTTCCGGCGTAAAGTTTTTCTTCAACGCACCTGCTCCGCCAGAATTGCGAGACCTTCCAGAGTGAGGTCGCTGTCGACCGCATCGAACAGGTCGGTATGCTCATTGAAAAGCAGCGCCAGCCCCCCGGTTGCGACAACCCTGGCCGGGCGCCCGATTTCACGCTTCATCCGCTCGATTAGCCCTTCGATAAGCGCGACGTAGCCCCAGAAGACACCGATCAGCATCTGGTCTTCGGTATTGCGCCCAATCACGCTTTCGCTGGCCGGCTTTTCGATCGCGATACGCGGCAGCTTTGCGGTATTGCCGACCAGCGCGTCGAGCGACAGGTTGATGCCCGGTGCGATAATGCCGCCTTTGTACGCCCCGTTGAAATCCACCGCATCGAAGGTGGTTGCAGTGCCGAAATCGACGACAATGAGATCGCCCTCATATTTTTCATGCGCGGCAAGCGTATTGAGCGCACGATCTGCGCCGAGCGAACTTGGCTGCTCGATGTCCAGCTCGAAGCGATAGGCTGTTTCGCCCTGCCCGGCGACCAGCGGTGTTATGCCGAAGTACTTCTCCGCCAGGACAGTGAGGTTGTGGATCGCGCGCGGTACGACTGACCCGATGATGATCTGGTCGATATCCTCGCGCCTGAACCCCTGCAGTTTGGCCAATTGCAGAAGCCACACGGCGTATTCATCGCCCGTGCGGCGCGGATCGGTGGCGATCCGCCACCGGGCCTTGATTTCGCGACCCTCGAACAGAGCAAAAACCACGTTGGTGTTACCGACATCAGCCGCGAGCAGCATGATCTAGCCCTCCTTGCCTACAAGCATCACATCGCCCGCATGAATGGTGCGGTGGTTGCCGTCCGCCAAGCGGAGCAACAAGGCACCTTCGTTTGTAAGACCAGCGAACGCCGCCGTAATCGGTTCCTCCCCAGGCGGGTACACGGTGAGCAGAGTGCCCGCAGGGTGAGCAACCTCCTGCCAGCGCCGCACGACAGGGTCGATGCCATATGTCCGCCAGCGATCGAGCTCGCGGTCGAAATTCGCCGCCAGATTCTTCGCAAACACATCACGATCGGGTGCCGGACCCAGTGCTGTCAGTGCGATCGTCTTGCGGTCGGGGAGGTCGGGCGCGGCCGCCAGATTCACTCCGATCCCGACGATGATCGCATCCCCTTCGCGCTCCAACAGGATACCGGCAAGCTTGGCATCACGAAGCATGAGATCGTTTGGCCATTTGAGCGATAGCTCCTGCGGAGCGGCGAGATACGAAGCGACCGTTTCGTGAACTGCAAGCCCGGTAACCAGAGCGAGCGTCGCAGGCTCCGGATCGCGCGGATGCAAGCGCACGATCGTCGAGCCCATGAAGTTGCCAGTTCCATCGAACCAGCTCCTCCCCTGACGGCCACGACCTGCGATCTGGCGGTCTGCGACCAGCCAATCGCCCTCGTGAACGGCCTCCGCGTTCCGGATCTGTCCGACAAGATCGCTATTGGTGGACCCGGTCTCGGTTATGAAGCGGATCACATCGCGGCGACGAAACTTGCGGCAGCGGCAGCGCTCCACTCACCGAGCGGAATGGTCAGGAAATAGCCAAGCGGTGAAATCACGGCGACGCTGAGACCCAAGACGACCCAGTGCCCGGCGGGACTCTCGTGTTCCAGATCCCGGGTCGGTTCGTCGAAGAACATCACCTTGATGAACTTCAAATAATAAAACGCACCGATCACGCTAGCGGCGATACCGATGGCAGCCAAGGCAATCAGATCGGCCTGCACGGCTGCCTGGAATACAACGAACTTACCCCAGAAACCGAACAGGGGCGGAATTCCCGCAAGGCTGAACATGAGCGCCAGCAGGCACCATGCCAATACCGGGCGCCGTGTGGACAGGCCAGCGATGTCCGCAAAGGTTTCAAGGTTCTCACCCATCGGATCGCGAAGCATCAGCAAAGCGGTAAAGCTGCCTACGGTCATCGCCACGTAAATCGCGAGATAGGTCATCACACCCGCAACGCCTGCGGGGGTGGCTGCGGCGAGACCGATGAGGATGAAGCCGACATTGTTAATCGAGGAATAGGCAAGCAGGCGCTTGAGATTCTGCTGCCCGATTGCACCCAGAGCGCCCACCACGATCGAAGCAAGCGCTGCGAAGATCACGATTTGCCGCCACGCGTCGACCTGCCCGGCGAAGGGCTCCATCGCCATGCGCACCAGCATGCCCATTGCCGCGACCTTGGGCGCGGTCGCGAAGAAAGCGGTGACCGGCGTAGGGGCGCCCTCGTAGACGTCGGGCGTCCACATGTGGAATGGCACAGCGCTGACTTTGAAAGCGAGGCCAGCCAGCACGAACACCACGCCGAACAGTGCGCCAGTCGAGAACTCGAGCGAGAATGCCGCGCGAATGCCGTCGTAATTGGTGCTGCCGGTGAAGCCGTAGACCAGGCTCACACCGTAAAGGATAATGCCCGAAGCGAGCGCGCCGAGGACAAAATACTTCAGGCCCGCTTCCGCCGAGCGTGTGTCATTGCGCAGGAAACTTGCGAGCACGTAGCTCCCAAGGCTCGACATCTCGAGGCCGATGTAGAGCGTCATGAGATCGGTGGCCGAAACCATCATACCCATGCCGACGGCGTTGAACAGCATAAGCACCGGATATTCCGGGCGGTAAGCGCCGCGCTGGTCAAAGAAGCGCGGCGTGACCATCAGGACGGCGATCGTCGCGAGATAGATGAGGATCTTGGCAAAGCTGCCGAACGTATCGGCACGATAAAGATCACCGAAGGCGCGGCCTGCCATATCGCTCGCCGCGAGGTCGAACAGGTGCCCACTGAACAGCGTTGCGCCGAACAGCGCCGATACGGTCAGAATGGTGACCATCCGCGCCGAGCGCGGGCCACCCCAGGCCGACACCAACAACAGCACGAGGCCGACAATCGAAAGCCCGACCTCCGCGCCGGTGAAATAGAGGGAACTGCCGAGATTCATCAGTGCGCTCCCTCCGCACCATGTGCGGCTGCGACAAAATTGGCGTTGCGCTCCATCGGCTCGCCGACCCGGAGCTGGCTGTCGCCCTCCGGTGCGGCGCGCGCCATACGGACTTCGAGCGCGGCGATGTCCTGCCGCATCGGCGCGAGGAAGCTTTCCGGATAGACGCCCATCCACAGTGTGGCCGCAGCGATGGGTGCAAGCATCATCCACTCGCGTGCATTCAGGTCGGGCATGCGCGCCGCATCGGCATTGCGCTGCTCTCCGAAGGCCACGCGGCGGTAGAGGTAAAGCATGTATGCGGCACCGAGGATGATGCCCGTGGTGCAGACCAGCGTCACAAGGGTCGAGACCTTGTAAAGGCCGGCCAGCGCGAGGAATTCGCCGACGAAATTGCTGGTCCCCGGCAGGCCGATGCTGGCCATGGTGAACAGCAGGAAGAACAAAGCGTATTTCGGCATGTTGATGCTGAGCCCGCCGTAACGGTTGATCTCGCGAGTGTGCAGCCGGTCGTAGATCACCCCAACGCACAGGAACAGCGCGCCGGACACGAGGCCGTGGCCGAGCATGACCATCATCGCGCCCTCGATGCCCTGCACGTTGAAGGCGAACAGGCCCGCCGTAACAATCGCCATGTGCGCGACCGAGGAATAGGCGATCAGCTTCTTCATGTCGTGCTGCACCAGCGCGACGAGCGAGGTGTAGATCACTGCGACCATCGACAGGGCGAAGACCAGCCAGGCGAATTGCGCGCTGGCCTCTGGAAACATCGGCAAGCTGAAGCGGATGAAGCCGTAACCGCCGAGCTTCAGCAAGACGCCTGCAAGGATGACGGAGCCGGCCGTCGGTGCCTGGACGTGCGCATCGGGGAGCCAGGTATGGACCGGCCACATCGGCATCTTCACCGCGAAGCTCGCGAAGAAAGCCAGCCACAGCCACGTCTGCGCTTGCGGGCTGAAGTCGTAATTGAGCAGCGTCGGGATGTCGGTGGTGCCCGCTTCGTTCACCATCCACATCATCGCGATCAGCATCAGCACCGAGCCGAGCAGCGTGTAGAGGAAGAATTTGTAGCTCGCGTATATGCGGTTGTCGCCGCCCCACACGCCGATGATGAGGTACATCGGGATGAGGCCTGCCTCGAAGAAGATGTAGAACAGGAACATGTCCTGCGCCGCGAACACGCCGATCATCAGCACTTCCATCAGCAGGAAGGCCGCCATGTATTCGCCCACACGCTTGGTTATGCCGTCCCAGCTTGCAAGGATGCAGATCGGCATCAGGAAGACGCTGAGCATGATCAGCATCAGCGCGATACCGTCGATCCCGAGCGCGTAGCTGAAACCGGCGAAGATCTCGGCTCGCTCGACGAATTGCCACTGCGCGCCGCCGATATCGAAGTTAAGCCACAACAGCACGCCCAGCGCCAGATCGAACAGCGTCGCGAACAGTGCGACCATCCGGGCACTCTGCGCACCGAGGAACAGGCAGGCGATGGCGGCGACAAGCGGCACCGCAAGCATCAGCGAGAGGATGGGGAATTCCATCAGAACAGCACCCAGGTGACAGCGGCGACGAGCCCGAGGAGCATCACCAGCGCATAGCTATAGAGATATCCGGTCTGAAACTTCTTCGCGCCGACCGAGCCCTTCTCGACCACCCAGGCCACTCCATTGGGACCGAAGCGGTCGATCGTGCCGACATCGCCGAGTTTCCAGAACTGGCGTCCGAGCCAGAAGGCAGGGACGATGAAGAGGTAGTGATAGAGCTCGTCGAAATACCACTTGTTGTAGAAGAACCGGTAGATCGGTCCGAGTTGTTCGGCGCCCTTGGCCGGGATCGACGTGTCCTTGATATAGGCCAGCCAGGCGATACCGAGGCCGATCAGCATGACAAAGGTCGCCGTCAGCTTCACCCAGTACGGCACATTGTGCAGGGCGTAGATTAGGTTCTCGTTGAAATAGATCGAGCCGTCCCAGAAATCCGCGCCGTCGATGAAGGCGTCCTTGAAGACAAAGCCGGCAAAGACCGCGCCGATCGACAGGATACCGAGCGGGATCAGCATGCTGAGCGGGCTTTCATGCGGGTGGTAGCCGCCCGTCCCCGCTTCGTAGTTCGGCGATGGCACGGCATGTGTCACATCGTGGCCGGCATCTTCCTGCGCGGCGGGATTGTGATCGTCCGGCTCGTCGTGGCCGTGGTGGACGGCGTGCTGGATATGCTCGCTATCGGCCCAGCGGGGCTTGCCCCAGAAGGTGAGGAACATCAGCCGCCAGCTATAAAAGCTGGTCAGCAGGGCCGCGATTGCGCCCATCCAGAAGGCGAACATGCTCATGTCGGTGCCGCGCGCGAAGGCAGCTTCTAGAATGGCGTCTTTCGAATAGAAGCCCGCGAAACCGAATACGTAGAGCACGCCGACACCCGTGATCGCGAGCGTACCGGCCATCATGGCCCAAAAGGTCCACGGGATTTCCTTACGCAGCGCACCGTAATAGCGCATGTCCTGCTCGTGGTGCATGGCATGGATGACCGAGCCTGCGCCGAGGAACAGCAGTGCCTTGAAGAAAGCGTGCGTAAACAGGTGGAACATGGCTGCGCCATAGGCTCCGACACCGGCAGCAAAGAACATGTAGCCCAGCTGCGAACAGGTCGAATAGGCGATCACACGCTTGATATCCCACTGCGTCGTACCGACGGTGGCGGCGAAAATGCAGGTGGCAGCGCCGATGAAGGTCACGACGCCGAGTGCGACCGGCGCAGTCTCGAACATGGGCGAAAGGCGGCAGACCATGAACACGCCGGCGGTCACCATGGTGGCGGCGTGGATCAATGCGGAAACCGGCGTCGGGCCTTCCATCGCGTCGGGCAGCCAAGTGTGCAGGCCGAGCTGCGCCGACTTGCCCATCGCGCCGATGAACAGGAGGATGCAGAGCACGTCCATCGTCGCGACGCGGTAACCGAGGAAGCCGATCGTCGCGCCGCTCATCGAAGGTGCAGCCTCGAGGATTTCGGGGATCGAGACCGTGCCGAACACCAGGAAGGTGCCGAAGATGCCGAGCATGAAGCCGAGGTCGCCGACGCGGTTGACGACGAAGGCCTTGATGGCCGCGGCGTTGGCGCTGGGCTTCTTGAACCAGAATCCGATGAGCAGGTAGCTGGCGAGGCCCACCCCTTCCCATCCGAAGAACATCTGGACGAGGTTGTCGGCCGTCACCAGCATCAGCATGGCGAAAGTGAACAGCGAGAGATAGGCGAAGAACCGCGGCTGGTCCGGGTCCTCCTCCATATAGCCCCAGCTATAGAGGTGAACGAGCGCCGATACGGTAGTGATGACCACGAGCATCACGGCGGTCAGAGTATCGACGCGCAGGGCCCAGTCGAAAGCGAGATCGCCCGATTGCATCCACTGAAGCACAGGGACGACGGTGGCGGTGCTGTCGCCCAGCCAGAAGCCGATGAACACCGGCCAGCTCAGCGCGCAGCTGATGAATAGCGCACCCGTCGTGATCGACTTGGCAACGACGCTCGGCGCGGACTTGTTGATGAAGCCGCCGACGATCGCTGCCAGCAGGGGCAGGAAGACGATGAACAGGATGGGATGCACCGGTGCTTACCCCTTCAACCGGTCGACGTCGTCGACGGCAATCGTGCCGCGACCACGGAAATAGATGACGAGGATGGCAAGCCCGATGGCCGCCTCGCCCGCCGCGACGGTCAGGACGAACATGGCGAACACCTGCCCGACCAGATCGCCCAGGAAGGCGGAAAAGGCGACGAGGTTGATATTCACCGCCAGCAGGATCAGCTCGATCGCCATCAGGATGACGATGATGTTCTTCCGGTTGAGGAAGATGCCGAGCACGCCAAGCACGAAGAGGATCGCACTTACGACAATGTAATGTTCGATGCCGATCACAACTCGACCCCCGTGCCGATGCCCGGCTGCTTCATCACCGTGGCCTCTTCGGGCCGGCGGCGGTTCTGCTTGCCGATGTCCTGCTGGCCGCGCGCATCCTTCGGACCCTTGCGATGGGTGAGGACGATCGCGCCGATCATGGCGACGAGCAGAATGATGCCGGCCGCTTCGAACAGGAAAATATAGTCGCGATAGAGCAGCGCGCCGATGCTCTCGATGTTCGAACGGTCGAGCAGCGGAGCGGATTCACCGTCCGGCGTGCCCAGCTCGATTGCTCCGACACGATAGGCGCCGATGCCGAGAACCAGTTCCGCCAGCAAGACGGCAGCGATGGCTATGCCAAGGGGGAAGTTCTTGATGAAGCCAGCACGCAACTCCGCAAAGTCGATGTCGAGCATCATCACGACGAACAGGAACAGCACGGCGACCGCACCCACGTAGACGATGACCAGCAGCATCGCGATGAACTCCGCGCCCACCAGCACCATCAGCCCCGCCGCATTGAAGAAGGCGAGGATCAGCCAGAGGACCGAATGCACCGGGTTGCGCGACATGATGACCATGACGGCGCTGGCGATCACCAACACGGCGAACAGGTAAAAGGCGAAGGTCTGAATCATGTGCCCCGTTTCTCGTTGGCGCGGCGGTTAGCGATAGGGCGCGTCGGCTTCAAGGTTTGCGGCAATCGCCCGCTCCCACTTGTCACCATTCGCGAGCAGCTTGGCCTTGTCGTAAAGCAGCTCTTCGCGCGTTTCCGTCGCGTATTCGAAGTTCGGACCCTCGACCACAGCATCCACCGGGCAGGCTTCCTGGCAGAAACCACAGTAGATGCACTTCGTCATGTCGATGTCGTAGCGCGTGGTGCGGCGGCTGCCGTCCTCGCGCGGTTCGCTTTCGATCGTGATCGCCTGCGCCGGGCAGATCGCCTCGCATAGCTTGCAGGCGATGCAACGCTCTTCTCCGTTGGGATAGCGGCGCAGCGCGTGTTCGCCGCGGAAACGCGGGCTGATCGGGTTCTTCTCGAACGGGTAGTTGATCGTGACCTTGGGCTTGAAGAAATACTTCAGCGTGAGGGCATGCGCCTTCACGAATTCCCACAGGGTGAACGATTTTACCAGATGCGCGATCGTGCTCATGCCGCGCCTCCGAAGTGACCGGTTGCCATTAGATAGCCCGAAATAACGACGATGAAGAACAGGCTGAGCGGGAGGAATACCTTCCAGCCAAGCCGCATCAGCTGGTCGTAACGATAGCGCGGAACCGTCGCCATAACCCAGCTGAAAAAGAAGAAGAACATGAACGTCTTGAGCAGCAGCCAGACGATGCCCGGGACGTAGTAGAGCGGCTCCCAGTCGATCGGCGGCAGCCACCCGCCCCAGAACAGCAGGGCGTTGAGGATGCACATCAGCAGGATGTTGGCATACTCGCCCAGCCAGAACATGGCGAAGGCCATGGAGCTGTATTCGGTCTGGTAACCGGCGACGAGCTCGCTCTCCGCCTCGGTCAGGTCGAACGGCACTCGCTGCGTTTCCGCGAGGCAGGAGATGAAGAACATGACCCAGATCGGGAAGATCAGCGGGTGCACGACGAAGGCATTGACGACGCCCAGCCCGAACTCCGCCTGCGCGTTTACGATGCCCGACAGGTTGAAGGTGCCGGCAAACAGCACGACGCACACCAGGATGAAGCCGATCGAGACCTCGTAGGAAATCATCTGCGCCGCGGCGCGCATGGCGGAAAAGAACGGATATTTCGAGTTCGACGCCCAGCCCGCCATCACCACGCCGTAAACCGACAGCGAGCTGATCGCGAGGATGTAGAGCAGGCCGACATTGATGTCCGCCAGCACCACGCCCGCATCGAAGGGCACCACTGCCCAGGCGGCCAGCGCCACGGTGAAGGTGACGATCGGCGCGAGGATAAAGATGCCCTTGTTCGCGGCCGAGGGAATGATCGTTTCCTGCAGCATCACCTTCAATGCGTCGGCGAAGCTCTGCAGCAGGCCGAACGGGCCGACCACATTGGGGCCGCGACGCAGGTTGATCGCCGCCCAGACCTTGCGGTCGACATAGATGACCATGGCGACGGCCAGCATTACCGGCAGCGCGATCAGCAGGATGCCGGCGATCGTTGCGGTGAACCACGCGAACTCGTAATTCATGCCGAGGGATTGGAAGAATTCGGTCATTCCGCGGCCTCCGCCAGATCTTCGCCGTGCAGCAGTTCTGCCGAGCAACGCTGCATCACTTCGCTGGCACGGGCGATCGGGTTGGTGAGGTAGAAATCCTTGATCGGATAGGCGCTGATCGTGCCTTCCGCCTTCGCCTTGGCGTCAGCCTTGGGCAACGCACCGTAGTCGGCGAGGCCTTCTTCGCCCAACGCAGGCACTTCCTTGATCATCGCGGCCTGCAATTCGGCGAAGCTGTCGAAGCCGACATCGACCTTGAGAGCATCGGCCAGCGCTCGCAGGATCGTCCAGTCTTCGCGCGCATCGCCTGGCGCAAAAACGGCTTTCTCGGCAAACTGCACGCGCCCTTCGGTGTTGACGTAGGTCCCGTCCTTTTCGGCATAGCTTGCCGCGGGCAGGATCACATCCGCTGCATGCGCGCCCTTGTCGCCATGGTGACCGATATAGACCTTGAGTGCGTCGGCAAACGGCTCGAAATCCATCTCATCCGCACCGAGGCTCAGGACGACCTTGGGCTTGGCATTCACGATATCCGCCATGCCGCCGGTCTGTGCAAAACCGAGCATCAGCCCGCCCATGCGCGCGGCGCTGAAATGCAGGACGTTAAACGCCGCGCCGAACTTCTCGGCGAGTGCCAGCACCTTGCCATGCGCGCCCTTGAGACCAGCTCCGCCGACGATGATCGCGGGGCTCTCGGCATTCTTCAGCGCATCGCCAAGCGCCTTGGGCAGCTTGTTGAGCACGCCCAGGTCTTCGCCGAGGAATTCGGCCGGATAGGTCGTATCCCACCACGGGCCGACCACAAACACCTTCGCGCCGCGCTTCACCGCCTTGCGGATGCGGACATTCACCAGCGGCGCTTCCCAGCGCACGTGGCTACCGACGATCAGGATCGCATCGGCTTGCTCGATACCGGCGAAGGTCGAATTGAAGTTGACCGCGGCAAGGTTCGAGGTGTCGTAGTCCATGCCGGTCTGGCGGCCCTCGACCAGCGTCGAACCGCAAGCCTTCAGAAGCGCCTTGGCCGCGAACATGGTTTCGCAGTCGAGCATGTCTCCAGCGATGGCCGCGATGTTCTTGCCCGGCTTGGCCTTGGCGATCGCCTTGAACGCCTCGTCCCAGGTCGCCGCCTGCAGCTTGCCGCCCTTGCGGATATAGGGCTTGTCGAGGCGGCGGCGCATCAGGCCATCGACCTGATAGCGGGCCTTGTCCGAAATCCACTCCTCATTGACGTCGTCATTGATGCGAGGAAGCGCGCGCATGACTTCGCGGCCCTTGCTATCGAGGCGAATGTTCGAACCGACCGCATCGGATACGTCGATGCTGAGCGTTTTCTTGAGCTCCCATGGACGCGCTTCGAAAGCGTAGGGACGGCTGGTGAGCGCGCCGACGGGGCAGAGGTCGATCACGTTCGCAGACAGTTCGTGCTCGGCCGCCTGCTCGAGATAAGTGGTGATCTGCATGTCCTCGCCGCGATAGAGCGCGCCGATTTCGTCCACGCCGGCGATCTCTTCGGAGAAACGAACACAGCGGGTGCAGTGGATGCAGCGGGTCATGACCGTCTTGATCAGCGGGCCCATGTATTTCTCGGTCACCGCGCGCTTGTTCTCGTGATAGCGCGTCGCGCCGCGACCATAGGTCATCGACTGGTCCTGCAGGTCGCATTCGCCTCCCTGGTCGCAGATCGGGCAGTCGAGCGGGTGATTGATGAGCAAAAACTCCATCACCCCTTCGCGTGCGGTCTTAACCATTTCAGTGTCGGTGCGGATTTCCTGCCCGTCGGTGGCCGGGAGCGCACAGCTAGCCTGCGGCTTGGGCGGCCCGGGCTTCACCTCGACGAGGCACATGCGGCAGTTGCCGGCGATGCTCAGCCGCTCGTGATAGCAAAAGCGCGGGATTTCCTTGCCCGCAAGCTCGCACGCCTGCAGGACGGTGGCGCCGTCCGGAACCTCGATTTCCTGTCCGTCTACGGTGACTTTAGGCATTATTCGGCTGCCTCTGCGAATTTCGCATTGTGTTCTTCGATCCTGCGTTCCAGCTCGGGGCGGAAGTGGCGGATGAGGCCTTGGATCGGCCAGGCTGCCGCATCGCCGAGCGCGCAGATGGTGTGGCCTTCGACCTGCTTGGTGACCTGCTGCAGCATGTCGATTTCCTCGATTGCCGCGTCGCCTGTGCGCAGACGTTCCATCATGCGCCACATCCAGCCCGTGCCTTCACGACAAGGCGTGCACTGGCCGCAGCTCTCGTGCTTGTAGAAATAGCTGATGCGGCTGATCGCGCGGACGATGTCGGTGGACTTGTCCATCACGATGATCCCGGCGGTGCCGAGGCCCGAGCCGAGTTCCTTGAGCCCGTCGAAATCCATGATCGCCTGGCGCATCTGGTCGCCGGGGATCAGCGGGACGGAAGAGCCGCCGGGGATCACGGCCAGCAGATTGTCCCACCCGCCGACGATGCCGCCGCAATGGGTATCGATGAGTTCCTCGAAGGTGATGCTCATGGCCTCTTCCACGACGCAGGGCTTGTTTACGTGCCCGCTGATCTGGAAGAGCTTGGTGCCCTTATTGTTCTCGCGCCCGAAGCTTGCGAACCAGCTCGCGCCGCGGCGCAGGATGGTCGGGACGACGGCGATCGATTCCACGTTGTTGACCGTGGTCGGGCAGCCGTAGAGGCCTGCGCCTGCCGGGAACGGCGGCTTGAGGCGTGGCTGGCCCTTTTTGCCTTCGAGGCTTTCGATCATCGCGGTTTCTTCGCCGCAGATGTAGGCACCTGCGCCGCGGTGCAGAAAGACGTCGAAATCGTAGCCCGACTTCGATGCGTTCTTACCGATGAGGCCCGCATCATAGGCTTCGTCGATCGCGGCCTGCAGCGTCTCGGCCTCGCGGATATATTCGCCGCGGATGTAGATATAGGCCGCGCGCGCCCGCATGGCGTAACCGGCGACCAGCGCGCCTTCGATCAGCTTGTGCGGATCGTGGCGGATGATCTCGCGGTCCTTGCACGAACCGGGCTCGGATTCATCGGCATTGATGACGAGGAAACTGGGACGGCCGTCCTTCGATTCCTTCGGCATGAAGGACCATTTGAGGCCGGTCGGGAATCCCGCCCCGCCCCGCCCGCGCAGGCCGGACGCCTTCATTTCTTCGATAATGTCGTCATGCCCGCGCGCGATCAGCGACTTGGTATCGTCCCAGTCGCCGCGCTGCTGCGCTGCCTTCAGGCCCCAGTCCTGGAAGCCGTAGACATTGGTGAAGATGCGGTCCTTGTCGGCAAGCATCAGGCGAACCCTCCGAATACAAAGACGGCAGCGGCGATCAGGATCGCAGCCAGCACAGCCGTCTTCACCACGCCCTTGAAGACTTTCCACGCGATGACGATCAGGATCAGCGCGACGATGATCGAGATGAGATTGCTATCCATCAGTGATCCTCCGGTCCGCCCTTGGCACGTCCCTGGCCTGCTCCGATAGCAAGGAAGACGATTCCGAGCGCCAGAAAGGTCGCGCCCATCGAGCCGCGTTCAGCGAGGAAATATGCAATCGCAGCGGCAATGAAAAACAGCGCGGCCGCGATCATGAAAAGCGTTTTGCTCATCACCACTCGCTCCGGTAATCGTGGTTGGCGTCGACCATTTCCTTCAGCGTGCTCAGCGCATTGGCAGGCTCGCTCGTGTGGCGGCCGGGCTCCTGCGTACCGGTCTTCGGCTGCTCGCCTGCGGCCAGCGCGTCGAGGATCGCGTCAAGGCGCTCGGGCGTGAGGTCTTCGTAATTGTCGTCGTTGATCTGGACCATCGGCGCGGTGGCGCAATTGCCCATGCATTCGACTTCGGTCAGCGTCCAGAGGCCGTCGTCGGAGACATGGCCCTTGCTCATGCCGCGCTTCTTGCAAGTTTCGATCAGGCCATCGGACCCGCGCAGCATGCAGGGCGTCGTGCCGCAGACCTGCACGTGGTACTTACCAACCGGCTTCATGTTGTACATGAAATAGAAGGTCGCGACCTCGAGCACGCGGATGACCGGCATGTCGAGGTAGTCGGCGACATATTCGATCACCGGCAGCGGCAGCCAGCCCTGCGTATTGGTCTCTTCGCCGACCTGACGCTGGGCGAGATCGAGCAGCGGCATCACTGCGGAGCGCTGGCGCCCTTCAGGATAACGCGCGATCGCCTTGTCCGCCTTAGCGCGATAGGCATCGGTAAATTCGAAGCCGCCCCAGCGCTCACGCAGTTCGGGCGTGTCGGGTGCGGGAGTACGGTCAGCCATGGGTCAACCTGTGCTGGAGATAGCGGCCGAGGTAGAGGCCGATGACGGCAGCGAAGGCCGTCGAAAGGATTTCCTTGAGCGAGCTTTCGCCATGGAAGGCGAGCAGATAGGCCGCCACCGCCGAAGCGAAGGCCGCGAACGCCGCGATGAAGATGAAGATTTCGCGCGCGATCACCGGTCGCACTCCCCGAACACGACGTCGATGGCGCCGAGGATGGCAGTGGCGTCGGGCAGCATGTGGCCACGGCTCATGAAGTCCATCGCCTGCAAATGCGAGAAGGCCGTCGGGCGGATCTTGCAGCGATAGGGTTTGTTCGACCCGTCGCTGACGAGGTAGACACCAAATTCGCCCTTGGGGCTTTCAGTCGCGACATAGACTTCGCCCGCAGGCACGTGGAAGCCTTCGGTATAGAGCTTGAAGTGGTGGATCAGCGCTTCCATCGACTGCTTCATCTCGGCGCGCTTGGGCGGCGCAACCTTGCGGTCGTCGCTGGCGATGGGACCGGAGGGCATGTCGCGCAGACACTGCTTGATGATCTTCGCGCTCTCGTAGACTTCCTTCACGCGCACCACGAAGCGGTCGTAGCAGTCGGAATTGGTGCCGACGGGGATGTCGAACTCCATCCGCTCATAAACGTCATAGGGTTGCGACTTGCGCAGGTCCCACGGAATGCCGGCCGCGCGGATCATCGGACCGGAGAAGCCCCACGCCACGGCGTCGTCCTTGCTAACGACAGCGATATCGACGTTGCGCTGCTTGAAGATGCGGTTGTCGAGCACGAGGCTCATCGCATCGCCGAACAGTTCGGGCAGCCGGGTGTCGAGCCATTCGCCGATATCCACGAGAAGCTTTTCCGGCACATCCTGGTGGACGCCGCCGGGGCGGAACCACGCCGCGTGCATGCGCGCGCCCGATGCCCGTTCGAAGAAATTCATGCAGTCTTCGCGCAGCTCAAACACCCACAGGTTCGGCGTCATCGCGCCGACGTCCATCACATGCGCGCCGATGTTGAGCATATGGTTGCAGATGCGCGTCAGCTCGGCGAACAGCACACGCAGATATTGCGCCCGCTCCGGCACTTCGACGTTGAGGAGCTTCTCGATCGCGAGGACGTAGCTGTATTCCTGTGCCAGCGGGCTGCAGTAATCGAGCCGGTCGAAATAGGGCAGCGCTTGCAGATAGGTCTTGTTCTCGATCAGCTTCTCAGTGCCGCGATGCAGCAGGCCGACATGCGGATCGATCCGTTCGATGATCTCGCCGTCGAGCTCCATCACCATGCGCAGCACACCGTGCGCCGCAGGGTGCTGGGGCCCGAAGTTGATCGTGTAGTTGGTGATGACTTCGTCGCCAGTGGTGGGCGACTCTTCAAGCTGCATACTCATGCGCAAATCCAGTTGCCGGAGTAACTCTGCGACTTGCCGGCCGCATCGGTCACGGTGACATTCGCCGGACGGCTCTGGTCGCCGCCTGCCGCGGGCGCGACCGAGACGGTGAAGCCCTCGCCGACGAAATTGGTCCCTTCCCTGATCGATTCCAGACCGCCATTGGCAGCGTCGGTCATGACCAGCGTATCGCCCACACGCACAACTGCCTTGCCGGGGATCGAGCGATCGCGCATTCCCGCAGCGATAATCATCTCGCGCTCGCCGACCATGAAGGTGCAACCACCTTCGCGGGGACCCAGATTCACTCCACCCACATCGCCCAGTTGCTGGAGCGACGTAAGATCGGCCTGCGCCGGGGGCTGTGCCACAGCGACATTGGGCGCATCCGGATCGGGCTGCGACGGGTCGACTGTGGCTCCCTCGCCCGTCCCGCCAATGCGATCGGCAAAGTCGTCCGCGCTTTCGGGCTCGCTAGCAGGCTCCTGCGAGCAGGCTGCGGCCAGCAAGGCGAGCGGAAGCAGGGCCAATCGGATCATTTCCCCTTCCCCTTCGGTTCGGTCGCCTTGGCGGTCTTGCTCGTCTTGCCCTTGCGCTTTGCACGCGCAGGACGGTCTTCGGTCGGCTCGGGCGGATCGATCGCCTCGCCCCCGTCCTTTTCGGCAGGAGCGGCGGCACTGACCTTTTCGGCGGCATGCTTGTCCGTCTTGACGCCTGCTCCGGTGTCCGAAGGCTTTTCGGTGACCTTCGGATCGTCGATCGGCGGCATGTCGGCCTTCTCGTCGCCCGGCAAGACGTAATCCGCGCCCTCCCATGGCGAGAGGAAATCGAACTGCCGCAGATCCTGGGCAAGCTCGACCGGCTCATAGACAACGCGCTTCAGGTCTTCCGAATAGCGTAGCTCGGTGTAGCCGGTCAGCGGGAAGTCCTTGCGGAAGGGATGCCCCTCGAATCCGTAGTCGGTGAGGATGCGGCGCAGGTCGGTATTCCCGGCGAACAGCACGCCGTACATGTCGAATACCTCGCGCTCCAGCCAACCGGCATTGGGCCATAGCGTGGTCGCAGTCGGAACGGGAGTGTCCTCGCTCGCGCGGCACTTGACGATGATGCGGCTGTTGGTGGTGAGCGACAGCAGCATGTAGACAATTTCGAAACGCTCGGCACGGCTCGGATAGTCCGCCCCGGCAATCTCCATCAGCTGCTGATAGGCGTGATCGTCGCGCAGGAGGCGCAGCACGTCCTCGATGCTGTCGCGCTTTACATGCAGCAGCAGCTCGCCATGCTCCTCATGCGCTTCGACCAGATGGTCGCCAAGCGCCTGCGAAAGCGTGTTCTTCAGCCCTTCGATCTGCGTGAAGCGGGGCGCGGAATGTAGCGTAGCCATGTCCTTCGCCCTTACCTCTGGATCGTGCCCGAGCGGCGGATCTTGCGCTGCAGCTGCATCACGCCATAGAGGAGCGCTTCGGCCGTCGGCGGGCACCCGGGAACATAGATGTCGACCGGCACAATCCGGTCACAGCCGCGAACGACCGAATAGCTGTAGTGATAGTATCCGCCACCATTGGCGCAGCTACCCATGCTGATCACGTATTTCGGATCGGACATCTGGTCGTAGACCTTGCGCAGTGCCGGGGCCATCTTGTTGCACAGCGTGCCGGCCACGATCATCACGTCCGACTGGCGCGGCGATGCGCGCGGGGCGACGCCGAAACGCTCCATGTCATAGCGCGGCATGTTCACGTGGATCATCTCGACCGCGCAGCACGCGAGGCCGAAGGTCATCCACCACAGGCTTCCGGTGCGCGCCCAGTGAAACAGGTCCTCGGTCGACGTGACGAGGAAACCTTTGTCGTTAACTTCGCTCTGCAGCGCGTTGAAATAGTCGGCGTCAGGCTGCCGCACTTCGCCGCCCTTGGCGGTCGGCAGGGCGCTGTCGCGCATCCGCTGCCCGTCGAGCGCGGGATTAAGCGAGGTTTCGCCAGCGAAGGCGGGATCGTTGGTTGCGTTGCTCATTGCCAGTCCAGCGCTCCCATCTTCCATTCATAAGCGAGACCGATGGCGAGTATGCCGAGGAAGATCATCATGCCGATCCACCCGGTCCAGCCGGTCACGTCCAGGCTCACCGCCCAGGGAAACAGGAACGAGGCCTCGAGGTCGAACAGCAGAAAGCTGATCGCCACGAGGTAGAACTTGACATCGAACTGGCTGCGCGGGTCCTCGAATGCAGGAAAACCGCACTCATATTCGCTCAGCTTTTCCGCATCCGGATTGTGCGCGCCGGTCAACCGCGAGACACCCATCGGCAGGAACACGAAGGCTGCCGAAAGGATGACCGCGATGAACAGGAATATGAGGATTGGCAGATATTGTTCGAGGTCGACCACGTAGAGTTCCTTGCCGCGGAGGCGATTCCGCTTGGGTACGGTTCGCGCACGCCTCTAGGCCCCTCGGCGGGTCGGTGCAAGGGTGCGGGGCGCGCAAATCCTGCACAAGCGGTTGCATCGCTTGCGCGCCCGGTTGGCAGGCACACAAGCGATAAGATCACTTCATTATCGACTTGAGCGCTTTTCTGGTCGCATCGCCATAGGGTGGCTTGAATCCGCCGAGTTTGGCGATGTCAATCTTGGGCTGCGTGTAGACACTGCGCGCGTGGCTGAATTCGCGGAAACCCTCGACCCCGTGATAGCTACCCATTCCCGAGGGGCCGATACCGCCGAATGGCAAGTCGTCCATCGACACATGGAAGATCACGTCGTTGACGGTCACCCCGCCGCTGATCGTCTTGCCCAGCACCTTCTCACGTTCGCTGTCGTCGTCACCGAAATAATAAAGGCCGAGCGGACGATCGTTCTCGTTCACATAGTCGATCGCCTCGTCGATCCCGCGATAGGTCTTCACCGGCAGGACCGGGCCGAAGATTTCCTCCTGCATTGCCTGCATGTCGTCGGTGACGTTCTTGAGGATCGTCAGCGGCATCTTGCGCTGATTGGCATTGCCGAAATCCTCGTTCCCGGGATTGATCTCGATCACCTCGGCGCCCTTCTCCTTCGCATCCGCGACCAAACCTTTCAGGCGGTCGAAATGCCGATCGCTGACGATGCTGGCGTAGTCCTCGTTCTCGAGCATGGTCGGATACATGTTGGCGGTGCCCTGCCACACGCCGTGGATTGCCTCGTCCTGCTTGCTTTCGGGCACATACATATAGTCCGGGGCAAGACAGATCTGGCCGGCATTCATCATCTTGCCAAGCGCGATACGCTCACCCGCCTTGGCGAAATCGGCACTTTCGCCGAGGAAGACCGGGCTCTTGCCACCGAGTTCCAGCGTTACCGGCACCAGGTTTTTCGACGCCGCTTCCATGACCTTGCGGCCGGTCGCGGTGGAGCCGGTGAAGACGAGGTGATCGAAAGGAAGCTCAGAGAAGGCCCCCGCGACTTCGGGGCCGCCGGTGAAGACCGCGCACTCGTCGGGCGTGAAATACTCTTCCACCAGCTCCTGCGTCAGCAGGCTGGTCTTCTCGGTAAACTCGCTCGGCTTGATCATCGCGCGATTGCCGGCGGCGAACACCTGCATCAGCGGACCGAAGGCGAGATTTACCGGGAAGTTCCACGGGCTGAGAATGCCGATCACGCCCTTGGGCTCGTAGCGAACCTGCGCCTTGGCGCCCATCAGGCCGAGGGGGAACTGGACATGTCGCTTTTCGGGCCTCGCCCATTTGTCCATGTTCTTGAGACAGTATTTGCCGAAATTGATCGTGCCGGCGATATCGGTCAGCATCGACTGCATGGGCGAGCGATTGCCGAAGTCGGCGCTCATCACCTTGCATAGATCCTCGCTATGCGTTTTCAGCAAGTTGATTGCGCGCTCGATACGATCCTTGCGGAGCGCCATCGGTTCGGGACGCATCTGGTGGTGGGCCGCCCGCTGCTTGCGCAGGACTTCTTCCATCTCGCTCTTACGGTCGTCCGCCATCGTATTCTCTCCTGCATCGTGTTGCGCCACGCGGGCGCGTGTCCTATCTCGCGGCTACGATATTTCAGAACCAGAGGACCAGCACAAGCATGACCCAGTTCAGCGCAGCCGACCCCGTCGTCATCCTGTCTTACGCCCGCACGCCGATGGGGGGCATGCAGGGCGCCCTTGCCGACGTTTCGGCGACCGATCTGGGCGCTACGGCGGTGAAGGCCGCCGTCGAGCGGTCCGGTGTCGCACCGGAGAAGTTCGACCGCACCTACATGGGCTGCGTCCTTCCCGCAGGCCTCGGCCAGGCGCCGGCACGCCAGGCGTCGATCAAGGCCGGCCTGCCGAAATCGGTTCAGGCGACCACCGTCAACAAGGTCTGCGGCAGCGGTATGCAGACGGTGATCATGGGCGCAGAGGCGCTCGCCACGGGCGACGTGAACTACATTGTTGCTGGCGGGATGGAGAGCATGACCAACGCGCCGTACCTGCTGAAAAAGCACCGCAGCGGCGCACGCCTCGGCCACGATACCACTTACGACCACATGTTCCTCGACGGGCTGGAGGACGCCTATGAGGAAGGTCGCGCCATGGGCACCTTCGCGCAGGACACGGCGAACGAATACCAGCTGACCCGCGAACAGATGGACGACTATTCGATCGAGTCCCTGCGCCGTGCGAATGCCGCCATCGAAAGCGGCGCCTTTGCGGACGAAGTGGTCCCGGTCAGTTTCTCGACCCGTCGCGGGGACGTGACGGTCGAGCATGACGAGCAGCCCGGCAAGGGCAAGCCCGACAAGATACCGACGCTGCGTCCTGCCTTTGCCAAGGACGGCACGATTACTGCGGCAACCTCCTCTTCTATCTCCGATGGCGCGGCGGCTGTCGTCCTCAGCCGCGAAAGCATCGCCAGGGCCAACGGTCAGGAACCGGTTGCGAAGATTGTCGCCATGGCCGCGCATGCACAGGAACCGAGCGAATTCACCGTGGCCCCGGTTGGCGCCATCAACAAGGTGCTGGAGAAAGCGGGCTGGTCGGCGGACGACGTCGATCTTTGGGAAGTGAACGAGGCGTTCGCCTGCGTCGCCATGTTTGCGATGCGCGACATCGGTATCCCGCACGAGAAGATCAACGTGAACGGTGGCGGCACCGCTCTCGGTCACCCGATCGGTGCCAGCGGCACGCGGATCATCGTCACGCTGCTCAACGCCTTGAAGCAACAGGGGAAGACGCGCGGCGTGGCCTCGTTGTGCATCGGTGGCGGCGAGGCGACGGCCGTCGCCGTCGAGATTGTCTGACCGATGGGCTTTGCGGACTCGCGGGCTTCGTGTGCCCTGCTGGTTGCGCTGAGCGTCCTGCCAGCGGGCTGCGGCGCGTCCGATCCCGAACCCGCGCCTGAGCAATCGGACAACGCGGAGATTGCATCGAATATTGCTGGCAAATACGAGACGACGCTGAGCGACGGCACGGTCATCCTGCAGACCGTCTCGGCGGACGGAACCTATCGCGAAACCAATGCCGACGGGGCGATGACCGAAACGGGCCGCTGGCGTCAGGACGGCGCGAACATGTGCTTCGATCCCGAGGGCGATGCGCCGGAAACTTGCTACAGCGGCGGCGGCGCCACCGAAGGCGGTGTGCTTACGGTACTCGATGCCAATGGCGAGATCTCGACCACCGTGCGCCGGCTGAACGAGGAACCCGGCGCACCGGAGTGATCAGGGCGCGCCGGCACCCCACAGCATTTCTTGCGCGATCCAGCCCGCACGCGGGCCGATGGCGACCTCGCACCAGCCATCCTCGCAATCGCCGAGCGAAGCGACCACGCCAGGCTCTACCCGCCATTTGAGAGCCGCACCCGCCCCGGGAGCATCGCGCATGTCGACCGGTTCGTCAGCGCGAACAATTGCCCCGCGATCGGGGCTCAGCAGGCGCGCGACCACCCATCCCTTGTCGCCCGCCGGATCCTCGATCAACCGCCAGCCTTCCATCACCCTGATGACCTTCACCGGCAGGCCCGGACGGCGATAGACCCAAGCAATCTTGTACTCCGCGCTCGGCCCGACGCGCATGTTGAGTTCGCTCGCGCGGATGGTCGCCCAATAGGGCACATCGCGTTCCTGAGCGGATGCGGGCGTCGCGATCGCGAAAACGATAGCGATCGCTGGCAGGAGAAGTCTGATCATCGCTGCGATCCATACATGATTCGACATCGCTGCGGCAACCGCGCTTGACCGGATACCCCCCTGCGCCCTAGCGGATGAATCCAGATGGTCAGTCACAGCGAAACGGTCGAGAAACGCCTTGCGCGCAAGCCCCGCGTCTTTGTTACGCGACGCCTGATGCCCTCCGTTGAGGAGCGGATGGGCGAGCTGTTCGACGTCACGCTCAACACCAACGATGCCCCACTATCGCGCGAGGAACTTGTGGCCGCGCTGCAGCAGTGCGATGTGCTGGTGCCGACGGTGACCGATCGTATTGATGCCGACATGCTGGCTCGGGCGGGCGAGGACCTCGGCCTGATCGCGAATTTCGGCGCCGGGACGGAGCACCTCGACCTCGGCGCGGCGCATGACCGCGGCATCATGGTCTCGAACACGCCGGGCGTCTTTACCGACGACACTGCCGATATCGCCATGGCGGGGATCATCGGCGTCCCCCGGCGCGTGCGCGAAGGCGTGCAGCTGATCCGCAGCGGTGAATGGAGCGGCTGGACGCCCACGGCGCTGCTCGGCACCAAGCTCGCCGGCAAGATCCTCGGCATCGTGGGCATGGGTCGTATCGGGCAAGCGGTGGCGCACCGGGCGCATGCTTTCGGCCTCGAGATCGCCTACCACAACCGCAAGCGATTGCCAGAAGCGGTGGAGCGGATGTTTGCCGCAACCTACGTCGCCGATCTCGACGACCTGCTGGCCAGTTCCGATATCGTGACCCTTCACTGCCCCGCTGGCCCGGCGACGCGGCAGATGATCGACGCGCGGCGCATCGGTTTGATGAAAGCCGGCGCAAGTCTCATCAACACGGCGCGCGGCGATCTTGTGGACCAGGAGGCGCTGGTCGCCGCGCTGGAAAAAGGGCACCTGGCAGGCGCCGGGCTCGACGTCTATCCGGACGAGCCCCATGTCGACGAACGGCTGATCCGGCATCCCAACGTGATGACCCTCCCCCACATCGGCAGCGCCACGCGCGAGGGACGTGAAGAGAGCGGGTTCAAGGTCATCGCCAACATCCGCATGTGGGCCGACGGCCATCGGCCACCGGACCAGGTGCTGACGGGGCTCGGCTAGCCGGCTTCGCCCGTACGGACAGCAGAGCACTTGCCTTCGCACGCGCAAAATGTATCGCCTGCGCCATGGATGAATTCGCCACCAGTATCGAAGCGCTCGAACACCTCTGGATGCGTTCGTGGATGCAGCGCGATCGCAATCAGATGAAGGCGCTCGCCGCGCGCGATTTCATCTTTCTGCTGGGATCGAGCAAACCCGTGATTCTCGACCGCGCCAGCTGGCTGGAGGCTGCAACCACGCGTTTCCGGTGCACCGGCTATCGCTTCGACGAAGTCTATGTCCGCCGGCACGGCAATGTCGCCGTGTTCGCCACGCGCCTGGGGCTGGAGGCCTCGGTCGAGGGCCGCGACTGGAACGGGGATAGCTGGGTCGTCGATTTGTGGCAGAAGGGCCGGATGCGCCGCAAATGGAAGCTGATCGAACGCACGCTCTCGCGTCCGGATACCGATAAGCACATGCCCGATGCGATCAGGGCAATGCAGCTGTGGCGCTAAAGCTGTAGCGCCTTTTCGTAGAAGATGTTGAAGTCGGTCTCGACATAGTCGCCGAAGGCTGCGCGACGGGTGAAGCCGTTGCACAGAAAAAGCCGGTTTGCCGCCTCGAAGGCTTCGCCTGTCCCGGTTTCGAGGAACAGTTTCGCATACCCCCTGTTGCGCGCCTCGGCCTCTATCCCGTCGAGCAGCGTCTGTCCGACACCACGCCTCAGGGCTGTAGCTCGCGTCCGCATCGACTTGATCTCGCCACGCGTTTCCGGGAGCGCCATCAGCGCGCCAATGCCGAGCAAGCCGGTATGGTCCCGGACGGCGAAAACCGTAACCTCAGGCTGATCAAGCCCGCTGAGGTCGAGCGCGAAGGAGGTGCCCGGCGGCGAGGCATCATACATTTCGCGCTGGTGCAACGTGACAAGGTCGCGGACGTCGGCATCGGCAAGGCTGGCGATGCCGAACTCCACCGTCAGTCGCCGGTCAGAATCCGCTCGACCAGTTCCTTCACCGTCGGAGTGAAATTGTTCGAATAGAACGGGTCCTGCTTGAAACGATAAGCTGCGTGGCCCGCGAAAGCGAGGTTCTCGTCCGGGTCGCCGCCATGGGCAATGTCCTGCAGGGTCTTCTGGATGCAGAAGCTGCGCGGGTCCGCAAGGCGCCCGGTCGTGTGGTTGTCGTGATCCTTCCAGCTCGAGAACTGGCAGTGCGACAGGCAGCCCATGCAGTTTTGCTGGTCGAGCCGTATCTGCTCGGCACTTTCGGGCGTCACGAAAACCACCGTATCATCGGGTGTTTTCAGCGGTTCGGTAAAGCCCTCGTGCATCCAGCTTTGCGCCTTGCGCTGGTCGCCGGGGTGGACGAAGAAATACTTCGCCTTGCCGTGGTCGAGCAGCGGGATCGTGCCCTCCTCCTCGTCACGCTTGAAGATCGGAATCTGGCGCTCGCTGCGGTGCATCAGATCGTAAAGGAAGGGCGTCTTCACCGCGCTGGAATAGAAGCCGGTGGGTGAGAACTTGTGCAGCAGCACATCGCCTGGCTCGACCGTGCGCAGCATGTCCTTCCACACCTGCGGGATCGGACTTTCATGCGTCAGCAGCGGGCGCGTTCCGAACTGGAAAGCAATCGTGCCGAGCTCGGGATTGTCGATCCAGTCGTTCCACTCGCGCAGGAACCAGACACCCCCGGCCATGACGATCGCCGTGTCCTCGCTGACGCCCTCATTGCGCATGGTTTCGCGCAGCGCCTTCACCCGGGGATAGGGATCCTCGGGCTTGGTCGGGTCCTCGGCATTGGAGAGGCCGTTGTGGCCGCCCGCCAGCCAGGGGTCTTCATAAACCACCGCCGCCAGCAGGTCCGGCACCTTGGAATAGCTGCGCTTCCACAATGCGCGGAAGGCGCGGGCTGAGGAGACGATCGGCAAGTAGTGAACGTTGTAGCGCTGGGCGATCTCGGCCAGCTTGTAGGGCATCCCCGCCCCACACGTGACGCCGTCAATCTTGTCGGCGCAATTGTCGAGCACGCCTTCGAGCACCTGCTGCGCCCCGCCCTGTTCCCACAGAACGTTGATATTGATCGCGCCCTTGCCGTCGGCGATCTCGTAGGCGCGGTTCACCTGTTCGGTCGCCCCGTCGATGGCGTAGCGGACCAGCTGTTCGAAGCGTTCCTTGCGGGTCGCCTGCGGATACACCTGCGGGATCGGGTTGCCGTCCTCGTCATAGCTGTCGGCATTGACCGCGCTGACCGTGCCGATGCCGCCCGCCGCGGCCCAGGCGCCGGAACTCATGTGATTGGTGGCGGACACGCCCTTGCCGCCCTCGATCAGCGGCCAGACTTCCTTGCCGCCATAGACGATGGGTTTGAGACCCTTGAAACTCATTATGCTTTCTCTTTCTTCGTCGTCCGCTCGGTGGGCGGCGCGTCGTGCGCGACGCTGTCGCCGCGGCACGGTTCGATCTCTCCGGGTTCGGGCCTCGTAGCCGCTGCCTTGAACTGTGCATAGTAGCCGAGCAGTTCGGGCGCATCCTTGAAGGCGACCAGTTCGTACCCGACCCGCTCCAGCTCGCACGACAGGAGCAGCGGGTCGATCCCGTGTTGGTCGGTCGGGCGGTCCTTGTCCACCACGATGACCTGCCCGCCCTCGCGCAGCGAAGGCCACAGGCGCCAGAGGAATTCGTAAGGTTGTTCGATCTCGTGATACATGTGGACCATGAAGACACGGTCGAAACTGTTGGGCGGCAACCGCGGATCAGCCGGTTCGCCGCGACGGATCGAGACATTGTCGAGCCGCTGGCGTTCGACACGGCGCGCAAGCCGCGCGAGCGCATCGCCGTCGATATCCTGCGCCAGCACGCGCCCGTTTTCGCCGACACGCTTGGCCAGACGCAGCGTGTAATAGCCATTTCCCGCGCCGATATCCGCCACGGTCATGCCGGGCTCGAGTTCGGCAAGATCCATCACCGTCTGGGCCTCGCCGCGGCTGTCGCGCTGGTCCTCGCTGGCGACGGAATAGGTGCCGATACTGGATACCGGCCGGTCGGGAGTCGGGAAGCTGGCCGGTTCGCTCCCGGCGCTCAGCAAGTCGCCGTCGCAGGCGGACAGGCAGGCTGCGACGAGAGGGAGAAAAGCGAGGCCGCGCCTCACTCCGCGTCCTCCACCTCAACCGTCTCACCGGTAACGCGCTGGGCGAGCGCTGCCGAGATGAAGGGATCCAGCGCGCCGTCGAGCACATCGTCGGGTGTCGGGGATTGTACACCCGTGCGCAGGTCCTTCACCATCTGATAGGGCTGGAGCACATAGCTGCGAATCTGGTGACCCCACCCGATATCGCTCTTTTCCTGATACTCGCCCGATGCAGCCGCCTCGCGCTCTGCCATTTCGCGTTCGAACAGGCGCGCCTTGAGCATGCTCATCGCAGTGGCGCGGTTCTTGTGCTGGCTGCGGTCGTTCTGGCTGGCGACGACGATGCCGGTCGGCTGGTGCGTGATCCGCACTGCGGAGTCGGTCGTGTTCACATGCTGCCCGCCCGCGCCGCTCGCGCGATAGGTGTCGATCTTGAGGTCGGCCGGATTGATCTCGATATC
Organism: Qipengyuania marincola; assembly: GCF_029688625.1. Taxonomy (GTDB): domain Bacteria; phylum Pseudomonadota; class Alphaproteobacteria; order Sphingomonadales; family Sphingomonadaceae; genus Qipengyuania. Next base: position 948,560 of record NZ_JARULC010000001.1, on the reverse strand, counting down.
GATATCGTCGTCGATCACCGGGTAGACCCAGACCGAACTGAAGCTGGTGTGGCGCCGCGCCGAACTGTCATAGGGGCTGATGCGCACAAGGCGGTGCACTCCGCTTTCGGTCTTGGCATAGCCATAGGCGTTCTCGCCCTTCAGCAGCAGCGTTGCGCTCTTGATACCTGCCTGGTCGCCTGCCTGATACTCAACCGTCTCGACCTTGAAGCCACGCCGTTCGGCCCAGCGGGCGTACATGCGAAACAGCATCTCGGCCCAGTCCTGGCTCTCCGTCCCGCCCGCGCCGGCGTGAATTTCGAGATAAGTGTCATTGCCATCCGCCTCTCCCGACAGAAGCGCCTGCACCTTGTCGCGGTCGGCGCGGTCGGCAAGGCCCGCCAGCGTGGCGAGACCTTCGGCAATGACCTCGTCATCCCCCTCCGCTTCGCCCATTTCGACGAATTCGACAGCATCCGCCATCTCGCTCTCGATCTCGCGGACGGTGTTTATCGCGGTTTCGAGCCGCTTCTGTTCCTGCGTGATCGCCTGCGCCTGTTTAGGATCATCCCACAGAGTGGGATCCTGGACGCGCGCGTCCAGTTCATCGAGACGCCGCAAGGCGCGCTCCCAGTCGAGCGACTGGCGCACCAGCGACAGCGCCGCTTCGATCCTGTCGATATTGGCCTGCCCTTCGGCACGCATCGGTAATTCCTTCAGAAACTTGTGTGCCGCCCCTAACGCGCGGAGAGCGATTGTAAAGCTGAGCGGCCGTGGCTGCCAGAAGATTTCAGCTAGTAGATACCGCCCTGTTCCTCGACGAAATCGGCCGGCTCGCTCTCGTTGCGGGCGCTCGTGGCCGCCTGGCGCGGGCCCTGCCGGGCGCGGCGGATGAGGTCGAGGATCTCGTTGCGCTTGGCCGCGATCGCATCGCCCCGGGTGGCGCGCGGCGGTTCCGTGTCGGGCTTGAACGCTTCCCAGATGACCGCGGCAGTCGGTTCGTCGGACGGCGTCGCATCGAACACGCGCTTGCCGCTTCGGCGGTCGATCTTGACCATGCGAATCCCGGGCGGTGCGATGAAGTCTTCCGCATCCCAGCGGTCACGCGTAGCCTCGACGAAGCGCTTCATGATGGTTGCCGCCGTATTGCCGCCTTGCACCCACCCGCCAAGATTGCGCGGCTGGTCGAAGCCGACGTACATGCCCGCGACGATATCCGGCGTCCCGCCGACGAACCAGGCGTTGGTCGGGCCGTTGGTGGTGCCGGTCTTGCCGAACATCGGCAAGTCGAGGCTGCGCAGGCGCACCGCCGTGCCGCGGGTAACGACGCCCTTGAGCATGTGCACGACCTGGAACGCGGTGCGCGGATCGAGCACCTGCCGCCCTTCCGGTTCGAAGCGCGGCATGGGCTGACCGTCCCATTGCTCCATGTTGCAACCGGTGCATTCGCGCTTGTCGGACCGGAAGATCACCTTGCCGTCGCGATCCTGGACGTAGTCGATGACCGAACCTTCGGTCTGACGTCCCCAGTTCGCGAGAGCGGAATAAGCATTGACCATGCGCGCCACGGTCGTGTCGCCGGCACCGAGCGCGAAGGAATAATAGGGCTCGTATTCGCCGATGCCGAGGCGCTTGATGGTTTGCACCACATTCGGCATGCCGGTCGTATCGGCGATGTGAATAGTCATCAGGTTGCGGCTCTGTTCGAGACCCCAGCGCATGGTGTGGACGCCGCCCCCGCCACCGCCGAAGTTGCGGAAGCACTTCTCGCCCAGTTGTGCACCCTGCCAGACGCAGAAGGTCTGGTCGGGCACTTCGGTCGCAGGCGTCATGCCGTGGTCGAGGGCGGACGCGTAAACGAAGGGCTTGATCGTCGAGCCCGGCTGCCGCTCGGCCTGGGTTGCGCGATTGAAGGCCCCCAGGCGGCTGTCGAAACCGCCTTGCATCGCCAGGATGCGGCCGGTCTGCGGTGCCTCGGCAAGGAAGGCCCCGGACACTTCGGGTACCCCGCGCAGGCGATAGCCATCGCCCGATTTGGCGGCTGCCACGACATCGCCAACCTTCAACGAGGACGGAGCGCCGACCAGCGGATAATCCTCGCCGTCGGTGAACCCGATCGTCGCAGACGAGCCGGCGGCAGTGATCACACCGATCTGCCAGTCCTCGTAATTGATCGAGAGGTTCGACGAGGCGAGCTGCGAATGCAGGTCGCCATTCTCCGGGTTCAGCGTCGCCACCGGCCCGGTGAAGCCGCGATTGCCGTGATAGCTCAGCAACTGTGCGCGCAGGGCATCGCGTGCCGCTTCCTGCAATTCGGTATCGAGCGAGGTGCGCACCCACAGGCCCCCGGCATAGACGCTGTTCTCGCCATCTTCGGCGGTCTCGCCGAACTGATCGATCAGCTGGCGGCGGACCTCTTCGAGGAAATAGCCTGCATCGGCCGAACGCTCGCTGCGCTGCTGGACCAGCCCCAGGGGTTGGCGCTTGGCGGCCGCCGCATCGGCAGCGCTGACGAAGCCGTTGGCCTGCATCTGGTCGAGCACGAAGTCGCGCCGCACCAGCGCCAGCTCGCGGTAACGTTCGCGGCCATAGCGTTCCGGTGCCTTGGGGAGGATCGCCAGGAAGGCCGTCTCATGCAGGTCCAGGTCGCCGACATCCTTGTCGAAATAGGCCCGCGCGGCGGCCTGCACGCCGAAGCTGCGGCGCCCGAGCGGGATTTCGTTGAGGTACAGCTCCAGGATTTCCTGCTTTGTCAGCACGCTTTCGATGCGCGTGGCGAGGATCATTTCCTTCAGCTTGCGGGTGATCGAATATTCGTCGCCCAGCAGCAGGTTCTTCGCAACCTGCTGCGTGATGGTGGAACCGCCCACCGCACGCTCGCCCGAACCGAATTTGACGAGATAGTCGACCGCCGCATTCAGCGTACCCGTAAGGTCGACGCCATTGTGGCTGAAGAAGGTCTTGTCCTCTGCCGAAAGATAGGCCTCGATCATTTGCTCCGGAAAATCGGCATATTGCAGCTGCACGCGCCTTTCGCGCGCGTAGGAATGCACGATCTCGCCATCCACCCCGCGAACCACGGTCGGCAGCGGCGTTTCATAGTCGAGCAGGGAATTCGCATCGGGAAGATTGCGAGCCAGCGTTGCCCAGGCGAGGACCAGCAGGACAACCAGCACGCCGGCGGCGTAGCTGATCACGCGCAGTTTTCGATTTGTAGCCCAATTGTCCGAGACCCAGGCGATCAGACGCCGGGGATCGTCGGTCAGGCGGTGGCGGACATAGGGGAAGGTCGAGAGGTCGGACATGGTCAGGGCGAGGTCTCTAGCACGCCAATCCTGCACTCTGCCAGAACAAGAATGGCCTTGCGGTGCGATTATTCCTGGCGTGCGAAATAGATCCGGATCGCACGCGCCATCACTTCGGCGAATTGCTCGCGTCCCTCGGGCGAGGCCAGTCGCTGCGCTTCGCCTTCATTGGTCAGGAAGCCGCTCTCGTACAGGACCGAGGGCACATCGGGTGCGCGCAAGACCTTGAGGGCCGACGAACGGATGGCCTGCGGATGAAACTGCAGCACGCCTTCCCCTTCCCGCCGGATCAATCGTGCGAATTCAGCCGATTGTTCCTGCGTGCGCCGCTGCGACAGTTCGACAAGGATCGTGTTGACCACATCGCTCTGGTCGGACAGCGAAACCCCGTTGAGCCTGTCGGAGGCATTTTCCCGCGCGGCATATCGCGCCGCAGCCTCGCTCGACGCCTCGTTGGACAGCGTGTAGATACTCGCCCCCGATATGTCGCTGGCATCCCCGGCGCTGTCGGCATGGATCGAGAGGAACAGGTCGGCTCCCAGGCGCCGTGCAATCTCGAATCTTTCGGCGTGCAACAGATAGCGGTCGTCATCGCGCGTAAGGGCCACGCGCACACCGCCCTGTTCCCGCAATTCCTCCGCTAGCGCCCGGGCGAGTCCGAGCACCAGGGTCTTTTCAACGATGCCCTGACCCGACGCGCCGGGATCGAAGCCGCCATGGCCTGCATCGATCACCACCAGGGGCATTGTGGTATCGCCTGTAACCTGCGGAAGGTCGAGCGTGTCGGCCGTCTCCGGCAATGCGATCCGCATGACATATGCGGGGCGAGCGGCAGCCTCGCTCGCGGAGTAGAGCGACGCGACAGCGCCCGCCACCAGCACGAGCGGTATCGCAGCAAGCAGAATGGTTTGCAGTCGCGGTGACATGAGGCCTTCGTGGTTAGGGCTTTCTTGTCCCGTGGCGCAATATGGTTGCCGATGGAAACCCACGGTGCTAGCACAGCAGTACCGGTTTTCCGGCGCCCGCAATCGGCGCGAATTCACGCGACGATACAGGTTGCCGTATTAGACCATCCAACCGATCCGCGGGCGCTCGCCCGATCGAGGATCGCAATGATTACAGGTTGATGCAGGACATGGTCTCCTTCTCCCCGACATGCGCAGCAAAGGCTTCCGTCCTTTCTGCGTTTGCATCGGGCCGGACACCGCGACATTCGCAAGGCCACGTTCCAGCAGTCACGAATACCCGAACCCGTGCCCCACGGCACGGTGATCGGTCCAGCAACGCCGCGCTCCGCATGGTCGGTCGCGGATTTTCCAACATGATACGCCGCGCGGACGACGGGCCCGCCCCGCCCCGCAGCGGCTGGAGACTATTACATGGCAACGCGCATGCTTATCGATGCGCGCCACCAGGAAGAAACCCGGGTGGCGGTCCTCAAGGGAAACCGCATTGAGGAATTCGATTTCGAATCTGCCGATCACAAGCAGATCAAAGGCAATATCTATCTCGCGAAAGTAACCAGGGTCGAACCGTCGCTGCAGGCGGCCTTCGTCGACTTCGGCGGTAACCGCCACGGCTTCCTCGCTTTCAGCGAAATCCATCCCGACTACTATCAGATCCCCAAGGAAGACCGCGAAGCACTGCTCGCGGCAGAGGCCGAGGCCGCCGAAGAGGAAGCCCGCCTGCGCGCCGAAGAGGAAGAGCGCGGCGAGATGCCCGGCGAGGAATACGACGCCGAGGAAGAGAGCGCCGAAGCGCTTGCCGAAGACCTTGCCGAAGACGGGCTCGAGGAAGTGGACACCTCCGACAAGGACAAGGTCGCCACGATCGAGGAAGGCCAGCTCGACGGTGACGACGAAGACGATGACGCCGATGAGGACGAGGACGACGCCGACAGCGAGGACGACGACAATGGCGGCAAGCGCAATGCGCGCGGTCGCAAGGGTCGCGGTCGTCGGCAGGGCAAGGGCCGCGCACGCGCCAAGGAAGTCGACGAAGCACGCGCCAAGCGAATGGCGCTGCGCCGCCGTTACAAGATTCAGGACGTCATCCAGCGCCGCCAGGTACTGCTGGTTCAGGTCGTAAAGGAAGAGCGTGGCAACAAGGGTGCTGCGCTGACCACCTATCTCAGCCTCGCCGGCCGCTATACGGTTCTGATGCCGAACAGCAGCCATGGCGGTGGCATTTCGCGCAAGATTTCGTCCGCCGCCGACCGCAAGCGACTCAAGCAGGTCGTCAGCGACCTCACGCTGCCGCGCACCATGGGGCTGATCGTTCGCACTGCCGGCCTCAGCCGGACCAAGACCGAGATCAAGCGCGACTTCGATTATCTCGCCCGGCTGTGGGACGAGATACGCGAACGCACCTTGTCCTCCGCCGCGCCGGCGCTGATCCATTCGGACAGTGACCTCATCAAGCGCGCCATCCGCGACATCTACAATCGCGAGATCGAGGAGGTCGTGGTCGAGGGCGAGGCCGGCTATAAATCGGCCAAGGAATTCATGAAGCTGCTGATGCCTAGCCATGCCCGGCGGGTGAAGCAGTATGCGGACCCCGTGCCGCTCTTCCAGCGCTATGGCGCGGAAGACCAGCTCAAGGCGATGTATGATCCGGTGGTGCAGCTGAAAAGCGGCGGCTATCTGGTCATCAACCCGACCGAGGCGCTCGTTTCGATCGACATCAACTCGGGCCGCTCCACCAAGGAGCACAACATCGAGCAGACGGCGCTGCACACCAATCTGGAAGCGGCACGCGAAATTGCGCGCCAGCTGCGCCTGCGGGACATGGCCGGGCTGGTGGTCATCGACTTCATCGACCAGGAGCACCACTCCAATACCCGCAAGGTCGAGAAGGCGATGAAGGAAGCGCTCAAGAGCGATCGTGCGCGCATCCAGGTCGGTCGCATTTCGAGCTTCGGCCTGATGGAGATGAGCCGCCAACGCCTGCGCACCGGCGTGCTCGAGGCGACCACCCGCGATTGCCCGCATTGCGATGGCACGGGTCTCGTGCGCACCGCCTCCAGCGCCGGGCTTTCGGCGCTGCGCCTGATCGAGGACGAAGCCGCCAAGGGCAAGGGTACGATCATCACCCTCGCCGCCAGTACGGAAGCGGCAGTTTATCTGCTCAACGAAAAACGTGCCGATCTCATGGAGATCGAAGAGCGTTACGGCGTGACCGTTGTCGTCCATCCGGAAGGCGAAGACGAAGGCGCGAAGATGAACGTCTCCAGCTCCGGCCCGCGCCCGACCAATGTGCCGAAGTTCGAAACACTGGTCGAGGATGACGAGGACGACGAAGCGGACACCGAAGCCTTCGATGACGATAGCGACGATGAGGAAGAGGATGGCCGCTCAAGGAAGAAGCGTCGCCGTCGGCGGGGTGGCCGCGGTCGCAACAAGCAACGCGACCGCGACGATGCCGAGGGGGACGATAGCGACGGCGACGATGCTTCCGATGATGCCGAGGACTCGTCCGACGACGATGGTTCGGATCGGCCCAAGAAGCGGCGTCGGCGCGGCGGACGCCGTCGTGGTGGCCGCGGCCGTGGTGGCAGGACCGACGATGGTGTCGACAGCGGCGATGCCGAGCAACTCGACGCCGTTTCGGAGCAGGTCATGGAAGACATGGCGGTGGTCGCAGGGCCCGAAGACACGCCGGAAACCGCCGAGGCAGCCTCTGCCGAAGAGGATGCGCCCAAGCCCAAGAAGCGCAGCCGGCGAAAGAAGACCGACGATGCCGAAACCGGCGGCGAGGACGACAGTGGCGAAAAGGCAGCCAAGCCGAAGGCCAAGCGCGCACGCAAGGCCAAGGCAACGGACGAAAAGCCTGAGGACACTGCCGATGCCGCCGAGGCAAAACCGAAACGCAGCCGGACCCGCAAGGCACCGGCCAAGGCGGCCAAGGAAGACGCTGCGGAGCTGGCCGAGCAGGTGAAGGACGACATGGCCGTCGTCGCCGGTCCGGACGAAGCGGGAGAAACGGGAGAGGCGCCGGCTAAGACCAAGCCCGCCCGCAAGACCAGAAGCTCCGGGAAGAAGTCGAAGGCTGAAACCGGCGCGACCGCCACGGAAGAACCCTCGGAAAGCGAGGACAGCGCCGGCACGGTCGAGACGGCAAAGCCACGCAAGGGCTGGTGGCAGCGGACCTTCGGCGAAAGCTGAGCCGCACACCCTCGCAAGAGACGAAAAGCGAACGCCCCGACCGGTCTGCGGATCGGGGCGTTCTGCTATCTCGGAGTGATCAAACGCCTTCCTTGCGCGCCAAGCCCCACTCCATCCAGCCCATTACTTTAGGGGCCTTGGGAAGGTACGCCTGGCCCAGCGGCTCCACGGAAAAACCCGCTCCGCGCAGGGCAGAACCTATCGGTCGGGTGAGGTGGCATCCGCCGGCCAGCGGCTTCCATAAAGGTTCAATCCGCTCCTGCCACCGGGCGATCCCGGGATCGGGCGCACGCCCGTGCTCGAGGAACAGCAGCTGGCCGCCCGGCCGCAGGATGCGGCGCAATTCCGCCAATACCTGTGCCTGGTCGTCCACGGAGCACAGCGTATAGGTACAGACCACGGTATCGAAGCTGCTGTCGGCAAAGGGGATCGCTTCCCCCACGCCCTGGCGCAGATCGACCTCCCATCCCTTGCGTTCAGCCTCGGCACGTGCGCCGGACAGCAGTTTCTCATGCGGATCGATGCCACTGAAACCAGTAACCTTCTCGGGATCGTAGAGCTTCTGGTTGAACCCGCCGCCGCACCCGATCTCGAAGACCTGCCCACGTGCCAGCGGAACCACCATCCGGCGTCGCTCCTCGATTTCCTTCTGACCGCAGGCATAGGTGATGAGCCTCGGCATGATGGCGGCATCGTACCAGCTCTTCAGTCCCACCTGCCGCCCTCCCCACTAAAAGGCCGGCCTTCACGCTAACCGGTTTCCCCCGTGCGGCAAGGAGATTTTCGCTGGCAGAAATCTGTAGCGGGGTGACGCGGGCAAGACTAAGGCGCCGGCTGGAAACAAGACGGACGCCCTCGACCAATGACCAATGCCATTTCGCCGCTCCGCATCCCCCAGGATGCCAAAGACCGCATTCGCATGCTCTTCATGGCCAAGCATGCCCTGTTCGGTGGCGGGATGCATCCCGAAGACGGCAATCATGCCATCTACCACCACGAGGTGCGCACCACGCTCGAGGATCTCGGGCTAAATCTCGAACTGGCCAACACTTACGAGGTTCTCTTCGAAAAGCCCGATGTCGACTTCGTATTCCCCCTCCTCAATCGCGGCGGCTTCGTGAACAGTGAAATGCTCATCCCGATCCTGTGCAACCGGGTCGGCCTGCCCTATCTGGGTGCAATGCCCTTCCTTCGCGGGCTGGGTGACGACAAGTCGGTTTCCAAGCTCGTCTGCGAACACGCAGGCGTGCCGACCGCCCCGTGGTTCTGCTATCGCCGCGGCGCCCCGGTCCTTGAGGAGAACCTGCCGGCAAAGGATGCCGGTCGCTGGGTGATCAAGCCCAACGCCTCGTCGGCCAGCTGGGGCATTACCGACGCTCGCGAGTGGACCGAGGTGGCCAACGCGGTCTGGCACATTCATACCGAGGGCCACGATGCCATCGTCGAGCCCTATCTCGACGGCTACGATGTCCAGTGCGCCTTCATTACCTTGAATGACGAACCCACCGCGCTGCCGATGCTGTGGTACGAGCGCGAGGATACGCAGCGTCTCTGGACCTATTACGAGAAGCGCGATCTCGTCGAAAACAAGGAGAAGGCAGCACTCAAGCGATTCGACGATCCCGATCTTGCGCCGAAGATCGAAGCTATGGCGCGCAAGGTGGCCCGCGAATTCATGCCCTTCGATTACGGGCGCATCGAATTCCGGCTGGATCTGAAGACCGGCGACATCAATTTCATCGAGATCAACCTCAACTGCAATCTCTGGTCGGAAAAGGTCATGGCAAAGGCTGCGGCCCACGCAGGCTTCAGCCACGCGGACCTGCTCGAAACGCTGTTGGCGGAAAGCTGGCGGCGCAATGGGTTGATGGCCTGACCCGCTGTTCCGCAAAGCCGAGTGGCTATGCTGTGTAAATAAGTTGCGTTGTCTTGCCTTGGGACGTCTTGCCTCTTGCAAGACGCCGTCCAATGGTTACGAAAGGGTTAGCTGCTGTCGCCGACGGCAACTTGGATCGTACACCTTTTCTTGGACTGGAGGGCCGCATGCCACGTCGCAACGTGCTTGCTGAAAACGCAGACTATCTCATTTCCCACACCTGCACCGATGCGTGCGACCACGGCGGTGAACTGTCGGAACAGCTGACCGTGGATACGGTGCTGGACTTCAACACCGGTGACATGACTCAGGACTTCAACCTCGATAACTTCGGTGGCTTCGGCTTCACCTATCGGGGCAAGATCGTTGCCGACCTCGACCAGGTTGTCGACCAGATCGATTCGGGCAACTCGCAGTCGATCAGCGGCAATGGCCGCATCACCTACACCTTCCTCGAAGGCAGCAACCTTACCGGACTGTACAACAATCCGAACTACGGTTTCGGCGCGAACAACGGTGCCAACTCTTTCACCGAAGCGCAGAAGGCCAACGCTCGCGGCTCGATCGCGCTGTGGGACGACCTGATCGCCCCCACCTTCGTTGAAAGCAACGGCCGCGGGGCGGACATCCAGTTCGCCAATTCGTGGGATCCGGCGCAGGCATATGCCTATTATCCGGAATACGACTTCACGAATGCGAGGGGCTGGAAGTTCTTCGGTGACGTCTTCATCGCCGATCCGCGCAGCTACTTCAGCGAGGAAGGCGAGCTTCTTCACGAGGGTAATTTCTCGAACGGCGACCTCAGCTTCGGCGGCTATGGCGCAACCACGATGATCCACGAGATCGGTCACGCCGTCGGCCTCAGCCACCCGGGGGCCTACAACGGCGCCGGCGCGACGAACTATGCCGACCAGGCGGAGTACGCTCAGGATTCCGAACAGTACTCGATCATGTCCTATTGGTCGGCTCAGGAAACCGGTGCGCGCATCGTTAACTGGGGCACGTTCTTCTTCAGCAATGCGCAGACCCCGCTGCTGCACGACATCTATGTCATCCAGCAGAAGTACGGCGCCGATCCGACCACGCGGACGGACGACACGACCTACGGCTTCAATTCGACGGCCGATCGCGACGTGTTCGATTTCACGCAGAACGAGCATCCATATCTGGCGATCTACGATGCCGGTGGCATTGACACGATCGACCTGTCGGGCTTCGAAGCCAGCGTGGTCATCGACCTGCGTGACGGGCAGTTCTCATCGGCCGGCCAGGGCAACATCACCACGGCCGACCAGGCAGAAGCGCTGCAGTCGCTCAACGACGCCTACGAGGTTGCCTATGGCGTCCCCGATTTCTTCTCGCCCCAAAGCCAGGCGACGATCGATGCCGTGATGGGTTCATTCATGACCCGCAACGCCAGCGACATTCTGGCCGATACGGGCCATGCCGGCGTTCGTACGACCCAGTACCAGAACATCGCGATCGCCTATGGTACCGAAATCGAAAACGCGGTCGGCACGGCCTATCGCGACGTCATCATCACCAACGAGCAGGACAATATCCTGACCGGTGGCGGCGGCGCTGACGTATTCGTCTTCGCGTCGGACGAGAAGCTGTTCACCGACGGCTTCACCAACGGTGGCACCGACATCATCACCGACTTCGAGGAAGGCGTCGACACGATCGACCTTTCGGGCCTCGGCCTCGGCGGTGATTCCGAGCTGACGGTGGTCGACAACCGCCTCGACATCGATATCGATGGCGACGGTATGATCGACCAGTCGATCATCTTCGAAAATCTCGATACGGTTCCGGTTCCGGACATCGTGTTCGGCTGATCCGAACCGGGGTCCTGCGGGACCAACAAAATTAAGCCGCCCCACGCATCGCGCGCGGGGCGGCTTTTTCGTTGCGAGGGTGATTGGCTTACGCCGGTATCGCCTTGCCCGCGAAATCGAACACCGTACCGCTGTCGGCCGGGTCGAGATTGCCGAGCACCGACAGCAGGTTTGCCGCTGCGTCCTGCGGAGCGGTAAGCTGGCCGTCCGGCAGATTGGACTGGAATGGCTCCGAGAGGCTGGTGTCCACAGTGCCCGGATGGAGGCCGACCACGACAGCCTGCTTGTGCGTGCGACCGAGCTCGATCGCGAAGTTCTTCAGCAGCATGTTCAGCGCCGCCTTGCTGGCACGATAGCTATGCCATCCGCCCAGGCGATTGTCCGAGATCGAGCCGACCCTGGCGGACAGTGCCGCAAACACACATCGCTCCTTGCGGTCGAACAGCGGCAGCATGTGTTTGGCAATGATCGCCGGGCCGATCGTGTTGAGCAGGAAGACACGTTGCATCGCCTGCGCATCGAGCCCGCGATAACTGCGCTCGGGGCCCGTCCCGTCATCGAGCGTGAGCACGCCGCTGGCGACGATGACCAGATCTGGTGGTGCCTTGCGCATGGCCTCCGCCGCATCAGCGATAGTCTGTTCGTCGGCGAGGTCGAAGGCGAACGGTCGCGCGTCCTTTATTCCGGGATCGCCCGAGCGGCAGCCTGCCCATACCTCGACACCGTCCTCGATCAGCGCCTGTGTCAGCGCCCGGCCGATACCGCCGCTGGCCCCGAAGACGGCGGCCCTGTTAACTGGCTTTCCTACTTCCATCGTACCGGACTAGACCGATCGCGCGTGCACATTGTTCCCCGAAAGCCCGCAGGTTTTCGCCATTTTCGCATCATTCTGCTTTTCCGCCCTGAACTGTGTTCCATGCGGTCCATGTCTTCGATCCTGTTGGACGCAGCTTGCGTGAAATGCAGCATACTCGGCCTTGCACCACTCGCCCGAACCGCTAGATGGGTTGCATAAGGCAACAGGACTGACGACGAATGGCGACCTTCACCCTCCCGAAGAACTCCAAGATTACCGGCAAGGGGCACGCCCACAAAGCCGATGGCGGCTCGCGCATTCGCAAGTTCAAGATCTATCGCTACGATCCCGATAGCGGCGAAAATCCGCGCTATGACACATTCGAGCTCGACCTCGACGATTGCGGGCCCATGGTCCTCGACGCGCTGTTCAAGATCAAAAACGAGATCGACCCGACGCTGACCTTTCGCCGCTCCTGCCGGGAAGGCATCTGCGGCTCTTGCTCGATGAACCTCAATGGGAAGAACGGCCTCGCCTGCACCACCGCGATCGAGGACCTGAAGGGCGAAATCCGCATCACTCCGCTGCCGAGCATGGACGTGATCAAGGACCTCGTGCCTGATTTCACGCATTTCTACGCGCAATACGCCAGCATTCGTCCCTGGCTGCAGACCGTCTCCACCACGCCGAGCGGCAAGGAGCGCCTCCAGTCGCCCGAGCAGCGCGAAAAGCTCGACGGCCTCTACGAATGCATCCTGTGTGCCTGCTGCTCAACCGCCTGCCCGAGCTACTGGTGGAACAGCGACAAGTTCCTCGGCCCTGCGATCCTGCTGCAGGCCTATCGCTGGCTGGCGGACAGCCGCGACGAGATGACGGGTGAGCGGCTCGATCAGCTGGAAGACCCCTTCCGCCTCTATCGCTGCCACACGATCATGAACTGCGCGAACGTGTGCCCCAAGGGCCTGAGCCCGGCCAAGGCGATCGCCGAAACCAAGAAGATGATCGCCGAACGCGCCATCTGACGTGCTGCCGGACGAGGTATTCGACCACGGGCCGGACCCGGAAAATCCGGGCTGGCGGCACTGGAATCTCAAGGATCAGACGCTGTTCAACGGCGCGGTGATGGGCAAGCTCATCACCCGGGTCGACGATGACGGAAAGGCGCGGCTGCGCATGTTTCCCGAACGGCGGCACGAGAACCTCCAGGGGATCATCCACGGCGCGGTGACGCTATCGCTGATCGACATCGCGCTGTTCACGACCTTGCACACGATCGGCAGCGGCAATGCCGGGCCATCGGTCACGCTTGAATTGTCGACCCAGTTCGTCGGTGCCGGACAGCCCGACCGTCCGCTCGACGCCATCTGCGAGATCGTGCGCGAGACCGGGAGCATGGTGTTCGTACGCGGCCAGGTCGTGCAGGAAGAGCATCTCGTCGCGTCCTTCTCTGGTATCGTGAAGAAGATGCATCGCCGGCCCCCCGCCCAATGAGCGGCATGCTTGCGCGCTACGAGCGGCTTGTCGCGGCAGGCGAACTGCGTCCCGACCCTGACCAGCGGCGGGCGGCCGAGCGGCTCGATCGTCTGCAGCGGGAAGTGCAGGCGGAGGCGCCCGGCGGCCTTCTCTCGCAGCTCTTCCGGCCCAAGAAAACGCGGCCGCAAGGCGTTTATATGTGGGGCGGCGTCGGTCGCGGCAAATCCATGTTGATGGACCTGTTCGTCGAGACGCTCGAGATCGACCAGAAGCGCCGCGTCCACTTCCACGAATTCATGCTCGAGGTCGACCGCCGCATGCGCGAGCGGCGCGAAACCGATCCGGGCGATCCGACGGGCAAGGTCGCTCGCGATATCGCGCGAGACGTCCGCTGCCTCGCCTTCGACGAGATGGTCGTGACGAACACAGCCGATGCCGCCATCATGAGCCGGCTGTTCACCGCACTGATCTGCGACGAGGGGCTGGCTGTCGTCACCACCAGCAACCGCCCTCCCCGCGATCTCTACAAGGATGGCCTCAATCGGTCTCTGTTCCTGCCATTCATCGATCTCGTCGAAGCGGAATTCGACGTGATGCCACTGAACGGGCCGACCGATTATCGCCTTGACCGCCTGGGCGACCTCGAAACCTGGCACGCGCCCCTTGGCGATGCTGCCACGGCGCAGGTTCGCGAGGCCTTCTTCCGCCTCACCGACTACAAACCCGAAGATGCCGACCACGTCCCGTCGGGCGAGGTGGACCTCGGGGGCGGCAGGACGCTTCACGTGCCGAAGAGCCTCAAGGGCGTGGCGGTCTTCAGTTTCAAGCGGTTATGCGGCGAGAACCGGGGGGCGGCCGACTATCTGGCCATCGCCCACGCCTATCATACCGTCATCGTGGTTGGCATCCCGAGGATGTCTCCGGAGAACCAGAACGAGGCAATCCGCTTCACCAAGCTGATCGACGCGCTGTACGAGAACAACGTAAAGCTGTTCGCGACCGCGGCGGCCGAGCCCGAGAATCTCTACACCGCGGGCGAAGGATCTTTCGAATTCGAACGCACTGTCAGCCGGCTCATGGAAATGCAGAGCAGCGACTACATGGCAAGCGGCCACGGCGTCGCCGCATAGGATGAACTAGCTCGTCGGGCTCAAGCGATCGAGCGAGCGTTCGAGCATCAGCAATTGCCAGAGCGTGCGGCTGTGGTCAGCCTGTCCGGCGATATGCTCTTCGGCAAGGCGTGCCAGCGGCCTGCGCGCGAACCATCCGGTCCCGACCAGTTTCTCGCTTGCGACAACCTCGCGCGCAACTTGCGCCAGTGGCCCGCGAAACCACTGCGCAATCGGCGTCACGAAGCCCTGCTTGGGGCGGTACAGGATGTCGTCGGGAAGATAGCGCTGCATCGCATGTTTCATGAGCCATTTGCCGGTCGTGCCGCGCAGACGCTCCCTGTGCGGCAGATTCGCAGCGAATTCGATGAGCCGATGGTCGAGCAGGGGCTCGCGAGCTTCGAGTGACACCGCCATACTGGCACGGTCGGTCTTGGTCAGGATATCGCCGGGTAACCAGAACTTGAGGTCGGCATATTGCGCGCGATCCAGACCGCTGCGCGCGGGCGCGTTGCGCATCAAATCCTCGAAAGGATGCTCGGCGCGATAGTCGCCCCGTTCGGCCAGCAGCGTATTGCCGTAGAGTGCATCGCGCTGCTCCGGTGCAAGGATCGACAGCGCGCGCGCATATCCGGCCTCGCCCTCCTCCGCGAGCGCCAGCAATGTCGCCTTGGCGCGCAGGGGCCGCGGGGCCCAATCCGCCTTCGGCCAAACCCGGCCAAGCGCGCCGAAGAGGGGTTGGCGCAGAAGTTTCGGGACGACCGCCCTCGCCTGCTCCTCACGAGCATGGAACATCTGGCGGCGATAGCCGGCCAGAGCCTCGTCCGCCCCGTCGCCCGACAATGCGACGGTTACGTGCTCGCGTGCCAAAGCACAGACACGCAGCGTCGGCAGCGCGCTGGCATCGGCGAAAGGCTCGTCGAAAATCGCCGCTATATCGTCGGCCTCGTCGAATTGGTCGGCGGAGACGACGCGCTCGTGATGATCGGTTCCGAACAGCTCTGCGACTTTACGCGCATGACTCGTCTCGTCGACGTCCTTGACATCGAATCCGATCGAACAGCTTGTGACCGGACGCGCACTTGCCTCACTCATCAGCGCGACGACCGAGGAGCTGTCGACCCCGCCGGAAAGGAAGGCGCCGAGCGGCACATCAGCCACCATTCGGCTGGTGACGCCCTCACGCATCAGATGCAGGAGTTCGACAGCGTGATCCTCATGCGTGCCGCGAAGACGTTCGGCAAAACTCACATCCCACCACTGGACCGGCGGACGAGGGGGCCGTCCATGGTCGAGCAACTGGAAATGACCCGCGGGCAGCTTGCCGACATTCTTCAGGATCGAGCGGTGATCGGGGACATATCCCCATGTCATGAAATCCTCGATCGCCAAGGGATCGATGCGGCGCTTCAGCAGCGGATTGGCAAGCAGGCCTTTCAATTCGCTCGCAAAGGCGAGCGCTCCGCCTTCGATTTCGGCGGTGTAGAGCGGCTTCACCCCAAGGCGGTCGCGGGCGAGGAACAGCTGGCGCTTGTCGAGGTCGTAGAGCGCAAAGGCGAACATTCCGTCCAGTCGCTCGAGGCAGGCAGGGCCCCATTTCTGCCAAGCGGCCAGGATTGTCTCAGTATCTCCGTTGGTGCGAAATTTGCTCCCGGCAAGCTCGAGTTCGCGGCGCAATTCGCGATAATTGTATATCTCGCCGTTGAAGACGATTACCGCCCGGCCGTCGGCAGAATGCATGGGCTGGGGCGAGCCGGCAAGATCAATGATCGACAGGCGGCGATGGCCGAGACCCACACCGGGGGCAGTCCAGACACCCGACCCATCAGGCCCCCGATGGGCCAGGGCGTCGGTCATCCGTTCGACCCGTTTCGGATCGACGGGCTTGACCGTCTCGTAATGGAAGATTCCCGCGATCCCGCACATTGCCCAGTGCCCTAGCCGAGCCGGGCGAGCGCGACAAAGGTCATTGCAAGACCGATACCGCAAGCCGTGATCGCGAAAGCCGAGCCATGAAAACGCTCCAGGCTATCGACCAGCGGCAAGCTGGAAATCTCGTCAGAGGTCCATCCGGAGTCCTCCGGATCACGCTCGAACCAGGGCCAGGCAAAGCCAAGAACCAGCGCGATGACGATGCCGAAGAAAACCCACCCATAAACGATATGATCGAAGCTGCCCGCCGCTTCGGCACCGACATATTGCGCGATGAAGATGGTCGCCCAGGCGCGAATACCGTTGGCGAGGATCGGAACGGCGATGCAGGCCAGCATGAACCACGCCCGCCGCGACCAGCTCTCGAAGCAAGTGAAGATGACGAGGACGCCCAATGTCACCATGGCGATCAGAAATTTCACCCCCGAACACGCCTCGGCGACGATGAAAAGCCCCGCTGGCGTATCGATATAGATCCCATCGGCGATCATCGCGATTCCGCTGAGGTCGGTAAGCCATGTTGCGAGGTTTGCGGTTACGGCCTGCAATTGCGGGATGATCTCGTCGCCGAAGGGCACCAGGAAACTGGAGTAAGCGATCGGCAGAGCGAGAAAGAGGCTGATGCGCAAGCCCAGAAGCGCGACCGTTGCGCCCTGCACCGCCATCAGCGTCCCTGTCTGCGCAAAGAGGTTCACCTCCAATGCGCGCCCGACCGTCCACAGAGCGAGGCCGAGCAACGCCCAGATCAGGCCTGGCCACCAGCCAGTGGGCGCAATCCGCACAAGGGCATCACGCTTCAGCCAAACCAGCCAGGCGATGATCGGTGGGATCAGAAGGATGTGGCTATAGGTGTCGATGTTCCACCATTGATGGAACATCTGCGCCCATTGGTCGAAGGTCGCGGCGAACAGCAGCGACCAGATGACGGCGAGCTGCGCGATCGCTGCCCTCCACGATCGTGTCGCGGCTCCGGCCATGGCAAAATCAGGCTGCATCGCGCCCGGCCGCGCCCGGAGAGACAAGTGCGGCCAACTGGCGATAGACGCTTTCCCAACTCAGATTCCCGACAACATAGCGACGAGCCTCCGCGCCCATCGCCGCCGCCCTTGCGGGTTGGCCGAACAACTCATCGATCGCCTCGATCCAGATTGCCGGGTTGGCCTCGCGCACCAGGAAATGCTGGGCATTCTGAGCATCGATGCCGGTTGCCGCACCGGGAGTAAGCAGGACCGGCCGGGCCATGGCCATCGCCTCGAGCACCTTGTTCTGCACTCCGCGAGCAAGGAGCAGCGGCGCGACCACGATGTCCGCGGCCCGCAGGAATGGCCGGACATCGGGAACTTCGCCCCATACCCTGGTCCCGACCTCGCCATGCCGTGCCGTAAGTCTGGCGGGGGCCGCACGTCCGACGACGTGGAAGCGGGCGCGCGGATGGTGCTGGCGGAGCCGCGGCATGACCTCATCGATCATCCACTCGACCGCAGCGATATTGGGCGGGTAATCCATCTGCCCGGTGAAAACGAGCTGCGGGTCCTCCGCCTCGGCCAAGTGCTCGGACGGGGTTATCCCGTCAGGGGCGAAAAACGCGGCATCGATCCCGTTGCCAAGGGATCGCACGTCGATACCGGCAGTATCGCCGATCTGCTGGCGAAACAGTCCGACTTCCGCATCGCTGATCAGGAAGGTCATGTCGGCGCGATGGGCCAGCCTTTGCTCTTCCCGCGCCAGCAGGCGAGCCTCCCTTCGATTGAGCCAGCGCCGCTGGCCGCTATCCGCATAGGCAGCGAACTTGGCGCTATCGACGTCGCACAGATCGACAATGATCCGCCCGCCGAAATCCGACGGAATATACTGACCCATCTGGCCGGAGAACACGAAGATCGTATCGATACGGTGATTTCTTACCGTCTTCGCGACATAGGACCGCATCGCCGCGTGATCGAATGCCGCCAGGCTCACGGGACGGTTCGTCACCACAGCCTGGAGTCCGGCGAGCGGCAACGGTTTCTGACGGTCGATCAATGCGTGCGTTTTCGCGAGTGCCGCCAGCTCTCCCTTCCGCATGCGATCGGCGGGTGTTTCCGCAAATGTCCCCACGTGAACCGGGGCAATCCTCGCCAACCCCTTCAGCAGGTGGTGCGAGCGTATCTTGTCGCCGCGATCGGGCGGAAACGGAACACGATGTCCGAGGAACAGGATGTCGCCCATCTTCGGCTCGATCAGCCCAGTCCGCGCGCGATATGCGGCCCGAACGCATTGGCGAGGGATAACGGCATGCGCTTCCATAGCTCGATCTTCGTCGAATAGCTCGCATCGTTCGGGTCGATATTGCGTTCCGCGCTGCCGGGCGCCGACCAGCTGCGATAGGTCAGCGGTTCTGGTTCGAAGCCCCAGTTCTTCTTGAAAGCAAACGGCCCGCTTCCCGTCTTGGAGCGGCCGAAGTCGAACCGGGAGCACCCCTTGCGACGGGCATGCAACATGAGTTCGTAGTACATGCGTTCATTGGCGCGCAGGCCTCGCGCGGCGAAGGTCCCGCCTCCCCAGAATGGCATGACCGTCCCTGCATGATAGAGCGAAAGAACGCTCGCCACCGGGCCGGTTTCGGCATGCACGGTCAGAATGTCTGCATCCGGGCCGAAGCCGTCCAGCACGGCGTCGAACAGGCTACGCGGAAAAACCGGCGTTCCGAGGTTGTGCACGCTCCGCGAAAAGACGGCATAGTGCGCCGCGCGATCCGCCTCGTCCCGGCCGACCGAAACCGTAAGCGGATTGGCCATTCCCTTGCGGACTTCCGCCCGGGCCTTGCGCGGAATAGCCAGCAGTTGCGCTTCGTCATCCGCGGCAAGTTCGCGCGAGAAATTGGCATGCTTGCCCTCGATGGACTTCCATTCCCCGGGCGCTGTCGCATCGCGCAGCTCGATCGTTGCGACGTTATGTCTCTCGGCAAGCTCGATCGCTGCCGCACCGAGCACCTCGATATCCGCCTCGCGCGAGACCAGCATTCCGCCACCGACACCGAAGCCGCTCGACACGAATGCCCGGCCGAACAGCGGCGAATGAACCAGCGTCAGCGGCAGCCATGCGTCAAGCGCGCCTCCGCGTTCGACAACGAGGCCGAAAGGCGTGTTTCGCGTACCCTCCGCAGTGGTTTCGACCCACAGTGGCCGCTGAAAGACGCTGCCCTCGCGATCCGCCACGAAACTCTCGACCCGCGCGATCTCGGTGCGATCGTTGAAGTCGACGGATCGAACGGCAGCCGCGAGCCGGACCGGAGCGTTCACGCTGCCCACTCGAGACTACGCCCGGCCTCGACCTTGGCGAGCTCGTCCATCCGGCCCCAGGAAAACTCCTTCAGCAGCCCGGAGAGCTTGTCCTCCATCCGCGCGAGATTGGTATAGTGCCGCAGGCGCGATCGCATCGGCGCGGTCGCAACACGCGGCTGGTCCGGATCGACTTCCCACGGGTGGAAGTAGAACACCGCTGGCCGTGCATCCCGCCGGTTCACCTGCCGGATCGCCCAGCGGCTGAAGCCATAGGGCAGGACGCGGAAGAAACCGCCGCCACCTGCGGCAAGGCGGCGGCCGCGAAACATCGCCGTAGTCACCGGTATTTCTACCAGATCGCTGCCTGCCACCGGGTTGAAGGCGAAGCGCGGCGCCTCGCGCCATCCGTAATGATCATGCACGACAGGCGCGACGCTGGAAGAATAGGCATACCCGTGGTCGGCAAGCACTTCATGCGCCCACGGATTGCGCGCATCGATGGAAAAGCTCGGCGCGCGATAGCCGGTTATGCGTGCACCGGACGCGTCTTCAAGGATCGCCCGGGCTCTGGCGATGTCGTCGGCGAATTGCTCCGGCGTGAAGGTGAAGACCCGCGTGTGGTCGTAGCCATGGCTTGCCAATTCGTGGCCCCGCTCCACGATGGAGCGCATGGCGGAGCGGTTGCGCTCGGCCACCCAACCCAGGGTGAAGAAGGTCGCCTTGACGCCGGCTTCATCGAAGAGGTCCAGGATCCGTGCGACATTGTCGCCGACCCGCAATTGCAGGGAATCCCAGTCCTCGCGATGGATGGTATTCTCGAAAGCACCGACCTGGAACCAGTCTTCCACGTCGACTGACAGGCCGTTGACGATGCCGGATTCTGTCATCGGCTCCTCCCGCCCACGTCAGGCCGCAGCGCGCGTAGCCTGGCTTTCGAAATAGTCGATCATCATCGTCAGGACATGACGCAGAGATTGTTCCTGTTCGTCGAGACGACGCTCGATGTCAGCCAGACGCTTATCCGCATCGCCCGAAAGCTCGCCACCGGCCTCTTCGCGGGCAGCAGCGAGCTTTTCGACCTCACGGCGCAAGCGTGCCAAGTGGCGGTCGCGTTCGGCAAAGGCGTGCTCGATTGCCTTGATCTGGCGGTTCAACAAGACTCCGCCAGACCGGCCCGCCGTTGCGGAGTCGGGCGTCGTCTCTCCATGAGCGCGGGCAATCGCATCCGCGGCAGGCAGGTCGCGATCCGGCCGTGGCTTTGATGCAGGCTCGCCAGCTTCCTCCGAAACTTCGTCACCGGACATCTCAAGCAGCACGGCCTCGAGCATCTCCGCATCGAGCCGTGCGCGTTCTTCCAGCGCGCCCATGAGCAACAGCCGGGTCATGATCTGGTTGACCTTGCGCGGAATTCCTCCACTCGCCTTGTGCAGCCTGACCCAGATCGCCTTGTCGATCTCCGGCGCACCGTCCCAGCCGACATGGCGCAGCCGGTGGGTCACATAGGCCTCGACTTCACCCGGCTGCATCGCATCCAGGTGATGCGCCGCGATCACGCGCTGGCGCAGCTGCTCCAGTTCCTCAGATTTCGCCAACAACTGCTTGAATTCCGGCTGTCCGAGAAGCAGCGTCTGCAATAGCGGATGCGAGCCCAGCTGGAAGTTGGACAGCATGCGCAATTCTTCGAGTGCACCGATCGAGAGGTTTTGCGCCTCATCGACGATCAACAGGACACGGCGCCCATTGCGGGCCTCTTCATGGAGGAACAGCTCGATGGCGGCGAGCGCGGTTGCCTTGTCGCCACCAGCGACATCGAGCCCGAAGCTGCGCGCAGCGACGTGGATCATCTCGTCATCGTCCAGAGCGCTCGTGACGACTTCGCCGACCGTCATCTGCTCGCCATCGAGCTTTTGCCGGAGATGCGCGACCAGCGTCGATTTGCCGGCCCCGACCTCGCCAGTGATGACAACAAAGCCTTCGCCCTGGTTCAGCCCGTAGCCGAGATAGCTCAGCGCCTTCTTGTGCGTGATGCTTTCGAAATAGAACGCCGGGTCCGGGGTAAGCTGGAAGGGGCGCTCGCTGAAACCGTAGAAATCTTCGTACATAGCTAGCGTCCTTATCAGAAATCGTAGCGCAGTCCGAGGAGCGCGGAGGCAGTCAGGAAGGTGTCAGGCGCAGCTTCCAGATCTACCATGGTCAAGGCAACGGCAGCACGTGCCGAAAGGTTGCGCCAAACGCGCTCCGAATAGGCTGCCGACGCGCCGACTGCGAAAGCATCGCCGAGCGAACTCGCGCCGCTGTCGAACCAGTTGGCGTAGCCGTTGAGCGAGTAATTGCCGCGAGCCAGAGGGCCGGCGAGGTTTGCCGAGACAAACACGCTCTCGTCGACGATACCGTCGGCCAGCTCGAGGATCGTACCCGGCGCGCCGATAAAGCGGCGGCGATCGTAGCCGGCACCGATGCCGGCTACGGTACGACCGAAATCGTAGGTATAGCTCGCCACGACACCGCGACCCCGGAATACAGACGACCTGACGGAGCCAAGCGCCCCGTCGAGGCAGCCGAGCCCGTCGAGGCTGTTGACGCAGCCGGTGATATCACCCGTCACGGGATCACGGACGACAGAGAAGTCGGTGGGCAGCGCTGCCAACGCATTGTTGAGCCGTCCACCAAAGCCCTGGATGCTATCGTAAACACCAAGGCCGAAGCTGCTGCGACGGTCGGGTTGCCAGGTAAAACTGCCGTAGAAAGTCTCGCTGTCGTAGCGGTGGCCGAAGGTCGCCTGAAGCTCGGTCCGGCTGCTCGGCCGCCACACGACACCGACGTCCCAGATCAGGCCGTCAGCTTCATAGGCGATGACGCGCGGGCTGGCCTCGTCGGTTATCAGCCGACCGTCGGTCCCGAGGATCGGATCGCCATCGGCATCGCGCAGCACATCGCGGCTCGATACCTCCACATCCTCATAGCCTGCCCCGAAGACGACAGCGAGCGTCGGGGTCACGGGTACCGTTACATCGCCGCGGACGAAGGCATCGCGCACTCGCTGGTCGAGATTGGAGATGTCTTCCTGGTAGAAACCCGCGCCAACGCCCAGCCCCACCGGCAAGCCTCCCCAGCCCGGCTGCGTTCCAGCGCGCGCGCTGGCGCTGTGGCTGACGCTCTCGTCGAAGATGTCGACCGGATCGCCCGCGAAAGTCAGGAAATCCGGCCCTTCGACGCGCGTGTAACCGATGCGGTAGTCGGCGGATATGTCGATATCCTGGACACGGGTCTGAAGGTTGGGCCCGGCATAGACCGAATAGGTCTGCGTAGTGAGATCGTCCGCCGCCAGTGGCGCGATGATGGATCGGCCGGATCCATCTACGCTCGTTCGCGACGCCAGCGCGCCCGCTTCCAGTGTGAGGACCCGCGGAACCAGCGAGACATAACCGCGCGCAAGCCCGGTCAGCGTGTCGGAATCCGCGCCGTCCGATTGATGCGCGAAATTGCGCTCGTAACGAAGGGATATTGCCCCACCGGTGTTTCGCCCCTGGACGGACCCGTCAACTCCGACCGCCAGCTGCGTGTAGGTGAGAACGTCGTCGCCCGGTGTGATCTGCCAGTTGGCGATCGTGTTCGCCTCGATATAGGGATCGATGCGCAGGCTCCGGCTCGCCTGCGCCTCTTCCGGCTCCGCCGATTGCGATGATGGTGCGGTGGCCCCCGATTGCGCATGCGCGGGGGTGGCCATCGCGCAAACGGCTGCCAAGGACAGCGCTATCGCTTGACCGGAATGGCGAAGAAAACCCATTATTTTTCTTCACCGTAGCCATAATAGCTGCCGAACTTTCGACCACTCGGGCTGAAGGTTGCATCGTTGAGCAGGAGTTTGATGTCGGGACACGCCGACAAAAGGTCGATCGCATCCTCCAGAGCCGCGCGTCCGGTCTGATCGCTCCGCGCCACGAGCAGGGCCTGCCCTACATGCTTGGCCAGTTCGGCTGCCGGTGTGGCCGCCAATGCCGGAGTACTGTCGAAGATTATGAAGCGGTTGGGGGCATTTCGCGTGAGCCGGTTGAGAACCTCCCAGGTTCGCTCGCTGGCGAGATACTCGCTGTCGCGACCCGTCCGCTCGCCCGCCGGCAGCAACCACAGCCCGGAGATGTCGGTACCGACGACGAAATCCTCGACCTGGCTCGCGGGATTGGCGAGCACGTCCATGAAGCCTTTCCCCGCCTCGAGGCCCAGTTTCGACATGATCGACGGCTTGCCGAAATCGGCGTCGATCAGAAGCACTTCCGTATCGCGTTCGGCTGCCATCGCCATGGCGAGATTGAGCGCACAAAATGTCTTGCCCTCATTGGGATGGGGCGAACAGATCAGCACGCGCCGCGCCTGCGCCTGGCCTTCATCTGCCTTGGCTGCCGCGAGAACCTGCCGCTTCACGATGCGGAATTCTTCCAACAGGGTCGAAGCACCGCCGTCGGGATCGATCAGACCCTGCTCGCGCAAGAGCGAGCGGACGATTTCGCGCTTCTCGCCGGTGAATTCTACTGCCGGCCCCTTGGCTTCGGGAACTGCCGTCTTGCGATCTTCGCGCTGCGTTGCGGCGGGAGCGGCGTGGGCAGGTTCTCCGATGTAATCGGATGCACGGCGGCGAGGCGTCTCCTGCCCCTGCGGGTCGCGGCCAAGCTCACGGTCTGAGTCGCGGCTCATGTCACGCTGTGGGTCGCGGCTGATCTCGCGCTGCGGAGCGAATTTGGTGGCCCTGTCGCTCGCCAGTCCCTTCGGCACGGCGGCAGGCTTCAGCTCGTCGAGCCCGAACGCCCCACTGGCGCGCTCAAGCAGAGAGTCCCGCTTGTCGTCCTTGCCCTCGGCGGGCGGAGTGAGATTGGCCGGCTTGTTCACTGACACGTTCCTCTCAGGCCACCGAGCCAACTTGAATGATTTCAACCAGCAGCAACACCATGCACAGACCGGCAAGTGCACCGCTTGCGGCGAAAAACTTCTTGAGCTGCACGCGCCCGCGACGCCTGTCGGCGACGGTCACCGATCGCGATATCGTGCCGACGACAGGCAGATCCAGCATGCGTTCGAGCTTGTCCGCAGTCGTGAAACTGGAGCGCAGCTGTCCCATGACGAAGGCGACGGCAGAACCGATCGCGACACCTGCGAGCAATACACCGACGAGGAGCAGCGGGCGATTGGGCGCAGCAGGCCGTGTCGGCGCAGTCGGCGGGTCGATGACCTCGAACTGAAACGCGCTGCGTTCGGTTTCGACCTGGCCGCGCAGCCGCATCTCCTCGCGATCGTTGAGGAGCTCGTCATATTTCTCTTTCAGCACCTCGTAATCGCGGCTGATCCGATTGGCTTCCGCGGCAACGGCGGGCTCCTCCGCCTGATTGGCGATCAGCCGCGAGATATCGGATTGCAGGGCCGCCTTGCGTGCCTGCAGCGCCTGAAGGTTAGCCTGCCGCTCCGAACGCATTGCCACCAGCGAAGCGTAGGCCGGATTGGGTGCGCTTCCCGCTCCCGAAGGCTCGTTTGCAGCCTGTTCGCGAAGCAGGGCGATCTGGCGCTTCTGCGCCTGCACGTCCGGATGGCTGTCGGTAAGCCCGCGTGCCCGCATCGCAGACAGCTGAGATTGTGCTTGAGTAAGTGCCATCCGTGCCCCGCCCACATCGCCGGCGGTCGCGATGGAGCGCGGCGTGCTCGAGACCTGACCGCTGATTGCCGCGAGCGCACTTTGCGCAGCCGCGATATCGCTATCGACGTCGCGCATTTCATCGCGCATCGCATTCAGCCTGACTGTTACGCTGCCGCTTCCACCAATAAGCTCGGGATTCTGTGCCTCGAAGGCGAGGCGGCGTTGTTCCGCTGCCTCCAGCTCGCGTTTGCGCTCCTCGAGCTGCTGGTCGAGAAAAGCGAGCGTATCGGCAACTTGCCCGCGATTGCCTGCGACATTCTCCTCGCGAAAGATGTCGATCAGTTTCTGAACGACGTCCTGGGCGAGCGCCGCATTCTCCGCATCCGTCAACGATGCGTTGCCGACGGTGGCGGTCAGTTCGAACAGATTGTCTTCCGTGCTCTTGATGCCGACCTGCTCGGTCAGTCGGTCGACAGCGTCCTGCATCTCGCGCTGGGTGTTCACATTTTCGCCCAATTGGGTCGAGCGCACCACTTTCTCGAGATTGACCGCGCTGGTCAGAGTCTGGCGAACCTTGGTGATGGCCTGGCGCCCCTCGCCGGAAATTTCGAGCTGCTTGGACAGGACGTCGTCGAGCTCCACGTAAATGCGAGCCCGGCTTTCATAACTATTTGGGATCGTCGCGACGAAAAGCCATCCGAGGACGCACACGCCCCAGGCGACCGCGAGCGCCAGCCACCGGCGGTTCCACACCGTGTGCAGCGCACTGCGAACCTCGTCGAAGACTTCCTGCATGGATCAGGACTACCGTCAGAAAGTGCTTTCCGGGATGATGATCACATCTCCGGGCTGCAGCAGGACGTTCGCTTCGCTATCGCCACGCTTCAGCAAGTCGGTGAGCCTTAGCGCGTATTCGCGTTGCTGCCCCATCTGCTTGTCGAAGCGTATCAATTTGGCACGATTGCCCGCCGCAAATTCGCTAAGACCACCGACCGCTATCATCGCGTCGAGAACGGTCATATTGGCGCGATAGGGCAAAGATGCCGGCTGCTCCGTCGCCCCGACTATGCGGATCTGCTGGCTGAAGGTGCCGGCAAACTCATTCACGATAACCGAGACAAGCGGATCCTCGATATATTCGCTGAGCTGCAGGCGAATGTCCTCCTCAAGCATGGAGGGGGTCTTGCCGACGGCCGGCATGTCTTTCACCAGAGGAATGGTGATGCGACCATCGGGGCGGACCTGGATCTTTTCCGCACCAAGTTCGGGATTGCGCCAGACATGGATGGTCAATTCGTCGAGTGGGCCGATGACGTATTCTTCGCCCGGCCCCTCCTGCAACGCCACGAAAGTGGCCGGCGGCAATTCTTCGCCGGTGGTCGTGCAACCACTTAATACCAAGGTTGCGGCAAGACAGTGTCCGATCAGTCTGGCCTTCGCATGGAATAGCATCAAATTCTTACCTCAAGCGATCGCGGGCGTATTCGGCAAGCCGACGGCTCGCACGGATTGCGAACCTTATGCGCTGCAAAGGTGAATATAGCGTTATCCATAGACCGGAAGACGCCCCGATTCCCGCAGGTTTACCAAGTCTTTGCAGGGCTGTCCCTAAATGGGACTCGATTCCGTCAGACCAGCATCTCGCGCGCCGGTCCGTGGCCCAGAAACTCGCTTGGTGAGGCACTGGCACCATAAGCGCCAGCGCAAAACACCGCGACGATGTCACCGATCTCTGCTTGGGGAACTTCCACCTTGTCGGCAAGTCGATCCAACGGAGTGCATAGACACCCGACGATATTGGCGGTTTCCACCGGTGGCGCTCCAAAGCGGGATGCGATCGCCACCGGATAATTGCGGCGCACCACCGTCCCGAAATTGCCTGAAGCGGCAAGCTGATGGTGAAGCCCGCCGTCTGTCACCAGATATGTCTCGCCATGGCTGACCTTGCGATCGACAATTTGCGTCAGATAAACCCCGGCTTCCCCCACCAGAAACCGGCCAAGCTCTATGAAGAACCGCGTTTTCTGATATTTATCCTTGAGGCCTCGCAACTTATCTTCAAGGGCAACGCCAACCGCCGCTATATCGAGCGGCTCGTCGCCCGCGAAATAGGGAATGCCAAAGCCACCCCCCATATTCAGTTTGGGAAGGTCGACGCCTGCTTCGTCGCAAATGCGAAAAGCCAAATCGAGCACCTCGGCCTGCATCTCGATTACCGCATCGGCCGAGAGCGCCTGACTGCCGGTGAAAATATGCAGACCGCGCCAGTCGCACCCCGCGTTGGCCAAATCACGCGCTAGGGCCGGCACTCTTACAGCATCAATGCCGAATGGCTTGGGCCCGCCGCCCATCTTCATGCCAGACCCCTTGAGGTCGAAGTCCGGATTGACGCGGATCGCGAGCTTCGGCCTAGTTCCTACTCGCTCGGCAATCTTCACCGCCCGGGTTGCCTCGTTTTCGCTCTCGAGATTGAGCGTGACGCCGGCGGCGATGGCGGCCTCCAGCTCGCTATCGCGCTTGCCCGGACCTGC
This sequence comes from Qipengyuania marincola, assembly GCF_029688625.1. Taxonomy (GTDB): domain Bacteria; phylum Pseudomonadota; class Alphaproteobacteria; order Sphingomonadales; family Sphingomonadaceae; genus Qipengyuania. The sequence goes on along the minus strand of NZ_JARULC010000001.1, from coordinate 920,672 downwards.
AAAACTCACACGGTCCATGTCGTAACCAAGCGACTGTACCATTTCGAGCTCGCCGCCTGACGCGATATCCATTCCGTCGACAAGGTTCGAGATTGAGCTAAGAACAGGCGGAAAGCTATTGGCTTTTATGGCGTAATTTATCTCAATTCGGGCGGGCATAGCCGATCGCAAGGCGGCGATCCGCTGTTCGATCATCTCCTCTGAATAGACGAATAGGGGAGTTCCCCCAGCTTCCTGAACAAGTGAGGAAACCGGTCGTCCGGCGATCGCAAGCTCTCCATCGATTGTGGAAAATCCAGACGGGATCGGGCCTGTCGGCTTCACTGCGCTAGCTCCTCGAGAAGTGCCGCGCGATCAATCTTGCCATTGGGGTTGGTAGGCAGCGCGTCCCTCCATTCTATGGAGTGAGGTTGCATGAAGTTCGGCAGGATATCTTTCAACCTGTCGGCCAGCGCGGCGTGCGCATGTTCCGCTTCGGCTGCAGGCCGGACCACGAGATGGATGGCCTGTCCCAACCGGCTGTCTGGCACGCCGAGCGCGACCGCGTCCGAGACCAGGCCGGTGGCACGCGCAGCGTCTTCGATCTCCTGCGGACTGATGCGGTTGCCAGCGCTTTTGATCATCGCGTCGCGTCGGCCGACGAAATACAGCAAACCGTCCTCGTCTCGGATGACCCGATCACCCGACCACACGGCCGTTCCTCCGTAGCGGGACTCTGGTGGCGCAGGCCTGAAGCGTTCCTTGGTTTTCGCCTCGTCCTGCCAATAGCCCTGCGCCACGAGAGGACCGCAATGTACCAGTTCGCCTTCCTCGCCAGCTTCGCTGACCTGCCCTGCGTCGTCGACGACGATGATCTCGGCGAAGGGAATCGCGCGTCCCATGGAGGTCGGATGCGATGCGACAAGCGACGGATCGAGATAGGTTGAGCGAAATGCTTCGGTCAGGCCATACATCGGGAAAATATCCGTCTGGGGCAGCTTTTTGCGCAGGGCGTCAATCAATTCGGTAGTAAGTGCGCCACCTGAATTCGTGATGCGCCTCAGGGATCCGACAGCGTCTTCCGGCCAGGCAGCTTCGGTCAGCTGGACCCATAGCGGCGGAACCCCGGCCAGCGTCGTTATGCCATGTTTGGCACAGGCTTTCGTCACGTCCCGCGCAAACAGATAGTCGAGCGGAACTGCGCAGCTTCCGGCATACCAAGCCGAGAGAAGCTGGTTTTGCCCGTAATCGAAACTCAAGGGCAGCACTGCCAGCGTGATGTCATCTGCTGCAAGGCCGAGATAGTGGCTGACCGAGACGGCGCCCAACCAGAGATTGGCATGGCTCAGCATCACGCCCTTGGGCTTGCCTGTCGACCCGCTGGTATAGAGGATCGCGGCAAGATCCTTCGTCGGGCGATCCGACGGCGCGAGGCGATGGCCCAGTGCGCTAGCCTGGCTGATCGCGGCTGCTTCAGACACCACGTGACAGTCATTTGGCACATCTTCAGCGTTCAGCGATTCAAGCCGGGCCGGAGTACCTACCAGCATCGAGGCACCACTATCGGTCAGAATATGAGCGACTTGCGCCCGCTTGAGCAAGGGATTGATAGGCACGTGGACGAGGCCCGCGCGCGCGGCCGCTAGCGGCAGGAGGCAGGTCAATTCGCCCTTCGTCGCCCAGCTAGCGACCCGAGAGCCTTCAGGTACTTGATCTGCAAGCCACCCTGCCAGCAGAGCCACGCCCTCCTCCAGGTCACCGAAAGTCAGAGTCCGATCCTTGAGGACGAGCGCATTCGCCTGTGCATCGCCCCGCACGGTCAGTTGATCGAGCGGATACGGCGTGAGATCAGGCATCAAGGCTCCGGCACGAGGATTCACGGGTGGCATTCGAAGTCAGCTATCACGACAGGATCGACAAACTGCAAGGCCTCGACACGAATGGCACCGGGCCTTTCGACAGGCTGGCCTGGTACGCGCTGCTCGCGGAAGATCGCAACGACGTGGTCATTGCCGAAGCTGCTTCTGGCGACGAGGCCGCAGCCATGGTGCTCGCTCGTCGCGCCAAGGGGCTCGAAAGCCTGACGAACTGGTTTTCGTTCACCTGGCGACCGGTCGGAACCGCACCGGAAGCGCTGGCAGCATTGGGACGCATGCTACGGCGCAAGACAGCGTCCATCATTTTGGCGCCGCTGCCCGAGGAGGATGGGACCGCCTCCCTTCTGGAACGAAGCTTCCAAAAAGCGGGCTGGCTCGTTTTTCGCGAGCATTGCGACGAGAACCATATTGTCGGTGTCCGCGGCAGGTCGTTCGCCGAGTACTGGGCAGGCCGTCCCGGACGATTGCGCACAACCTTGAAACGCAAACGGGGCAAGATCGACATCGAGATATTCGAAGATTTCGACGCAAATGCCTGGTCAGATTATAATTTTGTCTACGAGAAGAGTTGGAAACCAGTGGAGGAACGGGCCGACATTCTCGAACGGTTCGCAAATAATGAAGGCCATGCGGGCCGTTTGCGGCTCGGCATCGCATCGGCCGATGGCACGCGCGTTGCGGCGCAATTCTGGACCGTGGATGGCGGGACAGCCTATATCCACAAGCTTGCCCATACCGAAGCAGGAGCGGCATTGTCGGCCGGCACCGTGCTGACCGCCGCGATGTTCGAGCACGTCATCGACCGAGACAAGGTGGAGATGATCGATTTCGGCACCGGCTCAGATGCGTACAAGAAGGATTGGATGGAAACGGTACGCGCTCGCTTTCGGCTGGAGTGCCTTGATTGGCGCAATCCCCGCGCGTGGCCGGCAATCGCCAAGGCCGTGGCACGCCGCCTTGCGCGCGGAACTTCGCAGAGCTAAGGGGCACCGGCTTGTGACGCAGGGGAAACCGAGAGAGCGAATGACTGCCGAGACCGCCACAGCCGAGCCTGCCGGCCCGAGCCGCAGCGACATCGATCAGACCCTGCGTGCCATCCTGCGCGACGTATTGGGCCTGAAAGACAAGCAGGTCGAGGATTTCGACTCCGACACCGGCCTATTCGGCCACCTCCCGGAGCTTGACTCCATGGCAGTCGCGGGCTTGCTGACCGAGATGGAAGACCGGCTCGATATCGTAATCGACGATGACGAGATCGATGGAGAGATGCTGGAAAACTATGGTGCGCTGCTCGCCTTCGCCGAGGCGAAGGCGGTCGCAGGCTGACGCACGGCATGTACAGCGACTGGCCCTGCCCATCGCCGTCAGGGACCACGCGCGAAGAGCTCCTCTTCAGCTTCGACCGGCAACGGGAAGCGCGGCTGCTGATCCTGCCGCCGCTGTTCGACGAAGCCAACAAGTTCCGCTGCCAGATTGCTGGGACGATGCGACTTTTCGATGAACGCGGTGTGGATACCTTCTGCCCCGACCTGCCAGGTGTCAACGAGAGCCTTGCCCCGCATGGACATCAGTCACTCGCCATCTGGCGTCGCTGCGCCGAAAGTGCAGCGACGGCTTGTCGCGCGACGCATATCCTGACCATTCGGTCGTCCGCCTTGATCGCTCCGCAGGGCTTGACGGGATGGTGCTTCGAACCGTGCGGGGCCCGTCCAGTCCTCCAGCGACTGTTGCGAGCGGAGATCCTCTCCGCGAAGGAAGCAGGGCGCACTGCGACGGCCGAGGAATTGCTCGAAGCGGGAGCATCCGACGGAATTACTCTGGCAGGCTGGGACCTGAGTCCCGAGCTGATGAAAGAACTGGCCGATGGCGCAGAACCCGATATCGTCGGCTACGAGGTGATCAAGCAGACTGACATCGGCGGACGACCCCTGTGGTTGCGAGCTGAGAACGACTTCGATGCAGCGCAGGCGGAAGCCCTCGCTACGCACATCATTAAGGCGATGGCTTCGAGATGAGCCGGCTACCCCTCACTTTTCAGTGCCAAGGCAGAACCTGTGCCGGCACGCTGGATACCGCACCCGGAACAACCGGCCTGTTGATTGTGAGTGGTGGCAACGAGATCCGCGCGGGCGCTTTCAATGGTCAGGCGAGGCTCGCCGCCGCGATCGCCGCCCGCGGCTTTCCGGTCATGCGGTTCGATCGACGGGGCATCGGCGATAGTGAGGGGGAGAACCGCGGGTTTCGTAACGCGGCGAAAGATATCCGCGCTGCCCTGCAAGCTTTTCGGGCGATCGCCCCGCAAGTCGAGCGCGTAATCGGTCACGGCAATTGCGACGCGGCAAGCGCACTGATGCTCTTCGCTGGAGCAGGCTGCGACGGGCTGGTGCTGAGCAATCCCTGGACCTTCGACGATGGGCAAGAGCAGTCCCTGCCCGCCGCTTCGATCCGAGAGCGTTATCGCCAGAAACTGGGCAATCCGCGAGAAATAGCACGGCTTTTGGGCGGCGGGGTGGACCTGCGCAAACTCGCGTCCGGCTTGAGACGGGCCGCACGGCCGGCGCCGACTGCATCCTCGCTAGGCAATGAGATGCGAGCAGGCCTGGACCGGTTCGACGGATCGGTTCAAATCCTCCTGGCCGAAAATGATCGCACGGCGCAGCAATTCAGCGCCACCTGGCCGGATAGGCGCTTGGCCATCGCGACCTGTCCGAACGCAAATCACGCGTTAGGGGAGGCACACGCGCAGGCATGGCTAGAGGCTCGATTGCTAGAAAGCCTGCGCAACTAGCGTGTGAAATAGCTGGTCAATTCGACATGCGTTGACCAGCGGAATTGACCGACCGGTCGCAGTTTTCGAAGGCCGAAGCCTGCCTCAACCAGAGTTTTCGCGTCCTTCGCCCAGCTTGCCGGGTTGCAACTGATGTAAGCGATCCGCTCGGCACCACTCGCTGCGATCTGCGCAATCTGGTCGCGTGCGCCTGCTCGCGGCGGGTCGAGGACAACCGCGGCAAAGCGATCGATCTCCGCTGGCTGCAACGGATTTCGGAACAGATCGCGATGCATTGCATGGACGGGCAACTGCCGCGAGTTAGCGCTTGCCTTGCAGGCGAGATGCGCGTCGCGGCCTGCCTCGACCGCTAGCACCTTCGCCGGATTGGCCAGATCGAATGCGAAGGTGCCCAGCCCCGAAAACAGGTCGGCGACCGTTGCCGCCTCGCCCAGAAAATCGCGGGCATCATTGATCAGGACTTGTTCGCCATCATGTGTTGGTTGCAGGAAGGCCCCGTGCGGGAGGGACACCGCTACGCTCCCGAGCTTCACCGTCACCGGTTCGGGCTCCCATATGGTCTCAGGGCCATAACCATAGTCGAGCGATAGACGCGCCAAGCCATGATCGCGCGCGAAACCCGCCAGCGCTTCCTGCGCCGCCAGTCCTTTCGGCTCCAGCCCTTTGAAATTGCAATCGATACCCTGGTCGGCGCGCGTCAGTTCGACATCCACCGGATCGCGTCCGGCGTAGTCCGCTATCAAACGCCGCAGGGGATCGATAAGTGCGACGAGTTCCGGCTGGAGGATGTGGCACTCGCGTAAATCGACGATGCGCCGGGATGCGGCCTCGTGAAACCCTAGCATCGCGCCTTTGGCCGTTCGCAAGCCGTGTAGGGTGGCTCTGCGGCGCGACGCTGGCGGCGACAAATGCGTCTCCAGCAATTCATCGATCACCAGACCCTGACCCTCGGCAGCGTAAACGACACGATCGGTCACGAATTGCCGCAATGCTGCTTCGTCGACATGCTGCAACTGGCATCCGCCGCAACCTGTGGCAGGAGGCGTTGCGAAGTGACGGCACGGTGGCTGCGCACGATGCGGGCCGAGCGACACTGTGCCATCAGGCTTCACGGTGTCGCCTGGCACTCCTCCCGCCACATGGCGCCCGGACCGCGTGACGCCATCGCCGCGCGCAGCAATGCGCTCGATCTGCTCGCCTTCGCTCACAGGAACGACGCCACGGCTGATTTAACGCATTGCGCGAGGTCGCTCGCCGAGAAAGCCGGCGCTGCATGACGGGCCGCTTCGTGGTGGAGCCAAACCCCTTCCTCGGCCGCCTTGGCCGTATCGCCGTGAACGGCGAGGCGAGAGGCGATGATACCGGCCAGCACATCGCCGCTTCCTGCAACCGACAGCCAGCTCGAACCCCTATCGAAAAAGGTAGCCCCCTTTGCCGTGACCATTACGGTATCAGGTCCCTTCGCAAGCACAGTCAATCCGGTCGCGTCATGGAGCGCTCTGGCCTTGGCTAGCTTGCCATCGGCGGTGAGACCGAAGGTATCGCACAATTTTGCCAACTCGCCTTCATGCGGCGTCACACATATCCGCCTGGTGTCGACGCCTTCGAGATATGCCTCGTCGAGCAGGTATAAGGCGTCCGCATCGAGAACGCCCGGCTTTCCGCTTTCAAGGACCTTGCGAAGGTGTTCACGACCGATTTCGTCACGACCGAGGCCCGGGCCAATGAGCACGGCCGACAAGCGCTCATCCGCCAGTACCTGCTCGAGATCGCTTTCGATGACGAGATCCGCTGGTGCATCGGGGTGCGAATGATCGCTCACAAGTTTTACATAGCCCGCGCCGGATCGCATGGCAGCCTCGGCAGAAAGCAGGGTCGCGCCAGGCATGGAGCCAGCCACGACTGCCAGCAGGCCACGACGGTATTTGTGGGCATCGGGCGCGGGTTTCGCAAAGCGCGGCCGCGCCGAGGGCCAATTGGGTGCTCCTTCGAATGACAGACCGATCGGAACGCAGCGCCTCGTGCCCATCGAAGGCATCGCGGGCATGAGAAAATGTGCTTGCTTCCATGCGCCCAGCGCAAGCGTAAGATCGTAGTAGGGAAGAGGACCGAGCAACTTGCCCGTATCGCTCTCGATCGCGCTGGGGACGTCAATTGCGATTTTGTAACAGGGCTTTGCGGATAGTTCTTCGAGCAAAGTCGCAAAACCACCTTCGACCCGCCGCGACAAGCCGTAACCGAACAGGCAATCGACGATTACGGCATGGGTGATCGGGCCTTCGCTGCGCACCTTACCGCGATATCGCGACCGCGCCCTTTTCGCGCTCTCGGTGGCGGGCTCCTTTGGCGCGATGACCTCTATGGAGCTTCCGCGCGCACGGAGGGTTTCCGCAATGACGTAGCCATCACCGCCGTTGTTTCCCGGACCGCAAAGCACGGTAATCGCTCGTCCGGAGGCGGCTCGCGCAACCCAGGCGGCGGCCCCTTCGCCCGCTCTCTGCATGAGCCTCCAGGCGCTGGTTCCCTGCGCTATTGCCGCCTCTTCCGCGGCCCGCATCTCATCAACAGTGAGAATGGGTGACGGGATCATGGCTGGCGAGTGTCCGGCAAGCTGTAAGTCGCGTTGTCGATCGTCACGAATGCCCGGCCGTTGCGGAATTCTGTCTGCGCTTCGGCGGATCCGTCAGCTGTCTGAAAGCCTTTGGGCCCTGCGATCAGCCGGCGAAAGCCACCGTCGGGATGCCGGATAACGAGCACATTCGCGCCGCCCACTCTTGCAGTCTCTAGGCGGCACTCGTCGGACCATTCGGTGTCCCCTGCGACCGCGCACAAGACGGGCTCGGCACCCTCGCTGGCAACAGGCTGAGTCTCCGAGCAACCGATCGCGAGGGGAACGGCACAGGGCAACAGAAGACACGATCTCAAGCGCATGCGGCGCGGCTGCCACGGCTGGCAGCGTTGAGCAAGCCCTACCGACGGCGCAGTTGCGAAACGTCGCGGATGGCGCCGCGTGCTGCGGAGGTCGTCATCGCAGCATATGCTCTGAGCGCGTCGGTCACGCGGCGCTCGCGCGGGCTCGCGGGATGCCAGCCATCCTCGCCCTTCGCGTCCATCATTGCGCGGCGTCGCTCGAGCTCTTCGTCGGAGACCTCCAGCGTGATCGTGCGGTTGGGGATGTCGATCGCAATGATATCGCCCTCTTCGACCAGCCCTATAGTGCCGCCTTCCGCCGCCTCAGGAGAGACATGGCCGATCGACAGTCCGGAGGTGCCGCCTGAAAAACGCCCGTCAGTCAGCAGCGCACAGGCCGCGCCGAGGCCCTTGGATTTCAGGTAGCTGGTCGGATAGAGCATTTCCTGCATCCCCGGCCCTCCGCGCGGCCCCTCGTAGCGGATCACCACGACGTCACCCTCCACAACCTGTCCGGTGAGGATTGCCGTCACGGCATCGTCCTGGCTCTCGTAGACTTTTGCCGGGCCGGAGAAAGTGAGGATGCTCTCGTCCACCCCCGCAGTCTTCACGATGCAGCCGTCGCGGGCGATATTGCCATAGAGCACGGCCAAGCCACCGTCCTGGCTGAAGGCGTGATGGGCGCTTCGAATGACGCCGTTTTCGCGGTCGAGATCGAGTTCCTCCCAACGGCGCGACTGGCTGAATGCAGTCTGCGTCGGAACGCCGCCTGGCGCGGCGGAATAGAATTCGCGCACCTTATTGTTCTGCGTGCGCCCGATGTCCCAATCGTCCAGCGCATCTCCCATGGTCGGGCTGTGCACGGTCGGCAGCGCAGTATGGAGCAGGCCGGCCTTTTCGAGTTCGCCGAGGATCGACATGATGCCGCCAGCACGGTGGACGTCTTCCATGTGGACGTCGCTCTTGGCCGGAGCGACCTTGCTGAGGCACGGCACCTTGCGGCTCAATCGGTCGATATCTTCCATGGTGAAATCGACACCCGCCTCATGCGCAGCGGCCAGCAGGTGCAGGACGGTATTGGTCGAACCGCCCATGGCGATGTCGAGGCTCATGGCGTTTTCGAACGCCTCGAAACTGGCGATGGAGCGCGGCAAGACGCTCTCGTCTTCCTCCTCGTAATAGCGGCGGGCAAGCGTGACCACGAGGCGGCCGGCCCGCTCGAACAGGCTCTTGCGGTCGGCATGGGTGGCCAGCGTCGACCCGTTACCGGGCAGCGAAAGGCCCAGCGCCTCGGTCAGGCAGTTCATCGAATTGGCCGTGAACATGCCAGAACACGAGCCGCAAGTCGGGCAAGCGTTCTGCTCGATGGCGGTCACTTCCTCGTCGGTGTAGCTTTCGTCCGCCGCGGCGACCATCGCGTCCACCAGATCGAGCGCGACTTCCTTGCCCTTCACCACGACCTTGCCCGCCTCCATCGGTCCGCCGCTGACGAAGACCGCCGGTATGTTGAGCCGCATCGCCGCCATCAGCATGCCCGGCGTGATCTTGTCGCAATTGGAAATGCACACCATGGCATCGGCGCAGTGGGCGTTGACCATGTATTCGACGCTGTCGGCGATCAGGTCGCGGCTGGGCAGCGAATAGAGCATGCCATCGTGGCCCATGGCGATGCCGTCGTCGACCGCTATCGTATTGAATTCCTTGGCAACTCCGCCAGCAGCCTCGATCTCGTGCGCGACCAGTTGGCCCAGATCCTTCAAGTGGACATGTCCGGGGACAAACTGTGTAAAGCTGTTCACGACCGCGATGATCGGCTTGCCGAAATCGCCGTCCTTCATGCCCGTCGCGCGCCACAGACCGCGTGCGCCCGCCATGTTGCGGCCATGGGTGGTGGTGCGGGAGCGGTATTGCGGCATCGGGTGTCTCTCTTTGCTTCGGCAGCAAGCCTAGCAGAGGAGTGGGCCGACGCTAACGCTAGATTGGCGCGAGGGCGGCCAAGCCTGACTATCAGACCTCGAGCGCGACCCGCCCCAACACATCGGCAAGCATCACCGCCCAGCGCGCCTGGCCCGCGGGCGTATCGATCTGGTCCTGGCGGATTTCGACGGTGCAGTAGGGAATGCCGCTGGCCTCCGCATGCCGGTCCATCGTGGCGTTTAGCTGCTTGCCCGAATAGGGCTCGTTGTCGCCCACAGTCAGTCCCTGTTCGCCGAACAGGCGGATGGCGTGGCGCGCGGCCCTGTCGTCCTGGTTATAGAGCAGCGCGACTTCCCACGGCCGTTCTTCGTCCTTGCTGGCCATGCTCGGCGTGAAGCTGTGCAGCGCGATGATCAGCTTCGGACGGGTTTCCTCGATGAAGCTGGCCAGCGCCTCGTGATAGGGTCGATGATAGTGCGCCAGGCGCTTTTCGACATCCGCGCCGATATTGCCCGGGATCAGATGCCCGTCGCTTTCCGTCGGGACGACGGCCGGCTCGTCTTCCCGCCGATGGAAGTCACAGACGAGGCGACTGACGGTAGCAATATGTGCGGGAATATTGTGGCGACGGGCAAGCCGATCGGCAATGCCTTCGACTCCGATGTCCAAGGCGATGTGGTCATTCAGCAGTTTGCTGTCGATGCCGAGGTCGATCCCCTCCGGCACGAAATTGGAGGCGTGGTCCGCCACGCAGACCAGCCCGCCGGGGCGGATCGTGTCCATACCAACCTGGCGGTACGGAAGACCGTCGATCATCTGAGGTTCCCTCGCATCTGCCACCAGCCGGGGTGGTCGGCGGCAATGCGTGCCGCGGCCTCGTCCCGCGCTGTTTCGTTCTCGAACAGCGCGAAACACGTCGCGCCCGAACCTGACATACGGGCGAGAAACGGCGAAGTTCCGCGCATTGCGGCGAGCACGTCGGCGATTTCGGGGCACAGTTCGATGGCCGGGGCTTCGAGGTCGTTGCGGCCTTCCAACGCGATCGTCCGCGCGTCGCCTTGCGACATCGGCCCGCAGTCCGCACCATCCCATGCCTTGAACACCGGCCCGGTCGAAAGCGGCAAGCGCGGGTTGACCAGCAGTACGGGCGTTCCGGCAAGACTGTCGTCCGCCGGCTCGAGCTCGGTCCCCGTCCCGCGCCCGATGCAGGTGCGGCTCTCGACGCAGGCCGGGACGTCTGCCCCGAGCGCGGCGGCACGCTCCCGCCAGTCGTCCGGCAGACCGAACCGCTCGCGCATGATGCGGAACACGGCCCCGGCATCCGCCGAACCCCCGCCCAGCCCGGCCGCGACAGGTAGGTTTTTCTCAAGAGTGATCGCGAGCCCTTCGGCTCGCGGCAGCTTGCCGAGCGCCTTGGCGACGAGGTTGTCGAACGGATGGTCAAGTCCGCCCGCAAACTCCCCGACCACCTGCACGCTGTCCTGCTCGGCGCTGCTGGTGCTCAGCACATCCCCTGCATCGACGAAGGCGAACAGCGTTTCGAGTTCGTGATACCCATCATCCCGCCGCCTGCGGACATGCAGCGCTAGGTTGACCTTGGCGTAGGCGGTTTCCGTCATAGTGTCAGGCACGATCATCACGATGGAAACCGATACGGCGGCTCTTGGCGTAGAAGAAGAAACCCATCGTAGGTATTCCGACGAAAGCGATGCCTCTCATGCCGTCTATACCAAGCAGGCTTCCGTCAGTCAGGAGGTTCGCAAAAACAGCGATGGAGGCAGCGACGAGGATACCCGCCAGCACTCGTTCGAAAGTCTTAGGTTCTCGCCTGTATTTGCCTTCACTCACCAAAGCAGTCTCCTGCCGAGAAGGCCGTCACATATTCGGATAGTTCGGCCCGCCGCCGCCTTCGGGCGTGGTCCATTCGATGTTCTGGTTCGGGTCCTTGATGTCGCAGGTCTTGCAATGGACGCAATTCTGCGAGTTGATCTGGAACTTCGGCTCGCCCGTGTCTTCGTCGGTCAGCCATTCGTAGACGCCGGCAGGACAATAGCGGTTGGAAGGGCCGGCATAGACGCCCAGCTCGCTTTCCTTCTGCAGCTCCATGTCCTTCACCTTGAGGTGAACCGGCTGGTCCTCCGCATGGTTGGTGTAGCTGTAGCTGACGCTGGTCAGCTTATCGAAGCTGAGCACATTGTCGGGCTTGGGATAGTCGATCGGCTGGTAAAGATCGGCGCGCTGCAGCTGCTCGTGGTCCTTGTGGTGCTTCATACTGATCGGCAGGCCGATCTTGAGGTAGCGCATCCACATGTCGATGCCGCCGAGCAGCGTGCCGATGTCGGCGCCGTAGCGCTCGATCGCGGGCAAGGCATTCTGGACTTGCTTCAATTCGGTCGCGATCCAGCTATCGCGCACCGCGGCATCGTAATCCATCAACTCGGTCTTCTCGTGCCCATCGGCAATCGCCTTCGCGACCGATTCCGCTGCGAGCATCCCGCTCTTCATCGCAGTGTGGCTGCCCTTGATCCGCGGGACGTTGACGAAGCCCGCGGCACAACCGATCAGCGCACCGCCCGGGAAGGCGAGTTTGGGCACGCTCTGCCAGCCGCCATCGTTGATCGCGCGCGCGCCATACGCCACGCGCTTGCCGCCCTTCAGTGTCTCGGCAATCAGCGGATGGTGCTTCCAGCGCTGGAATTCCTGATAGGGCGAGACGTAAGGATTGCTGTAATCGAGCCAAGTGACGAGACCCAAAGCGACCTGATTGTTCGCCTGGTGATAGAGGAAACCGCCGCCGTTGCTGCCGCTCTCGCTCAGCGGCCAGCCCTGCGTATGGACGATCTTGCCGGGTACGTGCAGTTCGGGATCGATGTCCCACACTTCCTTGATGCCGAGGCCGTAGACCTGCGGCTGGCAATCGGCCTCGAGGTCGTATTTCGCCTTCATCTTCTTGGTCAGATTGCCGCGCGCGCCCTCTGCGAAGAGCGTGTATTTCGCGTGGATTTCCATCCCCGGCTGGTAATCGTCCTTCTGCGACCCATCGGCCGCGATGCCCATGTCCTGCGTGGCGACGCCCGACACGGCGCCATTCTCGTCGAACAGCACTTCTGCTGCTGGGAAGCCCGGGAAGACCATCACGCCCAGCGCCTCGGCCTGCTCGCCCATCCAGCGGCACAGGTTTGCCAGCGATCCGGTGTAGCAGCCGTCGTTCGACATGAAGGGCGGGAAAAATGCATGCGGCATGGCCGACTGACCGGTTTCCGAAATGCCGTAGAACAGGTCTTCGGTGACCGGCGTTTCCGCCATCGGGCAATCCATGTCGCGCCAATCGGGAAACAACTCGTCCAGCGCCTTGGGGTCAACCACGGCGCCCGAGAGGATATGCGCGCCGATTTCGCTGCCCTTTTCGAGCAGGACGACCTCGAGCTCCTCGTTGATCTGCTTCAGCCGAATGGCCGCGCCAAGACCGGCGACCCCGCCGCCGATGATGACGACGTCGCAGGGCATGGATTCGCGTTCGCTCATGTCTCTCTCTTTTCGTCGCTAAATGTGTTGCGGATGCCTTGATTGCTGGTGCGTTAGAGGTCAAGACCTGCACCGACACGATGATGCGATCCGATACTCCAGAACCGCGCGATTTCGACGCAGCCGAGGCGCTGGAGGGGGCCATCGCATGGTGGCGCGAGGCAGGCGTTGATTTCGACTATGCTGATGCGCCGACGCAATGGCTGGCGGAACCCGAAGCCGACCATGCCGTAGCGGCTCCCCAGGGCGCGGTTCCACCCCCGCCGCCGCCCGCCACGCCGCTCACTCGGGCACTGGAGCAGGAAGCAGCACCCCTTATTGGCGGGGCGCTCACCGACTGGCCCACCAATCTGGAAAAATTTCGCGAATGGTGGATGACCGAGCCTTCGCTGGCAGAGGGTTCACTCGACCGGCGTGTGCCGCCGCGTGGGGTCGCAGGTGCGAAGCTGTGCATTCTCGTTCCGCAGCCCGAGCCCGATGATGGCGAGGGGCTGCTGACGGGCGGCGCTGGCAGACTGCTGTCGGCCATGTTGCAGTCGATGGAGGTCAGTGCGGACGAGGTTTATTTGGCGAGTGTCCTGCCAGCCCCGATGCCTCTTCCCGACTGGAGCGTCCTGGCCCGACGCGGCTTGGCCGAAGTGACCCGACACCACCTTGCGCTTGCCGCTCCCGCGCGCGTGCTTGCGATCGGTCGCTCGCCTCTGGCCCTTTTCGACATCGCGCCCGACAAGCTGCGCGAGCCCTTGACGATAGAGGTGGGCGAGAAGCCCCTCCCCCTGCTCGCCGCGCCAGATTTCTCGCAAATCGCCCGCAGTGCCAAACGCCGCGAGACCCTTTGGCACCGATGGCTGGAATGGACGACATGATCCTGAGACACACTCTTGCCCTCGCCTTAGCTGCAGGGACACTGATCGCGGTGCCAGCCGTGGCCCAGCAAAGCAGCGTCGACTACTTCACCCGCTCGCATGCCGATGCGCTGCCGCGCCTGCTTTCGAGCGAGGATCGCGCCTATTACGGGTCGCTTTACGAGGCGATCAATGCGGAAAATTGGGACCGCGTGGAAGTCATGCTCGGCCAGCAAAGCGATGGTCCGCTACACGGGGCGGCGCTAGCGCATTATTACCTGCATGCGAATAGCCCGCGGATCCCGCTGGAACGCGTCGAAGCCTGGCTCGATCGCTATCGCGACCTGCCTTATGCCGAAAGCCTGGTTCGCCTCGGCCAGACGCGCGGGCTGGAGCGGGAATACGATCTGCGGCGCGAGCGCCAGCTGGTGCGCCAGCCCGGCATCACTCGGCGGACGCTGCCACGCACAGTCAACGACGGCAGCATGCCGCAATCGGTGAGCGAGGCGATTCTCGGCCACATCCGCAACGACGATCCCGACGGAGCTCGCTTGTTGCTCGACGGCGTTGATGCAACGCTCTCCTCCGCCGCCCGAGCCGAATGGCGGCAGCGTGTGGCATGGAGCTACTACATTGAGAACCGGGACGCACAGGCTTCTGCCATCGCCGAGACGGTTCGCGACGGCGGCAGCGGGGCCTGGATTGCGGAGGGGGACTGGGTAGCGGGCCTTGCCGCATGGCGCCTTGGCGATTGCGCGCGCGCGGCACAAGCATTCGGTCGCAGCGCCGGCGCGGCCACCAATCCAGAACTTTCCAGCGCAGCCCATTACTGGGCCAGCCGGTCACTGGTTCGCTGTCGCCAGCCCGAGGATGCGGCCGAGCAATTGCGCGGCGCAGCGCGTTTCCCGGACACGCTCTATGGCATGATCGCGCATGAGCAACTCGGCAAGCCACTGCCCGAAACGCACACCACCCCCGATCTGACCGAGCGTGACTGGCAGAGGCTATCGCGCGAAGAAGCCGCGCGTCTAGCCGTCATGCTCGCCGAGATCGGGCGACGCGAGGAAGCCGACGAGGCCTTGCGCTGGCTGGTGAGGACCGGCGATCCCGATGATTTCGAGGCCATGGGCAAGCTCGCCCGCGCGCTTGGCCTCACTGGCACGCAGAACTTCATGGCCTATAATGCGCCGCCACGCACGGGATCGCATCCGAGCTTGAAATATCCGGTGACCTTCCGCCAGCCGATCGGTGGCTGGCGGGTCGATCCCGCCCTCGCCTTTGCCCATGCCTTGCAGGAATCCAATTTCCGCGAGCGCGTGGTCAGCCCGGCCGGCGCGATCGGACTGATGCAGATCATGCCGATCACCCAGCGTGAGTATGCCGCTTCGATCAATATGAGCAGCGGCGCGGACCTGAAGGATCCGGCAGTCAATCTCGCCTTCGGACAGCGTACGCTCGAGGCGCTGGGATCGGCCGGCTACACGCAAGGCAGGCTTCCGAAAGTCATGGCCGCCTACAATGCCGGACCAACCCCCGTGGCCCGCTGGGAAAACGAGGTGCGCGATCAGGACGATCCGCTGCTCTACATGGAGTCGCTGCCCTATTGGGAGACGCGCAGCTATGTCGCCATCGTGATGCGCAATTATTGGATGTACCTGCGCCAAGCCGACGCGCCAGCGCCAAGTCGCATCGACCTCGCTGAAAACGACTGGCCGCAATTTCCGCGAGCGCAGTAGCATGGCGATCGACGAGAGCCGCACCTTCAAGCCCGTGAGCATCGCACTGTTGACGGTTTCCGACAGCCGCACGCTGGCTGAGGACACCTCGGGCGACATTCTTGCGGAGCGGATCGGGACGGCCGGTCACTCCCTGGCATCGCGCGAAATCAGCCGAGACAGCGTCGAGGAGATTGCTGCGCATCTCCATCGCTGGATTGACGATGAGGCGATCGATTGCATCATCACGACCGGCGGGACCGGCCTCACCGGTCGCGACGTCACGCCCGAGGCACTCGATCGGGTGAAGAGCAAGGACATCCCCGGCTTCGGCGAACTGTTCCGCTGGCTGAGCTACAAAACCATCGGCACAAGCACGGTGCAAAGCCGTGCCTGCGGTGTGGTGGCGCGCGGCACCTACATCTTCGCCCTGCCCGGTTCCAACGGGGCGGTGAAGGATGGTTGGGACATGATCCTCGCCGAACAGCTCGACAGCCGCAATCGCCCCTGCAATTTCGTCGATCTCATGCCGCGCTTGCGCGAGCGCTAGGAACTCCGCACGCTCTTCGCGCGTCATAGGGTGACGCCAGCGGGGAGCGAAACTGTTTGTAGTAACGGCCTTTTCCACCCAGACGCTGCTGCTGGTTTTCGGCGGCGCGGCCGTGGTGATCGCATTGATCGGCACCCGTATGGCGGGTCTTGCCGACACATTGGCAGACCGTACCGGATTTGGCGAAGCGCTCGTCGGCTCGGTCCTGCTCGGCGCCGGCACCAGTATCGCGGGCATCGTAACCTCTGCCAGCACGGCGGCCAGCGGCGCGCCGGACCTCGCAGTGTCGAACGCGATGGGCGGCATCGCAGCACAGACGATGTTCCTGGCACTCGCCGATGTCGCCTATCGCAAGGTGAACCTTGAACACGCGGCGGCGAGCCCGGTCAATCTGGGGCAAGCGACGGTGCTGATAATCCTGCTTATCCTTCCGCTGATGGCATGGGTGTCGCCTCCCTATGCCATCTTCGGGGTCAATCCGCTGACGCCCGTGCTGGTGGCAGTCTATTTCGTCGGATTGCACAATGCGCACCGGATAAAGCAGAAACCCATGTGGCTGCCGCGCCAGACCGACGCCACGCGTGACGAGGATGACGATGACTGCGACGACCACCGACCGCTCGCGCTGCTCTTCGCTATCTTCGCCGCGATGGTCGGCATTGTCGGGCTGTGCGGCTATTTCGTCGGCACTGCCGGGCTGGAGCTGTCGGACAGGCTCGGCATTTCGCAAGGGGTCGTCGGCGCGCTGGGCACAGCGGTCGTCACATCGCTGCCTGAACTCGTCACGACAATCGCTGCCGTGCGCCGGGGCGCGTTGCAGCTGGCCGTGGGTGGCATCATCGGCGGCAACATGTTCGACGCGCTGTTCATCGCCGCCAGCGACGTCGCCTATCGCGAGGGCAGCATCTACAACGCGATGAGCGAGCGCAGCGTTTTCTGGGTCGCGCTTGCGATCCTGATGACAGGAATACTGCTGCTGGGTCTGTTGCGCCGCGAACGGCAAGGGCCTGTCGGTATCGGATGGGAATCGGCACTGTTGGTGGGTCTCTGGCTCGGGGGGGCTGGATTGCAGATTTCGCTCGGCTGAGCGCTCGACAGCACTGCTTGTTCTGTTTATGTTCGCCGCTATGGAGAAACGCCTCGAACCTCCCATTTCCGGCCGTGGAGCGCAGTCCGGTACCGTCCCCACGCGATTCGGGCTGGCAACGCGCGAACAGGATGGCGACTGGCGCGACCATATGGAGGCACTGGACGGGCCGCCGGTGAAGCTACGCACTCGGGTGACCGAGGAACGGCCCAAGACGATCCTCAGCTTCAACCAGTCGCCCGACATTTTTTTCGACCGCTCGATCAATGCCTATCGCGGCTGCGAGCATGGGTGCGTCTATTGTTTTGCTCGTCCGACGCATGCCTATCACGACCTGTCGCCGGGGCTGGATTTCGAAACGCAACTGTTCGCAAAGCCCAATGCGGCCGAGATATTGCGTGCCACACTGGCCAAGCCGAAGTACCGGCCCAAGCCGATCGCGATGGGGACCAACACCGATCCCTACCAGCCGATCGAGCGCGATTACCGGATCACGCGTTCGGTGCTGGAGGTGTGCCTGGACACGCGGCATCCGGTTACAATCACGACCAAGTCCGACCGCGTGCTAGACGATCTGGACCTGCTAGCCGAAATGGCTCAACGCAGGCTGGTAGCAGTGGCCATCTCCGTCACGACCTACGATCCCAAGCTATCGGGCAAGCTCGAACCGCGCGCAGCATCGCCTGCCAAACGATTGCAGGCGCTGGGAAAATTATCCGACGCCGGCGTACCAACTCATTGCTCGGTCGCGCCGGTCATCCCGGCGATTACCGACGAGTTCATGGAAGAGATCGTCCAGCGCGCCGCGGCGATGGCCGTCGACAGCTGCGGTTGGATTCCGCTACGCCTGCCACACGAGGTCGCCCCGCTGTTCCGCGAATGGCTCTCGGTCCATTACCCCGAGCGGGGCGACAAGGTGATGAGCATCGTCCAGTCGATCCGCAGCGGTAAGGACAACGATCCGAACTTCTTCAGCCGTCTGCGCCCCACTGGCGTGTGGGGCGACCTCTTCCGCGCCCGCTTCCGCCTCGCCTACAAACGTGCCGGAATCGGCAAGGCGAAGTTCGAGCTGGACTGTACGGCATTCAGGCCGCCCGCTGTCGGCGGGCAGCTGCGGTTGCTTTAGCCTCCCCGGTCCGGGGAGGCTAGAACCCGTCGCCCGCATCACCCGGTGCAAACCGTACCAGCCTGCTATCCACCAGCGCCGCCGTGCGGTTGACGACCGCCTTCTGGTACTCCGGATCCGTGATCATCTCGAAGAATGCGCCGCTGTTCGGATATTCCGCCACGAAGCCATCGTGCCAGCGCATGTCGTCCGGGCCAGTCACCATGGTCTGGAACGCGCCGCGCCACACGATGGAGCCACCCACGCGGCGGAAGATCGGGCCGCTGGTCTTCCCGTATTCCTCATAGGCGCGGCGGCCGCTCCAGCCGTTGCCATGATGCTCGTGACCCTCGGGATACTCGGCTTTGTCGCGATAGAGCAGAAGGTTGAGCATGTGGATCGGCTCGTCGCGCGGGAGGGCCTTGAACGCCTCGAAATTGGCACGGCTCGGGTCGATGTAGTTGGTCAAATTGTCTCTCCGTACTCGATCGTGCTCAGTGCTTGTGGGCTTCGGCTGTCCCCTCATGGGTCGCCCATACGCGGTGCTTGCCGTCACGCATGATCAGGACGGTCTGGTAGGTCTGGCTGCGCCCCGCCACTTCCATCCCCGGAGAGCCGATGGGCATGCCCGGCACGGCGAGGCCGACGGCATCCGGCTTTTCATCGAGCAGGCGCCGTATGTCTTCGGCAGGCACATGGCCTTCGATGGCATACCCGCCAACGGTCGCGGTGTGGCAGCTGCGCAGATTGGCGGGCACACCGGCCGCATCCGCGACCGGCGTCGTGTTCTCGACGTCGCGTACGGACATCTCGAAACCGGCATCGCGCATCCGCTCGATCCATTCGCTGCAGCAGCCGCACCACGGGGTCTTCGCCACGTTGATGGTACTGGCGGAGGCGGCCTGCGCGCAGGCGATCAACGCCAGCGGGGCCAGTGCAAAAACAGGGCGAAAGCGGGGCATTCGAATACTCCTTGGAAAGTCTTGCAAGCGACTGTCGCAGCTTATCTATGCAGGGCTAGCTGCATGTAAACTGTATCGAGCCGCCGTCCGAATTTCATGCCGACCTGCCGCATCCGCCCTGCCTCGACGAAGCCGAGCTTGCCGTGCAGCGCCACCGAGGCGGGTTCGCCCCCGCCGATGACTGCGATCATCTGCTCGAAGCCCGCGTCGCCCGCTGCATCGACCAGCGCCGCCAGCAAGGTGGAGCCGAGGCCCGAACCGCGCTGTAAGTCGGCGATATAGATGCTGTTTTCGCAAGTATGCGCATAGGCCGCGCGGTCGCGGAATTGGGTTGCATAGGCATAGCCCCCCACCTCGCCATCGCGTTCCACCATGAGAAACGGCCAGCCACGCGCTGCAACCGCGCCGATTTTCTCGCGCCAGAACGCCTCGTCCGGTGCCACGGTATCGAAGGTCGCCGTGCTGTGCGCGACGTGATGGGCGTAGATCGCCTGCACCGCAGCGGCATCCTCCACCACTGCGGTGCGCACAGCTACGTCAGGCGAGCGTATAGTCGCTGAACCGATCGCGCAGGTCCTTCTTGCTGATCTTGCCGGTGGCGGTGTGCGGGATGTCGTCGACGAACTCGACCGCATCGGGCAGCCACCACTTGGCCACCTTGTCGGAGAGGAAGTTTACCACCTCTTCCGCCGTGCAGTCCTTGCCCTCCTTCTTGACCACGAACAGCACCGGGCGCTCGTCCCACTTGGGGTGAAACATGCCGACGCAAGCCGCCTCGGCCACGGCAGGGTGGCCGACTGCGGCGTTTTCGAGCTCGACCGAGCTGATCCATTCGCCGCCGGACTTGATAACGTCCTTGGTGCGGTCGGTGATCTGCATCGTGCCGTCCGGGTGCAGGATGGCGACATCGCCGGTATCGAACCAGCCATCAGCTGTCAGCGCGTCTTCTTCGGCCTTGAAGTAGCGTTTGACGACCCACGGGCCGCGGATCTGTAGCGCGCCCGATGCCTCGCCATCGCGCGGCAGGACCTTGGTGCGATCGTCGAGATCGACCGTGCGCAGCTCCACGCCGAAAATCGGGCGGCCCTGCTTCATGGTCTTCTCGACCTTCTGATCGAAGGTCATCTCGTCCCAGTCCGCTGTGGGGCCGCCGACGGTGCCGATAGGCGAGGTTTCCGTCATCCCCCAGGCGTGCTGGACGCGGGTGCCATTCTTCATCAGCCGCTCGATCATGAAGCGCGGGGCGGCCGAACCGCCGATGGTTGCCGCGCGTAGCTTGGGCAGCTCGATATCGTTGGCATCGCAGTATTGGAAATGGGCAAGCCAGACGGTCGGCACGCCGGCGCTGTCGGTCACGCCTTCCTTCTTCATCATCTCGTCGAGCACGGCCGGATCGTTGACCGCGCTGAACACGAATTTGATCCCCGCCATCGCGCCAGCGTAGGGCAGGCCCCAGCTCGCCGCATGGAACATCGGCACGACCGGCAGCATTACCGAGGACGCGCTGAAATTGAATGTGCTCGGCTGCAAGCCGGCAAGCGCGTGGAGCACAGTGGAGCGATGCTCATACTGCACGCCCTTGGGATTGCCGGTAGTGCCGCTGGTGTAGCAGATCATGCAGGGATCGCGCTCGTCGCCCGCGACCCATTCGAATTCGCCGCTCTGCGCGCCAATCCAGTCTTCGAAAGCCGTGGCATCGCTGCCCTCGGGCGGATCGAAGCAGATGTAATGTTCGACCGTCGGCCACTGGTCGCGCATCTTGTCGATGATCGGCTGGAAGGCCGCATCGTAGAGCATCACCTTATCCTCGGCATGGCCGACGATATACTCCAGCTGCTCTTCGAACAGGCGCGGATTGCAGGTGTGAAGGACGCCGCCCATCCCCGCGACCCCGAACCAGCTGACGAGGTGGCGCGAATGGTTCATCGCGAGGCTCGCGACCTTGTCCCCCGGCTTGAGGCCGAGCGCCTGTAGCGCCTGCGCCATCTTGCGCGCATCGCGGTGGATGCCCGCCCAATTGGTCCGCGTCTCGCTGCCATCGGCCCAGCGGGTCACGATCTCGCGGGTTGGGGCTTCTCTCGCAGCATGGTCGATCACATGCGAAATCCGCATGGTCCAATCCTGCATGGCGCCTAACGACATATGCTCTCCTCTCGCCGTATTCAGGCGACGAGGCGCAGGTTTGCCTTCCCCCGTCGCGCGGTCAGTTGCACCTTGGCAAGGCCGGGCACGCTTGCCAAGCGTTCAGCGAGCTCTCCATCGATGCAAAATGTACGGCCGAGGCGCATGACCGGCGGCTCGGGATCGCCGGTGTGCAGTGTCGCCATCACCTCGTCGCCGCCCTCGCCTGCCGTCTGAAGCGCGATTGCCAGCTCCATGAGGGCATCGACATTCTCAACCTCGAGAGTGAGCAGCATCGCCATGCTGCCTTTCACTGCATCCAAGGGGACGGCGCCGCGCACGGTAATCCGCGGCGGTTCGTCGGGACTTGGACTGTCGAGCTCGACGTCAAGCTTTACGCAGGTCTGGTTCTCCGCCCATTCGAGGAAGCGATCGACCATGCCCTCCTCGAAACAGGCGGCACTGAACTGGCCGGAGCTGTCGGAGAAATCGGCGCGGATGAAGGGCTTGCCGCGCTTGGTGGTTCCCTTGCTCGCCTTCTCGACCATGGCTGCCATCACCGCACCCGCGCGGCCGCCGGGAGGGGCGCCGCTCGCCATAAGCGAGGCATAGCTGCGCGCACCCTGCGCGCTTGCCACGGTGCGCCAGGCTTCGACCGGATGCTCGGCGAAGTAGAAGCCGAAGTTCTCCTTCTCCCGCGCCATTTGCTCCGCGCGCGGCCAGGGATCGGCATCCTTGAGGCGCAGCGTGTCTTCGCTCGCCGCATCGTCGCCGCCGAACAGCGCCGCCTGCCCGCTCGACCGCTCGCGCTCGGCAGCGTCCGCGATGGCCAGCAGCATGTCGGCATTGGCGAACAGCTTCGCCCGGTTGGTCTCGAATTCGTCGAGTGCGCCGGCCGAAATCAGCGCCTCCAGCTGACGAGAATTCATCGAGCCCTTGGGCAGCCGCTCGAACAGGTCCTGCAGGCTCTCGAACTTGCCGCTGACCTCCCGCTCGTGGACGATCGCTTCCATCGCCCGTTCGCCGACATTGCGAATGCCCGCCAGCGCATAGCGCACGGCATAGCCATCGTCGGTCTGCTCGACACTGTATTCCGCCTCGGAATAGTTCAGCGCGGGTGGCAGCACCTTGATTCCGCTGCGCCGCGCATCGTCGACAAAGACGGCCAGTTTCTCCGACTGGTGCATGTCGAAGCACATAGACGCGGCGAAGAACTCTTCCGGATAATGCGCCTTGAGCCACGCCGTCTGGTAGGCGAGCAACGCGTAGGCCGCAGCGTGCGACTTGTTGAAGCCGTAGCCGGCGAACTTGTCGATCAAGTCGAACAGCGCATTCGCCTCGGCCTTTTCAATGCCGGAGACTTCCTTGCAGCCCTCGACGAACCGCTCACGCTGGGCGTCCATTTCGGCCTGCACCTTCTTGCCCATGGCGCGGCGCAGCAGGTCGGCATCCCCGAGCGAATATCCGGCGAGGATCTGCGCGGCCTGCATGACCTGTTCCTGATAGACGAAGATGCCATATGTCTCGGCCAGGATGCCTTCGAGCTTGGCGTGCGGATATTCGATCGCGACCTCGCCCGCCTTGCGCTTGCCGAACAGCGGAATGTTGTCCATCGGACCCGGACGATAGAGCGACACGAGCGCGATGATGTCGCCGAAATTTGTCGGTTTCACTGCCGTCAGCGTGCGGCGCATGCCTTCCGATTCCAGCTGGAACACACCGACCGTGTTGCCCGCCTTCATCAGCTCATAGACCTTGGGATCGTCGAGCGGGAGCGTCGAGAGGTCGATGTCGATCTCGCGCCGCTTGAGCAGGTCGGTGGCCTTCTTGAGCACCGAAAGCGTCTTCAATCCAAGGAAGTCGAACTTCACGAGGCCGGAGCTCTCGACATTCTTCATGTCGTATTGCGTCACCGGCATGTCCGAGCGCGGGTCGCGGTAAAGCGGGACGAGTTGCGCCAGCGGGCGATCGCCGATCACGACGCCAGCGGCGTGGGTCGAGCTGTTGCGCGGGAAGCCCTCCAGCTGCATCGCGAGATCGACGAGGCGCTTCACCTCATTGTCGTTATCGTATTCGCGCTTGAAGTCTGCCGCGCCATTGAGCGCGCGGGGCAGCGTCCAGGGGTCGGTCGGGTGATTGGGCACCATCTTGCAGAGGCGATCCACATGGCCGTAGCTCATCTGCAAAATGCGGCCCGTATCGCGCAGCACGGCGCGGGCCTTCAGCTTACCGAAGGTAATTATCTGCGCGACGTGATCGTGGCCGTATTTCTGCTGGACGTAGCGGATCACCTCGCCGCGCCGCGTTTCGCAGAAGTCGATGTCGAAGTCGGGCATCGATACGCGCTCGGGGTTGAGGAAGCGTTCGAACAGCAGGCCGAGCTGGATCGGGTCGAGATCGGTAATCGTGAGCGCCCAGGCGACAAGGCTGCCCGCACCCGAGCCACGGCCCGGGCCGACGGGAATGTCCTGATCCTTGGCCCATTTGATGAAGTCGGCAACGATCAGGAAGTAGCCGGGAAAGCCCATCTGGTTGATGATGTCGACTTCGAACTTCAACCGGTCGAAATAGACCTTGCGGTCTTCTTCCGACATCTCGCCATAGGGCGCCAGCCGAGCTTCGAGGCCATTGCGCGCGTCCTCTTCCAGCGCCCGCGCTTCGCCTTCCAGATCGCCCGCAAGGCTGGGCAAGATCGGGTCGCGATAGGGCGGCGCGTAGGCGCAGCGCTGCGCAAGGACGATAGTGTTCTCGACTGCTTCGGGCAGGTCGGCGAACGCCTCGTCCATCATGTGGTAGGTCTTGACGTAGCTTTCCGGATTGGACCGCGCGCGCTCCTCGGCCTCGATATGGGTCGAGCCGGCAATGCATAGCATTGCATCATGCGCCTTATGCATGTGCGGTTCGGCATAGTTTGCCGGGTTGGTCGCAATCAGCGGCAGGTCTCGCGCATAGGCCAAATCGACGAGGGCATCCTCAGCACGCTCCTCTACCTCATCTCCGCGCCTCGCGAGTTCGATGTAGAGCCTGTCCGGAAACAGCGCCTGCAGGCGATCCAGTGCAAGTTCGGCATGACTTTGCTGACCTTCCGCCAGAAGCCGCGTTACGACCCCTTCGCTCGCCCCCGTCAGCGCAATCAGCCCACCGGTGCGACCCTCGAAATCCTCCATCCGCACATGCGGCTCAAATTCCAGCGGGCGTTCGAGATGCGCTTTGGAAACCAGATGACAAAGATTGTCGTAGCCCGCCTCGTCCTGCGCATAGAGCGGCAGGTAGTCGACCTGCTTGCCCTCGGCATCCCTCGCGACGCCCAGAAGCGTGCCGATGATCGGCTGAATACCTTCCGCCTTGCAGGCGTTGGCGAACATGACCGCACCGTAAAGCCCGTTGCGGTCCGCGATCGCGATCGCGGGAAAGCCGCGTTCCTTCGCCAGCTTGGCCATCGCCTTGGGATCGATTGCCCCTTCGAGCATCGAATATGCCGACAACACGCGCAGTGGGACGAAAGGCTTGTAGCTCATAGCCACAAGTTAAGGGTTTTACGCGGATTCGGAAGGCTCCCGCAGCGCTCTTTCTCCACAGCGCGTGGAGAAGTCAGCCCTCCCGAATCTTCTTGCGCGTATCGCGGATCGTGGAGATAGCGCCATAGATCACCAGCGCGGCCAGGAAGATCCAGACCCAGATCGGAATATTCCGCCCCGCGATCGCCAGGTAAAGGTAGGCGGAGACGAAAAAGAACCCGGCCAGCATGGTCGGCACCACCGTGGAACGTCCTGCTCGCGCGCGCTTCACCAGCCAGCCGATCGAGAGCAGGAAAAAGGGGATCGCTCCCACATAAATCCCGCCGAAGATGTAGGGATTGACGCCATATTCGGCGCCGAGGGCGAGGAACCACTGGTTGATATCAGCAAGCATGGTCTGCCTTTCGCGCGGGCCGCCGGAACGGTTACAGCAGGCTCTCGATATCCACGGCGATGCCTTTTGGCGCGTCGGCCGGGCCGTACCTCTTTACGACGTTTCCCTTCCGGTCGATCAGGAATTTGGTGAAGTTCCATTTGATCGCCTTGGATCCCATCAGGCCGGGCGCCTCTTTCTTCATCCAGTCGAATAGCGGACTTGCTTCGTCGCCGTTTACGTCCACCTTCGCCATCAGCGGGAAGGTGAGGCCGAAATTCACTTTGCAGAACTGCTCGATCTCCTCCGCATCGCCCGGTTCCTGGTTGCCGAATTGATTGCAGGGGAAGGCCAGTACTTCGAAACCCTTGTCGCCATAGCGCTGATACAGCTCTTCCAGCCCGTCATATTGCGGCGTGAAACCGCACTTGCTGGCGGTATTGACCACCAGCAGAACCTTGCCGAGCTTCTCGCCAAGGTCGAGCGCCTCGCCCTTGCTGGTCGATACAGTGAAATCGGCGATTGTGGTCATGGGGGCGTTAATCCTTGCGGCGATAGATAAGGTCGAAGCTGTCCCGCCACGTTTGGCCATGGTCCGAGGATGCCTGACCGTACTGGCGCACGCTGCCGTCCTCCTGCACGCTGTATGTCATTCGCACAAGCTGCGGAGTGCCCTCCTGATCCTTGCCCCAATAGCCGGTCAGCACCATCGCGCCATCGACCGGACCGCCGTCGAAGAATACGCGGCCTGGCTGACCGCCGATCCATAGCTGGTGCCAGCGGCCGGTCTGCGGGTCCAGAGCGGTCAGGCTTTTGCCCTCCGGCCCCTGGAGCGGCATCCAGTTTTCGAGGATGGCGCAGCCTGCGCTGACTCGCTCGATCCGGCTATCGGCGACCTTCTCTTCGCGACCCTTGGGATAAACCTCCCACTCTCCGACCCAGAAATCGAAAGCGGAATGCGCCTCTGTTTCGCATGATGGCTGCGGTGGTGGCGTGGCGGGAATGTTGACTTGGGCGATCAGCAGCGCGGCTGCGGCGGACGTAAGCATGGTAGCATTTCCCCTCTCGGGAGAAACCTGTCACATCTTTGCCGAACCGTATGCGGCGCTTCGACGAGAGCGTGACCGCCCGCTAAGAACGCGGGAAATCATCGCGCGCTGCGAGCATGGCGATTTCTTCCGCATGGTATTCACGATCACCCAGCTTCTCGATGTAATATTCGCTGCGCTCGTCGGGGCTCATAAGCATGATGTGGCGGATGAGGTCGGCGAATGTGCCCTGACGCAGCCCCTTCGCACCGTCGAGCACTCCGTCGCCATCACCTTCTCGGTGCAGGCTCGCGCGATCGTCCCACTGGATGCCCGGGCGATGGGTATCTTCGGCGCGGTAGGTGCTGGGGTGGTCGGTCATGCAAAATCTCCTTTAATGACCAAACTCGCCAGCGGCCCTTCGGGTCCTACTCGAGCAGCCCTTCGTGCAGGCGTACGACCCGATCCATGCGCGCGGCTAACCGCTCGTTATGTGTCGCGATCAGGGCGGCACTGCCCTCACCTCGGACCAGGGCAAGGAATTGCTCCAGCACACGGTCGCTGGTGTGTTCGTCAAGATTGCCGGTGGGCTCGTCGGCGAGCACCAGCTTTGGCCGGTTGGCAAGCCCGCGTGCGACAGCCACGCGTTGCTGCTCGCCCCCCGACAACTGGCTCGGTCGGTGGTCCAGCCGATGGCCGAGCCCGAGGGAGGTCAGCAACTGCCGGGCACGATGTTCGGCTTCCTCGCGTGGTTTTCCCGATACGAGTTGCGGCAGAACCACGTTCTCGACTGCGTCGAAATCGGGCAGCAAATGGTGGAATTGGTAAACGAAACCGAGGTGCTCGCGCCGCAGAAGAGTCCGGGCATGGGAATCGGATTTCTCCGCAGATTCTCCAGCGATGAAGATTTCGCCGCCAAATCCACCTTCCAGCAGGCCGACTGCTTGCAAGAGCGTCGACTTGCCTGAGCCGGAGGGTCCGAGCAAGGCTACGATCTCGCCCGGTTGCACGGCCAGATCGACGCCGCGCAGGACGTCAATCCGCTCCCCACCCTGCTCGAAGCTGCGCGTGAGCTGCTTCAGTTCCACCACCGGTCGCACGCCACCGCTATTCATAGCGAAGCACCTGGACGGGATCGGTGCTGGCAGCCTTCCACGCAGGATAAAGCGTGGCCAGGAAGCTCAGCACCAGCGCAAGCAGAACGATCAGCGCCACCTCGACCGGATCAGTTTTGGATGGCAATGTGGTCAAGAAGCGGACTTGCGGATCCCACAGCTCTACCCCGGTCAGCCAACCGATCCCGGTGACGATGGGCTGGCGGAATGTAAGGACAATGAAACCGAGCACCAGCCCGGCAAGCGTACCGATGGCACCAACCGTGAAGCCGGTTGTCACGAAAATCTTCATCAGGCTGCGGCGGGTCGCGCCCATAGTCCGCATGATCGCAATATCGCGCGTCTTGGCACGCACCAGCATTACGAGGCTCGAAAGGATATTGAAAGCCGCGACCAAAACCATGAAACTTAATGCGAAAGCCATCGCCACGCGCTCAACCTGAAGCGCCTCGAACAAGGTCGAGTTGATCGTTTTCCAGTCGGCCACCACCGCCCTGCCCTGAACTGCACGCTGAACGGGAGCAAGGATTTCGCCGACTTCATCGGGGTCCTCGACAGTGACCTCGATCATGCTCACCGTGTCCCCGAGCAGCAGCAGCGTCTGCGCATCCTGCATCGGCATGACCACGAAGGCGCCATCATAATCGTAGACACCCACTTCGAAAATTGCCGACACTTCATAGCCGATCTGGCGCGGCACAGTGCCGAAAGGCGTCGAGCGGCCTTGCGGATTGATGATGGTGATCGTGTCTCCGACACGCGCGCCGATGTTCTCCGCAAGCCGGACCCCGATCGCAACTCTGCTCGCGCCAGGCTGCAGCGCGTCGATATTGCCGCTTACCACCTTGCTGCCGAGGTCGCGGATGTCCTGCGGAGTGTTGCCGCGCACGAGTATTGCCTCGACGCGGCCGTTGAAGCTGGTCAGCAGGGGCTGCTCGATGAGCGGACTTGCCGCCGTAACGCCGGGGGTTTCGCGCACCTCCTCGAGGATCGACTCCCAATCCTCCAACTTACCGCCATAGGCCTGGACGATTGCATGGCCGTTCAGCCCGACGATCTTGTCGAGCAGCTCGGCGCGGAACCCGTTCATCACGCTCATGACAATCACGAGCATGGCGACCGACAACATGACGACGGTGATGGAAATGCCCGCGACAAGCGCAATGAATGCTTCGCTCCTGCCGGGCAGCAAGTAGCGTCGGGCAATCGTTCGTTCGAAAGCGGAGAGGATCAAGCCGGCCCTTACACGTCCTGTTTGGTCCACGGGCCTTAGCAGGCGAAGCTGTCGCTGCAATGAAATCCTGTCGGCCGATCACTATGCCACTTGCCGCACTGCCCTTGTAATCGTCGCGTAACATCGCCATTGGGTCGCGCATCCCGATTGCTGGCGCGGACAGGCCCTTCGATGAACCTCACCCACCCGTTTCTCGACGAGGATGGCGACAAGCTGCGCGAAGAGTGCGGCGTGTTCGGTGCCGTCAATGCGACCGATGCCGCGGCGGCGACCGCGCTGGGGCTGCACGCGTTGCAGCACCGCGGCCAGGAAGCCGCCGGGATTACAAGCTTCGATGGCGCGGAATTCTTTACTCGCCGTGGCATCGGACATGTTGCGGAAAACTTCTCCAGCCAAGAGGCCATCGCCGAATTGCCCGGCATGATGGCCGCGGGACACGTCCGCTACTCGACGACCGGCGGTTCGGGTTTGCGCAACGTGCAGCCGCTCTATGCGGATCTTGCGAGCGGAGGCTTTGCCGTTGCGCACAATGGCAATATCTCGAATGCCGGGATGCTGCGCGAGGATCTCGTGCGGCGCGGATCGATCTTCCAGTCGACCAGCGACACCGAGGTCATCATTCACCTGGTCGCAACCAGCCGATATCCCACGATCATGGACCGGTTGATCGACGCGCTGCGTTTGCTCGAGGGTGCCTATGCGTTAATCGTGATGACGCCGGAAGGAATGATCGCCTGCCGCGACCCGCTCGGCATTCGCCCGCTGCAGATGGGGCGGATCGGCGATGCGACCGTCTTCGCGTCCGAGACCGTGGCGTTCGACGTGGTCGGCGCAGAGTTCGTGCGCCAGGTCGAGCCGGGCGAAGTCATCCGGGTCGATTTCGACGGCAATATCGACTCCCTGCATCCGTTCGGGAATCACGCTCCGCGCCCCTGCATTTTCGAGCATGTCTATTTCAGTCGTCCCGATTCCGTGTTCGACGGCCGCAGCATTTATGAAGCGCGCAAGGCGATCGGCGCCGAACTGGCGCGAGAAAAGCCGGTCGAGGCGGACCTCGTGATCCCCGTACCCGACAGCGGCGTGCCGGCAGCGATCGGCTATGCGCAGGAATCGGGCATCCCCTTTGAACTCGGCATAATTCGTTCGCACTATGTCGGGCGCACCTTCATCCAGCCGAGCGACGGCGCGCGGCATGCGGGCGTCAAGCGCAAGCACAACGCCAATCGCGCCCTGGTCGAGGGCAAGCGCATCGTCCTGATCGACGACAGCATCGTGCGCGGCACGACCTCACTCCAGATCGTCGAAATGATGCGTGATGCCGGCGCCATCGAAGTCCATTTCCGCGTTGCCAGCCCGCCGACTGCGCACAGTTGCTTTTATGGGGTCGACACGCCCGAACGCTCCAAGCTGCTGGCCGCCCGCATGGATGTGGAACCGATGCGCGAATTCATCAGGGCGGACAGCCTCGCCTTCGTCTCCATCGACGGACTCTATCGCGCGGTTGGCGAAAAGCCGCGCAACAGCACCTGCCCGCAATTCTGCGATGCCTGCTTCACGGGCGATTATCCGACTTCGCTGACCGACCTTGTCCGCCGCGAGGAAAAACAAGGCCAGCTTGCGCTCCCCGTCGAGGCTGCCGAATGAGCGACATGCCGCTCGACGGCCGGCTTGCGCTCGTAACCGGGGCCAGCAAGGGTATCGGCGCCGCGACGGCTCAGGCCCTTGCGAAGGCGGGCGCGCATGTCGTCCTGACCGCACGCGATGTCCGTGGGCTGGAACAGGTCGAGGATGCCATTCACGAGGCTGGCGGGCAGTCTACTATCGCGCCAGTCGACCTTGCTGAAAGCGACGGCATCGCACGCCTGGCATCGGCCGTTGCCGGACGATGGGACAAGCTCGATGCGCTGGTTGTTTCAGCAGCTTACCTGCCGACTCTCACGCCAGTTACTCAGATCGACGGCAAGCAGTTCAGTCAGGCGATAACAGTCAACGTGCTGGCGACTCAGGCATTGCTTGCCAATTTCGATCCGCTGCTCAAGCGTGCCGATGCGGGGCGGGTTTTCGGCCTGACAAGCAGCGTCGGCGAGACCCCTCGCGCCTATTGGTCGGCCTACGGATCAACCAAGGCTGCTTTCGACAACCTTCTCGAATGCTATGCGGCCGAGGTTGAGAAAGTGTCGAAGGTTCGGGTCGCGCTGATCGATCCGGGTGCGACTCGCACGGCAATGCGTGCAAAAGCCTATCCCGGCGAAGACCCGCAGACCGTCAAACCACCCGAAACGGTTGGCAGCCGCATAGTCGAGCTGCTTGTTAACGATTTCGAGGGCTTCCACCGAGAGCGGGTGGAAGAGTGAATTAACCCGACCGGTTTACCGTTTGGTAACCTGAAAGGCCGAGATTCGGCTTAAGTATTCACGGGCGCGAGCGGCCTCGAAACCGCCGGAAACTCGAATTGGAAGGGCGTCATATGACCTACCAGACACAGGATCGCTATCTTGTCGCCGCGCAGGAAGATCGCTGCGCACCGCGGACCAAGCTCACCATCCCGGGCCAGCTTCGTGCGTCGGGCGGACGCGCTTTCCAGACCGTGGTACACGATCTTTCGATTTCGGGATTTTCCGCCGCAGCGCTCAACCGCATGCACGAGGGCCAGATGTGCTGGCTCACCCTGCCCGGTCTGGAATCGCTCCAGGCGCAGGTCGTCTGGTGGGAAAACTGCATGGTCGGCTGCGCTTTCAACGAGCTGCTGTCGCCGATCGTGCATGACAACATCATCGGTCGCTACACCGGCGCGGGTAACTACCGCTCTTACTGAGCGGGATTGTACCCCATCCTATTCACGCAGACAGGCAACGACACCGAACGCTTTGGCAGCGGCCTCAGGGCCCGGCCTGAACCGTGTCCCGAGTGCTCGTTGCCGGTGGCGGTGCCGCTAGCGGTCGCCGCCACCACTGCGTTCAATCGAGATCGGCTGCGATCTTGCCCACCATATCGCGAAAGGCGTTTCGGTTGGCCGTGCTTGTGGCGGTAGGCCAGTTGCTGATGACCGCCACGACGAGGTCGCTCTCGGGAACGATAGTAATCGCCTGTCCGAAGATCCCCTGCGCGCCATAAGCGCCGGGGTAAGTCCACCACTGATAGCCATAGCCGAAGCCCGGTGCACTGGCGCCGAAATCGACCAGCGGCGATCCTGCGGTGGCAAACCAGTTTTCCGGAACGACCCCCTTGCCGCCTTCGAGCGCAAACTGGCCCATGCGCGCATAATCCGCGAGGCGCAGCGACAGGCAACAGCCGCCAATATTGCCGCCGGTGAGGTCCTGCATCCAGAAGAGCCCGCCCTCGAACCCGGCAGGCTCGACGATCTTCTCCGCCGCATAGGCGGCGAGCGATTTGCCGGTAGCTTCCTCGACGATCAGGCCAAGGAGGTTGGTCTCAAGCGTCTTGTAGACCCACTTCTCGCCTGCCGGTGCCTCTCGAGAAAGGGTTTTTGCATAGGTCACCGCCTGCGATTCTCCCGCGACCGGGGTGACCGATAACATCCGGGCGACATCGCTGTTCGGGTCGGTGTAATCCTCATTCCACGCTACTCCGGACGTCATGCTCGCAACCTGCCCGACGGTAACGCCATCATAGGCGGTGCCGGCAAGCGCGGGAATGATTTCGGTCACGGGCGTATCAACGCTGTCGA
The DNA here is from genome assembly GCF_029688625.1 of Qipengyuania marincola. Classification (GTDB taxonomy): domain Bacteria; phylum Pseudomonadota; class Alphaproteobacteria; order Sphingomonadales; family Sphingomonadaceae; genus Qipengyuania. The sequence continues at coordinate 888,335 of NZ_JARULC010000001.1, read as the reverse complement.
TCGCGCCATCGGCAATTGCCGCGCCAAGCAGCGTGGAGGTGAAGCTTTTGGCCACAGAAAAGCTGGTCCACCGGTCGGCGGGCATGAGGCCGAGCCCATATTCCTCGAACCGCACGGTGCCATCGTCGAGCACCATTACACCGGCGGCTTCGGTTTCGGTCATGAACTCGCGGATTGCCACTTGGACATCGCGGGACAGAGGCGGACCACGGCGCAAGTCCCGCGGATCGGCAGCGGCGGCGACTTCGAGACCGGGAAAGAGCGACTCCATATCGCGAAACGCAGCAGAGCGCCGCGCGTCGTCCCAGAACAAGATGGAATCGCCGGGGTCCATGCTCGCCATTCGTTCGGGCATGCTTTGCGTGACCGCTGGCGCTGCCGCCACGGGCGTGTTTTCATAGGCCGTCGCACAGCCTGCTAAGGCAATGGCCAGGGTCGATGCAAGAAATGCCCTCATCCTAAGTCTCCTTCATTCACCAGAGTGACCTGGTGCACATCGATCCCGCCGCCACGGAACCCGCCTTCGCAATACATCAGGTAATAGCGCCAGAGATCGCAGAAACCCTCGTCGAAGCCCGCTGGCAACCGTTCCTCGCGCGCGGCGGCGTCGAAATTTTGCCGCCAGGCCCGCAGCGTTTCCGCATAGTCGAGGCCAAAATCGTGCTGATCCTTCCAAACAAGTCCGCGCTCTTCGGCCAGTTTGCGGAATTCGCTGGTCCGGATGAGCAAGCCACCGGGAAAGATATAAGCCTGGATGAAGTCGGCGCTGGCCGCGTAATCCTCGAAGATATCGTCGTCGATGGAGATGTACTGGATCGCCGCGCGTCCGCCCGGTTTCAGGTTGCGCGCGATGCAATCCATGAACGTCGGCCAGTATTCGCGGCCCAGCGCCTCGACCATCTCGACCGACACGATGGCATCATAGCTGCCGGCCGTGTCGCGATAATCCTGCTTGCGGAAGTGGATGGCGTCACTGTGGCGTGCCCTCGCCCAGTCGAGCTGCTCGCCCGAAAGGCTGATGGCGGTGACGTCACTGCCTCGCCGCGCCAGATCGTCCGCCAGCGCGCCCCAGCCGCAGCCGATCTCAAGCACCGTGGCGGCATCGCCGGTGCGTGACGCCAGCGCGTCCCACTTGCGCTTCTGTGCCGCTTCCAGCCCGTCCGCCGTGACGTCGAGCCCGGAGGAATAGCTCATCGTCGGATCGAGCCATGCCTCGTAGAAATCATTGCCGAGGTCGTAATGCGCGCTGATATTCTTCTGCGCGCCCTCATGTGTGTTGCGATTGAAGAGATGCGCCAGCTTCAGCGCATGGCGGAACGGACCCTTCGCGCGTGCCGTATCGCCCAGCCGCGTCGCATGCTGCATGAACAGCGCGAACAGCGGCACGGGATCGGGGCTCCACCATTCGCCTGCTTCCCATGCCTGATACCAGCCGACCGAACCATTGCTCGCGAGCCGCAGCAGCGCGTTATAGCTCCGCAGCTCAACCGTACATTCGAACCCCGGCGCGCGGCCGCCGAGCGTGCGCGGCGTGCCGTCGGGCAGCGTGCCGTGGATCGTGCCGGAAATCAGCGCTTGATCGATCCGGTCGAGGATCTTCTCGACCCCCGGTACGAACATCCGAGCGAACACGCCGGGCCGCCTTGCAAAGCGCTGCGCCCCCTCGGTCAGGCTTCGTCCGCGAAGTGTGGTCTGCATGTCCATTGCGCGTGGCTATGGCGCGGAGCGGCGCCATCCTCAAGCGTCTATGATTTGCTGTCCCGATAAGCCTGCAGCGCGCGCTCGCGGGCTTCCTTGTGGCCGATCAGCTTCTCCGGGTAGTCGTCCGGCCGATGCTTGTCGTCGGGATCGTGGATATGCTCGTCGTCCAGATCGGCAAGCTCCGGCACGTATTCGCGGATATACTCCGCCGCGTCGAACTTCTCGCTTTGGCTGAGCGGGGCCATGATGCGCGGGAACATGTTGCTGTCGACGCCTGTGCCGCTGACCCACTGCCAATTGGTGCCGTTGCTCGCATAGTCGCCATCGACAAGCGTGTCCCAAAACCAGCGCTCGCCATGGCGCCAGTCGATCAGCAGGTGTTTGATGAGGAAGCTGGCCGCGATCATGCGGACGCGGTTGTGCATCCAGCCGGTCTGCCATAGCTGGCGCATGCCGGCATCGACGATCGGATAGCCGGTCTGCCCCTGTTGCCACGCCTCCAGTTCGGACTGGATGATGTGACCGCGATTGGGGTTCCGCCACAGCGTCTGCTCATCGTAATCGCGGTAGCTTTCTTCGGGGTATTTCGGGAACTGGCAGATCACGTTCTGCGCATAGTCGCGCCAGATCAGCTCCTTCTCGTAAACTTGCCACCCGTCGGAGCGCATGTCCTTCATGCGGTGCCAGATGGTGACGGGCGAGATTTCGCCCCAGTGGAGGTGCGGCGACATTTTCGAGGTCGCATCCTCGCTCGGCAGATTGCGCCCGTCGTCATAGCCGCCGACGTGATCCGCCCACCAACCCAGCCGCTCATGCGCGGCATCTTCGCCCACGGTCCAGAAATCGCGCAGACCCCCTGCCCAGTCGGGCTTGGTCGGCAGCAAGTTCCAGTCGGCGAGATCGTCGCTCTCCGGCATATCGGACGGCTGCGAGATCGTGCCCGGCTCGGGCAGCTCGTCGCGCGGGGGCAGCAGCTCCTTCACCGCCTTCATGAAGGGCGTGTAGATCTTGTAGGGATCGCCGCCGCCGGTGCGCGCCGTGCCGGGGGGCAGCAGGTAGTTGCCATCGTGCAGCACCAGCTCGCACTCGCTGTCCTTCAGCGCATCGTGCAGGTCTTCCTCGGCCTCGCGGTGCCAGGGTTCGTAATGACGGTTCGCGTGGATCGCGCTCGCGCCGGTTTCCTGCGCGATGCCCTGCAGCACGGAGACGCTGTCGCCCCGGCGCATTACGATCTCCGCATTGCGGCGACCGTAGCTTTTCGCGAGGTCCTCCAGCGAATGATGCAGCCACCAGCGATGCGCCCCACCCAGCTTGCGATCGCCTGCGCGCTCGTCGTCGAGGATATAGACCGGGATCACCGGCCCTGACTGCGCGGCGGCATGGAGCGCGGGCTGGTCCTTCATGCGCAAGTCGCGCCGCAGCCAGACGATTTGTGGTGAAGCCATGAAATCCCCTTTTGCGAGGCAACGGGATCAACGCGAGGGAAGTTCCTCGCACGTCACAAGGGGCAGCGCCACGGTGAAGCGGTCACGCGCACGCGGATCGTAGAAGCGCGCATCGCGGAGCAGGATCGAGCCGTTAGGCGCTCTCTCCAGAAATGGCGAGCGCGACCAGAAGAGGAATGCGCGCGTCTGTGAATTAAGCTTGGCGATCCGGTCGAGATCGCAAAAATAGGCAAGCGCAGGATCGCCAAGAATATCTGGTCGAACCCGCTCCTCGGTCGGACCTGCGAAGTTCGGAATAATTTGAAACTGCCCGTTTTCGAGCGGTGTGATCATTTCCCGTTGCCAAAAGGCAAGGGGCAGTGGACTTGCGATCGTCGGTCCCGAAGCATTCATGGGCGTCATCCGCTCGTATGAATGGGTTATGGCCGCGTTCACGCCGATATACGCCAGCGCCACGCTCAGCGCCACGCGCGCCGGCCTCCGCCAATCCCCGCCCCGCTTCTCGCGGCGGAGCGAGAACCATGTCGCTGAGCCCATCAACCCCCACAGCCACACGTCGATTATGAACAGCGTGTCGCCGTAGAACCAGCGGCTGGAGAATGGCTCCAGCAGGCGGATGCCGTAAACGTTGAGCCAGTCGAGCGCCGGGTGCGTCAGGCAGCCGATGAAGCCGAGCAGGTAAAGCCATTTGAAGCTCACCGGCAAGCGCGCCGCTGGCCGCGTGCCGCGCTTCGCCTGCCAGCGGTCGAAACCGTAGAGCAGCCCCGCCAGCACCAGCGGCAGCAGCAGCCAGGCAGGCGGTCCATGCGTGATCCCGCGCCGGAAGCCGAGATGCTCCACCCCGTCGAGCCACAGGAAGCACGCCGCATCCACATCGGGCAGGTTCGCCCCGATGATCAACGCGGGCATGGCAAGGCCGGTCTTCTTCTTGAACCCCGCCTGCCCGATCAGCGCCCCGACGAGGGAGTGGGTCAGATTGTCCAGCGTATCTCTCCTGTCGGATAACCTCGGCCACTCATGCGTTATCGCCGCACCATCGCAAAGGACCGGCTGTGCAGCTATCCACCCTCAGGACCTATATCCACCGTGAACAGGGCCTACTGATCGGTCTTCTGGTCGGCGCCGCGCTGATCGGCGGGTTCGTCAAGCTGGCCGGCGAGATGATGGAAGGCGACACGCAGGCCTTCGATATCGCATTCCTGAAAGCGCTGCGCATGCCGGGGGACCTCGCCGCACCGGTCGGGCCATCATGGCTGCTCGGTTCGATGCGCGACATAACCGCGCTCGGTGGCGTGACCGTGCTGACGCTGGTCTCCGCGCTTGCCATCGCGTTCCTGCTGATGCGCGGACGCGTGAAGCAGGCGCTCTACACCGCCCTCGCGACCGGCGGCGGTGCAGTGATGGGCAAATTGCTCAAGAGCCTCTTCGCGCGCGAACGGCCCGAAGTGGTCCCGCATCTGGTCGAGGTTACCTCGCTCAGCTTTCCGAGCGGCCATTCGATGAACAGCGCCATCGTCTACCTCACGCTGGCAGTCATGATTTCGCGCAGTTTCGACGAACGCCGTGCGCGCATATTCACCATCGGCAGCGCCGCACTGCTTGTGCTCGCCATCGGGTTCAGCCGGCTATATCTGGGCGTACATTACCCCACCGACGTACTCGGCGGCTGGACGGTCGGGGCCAGCTGGGCGCTGGCGATGGGCCTCATCGCCACCCGATTACAGGAGCGTCACAAGATTGAGGAACCGGGGGAAGACCCGGTCCCCGCCTAAATCGGGTCCCGCCTAGATCGGGTCCTGCGCAGTGCCGCTGACCGTCCAGGTCTGGCCGCTGCTCAGCAATTTGGCGAGGTTCGCTTCCTTGCCGGCGCTCGCCTTGGCGCGTTCCTCGGTCACGGCATCCTCGAAGGTGGGGGCCGGATCGTCGTAAAGCACGCCCAACGCCATTGGGAACGGGCCGAACGGCATTTCGACCAGCATGTGGGCAATCGAACGGTTGGTGACATCGTGGACGATCACGCCCGCGCTCTTCCAGTCGCCGTCGGCCACATCGACCACTTCGAGGCTCAGCGTCTCGTGATTGAGCGTCAGGCCCTTGGTGTCCTTGGCGAACAGCATGGGCTTGCCGTCTTCCAGCCACAGCTGCCGGTCTTCCGCCCCCTTGGGCGCGGCGAAATCGTCGAACACGTCCTTGTTGTAGACGATGCAGTTCTGGAAGATCTCGATGAAGGCCGCGCCCTTGTGGGCATGGGCCGCCTTGAGCACTTCGGGCAAATGCTTCGACACATCGAACCCGCGCGCGACGAAACGCGCACCGCTGCCAAGTGCGAATGCCGCGGGTCTTGCGGGATGGTCCACACTACCGATCGGGGTCGAGGGCGACTTGGTCCCCTCGCGGCTGGTCGGCGAGGCCTGGCCCTTGGTGAGGCCGTAGATTTCGTTGTTGAACAGCATGATCTGCATGTTCACGTTGCGGCGCAGGACATGCATCAAATGGTTGCCGCCGATGGACAGGCCATCGCCGTCGCCCGTCACCAGCCAGATGTCGAGATCGGGATTGGCGAGTTTCGCCCCCGTCGCAAAGGCCGGCGCGCGGCCATGGATGGTGTGGAAGCCATAGCTCTCGATGTAATAGGGAAAGCGGCTCGAACAGCCGATACCGCTGATAAACACCGTATTCGCCGGATCCGCCCCCAACTGCGGCAGCGTGCGCTGCACGGCCTTGAGGATGGCATAGTCGCCGCATCCCGGGCACCAGCGAACCTCTTGGTCGGTTTCCCAGTCCTTGAGCGTGGTCTCGATCTTAACGGGTGCGTTCATCAGTCGTTCTCCGCAACAGGGCTTGGAAGTTGCTGGTCATTGACTGCGACCTCCCCACCCTCATTGCCTTCGATGCCATCGAAATACTTCGCGATTGCCGCTTCCAGTTCGGCAATCTGGAAGGGCTGGCCGCTGGTCTTGGTGAGCGGCTGCGCATCGACGAGGAACTGGTCGCGCAGCACGGTCTTGAACTGGCCGGTGTTCATTTCCGGCACCAGCACATGGTCGAAGCCCTTGAGCAGTTCGCCGAGGTTCTTCGGCATCGGCCAGATGTGGCGCACGTGGATGTGGCTGACCGAGCAGCCCTTCGCGATGCTTCGGCGCACGGCCTGGTGGATCGGGCCGTAGGTGCTGCCCCAGCCGACCACGGCGAGCGTGCCCGAAGTCTCGCCCAGCGCGACCTCCTGATCGGGCACGGCGATGTTCTCGACCTTCGCCTTGCGCAGGTCGGTCATGCGCTGGTGGTTGTCGGGCGAATAGTCGATATTGCCCGTTTCCTCGTGCTTCTCGATCCCGCCGATGCGGTGCATCATGCCGGGCGTGCCGGGCTTGATCCACGGACGCGCGCCCTTCTCGTTGCGCTTGTAGGGCAGCAATTGCTCGCCGCGCGGTTCGGTGAGGAATTGCGCCGGGAACGGCGTGAAATCGGCCGGGTTCGGCACCTTCCACGGCTCGGCGGCATTGGCGATGTAGCCATCGGTCAACAGCATGACCGGCGTCATGTATTCGGTCGCGATGCGGCAGGCTTCGATGGCGACCTCGAATGCGTCGGACGGGCTGCGTGCGGCGATGACCGGCATGGGCGCATCGCCATTGCGGCCATAGACGGCCTGATAGAGGTCGCTCTGCTCGGTCTTTGTCGGCAGGCCGGTGCTCGGCCCGCCACGCTGCGAATTGACGATCACCAGCGGCAGCTCGGTCATGATGCCGAGGCCGATCGCTTCGGTCTTGAGCGCAATGCCGGGGCCGGACGAACTCGTGACGCCCAGCTGGCCGGCATAGCTTGCGCCGATGGCGGCGCAGATCGCTGCAATCTCGTCTTCCGCCTGAAAAGTGGTGACGCCGTATTCCTTCAGCCGCGCGAGGTGGTGGAGGATCGCGCTGGCGGGCGTGATCGGATAGCCGCCGAAGAACATCGGCAATTCGGCCAGCTGCGCGCCCGCCACCAGGCCGAGCGACACGGCTTCCGCGCCGGTGATCGTGCGGTAGAGTCCCGGGGCGCTTTCGACCGGGGGCATTTCCATCTGGCGGATCGGGCCGGACAGCTCGGCCGTCTCGCCGAAGGCATGGCCCGCATCGAGTGCGGCGATATTGGCGTCGGCGATGTCGGGCTTGGACTTGAACTTGGCCTTCAGCCAATCGTGGATCGGCTTGCGCGGTCGGCCGAACATCCACAGCGCAAGGCCCAGCGTCCACATGTTCTTGGAGCGCAGCGCATCCTTGTTGCCGAGGCCGAAGGGCTTCACTGCCTCGATCGTTTTCTCGCTGATGTCGAAGGCCAGCACGTCGTATTTGGCGAGGCTGCCGTCTTCCAGCGGGTTGCTGAGGTAATGTGCCTTGTCGAGGTTGCGCTTGGTGAAGGCTCCCGTGTCGGCGACGATCAGCCCGCCCGGCTTCAGCGCCGCAAGGTTCACCTTGAGCGCCGCCGGGTTCATCGCCACCAGCACGTCCGGCGCATCGCCCGCGGTGTTGATCGCGCGGCTGCCGAAGTTGATCTGGAAGGCGGACACACCGAACAGCGTGCCTTGCGGCGCCCGGATTTCGGCGGGAAAATCGGGAAAAGTCGCCAGGTCGTTGCCCGCCAGCGCGGTCGACAGGGTGAACTGTCCGCCTGTCAGCTGCATGCCGTCGCCGGAGTCCCCGGCAAAGCGGACGACGATGGCGTCGGGGGTGGAGGACGCGGCGCCCTCGGGGGTGGTGGCGGCTGTAGCCATCCGGAATTCCTTGTCTTGCGCGGCTCTCTCCCGCGCCGTTCTCATGGGAAGCCGCACCTAGGAGGCGCCCCATCCTCTCGCAATCAAGTTTCTCTGCTAGCGAGAAAATGCACGGTGGAAAAGCGCCTCGAAGCGGCTAAGTCCTGAATTGCAACGAATGGGAGAGAGACCATGGCCGATACCGAACACTATGTGCGCGACGATGTGCGCGGCTTTCTCGACATGCTCGAACAGATGGGTGGGCAGAGTGTCGAGGAGGTCGGCGCGGTTGAGGGGCGCCAGCAGATGAAGGCGCTCGGCACCGTCGCTGAAATGGAGCCACGGAAGCTGGCGGTGATCAAGGACCTGACGTGCCCCGGGCCCGCGGGCGACATTCCGCTGCGCTTCTATGACACAAAGGAAACGCGCGAGGCCGGGCCATGCGTGATCTTCATCCATGGCGGCGGCTTCGTGATCGGCGATCTCGACGTCTATCACGCGCTGTGCAGCGAAATCTCGCATCATCTCGACCTGCCGGTGGTCTCGGTGGGCTATCGCCTTGCGCCCGAACACACCTTTCCCGCCGCGCCCGACGACTGCGAAGCGGCGGCCCGCTGGGTCGCATCCTCGCCTGCCGAGCTCGGCCGAGAGATCACCGGGCTCGTCATCACCGGCGATAGCGCTGGCGGCAATCTGACCATCGTCACGACCAACCAGCTGATGAACGATCCGGCCGACGTACCGGTGATCGTGCAGGCCCCGATCTATCCGGTGGCGAGCGATGTGTCGCAGCACTCGAGCCTCGCGGCTTTCGCGGAAGGCTTCCTGCTGACCGGCGCGGCGATGAGCTGGTTTACCGAGCAATACGGCGGCGACGCCAGCGATCCCCGCCATACGCCGATGGTGGGCGACTGTTCGAACACGCCGCCGACCGTGGTCTGCACGGCAGGTCTGGACCCCCTGCGCGATTCCGGGCGCGAATATGCCTCGCACCTCGTCAGCCTCGGCACCGAGGTGGTCTATCTCGAGTTTCCGGGCATCATTCACGGTTTCACAACCCTGCGGAAGGCAATCCCGAGCGGACAACGCGATCTGGAAGCCTTTCTCGACGCGACCAAACTGATGGTGGAGCGCTACAAGTGAACGAACCGCTTGCATACCGGCCCTGCGTGGGGGTGATGCTGGTCAATGCCCAGGGCAAGGTCTTCGTCGGTCGCCGTATCGACAATCGCGAGGGCGACTGGTGGCAAATGCCGCAGGGCGGCGTCGATGAAGGCGAGGACCTGCAAGAAGCGGCCTTTCGCGAACTCGCCGAAGAAACCGGCGTGCGCGCGGAGCATGTCACATTGCTCGACAGCACGAAGGAGCCGATCCGTTACGATCTGCCCGAAGAACTCATGGGCAAGCTGTGGGGCGGCAAATATCGCGGACAGGAGCAGATTTGGTTCCTCGCCCGCTTTTCCGGAACCGATGCGGACATCGATCTGGAGGCGCACGATCCTCCCGAATTCTGCGACTGGAAATGGGCCGATCCGGAGGATCTGCCGGAGCTGATCGTGCCGTTCAAGAAGCGCGTCTATCGCGCCGTGCTCGACGCCTTTCGAGAGCTGGTCTGACCGATCAGTTGGATTGCGGCTGCGGCTCGATCGTGATCGTCGCTTCCGCAGTCTGGACACGCGGCTGAGCACCGGTTTCGATCGCGGCTGCAAGCCTTTCCGTTTCCGGGCAGCTCTTGCCACAAGCGGTCTCGAGGCGAACCAGATTGCCGCGCGCTTTCTCGATCGCGCCCTTTTCCAGCAAGGCCTGGCCTTCCCCGGAGATAGCGGCAAAGTTGCGTGGGTCGCGCGCCAGCACCTCGCGGTAATAGCGGATCGCCTTACCCTGTAACTGATCTGCGCGCGCCGCCTCGGCGAGACGCAGGTAGAGCGGCGTGTACCCCGGATCGACCGCAAGCGCCGCTTCGTATGCGTCGATTGCGCCCTGCACATTTCCGTTCTCGAGCGCGGATTGCCCTTCCGTTATCAACATGGCCGCCCGCGGGTTCGGATCGCGGTCCGCGCTCCAGCCGACACTCGCCGTCGCGGCGAGGACCAGAGAAAGGGCTGCGGCAGCAGGGGCAAAGCGCATTATCGTCTCCAGCGGGGATTTCCGTCCTGTGTCAGGCGTATCGGCCATGGTCTTGCGGCTTTATCACGCCCTTTCTGCACAAGCGATGAAAAACCCGTCTGTTCCGTCATGGCGAGGCGTCAGGCGCCAACCCTGCCCCCGCGCTTGCCCGAGCGGGAGGTGCGTATCCAGCGCGCGGCAGTCGGCATGGCGAGCGAGAAAGGCGTCGAACTGTCCTGCCCCCTCTTCATCGAGCAGTGAGCAGGTGACGTAAATGACCCTTCCGTCGGGCCGCACGAGATCGCGCGCAAGATCAAGCAGGTAGGACTGAATTCCGACAAGTCTGTCCAGCTCGCCGCGGTCGAGCCGCCACCGTGCCTCCGGATTGCGCCGCCATGTACCGGTGCCGGAACAGGGAGCATCGACCAGCACCGCATCGGCCTGGCCAAGATACTCGGCCAAAGCCTCGTGTTCGCGCGTCGGATCGAGCAGGCAAGTCTCCACGATCGTCGCCCCCGCCCGTTCGGCGCGCGGCGCAAGGCGGGACAGGCGGTTGCGATCGGTATCGCTCGCAATCAGGCGCCCGAGATTGTCCATGGCCGCCGCCAGCGCGAGGGTCTTGCCGCCACCGCCCGCGCACAGATCGATGATCGTCTCCCCCGGCTGCGCGCCCACTGCCAGGCAGGCGATTTGCGAACCGGTATCCTGCACTTCGATCAGGCCGTCCTTGAACTGCTGCCATTGTTCCACCGGAGTACCCGGTTCCAGCCGCGATCCGTGGGGCGCATCGGTCGGCACCGCGGCGACCGGCAGTTCAAGCGCAGCACGCCGGGCCTTGAGCGTGTTTACCCGCAGGTCGAGCGGGGCGCGTTCGAGCAGCGCCTCGGCTTCGAGTCCCGCGATGTCCGATGTCGCAAGCAGGTCTTCCAGCCACTGCGGCGCAATGCCGCCTTCCGCAACGGCTTCCCCTCCCCCCAAGGCTGCAGGCCCATATTGGGAACCATCGAAGAGCGGAGGCAGCAGCGGATCGCTTTGCGCGAGCCGGAGCATTGCCGCGCGCCCGCTTGCCGGTAGCGGCCCGCAGGCACGGATGGCGGCAAAGACAAGCTCGCGGATTGCGCGGCGATCCTTGGAGCCCGCGAAGCGATGGCTGCGAAACCAGTCGGCCAGAATACGGTCGGCAGGGGCGCCCTTTGCCTGCGCAGCGGTGATGATGGCGTCGAGCAATTCGATCGCGGTCTGGACGCGAGCCGCCGGAGTCATGACCGCTCGCGCGCCTCAGAGGGCTCGCCTTCGAAAAGATCAGCGAATTCGTCCGGACCCGGAACCGGCAGGCACCAGTGCCGCAGGTCTCGGCGCTCGCGATGAGCGCGACGAGCGATATCGTCGAGCATGGCGTCGGCAGCGGCAAGACACTCTTCTTCGCTCGCGAAAAGCGCCGGCTGACGTTCCAGCGTTACCGCTACCGGATCATCGCCCAATATCTTCAGGACGAAGAGCATGAACGGAATGACTTCGACCATGACCTAGCGCGTCGGATAGTTCGGCGCCTCGCGTGTGATCGACACGTCGTGGACGTGGCTCTCGGTCAGGCCGGCATTGGTGATGCGCACGAACTTCGCCCGCTTGAGATCCTCGATCGTGCTGCTGCCGGTATAGCCCATGGCGGCTTTGATCCCGCCGACAAGTTGGTGGACGACCGCGCTGGCTGGGCCCTTGAAAGGCACCTGTCCCTCGATCCCCTCCGGCACCAGCTTCTGCTGGCTTACGTCGGCCTGGAAATAGCGGTCCGCACTGCCACGCGCCATTGCGCCCACGCTGCCCATGCCGCGGTAGGACTTGTAGCTGCGCCCCTGATAGATGAAGGTTTCGCCCGGCGCTTCCTCGGTCCCGGCAAGCATGGAGCCGACCATGATGGTCGAGGCACCGGCTGCCAGAGCCTTGGCCGCATCGCCGCTCGTGCGCAGGCCACCATCGGCAATGACCGGAACCCCGTCTTTCGCCGCGGTTTCCGCGCAATCCATGATCGCCGTCAACTGCGGGACGCCGACGCCCGCCACGACGCGCGTGGTGCAGATCGAACCCGGACCGATACCGACCTTCACCGCGTCGGCACCCGCGCCAACAAGCGCCTTCGTGGCTTCTGCCGTCGCGACATTGCCTGCAATCACCTGGACATTGTTCGACAGCGTCTTCACGCGCTCCACGGAGCGGGCGACGTCCTTGTTGTGGCCATGCGCCGTGTCGATCACTACCACGTCCACACCGGCGTCAATCAACGCCTCGGTGCGCTCGAAGCCCTTGTCGCCCACCGTCGTCGCCGCGGCAACGCGCAGGCGGCCCTGATCGTCCTTGGTCGCTTCGGGATAGGCGACCGCCTTCTCGATGTCCTTGACCGTGATCAGGCCGACGCAGCGCCCGCTGTCATCGACCACCAGCAGCTTCTCGATCCGGCGCTGGTGCAGCAGCTTGCGCGCCTCGTCCTGCCCCGTCCCGAGCGGGACGGTGGCGAGATTGTCGGTAGTCATCAGTTCGCGGACCGGCTGCTGCGGATTCTCGGCGAACCGAACGTCGCGATTGGTCAGGATACCGACCAGCTTGCCGCTGCGATCGGTCACGGGAATGCCGCTGATGCGGTTCTTGTCCATGATCACCTGCGCCTCGCCCAGCGTGGCGTCGGGATGGATGGTGATCGGGTTCACGACCATACCGCTTTCGTAGCGCTTGACGGCGCGCACGGCCGCGGCCTGTTCGTCCACTTCGAAGTTGCGATGCAGCACGCCGATCCCGCCCAGTTGCGCCATGGCGATGGCCATGTCGGCTTCGGTCACGGTGTCCATCGCGCTGGAGATGACGGGGATGTTGAGCCCGATGTCGCGCGTCAATCGCGTCGCGGTCTTCGCCATCGACGGCAGGATGTCGCTCTCCGCCGGCACGAGCAGGACGTCGTCGAAAGTGAGACCGAGGGGAATATCGAAATTTGCCACGTGGAGAATCGCCTGCCGGAGGGAAATGTGGCGGCCCATGTAACGACGGAACGGGGCCCGCGCTAGGGCACGCACCAAACGAAAAGGGCCCCGCAAAGCGGAGCCCTTATGTGGAAGCGGTATCAGCCGCAGCGCGTGAGGCGCTTACTCCATTTCGTCGGCGCGCTCGTTCAGCGCGTCGGCCCGCTCGTCGCCGATGTCGTCAACTTCTTCGGCACGAGCGTTCAGCGCATCTTCCTGCGCGTCGGTCGGGGCCTCGTCGGCCATTTCCTCAAGCTCGCCTGCACGATCGTCACCGATGTTCTCTACGGCATCGGCGCGCTCTTCAAGCATGTCGCCCTGCTCTTCGACGGCGCTGTCCTGACCACAGGCAGCGAGGGCGAGCGGGGCGGCAGCGGCGAAAATGATAAGCTTCTTCATGAAAATTCCTCCTTCTGAACAATGGGATATTATCCAGACAATGCGGAGGCGCAGCGTCGGTTCCAAAAAAGGCAGAATTGTGGCCGAGGGGCGCGAAGAGCCTATTCCGCGGTCCAGCCGCCATCGATGCTCCAGTTGGCGCCGTTCACATTCTGCGCCTCGTCACGGCAGAGGAAGGTCGCCAGAGCACCGATTTCTTCGGGCTGCACGAACTTCTTGGTGGCCTGCTTTACCAGCAGCACGTCATTGATGACCTCGTCGCGGGTCAGGCCGCGCGCCTTCATCGTATCGGGGATCTGACCCTCGATCAGCGGAGTCCAGACGTATCCGGGACTGACGCAATTGGCGGTTATCCCGTGCTCTGCAAGCTCGAGCGCGATCGTCTTGGTGAAGCCCGCAATTCCGTGCTTGCTGGCATTGTAGGCGCTCTTGAAGGGCGAGGCGATCTTGGAATGGGCGCTGGCGGTATTGATTATCCGCCCCCAGCCCTTTTTCTTCATGCCGGGCACAGCAAGACGCGTGGTGTGGAAGGCAGCTGTCAGGTTCAGGGCGATGATCAGGTTCCATTTGTCGACCGGGAAGTCCTCCACCGGTGAAACGTGCTGCACGCCAGCGTTGTTGACGAGGATGTCGATGTCGCCCGCCGCGGCCATCATCGTTTCGATTTGCGCCGCATCGGTAAGGTCCGCGCCGGAATGGGTCGCGCCCAACTCGTCGCACAGCTTGGCGATCTCGGCCTCGTCGCCGAAGCCGTTCAGGACAATTTCGGCGCCCTCCGCCGCCAGCGCACGCGCAATGGCGAGGCCAATTCCGCTGGTCGAACCGGTAACGAGAGCGCGCTTACCTTCAAGAAACATTTGGACCTCCGGGCGTTGTCTTGCCATGCGTTGCCCCCAACCGGGGTAATAGACAAGTCTGCGCGGCCATCGGCCCGAAGGGGAAAGGGGATAGGATGCGGCTCAATCCGTTCGACACCAGCAAGATCGATGTCGGCAGTCGCGGAGGCGGCGTGGGCAAGGCCGGCGGCATCGGCTGCGGGACCATCGTCATCGCCGCACTGGGCTATTTCGTCTTCGGGCTCGACCCGATGCAGACCGCCGCCACCGTCGAAGGCATGCAGCAGGGTCAGGCAACCCAAAGCGCCGGAACGCAGGACGAGCAGGCTCTGTGTACTGCCAACGAATATGCGCGCGAGACCTGCAATGCACTGACCTCGCTCAACGAGACCTGGGCGCGAACCTTCCAACAGCAGGGCCTCGGCGACCAGTTCCAGACACCCGGGCTCGACTTCGTCAGCGGCCGGTTCAATACCGAATGCGGGCCGGCATCGAGCGGCTTGGGCCCGTTCTATTGCCCAGCCGATCAGCGCATCTACATCGATACGAGTTTCTACGACCAGCTTGCGCAAATGGCTGGCAATGGCGGCGACTTCGCACGACTCTATGTCGTGGCGCACGAATACGGGCATCACGTCCAGACAATCACCGGCATCTCAGGCCAGATCCGCAGTGCGCAGCAGGCCAATCCGCGTCAGGCGAACCAGCTCAACGTCCTGATGGAGTTGCAGGCGGATTGCTACGCTGGGGTCTGGGCCGGCAAGAACCGCAACCTCATCGAGCCGGGCGATATCGAAGAAGGCATGCAAGCCGCCGCGGCGATCGGCGACGACCGGCTGACCGGAGGTCGCGTGTCGAGCGAGAACTTCACTCACGGCACGAGCGAACAGCGCAGCCAGGCACTGCGACTTGGCCTGCAGGGCGACGATCGCGCCTGCGACCGGATTACCGCGATCAGTTAGGGTGAAAGGATCGGGGCGACCGCCGAAACCGGCGGCCGCCCCTCATTCCATCAGGCGCTCTTAGCGCGAAAGCTGAGCAATTTCGGAATCGAGCTCGCGCAGGATTTCGCGGCGCGTCTCATCCGACAAATTCGTGCTTGCGGCGATCCCCGCGCGGGCGGACTTGAGTGCCTTCAACGCGATCCGATCGCCGGCGGTTTCACAAACATACATCACGACCGAACCGTCGCTCGCCTCGAGGCTCGTGACCGGCTGGTCGGGATAACGGCAGGATTCGACGACCTTGGGAACATGCCTGAGCGCCAATTCGACGGTCTTTTCGATTTCCCGCTGGTTCGCTTCGCTCCAGCCGTACGCTTGCGCCTCGGCCTTGGCGTGATCGCTGCGGGCTACGGCGTGCTGCACGCGACCTTCGGCCCATTGTTTGCGCCCCTCGGCCCACTGTACGCGGCCCTCCGCCCACTGCTTGCGACCTTCGGCATAGGCGATCCTGCCGCGCGCCCATTCCTTGCGGCCCTCTTCCCAATCGCGACGCGCCTCGACACGCGCCTCGCGCAGCTGTTCGGCTCGTTCGATCCGGCGTTCCTGGCGCTCCAGCTGTCGCTCGGCGCGCTCTTCGCGCCGTTCTTCACGCAACTCATCGCGTTGCTCATCGAACCAGATCTCGGCCGCGTTCGGTGCCGGCGGGGCAAGCGGGGCTTCGGGCGGCAGCGGAGGTTCCGGTGCTTCCGGCGGCAGCGGCGCTTGCGGCGGCGGTGGCACCTCGGCGGCGGCGAGCCGTGCATCGAGCGGCGAGGCGAGCGCACTTGAATAGCATATCGAAGCGGTCATCGGCAGAGCCAGCAAGGCAGCGGCAATGCCCGAGCGCGCGACCATGCGGCGGCGCGGTGTTACGTCATCCATGGACAAATTCCTCAATCGGTGAATGATGGATTTGTCCCCCAAAACCGGACACGCCATCGGCGCGGCGAGCGCCAGGCGCCTCGCTGCCTGCGGACGGCGTGCGTAATCTGCGATAACCCCTGCATAAACCGCGCGTTCTTCGCGCGGACGGGCAGCGACCACGCGCGCGTCGCAGGCTGCTTCCTGGTCGCGGCGCAGGGCGGTCCAGCCCATATAGCCCAAGGGGTTGAACCAATGCGCCGCAAACAGCGGCTGCAACAGGATGTTGGCGAGCAAATCGTGCCCGCGATGGTGTGCCAGTTCATGCGCAATGGCGAGGTCGCGCGCGACCCGGTCGCGGCCGGTCATGAAGCCCGAAGGCAACGCGATGACCTTGTCGCGCACGCCGAATGCCAGCGGACCGGAGATTGCGGGCGTTTCGACGAGGCGAATGCTGCCGACCTCACCCACAGGCACCGCATCGTCGAGCAATTCGCTGCGCAAGCGGCCGTAGAGCCAGAAACGCCGCGCAAGAAAGATCATCGCGCCAACCAGCCACACGATCGCCAGCGGCGTCGTGAAATCGGTCGGCTCGGCCAGGACCGGCGCGGCACCAGCCATCTCTATCGGGGCAAATTGCGCGAAGTCCATGGCAGCAGCGGTCGCGGCAGCAGGGTCCTGTGCCTGCACAGGCTCTGCGAGGGAGGGAGCCATCCATTGCGGCAGGGTGAGAGGCGGCATGACGAGCCTGAATGCCGGAAGCGCCCATAGCGAGTACGCCGCCCCGGCACCGAGATGTCGCGCGACAGGGCGTCGGATCAGCAGGACGAGGGCGATCAGCGCGCCGGTCCACACCAGCGTGTCCAGCAGGAACCAGTCCCAATACTCTCGCAGGAGCTCGGTCATTTGCGCATCTCCCTCAAGAGCGCCTCGATCTCGTCGATATCCTTATCACTCAACGCCTCATTCTCGGCAAGCTGGGCGAAAAGCGGCGCTGCCCGCCCGCCGAACAGCCGTTCGACCAGGCGACGGCTTTCCGTGCCGACATAGTCGGACCGCTCTATGAGGGGACTGTAGAGAAACTTTCGGCCCACCGGCTCGGTGCCGAGGGCGCCTTTCGATACCAGACGACTGAGCAGGGTCTTGACAGTGGGCATGGACCAGTCGCGATCGGCGCAGACACGGTCGCAGACATCGGCCGCGCTCATGGGGCTGCGTTCCCACAACACTTCCATCACGGCATGTTCGGCTTCGCTGATGCGGTCGCCGGGACCGTCCTTGCGCTTCGCCATTGCTTCACTCCCCACGTACTTCTCGGTATCGATTACGTGTGTAGCCGTTCCGACTACGCATGTAAACACCTTTTGCTGAAGGTATATCATGGAACGCCCTCGCCTTACGAACGCTGGTGGCCTGCCATCTACCAAGGAACGAGGATTGCCGATGAACGACACCGATCGCCAGAAAGTCCTGACCGCGCCGCAATTGCGACTCATCGGCAATGTCGACGAGGCGATGTATGCCGAGTTCCGCAGCCAGCTTGCCGCCGCGCCTCAGGACGGGCCGCTGGTGATCGCCCTCACCACGCTGGGCGGCAATCCGGAAGTCGCCCGCGCAATGGCCGATGACGTGCGCCTGATCCGGGATGCCGGGCGCACGATCTACTTCCTCGGCAAGACCGCGGTCTATTCGGCCGGGGCGACCTTCATGGCGGGCTTCCCGGTCGATTGCCGGTTCCTGACCAAGGGTTCGAGCATCCTGTTGCACGAGCGCCAGATCGCCAAGACGATCAATCTGAGCGGCCCGCTGAGGAGCTGCACGGCACAGCTCAAGGCCGCCCTGCATGAAATCGAGCATTCGATCGACATCGAGGAGCAGGGCTTTCGCGATATCGTCGATGGATCGGAGGTGACGTTCGAGGAGGTTCGCGACAAGGCCCCTGACAACTGGTACCTCGATTGCGACGAGGCCGCGGAGCGCGGAATGATCGCCGGGGTGATCTGAGCCTATGCGATCCGGGCCCGATCGTGGCATCCTCCCGGCCATGTCATTCCGATTCGCAATTGCCGCCCTCGCCCTACCTGTCTCCCCCCTTGCAGCGCAAACTGCCGATGTCCCTGCCCCGGCGCCGGAGACGACGCGCGTGGTGCTGGAGACCAGTGCGGGCGACATCACCGTGGCCATCGAGACCGAGCGAGCGCCGGTCACGGCCGCGAATTTCCTGCGCTACGTCGACGAGGACCGCTTCGATGGCACGGTTTTCTATCGCGCCATGGTGCTCGACTGGGGCGAACAGCCCAACGGGCTGATCCAGGCGGGGACCCAGTACGATCCCGAGCGAACGCTGGACCCGATCGCGCACGAACCGACCAGCGAGACCGGCGTGCTGCACAAGCGCGGCGCGCTCTCGATGGCACGCTACGCGCCGGGAACCGCGACCGGCGATTTCTCCATCCTCCTGCAGGACGAGCCGAGCATGGATGCCGACCCGACCAGCGCCGATCCGGAAGTGCGCGCCGGTTTCGCCGCTTTCGGACAGGTCGTCGATGGCATGGACGTGGTAGAGGCCATTCATGCCATGCCGACCGATCCGGACAAGGGCGAAGGCTGGATGAAAGGCCAGATGCTGGCGCAACCGGTAACGATCATCGACGCGCGCCGGATAGAGAGCGTCACGGACTAGCAGACTTCGGCGGTGTTCTCGGGCAACGGCCCCGGCGGCACGCGCGCTGGATGCTGCCAGAACGGATCGCCATCGAGCCGGTGCCGGGTACCATAGGCCTCGGCCAGCGCCGCATAGAGCTGCGGGTCGTAGGCGGCGAGGTCCTGATGATTGAGGATGCGGCGACCGTCGAAAGCCTGGAGACGGTTGGAATCGAACCAGAATTGCGTGCCTTCCGCCCAGTATTCCTGGATGGTCGTGGTGGTGTATTCATTGAGCCAGAGATCGCTCGCGATCGCGTTGTCATAGGCCGCCTGTACCCGCGCATAGAGCGCCGGATCGACCGCGTTGATCGCAAACAGGACGTTATGCGCCATCTCGTGCACGAAAATCGTCTCGCCGTAATAGCGACTCGCCGGCAGGCCGAGCACGTCCTCTTCGGACCCCACCGTCCGCTCGCCACCGATCGCGCGGGCGCGATTGTCCCAGTATTCGCGGTCCGACAGCCGTCCGATCCGCGTGTCGTAAAGCTTGCGCTCGCACCGGGTCAGGCGCGGATCGTCAAAGGCTGGCTTTTTCCAATCGGCATTTTCCGGAAGATCGAGCAACGCCTCGTCCACCGCCATGATCGCGACACGGTAATCGTTGACGGCGAGCCATTTCGCCAGTTCGGGGCGATGCGCGAACATGTCGCGCGTCATGGCGCGCGCCGCAACCAGAGCCTCATCGATTACCCTGGCCGAAGAGAGGATCGGGATGCCGCGTGCGGCCACCTGCTTGGTGTAGAACGATGGCGCGCCGAGCTGCGGCGACGGTGCCGAGGGGCCGGTGGCGCACCCTCCCAGGGTGGCCGCCAGCAGCAGCGCAGCCAGCCCGCGAAACCTAGTCACGCGGTTGCTTGGCCAACCTGCCTATCAGGATTGCCGTGCGCTTGGCCTGCCGCGCGATGGTCGGCAAATCGACATATTCGCCCTCCGCATGGCTCCCGCCACCACCGGGCCCCATCCCGGCGAGGCCGTCGACATAGGGCGCGACGAAACTGATGTCGGCCGCCCCGCGGCGCGACGGCGGATAGGGCAGCTGCTCGTCCAGTCCGAGATCGGCATTGATGCGGTTGAGCTGTGCGAGCAAATCGCGATTGCCGTCTGTCGGTGCCATCGGTGGATAGCGCGATTCGAATTCGAACTCGGCACTGGTCCCGGGCAAATGATCGGCGACGATCGCACGCATCTTCGCCACGATGCGCTCGTCCTGCTCGCTCGTAAGAGTGCGCAGATCGCCACGCGCTATGGCGATGGAGGGAATGATATTGGTCTTGCCCTCAGTGGTCGCGGAGAGCTCGTCCTCGGCCAGCTCGGCGGGCGTTCCACCCGCGAGGAGACCGATGTTGAAGGTTGCGTTCTCCTCGGGAAGTTCTGCCCGAAACCGGTCGAGAATCCGGGCCATCTCGTAGATTGCACCGTAGCCGGCGTCATCGGAGAAAATGCCGGAGCTGTGACCGCTCGCAGCACGGGTGGTGAGCTTCCAGCTGGAGGACGAACGACGCGCGATCACGCCGGCATCCCGGCCGTCGAGCGTAGATAGCCCTTCGAACCCGAGCGCTACATCAGCCCATTGCCCGGCCGCGACCAGATCGCGGCGCGCCAGTTCGAGCGGATCGCCGGCATCCTCCTCGTCACCGGTGAGGGCCACGACGATGTTCGCGCCCTCGAGCGTGCCGGCTACCTTCATCGCGCGCAGGGCGGAGAGGATCACGATCACACCACCCTTGTCGTCGAGGATGCCCGGCCCCACCGCGCGATCGCCGTCGCGCACAAAACCCGTAAACGGCGACGATGGCTCGAATACCGTATCGAGGTGCCCGATCAGCAGGACGCGTTTGGTCGCGGGATCACCGGAATGCCGCGCGAACAGGTGCCCGGCCCGGCCTGCGACCGACTGGTCGATCCACTCGGCGGTAAAGCCAAGCTCTTCGAATGCGGGGATGAGCATGTCGGCAACGGCCTTCACGCCGGCATGATTGTGTGTTCCGGAATTGACCAGAGTGATCGCCTCAAGCTCGGCAACGTCGCGCTCGAACCCGGCGTCGACAGCCGCCACCGCAGCCTGTTCGGGCGTGGATAGCTGGGCGGAAAGCGGGCTGGCAGCCAGGGCCGCTGCAATCGCGCCCGCCGCCAGTTCCGCAATCCGCATCAGTAGACCCGCTTCTTCGGCTTGATGTACTCGACATCGTCGGTCAGCGTATATTCGTGGACCGGGCGATAGTCGATCTTCACGTCGCCGCCCCCGGAACCGCGAGCACCGCCACCCCAGCCGTCGAACCAGGCGATGGTATGCTTCATCCATTCCGCGTCGTTTCGCTCGGGGAAGTCCTCGTGTGCGTGGGCGCCACGGCTTTCCTTGCGATTTTCGGCCGATGCCATTGTGACACTGGCCTGCGCCATGAGGTTGTCGAGTTCGAGCGTTTCGATGAGGTCGCTGTTCCAGATCATCGAGCGGTCGTGGACCTTCACGTCCTCCATCCGCTTGTTGATCTGCTTCAGGTTCTCGACGCCTTCGGCCATCAGCTTGCTGTCGCGGAACACGGCAGCGTGGCGCGTCATGGTCTTTTGCATGTCCGCCCGCAGGGCCGCGGTCGGCGTGCCGCCATCGGCATAGCGGAAGTGATCGAGGCGGGTCAAAGCCATCTCGGCGCTGTCGCCGGGAAGCTCATCATGGCTGGTGCCAGGCTTGATCAGGTCGCGCAGGCGGTGGCCGATGGCACGCCCGAAGACCACGAGATCGATCAGCGAGTTGGAGCCGAGACGGTTCGCACCGTGGACCGACACACAGCCCGCTTCGCCGGCGGCAAAGAGGCCCGGCACGATCTTTTCGGGATCGTTCGGATCGCCGGCCATGACCTCGCCGTGAAAGTTGGTCGGGATGCCGCCCATGTTGTAGTGCACGGTCGGCGTCACCGGCAGCGGTTCGCGCGTCAGATCGACGCCAGCGAAGATCTTGCCACTTTCGGTGATGCCTGGCAGGCGCTGCGCCAGCACATTGGGATCGATGTGGTCGAGGTGGAGGTAGATGTGGTCCTTCTCCGGACCGACCCCGCGCCCTTCGCGCATCTCCAGCGCCATCGAGCGGCTGACGACGTCGCGCGAGGCGAGATCCTTCGCGCTCGGCGCATAGCGCTCCATGAAGCGCTCGCCTTCGGAATTGGTGAGATAGCCGCCCTCGCCGCGCGCGCCCTCGGTGATGAGCACGCCCGCGCCGTAGATGCCGGTCGGGTGGAATTGTACGAATTCCATGTCCTGCAGCGGCAGGCCGGCGCGCAGCACCATGCCGCCGCCGTCACCGGTGCAGGTGTGGGCGCTGGTCGCGGTGAAGTAGCAGCGGCCATAGCCGCCCGTCGCCAGTACGACGGCCTTCGAGCGGAACCGGTGAATGGTGCCATCGTCGAGACACATGGCGATCACCCCGACACAAACCTTGCCGTCGGGCGTGTCCTTCATGATCAGGTCGAGCGCAAAATATTCAATGAAGAAGTCCGCATCGTACTTCAGGCTCTGCTGGTAGAGCGCGTGCAGCATGGCGTGGCCGGTACGGTCGGCGGCAGCGCAGGTGCGCTGGACCGGCGGGCCCTCGCCCATGTTCTGCATGTGGCCGCCGAACGGACGCTGGTAGATCGTGCCGTCGTCGTTGCGGCTAAAGGGGACGCCCGCGTGCTCCAGCTCGTAGACCGCCTGCGGCGCCTCCCGCACGAGATATTCGATCGCGTCCTGGTCGCCGAGCCAGTCGGAGCCCTTGACGGTATCGTACATGTGCCACGACCAGTGGTCGGGCGAATTGTTGCCGAGCGAAGCCGCGATCCCGCCCTGCGCCGCGACGGTGTGTGAGCGCGTAGGGAAGACCTTGGAAATGTTCGCGGTCTTCAGTCCGGCTTCGGCCGTACCCATGGTCGCACGCAGGCCGCTGCCGCCTGCGCCCACGACGACCACGTCATACGTATGGTCGACGATGGGGTAGGCACGGTCGCCGATGGTGAAAGTGTCGCTGGCAGCCATCAGGCGGCTCCTCCGGAAACAGGGGCAAGGGCTAGGCGCGCGATCGACACGATGCCGAAAGCCGCGCCGCCGATGGTGGCAAGATTGAGCAGGACGAGCACGCCGAACTTGGTGCCCGCGTCATGGACGTAGTCTTCGATCAGCACCTGCAGGCCGAGCCGCGCGTGCCAGAAGACCGAAACGATGAGCAGCGCGAGCGCGGTGGCGGGCAGGGTCTGCGACGCCCAGCCCGTGACAGTGCCGTAATCATAGCTCGGCAGCAGGGCGAGGCTGATCGCGAGGAACAGCATCAGCACCAGATTGCCGATCGCGGTGAAGCGCTGCACCAGCCAGTGATGCGCGCCCTCGTGCGCCGAGCCGAGCCCGCGCACGCGTCCGATGGAAGTACCGTTGCCCATTATCTACCTTTAACGAAGCAGGACGAGGGCCCAGAAGCCCGCCGTAAGAAGAATGCCGAGGACCGGCGAGAGGATCGACCAGGTCTTGTTGGTGTCGAGTTCGTAGCCCGCGCCGATGTCGAGCACGAAGTGTCGCAGCCCGCTCATCATATGAGTGAAGAAGGCCCAGCTAAGACCCACCAGGACGATCAGCCCGACCGGCGAACCCATCACGTCCTGGAACAGGCCGTAGGCTGCGGGCCCTCCGGCCATGGCCCCCAGCCACCATAGCAGGACCGCAAGGCCCACCAGTGCCATGCCATCGCCGGTGATGCGATGGAGGATGGAAACCGCCATATGCGGACCCCATTTCCAGACTTGCAGATGCGGTGCCATCGGGCGATTTGCCATGAATTCCATCCGTTGCGATGCAGTGTTGCGCCCCACTTAGCGAAACGGACGCGGCGTGCAAGGCGCGCGGCCTCGACAAATGCTGCAAATATCCGAATACGGTGATGCATGACATGCATCCTCCTCACCGGCTCGTCGCGCGGGATCGGCGCTGCGGCCCGAAAGCTGCTCCAGGGTCGCGGCGCGACCGTCATCGGCCACGCGACCGGCAGCGACCACCCGGCAACAATCGCCGCAGATTTCACCGACAATGAGGCGCCGCAGCGGCTCTGGCAGGCAGCCCTCGACCAGGCCGGCGGCACCATCGACGTACTGGTCAACAATGCCGGCCTGTTCGATGCCAATCCGCTCGACTGCGAAGATGCCGAATGGCTGGCGGCGTGGGAAGATACGCTGCGCATCAACCTGACTGCCGCAGCACAGCTAAGCCGCTTCGCCGTGCGCCACTGGCAGGAACGCGGCGCCAAAGGCGCACAGGGCGGCGGCCGGATCGTCCACGTCGCCAGCCGCGCGGGCCATCGTGGCGATTCCCCGGCGCACTGGCACTATGCCGCGGCGAAGGGCGGTATGCTGGCCATGCACAAGACCATTGCGCGCCAATATGCGAGCGAAGGCATCCTCAGTTTCGCCATCACACCCGGCTTCACCGATACGGCGATGGCGGGCGATTATCTCGAGAGCCGCGGAGGACCCGGCCTGCTCGCGGACATTCCGCTCGGCCGCGTCGCCGAGCCCGAGGAGATCGGCAAACTGATCGAATTCTGCGCGCTCGATGCGCCTGCCAGCCTGACCGGTGCCACACTCGACGCGAACGGGGCGAGCTATGTTCGCTAGGCCTGTGGCCTTGCTGCTGCTCGCCGGGTGCACTTCGGCGCAGACAGCCCAGCCCGCGGCAATGCCCGCGCTCCTGCAGGCTGGCTTCTCTTCCACGCAATTCGCCGAGCAATGCGAGCCGTGGGACGAGTGGGACAAGCCCGCTCCACCGTTCCGCATTCTCGGCAACAGCTGGTATGTCGGCACTTGCGGAATCGCCTCGATCCTGATCGCCGATCCGGCCGGACATGTACTGATCGACAGCGGAACCGAGACAGGGGCCGAGGTCATCCTCGCGAACCTGCGCACCATCAGCGTCGAACCGACAGACGTGCGGTATATTCTCGCCAGCCACGAACATTTCGACCACGTCGGCGGCCACGCGGTGCTGGCTGAAGCGACCGGAGCGGAAATCGTCGCCTTGGCCGAGGCCGCGCCCGTGCTGGAAAGCGGCAAGGTCTCGCCCGACGATCCGCAGGCCGCTGCCGGGCATCCGAACATGACGCCCGTCGCGGTCGCGCGCATTGTGGCCGACGGTGAGGTGCTGACACTGGGCGACATCTCCATCACGGCCCACGCCACGCCCGGCCATAGCCCGGGAGCAACGAGCTGGACCTGGACTGCCTGCACCGGCCCGGAGGAGCCACCGGTGTGTCGTCGTCTCGCCTATGTCGACAGCCTCTCGCCCGTCTCGGCGGACAGCTATCGTTTCGGTGATCATCCCGATGTGGTCGCGGCCTTTCGCGCCAGCCTGGCAAAGGTCGCCGCCCTGCCTTGCGACGAATTGCTGACGCCGCACCCTTCCGCGAGCCAATTAATCGAGAAGCTACGCAGCGGTTCAATCGCCGTGGCGGGCCAGTGCCAGGCCTATGCCCGCGCGCTGGGCGAGCGGCTCGACAAGCGCCTCGCCGAGGAGGCAGCGAGTGACTGACGGCTGGAAGATCTACGCGGAGTGCTCGAAGGATCGGGCCAAGGCAGCGCTGGTCGCGCATGAGGAGGATCTCGACTGGCCAGCCGATTGGGTGGTGACCGGGATGGAGGTCGCGGACCATCTGCCCGACGAGTGGACCTTCGAAGTCTATATGGACCGCAAGCCCAAGGCAGCCGACAAGAAACGCGTGGCGGCGCTGTTCGAAGGCGATGTGCCTGAGCTGGTTGTCGAGAAACTGCCCGATGCCGACTGGGTCGTCGAGAGCCAGAAAGGCGTCGATCCGATCCGCGCCGGGCGCTTCCATGTCCGCACGCCGGAGCACGCGGCCGACCCCGAACTGGTCGATTTCGTCATCCCCGCCAGCCAGGCCTTCGGCACCGGTCAGCACCAGACCACCGCTGGCTGCCTCGCCATGCTCGACCTGATGAAGCGCGAGGGCGTCGTCGCGCGCAATGTGGCCGACATCGGCACCGGCACCGGCCTGTTGGCCTTCGCCGCGC
The DNA here is from genome assembly GCF_029688625.1 of Qipengyuania marincola. Taxonomy (GTDB): domain Bacteria; phylum Pseudomonadota; class Alphaproteobacteria; order Sphingomonadales; family Sphingomonadaceae; genus Qipengyuania. The sequence continues at coordinate 862,521 of NZ_JARULC010000001.1, read as the reverse complement.
TGCACCTGTGGCCCAATGCGAAAGCCACCGCCTCGGACATCGACCCGGTCTGTGCCGGCGTCGTAGCCGACAATTGCGCACTCAACGGGGTGCGACAGGGAGCCGGTTCGGGCACGCTGACCATGGTGATCGCTGACGGCATGGCCGATCCACTGCTCGACGCGCGCGGGCCTTACGATCTCTTCATCGCCAACATTCTCGCGGGGCCGTTGGTCGAGCTTGCGCCCGAATTTGCCGCAGCGATGACACCGGGTGCGAACCTGTTGCTGGCAGGTCTGCTGGAAGCGCAAGAGCTGCAAGTCCGCCGTGCCTATCGCGCGCTCGGCTTCCGCCTTGCGCGGCGGCTGGTAAACGGCGACTGGTCCATCCTTTGGCTACGCAAGAGCCGCGTGCGGTGAAGCCCGTGCTGCGCTGGCTGGCGTGGCTGCTGGGCGTGCCTCTGGCACTCGCCGGCCTCTTTCTGCTGGGCGCATGGATCGGCAGTGCGATACCGCGCAATGGCGACTGGACCGAGCCTGCAGACGGTGTCGAAATCCTTATCGAGACCAACGGCATTCACACCGGCATCGTGATGCCGCTGGTCACCGCGCAGAAGGACTGGCGCACCGCCTTTCCCGCCAGCGATCTGGGCGAGCCCTACCGTCCCTACACCCATGTTTCGGTTAGCTGGGGCGAGCGTGAGGTTTTTCTCAACACGCCAACCTGGGGCGACCTCAGCCTGGCCACCGCTGCTCGCGCCGCAACCGGTGGCGAGGGATTGCTGCATGCAGCCCATTATGTCCGCCCTGCCCCGGCTAGCGACATCCGGCCCTTGCGGATCAGCAAGGATGAATATGCCAGGCTGGTCTCCGTCATCGAGCGCCAGGTCAAACCCCCGGGCGAGCGCGCCGTCTATCCGGGCTATGCCGGTTATGATGTCTTCTATGCAGCGCCCGGCACTTATCACCTCGGCAGAACCTGCAATCAGTGGACGAGCGATACGCTGGCCGCCGCCGGCATACGCACCGGCTGGTGGACCCCGCTTCCCGGCGGCGTGATGAAATGGGTCCCCCCGCTGCCCTAGGCTGCCGGAATTGAATACTCGGCCTCGTCATAGGCCACCAGCGCAGCGACGACTTCGTGCATCATCGCCATTCGCGCCGGCGTCGGTTGCCGGGTCCGCCCGATCAGCACGGCTATGCCGTATTGCCGTCCCGCGGGCGAGGTGATCACGCCGACGTCGTTATAGCCTGACTGCTCGCCATCGAAGAACTGCCCGGTGCCGGTCTTGTGCGCGATGCTCCACCCCGGCGGCAACCCACCCTTCAGGCGGTTGGGACCACTGCGGGTTTCTTCCAGAGTATCGAGCAGGAATTCGCTGGCGAGCGATGACAGCAGCTCGCCGCGCACCAGCCGCGCCATGGCTTCGGAGATGCCAACGGCAGTCGCGCCGTCGACCGGATCCGCGAGGTAGCCTTCGAATGCCACGCGCCGCAATGTATCGGGCACCCCGTCGCGGGCCTCGAAAAAGGCATTGCCGCGGCTATAGGCCTGGTTCCAGTCCAGACCGGCAATCGCGCTCTGCTTGGTCCGCTCGTCCGCGCCGAAGCGGACTTCGTCGATGTTCCTGTCATCGAGGAACTCCTCCACCTCCTCGGGCCCACCGATACGGCGCAGGATGGTATCATTCGCAGTATTGTCGCTGCGGGTGAGCGCACGTTCGACGAGGTCGGCATAATCGGTGCGATAACTGCCACGCGTGCGCACGATCTCGCGGATCGGCTGGTAGAACAACGTCAGGTCCTGCGGTCCGATCACAACCGGCTCCATGAGGTCCAGGTCACCCTCTTCGGCCTTGTGCAAAGCCGTCATGGCGACCCACAGCTTGCTGACGCTCTGTTGCGGCAGAAGCTCGTTGCCATTGGCTTCTATCGTCCTATCGGCGGCGACATCGGTGATTGCGATACCGACTTCGCCGTCGAAGCCTTGTGCAATTTCTTCGAGCCTTCTTTCGAAAGCCCGAGCGGCAGGGGAAAGCGCCGGTTCGCTTGCCGGCTGCGCGACGGTGGACATGAGCGGCGCATCGCCACCGTCATCGTCGCCGGTCACACCTGCTGCGAGCATCAGCAGGATGGCCAGCGCAAATATCGGTAAGAACAGGAAAAGAAATCGAAAAGCGTGGGTCACATCTGGCCAACGCCAACCGTGCCGATCGGGTCCGAGAAACCTCAGGCGAGCTTGGCCTCGGCGGCCGCTTCGCCGGGCAGCGCCTTGCCGGTCTGCAGGAAAGCGCGGACCTGTTCGCTGAACATCAGCCGGCCGTTCGGGTAGTGCTTTCGGTGGATGGCCATCAGCCGGTCGAGATGGTGCTCGCCCAGCGATTCCCGAAAGGCCGGCACCAGCGCGCTTTTGCCGAAATGCGGGCGGGTTGCGGGCTCGTACTGCAGCACCAGCCGCTGCAGCCGCTCCAGCCAGCCGTAGTCGCGTGGATCGGCAAACAGGTCGATGGCGGCGACCGGCCCTGCGTGGTTCGCCGCGAAAACGAGGTCGGACGAGCCGGTCAATTCACGCACGCTGATGACCCCTTTGAGGAAGAAGCCCAGATCACGCAGATTGTCCGCTTCCAGCATGATGAATTTCACTATGGCCGGAGCCTTGTCCAGCGGGACGAAGAAGGCGAGATTGTATCCGGTATAGGTGGTGGAAAAGCATCCTCGCAGGATGTTCGGCGCGCGGTCCTTGGCCTGCCCCTTCTTCGGGTCATAGAGATAATCGAGATCTTCCGGGTCGGTTGTCGTTCGATCGACCTGGCGCACATCCAGCCGACAGATGAAGCGTTGGAGGGGCCGCCGCAGCTTCGGCACCCAGCGATCGAGCCATTGATAGCGGCCGATGATGGCGCGGGCGAAGGGCGCGAAGAAGCCGCCTCCCTTCTTCTCGCTCTGCGCCTCGACCCTGGCGTCGCAAGGCGCCAGCGTGTGCAGCATCATGACCGGATCGTCCGGATTGGAATAGGGCAGGACACACCAGTTCGATGCAATCGTACCCTGCTGCAAATCATGCAGGGCCGACAAACGATCAACGTAACTGGTCGATATGAACGCTTCGATCGGGGCGGTCTCGAGCTCGAGTTCGACGATCGGAGCGATCGTCCCGAAGGACAGGGCGACATAGGCAAAATCCGGCTCGCCCCTGGCAACCCGCACCCGCCGGCCGCTATCGTCGAGGAAAGTGACAGCCGTGACCGCATCCGCCATCACGCCGCGCTCGCCAAAGCCGTGCGTGCCGGTGGCCAGCGCACCGACCACGGTCTGCTTCATGTAATTGCCTGAGTTGAGCAGCCTGCGCTTGTGGCGAAGGAGGAACAGCTTGCATTCTTCGACCGTCACCGATGCGCCGATTCTGGCTATGCCAGTCGCCGGATCGAAGGCGGTGATGTGGAGGCCGCCCTCCTCCATCATCATTGCCCGGATATTCGGCACGATTTGCACCCCGTTGTAGGAGTGCGAGGTGCCGACGCAGCTATAGCAGCCCTCTGCCATGTCGCCGGCCAGCTTGGCCTCGTCCGCGGGAATGCGTGCGTCGGCATCCGCGCGGTAGACGTGGATCCACGACGCGATCCGCCGCTTGCCTTCCGTGCCCGCCTGTTTTTCCAACATGCGCTGTTTACGACCGCGCCGGATTTCCTCGATCATGTCGCCGCCCCCCCGATGACAATAATGACAATTTTACGAAGAATATCAGCTTGCAGCAGCCCGTGCGAGGACAGAAGCGACATCCGGTCGGTGCCGGAACGGTCGGCATCGGGAACCACCAACGCGCTCGCCCACTGACATGGCGAACCTCAGCAATTCAACGGGACACCAAATGGCTAAGACTCTTCTCATCACCGGAGCATCCTCCGGCATCGGCGCGGCAACGGCGCGCGCAGCCGCCAAATCGGGCTGGAACGTCGCCCTGCTGGCGCGGTCGCAAGACAAGCTCGAGAGCCTGGCACACGAAATCGGCGAGAACGCGCTCGCCCTACCCTGCGATGTGACCGACCGCGACGAGTTGCGCGACGCGATCGGCAAGACCGTCACGCGCTTCGGCAGCCTCGAGGCGGTTTATGCCAATGCCGGCAAGGGCGTCGATGCGGCCGGGGTCGAAACCGGCGACCCGGACGAATGGCACGACATGATCCACCTCAACATTCTCGCCGTGCTCTACACCGCGCATGCTGCCTTGCCGGAATTGCGCAAGACGAAGGGCCATTTCGTGGTCACCGGATCGAAGGCCGGGCGCGACCACCTCAAGGGATCGATCTACGGCGCGACCAAGTGGTTCGTGCAAGGCTTTGCTGGAAACCTCGCCGAAGAAATGCGCGAATGGGGTGGCCGCTGCACCGTCATCACGCCTGGCATGGTCGACACGCCATTCTTCGACGAACCGAAGCCCGGCAAAATCCAGCCGGAGGACGTGGCCGATGCAGTGGTATTCGCGATCGAGCAGCCCGCGACGGCCGCGGTGCGCGAGATCCATATCATGCCGAACGACTGATCAGGAATCGAGCGCCTGTTCGAGCGCGACCAGTGCGGCGCGGGTGAAGGCTTCCATATTGGCAATGCGATCCTCGCTGCCCGTTTCGGTCACGACGACATGTTCGAATCCGTCCGGACCGACGATGGCCACCACGCTGCGACCGGCCGGCGCGCCGCTGGGATGGCTCGATCCGCCGACCGATCCGCTCTCGGCGATGCCCCACTCGGCACCGAAATTGTCACGGATCGCGCGCGCTTGCAGCATCGCATATTCCTCGCTCGCCCCGCGCATGCCGGCATAGGCCTCTCGCGGGAGGGCGAACAAGACATCGCGGGCGCGAAAGGAATAGACCACCCCACCCCCGACGAAGAAATCGAGCGCGCCGGGAACGGTCAGCAAGGATGCGGCAATCAATCCGCCGGTCGCGCCATCGGCCACCGCAATTTTTTGTCCGCGCTTGCGCAAGGACGTTGCAATCTGCGTGGCGATAGGGTGCGTGGTGCTCAGCATGGGCATCTGGCTATGCTGGAGGCGCCGATTGCTCAAGTGGCGAAAAAGTGCGGGAGACGGCCGAAGCCATCCCCCGCAGTCTGAATGGCTCGTTCAAAAGCCTTTCGGGTCGCCAGAACGGAATTAGCAGGTCACGGACACCTGTCGCCCCCCAATTGGGTTGGAAACGGAGCGGATTTGCGAATTGACTGCGCCGGTTGTCACTTCGCCGCCGCAGCGACGATCGCGGCCCAGGCGGCTTCGTCGATCACGTCGATGCCGAGCTCGGCCGCCTTCTTGAGCTTGTTGCCCGCGCCCGGACCAGCGACGACCAGATCGGTCTTCGCACTGACCGAGCCGCTTGCCTTTGCGCCCAATCGCTCGGCCTGTGCCTTGGCCTCGTCGCGGCTCATGGTTTCGAGCTTGCCGGTGAAGACCACTGTCTTGCCGGCCACTTCGCTGTCCAGCGTCTCCACTTCGTAGCGCGGCGGCGAGACTTGCGAGAGGATGTCGTCCCACACCTTCGTGTTGTGGTCTTCGTGGAAGAAGTCCCCCAGAGCCTCGACTACCGCGCTGCCGATCCCATCGATCGAACTGAGTGCGGCGGCAGCTTCTTCGTCACCCGCATGCGCCCTTTCCGCCGTATCGCGGAGGACTGGAAGCTCGTGAAAGTTCTTCATGAGATCGCGCGCCGTGACCGCTCCGACATGACGAATGCCGAGGCCGAAAAGCAGGCGGGCAGCATCTGGTTCGCGCCGCGCCTCGATGCTTTTCAACAGATTGTCCACAGATCGCTCCTTCCAGCCCTCGAGCGCGAGGATGTCCTCGCGCCGGTCTTTCAGGCGGAAGATGTCGGCAGGGCTTTCGAGCCAGCCGAGCGCGAAGAACTGGTCGATGGTCTTCTCCCCGAGCCCATCGATATCGAGCGCGCCGCGAGAGACGAAATGCTTGAGGCGCTCGGTGCGTTGGGCAGGACAGATCAAACCGCCGGTGCAGCGCACATCGACCTCGCCCTCTTCGGCCACCGCCTCGCTGCCGCATTCGGGGCAGTGGTCGGGAAAACCGAATGGCTCGCGGTCGGCGTCCGGCGTGAGGTTTTCCACAAGCTGTGGAATAACGTCGCCCGCGCGCTGGACGACCACCCGGTCACCGGGCCGCACGCCCAGCCGCGCGATCTCGTCGCGGTTGTGGAGCGTGACATTGGTGACCGTGACGCCGCCCACCAGCACCGGCGCCAGCCGGCCGACGGGTGTCAGCTTGCCCGTGCGTCCAACCTGGATGTCGATGCTCTCGAGCGTCGTCTCGGCACGCTCCGCAGGAAACTTGTGCGCCAGCGCCCAGCGCGGCGCCTTGGCGACGAAGCCGAGCCGCCGCTGGTAGTCCAGCCGGTCGACCTTGTAGACCACGCCGTCGATCTCATAGGGCAGGTCGGGCCGCGCCTTGCCGATCGTCTCGTAATGCGCGAGCAGGCCCGCGAGATCGTCGACACAGGTGAATAGCGGCGAGATCGGGAAGCCCCACTCGCGCAAGGTCTCGACCACGCCGTGTTGCGTCTCGCCCGGCACGTCCGACGCCGCGCCCCAGCCATGCGCCCAGAAGCGCAGCGGGCGCTCCGCGGTCACGCTCGCATCCTTCTGTCTGAGCGAGCCGGCCGCCGCATTGCGCGGATTGGCGAACAGCTTGCCATCCGCCTCTTGCTGCGCAGCATTGAGCGCAGCAAAGGCCTGTTTTTCCATATAGACTTCGCCGCGCACCTCGAACACATCAGGCGGATTGTCGGTCGCCAATTGCTGCGGGATGTCGGCGATGTGCGCGACATTCGGAGTCACGTCTTCGCCCACCTGACCATCGCCCCGCGTTGCCGCGCGTACCAACATGCCCTTCTCGTACCGTAGCGAGCAGGACAGCCCGTCGATCTTGTCCTCCGCCGTGAATGCCAGTGGGGCATCCTCGTCCAGCGCGAGGAAACGCCGCACGCGCGCGACCCACTCCGCGATCTCCTCGTCCGAAAAGCCGTTGTCGAGGCTCATCATTCGAACCTCGTGCGTGACCTTGCTCAGCGGCGAGGCAGCAATCGCATGCCCGACGTTCTTCGACGGCGAGTCCGCGCGCACCAGATGCGGAAACGCTTCCTCCAGCTCGGCATTGCGCCGCACCAGCGCATCATATTCCTGATCGGTGATCTCTGGCTCATCCTCGGCATGATAGAGCCGGTCGTGCCGCGCAATCTGCTTCGCCAGCCGCATCAACTCGTTGGCGGCCTCGGCTTCGGTAGGCTTGGTTTCGCTGATCATCGAAGAATCATTGTCTCGCTCGGGATGCCCGCCCTACCCATTACACATCGCGGATGGGCGCAACAGGGGATGGGACATGCTACGCGAGCGTGATGACGTGCCTCACGATATCCATGAAACACCCGCCGTCTCGATCGACCATCCGCCGGGGATCGGCCGCATGATATAGCCCTGCCCTTCGCCGCCCATATTGGCGAAGACCCGCGCGCCTTCGGCCACGCAGCGGCTGCGCCCGTCGCACTCGAGCCGCGCGTCGACGAAGACTGCCGGGCTGTCGTCATCACGCAGCACGACGCCGCCGCCGTCCCAGCGGCACATAGGGGCGGCAAAGACATCGGTGAAGCGGTCGGAAAGGCGCGCCAGTATGGCGCCGTCCACTTCCCGCAGGCACGCAGGCCGGTTGTGGAATCCTTCTCCCTCGCGAAGGCCGCCGATCATATGCGCGAACAACGCCTCGCGCGGGTCGTCGATGCCGAGCACCTCCGCCGGCTCGGCACCGCTGCCCTCCGGACTGTTCTTCACGCTATCGAGAAAGCTGGGTGCAGGCGGCGGTGGCGGAGGCGGCGGCGCACGCGTATCCGGAGAGCCCATCGGTTCGATAGCGACGCGGGTCACGCTTTCGACACTGTGCACCTGGACCGCTGGACGATCCGCACACTCCTCCGGTACCTCACCTTGGACAAAATTCGCAATCGGCGCTGCGGGCGGAAGGCCACCACCTCCGCCGACGATGCGATCGCCTTCGCTGGCCTGCAGCCCGGATGAAAACTGCACCGCCCAGCCCTTGACATCATCTTCGATTATCCGCGTCCCATCACCCCAGACGATCAACGCCTGCTCCGATCCGGTGTCGAGTAAAAGACATAGACCCTCCCTTCGCAACGCGCCGGCGGTGATCGCCTCCATCCCGCCCAGGCCTTTGCCAGTGAGAAGGACGGGCAGGTCATCGTACGGCTGGTCCGCAGGCAGCTTGCCTTCGGGAACGGTCGGGGTTGGCGCTGTGCCGGGGTCCTGGCAGGCCGCGAGGACCAGCGTCACACAGCCGAACGCGATCCGCGCGGTGGTTTGCAGCCCTGTCACGTCACCACGATGTCCAGTTCCTCGCGCCGGATGCGCCATTCCCCGTCGCGAAAGCGCATGCGATAATAACTCCATCCGTGCTGGCCGTTGGCAAAATAGCCGCCCCAGCCAAGGCATTCGTCCGGCGTCTCGCAGGTGAAGTCGTTCACGTCGAAGATCGCCGCCGGAACCCCTGTGTCGGCAGCGATAATATCGTTGCCCCTCGTCTTGCACCGCGTCAAAGGCGACAATCCCGGGAAACGTTTCAGGAGTGCCAGTTCCTTTTCCGGTTCAAGCGGCAACCTCTCGGTAATTCCGCTCGCCACGCTTGGTCGCTCTTGAGACGCGCAAATAACCTCGTAAGGCCGACCTCTCTGCGCAAAATACTGGCCTAGGCGGTATTCGAGCAGCGCAAGTCGTGGCGTATCGATATCCTCGTAAAAGCCGGTTGCGAAGGCGTCAGGCCCTGCTTCGTAGCGTGGCAGTTCGCGCGCGCAGGCCGAGAGAACGAGCAGGCAAAGCGAACCAAGCATTATGCGTAAAGCGACCATGCAAAGACAAACGCGCAAACTTTCGTCGAGTGCCCTCAAACCCCCTCCAGCAGCCGGTCCGCCTGCGCCCGTGCTTCGGGCGTCACTTCCGCGCCGCTGAGCATGCGGGCGATTTCTTCCTGCCGACCCGCCTCGTCGAGCAGGGCCACGCTGGTGCGGGTGACCGTTCCGTCGGAGCTTTTGGCGATCATGTAGTGCGTGCGCCCGCGCGCGGCGACTTGCGGGCTGTGGGTCACGGCGAGCAATTGACCGTCCGCCGCCAGCCGTGCAAGGCGTTCGCCGATCGCGCTCGCCACTGCGCCGCCGACGCCGCGGTCGATCTCGTCGAAGATGATCGTGGCCGCGCCGCCCTTCTCCGCGAGCGCGACTTTCAGCGCGAGGATGAAGCGCGACAGCTCTCCGCCGCTCGCGATCTTGGCAAGCGGGGCGAAATCGGCGCCCGGATTGGTCGAGATCAGGAACTCGACGGTGTCCATGCCCTGCGCGCCCCAGCGCTCCTCGGGCAATTCGGCGACGGCGGTCTTGAAGCGCGCCGCATCGAGCTTGAGCGGCGCGAGCTCGCCCGCCACCGCTTCGTCGAGCCGCATGGCAGCGGCGACGCGCGTCGCATGCAGCGCCTCGGCCTCCGCGCGATAGCGCTGGCCCGCATCCTTGGCCGCAGCCTCCAGCGCATCGAGTTCTGCTTCCCCACCCTCGATCGAGTCGAGCGCGGTGCGGAATTCGCGCATCTTTTCGGGAAGCTCGTCGACCTCGCAGCGATGCTTGCGGGCGAGCGCGCGCAATTCGAAAAGCCGCGTCTCCGCCGCGTCGAGCGCCTGCGGATCATGGACCAGGGCTTCGGCGGCGGCCTGCAGCTTGTCTTCAGCCTCGCCTGCCTCGATGACTGCGCGATCGAGGGAGGCGAGCGCATCGGCGAGCAGCGGATGCTCGGGCGCGATCCGGTCCAGCCGACGGGCGGCCACGCGCAGCGCAGCCAGCGGCGAATCCGAACCCTCCCAGATGTGCCGCAACTCATCGAGATCGCCTGAGAGTTTCTCGCCCTTCTGCATGTCCGCCCGCGTTTCGGCGAGACGTGCCTCCTCACCCGCCTGCGGTTCGAGCGCGGTCAGTTCGGACAGGTGCGCGAGCAAAAGGTCCTGATCCGCCTTGGCAGTCTCCACCGCCTCGCGCGCCTCGGCCAGCGCCGCTTCCGCGTTCCGCCACTTGCTCCATGCCTGCGCGACACGCGCCGTATCGGCATCCGCAAAGCGATCAAGCAGCGCCCGGTGTCCGCGCGGGTTCACCAGCCCGCGATCGTCGTGCTGGCCGTGCAGCTCCACCAGATGAGCTGCCATCTCGCGTAGCAAGCCAACGCTGACGCCCTGGTCGTTGACGAAGGCCTTGCTCTTTCCGTCCGCCTTCAGCTGGCGACGCAGGATCAGCGGCTCGCCTTCCTCCACCTCGATATCGGCATCGTCGAGCAATTCGAAAAGCGGCGCGGGCAGCGCGGCGAATTCGAAGCTGGCGGTAACACTCGCCTTGTCCTCCCCAGCGCGCACGAGCCCGCTATCGGCGCGATTGCCCAGCACCAGGCCGAGCGAGTCCAGCAGGATCGACTTGCCCGCCCCGGTCTCCCCCGTCAGCACGCCGAGGCCGCGCCCGAAGTCGAGGTCGAGCGCTTCGATCAGCACGATGTTGCGAATGGCGAGCCGGGTCAGCATCGCCGCCGTGCTTAGCGCAGGCCGCAGGCCGCGTCACGATGGCAGGCGGCGGGGCTGTGAATTAGTGGGCCACGTGCGAGGCTTGCCAGCGGTCGGCTTCGGTCTCGCCGCCCACACTCCAGGAAATGAGCTCGAAATCGTCGATCGCGATCGGTTCGAGATTGCCGCCCGAATTCGCGGGAACGAAGCGCAGGATCGGCCGGAAGGGCCTGGCATGGCCGTCCGCTTCTTCGGGTCTGACGAAATCGAAGCTGATGTCCTGCCAGTTCGCGGCTGCGGGCACATCGCGAACCTGAAGGATTTCGCCGCGCCAGCGCGCGCTGGGTTGGGCGCCTGCATAAGGCCGGTCCTTGATGCGCAGCTCCACGCGTGTTGCCACCGGGAGCAAAACCCTTGCCCTCAATGTATAGGCACCCGCCGGCACATCGCGCAGGTAAGCATGGGTGAAAAGGGCGGGACTGGATGCGGCCTTCTCGGGCCGAAGCACAGCATGGGCCTCGCCGTCCGACATCACGAATTCGAGGCCCGCATCGTCGCTCATGAGGGCGCGTTCAACGGCATCATCCTGACGCGCCATGGTGAAATCGCCGCGTGCGATTACATCGCGACCGAGGCGCACGCCCTCACAAGCGGGGGCGAAACCGGCGAGCTTGAATTCGCCCTCGCTCCGCCGATGGCAGGGACCGGTCAGGCCGCCTCGCTGGTTCGCATAGACCACTGCATGGCCGCCGCTCATCGCGAGCCGGGTCCCGCGTTCAGCCGAAAAGCCGAACAGGCGGCGCAGCACGCGTTCGCGCATCGCACCCACAGCGGGCACGGGGCGATAGTCGACGACGCCGACGGGCACGAATTCCGCCCGCAGGAAGCGACCCTTCTCCAGTATCGCGCGGATCGCATAGGTGACGTGGGTGCGAGGATGCTGTTGGTCGAACAGGAAGTTGCCGATCGATGGCGCGACCAGCGCCTTGCGATAGACTTCTACTCCCATGACCAGATGCGGATGATGGCCGATTGCCAGCGGCGCGCCCTGCTCCACCGCCTCGCGCAGACGGCCGATGGTCGTGGCGCTGGGACGGTCGATATATTCCGCCCCGCCGTGATATTGCAGCACCGGCACATTGCGCAGCTTGCGTTCGCGCTCGACGCTGCGCCGGACCTGGCCACGCGTGCCGAATGCTGCACCACCCTTGTCGGCAGTCGCAATCTGGTGCGCTCCGTTCGATCCCTCCCAGCCGACAAAGCCGAGCAGGGCCAGCGAGGCTTTCCCGATGTCGAGCCGCGTCGCACCGACTGCCTGCGCTTCGTCGTGTCCCGCCCCGGAGTATGCGAGCCCTGCCTGGTCGAGAGCGGCAATTGTCGAGGCAATCCCCGGTTCGCCGTAATCATAGATATGGTTGTTGCCGAGCGTCACATAGTCCACCCCCGCGCGCTTCAGGGCATGCGCCAGTTCGGGAGGCGAGAAGAAGGTGATGCTCTTGCCGGGAAGCGGTTCACCCGGCGCGCTGTCGGCCAGCACGGTCTCCAGATTGACCGAAGCGAGGTCGGCGCTTTCCATGTATGGCCGCATCGGCGCGAGCAGCCGGTCGAGATCGGCCGCCAATGTCTCGCGATAAAGCAACTGGCGCTGGCCCGATGGCGGCTCGAAGTATCGCCTGCCTGCCATCGTATCGCCGCCGAAGAAAAGCTCGATGCGATCCTTCGATCGCGCGACGACCTCGATCGAAGGGATGGCGAGGCAGCTGCAGGTCTCGTCGCGCAATTCGGCCGTGGCAAAGGTCTGTATCGCGGCAAAGATGCCCGGCCCCGTGATCTCTACGCGGTAGGTCGGCGCGAGTGCAAAAGTCCCGCCGAAATGTCCGTCCGCCGCGACGCTTGCGGGTCGACCGTTGATCGAGACCGAGACTCCGGCAAACTCAAGCCGGTCGCGCCGCCCGTCGAGCATGCCGGTGATGGCAATCTCGCCCGGTGCAATGATCGCTCCGCCGACCAGTGCCTCGTCAGGATGCGCGGCGATCGGCTGGGCGAACAGCAATGCCGAAGCGGCAATCGAGGCAGACCGGACCCGGCGAAACATGGCGCTGGCCGTAGCGCCCGGATGGAAAAAATTGCGTTAACCGCGCAGGCGGGGGGCTTAGCTCGCCGTGGCGCTGGGCGCGTGCTTCTGCACGAGCTCGTAAGCTTTCTGATACCACTCGTTGCCCGGATAGTTCGCGCCCAGAACGGCGGCATATTTCACCGCCTCGCTTGGGATGCCCAGGGCGAGGCTGGTCTCGGTGAGGCGATAGAGCGCTTCGGGCGCATGGCTGGTGGTCTGGTAGTTGTCGACCACGTTCTGGAACCGGATCTGCGCGGCAATCCATTTGCCCGAACGTTCGTAATGCCGGCCGATCTCCATTTCCTTGCCCGCAAGATGGTCCTCGACGAGGTCGATCTTGAGCCGCGCGTCGGCGGCATATTGCGTGGTCGGGAACCGGCGATTGACTTCCTGCAGCGCAGTGAGCGCCTGCTCGGTAATCTTCTGGTCGCGCTGCACATCGCTGATCTGCTCGTAATAGCTGAGCGCGATCAGGTAATAGGCATAGGGCGCATCCTTGTTGCCCGGATGGATCGACAGGAACCGCTGCGCCGAGCGGACCGCCTGGTTATAGTCTTGCGCGACGTAATAGCTGAAGGCGCTCATCAGCTGGGCACGGCGGGCCCAGGGCGAATAGGGGTGCTGGCGCTCGACCTCGTCGAACAGGGCGGCGGCAAGCTTCGCATTGCCATTGTCCAGCCGTCGCTTGGCTTCGCGATAGAGCGTCTCGACGTCACGCGCGACATAGGCGGTGGTCTTCAGATCGTCGCCGCCGTTGCGCGAGCCGCAGCCCGCGGTGAGGACGCTGGCACCGGCGACGAAGCCGGCGATGAGGAGTTTGCTCTTGGAATGCGAAGCCGTGGTCATGTCGAGGCCTATAGCCAGCGCCCTGCTGAACGCCAAGTGAAGTTCGCCTCCCTGTCCCCGGAGCGGCTAGCCGCCGAGGCCGGTAGCTTCTTCGGCAATCGCCGCGGGAGCATCCCATAGCAGATGCCGGGTCTCGAGCGGCACGAGATTCGCCCCGCGAATGATTTCGCCCTTCGTGCGATAGCCGAGCAGCTTCTCCGCCTCCGCTTCCGGATTGCTGACCAGAACGCGAATTTCCTCTGAGGTGAAATCGCTGAGGCCGCGTGCGCGCTCGACCCCCTGCTTGTCGTAGATGTGCAGCACGTCGCCGCGGGTGAAATCGCCATCCATGGAAATGATGTCTTCGCGCCGGACGGCCCGCTTGCGCTCGGCCATGGTATCGAAAACCGTGTCCTTCACCACTACGCTGCCCGCCATCTGCAGGCGATTGGCAATCCAGCTGTCCCAGCCGGACAGCGGGTTCTCATGCGCGATGATCTTGGTCGAACGGCGCTCGCCCGACAGCACGGCCGAGAGCGGGCGGTCGACTTCGCCTTGGGCGATCCAGGTCGTGCAGCCGGCTTCCTGCGCCATATTGGCCGCTTGGAGCTTCGTCGCCATGCCCCCGGTGCCGAGCGTGCTCTTGCCCTTGGTCGCTTCCATATAGTCCGACACGTCGGTGACCTCCGGCACGAATTGCGCCTCGGGATCGTCGGGGTTGCGATCGTAGAGCCCGTCGACGCCGGTCAGGATCACGAGGTCCTGCGCCCCGACCATCTGCGCCACTTTGGCTGCCAGTCGGTCGTTGTCGCCGACCCTGATTTCCTCGGTGGTAATGGAATCGTTTTCGTTGATGATCGGAACGATATCCGCCTCGAGCAGGCGGTGGACGGTGTTGCGCGTGTTGAGGAAGCGGCGATGGTCCTCGAAATCGCCGAGCGTCAGCAGCACCTGCGCGATCTCTATTCCGTATTCGTGGCCCACCTGCTTGTAGGCATTGAGCAACAGGGGCATTCCGCACGCTGCCGCGGCCTGCTTGTCGGAAACGCCCGCGGTTTCGGGCGTTTCGCCGACCATGCGCAGGCCCAGTGCAACCGAGCCGGAAGAGCAAAGGATAACCTGATACCCCTGGCTACGAAGGCGCATCACGTCTTCCAGCAAACGCTGGAGAAAGCCGAAGCGCGGCGTCAGAAGGTCTTGATTCGCAAGGAGAGCTGAACCGATCTTGATAACTATGTTTCGTTTTTCAGTCACAAATAGAAACCCATGTGGCTTGAAATTTTCGCGTCATAGTGTAGATATGATTGCTGCAGCGCACAAGCCGATTTGCCAAATTTTTTGACTTGGCGCTTTCCGGATAAGTTGTCTTCGAATTTTGATCTTAATTCGGATAATGATTAGTGTCGATTTGCAAAAAAGTTCATCCACGTTGACTATTGGAGGAAAGTATTTCCTACGAGAACATCCTTATGATTGGTTGCGGCAAGATGGGTGGAGCCCTTTTGTCGCACTGGAACACTGGCCCCGAAAATTTCACGGTCGTCGATCCGGCCCTTGATAAGGCCCCCGTAGGCGTGCGGCTGGAACGCAGCCGCGACGCGGTCGCGGACGAGACGTTCGATGTCATAATCGTGGCAATCAAGCCGCAGATGGTCGACGACCTGCTGCCCGAATATGCTCCGATGCTGTCGGATGGCGGATATGTTCTGTCCATCGCCGCCGGATGCTCGCTCGCGCGTCTCTCGCGCCTGATGAACGGCGCTCCGGTCGTGCGCGTCATGCCTAACCTTCCTGCCGCGGTCGGCAAGGGTGTGAGCGGCCTCTGCGCCGATGACGCGGCGCAAGGCGAGGCCCTCGCCCATGCGAAGGACATGATGCAGCGCACCGGCACCGCTGTTGTCGTCGACAGCGAAGACAAGATCGACCGCGTCACCGCCGTAGCGGGTTCGGGCCCGGGATATGTCTTCGAGATCGCACGCGCCTATGTCGCAGCAGCGATGGAAATGGGCTTCGATGAAGACGAGGCACGCGCACTGGTTCTCGGCACCATCGAAGGCGCGACCGCGATGGCACTGGAGCCCGGCGCTGCGGGGCTGGAAGAATTGCGTAATTCGGTGACCAGCAAGGGCGGCACGACCGCCGCGGGTCTCGATGCGCTCAATGGCGACGGAACCATTTCGCGCAAGATGCGTGAAACACTAGAGGCAGCTTACAAACGGGCGGTCGAGCTGCGCTGACCCGCGCCTCCCGCCACAGATAGACGAGGACTTTATGACCGACCAGAAACTGGACCCCCAGATCCATGTCCACGAACTCGGCAGCCGCGCCCGCGATGCCGCGCGCAAGCTCGCGATCGCCGGCACCGATGCCAAGAACCTGGCCTTGCGCGAGGCTGCCAAGGCTCTGCGTTCGCGAATGGACGAGCTGCTAGAAGCCAATAAGAGGGACGTCGACAGCGTCGCCGACAGCAAGCCCGAAAGCTTCATCGATCGCCTGCGCCTGACCGAAGATCGCGTCGAAGGCATGGCCTCCGCGCTCGAGGAGATCGCCGAGCTTGACGATCCCGTAGGCCGCGTACTGGCGACGTTCGAACGCCCGAACGGCCTTGAGATCCAGCGCGTGGCCGTGCCAATCGGCGTTATCGGCATGATCTACGAAAGCCGCCCCAATGTCGGTGCCGATGCCAGCGCGCTGTGTCTGAAGAGCGGCAATGCCGTCATCCTGCGCGGCGGATCGGAAAGCCGGCATTCCACCCGTGTGATCGTCGAATGCATGCAGGCCGGCCTCAAGGCCGCCGACCTGCCGGGCGATGCGGTGCAGACCATCCAGACCACCGACCGCGCCGCGGTCGCCGCCCTGCTGGAGGCGGTCGAGCATGTCGATCTCGTGATCCCGCGCGGCGGACGTGGCCTGGTAGAGCTGGTGCGCGACAAGGCGAAGGTCCCCACCCTCCTCCACCTCGATGGCAATTGCCACAGCTATGTCCACGAGGCCGCCGATCTCGACAAGGCGGCCGAGGTGATCCGTAATGCCAAGCTGCGCCGTACCGGCGTGTGCGGAGCGACCGAAAGCGTCGTGGTCGACAAGGCCGTTGCGCAGGATTTCATCCCTCGTCTCGCCGAGATCATGGGCAATGACTGCGAATTGCGTGGTGACGAAACCGCCGTATCGATCGACGGCCGCATCACCCCCGCCAGCGACGAAGACTGGGGCACCGAATATCTCGACCCCATAGCCAGCGTGAAGGTCGTTGACGGTATCGATCAGGCGATCGACTGGGTCTCGACCTACAGCTCGCACCACACCGATGCGATCATGACCGAGGACGATGCCGCAGCGAAGCGCTTCATGGACAGCATCGACAGCGCCATCGTGATGCGTAACGCCTCCACCCAGTTCGCCGATGGCGGCGAGTTCGGGATGGGCGCTGAAATCGGCATCGCGACCGGCAAGATGCACGCCCGCGGTCCCGTCGGCCTCGAACAGCTGTGCAGCTTCAAATACCTCGTACACGGCGACGGGCAGACGCGTCCCGCCTGATGCGTTGACGCCTATGCCAGGCGTACGTGAATTGGTCCGATCGCACCTTTGGAACAGCACCGGCTCCTTGCCCGTTCATTCGGGCGAGGAGCCTTTTTCATGCATTATTACGTCAAGTCCGAAGCCAACGAGCGCGGCGATCACGTGGTCCACTCGGAGGAGTGCCAGTTCCTCCCCAATGAGGACAACCGCAAGGCCTTGGGCGACTTCGCCAAATGCGACACCGCCATGGACCACGCGCGCGAGCATTTCGACCAGATCGAGGGCTGCCAGACGTGTTGCCCCGACTGCCACGAAGGCTGATCGAGCAAGGTACTCCCCCCCTCTACCCCTCCTCCCATTTTCCTACTCACCCGAAATCTGCTTCACGCTCGCGGATGACCCGCCGCGCAGACCCCCGCGAGACCCGCCTCCCCGTTCCGGCAGGCGAGCTTCCCGCCTTCACCCCCGTCCCCCGCCAGACCAATCGCCACGACGGCTGGACCGAGGATCGCCAGCGCCGCTTCATCGAGGCGCTCGCCGATACCGGCAGCGTCGAGGCCGCCTGCCGCGCGGTCAACATGAGCACTGTCGGCGCCTATTACCTGCGCCGCCAGAAAGGCGCGGAGAGCTTCCGCAAGGCCTGGGCCGCCGCGCTCGACCTCGGCGTGCAGCGGATCGAGGATGTCGCGATGGACAGGGCCCTCAACGGCGTGGAGCAGCCCGTCTATTCCTACGGCAAGCTCGTCGGCACGCGCATGGTCCATAACGACCGCCTGCTGATGTTCATGCTCCGCAACCGCGCGCCCGAGCGCTTCACGGAAGGCCGCGCAAAAGGCCTGAACGCGATCGGCAAGATGGACCTCGACCGGCTGAAGAAACAGTGGCGCAAGGAATGGGAGGCCGAACGCGCCGCCGCCGCCACGGCGGAGGAGGACGCGCATGCCGAGAAGATCAATGCGATGCTCTCCAAGATGCGCGAGCGCCGCCTCGCCCTGATGAGCCCCCGCACCCGCGCCGCCTATGAGGAATATTGCCGCCTCACGGATGAGGACGAGAAAGCCGGCTACCGCTGCTGGGACGACCCGGAGCACGACAATTATGTCGACCGGGACGCCGACTGGGGCGAGGACGAAGACGAGCCGCTCGCCCTACCCCCACCCGACTGGCGCAAGCGCGAGGTGGAGGAAAGCGAGGACGACGCACCGAGGGTGCGGCGGTTGAAGGATGACACTTGGGAGTAACTGGCTGACAAGAGCTGATCCCGAGGCGAAGCCGAGGCAAGGCCGACCGGCCGCCCGAGCTGATGCGAGGAAGCAAGCGAGCCGGATGGCTCGCGCCCGCAGGGTCCAAACTAAAAACCGATCCTTGGAATGACTTTAGCAGACCGCGCTGACGCTAAGCATCGAAACCGTGGAACTCGCGATGCCAAGACAGGAACTTGGGATGAGGCCTGTAGGACTCGATTTCCGGTGCCTTCAGCTTGCCCGTTGGATTGATGATCGACTCGACACCCTCGCGATCATTGACCTTGCGGTGCACGATGATCTCAAGATCATCCCTGAAACCAATCAACCCACGGTCAAACATCCAATGCGCGGTACCTGATAGCGCAAGACCATTGCGCACGCTGTCAGGGCCGCCGTGCTCGACCGGGCGGATATGCGCGGCCTGCGCTTCCAATCGGCCACCGCCATTGACCAGCTTCCAGCCTGTCACCGCGCAGCGGCCATCATAGGCGTGCATCACGGCGCGTCGGAAAGCGCGGTCGCGAAATGGCTTGGAGACGAGTGACTGGACGATGGGCCGCTCGATTTCGAACGGGGTCTGATGCTCGCGGACACGGTTGTCCTCAATCACTTCTTCATCACTGCGGGGCAGAAAGTCCTCATCCGGCAGGCCGAGCGATATGATCCGTGCGAAGTCGGCATGCGAAAGCGGGCGGACGGCGGCTTGGGCACGGCCAGAGACTTTGCCTTCTTCGTTGAGAACACCGCGCTCAACCTGCTCGCCATTCGCGATATGAGGAACGGTCGGCTCGAATGGTAGATAGCTGCCTTCTTCGATGACCGCGCGATAGCGATCCGGCTCTGTCGGGTCAGGAATGATCCGCTCGAACTTCGCCACCGCGAAGAAGCCCTTGGAGTTCGGAATTTTGACCGGTTCGCGATAGACAATCCAGTCGCCGGCCATCTGCTGAGCGCGGCTGAGATAGCTTTTCGGAAACTGGTAATGCACCTCGGGAATATCGTCGTAAATCGACCCATCCTTGTGCATAAAAACGCCGAAGGTCACTAGGACGTTCAGTTATACTAAGATGCTTCTAAACAGTCGATTGTCGAATCCATCACCTCCGTTGACCAACCGGATAAGCTCGGCAATCTTTCCGCCAAACTCATGAGACTTTCCCCTCCAATCTTCGTCATCACGCCTTAGGGTCTTGATTGCCTTTTTCTTTTCCTGAACGAATTCCAGGAATTCACCATAGTCTGCGACAGCTTCGTTTGCTTTTTCCGCGATGGCATCCGTTTCCCCCAGAGATGAGAATTTGCCGCCCGAACTAAATTCCTGAAGTCGCTCAACTGGCGAAAGCAAACTCATTGTTTCCACATCCGAAGGTGTGACAGTCCCACTAACTCGATAGACGGCTGAGAGGTAGATAACCGCGGAGAAGCACGTCAACATTCTGATATATTTCAGTTTGAGATTTTTAATGCGCCAATCGCTCGTTGGCTTTTTCTTTGCGAAATGCTCGTAGTTTACGCAGAATGTACGCCACATGCGAAGAAGGTCATTGATTAGGAAATACGGCACAAACTCAGTTTCGTTGCCCTCGAAGTCTGCGAAATAGGAGTTTATGGCTTGTTTCTTCAGGTCCTCATACACCTCGTCCCCTAGAAGCGGGCGGCTCTCCAAAATAAGGAGCATTCGTCCTGTGAAGGTGTTCTTGTAGTCATCGGCTGGGCTACCCACCTCGCTGACAAGCTCATCGAAAAGGTGTGTTTCTAAAAACTTGCCTCCTGAATCGAACTCAGCCATGCGAACTTTCTCGGCAGCAACGATAAGTTCGCTCTTAAGTCGAATTTGGCGGACTAGGCTTAGAACTGCTTCTTCTCCACCATCCTTATTTCGACTCACAACGAAAACGTCCAAATCGCTATTCGGCCCGGCCTCAAGCCGACCAAAGGACCCAGTTGCGAATATGGTCCCATCCTCGCCAATGATCTCGCGGGCGATTATCAACTCAGACCTTAGCGCCTCAAGACGCTCAGAAGAACTCTTCTTAACTTTGGAAAGGTACGATTCAGCCATTATGACGCTCCAGGCGAAATATGTTTGAGAATAACTCCGCCTGGGAAATAGCATCATCTAGAGCATTGTGAGTATGGGGGGATTTAGATTTCAACACATTTGGAATTCGATCTTTGCCGACGCTCTTCACGGTGCGCCCTAACGTCAACGCCATTGCGGTCTTGATATCGAAGCATTTAGAAAAGCCAAATGGCGATCCGATTTCAGAGAACTGGACGAAATACCAATACATCCACGTCCAGTCGAAGCTCAGAGGATAAGCTACGAAAATAGGTTCAGCTTTGCCGACAATATTTTCGATCCATCCTGCTGCAGATGTCATGGCGACTCTCGGGTCTTGCCCGGTCTCAAACAAAGCTGTTCGGTCTAGTCCATTGACCTCCAAAGCCTCAGGCTCAAACTCCTGAAAAATCGGCCGCAATTCACAATAGAAGTTATGGATGTATTCAGGGGGCTCATAGAACGTCTTTCCGTCAAAAGCGCCCGCATAGACAAGTGCAAATGAGAGCATGGAAAAACGTCCAGGGATGGGACCGTCGGTCTCCACATCCACAGAAAAATATACATCCATGCTGCGAGTAAAGGTCTTAGGAAATCCCTTTATACAGGTTATGTCAGGGCGATCCCGAAGAGTCATATTCGACCAAAACCCCTAGCAACCATGGCTTTCATTCCTCCCCCATCCGCAATGCAGCGATGAACGCCTCCTGCGGAATGCTCACATTGCCATACTCGCGCATCCGCGCCTTGCCCTTCTTTTGTTTTTCCAACAGCTTTTTCTTGCGCGTAATGTCGCCGCCGTAGCATTTGGCGGTCACGTCCTTGCGGAGCGCAGCGATGGTTTCGCGGGCGATGATCTTGCCGCCGATCGCGGCCTGGATCGGGATCTTGAACAGGTGGCGCGGGATGAGGTCTTTCAGGCGCTCGCACATGCCGCGGCCGCGTTCCTCGGCAACGGAGCGGTGGACGATCAGGGATAGCGCGTCGACCGGCTCGTTGTTGACGAGGATGTTCATCTTCACAAGGTCGCCCTCGCGGCTGCCGATCTGTTCGTAATCGAAGCTGGCATAGCCGCGGCTGATCGATTTCAGGCGGTCGTAGAAGTCGAACACCACCTCGTTCAGCGGCAGCTCGTAGCTCACCTGTGCGCGGCCGCCGACATAGGTGAGGTCGGTCTGGATGCCGCGGCGGTCCTGGCACAGTTTCAGGATCGCGCCGAGATATTCGTCGGGCGTGTAGATCACCGCCTTGATCCACGGTTCCTCCACCGTCTCGATCCGGTTGACGTCGGGCCAGTCGGCGGGATTGTGGATCTCGATCGTCTTCGCGTCCTCGTTCTTCGTGTGGGCGAGGTGGACGCGGTAGACCACGGACGGGGCCGTGGTGATGAGGTCGAGATCGTATTCGCGGGAAAGGCGTTCCTGGATGATTTCCAGGTGCAGGAGGCCGAGGAAGCCGGCGCGGAAGCCGAAGCCCAGCGCGGCGGAGCTTTCCATCTCGTAGCTGAAGCTGGCATCGTTGAGGCGCAACTTGCCGATGCTTTCGCGCAGCTTCTCGAAATCGGCGGCGTCGACGGGGAAGAGGCCGCAGAAGACCACGGGCTGGACTTCCTTGTAGCCTTTCAGGGCCTCGGGCGCCCCGCCCTTCACCGTGGTGATGGTGTCGCCGACGCGGGCCTGTTCGACTTCCTTGATCTGCGCGGTGATGAAACCGATTTCGCCCGGGCCGAGCTCGGGCAGGTCGGTGCGCTTGGGAGTGAAGCAGCCGACGCGGTCGATCAGGTGCTCGGTGCCGCCCTGCATGAATTTGACCTGCAGGCCCTTCTTGATGACCCCGTCCATCACGCGCACGAGGATGACGACGCCGAGATAGGGGTCGTACCATGAGTCGACGAGCATGGCCTTGAGCGGGGCATCGCGGTCGCCCGTGGGGGCGGGAATGCGGGCGACGAGCGCCTCCAGCGTGTCCTCGATCCCGATGCCGGACTTGGCGGAGGTGAGAACCGCGTCGGAGGCGTCGAGGCCGATGATGTCCTCGATCTCTGCCTTGACCTTGTCGGGCTCGGCCGCGGGCAGGTCGATCTTGTTGATGACGGGGACGATCTCGTGGTCGTGCTCGATCGACTGGTAGACATTGGCGAGGGTCTGGGCTTCGACGCCTTGCGCGGCGTCCACCACCAGCAGCGCGCCTTCGCAGGCGGCGAGGGAGCGGCTGACCTCGTAGGCGAAGTCGACATGGCCGGGCGTGTCCATGAGGTTCAGCTCATAGGTCTCGCCATCCTTGGCGGTGTAGTTCAGGCGCACGGTCTGCGCCTTGATGGTGATCCCGCGCTCCTTCTCGATGTCCATGTTATCAAGGACTTGCTCGGACATCTCGCGGTCGGTCAGCCCACCGGTGAACTGGATCAGCCGGTCTGCCAGCGTCGACTTGCCATGGTCGATATGGGCGATAATCGAAAAATTGCGGATCTTGGAAAGGTCGGTCATCGCCCGCGCAATTAGCGACGAACGATGACCCTGTCAGCAGCTATGCGTGTCGGAGAGCGCTTTTTGGCTCAACCGAGGTTCGCCGCGCCGAAGAACACACCGAACGCGCGACACCAGATCACGGCGGAGCGGATCTTCGACAAGTCGGTACCGGCCGGAATGCGGTAGATCTGTTCGCCGCTGGTGCTCTTGAGGCCATCGAGATCTATGTGGCGCGCCTTGCGTACCGCGGCCCCGTTGCGCGGGCCTGGCGCTTCGCTCAGCCAGACGCGCAGATCAGGTGCACCAGTGCTGCGAAAATCGCGATGCAGCTTGAGGCCGAAGCCGCCGCCCTTGAGCGGGACGATTTCTGCCGTACCAGAGACCTGGTGGGCCCGGTCGGCTCCGCGGAACTGGCCGCTCGACTTTACCTCGGCAGCAATGGCGGGATGCGGAGTCAGCACCGTAACGCCCGTTCCGACGACAGCAAAGGTCGAAGCGAGGCTGAGAAACAGCGGAGCGGAGAATTGGCGGAAGGTTCGGGTCATCTCAATATCCTTTCGTGAATGTCTGGTACCGTGACATTCGCGAGGGATGACCGCTTCGTTACAGGGAAATCGATTTATCGAGCGGCTTTCAAACGATCACGACGATCGATCCCGCCGATCACGCAGCCTGTTGCGTGGGCGCGTTGGATGAAAGCTTGAATTGCGGGAAGGTCGATCCGGCGCCCGCGCCGGTTGCTAACGCATATTTGCCCGGGGGCAGCGCCTGAAGCGGCGCGCCGGCCGTTGCAAGTTCGTATGGGCTCACGCGATGGCGCGTGCACAGGCCGCCCGCCCCATCATCGACCAGTTCCTGCTCGAATTCCACGCCTTGGGTGTCGTCCATCGAACGCTTCACTGTGCAGACCGCGAGCTGTCCCTGCCCGAAATCGAGGACGAACATCGTGCCTGCCGGCACATCTTCCAGACCCTGGATCATCGCGCCCGAGCGCGACAGATTGCGCAGAGTCACGTCATAATAATGGTCTTCGTGGATCAGTCCGATCTTGCGGAAGACGGTACGGCGCGTCGCACGTTGCGTGCCCGCATCGCTTGGCGCGATGCTCCACTCGCCATCGGCGATTTCCTCGGACACCTGTTCGGCGGTGAGCGCTTCCGAATAGACGAAGCCACAGACCTGATCGACGCCGAGTCGCTTGAGCTCCTCGCGCAAGGGCATCGCATGGACCCCCGATGCGATCGTCTGCATTCCCATCGCCCCTGCAAGCGCGACAACCGCCCGGACGAGTTCGATATCGCCGAGGTCGTTGCCCATGATCGGTTCGAAGAAATTCTCGCCGATACGCAGCGCATTGAGCGGCGCGCGCCGCAGATAGCTGAGCGAGGAGAGGCCCGTACCGAACTGGTCGAGGGTGAGCCGCACACCAAGCTTGAAGAGACGCGACAGCGCCGTGTCGACCTTCGAGCCGTCGCCCAGCAGGACGGATTCGGGCAAGCGCAATTCGAGGCGTGCAGGATCGAGGCCGGTTTTCTCCAGCGCATCCTCGACCATGTCGACGAAGCCGCTTGCCTCGAACTGGACCGGCGAAACTTGCAGTGAGACCACCAGCGCGTCGGGCCATTGCACGGCGTCTTCGCACGCCTTGCGCACGCCCCATTCGCCGATCGGCACGATAAGTCGGCTGCCTTCGGCGACCGGAAGGAAGGTGTCAGGCTCCACCCGGCCCCGGTCTTCGTCCGCCCAGCAATATTGCGCTTCCAGCGCGACAACGCGATCGTCGGCAAGCGACACGACCGGTTGATATTCGAGCGTGAAATGCCCGGCTTCGATCGCCTCGGCCAGATCGTCTTCCATGCGTTTGCGCAAATTGGCTTCGTGCTCGAGATCGCCGGCATAGAAGCGGAACTGGCCCCGCCCGCCGTTCTTCGAGGCATAAAGCGCCAGGTCCGCGGCGCGGGTCAGTTCCTCGCGTTCGACCCCGTCATAGGGCGCGACTGCGATCCCCAACGAACAGCCGATGACGCATCGTCCCTCTTCGACGGAATAGGGCTGCGACAGGATCTGGATGATGCGCTTGGCAATCTCGCCCAACTCGCCGCGATCGTCGATATCGGGAATAAGGATCTGGAACTCGTCACCGCCCAGGCGCCCGATCTCGCCGCGTCCGGCCACCGCGCCGCGCAGCCGGTCTGCCACCTGCTGCAGCAACTGGTCGCCTGCGGCATGCCCGAGCGTGTCGTTGACCTGTTTGAACTTGTCGAGGTCGAGCATGAGCAGCGCTGCTGCGCGCTCGGCGCTCCTGAAGGCATGCAGCGTCGAATTGATCCGTTGCTCCATCCTGTGGCGATTGGCGAGGCCCGTGAGGGAATCGTATTTGGCGAGGCGACTGGCCTCCTCCTCTGCGAGAAACTCTTCGGTGACGTCGATCGCTGTGCCGCGAAAGCCCTGAAAGGCACCCGACTTGTCGTAGAGTGGACGCCCGCTGAGCCGCAGGACAAGGCGGTTTTCGCTCCGTTCATTCTGCACCGCGAGACCGGAGAAGCTTTTGCGCGTGCCAAGCTTCAGGCCGAGCGACCTGCCGTCCGTTTCGCCATCCACCGGCATGAAAACGTGCTGCAGCGGCTGCAGCGCCAGATCAGCGAATTGCTCGCCTATCGCATCGACGATCCAGCCGCTGAGATAGGCAAGGTTGCCTGCGCTGTCGGTATTCCAGAAACCGAATGCACCGCTGAGTTCGATATCCTCGACAATAGCAACTTTTTCCGCGACATCGATGCCGTCGGGAGAGGCCCCGGCGCGGCTGTGCGGCGCCTTCTTGGCCTTGAACAGATCGGAAAAGGGCATCGCCCCCATATCCACTCACCCTCGTCGGACACGTCGTTATGAATAGGCGATAGCCGATAGTGGTTATTATTTGCCTAATGTGCCGATGCCGACAGCCGCAGCATCGGCTTGTTCAGCCGCGCGACTTGTGCGTCCCGACTTCCATGAAGGCGCGGCCCTTGAGGTTGCCTGCGACCTCGAGCTTGAGCAGCTCGTAAGGGTCTTCGGGCAGGCTCGCCAGCGGCTTGCCGGCAGCTTCGATCTGGTAAGGCGACACGCGGTGGCGCGTACACAGCCCGTCGGCACCATCGCTGATAAGCGGCAGTTCGAATTCGACGCCCTGCGTGGCCCCCTCCGACCGGCGGACGGTCGCGACTGCCAATTGCCCGCCGCCCAGATTGAGCACGACATTGGTGTCGATCGGCACATCGAGCAGACCCTCGATCATTGCACCCGTCTTGGACAGATTGCGCAAGGTCACATCGTATACGTGATTGTCGTGGATGAGCTTGATCTTGCGATAGACCGACTTGCGCTCCGACCGGTATTTTTCCGGACCACGCGGCTCGTACACCAGTTCGCCCTTCTCAAGGCGCTCCAGCACTTCTGCGTGAGGGATAGCCTTCGAGAAGATGAAACCCTGAACATGACTTGCGCCACGTTCGATCACCAGATTCAGCTCGTCCTTGGTCTCCACGCCCTCGGCCACGGTTTCCATGTGCAGCGATTCCGCCAGACTGACGATCGCACTCATGATGGCGGGATTGTTGTTATCCTTTTCCGTCGCACCGCGAACGAAGCTCTGGTCGATTTTGATCTTGTCGAACGGAGCGTGCTGGAGATAGCTCAGCGAGCTGTAGCCCGTTCCGAAATCGTCCAGCGCCAGGCGGACGCCCAGGCGCTTGAGCTCCTCGAATTTTTCCTGCGTGCGCTCTGGATCGCCGAGGAACACGCTTTCGGTGATCTCGAGCTCAAGCCGGTGGGGATCGAGCTGCGTCTCCATAAGGATCGATTTGACCAGATCGGGAAAATCGTCGCGAGCGAACTGGACCGCCGAAACGTTAACCGCGACGCGCAGCTCGACCGGCCATTCCTTGGCCTGGAAACAGGTGCGGCGCAGCGCCCATTCGCCCAGCTCCTTGATCAGGCCGATATCCTCGGCGACCGGAATGAAGATGGAGGGCGCGATAAAGCCCCTTTCCGGGTGCTCCCATCGCATCAGCGCTTCGAGGCACTTGAGC
The DNA here is from genome assembly GCF_029688625.1 of Qipengyuania marincola. Lineage (GTDB taxonomy): Bacteria > Pseudomonadota > Alphaproteobacteria > Sphingomonadales > Sphingomonadaceae > Qipengyuania. The sequence continues at coordinate 835,642 of NZ_JARULC010000001.1, read as the reverse complement.
TTGTGAGTCTTGCAGTCGACGATCGGCTGGAAATACATCTCCAGCTCGTCGCTCGCCAAGGCATCGCGCAGGTCTTCCTCGACCTGCCGGCGATGCTTGGCCCCGTCGGTAAAGTCGATGTGATAGAAGCGGTACTGACCGCGCCCGCCGCCCTTTGCGGCATAAAGGGCAAGGTCGGCCGCCTTGACCAGCTCGTCGCACTCGACCCCGTCATAGGGCGATACGGCGATGCCGACGGAGGTGCCGATGACAGCGCGCGAACCGCTGATCTGATAGGGCTGCGAGATCATCTGGATCAATCTCTGGCCCAGCTCGCCCAAGTCGCCACGATCATCCATGTCATGGAGGATGATCTGGAATTCGTCGCCACCCAGACGCCCAATCTCGCCGCGCCCGTCGATGACCTTTTCGATACGCGCGGCGACCTGTTGCAACAGCTCGTCGCCGGCCGGGTGGCCGAGCGTGTCGTTGACCTGCTTGAAGCGGTCGAGATCGAGCATCATCAGGGCGCAGCTGCGCTTGGAATTGCGGAAGGCTGTCAGGGTGGAGGTCAACCGCTTCGTCATGCGATGGCGGTTGGCAAGGCCGGTCAGCGAGTCATACTGCGACAGGCGCTCGGCATCCTTCGCACTCTGGAAGGTCGAGGTAATGTCTTTCGCGCTACCACGATAGCCCACGAAATCCTGGTTCTGGTCGAATTGCGGCTTGCCAGCGATTTCCCAGAAATGCTCCGTCTTGCCACCGGCGACCTTAACCGCGAGTTGCGAGATCGAATTGCGCGCGCCCAGCAGGAAGGGCAGCGGGCGCTGGCTCTGCTTTTCGAGGCTCTGATCGACTTCTGGTTCGAACAGATCGGTGAGGTGCGTGCCCATCAGATCTGCCGTATCGAGGCCGAGCTTTTCCGCCGCGTTTTCGGAAAGGTAGATCAGTCGCCCCTGCGCATCGGACGCCCAGAACCAGCCGAGCCCGGCATTCTCGAAGCTGTCGAGGAGTTCGACCCGGCGCTGCAGATCGGCAGCACTGATGGGATGGAGAACCCCTGCCTCCGCCTCGTCGTCCTGTTGTGTTTTTGCCCGCGCAGACCGCGAGAAAAAGCCAGCCATCGTCTACCTCTTGCATTCGTGTCAGTTGCGCCTCCTTGGGCGCGCGACCCGTCAATCGCATCGGCTTAGCGGCCAAACCTTTCCAAACGCATAACCATGCAATGCAAGGACAATCGGGCTGCCGCGCATGCTTGCCAGCATCTTCAACTGCGTGCAGGATAGGCTTCGCGTTTGCGCAAGAGGGGACCGGTATGCGGCACATCGCGATCGTGGGTTCGGGGCCTGCCGGGTATTACACAGCCGAAGCCGCGGCGAAGAAATGGGGCGAGGATGTCCGCGTGGATGTCTTCGACAGGATGCCGGTTCCATACGGCTTGATCCGCACAGGCGTCGCGCCGGACCACCAGTCGATCAAGGGCGTGTCCCGCCGCTATGAGAAGACCGCGCTATCCGACAATGTGCGCTTCGTCGGCAATGTAGCGATCGGGACTGACGTGTCGGTAGGGGAGCTCCAGCAGCTTTACGATGCCGTTATCCTCGCCACCGGAGCTCCGAACGACCGGCGGCTTGGCTTGCCGGGCGAGGAACTCGCGAATATCTTCGGCAGCGCCGCCTTCGTCGGCTGGTACAATGGCCATCCGCAATTCGCCGGGCTCGATCCCGACCTCTCCGGACGAGACGTCGTAGTGATCGGCATGGGCAATGTGGCGCTCGATGTCGCACGCATCCTGTCGAAGACGCGATCCGAGTTCGAAGGAGCCGATATCGTCACCCACGCGCTCGACGCGCTCGACGCCTCGAAAGTCGAGACCATTACCATCGTAGGGCGGCGCGGGCCGCACCAGATCATGATGACGCCCAAGGAACTGGGCGAATTGCTGCATCTCGAACGCGCCAGCCCGATGGTGGAGCCGGGAGACCTGCCGCCGGTCGCAGACGATGCCCTGCTTGAACCGGGCCTGCGCAAATCTGTCACGCTGCTGCGCGACTTCGCGAATATTCCGCCAAGCATCCATGGCGAGACCCCGGTTACGATCGAATTCGATTTTTTCGCCAGCCCGGTCGGGTTCGAGGGCATCGATGGAAAGGTGACTGCACTCGAGGTCGAGCGCACACGGGTGGAGGCGGGTCGCGCCGTCGGGACCGGAGAGACCTATTCCATACCTGCCGATCTGGTGGTGACATGCATCGGCTATCGCAGCTCGCCGCTCGCCGGCGTGCCCTTCGATGAACGCGCCGGTCGGTTCGCCAACGATCAGGGACGGATCCTGCCCGGCCTTTACTGCGTCGGCTGGGCCCGCCGTGGGCCGACCGGCACGATCGGCACGAACCGGCCCGACGGCTTTTCGATTGTCGACCTTGTCGAGGAGGACATCGGGTCCGGCACGCGCAAGCAGGGCCGCGAGGGATTTGATGCGCTGGTCGAAACCCGTGGGCTCGATGTGGTCACCTTTCGCGACTGGCAGAAGATTGAGGAAGCCGAAGAGGCTGCCGCCCGTGACGGGGCGCCGCGCGAAAAATTCGTCGATGTCGCCAGCATGATCGCGGCGCGCGGCGACTGAACGCAGGCTTGCAATCGGAACGCGCGCGCCGCATCAGCCGTTGGGGTCGAAGCGGATGAGACAGACATAATCGGAGAGGATTTGACGCCCCATGGCCAAGCTTGAAGACGAAGCCGCCCAGTCCACCAGCGCCCTCGGCCCGCTTGTCGGCCTGACCCGTGAGGATATTTTCGGTGCGGTTGCCGTCATGCTGCGCGAAACCGCATCCGATCCCCAGCGCCTGATGAAGCACAGCCAGGCGATGGGTCAGGACATGATCAAGATCATGACCGGCCAGAGCGATATCGAGCCGCATCCCAAGGACAAGCGCTTCCAGGACCCCGCGTGGCAGTACAATCCCTTCATGCGCGCCGGCATGCAGTATTACCTCGCCGTCCAGAAGGGCGCGTCGAAATGGATCGAGGAGCTCGAACTCGACGAGCTGGAGAAGGATCGCGCGCGGTTCGTCTCCAACATGATAATCGACGGAATTGCCCCGACCAACACGCTGATCGGGAACCCGTCTGCTCAGAAGATGGCGATCACCAGCGGCGGATTGTCGCTGATCAAGGGCCTCAAGAACGCCTATGACGACATGGTCCATAACAAGGGCATGGTCAGCCAGGTGGACAAGCGCCCTTTCAAGCTGGGCGAGAATATTGCCACGACCAAGGGATCGGTGGTCCTGCGCACCGAAATGATGGAACTGGTGCAATATGCGCCCACGACCGACGAGGTCTACGAGATCCCGCAACTCACCATCCCGCCGCAGATCAACAAGATGTACATCAACGATCTGTCGCCCGAGAAATCGGTGGTGAAGTACCAGCTCGACAACGGCATCCAGACCTTCGTCATCAGCTGGAAGAACCCGACCAAGGAACAGGGCCATTGGGACATGGCCGATTATGTCCGCTCTTGCCGCGAGGCGATGGAAGCGGTCAGCAAGATCACGGGTTCGAAAAAGGTCAACGTTTCGGCCGGGTGCTCGGGCGGCCAGACGGCAGCGATGCTGGCCAGCAAGATGGCGGCCGACAAGGACGATCTGCTCGGCGCGCTGACTCTGATGGTGTGTGTGCTGCACCCGAAGCAGAACGACATCGAGGCGGGTTCTCTCGTCAGCGAAAACGGGCTGAAACTGGCCCGCCGGCGCGCCGAGAAAAAGGGCGTCATCAAGGGCGATGATCTGGCGCGCGGTTTCGCATGGCTCAGGCCGAACGACCTCGTCTGGAACTACGTCATCAATAATTACCTGCTCGGCCAGGACCCGCCCGCCTTCGACGTGCTGTTCTGGAATGCGGACGCCACCAACCTTTCCGCCGCCCTGATGGGCGATTTTCTCACCGTCTTCGAAACGCTCGCTTTCACCCGGAAGGGCGAAGTCGAGATGGTTGACCACAAGATCGACCTTTCGAAGGTGACCAGCGACCTGTTCATTCTCGGTGGAGTCACCGACCATATCACGCCGTGGAAAGCGACGTATCGCTCGACGCGCCTGTTCGGCTCGAAAGATGTTACCTACGTGCTCAGCCAGTCGGGCCACATGCAGGCGATCCTGAACCCTCCGGGCAATCCCAAGGCGAAGTATTACGTGCAGAAGGACGCGAACAAAAAGCTTCCGGAAACCGCCGACGAATGGCTGAAGGGCACAGAGGAAGTGGCCGGAAGCTGGTGGCCATTCTGGATGGAATGGGTGCAGGCGCGCGGCGGCGACAAGAAGAAGGCACCGGCAAAGCTGGGGAACAAGGAGTATCAGCCGCTGGACCCCGCCCCCGGTCTATACGTTATGGAAGCTTGCTGAATTGACGAAAGGCGCCCTAGCGTGACCGCATCCAAAGACGAAGCCATGACCGCCACCATCACGATGATGGAGGCCGGCGGACGCACCTTGCGGGTCGCGCATTGGCGACTGGACCAGAAGTCCGACTTTCCGCCGATCCTCTTCTTCAACGGAATCGGCGCGAATATCGAGGCGGTCGCGCCACTGGCCGAACAGCTTACCGAGCGCGCCTTCGTGATGTTCGACATGCCGGGAACAGGGGAAAGCCCCGACCCGACGATCCCCTACAACGCCTTCACCATGAGCTGGACCGCCAATCTCATCCTCGATCAGCTCGGGGTGGGCGAAGTCGATGTGATGGGCGTCAGCTGGGGCGGCGCGATGGCGCAGCATTTCGCTCTGCAGCACCCGGGCCGCGTCCGCCGCCTCGTCCTTGCTGCCACCACGGCCGGCATGCTGATGGTGCCGGGCAACCCCGCCGCCCTGACCAAGATGGCCAATCCGCGCCGCTATATCGATCCCAAGTTCATGAATGAGCATTTCCAGACGCTCTATGGCGGGATCGACCCCGATGGGGCGGAACACCAGAAGGACAGCCATATCGGCCGGCTCAAACCGCCCTCCCCGCGCGGCTATTTCTACCAATTGCTCGCGATGGTCGGCTGGACAAGCCTTCCCGCCTTGCCGTTCCTGAGCAAGGAAACGCTCGTGATGATGGGTGACGAGGACCAGATCGTCCCGCTTATCAACGGCCGCATTCTGGCATCCGCGATACCCAATGCCCAGCTCGAGGTCTGTCGGGGCGGCGGGCACCTGTTCCTGCTGACTCACGCGGACGAGAGCATCGCCGCCTTGCGCGGCTTCCTCGACGCCCCGGAAACCGACGCCGAAGCGCGCCGGGCGGCCTGAGCGAAGCTCGGCGGACCATCGGGAGAGTAAGCAGACCGATGGAAACCGCCAACCCCGACCCCAATATCCGGCCTGCCTTCGCGCGCCCTCACAGCGGCGAAGGCGGTGCGCTCGGTCGCACAGGGCTCGCCTGGGCGATCTTCGAATGGGCCCGCAATCCCTATTACATCCTGATCGTCATCTACATCTTCGCGCCCTATTTCGCGCGCGACATCATCGGCGCGGACCTGTTGGCGAGCGGTGCTCTCGATGGTCTGGAGCCCGAGGCGGCACGCGGCGCAGCAAATGCGCAAGGGCAGGCGACCATCGCATCCATCACCAAATGGGCCGGCGTGATCGCGGCGCTGACGGCACCGTTCTTGGGTGCCGCGCTCGATCGCGGGGGCCGGTTGAAGCCGCTGCTGGCCATCTTCCTCGGGTCGATCACGATCTGCTCTGCGCTGCTGTGGTTCGCCATGCCTGGGGGAGCCGGCCTGCCAACCGGCGCGATCATGGCGTTGCTGGTCATCGCCTATGTCAGCTATACCTACTCCGAAGTGACGCATAACGCGATGCTCAGCGTCGCCGGCACGCCAGACCGGCTGTCGATGATTTCCGGGCTCGGCCTGGGGCTCGGCAATCTTGCCGCGACGCTGATCTTCATCGCGCTGGTGATCCTGTTCGTCATGCCCTCCATGATCGGATGGCCCGTCGCCCAGCCCGCCTTCGGCCTCGACGTCGCTCGGTTCGAGCACATGCGGATCGCGGGACCCATCTGCGCAATCTGGCTGGCAGCATTTTCGCTTTATTTCTTCCGCCACGCGCGCGATCCGGGCACGCCGGGGGCAAGCTGGACGCGGGCCGTCCGCGAGGGTGCGCGCAGCGTTATCAAGACCTTGCGCGAGGCCACCCATTATCGTGAGCTCATGAAGTTCCTCCTTGCCCGCATGTTCTATGCCGACGGCATGGCCGCCCTGCTCGCCCTGGGGGCGGTCTATGTCGCGCTGTTCCTGGGCTGGGGCTTTCTCGAAATGCTCTGCTACGCGATTTTCGCCAGCGCCTGGGCCTTTCTGGGCGGAATTTTCGGCGGCTGGCTCGATAGTCGTGTCGGCGTGAAACGCGCGCTGGTCATCGAGATCGCGGGCATGGTCTTCGCCCTGCTCGTCCAGCTCAGCCTCACGCGCGAGAGCCTGCTCTTCGGCCTGGTCCCGAACGCGCAGGTGTGGGACGGGCTCGTCTTCCAGACCCGCTCCGACCTTGCCTATCTCTCGCTGATCAGCGTCGTCGCGGTGACTGCCACCGCCAGCATTTCCTCGAGCCGCGCGATGCTCGTCACCCTCGCCCCACCCGGCCGCAGCGGCGAGTTCTTCGGCCTGTTCGCCATCGCCGGCACGATCACCGTGTGGATGGGCCCGCTGCTGGTGGAGCAATTCACCCTGTGGTCTGGCGATCAGCGCATCGGCATGGCCTCGATCACGTTGCTGTTCGCAATCGGCTTCGCATTCCTGCTGTCGGTCCGGATGCCCGAACGCCCGGTCTGAGTCCCGCTGGACTCATCGGTTGCAATGTGGGACCTTCTTCTCCGGAGAGAGGAGACAGCTGTCATGCCCGCATTCGATATGATCATTCGCAACGGCACCATCGTCGATGGAACCGGTTCGGACCGCTTCACCGGGGACATTGCCATCAAGGATGGCTTAATCGCGCAGGTGGGCGACGTGACGGGCGATGCGGCCGAGGAAATCGATGCCGCCGGGCTGATCGTCACGCCGGGCTTTGTAGACATCCACACGCATTACGACGGGCAGGCTACCTGGGACCAGGAAATGGCGCCGAGCAGCTGGCACGGCGTCACTACGGTGGTCATGGGCAATTGCGGTGTCGGCTTCGCCCCCGCCCGCCCTGACCAGCATGAATGGCTGATCGGCCTGATGGAGGGGGTCGAGGACATTCCCGGCACCGCCCTTGCCGAGGGAATCACATGGAACTGGGAGAGCTTCCCCGAATACCTCGACGAGCTTGAAAAGCTGCCACGCACAGTGGATGTGGGCACCCACGTGCCGCATGGGGCAGTCCGCGCCTATGTGCTCGGCGAGCGCGAAGAACCCGGCGCGGTCCCGACCGAGGCCGATATCGCCGAGATGAGCCGCATCGTCGAGGAAGGCGTGCGGGCCGGCGCTCTCGGTTTCTCGACCTCGCGCACCGTTCTGCACAAGGATGTCGACGGCGTGCTGGTCCCCGGCACCACTGCCAATGCCGATGAGCTGGTAGAATTGGGCCGCGCCATGGGCCGCGTGGGTCATGGCGTGTTCGAAATGGCAAGCGACTTGCAGCGCGACTGGAACGAGTTCGAATGGATGGGCAAGCTCAGCCGCGAAACCGGCCTGCCAGTGACCTTTGCCGCGCTCCAGTCGATCGCCAAGGAACTGCCGCTCGACGAACAGATCGAAACCATGCGGGCAGAGAACGATAATGGCGCCAATATCGTCGCGCAGATCGCGCTGCGCGGCAATGGCATCATCATGGCGTGGCAGGGCACGGTGAACCCCTTCGTCTATCGCCCCAGTTGGCAGGCCATCGCCGAGCTTCCGTGGGAGGAGCAGAAAGCCAAGCTGTTCGACCCGACGTTCAAGAAGCAGCTCCTGTCCGAAGCCAACGACTATTCCGAAGCCCCCGTCGATATCCTGCCGGTGGTCGCCGCGCTGACCCAGGGCTGGGCGCTGATGTACGAAATGGACGAGGATTTCGACTACGAGCCGGACGAAGATGCAACCGTCCAGGCTCGCGCGGAGCGGGCCGGTATCGACGCGCAGGAATATGCCTATGACATGCTGTGCCGCGATGGCGGCAAGGGCTTCATCTACTTCCCCGTTCTCAATTATGCCGACAAGAACCTCGATTTCCTCCACCCGCTTCAGCATAGCGACGACACGGTGAATTCGCTATCCGATGGCGGCGCGCACTGCGGCACGATCTGCGACGCGGCATCGCCCACCTTCATGCTCCAGCACTGGGTACGCGACCGGAAGCGCGGTGACAGGATCACCCTCGAGAATGCGATCAAGCGGCAATGCGCAGATACCGCGCGGCTCTATGGTCTCGAGGATCGCGGCATCCTCGCGCCGGGCTACCTCGCCGATCTCAACATCATCGACATGGAGCGGCTGAAGCTCGGCAAGCCGTGGCTGGCCTTCGATCTGCCGGCAGGTGGCAAACGCCTGTTGCAAAAGGCTGACGGCTATGTGGCGACGATCAAGAACGGCACCGTGACGTTCCGCGATGGCAAGTGGACCGGCGAAACGCCGGGCGGCCTCATCCGCGGTCCGCAACGCGCCGAGCTGGCGGAGGCAGCCGAATGAAGGCGATCCGCACCGGCGCGACGCCCTCCACCCTCGATGCTCTCGAACTGGTCGATCTCGACGGTCCCGGCAAACCGGGTCCCGGTGAGATTGCCGTCGACATCAAGGCCAGCTCGCTGAATTATCACGATTATGCCGTGGTCAAGGGCATGATCCCCAGCGAACAAGGGCGCATTCCGATGTCCGACGGTGCGGGCGTGGTCACCGCGGTGGGCGACGGGGTAAGCGAGTTCGCCGTGGGCGATCGCGTGGTCTCCACCTTCTTTCCCGACTGGCTGTCCGGTCCGCCCCCGCAAAGTGCCTTCACGCGCGTGCCGGGCGATGGGATCGACGGCTATGCGCGCGAGGCGATTACCGCGCCGACGCACTGGTTCACCCGCGCGCCTGCCGGCTTCAGCCATGCCGAGGCAGCGACGCTCACCTGCGCAGGCCTGACTGCATGGCGCGCGCTTTTCGTGGACTATTCGGTGAAGCCGGGGGACACGGTGCTGGTTCAGGGGACCGGCGGGGTCTCGATCTTCGCCCTGCAATTCGCCAAGGCGGCAGGCGCGACGGTAATCGCCACCAGTTCCTCCGACAAGAAATTGGAGCGGGTCAAAGGCATGGGCGCCGACCACCTCATCAATTACAAGGAGATCGAGGCCTGGGGACCGAAGGCGCTCGAGCTGACCGGCGGACGCGGGGTCGACTGCGTCGTCGAGATCGGCGGGGCGGGTACACTCGACCAGTCGATGCTGGCCACGCGCGTCGGCGGCCATGTGGCGTTGATCGGCGTGCTGGCAGGCTTTGCCGGGCCGGTGCAGACTGCCCTGCTTTTCTCGAAGAACCTCACCGTGCAGGGCCTGACCGTGGGGAGCCGGAGCATGCAGCAGGACATGATCGCGGCGATCGAGGCGAATGGCATCAGGCCGGTGATCAGCGATACTTTCGCGCTGGCCGATCTCGCCGATGCCTTCCGCCATCTGGAAAGCGGCAGCCATTTCGGCAAGATCGCGGTGGAGATCTAGCGCCCCGGCCTAGGGTTCGATCACGATACCCTTGGCGGGATCGATATTGCCGCCCAGCATCGCGACGAAGGTATCGCGCGCGGCTTCGATGCCTTGCCGCCGCTCGATCGTGACACTGTCGCCCGCATCCTCGAGGAAGCCGTGCCAGCTTTCCGCCATCTGCGCGCCGGCCTTCTCCGGGCCAACTTCCTTGAACAAGGCGACCGCATGGTCGGGCGCGAAGAACAGGGTCGGCGTGGGACCGGGCAGGTCGGCAGTGCCCTGCCCCCGTGCCTCGATATGCGTCGCACCGACGAGGCAGGAGTATTTCAGGTGCTCGCCGAGATGTTCATGAAGGCCGCGCAAGACCCGCGCATTGCCGGCGAAGTCGACCGATACGCTCGCAACGCCCTCGACCGAGCCGATCTCGTCATATGACAGCACGCGATCGTAGAGACCGCTGTCCTCGACGAAGCCGACATTGCCGGAAGAGGTCAGGCCGATCCGCGTCACGTCCGGCGAGCGGCGCTTGGCGACGCTTGCCAACCCCATCGCGGTCTTCGACGAGGCGCTGGTCAGGATGACCTGCCGCGCGCCGAACCACTCCTCGGACCGCATGAAATACTCTATCAGAAAGCCGGTCTTGAACAGCGGGCCGAAGATCATCCGCTCGCCCTCGCGCGCGGGATCGTGTTCGGGATCCGCGGCCAGGCGCGAATACTGGTTGTAGATCGGGCTCATCGGCTGCCGATGCTCGGCCAGGTCGGTAAAGCCGCTGGCGGAAACCTTGCCCGGCAACACGTCGAGCTGCGTTGCCATCGGGAGATAGCCATAGACCCGCTCGCCCTCGGCAAAGTCCGGGTGTCTGCTCTCGATTACCCGCGCGTGCCCCCACATCGGCACGATCCCGTGCCCGTCGTTTGCGGGGAAGAAATTCCAGTAACCGAAGCCGTCGCCAACGACCGCATAGGTCACATTGTTGGCCGTTACCGAGAAACTCTCGACCGCGAGGCGCACGCCGCCATCGGCCAGGTCGCCGGGCACGCGCTCCGCGATATGGGTCTTGGTCAGATCGGCCTTGTCGACATGGACTTCGCGCATCGCATCTCTCCCTCGTTAGGAACAGACGCTAGCGAGAAAAGACGCTGTCGGCGAGGGTCAAACCCGCATCGGCATCAGCACGTAAAGCGCAGGTGCATTCTCGTCCTTGCGGATCAGCGTCGGCGCGCCGGCATCCGCGAGGTGGATTTCGACGACATCGCTGTCGATCTGGCTGAGGATGTCCTTCAGATAGCCCGCATTGAAGCCAATCTCGAACCCTTCGGCGCTGTATTCGGCAGACACTTCTTCCGACGCCACGCCATTGTCCGGCGAGGTCACGGTGAGCGTGATCTTGTCCCTGTCGAGGCCCATCTTCACCGCGCGGGTCTTCTCCGTGGCAATGGTCGCCACGCGATCGACACCGGCGAAGAAGCTCTTCGGATCGAGCTTGAGCAGTTTGTCGTTACCCGTTGGAATGACACGGGAATAATCGGGGAATGTTCCGTCGATCAGCTTGCTGGTGAGCACCACCCCGCCCTCGCCGCCGAGGGTGAAGCGGATCTTGCTGGCTGAGAGGTCGATCTGGACGTTCCCGTCCATCGATTCTTCCAGCAGTTTGCGCAGTTCGGCCACGGCCTTCCGCGGCACGATCACGTCGGGCATGCCCTCGGCGCCATCGGGGCGCGCGATGGTGAAGCGTGCGAGGCGATGGCCATCGGTAGCGGCAGCCTTCAGCACGGGCTGGTCCTCGTCCGACACATGGAAGAAGATGCCGTTGAGGTAGTATCGCGTTTCTTCGGTCGAGATCGCGAAGCGCGTACGGTCGATCAATTCGGCAAGTGTCTTTGCCGGAAGTTCGAAGCTGGTCGGGAGATCGCCTTCCACGATCACCGGAAAATCGTCACGCGGCAGGGTGGGTAGCGAGAAGCGACTGCGGCCCGCCTTTACCGTCATGCGGTTCTCTGCCGTCTCGAGGCTGACCTGGCTTCCCTCGGGCAGCTTGCGGGCGATATCGAACAGCAGGTGCGCGGACACGGTGATGGAGCCCGCATCCTCGACGCTCGCTTCCATATGTTCGACCACCTGCAGATCGAGGTCGGTCGCCATAACCTTGAGCGAGTTGTCGCCTTCGGCCTCGATCAGGACGTTGGAGAGGATGGGAATGGTGTTGCGCCGCTCGACAACCGATTGCACGTGGGAAAGACAACGCAGCAGCGTCGCGCGTTCGATGGTGGCCTTCATGGTCCTGCTTTCGTCCCTGCTGGGCGCATCGAGGGCCGGAATCGCCCCTCGCGCGCCGGAATACGGATAGTGACCTTAGCGGGGGTGGCTAGAGGGGCAAGACTACAGCGCAGCCCTGCCCTATCTGTTGGGGAAAACTCGTGCGTTTTCCGCCAAACTCATCCCATCATTGCCATGCCGCCGTTTACGTGCAGCGTCTGGCCGGTGACATAGGCAGCCTCGTCGCTGGCGAGATAGGCGACCGCGGCGCCGATCTCCTCGCCCTCGCCCATGCGGCCCATCGGGATGCGGGTGTTGATTGCGGACTTCTGGTCGTCGGTCAGGGCGTCGGTCATCGCCGTGCGGATGAAGCCCGGAGCGACGCAGTTCACGGTGATGTTCCGGCTCGCCAGTTCCTGCGCGAGGCTCTTGCTCATGCCCGTGAGGCCGGCCTTGGCCGCAACGTAGTTCATCTGGCCCGGATTGCCCGTGTGGCCGACCACGCTGGTAATCGAGATGATCCGCCCGCCCTTGGCCTTCATCATCGGCCGCGCGCTGGCGCGCATCAGGCGAAAACTGGCTTCGAGGTTGATGCGGATCACCTGATCCCACTCCTCGTCCTTCATCCGCATGGCGAGATTGTCGCGCGTGATGCCGGCATTGTTGACGAGGATGTTCATGCTGCCAAGCGTATCGACCGTGGCCGGGATCAGCTCCTCAACCTGAGTCGTATCCGACAGGTCGCATGTGATCTCGACGTGATCGTGCCCGAATTCATCGTTCAGTTGCTCACGAAACGCTCGCAGCTTGGCCGCATTGGAACCGGACAGCGCCAGCCGCGCGCCCTGCTTTGCCAGCGCGTAGGCGATGGACGAACCGATACCGCCACTGGCCCCGGTGACCAGCGCGGTCTTGCCTTCAAGGCTGAACATCATCCGTTCTCCTTCGCAAAATTCTCAAGGTCTTCCATGGTGACTAGGCTGACCGTCGTGGCGTCCGTGGCGATGCGACCGACCATCGGGCCGAGGACCTTGCCACCGAGCTCGACGAAGCGCTCCAAGCCTCCTTCGCGCATGGCCAGCACGCTTTCACGCCAGCGCACACGGCCCGTGATCTGGTCGACCAGCAGCGATTTCTCCTCGGCAGGATCGGTGACCCGCCCCGCGGTCACATTGGCAAAGATGGGCACGGTGAAGGCGGCTGGCGAGGTCGCCTCCAGCGCGTTCTTCATGCGCAGTGCGGCAGGCTGCATCAGCGAACAGTGAAATGGCGCAGAGACAGGCAGTTTGATACCGCGCTTGATACCATGATCCTTGGCCATCTCGATGGCGCGGTCGATCGCTTCGGCATGGCCGGAAATGACCACCTGCGTCGGGTCGTTATCGTTGGCTACCTCGCATACCTGGCCCTCGGCCGCGGCATCCGCCAAGGCGCTGGCCTTCTCGATGTCCGCGCCGAGCAGCGCCGCCATGGCACCGACACCAATGGGCACCGCATCCTGCATGGCGATACCCCGCAGGCGCAGCAGTTTCGCGGTATCGGTGAGCGAGAAGGCGCCCGCTGCGCACAGCGCGCTGTATTCGCCCAGCGAATGGCCCGCGACGCAATCGGCCTGGTCTGACAGGGCGAGGCCGAATTCCTTCTCGAGGACGCGCACGGTGGCCATCGAGTTCGCCATGATCGCAGGCTGGGCATTGGCGGTCATGGTCAGCTCGCTCTCGGGCCCTTCCTTCATCAGGGCGAAGAGGTCCTGCTTGAGCGCCTCGTTCACTTCCTCGAACACTTCGTGGGCATGCACGCTCGCCTCGGCGAGCTCGGTGCCCATGCCGACCTTCTGGCTCCCCTGGCCGGGAAAGATGAATGCAGTCATGAAAATCTCCTCGAGGGCGCGCCTAGGCGCGTGGGCGGCGGGCCTCAAGTCCGAAGGGGACAATCCTGTTGGCAGCATCGTGCCCGATGTCAGCCCGACCGAGGTAGGGAATGCCGCTGCGATCGCACCAGTATCGCGCGATCGCGACCTCGTCCGTGCCGAAAGGACGGTCGTTCTCGGGCACATCGCTGACGCGCCCGAGCCGCAGACCGGCGATACCGCGCAAGTGCTGCGTCACATGGAAGAACAGACGATCGACGGCGTAGAGATGTTCAGCCACCTCCTCCACCATCACCACATGGCCGGCGAGGTCGGGCGCCAGATCGGTGCCCACCAGCATGGTCAGCGTGGTCAGGTTGAAGGCTGCGGCAGGCCGGTCGTCGAGATGCGGTTCCAGCCCATCGTCTGCACCGAGGAACCAGCCGAGCGCACGATCTATCGCCGCCTCCCCGCCCTCGCGCCGAATGTCGCCGGCAAGCGGCCCATGCGCCACGCGCCCGATCCCGTGTCGATAGAGCGCACCGAGCAGGGAACCGGTGTCCGAATAGCCAAGATAGCTTTTCGCCCGCGCATGTTCGTCCATCGCTGCAATGGCCTGCGCTGCAATCCGGTTGGAGCCATAGCCGCCCATGGCAAACCAGACAGCGTCGAATGCCGGATCGTTGGCGCATTCCACCAAAGCTGCCAGCCGCACTTCATCAGGGCCCGCGAAATGGCCTTCGACGGCAAAGCACTGGTCGTGGAAATGCAGCTCGATATCCTCGCGCCCGGCCACATGCGCCAGCACGGCATCGGCCCTTGCGCGCTTCAGCGGTTTTCCCGGAGCACAGATCGCGATTTTCACCATGCGTCCTGCTAGCGCGCTTGTATCGCAAGGCACAACTCAATAGCTGCAGCCCCATGAGTGATATGCCCACCCCCGACGAACTCTTCTCGCGGCCGTTCTTTTTCTGCGGCATCGGCGGGTCCGGCATGCAGCCGCTGGCGCAGATCCTCAAGGGCCGCGGTTGCACGGTGGAGGGATCGGATCGCAGTTTCGATAAAGGGCATACGCCGGAGAAATTCGCCGCGCTGGAACGGCAGGGCTTCGGCCTGCATCCGCAGGACGGCAGCGGAATCGTGTCGAAAGACCAGATCCTCGTCGCCAGCGCTGCGGTGGAGGACACGGTCCCCGATGCGAAACGCGCGAAGGAGCTCGGCTGCCTCAGGCTGACCCGCGCCGAGTTGAACTCTATCCTGTTCAACACCAGCGGCGCCGGGCTGGCGGTTGCCGGAACAAGCGGCAAATCGACCGTCACCGGCATGCTCGGCTGGATCCTCCACGCGGTTGGCCGCGAGCCGACAATCATGAACGGTGCGGTGATGAAGAACTTCGTCTCGCCCGAGCGCCCCTTCGCCAGTGCAGTGGTCGGCGGCCAGTCGCTCTATGTCAGCGAGGTCGACGAAAGCGACGGCTCGGTTGCGCTCTATCGCCCGGCGGTCGGCGTGCTTCTCAACGTCAGCCTCGATCACAAGAGCATGGAGGAATTGCGCCAGCTGTTCGGCGACTATCTTGCGCGCAGCCGCATCAGCGTGATCAATGCCGACGACGAGGAAGCGCTCGCCCTGCTCCCCCATGCGAAGGAAGTCATCACCTTCGGCATCGAGCAGGAGAAGGCCCAGATCGGGATCGTGCCGGGCACCATCGCGGAAGGGCCGCTGCGGCAGGCCGCGATGGTCGTCGATCGCCACGACGGCAGCGAGCATGCGCTGCGCCTTAATATGCCCGGGCGGCACAACCTCTCGAACGCACTCGCCGCCATCGCGGCGGCGGTCGCATCGGGAATCCCGGTCGCGAACGCGGTCGAGGCGCTAGCGGGGTTCGAGGGCCTCGCGCGCCGCTTCGACATCGTCGGAACCACCGTTTCCGCCATCACCGTTATCGACGATTTCGGCCATAATCCGGAGAAATGCGCGGCCACACTGCGCACGCTCAAATCACATGCAGGCCGGGTGATCGCCTTCTTCCAACCGCATGGGTACGGCCCGTTGCGCCAGATGGGCGACGAACTCGCCGAGACCTTCGCCCGCGAGCTTGACCGTGGGGACCTGACGATCCTCAGCGATCCGGTCTATTTCGGCGGAACCGTCGATCGCAGCGAGGGCAGCGAACGGATCGTCCGGCTCATCGAGGAGCACGGCGGCGACACCGAATATGTGCCGAAACGCAAGGCCGTGGCGGATCGTATCGCCTCGCTCGCCAGGCCGGGTGATCGCATTGTCATAATGGGAGCACGTGACGATACGTTGAGCGAGTTCGCACGCGACCTGTTCGAACGGCTGTCCTAGAATTTGGACCTAATGCGCTTCGGCTTCCTTACCGAAGCCGTGACCCATTCGGAACACCTTGTGAAGGAGGAAGGCGATTATCGCGCCGACGCCAAGGGCAAGCAAGGCTGACAAGGCAGCGTAGGTCAGCCAGCCCAGAAAGCCGCCCAGCCCACCGGTCGCGTTCTTTACTGCATATTCGAGGCCGTGCGCCGCGTCGTAGATTGGATTAAAGCCGAACTCGTGCATCGCATGCAGCAGGATGCCGCCACCTACCCAAAGCATCGCCACAGTTCCAATAACCGAGAGGGCCGTCAACAGCTTCGGCATGGCCTTGAGCAGGAAATGCCCGAATCGCTGCGCGCCGGCGCTTTCCTTCTTTGAAAGGTGGAGCCCGAAATCGTCCATCTTCACGATCAGGGCAACCGAGCCGTAGACTGCGATGGTGACTGCGATCGCCACGATACCGAGCGTCAACCCCCGGCCCCAGAAAGTATCCGCGATCGGTTCGCTGGACAGCTCGTTCAGCACGATCGCCATGATCTCGGCTGACAGGATGAGATCGGTGCGAATGGCGCCCGCAATCCGCTCCTTCTCGAACTTGACCGGATCTTCGATCACGTCTTCGACCGTCTTGCCGTGCTTTTCGCCGCCCAGCTTTTCCATGACCTTTTCCGCGCCCTCGTAGGACAGGAACAGCCCGCCGAGCATCAGGATGAAGATAATCGCCGCCGGCAGGAATTCGCTGAGCAGGACCGCGCCGGGCAGCAGGATCAGCAGCTTGTTTTTCAAGCTTCCCTTGGTGATCGCCCAGATGATCGGCAGCTCGCGCGCGGGGCTGAGGCCTGTAACATAGCTTGGCGTGACCGCCGCATCGTCGATCACGACCCCGGCCGTCTTGGATCCCGCCCGCCCGGCGGCGGCAGCAATATCGTCGACCGAGGCCGCCGCAGTGCGCGCGATGATCGATACGTCGTCGAGCAGGGCTACCAATCCACCGGGCACTCGGGTCTCCTTCGTTTTGCAACCAATGCGCCCCTGCCCGCCCCGTTCCATACCCGCAAGCCTTGCGTTTCGCCCCAATCCCGCTATGTGCGCGCATCCCTTCGGTTCGCCGGGGGATTCGAAGAAAGCCGGAGGGGCCCCGCAATCCCGCGGATCAGCCAGCGATCGGCCAGACGTGAAAGGACAAGAGCATGGCTCTCTACGAGCATGTATTCTTGGCGCGACAGGACCTGAGCCAGGCTCAGGTCGACCAGCTCGCCGCCACCGCTACCGAGATTGTCGAGAAGAACGACGGCAAGGTCACCAAGACGGAGACCTGGGGCCTCAAGAACCTCGCCTACAAGATCGACCGCAACCGCAAGGCGCATTTCGTGCTGCTCAACATCGAGGGCCCCGGCTCCGTCGTTGCCGAGCTCGAGCGCCAGACCCGCATCAACGAAGATGTGATCCGTTACATGACCATCGCCGTCGACGAGCACGAGAGTGGCCCGTCGGTGATGATGCGCAAGAACGAGCGCGATTCCAAGAAGCGCCGTGACCGTGAGGAGCGTGACTGATGGCCCGCCCGTTTTTCCGCCGCCGCAAGTCCTGCCCGTTCTCGGGCAAGAATGCCCCGACGATCGACTACAAGGACGTCCGCCTGCTGCAGGGCTTCATGTCCGAACGTGGCAAGATCGTCCCCAGCCGCATCACTGCCGTCAGCGCAAAGAAGCAGCGTGAACTGGCCAAGGCCATCAAGCGTGCGCGCCACATCGGCCTGCTGCCGTACATCGTGAAGTAAGGGGAAGCGACATGGATATCATTCTCCTTCAGAGGATCGAAAAGCTCGGCTCGATCGGTGACGTCGTCACCGTGAAGGACGGCTATGCCCGCAACTTCCTGCTCCCGCAGAAGAAGGCCCTGCGCGCCAACGAAGCCAACAAGAAGGTTTTCGAGGCGAACCGCGAGCGCCTGGAAAAGGAAAATGCCGAGCGTCGCACCGAAGCCGAAAAGGCCGGCGAGAAGGTCGACGGCGTCGAGATCGTCCTGATCCGTGCCGCTTCGAACACCGGCCAGCTTTACGGCTCGGTCAATGTTCGCGATGTCGCCGCCGCCCTCAATGACAAGGGCCACGACATCGACAAGAAGCAGGTCATAATGGGTGATCCGATCAAGACGATCGGCATGCATGAGGTCCGCATCGACCTTCACCCCGAAGTCTCGATCAGCATCAAGGCCAATGTCGCCCGTTCGGACGATGAAGCCGAGCTGCAGAGCCAGGGCGTCGACGTGATGGCGCAGATGTTCGAAGACGAGCAGCGCGAGATCGAGGAGCAGGCCGAAGCGAACCGCATCGATCCCAACCTCGAACCCGGCGAGATCCCGGCCGACATGCTCGAGGACGGCGTCAGCAAGCCCGAGGACATGACGCTGACCGAAGCCAAGATCGAAGCGACTGCGCCGGAAGGCGACGACGCCTGATCCTGCGCTTAGCGAACAATCAGGGCGCGGCGGCTTCGGCCTCCGCGCCCTTTTTGTAAGACACGCGCTTTCGCCCTAGTGAAGCGCGACACGGAAACGAAAACAACAAGAGGCAGGAGAAAGGCCCATGGATGATATTCAACAGATCCTCGATCGCATCGAGGCCATCTACGACGCCGCAGTGGAGCGGCTGCGCGAAGACGTGATGGCCTTCGGCCGCTCGCGCGAGTTACCTGCTCCCGAGCGCCGCAACGATGGCAGCTACGCCTATCCCGAACTGCGGCTGCGCTTTCGCGGCGGCGACCAGCCCGAGGATCGCAATCGCGCTTTTGGCAGGCTGAATGCGCCCGGGCTCTACACGACGACGGTCACGCGCCCGGCGCTGTTCCGCGACTACCTGCGCGAGCAGCTGGAGCTTATCTCTTCGAATTACGAAATCGAAGTCGAGGTTGGCTCTTCGACGCAGGAAATACCTTTCCCCTACGTGCTCGACGGCGACGCCGGTTCGGTTCTCGCTGGTGTCGATCCCAATGCGATCGCGCGATACTTCCCTTCGACCGAACTTGCAGATATCGGCGACGAACTGGCCGACGGTATCGTGCTCGAAAGCGTGGACGATCCTATCCCGCTCTCCTTGTTCGACGGGCTGCGCACCGACTTCAGTCTCGCTCGGCTGGCCCATTACACGGGCACCGATCCAGAACACTTCCAACGCTTCATCCTATTCACCAACTATCACCGCTATGTGGATGAATTCGTTGACTGGGCAGGCGCTCAGCTTGGCAAGGGAGGCTACACAGCACTCGCCGGAGCCGGCGGCCTCATGCTCACCGAACAGACCGACGATGCGCGCGGCCAACTGTCCGACACGGCCTGGCGCCGCCACCAGATGCCCGCCTATCACCTGATCGGCGAGAACCGCGGCGGGATCACGCTGGTTAATATCGGCGTCGGGCCGTCGAACGCGAAGACCATTTGCGATCACCTGGCCGTGCTGCGGCCCGAAGCATGGCTGATGATCGGCCATTGCGGCGGCCTGCGGCCGAGCCAGAAGATAGGCGACTATGTGCTCGCCCACGCCTATTTGCGCGACGACCATGTGCTCGACCCGGTCCTGCCGCCCGAAATTCCCCTTCCTGCAATCGCCGAAGTCCAGCAGGCACTGGCCGCCGCCGCGGAAGAGGTCTCAGGCGAGCATGGCGCAGACCTCAAGAAGCGCATGCGCACCGGTACCGTCGTCACCACTGACGATCGAAATTGGGAGCTGCGATTCACCCAATCGGCCAAACGCATGTCGCTCAGCCGCGCGGTCGGGGTGGACATGGAAAGCGCGACCATCGCCGGCCAGGGCTACCGCTTCCGCGTGCCTTATGGCACGCTGCTGTGCGTGTCCGACAAGCCGCTGCACGGCGAAATCAAGCTCCCGGGGCAGGCTAACCAGTTCTACGAGGAAGCCATTGCGGCGCACCTGCAGATCGGCGTAACCACCTGCCGCCTGCTGCGCCAGGAAGGCCCTCGCCTCCACAGCCGCAAGCTGCGCGCTTTCAACGAGCCGCCGTTCCGTTGAGGCAGGCTACCATGCGAGACTAGGGTTAACGGCTTGGGAATATATTGCTGCCAATAGCGGCGGCAATGCAAAAAGCAGCGCATCACTCCCGGCCCAAAATTGGACGGTTTTTCGGTTTTGCTCAGGTTGCGATAGCCGTCGGAGCTGTCGGCGGTCTGTTGCTTGCGCCGCCGGCCTACGGCCAGCTCGCCTTTTATCCTATTTCCTCGTCGGCAGACCGCGAGTTGCCCAGGGTCATCTTCCAGGATGACCGTCGGCTGGTCGCGCGCACCTACTTTGCCGATGGATACGTCATGCAGGGCGCGCGGCCGCCGCTGTTCGAGCTTCTCTTCGAACACGGAATTCTAGTCCTGGCTGTTCCCGAAAGCGGCTGCACCGGAGCGACCATTGGAAAATAACGAGATCAACGAGCTGCGCCGCAAGGGCGTGATTGGCATCGCCATTGCGGGCTGGGGAGCGTCCCTGTCACTGGCCGCTCTCATCCCGGCGATGGGTACGCAAGCGATTCATGCGCTGATGGTCAGCGCGCTGCTCAACATCGTGCCAAGCCTGTCGGCTTGGCAGCGGCGTTACGACAGCCCGGCTCGAATCGCGGTTGCGCTCATGGCGGCGTTGCAGCCTGCCCTCCTGCTCTACGCCATGCGCGACGCGGCATGGCAGCTCGACATGCACATGTATTTCTTCGTTGCGATCGCGATGCTGACGATACTGTGCGATGTACGCCCGATCCTCGTCGCGGCGGCAGCTGTCGCAATCCACCACCTCACCTTGTCTTTCGCGGCACCTAGCTGGGTCTTCTCCGGTGGCGGTGGGGTGAACCGCGTGTTGATCCATGCGCTGGCCGTCGTCTTGGAAGCAGGCGTGCTTTGCTACATTGCTACGACGCTCAATTCGCTGGTCGCCCGGCTTGGCAATGCCGTAACCCAGAGCGAAGAAGCCGCGCGGGGCGCCGAGGAGGCACTGCGGCTGGCCGAGTCGGAACGCGCGGAGCGCAACCGGATCGAAGACCGCCAGGCGGAACGCCGCCGCGAGGACATGTTGCGGATTGCCCATGAGTTCGAAAGCTCTGTGTCGGAAGTGACCAAGGCCGTGGCGAGCAGCGCGCAGGCTCTCGACGAAGCCATGTCCTCTCTGGACGATACTGCACGCGATACCGGCCAACAGGCGGGCGAGGTGGCTGCGGCCGCCTCGCAGGTTTCGAATTCCATCGACATCGTCGCCGAACGCGTGGCCGAACTGTCCCGCTCGATCGGAAACATCGCGGTGACTGCCGGTCGACAGGACGAACTGGCCAGCGTGGCCGGTGCGCGCACTGACTCCGGCGGGAAAGCAGTCAAGACGCTGGCCGACCATTCCAAGACCATCGGCGACGCCACTCGCTCCATCGCCAATATCGCCGAGATGACCAATCTCCTGGCGCTCAATGCCACGATCGAGGCGGCGACCGCCGGCGATGCGGGCAAGGGTTTTGCCGTCGTCGCTCAGGAAGTGAAGGAGCTCGCCGCGCAGGCCGCGCGTGCGACACGCCAGATCGAGGATCTGCTGTCCGGCATCAGCGAGGGCACGGGCGAAGCGGAAAGCAGCTTTGGCGAACTGAGCGGTGCGATTGCAGAGCTTGCGAAGTCCGCAATGACCGTGAGTAGCGATGTGGACAGCCAGCGTAATGCCACCTCCAGCATCGAGCACACCGTCGGCGATACCGCAGCCGGGACCGAGGAAATGGCTCGCCGCAGTGCCGTACTGGCCGAACGTGCGGGGACGACGCAGAAGCTTTCCAGTGATGCCCGGCAGAACGTGAAGTCGCTTCTCGAGACGATCAATTCTCTTGAGCAATCGGCCAGCGACTTTGTGGCGAACATCAAGGCTGCCTGACGTTCGTCGCCGGTGACGAAACGGTAAGGCATCGTTAGACTCCCACAGGAGGGAGGGAAGACCATGTCCGACACACCGAACCGCTCACGCTCGATCGCAGGGCGCGTCGCGATAATCACCGGCGCTGCCAGCGGCATGGGCCGCGCCACTGCGCGCCTGTTCGCAAGCGAGGGTGCCAAGGTGGCGGTGACCGATCTCGATCTCGGGGCTTGCGAAGCGGTCGCATCGGAATGCGGCGAGGATGCGCGCGCCTATGCTCTGGACGTGGGAGACAAGGACGCGATCGAGCAGGTCGTCGCAAAAATCGCAGAGGATTTCGGTGGGATCGACATCCTGGTGAACAATGCCGGTGTCTCGAGCTTCTGCCCGCTCGAGGATGATGGCTACGAAAATGTCTGGCATAACGCACTTGCCGTGATGCTGACCGCGCACCAGCGCATGGTCCGCGCCGCCCTGCCCCATCTGCGCAACAGCGACGCTGCGCGCATCGTCAATATCGCCAGCACCGAAGGCCTCGGCGCGACCCCTGGCGATACGCCTTACGTGGCAGCCAAGACCGGTGTAACCGGGCTGACACGTGGCCTAGCTGTCGACCTTGGTCCGGAAGCCATCACCGTGAATTGCATCTGCCCCGGCCCCATCCGCACCACGATGACCGACGCCGTACCGGAAGAGCACAAGACGATCTTCGCCAAGCGTCGCACCGCGCTCAGGCGTTATGGCGATCCCGAAGAAGTCGCGCATGTCACGCTTTCGCTCGTACTGCCCGCAGCGAGTTACATCACCGGAGCGATCATTCCCGTCGATGGCGGGCTGATGGCGCGCAACGCCTGAACGCGCTGCGCTACCCCTTGCCTTTCGTCTTCGTCTTCCCGTCTTTCGCGTTCTTCGCGATGTAGTCGACGATCATGCCCGCGATGTCCTTCCCGGTCGCTTTCTCGATCCCTTCGAGGCCGGGAGAGCTGTTCACTTCCATGATCACCGGCCCGTGATTGGACCGCAGCATGTCGACCCCGCAGACGTTGAGGCCCATGTGTTTGGCCGCGCGCACTGCGGTGCTGCGCTCCTCTGGGGTGATCTTGATCAGCTGCGCGCTTCCGCCGCGATGGAGATTGCTGCGGAAATCGTCTGCTGCACCGGTGCGCTTCATCGCCGCGACAACCTTGCCACCGACCACTAGCGCGCGGATGTCGGTGCCGCCCGCCTCCTTGATGAATTCTTGCACGAGAATGTTGACGTTTGCTCCGCGGAAGGCCTCGATTACCGATTTGGCCGAAGACATGGTTTCGGCCAGCACCACGCCAATACCTTGCGTACCTTCGAGCAGCTTGATCACCACCGGCGGGCCCTTCACGGCCTTGATGATCTCTTCGGCCTGCTTGGGATCGTTGGCATAGGCGGTCAGCGGCAGGCCAATGCCGTGCTTCGCGAGGATCTGCATGCTGCGCAGCTTGTCCCGGCTGCGGCCGATGGCGACACTTTCATTCAGCGGCCAGCAGCCGCGCATTTCGAACTGGCGCAGGATCGACAGGCCGTAATTGGTGATCGAGGCGCCAATACGAGGAATCACCGCGTCGTAACCCACACAAGGCTCGCCATTATAATAGACCTCGGGCCGGTGGCTGGCGATATGCACCGTGCAGCGTGTGGTGTTGAGAATGTCGAGATCGTGTCCGCGCTCTTCCGCCGCCTCCTTCAACCGCTTGTGCGAATAGAGGTTCGGATTGCGTGCCAGCATGGCGATTTTCATGGTTTATGGCCTTTCTTGACCTTCATTTCCGGCGTCTGCAGCCAGGAATAGCCGCTGTCCACGACAAAGCGGCGACGCAGCGAGGAGCGGCCGATGAGCATGGGAAATTTCATGTCGCTGCGATCGGCAAGGCTGATCTCGGCGCGGAATTCTACGTCGCCGATTTTGAGCGGGGTCTTGATAACATAGCGATACTGGGTTTCGCCATTGGAGCTGGTGATCCCGCGCACGTCGACATGCACGGCCTCGCACACCTGGCGTACGTGCTGTTGCTGGAAGTCGACGGCGAAACGGATGAACTTCTCCCCGTCGCGCTCGAATTCTTCCAGCACCTCGCCATGCAGGGATGAGGTGCGCGCGCCGGTGTCGATCTTGGCGGGGACGCCATGCAGGCCGAGATCGGGCAGATGCACCAGTTCACGCCAACCGACTGCGGGAAGGAGCTTGCGCTTCGCCGTCATTCGATGATCGCGATCCCATCGCCACCGCCGGTCCCCGGCAGCCTCCGCAGGACCTCGCCGCTGGCGAAGTCGACTTCGGCGATAGTGTTGTCGCGTGTCTCGGCGACATAGATGCGTTCGCCGTCGGGCGACCAGAGGATCGTGACCTGCATGCGTTCCGACGCGCCGTCCAGTCCGCCCACCGGTATCGAGCGCACAGCCTCGCCGGTCGCAGTGTCGATAACCGTAAGGCCGCCATCGGCAAGATCGCTCGTAACGGCAAAGTCGCCCTGCGGTCGCAAGGCGATGCGCAGCGGGAAAGAGCCGGTCGCGATCTCTTGCCGCACCTCCAGCGTCATCGGGTCGAGCGCGAAGGCTTTGTCCGATCCGCGCGCGCTGACCCATAGCGTTTCGCCATCGGGCGACAGGGCAATGCCTTCCGGCTCGTCGCCCACCTCGACCGAGCGCGGCGCGCGCCGGGTCTTGAGATCTACCAGCGTGACGGTCTTGCTACCGAGATCGGTCGTCCAGGCATGATTGCCGCTGGGCGCTACCGCGATCATGTGGCTGCCCTGCTTGCCGGTCGCATATTCGAAGGCTTCCGCGTCGCCCAGAGGGTCCCGTATCCAGAACACGGATTGTCGGCCCTCAGCAGTTGCGTAGAGGTCGCCAGTTTCGTGCCACACGATCCCGTGGGGTCGCGCGTTTTTGCCAAGATCGATGCTGCGCGTGCGGACGAGATCTTCCGTGCGGAAGATATCGACCGTCTGCCCGCCGTAGCAAGCAAGCGCGACGTATCGGTCGTCGGGCGATGTCGCGAGCTCGTGCGGGTTGGCGCAGCTCTCCACGAGCAGCGTTTCCTCGCCGCTTGCCAGATCGACCTTGGCTAGCGTGTTGCCGAACTTGCCCGCTACGAACAGCGCGCCATCCGCCACCGGATCAACCAGAAAACCGGGGTTCGGCTCCCTCGCCTGCGGTGCACAAGCGCCCAGCGCCAGCACACTGCCGAGCGCGATTGCCGGTTTCAGCCTTACCACCCCTGCGGCTTCCCTTCATTCTGCTCTTCTAGCCACGCCATCAGCGGCGCGAAGTATTCGATCATGGCGGTGCCGCTCATCTGGCGCTCACCGGTAAAGGCTTCGAGCGCGTCGGGCCAAGGCTTGCTCGCGCCCATTTCGAGCATGGCGTTGAGGTTCTTGCCCACCTCCTCGTTGCCGTAGAACGAGCAGCGGTGCAGCGGGCCTTCCCAGCCCGCCTGGTCGCAGGCCGCCTTGAAGAACTGGAACTGCAGGATGCGCGCAAGGAAATAGCGCGTATACGGCACGTTGCCCGGGATGTGATACTTCGCGCCGGCGTCGAACTTGCTCTCGTCACGCGCGACCGGCGGGACGATACCCTGATACTCCAGCCGCAAGTCGTTCCAGCCCTTGTTGAGCTGGTCCGCCGGAATGGTGCCGTCGAACAGCTGCCAGCGATAGCGATCGACCATCAAGCCAAAGGGCAGGAAGGCGACCTTATCCATCGCCTGACGCAGCAGCAGGCCGATATCCTTATCGGCGCTGGGTACCTGCGACGGGTCGAGCATATCGATCTGCGTCAGATATTCCGGCGTAATCGACAGTGCGATCATGTCGCCGATCGCTTCGTGGAACCCGTCGTTCGCGCCGTTGAGGTGAAGATAGTCCTGCTGGTTGTAGGCGCGCTGGTAGTAATTGTGGCCGAGCTCGTGGTGGATGGTGATGAAGTCGTCCGCATTGCGCTTGATGCACATCTTGATGCGAAGGTCGTCGACATTGTCCACGTCCCAGGCGCTGGCGTGGCAGACCACCTCGCGATCCTGCGGCTTCACGAATTGGCTGCGCTCCCAGAAGGTCTCGGGCAGCGGATCGAAGCCGAGCGAGGAGAAGAAGGCTTCGCCCACGCGGACCATGCCGACCTCGTCATAGCCCTTCGCTGCGATCAGCTCCGTAAGGTCGTAGCCGATGTCGCCCGCACCTTCCGGCGCGACCAACGGGTAAATATTGCCCCACTCCTGCGCCCACATATTCCCGAGCAAATCGGCGCGGATCGGGCCAGTCGCCGGCTGCACCTCGGCCCCGTATTCCTCGTTCAGCTTGCTGCGGACGTAGGTGTGCAGCGCCATGTAAAGCGGCTTCACTTCCTGCCACATCCGCTCGGTCTCGGCAGCGAACTGGTCGGGGTCCATGTCGTAGTTGGAGCGCCACATGGCGCCGAGATCGGCGAAACCCAGCTCGCTCGCGCCTTCGCCCGCAATGGCGATCATGCGCTGGTAGTCCTCGCGCATCGGCGCGCCGACATTGTCGTGCCAGCTGGTCCACATCTCGGCCTTCTCGGCAGGTGTGCGCTCCAGATTGCCCATCTCCGCCTCGATGTCCGAGCCGTTGATTTCCTCGCCGTTTAGCGTGCCCTTGCCCTTGCCGTACTGGCTGTTGAGGCTGGTCGCGATTTCGTTCAGTTCGGTCGCCGCACCGTCGCGCACTGGCGCGGGCATCACGATGCCGTTGCGCAGGATGTCGAGTTTGCGGGCCACCTCGGGATCGAGCCCGGCAACGCGCGCATATTCGGCAGCCTTGTTGGCATAGGCGACGGATTTTTCGGTCGCTTCGGCCCCGTATTTGGCAGCCAGCTGGTCGCTGTCGTGAATGATGTAGGTGGAGTTGATCCACAGCACCCGGCCGTATTCGACGCTGAAGTCGAACATGTCCTTCTCGACCATCGCCACCCAATCGGCAGCGCCTTGCGGCGTCATTGGGAATTCGGCCGCAGCCTCCATCTCGTTGGAGACATGGTCGTCAGCGAGGGCGGGAGCGGCGCTGGCGATTGCCAAGGCGGCGAGTGAGGTGCGAAGGAGTTTCATAGGCTTTCTCTCAGACAGATATGCGACTGGTTTCATTGGCTACCGGATTGCACCTGTGCCCGCGCTTAATCAAGGGCTCGTGCTGCCCGCCGCTTTTCAAGCCAGAGCCAGAGAAGCGCGATCACGATAAGCGGAAAGCCGACACCAAATGCCGCCAGCTTTGGCAAGCGGACGGCGCTGGCCGTGTAAGCGAGCGCGTTATCTCCGCCGGTCACGAAGAGCTGGATCGCCCTGACATGCCGTTTCGATGAAATCGAGAACGCCAAACGCTGCGTAGGCGAAGAAAACTACACTTCCGAGCGTCTTGAGCATAGCCGACCGCGTCTGCCTGCGGATCAGCATCCCTCCGACCATGCCGCCGATGCTGTAGATCACAATGAACAGGAGGTCGAAGATCATGGCGATCCGGGCGAAACGCATACTGCCAAGCTCCACCCAGCTGCGATGGATTTGGTCGACCCGGTCCGCGGTCCCGGCTGCCTGATGATCGACCATGCCGCGGGGCACAAGCTGGGTCACCAGCTGATCGTTCTGGCTGACAAGCGTGATGATGATGACCAGCCCGCCGACCCATAGGATCCAGAAACTCCGCCAGTTCACAAGGCTAGGGCTCACCCGGCATCTCCGAGCCAGCCCGCGATCGCCAGACCGAGGTCGGGCTTAGTCACGCTGCTCATATGCGTGCCCGGGACCTCGACGAAATCGGCATTTGGCAGGAGGTTGGCGAGGTCCTCGGCCGAGCCGTTGTCGCGGTCCTCGTCGCCGCAGACGACCAGCGCTGGCATGGTCACCTGGTCGAGCATGGCGAGGTCGAGATCCGGCATGGTGTCAAGCAACAAGCGCGCCGCGGTGCGATCCACACCCTGCGACTTCAGGAACTGCATCGAGAAATAGGCCGGATCGCCCTTGGGAATGGCATCGAATTCGTCGATCACCCGGCGGAAGAAGGCCGCGCGCTTGTCCCACTCGCCGAGGCCCGCCGTGCCCATCCCGCCGATCACGATCCGGTGTGGCTCGAGCACGCCATGCGCCACCGCGTGCAGCGTGGTGCGCGCACCGAGCGAGAAGCCTCCGAGATCGTAGTCCGTAAGCTCGAGATGCTCCACCAGCGCCGCCACATCGCGCACCAGCACATTTTGCGGATATTTCTCCGGCTCGTGCGGCGCTGCGCTCTCGCCATGAACGCGGAAGTCGAGCATGAGCACTTCATAGCCCTTCGCCGCGATGGCGAGGTGGTGGCCCCACTTGACCCAGTTCATCTCGGCGCTGGAGAAGAGGCCATGCAGCAGAACGAAGGGCCGTCCCTCGCCATGGCGATGCAGGGCCAGTTCGGTGCCGTCGAAGCTGGTGAAATGTTCGGTCCGTAGCTCGCTCATGCAATGCCCACCTGTGCGATCCATTCCTCGTTCGTGCGCGGCTGCTCGTCCATCGCTTTTGCGCCTTCCGGCAGACCGATCCACGGCTGCTTGCTGCGCACCCAGAGATGCGCGGCCGGGACCACCGATGCGCTGTTGTCGAGCGTGCCGCAGCGCAGGCTGGCCATACCTTCACGGGTATTGTTCACCGCGTAGATGCGCGCCTTGCAGATCGCGCAGCAGAAGATTTCCGATTGCGCGCCGCTCGGCTGGGTATAGCGGGCGACGTCGAGATCGCCGTTTAGCTCCAGGTCCGAGAGCATGAACAGCATGTGCTCGCTGAAGGCGCTGCCGGTGCGGGTCTGGCATTCGGTGCAATGGCAGGCATAGGGTTTCAATCGGAAGGCTTCCCTGAGCGTATACGTCACCGCGCCACAGAGGCATTTGCCCGTCAGTTCGCCCTTCATCGCTTCGCCAATCCCTTCTGCTCCATCCGCCATCGCACCATCTCGATCCGGTCCTGCCCGAAGAAGGGTTCGCCGTCGAACACCAGCGTCGGCACGCCCCAATGGCCTGCCGCCTCCAGCGCGTTCTGATTGGCGGCGATCTCGTCGTCGAGCGCGTCGGCATCGCTTTCGATCTCCGCCTCGATTTCAGCTGGATCGAGACCCGCAGCCTTCAACGCTTCGGCCAGATGCTCGCCCTCATGCCAGTTTTCCTGGCCGCCCCAAATCATGCGCCCTGCCTCGGCAGCGAAGACCAGGCCTGCGCCGCGTCGGGCGGCAGCCTGCCCCATGCGCGTGACGCGGCGGATGTAGGGCTGGTCTTCGGCGATCTTGCGGGTCGCGGTGTCCTGCACGATCGGATCGGGCCGGGGTGCGCCGAACGGAATGTCATAGAATTGCGCCACTCGCAGCATGTCGCGCATGGTGTAGCCGAGCCAGTTGGAGTGGTTGCGCTCGAAGAAATCGGGCTGGCGAACGGCGAGCGGCCAGACCGGGCGAAGCGCGATGTCGAGATCGTAGTCCTCCGTCATCGCCCGATAGCGACCGACCGACAGATAGCTGTAGGGCGAACGAAAGCTGAAATAGAGCTCTGCGGTCAGGGTCATGACTGCGCGTTATACAGACGCGCGGGATTAGCGGAAGAAGCAGCTCACCCCGGCCTGCAATGCAGTGATATTGCCCGCATCATCGGCAAATCCGGTGATCGTGCCGTAATCGGCGGTGGTGTACTGGAATTCGCCTTCGAGCGTGGTGTCGAGCTCCTGAACCTGCCGCTCGCCCTTCAGTGTGTCGAGTGTCGCAACGCCGGGTCTGATCCCATCCGAAGTGACCACGCCGTACCCTTCACGCAGAAACCAGCCGGCGAATTTCCCATCGAGATAGCCAACCTGCAGCGGGCCGTATTGCGTGAATTCCATCGGCCCCGCGCCGCATTCCTCATTGGCCGTCTGCTCGCCCATGCTGCCGAAGGCCCGCTCCGCCACAGTGTCCACCTGCGAGCGCGGGGCGCCAAATGCGACCGGCTCCTGCTGGTAAGCGCCGAGACCGTTCGCATTGACGACGATTTTCACGTCATCGAAGCGTTCGATCAGCGGATTGGTAGTCGGAGCCGTCGCATCGACGGGGTCGTCCGGAGCGCTCTCCGGACTGCCGCAGGCGACAAGCCATAACGGCAAGGCGATCAGGAAAACTCTTCGCATCATCCCTTCTTAAGGCACTCGCGCCCGAGCAGTTCCGCGATCTGGACCGCGTTCAGCGCCGCGCCCTTGCGCAAATTGTCGGACACGCACCACAGGTTGAGGCCGTTCTCCACCGTCGGATCCTCGCGCACGCGGCTGATGTAGGTCGCACTGTCGCCCGCCGCCTCGACAGGGGTGATGTATCCCTCGTCCTCGCGCTTGTCGACGAGCATGCAACCCGGTGCCTCGCGCAGGATGTCCTGCGCCTGCTCGGCCGAGATTTCCTTCTCGAATTCGATGCTGACGGCTTCGGAATGGCCGACGAACACCGGCACGCGCACGCAGGTTGCGGTGAGCTTGATCTTCGGGTCGAGGATCTTCTTTGTCTCGACCACCATCTTCCATTCTTCCTTGGTCGAGCCATCGTCGAGGAAGACGTCGATATGCGGGATCACGTTGAAGGCGATCTGCTTGGTGAACTTCACCGGTTGCACCGGATCGCCGACGAAGATGTTGCGGCTCTGCTCGAACAGCTCGTCCATGCCCGCCTTGCCCGCGCCGGACACCGATTGGTAGGTGCTCACGACGACGCGCTTGATCGTGGCTGCATCGTGCAGCGGCTTAAGCGCCACCACCAGCTGCGCGGTCGAGCAGTTGGGATTGGCGATGATGTTGCGCTTCGAATAATCGTGGATCGCGTCGGGGTTCACCTCGGGCACGATCAGCGGCACGTCGGGGTCCATGCGGTAGAGCGAGCTGTTGTCGATCACTACGCAGCCGGCAGCGGCCGCCTTGGGCGCATACTCTTTCGCCGGGCCGCTCCCTGCCGCGAAAAGGGCAATGTCCCAGCCCGACCAGTCGAAATGCTCGATATTCTTGCATTTGAGCATCTTGCCGGTGTCGCCGAATTCGACCTCCGAGCCCTGCGAGCGGCTGGAGGCGACGGCTGCGATCTCGTCGATGGGAAACTCGCGCTCAGCCAGCACCTGCATCACTTCGCGCCCGACATTCCCGGTCGCGCCAACCACGACAACACGATAACCCAAATCACTTCTCCAGAAACTGTTCGCCGCCGAGATAGCGACTGCTCGCGCGCCCGCAACCGCACATTCGATTGCGCGGGGTAAACCGCTATTCTGGCGGCGTCACGCCGTGATGCTCGAGAAAGCGGAATACGGTGTTGTAGCGATGCGGGCTGATCTGCTCGCCCGAGACGCGATGGGTGTAGCCCGGATAAAGCATCATCTGAAACGGCACATTGGCTTCCTGCATCTTCGAGATGATCTCGGTCGCATTCTCAAAGACCACATTGTCGTCGGCCATGCCGTGGATAATCAGCAGCGGATCGCTGATTGCGGTCGCATTCGGGATCGCACTGGCCGCCTCATACGCGGCGCCATCGGCTTGCGGTGTGCCCATGTAGCGTTCGGTGTAGTGCGTGTCGTACAGCTCCCACCTGGTCACCGGAGCGCCGCTGATGCCCGCGGCGTAGAGGCCGGGATCGGCCTGGAGCTGCTTCAGTGTCATGTACCCGCCATAGGACCAGCCATCGATCGCGATCTTGTCCGGATCGACGAAATCGAGCGTCTTGAGATACTCCGCCCCGGCTTTCTGGTCACGCACCTCCACGCCGCCCATCGCGCGATAAATCGGCTGTTCGAAAGCGACGCCCCGATTGGCAGAGCCGCGGTTGTCGAGCGCGAACCATATGTAGCCCTTGTCGACGATCGCCTGCCGCAGCGCGCCATTCCAGCCGCGATTGACGATCTGCGGTCCTGGCCCACCATAGTGGTAGAAATAGACCGGATAGCGCTTGCCCGGCTCTATTTCGGGCGTGACCATTTCCCAATAAAGCGGCGTGCCGTCCTCGGCGGCAATAGTGCCGTATTGCGTCGGGCGATGGCTGGCGAGGAAAGGCGCATAGGGATGCTCCGCGTCCAGCGCATTTTCCTCGACCCATGCCAGCCGCTCGCCCGTTTGGTCCGCAAGATAGATCTGTGGCGGCGTGTCGTCGCTAGACCGCGTGACCAGCAGCGTCTGACCGCGCGAGTCCATCGTGGCGGAATGGGTGAAGCCGTCCTCGGTCAGCCGCTCGGGCGTTCCGATGATGTCATCCCCGTAGCCGAGCGCATAGACATGCTGTTCGAGCGGGTCGGCTTCACTGGTTGCCGTAAAGAACAGGCGCTGGGCCGACTGGTCGACTCCGACCAGCTTGGTCACCACGAACTGGCCGCGGGTCAATTGCCGCGAGCTTGCCCAGCTATCGCCGGAATAGAGGTAAAGGTGTCCGTAACCGTCCCGTTCGGACCACCAGAGCAGGTCGCCATTGTCGAGAACCTTGTAGTTGTCCGACAGATTGATCCAGTAATCGTCAGCCGCAGCCTTCTCCGCGAAGACCGGAGCCACGGCGCCCGTGGCAGGATCGACCCGCAGAAGGTCCATATGGGTCTGTTCGCGGTTTTGTCGCTGGACGTAGAGCGCGCTGCCGTTCGGGGCCCAATCGACTCTGGCCAGATAAAAATCGGTCGGATCGCCATCGGTGTAGACGTCCGGATGCTGGAAATCGGAGAGGTTCACCCTGACGCGGTTTCCGCCATCGGGGTCCATGACGAACAGTTCGACATCGGCATTCTCGCTGCCTGCTACGGGATAGCGCTGGTCGAATACCTGTGTGCCGGTCGCACCGATCGCGGCGCGGGTGACGATGCCGACCATGCTTTCGTCGAAGCGCTGCACCGCAATGCGGCTGTCGTCGGGGCTCCACCAATATCCGGTGAGCCGCCCCATTTCCTCCTGCGCGACGAATTCCGCCTCGCCCCAGCGGATCGCCTCCCCCTCTTTCGGCGTGATCGGTGCGGCCTCCTCGCCGACTTCACCGACCCACAGCTGGCGGTCGCGCACGAAGCTGACATAGGCGCCGGTGCCGCTGAGCGAGGGGTTGAGTTCGCTTTCCTCCGTATCGGTGAGCTGGACCACCTCGCCGCCGATGCGCGCCAGGTAGAGATCGCCATCGAGGGGGACGAGCACGCCCTCGCCATCCCTGGTCCACTGGTAGCTGATGATACCCTTGAGATTGCCGACGCGGGCGCGCTCGCGCTGCATTTTCTCGTCTTCCGAAAGCTCGCGCCCGGTGCCGAGCGCTTCGCTGTCCACCAGCATCGACCATTCGCCGGTTTCGCGATCATAGCCCCACAGATCGTAGCGTTCGCGGTCGTCCTCGCGGTTGCGCAGCAGGGTGAGGTAGCGGCCGTCGGGCGATAGCTTCGCCTGGCGCGGCGCGGGGCCATCGAGCGAAGGCGAAGCGAAAACGCGTTTGAAGGTGAGCTCCACGGGCGCGGTCTCCTCTGACGATGGGGCAGTCTGGGCGGCAAGCGGCGCGGCAAGGCAGGTGCCCAGCGCCAGCGCGGCGGCATAGGTAATGGGGCGCAATCGATCTCTCCCGGCAGTCCGGCGCCGGTGATGGCGAGCGCGGCAGATCGGCGCAAGCCCCATGCGCCTGCAAACCATGCCTAATTTCGCCTTAAGCGCGCTTCCTTAAATCCCGTTAAGGCGTGGCAGCGCAGACAGGCATGGACGTCGCGGGGCCGAATTTCCGGCTCACTGGCTCCGCGGCGGCAACATCGAAGGGAGGCCAGGTCCGGTCTCCTCTTACGATCCCCACGCAAAAGGGCGGCCCCCGTCTCCGGGAGCCGCCCTTTATTTGTTTCGCTGTTCGCGGTGAGGCGCTTACGCCTTCGGCGCGTTCTCGCGACGCTCGGCGATACGCGCGCGCTTACCGGTGCGGCCACGCAGATAGTAGAGCTTCGCGCGACGCACGATGCCGCGACGCACCACGGTGATGCTGTCGACGATCGGGCTGTAAAGCGGGAACACGCGTTCCACGCCTTCGCCGAAGCTCATCTTGCGGACGGTGAAGTTGCTGCCCATGCCACGGTTGGAGCGGGCAATGACGACGCCTTCGAAATTCTGGACACGCTCGCGGGTGCCTTCGACGACCTTCACGCCGACGCGGACGGTATCGCCTGCGCGGAATTCGGGAATGTCCTTGCCGAGGTTTTCGATCGCTTCGGCTTCGAGCTGCTGGATCAGGTTCATGGCCTGTATTTCCTACTTCTTTAGCCGCGCGCCAGAGGCAGGTCGGTCCCGAGCGTCACTGTAACGCTCCCAAAGGTCCGGCCTGCGTAACCGTGTATCGTCCTCGCTCCTGGCCTTGCGCCATGCAGCGATTTTCGCATGATCCCCCGATCGCAGCACTTCAGGGATCGTGCGCCCTTCCCATTCTTGAGGTCGGGTATATTGCGGGTATTCCAGGAGACCGTCCTCGAACGATTCCTCATGCCCGCTTGTGGGCGCGCCCATTACTCCGGGAAGCAGGCGAATGCAAGCGTCGAGAATCGCCAGCGCGGCGGGCTCTCCGCCCGAAAGGACGATATCGGCGAGGCTGACTTGCTCTATCTGCGGATAATGATCGAACAGGCGCTCGTCGAAGCCCTCGAAACGGCCGCAGATGATGGCGACGCCGGAGCCCGCCGCGATCTCGCGAATGCGCTTCTGCGTGATCGGCTTCCCGCGCGGGGTCATGGCGAGGATCGGGCGATCAAAGCCGACATTCTCGATCGCCGGTCCTAGCACGTCTGCCTTGAGCACCATCCCCGCTCCGCCACCTGCCGGGGTATCGTCCACAGTACGGTGTTTGTCAGTCGCAAAATCGCGGATCTGGACGGTCTCGCACGACCAGTTCCCCCGCTCCAGTGCCCTGCCCGCAAGCGACACCCCCAGCGGCCCGGGGAACATCTCGGGATAGAGAGTGAGGATAGTGGCGGCGAAGGTCATCGGGCGCGCCATGCGGGACGCCTCGCGCCTTGGCAAGCATCGGCGCAGTTCAGCGCGCTAGAAGGGAGCGTTCCGCAGAGTTCAGGCGACCAGTCGCGGCAAGCGAGGCGGCAATTCCGGCTGCGACAAGCACGCCCGAAAACATCAGGTCGCCACCATCGAGCACCACGACGTCGTCGCGCACGATGATCCCGGCGTAAACGCCGCCGAGCGGCGCTACACCCGAAAAAAGGTGACGCCACTTGCGTTTGATACCGGGCGAGAGTTTCGCGATCCCGAAGCTGAGCGCGGCGGCTCCGGCGGCATAAGCAGCGGTGATTACAAAGGGATCGTCAATCATTCGTCCAGTCCACTCCCGGTTTGGCGCCTCTGTCGATGCGCAGCTCGAACACATCAGGCCGTGAGTAGTGACCGTCCGTATCAAGCGACGACAAGCCTTCTTCGACCTCGGACAAATCAAGCTCTGCGAACAGCGTCTCCTCGCCCTCGCCCGCCTGCGCGATGATCCGCGCATCGGGTGCGATGATCATTGAGCCACCGCGGTTGAGCGCCTCGCCCTCGATTGCCTCGAGTAACTCCTTCGCCGCAGCATCGATTACTTGTCCGCTACCGCCTCCGGCTGCTTGAGCGAGGGCAACCCGCTCCAGCCCGTCGAACAGATCGTTCTTCGCCTGCACCAGCCCTGCTGCCAGCACGAAGCAGCGGCCCTCCATCGCATAGTGCCGCGAGGCGAGTGCGTATTCTTCGCGCACTGTGGGCCAGCAGGCGACGTGCACACTCTCACCGAGGTTGTGCATCGCCGCGCGGGCGAGCGGCATCCAGTGCTCCCAGCAGATCAGGCTGCCGACGCTGCCCCACTCCGCCTGATGCACGCCGAGCGTCGAGCCGTCGCCGCGCATCCAGACCAGCCGCTCGCCATGTGTCGGCACCAGCTTGCGGTGGTCGAGCACCGGCAGGCCGGGCCGGAAGGTCATCTGGTTGTTGTAGAGGCTGCGCCGCACCCGCTCATGCGCGCCGATGCTGATCACCGCGCCGGTCGCATCGCACAGTTCCTGCAAGGGCAGCAGCCGCTCGTCGTTCTGCACGATGGCCTGTTCGAGCAGGATGCGGTGCAGCGCCTT
Source organism: Qipengyuania marincola (assembly GCF_029688625.1). Taxonomy (GTDB): domain Bacteria; phylum Pseudomonadota; class Alphaproteobacteria; order Sphingomonadales; family Sphingomonadaceae; genus Qipengyuania. The sequence continues at coordinate 799,640 of NZ_JARULC010000001.1, read as the reverse complement.
GGTGCCCGGGTGATCCCACAAGGCCGCACCGGGCGCTTCGTCTAGCCACAGCGGATAGCCGCCGAGGAAGGTCTCGCCGAAGGCGACCAGCTGTGCGCCGCCCTCCACCGCTTCGCGCGCCAACTGCACCGCCTGCTCGATGCCATCCGGGATGGCCAGCGGGATCGGTGCGGCCTGGACGATAGCGACTTTCAGCGGGGTCATGACAGCCTGCTAGCGCCACGGGCACCGCATTGCCATCCCGCGCGTTGCGCCTGCATGGATGTGGACGACTGCATAATCGTGGGCGCTGGCCCGGCCGGGCTGACTGCCGCGATCTACCTCGCGCGCTATCATCTTTCGATCCGCATGTTCGATTGCGGCACCAGCCGCGCGAGTTGGATCCCGACGAGCCACAATCACGCCGGCTTTCCCGACGGCATCCACGGCGAGGATTTGCTCGACCGGATGCGCGAGCAGGCGGCGAAATACGGCGCGCTGCGCGAACCGAAGCGCGTCACCGACCTGGCGAAGCAAGGCGATCTGTTCATCGTCACCTGCGATGATGAGACGTATCGCGCTCGAACCGTCCTGCTTGCTACGGGCGTCGTCAACAACCGACCGGACGGGATGGACGACCAATTGCACGATGAAGCACTCTCGCGCGGTCTCATCCGCTATTGCCCGGTCTGCGACGGATACGAGGTCACGGACAAGCGCGTCGGCGTCATCGGCACCGGCGATCATGGCACGGCAGAGGCGCTGTTCCTGCGCGGCTACACAGCCGACCTGACGCTGATCTCGCCGAACGGCGATCACGATCTCTCGGACGAATGCTCGGCTGCGCTGGACGAAGCAGGCATCGCGCGTCGGGTGGGCCCGTGCGGTGCGTTCGCCATCACCGGCGACAGGTTGTCAGTCGAAACCGCCGAGGGATCGATGGAGTTTGACTCCGTCTATCCGGCACTCGGTTCGGTCGTGCGCTCTGGCCTGGCACAAGCGTGCGGAGCACAAGTGAGCGACGGCGACTGCATCATCGTCGATGATCACATGGAAACGAGCGTGCCGGGGCTGTTTGCCGCGGGCGATGTCGTGCTCGGCCTCGACCAGATCAGCCACGCGATGGGTCAGGCCGGCGTCGCCGCAACGACGATCCGCAACCATCTCGCCGAGCAACGCCCCCTTCGGCGCTAATCGACAAAGTCGGCGTTGACCGTCAGCGTTTCGCCGTCCCAGCCCGGTACGGCTTGCTCGGTCAGCGGAACCATAAATGTCTTTCCGTCGGGCTTTTCGATCTCGACGATATCGCTCGCGCCGAAATTCTCGACCGCGCAGACCCGACCAAGGGGCTCGCCCTTGTCGCTGACAACCGCAAGATCGAGCAGGTCCGAATGGTAGAATTCGCCTGCCTCCAGCGGCGGCAGGTCATCGCGGGATACGCAAAGGGCAGTGCCGCGCAGCTGCTCCGCCGCGGTCCGATCCGTGACTTCGGCAAAGCGTGCGATGGCACCGCCCTTGTTGTCGCTGCGTATTTTCGCGAGGGTCAACGCACCCCCATTGAAGCTCTTGTGCGGTTTCAGGCCTTCCAGCCCCTCGCCGAACAGCTTCAGGCGGACCTCGCCCGTCACGCCGTGCGCGCCAGTGACGGCGGCGAGAGTGACGGGCTTGTCCTGCATCGAAGAGGCTTACTCGGCCTTCTCTTCCGCTTCGTCTGCGGTTTCCGCGGCTTCGGCAGCAGCGCCTTCTTCTGCGGGTGCTTCTTCGGTCGCGGCTTCTTCGGCCGGAGCTTCTTCAGCGGGAGCCTCAGCAGCGGCCTTGGCTTCTTCTTCAGCAGCCTTCTTCGCTTCTTCGGCTTCGGCGACCTTCGCGGCCTTTTCCTCGGCGCGTTCCTTGGCGGCTTCGCCCGGCTCGCCCTTCTTCGGATTGTTCTTCGGCGCGCGCTCGAGGATGCCGGCGGCATCGAGGAAGCGGTGCACGCGGTCCGACGGCTTGGCGCCGACGCTCAGCCAGTGGCGAGCGCGGTCCTCGTTGAGCTTCACGCGCTCTTCGGAATCCTTCGGCAGCATCGGGTTGTAGGTGCCGATCTGCTCGAGATACTTGCCGTCACGCGCAGCACGCGAGTCGGCAACGACGATGCGGTAGTAGGGGCGCTTTTTCGCGCCGCCACGGGAAAGACGGATTGCTACTGACATTTGGTATTACCTTTCGAATGTAAACGTCTGAAATCTATTTCTTGTTCAACAGGTCGCGCAGTTCCGGCGGGAGTGTCGAGGGATCGACGCCGGGTTCCTTGCCACTGCCGGTGCCGGGGCCGCCAAGGCCGGGCATGCCGCCCATCCCCGCGCCGCCGGGCGCACCGCCCATGCCGGGCATTCCCCCGCCCCCGAACAGCGCGCCGAGACCCTTGAGGCCGCCCATCTTCTTGATCTGCTTCATCGCGCGGGACATCTCCTGGTGCATTTTCAGCACCTTGTTGACCTCCTGCACCTGAGTGCCCGAACCCGCCGCCACGCGCTTCTTGCGCTTGGCGTTCAAGAGCGCGGGGTTCTTGCGCTCCTTGGGCGTCATCGAGCCGATGATCGCATCCATGTGGAGCAAGACGCGGTCGTCCATGCCGCTCGCCGCCATCGCAGCCTTGGCTTTCTTCATGCCAGGCATCATGCCCGCAAGCATGCCGAGGCCGCCCATTTGCTGCATCTGCTTCAATTGCATGCGCAGGTCTTCGAGGTCGAACTGACCCTTCGCCATCTTCTTGGCGAGCGCCTCGGCCTCATCCTGCTTGATCGTGGCCGCGGCCCTTTCGACCAGCGACACGACGTCGCCCATGCCGAGGATACGGCCGGCGACGCGCTTGGGATCGAAGGCCTCGATCGCGTCCAGCTTCTCGCCCGTCCCGGCAAACTTGATCGGCTTGCCTGTGACATAGCGCATGGAGAGCGCCGCACCGCCGCGCGCATCACCGTCCATGCGGGTGAGCACCACGCCGGTCAGCGGCACTTCGCCGGTGAAGCTCTGCGCGACATTGACTGCGTCCTGACCGGTCAGGCTGTCGACCACCAGCAGCACTTCGGTCGGCGCGCTGACCTGCGAGATGGCCTTCATTTCGGCCATCAGCGCTTCGTCGACATGCAGGCGACCCGCGGTGTCGAGCAACAGAACGTCGGCGCTTTGCAGTTTCGCGCTGTCCATCGCGCGGCGGGCGATATCGACCGGCTGCTGGCCTTCGACGATCGGCAGGGTCGCGACATCGACCTGTTCGCCCAGCACCTTGAGCTGTTCCTGCGCGGCCGGGCGATTGACGTCGAGCGACGCCATCAGCGCCTTCTTCCCGTGCTTCTCGCGGATCAGCTTGCCGAGCTTGGCCGTGGTGGTGGTTTTGCCCGAGCCCTGCAGGCCGACCATCATGATGACGACCGGGGGCTTGGCGTTGAAATTGAGTTCGCGGTCCTTGGGATCGGCGTCCTCGCCGCCGCCGAGCATCGCGGTAAGTTCGTCGTCGACGATCTTGACGACCTGCTGGCCGGGCGTGACCGACTTCAGCACGTCCGACCCGATCGCCTTCTCGGTCACGGCATCGATGAAGCGGCGCACGACCGGCAGCGCGACGTCGGCTTCGAGCAGAGCAATGCGGATCTCGCGCATCGCCTCGCGCACATCGCCTTCGCTCAGCGCGCCGCGCCCCTTCAGGCGGTCGAAAACATTGCCGAGGCGGTCGGACAGACTGTCGAACATGCCTACTTCTCCTTCCAGTAACTTGCGCTACCGGATTAAACGCAAAAATCGCCGGCGGACGAGAACTCGTCGGCCAGCGTGGGGAATTCCCCGATGAAACCCAAACTGTTTGCCCGGGTGTGGTGGAAGCAAGCCGCAGCCGTCGCCACGACCTGCTACCATCAAACCCCGACTGCGGTTTCGCCGGATTTCGGCTTGTGCTGGAAGCGAAAATGGTGGGACCGGAGAACCGGAGCGCAGCGACCTTCAGGTCGTGAGCACCGGAAGCGGACGGACCCGCCATTTGCAGCCCAGCACGGGCCGAAAGACGGTGGAACCGGAAATGGTGGAGCCTAGCGGGATCGAACCGCTGACCTCTACAATGCCATTGTAGCGCTCTCCCAGCTGAGCTAAGGCCCCGAGCCATTTCTAACGGCGCACCCTGGGAGGCACGCCAGCCTTGCGGAGGCAGCCCTTTATGAGGCCGCCACCCGCAAAGCAAGGGAAAAATCAGCTTTCGTCGGCGTCGTCGTCGTCGCCCTTGGACTTGGTTTCGACGCCAAGGTCGTCATCGCCGCCGAGATCGACTTCGTTGTCGGGCGAATCGCCGTCTTCGTCGATGTCGATATCCAGATCGTCATCGTCGTCGCCGCTCAGATCGCTATCTGCCTCGGCATCCTTTTTCTTCTTCGCCTCTTCCTCGGCGAGAATCGGCTGCTTCGACTTGAGCACCGGCTCGGGCGTCCATTCCTCGCCGCACTCGATGCAGGTGACGGGATCGTCCTTGTTCAGATCGTAGAAGCGGGTGCCGCAATTCGGGCAGGTCCGCTTGGTGCCCCATTCAGGTTTGACCATGTGTAATCCTTGGATTGGCCGCGCCCGCCAATCGCAGGCGGGAGCGCGTGAATTCGTAATCGTATTGATGGGATCCCGCGGCGCAGGAATCAACAGCGCGCGCGCCTTGCCAGAACACATATGCGCTGTCAAAGCGCCGCTTTCCTATGGATACGCATTCGTGACCGCTCGCCGCTTCGTGCCTTCCGGACCCCTGACCGGACGTATCCGCGTGCCGGGCGACAAATCGATCAGCCATCGCGCTCTGATGTTCGGCGCGTTGGCGGTCGGTCGCAGCCGCATCTCCGGCCTCCTCGAGGGAGAGGATGTGCTTGCCACCGCTGCCGCTCTGCGCGCAATGGGCGCGGTGATCGAGCGTAACGGCGAGGATTGGGTGGTGGACGGCGCCGGGGTCGGGACACTGCTCCAGCCCGAGCAGGCGCTGGAAATGGGCAATTCCGGCACCTCGACGCGCCTCTTGATGGGGCTGGTCGCAAGCCATGGCATCACCGCCGCTTTCATTGGCGACGCCAGCCTATCCAAGCGCCCGATGGAGCGCGTGATCGACCCGCTTTCGCTGATGGGCGCGACATGCACCCCCTCCCCCGGAGGCACGCTGCCACTGGTCATGGAGGGCATGCAGCCCGCCGTCCCCATCACCTATCGCCTTCCTGTGGCGAGCGCGCAGGTGAAGAGCGCCGTGCTGCTTGCCGGCCTCAATACGCCTGGTACGACCACCGTTGTCGAGCCGGTCCCGACGCGCGACCACACCGAGCGCATGCTGCGCGGCTTCGGTGTCGATGTGCAGGTCGAAGAAACCGATGGCGAGAAGCGCATATCGGTGACCGGCCCGGTCGATATGACGCCCTGCGACATCGTGGTGCCGGGCGACCCGTCATCCGCCGCGTTCTTCGCAGTCGCGGCCAGCGTGGTGCCGGGCAGCGATCTGGTGATCGAGAATGTCGGCCTCAATCCGACCCGCAACGGTATCTTCCGCGTGCTGGAGCAGATGGGCGCAAGCATCGACTATCTCGACGAACGCGAGATCGGGGGCGAGCCCGTCGCGGACCTGCGAGTGCGCCATGCGGAATTGAAGGGCGTCGAGGTCGATCCCGCCATCGCCCCCAGCATGATCGACGAGTTTCCCGTGCTCTTCGTTGCCGCCGCGATGGCAGAGGGCACCACTGTCACCTCGGGCCTGGAGGAATTGCGCGTGAAGGAAAGCGACCGGCTGTCCGCCATGGCGGCCGCGCTCGATGTAGCAGGCGCAAGGGTCGAAGAGCGGGGCGATGGCCTGGTAATCCGCGGTAGCGGTGGCAAACCCATCACCGGCGGCGGGGTCGTGACGACCCATCTCGACCACCGCATCGCGATGAGCATGGCGGTGGCTGGTCTTGCCAGCAAGCAGGGTGTCGAGCTCGATAGCACCGAGCCGATCGCCACCAGCTTCCCGAACTTCATCGATCTTCTGCAGGAGGCCGCACGATGATCGGACTCGACTGGGCCAGCATGGTCGGCTTCCTCGGCACCGCCTGCATTATCGGTGCCTATGCCTACCTAACGCTAAAGGATGCGCCCAACCCTTTCGTCCTGCATGGGACCAACCTGCTGGGCGCGGCGCTCCTCACCATATCGCTGCTGGTGCACACCAATTGGCCGAGCCTCGTGCTAGAGGGCTTCTGGGCGGCCATCGCCATCTTCGGCATAGCCAAGGCCATTCGCACGGGCCGCAAGGGGCAGGAGCGCGAAGCATGATCATCGCCGTCGACGGCCCGACCGCTTCGGGCAAGGGCACAATAGCCAAGGCGCTTGCCGCGCATTTCGGCCTGCCGCATCTCGACACCGGCCTGCTCTATCGCGCGGTCGGACGGCAGGTGTTTCTCGACGGCGGCGATCCCGACGACGGCGGCGATGCGCTGGCCGCCACCAGCTTTCCCGACAGCCTGCTGGATGATCCGCACCTGCGGACCGAGGAGACCGGTGGCCTTGCAAGCCGCGTTTCGGTCCATCCGGCCGTCCGCCAGGCGCTTTACGAACGCCAGCGGACCTTCGCCATGCAGGATGGCGGTGCTGTGCTCGACGGGCGCGATATCGGCACGGTCATTGCGCCCGAGGCAGAGGTAAAGCTGTTCGTCACCGCCAGCGTCGAAGCGCGCGGGAAGCGACGTTTCAGCGAGATGCGCGAGCGCGGGCTCGATGTGCGCCTGACCGATATCGAGGCCGATCTCGCCCGGCGCGACGCGCGCGACATGAACCGCTCCGACGCACCGCTGAAGCCGGCGGCGGATGCACTAATCTTCGATACGACCAGCTTCGATCGCAAGGAGGCGATCGAGGCCGCCATTGAAGCGGTGGAGGAACACGCGCGCCGCGCTTCCTAGGCGCGTTCCGATCAGTTGGTGCCCCAACCGTCGTCCTCGAGCTGGTCTTCGGAGGTGGTCCAGCCGCCCTGCTCATCCTGGTAGGTGCGCTCCACTTCCTCCATATTGGCGGCCATGGCCTCGCCCTGCATCTGCGGCATGTGCTTGGTGGCAAGTGCTCCGCCTGCCGCGCGCATCTTGCGCACATCCATCTCGCCGCCGGTCATCGTCGCATGGACGAATTCGCGCACTTCGATTTCGGCCAGCTCCCTGTAAACCGCCTTGCCGCCACCCATGACCGATTCCGAACAATCGGGGGTTATCATCGTGCTGGTTTCGCCTACGCTTTGAGCGACTGCAGCGCAGCTATAGGTGATCGGGTCGCTATGCCCCGAATTGATGACGACGCGCAGCCGGTCCCCTTGCCAGCCAGCGCCGCGCACGGTGCGCATGGTCTCGCCATCGCCGCTCTCGTTATACCGCTGGACCGAACTGCCGAGCCGCGCCTTCGCGTCGGCCATGGGCACATCATAGGTTCCGTCGGCCCCACCCCCACAGGCGACGACCAGGAAGCACGCAGCAGACACGCTGCCCGTCCGCAACAGAGAAACGCTCGTCATTTCAATCCCCCAAGAACAATCCTTTTTTCCGTGCACCAGAGATAAAGCGGCAATACTAGGAAATCGTTGACCGCGCCGGGGGCGCGACGAGCCAAGACAATCCTTCGGCATTTGGTTTTTTGCCACCGAAAGCGCCGACAACCATCTCTGGCGACCCAATTGGCTGGCACTCCAGACCCGTAATTCGCTTGCTTTTCGCCCGTCTCTGGCCTAGGCGCGCGACCGTTCTCGCAGTCAATGGATTGAAAGAACCTTCGCGGCGGCATCCGGCCTCGCGGAGATGTCGGCCCTCTTGCCCCGCTAACCTCGCAATGGTGCGAGAGGCGGTGAAAGACCCCGGGAAAACCGGTGGCCGGTAGCAAAACGATTAGTCAGGACTACACACCACATGGCAACTGCAGCCAATCCCACACGCGATGATTTCGCGAAAATGCTCGACGAGCAGCTCGGCGGCGCAGACGAAGGCGGCTTCGAAGGCCGCGTCGTCAAGGGCACCGTCACCGCCATCGAAAACGGCATGGCCCACATCGATGTCGGCCTGAAGAGCGAAGGCCGCGTCGACCTCAAGGAATTCCAGCGCTCCGAAACCGAAACCGCACCTTCGGTCGGCGACGAAGTCGAAGTCTATGTCGACCGTGTCGAGAATGCCGACGGCGAAGCGATGCTCAGCCGCGACCGCGCACGCCGTGAAGCCGCCTGGGACAAGCTCGAAAGCGAATTCGGCGAAGGCAAGCGCGTCGAGGGCCGCATCTTCGGCCGCGTCAAGGGCGGCTTCACCGTCGACCTCGACGGCGCCGTGGCCTTTCTGCCCGGTTCGCAGGTCGACATCCGCCCCGTGCGCGATGTCACTCCGCTCATGGACATGGCGCAGCCGTTCCAGATCCTCAAGATGGACCGCCGCCGCGGCAACATCGTTGTCTCGCGCCGCGCCGTGCTCGAGGAAACCCGCGCCGAACAGCGCAGCGAGCTGATCAACGACCTGTCGGAAGGCCAGGTCATCGATGGCGTGGTTAAGAACATCACCGATTACGGTGCGTTCGTCGACCTCGGCGGTATCGACGGCCTGCTGCATGTGACCGACATGAGCTACAAGCGCGTCAACCACCCCAGCGAGATGATCGAGATCGGCGCGACCGTGACCGTCCAGATCATCCGCATCAACGAAGATACCCAGCGCATCAGCCTCGGCATGAAGCAGCTGGAATCGGATCCGTGGGATGGCGTTTCGGCCAAGTACCCGGTCGGCATGAAGCTGACGGGCACCGTCACCAACATCACCGAATACGGCGCATTCGTCGAAATCGAGCCGGGCATCGAAGGCCTGGTCCACGTTTCGGAAATGAGCTGGACCAAGAAGAACGTCCACCCGGGCAAGATCGTCTCGACCTCGCAGGAAGTCGAAGTCATGGTCCTCGAAGTGGATAGTGAGAAGCGCCGCATTTCGCTCGGCCTCAAGCAGGCCCAGCGCAATCCGTGGGAAGAGTTCGCCGAGAAGCATCCGGTCGGCTCGAAGGTCGAGGGCGAAGTCAAGAACGCCACCGAATTCGGCCTGTTCATCGGCCTCGACGGCGACGTCGACGGCATGGTTCACATGTCGGACATCGCCTGGGGCATCTCGGGTGAAGACGCGCTGGCCCTGCACCGTAAGGGCGAGCAGGTCGAAGCCGTCGTGCTCGACGTCGACACCGACAAGGAGCGCATCAGCCTCGGCATGAAGCAGCTCGAAAAGGGTGCACCGACCGAAGCCGGTGCTTCGGGCAGCCTCCGCAAGGGCGAAACCGTCACCGTCACCGTGCTCGAAGTTCGCGATGGCGGCCTCGAAGTGCAGGTTGGCGAAGACGGCGCGACCGGCTTCATCAAGCGCAGCGACCTCGGCCGCGACCGCGACGAGCAGCGTCCGGACCGCTTCCAGCCGGGCGCCAAGGTTGACGCCATGGTCACCGGTTTCGACCGTTCGAAGAAGCCCAACTTCTCGATCAAGGCGCGTCAGATCGCCGAAGAGAAGGAAGCGGTTGCTCAGTTCGGTTCGTCGGACTCGGGTGCCTCGCTCGGCGACATCCTCGGCGAAGCGCTGAAGAAGAAGGAAGACTAGGCTCTTCCATCCCTTTTCTGGGTAATCAGGAAGGCCCGCTTGCCACACCGGCAGGCGGGCCTTTCCCTTTGGCGCGGCAGGGATTACCCTCTCGCGCATGCTCGAAATTCACCAGTTCCCCTGCCTGTCCGACAATTACGGATACCTTCTCCACGATCCCGACAGTGGCGAAACCGCCGCGATCGATACGCCTGATGGCAAGGAGTATCTCCGCCAGGCCGAAGCCAAAGGCTGGACGATTACTCAGATCTGGAATACGCATTGGCATCCGGACCATGCCGGCGGAAACGCCGACATCGTCGCAGCAACCGGTGCCAGGGTGGTCGCCCCCCAGGAGGTCGAGAGGATCGCCAAGATCGACCGGGTTGTCGGCAATGGCGACAGCGTTTCGCTGGGCGACTGGACCGCCCGCGTCATCGACGTGTCGGGGCACACAAACGGCCACATCGCCTATCATATCGCGAAGGCCGACATGGCCTTCGTCGGCGACAGCGTTTTCGCGCTCGGCTGCGGGCGCATGTTCGAAGGCGAACCGGAGCAGTTCTGGCATTCGCTCGACCGCATCCGGCAGCTACCCGACAACACGCTGCTTTACTGCGCGCACGAATACACCGCTGCCAATGCGAAGTTCGCGCTGCATGCCGATCCCGACAACACCGAGCTTCAGCTCTATGCCGCCCGGGTGGAGAAGAAACGCGCCAAGGGCGAGCCGACGGTTCCCACTCTCCTGTCGCGCGAATTGGCCACCAACCCTTTCCTGCGTGCAGACGATCGGAGCCTGCGCGATCGCTGGGGTGGAAGCAGCCCCGCGGAGACCTTCGCCGCACTACGGACGGCGAAAGACAAATTCTGACACGATGAAGGCTCTGCGGGTCACGGCGCTGTCCGACGATCTGGCGGGTGTTGCGCTCGAGGATGTGCCCCGACCGGAGGGCGAGGTCATCGTCCGCGTACGGGCGGCGTCGTTGAATTATCCCGACCTGCTGATGACGCAGGGCAAATACCAATTCAAACCGGAATTGCCCTTCACTTCAGGGCTGGAGCTCGCCGGCGAGGTGCTCGAGGCCCCGCGCAGCTCCGGTTTTGCGCCCGGCGACCGGGTGATGGGCGGCGCGAAGACAGGCGCGTTCGCGGAACTGGCTGCCTTGCCCGCCGGCGCGCTGCGTCCCATGCCGGAAAATCTGGATTTCACCAGCGCCGCCGCGATGGGCGCGGCCTTTCACACAGCCTATGTCGCGCTTGTAGAACTCGGTGGTCTTAAGGCAGGCCAGACGGTGCTCGTTCACGGAGCGAGCGGCGGGGTCGGCCTTGCAGCATGCGATCTCGCACGCGCCCTAGGTGCAAGAGTCATCGCCGCTACGCACCGCGAAGACAAGATCGAGGCGCTGGACCGGATTGCGCGGCCGGAGGCAGTCATCCTCAACACCGGCCGATTTCGCGACCGGGTTTCCGAATTGACCGACGGTCGACTGTGCGACCTCATTTATGATCCCGTTGGCGGGAATGTGTTCGATGAGAGCACGCGCTGCGTTGCCTTCGGGGGAAAGCTCCTGGTCATTGGCTTCGTCTCCGGCCGCATTCCCGAGATCGCCGTGAATATTCCGCTGATGAAGGGATTCTCCGTGGTCGGGGCCCGGGCGGGCGAATACGTCAGGCGCTTTCCCGAGCGACGCGCTCCAATCGCCGCGGCACTCGATGGCCTTCTGAGGGATGAAAAGATCGCGCCGCATGTCGATCGTATCCTGCCGCTTGCCCGATGGCGCGAAGCGTTCGAGGCCATGCGGCGCGGAGATATCGTCGGGAAAATCGTCCTCGAACCGTAATCAGAATAGGCGCGCGAAAAAGGGCGGCCCGCCGGACCGCCCTCTTCGTACCCAATGGCCCACGGCCGATCAGATTCCGGCGATGACCTTGTCGGCCAGAGCACGGTCGGCGTCCGCATCGTGCTTTTCGGCGATGAGCTTTCGGCTCGCCTGCGTCGCGGCCGTGACTGCGCGGTTGCGGACGTCCTCGACCGCCTCGCGCTCGGCTGCTGCGATCTTGTCTTCGGCCATGCGCTTGCGGCGCTCGACCATCGCCTTGCTGTCGGCTTCGGCCTTTTCAAGCAGGGCGTCGGCCTCGTGCCGGGCGTTGACCAGCATCGCTTCGGCATCCTTTTCGGCGCTGGCGATCTTACCGGCATACTCGTCACGCAGGGCTTCGGCTTCGGCACGAAGCTGCTTGGCTTCGTCGAGCTGCTCCTTGATCGCCGCGATCTTGCTGTCGAGGCCGCCAGCGATGGTCTTGTGAACCTTCGCGCCGAAGAACGCGATCAGCAAAAGGGCGAACATCGACACCGACACCCACTGGTAAGGCTCGAGGCCCCAGAGCGACGGTTCGCTGTGCTTGGCAGCACCCGCGTCGACTTCGACGATCGCCTCGGGCTCACCGGTTGTCAGTGGCTGGGGCTGGTTAGCCATGGGTCATGGCCTCCTTAACAGCCTTGGCGGCGGTCGGCTTGGTCACCTTCACGCCCGCAAGTGTGGCGACGATGTCCTGCGCGGCTTCGACGGCAACCGATTCAACTTCCGTCAGTGCGGCGGTCCGCGCCTCGGCGATACGAAGCTCAGCATCGGCCAGCTTCTTGTCGAGGCGGGTTTGCGCCGCCTTCAGCTTGGCTTCGGACTTGGCCGCCGCTTCGTCCTTTGCTTTGGCAACGATTGCCTGCGCTGCAGCGCGGTTCTCGTTTTCCTTCACCCGCCAGGCTTCTTCCTGCGCATCGGCCGCATCGCGTGCGGCCTTGGCGGCAGCAAGGTCACCGGCGATCTGCGAGTCGCGCTCGGCGACCGTGTTCATAACCTTGGGGACCATCCCCCGGCCGATGACGAAGAAGGTGATGCCGAAAAAGATCAGCAACCAGAAGACCTGGCTCGACCATGTTTCGGCTAGCTGTGCTATCTGTGGCATGTCAGCTCTCGATTAGCGGGTGCGCTGAATTCAGGCGGCCGGTCGAGGGTGCCCCCGACCGACCGTATGGATCCGGTTCGTCTTAGGCGACGAAGATCAGGATCATGGCAACGACGAACGCCAGCAGGCCGAGAAGTTCGGCAGCGGCGAAGCCAATGAAAAGGCGGCCCTGCTGGCCGTCGGCCGCGCCGGGATTGCGCAGCGCGCTCTCGAGGAACGAGCCGAAGACGTTACCAACGCCGATGGCGGCCATGCCGGCACCGATTGCAGCGAGACCGGCACCAACCAGCTTTGCAGCTTCTACTTCCATGACAAACTCCTTTGGGAAAACAGGTAATTGAGTTGAAAACTTAGTGAAGGTGCTCTGCATCGTTGATGTAGAGCGAGGTCAGCAGGGCGAAGACATATGCCTGGATGCCTGCGACCAGAATTTCGAGGGCGCTGATGCCGATCATCAGGATGAAGCTCGGCAGGCCCACGAGGGCGCCAAAACCGAGGCCCGCGTTCGTTCCGTCGATCACGAAGCTCGACAGCACCTTGAGCAGCACGTGACCTGCCATCATCGCGACGAAGAGCCGCAGTGCGAGGCTAAAGGGACGCACCATGAACGAGATGAACTCGATCGGCGCAATCACCGGCACCATCGCGATCGGCGTGCCATGCGGGACAAACAGGCTGAAGAAGTGCAGTCCGTGCTTCCAGAAGCCAACCAGCAGGACGATCGAGAAACTGATGATCGCCAGCACGCCGGTTACGGTGAAATGGCTGGTGAAGGTGAACGGGTGGATTCCGACCAGACCAAGCGGCAGCAGGCCAAGCAGGTTCGCAATCAGGATGAACATGAACAGGCTGAAGACATAAGGCACATATTTGCGCCCTTCCTTGCCGATGTTCGCTTCCAGCATGTTGTCGATGAAGCCGGTGAAGGTTTCCACCATCATCTGCCAGCGACCGGGAACGAGCTCGCGCTTCATTCCGCCGAGCACGAACAGGAACAGCACGACGGTGGTGACCAGCATCCACATCGCGCTGTTGGTGAAGGCGATGTTGAAGCCGGCGAGTTCCCAGCCCTGCGTTCCTGCGATCGGTTCGATCGCGAACTGCTTCATCGGATCGACTTTGGCCGGTTCGGCTACCACGTCTGAAAGTCCCTACATCCTATAAACAACGCCCCGAAATCCCGTGTGGGGATTATTCATCGGGGCGCTTGTTTGCCGCGCGGATAATGTTCCTGAAAGCCACGATTATTCCGAGGAACAACCCGACCAACAGACCCCAGGGCGAGGTGCCGGCGAACCAGTCAACGGTCCATCCCAGCACCGCACCGCCGAGTATGCCCCCGAGAAGATCCGCCAATACCCGGTTTCCGGAACGATAATTATCGTCCGCGCCCGACATTTTCGGTTGGTTACGCTGACTTTCGCGCTGCTGGGCGGCATTGAGCCGTTGTTCCAGCGCGTCAATCCGCGCATCCTCATCGATGGGCTCTCGTGCAGGCTTGTCGTCGCTCATGCCAGGCTCCTTGTAAGGGGGTTGCGCGGCACGGGCACGGACTTGCCCGCCGAGGGCGCCGCCCCCTTAGAAGGGGGGCTTTGGGGAGTCAACACGCGAGGCCCCGGTTATCGCGCTCAGTTGGCCAAAAACATCGCCCCGCAACCGCTTCCGGCCACGGGGCGATCCTGAACCAGAGCGTTCCGGCACTTACGGGCAGCGCGAATCCCGAATGGGTGGTGCGCTGGTGCGGGTTTGCCAGCTGCCGTCGGGCGCCTGATACTTCTCGCCCGGCGATGTGGCGGCAATGGCCTGACAACCGGCAGTGAGCGCGTATTCTTCAAGCGTTGCGTTGTTCGCCTTGGCGCGCTCTGCGTAAACGGCACGGCGCTTGATGTTGATGTCGTTGACCAGGCGGCGCAGATCCGACGTTTCCGCCACGACGATACCTAGGTACCCATCCATCTTCTCACCGACCTGCCCGGCAGAACGGGCCGCGGCATAGGCGGGATCGCGCTGGGCGAAGGCGGGTGCGGCGAGGCCGCCGATGGCAGTGGCCACCGCAATCCCGGTCAGCAGTCCCTTCGAAATTCGTTTGGTCATCTTGTCACCCATCAGAAAATATCCGCGTTCTCTTCGATCGTGTTGCCCGCATCTTCGGCGAGGCGATAAATCACTTCCTGCCGGATGTTGACGTTCAGCTCGATCACGATCGGCTCTTCGGGTGCATTCACCGTGATGCATCCTGCCAAGGTGAGCGAGGCGAGCAATCCCGCCGCAATCCGTTTCGTGCCGCCCATTGCCCTGTCTCCCTGTGTCGAAGGAGTCTTCGCAGCGCCCGGGCGGCCCGTCAAATATCCGCTTTTCATAGCGCTTCCTCGCTTTCCTGCTCCTGAATGGTCTGTTCCTCCGGGATTACATCGTCCGGTTCGATCTCGGGTTCGGCTTCTTCGCCGGTGATGCTGCGCCGCAACAGCCGCTGGCCATCATCCGACAGCAGGCCGAGCTCGCGGGGATCGCGGACGGCCGCCGGATCATAGAGCGACTTGAGACTGGTCAGCAGCTGGTAGAATTGTGCGCGAATGTTCAGTCTGAACTGGAGTGGCAGCGCGGCAAGCCGCTTGGTGATGAAATTTCCGTCCGCCCCCTCGCCCTGGCTGACTCCGTCGAACCGCACCCGGGTGACGATCTCGCCCGTCAAGGGCCCTTCCATCACCACGCGCATCTGGGTGTAATCGAGGCTTTTCAAAGCGTTGAAAGCAAAATTGGCGATCGGCGAAAGGTCTTCGTAGGTCAGTTCGCCGATATAGGAGACGTTGCCGCCGGGCGGGCGTGAAATGAGCACGCCCGTATCGATCCGGCCGTTCCCCGCGGCGTCGAAAACGATTGGTATTGTGCCGTCGAAGCTGCCGGTGGCCGAGATATTCTCGAGCTCCATCTGCGCGACGAACTGCTGCGCCTCGAGACCGACGATCTCGAAGATGTAGCGCCGTTCTTCGCTCGCTCCCAAATTGAGGTCGACGTCGCGCAGAATCAGACGGCCGCCCATGAATGGCCAACTTCCGCCCTCTACGGCCAGCAACTCCCCATCTTGCAACGAAAAGCTGACTTCGCCGTCGAGCACCTCGACGCCCGGATTGATCGATGCCACGCGCAGGGTCTGGCTGGGTGCGGTGGTGAGATTGAGCAGGTCGGTGAATTCAATCGTCCCGCTGGCCCCCTCGACCGGACCGAATGCCGCTGCGAAATCGAGATCATCGGAGGAAAAGCGCCCGCTGCTGGTCACCTCGCCATCTTCGGCCCAATCGATGCGGCCCGTTCCCGTAACCACACCATCGGCATTGGCGATTATGCCCAAGGCAAGCCGCGACAATTCATCCGGTTGCAAAGCATCGTCGAATTGGATCCCGGGAATATCGAGGTCGGCATAGCCAGCACCGGTCGACAGATCGTGACGGATTTCGACGTTGGTAACGACCCGGTCGGTCTCCGGATTGCGCAGCAATGCCTCGGCATCGATGCGATTGTCGACGAGGGTCAGGCTGGCGTCACGCGCGACCAGCGGCTCGAACCGGTCGGGGTCTGCGCGATCGAACAGCCGGAACTCGCCCCCATCGAGGGCCAGTCGACCGTCGGAATAGCGCCAATCGCCAGACGCATTGCGAATATCCAGCGGAACCGCATCCAGAAGCACTTCGGCATCGGCGAATTTACCAGCAATATCCTCGCCGAAACGGGCGGTAAGGTCGGAAATGCGGAAGCGGCTGGCGGTATCGGTCGGGCCCAGCGCAACATCCAGCGACCGCGCCGTCATGACGCCCGGATAGGCGAAGCCGACCGGCCCGCTGGCAATCCGGATCGGCGTCTCGCCGAGAAACCCCTCAAGATCGAGATCGGTCGTTCCTGCCGCGACCCGCAGCCCGCCCGAGCCGGTGGACAGGATCGGCTGTCCGCGCGGCGGGCAGAGCGTCAGGCCCCGGCGTTCGAAGCGCAGGTTGGCAAGCTCGAGCATGTCGAAAGCGACAGGCGTGCAGGCATTCCACAACGCAAGCCGGCCATCGGGCCGCCAGGTGCCATCCACGGGCACACGAAGGTTGGAAGTCGATCCACCGGGCAGAGGCCCGCTCGCCTCGACCTGCCCGGCGAACCGAACAGCACCATTCGCCGACTGCACAATGGACAGGCGCGGTATTCTGAGCGCAGAATCGTCCACTGCATATCGCTCCATCGACAGGCGAAAGACCGATGCCCCGTCGCCGGACTGCTCCATGCGACCCGTGATGCGCGGCAGCCCGTTGCCGCCAGTCGTGATATTTCCGGATAGCCGCGGAACGCCATCGCCATCTGCGACATAGGAAAAGCGCGAGAGCGAGACGATCCGCTCGTTCCTTCCGCTGGTCAGTTCGGCACTCGGCAGGAGCAGGGACAGCCGGCCCTCGTTGCGGCGCAGGCGGAAATCCGTCTCGAGCGCACTGCCGCGGGTCTTGGCGGCAAGACTTGTCGCCATCCGGCGAGCTAGCGGCTCGAGCAGCGTGCCCTGCCCAGTCGTTGCCAGCGAACCCAGCCCTGCCGTGACCTGTTCCCCGGGACGCAGGCCATTGCCCTCGATCCGCCCCTCCATCTGGATGCGCTCAAGATCGGTGCTCAAGCGGCCCTGCCCCTCGACCGACAGGAGTGCCGCCAGCGCCTGGGGGCTCTCGACGCCGCGTCCGACCAGGGAAAACCGCAGTGCTGCGGCCCTGCCGTCATCGGGCAGGCTCGCCCGCACCGTGCCGGTCATGGCGGAGGCGGCATAGTCCGCATAGCGCGTTGCCCCGCCATCGACACGAGCGCTGACATCAGGATTTCCGAGTTCGTCATCGAGATTTGCGTCGAGCTCGAACGTATAGTCCGCAAGCGCAACACCGCTGTCCGCACATACGAAGCGGCCGATACGCAGAGGCCCGGCAAAGGAAGGCGCGCCCGCCCGCGTCGTGATGTCGCCATAGGCGGTGGCGCCGGAGGTCGCACACCCTGCAACCTGCAATTCCGGGGCAGTCGCGGCAAGAACCCCGTCGAAGCCATCGCTCAGGCGACCGGCCCCATCGGCCTTGATCCCGATGGGACCGAATTCGCTCTCGATGAGCCCCCGCCCGTCGACGATCCGCACATCAAACTCGGGCAGTCCCGGCGGGGCATCGCTTTCGCGATAGAGAACGTTGTCCAGCGCGCCGAAGCTCAAGGTGCCATCGCGCCAGCTACCGTAAATGCGCGGGCGGACGAGAGTGACGGACGCAATCTCCGGAAGCCCCAGCCTGTGACGCAGGCTTACGATCACTCGCTCGGCGGTCATATCCGGCGCCTCCGGATCGCCGATCACCAGATCGCTGACGATCTGGGTCCGCCCGCCGATCCGCTCGATATCATAGGTGGCATCGAGCTCGTATTCGGCGAGCTGGTCGGCGATCACGTTCTCGGCAATGTCGTAACGGCTGAACCAGGCTATCGCCAAGGCAGTCGAGGCGAGGACGACCATGCTGGCGGGGACCATCCAGCGCTTCTTGCGCCAGCGAGGGCGCGGCGCTTTTGCCCGCGTCGCGTACTCGTCCCCAGTCCCGCCGTCAGCGTCTGCCATCGGCGCACACTTGCGCCGATGAAACGACAAAGGCAATGCAAGTAATTGATACGACGGGTCGGGGGCATCGGTGTCGCAAAACGGAAAATCATCGCGCACGCATGATGGCCACGGCCATCGCGAACGACTGCGCCAGAGACTGGTTGGCGGCGGTCCCGAGGCGCTGGCCGATTACGAGCTGCTCGAATATCTGCTTTTCGCAGCCATCCGGCAGGGCGACACGAAGCCGGTCGCCAAGCGTCTGATCGACCATTTCGGCTCGCTCTCCGCCGTTCTGAACGCAGAAGTCGGTGCGCTGCGGCAGGTCAAGGGCATGGGCGAGGCGAGCGCAGCAGGACTTCATGCGGTCGCCCTCGCGGCGCGGCGCATGACGCGGGGGATGGTGGAAGACAAGCCTGTGCTTGGCAGTTGGCAGGCCCTGCTCGACTATCTTGCGGTCGATATGGCGCATCTGACGGTCGAGCGCGTCCGTGTGCTCTATCTCAACACCCAGAACCGGCTGATCCTCGATCACCATGTGGGAGACGGGTCGATCGACGAGGCGGCAATCCACCCGCGCGAGGTGATCCGCAAGGCGTTCGATATCGGCGCGACCGCGCTAATCCTCGTGCACAATCACCCCAGCGGCAATCCCGAACCAAGCCGCGCCGACATCCAGATCACCCAGCGGATCGCCGAAGCCGGCCGATTACTCGGCGTCACCGTCCATGACCACGTCATCATTGGACGCGGCGGTCATGTGTCGCTGCGTGCCAAAGGGCTTATCTGACCGCCCCCGGCAAATCCGGGCGATCAGCGCTTCGGACTCAACCCGTACCTTTCGTAGCGCGCCGCGATATCGGGCGACAGGCGCGTGGCGTAGAGAATATCGGTGTTTCCCTCGCTCTTTTGCCCGCGCTCCAGCCGAATGAGGCCGCGCAGGTAAAGACTCGCCGCCTGCGACGGCTCCTTGTTCAGCGCCGCATCGAGATCAGCCAGGGCTTCATCCATGCGGCCGAGGCGATGATAGACCAGCGCCCGGCTGTCGAGCGCGGCGGCGCTGTAGCCATTCGCCTTTACCGAGCGGTCGCACAGCTCCGCCCCGTCGTCGACGCGGTAGTTCCAAGTGCCCATGAACCAGCACTGTGAATTGAGCAGGTTCTCGTCGCCCGGACGGTCCGCCAGCGCTTCTTCCAGCATGGTCCAGCCTTCCTGGCTGCGATCCGTGTTGCCCGCGATTTCGGCGAATATCTGCGCCAGTGTCGCACGCTCCTCGCCGCTGACGTCGATTGCGTCCAGCACGGCCAAGCCCTGGTCGGCCCGTCCGGCAAGCGAAAGCGCCATGGCGTAAGCTGCGCCTTTCTCCATTTCGCCAGTCAGTTCATAGACTACGCGATAGGCCTCGGCAGCCTGGTCGAAGCGGCCGAGGAGATTGAGTGCGTTCGCCCGGAGCTCATAGGCCTCTGCCGTGCCCTCGAGAGCGATCGCCTCGTCGATGTCGTCCAGCGCCCCCTCGTAGTCGCGACCCACCATCTTCAGCGAACCGCGCAGGATGTGGAAACTCGCCTGCTCCGGATAGAGATCGAGCAGAGCTTGGGCGGACGGCATGAGCCCATCGGCCCGCTCGCCGATCTCTGTATCGCTCAGTTCCCATGACCGGCGGGGAGACTGGATGCGGATTTCCGGATCGGCGCTGGCCATGGCCCGCATGGCAGCACGTGCTGCGGGAATATCCGCAGGAGCGATTTCGCTGGGAATGTAGCTGGCCGAATCCTTCACCAGTACCGTGCCGCCGGTCATCGTGAGCGAGCGCTCGAATTTCGTGCCGGCCACGACCTGCGAAACCAGATCGCCCGAACCTTTTATCTCGACTCCTTTGCCGCCGTCGGGAAGCAGGAAGGTCGCCTCCTCCGCGGTGGTCATCGGTCCGCCGACCTTGTAGGGAATGTCGCGCCAGGCCGCGCGGGCACGATCCGGGTCGAACGCCCAGTTCGTCGTGGACGTGTAGATCTTGTGCGTAGCGACATCGCGTTCGATGCCGAACCCTTCGTTCAGCATCCCCTTGGCGCGCAGCATGCCAATTCCTGCATCGGGATCGTAGCTGTAGGACGCATCGTAGACGAAGCCTTCGAACAGATCTTCGGTGAACTTCTGCGCATGGGCGAGCACGAGTTTCGGATCGCTCTCGCTTGCCTTGGCCGCCATGCGCGCAGCCAGGACGCCGCGCGTTTCGACTTCCAGGTCGTAGAGCGCGGGAAAATCGACCCCGCGGCTGAGGTCGTATGTGATGCGGAAGGTCCGGTCGGCGAAGCCGGGCCAGCGCTGCTGGAGCGCGATTACATCGGAACCTTCGGCACGGATTGGGAGGGCATAGTCGAAATTCGGCACTTCGCGGATGGTCGCCAGACGCGTGCCCGCGCTGGTGCCGTCGAGCCAGTAGTGCTCGCCAGCGATGGTTGCGCGGACGACGACATGGTCGAAGGCCCCCGGCAGCGGCTTCGAGACGGACACTGCGTCGCCATTGCCGGTGTTCACCAGCATCGCTTCGGCGTCGATGTCCATCTCATGCAGCATCGCCATCAAAAGCAGCGTCTCGGCCTTGCAATCGCCGTAACGCAGCGACCAGGTCTCGGATGGTGACTGCGGCAGGTAATTGCCGCCGTCCATGCCGTTCATGAGATAGTTGATCTCGTCCTGCACCGTACGCAGGGCCAAGGCGGCGCGCGTCAGCGGATCGTCGCTCGCCGCGCGGATGCGCCCGACTTCGGCGGCCAGCGAACTGCCGGGCGCGATACTGCCCTCGGTGCGATAATGCGGGGCCATCACCGACGCGACATCGGCCCAGCTATCAAAGCTGCCGACCTGGATCGCGGGCTTTACCTTGTAACGACCGGGCGCATCGTCGGGCACCTCCTCGACCTTGTCGATCGGGAGAATGACCTCGACCGTTTTGAAGCTCCCATCATCGCCGATGGTCGGATCCGGAGCATCGCCCAGCATGGCGTAGCTGATCGAGGAGTCCTTCGGCCATGACATGCGCAAACGCCCGAAGCCCAGCTGGGTCGGTTCGGCTGTGAGCAGTTCTGTAGACTGGACCTCACCGGAGAGAGCCTGATCGCGGCTGGTCGTGCTGCTCGCGAAACGCAGTATGTCGCCGACCTTGAGGCCCGGGATCTTGAACAGAGCCGTCAGCGCGCCATTGACGGTGCGGCGCTCGAGCTCGGTCTCGCGCCGGATCACCTCATGCTCGATCCCATCGGCAATAAGATCGATGACCTTGCCGTCGCGAACGATCTCGAGCCGGTGGATAACGAGGTCGCCCTTGTCCGGAAGCCACGCGAACTGCAGCGTTCCAAGGCGCGAAAGCGCATCGGCACTGCGAATGTCGTAAGCGACGTCGGAATACCGCAGCACGACCCCATCCTCGAGCCTCACCTGACGATCGAACAGGATGATTTCGTGGCCCTCTGCCACTGCCGCGTCGAAATCGAGCGGGGCGACCCATTCGGGAGCGGCCTCGAACTGGACGGTATCGCCGGCCCATGCAGGCGCGGCGAGAACGGCCAACGGCGCGACAGCGCAATAAAAGGCAGCTTTCACAAGAATTTCCCCCAAGCAATATTTGCGACGCAGCCTAAGTGTACTTCCCCTGAAAGCCAACCGAATATCGATGAAAGAAAACGGTTCATCGTAATTTTCGAGTTGAGTTGGCTCTGCGGTTCGCAATGGCTCAGGCTTGCGCTCGCTCCCGCGCGCGCCTAGCGGCTGCGGCGCAACCTGCCGCCATTCCAAACCGGAGCCCCGCCCATGGTCCCCCGTTACGCCCGCCCCGACATGACTGCCCTGTGGGAGCCCGAAGCAAAGTATCGCATCTGGTTCGAAATCGAAGCGCATGCGACCGAAAAGCTGGGCGATCTCGGCGTCGTGCCGAAGAGCGCCGCGAAGGCGCTGTGGGATTGGTGGGCAACCGATCCCAAGATCGACGTCGAGGCGATCGATGCGATCGAAGCGGTGACCAAGCACGATGTCATCGCCTTTCTGACCTGGGTGGCCGAGAACGTGGGCGAGGAAGCGCGCTTCATGCACCAGGGCATGACCAGCTCCGACGTGCTCGACACGACACTGGCCGTGCAGCTGGCACGCGCGAGCGATATCCTGCTGGCCGATCTCGACGATCTGCTGGCGGCGATCAGGCGCCGCGCGGAAGAGCACAAATACACGCCCACGATCGGTCGCAGCCATGGCATCCATGCTGAGCCGGTCACTTTCGGCCTGAAGCTGGCGCAAGCCTATGCCGAGTTCGACCGTTGCAGGACCCGGCTCATCGCCGCGCGTGAGGAAATCGCGACCTGCGCCATCAGCGGCGCGGTCGGCACATTCGCCAATATCGATCCGAGTGTCGAGGAATATGTCGCCGAGAAGCTCGGCCTCAAGCCCGAACCGGTCTCGACCCAAGTCATCCCGCGCGATCGCCACGCCATGTATTTCTCCACGCTCGCCGTCATCGCGGGCAGCATCGAGCGCCTCGCGGTCGAGGTGCGCCATCTCCAGCGCACCGAAGTGCTGGAGGCCGAGGAGTATTTCTCCCCCGGCCAGAAGGGATCGAGCGCGATGCCGCACAAGCGCAATCCGATCCTGACCGAGAACCTGACCGGCCAGGCGCGCATGATCCGCGCCTATGCCCTGCCCGCGCTCGAGAACGTGGCGCTATGGCATGAGCGCGATATCTCGCACTCCTCGGTCGAGCGCTTCATCGGGCCGGACGCGACTATAACGCTCGATTTCGCCCTCGCGCGCCTTACTGGCGTGGTCGACAAGCTGCTCGTCTACCCCGAACGTATGCAGGCGAACATGGACCGCATGGGCGGCCTGATCCATTCCCAGCGCGTGCTGCTCGCCCTCACCCAGAACGGTGTGAGCCGCGAGGATGCCTATCGCCTGGTCCAGCGCAATGCGATGAAGGTGTGGGAATCGGATGGCCGCCTGATGCTGCTCGACCTGCTCAAGCAGGATGAGGAGGTGCGCGCCGCTCTGACCGAGGAGGAACTGGAAGAGCGCTTCGATCTCGAATACCACTTCAAGCATGTCGACACGGTGTTCGCGCGGGTGTTCGGCTGACGGCTTGGCCTAGACGGGCGCGCTTGCCCGGCCTAGCACAGCGGAAAAGACAGTTGGGGAGCCGATAACGCCATGCAGATCGTCCGCACTATAGTCTGGGTCTTGCTGCTGTTCGCCTTGCTGGCCTTCAGCTTCTTCAACTGGAAACCGGTCGAGGTCCAGATCTGGTCGAATATCGTGCTTGAAACCAAGCTTCCCGCCCTGGTCATCGTCGCCTTCCTGCTCGGCCTCATTCCGATGTGGCTCGTGCACCGGACGGCGAAATGGCGGATGACGCGCCGGGTCAATGCCCTCGAAGCTGCAACGACGCGGCTCGCAACGCCGAAAAGCGATACGCCGACCGCCGCGTCAACTGCGCCAGCCGCCGCCACGCCGCGGGCGGACAGCCCGCCGCAACCGGCCAATCCTGTCGATCCGGAACCGAAGACCCCGCAATGACCAATCCAGTCTATCTTGCCCTCGATGTTCCGCGCCTGCGCGAAGGGATCGAGCTTGCCAACCGAGTCAAGGGTCATGTCGGCGGGATCAAGCTCGGGCTGGAATTTTTCTGCGCCCACGGCGCCCATGGCGTCCACATGATCGGGCAGCTGGGATTGCCGATCTTCCTCGACCTCAAGCTCTACGACATTCCCAACACAGTCGCCGCCGCCATGCAAGCCATCCATGTGCTGGAGCCATCGATAGTGACAGTCCACGCGAGCGGCGGCCGCGCTATGCTGGAGGATGCCAAGGCCGCGGCAGCCGAGCATACCAAGGTCGTGGGTGTCACGATGCTGACCAGCATGGACGACCGCGATCTTCAACGCACAGGCATTCAGGGAAGCGCGCATGATCACGTGATGCGGCTTGCCGACCTGGCGCACGACGCCGGGCTCGACGGCATCGTCTGTTCAGGACAGGAAGTGAAGGCCGTGCACGGCCAGTGGAAGGATGGCTTCTTCGTCGTCCCCGGCCTGCGCCCGGCCGGCAGCGCCGCCGGCGACCAGAAGCGTGTCGTTACGCCCCGCCAGGCACGCGACGACGGAGCCAGCGTGCTGGTGATCGGCCGCCCGATCAGCCGTGCCGAAGACCCAGTGCAGGCAGCGCGTGAAATCGAGGCGACGCTGTAAGACACCATGAAAACGCAGATCAAGATATGCGGGCTTTCCACGCCTGAAACCATGGACGCGGCGATCGACGCGGGTGCGACCCACGTCGGTCTCGTACAATACGAAAAAAGTCCGCGGCACGTCCCCCTTGAGGACGCCGCCAAATTGCGCGCTCGCGTGCCCGCTACGGTGAAGGTGGTCATGGTCACGGTTGCCATGACGGGCGAGGAATTGGCGCGTGCTTTCGTGGCGATTAAGCCGGATATCGTCCAGTTCCACGGCAGCGAGACCATCGACTGGATGGCCGCGCAACGCCAGAACCTGAAAATCGAGACCTGGCGTGCGGTAGGATTACGCGACCACGGTTCGCTGGAACGCTCTCGCCGGTTCGTGGGTGTTTGCGATCGCGTGCTGTTCGATGCTCCGGCGAAAAGCCTGCCGGGAGGCAATGGCGTCTCGTTTCAATGGGATCTTCTAGACGGCTGGACGCCCTTCATCCCCTGGGGCCTTGCGGGCGGGCTGAATCCGGACAATGTGGCCGATGCCATTTCACGGACAGGCGCGCCGCTGGTGGATGCTTCGAGTGGGCTTGAAAGTGCACCCGGGGTCAAGGACGCCGGTCGCATCCGCGCCTTCTGCGATGCAGTGCGCTCGGCATCACCAGAGTGACCGGTGGGTCACGTAATGCTGGTTCGCGCTTTGCAAGCCATCCTGTCTCGACTTCGCACGGCGCCAACGGCATGGATTGGACAATGACTGAATCGACTCCCAACTCCTTCCGCAACCAGCCAGACGAACGCGGGCATTTCGGCGATTACGGTGGCCGCTATGTCGCCGAGACGCTGATGCCGCTGGTGCTCGACCTGGAGCGCGAGTATCGCGCGGCGCAGGCCGATCCCGAGTTCCAGCGCGAGTTCGACGATTTGCTCGAACATTACGTCGGCCGTCCTTCCCCCCTCTATTTCGCGGAGCGGCTGACCGAGGCGCTCGGCGGGGCACAAGTCTGGTTCAAGCGCGACGAGCTCAATCACACCGGCGCGCACAAGATCAACAATTGCATCGGGCAGATCCTGCTCGCGATCCGTATGGGCAAGACGCGCATCATCGCGGAGACTGGCGCGGGCCAGCACGGCGTCGCCACCGCCACCGTCTGCGCGCGCTTCGGTCTGCCCTGCGTCATCTACATGGGCGCGGAGGACGTGCGGCGGCAGTCGCCCAATGTCTTCCGCATGAAGCTGCTCGGCGCCGAAGTCGTGCCGGTCACCAGCGGTCGCGGCACGCTGAAGGACGCGATGAACGAAGGGCTGCGCGACTGGGTCGCGAACGTCCACGACACCTTCTACATCATCGGCACCGCCGCCGGGCCGCACCCCTATCCCGAGCTGGTGCGTGATTTCCAGAGCGTGATCGGCAAGGAAGCCCGGGCACAGATGCAGGACCGCATCGGCCGTCGGCCCGACCTGCTGGTGGCAGCCATCGGCGGCGGCTCCAACGCACTCGGTCTCTTCCACCCGTTCCTCGACGATCCGGACGTCAAGATGCTCGGCGTCGAAGCAGCGGGCCACGGCCTCGACGGCGACGAGCACGCGGCAAGCCTGCTCGGCGGCTTCCCCGGCGTGCTCCACGGCAACAAGACCTACCTGCTGCAAGACGAGGACGGCCAGATCACCGAGGGCCACTCGATCAGCGCCGGATTGGACTATCCCGGCATCGGCCCCGAACATGCCTGGCTGAAGGATACGGGCCGCGTCGAATATACCGCGATCACCGACGAGGAAGCGCTGGAAGCTTTCCAGCTGCTCTGCCGCACCGAGGGCATCATCCCCGCGCTCGAACCGAGCCACGCCATCGCGGCCGTGGCCAAGCGCGCGAAGGACATGCCAAAGGACAGCGTAATCCTCGCCAATTTGTGCGGGCGCGGAGACAAAGACATCTTTACCGTGGCGGAACGGTTGGGAGTGGAAATCTAGCCCTCTCCCCTTAAGGGGAGAGGGTTGGGAGAGGGGAATGAGAGACGCTGACTCGCTCAAAAAAGCGCGGAAAATGCGAGAGAACATGCCAGAGCCGGAAATGCGGATGTGGCTGGAATTGCGAGCCGCCAGATTTCGGGGCGTAAAGTTTCGCAGGCAAAAGGTAGTCGGAAAATTTATAGTCGATTTCGCCGCGAACCATCCCAAACTGGTCATCGAAATTGATGGGGATACGCATGCTGGGCGCGAAAGTTATGACATGCAACGAAGTCGGTTTCTGGAAGAGCAGGGATACAGGGTGATAAGGTTCTCGAATTCCGATGTGATGTCCAACATGGAAGGGGTGCTTCAGCAGCTTGGCTTGGTCATGGACGAGATGGTTTCCCCTCCCCCAACCCCCTCCCCTGAAGGTGAGGGGGCTTTGTCGTCACGTCTCCCTGGATACCGATAGATCCTGTCCTACACCCCGATAACCGTGCAAAGAGAAGCGCATGAACCGCCGCCTCTTTCTTACCTCCTCCAGACCGAAATCATCCCGCTCGCCCACCACCCGTTTTTCCTCCCTGGACAGTGTAACATGCGGTCCATGTCTCAGACTTCCGCCGAGTTAGATGAACGAACCTGACCCTATGACCACCTCGAATCGCCTCTCCTCCGCCTTCGCCAAGAACCACCCCGCGCTCGTCTGCTTCGTCACTGCAGGCGACGGCGACACGGCGGCCAATCTCGACGCGCTGGTCGAGGGAGGCGCGGATGTGATCGAGCTGGGGATGCCCTTCACCGATCCCATGGCCGATGGCCCGGCGATCCAGAAGGCCAACATCCGCTCGCTCGGTGCAGGGACGACCACTGCCGATGTGCTGCGCATCGCGACCGAGTTCCGTGCGCGCCATCCCGATGTCCCGCTGGTGCTGATGGGCTATGCCAATCCGATGATCCGGCGCGGGCCGGAGTGGTTCGCCTCCGCCGCGAAGGATGCCGGCGTCGACGGCGTCATCTGCGTCGATCTTGCACCGGAAGAGGACGCCGATCTCGGTCCCGCACTGCGCGCTCGGGGCCTCGACCTCATCTACCTCTCCACTCCGACGACCGACGACGAGCGCTTGCCGGCGGTCCTGAGAGGATGCGGGGGCTTCCTCTACTATGTCAGCGTGGCAGGGATCACCGGGAAGCAAAGCGCTCTCGTCGCCGATATCGCCAAGAACGTCAGCCGCATCAAACGGCAGACGGACTTGCCGGTCGCGGTCGGCTTCGGCGTGAGAACACCGGACCAAGCGGCCGCCATCGCACAGGTGGCGGATGGCGTCGTGGTGGGGAGCGCGCTGGTCGAACTGGTCGGCGATCACGGCGCCGATGCTCCGGCCAGGCTGCGCGAGCTCACCGCAGGGCTTGCCAAGGCCGTCCATTCGGCGGCAAGGGCCCCTCGGAAAGAAGAAAAAGCATGAACTGGTTCACCCGCGTCCGCAATTCGATCACCTCGCTCTCCAAGCGCACCACCGACAAGGATCTGTGGGTCAAGTGCCCCAGCTGCCAGCAGATGGTCTTCGCGCAGGAATACGAGGAGAACGCCTACGTCTGCCCGCGTTGTGATCATCACGGCCGTATCGGCGCGGACGAGCGCCTGCGCCAGCTGCTCGACGCGGGCTACGAGGTGCTTCCGGTGCCCGAAGTGAAAGAAGACCCGCTCAAGTTTCGCGACTCTATGAAGTACACCGACCGCCTCAAGAAGGCCCGCGCCAAGAGCCCGCACAAGGATGCCTTCATCGTCGGCTCCGGCGCGATCGAGGGCAAACCGGCGGTCGTCGGCGTTCAGGACTTCACCTTCATGGGCGGATCGATGGGCATGGCTGTCGGCACTGCCTTCTGCCAGGGCGCCGAGCGCGCGCTGACTCGCCGCGCGCCCTATATCGTGGTCACCGCAGCTGGTGGGGCGCGCATGCAGGAGGGCATTCTCAGCCTCATGCAAATGCCCAAGGCCACCGTGATGACGCGCCGCCTGAAAGAGGCGGGCCTCCCCTACATCGTGCTTCTGACCGACCCGACCACCGGCGGCGTCACGGCGAGCTATGCAATGCTCGGCGACATCCACATTGCAGAGCCTGGTGCTCTGATCGGCTTCGCCGGCCAGCGTGTGATCCAGGACACCATCCGCGAGCAATTGCCCGACGGCTTCCAGCGCGCCGAGTACCTCCACAAGCATGGCATGGTCGACATGGTCGTGCACCGCCACGACCTGAAGGAGACGCTGGCGACGCTGCTCGACTATCTGGCACCTGCCGAGGCTGCCTGAGGCCCGTCATGCGGGATTTCGCCCGCTCCGACAGTCCGGCAGTCCAGCGCCAGCTCGACCGGCTGGCTGCGCTGTCGGTGCCGGAGGGCCGGCTCGGTCTCGATACGATCCGCGCGCTGCTCGAACGGCTGGGACATCCGCACAGACGCCTGCCCCCGACTTTCCATGTGGCAGGAACCAACGGCAAGGGATCGACCTGCGCTTTCCTGCGCGCGATGCTCGAGGCCGAGGGTAATACGGTCCATGTCACCACGAGCCCGCATCTCGTGCGCTACAACGAGCGCATACGTGTCGCCGGCGAGCTGATTTCTGATGATCGGCTGGCCGAGGTCCTCGAACAGGTCCTCGATGCAGGTGAGGACCTGAACCCGAGCTTCTTCGAAGTCACCGTCGCCGCCGCTTTCGCCGAATTCGCGCGCGTTCCGGCCGATGCCTGCGTGGTCGAGGTCGGCCTTGGCGGGCGCTTTGATGCAACCAATGTGCTCGAACAACCGGCCGCTTGCGCCATCGCCGCGCTGGGCATCGATCACGAGCGCTTCCTGCTGGCACCCGAAGCCGGTGTGCCCACGGTCCCCCTCGCCCGCATCGCCTTCGAGAAGGCAGGCATCACGAAACAGGGTGCCTCGCTTGTCACGCTATCCTATCCCGACGCCGCCGAAGCGGAGATCAAGGCGGCAGCCATGCGCATGGGCGCGCCTATCGCCATGAGGGGCGCGGAGTGGTCGATGAGCGCGACGCCCACGGGCCTGCACTATGCCGATCGGCACGGCGAACTCGCACTGCCTTTGCCCACCATGCCAGGGCCGCACCAGGCAGAAAACGCCGCGCTTGCCATCGCCATGCTGCGTCATCAGGACTACATTTCCGTGTCACGCGACGCGTTCGCTACCGGCATCACTGGAGCTCGATGGCCGGCTCGCCTGCAACGGCTCACACCCGGCCCGCTAACCGGCGATCGCGAAATCTGGCTCGACGGGGGGCACAATCCCTCTGCAGGGGAAATGCTGGCCAAGCATTTTCAAGGGGAGCGGCTCCATCTCGTGATCGGAATGCTCGATGCGAAGGACCCGTCGGCACTGACCGGCCCGCTCGCCGACGCGATTGCAAGCCTGACGGCGGTTCCCGTTCCCGGGCATGACGCGCATCCTGCCGAAGCCTTCGGCGCGACAGCCAGGATGGCCGCGGATGTGCCCGCGGCACTTGCCAGCCTGCCTGACGACGGGCTCCCGGTGCTCGTCTCCGGCTCGCTCTATCTCGCCGGCGAGGTTTTGCGCCTCAACCGCGAATTGCCGGACTGATCACTCCGCGGGCACCGCTTTCCCCTCGCCCGCTTCCGGCGCCACGATCCCGGCATTCCTGCTGCGCCGTTCGCGATACCACTCCATGCACACGAGCACCGCCGCGGCGAGGCCGATCCATGTGGTCAGGATGAAGACGTCGAAATAGCCCTGGTTCTCGATCATCTCGCCAAGTGCCCCGCGGCCAAGCGTACCGACGAGCAGCGTCAGTGACGACAGCAGCGCATATTGCACCGCGCTGAATTTCTTCGACACGATCGACGACAGCCAGGCCACATAGGCCGCCCCGGCGATCCCGATCGCGAGGTTCTCAAAAGCGATGGTGATCGTCAGCTTGGCCAGATCGGCGTCGCCGATGCCCGGCACCTGGCTGATCAGATAGGTAAAGCCGATCGCCTCGCTGAAGGCAGCCATGTTGTGGCCGCCCACGGCCATGTCGGCGTAAAGAAGATTGGTGAGCGCTGCGAGAATACCGCCGATCAGCAATGTTGCCATGCGCCCGATCGTCGTCAGCAGCAGCCCCCCCAGCGCCAGCCCTGCGATGATCGCGCCCACACCGAAGAACTTCGAAGCGAAGGCCACATCGTCGTTCGTGTACTGCAGCTCGCCTAGGTAGAAGGGATATGCAAAGGTGCCCCAGATTGCGTCGCAGATACGATAGGTCAGCACGACCGCCAGGATCAGCACCAGCGACCAGCCCATCCGTCCGACAAATTCGACCAGCGGCAGCACAAGCGCACGGTAAAGGTGATCGAGCGCGTAGGACCCGCCCGAAACCGCAGGGGCATCGTCTGCCAGCAGGTGCCGCCCCTGCTTCTTCTGCGATGCAAGCCAGCCGGCGATCAGCGCGGGAAGAATGATCGTGGCCACGATGATCCATGGCCCGATATTGACCGTGAACTCGGTCGGATTCGGGCGATCTTCAGGCGCATAGGTCATCGACATGACCATGAAGGTGAGGACGACGCCGATCGCCCCGGCCCAAAGCAAGCCAACCAGGGCCAACGCGCGGTTGCGGATCTGCGGGTTCAACTCACCTGCCTTGCGCAAGGCCCGTACCTGCTCATCGCCTTGAGACAGCTCCGCCGCGCCAGCCGCATTGGGTGCCCAAAGACCCACAAAGCCGACTGCCAGAAGCATGCCGCCCATCAGCATGTACGTTTCGGGCCAGCCAATCCGGGCCGCGATGATCAGGCCCAGCGCCCCACCCACCAGCGAGGACAGCCGGAAACCCATCTGGTAGACGGTGGACAGGATATCGATCGTCGCGACCTCGTCCGCCACGTCGATGCGCCATGCATTGATCGC
The DNA here is from genome assembly GCF_029688625.1 of Qipengyuania marincola. Classification (GTDB taxonomy): domain Bacteria; phylum Pseudomonadota; class Alphaproteobacteria; order Sphingomonadales; family Sphingomonadaceae; genus Qipengyuania. The sequence goes on along the minus strand of NZ_JARULC010000001.1, from coordinate 768,442 downwards.
GATGTCCTGTGTCGCGCTGGCCAGAGCGCCAATGCCCGCCAATAACGAGAACATGCCGAGCTGTGTGCGCGGTTCCAGCAGGCTCATGGTGACGAGAATGGCGCCGAGCAGCAATTGCATCGGCACGATCCACTGCTTGCGCCTGCCGAGGCGCCGCAGCACGGGAATGTCGACCTTGTCGATCAGCGGCGACCAGAGAAACTGGAAGGCATAAGCCAGCCCGATAAGCGAAAAGATGCCCATCGTCTCGAGATCGACCTCAGCCTCGGTCAGCCATGCGAAAAGCGTGCCGAGGAACAGGGCGAACGGCAGCCCGCTCGCGAAGCCGAACAGGAGCATGAAGCCGGTCTTCCGATTGCCGAGCGCCATTCCCAGCACGCGCCAGGCTGATACCTTCTTCGTCTCGGCGTTTTCGGCCATGCGCACCCGTCCTTTCAATTATGGGGATTTCTTGCGACACTAGCCGCTGGAGAGAGAAAGGAAAGCGTCGTGGACGTTCCGACAAAGACCCAGCCTGAACGCCGGCCGACAGCAGGGATGCTCGCCCTGGCGAGGGACATCGCCGAAGATCGCAAACGCGACGTGGCAGAACCAAGCACCGTGCCCGCCTCGGTCTATACCGACCCGGCCTACTGGGAGCGCGAAAAAGCGGCTATCTATGACCGCATGCCGCAGATTCTGTGCCCGTCTGCGCTGTTGCCGGATCCTGGCATGGCTGTGCCGCATGATGCCACCGGCCGCCCTCTACTGATCACGCGCGGCAGTGACGGAAAGACCCACGTCTTTCTCAATGTCTGCCGCCATCGCGGAACTCGGCTGGTCGAGGGCGGCGAAGTCCAGTGCACCAGGAAGCTCGTGTGTCCCTATCACGCGTGGACTTATGCTGTGGACGGGCGTTTGCTGGCCCTTCCCCGCCCCGATACCTTCCCCGGCCTCGACAAGGCGGACTACGGCCTCGTCGAGCTGCCATCCTGCGAGACGGGCGGCCTCATCTGGTTCTGCCCACAGGAGCAGACCGCCGACTTCGCTCTTGCCAGAAAGCTGGGCGAGGATTTCGACGCGCTCGGAATGGGAGATCACGTGCTGTTCCGTCGCAAGACCCATGAGGTGGCGGGCAATTGGAAGCTCATCATGGATGCGTTTCTCGAAAGCTACCATGTCACGCGGCTGCACGCGCAGACCATCGGCCCGTTTTTCAAGGACGGCGCGACCAGCGGCGACATGATCGGTCCGCACTCGCGCAGCGCGGTCGGCCGGCTGGAGGAAATGGAAGGCGTTGACCTCGAAGACATGGCGGCGCTGCGCCGGGTCGTCACATATGCATATCAGCTCCTTCCCGGCGCGCTAATCATTCCCAGCCCGGATTACATCAATGTGATGGTGATGATGCCGCAGGCACACGATCGCACGCTGGTCGAGGATTTCATGCTTATTCCAGAGCATCCGAGCACAGATAAGGCGCGCAACCATTGGGAGCGCAGCTGGGCGCTACTCGACGGCGGCGTGTTTGCAGGGGAGGATTTCCGCGCCGCCGAATTAGGCCAGCAGGGCCTGGCCACGGGCGCGGTGCCGCACCTGAGCCTCGGTACGATGGAGGGCGGCATACGGCGCTATCACGAGACGGTCGAGGAAGCCTTGCGCGCCGCGAACTGAGGGCTTAACCCGCGCGCCATGTCCGACAACCGACTACCAGAAGCCGGCGACCGCATCGCCAAGCTGCTCGCGCGCGCAGGGGTCGCCAGCCGGCGCGAGGTCGAGCGCATGATCGCCGACGGGCGCGTGGCGATCAACGGCAAGGTGCTCGATACGCCAGCCGTGAAACTGGACAGCCTGCGCGGCGTGACGGTGGACGGAAAACCGGTCGGAAAGGCAGAGAATACGCGGCTGTTCGCCTTCCACAAGCCTGCCGGTATGCTCACGACCGAACATGATCCCAAGGGCCGAGCAACCATTTACACGGCCCTGCGCAACGCCCTGCCGAAGGATGCCGGTCGGGTGATGCCAGTAGGGCGGCTCGACTACAATACCGAGGGGCTGTTGCTTCTCACCAATGATGGCGAGATGAAGCGGGCGATGGAGCTGCCGTCCTATGGCGTGCCTCGGACCTATCGTGCACGTGCCTTCGGCGACGTGAGCCAGGCGCAGCTCGACGAACTCGTCGAGGGAGTCGAGGTCGATGGCGTGCGCTACGGACGGATCGAAGCCAATCTGGAACGCGGATCGGGTCGCAATCGCTGGATCGAGCTGACGTTGCGCGAAGGCAAGAACCGCGAAGTGCGCCGGGTGCTCGAGCATCTCGGGCTGGAGGTGAACCGTCTGCTGCGCATCGGCTATGGCCCCTTCCACATCGGCGACCTGCCGCGCGGCCAGGTGGCCGAGATCAAGCGCGGCGATGTCGAGGGCTTCAAGCGCGAACTGGCACGCGGCGGTCGGCAATGAGGATAATTGCCGGCGACTGGCGGGGGCGCAGGCTCGTTGCGCCGCCCGGAGAAGCGACGCGCCCCACCGCGGACCGTACGCGCGAAACGCTTTTCAACATGCTCGCCAGCCGTCTGGGCAGTTTCGAGGGATTGCACGTAGCGGACCTATTCGCCGGATCCGGCGCGCTCGGTCTAGAAGCGCTCTCGCGCGGTGCGGCGGCCTGTCTGTTCGTCGAACAGGACGCGGCTGCCATCAAGGCTATCCGCACCAATGTCGAGGCGCTTGGTGCAAAATCGCGAGCGACCGTACAGGCAGGCTCGGTGATGAGCCTGGCTCCCGCAAAGACGGCGCACGATTTGATCCTGCTCGACCCACCCTATGACACGGGCGCTGGCGAAGTCGCGCTCGACCGCATGCTGCGCCTTGGCTGGATCGGTCCCGCAACCTGGATCGCGCTGGAGACAGGCGCGAAGGAGGAGCCGGCGGTAAGACTGCTCGAATGTGTAGTGGATCGCCGCGTCGGGAAAGCTCGCCTCTCGCTCCTTCGGCTCGCACCCGACGCGGCGTGAGGCAACCCTAAGCGCGACCCATGGGCTCGGGGACTTCGGGAGCCTCATCCTCCACTCCGCTATCGTCATAGCCGTCTTCTGCGGCAGGATCGGCAGCGGCGGAGGAATCCTCTGGCGGCATTGTCGTATCATCGACCGGAGCCGCCGCGGGCGAATCTTCGGACGGCATCGGCGGATTATCGACGGGAGCGGTCTCGGGCGGGTTAGCGAGCTGGGCGTCAATCCTGGCCCAGGCCGCAGCCTGTCCCGCCTCGTCCATGCTCGCGAGTGCGACCTTGTCGCCATCCGTCAGACGCCAGAACACATCCTGCCGCTCAGGCGCGAGCGACCAGAAATAGGTCTGGACCTCGCCTGGCCACTGCCGGAATTGCGCCTGCTGATCCGCAGGCCAGGTGTCGACCGTAGCCATCTGGTCGGGCGTCATCATGGGTGCTGACGGTTGGGCATCGGCAGGGGGCGCTGCCCCATCGTCGCCGACATCCTGCGCGAATGCGGGGATGGAGATGGTGGCCAGTTGGCCACCGAGAATATACCAGAATGTCTTTCGCATGTACTCTTCCTTGGAAGTTTGACATGCGCGACGAACGCGACCCGTTTTTTCCCTGCGTCGGATACTCTGATTAGCTTAAACCGCCCCTATGACAAGAGCGGCGCCGCTCGCCTGTCTTCCCGCGAAAACGCACTGTCGGGATACGTGGCAAAAATGAGGCGAACGGCAGATAGCCTAGAAAAAGGGCAGACCCGCTAACGCGAACCTGCCCCTTTCTGTGTCTGCGCCAGCCTAAAGCTGGCTGCGTGACGAACCGTTATTGTCAGTCCATCTGGCTTGCGGGACGACCCGGCCAATAATCGAGCGGCTTCGTGCCAGTACCGCGCGCTTCCCAGGAATTGATGCAGTTATCCTGCTGATTGGGCGAGCAGATCGGCAGGTCGCCAGTCGGCGGGCCCTGATCGCCGGGGGTGGCCTGCACGCGCTCGTTGCGGACGAACCGGATGTTACTGCTGGTCGTCGTCGTTGCGGTCGCGGCGGGCGTCGTGGCGCTACCGTTGATCTGCGCAGAAATCTGCGTCCACGCAGCGGAGCGCTGGGCCGGCGTCATTTCCACGATCCGGACGCGCTGGGGATCGGTGAGCATCCACCAGCCCTCCTTCTGCGCGTCGGTCAGTGTCCAGTAGTATTCTTGCGCAGCGATCGGCCACGCCTTGTACGTCATCCGCTTGTCGTCGGTCCACGTCATGAAGTCGGCTTCCTGCGCGTCGGTCATCATGTAAGCTTCGGCTTCCATATGATCGTCGGCGATCGCGGGCGCAGCCACAAAAGCGAGGGCTGCAGCACCTGCCATAATCAGATTGCGCATTGATTTCTCTCCAATTTCAGCTTCGAACATGACCACACTACGAAGAAGTCGCCGAAGTTGTTCCGAGACCGTCGCGACCCGAGGCTTGTGCTGACGCTCTGCGTTCCCTACCTGTTCCGAAAGGCGCATGACCAACCTCCCCGAACCCTCCCCGGCGGCCCCTGGCGGCGACGTCCCGGCCTATGCGGCAATGCTCAATGCGCCGCAGCGCGAAGCCGTGCTGACGACCGAAGGCCCGGTGTTGATGCTGGCAGGTGCGGGGACGGGCAAGACCGCGGCACTTACCGCGCGGCTTGCACATCTCATCGCAACCCGGCGCGCGTGGCCATCAGAAATCCTGTGCGTGACCTTCACCAACAAGGCAGCGCGCGAGATGCGCGAGCGTGTTGGACGTCACATCGGGGATGCCGTCGAAGGCATGCCCTGGCTTGGCACTTTCCATTCGATCGGCGCGCGAATGCTGCGGCGTCACGCTGAGCTGGTCGGCTTGCAGAGCAATTATTCGATCATCGACACAGACGATCAGCTACGACTGCTCAAGCAGCTGATCCAGCAGAACGAGCTCGACGAGAAACGCTGGCCGGCAAGGCAGCTGGCGGGGCTGATTGATCGCTGGAAGAACCGCGGGCTCAATCCTGGCGATCTCGATGCCGCCGAGAACGAGGCCTATGCCAACGGCCTCGGCACTAAGTTCTACAAGCTCTACCAGGAGCGACTGCAGGCCCTCAACGCCTGCGATTTCGGCGACCTGTTGCTGCACATGCTCAACATCTTCCGCCAGCACCGCGATATACTCGAGCAATATCAGCGGCGCTTCAAATACATCCTCGTCGACGAATATCAGGACACCAACCAGGTCCAGTATCTTTGGCTCCGCCTGCTGGCACAGGATCGCAAGAACATCTGCGTCGTCGGCGACGACGACCAGTCGATCTATTCCTGGCGCGGAGCGGAAGTCGCCAATATCCTGAAATTCGAGAAGGATTTTCCGGGCGCGGCAGTCATCAAGCTGGAGCAGAATTATCGCTCTACGCCGCAGATTCTGGCTGCGGCATCGGGATTGATAGATGCGAACAGCGAACGGCTTGGCAAGACGCTGTGGACCGAACTTCCCGCTGGCGAAAAAGTCCGCGTGATCGGCGTGTGGGACGGCCCCGAAGAGGCACGCCGCGTCGGCGAGGAAATCGAGCGGCTGGAATCGGAAGGCGCTTCGCTCGACGAAGTGGCCATTCTGGTTCGTGCCCAGTACCAGACGCGAGAGTTCGAGGACCGCTTCATCCAGATCGGCCTCAATTATCGCATCGTCGGCGGCTTCCGCTTTTATGAGCGCGCCGAAATCCGCGATGCACTCGCCTATCTGCGCGTGATCGAGCAGCCGGCGGACGATCTGGCCTTCGAGCGCATCTATAACCAGCCAAAGCGCGGACTAGGAGCGAAGACACTGGAGGCCATGCGCCGCCATGCTCGGCGCATGCAGATGCCGCTGGCCGCGGCATCGCTCGACCTCGCGGACAGCGACGAGCTGCCGGCCCGCGCGCGAAATACGCTGACGGGACTGCTCGCGCAGTTCGTGCACTGGCGCGAGCAAGCCGAGAAGGTTACGCCCTCCGAGCTCTTGCGCTTGGTCGTCGCGGAAAGCGGCTACGAGGAGATGCTCCAGAAAGATCGCAGCGCTGAAAGCGCAGGACGGCTCGAAAACCTTTCCGAACTTGCCCGGGCGATGGAGGACTACGAAAGCCTGACCGACTTTCTCGAGCATGTCAGCCTGGTGATGGACAATGATGCACGCGACGATGGCGAAAAGCTCACCATCATGACCATGCATGCGGCGAAGGGGCTGGAATTCGACCACGTCTTCCTGCCCGGTTGGGAAGAAGGCGTGTTCCCCAGCCAGCGCGCGCTGGATGAAGGCGGCCTCGCCAGTCTCGAGGAAGAGCGCCGTCTGGCCTATGTCGCTATTACGCGGGCCAAGCGGCGATGCTCGATCTTCCACGCGGCAAACCGGCGGATCTATGGCCAGTGGACGAGTTCGATCCCCAGCCGTTTCATCGACGAATTGCCCGAGGAGACGATCGAGCGGGAGACGACTATGACGGGCGGTGCGTCGCTTTGGCGCGCAAATTGGACCGAGACCGAAGATCCCTTCGCGCATGTTTCAACCAGCCGGCCGGACCGGTCCACTGCCCGCGGACCGGGCTGGCAGAGAGCGCTATCGAGCGGCTATGACGCGACGCCCAAACGCATCGCCGAGCCAGGTCGCAGCGCGGCGAGCTTCGCAGCGAAGCCGCGGAGCGACATCGCCATCGGTGCGCGCGTGTTCCACGACAAGTTCGGCTACGGCACGGTAACCGATCAGGAAGGGAATAAGCTCGCGATCGAATTTGAGAAAGCTGGCGAGAAACGGGTTTTGGACAGCTTCGTGAAGCTGGCCGACTGAGCCCTCAGACGGCGGCCTTTTCGGGCGCCGCGCTATCTTGCGGCTCGCGCACTCGATAGCGTTCCTCCCACGGACGCTTGAGCTCTCCCCAGAAACCGCGCGTGCCTTCCTCGATCCCCGTCTCGCAATCGACATAGGGCGCAGGATCGCACCACGTCCCGAACAGCTTGTCCCACAGGGTGATGGTGTTGCCGAAATTGGTCCCCATCAGCTGTTCGTCGCGGATGTGATGAAGGCGGTGAGCGGCGGGAGAAATCATGATCTGGCCGAGAATGCCGAGAGTCCAGGGAACATCGGCATGGATGAAATACCCCCACCAGCTGCGCAACAGCATCGCCGTAAATATTGCCCACAACGGAAAACCGAGCAGCAGCACCAGCGACATGTCGAGCATCAGCGAAAGGAACTTCGCGATTGGATGCTTGCGTTGAACTGACAGCCAGTGGAGCGCCGTATCGGCGTGATGCGTGGCGTGATAGCGCCACAGGCTGGCGCTGTGTTCCAGGCGGTGCCGCCAATAGGCCGCCAGATCGACGACGCAGATTGCCGCGACGACGACCGCGATCGCTGGCAGGCGATCCCAGAAGCTCTCGAACCAGACCCTGCCGTCAAGCAACATGGCGAGTGTCGCGACAGGCACTGCGGTCAGCGGAACGAGGACCAGCGCATTGAGTGCGGCCAGGCCCATATTGGTTCGCGCTTCCGTACGGCACCGCTGATAAGCAGCGAAAATCGAGCGCCGCTTTACGATCAGGGCAAGCGCAGCGAATACCGCGAAATACATCGCAATGTCGCGCACGAAGGCCAGCATTGGATCAAACAGATCTGTCACATGGCAGGGAATGCCATATTTGGGTGAAGACCTCGTAAACGCCGGTGCCTAGTCGGCCGGCCCCTTCCACTCAGCGCCGTGATGACGGGCTATGATAGCGGCGATTTGTCGCGCTGCGGTTCCATCACCATAGGGATTGTGCGCACGAGCGACGGCCTCATATGCTTCCCGGTCATCCAGCAGCCGCACCGTTTCCGCCACGATCGCGTTGGTTTCCGCGCCCACCAGCCGGGCGGTGCCTGCCGCGATGCCTTCGGGTCTTTCAGTCGTGTCGCGCATGACGAGAACCGGTTTGCCAAGGCTAGGCGCCTCTTCCTGAATGCCGCCGCTGTCGGTGAGGATGATCTCCGCACGCGACATCATCCGCACGAAATTGGGATAGTCGAGCGGTGCGATGAGTGCGATGTTTCCGCACCCCGCCAGCGCCTCGCGCATGACGCCCTCCACATTCGGATTGGGGTGCACCGGGTAGACGATGGCAATATCGTCGCGCTCGGCCAGTTTGCGCAAGCCGGCAGCAATGTTCTGCATGCCGGCGCCGAAATTCTCGCGGCGATGTGCAGTCACAGCGATGATGCGCTTGCCAGCAAAACCGTCGAGCACGCGATCGATCTCGGCCGCGAGGTCAGGATTCACCCTCAGCTTGTCACGCGTGGCAAGCAGCGCATCGATCACCGTATTGCCTGTAACGAACACGGCATCGCGCGCGGTGTTTTCAGCAATCAAGGCACCGGCCGCGATGTCGGTCGGGGCGAAATGCAAGTCGGCGACGGTGCCAGTGACGCGGCGGTTTACCTCTTCTGGCCAGGGCGAGTAAATATCGCCGCTGCGTAGCCCGGCTTCGACATGGCCGACCGGGATTTTGCGGAAATAACACGCCAGCGTGACCATCATCGTTGTCAGCGTATCGCCATGGACAAGGACCCGATCCGGCTTCTCGCGGTCCAGAACCTCACCGAAATTCAGCAGGATACGCGATGCCAGCGCATCGAGGCTCTGGCCGTGTTGCATCAGGTCGAGATCGATATCGGGTGTCAGGCCGGCAATCGCCATCACCTGGTCCAGCATTTCGCGGTGCTGCGCCGTGACCACCACTTGCGCGTCACACCAGCCGCCTTCGCGCAGGGCATGCACGACCGGGAACATCTTGATCGCTTCTGGCCGCGTCCCAAAAGTAACGAAGATCTTCGGGCGAATACTCATGCCTCCAGCAGGCCGCGCGTGTCATACACCTGCTTCCCGGCGAAATCGCGCAAGGTCAAATGCTTGAAATCCGTGTGGTCGACGAGGATGGCATGGATATCGGCCTCCGCCAGCGCCGACGGCAAGTCGCACAGGCTGGCGCCGGTCTCTGCGAGACGCTCGGGAAGCTCGTCGACGAAGGGTTCGACGATCATCAGCCGACTGCCGAACTCGGTTGCCAGACGGTTGGCGACTTCCATCGCCGGGCTTTCGCGCAAATCGTCGATATCGGGTTTGAAGGCCAGGCCGAGCACCGCGATCTTCGCATCGCTTTCGCCGGAAGCCATCGCCAGCAGTCGCGCAACAACATGCTCGGTCTTGTTGAGGTTCACTTCCCGCGCCGTCCGGATCAGCGGCGTTTCCTCGGGAGCCGCAGCGACGAGAAACCACGGATCGACCGCGATGCAGTGGCCGCCCACTCCCGGTCCCGGCTGCAGAATGTTAACCCGCGGGTGGCGGTTGGCGAGGCGAATGACCTCCCAGACGTTGATCCCGAAGCGGTCCGCGACCAACGACAATTCGTTGGCGAAAGCGATGTTCACGTCGCGGAAGCTGTTCTCGACCAGCTTGACCATCTCGGCGGCGGCGGCGTTCGTATCGAAACACACCCCCAGCACGAATTGCGCATAAAGGCGCTTGGCAGCGATTGCGCATGCGGGGGTCATACCACCGATCACGCGGTCGTTCGAACGCAGCTCGGCGAGGATCTTGCCGGGGAGCACGCGTTCGGGACAATAGGCGATCGCGATATCCGCCGGCCCGTGGGTACTGCCCGGAACGCCAAGGTCGGGTCGAAGCCGAGCGATCAGCTGTGCGATCCGCTCGGTGGTGCCGACCGGCGAAGTCGACTCGAGGATCACGCAATCGCCGGGGCGCAGCCGGGGCGCGATGGTTTCGGCCGCGCTCATCACGCTGGCGAGCCCGGGCTGCCTGTCGTCCCCCAGCGGAGTAGGAACGGCAATGACGTGAAACTTGGCTGCAGCCGCTTCGTGCGAGGCGACAAGCATGTCCTGTTTGACGACCCGCTCGACCAGTTGGTCGAGGTCCTTTTCCTCGATGTGGATGGCGCCGCGATTGATGGTTTCCACCACGCGGGCGGAAGTATCCACCCCGCAAACCCGAAGACCCGCTGACGCGATTACCGATGCTGTCGGCAGACCGATATAGCCGAGGCCGAATACGCAGACGTCGAAATTCTCGGTCCCAGCGCTGGCGTAGGGCTCGGAAATGTCCACGTCGAATTCCCCCGGGCCTGTGTCCATCGCCAGCGCGGCTTGCGCTGCTTCATCATCCGCGACTCAATGCACCAAGGGTCGCGAAACGGCTCAATGCTCGATTAAAGTAAATCGAGCGTGAACCAAGGCTACACAGCCGATATGTCGAGGAATCCCGGCTTGGGGCCGTTCCACTCGCCCGCCGCGTCGGACGTCTGTGCGGAATCGGGCTGGCGGTCGGATTTGCGCCCGGTCTTGCGGGGTTCTTTGGCAGCGGCCCTGGGTGCGGAAGCCTTCGGCTCGCTCTTGCCCTCACCCCGCTTTGAACGCTTGCGTTTCTCGCTCTGCTCTTCGCGCTGTGGCTCGGCGCCATCGCTCTCGGCCTGCTGTTGCTCGGGCTCTTTCAGCGCGACACGCACGTCCTTCTTGCCGAACACGTCAATCTTGGCGCCGGTGAGCTTTTCGACATTCTCGATGGCTTCGGCATCGTCTTCGGCGACGAAGGTGAACGCCCGCCCCTTCGCCCCCGCGCGACCGGTGCGCCCGATCCGGTGAACGTAATCATCAGGGTGCCAGGGCGTATCGAAGTTGAACACGTGACTGACGCCCTTGATGTCCAGCCCGCGTGCGGCGACGTCGGAAGCGACGAGGATATTGACCTCGCCCTTCTTGAAGCGATCGAGTTCCTTCAACCGGCTCGACTGGTCCATGTCGCCGTGAATTTCGCTCGATGCGAAACCGTGGCTCTGCAGGCTCTTGTTGAGCTCGCGCACGGTGGTCTTGCGATTGGCAAAGATGATCGCGGTTTCGACCAGGTCGTTGCGCAGCAGCCAGCGCAGCGTCTCGCGCTTCTGGCGGCTTTTCACCGGAACCTTGAAAGCGGTAATGTCTTTGTTGGTCGTCGCCGCCCGGCTGACTTCGATCCGTTTGGGATTGCTGAGGAATTTCTTCGCCAGCTTCTCGATCGGCGGGGGCATCGTGGCCGAGAAAAGCATGGTCTGCCGCGTCTCGGGCAGTTTGTCGCAGATGAACTCGATGTCCGGGATGAAGCCCATGTCGAGCATCCGGTCTGCCTCGTCGATGACCAGCAGCTCGCAGCCATTGAGCAGGATCTTGCCGCGCTCGAACAGGTCCATGAGGCGCCCCGGCGTCGCGATCAGCACGTCGACGCCCTCGTTCAGCGCCTTGACCTGGTCACCCATCTGTACGCCGCCGATCAGGAGCGCCATCTTGAGATCGTGGTTCTTGCCGTACTTCTCGAAGTTCTCCGCAACCTGTGCCGCTAGCTCACGGGTCGGCTCGAGGATCAGGGATCGCGGCATGAGCGCGCGCCGCCGGCCACTTGCCATGATATCGATCATCGGCAGGACGAAGCTGGCGGTCTTGCCGGTGCCCGTCTGGGCGATACCGATGATATCTTTCATCATCAGCACGGGCGGTATCGCCTCGCGCTGGATATCGGTCGGCTCGGTGTAGCCGGCCTCTTCGACCGCCTTCAGCAGGTCCTTGGAAAGGCCGAGATCGGCAAATGTCATGCGCGTCGAATGTATCCCTGGATGGAGTGCCGGTGAAAAGCACGACAGATCGCGCAAAACGGCTGGTCGCGCCCTTTGCCCGATAGGGCGAATAAGTCAAGGATGACGGACCGGTTGGGTGCCGGCTGGCCTAGTCGCGTGGCCTCACTGCAACGAGACGGTTGAGTTCGGAAATGCGACACTTCGCCCCGGCACGCGAAAGCAGCCGGTCCCGATCGGCGCAAAGCTGCCCGTCCGCATTCCGCTCGACGTAGAAGCCAAGGTAGAAGTCGCGCGGGCTGCAGGCCTTTTCGAGCTGCGCGGATATCAGGCTGCGATCGCGCATGTAAATGATGAGCCTGCTGCCGTTGTCGGACACACCGACGATATTGTTGGCAGGAAGACATTGCGTCATCGACTGCTCCACCAGCCGCGTCGGCGTCGCCTGGCTCGGCAGTTGAGCGAGCAGGTTGCTGCCGCGCGTGCGGCCGGGCTGCGGACTGATGCGCAAGATCACACGCCGCTCGATCCGGACCTGATTGGCAACGGGCGCGCGGACTTCCCTGGAAAGATCGCGCCAGTCGGGCGGCCGGTCAGACAAAGACATCGGTGCGAGCGGGCCTGCCGGCTTTCCATGCCGCTCGCCAGCCGCATCCATGTCCCCACCGTTCGCAGGAGTTGCGAGCGGCAGAAGGAGAGACAGCAAGGCAGAAACAAGTGGCATCGGCGCTGGTAGGTCCGTTCCTCTTTCCGGCAGGATAGCAGGCACCTGCAGTTCGGTGGTGGGCGGTCCTTGCCCCGATCCGTTTGAATATCCGCTTAATTGATCCTCCTGCCATGGCAAGGGAGTGGAAATTGCGTGAGCAGATGTGGCAAGGACGCCGCAATGCCCAACGACAATTCCTTCGCACAGGCCGCTGCCGACCTCCTGGGGCCGCGCGGTTTCACCCACGATCCGGAACTGGTCGATCCCTGGCTGACCGATTGGCGCGGTCGCTATACGGGTAAGGCGGTCGGTCTCGCTTCGCCTGCCGACGTGTCGGAGGTGGCAGCGCTCGTGAAGCTGTGTGCCGCGCATGGGGTGCCGATCGTGCCCCAGGGCGGAAACAGCGGGATGTCGGGCGGCGCCACTCCCGACAACAGCGGCGAGGCTGTGATCCTGTCACTGCGCAGGATGGATGCGATCCGCACCATCGACGTCGACGCTCGGGAAATTACCTGCGAGGCCGGAGTCATTCTCCAGACCCTGCATGAGGCCGCCGAAGGAGAACGGCTTCGTTTCCCGCTGACACTGGGCGGAAAGGGCTCGGCCACGATCGGGGGGCTTATTTCGACCAATGCCGGCGGCACGCAGGTTTTGCGGCATGGGACGATGCGCGCGCAGGTGCTGGGCATCGAGGCGGTCCTGGCCGACGGATCGGTGTTCGATTCGCTGACTCCGCTAAAAAAGGACAATCGCGGTTTCGACCTGAAGCAGATGCTGATCGGGTCGGAAGGCACGCTGGGTATCGTTACCGCCGCGACCTTGCGCCTCCTGCCGGAGATCGGCGGCCGCGTGGTTGCCTGGGCCGGTCTGCCCTCGATCTCGGCGGCGCGCGAACTGCTCCTACATTGCGAGAAGCAGGCTGGCGACAAGCTCGAAGGTTTCGAGGTCTTGCCAAAGCATTGCCTCCAGTCGGTCCTCGCCCACCTCCCCGATGCCAGGTCACCGCTGACCAGCGAACATGCATGGCATGCGCTTATCGAACTGGTCGCCGAGCGGGGCGAGGAAGACCGGCTTCGGGACATGGCGGAAACCATGCTCGCAGACGCGATCGAGGCCGGTCTCCTGGAAGATGCAGCGATCGCAGCGAATGAAAGCCAGGCGGATGATTTCTGGCTGATGCGCGATTCGATCGCCCCTGCCGAACGCGCTATCGGACCCGCCATGCAGCACGATATTTCGGTGCCGGTCGCGCGCATGGCTCGCTTTGTGGAAGAGGCCTCCCTCGAGATCGAAGCCCGCTTTCCGGGCACGACGGCGGTCGGATTCGGTCACTTGGGCGACGGTAATATCCATTTCCACGTCCTCGCCCCGGAAGGCGCGACTCGCGGGGAATGGGAAGCACAGGCAGGTAAACGGATCAGCGCTTTCGTACATGATCTCGTTACCCGCTATGATGGCTCGATCAGCGCCGAACACGGGATTGGCCAGATGAAGCGGGATGAGCTGGGTCGGCTTGGCGATCCGGTTGCGCTGGATCTCATGCGCAAGGTCAAGCAGGCGCTCGACCCGCAGGGATTGCTAAATCCGGGCAAGCTGGTGCCGCTTGCGAAAGCCGGTCCAACCGCTTAAAGCGCAGCGCTTCACGCGCGTGCCAGACACGCCCGTTACATCCCACCGTCTATCGGAGAGTTTCCATGGCCAGCGCGCCGCAGCCGAACCTGCCCCTGTTCTACAACGATCTCATGCCGCTCAACAGCAATGATCACGCCGATCTCAAGACCCGGCCCGTCGATCTTGCTCCGTGGCTTTCCAAGCAGCATGCCGTGCCGTTGACCGTGGACGAATTCGTCCAGGCTCAGCGCCAGCTTCCGATCGTGTTTTCCGCAGGCGAGAACGCCCTGCCCCTGGCGTTGTTCGCGCTCAATGAAGGGGTGAACACCTTCGTCGACGAAACCGGCAAGGTCACCGAGCCGGTCTACCTTCCCGCCTACATCCGTCGCTATCCTTTCATGCTCGCGCGGCTGCGCCCGGACGCCGAAGAGCTGTCGCTATGCTTCGACCCGACTGCCGATTCTGTGGGCGAGTTCGAGGATGGGGATGCCTTCTTCGACGGTAAGGAGCCCAGCGAGGCGACGAAGACCATCCTGCAGTTCTGCGAGAGCTTCGAGCAGGCCGGCCAGCGCACCCAGGCCTTCATGAAAGAACTGAAGGATGCCGATTTGCTGATGGATGGCGAAGTCGCGATCCAGCGTCCCGACGAGGACAAGCCTTTCATCTATCGCGGATTCCAGATGGTGAACGCCGAGAAGCTGCGCGAGCTGCGCGGCGATCAGCTGCGCAAGTGGAACGAGAGCGGCCTGCTCCAGCTCATTTTCGCGCACCTCTTCTCGCTCGAACAGATGCGCGTGCTCTTCGCGCGACAGGCAAACCAGGGCACCGCGCCCAAGCCACAGGCGCAGCTCAATGGCGTTGAAGGCGCGCCCGCTGCGTAAGCAGTCAGCATTTCTAGGGGCGGCCGGGCTGGTCTCGGCCGCCTTTTTTGCTGCCCCCTCTCCTGCCGTTGGACAAGACGAGAGGCCGGAGACCGAGACCCAGTCGCCCCTGCAGATATTCCAGCATCGCGAAGACCTCCTCTTCCGGGTCGGATACCGGCTGGCGGTTGCCAACGCCGAGTTCTGCGATGCGCGTGTTCCGGCAACGGGAATGCTGGTGCACGATGCCGCAGCATATGGCGATCCGCGGGCTGTGCGCGCTCTATTCAATTTGAGCGGTGACCTTGCTGTGCAGTCGGTCGCCCCCGGCTCGCCTGCCTCGCGCGCTGGGCTGCGCGTCAACGATACGCTCGTGGCCATCGCGGGCAAAGCTATCGCCGAAACCTGGCAACCGACCGATCCGGCCTGGAAACGAAGCCAGGAAATCCGTGAGTACCTCGACCAGCAGTTGCAACTAGGCCCGGTGCGCCTGACATGGCGCGACGCAGCCGGGATGCTGCGCGAGGCAGTGCTCGAACCTGTCGAATCCTGCGCATCGCGATTCGAATTGCTCACCTCCTCCTCCAAGGCGAGCGCCGATGGTGATCGCGTACTGGTGGGCGAGGATTTTCCAGGCTTCGGCTACGCCGAAGATGAATTCGCGGCGATGGTCGCGCATGAGATGGCGCATAATCTGCTCGGCCATCTCGACTATCTGGAAGAGACGGGCCGCAAGCGTCGGTTGGTTCGGCTGACCGAGCGCGATGCCGATCGCCTGATGCCCTGGTTGCTGGTCAATGCCGGATATGACCCGAAAGCCGCAATCCGGTTCATGCGCCAATGGGGTCCCCGCCACGGCGGCTGGATCTTCCGCAAGCGGACGCATGACGGATGGGACGAACGAATCGAGTTCATCGAGGCTGAAGTGAAAAAGATTGAAGCGGCGCGCACCGCTGGCAAGATGGGGAAGGCCGATTGGTCGCTCGGTTTCATCGGTCAAAGCCTTGCAACACGAGACGACGGAAATTAGACCCAGGAAGCGCGAGCGCGCTTTCAGCAATTCAGCCTTTCGTCATCTGATCGGTCTGACCGTGTAAGCACTCACTCAAAACCCTGGAGCAGTCTTTGCCGAAAATCGTGCCCGTCATCCTTTGCGGAGGAAACGGAACCCGTTTGTGGCCGCGCAGCCGTGCCTCGAAACCCAAGCCGTTTCTGCCGCTGCTCGGGGACAGGACGCTCTTCCAGTCCACTCTCGATCGCTGCTCGGACCATGAGATGTTCGATCCGCCGACTATCGTCATCGGAGAGCAGCACCTTGAGTTTGCACGAGCGCAAGCGGCAGATGTCCCAGGAGATCCGCTCTTCATCGTCGAACCGATGGGACGGAATACGGCGCCTGCCATAGCGCTTGCCGCCCTTGCCCTAGATCCCGATCAAATCATGCTCGTTTGTCCGAGCGATCACCATATTGTTGACCCGGACGCCTTCCGATCTGCGGCGCGTTCCGCTGCGACGCTGGCCCGCGATGACTGGATGGTGTCTTTCGGCATTGCCGCCACCAGCCCGGAAACAGGCTATGGCTATATTCGCAGAGGCGAAGCCGTCGGTGATGGTTTTCGCGTCCACAGTTTTGTCGAGAAGCCCGACATGGAACGAGCGATCACATTTCTGGCCGACGGGAACTATGCGTGGAATGGCGGAATATTCGCCTTCAAGGCGTGCACCTATCTTGCCGAACTCGAAACCCATCGCCCGGAAATCTTTGCAGCCGTTTCGACTGCTTTTGAACGGGGTAATCGAGATGGTGAAACTATCAGACCAGAAGCGGCAGAATTCGCGAAAGTCGAGAAGGAATCAGTCGATTACGCGGTAATGGAAAATACGCAACGCGCCGCCATGGTCGATGTATCCATGGGCTGGTCCGATATCGGAAACTGGGATGCGCTAGTTGAGCAACGCGGTTCCGGGACCCAGGACAATGTCGTCGTAGGTCCGGGTGAGATCATCGGATCGTCTGGGACGATGATCGATAGCGATGGGCCGCATGTGACGGTCGTAGGCGCCGACAATATCGTGGTTGTGGTTGATGGCGACGACGTCCTCGTCGTCTCGCGCGATGCAGTGCAGCGGGTGGGCGAAGCGAAGCGGTGTTCGGGCACATGATCCGGAAGCTACCCCAACGATTTGTGGAGAAGATCTGGGGAGTCGAACGCCTTCCGTCCTTCTTCGCGCACGCACCACAGAGCCGAATTGGGGAAATCTGGTTCGAGCCGCCCCCCGAGCTCGACGCCCTTCTGGTCAAATATATCTTCACGAGCGAGCGGCTTTCGGTCCAGGCCCATCCGAACGACCAGCAAGTCCGCAGCATGGGGCTCGGCAAGACCGGGAAAAGTGAATGCTGGGTCATTATCGATGCCGAACCTGGAGCTGAGATCGCGGCGGGATTCGAGAACAAGGTGGACCCGGATGGGATGCGCCGTTCGGCACTCGACGGATCAATTCTCGACCTGCTTAGCTGGCACCGCGTCGAAGCGGGCGATGTGTTCTACATCCCGGCCGGTACCGTCCATGCAATTGGTGCGGGCGTCAGCCTTATCGAAGTGCAGCAGAATAGCGACATCACCTTCCGCCTGTACGACTACGGGAGACCGCGCGAGTTGCATCTCGACCAGGGAATGCAAGTTGCCTCAGGCCTACCGTATCCCGAACAGCTGAAATCCCGGGTCACGAACGCGGCAGGGCCCGTTGTAAAATCGCCCCACTTTACGCTTTATCTCTGGAAAAAGGACACCTCGCCCTTCCCATCCCCTCTGCATGAGGGTCCGGCGCTCGTTATACCTTACGGTGGAGAGATTCATCTCGCCGGGGAGACGTTGAAGCCCGGCGAGTGCGCACTTGCGCTCTCGTCGCATGATCAATCGCTTTCCGGAGAAGGAAGCGCCCTGATCGCGCAAGCGGTCGATCCAATCTCGGGAAACGTCGGTTAAGCGGGCTTCAGTTGCGCCGGAATGGTGGCCAATATTCGCGCGCGCACTCTTGAATTTTCGGATTCACGAAACCATTTTCGATCTGTCGGGCGGCGCACCCCCTCATTGCCTGCCCGACAATGCACGTGAGTGCATTTCCTCCCTGAACCTTGGCCACCCTGTGTCTTTCGACGCGGGGTGGTTTTTTATTCGGCCGCCTGGGCAGACCAGCCTCGGCCGAGAAAACGTAATTCTTCCCCCAAGCTCCATACAATGCCTTCGACGAGGCGAGCAACCACGGGCAATCTGGCACTTGGCTCCACAAGTCGGCTGTCGAGGTACATTCCGCGGCAGAGTTCCAGCTGTATGGCGTGAATTCCCCGTCGCGGCTGTCCGTACCGCTCAAGGACATAGCCGCCCGAATACGGGCGATTGTGCGATACGGTTCGGCCCTTGGTCCGCAGGTGAGCCATAACGGAGTCGGCCAACGCTGCGTCGCACGTAGCTCCGAAGCGGTCTCCCACCACAAACTCCGCCGCCGGCCCGTCCGATCGAGCCGGTCGCAGTGGCGGCATGGAGTGCAGATCAAGAAGGAGGGCCACGCCGTGCTGATCGCGGAGCCGCTCCAGCTCGCATTGAAGCGCGTCGTGGTAGGGTCGGTAAATCGTTTCGATGCGGTGCTGCAGCTCCTCGTGGCGAAGTGGCTCGCGCCAGATTTCACCGAGTCCGGAAATGCGACGCGGAACGAGTCCCAGACCGTTGCGTGCCCGATAGGTGGCAAGCGACGCTCGGCCCCGTGTTGCGCCGGCGCCCGAAACCATCGTCCAGTCGATGTCCTTCGTGGATCGATTGAGGTCGATCATTGCGCGTGGCGCATGAGCCCGCAGAACGCTCAGCTGCGTACTCGCTGACACGAGGTCCGCAACCAGGCCGACATGGCGGTCCTCAAGCCGAAGGCGTTGTTCCGGCTTGCGCAGCCTCTGCAGAACGTCGTCAGGGTAGAATTGGCCATCATGCGGAATCGCGAGCAATATCGGAGGCGCGTCACGCCCACCCCGCGTTAGCGTGTAAGCATGACTGCCATCAATACCGGGGATGCTTCCACCGGACTGACCAGGCGGGTATTTCCCGAAGGACCTCTCGTTCAAACCAGATCTCGCGCAATCGTACCGACCATAGGGTAAGAGGTGCAAAGCCAGCCTACAACCGCATTCGCAATGAACAGCCCGCCGTCCGGCAGTCTGGTCATGGCTCCAAGCGTCGGGTGGTTGTCGGACTACATGATTTTTTAAACGATGCAGGTTACACCGCCCGATATGAGCCACTCCCAGCCACAGGCGATTCTGCTCGCGGAAGACGACAATGCGATGCGCACCTATCTGGAGCGTGCGCTGGTGGCTGCAGGATATGAGGTCGATTCCGTCGATCGCGGCACGAGTGCGGTACCCTTGCTCGAAAGTCGGCAATATGATCTGCTGCTTTCGGATATCGTAATGCCGGAGATGGACGGTATCGAGCTGGCGCAGCGATGCAACGAGATCAGCCCCGATACGAAGGTCATGTTCATCACCGGATTCGCGGCCGTGACGCTCAAGGCCAGCCGCGAACAGCCGCATGCAAAAGTGCTGTCCAAACCCTTTCATCTGCGCGATCTCGTGCTTGAGGTGGAGCGCATTCTGGACGAGCGGGTGCACGCCCAGTTTTAGTGGTTCATTTTGCCTTGCGCGCATGGTGAAGGCTCGCTAAAGCGCCGCCCTGCCCTGACCCCGGGGCCGTAGGATGAGTGGGCGTATAGCTCAGTGGTAGAGCACTGTGTTGACATCGCAGGGGTCGGAAGTTCGAACCTTCCTACGCCCACCATCACGACTTTCGAGATAATGGCGCAGCGTTGGCGAGCGGTCTACCTCCTGATGCAGCCCTGAGGCGTGATCGCCCAGTGCGGGACATGTCTATTGCGCCCGCCCCGGCTGAAGCCCGATCCCTCCAATCCCCTTCAATTCGCCCGGCGTTTCCCGCCAGCTCCTTGTCCCGCGGCGATCGTTCCAGAAATTGAAAGGCAGATTGACTTAAAGGAGTGCGCGTCGAAGGCATAGGTCCGTCGATTTCTAATCGCAATCTCGGGAGTTCACCCTGCAGCGACGTTCTTTCCTTGATGGTGCAGCTGCGCTCGCAACCCTCGCCCTGACCGGCACGGGCCGATATACCGAGACCCGGTCCATCCAAGCGGGCTCCACAGGCGATCTTACCGCCACTCTCGACACATTAGGCAGTGGCGATAGCCTTGTGATCGAGCCAGGCATCTGGACAATCTCGTACGATACATATGTTCGCGGAAACCTGATCTTCGACGGAGGCGTCCTGCGCATCATGCCCGGTGTGACGCTGTCACTCGCGAAGGAACCCGCGGTTGCGGCAAACGCGGCTGCGTTCGATGTCTCGCTACTCGCTTGGAATCGCGGCATTTTGCGACGAGCCGACATACCCCAGGGCAGTTGGATCTGGTCTGTCGATGGAGGCGTCCGCTTTCCCGGCACTGCCTACGCAAGCTGGTTCGGTGCACGCGAAGGCGCTGGAATAGACAACAGCAAAGCCCTGCAGGTCATGCTTCAGAGCGGAGCGCGGGATGCGGTGCTGGATGGATTTTACGATCACATCGCAAACTGGCTCGGCGACGGCCAGGTCCTGCGCGGAATGGCCCCTTTCGGCGGAGGGGGCCGTTTTGGATTGCGGACTATCCCTCATCCTCAGGACTTTGACAGTCTCCTTCGCAATCGGGATCCCAAGTCTCCGAGAGAGGCCGCCTTTCGCGGACTCTCGACAGTCAGCGGCGCCTCGTCCGCGGAATTTCGCGACTTTGAGTACGACGGTTCGGCCCGCCAAAGCCGCGACCACGCCGATGGTTACCGCGCGTACCTCGCCGCGCCGCAAGAAGGCAAAAGCAAAGGCAAGCAACGGCTGCGCCGGTATCGCTTGCGTCAAGGCGGCATCAACCTAGGAATGACAGGTCGCAAAGAGGATTATGTCGCTCCCGCTCGAACCCTCATGGAACGGCTCTATATCCACAACACCGTGCGCAATTGCATCGTTGCAAACGAGGCGCCGAACGTCACCATTCGTGATTGCAGGCTTGCGGACAGCGACACCGATCATCTCATCTACGCGGATCGCAATCCGGATCTGGTTGTCGAGAGAACGGTTTTCAGCGGTTATGCCTGCGATGGCATGCTGGTAATCTCGGGCGGCAACATACAAGACTGCGTATTCACCGATTTACAACCGAACCCAACCGCTGAACTCGACATCAACTTCCTGATTTCCTTGCGAAACGACATAGCGGCGCCAGCGCGATTGTCGCGCCTGTCCATCGAAGGAGACCTATCTGCGATCATGAAGGCACCCGGCGAGGGCGCCGTGATACGCTTCGCCGGCGAACGCCAGGCTGAGATTTCCCAATTGCAGGTCAGGCACCGTGGCCCGGACGACACCAGGTTCTCGGTTTTCGGTGCGGAGTTTTCGGCAAGTTCCATCAAGGTCATCGAAATGATGGCGCTCGGCATGCCCCGCGGCGCAAGGCTGTGGAAAACGGACATGACGATTCGCGATCTCGAAATGCGCAATGTTGCTTGGGCCTCATCGACAATGGATAGCTACCCCGAACTCATGCACTTCGGTTCGCTGAAGCGTTACGTGTTTTCTGACTTTGACGTGCAAGGCGGTGCCTTTACGCGCCTCGCGAACATTCAGCGCCCACCGGAAGCCATCGATTTGCGCAGCGTCGCTCCGCAGTAGGCCGCGATGCGAGGCATTTGCCGAAAATTGGCTCGATCGCAGCGATGGTTCTATCGATCAACAAGGAGCGATGCGCCCAACAACTTTTTCGCTCGATATCGCTGGCTACGCTAAATGAAGTGACCTTATCCTATCGGCACATCTTCGCAGCGCCTCAAGGAATGAAAGGTACGCAACCGACCCCGAATTTCAATTCCTTTTTTACATATATCATCGGGTGGTTAGGGCGCACGAACTGTTTGACGTTTTATTTAATCAGTGATGCTAAAACCGATTTCTCAATATCTCGACAAGGTTTTACTTAGATGCTTTTCATTTCTAATTTGCTATATCATGAATGAATATCGCTGTTCGTGCTGATCGACAGCTTTTTTCAGGCCCGACTTAAGTGTTTTTTTACCATTCAATGGCGCTAAAGGGTCGATCCCTGTGTCTTTTTTGCGACAATGGGCTGTGCCGTTTCTTTTTGAGGGCGGTCTGAGGTTGCGAACCGGGATCGCATGGGCTAGCAAGCCGTTGAAATCCGCGGTGAGTAAGCGTCCCTGTTTCGGGTTCGCGTGGTCGCACGGAATTGAAGTAAGTAAGGAGAAAAGCATGCTTTTGAAGAATGTATTGATGTCTGCCGCCGCAGCATCGCTGGCCGTTGCGCCGGCCGCTGTTTCGGCTGCACCCGCGGTCGACCGCATCTCGCAGCCGAGCGCGGAAACCTCCGAGCTTGGTGGGCCCGGCCTGATCATCGCGATCATTGCTGGCGTTGCTATCATCGCCGGTATCATCATCGCTGCCGACGATGACGACGATGAGCCGCTGAGCCCCTGATTTTTTAAATCAACGGGAGGGCCGGTTGCGGATTTTCCGTAGCCGGCCCTTTTCGTGTTTGCTGACAGGACCGACTGCTGACTTCGGTGAATGCGAACTGACATGAACCGACAGACTTTGCCCTGAGGCGACTAAAGACGTTCGATAATTTCTCTCGCGCATTGTCCTGAAAACCCACGGAGAGCGCCTGCGGTGAGCCACCGTATCAGGTTATAAATGCCCGTGCCGAGCTCGATCGCTCCGCATTGCAAGGTCAAACCCCGTCTCATGTGCAGACTGGTCCAATTCTGCTTTGCGGCTCCCGCTGGAGGCGGCAGCGGAGCGCAACGGAGCGCCCCCTTTCGCACGGCTATGTCGCCAACGGAATCCATCGGGAGCAGCAAAGCCGCGTGATCAAAGCATCGACGCGTGCTACTCCAAGGCACCTGCCCGATCCCACTTAGAATACGAGCCGGAGCGCTTGGCGCTATGCCCACTGATTCTTCCTGTGAAAAACCTCCTTTGGTTTCGATAATCATACCGACGTACAATGACGATCCCGCACGCTTGGCCGAAACTCTCCAGTCGGTCCTGGCGCAAAGTTTTACCGACTTCGAAATCATTCTGGTCGACGATCAGTCGGAAACGCCGCCACATGCGGTGGTGAACCGCTTGAACGACAGTCGGATTCGCCCCGTCTACAGGGCCAAAAATGGTGGAGGCTCGGCTGCTCGAAATAGCGGCACCAAGGCCGCTCGAGGTCGGTTTATCGCCTATCTCGACAGCGACGACCTATGGCATCCCGAAAAACTGGCAAAGCAGTTGAATTTCATGCACTCGCATGACTCCGCCTTCACTTATACCCTCTATGACATCATCGACGAGAACGGGAATACGTATTCCCATAGCGGATCAATCAAGTCCTCGGCGACCTATGCGGAATTACTTCCGTTCTGCTTCATCCGAACTTCGAGCATTATGTACGACAGACGCAAGACGAAATGGCGTCTGGGCTTTCCGGCGCTTCGACGGAGGCAAGACTTCGGCCTGTTTCTGCGTATTTTGAAGAGGGTACCGAAAGCAGAGCTCGTTCCCGAGACGCTGTGCTCGTACCGCGTACGGCCCGACAGCCTTTCGTCCCAAAAATTTGGGAATATCCGCTATCAGTGGATGATCTACCGCCATGTCGAAAAGCTGGGCCTGTTGCGTTCT
This sequence comes from Qipengyuania marincola, assembly GCF_029688625.1. GTDB lineage: Bacteria > Pseudomonadota > Alphaproteobacteria > Sphingomonadales > Sphingomonadaceae > Qipengyuania. The sequence continues at coordinate 744,913 of NZ_JARULC010000001.1, read as the reverse complement.
GCCAAGCTTCTGGTGCAATGGTTTTTCATGGCCGGCACCACGCATTTGCGAAGGCAGTCCGGTAAACTGCAGGCTGGGACATGACGGTGTCCCCATCGAGCTCGCGAAAACTATTTGTGGTAGGTGCGCCCAGGAGCGGCACTTCGCTCGTGCGCGACCTTATCAATCGTTCGCCCGACATCGCCCTGTTGGAGGATGAATTGCAGGTCCTCCCTCAGCTCATCGAACTTTCGCGCAATGGGGCGACTTGGCAGGAAATGGAGAAACTCCTCCGTGCCAGTGCTTATGGTGCGAGGCGGGTTCAGGATGGGAGCTGGCCCGGAAAAGCCGCTTTCGCGCAGGCTCTCAATGGGCTGGACGGCATCGACTTGCTCGACGCGCTGTTCATCTTCCTAATTGGCGGCGGGAGCGAAGAGGGCGTCGTTTATATCGGCGAGAAAACACCCGAAAATATCTTCGCCCTGCGAAAGATTGCCGAAACCTGGCCCGACTGTTTTTTCCTTTTCGTTCGTCGCGATCCGCGCGCGACCGTATACTCTATGCATCGCTCTTGGGGCCGCAGCATCGTTCGCGGTGCAGAGATCTGGCGCCAGGCGTCCGCAACCAGTTCCCGCTGGACCACGTCGGGATCCTGCACCAACAGCCACGTTATCCGCTATGAGGACCTGCTCGACGATCCTCGCGCTGAATTGGCAAAAGCGTTTGATGCCCTCGGTGTCACGCCCGAATTCGCAGGCCTCGATGCGCAAGCCAAGCCCGACGAATGGAGCCCCTCACGGCGAACCGCGGGGATCGCGCGGCAGGACAGCAACTGGCGCAAGCAGTTGTCACCTCGCGACCAATTGCTGATAGAGCAGATTGCATACGAACAGATGATGGCGGATGGCTACGAACCCGAACTCGCGACGAGCGGCCGTGAGGTCGGCAGGATACGCCTTGCCATGGCGTCACTCGGCGATGCGATACGCGTGCTCAGAAGCTATACCAAGAGCAAGGGCCTCGTCAGTGGATTGACCTACAAACTGCGCCAGTGGTCTGCCCGCTACCTTGTTACGCGCTGAGTTGAGCGCCTCTCCCCGTTCTGGATAGAAAGACAAAATTGGAAAATGTCTCCCGAGAATGTCCTCATCGTTGCCAAGGGATTTCCGCCAGACGACGGAGGAATAGAAACATACTCCTACAACGTTGCGAAAGCGTTTGAAGAACTTGGGCACTGTGTCCATGTGGTTACGTCGGTACGGCGCCCTTCGGGAGCTCCCCGCAATCAATTTCATTGGTTCAAGGCCGTACGGCAGCGCGCCCAAATTCTCACAGCTTTCAGCATGATGAGGGTTTGTATCGCCCTGAAAAGGTCTGGTTACTGTCCAGACTTGATCCACGCTACCAGTTGGCGCGTCGCCGCAATTAGCCAATTCCTCTGGCTCAGAACTCCTATTGTCGTGACTGTGCATGGCAAGGAGGTTTTCGGTCTGTCTAGCTTGATCCGCCGCCTTGCAGAATTCGTATTGGCACGCGCGCAAACGATCGTTTTCGTCAGCGATGCTATCAGACAACGCTTTCTTTCCGAATTCCCGAGTTTCACCGAGGCCAACACGATAGTCTCATGGAACGGCTGCACCGATTTCGGCGACGTCAGTGATCTTCCTGCGAAAGAGCCGAATGCAATATTCACGGTCTGCCGCCTGGTCGAACGAAAGAACCTGCATCTCGCGCTCGAAGCAGTCTCACTCATCGATCACGATAAATATCCGTTCAAGTATCGCTTGGCCGGAACCGGCCCTTTGGCAGCTTCACTTAAGGCGAAGGCTCACGCTCTGGGCCTGGATGATCGTTTTGAAATGCTGGGTTTCGTACCTGATGACGAGATCGCGCGCGAATATAGCCGGGCCAGCATTTTTCTTCATCCGCAAATTGAGGCTGATGGCGGAACAGATATCGAGGGGTTCGGCATTGTATTGGCTGATGCCATGCGGTTTGGCGCAGTTCCAATAGCCGGCGATAATGGAGGGCCTCGGGATTTCATACATCACGGCGAAAATGGTTATCTCGTGGAAGGCGATAGCGCCGAAGAGCTAGCTGACATCCTCACAAGAGCTTTGACTGACCTCAACAAATCAGGAGAATTACGGTCTGCTACCAAGGAATTTGCGCAATCTTTTTTCACGTGGGAGCGCCACGTGAATAAGATAAAAACTGCTTCAGGTTTATGGATTAGGGAAATGTGAAGCAATCCGCTATTTAATTTTCAAAACCGAACCGCCAAGCTTTTGTACTGATCCTGACGTGACCCCCAGCATTGTTCCAGCTGGGATTAGTTTCGGGCGGTTGTTTTGCGCATCTACGAAGGTGAAGGCATGGCTTGCGTAGCGGAGCCCGTAGGGCGTAGCGAAGCAGGCTATTGCTTTATCCAGTTCGGCGGCGAGCGCCGCCGGTGTAGCGTAACCGAGAAATGTGTCCGGTCGCTGCCGGTTGTAGTCTTCGACCCATGCAGCGATCTTGATCCGGGCATGAGCCACACTCATCAACAGTGTCTCGTTGAGCAGCTCATCGCCCATACGGCCGGTAAAGCTCTCGACGTAGCCGTTCTGCATCGACCTGCCCGGTGCAATGGAATGCCAGTGTATGGCCGCTGGGTTTTCTTCCGGTTGACCATAATCCCCTTTCGGCGCAGCAGAATGTGCAGACGGCGATAGCCGAACCGACGACGCTGGTTGGCCAGCTCGCGCAGCTTCTCACGCAGACCTGCATCATCGTCCCGGGTGGAACGGTAGCGCATGCTGCCTCCGACAGGCTCAAGACATGCTTGCGATCGGCATCGATGACACGGCACGCCCGCCGCTCGCTCATCCCGTGGCAGGACTGAAAATGAGCAACGACTTCCCGGTAGGCGCTACACGCCGCCTTCGGCCCCATGGCGGGCGTCAGAACTTTCTTGCCAGAAGATCCTTCAGCGCGGCCTTGTCCAACATCGCATCGCCCAACAGCCGCTTGAGCTTCGCCTTCTCGCTCTCCAGCTCCTTCAGGCGGCGAGCGTCAGACACCTCCAACCCGCCATACTTCGACTTCCGACTGTAGATCGTCGCTTCAGATACGCCGTGTGCCGACGGGCCAGCTCAGCGGTCTTGACGTCCGCCTCGGCCTCCTCCAGCACGCCGATAATCTGCTCTGGTGCAAACCTCGTTCTCTTCGTCTCGTCCCTCCTTCTCGTTGGGCAGGACGCCAATCGAGGAGGAAAATCAGGGTCACGTCAGCAACGATTGGTAGAAGCCGTTGTGCACCAGGAGCGTTTCCAAAAGCCCCATCGGTCAAACGCATGACCTCTTTCTGCACTACGAATGCTCGGACCACTTCAAAACCTGCGAACTTGAGGTGAGAAACGACGGCCACGATTACCCGGTGAGAGTTGGTGAATCTTTCAAGGAGTCGATATCCGCTGCCACTCACAGACTGCTCTGGCGATGCAAAACGCCCAGACGCCTAAGTAATTTTTCTGTTGCGTTGCCATCGTATCGACCGATCTTCTCGTCGCCTCGTTCGATCTGCCTGAATGCTGAAATTACTCCTGCGTCAAAACACAATGCGGATCGCACCTCCTCATATAAAGATTCGAAATCCGTTATGACCTTGCCTCGAATTATCTCATAGCTTTCATCTATGATACCGCGGCTCTTCATGTATTCATTGAGGTCTGGACAGTATAGAAGGGTTTGCTTACTTACAGAAACCGCATCGAAATATATTGATGACAAATCGGTAATTAGTAACCTACAAATTCCAAGCAATTGATAAAGTGAGATGTTTGCTTCCAAGAGCTCAGAATCCGTCATGCAAACTATGTTGCTGTATTCTTCTAGATCGAGGGGCGGAGCATTAGGATGACTTTTAATAATACAGATGGTATCAGACGATTTGAATAGGGCGTTAAGCTTCTTTAATTGTTCTGGTTGGTTGACGGAGGCCTTGTCCTCGTCACCGTCGCTGCGCAGATCGTATCGCACGGACCTCCTGTAGGTGGGAAGCCAAAGACACAAATACCTTGCCTCAGAAAAAATTTCTTCAACTCGAAGATGCGACGTCCGACAGCACTGATCGAGCCTTGGGTGAAATAATCGGAGGACACTCGACTTCGGAAGGTCGAACGACTTTGCCATTATATCGCGGAATAAATCGCTATGCGCGATCGTTAGATCAAACGCATTCTTGCCAGGATACCAATTTGGCAAGTAGGCTCCGATTTTTTTAATTGGCATACCATGCCAAACATTGCAGAGTACTTGCTTTTCAGTCGTAGGCAGAAATTTGTACAACCCGTGCGTAACAATGATAACTCGCGCTCTAAGAAATAGCCAAATCCCCTTTACACTATTGCGCCGAACCAGCGCAACGTCGTCTGAGTCTACCCAGGAAGGCGCGGCTTCGGGTTCCGAGACCAGAAAAGTGGTGTGGAATTTACTTTCAGATACCGCAGATAACAAAGATCTTGTCGTATCGTCGTAATCGGGGAAAGTTGAAACTATTAAAAGATCAGATTTTGGTATCAGTCGCGAAATAAGGCGAATTAGGAATTTAAAAGCGATGATCAAGCGAAGTTTCAATGCGAAAACCAGTCTACTAGCTGAAAAATATATCTGTTTATTTGTTCGCGGTGATGATGGCTCTCAAAAACACGCCGTCGGGATTGCGTTGAGAGAAATTGGCTGCCGTCGTGTACGCCGTCCTTCTACGCACGATGAGTTTCCGCCCCGCAGCTGTCATCGCAAGCAAACGACCTACTGCCTTCCTTACTTTCGAGCCGAAAGAGGGGCGGCGGACTGCAGGGCCCGCAGTGAAGGATTCGACGATGCGGAGGCCTGCAACCTGAATGAGGTTGCGCAATGTGGGTTCAGTCATAAACGTGAGATGAGGTTCATCAGGTCCGTTGAGCGGCACGATACCCTCTAGATCGTTGGGCACTTCTACAATTATAACCCCGCCAGAGGTCAGCGCCTGACCTGCCGATCGCAACAAAGATACTGGATCGGTGAAATGCTCTAGCACATGGGAGAGCACAATAAGGTCGAAAGGGCCATCATCTAGCGAACCGGGCTGGGCTACGCCGCCGAATCGCATCGTCTCATCGAGTTCGTCGGTAAAGAATTCTGCGTCAGGAAACCTAGCCTTGATCGCTTTGAGGTTGTAACCGTACCCAGCACCGAGCTCGAAGACTCTCTGTGGCATCCCTGGCACTAATTCGGCAATGGCTTTCGCGCGAGACTGATACCATGGGCTCGATCCCTCGTTCAATTCGACTGCTATTTTCGCGACATTGCGGTAGTCGTACGCGTAGTAGCGCAGCAACGCGTCTTCGTTAACCTTTGACACGTCTGCTTGGCGTAGGCCGCATTTTTCACATTTATAAACAAATTTATCTTTGTAAACATTTTTAAATATGTTAGACTTGAAATTATACTTTGAAAAGGGGGCCAAGGCCCCATTGTCGACGACGCATTTCACTCTAATCTCCTTCATTCTCCGATACGAAGAAGGAATTAATTTCCCCGAAAAAGGTACGCCCTGTGGCATTAAGCCAGAATTGCACTTTTCGTGCGTACGGAACATAGCCTTTATCTACCATGCGCTGACCCAACTGGCCTCTTAGCTCACCAGGGTCAATGGGTTGATTCTCCCGAGTATGCATCATAAGGGGCTGGTCATCACGCCGGCAGTTCGGGAGAGCGGATTTTCTGATAGGCGGGGTCGACTTGAGGGACAACTTTAAGTGGTGCGACCGGCGGGGTCGGCGCCTAATATGAAGCGCGTTTCGCCGCCAGTTAGGTGACCTCCCTTCTACGTAATTCGCAACTTTCCGGCACGGATGTCTTTAGATCATTAGAGCGAATCATATGCGGGTTATCACGTTCGGAACATTCGATCTGTTCCATATCGGACATGTGCGGCTCCTGAAAAGAGCGCGCGAATTGGGCGGCAGCCTAACAGTCGGAGTTTCCACCGACGCACTGAATGTAGAGAAAAAAGGTTTGTCGCCTTTTTATTCCCAGGACCATAGGCTTGAAATCGTAGATTCACTTCGTTTTGTGGACGAGGTTTTTTATGAAGAATCCTTAGAAAAAAAGCGATCTTACGTTGAATTTTACCGTGCCGATATCCTCGTGATGGGAGAAGACTGGGCCGGTAAGTTCGATTACCTTTCGGACGCCTGTTCTGTCGTCTACTTGCCTCGGACCGATGGCGTGTCGTCTACTTTAATACGTGACGCGCTTTCCGGAGAAAAGCGATGAGCTGCGAACGTGTGACGGTGTTGGGTGGCGGTTCATTCGGTACCGGGGTTGCAGCTGCACTTGCACGGTCCGGAACGGAGGTCAAACTTTACTGCAGAAGCAGCGAGCAAGCCGAGGAAATCGAGTGCACACGAGTAAACTCGCGCTACTTTCCCGGTCATAGTCTCGACCCGCTTATATCGGCGTCCCATGATCTCGAAGATGCACTTAACACGCGCGTTGTTTTTCTGGCTATCCCGGCCCGCGAGGTCGACAACTATATTCCATACCTACAGGCTCGTGCATCGTCGGAAAGCATAATCGTCAATTTGGCCAAGGGCCTTCATCCACGCCATTTTACCTTTTACCAGCTCTTCAAAACCACAGTTCCTCAAGCACAGTATGTCGCGCTCAAGGGCCCTACCTTCGCTAGACCTATTCTCTTGGGCGAGTTGTCGGGCTTCACATGCGGAACCAACTCTTTAACGGCGCGTGAACACATAAGCCGCCTCTTCCGGGACTCTAACATCTGCCTGGACTACTCGGATACGCCCGATGCTGTTGACGCTCTTGGTGCCATTAAAAACACCTACGCATTGGTGCTCGGGATAGCGGCCGCTCTGGGTCTATCAGAGAATACTGTGTACCTTCTTGTGACCCGCATTCTGAAAGAGGTTTCGGACCTGCTATCGCTGCTGGGCCACGATCCTTCGGCTCTTTTCAGCTATGGGGGAGTCGGAGATCTACTTCTTACCGGTCTGTGTGATACGAGCAGAAATCGAACGTTTGGCTTTATTCTTGGACGGGGCATCGAGGTGGACCTCGACCGGAACAGAGGCTTCTTGTCGGAAGGCGCTCGGGCAATAAACATTCTTCTGTCCCGGTGCGAACCTGAAGCCGCCCCCCTTCTTTTCAAAGTGAGAGATATTTTGGCTGGAAACGCGCTTCCGAACTCAATTTTAAGCGATTGAAGTCGTTCGCTCCAAACTGCACTTCGCTCGCGGTGGGAAGACAGTCAAAATTTTTTTGAGGACAAGACTTGGAGGTCCGATGGGAAAGAAGGCTCGCTGCTTACTGGGGGAGCGGTTCATACAGTATTGGAAAAATTTTGCTTTGGTGCCTCGTCGTGGATAAGCAGCCAAATGCAAAGGTAAAAACTAGGATGATCGCGAAATCCGAATTCTCCCCACCATTGAGAGGAAGCTCGTATCTATCCCTACGCGGCGTTTGACTTCCACCCAAGCCCAAACATTCCAGACAGCCATGGTGCACATGACTACGGCAGCGGCACCGATTCCGTCGAACGCCCAGATCGCAAAGGGTAGTAGCGCTAGTCCAAGGAAATTGGTGACGAAAAGAATGCGCAGCATGACGCCCTCATGACCGGTCATTTGCAAAGCCTGAACATTCGGCCCAAAGGCCGCCATTGCAACATATCCGGCGGCGAGCACCACCAAAGAGGGGTAAGCCTCGGCGAACCCCTCACCGAAGGCAGTCAGAATAAAGTCGCCAAAGAAAACCATAAATAAAAATCCACAGAAAGAAAAAGCCGTACCAAGACAAGCAACCACAGCTGAAATCATTTGCATTTCCTTTTTGTCGCCGAGCGCATGCGCTTTTGAGAGCAACGGTGCCGCAACAATATTACTTGCTAGCAGAAACAAATTTAGAATCTGAGCTGATTTCAGTGCAGCAAAAAATGGTCCTACCTTATCCGGTGCCGCGAGGAAGGCCAATGCAACCGTGGATAGTTGCGCAGCTGCGATATTGACTACGCTGCTGAACCAAAACAACATACTGGAACGGCGCCAATCGCGTATCTCCTTCTCCTTGCGCATGAGATTCCACGGCCGAACTGGTTGATAGGCTAGGGTTTGAGCGAGCACCATTCCTACCAGTAAGACGGCAATGACTAACATGGCGGTTGAGGGTTCCATGCTGATTCCGGAGAAATAGGTTGCTGCGGCGAACGCAATTACCGCAATACGCCAGCCAATCTCTCTGGGCCCCAACGCCAAAGCAACGAGCCCATGTCCGCGAAGCAGCGATGTCTGAAGCTCGCTTATTGCCATAACCGTCACAAAAGCAGCCACAGCCAAATATATCATGTCACCGGTGATGAGAGCAGAGGACGCTAAGAGAAGCCCAGCAACAGCGCAACCAATTGCGACCACCCCGTAGCCATGCGCTGCAACCCCTCGTTGAAGCTTTGCGTTTTCAGAGTTTGCGGAAACCTCTTTCAATACGAGTTGCTGCTGTCCGAGAAGGGCCCCCTTGGCTAAAAGAGTTCCCAAGCTAAATGCAAACCCGAATACTCCAAATCCTTCGATGGTCATTGTCCGAGCGAGGAAAGCTAGCATCGCAAACGAAAGAATTGCAGATAGGCCTTTGATAGCAAAAGCCCAAGCTCCTCCTTTCAATAGAGTTTTTCGGCTTGGGGTGGAGAATTTGCGCAGCAGAAAGTCATATACGGCACTAACGCTGTTTTTCGAAAGCACGACCTACGACCTCCTTTCGGGCAGGGATAGAGGGCATTGACATTGCATAGGTTATCCAGTTTGCCGTCCTCTGCCGACTCAAGAACCGGCCATTGTTTTGGCCCGAACCTTTTTAGTAAGTCCGCCGAGACAATATAAGTTACATTACGATGCCTTATTAATCACGATCGAAAAGCGCTCAAAATTAAACAGCCTCGACGCGAACAAAGCTTATTTGCTTCGACGGGGGGGGGAATCACGACAGACCAGATGTACAGAGACGAAATTCGGAATGCGTGGCATTAAAAATTGTGCAACTACGTACCTTTTTATGCTGCCGTCGCATAACTTTGATCCGATAATTAAAGATATAATTACTTTTGTCGGCTCCTTACTAAAATTCGTGCCCTGCCTTTCCTCTCGAACTTATTGTGGTACGATGCACCAAACCAATATCCACGGCCCGACGAAGTGGCATCGGCTGTTGTAAATCGCAGGCTCTCCAAATTCCAGAATGGCAACCCCGCAAGCCGCTCCTAGCTTAGCCAGACACATCCCTCGTCTTCCAAAAGTTAATATCACCCGGACGGTCAAGACCAATGCTGCCGCCTGAGGGAATGATGCACGATTCCCTCGAGTTTTCTACGACCCTTGATCCGCACCTGCGGCAGATGATTGAGACGCACGTGAAGCCCCTACGCAGTCTTTGCCTGGATACCAAGAGAATCTGGCTTCTGCCGAGCGCATAGTGCGATGATGGCGAACGGTAAAACAATTCGGGCATACGGCGGCTGTGAAATCCGGCGCGTCGACCCACGGCAGTTAGAAGCTCGCTTCAAACGGGCCGTGACCACTTTTTAACGCAGTGACGTGACCTCCAGCATTGTTCCAGCTGGGATTAGTTTCGGGCGGTTGTTTTGCGCATCTACGAAGGTGAAGGCATGGCTTGCGTAGCGGAGCCCGTAGGGCGTAGCGAAGCAGGCTATTGCTTTATCCAGTTCGGCGGCGAGCGCCGCCGGTGTAGCGTAACCGAGAAATGTGTCCGGTCGCTGCCGGTTGTAGTCTTCGACCCATGCAGCGATCTTGATCCGGGCATGAGCCACACTCATCAACAGTGTCTCGTTGAGCAGCTCATCGCCCATACGGCCGGTAAAGCTCTCGACGTAGCCGTTCTGCATCGACCTGCCCGGTGCAATGGAATGCCAGTGTATGGCCGCTGGGTTTTCTTCCGGTTGACCATAATCCCCTTTCGGCGCAGCAGAATGTGCAGACGGCGATAGCCGAACCGACGACGCTGGTTGGCCAGCTCGCGCAGCTTCTCACGCAGACCTGCATCATCGTCCCGGGTGGAACGGTAGCGCATGCTGCCTCCGACAGGCTCAAGACATGCTTGCGATCGGCATCGATGACACGGCACGCCCGCCGCTCGCTCATCCCGTGGCAGGACTGAAAATGAGCAACGACTTCCCGGTAGGCGCTACACGCCGCCTTCGGCCCCATGGCGGGCGTCAGAACTTTCTTGCCAGAAGATCCTTCAGCGCGGCCTTGTCCAACATCGCATCGCCCAACAGCCGCTTGAGCTTCGCCTTCTCGCTCTCCAGCTCCTTCAGGCGGCGAGCGTCAGACACCTCCAACCCGCCATACTTCGACTTCCGACTGTAGATCGTCGCTTCAGATACGCCGTGTGCCGACGGGCCAGCTCAGCGGTCTTGACGTCCGCCTCGGCCTCCTCCAGCACGCCGATAATCTGCTCTGGTGCAAACCTCGTTCTCTTCGTCTCGTCCCTCCTTCTCGTTGGGCAGGACGCCAATCGAGGAGGAAAATCAGGGTCACGTCAGCAACGATTGGTAGAAGCCGTTGTGCACCAGGAGCGTTTCCAAAAGCCCCATCGGTCAAACGCATGACCTCTTTCTGCACTACGAATGCTCGGACCACTTCAAAACCTGCGAACTTGAGGTGAGAAAATGGCTGCTAATAACTGTATCAAGAAACACTATTTTTCAGATGATGCGATTTAAGCGCCGTTTTGGCGGTATTAAAGATCGAACGATGTCTAGTAGAAGTTGACCTTGGAAATCCGAAGCAATGCGTTCTGACGACCTGGTACGACCGACATAGTTAGCCTGACGTTTGCGAAATCGCAATTTTGACGTGGAAATGACGCTGCTGCCGCATCGGCGTTCGGATCTAGCCGGGCGGTCGCGATGGGGCTTTCTTCTTCATCCGCACATATTGCGCTGACCTCGAGGGTCGCGGTTTCCGGAATCTTTTGAGCCATTCTCACTGAGAATTCTGTGATCCCATCCAGCGCAATTATACGCTCCGCGATAAGACCAGCCGCACCAGCTTCGGCATCGATTTCCAGCTCGCCGGTATCCGGCCGGATCCTCGTCGAAAAGGATCCGTCCGAATATACCATCCAACCGAACGGCGCACCGTCTTGAACAGCTGGGAATGCGCCTTCCTTATCGTCGTCCCCGGTGTTCGCGTCAGCGAAGAAGGCCAGATCCCGGAATAGGTTCCGCTCACGGAGATTGGCGTAAAGTTGCGATCGCAGGGTCTGGTCGAAGCGGGCGGTTGTCATGCTTGTAGCTGCGAAAAATTCCGAGGAATTCTCCAGACCGACCGGATTGTTGACGAAGTTCGTCCAGAACTCCTCCTCCCACTCCGGCTCGCGCTCGAGCAGTTCGCCAAGCGGCGCAAAACTGCGGCTGTCGTTCAAGGTGTTGACCAGGATCGGGATCGCCGCCTCGCGAGCCCGAGGACTGGCGCGCATCGCAAGATCGAGCGATGCAAGCATTCTATCCACATCGCCGGCCTGCGCGAAATTCTGAGCAAGCCACAGGTTCGTAAGCGGGTCGCGCTTGCTGATAAGAGTGGCAGCTTCCAGCAAGGCGATGGCGCGTCCCGGGACTTCGCTGGCGATCCGGCCGATCGTCATGATCCGGATCATCGCCATATCCAGGGGATCGGCCAGGAAGGCCTGTTCGGCTCGGCTGTAAAGGCCATCCGTAATGATATTGCCCGCCAACCCCCCATCGGCTGCCGCTTCGGCCAAAGCTTGCCTGAAGTCGCGTTCCACCGACGCGGCCGCTACAGTCGAGCCAAGACCGCTCGATACCAGAACCGGCGCTTGCGGCACGTCGACGCGAACCTCGGAGGCAGCGTGATACGCAGAAGCCGCTGCTACGGGTACGGCGATACCGGCCAGGACTGCAAGTTTGGCAAACTTCATGAACCCTGTCCTTTCGCTGGAGCTCAATCGCTCTCTTCGCCAGTCTTTCCGTAACCGTAACCATAGCCATAGCCGTAGCCGTAGCCATACTCGCTGTTGCGGCTGTCCATCTTGCTTACGATAGCGCCAAAGACCTCGGCATTGCCGGCGCGCAAACGCTCTATGCTGTTCGATAGCTGACGCATACCCACGCGGTTCGCTTCGATGACAAAGACGGCCCCTTCGACACGGCGTGCGAGCAATGGCGCATCGGCCAAGCCCAGAACCGGCGGCGCATCAATGACCACATGATCGTATTGCGAACGCAGTTCGGCGATAAAGGCAGCCGTTTTCTCACTGGAAATGAGTTCGCCGGGATTGGGGGGCTTTTTGCCTGTAGTCACAATCGAAAGATTATCGCGATCGCCGGTTTGCAGAACCTCCTGCAAGCTTAGCCGCCCGGTAAGAACATCGGTGACACCCCTCTCGTTGGGCAGGCCGACGCGTTTCCCGATTGACGGATTGCGAAGATCGAAATCGACCAGAGCGACACGGCGACCGTCCCGCGCGAGGCGGTTGGCGAGCGCATAGGACGAACTGGTCTTGCCCTCGCCCGGGCTGGCGCTGGTAACCAGCAACGTGCGGGGGAACCCGTGATCGGTCGCCAGGTCGAGATTGGCCCCGATCGACAGATAGGCCTCGGCCATATCGCTGTTCGGATCTTCGACATCGTCGATAACCGTTTCACTGTCGACCTTTGGCGTTATGCCAAGAAGGGGCACACCGAGCACACGCTTGACATCTGCCGGGTCGCGCAAGGTCCGGTCGATCTGCTCGCGAACGAACAGGAACCCGCCCGCCAGACCGACCCCCGCCAACAAGCCAAGGATCAGGTTTAGTGGAAGGCTGGGGCTGGATGGCTCATCGGGTATCGACGGGGCGTCGATCAGCTGGGCATTGCTCGCCTCGACGCCTGCAACGCCGATCTCCTTGTAGCGCTGGAGCAGACCGTTGTAGAGTTCGCGGTTGGTATCGACCTCCCGTCGCAGGATATTGTACTGAATAGTCGCGCGTCGTTCGTCCTGAAAACGGCCGCGAAGCGCATTCACCTGCTCCTCGAGCCGACGCTCCTGCTCGACGGCAGCGTTGTAGGAGCGTTGCAGTTCCTGTCGTTTTTCCGCTTGCGCCTGCGCCAGCTGGCGATCCAGTTCCGCCAGTTGGTCGGTAAGAGCAACAACTCCGGGGTAAGAGCTTTCGAAACGCGTGAGCAATTCGGCACGCTCGGCCGCAACCTGCGCGCGCTGGCTGCGCAGGTTTGCATTGACCGCGTCGGAGACAGATGACGCACCTGCACGCAACGCGCTTTGCGCTTCGATCCGCTCCGCCTGTGCGCGGGTCAGCGCTGCATTCATATTCGCCAGATCGTTACCGACGAGAGTTCCGCTTTCCTCTGCACTCTGCCCGGCCAGTCCGGGTACCGCGATAATGCCGCTCTGCGAGGCGTACGCTACGAACTGGCGTTCGGAGTCTTCCAGACGACTGCGCAATTGGGCCAGCTGCTCCTGAAGGAAATCGCGAGCATCATTGGTCGATGCAAAGCGCCGCTCGACACTGCCTTCGATAAATTCGTCGACCCATGCTGACGAGATCCTTGCAGAAAGCCGCGCGGACGGACTGGTAAACTCGACATCGACCAGGCTCGATCCCCGAATGGGATTGATCGAAACGTGTTCGAGAAGAACTTCGGCAATATTGCTGATGGCGTCACGCGTGGTGCCCTGGGCGATGGTCTCTTCAAGATCGAAGGCTGCAATGAATTCGCCGTCGTCGACTAGGTTCAGATCGCGCGCAACCCGCTCGGCCAGAGCCGTCGATTCCAGCAAGGCATATTGCGTGTTGTAGAATTCTTCATAGAGAAGTGCCGCCCCGGTCGGTTCGAGCCCCTCGACATCCGAGACGTTGGACTGGATCCGGTTGACCTGCAAACGCGCCGTCGCAGTGTATTGCGGGGTCATCAAAAGTGTGATGATCAAGGCTGCAACCACGCTGACAATGATTAAGCCGGCTATGACGAAGCGATTAATCCACGCGATCCGCCAGAGCCTCTGCAGCGGTGAGGTCTCGAGTGCTTCATCATCGGTTGGCCGCCGGTCCCCCGCATTCTGCGAAGAGAAGAAATCTCCGTTGGTCAGTGTGTTCACGGTCAATTTCGCCTAATCAGAAACAGGAGAGGAGCGGTGGCGAGACTTACAAAAGGCTGAGCAGTCTGCAGGAAGCGCTGCACCTGGGATTCACTGACGACGATCTTGTCGTTGGGATATACGGCGGGGTCAGCATAGTTGCCGTACCGAATTGCCTGAAGATCATAGACGCCGACGTATTGCTGGCCTCCAGATTCGCGAAAGATCAGTACTGCACTTCTGCGCGCGAAATCGGTGTCGCCTTCAGCCATGGCGATTGCTTGGCCAAGCGTCATCTTCCGATAGACAGGGAACAGGCCGGGCTTGTTTACTTCGCCCTCGACGGTGAGCAGGTTGCTGGTCGCCGTGACAAGATTCACGCTCACCCGCGGATCGCGAACGTAATTGCGCCGCATGTTGTTTTCCAACGCGCGTGCAAGTTCAGTCGTCGTCATACCGGCAGCCGACACAGAATCGGCCATCGGATAGGACACCATGCCCTGTCCGTCGATCACCAGCTCCCGACGCAGCTCTGGCATGCCTTCCACCTCGACGCTGATCGTGTCCAGGGCGCCAAGCGTGTAGACGAACGATCCGTCTTCTGCGACCCCGTCGGGGGCCGGCAACTGGTCTTCCGGAGCGCGCTCTATTTGCGGTGCCTGAGCGATCGGCGGCATCCCGCCACATCCGGTCAGAGCTATCACCGACAGCGCCAGAATACTCCTACGAAACATCGGTAGAGTCCTTGTGAGTTAAATGCGGGCTGCTGCGGGCGGCGTCAGAGCTCACAGTACGCTCTTGTCCGGGGGCAGCGAAAGGCTGCCGGGTGCTAGAGGCAGCGAGTTGGGCCGTCAAGACTGCCACGATCATCGCTGCCAATGGTGTTCGTAACGGGTAGTCGACAATGCTGGCCATCCCCCACAACACGATGGAGCCTGCGATAAAGATCGCAAGATTAATCTCAGCTTTCTTACCAGTACGCCACAACCGGACGACCCTCAGAACCAGCCATACCAGACCGAAGCCGAGCAGCAATACGCCGGGGATTCCTGCCTCGATCAAGACCTGCAGGAAATCGTTATGCGCTTCGTTCAAATAGCGCGACGAAAGGGTGGCCGCTGGTTCGTACAATCCGAATGCCGCTTCGAACGAACCCAGGCCCGATCCGAATGGGAGGAAGTCCACCGCCATTGCCCGCATCTGCGGCAGGAACTGAACCCTTGCGTCGGCGGTAACGTCCGCGGCAAGTACCCTCGAAAGAGCGGTGTTTCTTTGCGAGAACGCCAGAATCGCGAAGACAGCCAGGATCGGCACGAGCAATATTCCTGCCCCAATCGCCAGTGTTACCCGGGAACGACGTCGCGAGCGTTTCAGGATGTCGCGGACCGCGCTGGTTCTGGAAAGAAGCCAGGCACTTATGATGATCGCAGGTACTGAGAGTGCAAGGCCGGCCCTCGAGCCGGCTAAGACGACCAGCGGAAAAAGAACGAGGATTGAACCGAGCGCGGTAGCAACCGAGGCTCGTGGGCTGACCCGCCCGAAAAAGCCGGTTGTCGCCGCCCAGCTCACAGCAGTCATCAGCCAGACCAGCATGACGGACTGGTGGTTCTTGTTCGCGAACAGTCCGGCCGGAAACCCGTAGTGAGCGATATCGTAAAATTGCAGAAACCGAAGACCGATGGCCTGCAGTATGCCGAAAGTCGTGCTAGCTATTGCCGCCAGAATGACAAGCCCGATCATTGCGCCCTGCCTCCTGGGGTTAAGCATAGCGCAGAGCGCGATGGTCGCGAGCGGGATCGCAAGCGAGAACAGGGTATTCCACGTACCGGCAGGATCGAGCGTAAGAGGTCGCCAGTGCGCTGTGATACCCAAAAGGTCTTCGATCTGCGAAATCGTCTCTCGCTGCGGCAGAGCCGTCCAAGCAGAGGGAGGCAGCGGTATCAGCTGCAATACCGCAATGATTGCCACGCCGGAAACTATCGCAAAAGGTATGGCGACGGAGCGCAGCTGTTCCCGCGTACAGAGATAGAGGGCAAAGGCGAGGAACAGGACGGCTGCAGGGCGAAGAAAAACAAGAGATTGTATGTCGCTGCGCGACCCGCCCCCTGTGGCAGTTACAAGGATGACGAATAACGCGGCCACCCAAAGTTGCCAATCCCGCTGCCTCCTCGCCCGCGGGTCGTGCGAACGGGATTTACGGATGCGTCCGCCCTCATACCCGGCGTTCATGCGAATGCTGCCTCCGACGTGCTGTTTGCGCCACCCGATTTCCTGCGTTCCGGCTTATTCAGCCGGTCCGCAAATGCGAGCCCTATCGCCAGCATGCACCATTCCGACAATGAAACATCGCCGCCCCCGGCAACCGACATCCGCAGCAGCGATGAGGACAGGGCGTACACGACAATCAGATAGATGCATGCGATCTCGAAACTGTCGGCTCGAAGCCCCGCCCGGTATGTCACAATCATCACGGATACGAGGTGCGCGCCTAACGCAAGCACCGCAAGCGCTCCGGCAATTCCCGCTCCATGCCATACGTGGAAGAAAAAGTTGTGTGCTTCGTCGAAGCGCACGAACATTCCCTCGATTGGCGTTCCTATACCTGCGCCCAGCCACGGGTTCTCGCTAATGTTATCGATCACGTCGCCGAAATCGCTGACGCGAGGATTGTTGACGATATCATCGATAAACTTGCCCTGAAGCACTTCGGTAACGCCGCCCGTGGAATCACTCACCGACGCGACCGAGACGGCAAGCAGCCCAATCAGCAGACCAAAAACACCCATGAGCACGAGCGGACCCGGGCGTCGCAGAACAACGAGGTGAAGAAGAAAGACGATCGGGACCAACAGCGAAAAGACCGCCGATCTGCTCATGCTGATGGCGAGAAAGAAAAGCACTGCCAGCATACTGGCGAAAATAAGTATCCTGGTCGCGGGAGTAACTTGGCGAAGCGCCACGCTGGCGATAATCGACAAGAAAACGAGCGAAAGCGCGATTGTGTGACGCGCCGCCGAGCTGTAGTTTTCCATTTCCGATGGTGCCAGGCTGTAATCATTGAACAGCTTGTAGAATACGTGATACTGCAGGGCATTGGGGTTGCCGGAGAACAGAGCCTCGAACACTACGGCAAAGAAATTCTGGCCGGCGATGGCGAATGAAATAATGATCAGAGCATAAAGGACCGCCACGGACGCCGGAAACAGGCGGGACGCGTGAAACGAAAACCGTCCCATGTCGGCTTTCACGAACCAGAAATAGATGCCGAGGGAAATGGCGAGAT
Organism: Qipengyuania marincola; assembly: GCF_029688625.1. GTDB lineage: Bacteria > Pseudomonadota > Alphaproteobacteria > Sphingomonadales > Sphingomonadaceae > Qipengyuania. The sequence continues at coordinate 727,502 of NZ_JARULC010000001.1, read as the reverse complement.
AGAAGAAGGATCTTGCCACCGCGCTGAGGCCCGCCGCCACATCCTCCGACCACATCAGTGAACCGAGCTGTATCACCAGCACCAGCATGAACAGGAAATAGAACGGATTGATTTGTACCTTACCCCTGCCGGAGAACGTCGTTGCCCACGCTAGCAGGCTCAGGGCGATGACAGAGAGATGAGCAACCTTGAGCGAAAATCCGCCGATGTCGACGATCGTGATCCATTGGAGCGGAAACAGCAGGATAAAAAGCGATTGGACGCTGACCGCCAGCATACTGCTGCGCCTTTGCGCTATTGGCGCGCTGATTGGCGCACCGGTCGGTTCGGTCAGGGATACATGGGCCACGGTCAAAACCTAACGGATCACTTCGTTTCTCTATAGCCGTCCGAGGCTGAAACCAAACAGGGACCCGATGGACGATCCCCGCTTATCTCGCGATCGGACTAGTAAGCGTTCGGGTGCACGACAACCCGCACCGTGGCAAAGAGGATCTTGATATCGCCCCAAAGCGACCAGTTCCGAATATATTCCAGATCGGCGCCAAGTCTGTCGACCAAATGGGATTCCGTTTCTGTTGCCCCGCGATGTCCACGCACCTGAGCCAATCCGGTCAGCCCCGGCTTAAGCGAATGCCTCTGCCAGTATTCGCTGTCGACCTCCCAGAACAGCTTGTCTCCCGCGTGAGAGCCGAGCGCATGTGGACGGGGCCCGACCAGACTCATTTCGGACCGCAGAACATTGATGAGCTGGGGCAATTCGTCGATCGACGTCTTGCGGATGAAGCGGCCGATTTTGGTGATCCGATCATCGGATCGAGAGGTGGATCGCGCGCCCTCGTGATCGCCCTTGTCTACTCGCATCGACCGGAACTTGAGCATCTTGAACAGGCAATTGTGCTGACCCATGCGCGGCTGGACAAAAAACACAGGGCCGCCGTCTTCCAGTTTGATCAGCAGTGCGACGAGCAACAGGATCGGGCTGAGCAACAGGAGAGCGGGAACGGTAATGACCAGGTCCAGCGCTCGTTTGAAAAGGCGGGCGTGCAAGGCCAGGGGCCCGGACGACACAACCAGCGACGCATTTCCGTCGACGCGACCTATAGCGATTGCGCCCAATTCCTGGACGACCGGGCTCAAGACTTCGCCACGCACGCCTGCACTTCGCAGGAGCGTCGCCCATTCAGCCCGCGCCTCGGTTTTGCAGCTCACGACAACGCGGTCGGCTCCGCGGATGAGGCGGCCTATCTTGTCGAGCGCCCGGGGATCGGCCCTCGCACCGGCAATATCGAAAGCGTTGGTTTTCACGACTTCAGCGCCCGGCACATCGACTTGCGGTCCTCCATCGAGCACCAAGAGGATCGAACTCATCGTTGGACCATAGCGTTTCCGCAGGATCGCACGCATTACCGTTCGTGACACGCCGATCCCGAGAAAGGTCAGTACGAGAGCAAGCGAAAGCATCACTCGCGAAAAGTCGGTCGCGGCCTTGGCATAGAAAATCATGACCGTGCACAGCATGGCGGTGATCACGAGGGCGAGTGCGACCTGCCCTATAGCAAAACGAACCTCATCAAGAGCCCGGATCGAATAACACCGCTGGTATACGGCAATGACGATGAAAATCGGCAGGACAGCCCAAGCCATGGCGACAGCAAACTGCAGGGGCCATTCGTTCCGATATATACCACCAGAAAGGACGAAACTGCCGAAAAGTATCACCGCATCCGTCAGGAGCATCGCGAGATAGATCTGCACCCGCTTGCTCTCCATCACCGGTCGAGCCATGGCAGTTTTCATATTCTCGAGATACACGCGCGAGACTCCAAACGCTGGTTCCCCGGGCCCGGCCGGGATTTTCATACACGAGTTCGCTTTCCCATCAGGTTGAAACGGTGCGACCCTGAATCAACCTTCCCCTTAGCGTCTTGCGCGAAGATGTTAACGCAAAAATACACATTTCTCGCCTTCGACACGCGGGAAAGGCGAAACGCGGCGCTCCCTTGCCCTCGCGCTCCCCTCTGCTAAAGCGCGCGCAACCTCATTCGAAACGACAGGAAAACGATGGCCAAGATCAAGGTTGCGAACCCGATCGTCGAACTCGACGGCGACGAAATGACGAAAATCATCTGGCAGTGGATCCGCGAGCGGCTGATCCTGCCTTATCTCGACGTCGATCTGAAATATTACGATTTGTCGATCGAAAAGCGCGACGAAACCGACGACCAGATCACGGTCGATGCGGCCAACGCGATCAAGGAACACGGCGTCGGCGTGAAATGCGCCACCATCACGCCCGACGAGGCGCGGGTCGAGGAATTCGAGCTCAAGAAGATGTGGGTCAGCCCTAACGGGACGATCCGCAATATCCTCGGCGGCGTGGTCTTTCGCGAGCCGATCGTCATCGACAACGTGCCGCGCCTGGTCCCGGGCTGGACCGACCCGATCGTGGTCGGCCGCCACGCTTTCGGCGACCAGTATCGCGCCAAGGACACGCTGATCCCCGGCAAGGGCAAGCTGCGCATGGTCTTCGAAGGCGAGGATGGCAACAACATCGACATCGACGTGTTCGAATTCCCGAGCCCGGGCGTCGCGATGACGATGTACAACCTCGACGATTCGATCCGCGACTTCGCGCGCGCCAGCTTCGCCTACGGCCTCGACCGCAAATGGCCGGTTTACCTATCGACCAAGAACACCATCCTCAAGAAATACGATGGGCGTTTCAAGGACCTGTTCCAGGAAGTCTTCGAAGCCGAATACAAGGCGGACTTCGACAAGCACGGCCTGACCTACGAACACCGTCTGATCGACGACATGGTTGCCGCCGCCCTCAAGTGGAGCGGCAAGTTCGTCTGGGCCTGCAAGAACTACGACGGCGATGTACAGTCGGACATCGTGGCGCAGGGCTTCGGCTCGCTCGGCCTGATGACCAGCGTGCTGATGACGCCCGACGGCAAGACGGTAGAGGCCGAAGCGGCGCACGGCACCGTCACTCGCCACTATCGCCAGCACCAGCAGGGCAAGGCGACTTCGACCAATCCGATCGCCAGCATCTTCGCCTGGACGCGCGGCCTGATGTATCGTGGCAAGTTCGACAACACGCCCGAAGTGGTGAAATTCGCCGAAACGCTGGAGAAGGTCTGCATCAAGACGGTCGAGAGCGGGAAGATGACCAAGGACCTCGCCTTGCTGATCGGGCCGGACCAGAGCTGGATGACCACCGAGCAGTTTTTCGAGGCGATCGTCGAGAATCTCGAGCAGGAAATGGCCAACTGGGCCTGAAACCCATTCCAGCCTGCGTCATTACGTAGGCAAGGCTAGACCAGACGGGGTCGGCATGTGCCGGCCCCGTTTGCATTTGCGGATCGTGTGAGAACGGGGAACATTCATGGCAAAGGCACCGGCGAAGAAGCGCGCTCTCAAGCGCAAGACCAGCGAAAAGTTCGGCCAGCGCCGGCTCGAGGTTCGCAACGCCAAGACCAAGGACATTCGCGGCATCGCCGATCTTGTGCGCCGGGTCTATGAGGACATGCCCGCCTATACGCACGGCGAGATCCGCGGGCAGATCAACAACTTCAAGGAAGGTTGCTTCGTCGCTCTCCTTGACGACGAAGTCGTTGGCTACTGCGCAACCATGCAGCTGGCCGAGGCTCTGGCGTTCCAAGATCACGATTGGGAAGAGATCACGGGCAACGGCTTCGGCAGCCGCCACGATCCCACGGGCGACTGGCTCTACGGCTACGAGATGTGTGTCGATCCCAAGGTGCGGGGCGTACGCATCGGCCGTCGCCTCTACGAAGAGCGCCGCGCGCTGGCCGAGGAAAAGGACCTGACCGGTATCGTCTTCGCCGGCCGCATGCCGAACTACCGCCGCTTCCGCCGCCGCGTCGAAGGGCCGCGAGACTATCTCGACAAGGTCGTTGAAGGGAAGCTGCACGATCCCGTTTTGCGCTTCCAGCTTGCCAACGGGTTCGAGCCCGAGCGTATCATGGAAAGCTACTTGCCGGAGGACAAGGCCAGCATGGCGAATGCCGTGATGATGGTCTGGCGAAATCCGTATGTAGAGCGCGACCAGCCGGTAAAAAAGCGCCTGCCCCGCGGGGTCGAGGCCGTGCGCGTCGCCACCTGCCAGCTGCAGGCGCGCGCGGTTGCCGACTACGACGAATTCATGCGCCACATCACGTATTTCGTAGACGTGGCAAGCGATTACGAGAGCGACTTCATCGTCTTTCCAGAACTCTTCACGCTGATGCTGCTGAGCTTCGAGGAAAAAGAGCTTTCCCCGGTCGAGGCGATCGAGCGCCTGTCCGAGTATACGCCGCGCCTGCAGGCGGACATCTCCGACATGGCGATGCGCTACAACATCAACATCATCGCCGGCAGCCACCCGACCCGCATGGACGATGGCGACATCCACAATGTCGCCTACGTGTGCCTGCGCGACGGATCGGTCCACGCGCAGGAAAAGATTCACCCCACCCCCAACGAGCGGTACTGGTGGAACATCAAGGGCGGCGACAAGGTCGAGGTCATCCAGACCGATTGCGGGCCGATCGGCGTGCAGATCTGCTACGATAGCGAATTCCCCGAGCTGAGCCGCCGCCTGGCCGACGAAGGCGCGCGGATCATCTTCGTGCCCTTCTGCACCGACAGCCGGCAGGGGTACCTTCGGGTCCGTTATTGCGGGCAGGCCCGGGCGATCGAGAACCAGTGCTTCGTGGTGCTGTCGGGCAATGTCGGCAACCTGCCCAACGTCGGCAATATGGACATCCAGTATGCCCAAAGCTGCATCCTGACGCCCTGCGACTTCCCCTTTGCGCGTGACGGGATCGCCGCCGAGTCGAGCGAGAACGTCGAGACGCTCACGATCAGCGACGTGAACCTCGCGGACCTCAGCTGGGCGCGCGCGGAAGGCACGGTCCGCAACCTCGCCGACAGGCGGTTCGACCTCTACCGGATCGAGTGGGACGAAGCCGGGAAACACCCCGGCAAGCCGCGCCCGCGCCGCGAGCCCCTTGGCCATGGCGGTCCGGGCGGGGGCTGATCGCCGCAAGGATTTCCGAATTGGGACCAGCGACTTGGCGAACTTGGGGACACTTGTTCTTCGATAGTGCGGAGCCGCTCTGTGCCGGATGTCACCCCACGGCAACGTAGTTCTCGATCCGTTGCTGATCGAGATCTGCGGAGAACGTTAAGGTATGGGCAATCGGTTAGACCTATTACTGTCAGTTCGACGGACTCGTATTTTTTACGTTGGGTTGGGGTGGTCAGATGTATCAATTCGCAAACTTCTCTGCGCGCGCGGCTGAAAGTCTTTCGAGCGCCGAGTTGTTTTCCATGTCGGTCCGTGCCTCTTTCGGCCTCGAGCAACTGCAGCGTGGCGAAGTCGATTTCGGCCACTTCATGGGCTGTGCTTGTGCAGGATGCTCCGCCGTCGCTAGCGAAGGGCACCCAAAGGTTCTGGCCCAGGACGAAAGCTCTCTCGCGACCTTCGCGGGCGGCGTCGATGTCCCCGGTGATCTCTCGACCGGGGCGACCATTGCAGTCGGTGGCAGCCTGACGGGCGAACTCGAGGTCGTCGGGGATACGGACTGGTATCGCATAGAGCTCGCCGCGGGCGATTCTATCGGAATCTCGCTGTTTGGTTCGGGGGCATCGCCTGTCAGCGACACATATTTGAGGATCTACGACGCCAACGGGAATCTGGTTGCGGAGAACGATGATGGCGGCGAGGGACTCAACTCTTTCCTCCGCTTCGTCTCGGACAATGGCGGGACATACTATATCGAAGCCGACTCTTATGGGAATAACAAGATCGGTGAATTCACGCTGCAGGTTTCCGAGGTCCAGCCGCTGGAATTGTATTCGAATGACCAGATCGCCTATCAACTGACCAACGGCTATTGGGGGGGTACGGCCAGATCCTGGAATGTCGGGAGTGACGGACAGCTTACCTACGATGTAAGCGCTCTGCCGGCGGACGCCCGTTTCCTTGCGCAGCAGGCTTTGCTGCTATGGGGCGACGCGACCGGAATTCAATTCGTCCCGGTAACCGGAAATGCGGAAATCACCTTTCAGGACAGTGCGAGCGGCGCATATGCCTCTTCCAGCTGGTCGGGCGGCACCATCATTTCTGCGACCGTGAACATATCCGCCCAATGGCTGGCGAATTACGGCACCGGCCTCAACAGCTATTCTTTTCAGACTTATATCCACGAAATCGGCCATGCACTTGGTCTCGGACACGGCGGTAATTATAACGGCAGCGCCAGCTATGCGACCGACGCGTCCTACCTGAACGATAGTTGGGCGACGACTGTAATGTCGTACTTCAGCCAGACGGAAAACGATTATTTTGCGCAGCTCGGCTTCTCCCAAGCCTATGTCACCACCCCGATGAGCGCTGACCTGGTAGCGGTCGATGACCTGTACGGTCTGTCGACCACGACCCGGCTTGGAAATACGGTTTATGGCTTCAACAATACGAGTGGCCGCGCCGTGTTCGATGCCGCAGCTCATCCTGCTACCGCCTATGCGATTATCGATAGCGGCGGGCGCGATACCCTGAACTACAGCGGCTTCACCGCCGATCAGCTGATCGACCTGCGTGCCGAAAAATTTTCGAGCATCGGCGGTCTGGTCGGCAATGTCAGCATTGCCCGGGGCACGGTGATCGAAGACGCACAGGGCGGATCAGGCGCAGACACGATCATCGGGAATGATGCGGCGAATACCGTTCGCGGCAATGCCGGCGACGACACCATCTTCGGCGGCCTCGGCAATGACCGTTTACTTGGCGGAGATGGCAACGATTCTATCGATGGGGAAGGCGGGAACGACCGGATCGAGGGCAACGACGGCAATGACACGATTTACGGCGGATCCGGAGATGACATTATCGACGGTAAGAATGACGCAGACACAATCTTCGGCGAAGAAGGAAAAGACCGTCTCTACGGAGCCAAGGGCAATGACCTCGTTTACGGTGGCGATGATAACGACGTTATCTACGGCGGCGGCGGCTCGGACCTGATCTTCGGCGAGAGTGGCTCGGATTGGATCTCAGGCGGGCACGGCAACGATACACTGAACGGAGACGGCGGAAACGATCGGATCGACGGGAACGAGGGAAACGACCGCATCAACGGCGGCGATGGAGGCGATACTCTGTACGGCGGTGACGGCCACGACACGATCAATGGTGGAACCGGCAATGACATCATTGATGGCAAGGATGGCGCCGACAAACTCTATGGTGATGATGGACAGGACCGCATCTATGGAGCTTGGGGGGACGATAGCATCTACGGTGGCGGCGATGGCGACGATATCTATGGCGGCGGTGGCTCAGACCTTATGTTTGGCGGCAGTGGCGCCGACCAAATCTTCGGCGGGCATGGCAACGATCTGCTTCGTGGCGACGCAGGCAATGATATTCTGAGCGGAGAGAATGGCAATGACGTCTTTTTCTTCGACCTCGCAGGCGCGGGCGATGCTGACCAGATCACCGATTTCGCTTCGGGGCAGGATACGATCAGGCTCGACATGGGCGGCGATTTCGCCGGACTGACCCAGACCGGCACTCTCTCGGCATCCGCTTTTCGGAGAGGAACGGCTGCAGGGGACGCCGATGACAGGATCATCTACGATGAGACTACCGGTAATCTCTGGTACGACGCCGATGGCGACGGTGCCCAGGCAGCTGAGCTGTTCGCGACGCTGGCCCCTAATACCGTGCTGGCCGCAAGCGATTTCGATGTCGTCAATTCCGCTTCGGCAGCAGCGGCAGCTTCGACTTCAGGTCATGCCAAGGAGCCGATCATTGAAGCCGATCAGGTTCTTTTCATCTGATCGGTCTACCGATCGCTCAATGTGCGGCAGCCGTTTTTGTCCCGTACCAAAACGGAGAGTGTAACAGCCGATTTACCGGCACTGCCCTGTGTGGGGCAATTCTTCGCGAGATTCTTGAATTCGGTGTGTGACAGGGCAGACGAAGCTTTCTAACAGGACCTCATGGCCTCTGCCGAACTTGCTTCACCCGCTCTATCCGATGCGCTTGTCATCCTGGGCGCAGCGGGTCTCGTCATCCCGGTCTTTACCCGGTTCCGCATCACGCCGGTCATCGGGTTCATCCTGATCGGAATACTGGTGGGGCCATACGGCCTCGGACGGATGGTGTTCGAGCACCCATGGCTCAATCACATAACCATATCCGACCCGGACTCCCTCGATTTATTCGCAGAGTTCGGGATCATCCTCCTCCTCTTCGCCATCGGGCTGGAGTTGAGCTTCAACCGGCTCTGGCAGATGCGCCGATTGGTCTTCGGCCTGGGCGCGCTGGAACTGATCGTCATCGGCAGCTGCCTTGCAGTGTTTCTCGCCATGATGGGGCAGTTCTGGACCGGGGCGCTGGCGCTCGGCTTCGCCCTCGCCTTCTCCTCGACCGCCATCGTGCTGCCGATATCGGGCACGCATACGCCGGTGGGCCGCGCGGCGCTGTCGATGCTGCTGTTCGAGGATATCATGATCGTCCCGATTATCTTCATCCTCGGCGCGATGGCGCCCAATGCCGAGGCGGAAGGGTGGGAGGGCCTGCTGACCACGCTATGGCAGGGCGGGCTCGTGATTCTGGCGATGATGGTGCTCGGTCGTTTCGCCCTGCCCCGCCTGTTCGGACAAGCCGCGCGTACGAAAAGTCCCGAGCTTTTTCTCGCCGCATCGCTACTGGTGGTGATCGGCGCCAGCCTGGCCACGGCCGCCGTCGGCCTGTCGCCGATCGTCGGCGCGCTGATCGCCGGCCTGCTGATCGCCGAAACCGAGTACCACGGCGAGGTCGAGGGCATTCTGGAGCCGTTCAAGGGCCTTGCGCTGGGCATCTTCCTCATCACCGTGGGCATGAGCATCGACCTGGCGACGATCTGGGACAATCTCGGCATGATTCTCACGGCAGTCGTGCTGGTGCTCGTCTTCAAGGCATCGGTGACTGGAATTCTCCTGCGCCTCATGGGCGCGCGACGCAGCACCGCAGCGGAAACCGGCATCCTCATGGCGAGCCCATCGGAAACCACGCTGATCGTGCTTGCCGCGGCGAGTTCCGCCGTCCTGATTCAGCCGGGGACCGCGCAGTTCTGGCAGATCGTGACTGCTATCGGCCTCACCGTGACGCCGCTACTCGCCATGCTGGGACGCGCCGTGGCGCGCCGGGTCGAACCGATTCCCGAGCTGCCGGACGATGACGAAGGCGAAGGCCGCGTCGTCATCATCGGCGCGGGCCGCGTCGGCTTGCTGGTTGCGCAGATGTTGCAGGCCCACGACAAGCCATATGTCGCGCTCGACGCCAATCCCGACCTGATCGAGAGCGCCAAGCGCCGTGGCTATCGCGCCACTTTCGGCGATGCTGCGCGCGGCGATGCGCTCAGCCGATTGGGGCTGGAAGATGCGCTGGCCGTGGTGCTCACCATGGATGAACCGGTGCTGGTCCAGCGACTGGTATCGAAATTGCGCAAGGAATACCCCGACCTGCTGATCGTGTGCCGCGCGCGCGATGTGAAGCATGCAGCCGAACTGTATCGAGCGGGTGCCAGCCACGCGGTACCCGAAACCCTCGAAAGTTCGCTGCAATTGTCCGAGGCGGTGCTGGTCGATATTGGCGTCGCCATGGGGCCGGTAATCGCCTCGATCCACGAAAAGCGCGACGAGTTCCGCTCCCGGATCGAGAAGGACGGTGCGCTCGACTACAAGCCGAAGCTACGCTCAAGCACGGCGGATGCCTGAACCTTTGCCGCTCCGATGCGTTGAAGGGGCAAAGGAGAAAGTCATGAGCGACAACGAAATCGATCCGACGAAGCCGATCCCCAACGACGAGAAATTCAAGCCGCAGAACGTAAAGGGTCCGCTGAAGGACCAGGCGCCCGACCAGTTGCGCGGCGCGCCGGGTGACACCGAAGGCTATGACGTGGCCCACGGTTCGCAGCCGACTACAAAGAAGACGCCTAGCGCCTGAATCTTTCTCGTGAGGAGAGAGGATACGCCCGGCAGGTTCGCGCCTGTCGGGCGTTTTCCTATGCCAGCGCGTTGCGCACCGCGGCGATGGCTTCGCCGGCCTTGGAACCGTCCGGGCCCCCGCCCTGCGCCATGTCGGCGCGACCGCCCCCGCCCTTGCCGCCAAGCGTTTCCACTCCGGCCCGAACGAGTTCGACCGCGCTGAAACGGTCGGTCAGGTCATCGGTAACCGCGACGGCAAAGGCCGCCTTGCCATCGTTGACCGCGCAGATTGCCGCGATGCCCGAACCCATGCGGGACTTTGCCTCGTCCAGCAGCGTGCGCAGTTCCTTGGGGTCGAGGCCTTCGATCACTTGGCCGGAGAATGTGACCCCGCCGATATCCTCGTCTTTCGTGGCTGCATCGCTGCCACCACCGCCGCCCAGTGCCAGTGCACGCTTGGCTTCGGCGAGTTCCTTCTCGAGCCGCTTGCGCTCCTCGACCAGAGCCGACACGCGCTGCGGCGCCTCATCGGGCGAGGTCTTCAGTGCACTCGCAATTGCGCGCACGGCCTCATCACGGGCGATGAGCCACTCGCGCGCCGCCTCGCCGGTCAGCGCCTCGATCCGCCGTACCCCCGAGCTGACCGCGCTTTCGGACACGATCTTGAACAGGCCGATATCGCCCGTCGCCTTTACATGGGTGCCGCCGCATAGCTCGACCGAATAATTGCGGCCTTCGTCGCCCTTGCGGCCCATCGACAGCACGCGGACCTCGTCGCCATATTTTTCGCCGAACAATGCGAGGGCGCCCGCGGCCACTGCATCGTCGGGCGTCATCAGGCGGGTCGAAACCTGCTCATTGGCGCGGATTTCGGCATTCACCTCGGCCTCGATCGCCGCGATGTCCTGTTCGTTCAGCGGTTTGGGATGCGAGAAATCGAAGCGGAACCTGTCGGCCGATACCAGCGAACCTTTCTGCGTCACATGCTCGCCAAGCCTGTGCCGCAGGGCCGCATGAACCAGGTGTGTGGCAGAGTGGTTTGCCCGGATGCGGTCGCGGCGATCGGCATCGATCTCGAGATGCACCGCATCCCCGACCTTGACCGAGCCTGTGCGCACCTTGCCGACATGCGTGTGAAGGCGGCCCAGTGGCTTGTTGGTCGTTTCGACCGAGAACTCGAGGCCCTCCGGCGTCCAGATCCGTCCAGCATCGCCGGTCTGGCCGCCGCTTTCGCCATAAAATGGCGTCTGGTTAGTGAGGATCACGACTTCGTCGCCCTGCGACGCGCTTTCGACTTCAACGCCGTCCCTGACGATAGCGACCACGGCCCCCTCGCCCGTATCGGAGCTGTAGCCGGTGAATTCGGTCGAGCCTTCGCGCTCGGCAATGTCGAACCAGACCTCCTCGCTCGCCGCCTCACCCGAGCCTTTCCAGGCCGCGCGAGCCGCGGCCTTCTGCTCGGCCATGGCGGCGTCGAAGCCGTCCCGGTCGACCGCGATCCCGCGGCTGCGCAGCGCATCTTCGGTGAGGTCGTAAGGGAAGCCGTAAGTGTCGTAGAGCTTGAACGCGGTTTCGCCGGGCAGCGTGCCGCCCTCGCCCATGTCGGCAGTCGCGTCGTCGAGCAGGCGCAATCCCTTGTCGAGCGTCCGGCGGAATTGCACCTCCTCGCGCTCGAGCACTTCCTGGATAAGCGCCTGCCCGCGTACGAGCTCGGGATAGGCGGCGCCCATCTCGCTCACCAGTTCCGGCACCAGGCGATGCATCAGCGGCTGGCTCGCGCCCAGCAGGTGCGCGTGGCGCATTGCGCGGCGCATGATACGGCGCAGGACATAGCCGCGGCCTTCGTTGCTCGGCAGGACCCCGTCTGCCAGCAGGAAGCTGGTCGAGCGCAGGTGATCGGCGATCACGCGGTGGCTGGCGGTCTTGTCACCCGCGGCCTTGACGCCAGTCATGTTCTCGCTCGCGCCGATCAGCGCCTTGAAGGTATCGGTATCGTAATTGTCATGAACGCCCTGCATCACCGCAGCGACGCGCTCGATCCCCATGCCGGTATCGATGCTGGGCTTTGGCAGGTCGCCGACAATCTCGTCATTCTCCTGCGTGAACTGCATGAAGACGAGGTTCCAGATCTCGACGAAGCGATCGCCGTCTTCCTCCGGCGACCCCGGAGGGCCGCCCCAGATGTGATCGCCGTGATCGTAAAAAATCTCCGAGCACGGACCGCAGGGTCCGTCAGAACCCATGGCCCAGAAATTGTCCTTGGTCGGAATGCGGATGATCTTTTCGTCGGCAAAGCCGGTGCGCTTCTTCCACAGGTCGAAGGCTTCGTCGTCCGTGTGGTAGACTGTGACCAGCAGGCGCTCGGGGTCGAGGCCCCATTCCTTGGTCAGCAGCGTCCAGGCATGATCGATCGCCTGTTCCTTGAAATAGTCGCCAAAGCTGAAATTGCCGAGCATCTCGAAGAAGGTGTGATGCCGCGCGGTGTAGCCGACATTGTCGAGGTCATTGTGCTTGCCCCCGGCGCGGACGCATTTCTGCGAACTTGTTGCGCGCGGTGCGGGCGGGGTCTCAAGACCGGTGAACGCATTCTTGAACGGCACCATGCCCGCATTGACGAACATCAGCGTGGGATCGCTGAAGGGCACCAGCGGCGCGCTCGCGACCTCTGCATGACCATTTGAGGCAAAATAGTCGAGGAAGCTGCGGCGAATGTCGTTGGTCGAGGTCATGCCAGCGCAGTTAGGCAATCCGCGCCACACCGACAAGCCGCAAATGCTGCCCTGTCAGGGGGCGCTGGCCGATACGATCCACGCCGCTGCTGGCAGCGTCACGACCCCCGCATCAAGGTGTTGGCGAAGCACCTCCTCCAGCTTCGCCAGTGCCGTTTCGCGCGCATCCTCTTCAAGCTCCGCCATCGCCCGGGCGGCCGGGCCGATACGCAGGAAATAGGACATGGCATCGCCGACAGGATCTGCACCTGCCCCTGCAATCATGGGGTAATCGACCGGCTGGAACGCGATATCCTGCCACCCGGCCTGCTCCAGTATCGGCGCAACCCGCTCGCTCCGGCCGAAAGCGAAGGGACCGGGCTCCTCCGGCGACGATGGTGGCGCAGTTTCGCTTTCCGGCAAGGCCTTGGCCAGTTCCGCCACCCATTGGTTTTCAGCCCGTTGCCGGAAACAGGAGAAGACCAGGCGAGCGCCCGATTGGGCCTGCGCACGGATATGCGCAAAGGCCGCGACGGGATCGGCGAAGAACATGACCCCGTGGCGCGACAGGACAAGGTCGGGCCGGAAATCCTCGCTAGGCATCCAGCGGGACGCATCGCCCAGCTCGATGGCTGCGTTGGAAAGGTCACGTACACGCTCGCGCGCTACGGCGACCAGATCCTGGCTGATGTCCAGCCCTATGACGCGTGCGGAGGGTTCGGCTTCCGCCAGACCGGCGGTCATCTCCCCTGCCCCGCACCCGATATCGAGCGCGGCGGTGAAGGGCCGTTCGATAGCCCGAGCGAGCAACAATTCGGTCAGCGCGCCGAAGCTGCGATCGGTTCGCCGCCATTCCCGCGCCCAGCTGGTGCCGACGCGGCCCTGCCATTCCGAAATGTCGGTCATCGCCTCAGACCTGGTAATAGTCCCGATACCACTCGACGAAGCGCCGCACGCCGTCGCGAATATCGGTTTGCGGGACATAGCCAGTCAGCGATTGGAGCAATTGCGTGTCGGCCCAGGTCGCCGGAACGTCGCCCGCCTGCATTTCCATGAAGTTCTTGTCCGCCGCGATGCCGAGCGCATTCTCGACCGCGTCGATCATGTCCATCAGCTGCACCGGCGACGAATTGCCGATATTGACGATCCGCCAGGGCGCCACGGGTGAAAGGCTGTCATGATCCGCGATTTCCTCGTCCGCTTCCGGGCGCACCGGCGGCGCATCGACCAGGCGGCGGATGGCCTCGACCAGATCCTCGACATAGGTGAAATCGCGCATCATCCGGCCGTGATTGTAGACATCGATCGCCTCGCCCCGCAGCATCGCGCGCACGAACTTGAAGAGCGCCATGTCCGGCCTTCCCCACGGTCCATAGACGGTGAAGAAACGGAACATCGTCACCGGCAGATCGAACAGGTGGGCGTAGGAATGCGCCATCGCCTCGTTCGCCTTCTTCGTCGCGGCATAGAAGGACATCTGGTGGTCGGTCTTCATCGTTTCGCGATAGGGCATTTCCGTATTGGCGCCGTAGGCGGACGACGTCGACGCGAGCAGCATGTGCTGTGGCGGATGGGCGCGTGCAGCCTCCAGCAGCTCGAACGTGCCGATGAGGTTGCTTTCCACATAGGTGCGCGGATTCTCGATCGAATACCGCACTCCGGCCTGCGCCGCGAGGTGGATCACGATATCGGGCTCGCTATCGGCCATCAGCTCCGCGAGCAAGCCGGGTGTCTCGATCGGCTGGTTGACCGCGCGAAAGCCCGCATTCTGCAGCAAGTGCGCCTGTCGCCGCCGCTTCAGCTCCGGATCGTAATAATCGGACAGGGAATCGACGCCGACGACCCGGAAGCCGTCTTCAAGCAAGCGCTTGCTTAGGAAATAGCCGATGAAGCCCGCCGAACCGGTGACAAGGGCGGAACGGGTCTCCGCCATCAGTCGGCGCCGAACAGGTCGCGCGTGAACACCTTGTCGCGCACGTCTTCCAGTTCGGGATCGAGGCGGTTGGCGATGATGATGTCCGCTTCCTGCTTGAAGGCGTCAAGATCGCGCAGCACGCGCGATCCGAAGAAGCTGTCCTCCTCCATCACCGGCTCGTAGACGACGACTTCGATACCCTTGGCCTTCACGCGCTTCATGATGCCTTGGATCGAGGATTGGCGGAAATTGTCGGAGCCGGCCTTCATGACCAGGCGGAACACGCCGACCTTGCCAGGCTTTTTCTCGATGATCCGGTCGGCAAGGAAATCCTTGCGCGTGCGGTTCGCATCGACGACGGCCCGGATGAGGTTCTGGGGCACTTCCGAATAGTTGGCGAGGAGCTGCTTCGTGTCCTTCGGCAGGCAGTATCCGCCATAGCCGAAGGACGGATTATTGTAGTGCGCGCCGATGCGCGGATCGAGCCCGATGCCTTCGATGATCTGGCGCGAATCGAGGCCGCGCGACAGCGCATAGCTATCCAGTTCGTTGAAGAAGGCGACCCGCATCGCGAGGTAGGTATTGGCGAACAGCTTGATCGCCTCGGCTTCCTCGGCATCGGTGAGCAGGACAGGGACGTCGTCCTCGAGCGCGGGCTCCAGCAGCAGGTCGGCGAACTTGCGGGCCCGGTCCGATCGCTCGCCAACGATGATCCGCGACGGATGGAGATTGTCGTAGAGCGCCTTGCCCTCGCGCAGGAATTCGGGGCTGAAGATGACATTCTGCGTGCCGAACCGCTCCCGCGCCTCGGTGGTGTAGCCAACCGGGATGGTCGATTTGATCACGATGACCGTATCGGGACTGGCATCGCGAACCTGCTCGATCACGCTGTCGACAGCTGACGTGTCGAAAAAGTTGGTGTCCGGATCGTAATTGGTGGGCACGGCAACAACGGCGAATTCGGCACCCGAGATGGCATCGGCGAAATCGGTGCTGAAGGTCAGGTCGAGATCGTCATGGGTGAGATATTCCTCGACCAGATCGTCCTGGATCGGCGAGCGGCGTTCATTCAGCATGGCGACCCGTGCAGGCGCGATATCGTATCCGACGACCGCATTTTGCTGCGCGAGCATTATGGCGTTGGAAAGCCCGACATAGCCGAGGCCGAACACTGCAATCTTCATGTTTTATCTGTGCCCTTCGATCCGGCTTGTGCCCTTCCGACCGTGTTCTGTGGGGAAGCCGACACTATTTCAAGTTGGCCAAAAGAGAGGTGCTACCATACGAAATAGGGGCCGCCGCGCTCCCGCGCGCGCTGCCAGGCAGGCCGCGAATGGACCTTCTCGACGAAGCGGGCGGCCTTCGGCGCAGTTTCCGCAAAGCCCTGCATGACGGCGATTTCCGCCGGAAAGCTCATCATCACGTCCGCTGCTGTCCAGCTGTCGCCGACGAAATGGCCATGCTCGTTGATCCCGTCCTCCATGAAGGCGACGTGGGCGGCAAACTGCTCGTCGATGCGCGGCATGATCGGCGCCGCGCCCTCCCCCAGCCGTCCGGCCATGATCTTCAGCATCACGGGGACGAAAAAGCTGCTCTCGCCGAACTGCATCCATTCAAGGTGACGGACGTGCTCTTCGCTGGCCGGGTCGGGCAGCCACTCGCCGCCGGCGTGGCGTTCGCACAGATACTGGATGATCGCGCCGCTTTCCGCGACCCTCAAACCCTCGTCCTCGATGAGCGGCGACTTGCCCAGCGGATGGGGCTCCTTCAGTTCAGGCGGAGCGAGATTGGTCTCGGCATCGCGCTGATAAGCCACGATCTCATATTCCGTGCCGAGTTCTTCGAGCAGCCAGAGGATACGCTGCGAACGGCTGTTGTTGAGATGGTGGACGGTAATCGTCATGGCGCTCTCCTGGGCAAGGCGGGAGGACCGGTCCTTCCGGTCGATTCGGGGCGACCCTAGGCGAGGCGGTCGGCGCCCGCCACATCAGACATGCCGGATACGGAAAAGCCGGTGCGGCCATCAAAAGGCGCGCACCGGCTTTCCGTTCGTTCGGGAGCACCGGGGGACAGTCCGGCTGGAACGCTCGCCCGGGGGAATGGGCGGCGCGCTCCCGCTTGAGGGGAATCAGTCCTCGTCCGCGTCCGGACCGGTCATCATCTCCTCGGCCACCTCGTCGGTGCGGCCGCGGATCGCGGCTTCCAACTTGGCGCACATCTCGGGATTTTCCTTCAGGAAGGTCTTGGCGTTCTCGCGGCCCTGGCCGATGCGGACGCTGTCGTAGCTGAACCAGCTACCCGACTTCTCGACCACGCCGGCCTTTACGCCCAGATCGAGGATCTCCCCGATCTTCGAAATGCCCTCGCCATACATGATGTCGAATTCGACCTGCTTGAACGGGGGGGCGACCTTGTTCTTGACCACCTTCACGCGGGTCGCGTTGCCGATCACCTCGTCACGGTCCTTGATCTGGCCGGTGCGACGGATGTCGAGGCGGACCGAAGCATAGAACTTGAGCGCATTGCCGCCGGTCGTCGTCTCGGGATTGCCGTACATCACGCCGATCTTCATGCGCAGCTGGTTGATGAAGATCACCATGCATTTCGAGCGGTTGATCGAACCGGTCAGCTTGCGCAGCGATTGCGACATCAGCCGGGCCTGCAGACCAACGTGGCTGTCGCCCATCTCGCCCTCGATCTCGGCCCGCGGAACGAGTGCCGCGACGGAGTCGACTACGAGCACGTCGATCGCATTGGAGCGCACCAGCGTGTCGGTGATCTCAAGTGCCTGTTCGCCCGTGTCGGGCTGCGATACGATCAGCTCGTCGATGTCGACGCCCAGCTTCTTGGCATAGACCGGATCGAGCGCGTGTTCCGCATCGACGAAGGCGGCCGTGCCGCCGGCCTTCTGCGCTTCGGCGATGACATGCAGCGCCAGCGTCGTCTTGCCCGAACTTTCCGGGCCGTAAACCTCGATCACGCGGCCCTTCGGCAGGCCGCCAATACCCAGTGCGATGTCGAGACCGAGCGAGCCGGTCGAAATCGCTTCGACATTCATCGTTTCCTTCGAGCCCAGCTTCATCGCCGAGCCCTTGCCGAAAGCACGATCGATCTGAGAGAGCGCGGCATCGAGTGCCTTCTGACGGTCTGCGTCCACTTGCTTTCCTTCTACCAGCTTCAGATTGGCCGCCATGACATCACCTCCTGCGCTTGCAAAGAGCCGCCCTCCGACTCTTCAACTGCCACGGTATGTATCTGCTTTGTTCCGCAAGAACAAGTAGGGAACGAAACTTTTTTTCCCATACCCGCGCTCGGCCCGCTCGCGGATCAGTCGCGGTTCTGATCGGCGAGGACCTCGGCCACCTTGGCATTGATCTGCTGTACGCTGAACGGCTTGGCGATGAAGAACATGTTGTCGATGTCGATATCGTTGCGCAGCTGTTCCTCGGCATAGCCGGACATGAAGAGGATCGGCACCTTCGGCCTTACCTTGCGGATGGCACGCGCCATGGCTGGCCCGTCCATCGCCGGCATCACCACGTCGGAAACGATCAGGTCGAAATTTTCCGACCCGTTCGCCACTGCGGCGAGCCCTTCTTCCCCATCGGATGCGGTGGTGACGGTATAGCCTGCGCGGGCGAGCGCGCGTTCCGCCACGGCGCGAACCATGTCCTCGTCTTCTACCAGCAGCAGCTTGCCGCCGCCCGACCACTGGCTCGCGCGCGCCTCCGCCTCTTCGTCGCGGCGCATGGCAATCGGCAGTTCGCCCTTGTGCACGGGGAGGTAGATCGTGAAGCGCGCGCCGGCGGTCTGTCCGTCCGGGCCGCGCACATTGTCGGCGAAAATGAAGCCGTTCGACTGCTTCACGATGCCATAGACGGTGGAGAGCCCAAGACCCGTGCCCTTGCCCTGTTCCTTGGTGGTGAAAAAGGGCTCGAAGATCTTGCTGATCAGTTCGGGCGGAATGCCCCCACCCGTATCCTGCACGATAAGCACGGTGTAATCATCCGCCGGCATGATATCGCTGCCCATCTTGCGCACGTCGCGCGCCGAAACGCGCCGGGTGGCCAGCGTCAGGCGGCCCTGCCAGTCCTGCTTGCCCGACTTTTCGGCATGCGCCTGCATCGCATCGCGCGCGTTCACAGCAAGATTGATGATGACCTGTTCGAGTTGCTGCGGGTCGGCCCGAACCGGGCCAAGCTCGCGGTCGTGACGCACGACGAATTCGATCTTGTCGCCCATCAGGCGCTTGAGCAACTGGCTGACCTCGCTCACCACGTCGGGCAATTGCAGCACCACCGGGCGCAGCGTCTGCTGACGGCTGAAAGCGAGCAACTGGCGGGTCAGGCTGGCCGCGCGGTTGGAGTTCGCCTTGATTTGCTGGATATCATCGTAATCGCTGTCGCCCGGCGTGTGGCGCAGGAGCATGAGGTCGCAATAGCCGATGATGGCGGTCAGCACGTTGTTGAAGTCATGCGCCACGCCGCCCGCCAGCTGGCCGACCGCCTGCATCTTGGTCGCCTGCGCAACCTGGCGACGCAGGCGCTTTTCCTCGGTCGAGTCGGTGATCGACAAGAGGACGGCGGCATCGCCCATGCCGCGAATGCCGGCGAGACCGATCGAGACCGGTTCCTCGCGATTGCTGGCAAGATGCACCGCCATGTCGCCGCTGGTGCTGGCACCCTTGGCGAAGCGCCGAACCGTATCGGCGATGGCCGCCTTGTCTTCGCGCACGACGAGATCGGACGGGAATTGCGGGAGACCCTTGCCGTCGCGTTCGACAGCGCGAAGGAAGGCCGCATTGGCAAACAGGAAGCGTCCGTCGCGATCGGTCAGCGCGAGGCCCAGTGGCAGGGCCGACAACAGCGCCTCGAGCTGCGGGATCGCGGCCTTGCCGCTACCCTCCCAGCCGCCACCGATGCCGACCGTCCGGTCGATCAGCAGCATCAGCGAGGGCGCCTGATCTGCATCCTTGCTCCGCGCCCCGCTGGGTAGCTCGAGCGGGACATGAACCAGCGTCTGCGGCGAGCCCTGCTGGCCCTCGCGCGCGAAGAATATCCGGTCGCGATCGTCGGACCGCAAAAGCTGCACGAATTCCATGCCGACGAGCGAGCGCCTGGCATCGCCCGTCGCCCGTTCGGCGAGACCCGCGGTCGCCGCCTGAACGATGCCGTCGGGCGCAACCATCGCGAGTTCGAGCCCGGCACGCGACATGACCTCGCCGAATGGTCCCTCGACTCGTTCGGCAAGCCCATCATAGCTGCGCTCGGCAACGATTTCGGAGAACCGCCAGACGAGAAAATCCTCGCCCCGTCCGGCGCGCTCGACCTTGAGCCGGAATCGCTTGTCGGCCCCGTCGATGCTGAGCAGATCGACCCGCGAGCCGCCGTCGCGCCAGGCCTCGCGTGCCGCCATGCCGAGCCGCTCGCCCGATTTGGCGGCGAACTCGATCTCATTGGGCGGCAGTGCGCCGCCAAACCACTCTTCATAGGCCGAATTGGCACAGATCAGGCGGTTGGCACGATCGGTTATCGCGACTGCCTTTCCGCTATCCTCGACGGCGGCGGCCGTGACCGACCAGTCCGGCACGCCCGCTTCGCTTTCGACCGGGCCGCTACGCAGGCGCGCGGCGAGCAGAAGCATCAGCAACAGGGCGACCAGCGCCCCGCCGTAAGCCATTGCGACAACCGATTGCTCGCCCACGATCCAGACCAGCCCGATCGACACGATGGTAGCCGAGACCACCCCCACGATCAGCGGGAGCGGTGGAAGGCGGGCGATCGTCGTATCCTCTGCAGGAATCACTTCTTGCGCTCCGCCAGGCGCTCGTCGAGCCGCCGCTCCATAATCCTGAGGCGCCGCCGCCGCTTCGTGGCGACCATGTTACGCCAGACGAGACTCGCCACCACATAGCCGAGCGCCGAGCCGACGACGGCAAGCACCACGAAACCGAAGACCGTGACCAGCACTGTCACCCCGACCCCCTCGAACATCTCGAGGAACCACGACCAGCGTCCACTCGCCATCTCCTCCTGCGCTGCCCCTCCGGTCACGTGCACATCCGCCCTCAAAATGAAGGAGCCGACCCGGTTGGCGAGCACGGCCCAGAACGGGAAGGTGAAGGGATTGGTGATGAAGGTGACGAGTGCCGACAGGGGCACGTTTGCCCGTGCAGGCAGGGCCATGAAGGCGGCGAGGAAAATCTGCCCCACCGGGATGATAAAGCCCGCAAAGATACCCAGCGCGACACCACGCGGCACGCTGCGACGGGTGAAGCGCCATAATTCCGGGGTCAGGAACCGGTGAGCGATAGGCTTGAGATACTTGTTCGCGGCAAGCTGCTCGCGCGTGGGCATGTACTTGCGGATCAGGTCCGCCAGGAAGGTCTTGGACTTCGGGTTCGTCATGGCCACAATGTGAAGATGCGCGTGCAGGGGTGCGAGTGCAAGGTGGTGCGCTCTAGCGTGTCGCCATGAATGCGCAATGGACAGGGTGCGACGCCCGGATGACAGCCCCTACCCACGCTCGCGCATCAGGCGCGCCTTGTCGCGCTGCCAGTCGCGGTCCTTGATCGTCTGGCGCTTGTCATGCGCCTGCTTGCCCTTGGCCAGCGCCAGCTCCACCTTCGCGCGCCCGGTCGAGTTGAAATAGATCGACAGCGGGACCAGCGTCATGCCCTTGCGCTCGACCGCGCCGAACAGCTTCTCGATCTCGCGCGCATGCAGCAGCAGCTTGCGCGGTCGCCGCGGCTCGTGGTTCAGCCGGTTGCCGTGGCTGTATTCGGGAATGTTGGCATTGATCAACCAGACCTGCCCGTCGCGCACCTCGGCATAGCTTTCCTTGATGCTTGCCTCGCCCGCGCGCAGCGCCTTCACCTCGGTCCCCTGCAAGGCAAGCCCCGCTTCGAACGTCTCCTCGACATGATAGTCGAACCGCACGCGCCGATTGTCGGCGACGGTCTTCTGCTTGTCGAAAGTTGCGGGTTTGGGACGGGCCATAGGGTGGGCGCATGTAGGGGTGGTAAAAGCGAAAGGAAAGACTTGGCTAGATTAGCCCGGCAATTTCCAGCGCCTCGTCGACCGCCTTGCGGCTGGCTTCGCTTGCATTGCAGAGCGGCAGGCGCACGTCTTCGGAAAACCAGTCGTGGACCCTGCTGAGGGCATATTTCACCGGCGCGGGGCTGGCGTCGGAGAACATGGCATAATGCAGCGGGAACAGCCGGTCGTTGAGGCGGCGTGCGGTGATGAGGTCGGCCGCCGCGATCGCTTCGTGGAATTCGGCGCACAGCGCGGGGGCGACATTGGCCGTCACCGAAATGCACCCGGCCCCGCCCGCGGCGGAGTGCGGGAGCCACAATTCGTCATTGCCCGATAGCTGGCAGAAATCATGGCCGATCCCCATGCGATGGTCGGCTACGCGCGACAGGTCGCCGCTGGCATCCTTGATGGCTATGATCCGCTCGGGGTATTTCGTGACGAGCTCGACTACGGTCTCGTCCTCGATATCGGTCACCGTCCGGCTCGGCACGTTGTACAGCACGATCGGCAAGTCGCTGTTCTCGGCAAGGAAGCTGAAATGCGCGATCAGGCCTGCCTGGCTGGGGCGGTTGTAATAGGGTGCGACGCACAGGCCGGCGGCGGCGCCGGCCTTTTTCGCGAAGTTCATGTGCAGCAGCGCATTGCGCGTATCGTTGCTGCCGCAGCCGGCAATCACCGGTACGCGACCGGCAGCCTGTTCGATGCACACTTCGACGACGCGGTGATGCTCCGCATTCGATATCGTCGAGGCCTCGCCGGTCGTGCCGCAGGGCACCAGCGCCTTGCTGCCATTGTCGATCTGCCAGTCGACCAGTCGACGGAATGCCGCCTCGTCGAACGATCCGTCGCGGAAAGGAGTCGCCAGAGCCGGAATCGAGCCTGAGAACATTTACGCTGGTCCTGCATTGATTAGATGAAGAAGCGCGATGTTCATCGCGCCGCGGGGTTTTTCATTCAGCGCCTGATAAGGAGGCAGCAGCCACTATGTCCAGCATGGGCAACAAAACAGCACTTTCGTCGATCCTTCTTGCCAGCGCGGCATTCGTCATGCCGACAACGGCTCAGGCGCAGGAGGATCTGCGCGGCAATATGGTGGCGCAGCAGCCTGCGCGGATGGATGCGGTGATCGCGCAGTGGGAATATCTGACGAAGCGCGACGATCTATCCTTCGCCTCCTATGCGAATTTCATCAACAGCTACTCGGACTTTCCCAAGCAGGACTTGCTGCAGCGTCGCGCGGAAAACGCGCTCGACAATGAAGCGGCCTCGCCGCAGGCGCTGGTGTCCTTCTTCGATCGCCATGCGCCGCTGACCAACAGCGGACGCGCGCGTTATGCTCTCGCGCTTGCCTCGATGAACCGCTCGGAAGCGTTCGATGTGGCGCGCGAAGCGTGGCGCAACGGCACGATGAGCGGGCCGGCGGAACTGTATCTCGTTGGGCTGTTCGGCAGTCGTTTCGCGCCAGAGGACCACGATGCGCGCATGGATGCGTTGCTGTGGCAGGGCAATCTCGAAGCGGCATCGCGGCATATCGTGCGCGTCTCGCCTGCCTATCGCCAGATGGCGCAAGCCCGGCTGGCGCTGCTCGGCGGGTCGAACCCGGCGGCATCGGGCATTCCCGTGCCGCAGGACGCGATGAGCGATGCAGGTTACGTCTACAATCTGACCCGCCACTATCGCAGTTCGGGCCAGCCGCTGCAGGCGGTCAATCTGCTCGGCAATCGCGCGAATTTCGCTGCGCCCGCCTTCGATGGTGCGCAATTCGTGACCGAAGCGCTGGCCGTGGCGAAAAGCGCTGGCGCGCCGTCGCAGGCCGTGGCGATCGCGTCGAAGATAGACGATGTGTTCGCGCCTGGCGCTGACATTTCCGACGGCTCCTTCACGCTGCGCGACAAATACACCGATCTGATGTGGCTCGGCGGTACTAAGGCGCTCTGGTCGATGGGCGACGGCAATCGCGCCGCGCCGCTATTCTATCGTTACGGCACGGCGGCCAAGACGCCGCTGACACGCTCCAAGGGCTTTTACTGGGCCGGGCGCGCTGCCTCGCGCGCTGGTGACCGGGCAGAGGCCCAGCGCTATTGGGAACTCGCAGCAGAGTATCCGGAATGGTATTACGGCCAGCTGGCCCTGAAGGAATTGGGCCGCCCGGTACCGAGCTTCGCCGCTCTACCCCAGCCACAGGCCACAGCTGACGAGCGCGCGGCTTTCTACAATGATCCCCTGACGCAGGCGATCCGCACGCTGTCGCGCAACCGCCAGGACTGGCGCACGGAGCGCGCTTTCTTCGAAGCCATCGCCGACAAGGCTGACACGCCGGCCGAGATGGCTCTCCTTGGCGAGCTTGCCCGCGAAACCGGGCTGGAAGAAATGGCAGTTGTTGCCGGCCTCGTCGCGGGGGAACATGGCCTCAAGGGTTACGAACGCATCGGCTTCCCGACAGTCGACACGCATAGCGGGGCTAACTGGACGATGGTTCACGCGATTGCCCGCCAGGAAAGCGAATTCGACCGCAACCGCGTCAGCCACGCCGGCGCGCGCGGGATGATGCAGCTTATGCCCGGGACCGCGCGCGAGGAAGCGGGCAAGATCGGTGTCGCCTACATGTCGGCCAACCTTACGGAAAGTCCGAGCTATAACATTCGCCTCGGCGATGCGCACTTCGCGCGCCTCATGGACCGGTACAATGGCGCCTACCCGCTGGCCATCGCGGCTTACAACGCAGGTCCCGGCCGGGTGAACGAATGGCTGCGCCTGAATGGCGACCCGCGCACCGGCGCTGTCGACTGGGTGACCTGGATCGAACAGATCCCGGCGAACTTCGAGACGCGCTATTACGTCATGCGTGTCATCGGCAATGCCGTGGCTTATGCCAACATGCATCCCGACAAGTCGACCGCACGCCAGCGCGACATCGCCAGTTACCTGCCGCGATAGAATGCGCTAGGTGCGGGCCGCTATGGCCACGCAGAAATCCGTTCCGGGCAACCCGATCACGCCGGGAGGCTATGCCGCGCTCAAGGCGCGCTACGATCATCTTCTCGGCACCGAGCGGCCGCAGATTGTCGAGATCGTGAGCTGGGCCGCCGGCAATGGCGACCGGAGCGAGAATGGCGATTACCTCTACGGGCGCAAGCGCATGCGCGAGATCGACCGCGAGCTCGCCCATCTTGCGCGCCGCATGAAGCATGCGCGGGTGATCGAGCCCTCCGACCAGCCCGACAAGTCGCGCGCCTTCTTCGGTGCGACGGTGACCCTGGCCGACGAGGATGACAGGGAAACGGCGGTGACGCTGGTCGGGGATGACGAACAGGACGCTTCAGCCGGGCGGATCGGCTGGTCCTCCCCCCTCGCCCGGGCCCTGAAGGGAGCCGCCGTCGGGGATTTGCGGACCGTCAGGTTGCCCGGCGGGATCAAGGAATGGGAAGTGACGGCGATAGACTATGCTTAGAGCCATCGCTCTTCTTGCGGGTGTCCTGGCCGCTCCGCTCGCGGCCAAGGACAGCCTCGGCGTCTTTTCCAACTGGGGGGCCTTTCGCGACCCGTCGGTCCCGCGCTGTTACGCCATCGCAAAGCCCGAGCCGAACCGGCGCGCGCGCGACCACGATGGTTTTGCCACGATTGGCACCTGGCCAGGCCGGCAGGTGCGCGGACAGGTCCATTTCCGCCTCTCGCGCATGCTGGCGGAGCGTCCATCGCTGCAGCTGCGGATCGGGTCGCAGCGGTTCGATCTCACCGGTGGCGGTGCAGACGCCTGGGCGCAGAACCGCACTATGGACGCGGCGATCGTGGCCGCCATGCGGACGGCAACGCGTATGACCATCCGCGGTACAGACAGTCGCGGCAGGCGCTTTTCCGACAGCTACGCGCTGGCCGGCGCCGCGACGGCCATGGACGCCGCCACGCTCGGCTGCGCCCGCCGCTGACAAGATAAAGGGCCGGCAGCGCAAGGCGCCACCGGCCCCGTGGTTGTCCTGCAAGCTCGCTTAGAAGCGATAGCCGAAGCCAAGCATGACCTGGTGACGGTCGAGATCGGTCTCGCCCAGGTCCAGGTCGGGCTGCTCGCCTTCGAAATCCAGTTCCGCTTCGCTGTAGTTCGAATAGCGATATTCGAGCTTGGCGTAGGTGTTGGTGTTCAGCGCGTATTCCGCACCGGCACCGAGACGGAAACCGTCGGTGTCGATCTTGGCGCGATATTCGTCGCCGTCGAACGAGCTGTTCACGTTGTAGCGCGCATTGGTGTAGCCGCCCTTCACATAAAGCAGCAGGTCCGGATTGGCGAGCACGCCGGCGCGTGCGCCGACATAGAGGTCACGACCGGCATTGACGTTGCCGAGGCCGAAGAATTCGCCATCCGCACCGTCGAATTCGACGTCCGCGGTCGAATCGGTCAGTTCACCTTCAAGGCCGAGGACGACCCCGCCAGCGTTGAAATCATAACCGAGCCCGATGCCGTAGTTCACGCCGTCGATCGACTGGTCGTTGTCTTCGTTCACATCATCGTCGATGGTGCTGCCAGCCTTGCTGATATCGTAGCCGACGAGAACTTCGGCGCGCGGGCCGGTAAAGGTGCCGTCACCGGCTTCCTGGGCGACTGCCGGGGCGGCGATTGCCGCCATCGAGGCGGCGGCGAAAAGTGCGACTGTCTTTTTCATTGTTATACTCCGTTTCGTTCAGCACCGCTCTTTTTGGCGGCGTGGACCGATGAAACGGGGCGTCGAGGCCTATGGTTTCATTAACCTCCCACAACATGAAAGTGTTGCAATAGCGACACATTATTACGCCGAACCGTGCAGCGGTGAAGACGGAATGCCGATCGCGAAATTCTCATTTCCATTTGCGACGAGCGGTGGGAACCCGATGGCGGTGGAGGCGATTGGAACGCCCCTTGCGGGCTGGCCAAAAGCCCGCAAGCGCCCTATATGCGCCGTTCCCATGGCCGATACGACCCTGATGAGCATCCCCGGGCAAGTGGACCCGGTTCCCGTCGCGCGTGACATCACGCCGCGCGAAGATGGCCGCGTAGACCTCATCGGACTCCCAAAGGACCGCATTCGTGAGCTGTTCGCCGAGGCGGGCCTCGATCCGAAACAGGCCAAGCTACGCGCGAAGCAGGTGTTTCACTGGCTCTATCACCGTGGCGTCACCGATTTCGAGGCGATGACCGATATCGCCAAGACCATGCGCCCGTGGCTGACGGAACGCTTCGTGATCGGTCGCCCCGAAGTGGTCGAGGCGCAGCATTCGACCGACGGCACGCGCAAATGGCTGCTCAAGACCGCCGACGGACATGAATTCGAAATGGTCTTCATCCCCGATGCGGACCGCGGAACGCTCTGCGTGTCGAGCCAGGTCGGCTGCACGCTCAACTGCCGCTTCTGCCACACCGGCACGATGAAGCTGGTGCGCAATCTGACGCCGGGCGAGATCGTCGGCCAGGTCATGCTGGCCCGCGATGCGCTGGGCGAATGGCCCAAGGGCTCGATGGCCGGTTTGGACGAAGCCGAAGACGAGGGCCACTATACCTCCGACGGACGCCTGCTGACCAACATCGTGATGATGGGCATGGGCGAACCGCTCTACAATTTCGAAAATGTGAAGGGCGCGCTGAAGCTGGTTATGGACGGTGATGGCCTCGCCCTCTCCAAGCGCCGGATCACCCTGTCGACCAGCGGCGTCGTGCCGATGATGGATCGCTGCGGACAGGAGATCGGCGTCAATCTCGCGGTTTCCCTCCACGCGGTTACCAAGGAAATTCGCGACGAGATCGTGCCGCTGAACAAGAAATACGGCATCGAGGAATTGTTGCAGGCCTGCGCCGATTATCCCGGCGCCAGCAACGCCCGGCGCATCACCTTCGAATATGTGATGTTGAAGGACAAGAACGATACCGACGAGCATGCGCGCGAACTTGTGCGGCTGCTCAAGCAGTACAAGCTGCCTGCCAAGGTAAATCTGATCCCCTTCAACCCCTGGCCCGGCGCTGCCTACGACACTTCCACGCCCGAGCGGGTCAAGCGGTTCTCCGACATCGTGTTCGAAGGCGGGATCTCGGCCCCCGTGCGCACCCCGCGCGGGCGCGATATCGACGCGGCCTGCGGCCAGCTGAAGACGTCAGCGGAGAAAAAGAGCCGCGCCCAGCGGGACCGGGAAGCGGCCGAAGCGATCGAAGCGTAAGGCCATGGCAGGGGTGACGATCTGGCGCTATCGGCGCCGCTTTCGGATCGGTTCCACCACCGGTCTGGTGACGCTCCGCTCGCGCAGCGATGGCCTGTTCTCGGAACTAAGCCTCGATGGCAAGGTCGTTTCGATGGATGCGACGCCCGCAATCGGCCCCGATGCCGTGCGCAATCATCGCTTGTCCGCTCCGCTTCCCGACGGTTCGCTGATAGAGGTCGAAGCCGGCTATATCAGTTCCGTAAACGTCGGCATCGCGGTCCGGCGCGACGGGGAACTCATCCACGAAAGCCACCCAGGCAAAACCATCGCATATCCCGCGAAATATCGGGATATGGTGGAGAGCCATGCCAACGGAACGGTCGGTGACGCACTGTCGCAGGGCTTCAAGGACGACGCGGGCGAACACAACTCCCACATCGATTTCGGCGCCTTCAAGCGCAATCGCATTCCGCTGGCGGTCGACATTCTGCTCGGCCTGCTCTTTTTCGTCGTTGCCAAGCTGACCGATCTCACCACCGCTGCGCTGGTCGGGGCTGCGGTCGGCGTCGCCTTATTGGTGGCACAGCGGTTGACCAAGATCGATTTGCTCGGAGGGCTAGCGCTATTCGGCATAGCCTTGCTGTTGCTTTCAGCAGGCCTCGCGTTGGTTTTCCAGTCCGACGATGCGGTGAAATATCGCTCGTCGGTCGTCGGACTCGTTAGCGCCTCGCTGTTCTTTTTCGACGGTGTAGCCGGCGGAAACCGGCTCGCAGTCCGGCTGAAGCGCTATCTGCCCTATCGCGACATAGATGCCGCGCGACTCGGCATTGGCATGGGCGTGCTGGGCGCGATCATGGCGGGTCTAAACCTGGTTGTCGCGTTCTACGGCTCCACCGATTTCTGGCTCTTCTACAGCACTTTCGCAGACTTCTTCGTAACGATGGTGCTGATCCTGACGGTCTTCCGGTACGCACAGGGCAAGATGCTGCGCGATGTTGCGCCGGTCTATCGAGAGCCACCATCGGAATGAGCGACCCGGCGACGATAGCGTTCTACGAAAAGAACGCGCCTCGCTATACATTGGGCTTCGGCCAAGCGCCGAGCCGCCATCTCGATGCTTTTCTCGATCGACTTGGAGAAAGTGCACACATTCTCGAATTGGGATGTGGCGGCGGGCGGGACTCGGCCCGGATTGTCGAGCGCGGGTTCGACCTTGATGCGACCGACGGCACGCCCGCAATGGTCCGCAAGGCAAACGAGCGTTTCGATGTCGGCGCGCGCCTGCTTCGCTTCGACGAGCTCGACTCTGTATCCGAATATGATGCCGTCTGGGCGCATGCGTGCCTGCTGCATGTTGCGCGAAGCGACCTGCCGTCCGTGCTCGCTGCCATCCATCGCGCCCTGGTTCCGGGAGGATGGCATTATGCCAGCTTCAAGCTCGGCGATGGCGAAGGTCGCGACCTGCTCGGCCGGCTGCACAATTTTCCCGATCCCGGCTGGCTGGAGCATGCCTATCGCGCGGCCGGGTTCGGCATCGTCGCAACGGACATCTATGCCGGCAAGGGAGCGGACGGCACGCAACGCGACTGGATGGCGCTGACCGTGCAACGGCCTGCAGGCTGACCCGCACCGCAAGGCACCTTTCCTACTCCAGCAGGCTATGCTCAAACACCGCCATGACCGCCACATTACAGCCTGAACCCGCGAGAACTCGCCGCTTTGCGCGTGGCTGGTTTTTTCCCGCCAGGACAGTGGTCCATGCGGTCCATGTTTCCGATCCTGCTGAAAGGCCGCTCGCGCTGTGAGCGTGATCGCGACTGCGATCTGCGTCGGCCTGCCCCGCCCCTTCAACGGTGCGGAGCTGAGCGCGATCGACAAGCGGCCGCTGGATGGCCGGGCCGGTATCCGCAGCTTCGGAATCGAAGGCGATATGGTCGCCGATGGCAAGCATCACGGCGGTCCGGACATGGCGGTGCACCACTACGCCACTGACCATTACCCGAGCTGGGACGAGTGGCTCGGCGGCCATTCGCTGCTGCGCGGCCCCGCAGCGTTTGGCGAGAATCTGATGAGCACCGGCCTTGCCGAAAGCAATGTCCGCATCGGCGACCGCTTCCGGCTCGGCACAACCCTGCTCGAGGTCAGCCAGCCACGCCAGCCGTGCTGGAAGATCGAGCACCGCTTCGACCGCAAGGGCATGGTGAAGCGGATCCTGCGAACGCACTGCTGCGGTTGGTACTACAGGGTGATCGAGGAAGGAGTGGCCCGGGCGGGCGAACCGCTTGAGCTGGTGGAGGAAGGACCGGGGGACTGGACCGTGGCGCGGGTCTTCGCCGCCATCTATGATCCGGCATTGCCC
Organism: Qipengyuania marincola; assembly: GCF_029688625.1. GTDB lineage: Bacteria > Pseudomonadota > Alphaproteobacteria > Sphingomonadales > Sphingomonadaceae > Qipengyuania. Next base: position 697,337 of record NZ_JARULC010000001.1, on the reverse strand, counting down.
ATGAACCCGTCGGAACTGCGCTCCATCGCGGCACTAGAGGTGTTGAGCGCCGCCATGCGGGACAAGGCGAAAAGCAGGCTGGGGGAGTAACCGTTCGTCGCATCGGACCGTTCGGTTTATCGCTAATCGCGCCTTAACGCCGCTCGTTCATCGGAGGTTGTGGACCCCGTCTCCACCTCGCCGATTGATGAGCCGAAGCACTGATATTTGAGGCAAGAACAATGAAGAAACTCGCTCTCTCGATTGCCGCCGGCACCATGGCCCTGACCGGCCTCGGAACCGCCGCCCCCGCTGCTGCGGACCCGCCGCCCTGGGCGCCTGCCCACGGTAAGCGCGCCAAGGACCGCGCGATCTACGACAGCCGCGGCTACTATGTCGAACCGCGCCGCATATCGCGCGATAGCTACATGTGGCGCGGGCGCGATGGGCGCTACTATTGCCGCCGCGACAACGGCACGACCGGTCTCGTGATCGGTGCCGGCGTCGGCGCGTTGGCAGGGCATGAGCTTGCCGGCCGCGGGGACCGCACGCTTGGCGCGATCCTCGGCGGGGCCGTTGGCGCAGTCATCGGCCGCGAGATCGACCGCGGAAGCCTGCGCTGCCGCTGATCTGAACGAGATTCGAGGGGCATAGCCCTTCGGGTACGCGGGAGGCGCGTCATGTCCGGCATCGTTCGGGGATGGCGCGCCTTTCCATTGGCCAGCGTTCGGCTATGGTAGAGCCATGGTGGATCGCAGCAAACCGGCAGTGCTCGTGACAGGCGGCGCCAAGCGGCTGGGTGCGGCGATCGCACGAGCCTTTGGCGCAGCAGGCTGGCATGTCGTGATCCACTACCGGCGCTCAGCGGAAACAGCGGAGTGCCTGGCTGCAGAGCTGGACAGCAGCGAAACGATCGCCTGCGACCTGTCGGACGGCGATGCCGCCGTGGCGATGGTCGAGGAGCTCGCGGGGCGCCTCAGCAATTGGCGGGTGCTGATCAACAATGCCTCGCTGTTCGAACGCGACGATGTAACCACGCTCGATCCGGCAACGAACCGCAGGGCGATGAAAGTGAACGCCGTCACCCCTGCCCGCATGGCGCAAGCCTTCCTCGCCAGATCGAGGGCGACGGAGGGACGGCGGGTCATTCAGGTTACCGACCAGAAGCTTGCCAACCCCAATCCCGACTTCTTCAGCTACACCATGAGCAAGCATGCCCTCGCAGCTACCGTCCCCATGCTGGCCATGGCTCCAGCACGCGAGAGCGACCGGATCTATGCGCTGGCGCCTGGAGCGATCCTGCCAAGCCACGATCAGACCGAGGACGAAACCCAGGTATCACATCGGCTGAATCTGCTCCGCCGGAAAACAGGGCCAGACGAGATCGCCGATGCAGCGCTGTTCCTCGCCGAGGGGCATTTGGCCAGCGGGCAAACTCTCTTCATCGACAGCGGCCAGCACCTGCTTTCCCAGCCGCGCGATGTCATCTACCTTGCGCGCGAAGGGGAGCGACTGTGAAGAAGCACGCGCTATCGACGAGGCTTTGGCACTGGCTGAACCTGCTATGCGTGATCGTCCTCTTCATGTCCGGCCTGACCATCAGCAATGCGCACCGCCTGCTCTATTGGGGCGACTGGGGCTTCGACCGCAGCCAGGCCTGGCTCGAAGTGCCGCGCTTCCCGGACTGGATGACCATTCCCGGCTATTACAGCCTGGCGGTCGCGCGGGACTGGCATATCCTGATGGCATGGCCGTTTGCGCTCGGGCTGCTGTTCATGTGGATCGCAATGCTGGCCAACCGCCATTTCAAGCGCGACCTGACGACGACACGTCGTGAGTGGCGCCCGAAGGCCATTCGGACCGACATTGTCGAGCATTTGAAGCTCAATTTCGACCACGGCGAAGGCAAGTACAACTTCCTCCAGAAGCTCGCATATGGCCTGGTACTGGGCGTTTTCCTGCCGATGATGGTCTTCACCGGCATCGCCATCAGCCCCGGTATGGAGCCGACCTTCGGCTGGCTGGTCGACCTGCTCGGCGGCCGCCAGTCGGCACGCAGCCTGCATTTCATCTTCGCCTTCACCATCCTGGGCTTCTTTATCGTGCATGTCGCGCTCGTCCTGCTGTCCGGTCCGATAGGCCAAATCCGCAGCATGCTCACCGGAGGATCGACCGATGAAGCGTAGAGGTTTCCTTGCCGCTGCCGGTGCCGCCTTCGTCGCCGGCTGCAACAAAGTCGCCGATAGCGATGCCGGTGCTCGGCTCCTGTCGGCCGCGGAGAAGTGGCACATGGGCGCGCACCGCCTGCTCTCCAACGGCGAGGCGCTCGCCCCCGAGTACCCGCGCAGCGCCATCTCGCCCTACTTTCGTGGCAATGGATCGGTCGACCCGCAGAATGGCGACTACCCCCGTCATGTCGAGGAGGGCTTCGCCAACTGGCGGCTCACCGTCGGCGGGCTGGTCGAGAACCCGCTCGCCCTTACGCTCGACAACATCCGCCGCCTGCCCCAACGGTCGCAGGTCACCCGTCACGATTGCGTAGAGGGGTGGAGCGCGATCGGCGAATGGACCGGACCGCAGCTCTCCCTCCTGCTCGACGAGGCGCAGCTTCGGCCCGAAGCGCAGTTCATCGTCTTCCGCTGCGCCGACAACCTCAACGGCCAGGACTATTACGAGAGCGTCGATCTGATCGACGCCTACCACCCCCAGACCATCATCGCCCACAGCCTCAACGGCGAGCCCCTCCCCGTCCGCAACGGCGCGCCCCTGCGCATGCGGATCGAGCGGCAACTGGGCTACAAGCACGCCAAGTACCTCACCGCTATCGAAGCCGTCGCTAGCCTCGACGACATCGGCGAGGGACAGGGCGGCTACTGGGAGGACCGCGCGGGCTACCAGTGGTACGCCGGCATCTGATCCTCAATCCGGATAGGTGCGCGCCATCGCCTCCCAATCGTTGCGGATCAGCTGCTCGAGCACATCCATGTCCACATCGGCCAGCTTGTTGATGTAGAGGCAGCTCTTGCCGGTCTTGTATTTGCCCAGCTTGTCCAGCAGCGCGTCGCGCCGCTCCCCCGCTTCTTCGTCGCAATAGCCCCCCATCAGATAGAGCGAGTGCTTCGCCTTGCGCGGGCTGAACCCGGCGCGCATCCAGGCAACGTCCCGCCCGCTGGCATAGGTCGTCTCGTACACGCCATAGCCGATGATGCTCGGGCCCCACATCTGCGGCGCCTCGCCGGTGACCTTGCGGAACAGCGCGTCGAGTTCGCGCGCTTCCTCGCGCTTTCGCTCCGGCTCGACGGCGGCGATGAAGTCCTCGGGTTCGACCCCGGTCGGCTTGGTCTTCGCCTCTGCCATGGCGCTCTCCCATTCGGACTCGACAAGGCCGGATTGTGACGCAAGATGCCCGTATGAGCAAACGCCTGCTGTCCCGCTTCCTCGGCTCCGTCATCGAGAAGGGCGTCCTCGAAGCGCGCTTCGCCGACGGCACCACCACCCGCTTCGGCCAGCCTGCCGAGGGCTATCCCGAACTTGCCGTCATCTTCCGCGACGCCAAAGTCCCGCGCGACATTCTGCTCGATCCGCGCATCGGCGCGGCGGAGGCCTACATGGACCAGCGCCTCGACCTCGAGGGCGGCGGCATCATGGAGCTCGTCCAGCTGCTCCGCTCCAACGCCGTGTGGGAGCGGGGCGGCAGGCTGCGCCCGCCCTCGCTCGGTCGCCGCCTCCGCAACCGCGCCAGCTTCGCCATCGGCTCGATCAACGACCGCATCGGCGCGCGCAAGAACGTCGCCCATCACTACGACATCGGCAACGACCTCTACCGTCTCATGCTCGACCCCGAGCACATGCAATACAGCTGCGCCTACTGGCCCGAAGGGGTCGAGACCCTTGCCGAAGCACAACATGCCAAGCTCGCCCATATCGCCGCCAAGCTGGCGCTGGCCGACGGGCAGCGTGTGCTCGACATCGGTTGCGGCTGGGGCGGCATGGCAATCTTCCTCGCGCAGCACTTCGACGTTAAGGTCCACGGCATCACCCTGTCCGAGGAACAGCTCGCCCTCGCCCGCAACCGCGCGCGCGAGGCCGGAGTCGACGACCGCGTGATGTTCGAGCTGGTCGATTACCGCGATCTCGCCAAACGCGGGGAGCGGTTCGACCGCATCGTCTCGGTCGGCATGTTCGAGCATGTCGGCCGCCCGCAGTTCGAGACCTTCTTCCGCGCCTGCGCCAACCTGCTGGCCGACGATGGCGTCATGCTGGTCCACACCATCGGCCGCTTCGGCGGGCCGGGCACGACCGATGCCTTCACCTCCAAGTACATCTTCCCCGGCGGCTACATCCCCGCCCTGTCGGAGACGCTGGCGGCGAGCGAGAAGAGCCGCCTGATCCACTCCGACATCGAGACGCTGCGGCTGCACTACGCGAAGACCCTGCGCGAATGGTATGCCCGCTGCGAAGCCAACCGCGCGGCCATCGTCGACCTTTACGACGAGCGCTTTTACCGCATGTGGACCTTCTACCTCTCCGGCGCGACCGCCGCCTTCGAATGGGGCGGCATGGGCAATTACCAGATCCAGTACGTCCGCGACCGCCGCGCCTTGCCGATCACGCGCGATTACATGGCGGCGGCGGAGAAGCGGCTGCTGGGTGGGGATTGAGGGCAAGGCTGTGCGCCCGAGAGCCGTGTAGGACGAAATGAGGGTTCGCCCTTGTGCAGTCCTACGACATGGACCGCATGTTACACGGTCCAATGGGGAAAAAGCTGCGTGGTTACGTGGTAGGTTTACAGTGCCGGAAAGACGCGGGGTGGACGCAGCAATTGCCATGCGGTCCGGTACCACCACGCTGGATGAGTAGGAAAGCGCGGGTAATATCGATGAAGCGTAGAAGCAAAATTCTGGCCGGAATAACGCTGACAATCGGCCTCTGCTTCCTGGGCGTGCTCTGGCTCATCACCGGCTCGCCTCTTCCGTCCATACCCCCTTCGCGGACGCCCCCTCCCGTGGGCTTCGATGCCGCAGAATACGCAGCCCTTCCGTCGGTACGAACGACTGACGACGCCGAGGTCCTGAATATCGGCAGCTACGGCAATCCCTTCGATGCGAATCTGCATCCCGCTGCCCTCGTCACGAGTTTTCACGTCAATACCGACGATGATAGGCGCCGCCTCTTGTTCGTGGACCGGAGCGGAAAGTTGATCGGGGAGATCGCCGATAATTCAGAGCTTCGTTCTGCAGGCTCGTTCATGATCGCACCGGGCGGCTATTACGAGATCAGCACCGACAGCATTTCTCGGCGCCTGCCGATGACCTATCTCGGTGAGATCAATGATCGCGACCTTCGCCGCCTGATCGAACAAAGCGAACTGTACGCCAGTTTCGACGAGACCATCTCGATGGATAGCCTCGAGGGCGGTTCGACCATGCAGAGAAACCACCTGATGCGGCATCGCGGTGTCTGGAAGCGCGCCGTGACGCAAGGCCAGGAATACTATCCCTGGAAGACCGGCGACCTTCGCGATTTCGAAGGAGTTTACGACATCGGACGCTCGAATGCGTCTAACGATGCGCCGAACTTCTTTGGCGGACGTTACAGAGTGGAGCTCACCCATTTCGATCAGCAGGAGTTTTTCCCTCACCGTAACGCCCCCATGGGAAGCACGACCGGCACTCCGCGATACGCGCATTGGACGGGAACCGGCTATTACACCGTGCTTGCGGATGACCGTCCGGTGCTGCGCTTCCGGGTCGATCGAGATCGTGAGTACGTCGGAGAAATGAGCGGGACCACCCTGGTCGCGGAAGGGCTCGGCTCGCTCGATTTCGTGATCCTGCAAGTCACCGACCATAACAATCGGCGCGACATGGTGGTAGTCAGCATTCGCGATCGATAGTTTTTTCGCAGAAAGCGCCGTGTCTCGTCACGGCCGATAACCGGATGAGTGCCAGAGATGGAGCGCGAAACACAGGTCTTCTTGGATACTACGGCGGCGCTACGCGATCACGCGAATTCGCTAATGGCGCGCGCTGCGAGCATTGAAGACGATGCCAGCTTCGCACCCGAACTCGAAGCCGTTTACGACGTCAGCCCGAGAGACAAGATTCCGGCGTTGTTGCGCGAAGCGGCCAAGCTTTGCGAACTGTTCCATGATCGGATCGAAGCCGCCTTGGCGCAAGCCAAGGCACAGGAAGCGCTGACTTTGCTGGTTTCCTCCATGTCTCACGTCGACCGGCTCCTATGGGAAAGGCGACCGGATATGGAATTCGAAAACTGGGGGGTGCCATGGCTCCGTTCCAGGATAGCACCGATCTATTTGCGGGCCGTTCCGCTATTCGATCTGGATGCGGAACCTTACGACCTTTCTTCCCAGGAGGAGTTTTCCTGCTGGCTTGATGAGAACCCGAACCCGTGGGATGGAAGTTAAATCGCTCGGTATCTCGACAGCTTATGTCGAATTGCCGAGATTTGGCATGGCCCCCAACCTGAGCACTACAATACACCCTTGCCAGTAAAGTCGCGCACAAAAGCCCGACCCACTGACACCCCAAATCATCTTCAACCTCCCAAGCACATTCCCATTTGCCTACAGCGTCACGCTCCTGCTAGCGGCGCGGCCAAGCTAGCGAAGGTGTATCCATGTCCGAGATCAAACGCGTCGTTCTCGCCTATTCCGGCGGCCTCGATACTTCCGTCATCGCCAAATGGCTCGAGGTGGAGCGCGGGCTGGAGGTGGTCACCTTCACCGCCGATCTCGGCCAGGGCGAGGAGATCGAGCCGGCGCGCGCAAAGGCCCGGGCCATGGGCATTCCCGACAAGCACATCTTCATCGAGGACCTGCGCGAGGAATTCGTGCGCGACTTCGTCTTCCCGATGATGCGCGCCAATGCCCGCTACGAGGGCGATTACCTGCTCGGCACCAGCATTGCGCGCCCGCTGATCTCCAAGCGCCTCGTCGAGATCGCGCACGAAACCGGCGCCGATGCCATCGCCCATGGCGCGACCGGCAAGGGCAACGACCAGGTGCGTTTCGAACTGTCGGCCTATGCGCTCGACCCGGACATCCGTGTGATCGCTCCGTGGCGCGAGTGGGACCTGACCAGCCGCACCGCGCTGATCGCCTGGGCCGAAGCGCACCAGATCGCCGTGCCCAAGGACAAGCGCGGCGAGAGCCCCTTCTCGACCGATGCGAACCTCCTGCACACCTCGAGCGAGGGCAAGGTGCTGGAGGACCCGTGGGAGGAGACGCCCGACTACGTCTATTCGCGCACCGACCACCCGGAGGATGCGCCCGACACGCCGGAATATATCACCATCGATTTCGAAAAGGGCGACGGCACGGCGCTGAACGGCGAGGCGATGAGCCCCGCGACGCTGCTGGCCGCGCTCAACGATCTCGGTCGCAAGCACGGCATCGGGCGGCTCGACCTGGTCGAGAACCGCTTCGTCGGCATGAAGAGCCGCGGGATGTACGAGACCCCGGGCGGCGAGATCTACGCCCGCGCCCATCGCGGCATCGAGCAGATCACGCTCGATCGCGGGGCCGCGCATCTCAAGGACGAGCTGATGCCGCGCTATGCCGAGCTCGTGTACAACGGTCTGTGGTTCAGCCCCGAGCGCGAAATGCTGCAGGCGGCGGTGGACCTCAGCCAGGAGAAGGTCAGCGGGACCGTCCGCCTGAAGCTGTACAAGGGCAATGCGATGGTGGTGGGCCGCAAGTCCGCGAACTCGCTCTATTCCGAGGCGCATGTAACATTCGAGGACGACGCAGGCGCCTATGACCAGAAAGACGCGGAAGGCTTCATCAAGCTCAACGCCTTGCGCCTGCGGTTGCTGGCCAAACGCGATCGTTAGTTGCGCCGCAGCGCAATTGTGCGTTGCGATATTGCGCTCGCGAGATCGTGAGCGACAGGAATTTGCGACGAGCGGTTGACTTATCCACTCCCCTCCACAGCGAAATCCGGGGAAAGTGGAAAAGTCAGCTCTTGCCAGCTTGCAGAATCGGCTGCGGAGGCGCAGCTTCAACCCATCGGAACGGCGCGGAAACAAGCTGAACTGGACAGTCGAAAGACTTGAAAGAGCAGAGTTTTTCCAAACCGGGATGACGTTGCGGAACCTGTCCGCGCGGTTCAAGAGACCCTCGTGCAGAGGACTTCGGTCCAAAGCAAGGCGGGTCGATGACGGAACCGCGAAGGTGTTTCGGAACGAGCTTGGCCAACCCGGCCGGAAGCCGAAGGTGGCGTCGATGAAAGGTCTTCGGACCGGACAACGATGTGACCGTTCGAGGCGGAAGGCCACTAGTGGAAAGTCAAGCTGCGGAACCACCTGATGAAGGTCGGTCTGCGACGGAAGCGAGGGTCTTCGGACCTGGCGCACCCGAGCGGGTCAGCTGGAGGGAGGATCCGGATGCCGGTGCGAGCGCCGGTGATAGAACCTGAAGACTGTTTTCAGACAGCCGGAAGGGAAAACATCGGATGCCAAGTCTGCGTCCCTTGAACTTCGGTTGAAGGAACACGGCCACGCATCGGTGAGAGTGGGGTCGGCAGCGATGCCGGCCCCATTTGCTTTGCAGCATCCCGATTGAGCGGTCGCATTGCATCGCTTTGAATCACCCGAGTCCATTGCTGGTAGTGTGGTCGCCTGGCACCCCCAAAACCTTGTATGAGCGCGTTGCCACCCCCGATGGTCACGACGAACTGTGGCGCGAATGGGGCAGTTGACGTCCGCGTTAAGGACTCTCCGGACACCCTCGGCTATAGCAGCGCGAACCGAACGGGAGGTCCAGTTCATGGCCAAACGCATGCTTCGCAGCGCGGTTTTCGCGGCTGCTTTCATCCTGCCCGCCACCGCGGCGCACCCGGAAGAGCGGGCGAGCGACACGCTCGAGACCGCCAGTTTCGACAGCCAGTTCGCCGGTTTTGCGGCCCTGCCCCCGGCACCCGAGCCCGCGGGCAAGGCGGTCGACCTCGGCACCTTCGATCCGCCGGTCGAGCCGGAGCCGGCCATCACCGCCATCACCGGCGGCAATGCCTCCTATTACGGTCGCAAGTTCCATGGCCGCCGCACCGCCAGCGGCGAGGCCTTCGACATGCGCGCCATGACCGCCGCGCACCGTACCCTGCCCTTCGGCACGCTGGTGCAGGTGACCAACCCGCGCAACGGCAAGAGCGTGACGGTACGCATCAACGATCGCGGCCCCTTCCACGGCAACCGCGTCATCGACGTAAGCCGCGCCGCCGCCGAGCAGCTCGGCCTGATCCAGCGCGGCCACGGCCCAGTGGAGCTGGCGCTTCTTGATTAGCCTCAAGCGCCGGCGGCCGCATCCGCGGCCTTAGGCTATCCTCGCTCCCTCCGGTCGCTGCGGGCGCACGTCCAGGTGGCCTTTGGCCAGCTGCGTCTTCGACTTCGCTTCCGTGCTTGCCTCGCTGGTGCTTGGTTCTCTGGGAGGCGCACCGTCGAGCCAAGCATCGCCCTTTCCTCTCCTAGAGCACCGGGGCGGCGGAGCCCCGGCAAGCGTGACCACGCGCCCGCAGCGGGCGCAGCTTGCTGCGCGTCTAGCGAGGATGCACCTGCGGATGCAGGGGCGTAACACAAGAACTCTCCCCCTCGGCCACCCACTCCCCCGCCGCGTTGCGCGTGTGGAGCGCCCAGTCTGCGCCGTAGCGCCACCAGTCTTCGTCGCCCGCTTCGAAGGCGGCCATCTGGCATGCCTCCACCTCCCACGCATGGCCCGTCAGCTCCTCGACAGGCGGCGCATCGGCGGGGCGCGCTTCGTCCATTTCCTCGATCAGGCGAGAGACGCGCGGGTAGTGCGGGCATTCGCGGCATTCTGGCCAGCTCGGCGCGGCGCAGCATAGCGCAGCAGCCCCATCCGCCGTCTCACCCACATTGCACACCGGCTCCCACCCTTCGGGCCCGACGCGGTAGTGCGGCTGCCCGTCATCGGTGCCGAGCCGCGCGCCGATGCAGTCGCAGGCCGGTTCGGCCGGAGCACCCGCCGAACCCTCGCCGCCAGAAGACATGGACCGCATGTTACACGGTCCAGGGGACAAAATCTCGGCGGTATCGGCGGGCGGCTCCACCTCGATTGCTCCCCCACGCCGCATGCGGGTGAGCATCGCATCGAAATTCTCCGCCAGCTCCTCGATCCGCGTGTCGGTGCGCAGGCGGTCGAGCCGGCCGAGATGCGAGAGCAACAGGCGGTCGGAGAGGCGGCGGCGCGTGCCTACGAGCTCGCCCCTTCAACTGCCTGCCAAGGCAGGCGCTCAGGACAGGCTACCTACCACACCTCCTCCTCCACGCCGTTCATGGCGCAATCCGCCAGCTTCGCCTCCGCCGCCGCACGCGCGACAACCAGCGCGGCATCCCACGCCCGCCCGAAGGCCGCGGAGCCCCGCCGCGCGCGATAGCAGGTCTGGTGCGAGACCTTCACCCGCCGCGCCGCGGCCCGCACCGATCCGGTGACCGCCAGCGCCTCGAGAAACGCCACCTGCCGCTCGGCCACGAACTGCGTCTGCGGAGCACGCTCGTGCTCTGCGAAGAGATCGGAGTGGAGGACGATGGGGTGGTTGCTGAGATCGGTCATGCGGTTCACCTTGCGAAGGAGGAAGGGAACCGGGTCATTTATACTAGAGCGATCGAGTAGGAAAATGGATCGGCGCTAGGAATGCGCGAGCAGCAGGCGGCTGTCATAGCGCCTGCGCTGCGCGCCCTCCTCCCCGTGATAGAACACCGCCGCCTCCACTTCGTTGAGCGCGCGATCGGCGAGCGTCGCCTCGGCATGCGCCCGCGCCGCGAGCAGCGCCGCATCCCACGCCTGCGCCAGCGCCACAGAGGCCCGCTGCTGGCGATAGGCCGTCTGCGCCGAGACCCCCGCCGCGCGGCAGGCGAGCCGGACGTTGCCGAACAGCTGGAGGCTTGCGAGAAACTCGGCCTGCCGCCGGGGCGAAAATACTGTGTGCCCGTCGCCGTGAGGACCGGCGGTGGGGGTGGGTTCGATGGTGACGATTGCGTTCATGGTTCACCTCTTTTATTTGAGTGAACCGGGTTAGTTATATAAGGGAAAGGCAGTAGGACAGTCTAGAGTACCGCGATGACTCAATGCAAATGAATCGCATTTGTTCTCAGTTGGTTAGCTCGATACGGCTAAACTGAAACGTATCTAGTAACCGATCCCTGAGCGCTCTCATCTTCGCTTTTCCCGTAACATCTTCCGACCCTCGAATAATCGCATGTTCGTCATTGCTGCCTTCGATAGGGTCGTCATAAACAAAAAAGGCTTGGTCATCAGTGTCGGGAATTAAGATACCGCGAATTTCCGCTACACGAGCAAAAAGCGGAGACCGAGGTTCACGTTTTTCTCCCGCGATTTCGCCCGACCTGCGGGATAATTCCTCCAACGACAAGTTCGTTGATCGATCGATTGAAGACCCGTCGGACTCACCGCAGATGTTGGAATAGCTTTTTTTTCCCTGAAATAATTCACTAGTCGTAAATCGACTCTCAGCCGGATCAAAGATCTTACTATGCAAATGACGCACAACTTCCTCGCCGTCCTCAACCTCCGAGGACAGTGGTGCGCAACTCGGCAAAAGTTCCGAGTGGGATGTCCAACCCTTCCGTGACATTAAACTTGTGAGCTAAACTGCTCTTCCAAGAAAGTCATCCAATGAGAATGTCGTCAGTGTGGCGGAATCGATTTCTACCAACTCATTCTTTTTCCGATCATCAATGTAAGCTTCGACAGAACCCGAGTCCCCGAAAGCGATGACCGAAACTTTATCGTCGGCTCTCCATCGAAATCCAATCTCTCCATCTGCGTCAATGTAAGCCTCAGGAGAGTTTGTCTGACGAGTCATGATCATAGCTTTCAATCGTCGCGCGTTCTCCAAAGAAGCCTTACTTGGTGCCCTCGATTGCGGGCCCGCCCACCCATCTGACAATGAGGCCCAACGTGTGAGCGCATCAGACAATTTCGTCCAACCGTTCGAATGATGCTCTGAAATGCTAGAGAATTTTTGGCCTAAGTATGTAGCTCCAGATACTTTCTTCGCCGAAGGTTTTTGCCATAGAGCAGCGTTGGAGTTCGTTTTGTTGTCAATCAATATAAGGGGAAGACCTTTTTCGACCATTTCGTCATCTGATGCGAACGCCGTAGTTGGGCCTACCAAAAAGCTAGCAGCAAGAACGATTTCACCAAGCGTCTGTTTAGGACCCTTACCTTTTTTAACCGAGGAGTCGGACTCATAGTATGGCGAATGGCTTTGGGTGCTTTCTGCTCCGACCAATTGGTAACTATGCATTGCTTGCCTCCAGATCGATTTCCTTGACGTAGGCATCGAGAAGAGCCGCAACATCCTCAGTAGGAATTTCCGAAGTTGGAACACTGTTGAAATCCAAAGATTTCTTAAAGTAATAGATTGATTTCATAGCTGGCGTTGGACCAACTGGCTGGCCTCCCGCCACTTGAAATTCGATAAATTGAAGCTGCACAACAGAGTGATCAAAAATAAAATTCGACCTGTAATTATTGACCGAACGAATTTTATTATATCGAAAATGCAACTCTGAAGCACCCTCAATGGAATTCAATCCTGTTGCATTATAAAAAGATTCTATAGCCGCCTGCTCCGTATCGCACTTTCGCACCAGATTTGCTACGCACGAGACACGGCTAGGGTTCAGTTCACCAAAGAACTTTTGAACTTGCGGTAGATAGAACTGCAGTTGCGATATTGGTGCATCGACCATCGGGGGATCATTTCGCGGCGCATCTATGACCAAGTCCACTCGACCAGGCCGGGTAGTAATAGATTGCCGCACAGAGTCCCTGAAACCACTGGCCCTGCGACCAGGCAATGGCCCAGGCTCGGGTGCCACCTCCTCGAAATCAGACTTAAATACATCGCGATAAATTTCGTCACAGCGCATTTGTTCTGAATTCGCGGTAAATGCGACAAAGAGCAGATTTTCCGCTTGCCAATCCATATTATCTCCAACTTTCAGTCCGGCACTGACACATTCTCGAATGGTAGGAAACTAATAATTTTTGGCTAAAGTTCGATACACTGGTCGAGCAACCTGCTGCACCGAATGTCGCTGATTCCCTCACTCCGCCGCCTCGCGCTGCCGCTCCAGCATCGGCTTGAGATACTGCCCCGTATAGCTCCCCTCGACCGCAGCAACCTCCTCCGGCGTGCCCTCCGCCACGATCTCCCCGCCCCGCACGCCGCCGCCGGGGCCGAGGTCGAGGATGTGGTCCGCGGTCTTGATGACGTCGAGATTGTGCTCGATCACGACGACCGAATTGCCCTGGTCCACCAGCCGGTGGAGCACTTCGAGGAGCTTGCGGACATCCTCGAAATGGAGGCCCGTGGTGGGCTCGTCGAGGATGTAGAGCGTCTGCCCGGTGCTGCGCTTGCTGAGCTCCTTGGCGAGCTTCACGCGCTGCGCCTCGCCGCCCGAGAGCGTGGTCGCCTGCTGGCCGACCTTGACGTAGCCCAGCCCCACCTCGTTCAGCATGTGCATCTTGTCGCGGATCGGGGGGACGGCCTTGAAGAAGCCTTCCGCATCCTCGATCGTCATGTCGAGCACGTCGGCGATGGAGTGGCCCTTGAACTTCACTTCCAGCGTTTCGCGGTTGTAGCGCTTGCCGCCGCATTCCTCGCAGGTGACGTAGACGTCGGGCAGGAAGTGCATCTCGATCTTGATCAGGCCATCGCCCTGGCACGCCTCGCAGCGGCCACCCTTCACGTTGAAGCTGAAGCGGCCGGGCTTGTAGCCGCGCGCCTGCGCTTCGGGGAGGGCGGCGAACCAGTCGCGGATCTGGGTGAAGGCGCCGGTGTAGGTCGCCGGGTTGGAGCGCGGGGTGCGGCCGATGGGCGACTGGTCGATCTCGATCACCTTGTCGCAATATTCGAGGCCGGTGACCTTGTCGTGCGCGCCGGCGACCACGCGTGCGCCGTTCAGCTGGCGCGCGGCGGAGGCGTAGAGCGTGTCGATGGTGAAGGACGACTTGCCCGAACCCGAGACGCCGGTGATGCAGGTGAAGGTGCCGAGCGGGATGGAGGCGGTGACGTCATTGAGGTTGTTCGCCCGTGCGCCGTGGACGGTGAGCTGGTGCCCGTTGCCCTTGCGACGCTCGGTCGGGACGGCGATTTCGCGGCGGCCGGTGAGGTAGGCCGCGGTGAGCGATTTCTTGGACTTCAGCACCTGTTTCAGCGTGCCCTGCGCCACGACCTCGCCGCCGTGCACGCCCGCGCCGGGGCCGAGGTCGACCACGTGGTCGGCGGTGCGGATGGCGTCCTCGTCATGCTCGACCACGATCACCGTATTGCCGAGATCGCGCAGGCGCTTGAGGGTTTCAAGCAGCCGGTCGTTGTCGCGCTGGTGGAGGCCGATGCTGGGCTCGTCGAGCACGTAGAGCACGCCCGAGAGGCCCGAGCCGATTTGCGACGCGAGGCGGATGCGCTGGCTCTCCCCGCCGGACAGCGTGCCGCTCGTGCGGTCGAGATTGAGGTAGTCGAGCCCGACATTGTCGAGGAAGCCGAGCCGCTCGTTGATCTCCTTGAGGATGGCCTTGGCGATCTGTTGCTGCGTGTCGTTCAGCGCATCGGGGAGCTTGAGGAAATAGTCCTTCGCATCGGCGACGCTCATCTTGGTGGGGGTGGCGATGTCGGTGCCCGCGATCTTTACCGCCAAGGCCTTCTCGTTGAGGCGCTTGCCGTCGCAGGTCTCGCATGGCTGCGCGGTCTGGAACTTGGCCAGCTCCTCGCGCATCCACGCGCTTTCGGTCTGCAGCATGCGGCGGTTGAGATTGCCGATCACGCCCTCGAACGGCTTCTTCACCGTGTATTGCTTGCGCCCGTCCTTGAAGGTGAGCGGGATGGCGCGGCCCTTGGTGCCGTAGAGGATGATGTCGCGGATCTCCTTGTCGAATTCCTCCCACGGGGTGGTGAGATCGAACTCGTATTCCTTCGCGAGGCTGGCGAGCACCTGCATGTAATAGGGGCTTGGCGGGTTGCTCTTCGCCCAGGGCACCACCGCGCCCTTCTTGAGGCTGAGCGCTTCGTTGGGCACGACCAGCTGCGGGTCGAACAGCTGCTTCTCGCCGATCCCGTCGCAGGTCGGGCAGGCCCCTTGCGGCGCGTTGAAGGAGAATAGGCGCGGCTCGACTTCTTCGATGGTGAAGCCGCTGACGGGGCAGGAGAAACGCTCCGAAAACACGATGCGGTTGTCCGGCAGGCCTGCGCCTTTCATTGCACCGCCCTTGCCTGCGTCCGGCCCAATGGTCGCCGGGCGCACATCCTGCCGCTCCGCCAGTGCTTCGGCAACGGTCGTATCGGCGAGATCGACATAGGCGAGCCCATCGGCCAGCTTCAACGCGGTTTCGAAGCTGTCGGCAAGGCGCGTTTCCAGCCCTTCCTTCACCGCCAGGCGGTCGACAACCACTTCGATGTCGTGCTTGAACTTTTTGTCGAGGGCGGGCGCCTCCTCGATTGCGTACATTTCGCCATCGATGCGCACGCGGGTGAAGCCCGCCTTCTGCCACTCGGCCAGCTCCTTGCGGTATTCGCCCTTGCGCCCGCGCACCACCGGCGCGAGCAGATAGAGTCGCGTCCCCTCGGGCAGCGCCATAACGCGATCGACCATGTTGGAGACTGTCTGCGCCTCGATCGGCAGGCCGGTGGCGGGGGAATACGGCACCCCCACCCGCGCCCACAGCAAGCGCATGTAGTCGTAGATCTCGGTCACCGTCGCCACGGTACTGCGCGGATTGCGGCTGGTCGTCTTCTGCTCGATCGAAATAGCGGGAGAAAGCCCGTCGATATGCTCGACATCGGGCTTCTGCATCATCTCGAGGAACTGGCGAGCATAGGCGCTGAGGCTTTCGACATAGCGCCGCTGCCCCTCGGCATAGATGGTGTCGAACGCCAGGCTCGACTTGCCCGAGCCGGACAGGCCGGTGATCACGATCAGGCTGTCGCGCGGCAGGTCGATGTCGACGCCCTTGAGATTGTGCTCTCGGGCGCCGCGTACTGAAATCTTGGTGAGTGCCATGGCGCTCCAAGTGGGGGCTGTCAGCGCGCAAGTCCAGTGGCGATCGCGGGGCATTTCGTACCCCTGCGGGACAGGCCGAAGCGCCCTTCCTTGATCCTCCGCCGGAATGCTGGTCTACCCTTCGATCATGGGGGCCACTTTCGAACAGCTCGCCCAGCGGTGCGAGGCGGCGAGCCTTGGCGAATATGCCTGGGCGCGGCTGTTGCAGGACATCGCCGAATGGGTCGGCGGGTCGAAAGCCATGCTGCTGGGAATGCCCGACAACGGCCCCTATCGCCATGCGCTGGACTGGAACCACGACCCGGCGGCGATTGCGCGCTACAACACGCACTATAATCGCTTTGACCCGCGCGCCGGCCTGTCGCTGCGCACGCCCGTCCACCAGACCCAGCTGGGCCAGCAATATGTCCGCAACGAGGACATCGCGCACACCGAGTATTTCGAGGCCATCAACCGCTTCGGCGATGTGCGCGACAGTGTGCACGGAATCATCGGTGACGATGCGGAATTCGGACGCCAGTCGATCAGCGTCCAGCGTGGCTTTGGCGAGGACCTGTTCGCGCAGGGAGAAGCCGAACGCCTGCGATCCCTCCTTCCGATCCTCGACAAGGCGCTGCGCAATTCGCTGCGCGTCGCCCGCATGCTGGGATCGCACCGGTCGGGCGGGCAGGCGGCATGCCATGTGGTCGACCGCGATCTCAACCTGCGCTTGTCCGATGAGGGGGAGCCGACCGAAGCCGGCGTGCCTTGCGGGAATGTCGTGATCGGCCGGAGCCGCATCGACAGCGACGATCGGGCGAGCCTCGCGCTAATCGAGGCCGCGATCGGTCGCGCCTTGCGCGGCGAAACGCTGCGCTTCCGGATCGGGAATGCGGAGATCGAAGCCGCGCCCTTGCCGCCGCCCTTGCGCTGGATCGGCGAGGATTGTGCCTTTCTCGTCATATCCCGCGCCCGCGATCAGGTCAGCAGCCGTGCCGATCTGTTCGCCGCCGCCCATGCGCTGACGGCGCGCGAACGCGCCATCCTCGAAGCGCTCATGCGCGAGCCGGACATGCGGACCGCGGCACGCAGCGAAGGGATCAGTTACGAGACCCTGCGCTGGCACGTGAAGAACATGTGCCAGAAGACGCACCATTCCCGCCGCGAGGCGATGATATACGCAGCTCTTGCCAGCAAGTTCGACGACCTAGCGAATTAGCGTACGAGACATCCGCGCGATGGCTCATGCTCGCCAGGCCAGACCGGCCGGTTTTTCAATGATCATTTATTAACCCGTAGGTCCTAGGCCTAACTGCACCTGTATCGACCGACGAGAGGCAGTGGGGATTGGTGGACGGAGACGGACTGCGGGCGGGGGCGAAACGCCCCGCCGATCGCGACCGTACCTTCGAGGTGCGGCGCGAAGCCGTGCTCTCCATGCTCGAGCGCGAACGCCATGCCCTCGTCGCCAGCCTGCTGGCGCTGGCGGTGATGGCCGTGAGCGTCAACGCGCTCGGAAACCCGGGTATGCTCGGGCTGTTCCTGGCCTTTCGCATCGTCTCTTTCGTGTTCACCCGCTGGGCTGCCACGCGGCTGGAGCGCCGGATGCGATCGCGCAGCCCGATCGGCAATGCAGAATATGTGCTGTTCTTCGCCATGATGACGACCGGCGCGACGCTTGCCTTGATGCTGTGGCCCGCGCCACCGGGCGCCGGCGTGGCCGCCAGCTCGACCATCCAGCTCGTGGTACTGATCGCGGTCACGCTGATCGCCGTGACGATGGCCGCCTTTCCGATGGCCCGCGACGGCATGCTGGGCGCGTTCTGGCTCGTGTCCTGCAGCGTCGTCACTTATCATCCGGAGCGGCTGGACGATGTGTTCCTGCTGATCTCGACGATCTTCACGCTTGGAGTGCGCGTCTATGCGTCCAACACCGGGCGGCACATCGTTCATGCGGCGAAAACGACCGTGGAAAACGCCCATCTGACTTCGGATCTTGCCGAGGCGCTCGCAAAAGCCGAGTTCCTCAGCTGGCGCGACCCGCTGACGGGCCTCTACAACCGGCGCCGCCTGTTCGAGGAAACCGACTGGCATCGCCCGGCAAACAGCCTGCATCTCCTGACCATCGATCTCGACCGGTTCAAGGCGATCAACGACCGCCACGGGCATGCGGCTGGGGACCGGGTGCTGGTCGCCACAGCACAGAAAATCCGCAGCGTGCTGGAGGAGCATTCCTGGCGGCTCGACCACCTGGCTTTTCGCCTCGGGGGCGAGGAATTTCTAATTACTTTGCAAGGACTTGATCTGGCCGAGGCGGAAAGCGTCTCCGAATGCCTGCGCAGGGCGATCGAGACCATCGGTGAAGAGCTGCCCGAATACGAAAGCCTGCAAGTGTCGGCCTCGATCGGGCTAGCCGAATGGCGACCGGGAGAATCGCTCGACACGGCGCTGCAACGCTCGGACGTTGCCTGTTACCAGGCCAAGGACGCCGGTCGAAACCGCGTGAGATGCGCCGCCTGACCCTTCCTGGCGGCCCGCAGGGCGTGCGCCACGAGCGGTAGGATGGGGACCGAACAAGCCGTGCCGACCGTTGTATACCTAAACCCGGCGTGCCCCGGCGGACGCGTGTTTTCACCGTCCTCCCACGGGTTTGCGCGCCCAAAGAAGTTATAAAGAAAGCCATTCTCGCCCCATGTCCGAGCAAAAGGAAACACAAACACCACGCCCGGAGCAATCCGACCGCCTCAAAGCTCTCCTCGCAGACCTCGATCGCCCGCTTGAACCGGGTGACTGGGAGCGCAAGTCTTCCGACGGACGGCGCGAGCGTTCGCGCAATCCCGTGTCGAAGCTGGTGCGCGCTCGCCGTCACCGCCGCGACCTCAAGGACGCGCGTCGCGCAGCTCAGCGCGCATTCGGCATCAAGACGCGACATTCCACCCGCAGGCAGGCAACGATGATGCTGACCGCCGGCGCCGTGGGCCTCACGGCCTTTACCGGGCCGCAGGTGGCGACACCGATCAACAAGATGCCCGCACCAATCACCGCCTTTGCCGATCCCACGGCCGAGGAAGCAGTCTATGCGCGCAAGCCCGCGGCGCTGCTCGAGGCAAGCGATGCGTTCAAGAACGCACTCGTGGAGGAAGAGGGCGTGCGCTACACCGTCTATCGCGATGTGGCAGGCTACCCGACCGTAGGGGTCGGACACCTTATCGATCCGGCTGACGGCCTTTCGCTCGGCGACCGCATTTCCGAAGAGCAAGCCATGCAATTTCTTGCAGAGGACCTGCGCGAAGCGGAGCGCGGCGTGAGGCAGCTGGTAGGCGATCTGCCGCTGCACCAGCATGAGTTCGACGCACTGGTCGACCTCGTATACAATGTTGGGCTCGGCAATGTATTGCCCGAACAGAGCCCTCAACTGAATGCCGCAATCGAGGCGCGTGACTATGAGGGTGTAGCCTCGCAGCTCGACTACACGCACGCCGGCGGTGCCGTGGCTAGGGGCCTCGAATATCGGTCTGAACGACGCGCGGCGATGTTTGCCGAAGCCGACTATTCCGATCCGCGCGAAATCGGATCTTCCAGCCGCAACGCCTGACGCGGCGCGCCAGTGTCGCCCCGTAGGCGTATCGTGCTAGGAGCGATTGCGCCATGCACCGCTTGTTTGTCGCTCTCCGCCCGCCCGCTCCCGTCCGCGATCATCTGATCGATGTGATGGAAGGCGTTGACGGTGCGCGCTGGCAGGATGAGGACCAGCTTCATCTTACTCTGCGATATATCGGCGAGGTAGAGCGCTCGCTTGCCAACGATCTGGCCGACGCCTTACAGGATGTCGCAATGCCGCCATTCGAGGTCGCCTTGCGCGGCACAGGTGTATTCTCGCGCAAAGGCCGTCCGCATACGCTATGGGCCGGAGTGGAGCCGCAGCTCGAACTCGCCCGTTTGCAGCGAAAGATCGAGCGCCGGTGCCAGCTGGTGGGGATCGAGCCCGAACATCGCAAGTTCATGCCGCACGTCACTATCGCCCGCCTCAATACGGCGTCCGGTCCCGTCGACGCTTTCCTGGCCGAGCATGCCGCGACCCGGTTTAGCAATTGGCAGGCCGAGAGTTTCGGTCTGTTCGAAAGCCATTTGCGCACAGGCGGATCGCTGTATCGGGAGGTCGTGGACTACCCGCTTTTTCCCGCCAAACAGCCTGTTCAGGAACGTGCAAGCCGCGGTCCCGTTCGATAAACCATCAATCTGCGCCGACCGGCGTCCGCAGGTGGCTTGCAAGCCACGTCCGGTTCCGGTTCAAGCGCCTATCGCATTCACCGATCCCAGCCGCGCACCCGCGCGCTGTTCGATAACAGGGAGTTTTTCATGAAGGCCCAAATCCTGGCCACTGCCGCACTTGCCGCCCTTGCCGCAGGCTGCACCACCACCCCCGGCGGAGACATCGAGACCATGGCCGAAGCCAGCGCGATACCCGAAGGCACCGGATATTTCGCATCCGACAGCACGCTGCCGTTCAAGGCGCCCGACTTCACCAAGATTTCCGAAGACGACTACATGCCCGCCTTCGAGCAGGGCATGGCCATCCAGAAGGCCGAGATCCAGGCGATCATCGACAATCCGGCGCCGCCCACCTTCGAGAACACGATCGTCGCGCTGGAGAAATCGGGCCGCATGCTCGGCCGCGTGGCGCGCGTGTTCTATGCTCTGACCGGCTCGAATACGACCGATCGGCTGGACGAGATCCAGACCGAAGTCGGTCCGAAGCTGACCGCTCACGGGGACTCCATCACACTCAACCCGGAACTCTTTGCGCGGGTGAAGGCCGTCTATGACAATCGCGCCGCGATGACGATGACGGTCGAGGATGCAAAGCTGCTGGAAGAGACCTACGCCGGCATGGTCCACGCCGGTGCGCTGCTGACCGATGCTCAGCGCGAGCGCGTGAAGCAGATCAACACCGAACTTTCCGAAATCACGACCGAATTCGGCCAGACCGTGCGTTCGGCCATGAGCGACCAGCCGCTGATCGTCGACACGCGCGAGGAACTGGCGGGCCTGTCCGAGGCCGACATCAAGGCCGCTGCCGAACTGGCCGCGGAAAAGGGCCAGCCGGGCAAGTTCGCTCTGGCGCTCCAGAACACCACGCAGCAACCGCTGCTGCCCACGCTGGAAAACCGCGCCACGCGCGAGAAGCTGTTCAAGCTGTCCTATCACCGCGCCGATGGCCAGCGCGCTTTCGATACGCGCGACCAGGTGCGCAAGATCGCTGCGCTGCGGGCCGAAAAGGCAGCGCTGTTCGGCGAACCTGACTGGGCGACCTATGCGATGTGGGACCGGATGGCGGAAAAGCCCGCGACTGCGCTCGGCTTCATGGAACAGATGGTCCCCGCCCTCGCCGCGACGCAGCGGCGCGAAGCCGCGCTGCTGAATGCCGCGATCGCTGCCGATGGCGGCGATTACGAGGTGCAGCCGTGGGACTGGTACCGCTATGCCAACAAGGTGAAGGCGGAGAACTTCGACCTCGATGAAGATGCGGTGATGGAATATTTTCAGCTCGACCGCGTGCTGGAAGACGGCATCTTCTATGCTGCGAACAAGCTCTACGGCCTCAGCTTCGAGAAGCGCACCGACCTGCCGGTCTATCACCCCGATGTGACGACCTACACTGTGTTCGATCGTGACGGTTCGGAGCTCGGCCTTTTCTACTTCGACCCGTTCCAGCGCCCCTCGAAGCGCGGCGGCGCGTGGATGAGCAATTTCGTCGACCAGAGCGATCTGTGGGGCACCAAGCCGGTGATCTACAACGTGCTCAACATCCCCAAGGCTCCGGCGGGCGAAGTGCAGCTGGTCAGCTTCGACAACGTCAACACGCTGTTCCACGAATTCGGCCACGCTCTGCATGGTTTCTTCGCCGACCAGATGTACGAAAGCCTCTCGGGCACCGCCACGGCGCGCGACTTCGTCGAGTATCCGAGCCAGGTGAACGAGATGTGGGCGACCTATCCCGAAGTCCTGTCGAACTACGCCAAGCATTACGAGACCGGCGAGACCATTCCGCCCGAAATGATCGAGCGCATCGAGGCGGCCTCGCTGTTCAACCAGGGCTATGACTTCGGCGAAGTCGTGGCCGCGGCGCTGCTCGACATGAAGTGGAGTGCGCTCTCGCCCGCCCAAGCCGCTGCCATCGATACGCCGGCCAAGGTCGATGCGTTCGAGCGTCAGGCGCTGGAAGAGCTCGGCCTCGAGATCGACCTCGTGCCGCCGCGCTATCGCAGCAGCTATTTCAACCACATCTTCAGCGGACCAGCCGGCTATTCGGCAGGCTACTACAGCTATCTGTGGACCGAAATGCTCGATCGCGACAGCCGCAAGTGGTTCCTCGACAATGGAGGCCTCACACGCGAGAATGGCGATCATTATCGCGCCACCGTGCTCAGTCGTGGCGGGACGATGGACTATTACCAGATGTTCCAGAACTTCATGGGGCGTGCTCCCGAAGTCGGCCCGATGCTCGAAGCACGCGGGCTGGTCCCAGGCGACGAAGCGACGGACAGCGAGGCATCGGACGGCAAGCTGCCGCCGCGCACCATGAGCAGTCCGGCAACCAACTGACGCGCGAGCGGATGACAATTCGGGCCGGGGCAGGAATGTCCCGGCCCCTTTCTTTTGCATGTGATCCTTAAGCGGTTCGCAAGGGTTTCCACTTAGCCTGGGGCCAGGGACGCTCACGGTGCTACATCAGACCATTCCATTCTCCGATGTATCGGACCAGCGTGTCCCCCGCGACGCTGCCTGGCATGCCGAGGTGCGCCGCCAGATCGTGGGCGGTTTGGCCGATCGCGAGGCGCATTCCATGCCGGCGAGTGTGGTCGGTGCCACGCTGTGTCTCATCATCGGTTCTATCATCGGGCTCAGCCCCGTCCTGCTGCTGGCTCTGAGCCTCCGCATAGTCTCGATCGGCCTGACGCGCTGGGCCTGCGTCCATTTGCGCCGCGCGCTCGCCGCCGGGCAGCCTTTCGAAAAGCGCTTTGCAGTCGCCGGCACTGCGCTTGCCCTGTCGGGCCTAAGCTGGGGCTTCCTCACCTGGCCGATCCTGGACTCCGTGCTGGTCGATCCGGCCGGGCTCGCCATGCTGACCCTCGTCATCACCGGGGTTTGCCTGATCTGTTCGATGGTGGGTCTCAGCCCGCCCGTGCTCGTCGGCTTCGCCTCGTGCTTCGGCATCTCGGTGCTGGTCGGCAGCTTCGTCATGACCGGCGGTTCGCAGCCGCTACTGGCCGCGGCAGTCCTGCTGCCGCTGATCGGTGCGGTCCCCTTTGGGATCGGCCAGCGCCGCCAGGCGATCCAGGCGGCCGAGGACGCGGTCGACAATCTGCACCTGAGCGATGAAATCGCGAGCGCGCTTCACCATGCCGAATTCCTGTCGCGCCACGATGCGCTGACCGGCCTGCGCAATCGCCGCGCCCTGTTCGAGGAATTCGGAGAGGGTCCGACCCAAGAGAATAGTCACGCGATCCTCGCGCTCGATCTGGATTATTTCAAGGCGATCAACGATCGCTATGGCCACAAGGCCGGCGACGATGTGCTGATCGCCGTGGCCGACGTCCTGCGCGCCGCACTCCGCACAACCGCTTCACCCCTGTCGGGCGCATACCGGCTGGGTGGCGAGGAATTCCTGCTGGTCATCCACTCCGCCGACCGGAGCGTGGGGGTCGCGCTGGCAGAGCATCTGCGGGTGGCAATCGCCAATCTGAAACCGATTGCCGCCGATCCGGCCTTGCGCGTCACCGCGTCGCTGGGCGTGGTCGAATGGTCCGGCGAAACCAGCCTGACCGCTGCGCTCGGCGCCGTCGACCGGATGCTTTACGCCGCCAAGGCATCGGGCCGCGACTGCGTGCATTGCGACCGCTCCGATGCGATCGCAGCCTGACCCCTAGCGCTTGTCGCGCCAGGCCAGCGAATTGCGATTGAGCGCCACCAGATCCTCGGTCCCGTCGATCGCTCCCCGCCCCAGGGCAATTGCTCGCTCCAGAGTATCGTCCGACGCATGCCGATAGGCTGGCGCCGGGATTTCCCCGCTCCACTTCGCGCCGACTGCATTGTCGAGCAGGATGCGCTGGAAACAGTGATCGAAACGGACGGGCCAGTCGCGCTGTCCGGCGATGCCCGGCATCTCGTCACGGGTGAGTGCGAACCAGCGGTCGACGAGGTCGGAGCGTGTCATGAAGAGGGAACGCGCGGGGCGGTAACCAGTGCCCGCCATCCGTCGTGTTCGATCCACTGCACGCCCGTCTTCCAGACCGTTTCGATGGTCGCAGCCGAAAGCGCCTCGGATGGCAGGCCATCGGCCGCGACACGCCCCTGGTCGAGCACGATCACCCTGTCGGCATGATTCATCGCATGGGCGAGATCGTGCAGCACGAGGACGATCCCCTTCCCCACCGTTGCTGCAGCGCGCAAATGGGCCAGCAGGGCGAGCTGATGCGCAATGTCGAGCGCGGCGAGCGGCTCGTCGGCCAGGATCCATTCGGGCTCCCCGGCCAGCACCCTGGCGAGCAGCACACGCGCCGTTTCCCCGCCGGACAGGGACTGCGCGCGGCGCTCGGCCAGATGCGCAATATCGAGCGCCCGAAGCGCGGCATCGACCGGTGCGGCGTTGCGATCCGCGTGCGGCATTCGGCCCAACTCCACCAGATTGCGTACCGGGACATCCCAGGCGATCTCATGTGTCTGCGGAAGATAGCCGATACGCTTCGCGCGCTCGCGGCCCGGCAGTTGCGATAGATCCACCCGGTCCAGCGTCACCGTTCCCGCATCCGGCGCCAGCAGGCCGGCCAGCGCTTCGATCAGCGTCGATTTGCCCGCGCCGTTGGGGCCGCAGATCGCGGTAATCCGTCCGCGCTCCAGCAGGGCCGAGGCGTCGGTCAGGCGGCCGTCGATCGTCAGGGCGGATGCAGCGAGGCTCATGCAAGCCCCCGCCGCATGCGCAACAGCAGCCACAAGAAGAAGGGCGCGCCAAGCAGGCTGAGCGCGATTCCGAGGCGCAATTCCGTCACCAGCGGCAGGATGCGCACGATGCTGTCGGCTACCAGAACCAGCAGCGCCCCCGCGAGCGCGCTGGGCAAGACCAGCTGCGAAGGCCGGTTATCGGTGAACGGCCGCACGAGATGCGGGACGATCAGACCGACGAAGCCGATAATGCCTGCCACCGCGACGCTTGCGCCGACGGTCAGCCCCACCCCGGCAATGAGAAGCCATAGCAGCGCACGCGTATCGATACCCAGCGAACGGGCGACCGGTTCGCCCAGCGTCAGCGCATCGAGCGCGTGCCCGCTCCGCCACAGCAGCGCGATGCCGAGCGCGACCAGCGGGCTGGCGATCGCCACTTCGCGCCAGCTGCGATCGGTCAGCGCACCGTTGAGCCAGAGCACGATCTCGCTCATGGCGAAGGCGTTGGGAGCCATGCTGATGGCAAGCGCGGTCAGCGCGCCGGCAAGGCTCGCCACCATCAAACCTGCCAGCGTGAACAGCGCGATCCCTCCGGTCCTCCCCGCGATTGCGGCGAGCAGCGCCATTGCGCCGCCCGCGCCCAGAAGCGCGAGGAGCGGCAGCAACCAGGCGCTGGCGGAATAGCCGAACCACAGGGCAGTGACCGCGCCCAGTGCCGCGCCGGGCGCGATGCCGAACAGGCCCGGATCGGCCAGCGGATTGCGCAGATAGCCCTGCATCGCCGCGCCCGCCGCGCCGAGCCCACCCCCGACCACGATCGCCAGGACGGCGCGCGGGAGGCGCAATTCCGCGAGGATCAGCGCCGCATTGGGCGTGGTGGCAGGATCAAGCCAGACCCGTCCCGCCAGTAGCGAAAGCGGGAATGCGACGAGCAGGAGCGCAGCAAAGATCAGGCTCGCGCGATTCACGTCGCATTCCGGCGGATGGCGGCCAACCGCTCGGCGGCACGGATGATCGTGGGGCCGCCACAATAAAGCAGGCGGGTATCGAAGGCCTCGCGGCGCATGCCGGGAAATTGGTCGAGCACGGGATGGCGCTGGCCCTGTTCGCTTCCGGCGACGAGCAGAACCTGCGGCGGATCGGCAAGAACCTCTTCGAGCGAGAGATAATCCGCTTGCTCCATGCCACGCGCAGCTGAGTAGCTGGCGAAGCCGGTTCGCCGGAGGAGATCGCTGACGAGCGCGCGTTCGCCGGGGACGATGCCGCCGGGCTGCCACAGGGCGGCCTCGACCGTAGCCGGCTGCGCCGCGGCGGCAGCGAGCACCCGTTCGATGTCGCGGACCAGCGCTTCGCCTGCCGAGGGATTGCCCGCCAGTGCCGCAAGCTCGCGAACCTGCGCCACGCTCGTCTCGACCGAGTTGGCCGCATCGAAGGTCACTAGCCGCATGCCAAGGTCTTCGAGCGCGGCGCGGGTCGCGGGCGCGATGAAGCTGCTAGCAATGACGATATCGGGATCGAGCGCAAGCACCTCTTCGACCGTCCCGCCGGTTGCGCGGTAGTGTGCAGCCGTTTGCGGCATCATGGACGAGGCGCGCGGATCCTTGCTGTAATGCGAGATTGCCAGCAATTGGCCGGGCACGGTCACTTCGGCGAGGATGGCATCGGTGCAGGGATTGAGGCTGACGATGGTCGGCCGCTCACCCTGCGGCGCCCGCACCGGCCCTTCCCCCGCGCACGCCGCGAGCAGCAGGGCCAGCGCGGGCAGGAGCCGTATCACATCCTGGCCCTCACTCCAATGAAACCACCGCGCCCGGGCGAAGCGTAACCGAGCGCCGTGCGGTAGTCGGCGTCGAACACATTCTCGACCCGGCCATAGATTTCCAATCGCTCGCCAAGCGGCAACGCGGCGCGCAGGTCGAGCACCTCGTAGCCGTCGAGAGCAATCGTGTTGGCGGCGTTGTCGAAACTCTCGCCGGCAAACCGCAGATCGGCGCCAAGCCTGAGATCGAAGGGCGCCTGCCAATCGGCAAACAGCGTGCCGAAATGTCGCGGGCGGCGGGCGAGGTCGAAGCCGCTGGTACGGTCCCTGGCGTCCACATAGGAGACGACGCCCGAGATCCGCAGCCTTGCGGTGACGTCGAAGCCGGCTTCCGCCTCGAACCCCTGCGCGCGGGCGCGAGCGGTGTTGTCGTAGAACCCGAAGGGCCGTGCAGCGCTGAACGCGAAACCGATCAGATCGGTAGTGTCGCGCCGGAAGGCGGTGAGCGCCACATGCGGTCCGCGCCCGCGCTCGCCCTTCTCCACGCCGATATCGAAGCTGGTGCTTTCCTCGGGACGCAGGTCCGGATTGCCGTAGAAACTGCGCAGCTGAAACAGCGTCGGCGCCTTGAACCCCTCGCCCAGACTTGCGCGAAGGCGCCAGTCATCGCCGAGGCCATAGGAGATGTCCGCACCATAGCTGCCATTGGTACCGAACAGCTCGTGGTCGTCTACCCGCGAGCCGACGTGCGCCGCGAACTTGCCTAACGCGACACCGAGCTGGACATAGGCGCCCGAGATTTCGACACCCGCCGCCGTGTCGAAAGTGATTTCGTAGTCGTTCCACTCGTGCTCCGCCCCGAAAGCCACCGTGACCGGCCCGATCGCGCGATATTCGCCGCGCAGCTGGACGCGCTCCGAGTGGCCGTCGCCCGCGAAGGTCACATTGCCCGCGCCGTCGAGATTATCCCGCTGCGTATCGGAAAGGCTGTATGCGCCACGCAGGGTGAGATCGTTGCCGTAATAGGCAAAGCCGACATCGCCCCAGTGCCGGCGCGTCTCCTGGGTTTCCAGCGTATCGGCCAACGTGAAGGTTGGCGGCGGAAATCCGTCGATGTCGAGCGTGCCCTCGCTCCAATTGGCATGGGCGAAGAGTTCGAGATTGTCGGTGATATCGAGAAACGCCGACCCGCCGAGCGCGAGCTGTTCAAAACCGTCGGGCTCGCTTCCCGAGGCGGCGGCGGAGAAGCCGTCGGTCGTGTAGAAGGCGCCGGTGAGTCCGACGAAATAGCGATCGCCATCGATGCCGCCGACGGCGCTGGCATACAGCGTGTCTCGCGAGCCGTATTCGATATTGCCCGAAAGCCCGCGCTCACCCCGGGTCGAGACATCGACCACTCCGCCAATCGCATCCGAGCCCCAGATGGTGCTATTCGACCCGCGCAGGATGTCGAACTTGCCGACCGTGCCGAGAAGCAAATTGCCGAAATCGAAGCCGCCTGCCGGCGCAGAAGGATCGTTGACCTTCACCCCGTCGACCAGCACCAGCAGCTGCTCCGAATTCGACCCGCGTATGCTGACGCCGGTGAAGCCGCCGACGCCGCCGTTGCGGGTGAGTGATAGACCGGGCGTGCGCTGGAGGACGCGGGTTGCATCCGGGCCCTGCACGCTTTCGATCTCTTCACGATCGATGATTGTGACTGCCTGGCCGGTGTTGCCGATATCGGTGCCGAGGCCGTTGGCGGTTACGGTTATTGTCGGTTCCAACGGAGTGTAAGCATGATGGCCCGGTGCAGTCGCCAGCGGGTCTTCGATCTCTACCTCGTCGACGACATCCTGCGCCATCGCGGCACAGGGAAACGCAGAAACAGTCATAAAAAGCAGATATTTAGACACAAAACCTCCTGTCAAAAGCGAAACGTCGCTCATGACGGGAGGGAGCGGGATTGCTCGCATCCACGTTTGCCATCGGTACACCCCGCCCGCGGCCGAACGACACGCATGGGCAGGTCTCCTGGCTCCCGGATCGACGCCGTCCCGCCGCCTTCCCGGACCAATGCGGCCAGTGGCATGTGGCGGGATCGCTCCCCGGTCACAGTTGCGGGGGCAGCGGGGGCTTCGCACCCCCTTCCCTCTTAGGGCCTGCGCGAACAGGCCAACCTATGACGCGTTCGGCGCTCCTACAGCGCGATATTGCGATGCACAAGCGCGAGCTTGTGTTAAGGGTTTGCGTGATAATCGAAGGACCGCTCCGGCGAAAGGACAGTTTCTGGCCCAACGGCTCGCCATCGATGCAGACGCGACAGCGCATGCCCGCCATGCGCCGCTTCCGCGCGCGCAGCGACGCGAACGGCGCCAGCGCGAGCGCCGGCGGATGACCAAGCGCCTGGCGCTTCTCGTCGCTCTGGTCGCGGTGCCGACGGTGGCGGCGCAAGGCGGGATCGGCGAGAGCCTGCGCCAGACGCTCGGCCTCGGTGAAGAGCGCCTGCCGCTTTCCCCGATGCCCTTCGAAATCGCGGGCGAGAACTTTCCCGGCTCTGCCTTCTACTATCTCGAGGATGCGCCGCGCCTGACCACCGACCTTGCCGAGCTGCGCCAGGAAGAAGGCGTACTGGAGACGGTCGAATTCGCCGAGAGCCACGGTGCAGGGGCGGCGGCACAGGCATTCCGCTCGGCAGGCGGAGGGCTCGACAAGGCGCGTGCGCTCCAGTGCCTGGCGATGGCCGTCTATTACGAAGCGGCGAGCGAAAGCTATTCGGGTCAGCAGGCGGTGGCGCAGGTGGTGCTCAACCGCGTGGCGCATCCGGCCTATCCCGCCAGCGTTTGCGGTGTGGTCTTCCAGGGATCCGAGCGCCAGACCGGCTGCCAGTTCACCTTTACCTGCGACGGCTCGCTGCGGCGCAGCCCGTCGCGCAGCGGCTATGCCCGCGCGCAGTCGATCGCCCTGGCGGCGCTGGCAGGCGAGGTCTATGCGCCGGTCGGCCTCGCCACGCATTATCACACCAATTACGTGAACCCCTACTGGGCCTCCAGCCTCGACTACATTCGCACGATCGGCGCGCACCGCTTCTATCGCTGGAAAGGCCGCGCGGGCACGCCCGGAGCCTTCACCGATGCCTATGCCGGCGTTGAGCCTGGCGCAGCCTCCGCCGTGCGGCGCGCCGAGGTCGAGATGCCCGGTCCGGTCCGCGCCGAGCCGCCGCCATCCAACTCGGCCATCGGAGTCGGCCCCGCCTCCTCCGCCCCGGTCGGCGCTGCGCGAGCCGAAACGCAGCCGGCGCCGGCCTCCGCTCCGCTGGACAAGCTGCCGCAAAGCGGGCGCGTGCGCGAGGAATATGCCAATAGCGGGCGATGGATCCGGCAGCCCGGCAAGACCGAATAGCTCTCGCCGGGCATGCGCCCGCCCCGAACCGTTTACATCTGCACAACCATGATGCGGAACCGATACTTAGCGGAGGACTCGCTAGGGACGGCTCAGCGCCGCAGAGGCGCACCAAATCCAGTCGCAGGATCGCCCATGCCCCTCCACTTCGCCGCCGCCCGGTCCACCGCCAATTCGCCAATTGCCCGGGCGTTGGCGCGCAAGGCACTCGCCCGCGCGGCCAATGACAATGGCGATGTGGCCGATGCGGTCTCTTTCGACACGACCATGCGCGCCGCCCTGCGGCATTTCGCCGAACATGGCTTGAATGCTGCGAAGGAGGCTGCCCGCCTGGCCGAGGACGCGCATTTTTCAGGCGACATGCAAGGCTATCGCTGGTGGCTCGCCATCTGCCGCCGCCTCGACCGCAAGGCCGCGGACAGGCTGGCGCACCGGTTGGAAGTCGCAAGCGCCCTGATCTACTAGCGGCGCGGCCACAGGCGCGGCCCGGACGCTCCGTCACATCACTTTAATGCTATTGCGAACCAGTTGCAAAGATAGTTTTGCGACCGCACCAATTGCCGGTTGCATTCGGGCCTGCGCGGGCCTAGGTCGCACTCGCAATCGACCGGGTGCCGTGCCGCCTTCGCGGGACATAACGGCGTGGCCCACCAATCGGTCCTTCGTTTCATGATCGGTCCCGCGACAGGACAAGGACCTTTCCACACATGGCACGCAAGAAGATCGCGCTCATCGGCTCCGGCATGATCGGCGGCACCCTCGCCCACCTCGCTGCGAAGAAGGAAATGGGCGACATCGTCCTGTTCGACATCGCCGAGGGCATGCCGCAGGGCAAGGCGCTCGATCTTTCCCAGTGTGGCCCGATCGAAGGGTTCGACGCGAAGATCACCGGCTCGAACGACTATGCCGACATCGCGGGCGCGGACGTCGTGATCGTCACCGCGGGCGTGCCGCGCAAGCCCGGCATGAGCCGCGACGATCTGCTCGGCATCAACCTCAAGGTGATGAAGGCGGTCGGCGAAGGCATCAAGAACAACTGCCCCGACGCTTTCGTGATCTGCATCACCAACCCGCTCGACGCGATGGTATGGGCGCTGCGCGAATTTTCCGGCCTGCCGCACAACAAGGTCGTCGGCATGGCCGGCGTGCTCGACAGCGCGCGCTTCGCCACCTTCCTCGCCTGGGAATTCGACGTGTCGGTGAAGGACGTGAACGCCTTCGTCCTCGGCGGCCACGGCGACACGATGGTCCCGGTCACCAGTTACACCACGATCAACGGCATCCCGGTCAACGACTACGCCAAGATCAAGGGAGTCTCGGCCGATCGCATCGACGAGATCGTCAAGCGCACCCGCGGCGGCGGCGGCGAAATCGTCGGCCTGCTCGGCAACGGCTCGGCCTATTACGCCCCGGCAACCAGCGCGATCAGCATGGCCGAAGCCTATCTCGGCGACCAGAAGCGCGTCCTGCCCTGTGCCAGCTATGTCGAAGGCAAGTACGGTCTCGACGGGCTGTATGTCGGCGTCCCCACCGTAATCGGCGCAGGTGGCACCGAGGAAGTGATCGAGATCGAGCTGTCGGACGAGGAAAAGTCCAACCTCAAGGTCTCGACCGACGCGGTCGAGGAACTGCTCGAGGCGTGCAAGGGGCTGGATAGCTCGCTGGCTTGATGAGCAACTCCGCCCACCATCGTTACCTCACGGCCAAGTGGCTGCTGGTTTCGGGATTGTTCGCGATAGTGGCGACAGTCCCACTGGCCATCGCGACGTGGGGCAGCGCATGGGGTGGCGTAGCCTTGCTTGCACCTTTGTACGGCTTGATCGCAATCGTGGCATCTACCGTGCTCGGCATTTTTAACTTGATAGCGCTGCGCCAAGGCAACGGCCGCGCAACATCGGATGGAGCTGAATAAATGAGCATCCTCGTAGACAAGAACACCAAGGTCATCACACAGGGGATGACCGGCGACACCGGCACCTTCCACACGCAGCAGGCGCTCGATTACGGGACGCAGATGGTTGCGGGCGTCACGCCGGGTAAGGGCGGCACCGAGCACATCGGCCTGCCGGTCTACAACACCGTCGCCGAAGCCAAGCACGCGACCGGCGCGACCGCATCGTGCATCTATGTCCCGCCGCCGTTCGCTGCGGACTCGATCCTTGAGGCGATCGATGCCGAGGTCGAGCTGATCGTTGCGATCACCGAGGGTATTCCGGTGCTCGACATGGTGCGCGTGAAGCGGGCGCTCTCGGGCTCGAAGTCGCGCCTGATCGGCCCGAACTGCCCTGGCGTCCTGACCCCCGGCGAATGCAAGATCGGCATCATGCCTGGCTCCATCTTCAAGCAGGGCAGCGTCGGCGTCGTCTCGCGCTCTGGCACGCTGACTTATGAAGCGGTTCACCAGACCACCATGGTCGGCCTCGGCCAGACCACGGCAGTCGGCATTGGTGGCGACCCGGTGAACGGCACCAACTTCATCGACGTGCTCGAGCTGTTCCTCAAGGACGATGCCACGAAGTCGATCATTATGATCGGCGAGATCGGCGGGAGCGCCGAGGAAGAGGCTGCCGAATTCATCGCCCATCAGGCGAAGAAGGGCGTGAAAAAGCCGATGGTCGGCTTCATCGCCGGTCGCACCGCGCCTCCGGGCCGCCGCATGGGTCATGCCGGCGCGATCGTGTCGGGCGGCCAAGGCGGCGCAGACGACAAGATCGAGGCGATGGAAAAGGCCGGCATCCGCGTTTCGCCTTCGCCCAGCGAACTCGGCACCACGCTGGATGCGCTGTTGAAGGAACTCGCCTGAGCCTTCGCAGCGGACAGGCCGTCTCCTCCACGGGAGCCTTCCGCACCGCCGAAGCATTGGCACTATGAACCGACATCAAGGTCGGTGCGAAAGGGACCCGATGGGTAACGAGAGCCACGATTTCCTGCCCGAGATGGGCGACCAGGAAGGGCCGCAGCAGGGCCCGAGCTGGGGCAACCCGCGCTGGCTGGCCGAGGTGGTCGACAGCGAGGCGGATCTTGTCGCCGCGCTCGATCCGACGCAGATGCGCGTGGCGGTTGCGCAGGCGGCCGAGAAAGCCGGCAAGCAGCTCGATCCCAAGGCGCTGGAACAGGCGGCGGACGACAGCATCCGGGCGATGCTGCTGGTGCGCCTCTATCGTGTGCGCGGGCACCTTGCCGCCGATCTCGATCCGCTGGGCCTGTCGCACCGCGAAGTGCCCGAGGACCTGACGCTGGAATGGCACGGGTTCGAGGGACAGCTGGACAAGGAAGTCTATGTCGGCGGCGTCTTCGGTTTCGAATGGGTTTCCGTCGGCGAGCTGCACAAAGCGCTGAAGGCGACCTATTGCGGCAATGTCGGCCTTGAATACATGCATATCTCGGACACGGAGGAACGCCGCTTCCTTCAGGACAAGTTCGAGCAGCCCGAAGATACAATCCAGTTCACCGAGGAAGGCAAGCGCGCGATCCTCGCCGCCGTGATCCGCGGCGAGCAGTACGAGAAGTTCCTCGGCAAGAAATACGTCGGCACCAAGCGCTTCGGCCTCGATGGCGGCGAGTCCATGATCCCCGCCCTCGAAGCCGTCATCAAGTATGGCGGCCAGCTCGGCGTGCGCGAGATCATCTACGGCATGGCCCACCGCGGCCGGTTGAACGTGCTCGCGAACGTCATGGGCAAGCCGTACAAGGTCATCTTCCACGAGTTTTCGGGTGGCAGCTCCAATCCCGACGACGTGGGCGGCTCGGGCGATGTGAAATACCACCTCGGCACCAGCACCGACCGCGAATTCGACGGCATCGATGTGCACATGAGCCTCGTTCCGAACCCCAGCCACCTCGAGGCGGTGAACCCGGTCGTGCTCGGCAAAACGAGAGCGCAGCAGGCGATCCGCGACGACCTCAAGAAGCACGAGCAAGTGCTGCCCGTGCTGCTCCACGGCGATGCTGCTTTCGCCGGTCAGGGCATCGTGTGGGAGTGCCTCGGCTTCTCCGGCGTGCGCGGCTACAATACCGGCGGCTGCCTGCATTTCGTCATCAACAACCAGATCGGCTTCACCACCAGTCCGCAATTCGCGCGCTCCAGCCCCTATCCCAGCGATGTGGCCAAGGGCGTCCAGGCGCCGATCCTGCACGTCAACGGCGATGATCCGGAGGCGGTGACCTTCGCCTGCAAGCTGGCGATCGAGTATCGCCAGACCTTCGGGCGCGACATCGTGATCGACATGTGGTGCTATCGCCGCTTCGGCCACAATGAGGGTGACGAGCCCAAGTTCACCCAGCCGCTGATGTATGACGAGATCCGCCAGCATCCCAAGGTTAGCGAGCTCTACACCAAGCGGCTCGAAGACGAAGGCGTCATCGAGAAGGGCTATGCCGACCAGCTGATCGACGAATTCACGAGCCTGCTCGAAGACGAGTTCGCCGCCGCCAAGGACTACAAGCCGAACGAGGCCGACTGGTTCGGCGGCCGCTGGGCGGGCATGAACAAGCCGGCCGACCCTGAGAACGCGCGACGCAACGTCGAAACCGCGATCGACAAGAAGCTGTTCGACAGCCTCGGTCGCACGCTGACCACCGTTCCCGACGATATCACGATCCACAAGACGCTGGGCCGGGTGCTCGATGCCAAGCGCGAGATGTTCGCCAGCGGCGAAGGCTTCGACTGGGCGACCGGCGAAGCACTCGCCTTCGGCAGCCTCGTGACCGAAGGCTTCGGCGTGCGCCTGTCCGGCCAGGATTCGGGCCGCGGCACCTTCAGCCAGCGCCACGCCGTCTGGGTCGATCAGAAGGACGAGCGCAAGTACATTCCGCTCACCACCCTGCCCCACGGCAAATTCGAGGTCTATGACAGCCCGCTGTCCGAATATGGCGTGCTGGGCTTCGAATACGGTTTCGCCATGGCGGACCCGAAGAGCCTGGTGATGTGGGAAGCGCAATTCGGCGATTTCGCCAATGGCGCGCAGATCATGATCGACCAGTTCATCGCGGCGGGCGAGGCCAAGTGGCTGCGTGCCAACGGTCTCGTGATGCTGCTGCCGCACGGCTATGAGGGCCAAGGTCCGGAACACAGTTCCGCGCGGCTCGAACGCTTCCTGCAGCTGTGCGCGAACGACAATATCCAGGTCTGCAACATCACGACCCCGGCGAATTACTTCCATGTCCTGCGCCGCCAGATGCTGCGCAGCTTCCGCAAGCCGCTGGTCATCATGACGCCCAAGAGCCTGCTCCGTCATCCGCTCGCCAAATCGACGGCGGAGGAATTCATGGGCGATCATCACTTCATGCGGATCAAGTCCGACACGACGGAAATCGATGACAAGAAAGTGAAGCGTCTGGTCCTGTGCAGCGGCAAGGTTGCTTACGACCTCATGCAGCGCCGCGACGAGGCGGGGCTGGAAGACGTCTCCATCGTGCGCATCGAACAGCTCTACCCCTTCCCGGGCGAGCCGCTGGCCGTGCGCCTCGAGCGCATGACCAATCTCGAGAAGATCGTCTGGTGCCAGGAAGAACCGAAGAACAACGGATCGTGGTTCTTCGTCGACCGCCTGATCGAGGAAGCAGCCGAAAAGGCAGGCCATGCCGGGATGCGTCCCTGCTATGCCGGGCGCGAAGTCGCGGCATCGCCCGCCACCGGCTACGCCAGCCGCCACCAGGTCCAGCAGGAAGCGCTGGTGAACGTCGCGCTCGGCCTGAACGACGGCGACACCTCCGCTGCCACCACGACCTGCAACTGATCCGTTTCACGCTTTAGGGCCAAAGAAGGAACCCGAACGACATGGCCACCGAAGTCAAAGTCCCCACGCTGGGCGAAAGCGTTACCGAAGCTAGCGTCGGCGAGCTGCTGAAGCAGGTCGGCGATGCGGTCGCCGTGGACGAACCGATCATCAGCCTCGAAACCGACAAGGTCGCGGTCGAGGCGCCCTCGCCCGTCGCCGGCGTGATCAAGGAGTTCAAGGTCGCGGTCGGTGACACGGTCGAAGTCGACGCGGTCATTGCCGTGATCGAGGAAGGCGCCACCGGCGCTGCGTCCGGGGAAGAAGCCGGTCGCGCCAAGCAGGAACGCGAGGAGGGCAAGGAAGAGCGCTCCGACGCGCCTGCGCCCTCTCCTGCGCCCGCAGCCTCCTCCGACGGCTCGCAGACCCTCTCGCCAGCCGTTCGACGCGCGGTGCTGGAGCACGGGGTCGATCCCTCGACCATCAAGGGCACCGGCAAGGATGGCCGCCTGACCAAGGAAGACGTGATCGCGGCTGCGAAAGCCAAGAAGGACGGCGGCTCGGTCGCCGACGCCGCGCCGCAGCAGGCGCCCACGCCCTCCGCCCCTGCGGGCGAACGCCGCGAGGAACGCGTCAAGATGACGCGCATGCGCCAGACCATCGCCAAGCGCCTGAAGGGCGCGCAGGACAATGCGGCGCTCCTTACCACCTTCAACGATGTCGACATGTCGGCGGTGATGGAAGCGCGCGGCAAGTACAAGGATCTGTTCGCCAAGAAGCATGACATCCGCCTCGGCTTCATGGGCTTCTTTGCCAAGGCTGCCTGTCTCGCATTGAAGGATGTACCCGCGGTCAACGCCTACATCGAGGGCGACGAGATCGTCTATCACGACTATGTCGATATTTCGGTCGCGGTTTCGGCCCCCAACGGCCTCGTCGTGCCGGTCGTTCGCGATGCGCAGGACAAGGGCTTCGCGCAGATCGAGAAGGACATCGCC
Organism: Qipengyuania marincola; assembly: GCF_029688625.1. GTDB lineage: Bacteria > Pseudomonadota > Alphaproteobacteria > Sphingomonadales > Sphingomonadaceae > Qipengyuania. The sequence continues at coordinate 660,522 of NZ_JARULC010000001.1, read as the reverse complement.
GACTTCGGCAAGCGCGCCAAGGAAGGCACGCTGACGATGGACGACATGAAGGGCGGCACCTTCACCATCTCCAACGGTGGGGTGTTCGGCAGTCTCATGTCGACGCCGATCATCAATCCGCCGCAGAGCGCCGTCCTAGGCCTGCACCGGATCGAGGACCGCCCGGTCGTCGTCGACGGCGAAATCGTCATCCGCCCGATGATGTATATCGCCCTGTCCTACGACCACCGCCTGATCGACGGCCGCGAGGCGGTCACTGCACTCAAGATCATCAAGGAAGCGATCGAAGATCCGACCCGGATGCTGATCGACCTTTGAGGAGAATTCCGATGACGAAGGTAGCAATCTGCGCGCTCGCGCTCGTCGCATTGTCTGGTTGCGATATGGCAACCGAAATGGCGGGCGACGCCATCAAGAGCGAAGTGCGCACGCAATATATCGAGCGTTGTCAGGGCGTGGCTGAAAGTGCCGGTATTGCCGCCGAGCGTATTTCGGCTGCCTGCGAATGCTCGGCCGACACCTTCGCGGAGGATTTCGCCGCCGATGGCAGCCTCGACATCGATCGCGCGCGGATCGAGGACGTGCTTAGAATGTGTGTAGAAGACAATGGCGCAGCCGCGCCTGCGGAAGGGTAGAAATGGCTGAATACGACTACGACGTCCTCGTCATCGGCGCTGGCCCGGGTGGCTATGTCGCTGCGATCCGCGCGGCGCAGCTGGGCCTCAAGGTGGCGTGTGCCGAGAGCCGCGAGACGCTGGGCGGCACCTGCCTCAACGTCGGCTGCATCCCCTCCAAAGCGATGCTGCATGCGAGCGAATTCTTCGATGCAGCCAAGAACGGCGCGATGGCTGAAATGGGCATCGAGACCACGCCGAAGCTCAACCTCGACAAGATGCACGACCAACGCCTCGACGCGGTCGACGGGCTGACCAAGGGCATCGAATTCCTGTTCAAGAAGAACAAGGTCGACTGGAAGAAGGGCCACGCCACTTTCCAGGATGCGCACACGGTCAAGGTGGGTGACGAGACGGTCACTGCGAAGGACGTGATCATCGCCACCGGCTCCTCGGTCACGCCCCTTCCCGGCGTCGAGGTCGACAACGACAAGCAGGTGGTGGTCGATTCCACCGGCGCGTTGCAGCTTGCGAAGGTGCCGCAGAAAATGGTCGTCATCGGCGGCGGCGTGATCGGGCTCGAAATGGGCTCGATCTGGAACCGCCTCGGCGCAGAAGTCATCGTGGTCGAGTTCCTCGATCAGCTCCTGCCCGGCATGGACGGCGACGTTCGCAAGGAAGCGGCCAAGATCTTCAAGAAGCAGGGCATGGAACTGCGGATGAAGACCAAGGTCACCGGCTGCACCGTCAAGGGAAAGAAGGCGGTGCTGACGCTCGAACCTGCCGCCGGCGGTGAGGAAGAGACGCTCGAAGCGGATTGCGTGCTCGTGTCGATCGGTCGCCGCCCGAACACCGAAGGGCTGGGCCTCGAGAACATCGGTCTCGAAGTGAACCAGCGCGGCCAGATCGAGACCGATCACGACTTCCGCACCAAGGTCGATGGCGTCTGGGCGATTGGCGACTGTGTCCCCGGCCCCATGCTTGCGCACAAGGCCGAGGACGAGGGCATTGCCTGCGCGGAGAACGTCGCGGGCCAGACCGGGATCGTGAACCACGACATCATTCCGGGCGTGGTCTACACCCTGCCCGAATTCGCCGGCGTCGGCCTGACGCAGGAAGAGGCGCTGGAGAAATTCGGCGGCGACAAGGCCAAAATCAAGGTCGGCAAGTTCCCGATGATGGCGAACAGCCGTGCCAAGACCAATCACGAGCCGGATGGCTTCGTGAAGGTCATCGCCGAGGCCGAGAGCGACCGCGTGCTGGGCGTCTGGTGCATCAACAACGTCGCCGGCACGATGATCGCGCAAGCCGCGCAGGCAATGGAATTCGGCGCGACGAGCGAGGACATCGCCTACACCTGCCACGCCCATCCGACGCATTCGGAAGCGCTGAAGGAAGCGGCGATGGCGGTTCAGGGCAAGCCGATCCACGTGTGATCGGCACGGTTGATTTCTCCCTTTCGAACTGTATCACAAAGGCAATACAGTTCGAAAGGGAGCACGATGCGTTTACTTCTGGCGGTTTTGGCCGCGAGCCTTGCTGGCTGCACGACGGTCGATGACACCGCGTTCGAGACCGAGCCGCAGCTTTCCGGGCCGCCGCCGCGTGTCGAGATGGCGGCGCAAAGCGTTCTCTCGAGGCCCAATATTTCGGCTATCGGAATGGCCCGCATCGTTGACGGACGGCTCGCTTGGACAGGCTACTGGGGAGAACAGACGGATGGCATCCCCGTCGGACCGTACACGGCCTTTAACGTCGCATCGGTGGCCAAGACCATTTTGGCAGAAACCACCCTGCGCCTCGCCGATCGGACCGAACTCGATCTCGACGACCCGATCAGCGAATATTACATCCATCCCGACTTGGGGCGGGACGGGCGATATGCGAAGCTGACTCCCCGCATACTCCTCTCGCATCAGGCAGCTTTGCTAAACTGGCCCTATGCGTATGACGATGGCAAACTGGCCTTCGTGGGCGAGCCGGGCAGCGGCGAAATTCATTATTCAGGCGCTGGGTTCACGATCCTTATGCGCTACCTGGAAGAGCGCTTTGGAAGGAAATACCCCGCGTTGGTCGAAGACTACCTGTTCGGACCATTGCAGATATCCGGCATCGCAGTCTCGCGCGAGCCCTGGCTTGAGGGCCGTGTGCCGCAACCGGTGGACAAGGAGGGTAGGGAGTACGCGCCTTTCACCAACGACAGCAGCGGCGCATTGATCGCGCCGGGCGAATATAATCCCGCGGACAACCTTTATGCGACCGTGCCGTCCTATGCCAAATATCTTATCCGGCTGATCGAGGGCAGCGATCTGTCCCCCGAACTTCGGCAAGAACGACAGCAGCTTCTGTCGAGATCGGATACGGTTTTGGGATATGTATGCGTGGCTCGTCAGGAGGACTGTCCGGACCCCCTCGGATTTGGCTTGGGCTGGACCTTGTTCGGGGAACCGGACCGCATGATCATCAATCACAGCGGTAATGACTTCGCCGAACACGCGCAGGTCTATTTCAGCCCGGACTCGCGGGAAGGACTGGTCATTTTCATGGTCGGTGGCGAAGCATTCGAACAGGGCCTTGAACTGATCGAAGCGACTGATCCGAACCTGTTGATGGCACGACACTATCGGGCTCTCTTCGACAGCATGAAGCGCGATGGGAGCTGAGCCGGCTTTGGGTGCCAAGCTGTCACAGCGAAACTGTCTGCGCGGCGGATGAAGGGCACTCGCCTGATTGCCTCCGCGACCCTTGCGGCACCCGTGCTGGCGGGCATCGCCTATCTGGCGATATTCGGGGCACCAAGCAATTATGCCAGGGTCAATGGGATCGCGCTCGGCGTTGCTGCTCTTGTCGTCTTCTTGAGCCCACGCCTTTCGACGCTTGAGACACGCCGCCTCGTTGCAGTGATCCTGCTCACCCTGCTGTTTCTCCCGCTCATCACAGGCCCGGCGATCAGCGGCATTTCCAGATGGCTCCCGCTCGGCCCGGTTGTGCTGCATAGCGGCATGCTGGCCGTGCCTTTGCTCGTCGTCTTCGCGGCGCGTGACGAGCGCTATACCGAGCCGATCCTGCTCGCCGCGATTTTTGCCGCGCTCCTCCAGCCGGATGGGGCCACCGGTCTTGCTCTAACCTTTGCGGCCGTCGGGCTCTACAACGCCACGCGCGACTGGAAAGCCGGTGTGGTGGCCGGGACCGGTTTTATCGCCAGCCTTGTCATGTGGATGCGCGGCGAACTACCGGCACAGCCCTTCGTGGAACGGGTGCTTGTCGATGCTGCGATGGTCGAGCCGCTGGCGGCGGTGGGGCTGTTTTTGGCGCTGATCGCAAGTTTCTTCCTGATCCTGCACGCTCTTCCCGGTGCAAAGGCGCCACGCCACGCGCTGGCCGGAACACTGTTCGGGTTTTCGCTGGCTGCAGTGCTGTCGAACTATCCCAGTGCGCTGATCGGCTATGGCGCTGCCCCGATCCTCGGCTTCGGCCTGGCACTGTCGCAATTCGCGAAGCCGCCAGCGTCACCCCACGAGTAGGCTTGCTCCTGCGCCTGCACGATCTACACTGCCAGCGAGAGGGGATGCGCATGGCTTATCCGCAACTGACCAAGAAACCCGGCGCGCTGGAAACGGCGGCCGCAATCCGGCGGGGCGAGATGTCGCCCTACGAGGCGGTCGAGGCAGCCATCGCGCGGATCGAGCATCTCGATGCCCACGTCAATGCCGTGGTCGTGCCCGATTTTGACCGCGCGCTGGACCGCGCGCGCGCGATGGACGCATCGCATATCGCGGATAGCCAGCCGCTGTTCGGCGTGCCGATGACGATCAAGGAGAGTTTCGACATCGCAGGTTTGCCGACCTGCTGGGGTCACGAACAGTTTGCCGACAATATCGCCACGCGCGATGCGCGGGTGGTTCGCCAGCTGAAAAAGGCTGGCGCGGTCATCCTTGGCAAAACCAACGTCCCCCCGGACCTGGCCGACTGGCAGTCTGCGAACCCGGTGTATGGACGCACCAACAATCCGCACAACCACAGCCGCTCGCCCGGCGGGTCCTCGGGCGGATCGGCGGCAGCGGTGGCCAGCGGTATGGTGCCCTGCGACTTCGGCACCGACATCGGCGGATCGGTCCGCGTGCCCGCGCATTTCTGCGGCATCTGGGGACACAAGGCGAGCTGGGGCTTGGTATCGAAACAGGGCCACGACCATCCGGCGATGGCCGGCAATGATGCCCATGACGGAGCTTTGTCGATCGCCGGGCCGCTGGCGCGAAATGCAGCCGATGTGCGCATGCTGCTACAGCTGACGGCCACCCTGCCCTTGCGGGCGACTGCCAAGCCATTGGCGGAATGTCGCATGCTGGCACTGCTCGATCATCCCGTCTGCCCGACCGACGCTGCAGTTCGTGGCCCGATCGAAGCGGCACTGTCGGCGCTGGAGGCCGCAGGTATCGCCATCGACCGGGCAAGCACGCTCCTGCCCGACCTCGAGGCACAGCACGGCGATTATATGCGCATGCTGAATGTCGCGATGGCGCGCGGTGCGCCTGCCCCCGACGGCAAGCGCGCCAGCGCGACCGACTGGTTCGACATGCTCGATCAGCAGGCCCGCAACGAACTGGCCTGGGTTGCCCTGTTCGAGGATTACGACTTCGTCCTCGCTCCGCCTGCGCCGGTATTGGCGGTGCCGCACCGCGAAGGCAGGGTATTCGACGGAACGATCGCGATCGACGGATCGAAACAGCCCGGTGCCGCCGCGCTGTGCTGGGCGGGGCTGGCGACCTATCCCAACCTGCCGTCGACCGTCCTTCCTGTGGGCGAATCCGGTGATCTGCCTTGTGGCCTGCAGGTGATTTCGCGAAGGTGGGCCGATCTCGATTGCATCGCCGCGGCAGAGGCGATCGGGCGCATTCTCCACGGATAGGGGCCGGGATCGATCATGAGTCGTCAGCGCGCGATGCAGCGCTTTGCGCAATGGCATATCTGGCTGGGCTGGCTGGTCGGCCTGCCGATCCTGATGTGGACGGTGACCGGACTGATCATGGTGGCAAAGCCGATCGAGGAGGTGCGCGGCAATCACCTGCGCAAGGCGAATGCCGAAACGCTACTCCCCGCCGGCAATCCGCGCCCCATTTCCTTCCCCGTCGAGAATCCCGCAAGCTACACCGAGATGCGCGTGGCGATGCAGGGTGACAGGGCGGTGTGGTTCCTCACGCGTGAGGATGGCGGGATCGAACGCTACCCGGCCGACGACGAGGCCGCGCCGCTCCCCGAAATCGATGAGGCCTACGTCCGTGCCCTGGTGGCCGAGAAAATCAGCGGCGGGGGACGCATCGCGCGGATCGCAAGGTTCGAGGCAGCGCAAGTCCCCTTCGATTTCCGCCGTCCGATGCCGGTCTGGCAAGCGGCGCTGGACGACGGAACGCATGTCTATGTCGGCGCTGAAACCGGCGAGATCGAGGCGGTGAGAACGCGCTGGTGGCGATTGTTCGATTTCGTCTGGGGCCTGCACATCATGGACCTCGAAACCCGCGAGGACACCCATCATCCGATCCTGGTGCTGTTCGCCGCCATGTCCGTGATCGGCGCGCTGCTCGGTTGCATCCTGATGTTCCGCCGGCGCAAGGCCCGCCCTTCCGCTCCGGCCAAAGTCGCGGCGCCGTGAATTCCGAAGTCCTTACGCCCGTACTCGACTGGCTCGATCTAGCCGGCGTGGCGATCTTCGCCCTCACTGGCGCGCTCATTGCCGCCCGCGAGAAACAGACGTTTGTCACACTCGCCTTTTTCGCCTTGCTGACCGGGGTCGGCGGCGGGACGGTGCGCGACCTGCTGATCGGCGCGCCGGTCTTCTGGATACATGATGGAATGGTGGCCGTGGTGTGCCTCGCCATCGCCTTGCTTGCCTGGTTCACCCCTACGCGGTGGTGGGATGGCAAACTGCTCGACGTGGCCGATGGCCTCGGCCTGACTGCCTATGCCGTATTGGGCACGGCGAAGGCGCTGGAGTATGGCGTGCCACCTGTCCCGGCGGCGATGATGGGCGTGGTAACCGGCACGGTCGGCGGCATTATCCGCGATGTGATCGCCGGCCGGCCTTCGATCCTGATGCGGCCGGAGCTTTACGTTACCGCAGCCGCCTTGTCCGCAACGCTGACCGTGGCGGGCGAATTCGTCCCCCTGGCCAGGAGTGCGGTCTGGGTCATTGCCGCTGCCAGCGGCTTCGGCCTGCGGCTTGCGGCAATTCGCTGGAGCCTGGCGCTGCCCGCCTATCAGCGCGACTAGACGCCCGCCCCGCGATAACCGTCGCCGTAGTCGAGTTCGCCGTCCTCTGCAGCTTCGCCGGGCAGCGGACCGCCGGGATAGGACGGCTGGGCGTCGACCGGTGCCTGCCCATCAATGCGCGCACGGGCCGAGGCGTAGTAATCCTCGTCATACTGCCGGTCGTCCTGCGGTGCCTCGGCGCTGAATTCGGGGACCTCGGCTTCGGACTGCCACGCTGCTCCGGCGCGGCCGTAGTCGATCGCATCGATCCGGCCGTCCTGCCCGATCGAGCAGGAAAAGCCTTCGCCATTGTAGAGCGAGCCGGTCACCTGCCAGCCGCGCGCAGTGCGATTGACGCTGTCGACGCTCTCGATGCGCACGTTGCGCTCGATCTCGTCGGCGCACATCTCGACGGCCCGGTCGATCCCCCGGGCATCGTAGTCCTGGCGATAGTCGCCACGGCGGGTGTCGCGATAGCGGCGATCCTGCGAGTTCTTTGCGGCGTTGGCAATGGCGGCAATGCCCCCGATGATCAGGACCCCGGCCAGCACGTCGCCCGCATCGACCCCGCGGTGCCGACGATAGCGATAGCGACGATGATAGTCCGAAGCTTCCTCACTCGGTGCCCAGGCGGGCGCAGCCTCGACCGGCTTCGCCAGCACGACTGCAGGCATCTCTGCGGCAGCGGCAGGCGTGGCGGCAAGCGACAGGGCTGCAAGCACGGTCGGTGCTGCGGCGATAGAGCGAAAGGACGTCATGACAAAAGCACCCCATTGCGCGGACCCCACCCCTGCCCGCAGTATCGGAACGCGAAAAAACTAGGCGGCTCAGGCTGCATGGAGCCTGAACCGCCCAGGTTGGTGATAGGTGTAGACCGAGGGTCAGCGAAGGCCGCGAATTCCCGAGAAGTCGACATCCGTCACGCGGCCACGTTCGATGCGGCAGGTAAACTTGCCGCTGTCGCGGTCATTCCAGCGCTGGTAGCGATTGTAGCGGTCGCGATAGCCATAACGGTCGTAGCGTCCGCCGCGATAATTGCCGTCGACCAGAATGCGGCCCTTGACCTTCCAGCCATAGCGCGTGTCATCGACATCGCGAATGTCGGTCACCTGTGCATAGCGATAGCCATAGCGGCGCGCGTCGCTGCGCGCGGCATTCACGCAGCGCTCGACAGCGGCGCGCGGATTGCCCCGACTGCGCCAGCGATCGCCCCGATAATGGCGGTCGCGATAGCGGCGGTCGTCATAGCGATGATCGTAGCGGTCGCGGCTCGCGGCATTGGCCACGGCGGCGATCCCGCCGATGATCACGGCGCCTGCGATAACGTCGCCGACGGAAATTCCGTCGCGGTCGCGGTCACGATACTGGGCTTGCGCGGGCGTTGCGGTGGCCAGCGCCATTGCGCCGACGGTAGCCGCTGCGATCCCACCCTTCGCGAAGCTTGTGATGTTCTTGGTCATATGAGGCTCTCCTCGTCTGCACCGCGGCGGGACTGCCTCGGTTGACTATTGTTATAGGAGAGCGCCACTGAGGCGAGGCTGAATTCGGGTTACAGTCTTTGTTCAGTTAAACACCATTTAATCTTAACAGCAATTATCGAAGCGTTTCAAGTACATCGCGCGTGAACGCGACGATATCGAAGCGCGAGCCGGCAGGATCTTCGCCGCGGCGGACGATCACCGTGTTCAGGCTGGGCACGATCACTACGTACTGACCGCGATTCCCCATCGCGGCGAAAGCGTCCGACGGGATGCCCTGATGATCGTTGAACAGCCAGAAGCCCGCGCCATAGCCAAATCCGTTGTCCGGCTGCGGCCCCGATGGCTCGGAGACGTAGTCCACCCAGCCCTCGGGTAGGACGCGGGTGCCGCGCCAGATCCCGTCATTGAGGTAGAGCTGCCCGAACCGCGCAAGATCGGCCGCGCTCGTCCAGACCTGGCTCGAAAGGATGTAATCGCCCTGCCAGTCGGTCTCTGCCGCGGTACTGTGCATCCCCAATCGCTCGAACAGTGCCACGGGCGGGTTCTCCGCCAGATAGCTGTCGATCGCCATCACCGCTGCGAGCGTGTCGTTATTGGCATAGCGATAGACCGTGCCCGGCGGGTTGAGCAGTGGCCAGTCGAGTGCGCTCTCGGCCACTGTCGTCCCGCCCATGTAGAGGGGATCGGTACGGTTGCCCGGCGTGTCGGAGTAGCGGCCCGATGCCATGCGCAGGGCGTCGTCGATCGTGATTGCCCGCCGGGGGTCCGTGCTGTCGATGCCCAGCCCCGCCGACTGCGAAACGTCAGCCGCCCCCGCTTGAACCGCGGCACCGACCAGCGTGGCGGCAAGGCTTTTGGCGACCGACCAGGTGCGCTGCGTGCTGTTGGCGTCGAAACCGGGGGCGAAGGCTTTTCCCCTCGTCACATCGCCCTGCCGGACGAGCACGGCCGTGGTCCTCGTCCCCTCTCCGTAGGACGCGCCCAATGCTTTTTCGGCGGCCGCAGTGACCGTCGGGGACAGCGTCTCGGCAATGGGGGCGACGGTGGGATCGCCGACCCTGTCGATCGGGCCAGCGCGAACGATCTCTTCCGTCGGCAGCGCTGCACCGATGGGAAGAAGCGCGCAGCCGGTCACCCCGCGATATTCGGCCACCCGTGGCGGCATATCGTCCGCCCAATCGGTCGCGACGTAGTCGATCATGCCATCGCTGCCGCGCTCGACGCGATGCTCGAGCTCACGCACCAGCGGATCGAGTGCGCCGTAGATGCCGGTCAGTTCGTATTCTTCGACCGACCGTTCGTTCCGCCGCAGGCCGGTGGGATCGGAAGCCATCGCGCCGCACAGGAAGAGCGACTTGTATCCTGCCGCGAGCGCGCGCTCGTAACGGACCTCCAAATCCTCCTGACTAACGGATTGTGCGGCGAGCGGAGCGGTGGCGAGCAGCGCGGTCGCTGCAAGGACGGATCTGATCATGGCGCGGTCATGCCACGGCTTTTGCCGCGCGCAAACCAAAAGGGCCGGAGGATCGCTCCCCCGGCCCCATTTGCTGGTTTGACGAAGCGCTTACGCGTCTTCGAAATCTTCTTCATTCATCACCGGGCCGCTGTCCTGGCCCTTGGCGTCGACGTCACGGTCGACCAGTTCGATGATCGCCATCTGCGCCGCGTCGCTGCTGCGATAGCCGGCCTTGATCACGCGAGTATAGCCACCCTCGCGGTCGGCGTAACGCTCGGCAAGGACGTCGAACAGTTTCTTGAGCTGGGTTTCATCCTGCAGGCGGCTCATGGCGAGGCGACGGTTCGAAAGGCCGCCACGCTTTGCGAGCGTGATCAGCTTCTCGATGTACGGACGCATTTCCTTCGCCTTGGGCAGCGTGGTCATGATCTGCTCGTGCTTGATCAGCGCGGCAGCCATGTTGCGGAACATCGCATTGCGGTGGCCGGTCTTGCGCTGCAGCTTGCGGCCGGAAATCTTGTGACGCATTTCAACTTGTCCTTCGTTCGTAAGGGGCCCGTTCTAGGTAGCCCGGTACGGGCCGGATTAGCGGGTCCGGCCCATTCCCGTGTGCGAGGTCTTAACCGAGCAGCTCTTGTTCGAGCTTCTTGGCCATTTCCTCAATGTTCTCCGGCGGCCAGCCGGGGATGTCCATGCCGAGGCGCAGGCCCATCGAGCTCAGGACTTCCTTGATCTCGTTGAGCGACTTGCGGCCGAAGTTCGGCGTGCGGAGCATCTCGGCCTCGGTCTTCTGGACCAGGTCGCCGATGTAGATGATGTTGTCGTTCTTGAGGCAGTTGGCCGAACGGACCGACAGTTCCAGCTCATCGACCTTCTTGAGGAGGTAGCGGTTGAGCTGGTTGGTGTCGCTTTCCTGCGGCTCTGCAGCCTGGCCGATCATGGCCGAGCTGGGCTGCGGGATGCCGTCTTCGAAGTGGACGAACAGCGTCAACTGGTCCTGGAGGATGCGCGCGGCATAGGCCACGGCGTCTTCCGGTGTGACGGTACCGTCGGTTTCCACGTTGAGCGAGAGCTTGTCGTAGTCCAGTTCCTGGCCGACGCGGGCGTTCTCGACCTTGTAGCTGACCTGGCGGACCGGCGAATACAGGCTGTCGACCGGGATGAGACCGATCGGCGCGTCGGCCGGACGGTTCATCACGGCGGGGCGGTAGCCCTTGCCGGTGTCTGCGGTCAGTTCCATGTTCAGCGTCGCGCCTTCGTCGAGGTGGCAGAGCACGAGATCCTTGTTCATGATCTCGATGTCGCCCGAAACGGCGATGTCGCCGGCTTTCACTTCGGCAGGGCCGGTGGCGGAAAGCTGCAGGCGCTTCATGCCCTCGCCTTCCATCTTCAGCGCGATCTGCTTCACGTTGAGCACGATGTCGGTCACGTCTTCGCGAACGCCGGCGAGCGACGAGAATTCGTGCAGCACGCCTTCGATCTTGATCGAGGTGATCGCGGCGCCCTGGAGCGAGCTCAGGAGCACGCGGCGCAGGGCATTGCCGAGCGTCAGGCCGAAACCACGCTCGAGCGGTTCGGCGACGAAGGTGGCCTTGCGGGCCTTGTCACCGGAGCCCTTGATATCAAGGGTATTGGGTTTCTTGAGTTCCTGCCAGTTCTTGATGTTGACGGACATTGAAATCCCCTGGTTAGGATGCGGGCGGGACCGGAGCCCAAAATCGGGCGTCCGGTCCGTGGAGGGTTGTCGGCGGCCTGTGGATCAGGCCGCCAGGCAGGTACGGATCAGACGCGACGACGCTTGGAGGGACGGACCCCGTTGTGCGGGATCGGCGTCACGTCGCGGATCGAAGTGATCGTGAACCCGACTGCGGCGAGACCCCGCAGTGCGCTTTCACGGCCCGAGCCCGGGCCCTTCACTTCGACTTCGAGGGTACGCACGCCGTGCTCGGCGGCCTTGCGGCCCGCGTCGTCGGCGGCGACCTGCGCGGCGTAGGGAGTCGACTTGCGGCTGCCCTTGAAGCCCATCATGCCGGCGCTGGACCAGCTGATCGCATTGCCCTGCGCGTCGGTGATGGTGATCATCGTATTGTTGAAGCTGGCGTTGATGTGCGCAACGCCGCTCGAAATGTTCTTTTTGTCGCGGCGCCTTACGCGGCCGGGTTCGCGTGCCATGGTGTTTCTTCCTTACATTCTCTCAAGAAGGGAAAAGCGTCGGGAAAGCCCGAAGCTTACTTCTTCTTGCCGGCGATCGGCTTGGCCTTGCCCTTGCGGGTGCGGGCGTTGGTGTGAGTGCGCTGGCCGCGAACGGGCAGACCGGCACGATGGCGAAGGCCGCGATAGGAACGCAGGTCCATCAGGCGCTTGATGTTCATCGCGGTGTCGCGACGAAGGTCGCCTTCGACCATGTGATCTTCATCGATCGTCTCGCGAATGCGCAGGACTTCCTCGTCGGTCAGGTCCTGCACGCGGGTCTTGTGATCGATGCCGAGCTTGTCGGCGATCTCGACGGCCGTGGTACGGCCGATACCGTGAATATAGGTGAGCGCGATGATTACGCGCTTGTTGGTGGGGATATTTACCCCGGCAATACGAGCCACTTACTTCTCCATGCTCCACAGGGGACTGCCGGTTCGGGCCGACACCCCTATCTCATCGCTCAAAACTCATCCGACACATGCGGGCGGTAGCTAACGCAAAAAGCCCGGATGGCGCGCAATAGGCTGCCGCCTGCCGGACTCGCCGCAACTGTCGAATGAAAGGCGCGCTTAGGAGGATTCGCCGGATAGGTCAACAGCCTGCGCGCGCAATTGCGAGCCGCCGATATGGGCGGCCTGCACCGGATTGCAAGCGGCCTATACGATTACACCGCCCCAGTCAAAATCCGGTCACATCACTCCGAAGGCCAGCATGGCACCCGCTACCCTTTCGAACCCCGCGATATTGGCGCCTTTCACGTAGTTGACGCGCCCCCTGCTGCCGGCCCCGCGATCCACGCATTTGTCGTGAATGTCGCTCATCAGATCGAGCAGCATGTCGTCGAGCTTCTCACGATTCCAGCTGACCCGCTCGGCATTCTGGCTCATCTCCAAGCCCGACACCGCGACACCGCCCGCATTGGCGGCCTTGCCCGGCGCATAAAGGACGTCGGCCTCGTGGAAGACGTCCACGCCATTCTTCGTGGTCGGCATATTGGCACCTTCGCACACGGCCATCACGCCATTGTCGACCAAGGCCCGAGCCTCGTCGGCTTCGAGTTCGTTCTGCGTTGCACAGGGCATCGCGACGTCGCATTCGACGTGCCAAGGTCGCTTGCCCTCATGATAGGTCGCGCCCGTGAATTCCTCGACATATTCGCTGATCCGGCCTCGTCGCTCGTTCTTCAGCTCGCGCACCCAGGCGATCTTGTCCTGGTCGATGCCATCGGGATCGTGGACGAAGCCGTCGCTGTCCGACAGGGTCAGCACCTTGCCACCCAGCGCGTTGATCTTTTTCGCTGCATGCGTGGCGACATTGCCCGCGCCCGAGATCACCGCCGTCTTGCCCTCGACATCATGCTCTGACCGGGTCAGCATGTTGCGCAGGAAATAGACCGCGCCATAGCCAGTCGCTTCAGGGCGCATGGCCGAGCCGCCATATTCGCATCCCTTGCCCGTCAGCACGCCTTCCCAGCGCCCGGTCAGGCGCTTGTACTGGCCGAAGAGATAGCCGATCTCGCGGCTCCCGACGCCGATATCGCCCGCCGGCACGTCGGTATGCGGGCCGATATGGCGGTAGAGCTCGGTCATGAAGCTCTGGCAGAAGCGCATGACCTCATTGTCGCTCTTGCCCCTGGGATTGAAGTTCGATCCGCCCTTGCCCCCGCCCATGGGCAGGCCGGTCAGCGAATTCTTGAAGGTCTGCTCGAAGGCGAGGAACTTGAGCACGCTCTCGTTCACGGTGGGGTGGAAGCGAATGCCGCCCTTGTAGGGACCGATCGCATTGTTATTCTGGACCCGCCAGCCCCGCTCCACGCGAACATTGTTGTCGTCATCTTCCCAACAGACGCGAAAGCTGACGATCCGGTCCGGCTCCGCGATACGGCGGAGGATCTGCGCCTCGTGATATTCGGGCTTGTCCTCGATGAAGGGGAACACATCCGCAGCCACTTCGCGGACGGCCTGGACGAATTCGTCTTGACCCGGATTGCGTTTTTCGACGCCTTCCATGAATGTGTCGAAATCGACCTGCCTGTCGTAAACCGATGCCATATCCAAACCCTGTCCGGCGGTTGCGTGAACCCTCAGACATAGAACGCAGGACCGCTTCACTCGTGCCGCCTTGCACGAAGTGGGGGGCACGAAATGGGGGCAGGCTATTCGGCTGCGGGTTCCGCCAGATGGTCGCGCAGACCCGCCAGCTGCTGGCTCATTACAGCATCCACCGCCTTCGAGATTTCCGCGATCTCATATCGCATCGGGCCGCCGACATTGTATTCCCACAGTACGCGGGTCCCCTCGTCGACCTCCTTCAGGGTGATGGTCAGAATTCCCGTGGCAGGCTCGCCCTGCAGCGGGCCGAGGCCACCGCGCATCCGCAGGACGCGCAAGGGATAGGCCTGGACCACGGTCATGTGCAGCGCGCTGCCATCGAGCGAAAAACCGTCCTCGCGATCTTCGCCGGGGACGCGCTCGCAAAAGCAGCCGCCAGCCTGCGGCTCCAGCGACATGTTCGCAGGATCGCCCGACCATGTGTGCGACGGGTTCCACCATTGGCCGGGCCGCGTCAGCGCAAGCCAGGTTTCCATCGGACTGGCCGCCACGACCGCCGTGTCGCGAGTGACGAAGCCATCCTCGCGCGTTTCCACGATTTCCGCGGCCAGCGGCGCAGATAGCGCAGCGGCAGCGCAAAACGATACGATATGGCGAAGCATGCCGACCTCCCTTGTCGCGCACCGTGTTAGGCGAAGCACGCAAGGCTTGCCAAGCGCTGCGTTCGGTGCGCCGACCGAATAGTATTCAGCGCGAGAGGATGGCGTCGAGAGCGTGGGTCACTTCGGCGATCGGTGCCATGCCGTCCACCCGGCTCACGATCCCGCGCGCCTCATAGCCCGGCAGGATCGGCGCGGTTTCCTTGCGATAGATGCCCATGCGATTGCGCACGGTTTCCTCGTTGTCGTCGGGACGGCGCTTGAACTCGGTGGAGCCGCATTCGTCGCACTTGCCCGGCACCTCGGGCTGCTTGAAGCTGTCGTGATAACCCTCGCCGCATTCGGCGCAGGTGAAGCGGCCCGTGATCCGCGTGACCAGCTCGTCCTCGTTCACTTCGAGTTCGATGACATGGTCGAGCTTGCGGCCATGCTTGGCGAGAATATCGTCGAGCATTTTGGCCTGCGCTTCGGTGCGGGGATAGCCGTCGAAGATGGCGCCGGTTTCCGGGCCCATCGCGGCCAGTTCGGCGTCGATCAACTCGCTGACGATCTCGTCGGAAACGAGGTCGCCACGGTCCATGATTTCCTTGGCCTTGATGCCGATCGGTGTGCCCGCCTTGACGGCCGCGCGCAGCATGTCTCCGGTCGAAAGCTGGCGCATGCCGTGATGCTCTTCGAGCCGGTGCGCCTGCGTGCCCTTGCCTGCGCCCGGAGGGCCGAGAAGAATGATATCCATGGTCGATTGAACCCCTGTCGCCCGTGGTCCTGCTCTAACGCAGGCGGCCCTTCAACTTGGCCTTCTTGATAAGGTCGCCATACTGGTGCGCCAACAGGTGCGACTGGATCTGGCTGATCGTATCCACCGTGACGTTCACCACGATGAGCAGACTGGTGCCGCCGAGGAACAGCGGAACGCCGGTCTGCGCAATCATGTATTCGGGCACCACGCAAACCACGGTCAGGTAGATGGCACCGATCACGGTGATGCGCGTGAGGACGTAGTCGAGATACTCCTCGGTGCGCTTGCCCGGGCGGATGCCGGGGATGAAGCCGCCGTTCTTCTTCAGGTTCTCCGCCGTCTCCTCGGGATTGAACACGATCGCGGTGTAGAAGAAGCAGAAGAAGATGATGCCGAGGCCGTAGAGCGTCATGTAGAGCGGCTGGCCGTGCTGGAGGTATTGCAGCGTCGTCTGCAACACTCCGCCGGTGGCCGACTCGGTGTCGACCGAATTGCCGGCAAACTGCGTGATGGTGAGCGGCAGCAGCAGCAGCGAGCTGGCGAAGATCGGCGGAATGACGCCCGCGGTGTTGAGCTTCAACGGCAGGTGCGAACGATCGGCCTGCATCATGCCGCGCTGCGTTGCGCGCTTGGGATACTGGATCAGCAGGCGGCGCTGGGCGCGCTCGAAGAAGCAGATGCCCAGGATTAGCACGACCACCATCAGGATGAAGCCGACGACGATCCCGGTCGAGATCGAACCTTCGGAATAACCGGAACCCATGTTGGACACGAAGGTCGGGAACTGGGCGACGATGCCCGCCATGATGATCAGCGAGACGCCATTGCCGATGCCGCGACTGGTGATCTGTTCGCCCAGCCACAACAGGAACATGGTGCCACCGACGAGGCTGATGACCGCGCCGATGCGGAACATGTAGCCAGGGTCGACCACAGCGGCGATCCCGTTGGACGCGCCGAAGCTTTCAAGACCTGCCGCGAGGAACCAGCCTTGAATCGAACACAGGAAAACCGTGCCGTAACGGGTGTACTGGTTCAGCTTCTGCCGACCGGCGGTGCCTTCCTTCTTGAGCGCGGCGAGCGCCGGATGGAGCGCGGCGGCAAGCTGCACCACGATCGAGGCGGTAATGTAGGGCATTACGCCGAGCGCGATGAGGCTCATGCGCTCAAGACTGCCGCCGGTGAACATGTTGAACATGTCGAGAATGCCGCCCTGAGCGACATCGGCCAGCTGGTTCAGCGCGCGGGCATTGATGCCCGGCAGCGGAACGAAGCTGAGGAAGCGGAAGACGATCAGCGCACCGATAGTGAACCAGATGCGGTTCTTGAGCTCGGTGGCCTTGGAAAAATTAGCGAGGCTTAGATTGCTCGCGATATTGTCGGCGCGTGATGCCATTGGTCGATTTCGATCCTGACTTGCGGCCGGCCCGTCCCGGCGCTGACCGGACAGATAGTGAGCGGGGGGCGGAATGTCGAACCCCGCCCCCCGCTTTTTATCGGTTACTTGGCTTTCTTGGCCTTGTTGGCTTCGGTGCGGGCAGCCTTCTTCTCATGCTCGGGCTGCGCCTTGGGCAGAACGTCGACGCTGCCGCCAGCCTTCTCGACCGCCTCGATGGCGCCCTTCGACGCACCGGCGACGACGAACTTGACCTTGGTCGTGATCTCGCCCTTCCCGAGCAGTCGGACACCGTCCTTGCCGCCGCGTGCGAGGCCCGCGGCCTTCAACGCTGCGTGGTCGATGTCCTTCTTGGCGTCGAGCTTCTTCGCGTCGATGAACTTCTGAACCATGCCCAGGTTCACTTCGGCATAGTCCTTGCCGAACGGATTGTTGAAGCCGCGCTTCGGGAGGCGCATGTGCAGCGGCATCTGGCCGCCTTCGAAGCCCTTGATGGCGACGCCCGAACGGCTCTTCTGGCCCTTCTGGCCGCGGCCACCGGTCTTGCCCTTGCCCGAGCCGATGCCACGGCCGACGCGGATGCGGTCCTTGCGGGCGCCGGGATTGTCGCGGATTTCGTTCAGTTTGATAGACATGTACGCACTCGCTTTCGCTTTCTAGGCCCCATACCGGGGTTCGCGCTGAAAAATGGAAGCGGCCCGCTATCGCAGCAGGCCGCCCCCGTCAAATTGTATCGCCCGAAGGGTCAGTCGACGATTTCGACCAGATGCGGGATCTTGGCAACCGCGCCGCGCACCTCGGGGGTGTCCTGGCGGGTGACCGTCTTGTGCATCTTGTTCAGCCCGAGACCGATCAGGATCTTGCGCTGCGCTTCCGGACGGCGGATCGGCGAACCGATCTGCTTCAGGGTGATGGTGTCTTTTTTCGCCATCGATCTTACTCCGCGATAGCGGCGGCGTCGGCTTCAGCCTCGGCCTCCGATGCACCACCCCGGCCCAGAAGGTCGGCGACCTTCTTGCCGCGACGCTGCGCAACCGACTTCGGCGAAGTCTGGTCCTGCAGCGCGTCGAAGGTGGCGCGGATCATGTTGTAGGGGTTGGACGTGCCGACCGACTTGGTCACAACGTCCGAGACGCCGAGGCTCTCGAACACGGCACGCATCGGACCACCGGCGATGATGCCGGTACCCGGAGGCGCGGTGCGGACGGTCACCTTGCCGGCACCGAAACGGCCCTTGCCGTCGTGGTGCAGCGTGCGGCCTTCCTTGAGCGCGACGCGGATCATGTGCTTGCGCGCAGCGGCAGTCGCCTTGCTGATCGCCTCGGGCACTTCGCGGGCCTTGCCCTTGCCGAAACCGACGCGGCCCTGGCCGTCACCGACCACGACGAGCGCAGCGAAGCCGAAGCGCTTACCACCCTTCACGGTCTTCGAGACGCGGTTGATGTGAACCAGCTTCTCGATGATGCCGTCGTCTTCTTCCTCGCGGCGACCGCCACGACGATTGTCGCGACCACCGCGGCCACGGCCACGATCGTTGCCGCCACGGCCACCGCGGCCCTGGCGCTCGCGCGGCTGACCTTCGGCACCCTGAGCGGGGCTCTGGTTCTCGGCCGCTTCCGACGGGGTATCGGCGACAGCCGGTTCCTCGTTGGTCACGGCGTGCTGGGTTTCCGCTTCGGCGACGCCGGAATCGGCCTTCGCCTTGGCGACCTCGGGCGTTTCGGGAACGCCGGGCGCCTGTTCGGGCGTCGCTTCGGTTTCGGGGGTCTTGTTTTCGTCAGCCATCATCAGAACTCCAGCCCGCCTTCGCGGGCGGCGTCGGCCAGCGCCTTGACGCGACCGTGGAAAAGGAACCCGCCGCGATCGAACACGACGTTGGTGACACCGGCCTTCTTGGCAGCGGCGGCGATGTCGCTACCGACCTGCTTGGCGGCATCGACATTCGCGCCCGAGCCCTTCACGCCAAGCGTCGAGGCAGCAGCGAGCGTCTTGCCCGCCGCATCGTCGATCACCTGCGCGTAAATGTGCTTGCCGGTGCGGTGGACCGAAAGGCGCGGCTTGCCACCCGAGACGCTGCGAAGCGCGGTGCGCACGCGGCGGCGGCGGCGTTCAAAGAGAGAGAGCTTTGCCATCTTACTTCTTCTTCCCTTCCTTGCGGAAGATGTATTCGCCGCGGTACTTGATACCCTTGCCCTTATAGGGTTCGGGCTTGCGCCAGCGGCGGATTTCGGCGGCAAACTGGCCCACGGCCTGCTTGTCGATGCCGGAAATCTCCACGGTGGTCTGGTCCGGGGTCTTCACCTCGATACCTTCGGGAACGTCGAGATCGACGTCGTGCGAATAGCCGAGTTGAAGCTTGAGCTTCTTGCCCTGCGCCTGTGCACGGTAGCCGACGCCCGAGATTTCGAGAACCTTGGTGAAGCCTTCGGTAACACCTTCGACGAGGTTGGAAACCAGCGTGCGCTGCATGCCCCAGTGGTTGCGGGCATCGCGCGTGTCATTGGCCGGCTTGACCGAAATCTCGCCGTCTTCCAGCTTGTATTCGATCAGGTCGGACATGCCCATCGAGAGAGTGCCTTTGGGCCCCTTCACGCTCAGCGTGTCGCCTTCGATATTGGCAGTGACCCCGCTCGGGATCGCCACCGGCTTCTTGCCGATGCGGCTCATCAGAACACCTCCGCCAGCACTTCGCCACCGACGTTTTCGGTGCGCGCTTCCGCGTCGGAAAGCACACCCTTCGGCGTCGAGACGATGGTAATGCCGAGGCCATTGCGCACAACCGGAAGTTCCTTGGAACCCGAATAGACGCGGCGGCCAGGCTTGGAGACACGGGCGACATGCTTGATCGCAGGTTCGCCTTCGAAATACTTCAGTTCGATCCGCAGCTGCGGGTGCTTGCCCGAAGCGTCATCGCTGAAGCCACGGATGTAGCCTTCGCGCTGGAGCACTTCGAGAACGTTCGCACGCAGTTTGCTGGCGGGCGAAAGGACGCTGTCCTTCTTCGCGCGCTGGCCGTTGCGGATGCGGGTGAGCATATCACCCAGGGGATCGGTCATAGCCATCTGTCTTTACCTCACCAGCTCGACTTGGTCAGGCCAGGAATCAGGCCCTTGTTGCCGAGGTCACGCAGTTCGATGCGGTTCAGGCCGAACTTGCGGTAGTAGCCGCGCGGGCGGCCGGTGGTGGAGCAGCGGTTGCGCACCCGGGTCGGGTTCGCATTGCGCGGAATCTCCGCCATCTTGAGCCGGGCCATAAGGCGCTCGGTCTCGTCGAGGCTTTCGTCGTCCGCGATAGCTTTCAGCTTCGCGTACTTGTCCGCATACTGCTTGACGAGCTTCTTGCGACGCTCGTTCTTGTTGATCGAACTCAGTTTCGCCATTGGACTTAAGTTCCTCTTCTAGCGGCTCACGCCGCCTCCTTCTCTTCCGACTTTTCAGCCGGGAACGGGAAACCGAACAGCTTCAGAAGCTCGCGAGCTTCTTCGTCGGTCTTCGCCGTGGTGGTTACGATGATGTCCATGCCCCGAACCTTCTCGATCTTGTCGTAAGAGATTTCGGGGAAGACGATCTGTTCCTTCAGGCCCATGGCGTAGTTGCCACGGCCGTCGAACGACTTCGGATTGAGGCCACGGAAGTCGCGGATGCGGGGCATTGCGACGGTGACCAGACGGTCGAGGAATTCATACATGCGATCGCGGCGCAGGGTTACCTTCGCACCGATCGGCATGCCTTCACGCAGCTTGAACTGCGCGATCGACTTCTTCGCCTTGGTGATGACCGGCTTCTGGCCGGCGATCAGCGCCATTTCCTCGGCAGCGGTCTGGACCTTCTTCTTGTCCTGGCTCGCTTCGCCCACGCCCATGTTGAGCGTGATCTTTTCGAGCTTGGGGACTTCGAGGCGATTCTTGTAACCGAATTTCTCGGTCATCGCCTTGACGATCTGGTCTTCGAACTTCTGCTTCAGGCGGGGGGTGTAATCAGCCATCGATGGTCTCCCCACTCTTCACGGCAACGCGCACCTTCTTGCCGTCCTTCTCTTCGAAACGGACGCGGGTGGGCTTGCCATCCTTCGGGTCTGCAACGGCGACCTTGCTGATCGGCATCGGCGCTTCGAAGCGATCGATACCGCCCTGCGGGTTCTGCTGCGTCGGCTTGCGGTGACGTGCTGCGATGTTGACGCCTTCGACGACGATCTTGCCGTCCTTCGGCATGACCTTCGCGACGGTGCCGGTCTTGCCCTTGTCCTTGCCGGACAGGACGACGACGCTGTCACCCTTCTTGATCTTTGCGGAAGCCATTACAGCACCTCCGGAGCGAGCGAGATGATCTTCATGAAGCCGCGGCCGCGCAGTTCGCGCACGACGGGTCCGAAGATACGGGTGCCGATCGGCTCTTCGCTCTTGTTCACGAGCACGGCGGCGTTGCTGTCGAAGCGGATCACGCTGCCATCGGGGCGGCGGACGTCCTTCTTCGTGCGCACGATGACGGCGCGATGGACGTCGCCCTTCTTCACCTTGGTGCGCGGCTGGGCTTCCTTCACGGAAACCACGATCACGTCGCCCACGGACGCAGTACGACGCTTCGAGCCGCCCAGTACCTTGATGCACTGGACGCGCTTGGCGCCGCTGTTGTCCGCGACGTCGAGATTGGATTGCATCTGGATCATCGATCCGGTTCCTTCTCACTGGCTTGCCGGGACGCCCATATCTTGAAGGGGCCCGGCAGTTCCTACGTCTAAATCAGTTGCTGGCGGCTTCGACTTCGAGGTCGGCCTCGACAGCCTGGGTGCCACCTGCCGTCACGCGATCCTTGACCATCCAGGTCTTGGTCTTCGAGATCGGCTTGGTTTCTTCGATGCGCACAACGTCACCGAGCGTGTACTCGTTGTTCTCGTCATGAGCATGGTACTTCTTCGAGCGACGGATGATCTTCCCGTAGAGCGGGTGCTTCACCTTGCGCTCGACGAGCACGGTAACGGTCTTGTCGGTCTTGTCGGAGGTGACGGTCCCGATCAGAATACGCTTGGGCATGGTCTACTCCTTACGCCTTCGCCGCTTCCGAGCGCGAACGCTCGTTCTGCAGCGTCTTGATCTTGGCGATCGTGCGACGGACTTCGCGGATGCGCGCCGGGGCTTCGAGCTGGTTGGTCGCAGCCTGGAAGCGCAGGTTGAACTGCTCGCGCTTCAGGTTGGTCAGCTCTTCGGACAGCTGATCGTCCGACTTCTGGCGCAGGTCTTCGGTCTTCTGGGCCATCATTCGCCTCCCAGGTGAGATTCATCGCCGAGCCGAGCAACGACCTTGGTCTTGATCGGCAGCTTCATCGCCGCGCGGCTGAACGCTTCGGCGGCCAGCGGGCCGGCAACGCCGTCCAGTTCGAACAGGATACGGCCCGGCTTCACGCGAGCAGCCCAGTATTCGACCGAACCCTTGCCCTTACCCTGACGGACTTCGGCAGGCTTCTTCGATACCGGCACGTCCGGGAACACACGGATCCAGAGACGGCCCTGGCGCTTGATGTGGCGCGTGATCGCACGGCGAGCCGCCTCGATCTGGCGGGCGGTAATCCGCTCGGGCTCCAGCGCCTTCAGGCCGTACGACCCGAAGTTCAGCGTGGTGCCGCCCTTGGCATTGCCATGGATCTTGCCCTTGAACGCCTTGCGGTACTTGGTTTTCTTCGGTTGCAGCATGGTTCTTTCCTAATCCTGCAATCAGCGCGCCGGACGGACGCCAGAGGTCTGGGCTTCCATCATGAGGCGGTCCTGAGCGGTCGGGTCGTGCGCCATGATCTCGCCCTTGAAGATCCAGCACTTGATGCCGATGATCCCGTAGGCGGTAAGCGCTTCGGCTTCCGCATAGTCGACGTTGGCGCGCAGCGTGTGCAGCGGAACGCGACCTTCGCGATACCATTCCACACGGGCGATTTCAGCACCGCCGAGACGGCCGCCGCACACGATCTTGATGCCTTCCGCGCCAAGGCGGAGGGCCGACTGCACGGCGCGCTTCATGGCGCGACGGAAGGCGACGCGGCGGATCAGCTGGTCGGCGATGCCCTGGGCGACGAGCTTGGCGTCAATTTCCGGCTTGCGGATTTCGACGATGTTCAGCTTCACTTCGCTTTCGGTCATCTGCGACAGCTTGGTGCGCAGCTTCTCGATGTCCGCACCCTTCTTGCCGATGATCACACCGGGGCGGGCTGCGTAGATCGAGATGCGGCACAGCTTGGCCGGACGCTCGATCACCACCTTCGAAATCGCGGCCTGGGCAGCGTTTTCGAGGATGTACTTGCGGATTTCGATGTCTTCGCTGAGCAGCTTGGCATAGTCGCGCCCTTCGGCGTACCAGCGGCTGTCCCAGGTGCGGTTGATCTGCAGGCGCAGACCGATCGGATTGCTCTTCTGGCCCATCTTACGCCTCTTCCTGCTCGCGGACGACGATGCGCAGGCGGCTGAACGGCTTCAGAATGCGCGTCGACTTGCCACGACCGCGCGTCATGAAGCGCTTCATCGTGATCGACTTGCCTACCGAAGCCTCGGCAACGACCAGGGCGTCGACATCGAGGTTGTGGTTGTTTTCCGCATTGGCGATCGCCGAGGCGAGCACCTTCGTGGCATCCTTCGCCATGGCCTTCTTGGAGAAGGCGAGGATGTTGAGGGCCTCTTCGGCCTTCTTGCCGCGGATCAATTCGGCAACGAGGTTGAGCTTCTGGGCCGAACCACGGATCGTGGTGCCCACAGCCAAGGCCTCGTTATCGGCGACGCGGCGCGGAGCTTTCTGCTTGCTCATCAGCGCTTACCCTTCTTGTCGGCGGCGTGACCCGGGAAGGTCCGGGTCGGCGCGAATTCGCCGAGCTTGTGGCCGACCATCTCTTCGGAGACGGAGACCGGGATGAACTTGTGACCGTTGTAGACGTTGAACGTCAGGCCGACGAAGTCGGGCAGGATGGTGGAGCGGCGCGACCAGGTCTTGATCGGCTTGCTGCCATTGGCGTCCTGCGCTTCCTGCGCCTTCTTCAGAAGGCTGAGTTCGACGAACGGACCTTTCCAGACGGAACGTGCCATGTCCGATTACCTCTTCTTCTTCGCGTGCCGCGAACGGATGATCATCTTGTCCGTCTGCTTGTTCTTGCGGGTACGGGCGCCCTTGGTCGGCTTGCCCCACGGAGTGACCGGGTGACGGCCACCGCTGGTGCGGCCTTCACCACCACCGTGCGGGTGGTCGACCGGGTTCTTGGCGACACCGCGCGTCAGCGGCTTGATGCCCATCCAGCGACGACGACCGGCCTTGCCCAGGTTCTGGTTCTGGTTGTCCGGGTTCGACACGGCGCCAACGGTGCCCATGCAGTCGGCGCGCAGGTAACGCTGCTCGCCGCTGTTGAGGCGCACGATGACCATGCCGCGATCGCGACCGACCAGCTGGACGTAGGAACCTGCAGCGCGAGCGATCTGGCCGCCCTTGCCCGGCTTCATTTCCACATTGTGGCAGATCGTGCCAACCGGCATCTGGCCGAGCAGCATGGCATTGCCGGGCTTGGTGTCGGCCTTCTCGGCCGCGATCACCTTGTCGCCGACAGCCAGGCGCTGCGGAGCCAGGATATAGGCCAGCTCGCCATCGTCATACTTGACGAGAGCGATGAACGCCGTGCGGTTCGGATCGTATTCGAGCCGCTCGACGGTGCCTTCGACGTCCCACTTGCGACGCTTGAAGTCGACGAAGCGATACTTCTGCTTGTGGCCGCCGGCCATGCCGCGCGAGGTGACGTGACCCTTGTTGTTGCGGCCACCGGTCTTGCGCTTGCCTTCGACGAGCGACTTGACCGGCTTGCCCTTGTAGAGGCCCGACTTGTCGACGAGGATCAGGCCGCGACGGCCCGGGCTCGTGGGTTTGTAATTCTTGAGTGCCATGTCTTCCTAGCCCCTCAGATACCGCTGGTGACGTCGATGGAATCGCCGTCCTTCAGGGTGACCACGGCCTTCTTCAGGTCGTTGCGCTTGTAGGGCTTGCCCCTCCAGCGCTTGGTCTTGCCCTTCACGTTGATCGTGTTGACGCCGGTGACGCTGACATCGAAGATCGCCTCGACGGCTTCCTTGATCTGCGGCTTGGTGGCGTCGTTCGCTACCTTGAAGACGACGGCATTGTGCTCGGAAGCCAGCGTCGACTTTTCGGTGATGTGCGGTGCGAGCACGACGTCATAGTGACGCGCGGCTACTTCCTGCTTCTTAGCCATTGAAACGGCCCTCCAGCTTCTCGACCGCGTCCTTGGTGAGGACCAGCGTGTCGTGCTTCAGGATGTCGTAGACATTGGCGCCCATCGCGGGGAGGACGTTCACGCCCGGCAAGTTGCCGGCGGCCTTCTTGAAGCCGTCGTTCACGCTTTCGCCGTCGATGACGAGGACCTTGCCGGCCCAGCCATTCTTGTCGAAGTGACCCTTCAGCGCCTTGGTCTTGGCATCCTTGAGCTCGAGGCTGTCGACGACGACGAGGCCGTCCTTCGCCTTGCTCGACAGGGCCATCTTCAGACCGAGTGCGCGGATCTTCTTGTTCAGCGACTGCTCGAAGTCGCGCTTGCGCGCACCGTGAGCCTTGCCGCCGCCGATGAAGATCGGAGCGCCGCGGTCGCCGTGACGAGCCGTGCCGCCACCCTTCTGGCGACCGAACTTCTTGCCGGTACGGGCAACGTCCGAACGCTCGCGCGTCGGGCGGGCGGTGCCGCGACGGTTCTCAAGCTGCCACGTCACGACGCGGTGCAGGATGTCGGCACGCGGCTCAACGCCGAACACGTCGTCATTGAGCTCGATGTCGCCCGACGCCTTGCCGTCGATTTTCTGGACCTTCACCTTCACGGATCAGCCCTCCTTATTCTCGCCGGCGTCCTTGTCGACGCTCGGCGTGGTGCTGTTGTCATCGGCCGCGCCGGGTTCGGCATCCGCACCAGCGTCCTGCTGCTGCATCAGCTTTTCCTGCTGCTCGGGCGAAACCTCGGTGCCGACTTCCTGCTCGGCCGCGCTTTCGACCAGGCCGGGAGCGGCTTCTTCGTGCTCGAACTCGTCACGATTGCGGTACATCACGCCCGGAAACGGCAGTTCCTCGTGCTTGACCTTCACCGCGTCCTTGACGAGCAGCCAGCCATTCTTCGCGCCCGGGACCGAACCCTTGACGAAGAGCAGGCCGCGATCGGCGTCGGTGCGCACGATCTCGAGATTCTGCTGCGTGCGCTGACGGTCGCCCATGTGGCCGGCCATCTTCTTGCCCTTGAACACGCGGCCCGGATCCTGGCGGTTACCCGTCGAACCGTGCGAACGGTGCGAGATCGACACGCCGTGCGTTGCACGAAGACCGCCGAAGCCCCAGCGCTTCATGGCGCCGGCAAAGCCCTTGCCCTGCGTGTGGCCGGTGATGTCGACCTTCTGGCCAGCGACGAAGTGCTCGGCCGAAATGCGGGCACCGACCGGAAGCAGCGCTTCCTCGGTGTCGACGCGGAATTCGGCAACCTTCATCTTCAGCGGAACCTCGGCCTTGGCGAAGGCTTCACGCTGCGGCTTGTTGACGTTCTTCTGCTTGGCTTCACCCGAGCCGACCTGGACTGCGAAATAGCCATCGCGGTCTTCGGTGCGGTGAGCGGTAACCTGACAGTTTTCCAGCGCGAGAACGGTGACCGGCACGTGCCGACCGTCCTCCTGGAAGAGGCGGGTCATCCCGACTTTCTTTGCGATAACGCCTGTGCGCATCGTAAACTCCTAACACAGAGGCACACGGGCCCATCCCGCGTGCTTGCCAGCCCGTTTGTGATGCGTCGCCCCGTCCGGGCTGAGTGCAATCCGTGGCCGAAGCCCTGGAGAGCGAGACGGGGGACGCAGACCCGGATCAGATCCGGCGGTATCCCGATGTCTTGCCGAACCTTTCGGTGCGGCGGGGCTATCGAGCGCCCCGAAACTTCCTGGAAATTTAGGGTCCGACCAGGAGGACCGCACTTCCCGCCATCGCGGGAACCGCACTCGCTTAAGCGAGCTTGATCTCGACGTTGACGCCAGCCGCGAGGTCGAGCTTCATCAGCGCGTCTACGGTCTGAGCGTTGGGCTGCACGATGTCGAGCAACCGCTTGTAGGTGCGCACCTCGAACTGCTCGCGCGACTTCTTGTCGATATGCGGGCCGCGGTTCACGGTGAACTTCTCGATACGCGTCGGCATGGGAATGGGGCCACGAATAAGGGCACCCGTACGACGTGCGGTGTCTGCGATTTCACCAGTAGCCTGGTCGAGAACGCGATGATCGAACGCCTTGAGGCGAATGCGGATATTCTGAGCTTCCATTACCTACACCGATGCGAAAGAGCCAAAGGGCAGCCTTCATCCGAAAATTTGGGCAACCCTCAAAAAACAAAGGCCGGCCCCGCTATGCCCGGTTTCCCCGCAGCGGGCGGCCCTTCTGAATTGGGTTGGCGGAGACGAATCCCTGCCTGTGGGCGCGCATATACGGGGGAGACCCCGATCTGGCAACCCCCGAAATCCGCGCATTTCGTCACGCGGACCCGAGAGGCGACGAAGCGTGCCTGACGCTCCATCGCTCGCCCTCATAAAAAGCGAAGGGCCCGCCCTTCCCGCAGGAAGAACGGGCCCTGCTATTTCAGCCGAAGCTTACTTCTGGATCGAAGCAACCACGCCCGAGCCGACGGTGCGGCCACCTTCGCGGATAGCGAAGCGCA
Organism: Qipengyuania marincola; assembly: GCF_029688625.1. Taxonomy (GTDB): domain Bacteria; phylum Pseudomonadota; class Alphaproteobacteria; order Sphingomonadales; family Sphingomonadaceae; genus Qipengyuania. Next base: position 632,985 of record NZ_JARULC010000001.1, on the reverse strand, counting down.
GACCTTCGTCCATGGCGATCGGAGCGATCAGCTTGACGTTGATCGTCACATTGTCGCCCGGCATCACCATGTCCGTGCCTTCGGGAAGGATCACTTCGCCGGTGACGTCGGTGGTGCGGAAGTAGAACTGCGGACGGTAGTTCGCGAAGAACGGCGTGTGACGGCCGCCCTCGTCCTTCGACAGGACGTAGACTTCAGCGCTGAACTCGGTGTGCGGCGTAACCGAACCGGGCTTCGCCAGAACCTGGCCACGCTCGACTTCTTCACGGCCGACGCCACGGATCAGGGCACCGATGTTGTCGCCAGCTTCACCGCGGTCGAGCAGCTTGCGGAACATTTCGACGCCGGTGACGGTCGTCTTGGTGGTGTCCTTGATGCCGACGATTTCGACTTCGTCGCCGACGTTCACGACGCCGGTTTCGACACGGCCGGTAACAACCGTACCACGGCCCGAGATCGAGAAGACGTCCTCGATCGGCATGAGGAAGTCCTTGTCGACCGGACGGTCAGGGGTCGGGATGTATTCGTCGACCGCGGCCATCAGTTCCTTGATCGAGTTTTCGCCGATTTCCGGATCGCGACCTTCTAGAGCGGCCAGAGCCGAACCCTTGATGATCGGAATGTTGTCGCCGTCGAAGTCGTACGAGCTGAGCAGTTCGCGAACTTCCAGCTCGACGAGCTCGAGGATTTCCTCGTCATCGACCTGGTCGACCTTGTTCAGGTACACGACCAGCTGCGGAACGCCGACCTGGCGCGCCAGCAGGATGTGCTCGCGGGTCTGCGGCATCGGGCCGTCAGCAGCGTTCACTACCAGGATAGCGCCGTCCATCTGGGCGGCACCGGTGATCATGTTCTTCACGTAGTCGGCGTGGCCCGGGCAGTCGACGTGCGCGTAGTGACGGTTGTCGGTTTCGTATTCGACGTGCGCGGTCGAAATTGTGATGCCGCGCTCACGCTCTTCGGGAGCCTTATCGATGTTCGCGAAATCGACGGCCGAACCCTGGACCTTGGTGATCGCCGCGGTCAGCGTGGTCTTGCCGTGGTCGACGTGACCGATGGTGCCGACATTGACGTGCGGCTTGTTACGCTCGAACTTTTCCTTCGCCATTTTCCAATAACCTCTGTCTTAAAATTTGGGATTTCTGCGGGTAGGAAACGGCGCCCGCTGAATCAGGCGCCGCCCCTAGACCGGTCGGCTCGCTTACGCAAGCTTCTCCTTGACTTCCTGCGCCACGTTCGCCGGAACTTCGTCGTAGTGGCTGAACTGCATCGAGTACTGTGCACGGCCTTGGGTGAACGAACGCAGCTCGTTCACGTAACCGAACATGTTCGCGAGCGGCACGTGGGCTTCCACGACCTGCGCATTGCCACGGCTGTCGGTGCCCTGGATCTGGCCACGACGGCTGTTGAGGTCGCCGATCACGTCACCGAGATAGTCCTCGGGTGTCACAACTTCGACCTTCATGATCGGTTCGAGCAGCTTGATGCCTGCCCGTTCCGCCACTTCGCGCATCGCACCGCGGCCGGCGATTTCGAACGCGATCGCGCTCGAGTCGACGTCGTGATACGCACCGTCATACAGGTTCACGGTAAAGTCGATGATCGGGAAGCCGACGAGATGGCCGCTTTCGGCCTGCTCGCGGAAACCCTTTTCGATCGCCGGAATGTACTCCTTCGGGATGTTGCCGCCCTTGATTTCGTCTTCGAAGACGAAGCCCTGGCCGCGCTCGCCCGGGGTGACCTTGACCTTGACGCGGCCGAATTGGCCCGAACCACCCGACTGCTTCTTGTGGGTGTAGTCGACGTCGACCGGCTTGCCGAGATATTCGCGATAAGCGACCTGCGGTGCGCCGACATTGGCTTCGACCTTGAACTCGCGCTTCATGCGATCGACGAGGATGTCGAGGTGAAGCTCGCCCATGCCCTTGATGATCGTCTGGCCGCTTTCGTGATCGGTCGAGACGCGGAAGCTCGGATCCTCGGCAGCCAGGCGGTTGAGGGCAACGCCCATCTTTTCCTGGTCGGCCTTGGTCTTGGGTTCCACGGACAGTTCGATGACCGGCTCGGGGAATTCCATGCGCTCGAGGATGATCGGCTTGGAGGCATCACACAGCGTGTCGCCGGTCGTCGTTTCCTTCAGACCTGCGATCGCGACGATGTCGCCCGCGAATGCCTCATCGATGTCCTCGCGGTTGTTCGAGTGCATCAGCAGCATGCGGCCGATCTTTTCCTTCTTCTCCTTCACCGAGTTCAGGACGCTGCCCTTCGACAGCTGGCCCGAATAGATGCGGGTGAACGTGAGCGAGCCGACGAACGGGTCGTTCATGATCTTGAACGCCAGCGCGGCGAAAGGCGCATCGTCCGACGACGGACGGGTCGCTTCTTCGTCGCTGTCGGGCAGAACGCCCTTGATGGCCGGAACGTCGAGCGGGCTCGGCATGTAATCGACCACGGCGTCGAGCAGGGGCTGCACGCCCTTGTTCTTGAACGCCGAGCCGCACAGCACGGGCACGAAGTCGCGGTTCATGGTACCCTTACGGATCAGACGCTTGAGCGTCGCCGCGTCGGGCTCGTTGCCCTCGAGGTACTGTTCCATAACGTCGTCGTCCTGCTCGACGGCAGTCTCGACCAGCTTTTCGCGGTACTCGGCAGCCTTGTCGGCAAGATCGGCGGGGATGTCGACATAGTCGAACTTTGCGCCGAGGTCTTCGGCCTGCCAAACGATGCCGCGCATGTTGACGAGGTCGACCACGCCCTGAAGGTCGCTTTCCGCGCCGATCGGGAGATAGAGGACCAGCGGGTTAGCGCCGAGGCGGTCGATGATCGACTGCACGCAGTAGTAGAAGTCTGCGCCGGTGCGGTCCAATTTATTCACGAAGCACATCCGGGGGACGCCGTACTTGTCGGCCTGGCGCCAGACGGTTTCGGATTGGGGCTCGACACCCGCGACGCCGTCGAACACAGCGACCGCGCCGTCGAGGACGCGGAGCGAACGTTCGACTTCGATGGTGAAGTCGACGTGGCCGGGGGTGTCGATGATGTTGATGCGGTGCTTGGGGCCTTCGCCGTCTTCGGCCGACCAGAAGGTGGTCGTCGCCGCCGACGTAATGGTGATGCCGCGCTCCTGCTCCTGCTCCATCCAGTCCATGGTCGCGGCGCCGTCGTGGACTTCGCCGATCTTGTAGGACTTGCCGGTGTAGTAGAGGATGCGTTCGGTCGTGGTGGTCTTGCCGGCATCGATGTGTGCCATGATGCCGATATTGCGGTACCGCTCCAGCGGATATTCGCGGGCCATGTGGAATTCCTCGTAAGTCGGGGGTGAGCTAACTCCGCCCCCATGTAGGGATTAGTGCGACAGTTTCGAGACCGGGAGCACGCCCCCGGTCCCAAACATGCCCCGCCTTACCAGCGGTAGTGGCTGAAGGCGCGGTTCGCGTCCGCCATGCGGTGCGTGTCTTCGCGCTTCTTGACGGCGTTGCCGCGGTTGTTCGACGCATCCATCAACTCGCCCGACAGGCGTGCGGCCATGGTGGTCTCCGGACGGCCGCGCGCAGCCGTGATCAGCCAGCGGATCGCCAGCGCCTGGGCACGCTCGGGGCGCACCTCGACCGGCACCTGGTAGGTCGCACCGCCGACACGGCGGCTGCGCACTTCGACCTGCGGCTTGATGTTGTCGAGCGCTGCATGGAACAGCTCGACCGGATTGGCCTTGGCCTTGGCTTCGACCGTGTCGAGAGCGCCATAAACGATCTTCTCGGCAACGGCCTTTTTACCGTCGAGCATGAGGTTGTTCATGAACTTCGACAGGACCTGATCACCAAACTTCGGATCAGGCAGGATCTCCCGCTTCTCGGGACGACGACGACGTGACATAACTCTTAACTCCTTCGGAGTGGTCGCTCACCTCCGTGAGCGCCCTGCGGCTCCGGCCCGCTCCCCCGCCCGGCCACCCAGAGACTACCTCACGAGGTAGCCGGGCGGGCGAACGGTCCGGAGCCGGACCAACCGCGCCAAACTTACTTCGGACGCTTCGCGCCGTACTTCGAACGGCTCTGCTTGCGGTCCTTCACACCCTGCGTGTCGAGCACGCCGCGAAGGACGTGGTAGCGCACGCCGGGAAGGTCGCGCACACGGCCGCCGCGGATCAGCACGACGCTGTGTTCCTGCAGGTTGTGGCCTTCGCCCGGGATGTAGGAGATGACTTCGCGCTGGTTGGTCAGGCGGACCTTGGCAACTTTACGCAGAGCCGAGTTCGGCTTCTTCGGGGTCGTCGTATAGACGCGGGTGCAAACGCCGCGCTTCTGCGGGTTCTGCTCCATCGCAGGGACCTTGGACTTGGCCTTCTGCGGAACGCGGCCCTTGCGGACCAGCTGGTTGATCGTCGGCATAGATTCTCTTCTCTTCACCGTTTGCGGGATTGCGCTCCGATCTCTGTCCCGTTTGCCCTGAGCCTGTCGAAGGGCCGTTCTTCTTTTCCGGCACTGCGCCAGAAGAAAGTACGGTGGTTGACCTACGGTCGGCTTCGCAACCGACAAGCTCAGCACGAACGGGTGAGGAAGGTTCGCTCACCCATGAAAGTGGCGACTAGGGGTTGCAGATGGATTGTTCGGGGCCTCGCGCTTTGCCGTCACCCCGGACTTGATCCGGGGTCCAGCTGGACAAAACGCCGCGCGCAGCGCGACACATCGCCTACCAGCACGAGCCTGAAACACTCCACCCACCGGCCCCACGGCCACCGGGTTACTTTGACGGCTGCCCACCGGCGGGAGGGATACCCCCGCCGCAATAGAAAAGAGCCCGAGTGCATGACGCACCAGGCCCCGGGACATGACCGGCAATGTTCAGCTCTATCTGACCGACGGTGGACGAATCCAACACCGGATGGCCGCGCACTTAGGGGGAATGGGGGGTGGGGTCAAGTCGCGCTTTCGCCCAAGTCATTCAACAGCGGCTCAATTTCTCTATCCGTAAGACGCCAGTTTTCGAGAGCTCGTTGACCACGCTTCACGATATCGAGATAGACTAGCCAGATTGACGGCTGTTTGAAAATTGGGTTCCCCTCGCTGACGCGCTCTTTTACCCTATCAACCAAGAAGGGCTTTTCGGCGATAAGTTTTTCGACTTCCAATGCGTATTCGCCTTCGGCTACCGTGTCGTAGCCGTCCAAAATAAGCCCCTCGAGTATAGTTGGTTCAGCGGCAAAGCCGACCTCCTTCCTATAGATTTCGGAAAGTGTCGTTGTCACCTCGCTGAGTGAGCCGATGATGTTTGCCACACGACCTGACACTTTCTCGAAATAGTCGTTGGTTGCCTCCAACAAAGCCATTGCTTTGGCAGCGTCACGTTTCATCTCCGACGTCGCCTGAATCTGAGGTTTATAAATCGTATCGTGCGTCAGTTCGCTATAGGCATGCTGAAGCAACGTCTTAATCTGGACTTCGCAAGGGGTGCCGGCGGAAATTCCAACGCCGCCAAAATCCAGATCGCTTTTGCACCTCACCACGTAGTGGACAGCAGCGTAGTCAAAAGAGATGGGATTCCTATTTTGTTCCTCTTCGTAATCGCGATCTTTTGAGAATTCAAGCCCATCAACACTCATGAGCGCTTCTTCGGCAACCTTTATATCGCTGCCCAAAAGTACCACGAACCGCACTCCCACCTTGTCCGTGATGTCGTCGTAGGGGTTTGGATAATTCTTGCCGCGATAGAATGCCTTCGCAACTAGACCATCAGCATCCTTCAAACGTGGGCGAGTGGCCGTTCGCAAGAAATAATCGACATCAATAGGTGAGGTAAGCGGACGAAGCTTAGTGCGAACTTCTTGCGCAACGAACTGTCCAAACGCTTCATAACCGACCTTCTCACGATCCCAACGCTGCAAAAATTCTTGGTCGCGGGTCATTCTTGCCCTTCCACGCGGCCACGCACGATAATACGAGTCCACTGCCTACCGTTTTCACCCTCGATGTCCTCTATGGTTACAAGGTCAGCTACAGCCTCTGGTGGCCCCGATAGCTGAATCTTTCGGGGGAACCGAACCCTTCGCATACGTAGCTGTCCTTCCACCTCCGATAGGTCTCTTGGCATAGCTCTCGTAGTAACACCTCGATCACGCATAAAATCGCGATATTGCTGCTCCACGTCGCCCGCCAAGAACCGTTCGGCAAATTCGCCGACCTGGATCGTAGGCGTACGCTCAACTTTTAGATACGAATACAAGGAGTTGAAGAGGTCTACACGTTCCTCAGGGGGAAGGCCCGCAGAGGCAATAAAATCCTTCGAACTTTCGAAAAACCTTCGCACTAAAAATGCCGCGTTTTCCGGCATCCCGAGGCCGAGGAAGCTGGAATGAAAATATGTAGCCGCTCCGTCTCGGTTTCGGGCCGACAAATTGCTATCAAATACATAAGGTGTGAAGCGCTCATCCAAGCGCTGGGCACCTTCGTCGGTTTCGACAAAGATCGCGATTTTGTAGAGTTTCGCCTTTGGGCTCAGGAAAAGGTTATCTACAAACGTCGCTTGCAGGTCGTCTTCGCGAAGAAAAGCTTCTTGCAATTCCGCTTTCATTACAGCGAAATATCGCCGTGCAGGGTGTCCCACCAGACCGTCGAAACACGCGACTATGCCACCCGGATATGATCTAGACGTTTGAGCTTGAGCTAAAAGCTCGGCGAACTCAAAGCTGTTTCGCACGAAAGCAGCGTTATCGGTTTCTAAAAGCGCGAGGCCCTTTTCTGCTGCTGAACCACCGAATGGCTCTAGGACCTCCATCTCCATACATTTAGCATCGCTGCGGAAAGCGCCAATGATGCGGCTCTGAAAAGCGCGGCGGGCATCACCCTCAAGGTCAAGCTGCCGCGTGCCACGAAGAGGCTCTTGAATAGAACCATCATCCGCTCTCCGGTAAACCTCATGCAACGTGACGCGCCGAATAGAGAAATTTTCTAAAAGCATGAGCCCCTCGAAGAGCCTGAACAAAATTGAATAAAGCTGGTCTCATTTGTTATAGAGCCAACTGGTCCGACGCCAAGCGCTTCTACTCAGTTATCCTTCCAGAAAATTCGGAGATGTGTCCAAAGTCGATCTAACCTCCGCACCACCAGCCAGACGCTGCATGGCGCCCACGAACCGGATTTCGCGAGCTAGAAACCATTTTCCTACTCCGCAGTTTTTTGTTTTCGTCCCTCAAACGCCGGGCGGAGCGCATCCGCGCTCCTTGGCTTCGCGGCATAAGCCGCGGCGGGCGGCCGCCCTTGCCTCGCCTGCGGCTCGGTGATTTCGCCAGATAGAGAGGTTCCGCTTTTGTCAGACCGCCCCACCCCCACCCGCGCCATTGCGCGTCAGGCGACCTCCGCCGTCGCCTATACCTCCGACCTGCCGGAGGAGGACGATCCGCTCCTCGCCTTCACCCCCTATCTCCATAAGCAGCCGCGCCGCAATTCGATCACGCCCAATCTCCAGCGGCGCTTCGTCGCCACGCTGGCGGCGACCGGGATCGTCGTGCAGGCCGCCCGCTCGATCGGGAAGAGCATGGAGGCGCTCTACAAGCTGCGGAAGCTGCCCGGGGCGGAAGGGTTTGCGGCGGCGTGGGACGAGGCGGTGGAATACGGCGTGTGGCGGCTGGAGGACTGCGCGACGGAACGGGCGCTGGCCGAGGGGTTCTCCAACCCGCGGGCCAATTCGCTATTGTGCTTCATCCTCGCCTATCGCGGCCAGTATCGCGAGGACATGCGGCGCATCGTCGCCGGCCACCCGCTCTACGAAAACATCCGCGACGAAGTGCTGGCGGAGGAAGGGCTGGTCTGACGGCCTCGCCGCCAACCGTGGCCGCTCTGGCGCGGCTGCGGGAAAGGCCCTACCCTGCCTGCTCGCACGGCAAGCGGTTTGCAGGGAATGCGCGATGACGGAGAGGCAGGACAGCGGCCAGAGCAGCGAACGGCGCTGGACCGGCGCGTGCGGCGATGCCTCCATCCAGACGCGGATGGAGGACGGGCGGCGCATCTGCATCCGCACGGTGACACCCGCCGACGAGGCGCGGCTGCGTGAAGGGATCGCGCGGATGAGCCCGCGCTCGCGCTACCTGCGCTTCTTTTCCGGCGCCACGACCCCGCCCGACTGGGTGATCGACCGGCTGCTGGATGCCGACGGCACGCTGCACCTCGCTTGGGGGGCGATCGACCTGACCGACGCGCGCGAGCCGGCGGTGGCGGTGGTCCATGCGATGCGGCCCGATGCGGGGGAGCGGGTGATGGAGTTCTCGGTCGGCGTGCTGGACGAGTACCACGGGCGCGGGCTCGGGCGGTTGCTGACGGCGACGCTGCTGCTGGATGCGCGCGACGAGGCGGTGGATGCGTTCAGCGCGCATGTGCTGGCGGAAAACGAGGCGGCACGCGGCTTCATCCGCAAGCTGGGGGCCGAACGCGTGGGCCAGCGCGGGCCGGAGGCGGAGTACCGGCTGGAGGTCGCCCCGGCGCTGGCCAAGCTGCGCGGGGAGACCGACCCGCCGGGCCTTGCCGACGTTTTCGCTTACTTCGACGGTCTGGAATCGGAGGCGAGCAGGCCGTAGACCGCGACGTCGCACAGACCCTTGTGGGTGGTCTCGTGCTCGCGGAACAGCGCCTCGCGAGTGAAGCCGAGCCGTTCGAGCAGGCGGATGGAGGGGGCGTTCTCGACATCGACCTCGGCGATGAGCTTGCGGATGCCCCTGGCGAAGAGGTGCTCGATCAAGGCGGCCGTGCATTCGCGCGCCACGCCCTCGCCCTGCCGCTCCCTGCAGGTGATGTAGCCGATCTCGAGCACGCCGTCCTCATGGGCGGGTACGGCGACGAAGCGGCCAGCCACCCGGCCCTCGCCATCCTCCGCGATCCAGGTGCGCCCCGGCCAGTCCGGCGCGGCGAGCCAGCCCCACAGCTCCTCCGGCGAAGTGAATGCGGGACGCGAGAGATAGAGGCACTGCGCCTCGTCGGACATCGTCGGGAACAGCGCCTGCTCGTCGCCTGCGCGCAAAGGGCGCAGAGTGAAGCGCTCGGTGTGCATGGTGGAATCGGTCATGGTGCGCGGTGATAACCGAGGCACCAGCCGAGGCAAGCGTGACCACGCGCCCGCAGCGGGTGCAGCTTGCTGCACGTCTAGCGAGGACGCAGCCGAGGATGCGGCTGCGAAAGACTAGGACGTCAGGAAGGCGACCAGCGCCTTGACCTTCTTCGTCCGCCACTGCGGCGTCGGGGCGACCAGCCAGTAGGCGCGCGTGCCCGGCTCCGGCCCGTCGAGCAGCTCCAGCCGCCCCGCCTCGATCGCATCCTTGGCGAGCAGTTCGGGCAGGATCGCCCGGCCCAGCCCCGCCATCGCGGAGGACAGCGCCTGCCCGGCATTGCTGACGGTGACATGCGCCGGCTGGCCGTCCTGCAGCGGCAGGCCCCAGTCGATCCAGCGATCGGGCGCGCCGGGGGCAGCCACCGTCACGCGGCGCGCGGCGGCCAGTTCGACACCCTGCAGGTCGCCCGGCCCGTCGACCAGCCGGATCGCGAAGTCGAGGTTCACCTCGGTGAAATCGGCATTCTCGTCGGGCACGAAGGTGAAGCTGATGTCGGGATTCTCCGCGACATACTTTGCCAGCCGCGGCGCCAGCCATTGCGCGTAGAATTCGCGCGGCACGGCGATGGTATAGCTGTCGTTCGCCTGCCCGGCCTGCATGGCGGACACACTTTCCTCGAACTTGAGGAAGCCTTCGCGCAGGGCATCGAGCCCGGCCGCGCCTTCCTGCGTCAGTTCCAGCCCCTTGCTGGTACGGCGGAACAGCACGGTGCCGAGGTGATCTTCCAGCGCGCGAATCTGCTGGCCCACGGCGGCGGGCGTCACAGCCAGCTCGTCCGCGGCGCGGGTGAACGAGAGGTGCCGGGCGGCGGCATCGTAAACGCGCAAGGCGTTCAGGGGCAGGTGCGTGCGCTTCATCGGACAGGCGACTTAGGCAATGCTGCGTTGCGGCACAAGCCATGCGATCGCCTAGCCCCGACACCGCCATGCATGCGCAAACCCTTGTCACGCCCCTGCAACATGCGCCAGACACGTGCCATGGCCAACACCCCGCTCGCGATGAACGACGATACGACCTCTGTTTCGGCCCCCGAGAAGCCGCCGCGGTTCGACACGCCGGAAACGCGTTACGTCAATCGCGAGCTGTCCTGGCTCAGCTTCAACCGCCGCGTGCTGGCCGAGGCTGAGAACGAGGCATTTCCCCTATTGGAGCGGCTGCGCTTCCTGTCGATCAGCGCCAGCAATCTCGACGAATTCGTGATGATCCGCGTCGCGGGTCTCGAAGGGCAGGCCAGCCGCGGTCTGGAAACGCTCGGTATTGACGGCCGCGATCCGCGCCAGCAGCTCGAGGCGATCCGCGAACAGATGGGCGCGCTGGTCGTGCGGCAGCAACGCGTGCTCGACGATCTCCGGCGCCTGCTCGCCATCGAAGGTATCTGGATCGCCACAATCGAGGATCTCGACAAGAAGCAGAAGGCCTGGCTGCAGGACTATTTCGAAAACGACATCCTGCCGCTGATCACCCCCCAGGCGATCGACCCGAGCCACCCCTTCCCCTTCGTGGCCAATTTCGGTGCCGGCGTGATCTTCCGGCTGAAGCGCGGCAAGCGCAAGGCCGACCTGATGGAAATGGTCCTGATCCCCCCCGCCGCCCCGCGCTTCGTCCGGGTGCCGGGGGAAAAGGCGGTGTATGTTTCCATCGAACAGCTGGTGGTGCAATTTGCCAATCTGCTGTTCCCGGGCTTCAAGATCCTCGGCGACGGGCTGTTCCGCGTGCTGCGCGACAGCGACATCGAGGTGGAGGAAGAAGCCGAGGATCTCGTGCGCTATTTCCGCACTGCGATCCAGCGCCGCCGCCGCGGGAATGTCGTGCTGCTGGAACTGGACGACGAATGCGACGAGGTGGCCGAAGCGCTGCTGCGCGAGCAGTTCGAGGTCGATGAGGCGATGACCGTCAAGACCAGCGGCATGCTGGGCCTGGCCGACCTTTCCGCCGTGTGCAGCGAACCGCGGCCCGATCTGAAATTCGACCCCTTCAGCCCGCGCTATCCCGAACGCATCCTGGCGCATGACGGCGATTGCTTTTCCGCGATCCGCGAGAAGGATATCGTCATCCACCACCCCTACGAGACGTTCGAGGTCGTGGTCGATTTCCTGCGCCAGGCGGCGCGCGATCCGGCGGTCGTGTCGATCAAGCAGACGCTCTATCGCGCGGGCGACCAGTCTCCCGTGATCGCGGCGCTGATCGAGGCGGCCGAAAACGGCAAGGCAGTGACCGCCGTGGTGGAGCTGAAGGCGCGCTTCGACGAGGAACGCAACCTGCAATGGGCAACCGAACTGGAACGCGCCGGCGTGCAGGTGATCTATGGCTTCACCGAATGGAAGACCCACGCCAAGGTCAGTCTGGTGGTGCGTCGCGACGAGGATGGCTATGCCACCTATTGTCACTTCGGCACCGGAAACTACCACCCGGTCAACGCCAAGATCTACACCGATTTCAGCTATTTCACCGCCGATCCGGCCCTGGGCCGCGACGCCGCGAAAATGTTCAATTTCGTCACCGGCTATATCGAACCGACCGATCTGGAAAAGCTGGCGATCTCGCCCATCGGCTTGCAGGACAAGCTCTACCAGCTGATCGATCGCGAGATCGCCAATGCGAAGAAGAACAAGCCTGCAGGCATCTGGGCCAAGATGAATTCGATCACCAATCAGGGCGTGATCGACAAGCTCTACGAGGCGAGCGCGGCCGGGGTGGAGATCGTGCTGGTGGTGCGCGGCATCTGCTCCCTGCGGGCGGGCGTGCCGGGCCTGTCCGACAATATCAGCGTGAAGTCGATCATCGGCCGCTTCCTCGAGCATTCGCGCATGTGGGTGTTCGCCAACGGGGCCGACCTGCCGAGCAAGAAGGCGGATGTCTGGATCACCAGCGCCGATGCGATGAGCCGCAATCTCGAACACCGGGTGGAAGTCCTGGTGCCGGTCACCAACAAGACCGTGCACGACCAGCTGGTCGATCAGGTGATGCTTGCCAATATTCTCGATACCGAGCGCAGCTGGCGGCTGGGACCCGATGGCCAGTACGAGCGCATGCGGGTGGATGGCACGGACGGCCGCAGCGGCTTCAATTGCCACCAGTATTTCATGGACAACCCCTCGCTGTCCGGGCGCGGCTCGGCGCTCAAGTCGCAGGAAGTGCCGCGCCTGACGCTCAAGGGCGAGACGGCGTGAGGTCGCGCCACGCGCAGGCCGCCCGCCTGCTGAAACCGCCGCGTGCGGTGATCGACATCGGCTCCAACACCGTGCGGCTGGTGATCTACGAAGGCAGCAAACGCGCGCCCGAAACGGTCTGGAACGAGAAGGTTGCCGCGCGGCTCGGCCGCGACCTGTCGGAAACCGGACGCATACCGCAGGAGGCCGAGGACGAGGCGCTGGCGGCGCTGGCCCGCTATGCGCTGATCATCCGCGACCTGGGCATCGAGGACGTGCAGGCGGTGGCGACCGCCGCCGCGCGCGATGCGGAGAACGGGCAGGAATTCCTCGACAAGGTTGCCGAGCTCGGCCTCGAACCGCGGCTCCTGTCGGGTGAGGAGGAAGCGCGGATATCGGCCAATGGGGCGCTCGGCGCCTTTCCGGGCGCGCATGGCGTTGTGGCCGACCTCGGCGGCGGCAGCCTCGAACTGGTCTCGATCCATTCCAACGCGTGCCACCACGGCAAGTCGCTGCCCTTCGGCACGCTGCGGCTGCCGGCGCTGCGAGCGCAGGGCGGATTCGACCAACGCGTGCATGAGGCACTCGAAGACATCGACTGGGCGGCAAGCCATCCGGGGCCGCTCTACATGATCGGCGGGACATGGCGCGCGCTGGCGGCCTATGCGATGCGCGAGCTCGACTATCCGCTCGACGATCCGCACGGTTTCATGCTGTCGGTCGAGGATGCGGATCGGATGGCGGCCGAACTGGTCGATGCAAAGCCGGACAAGCTGTCGAATATCAGCGGCATCTCCAGCATGCGCGCCGAATATCTGCCCAATGCTGCCGCGCTGCTGCGCCCACTGCTGGCGGAGTTCGAGCCGGAATCGCTGGTGTTTTCGAGCTGGGGCATCCGCGAGGGGCTGCTCTATTCGCGGCTCGACGCAGCCCAGCAGGCGCGCGATCCGCTGCTCGCCGGGGTGGCCGCCTTCGCCGCGGTGCGCGACAGCCATGTAACCGATGCGACGCTGGTTTCGGCGTGGACCGCTGATCTGGTCGAAAATTCGAAGCCGGGGGACGAACGCAAGCGGATCGCCGCCGCGCAGCTTGCCGCCGCGCTGCGCCGGGTGGAGCCCAATCTGCGGCTCAACCATGCGGTCGAATGGTCGCTCGACAAGCGCTGGATCGACCTCAGCCCGCGGGGCCGCGCGATGATGTGCGCGGCACTCGTCGGCTCGCTGAGGCGGACCGAGTTGCCCGACCGCCTGCGCGTCCTCGCCAGCGACGACGATCTGCGCGAAGGCATGACCTGGGGCCTTGGCTTGCGGCTGGCCCAGCGTCTGGGCGCGGGCACGCGCGAGAGCCTGTCGCACAGCCGCCTGCTGCGCGAGAACGGGGCGCTGGTCTTGCAGCTCGATCCGGAACGGGCGGCGCTGGCCGCAGGGCCGGTCGAAAGCGAACTGTCCATGCTGGCCGACTGGCTCGGGCTGGAAGCGAAAATTTCGGTTGGCTGAGGACCCGGCGCCTGCCGGCGCGATCAGTCCGCCGTGGCAGGCGCGGCGAGCGGGAAGAACGGGATCCTTACTTCCAGCGGCGAGCCGTCTTCGGCGTGGAAGGTGTAGAAGCCTTCCATCGAACCATGCGGCGTTTCGAGCGGGCATCCGCTGACGTAATCGTGGCTCTGCCCCGGCATCAGCACCGGCTGTTCGCCGACCACGCCCTCGCCATCGACATGCGCGACCATGCCGCGCCCATCGGTGATGCGCCAGTGGCGGGTCATCAGCTGCACGCGCTCGTGCGAGCCGTTCTCGATGCGGATGTGATAGACCCAGAACCACTTGCCCGCATCGGGCTGCGACTGTTCGGGGAGGAAATTCACCGCGACCCGGACGGTGATCCCGTCGGTCGTGGCGGCATGCTGGAAAAGCTCCTTGATCACGCTTCCCAAGGTAATGGTCCTGCGCACGGGTGCAAGGGCCTGTTCGGCCGCGCGGGGCAGTTATCCTCCGTTGAGCGGGCCCTGAAATGGTTAAAATCGGTTTACCCTGTCGCGATAGACCGCGCTAATATCCTTAGCATTACCTTACGGCACAGGGATTTTCGTAACGGGACGGAACGGGACAGGTTCGATGGTCTATGCATTCATCCAGCGGCTGGTTCGCGACCAGAGCGGGAACGGCGCCTTCTGGGTCGCCCCCGTCATCATGGCGAGCACGACGCTGCTGGCACTCTCTTAAGGCGCAGCCTGCCGCTCAGGGCCTGCCGCCCGCGAGATAGCGCTCGATCTGTTCGAGCCGCTCCTTGCCGAACCACATCTCTTCGCCGACGAAGACGGTCGGTATTCCGAATGCGCCCCGCTCCACCGCGTGCTCGGTATTCTTCGCAAGCTGCGACTTCACGTCCGGATCCTGCGTCGAGGCGAGCAGCCGCTCGGCGTCGAAGCCCCCCTCCTCCAGCACGGCGCGCACCGCCTCTGCATCGCCGCAATCGATGTTCCTTTCCCACACCGCCGGCTGGAAGAGGTCGACCAGCGCCTGCATCTGTGCCTGGTCCTCGGCGGCGACCAAGATGCGCTGGAGCAGGATCGAGTTGAATGGCAGCGCGGGATGCATGCGAAAGCGGGTCATCGCATGCCGGTCGAGGAAGCGCTGGAATTCCAGCGCGGCATAGGGAACTTTCCCCTTCACATCGGCATCGCGCATCATCGGCGGCGAATTTCCGGTCAGCTTGTGCATCCCGCCCAGGAACACGGGCGTCACCATCAGTTCAGCCCCGGTCCGCGCGGCAATATCCTTCAGCGGATACCAGGCGAGATAGCCATTGGGCGCTGCGAGATCGAGAATGTATTCGATGGTTTTCGTCATGGTCCGCCCTTGATGCCGACGCTCCGGTTGCGTCGGCAGGTTTGACGGAAACGAACGCAAGCCGCAACGTTGGCCATTCATGACAGATATGTTTCAGCCAACCACGCTTAGCTGGCTGGAGGTCACAGCCCGGCTCGCGGCAGCAGTGATCTTCCCGCTCATCGTCGGCCTCGAACGGTTCTTCCACAAGAAACCGATCGATTTTCGCCCCTTCGTCATAATCTCCGTCGCAGCCTGCGGCCTTCTGATCGGATCCATCGAGCTGTTGCAAACAACCAGCGGCGACGAGCAGGCGCGAATCGACCCGACACGCGTTATCGAGGGGGTCATCACCGGCATCGGCTTCATCGGTGCCGGAGCGATGTTCCGCCAAGGCAATTACGTGCAGGGCGCAGGTTCTGCCGCATCAATCTGGTGCGCAGGGGCGATCGGGCTCGTCTGCGGGATGGGTGAGTTGTGGCTGGGGGCGGTCATTGCTCTCCTGGTGCTGATACTATTGCTGGTCAGTCGACCCTTCACCGAACGCTGGGACCCCGGCAACCACCCTGCGCAGGAACAGGAATGAGCGAGGCACCTCACGAAGACCTTTCCACTTCCTAATTGAGAATGACTTGCATTAGCACGATTGCGTTGTAGTAAGCGGGGCATGAAAACACCTGCCGCCGCTCCGTCGCTCGCCGTCCCGCTTCCTGCCAAAAGGGAGCTCTCGCTTGCCCTCGTTCTGATCCGCCGCATGGCGATGAAGGGGCCGGAGGATTCGCGCGCGGCCATGCTCGCGCTCGACGTCTCAGGCCGGGGCTTCCGCCGACTTCTTGCCCTGGTGCGCTGCTTCATGGTCGAGCTCGCCCACACGTCGCGCCGGACGATCTGCCTCGCGCCATGCTGTGCGCTCGGCATGACGCGGGACGAGGCGCTGATTATGGACCTGCTGAGCAAGGCCGATCTGGCGACCTACGCCGCCCTCACCGATGACAGCGCGTGCCACCGCGCATGCTCCGCCGCGCAGGCGCTCGGCCAGGAGCTGGCCGACCTCGCCCTGCGCAAGGGCTGGCGCAGCTAGAGCCCGGCCGCCGCCAGGGCGCGGTCGAGGTCCTCCTTCAGGTCCTCGACATCCTCAAGCCCGACATTGATCCGCAAGAGGCCCTCGGTCACGCCCATCTCGGCGCGCGCCTCTTCGCCCATATTGGCGTGGGTGGTGCTGGCCGGGTGGCACATCAGGCTGCGCGCATCGCCGATATTGTTCGATACGTCGATCAACGCGAGCGCGTCGAGGATTGCGAAGGCCGTCGCCCGGTCGCCCACATCGAAGGCGAAGATCGGGCCGGTGGCGACCATCTGCTTCGTCGCAAGATCATGCCTCGGATGGCTCGGCAGCCCGGGGTGGAGCATCTTCGGGACGCGGCTTTCGATCGCCCTGCCGAGTTCGACGGCATTTTCGCTCTGCCGCCGCGCGCGCAGGTCGAGCGTTTCCAGCCCCTTGTGCACCACCCAGGCATTGAACGGCGCGATATTGGGACCGGTGTTGCGCTGAAAGGGCAGCAGCACCTCCTCGATCCATTCCTGCGATCCGCAGACCGCGCCGGCCAGCACCCTGCCCTGCCCGTCCATCAGCTTGGTCGCGCTATAGGCGACCACGTCCGCGCCGAATTCCATCGGTTTCTGCAGCGCGCTGGTGGCAAAGGCATTGTCGACCACGCTGGTGATGCCATGCGCTCTCGCGACGCCGCAGACATGCGCCAGATCGACCACGTCCAGCGTCGGATTTGCGGGCGTCTCGAAGAAGAAAGCCTTGGTATTCGGCCGGATCGCGGCCTCCCACGCATCGTCGTCGGCACTGTCGATGACGCTGGTCTCGATCCCGAAGCGCGGCAATAGGTGGTCGAGCAGCCAGCGGCACGAGCCGAAAGCGGCGCGCGCGCCGACCACGTGATCGCCTGCGGAGAGCTGGCACAGCAGCGCGGTGGTCATCGCGGCCATCCCGCTCGCCTGAGCGCGGCACGCCTCGGCGCCTTCCATCAGCGCGATACGCTCCTCCAGCATGGCCACGGTCGGGTTCTGGAGGCGCGAATAGGTCATGCCCTGCGCTTCGCCCGCGAAACGGTCGGCCACGGTCTGCGCATCGTCATAGGTATAGCCGCTGGTGAGGAACAGTGCCTCGCTGGTCTCGCCATGCTCGCTGCGCCAGGTGCCACCCCGTACGGCCTGCGTCGCGGGGCGCCATTGCGAGGTGATCGAACGGTCCATGCCGGTGGTCTTCTTCATGGCATGCGGGATAGCATGGCGCGCTGGCGCGGCAAGCGGCTCAGCCTTCCAGCGCGGCAAGCCCCGCTTCGCCCACTTCTCCCAGGCCGATGGCGTCCATCATCAGCGCGCCCTCGACCGCCAGCGCCACCAGCCGCGCACCGGCCTTCGGATCGGGATCATCGGGCGGCAGGTGCGCCTCGAACCACGCCAGCTGGCTGTCCATCATCGCAGCCGCGCTCGCGCGGAAGGCCGCATCGCCCGTGGCCGCGCCGGCGACGATTTCCCACCACAGCCGCAGGAACGACGCGAACATGGGCGCGCGGCCGATGGCGAGCAGGCGCTGTGCGCAATCGCGGCGGGACGCCGCCGGTTCGGTGGGATAGGCCATTTCCAGCGCGCTCGCATACATGCCCGCGACATGTTCGAGCAGGGCAGTGACGAGGCCGTCCTTCGATCCGAAGTGATAGATCAGCATGCGGTCGCTGGTGCCCGCCGCCCGGGCCAACGGACGCAGGCTCGCCCCCGCCAGGCCATGTTCCAGCACATGGGCAGCGAGCCGGGGCAGCAGCGTTTCGCGCGAGAGGGGCGGATCGGCCATTGACTATCTGTAGCACTTGCTACATAGCGCGTCTGTAGCAGTCGCTACATTCCTGAAGGAGCCCGTCATGACCACGCTGGAAATCCTCTTCGCCCTTGGTGCGGTGTTCGCCTTGCCTGCCGTGCTTACTCTGGCATTGCGCGGGCGAGTGCAAGAACGCTGGTGGCTCGCAGCGCTGCTGGCCGCGGGCTTCATCGCTTTCAGCGCCTTCCCGATCGTGCAGGAGGGGTATCTCGGCTTCATCCCCAACCATACGCAGGACCTGTGGGGCACGCAGGTGTGGTACGATCTGGTGATCGTGGTCATCATCGCGCTCGTCTTCATCGTACCGCGGGCGAAAGCGGCGGGGATGATGGTGCTGCCATGGGTGCTCGCCGTCGGGCTGACCGCCTCGATCGCGCTGTTGCCGATGGTCGCGCGCCTGTTCTGGCTGGAGTCGCGCACAACTTCGTGAAGGCGCTTGTGGCGGCGGCCCACGCTGCCTAAGCCTGCGCGCGATGAGCCGCGCGCCCGAGCAGACCCAGGATCCCTTGCGCTGGTGCCTTGCGCTGGCTTTGGTCTTCTGGCTGGCGATGCTGCCGTTCCTCACCGTCGCTACCGAACCCTATTTCGACGAGGTCCACTACCTGCCCGCCGCCCGCGAGCTGCTGACGCTGGGCGAATTCACCAATCGCGAGCATCCCCTGGTGGGCAAGGAGCTGATGGCGCTCGGCATGGCGCTGTTCGGTGACAATCCCTGGGGCTGGCGCCTGCTGCCGACGATATTCGGTGCCGTGGCGCTGTTTGCCAGCATGCGCGCGCTGTGGTTCGCCTCGCAAAGCCGGTTCGCCACGCTGGCTTACGGCATCCTGCTGGCGACGGGCTTCCACCTCTTCATCCACGCGCGCATCGCCATGCTCGATGTCTTCTACCTCGCCTTCCTGAGCGTGGCGGCATGGCAGTTTGCCGCCGCGATCCGCCAGCCCGAACAGGGCCGCTGGCGGCTGGCGCTGACCGGCATTGCGCTGGGCCTGGCGATGGGCGCGAAGTGGAACGCGCTGATCATCGCCACGCTGCCCGGCCTCGCCTTCCTAATCGCACGCGCGCTGGCCGGTCGCCGCCGCCTGTTCCTCAGCCGCCGAGGCGCGCCGGTGCCGGGCATCACGCTGGCCGAGGCAGCCCTCTGGCTCGGCCTGGTCCCGCTGCTAGTCTATGCGGCCAGCTTTGCGCCTGCGTGGTTTTTCGCGGTCAATCCGATCGGCGAGGGGCTGGTGTTCCACCACCGTTTCATGCTTGCCCTGCAGACGCAGGTGCTCAATTCGCACCCCTATCAGTCGACCTGGGAAGACTGGGTGCTGAACGCGCGCTCGATCTGGTATCTCTACGAGCCGGTCGATGGGGTGCAGCGCGGGATCATGCTGATCGGCAATCCACTCACCATGCTGCTCGGCCTCGGCGGTCTCGCATGGTGCCTGTGGCATGGCCTGTTTGCGCGCAACTGGGCCGCGCTCGCCGTGGTCGTGATCTATGCTGTGACGCTCGGCTTCTGGGTGGTCGCGGCCAAGCCGGTGCAGTTCTACTATCACTATTCGCTGCCCGCGATGGCGCTGATTGCCGCGCTGGCGCTGGCCTGCGACGCGCTGTGGCAGGCCGGCTGGCGCAAGACCGCGCTCGTGCCGGTGGTCGGCAGCGCACTGGTGTTCGCAGGCTTCTACCCGATCCTTAGCGCAGCCCCCCTTCCCGCGCCCGACAGCTTTACCCTGTGGACGTGGATCGACGGCTGGGTTTGAAGGATCGGTCTGTAATTGGCTAGTATCGTCCCCAGACGAAGCGGCTCGACAGGGCGAAATTCCACACCGACCCGATGCCGATGCCGACCAGCGCCGCCAGCACCTCGTGCAGCCCGCGTTCGTAGAGTGTCGTGGCGACCGCCACATTGGCGAAGGCTCCGATCGAGCAGGCCGCGACGAAGCTGGCCCAGCCGAACAGGACCTGTCGGGCCGTCTTCAGTCGCCGGTCGCGATAGGTCAGGAAGTTGTTGAGCCAGAAGTTGAAGGTCATCGCGCCGAAGGTCGCCAGCGCCTGGCTCCAGCTGAAATTCGTGCCCGCTACGGCGAGGAACACATACAGGATCGCCATGTGCACCAGCACGCCAAGTGCGCCGACCGTGCCGAACAGGGCGAAGCGCGTGGGAATGATGCGCCCGAAGCTCTTGTCGTAGAGACCGGCCAGGAAATCGAGCGCGATGGCGCGATCGAGCTTGGATTCCCCGGCCCGGCGCGCGGCGAAATTCAACGGAAATTCCTTCACGCGCAGCGGCGCATCGGCGGTGGCGAGCAGGTCGAGCAGGATCTTGAAGCCGATGCCCGATAGCCTCGGGGCGAGCCGCCGCGCGGTGTCCGACCGCAGCAGGAAGTAACCGCTCATCGGATCGGACAGCGCCACGCCCGTCAGTTTCCGTGCCAGCGCGTTGGCAATGCCGGACAGCCGCTCGCGGTCGGGGCGGCCCCAGCCTTGCGTGCTGGCCCCTTCGGCAAAGCGGCTGGCGACGGCCACGTCTGCCTCTCCCCCCTTCACTGCGGCGAGCATGGCCACGAGCAGGCCGGGATCGTGCTGGTGATCGGCGTCCATCACCGCCACATGAGGCGCGGCGGTGGCGCAGAAGCCCTCGATCGCGGCGCCCGACAAGCCGCGGCGGCCGATGCGCTGGATCACCCTGATGCGTGGATCGGACAGGGCCAGCCGGCGCGCCTCGTCGCTGGTGCCGTCGGCGGAATCATCGTCCACCACCAGCACTTCCCAGCCGGTCGTGCCCAGCGCCTCGTCGATCCGCGCGACCAGCGGCGCGAGGTTCTCGCGCTCGTTCAGCGTCGGCAGGATGATGGCCAGCTCCAGAGGGGGTGTACCGGTGGTCATCGCAGATCGAGTCGCGTCGCTCATGCCGCCCGCAATGCCTCGCAAGGCACGCAGACCGCAAGCTCAGCTATCGAGCCGTGCGAGGATCGCCTCGCCGATGTCCGAAGTTGAGGCCGATCCTCCGAGATCGCCGCCGAAGACGCCATCGGCGAGAATGCCCTCAACCGCGCGCTCGATCCGCACGGCATCCTCTTCGCGCCCCAGCGAATGGCGCAGCAGCATGGCGAGGCTGAGCACGGCGGCGACCGGATTAGCTTTGCCCTGTCCGGCAATGTCGGGCGCGCTGCCGTGGATCGGTTCGTAGAGGCCGAAGGTACCGTAGTCCGTCTGCCGCTCCCCCAGGCTGGCGCTGGCGAGCAGGCCGATCGAGCCGACGCAGGCGCTGGCCTGGTCCGACAGGATATCGCCGAACAGATTGCCGGTGACGATCGTGTCGAACTGGCCGGGCGACTTGACGAACTGCATGGCGGCATTGTCGACATACATGTGATCGAGCGTGACGTCCGGATACTTCTTCGCTACCTCGATCACGGTCTCGCGCCAGATGCGGCTGGTTTCGAGGACATTGGCCTTGTCGACGCTGGTCAGCCGCTTGCTGCGGCCCATGGCAGCACGGAAGGCGACATGCGCGATGCGGCGCACCTCGTCCTCGTTATAGCTCATCGCGTCCCAGCCCTCGCGGCCACCGGCGCTCGTCCGTTCGCCCTTGTCACCGAAATAGACGTCGCCATTCAGTTCGCGCACCACCAGGAGGTCGATACTGCGCGCAACCTCGGGCTTGAGCGAGGAGAGGTGCTCGAGCCCGGGAAAGCCCGCTGCCGGACGCAGATTGGCGAACAGCCCCAATTCGCTGCGCAGGCCGAGGATCGCCTGTTCGGGCCGCAGCTCGCGCGGCAGGTCGTCGCAGGCGAAATCACCGACCGCGCCGAACAGCACGGCATCCGCGGCGCGCGCCATCTCCAGCGTTTCTTGCGGGAGCGGGTGGCCGTGACGGCGATAGGCGATGGCGCCGACATCGCCCTCGAACAGGGTCAGCCCCGGCAGGTCGAGCGCATCGAGCACGCGCCGCGCCTGTGCCGTGACTTCGGGTCCGATCCCGTCGCCGGGGAAAATTGCGATCTTCATTCCACCATCCGTGCCAGTCGTCGCCTCAGGAGTTGCCGCGCAGCTAGGACGTCGGCGCGGGTGTCGGCAAGCAGGTAGCGCGCGATCAGCGGCTCCTGGCGGTCGAGAATTTCCAAGGCCTGGCCAAGGTCCGCTATCGCCGGCCGATCCCCGCCATAGCCCAGCTCGCGCAGCAGCAGCGCCTCATAGACTGCGAGCGCCTCGACCCATTGCCGCGCGGTCTCCGCCGAGCAGATCGCGTCGAGCAGGCCGGTCAGCGCCGCGTAGAGCGTGGGATAGGCGTTGCGTTCGGGCAGCACCGCGGCGGTCAGCGCGGTCACCCAGGCGATGGCTGCAGCAGGCAGCGGCTCGGACAGCCATGGCCCGCGGCTGGTCACGAGTTCCAGCCGCGCGAAGGGCAATTGCGTGTCCGATTTCGCGCGCACCTCTGCCTGCACGATATTGCCGGGGATCACGACGGGCCGCAGCTGTCGCCCGCGCCCACCTGCAACATAGGCTGCGACCACGCCACTCTGCTCAGTCAGCAGACGCGCGATGACTGCCGTTTCCCCATGCGGGCGCGCGGCGAGCACGATAGCTGATGCAGTGAGATGCATTCTCGTCCCCTACCTCGTGGCAGGGGCGGTGGTCACTTGGTCTTGGCTTCCAGTGCCGCGACGCGGGCTTTCAGGTCTTCCGCTTCCTCGCGCGCCTTGCTGGCCATCATCTTGACCGCGTCGAATTCCTCGCGGCTGACGAAGTCCATACCGCCGAAGGTTTCCTTGGCCCGTTCGCGCGCTGCGTCACGCGCCTCGCGGCCCATGCCGGCCAGCGTGCCGGCCGCCGAATTGGCGAGTTTGACGAAATCGGCGATCATCGGGTTCTTGGACTGCATGCGGTGCAGATGGTTGCTGGGGGCGCGTTTGTCCAGAGTGCTTGTTGCGTACGGGAAACGCATCTGCGCTTCCCTAAGCTGTTCCATCCCGCTCCCACCAACAACCTAAATCCGCACTCGCTCTACCGCGCCGCCATCTTCCGCCGCGCCGCCGTCGGGATTGGCCTGAACGAACTGCCAGTTGAGCAACGTCGCAAACAACACCCAGGCAAGATAGGGCAGCAGCAGCAGCCCCGCCAATCGGCGCACCCGCCAGAACAGGGCGATCACCACCAACAGCGTCAGGTCGATCAGGACGATTACCACCAGCGCCGCCGTGATGGCCTGCGCGCCGAAGAACACCGGGGACCAGGCCAGATTGAGGGCGAAATGGCCGGCGAAGGCGAGCAGTGCGAGGGTGCGGCCGCGTGCGCCCCAGGCCGATGCGACCAGCGCGACGGCAAGACCGATCATCACATAGAGGATGGTCCAGACGATGCCGAACCACTTCGGATCGGGGTAGATCGCCGGCTTTTCGAGCGCCTGGAACCAGGGCGAACCCGAACTGCCGACCATGCCGCTCAGCGAGCCAAGCAGGACGATGAGCGGCACGGTGAACAGGGCCCAGCGGATGAAACTTGCGCGCAATTGCCCGCGCGAAGCCAGCATGTTCATGCAATCTCCCGATCTTGCAATTCGTGTGGGCGAATCGTTTCGGGACTTGTGGCGAGCCGTTGAAGGCAAGGCAATCCGCGGCCCCGCGTTAGTCCCGTTCCGGTGCGAAGCGTGTTGCCCGAATCCTCGTGCGGGTGTTGAAGAGGACGCATGCAACGCGTCGACTTCCTCGTCATCGGTGCCGGTATCGCGGGGCTTTCTGCCGCAGCGCGCCTGGCACGGCACGGAACGGTGACCGTGTGCGAGGCGGAAGGGGCGCCGGGCGTGCATGCCTCGGGCCGCAGCGCCGCCTTCGCGCATTACGACATGGACGCGAAGCTCGTGCGCGCGCTCACGGCGGCGAGCATGCCCCTGTTCGACGAGCCTGGCGCAAGAGTTCATCCGGCATTGTTCATCGCGCTGGTCGGGCAGGAGGCGGACCTCGAGCGGGTCGAGGCGGTCTATCGCGAATGGCAGCCAGCGGTAGAGCGGCTTTCGGGCGAAGAGGCGCGCGCGCTGGTGCCGGTGCTCCGCACCGATGCGAAGGGCGCGATCGGCGGCCTGCTCGACAGCGAGGGTCGCAAGCTCGATGCCCATGCCTTGCTGGAAACCCACCGCCGCAGCTTGCGCGACGCAGGCGGCACGATTGCCCTCGCAGCGCCGGTGACCGCGCTGCGCCGGGACGCGACGCGCTGGATCGTCGAGACGCCGGGGGCGACTTACTCCGCGGCGTTGGTCGTCAATGCGGCCGGGGCGTGGGCCGACCAAATCGCACTTCTCGCAGGCGTCGCGCCGCTCGGGATCCGCCCCCTGCGCCGCACGGTAATCACCTTCGACGTTCCGCAGGGCATGGACGTATCCGCCTGGCCCTTCACCAAGACCGTCGGACCGGGCTTCTACATCGAGCCCGAAGGCACGGGCCGCCTGCTCGCCTGCCCGATGGACGAGCACTTGTCCGATCCCTGCGACGCCCAGCCGGAGGAGGAGGACGTGGCGCTCGCCGCATGGCGCGTGGAGCAGGCGACCACCCTTGCCATCCCGCGCCTGGCGAGCAGATGGGCGGGCCTCAGGACCTTCACGCCCGACCGCCTGCCCGTCTGCGGCTTCGATGCGCATGCACCGGGGTTTTTCTGGCTCGCAGGGCAAGGCGGTTTCGGCCTGCAGACCTCACCCGCCATGGCGCTGGCGGCAGAGGCACTGGCGACGGACAGCGCGTGGCCCGAGGAATTGCGCGCTGTCGGCATCGCGGCAGAGATGCTGGGTCTCCACCGGTTCCTACCGGCGCGGGATAGCGCGCGAACCCCGGATTGCCTATAATGGCCCGGACTTCCCGCAGGGGGAAAGACTCACGACTGACGAGGAACGAGAGCGTGCAATCCGAAAAGGACGAGACGGGATCGCAGAAGGTGGCGGCGATCAAGGCCGGCGACCGGCAACCGTCCATCTCGCAGGAACTGGCCAAGCTGATCGAGCCGCTTCACGCCGAATTTCCCGATGCGGTCGAAATCAGCTTCACCTATCGCAAGAACCTGCGCCTGCACATCGACGTGAGGACGCTGGAAGAAGCGCACGCCGCCGAAACGCGCCTGCCGGCCCTGTGCGGCGGGATATTCGCAGAGATATTCTCCGGTCGCTCGCCGCACCATGCCTTCTTCCACCGGGTGAGCGCAAAAGTCGACCGGTAGCAAGCGGCCCCGCCGGGCATCAGCGCATCAGCACCAGTTCTTCCGCCATGGTCGGGTGGATCGCGGTCGTGGCGTCGAAGTCGGCCTTGGTGAGGCCCGCTTTAACCGCGATCGCGGCGGCCTGCATCATCTCGGGCGCTTCGGGCGCGATCATGTGAATGCCCACGATCTTGCCGCTGTCGCCGTCGCAGACCATCTTCATCAGGCTGCGTTCGTTGCGGCCCGCCAGCACATTCTTCATCGGGCGGAAATCGGACAGGTAGACCTTCACGCTGCCGAGCGCGTTCTTCGCCTCGCCCTCGGTCATGCCGACCGCGGCGATGGGCGGATGGCTGAACACCGCGCTGGGAATGCAGCCATGGTCCACCGCGACCGGATCGTGGCCGCCGAAGACGGTATCGGCGAACGCCTGCCCCTCGCGGATGGCCACGGGCGTCAGCTGCACCCGGTCGGTCACGTCGCCGACGGCATAGATGTGGTCGACATTGGTCTTGCTGAAGCGGTCGACCTTCACCTCGCCCCCTTCGCCCAGCTCCACCCCGGCCTTGTCGAGGCCGAGACCCTCGGTGTTGGGAATGCGGCCCACGGCAAACATGACGAGGTCGGCCTTCTCCTCTTCGCAGTCGGACAGCTTCACGAAATAGCCGCCTTCGTCGCAGGGCTTGATATATTCGAAAGTGGTGTTGAAGCGGAACTTGATCCCCTTCATCGTGCTGATCTGCAGCAGCCGGTCGCGCACCGCCTCGTCATATTGCTTGAGCAACTTGTCGCCGCGATTGACGATGTGAACATCGCAGCCGAACTCATTGAAGATCCCGGCGAATTCATTGGCGATATAGCCGCCGCCGGCAATGATGACCTTCTTCGGCAATTCGTCGAGATGGAAGGCCTCGTTGGAGCTGATCGCGTGCTCGGCGCCCTGGCATTCGGGCATGCGAGGGCGCGCGCCGGTGGCGATCAGTATGTGTTTCGCCGTGACGGTCCTGCCGCTCGCCAGCGTGATCTCGTGCAGGCCGGTGATCTCGGCCCGCTCCTTGAAGATGGTGACGTCGTGGTTCTCGAGCGTGTCGGTATAGGCACCCTCGATCCGGGCCACATCGTCGAGAACATTGTCGCGCAGCACCTTCCAGTCGAAGCTGCGTTCGCCGATTTCCCAGCCGAAGCGCTGGCAGTCTTCCAGATCCTCGGCGAAATGCGCGCCGTAGACGAGCATCTTCTTGGGCACGCAGCCGCGGATCACGCAGGTGCCGCCGATGCGATGCTCCTCCGCCACCGCGACCCTTGCACCATGCGCCGCGGAAACCCGGCTGGCCCTTACGCCGCCGGAGCCGGCGCCAATGGTGAAGAGATCGAAATCATAGTCGGTATTCTTATCGGCGGCCATGCGGCGCTCCTGTCAGCTTTGCGCGTGTCTCTCGCCAACAGGGCGCGGCTTGGCAAGTTCCGACTTATGCGTCGGCGCGCGAGCGGTTGCGGTTGCGATTCCGGTTGCGATTGCCGCCGGGCCGCCTGCCCTGCCCGCCCGGAGCGCCATCGCGCTTGGGCGCACCGGCGCGATTGGGGTGCTTGTTCTTCGGCTTGGCCTTTTTCGCCGCGCCGCCGGCGGGACGCACCTTGGGCTTGGCGAGGCGCGGCTTCTGCTCGCGCTTCGTCGGGCCGACGCCCTCCACCACGGCGCGGAAATTGTCCGGCAACGGCAGGCGCTCGAACTCCGCATCGGTCTTCTTGCGGATGTCCTTGAGATAATCGCGCTCATCCTCGGCGCAGAAGGCGATCGCCACGCCATCGCGGCCCGCACGCGCGGTGCGGCCGATGCGGTGGACATATTGCTCGGGCACGTTGGGAAGCTCGTAATTGAGCACGTGGCTGACGCCGGGAATGTCGATCCCGCGCGCGGCGACATCGGTCGCGACGAGGATCGGCGTCTTGGCGCGCTTGAACTCGTCGAGCGCGCGTTCGCGCTGCGGCTGGCTCTTATTGCCGTGGATGGCATTGGCCGGCACGCCCGCCTGGCCGAGCTTCTTCACGATGCGGTCGCACCCGTGCTTGGTACGGGCGAAGATCAGCACGCGCTCGAACTTGCCGGGCACCTCGTGGCGCTCCTTCAGGATCATCTCGAGCAGCGTCTGCTTCTCGTCCTGCTGGACCATGAAGAGATACTGATCGATCCGCTCTGCCGTGGTGCTTTCGGGCGTCACGCGGACCTTGACCGGATTGCGGCAGTATTTGCCGACCAGTTCCTGGATTTGCTTGGGCATGGTGGCACTGAAGAACAGCGTCTGGCGGTCTTCGGGCACCAGCTGGCTGATGCGGCGCAGCGCATGGATGAAGCCGAGGTCGAGCATCTGGTCGGCCTCGTCGAGGACGAGGATTTCGACCTTGTCGAGAGTGAAGGCCTTCTGGTCGATCAGGTCGAGCAGGCGGCCGGGCGTCGCGACGAGAATGTCGGTCCCGCGATGCAGCTTGTTGCGGTCCTTGTTGACCGAGGTGCCGCCGACGATGGACTGAACCTTGAGGCCCGCCATCGCGCCGTAATCCTTGGCGCTCTGGGCGATCTGGCCGGCGAGTTCGCGCGTCGGCGCGAGCACCAGCATGCGGCAGGACTTGAACGGCGTCTGGTTGTCGGCATCGCGCAAATTGTCGATGCTCGGCAGCATGAAAGCCGCGGTCTTGCCGGTGCCGGTCTGGGCAATGCCCATCAGGTCGCGGCCTTCGAGAACCGGCGGAATGGCCTGCGCCTGGATTGGCGTCGGCGTGTCGTAGCCCTTCATGTCGAGGGCCTGGAGGACGGGCTGCGACAGCCCGAGATCAGTGAATTTGGTCATGAATACTCGCATTCGATATGCGGCGCGCAGACGGACAACAGATGGAGTCCGGGCGCGGCGCGGGGGTGGTAACCGCCCGCGTGAAAAGGGAAGTCTTGGAAAAATGGACCGATGCGCGGCCGGGGCGATGGATGTCTGCCGATCGCCGCTTCACGCTGGCTAGCGCGCTTCGATGGCTGCCATGTGGATGCTGCAGCGCAAAAAGTCAATCGCGGCGCCGCCACTCCTCATTTCGGGAAGGTTCCTCGGCGCCCAGTCGCCGAGCCGTGACAAGCGTCTGCTGGACAAACATCGCGATCATGAAAGCCCCGCATGTACCGACGAAGATGTCGAAGCCGGAAATGCTGCCAAACCAGCCTGGCCCCTCGGCACCGAAAGCCATCATGGCGAGGGTAAAGCCGATCAGCAGAAATCTGAGCTCGGTCGGTCCCGCGTTCAGATAGGACAGCTTCATCTCGTTCAGCACCCGCACCCGCAGGAAAGCATGGATCGAAAGGAGTAGGTAACCCGCCAGCGCCAGCAACGCCGCCTCAAGCTCGACATAGGGCGACAGCCCGATCCCGGCGAGTACGAGCAAGGTCGCCAGCCCGTCGCAGCTATGGTCGAGGAAATAGCCGTAGCGCGGGCGTTCTATCTGGCGATAGCGGGCAAGGCTTCCGTCAGTTGAGTCGCCGAACCATTGCACGGCATATCCGGCAATGGACAGCCACAGCCAGTCCTCGTGCCAATTGCTCGCGATGTAACCGGCGAAGACCATGACCGCACCGACCATGCCCACCGCCGTCATCAGGTCCGGCACGACCCATCCCGGCAGGCGCGCGCAAATCCAGGTCAGCAGGCGTCGCTCGGATCGCGCCAGCAGGTTTTCCTGGATACGCGTGATCGGCGTCGGCGCGGTAGCGGGTACAGGTTGCGGTTTGTCGGTCATGGCAAGGCGGATGCGCCTAAACCGAGCGCTCGGCAATATGCCGAGCGATGAAATGATACCGCGACACGGCTATATCAGCCCGGCAGTGAACAGGATGAAGCCGACATAGGCCGCGACAAGTACCCCACCCTCGCGTCTGCCCAGCCGCCCGCCGGTCCAGGCAAATCCGATTGCCACGATCGAGGCGGCGAGCAGCACCCACAGGTCCATCGTCATGATGCCGCCGGGAATCGGCCCGGGTGCGACAATCCCGGTCACCCCGCCGATGAAGAAGATGTTGTAGATGTTGGAGCCCAGCACATTGCCAAGCGCAATATCGCTTTCCTTGCGAAAGGCGGCGATCGCGCTGGTTGCGAGTTCGGGGGCCGAGGTGCCGAAGGCGACGATTGTCAGCCCGATAACCTCGTCCGACACGCCAAGGCGCGCTGCAATGGCAATGGCATTGTCGACGAGGATCGTGCCGCCAGCGACGATGATTGCGATGCCCACCACGAACAGGGCGATGGCTTTCACGAGGCCCGCGGGAGAGCCGGTTTCATGGACGTGGAGGCCCGGGTCCGCATGTTCGACCGCTTCGGTGCGCTGGCTGGCCGCGGAAACCTCGCCAACGCGTTCCTGCTGGTAGGCCACGGTCAGGTAAGCGATCAGCACTGCGAGAAAGGCGAAACCGACCCACAGAGACAGCCCGACCGTGGTTCCGGCGAGCAGCATCAGACCTACTCCGGCCACGCCCACCAGACCATCGCGCCACAGCGCGCCGGCCGACGCGCTAATCGGGTAGATGATCGCCGTCAGACCGAGAATAAGAAGGATGTTCGCGATGTTCGAGCCGACGATATTGCCGATGGCGATGCCGGGCGAGCCTGCCAGCGCGGCCTGCACGCTGGCGGCGAGTTCGGGGGTGGAAGTCCCCAGTCCCACGATGACGAGGCCCACGAGCATCGGCGACAGGCCGAGCCGTTCGGCCAGCCGCGTCGCGCCGCGTACCAGCAATTCGCCGCCCAGCAGGAGCAGAGCGAAACCGAGCAGGAGCAGGAGGAGGATCGTTGCCATGGGCGGCGCTCTATGCAGGGATGGCCGCTACCGCCAGTGGCAATTCAGCTTTCGTTGAAAGGCACGGTCACTTCGCCGCCCCGACGGGCTCCAGCCTGCGTCGGCCGTCTTCGGCAAAAGGCGCGCAAGACTCTCGGCGCAGGCGTGGAAATTCTTTTCGGCATGTTTGAGGGCTTCGGCGTCCTGCGCGGTTTTCGCTTGAGCGCGCACCGCCTCGAGCCGCTCGTAGCTCTTGCGGAATTCCGCCAGCAGAAGTGCCTGGTCGGCCATGCGCGATTCGATCCCCCTCTTAGATCGCCCCGCTTTTGCCGCTACTCCCGAGATTAGTCAATCTTATCAAATGTTAATGGCGGCCTATTACGATTGCATCCCGGCTGCGGCCAGTAGCGCCTCGGTGCTCGCATCGAAGCGCTCGCCGCCCTTTTCGATCGCCTTGGCCATCTGCTTGCCCAGCTCTACGCCGAACTGGTCGAAGGGGTTGATGCCCATCAGCACGGCATTGGCGAAGGTACGATGCTCGTGAAAGGCGATCAGCGCGCCAAGCGCCGCCGCGTCGAGATCGTCGCACAGCATCGTCGCGCTCGGCCGGTCGCCGGGGTAATTGCGCGCGGGATCCGCGCCCGCCTTGCCCGCCATCAGCGCCGCGCCTTGCGCAAAGCAGTTCATCAGCAGGATGCGGTGATGCGCGGGGTCGAGATCGTCTCCAGGCGCAATACTGGCGATGAAATCCACCGGGATCAGATGCGTGCCCTGGTGGAGCAGCTGGAACACGGCATGCTGCGCATCGGTCCCCACCCCGCCCCAGGTGATCGGCGCGGTCGGCCCGTCGACGGGCTTCATGTCGGCGGTCACGCGCTTGCCATTCGATTCCATCTCCAGCTGCTGGAGATAATCAGGGAACAGCGCCAGCCGCTCGTCATAGGCGAAGACCGCGCGCGTCTGACAACCGCGCACCCGCGTATAATAGAGATCGGTAAAAGCCGCGCGGAGCACCAGATTGTCGGCCACGCCGGTATCGCGGAAATGCTCGTCCACCGCTTTCGCGCCGGCGAGCATGGCGCGGAAATCGTCCATCCCCACCGCCATGGCGATAGGAAAGCCGATGGAGGACCAGATCGAGTAGCGCCCGCCAACACTTTCCTGGAATGGCAGGATGCGGGTCTCGTCGACGCCCCACTCGACCGCGCCATCGGGGTTGGCGGTCAGCGCGATCACGCGGCCCGAGGGGTCCGACACACCGTTGTCGCGCAGCCATTTCAGCGCGCTTTCGGCGTTGGTCATGGTCTCGATAGTGGTGAAGGTCTTGCTGGCAACCGCAATCAGCGTCTTGGCCGGATCGCATTTCGCAAAGGCCGCTTCCAGCGCGACGCCATCGATGTTGGAGACGACATGGACGTCGCAATAGCTGAGGTCGCGGGAGAGCGCGTCGACGCCCAGTGCCGGGCCGAGCGCGCTGCCGCCGATGCCGATGTGGATCAGGTGCTCGATCTCGCCCAGCGCCCCCTGGTGGATCGCTTCGACCAGCATGCCCATGCGGTCGATCAGCGCTGCGGCTTCCTCCACCTTCGCCTCGTCGCCCGTCCCTCGTAGTGTCGCGTGGTCGGCAGCGCGGCCCTCGGTCGGGTTGACCACCTCGCCGCCGAACAGCTTGGCGCGCATCCCGGCAAAGTCCATCGCCTCGGCCAGTCGTTCGAACTCTGCGAGCACCGCGCGATCGAGATGGGTCTTGGACCAGTCGAACAGAATGCCGCCCTGCTCCAGCTCGATCCGGCCGGACAGCATGGCGACGCGCTCGTCCCCGCCGGGCTCGTCGGCCCCTTCGCCGCCGTCGCGGCTGGCGCTGAACAACTCGCCCAGAGTCGGGCGCGGCAGGCTTTCGAGCGAGTCCCAGATATCGGCGGCGGTCGGCATGGCGGGCAAAAATCCTTTGATGGCTGCGCGCCTGCGACTAGGGGACGAAACGATGATTGAGAAGCCCGCATGACAGACCAGGCCCCCGTCACCGCCGCGCCGGCCGATGGCGACGCAGACGCCAATCCGGAGAAGGAAAGCTGGGGCAGCTTCCTGTGGTTCTGCGCCAAGCTGGTGCTCGCCGTGCTGCTGTTTCGCACTCTGCTGTTCAGCTTCTTCACCATTCCCAGCGAAAGCATGCTGCCGGGCCTGCGCAATGGCGATTATCTGATCGCGGCGAAGTGGCCCTACGGGTATAACGAGAATTCGCTGCCGCTCGGCCTGCCGGGGCCCGAGGAGCGCATCTTTGCCAGCCCGCCCGAACGCGGCGATGTGGTCGTGTTCAAGCATCCGGTCGACCGGACCGATTACGTCAAGCGCATCATCGGCCTGCCGGGCGACAGCGTGGCGATGCGCAGCGGCCGGCTGGTGCTGAACGGCAAGCCGGTGGAGCGGCAGGACGCCCCGCCGATCCTGCTACCGCTGAGCCTCAACACCAGCTGCCACCCCCGCGCACTACAGGTCGAAGGCCCCGAGGGCCCCGCCTGCCGCTACAATCAGGCGCTCGAGGTGCTGCCCAACGGCAAACGCTATCCCATCATCGATCTCGGCCCGACCCCGCAGGACGATTTCGGCCCGGTCATCGTGCCCGCAGGCCAGCTGTTCCTGGTGGGCGACAATCGCGACAATTCGCAGGACAGCCGCTATCCCGCGCGGGCCGGTGGCGGCGTCGGCCTGGTCGATCAGCGCCTGCTTGTGGCGCGGGCCAGCATGGTGCTGTGGTCGACCGATGGCAGCGCCGAATGGCTGCTTCCCTGGACATGGTTCACCGCCGCCCGCTGGAACCGGATCGGATCGGACATATGACGCAGACGCTGGAACCGGCTGCCCGCGAATGGCTCGCCGCGAATGGCTTTACCGTGAAGGAGGAGGCGCGCTGGGTCGCCGCGCTGACCCACGGCAGCATGGGCGAGAAACGCGATTACGAGCGGCTCGAATTCCTCGGTGATCGCGTACTTGGCCTGTCGATCGCGGACTGGCTCTATGCGCAAAGCGACGCGCCCGAGGGCAAGCTCGCCCAGCGCCTGAATGCGATCGTCAGCCGCGAAATGTGCGCCCGGATCGCGCGCGGCATCGGACTCGCCGAGCATATCCGCATTTCCAAGCAGGCGCGCGCCGATGGCGGCCGCGACAGCGACAACATCCTCGGTGACGTGGTCGAAAGCCTGCTCGGCGCGCAGTTCCTCGACAATGGCTTCGAACCCGCCCGCGACCTCGTGCGCCAGCTGTTCCGACCGGCGCTGGAAAGCGGGGCCGGGGTCGCGAAACATCCCAAGAGCGCGCTGCAGGAATGGGCGGCGGGCAACCAGCGCGCCATGCCGCAATACGAGGTCGTCGAACGTGCCGGCCCCGACCACGCGCAACGCTTCACCGTGCGGGTCAGCGTGCACAAGGTGGGCGAGGCGCAAGGGTCGGCCAGCAGCAAGGGCGAAGCGGAAAAGGCCGCCGCACAGGCATTCATGGAGCAATACGGATGAGCGAGCAGGAAACCACGCGCTGCGGCGTCGTCGCCGTGCTGGGCGCGCCGAACGCGGGCAAGAGCACGCTGGTCAACCAGCTGGTCGGCCAGAAGGTCGCGATAACCAGCGCCAAGGCGCAGACCACCCGCGCGCGGATGATGGGGATCGCGCTGCACGAGAGCACGCAGATGATCCTCGTCGACACGCCCGGCATCTTCGCGCCCAAGCGCCGGCTCGACCGCGCGATGGTGAGCGCCGCGTGGGAAGGCGCGGAAGCGGCCGATGCCGTGCTGCTGCTGGTCGATCCGGTCAAGCAGCGCCGCCACGAGCTGGAACCGCTGATCGAACAGGTCGCCACGCGTCCCGAGCGCAAGATCCTCGTCCTCAACAAGGTCGATCGGGCGAAGAAGGAGCCGCTGCTTGCGCTGGCGCAGGAACTGACCGGCAAGGTCGATTTCACCGAAGTCTATTTCGTATCTGCCCTGACCGGCGACGGCGTGCCCGAGATGAAGCAGGCGCTGGCCGACATGATGCCCGAAGGCCCGTGGATGTATCCCGAGGACCAGGTGAGCGATGCCAGCGAACGCCTGCTGGCGACGGAGATCACCCGCGAACAGCTCTACCAGCAGCTGCACGAGGAACTGCCCTACGACAGCGCGGTGCGGCCGGAGAAATACATCCAGCGGCCCGACGGCAGCGTGGAAATCCACCAGCAGATCGTCGTCATGCGCGACAACCAGCGTGCTATCGTGCTCGGCAAGGGCGGCAGCCGCATCAAGTCCATCGGCGAGGCGGCGCGCAAGGAATTGAGCGAGCTACTCGGCCAGAAGGTCCATCTGTTCCTTCACGTCAAGACCGACGAACGCTGGAGCGAGGACAAGGAGATGTTCGAGGAGATGGGGCTGGACTGGGTGCGGTAAGGGGATGGTTCGCTGAACCTGCCATCCGTCTCCACAGCCCTGCCCCTGGCGGCAGCCTTCGCGGTCGGGTTGCTGATCGGCATCGAGCGGGGGTGGCGGCTGCGCGGCAAGGGTGCCGGCATGCGCGTTGCGGGTATTCGCACCTTCACCCTGCTCGGCATTGCCGCAGGTCTTGCCGGAGTGATCGGGACACGCGGCTTTCCGGCAGTGTCCGGCATTCTTTTCGCTGCGACCGCCGCAATCGTCGCGATCGGCTATTACCGGTCCGTCCTCGCCAGCGGCAAGCCCGACGCGACCAGCGCGGTCGCGGCGATGGCAACGCTCGGCCTCGGCTATCTCGCGGGTATCGGCGAAGCTGCGCTCGGCGTGGCCGGCGCGGCGCTGGTGACGTCGATCCTGGCGCTGCGAACCGAAGTCCATCGCTGGCTCGGCCGGCTGGACGAGGCCGATATCAAGGCCTTCGCCCGCTATGCCGTGATCGCCCTCGCCGTATTTCCGTTCCTGCCCGAGGGTCGCTTCGGCCCCTACGACGCCTGGGAGCCGCGGACGCTGTGGCTGGTGGTCATCATCGTCACCGGCTTCTCCTTCGCGGGCTACGTCGCCAATCGCATGTTCGGGGCGCGGCGCGGGACGATTGCCACAGCGGTGATCGGCGGGGCCTACAGCTCGACTGCCGTGACTCATTCCTTCGCCAATCGCCTGGGCGCCGGCGAGGAAGGCGGCGCGGAGAATGCCGGGATCGCTCTCGCCAGCGCAGTCATGTACCTGCGCGTCATCGTGCTGGTCGGCATCCTTGCGACCAGCCTCCTGCCGCATTTCGTGGTGATCGTGGCGCCCGCGCTCGTGACCGGCTTTGCCGTCGCCTGGTGGCTCTATCGCAAGGCACCGAGCAGTACCGGACCGGCCCCTCCGGGCAATCCGATCGCCATGCTGCCCGCCCTGACCTTCGTCGCCTTCGTCGCCGCGGCCGCCGTCGCCGCGCGCTGGGCGCAGGACGAGTTCGGCGAGCAGGGCATCGCCATCCTGCTGCTGGTGATGGGCAGCATGGATGTGGATGCGGCCATCGTGACCGCGGGCGGGCTCGAACCCGGCACGATCGCACCCAGCCTCGCGGCGCTCGCCATCGCCGGGACAATCCTTGCCAATATGGGCGTGAAACTGGGCGTTACGCTGGTTTACGGCAAGCGCGAGGCACGGCCTGCGGCAATCGCACTGGGAGCCAGCATGGTCGCGCTCGCGGCAAGTCTCGCGGTGGGCTACGCTACGCTCTAGTTCAGCGTTTCTTCGCCACCTTGATCTTGTTCTTCTTGGCGAAATCCTTGGTCGATTCCTCGCTGCGGCCCAGCGCCTTGGCGATCTGCTTCAGGCCCTGCCCCTTGGCGGCGAGGGTGCGCAGCTGCCCTGCCTCCTCGCCGGTCCAGGGCTGCTTGTGGCGCTCGAAATGCTCCTTGCCCATCAGTCCGCCTTCTTCTTCGCAGCGGGCTTCTTCTTGGGCGCCGCCTTCTTCTTTGCCGGAGCCTTCTTCTTTGCCGGAGTCTTCTTCTTCGCCTTCTTTTTGGCCGGGCCCTTGGCGGCGCGTGCGTCGATCAGTTCGATGGCCTGCGCCTCGGTGACGTCCTCGGGCTTCATGTCCTTGGGGATCGTCGCATTGGTCGTGCCGTCGGTGACGTAGGGG
This sequence comes from Qipengyuania marincola, assembly GCF_029688625.1. Taxonomy (GTDB): domain Bacteria; phylum Pseudomonadota; class Alphaproteobacteria; order Sphingomonadales; family Sphingomonadaceae; genus Qipengyuania. Next base: position 596,971 of record NZ_JARULC010000001.1, on the reverse strand, counting down.
CCATAGCGTCCCGGCATGACCTTCATCTCGCCGCCGCTGGTCGGGTGTTCGCCCAGCGTCTTGATCGGCTCCGCCTTGCCGCGCCCACCACCCTTGCGGTCGGCTGCCTGGGCGAGGATGTCGACCGCGCGGTTCATGCCCACCTCGAAAACTTCGCGCGTATTCTGCAGCTTGCCGTACTTGCCGTCGTGACGGAGGTACGGCCCGTAACGCCCGATGGCGGCCTCGATCTCCTTGCCGGTTTCGGGATGCGCACCGACTATGCGCGGCAGGTCGAGCAGCTTGATCGCCCATTCGAGATCGAAATCGTCGAGGTCCTTGGGGATGCTCGCCCGCTTGGCCTCCTTGCCCTCGCCCATCTGCACATAGGGGCCGAAGCGGCCGCTCTTGCGCTCGATCGGCAGGCCGGTTTCGGGGTGTTCGCCCATCACGCCGTCATCCGCGCCGTCATCGGCATCCTGACCGCCGGGTTTGGCGAACTGGCGGGTGTATTTGCACTCGGGGTAATTGGCGCAGGCGACGAAGGCGCCGTAACGACCACCGCGCAGCGCCAGTCGGCCACCTTCGCGACCCTCGGTCTCGCAGAGCGGGCAATGCCGCGGATCCTTGCCGTCGGCGCGTTCGGGGAAGAGGTAGTCGGCGAGGAAATCGTCGAGGACCTCGGTTACTTCCGAGGGCTTCTTCTCCATCACCTCTTCGGTCTTTGGCTTGAAGTCGCGCCAGAAGGCCTCGAGCAGCTTCTTCCAGTCCTCGCGCCCGTCGCTGACCGTGTCGAGCTCGTCCTCGAGACCGGCCGTGTAGTCGAAGGCCACATATTGCGGGAAGAACCGCTCGAGGAAGGCGGTCAGCAGGCGGCCGGATTCTTCCGCGAAGAAGCGGTTCTTCTCCATGCGGACGTAATTGCGATCACGCAGGGTCTGGATAGTGCTGGCGTAGGTCGAGGGGCGGCCGATGCCGAGCTCCTCCAGCCGCTTGACCAGGCTCGCTTCGGAGAAACGCGGCTGCGGCTGGGTGAAGTGCTGGTTCGCCTCGACGCCCTTTTTCAGCGGGCTGTCGCCCTTGGCGATCGCGGGGAGCAGACCATCCTCGTCATCGTCGCCCGCATCGTCGCGGCCTTCCTGATAGACGGCGAGGAAGCCCGGGTATTTCACCACCTGCCCGGTCGCGCGCAGCTCGTGCTGCCCGGTGGGATCCCGCAGGGTCACGCTGGTGCGTTCGAGCTGGGCGGCGGCCATCTGGCTCGCCATCGCGCGCTTGTAGATCAAATCGTAGAGCTTGCCCTCGTCGCCCGAACCGGCACGGTCGCGGTTGAATTCGGTCGGCCGGATCGCCTCGTGCGCTTCCTGCGCGTTTTTGGCCTTCGTCTTGTACATGCGCGGGCTGTCGGGGAGCGCATGGCCGCCGTAGCGATCGGCCACGGCCTTGCGGCAGGCGGCAATTGCGCTGCCGTCCATGCTCACGCCATCGGTCCGCATGTAGGTGATCGCACCCGCCTCGTAGAGCGACTGGGCGAGGCGCATGGTGTGGCTGGCGGAGAAGCCCAGCTTGCGCGCGGCTTCCTGTTGCAGGGTGGAGGTGGTGAACGGCGGGGAGGGATTGCGCTTGAACGGCTTGGTCTCGACCTCCTCGACCGTGAAGTTCGCAGCCTCCACCGCTTTCTTCGCAGCCGTCGCGCTGCCTTCGTCGCCGAGCGTCAGCTTTTCGAGCTTCTTGCCGTCGAACTTCACCAGCCGCGCGTCGAATTCGCTGCCGTCCTGCTGCAGCTTCGCGATGACCGACCAGTATTCGTCGGGCCGGAAATGCTCGATTTCGATTTCGCGGTCGACGATCAGGCGTAGCGCGACCGACTGCACGCGGCCTGCGCTCTTCGCGCCCGGCAGGCGGCGCCACAGTACGGGCGACAGGGTGAAGCCATAGAGGTAGTCCAGCGCGCGGCGGGCCAGATAGGCGTCGATCAGCGGCTGGTCGAGCTCGCGCGGGGATTTCATCGCATCGGTAACCGCCTGCTTGGTGATGGCGTTGAAGGTGACGCGGTCGACTTCCTTGGGCAGCGTCTTGCGCTTGGCCAGCAGCTCGCGAACATGCCAGCTGATCGCCTCGCCCTCGCGATCGGGGTCGGTGGCGAGGACCAGCCGGTCGGCATTCTTGGCCGCATCGCTGATTTCCTTGAAGCGCTTCTGCTTGTCGCGATAAAGCTCCCAGTCCATCTCGAAGCCTTCGTCCGGGCGCACGCTGCCATCCTTGGGCGGCAGGTCGCGGACATGGCCGTAGGAGGCGAGAACCTTGAAATCCTTGCCGAGGTATTTCTCGATGGTTTTCGCCTTCGCGGGCGATTCTACGATGACCAGTTGCATGGGGTGAATTGCTGTCCCTTACGTGTGCGTATGCGTATACGCGCGAAAATGGGACCGGCTCCGAAAGGGCGTCAAGCGGGATTGATGCGCTTGGCGAATTCTTCGATCGGCGGGTCATTGTGGAACGGGCCGCCGGCACAGGAGGTACCGGGGCGGCCCGTCGCAGGTGCGCCGGGGGGTAGGCGCTCCCGCTATTGAAACACGATGTTGGGCGACCGCGGCGCGGCGATCCATGCCGCGCCCGAACGTCTTTCCTAGCAGAACGCGCCCGAGTCGGCTTGCACAAACGCGTCACTTGCGCAGGGTTCAGCCGGCGAGCGAGACCCTGCCACCTGCATGACGCTCCAGCCGGCCGGCAATCTCGAGCTCGAGCAAGCCGAGCTGGACCGCCGCCGCGGCGCTACCCGACTGGCGGATCAGCTCATCGATGCCGACCGGCGCGGTGGTCAGCAGCGCGGCGATGTCCGCCGGTTCCGCCTCTGCCAGTTCGGATGGTTCAAAATCGAACTGCTCGACCGGTTCGCGGAAGGTGCTGCGTGGCTGCCCGTCGAAACCGCTCAGGAGTTCGACCACATCCTCGGGCGATTGCACCAGCACCGCGCCTTCGCGGATAAGGTGGTTGCAGCCGTGGCTGCGCGCTTCGAGCGGGCTGCCGGGGATCGCCATGACCTCGCGCCCCGCCTCGCCCGCCAGCCGCGCGGTGATGAGGCTGCCGGACTTGACCGCCGCCTCCACCACCAGCGTGCCGCCCGCGAGCCCGGCGATGATGCGGTTGCGGCTGGGAAAGTGGCTGCCGCGCGGTTCGGTGCCCGGCGGCTGTTCGGCGATCAGCAGCCCCTCGCTTGCAATCCGCTCCTGCAATTCGGCGTGCTGCGGCGGGTAGGCGATGTCGATCCCGCTGGCGATCACGCCGATGGTGCGCGGGAACGCGCCCTCATGCGCGGCGCCGTCGATCCCGCGAGCGAGGCCCGAAACGACGGTGAACCCCGCCTCGGCAAGACCCATCGCAAAGTCGCGCGCCAGCTTCACCGCCGCAGCGCTGGCGTTGCGCGCGCCGACGATGGCGACACAGGGTGCGCTGGCGAGTGCCAGGTCGCCGCGATAGGTGATGATCGGCGGCGCGCCGTCGATGGCGCCCAGGAGCGCGGGATAGTCCGGCTGGTCGTGGAACAGGTATTTCGCCCCCGAGCGGCGGACGGCTTCCACCTCCCGCTCGATCGTGTCGGCGGGTGCGGCGCGATAGGGCCTTCCGCCCCTGGTGCCGAGATCGGGCAGCGCCTCCACCGCCTCTGCCGCCGAGCCGAAGCGCGCCAGCAACTGCGCATAGCTGACCGGCCCGATATTGGGCGAGCGCAGCAGGCGGATGCGGGCGAAGGCCTCGCCCTGCGTAAGCCCCTCGCTCACCCCTTGGCGCCCACCTTCGGCTCGGTTCCGTCGAGCAGCCGCCGGATATTGGCGCGGTGGAGGAAGATGATCAGCACGGCGATCACGCCCAGCACCATGGCGAAGGTCTCGACGCCGGCGAACCAGGCGGCGAGCGCGGTGACGACCACCGCAGCCATGCCCGCGACCGAACTGATGCGGGTCACTGCCAGCACGCCGAGCCAGGCAATCGCATAGACCACGCCCAGCGGCCACATCAGCCCGAAGGCGACGCCGGCATTGGTCGCCACGCCCTTGCCCCCCTTGAAGCCAAGCCAGACGGGGAAGCAATGCCCGATGACCGCGAACAGCGCGGCCCAGCCCATGTCCTGCCAGAACCACAACCCGGCGAGATAGACCGGCACGAAGCCCTTGAGCAGATCGAGCAACAGGGTCGCGGCGGCCAGCCCCTTGCTGCCGGTGCGCAACACGTTGGTCGCCCCGATATTGCCGCTGCCCTGCTGGCGGATATCGCCCTTGCCCGCGAGTTTCGCGAGGATCAGGCCGAACGGGATCGAGCCAAAGCCATAGCCGAGCAGCGCGGCATAGAGAGTCGTGATGGTGAAACCGCTTCCGAAATCCATGCCCCGTCCCCTAACCATTCGCCCCGCGCTTGTCGAAGGGCCGTAGTTCTAATAGGCGCTGGGCAAAAGAAAAGCGGCCGCTGGACAGGGTCAGGAAAGACGCAACGATTTTGGACGTACCTCCTTCATCTCCCATCCTCCTGTTCGATTCCGGCGTCGGCGGGCTGACCGTGCTGGCCGAGATGCGCAAGCTGTTGCCAGATGCGCCGGTCATCTATGCGGCCGACATGGCGGGCCTGCCCTATGGCACCAAGTCCGAGGCGGAGGTCGCCGCGCGGGTCGCCGGGCTCCTCGGACGCATGGCCGAACGCTGGCACCCGCGCCTGATCTGCATTGCCTGCAACACCGCCAGCACGATCGCGCTGGGCATGGTGCGCGAGGTGCTGGAAACGCCGATCGTCGGCACGGTCCCCGCGATCAAGCCGGCGGCAGAGCTCACCAGGACCGGTACGATCGGCCTGCTCGGCACCGATTCGACCGTGCGCCAGCGCTATGTCGACGATCTCGAGCGCGAATTCGCGCAGGGCAAGAAACTGCTGCGCTACGGGGCGAGCGGGCTGGTCGCGCTGGGCGAGGCAAAGCTGCGGGGCGAGGAAATCTGCGTCGATGAAGTGACCAAGGCGGCATCCGGCCTGGTGCTGCAGCCCGGCGGGGAAAGCCTCGACACTGTGGTCCTTGCCTGCACGCATTTCCCCCTGCTCGAGCCCGAATTGCGCGAGGCATTCGGCGACGATGTCACCTTCGTCCACGGCGCGCAGGGTATCGGCCGGCGCATCGCGCATCTGGTCGCCGGGCAGGAGTTCGAACGGACCATGCCCGATTTCGCGGTCACGACCGGCCCGCTCGACGATTTCGAACGGCTGGCGGATGCCTTTGCCGATCATGGACTCACGGGCCTCGCCCACCTCTGAAAACTGCGAACGATTCGCAAAGATCGCGGTGGAATTTCGCCGGTTTTGACCCTATGTCGCGCTCGAACACCGCCGCTGGATCGCGGCGCCGCAAACGGGCAATCCCGCGTGAATTACGACCAGATCTTCGACGAAGCGATCGACCGCCTCCATGCCGAGGGGCGCTATCGCGTCTTCATCGACATCCTGCGCAACAAGGGCGCCTTTCCCAATGCGCGCTGCTTTGCGGGCCACAATGGTCCCAAGCCGGTCACTGTCTGGTGCTCCAACGACTACCTCGCCATGGGCCAGCACCCCAAGGTGATCGAGGCGATGGAAGAAGCACTGCACGACGTCGGCGCAGGGTCTGGCGGCACGCGCAATATCGGCGGCAATACGCACTACCACATCCAGCTGGAGCGCGAATTGGCCGACCTTCACGGTAAGGACGGTGCGCTGCTGTTCACCAGCGGCTATGTGTCGAATGACGCAACGCTCTCCACGCTCGCCAAGCTGCTCCCGGGCTGCGTGTTCTTCTCCGACGAACTGAACCACGCCAGCATGATCGCGGGGATCCGCAATTCGGGCTGCGAGAAGCGCGTCTTCCGCCACAACGACCTCGATCATCTGGAAGAACTGCTGGCGTCCGAGGACGAGGCTACGCCCAAGCTGATCGCCTTCGAAAGCGTCTATTCGATGGACGGCGACATCGCCCCGATCCACGCGATCTGCGATCTGGCCGAGAAGTACAATGCGCTCACCTATGTGGACGAGGTCCACGCGGTCGGCATGTATGGCAAGCGCGGCGGTGGCATTACCGAGCGCGACGAGGCCGCGCACCGCATCGACATCATCGAAGGCACGCTGGGGAAGGCGTTCGGCGTGATGGGCGGCTACATTGCGGCCGACACGCGGATCATCGATTGTATCCGCAGCTATGCGCCGGGCTTCATCTTCACCACATCGCTAAGCCCCGTACTGGTCGCGGGTGTGCTGGCTGCTGTGCGCCATCTCAAGTCGAGTAGCGAAGAGCGCGACGGCCAGCAGGCTGCCGCTGCCCTGCTCAAGCAGAAGATGCGCGATGCGGGTCTGCCGGTAATGGACAGCGTGACGCATATTGTCCCTCTGATGGTCGGCGATCCGGTGCGCGCGAAGAAGATCAGCGATATCCTGCTCGCCGAATATGGCGTCTATGTGCAGCCGATCAATTTCCCGACCGTGCCGCGCGGGACGGAGCGCCTGCGCTTTACCCCCGGTCCTGCCCACACTCCGGCGATGATGGACGGCCTGGTCGATGCGCTGGTCGAAATCTGGGACCGGCTGGAAATGGACCTGCGGAAAGCGGCCTGACCATGGCTGCGCCGGCGGATCCCGATTTTCGCCACGCGACGCCGCCTGAAATCGAAACCTTGCTCGCAGCCGATCCTCAGCTTGCCGAACGCTGGGCCGCGCTGACCCCGCTCGCGCGCAACGAATGGATCTGCTGGACCATTTCGGCCAAGCAGGAGGCGACGCGGCAGAAGCGGCGCACCCGCCTGGTCGAGGAGGTGGTCGATGGCAAGAAGCGACCCTGTTGCTGGCCAGGCTGCCCGCACCGGCGCGATTCCGCGCGAAAATGGGTCGATGCCTGACGCAAGGCCGGGCGCCATGCCCCTGTTCAGCCTGGCATTTCGCGCTACATTGCCGTGATGGACGACCCCAAGGCGCCCTGGCTGCGTGACAATGCGCCGCTTGTCGGTGTGCTTGCGATCGTCGTGCTCGCCTTTGTCGTGATGGCTCTTCTCAGGGCGGCACAGGGGCCCGCGCCTGCCCCCTCCCCTTCGGGCCGGGCCATCGTCCCGCCGGTCGAGGCGCTGCCGGCCACGGCGGAAGAGGATGGAACCGTCGCTTCGGTCCTCGCGCCCGATGATGCAAGATCGCGCAATGCGGCCGTGCCGATCGATCCGGCAGCCCTGTCTCCGGCGCGCGCTTTCGCCTTCAATGGCCGGTCCGCCGACCGGGTGCGCGCACGCGACTGTCTGGCGCTGGCTGCCATGGCTGAGGCAGGCGGCGGCGATCCCGACCAGCGTGCGGTAATGCAGGTCGTGCTCAACCGGGTGCGCCATCCCGCTTTCGCCAACACCGTGTGCGGCGTGGTGTTCGAAGGATCGGAACGGCCCACCGGTTGTCAGTTCACCTTCACCTGCGACGGCTCGCTGGCCCGCAGCTATTCACCCGCCATGTGGCGCGCCGCCCGCACCCGGGCAGAGGAAGCCCTGGGCGGCTATGTCGAAAAGCGCGTCGGCACGGCGACGCATTATCACGCGGATTACGTCTATCCCTATTGGTCGCCCTCGCTCGACAAGGTCGCGGCAATCGGGCCGCACCTGTTCTTCCGCTGGCGCGGGTGGTGGGGGACGCGTGGCGCCTTCGCTGCCCGCTATGGCGGGAACGAGCCCGATCCGATGGCTTTGCGCAGCCGAGCGCAATCGGTCGACCGCGAGGACGGCGACCTCACCCCTGCCTCGCTCGCCGAAACCGGCGAGGCGATCCGCTCGATCACCGCCGGGGCCGATGGCGATGCGGTGGATGGAAGCCCCGACGTCGCTGCCGCGCCGGCAATCGCGCCGCTGCCGCTGACGCCGAGCGGATCGCCCAAGGCAGGCGTCCATTTCGTACTGGTTTCGGCCAGCGATGATCCGACGACGCTGGTCGGCCGTTCGCGCGCGCTATGCCCGGGCGAGGCCTTCTGCCAGATCTATGGCTGGTCCGATGCGGGGGCCATGCCCACCAAGCTTCCGCTGGACCGCACCCAACGCGCTTCGCTGGCCTTCGCCTTCCTCGCAGCGCGCGCCGGCAATCCCGAAGTGATCTTCTTCGACTGCCGCCTGTTCCCCTCGCCCGCCGCGGGCCGGTGCCTGCCGCGCGCGCGGCCGTAGCGGATTTTGCCTCGCGGCCGCGCCGCGCTAAGGGCATCGCAAGAGGCAATCAGGAGAGAGCGATGAGCGGCAAGCCGGACATGACACATGAAGAAGTGGTGATGGGGCGACGCTCCATCCGCGGCTATCTCGACAAACCGGTCCCGCGCGCGCTGATCGAGGAAATTCTCGCCATGGCGATGCGCTCGCCTTCGTCCATGAATACGCAGCCCTATCATTTCCATGTCATCACCGGCGAACCGCTTGATCGCATTCGCAAGGGCAATACGGAAAACATCCTCGCCGGTGTGCCCGACAGCCGCGAGTTCCGACGCGGCGAGCCCTTCGCCGGAGTCCATCGCGAACGCCAGATCGGCTGCGCGGTCCAGCTGTTCGAGGCAATGGGGATCGAGCGCGACGACAAGGACGCGCGGCAGGACTGGGTGCTGCGCGGATTCCGCCAGTTCGACGCGCCGGTCTGCGTCATCGTGACCTACGACAAGGAACTTGCCGGCAGCGACGATACCGCTTTCGATTGCGGCGCGGTCACCACGGCGCTGGTCAATGCCGCATGGAGCCGGGGGCTGGGCTGCGTCATCAACTCGCAAGGGATCATGCAATCGCCCGTCGTGCGCGAGCACGCCGATATCCCCGACGACCAGGTCATCATGAAGGCCGTCGCGATGGGCTGGCCCGACCCGGACTTCCCCACCAATCCGGTGAAGATCACCCGCCGCGAGGTAGACGAAGCGGCGCGCTTCGTGGGGTTCGACGAATAGGAGGCCTCGGGCCCGACCCTTCAGATCGCGGAGAATGCCTCGATATCCGCAATCCGCCCTGACACGACAAGTTCGTCGTCGGGGAAAATGATCGTGTCGGGAACGGCGTGGATGAAATCCTCCCCGTCCCGCTTCACGCCCACCACCGTCACGTGATGCTTCTGACGGCAGGCGCTGGTGACCAGCGGGATGCCGACGATAGGTTCGGGTGCCTTCAGGCGCGCGATCGCGAACTCGTCGCCGAAGGAGATGAAATCGAGCAGGCGTTCGTTGAGAAGGTGGGCCACGCGCTCGCCCATGCGCTGTTCGGGGAAGACCACATGCGTGGCCCCGGTGCGCTCGAGAATGCGGGCATGCTTGTCGTTGGTGGCCTTGGCCCAGATGTTCGTCATGCCGAGGTCCGAGAGGGCCAGGACGGTCAGCACGCTCGCCTCGATATCGGTGCCGATCGCGACCACGGCGGCTTCGAAATCGCCCACGCCCAGTTGCTCCAGCGTGCGGACGTCGGTGCAGTCCGCCTCGACCGTCCGGGTCAGATCGCGGGTGAATTCCTGCACCAGACGGGCGTCGCAATCGACGCCGAGCACCTCGTGCCCCATGCGTTCCAGCGTCATGCCCACCGCTGCGCCGAACCGTCCCAATCCGATCACGAGGACCGGTTTACGCCTGTTAGCCGACAATGGGGGTCTCCTCTGGATAACGGAACGCGCGCTCACGCGTACCGAGGGCAAGCGCGGTGGCCACGGTGATGGTTCCGACGCGTCCGACGAACATCAGCACGCAGAGCACGATCTGCGCACTCGGCGGCAGGTCGGCGGTGATGCCGGTCGACAGGCCGACCGTCGAAAAGGCGGAGATGCATTCGAACAGGATATCGTCGAGCGGCAGGCTGCTGACGCTCGCGATGTAGACGGTCGCGACGAAGACCAGCATTGCGGCAAGCACCGTTACGGCCAGCGCCTGGCGCTCGACACGATGGCCGAAGCGCCGCTGGAACGCCTCCGCATCCCGCCGTTGTAGGATTTCCGACACGACGATGGCGATGAGCACGAAGAAGGTGGTGACCTTGATGCCCCCGGCAGTGCCAGCGCTGCCGCCCCCGATGAACATCAGGAAGTAGTTCGTCATGATGGTCTCGTCATGGAAAGCACCGACGTTGAGACTGTTGAAGCCGGCAGTGCGCGGCATCACCGAATGGAAGAAGGCATTGAGTATCTTGCTGCCGATGCCCATCGGGCCGAGCGTATCGGGATTGGCCCACTCCATCGCCAGGATCGCGACGAAGCCGAAGGCGAGCAGCAGGCCGGTACCGGCCACAGTAATGCGTGTGTGCAACGTCCAGTGGCGCCACCGCAGGCGGTTGGCCCGCAAGTCCTGCATGACGGGAAAGCCGAGCGCCGTCACGATCACCGACAGGGCGATGGGCAGCAGGACGATCGCGTCGGTCTGGAAACCCATGACGCTGTCCGAGAAGGAGGAGAAGCCGGCGTTGTTGAAGGCGCTGACCGAATGGAACAGCCCGTGCCACGATGCTTGTGGCAAGGACATTCCGTAACCGCCGGCGAAGCGCAGCGTCAGGATGACCGCGACCACTGCCTCCATGGTCAGCGTGATCACGAGGATCATTTTCAGGACCGAGGCGGCATCACCGGTTTCCAGCCGATTGCGTTCGACCTGCGTGGCCATGCGATCGCTCAGGCGAATGCCGCGTCCGGCCATCAGGCCCAGCAGCGTTGCAGCCGTCATGATGCCGAAGCCGCCGATCTGGAACAGGGCCAGCACGACGGCCTGGCCGAAGCCGGACCAGAAGACTGGCGTGTCGACCACGATCAGCCCGGTCACCGACACGGCGGAGGTGGCGGTGAAGAACGCTGCCAGCAAGGGCGCGCGGGAACCGTCGGCGGTTGCTATCGGCAGGCTGAGCAAGGCCGTCCCGATCGCGATCAGTCCGACGAAAACCGTCGGCACGAGTCGGATCGGGTCACGCAGTGCGTTCATTGCCGGCTTGTCCTGAGGTGCGTTGGCAGCGCAGACCCGCCCCCGGACACGTCAGCGCAGGCTCACCACATTGTCGGCCTGCGGGCGCGAACGGCTGCCGTCGTAAAGGCTCGCCATCGGCTCGTCTTGCACGATGATGCGTTCCGCCGCGCCGAAGCCGTTGAAGTCGGTCTTCATCGCCGCACCGTATGCGCCGAGCATGCCGATCTCGATGTAATCGCCCGCCTGGATGTCCTCCGGCAGGGCGAAGGGGCCGGGCATGTAGTCGGCATCGTCGCAGGTGGGGCCGTAGAAGGCGAAATCCATCTCGGGCTTGATGAGGTCGTCTTCCAGCGCGCGGACCGGGAATTTCCAGTCCACATGCGCGGCATCGAACAGCGCGCCATAGGCGCCGTCGTTGATGTAGAGTTCCTCGCCGCGGCGCTTTTCGACTTTCACCACGAGGCTGGAATACTCCGCGCACAGTGCACGGCCCGGCTCGCACCACAGCTCAGCGTTATAGGCGATCGGCAGGGCGTAGAAGTGCTGATGGATGATCTTGAAGTAATCTTCCAGCGGCGGCGGTTCCATGCCGGGATAGACGCTGGGAAAGCCGCCGCCGACGTCGATCATGTCGATCACGACAGATGCTTCGGCGATGGCCGCGCGTACGCGGTCGATCGCCTGGACATAAGCGAAGGGGCTCATCGCCTGGCTGCCGACGTGGAAGCACACGCCCAGCCAGTCGCAATGCTGGCGGGTCTGCTGGAGCAGCGCGGGCGCTTCGGTGAGGTCGCAGCCGAATTTGGCGGCGAGGCTGAGCGCGGCATGCTCGCTAGATACGCGCAGGCGAATGCAAAGGCGCAGGTCGGTCGCGGCATTGCCTTCTTCGTCGCGGCAGGCCTCGACGATCTTCTCAAGCTCCTCGACGCTATCGAGGCTGAAGGTCTTCACGCCGTGCTGGAAATAGGCTTCGCGGATCGCCCCGGGCGACTTGACCGGATGCATGAAACACAGCGTGGCGTCCGGCAGGGTCGCGCGCACGAGGCGCACCTCGGCGATCGAGGCGACGTCGTAATGCGTCACGCCATTGTCCCACAGGATCTGCAGCAGATCGGGCGAGGGATTGGCCTTCACCGCATAGAGCGACTTGCCCGGGAACTTCTCGACGAAGAATCGGGCGGCGCGCTCGGCGGCGTGCGGGCGGTTGAGGATGACGGGTTCGTCCGGGCGAAGGGCGCGGACTACGGACTTGGCGTCAGGGAAATGCTGCAACTCAAGGGACCCCCTAAACGGTCCTTGCGGACCATGAAACGACAAGCTGCCTTGCGGTTAGGAAGGGTCCTTGGGGCAGCGGGAGCGCGGCGTATAGTTTGTGGGTCATGAAACGCAAGTGAATACACGGCGAAAATGTGCAAGCCCGCCGCGGGGTGCGGCGGGCCTGTGTTGCGATGGATCGCTCCCAATAGCGCTACTGGAAGCTGATCGACGGCACCTGATCCACGGTGCCCTTCTCGCTGTCGTCGAGCCGGTGGAAATCGGCCTCCTTGAAGCCGAGCAGTCCCGCAAAGAGTACGGCCGGGAAGCTCTCGCGCGCGGTGTTGTAGCGCGACACGGCGGCGTTGAGGGCGCGCCGTGCCGCAGCCAGCTTGTCCTCCACATGCGAAAGCTCGCGCTGCAACTCCTGGAAATTGGCCGAAGCCTTGAGGTCGGGATAGGCTTCCCCCAGCGCCAACAGGCGGTCGAGCGCAACGCGCAGGCCCTGTTCGTCGGCCGAGGTAATCGGGCCATTGGCCGCCTGGTTGCGCGCCGAAATCACCGCATCGAGCGTGTCTTTCTCGTGCCCGGCATAGCCTTTGACCGTTTCGACCAGATTGGGAATGAGATCGTGCCGCTGGCGCAATTGCGCATCGATATCGGCCACGCCCTGCTTCACGTTCTGTCGCTGGGCAACCAGCCTGTTGTAGATCACGATCAGCAGGATCACGAGGCCCGCCCCCAGGAACAGGGCGACGGACGTCCAGAATGCGCTGGCGACTTCGAACACGGTGAAACCCCCCTTTTACGTTTCGGACCCTATGATAGAACCAACTGGTTAACGAAGGGAAGTGGGGCGTGATCGAGTATCCCGACGCGGACCGGCTGATGGCGGGCGAGCTTGGCGCTTGGCTGGAAGGTCAGGCGCAGGTGCGCGCCGATGCGGTGGCGCAGTCGTGGGACCGGGTGTGGAAGGCAGGCATGGTGCTGCTGCCGCTGGCCGCCTTCTTCTTCATCCTCGTACCGATCGATTTCACACCGAAGCTGTGGCTGTCGGGCCTTGCTTTTGCGGGCGCCTGGGCGTGGTCGCAAATGCCGAAGCAAAAGGCGAAGAAAGAGGTCAAGACCGGCGTCAACGAGGCCATCGCGGGCGCGCTCGGCCTCACCTACTGCCACGATTGCGAGGCGACCGATGCCTTCGAGACAGCGCGCGAGTTCCAGCTGCTGCCAAAGCACCAGAAACGCGATTTCGAGGACCTTTGGGAAGGCGAGACCGCGGGCCACGATTTCACCCTGCACGAGGCGCACCTGCAGGAACGGCGCGGGTCCGGCAAGAATCGGCGCTGGGTCACGGTATTTCGCGGTGCGATCGTGTCCATCGCGTTCGAGCGGCCGTTCCACGGCACCACGCTGCTGGCAAAGGACGGGCAGTTCAGGAAGCTGTTCGGCGGGGCGAAGGACAGCGTGAAGCTCGACGGGCAGGTGCTGCAACTCGCCGACATGGTCAGCCCCGAATTCGAGGATCGGTTCGATGTCTACACCACCGACCAGACCGAGGCGCGCTGGCTTATCAATCCGGAGTATATCGAGCGGCTGCTCAATCTCGAGCGGCTGTTTCAGGGCAAAGGCAGCGCGGTCGTGTTCACCGGCGGTAACATGGTGCTGGCGCTGGAGGGCGGAAATCTGTTTGAAAGCGGATCGCTCGACCCCTCGGCTGACCGCGCGATGGTGGCACAGACGATTCGCCAGTTCGCCGGGATCGCGGACCTGGCGCTGACCATGAACCGCATCCGCCCCGCGGATCCGGCGCATCGCTACGGCTGATCAACTCAGCCGGTCGCGGAAAGCTTCATAGCCGAACTCGCGGATCAGCTCGAGCTGGTCGGTCTCGCTGTCCCACAGCCAGATGCTGGGCAGCTGCACGCCGTTGAAGGTGTTGGTCTTGACCATCGAATAATGCGCCTGGTCGAGGAAAGCGAAGCGCTTGCCGACCTCCGCCCCGCCGGGAATGCGATAGTCGCCGATGACGTCACCGGCGAGGCACGACGGGCCGCCGATGCGCACCTCGGGCACATCGTGATCGGCCGCTTCGCCGAGCATCGCGGGGCGATAGGGTGCCTCGATAACATCGGGCATGTGGCAGGTGGCGGAGATGTCCGCGACGGCAACCGGCACGCCGTTGAAGCCCGTATCGAGGATCGTGCCCACGAGGATCCCCGCATCGAGCGCCACCGCCTCGCCCGGCTCGAGATAGATTTCCGCGCCGGTATCGTCCTTCGCATCGCGCAGGAATTCGACCAATTCCTCGCGCTGGTAATCGGCGCGGGTGATGTGGTGGCCGCCGCCCATGTTGATCCACTTGAGCTGGCCGAACCACGGCTCGATCGCGTCGAACACCTTGTCCCAGGTGGCGTGGAGCGGCTCGAAATCCTGCTCGCAGAGGTTGTGGAAGTGGATGCCCTCGACACCCTCCATGATCTCCGGCGTCAGCTGGTCGATGGGAAAGCCAAGGCGGCTGCCTGGGCTGGACGGATCGTAACGCGGCACCTCGCCTGTCGGATGCATCGGATTGATCCGCAGGCCGACGTCGAAATCCTGCCCCGCCGCGCGTGCCGCCTCGAGGATCAGCGCCGCACGCTCCATCTGGCCCGGTGAATTGAAGATGACATGATCGGACAGGCGGCAGACCTCTTCCAGCTCGTCCGGCTTGTAGGCCGCAGAATAGGTGGCGATTTCGCCGTCGTAGAACTCGCTTGCGAGGCGCGCTTCCCACAGGCCCGAAGTGCAGACGCCGTCGAGATACTCGCCGATGATCGGCGCAGTCGCCCACATGCTGAACGCCTTGAGCGCGGCCAGCACCTTGATCTCCGCCGCGTCGCGGATCTCGGCCAGCACCTGGCAATTGGCGCGCAGCTTCGCTGCATCCACCACGAAGGCGGGGCTGTCGACGCGGTTGAGGTCGAAATGCCGGAAGGCCCCGGGATCGCCCGCTTTGGTTTCCATTATTCGCTCGGTTCCTGTGCTGGCGAAAGTTCGAAGCGGACCACACGGTCGCCATGGACATCGGCAACATAGGCCATGCCGTCGCGACCGATCGCAATATCGTGCCCGAGGCTGACCTCCGCGTCCTCGCTGCTCACATCGAGAGAGCGTTCCACCGCGCCCTCGGGCGTATAGACGCGCACGATGGCGCCAAACCGGTCCGCCCGGTCCCTGCCCTCGACCGAGACCAGCCAGCCGCCGCCGAGAGTCGCGAGGCCGTAGGGATGACCGCCGGTCGGCGTTGCACGACTTTCCAGCAGCTCGCCCGCGTGGTCGAATATCTGGATCCGGGCGTTCTCGCGATCGGCGACGTAGATGCGCTCTTCATCGACCGCAATCGCGTGCGCGATGCTGAAATCGCCCCAGTCGCGCAGGAATGCCCCGCTGCGGTCGAATTCGGCGATGCGCGTGTTCACATAGCCATCGGCGACGAGCGCCCGGTTGCCGATGAAAGCGGTATCGGCCGGCCTGCCGAAATGCCCTTCGTCCTGCGCGGTGACGCCGCGTTCGCCGAGGACCAGTTGCTCATCGCCGTCATGGCTGAAACGCAATACCTGCTCGCGCGCGACATCGGTGATCCAGATGTTGTCGCCCGCGTCGACCGAAAGGCCGTGCGGCATGATGAAGTCGCCGGCGCCCCACTTCGCCAGCAAAGCTCCGCCGGGTGCGAACATGAACACGGTCGGCTCGGCGATCGGATCGCTTGGAAAGGGTTCTTCCCACGGGCGGCCTGCGCGGTGGAGCACGAAGATGTGACCGTGGCTGTCGGCCGCAACCGCGCTGACCTGCCCGAAGACGGCATCGTCGGGGATGGATGGCCAGTCACTGTCGATCGCTGCGCGCGGCACCTCCTCGCGCGCGGCTCCGCCGCAGGCGGCGAGCAGGACAGCACCAAGCAATATCGGAAGACCCCTCATGCCACGGAGGATTAGCCGCGCTCTCGAAAGCTGCAAGCCCCACGCATGCAAAAAGGGCGGGAGCGGCCGAAGCCGTCCCCGCCCTTCCTGATCAGGTCGGAGCCTTACCTGGCGTCGTCGGCCCGGTAGACCAGCGCGCGCACCATCCCTTCGTAGGAGAAGCCGCGCGACATCATCGCCTCGTGGCCGCTACGCCAGTTTGACGCACCGAAACCGGTGTAGATGGTGGCGGTCGAAGTGCCCGCCACAATCGTGTCGTGGCTCTGCCCGATGGGTTCGGGATCGACCGTCACCAGTGCATAGCGCTCGTTTGCCTGCGGCACGAACTGCACCGATAGCAGGCCCGGGCGGAACATGTACTGTTCGCGCGAAAAGGAGCGGGTTTCCGCGCCTTGTGCGTCGAGCAGCACGACCCGCGGCGAAAGCACGCGCGCCAGTTCCAGTCCTGCGCCCAGCTCCACCATCTTCGCCTTGCCTTCTTCCGGCAAGGAAAAGACCATGTAAGGAGCCGAAACCCCGTTGCGATCGAGGCAGGGCCCGGACGCGGAGAGCTGGCTATCGAGCATCCAGATCTTCTTGTCCTTGTCCGGCGTCAGGCTGACCGCCGTGACCGTTTCCGGCACGGTCGCGCAATCGGCCCGCTCGAACGCCAGTGTCGCCGGATAGGTCGGCACCGTGGTGGCGCAACCTGCCAGCAGGACCGAAAGGCCCGCCAGCCCAAACAGCTTGGTCCGCATCGCGGCCTCCCTTACTTCAGCAGGCGGACAGCGGCCTCGGCAACCTGCTTGAGCGCATCGTCGATGCCCTCCGCAAGACGCTCAGGCTGCGAGATCATGTCCTCGCGGTTCTGGAACACATAGGCCGGGTTGGGCGCCAGCGTTACGATACCGGCCTGCGCATCGATCGGGTTGAGGATGATGCGGTTTTCCATCAGCGGCTTGCCCGTTACGGCATCGACCATCTTCACGTCTGCCGAAACGGTGGGACGCCACAACTGGTTACCCGCATTTGCATAACCGTAGGAAGTGACGTTGAAGTCGATCAGCGCCTGAGCACCCGACGGGGCCGCCGGATATTTCTCGAGGAACCTGCGCTTTTCGCGGTCCGGGCCTTCGAGCATGGCACCCGTGATGCCTTCCTCGGCCAGCGCGGCGATCAGAAAGGCTTCGAAATTGGCTTCGGGCGTGTACTCCACGCTGTCGAGCGCTTCATTGACGCGATCCTTGCGCGATCCCTGTACGCCGGCATCGATCAGCGCGCCGAGCAGGCCGAAGTTGCCCATGGTCGACGCCGCTTCGAATGCGACCGCATTCTCGGGCAGCGTATCGTCGACGATGGCGACCGAAGTGACCGGAACGGCGGGCGCGGTGTACGGCGTGCCGACATAAGGTGACGCGCAGGCGCCAAGGCTCAGCAGCCCCAGGGCTGCAATCGATTTTTTCATGGACTATTACCCCTGTTAACCCGAGCGGAAGAATACCGGCCGGGGCGTCCCTGAAAGACCTGCGAAGATATATATACTTGCAAATCTCGGTCAATCGGCCCGGAGGGGGCCATGAACGCGAACTAGCCAGCGTGGCCTATTGGCAACGCTGGCTAGTATTGCATGGGGTTTCTCTTGGTTTTTCTAGAAATCGACCGGACCGTCCATTTCCTTCACCTGCCACGGCAAGCCATGCTCGTTCAGCATCTCCATGAAGGGATCGGGGTCCATCTGCTCCATGTTGAACACGCCGTCGCCCGACCATTTGCCGGTTACCATCATCGCCGAACCGATCATCGCCGGCACGCCGGTGGTATAGGAAACCGCTTGGTTGCCGGTTTCCTCGTAAGCGGCCTCGTGGCTGCAGATATTGTTGATGTAAAAGGTCTTCTCGCCCGACCCGTCCAGTGCCTCGCCGGTGGCGATCACGCCGATATTGGTATTGCCCTTGGTCGTCTCGCCCAGCGTTTCGGGCTTGGGCAGCACGGCGGCGAGGAATTGGAGCGGGATGATGTCCTTGCCCTGGTAGCGGACCGGGTCGATCCGCGTCATCCCGACATTCTGCAGCACGGTGAGGTGCTTGATGTATTCATCGCCGAAGGTCATCCAGAAGCGCGCACGTTCCAGTTCCGGGTTGAACTTGGCGAGGCTTTCCAGCTCCTCGTGGTACATCATGTACATGTTCTTGGGGCCGACGCCCTCGAAGTCGAACTCCACCTTCTTACCCATTGCCGGGGTCTCGACGAACCCGCCATTCTCCCAGTGGCGCGCAGGTGCAGTCACCTCGCGGATGTTGATTTCGGGATTGAAGTTGGTCGCGAACGCCTGACCGTGATCGCCGCCGTTGCAGTCGAGGATGTCGAGCTGGCGGATGGTCTTCAGCTTGTGCTTCTTCAGCCACATGGTGAAGACGCTGGTGACGCCCGGGTCGAAGCCCGACCCCAGCAGCGCCATCAACCCCGCTTCCTTGAAGCGGTCGTGATAGGCCCACTGCCAGTGATATTCGAACTTTGCCTCGTCCTTGGGCTCGTAGTTCGCGGTATCGAGATAGCTCACACCCGCTTCGAGACAGGCGTCCATGATCGGCAGGTCCTGATACGGCAGGGCGAGATTGACGACGAGGCTGGGCTGCACCTTCCTGATGAGATTGACCATCGCGGGCACTTCTTCCGCGTCGATCTCGTAGGTGCTGACGGCCACGCCGGTGCGCTCTTTCACGCTTGCGGCGATGCTGTCGCACTTGCTCTTGGTACGGCTGGCGAGGTGGATATCGGTGAAGATATCCTTGTTCATCGCCATCTTGTGGACGCACACCGAGCTGACGCCGCCGGCACCGATCACGAGGACTGTCGACATGTATGTATTCTCCGAATTCGAATCTTGTCGCCCCCCTAGCGAAATGCGCTAAGCCCGCCAAATGATCCGCGACGCAAACCGCCAACCGACTGCCGAGGGCGTGCGCGAGGCCGCGCGATCAATTGCCGCCATTCTTCCGCCGACGCCGCTCCTGCCGGTGACGATCGGCGGAGTGCACTGCTGGGCGAAAGCGGAAAGCCTGCAACCGGTCGGCGCTTTCAAGATCCGTGGCGGGTGGTGGCGCCTGTCGAGTATGACGCCCGAGGAAAGGGCGCATGGCGTCGTGGCGGTCTCGTCCGGCAATCATGCGCAGGGCGTCGCGTGGGCGGCAAAGCGGCTGGGCATTCGGGCGACGATTGTGATGCCCCGTAATGCCCCGCAGGTGAAGCTCGACGCGACGCGCGCGCTGGGCGCCGAAATCGTCCTTTACGAGCGCCCGGGCGAGGACCGCGACGAGGTCGCCGCGCGCCTCATCGAGGAACGCGGCGGGACGCTGGTCCACGCGTTCGGGGACCCGTGGGTGATCGAAGGCCAGGGATCGGCGGGTATCGAGGCCGAGGCGCAGCTGGGCCAAACCCCCTCGCGCTTCATCGTGTGCTGCGGAGGCGGCGGGCTGGCGGCAGGTCTCGCCCTCGCCTGCCCCGAGGCAGCGATCCATGTGGTCGAACCGGACGGCTGGGACATGGTCGGCCAGGCTATTGCCACAGGTGACATCGTGCGCGTCGCTGACGATCCGCCCTCCACTATCTGCGATGCGTTGCAGCCCGACGCGACCAAGCCGGTCAATCTCGCCGTCCTGAAGGATCGCGCGGCGCCGGGCGTGACTGTCACCGACGAGGACGTTCGCAACGCCCAGCGCTTCGCCTATTCCGACCTTCGCCTGGTGCTCGAACCCGGCGGCGCAGCAGCGCTCGCGGCGGCGCTGGCGGGCAAGGTGCCGGTGGACGAAGGCACGGTGATCATGCTGACCGGCGGCAATGCCGATCCGGCGCGCTTCGCCCGAACCATCGCGCCCTGACAGGCCGTTTGACTTTCGCTTTCGCCAGACGCAGGAACGGCAAAACGGGTTCCAGAAGGGGGAAATTCGATGCAGGCGCAAATGCTGGCACCGGCGGCGGTACTCGTCGCCTGGTCACTCGTGATGCTGTTCTGGATGGCGTTCACGCGCTTTCCGGCCATGAACAGGCTGGGCCGCGATGTCGGCTCGTCCAAGCCGGGTGGTCGCGGGCAGGACCTCGAGGGGGTGATCCCCGACAAGGTCAACTGGAAAGCGCATAATTACGCCCATCTGATGGAACAGCCGACGATCTTCTATCCGGCGGTCGTCATCCTTGCGATCATGGGCGCCGGCGCGCTCGATGTGCTGCTGGCGTGGATTTACGTCGTGCTGCGCATCATTCACTCGGTCTATCAGGCGACGGTCAATGTCGTGAAGGTCCGCTTCCTGATCTTCCTCTTGTCCACGCTGGCTCTCACTGCACTCGCGGTCCGGGCGGTGATCGCCACGCTGTTTTTCGACCCCGGCCTGCCGCCGGCCTGAAGGAGCCTGCCATGATCCAGTCGGAAATCCTGCAACCCGTCGTCCTGCTGCTGGCATGGACCATGGTCATGTGGTTGTGGATGTATGCCGTGCGCATCCCCGCCATGAGCAAGGCGGGCATCGCGCCGAACGATGCGCGCAAAACCGGTACGCTTGACGATACGCTGCCCGCCGAGGTCCAGTGGAAGGCGCATAATTACAACCATCTCCACGAACAGCCGACGGTGTTTTACGCGACCTGCCTGGTCCTCGCCATGGTCGGTTGGGGCGATGGGCTGAACGCGCTGCTGGCCTGGATCTACGTCGGCCTGCGTATCCTGCATTCGCTGATGCAGGCGACGGCCAATGTGGTGATGGTGCGCTTCGTCTTGTTCGCGCTGTCGAGCCTCGTGCTGATCGCGCTGATCCTGCATGCGGCGATCAACGTGTTCGACATACACATGTGATGCGGCGGGGCCTGGCGCCCCGCTCAAAGGCCTATTCCGCCGCTTCCTTCTCGGCAGCGTGAGCATGGCCGTCCGCCCCGATCTCGAGATTGGCGAGGAAGCGTTCCGCGTCGAGCGCAGCCATGCAGCCCATGCCCGCCGCCGTCACCGCCTGGCGATAGACGTGGTCGGTCACGTCGCCCGCGGCAAACACGCCGGGCACATCGGTCTTGGGCGAGCCCGGCTCGGTCAGCAGGTAGCCGCCATCGTCCATCGGCAGCTTGCCCTTGAACAGTTCGGTCGCGGGCGCATGGCCGATAGCGACAAAGGCCCCGTCAGTCGCGAATTCGCTTGTCTCGCCGGACTGCGTATCCTTGAGGTTGAGATGGCCCAGCGCGCCGGTGGGCCCGGCCTCGAAGCTCTCCACGGTCTTGTTCCACAGCACCGAAATCTTCGGGTGGTTGAGCAGCCGTTCCTGCAGGATTTTCTCCGCACGCAGTTCATCGCGGCGGTGGATCAGCGTCACGTCGTCGGAATGGTTGGTGAGATAGAGCGCTTCCTCGACCGCGGTATTGCCGCCGCCGATCACTGCGACCTTCTTGCCGCGATAGAAGAAGCCATCGCAGGTGGCGCAGGCCGAAACACCCTTGCCGCCCAGCTCCATCTCGCCCGGAACGCCCAGCCACTTGGCCTGCGCGCCGGTGCAGATCACCAGCACGTCGGCGACATACTCGTCCCCGCTGTCGCCCTTGGCGGTGAAGGGAGAGCCGCCGGCGATGTCGACATCGACGATCGTGTCCCACATCATGCGCGTGCCGACATGTTCGGCCTGCTTCTGCATCTGGTCCATCAGCCAGGGGCCCTGGATGACGTCGGCGAAGCCGGGATAGTTCTCCACATCGGTGGTGATCGTCAGCTGGCCGCCGGGCTGGAGGCCCTGCACCACGATCGGTTCCATCATGGCGCGCGCGGCATAGATGGCAGCGGAATAGCCCGCCGGGCCGGAGCCGATGATGAGCATCTTGGTGCGATGGGTAGCCATGGTGGTATCGTCCGTCAGTCTGGAATTCGTGTTTGGCCGCTATATGGGATGCGGGCGCGAAGAGTCACGCCACGAAGCGTGCGATCAGGCGTTCGCGCATGGCCTCGTCCACACCTAAATGTCCGTCGAGAAAAGTGTCGAGCGAGCCGTATTCGCTCTCGACCTCGTGCCACCAGCGGATCAGATATTCCTCGCGCACGCCGAGCAGCGCCATGACCGCGTCGTCGTCCAGCTTGCGGCCCAGCCGTTCCTCGATCCCCGGCACCGATTGTTCGCGCAGGACGGCCAGCGTGGGCGCATCGTTGGTCCGCAGGAACTCCGCCATCTGCCGGTCACGATCGACGCCGAGCACGTGCAACACCAGCATGGCGGCGACGCCAGTGCGATCCTTGCCGGCGAAGCAATGCACCAGGCTCGCGCCCTCGCGCTCGTCCAGCGCGCGGAAATAGCGGCCGAACATCGCGATCATCGCCGGGTTGCGCGGCATTCGGGTATAGACCGCCAGCATCCGCTCGCGGGCAAAATTCTCGGTCGTGACGCTTTCGTCGATATCCATGTGCGGCGGGCTGGAGGACGTTTCCCCGTCGTGGAACAACACCTCGGCCTCGAAGGCGTCGCTGCGGCGGCAGGGATTGCGCTCCCGCTCGCTCGTCCCGCGCAGGTCCACAACCGTGCGAATTCCCAGCGCATCCATCGCGGCAAGGTCCGCATCGCTAGCGCCCACATGCTGGCCGGACCGCCACAAGAGACCGGTCTTTACCCGCCCGCCGTCCACCGTCTCCCACCCGCCGAAATCGCGGAAATTGTGAATGCCGGTGGTCTCAAGGAAGGGATTGCGAATCATGGCCGCCTTGGTGGCAGGCCGGTGTCGCCTGCGCAATCATACGTAATCGCTCGGATAGGCTGCAGCCATACTTGCAGGGTACGCCGCTTGCGAACCGACCCGCGACGGGAGCCCGCATGGCCCATATCCTGATTGCCGACGACGACGAATTGATAGCCGAAATGGCGGCCGACGCGCTGCTCGCGGCGGGCCATGCCTGCGGCTGGGTGACCGACGGTACGAAAGTGCTCGACCTGCTCCGCTGGCGACGCCCCGACCTGCTGCTGCTCGATCAGGACATGCCCGGCCTCACCGGAAAGCAAGTGCTGCGCGAATTGCGGGGATCGGAACAGCATTACGACCTGCCCGTGGTCATGTTCACCGCGATCACCGGCGCCTATGACGAACAAAGCGCGCTTTATGGCGGGGCGCAGGGCTACATCCGCAAACCCTTTCTCGACAAGTTCCTGGTGCGCACGGTCGAACTCGTTCTCGCCGCGCGCGAGGGGCGGCCCGGCCATCGCGACCTGCGCGAGGCACTTGGCTACGGGGTCAGGGAGACCAATGCCGTGCGGCGGACGATCTAGCGCGCCTGGCCGGCGAGATCGCGCAGGAAGTCGGCGGTCCAGGCCTGCACGTTCTCCTCGCGCACGCTTTTTACCATCTTCTCGTAGCGCGCCTTGCGCTCGGCGAGCGGCATGTCGAGCGCGGTCTTGATCGCATGGGCGATGTCATCCGGGCTGTGCGGGTTGACGAGCACCGCATCCTGCAGCTGCAGGGCGGCACCGGCAAAGCTCGACAGGATCAGCACGCCCGGGTCCTCGGGGTCCTGCGCGGCGACATATTCCTTCGCCACCAGGTTCATCCCGTCGCGCAGCGGTGTGACCAGGCCGATCTTGGAGGCGCGGAAGAAGCCGAACAGCTCCTCATGGCTGTAGCCGCGATTGACATAGCGGATGGGCACCATGTCCACTTCGCTGCGCGCGCCGTTGATCTGGCCGCACTTCTGCTCCAGCTCCTCGCGGATTTCCTGATAGCTCTGCACATCCTCGCGGCTCGGCGGGGCAATCTGGACGAATACCAGGTCGCGAATTCGCTCCGGCTCACGGTCGAGAAATCGCCCGATGCCGTCGATCCGCTCGGGTATGCCCTTGGAATAGTCGAGCCGGTCGACTCCGATCATTGCGGTGCGGCGGCGGGTCGAGGCCATCATCCGCTGCTGCGCATTGCGCGCCTCGCCCGTTTCGCCAAGCTTGCTGAAGTGATCCCAGTCGATGCCGATGGGATAGGCACGGACCAGCGTGGTTCGCCCGTCGAGCGTGATGCTGCCGCTGTCCTCGTCGACATCGGCCTTCAGCTCGGTGCGGCAATAGTGGAGGAAGCTCTGCCGCCACTCGTCCGTCTGGAAGCCGATCAGGTCGTAGTGCAGCATCGTTCGCACCAGCCGCTCGTGATAGGGCAGCGAGACGAACAGCCGCGTGGCGGGCCAGGGGATGTGGAGGAAAAACCCGATCCGGTTCTTCACCCCGCGCGACCGGAGGCGCTCGCCGAGCGGGATGAGATGGTAGTCGTGAACCCAGACGAGGTCATCGTCCTCGATCAGCGGCGAAGCGAGTTCGGCGAAGCGCTCGTTGACGCGCTCGTACCCCTTGGCCGTTTCGCGTTCGTATTTGGCGAGGTCGAGGCGATAGTGGAACAACGGCCACAAGGTCGAGTTGGCATAACCGTTGTAATATTCGTCAATATCGCGCTGCGACAGGTCGATCGTCGCGGTGGTCACGCCATCGTTGGTCTGCGTGTCGATATTACCGGTGCGCCCGCTGTCGCTTTCCTCTCCCGACCAGCCGAACCACAGGCCCTCCCGGTCTTTCAGCGCCGCGTGCAGTGCGCCGGCAAGCCCGCCTTGCGCCCCCGCCGCGCCGCGTGCCTTGGGCACGGCGACGCGATTGGAAATGACGACAAGGCGCTTGCTGTCTGTCAGCGGACTTCGCTCCAGGGTTTGCTCAAGAGACCGGCACAATTGATTATACCTACCAGCGAGTAGGTCTGGGGGAAGTTCCCCCACAGCTCCCCGGTGTCATAGTCGAGATCTTCGCTCAGCAGTCCGGAACGGGTGGTGTGGCTGAGCATGCTCTCGAAGATCTCGCGGGCTTCCGCGCGGCGTCCGACCAGCCCCAGGGCTTCGATCAGCCAGAAGGTGCAGACGTTGAAGGCGGTTTCCGGCGCGCCGAAATCGTCTTCCGCGGCATAGCGCAGCATGTGGTCGCCACGGCGCAGGTCACGCTCGATGGCGGCGAAGGTCTTGAGGAAGCGTTCGTCGTCGGGCTTGAGATAGCGCAGCTCGACCATCTGCAGCAGGCTGGCATCGAGATAGCCGTTCTCGAAGCTGGCGCCGTAATGCTCGCCGTCCTCGCGCCAGGCCTTTTCCTCTATCGTCGCGCGAATCTTCTCCGCCCGCTGCTTCCAGAAAACCACGCGGTCGCCCTTGCCTAGCGTGGCGGCGACATTGGCCAGCCGGTCGCAGGCGGCCCAGCACATGACGGCCGAATAGGTGTGAACCTCCTGCCGCGTGCGGAACTCCCACAGGCCCGCATCGGGCTTGTCGTGCTTCGCCCAGGCCGCTTCGCCGACCTCCTCCAGATGCGCGAAATCTGTCTCGTCCGCCATGCGCAGCAGGCGCTGGTCGAAAAAGGCCTGCGCTGTCGGCATGACGATTTGGCCATAGCAGTCGTATTGCACCTGCTTGTAAGCCGCATTGCCTACGCGCACGGGCCCCATGCCGCGATAGCCGGCCAGGTGCTCGGCCTCGAATTCGTCGAGTTCCTCTGCGCCCATCACGGAATAGAGCGGCTGGATCTGCCCGCCGCGCGCCTGGTCGACGATGTTGCGCAGATAGGCGAGATATTTCTCCAGCACGTCGAGCGCGCCGAGGCGATTCAGCGCCTGTACCGTATAATAGCTGTCGCGGATCCAGCAGTAGCGATAGTCCCAGTTGCGCTGGCTGTTGGCGGCTTCCGGGATGGAAGTAGTCAGCGCGGCGACAATCGCGCCCGTTTCCTCGTGCTGGCAGAGCTTCAATGCGATCGCCGCGCGGATCGTCTCCTCCTGCCATTCGAGCGGGATATGCAGGCCGCGCACCCAGTGCTGCCAGTATTTGGCGGTATTCGCCTCCATCCGGCGCACCTCGCTGCGGATATTGCCGCTGAAGGGCTCGTCCGGACCAAGGAAAAAATGCTGGTCGCTCTCGACCCGGTAGCTGCGCTGTTCGAGAATATACCCGACCGGCGCATCGGTGGAGAGACGCAAGGCCTGCGGACCCACCAGATAGCGGATGTGATTGGTGCCGTTGGTGGTGCTGGCGAGTGCCTCGCCGTAATTCTTCATCGGCGTCAGGATCGCACGGATGCGCGGCGCGCCGCTTACGGGGCGCACGATGCGGCTATAGGCGACCGGACGGTACATGCGCCCGGACGTTTCGAACCGCGGCGCGAAATCGCTGATCTCGACCGCGCTGCCATCTTCCGCCTCCAGCCGCGTGACGAGGATCGCGGTATTGCGTTCATAGCGCTGCGAACTGCGTACCTGCCCTTCCAGCTCGAAACGCCAGACACCCTTCTCGCGCTCGTCGCCATTGAGGAGAGAGCAGAACACCGGATCGCCATCGACCCGCGGAACACAACTCCAGACGAACCCCGCTTCCTCGTCGACCAGCGCGCTGACCTGGCAATTGCCGATCGGAGACAATTCGAGATTCGCGGTCATGCAAGCTCCAGCCAGTGATGTACGTCGGATACGGTTTTCAGGCCGTAACGTGCCTTTTCGCTGATGCGGTCCCCGACCGCCACCCCGTAGCCCCCGAATTCGATTGCACCGGCAAAGCCATCCTCGTCGGTCACGTCATCCCCGAGGAAGACGGGGGTCGCGCCGGCGAAAGGCGCAACTTGCATGAATGCCTCGACCGCGCCCTGCTTGCTTGCGCCCGGTCGCACGAGTTCGGCGACCCCCTTGCCGCTGGTGACGCAGAGGTCGTGCCGGGTGGCGAAGCTGCGCGCGAAATCGAGCGTCGCCTCGCGCTTTTCGGGTTGCCCGCGAAAATGGAGCGCGCCGCCATGGGTCTTGGCCTCGAAATAGAGGTCCTGCGCGGCTGCATACTCGCGCAATTCGTCGACCGATTGCGGCGTCAGGCCGCGCGGCTCATCGCCCAGGCGCGTGCCATCCGCATGGAGGCGCGAGGCCCCGTGCGAGCCAGCGCGCGCGACGTCGATATCGCCGATATGCGTCGCCAGATCGTCGAGGGCGCGCCCGCTCACCAGAGCAAGACGGCCGTCCAGCCGGTCGCGCAGCTCGTGCAGCCGCCGGTTCAGCCAGCCGGGCACGTCGATCGCGCCGGGACGCGGAGCGATTTCTACCAGAGTCCCGTCGAAGTCGAGGAACAGCGCGATCGGCCCTGCGCCGATCAGCTCGGCCAGCGGCGGCGGGGTCGGGAGCGAAGGGGTGGTCGTCAGGGGGCTAGCCATCGGCGCGGGTCTAGCGCCTCGCAGGCCAAGGTAAAGCCCCTACTCGACGATGGCGTCGGCCTGCTTGGGCACCAGGATCAGCGTGCCATCCTTGACCCTCCATTCGTCGAGCCGGGCGAGCACGTTCATTCCGATCACGTTGAAGTCGCCGAAGCTTTCGGCCACTGCGGCATCGGTGCCGGTCGCGCGGATATTGCCGAGCTCGAGGCTGTCGATGGTCGCGACATGCGCCTGAACCGTGCCGTTCGCCGTGCCCAGCATGATCGGGATTCCGCCCCGGCGCGGGGTCAGGCCAGCCTGCTCGGCCAGCGGCGCGGAGATCGCGGTAAGCGTTGCGCCCGTGTCGATCATGAAGTTGCCCGGCACGCCATTGACGCTGGCGCGCACCCAGAAATGGCCGTCCGGCGAAAGCGGAATGCGTGTCTCCCCGCCGCTCACCACCTGTTCTGGCAAGCCTATCTGCGGCACGGCGACGTCGAAGCGCGGGTCGAAGCGCGACAGCTGCAGGACGACTGTGAGTAGCACCACGCCCAGCACGATCGAACTTGCCATGCGGATCAGGCCGCCCAGTGCCGAGCGGCGGGCCACAATCGCGCCGATCCACCCGAGCACCATGGCGGCGACCGCGACCATCAGCAGCTCCGAACGCGGAATGGCCCTCAGCGTGTCGGCAATCGCGGAAAAAGTGGCGGCCAGGTCCATGCGATCAATATAGGGTGCGGACCTCGACGCTCAATGAACGTCGATCGAATCGAGCATGGTTTCGGCAAGCCTGGTGCCCGACACCCACGCCGATTCGACACGCGGCGCGATCAGCCAGTCTCCGCACACACCCAGTTTTCGCGTCGCATCCCATAAGGCCGGAGGCCCATCGACCGGATCGGCCATGGCATAGCGCCAGCGGTGCGCCGCCATGTGGACCGGGGCCCGCGCGCCTGCGCCCGACTGGTGCAGAAAGGCGTCGAGCAGCCGTGCCGCGACGCTTGCGGCATCATCTTCCAGATGGGCTTCGGACCATTCCGGCGAGGCGTGGACGACCCAGCTTTCCGATCCATCGCGCCCCGGCTTGGCCCCGTTGCGTGCGGCCCAGGAAACGGCCTCTCCGTCGTCGCCGCGCAGCGTATCGAGGCATTCGAGGCGGTCGGGAAAGACCGCCATCAGCGCCCAGCACGGCCTTGAAGCCGTGCGCCGCGCACGGTCGGCAAAATCGTCGTGCAAGCCCGCCAGCAGCTCGGCAGCCTGTTCGGCCGGAATGGCGAGCACGATGCTGTCTGAGAATCGCTCCGCGCCATCGTCCAGCGACACCAGCCAGCCCTCGTCGCGCGACTGTATCCCGGCCACGCGCGTACCCCACGAAACATCGAGCGGCTCGGCAGCCGCGCGGATCGGCGCGTTCATGGCGGGCGTGCCGACCCATGCCTCCTCGCCCGCCGCCTGCCAGCGAGCCACCACGCCCGCCCGCTGCCATTCCTCGACCCGGGCGCGGAAACCGTCATCGCGCGCAGTGAAAAATTGCGCCCCGTGATCGAAGCGGTGCGTCTTGCCCTCCACTTCCGCGCGTCGTGTCGCCATGCGTCCGCCGGGGCCGCGACCCTTGTCGAACAAGCTCACCTGCTGGCCCGCGGCCGCAAGCCGCGTGGCACAGGCGAGGCCCGCCATGCCAGCACCGACGACAATAATCGTTCCCGCCATCAGGGCGCGTCGCGGTGCTCGGTCGCCTGCGCGAGGATCAGCGAGAAACGCCCCTCGCCGTCGGTCCAGCGATGCAACGGCGTCCATCCGCCGGCCAGCAGCAACGTATTGGAGCTGCGGCGGGTGAACTTGTGACTGTTCTCGGTGTGGATCGTGTCGCCCGCCGCCATGGTGAAGCGCTTGCCTGCGACCTCGAAATCGAAGGATTCGCGCGCCTTGAGATGCATCTCGATCCGCGCGAAGTCGTCGTTCCAGATGGCGACGTGCTCGAGTTTCTCGACCGGTATGGTTCCGCCAAGCTCGCGATTGATCCGGTGCGCGAGATTGAGGTTGAAACGGGCGGTAACCCCGTCGCCATCGGCATAGGCCGCCTCAAGCACTTTGCGATCCTTGACGAGGTCCATGCCGATCAGGAGGAGCGGCAGTTCGCCCTCGTCCGCACCCATGGTCGAGCGCATCGAGCGCAACAGGTCGACCGCCGTGCGCGGGACCATGTTGCCGATGGTCGAACCCGGGAAGAAGCCCAGCTTGCGCAGGTGATGGACATCGTCGGGAAGCGCGACCTTGCGCATGAAATCGGCCTCGACCGGGAATACCGGCAATCGGGGAAACTTTTCGCTCAGCGCCGCTGCGGACTGGCGCAGGAAGTCGCCCGAAATATCGAGCGGGACATAGGCGGCCGGATCGATCGCTTCGAGCAGCAGCGGTGTCTTGACCGAACTGCCGGACCCGAATTCGACCACCGCCCGGTCCGGTCCGATCAGCTCGGCGAACTCGCCGCCGCGTTCGCGCAGGATCTCGGTCTCCGCGCGCGTGGGATAGTATTCGTCGAGCTTGGTGATGTCTTCGAACAGGCGCGATCCGCGCTCGTCGTAGAACCAGCGCGCGGGGATCGCCTTCTGCCGCTGGGCGAGGCCTGTCAGCACATCGGAGCGGAAGGCGCGGTCGACCCCCTCCTCATCCAGATCGACGATCGCAAGACCGGTTTGGGATTTCATCAGACGTCCTTTGCGAGCCGCAGGCCGGTGAACTGCCAGCGCTGGTGGGGGTAGAAGAAATTGCGATAGGAGGCACGCGAGTGGCCGCGCGCCGTGGCGCAGCTCGCGCCCTTCAGCACGAACTGCCCGCTCATGAACTTGCCGTTGTATTCGCCGACCGCACCTTCGGCCGGCTGGAAACGGGGATAGGGCAGATAGGCGGAACGGGTGAACTGCCAGCAGTCGCCGAACAGGCTCTCGCTCCCGAGAGGCAGTGGGGGGGCCGCTTCGTCGAGCTGGTTGCCGCCGGCCGGATCATGGGCCGCATCCTGCCCCTCCTGCCCACGCGCGATCGCTTCCCACTCGAATTCGGTCGGCAGCCGGTATCCGGCCCAGCTGGCGAAGGCATCGGCCTCGTAATAGGAGATATGGGTGACGGGCGCATGCGGATCGCGCGCCTGCCAGCCACCATGCGTGAAATGCTCGTCCTCGTGCCAGTAGAGCGGCGCGCGGATCGCATTCTCATTGACCCAAGCCCAGCCGTCCGACAGCCAGAGCGAGGCGGTTTCATAACCGCCATCGGCGATGAAGTCGGCCCATTCGCCATTGGTGACAAGCCGATCGGCGAGGGCGAAGGGTTCGAGCAGCACCCGATGGACCGGCCCTTCATTGTCGAAGGCGAAGCCTCCATCCTGATGGCCGATCCGCGCCACTCCGCCGGGGTGCGCATGCCAGCCGCGAGTCCGCGCCTCAGCCTGACCGGGCGTGGTTTCCCACATCGCCGGGCCGAGCGGATTCTGGAACAGAGCGTGCTTGATGTCCGTCAGCAGCAATTCCTGATGCTGCTGCTCGTGCGCAAAGCCGAGCTCGACCAGCGGAGCCAGCTCCTCGCGCTCCAGCAAAGGCTGCATCGCCTCGTCGACATGGGCTCGCCAGGCAAGAATATCGGCAACCGTCGGGCGGGAGAGCATCCCGCGCGAAAAACGCGCGATCCGCTCGCCCTCGGCCTCGTAATAGGAATTGAAGACGAAGGGCCAGCGCTCGTCATATAGGCGATACCCATCGAGGTGATCGCGCAGCAGGAACGTCTCCCAGAACCAGGTGACATGCGCGAGATGCCATTTGGCGGGCGAGGCGTCTTCCATCGACTGGAGGGTCGCATCGGCTTCCGAAAGCGGCGCGGCGAGCGCTTCGGTAAGACGGCGCACGGCATGATAGCGCGCCGGTCGTGCCGGATCGGCTTCCCGTGCAAGCAAAGTCTGGCGGGGCATTTGGGGCTCCCCTCTTCGGCGGCGCCAGAATGCGGCAACCGCGATCCATCATGGCGCAAACAGGTGACGGTTGAAAGACTTAGCTTGCCGCTGACAGCTAAGTTGGCGTCATGCCGCCAGTTTCACCCGATTCCTGCCGGCGCGCTTGGCAGCATAGAGCGCCTCGTCCGCGCGCGAGAACAGTTGCAGGCTCGTCTCTCCCGGGCGCAAGGCGGCATGGCCCACGCTGACCGTCACGGCGGGAACGTCCGCGGTCTGAGTCCCTTGGTGGATCGCCTGACGCAGGCGCTCGGCCACCTCCGCCGCCACCCCGGCATCGGCGTCAGGACAGACGAGAAGAAATTCCTCGCCCCCGATCCTGGCTGCGCATTGCCCCTCGCGCAAATTGCGCAGCACGATGGCGGCAATTTCGGTGAGGACGCGGTCGCCCACCGCATGGCCATGCGTGTCATTGATCGATTTGAAGAAATCGACATCGAACAGCAACGCGGCGAGATGCACCTCATTCTGTCTTGCCCGCACGATCTCCCGGTCGAGCGCGGCCATCGCGCTGCGTCGATTGGGGAGACCGGTCAGCGGATCGGTGTTCGCCAGCCGACGCGCTTCCTCGGCCTGCTGCAATGCGGCCTGGGTGGCACGATGCATGCGGGCGGCCTGCGAATATTCCTCCGTCGCATCGCGCACGACCATCAGGACATGCTCGACCTGTCCTTCTGGCGAGAAGACGTTGCGCGCGCGGGCCCGCAGGAGCCGCGTGCCCAGGGTCTGGTTCTCGATCTCGAATTCGATGGGATAGGTCCCGCGGTCGTGCCGATGCGCCAGGAAAGCGACCTCCATCTGCCGCGTCCCCTCCGGCAAGAGTGCGCGCAGCGTTTCGGCATCTGGCGGGGTTGTCAGGGGCAGGCCGGCAATCCTGCAAAACTCACGCGACCAGCGATGCCCGCCCGTCAGCAGATCGACACTCCAACGGCCGATGCCGGCAAGTTCGTCGGCGAGGCTGGTTTCGGGCGGCGGAGGCGGCGTCGCGATAACCGCCGCGGTCGGTGGGCGGCGCATGAAGCACAGAGCGAGCAGTGTCAGCGGCAGGAGCGCGGCAAGCAACAAGCCCTGCAGGAATGCGCCATCCGGGGGCCAAGAGCCGAGCATGATTGCCAGCGCTATCATCACCCACGCCAGCGCCAGGCACACCATTTCTATCGCAGGACGCGCCACGCCATCTCCTTTCTTGCCCGTCGATAGTCGGAACGGAGGAAAGGTTTGGCGAATTGCGGCTTAGGTGATTGCCCCTAGGTCAGGCCGCGTCGGCGCGCCGCATGCCCTGCTCTTCATTGAGCATCTCGGCGATGAGGAAGGCCAGTTCCAGCGACTGCGCGGCATTGAGGCGCGGGTCGCAATGGGTGTGATAGCGATCCTTGAGGGCCTCATCGGTGATGGCCACTGCGCCACCGACGCATTCGGTCACGTCCTGCCCCGTCATTTCGACATGGATGCCGCCGGGGTGCGTGCCCTCGTCGCGGTGGACCGCGAAGAAGCCTTTAACCTCGGTCAGGATGCGGTCGAAGGGGCGCGTCTTGTAGCCGCTCTCCGACTTCACCACATTGCCGTGCATCGGGTCGCAGCTCCATACGACCGGGTGGCCTTCCGCCTTTACTGCGCGCACGAGGCGCGGCAGGCCGTCTTCCACCTTGTCGTGGCCGAACCGGCTGATCAGCGTGATGCGCCCCGGCTCGCGGGCGGGATTGAGCGTGTCGAGCAGGCGCAGCATCGCGTCGGTCTCGAGGCTCGGCCCGCATTTCATGCCGAGCGGATTGCCGATGCCGCGCGCGAATTCGACATGCGCGCTGCCATCGAAACGGGTGCGGTCGCCGATCCAGACCATATGCGCGCTGGTATCGTACCAGTCGCCGGTCAGGCTGTCGCGGCGGGTCAGCGCCTGCTCGTAGGGCAGCAGCAACGCCTCGTGGCTCGTGTAGAAGCTGGTGCCGCGCAATTGCGGCAGGGTTTCGGGCGTGATCCCGCAGGCTTCCATGAAATCGAGGGCTTCGCCGATGCGGTCGGCCACATCCTTGAACTTGTCTGCCCAAGGGCTGCGGCCCATGAAATCGAGCGTCCACTGGTGGACCTGGCGCAGGTTCGCATAGCCGCCGCCGGCAAAGGCACGCAGCAGGTTGAGCGTGGCGGCGGCCTGCGAATAGGCGCGCACCATGCGCTGCGGATCGTTGGTTCGGCTGGCCTCGTCGAAATCGATACCGTTGATGTTGTCGCCGAAATAGCTCGGCAGAGTGATGCCGTCCTGCGTTTCGGTATTCGAACTGCGCGGCTTGGCGAACTGGCCCGCCATGCGTCCAACCTTCACCACCGGCTTCTTACTGGCGAAGGTCATGACGACCGCCATCTGCAGCAGCACGCGGAAGGTGTCGCGGATATTGTTCGGGTGGAATTCGGCGAAGCTTTCGGCGCAATCGCCGCCCTGCAGCAGGAACGCCTTGCCCTCCGCCACTTCGGCGAGATCGGCCTTGAGCGCCCGCGCCTCGCCCGCAAAGACCAGCGGCGGGTGCGTTTCCAGCGCAGTAGTCGCGGCGTCGAGTGCGGCCGGGTCGAGATATTCGGGCAAATGCCTTGCCTCGAAACTCTTCCAGCTATCCGGTGCCCAGTTCGTCGCCATTGTCACTTCCATTCGCAGCGCGGAATTGCGCCGTTTGTACCCGCCCATCGCAGACGAGCACAGCTCATGCCGCAAGCAGCTTTTGCTTGGCCAGCTTAAAAAGCCGATTGCTGCAACCGGCTAGCGAGCGGCCTCGGCCGGGGCCGTCGTCACGCGCGTGGCCAGCTCCTGTCCTTCGGGGATGACAGCCATGCGCCAACCTCGCGTGTCGCCGAAATACTTCTGCGCCAGCAGTTGCATCCGTTCAGGCGTGGTCTGCGTCAGATCGTTCAGCAGCGAGCGCAGCAGGCCGATCCGCGCCGGGTCCTGCGTCGAACCTTCCAGCTGGAACAGCCAGAACAGATTGCCGGTCGAGACGCGGTTCACGTATTGCAGCAACGGTTCGGTAACGCGCTGCAATTCGTCGGCACTGGGCGGCTGGGTGGCAAGGTCGCTGGCGATCTGGTCGGCCGCAGCGAAGAAGGCCGGAACGTCCTCGGGCCGCAACTGCGCGAAGGCGGTGATACGTCCACCGCTCTCGACATCGGTCGGCCACTGGCTGTTGATCACCGGCGCGTAGCTAGCGCCTGCCCGCTCGCGCATCGCATCCATCAGCCGGTTGTTGAACACCTGCGTGAGGATTTCGAGCTGGCGCGATTCAGGCAGACCGTCGACGCCCGCCCCGCTCGGCCAGGCGATAACCGCGGCAGCCTGGTTGGCATCGCCGCGATGATAGCGCACGACCGTTTCGCCCGGCTCGGGGAAGGTGAAGCCAGAGGCCGCGACATCGGCCGGCAGGGGATCGCGCGGTTCGAGTGCGCCAAAGGTTTTGGCCAGCGCCTCGATGCCCTGCTGCCGGTCGAAATCTCCAAATACCAGCACCTCGACCGGGCCTTGCTTCAGCAGCGGCTCCCACACCTGGCGAAAGCCCTCGGGCGTGGTCGCATCAATGGCGGCCGGGTCGGCAATCTCGAACCGCCCGTCGCGTCCGCGGAGCAGATATTCGAGATCGCGATTGATCACGCCGGCAGGATTGGCACCGTAGCTTTCATAAGCAAGCCGGGCGGCAGCCTGCGCGCGCAGCACCGGGTTCGGGTCCCAGCGCGGCATGGCGAGCTTGGCGGCGAAGAGGTAGAGCTGGTCGGCGAGGTCCTGCCCGCGGGTCTGTGCGAACAGGGTGAAGGCGCCATCGGCAATGTCGAAGTCGAAGCCCATCCGCCGACCGGTCGAAATCCGGTCGAGTTCTTCCTGGCCGAGTTCGCCGAGGCCCGAGCCGACCAGTGCCATGCGGCCGAGCATGGCATAGGCGCCATCCTCTTCCTCGATGGCGCGCCAGCCGCCGCCGAAGCGGACCTTGACCGCCACGCGGCCGGGTTCGGCATCGTTCGCCCACAGGATCGCCTTCACGCCATTGGCAAAGTCAACCCGCTCGATATCGAGCACGCCGAGGGGCCCCTGCCGCTCGATCGTGCCGGGCTCGCCGATGGCGGGCAGATCGGCAAAGGAGATGTCCTGCGCCGCGATCCGCGCATCGGCCGCCGCTTCCACTGGGGCAAGCATGGCCGTGCGAATCTCCGCATCGCTCGCTTCGCCGGTTTGGGGCGTCACATAGGCTGCGCGGATCACCGCCCCGTCGAACAGCTTGCGGGTCTGCTCCAGCATCTGCTCGGGCGTGACCTTCTCGCGCATGGAATTGAAGACCATGAGCACGGTTTCAGGCGCCGCGACCGTCTCGCGAATGTCGACGGCATTGACGATGTCGTCGGCCAGCCGGGCCCCCGCCATCACGCGGCGCTGTTCGACCGAGCTGGCGAAAATGGATTCGAATTCGGCCAGCTCGCGATCGATTTCTTCCTGCGTCGGCGGGTTGGCCAGCGCATCGGCGATCACCGCGCGCACATCGGCCAACGCCCCCTCCCAATCGTCCGACAGCGGCGCGAAGGACACGAAGGTCGCATCGGTGGAGCGGCTGACATCGTCCTGCTGCACCTGGGCGTAGAGGTACTTGCCTCCGGCTCGTGCGCGCGCCTCCAGCCGCCGGTTGATCAGCGCCTGCGCCAGGCTGTCGCGCAGCAGGCCCTCGTTATAGACGATCGTGTCCTGTACCGGCCGCCAGGGGCGCATCACGGCATAGGTAAAGCTGCGCTGCAGGCCGGGCGCGACGATCGCCGACACTTCGCCGACCGGATTGTCCGCATCGGCACCGGCGGGGGCGACAGGGTCGCCGAAATCGGGCGCGGCCACGCTTGCCCCCTCGCCCTGCCAGTCACCGAACCATTTCTCGATTTCCGCGGCGAGTTGCATCGGGTCGAGATCGCCGACGGCGACGATCACGGTGTTCTCGGGCCGGTACCAGCGATCGTAGAAGGCGCTGACCGAAGTGCCGGTGGCGGCATTGAGCGTTGCCTCGGTCCCGATCGGTAGCCGGTTGGCCAGCTTCTGCCCGGCAAACAATGTTTCGCGGGTCTGCTCGGCGGCGCGCTGCTGCGGCCCGCCGCGCTCGCGCTTCTCTGCGAGCACGATGGGAACCTCCGCCTGCACATTGGCATCGCTTAGGACCGGCGCGCGGACCATGCCGGAGAGAATCTTCATGCTCTCGGCCAGCTTCGCTTCGTTCACGTTGGGCAGGTCGAGCTTGTAGACCGTGTGTGTCGGGCTGGTTTCGGCATTGGTGTCGCTGCCGAAGGTCGCCCCCAGGCGCTGCCACGTCGGGATCGCCATGGCCGGGCCGAGATACTGGCTTTCGCGGAACAGCAGGTGTTCGAGCAGGTGGGCATAGCCCTGTTCGCTGTCTTCCTCATGCAGCGAACCGGCATCGATGCGCACCCGGATCGAGACCTGGTCGGGCGGCACCCCGTTCTTGCGCACCGCATAGCGCAGGCCGTTGGGCAGCTCGCCGAAGGTCCATTCCTCGTCGCGCGGGACATCGCTGCCCTCGTAGATCCAGGGGGTCTCGCCCTCTTCGGTGAGGTGCTTCGGAGTGGGTTCGGCAGGCGCCTGCGCAAGCAGGGGCTGCTGGGCCACGAACGCGAGAGGAAGGACGAGCGCAAGACGCCGGACGGCGCGCGAAAGAATAGCCATGGCGGGGATATAGGGAGCCTTGGTGTGAAGGGACAGTGAACATTGGCAAAAAGCATCTTTGCTTGTGGCGCGTTCCCGCGCTCCCTAGATAGGCGGAATGTTCATCGAGACCGAAACCACGCCCAATCCCTCCAGCCTCAAGTTCCTGCCCGGCAAGCCGGTGATGGGATCGGGAACCCGCGAATTCGCGACGCCCGAAGCGGCCGAGGCAAGCCCGCTGGCGCAGGCGCTGTTCGATCTCGGCGATGTGACGAATGTCTTCTTCGGCGCCGATTTCGTGACCGTCACCGCGGCACCGGGCGTCAGCTGGACCGATCTGAAGCCGCAGGTCGTTGCGATCCTGCTCGATCATTTCGTCTCCGAGGCGCCGCTCTTCGCTGCCGGGACCGCCGGCGGCATCGCCGTTCCGCCGGAAGACGAGGCGATGCTGGTCGAAGAGCGCGACGAAGATGCCGACATCATCGCGCAGATCAACGAGCTGCTCGAGACGCGCGTGCGCCCGGCCGTCGCGGGCGACGGCGGCGATATCCAGTATCGCGGCTACCGCGACGGTGTGGTGCATTTGCAGATGCAGGGGGCCTGCTCGGGCTGCCCGTCATCCACTGCCACGCTCAAGCACGGCATCGAAGGTCTGTTGAAACATTATGTCCCGGAGGTCGTTGAAGTCCGCGCAGCCTGATTTGCCAGACCAAGAGGACTTGATGACCCAGCAATTTCACGACCAAAAGCTTTCCGGCGACGCGCTCGACCAGATCTTCCGCGAAGCGCGCAGCTATAATGGCTGGCATAATAAGGCGGTGAGCGAGGAACAGATCCACGCGATCTACGAATTGCTCAAGATGGGTCCGACCTCGGCCAACATGCAGCCGGGCCGGTTCGTCTGGTGCATGTCGCAGGAATCACGCGACAAGCTGGCCGAATGCGCGAGCGAGGGGAACCAGGAGAAGATCAAGACTGCGCCGGTCGTAGTCATCATCGGCTATGACATCGACTTCCACGAGGAACTGCCCTGGCTGTTCCCGCATACCGACGCTAAGAGCTGGTTCGAAGGCGACGAAGACGGCCGCAAGGACGGCGCAAAGCGCAACTCCGCCCTGCAGGGCGCATATCTTATGATTGCAGCGCGCGCACAGGGCCTCGATTGCGGGCCGATGTCGGGAGTCGACCTCGACAAAGTGACCGAGGCGTTCTTCGCCGACCAGCCACGGCATCGCGCCGACTGGGTCTGCGCGATCGGCTATGGCGACGAGACGACGATCTTCGATCGCAGTCCGCGTCCCGATTTCGACAAGTTCAACCGCATCGTCTGACTTGAAGCGCAGCCGCGCCTGAGGCAGGGCGCGGCTGATGCGGATTCTCGTAATAGAAACGGCGACCGAGGCCTGTTCGGTAGCGCTCTTCGACGGCGGCGAACTTCTCGACGCGCGTCACGAAGTGCTTGGCCGCGGCCATGCCGAGCGCCTGGTGCCGATGATCGCGCAATTGCCCGGCAAGGGGCAGGCCGACTCCGTTCGCGTCTCGCTCGGGCCCGGTAGCTTCACCGGAATCCGCATCGGCCTCGCCGTGGCGCAGGCTCTCGGAATCGCTTGGCAGGCCAAAGTGCAAGGCTATCCGACCCTTGCCCTGCTCGCCGCGATGGCTCGGCAAGATGGCGGCGAGCATGTCGGGGATGCGGTTACGGTGTGCACAAACGGCGGCCATGGCGAATGGTTCGTCCAGAATTTCGACAGCAGCGGTCATCCCGAAACAGAACCCATCTCGCTTCCGCCGCAAACGGCGCAGACGCGCGACAACCATTGCGTCGTCATCGGTGGCAAGGCCGCCGAGCTGGCCGCGGGACGCGCCGGCTTTTCGGTCCTCGATTGCCTCCCCGACGCTCGTCACGGTCTCGCCCTGCCGTCTGCTGTTCTGAGCGACACTCTGGCCCCCCTGTATGGCCGCGAGCCCGATGCGAAGCCGGCCAGCCCATGACCGATATCGATCAGCTGATGGAGGTGATGGAAAGCGCATTTGACCCTTACTGGCGCGAGTCCTGGAGTCGCACGCAGGTCGAGGGCTCTCTCGCCCTTCCCCATACTCATGCCATCATGTGCGATGCCGAACTCGCGCCGTTGACCAGCGGAAGCGAAGCGGCAGGCTTCGTGCTGGCGCGACGCGCGCCGGGCGAGGAGGAGTTGCTCCTTGTCGCGGTCCGTCCAGAACAGCGGGGCAAGGGGATCGGCCGGCACCTTCTGGACCTGTTCATCGAAAGCGCGCGCGCCAATGGCGCTGACAACGTGTTCCTCGAAATGCGCGAGAACAATCCGGCGGAGAGCTTATACCGCGCCGCGGGCTTCGCTCCGATCGGGCGGCGCGTCGCCTATTATCGGACGGCGTCGGGAGAGCCGCTCGATGCCATAACTTTCGGGCGGAAATTGTAATATTGCGACAGTCCGCTTGTATATTTGCGTCAAAGTAAAGATATGTCGTGAAAAATTTGCGTTCTCTTGTCGTTTCTTTACAATGCATCCCACAAGCCGGGTCGCGCCAAATAAGCCGGGGCAACAGGAGCCTGTCCGAATGGATGCTATCGAAACCGATATGACCGAAACCTTGATTACGTTGACGTCAGACATTGTCGCGGCGCATGTCAGCAACAACAATGTCGAAGTGGGCGATGTGCCCACACTCATTACCAATGTGTATTCAGCGCTTTCCGGCCTTGGTGACGCAGCGACTGCGGCGCAGGCCATTCCGGATCCGGCCGTTTCAATCCGCTCTTCGGTGAAGAAGGATCATCTTGTCTGCCTCGACTGCGGCAAGAAGATGAAAATGCTCAAGCGACATATTTCGACCGAGCATGATCTTACTCCGGACGAGTATCGCACACGCTGGGGACTTTCCGCCGATTATCCGATGGTCGCGCCAGATTATGCGGCGACGCGCCGCGATCTTGCCGTGAAGATCGGTCTGGGCCGTAAACCGGGCCAGAAACGAGGTCGCAAGAAGAAGGGCGCGTAAAGCCTTTCGGTTCGCCTTGAGGAAGACGCCCCGGCCCGATAAGGGTACGGGGCGTTTTTCAATCGGGAAGCCCAATTGCACCAGAAAATCGATCTTGAGCAGCTTTGCGCCGACAAGGGATTGCGCATCACCGAACAGCGGCGCGTGATTGCGCGCGTGCTGTCGGAGAGCGACGACCATCCCGATGTCGAGCTGCTCCACGAACGCGCCAACAAGATCGATTCCGGGATCTCGATTGCCACGGTCTATCGCACGGTCCGTTTGTTCGAGGAGGCCGGCATTCTCGACCGGCACGATTTCGGCGATGGGAGAGCGCGCTATGAAGCCGCTCCCGAAGCGCATCACGACCATCTGATCGACGTCGAGAGCGGCAAGGTCATCGAATTCGTCGATCCCGAGATCGAAGCTCTGCAGAAGCAGATCGCAGAAAAGCTGGGCTACCGGCTCGTCGATCACCGGCTGGAGCTGTATGGCGTCCGCCTCGACCGCGAAAGCTGAGCGGCGCCTCGCGCGTTATACTGAGCGCCGGCTGGCTGCCGCGCGCGGCGAAAACGTGCCTCTCTCGCCGATGGGATGGGTCCGCTTCGTCATGCGCGCGATCGGCATCCTCGTTCTGCTGCTGATATTCGTGCCGCTGCACTATCTCTACCGCGTCTTCGCCTATGGTTCCCCCTTCCCCATGCTGTTCCTGCGCTTCACCGCGCGGGTCGTCGGGGCCCGCGTGAAGATCATCGGGACGCCTCTGCGGCGCGACGTGTTCTTCATCGCCAACCACCTTTCCTGGATCGACATCCTGTCGCTCGCCGGTGCCACGGGAACCGCGTTCGTCGCCAAGCAGGAACTGGCTGAGGTCCCGGTCATCGGCTGGCTTTGCCGTCTCAATCGCACGGTTTTCGTCAAGCGCGAGAACCGGTTGGGCGTGGCCGAGCAGATCAATGCGCTGCGCGAGGCGCTGGAGGACAATTGGTCGGTGACGGTCTTTCCCGAAGGCACGGTCACCGATGGTCAGTCGCTGCTGCCCTTCAAGTCCTCCATGCTGTCGGTCCTCGAACCGCCGCCACCGGGAGTGCTCGTCCAGCCGGTCATGCTCGACTATGGCGATAATGCCGAGGAAATCGGCTGGGTCGGCGATGAAAGCGGCCTGCACAATGCCATGCGGATCATGGCGCGCAGCGGAACCTTTCGCCTTCGCATAACCTATCTCGAGCCTTTCAGTCCCGAAGACCATCGCGGTCGCAAGGCCATAGCGGCCAAGGCGCGCGAGGAGATAGAGGCCGCACTGGTCGCGGCACTGGGCAGGCCCCTGCGCGATTTCCAGCATGTGGTCGATGCAGTGCGCTATCGCCCGAAAGACGCGCCGGGCAGCGACAGCCCGGCCTAGAGCTCGGCGCCCACCAGCCAATCGTGGAACAGCCGCACCGGCCGTTCTTCCAGCGCGGTCGGCTTGCAGACGAACCAGTAACTATAGGGGCTCTCGACCTCGACGTCATAGACCTTGGCAAGGCGGTTGTCGCTCGCGCGGCGCATGTGATCATCATGCATGATGGCGATGCCCAGGCCCTGCGCAGCGGCCTCCAGCATGATCTGGCCGCTGTCGAAATGGTCGATCGCGGCAGGCTCGAGATCGGGCATGCCAATTTCCTGGCGCCAGGCGACGAAGCTTTCGGGCAATTCGTTGTGGATCAGGAACGTCTGCTTGCCCAGCGCTTCCATACCGGGTTCGTCGCCCAGCTTCTCCTTCATCTCGCGGCTGCAGATCGCATGGACCTTGTTGTAGTCCAGCCGCACTGCATGCAGCCCCCGCTCCGGCCCGCGCGACAGGATAATCGCCGCATCGAGCAGGTCGCCGACACGGTCCTCGAGATGCGGGCCGGTATCGATGTCGATGTGCAGCAGCGGGTGCCGCGCACGCAATTCGCCGAGCTTGGGGAACAGGCGTTGCGTGCCGAACAGCGGCAGGACGCCGAGGTGGAGGCGCAGCAGCGAGAGGTTTTCCGACTGGCTTTCCACTGCCCGGGCCAACGCCTCAAGCTGAGGATTGACCGCCTCGTAGAAGGCATGCCCGTCATCGGTAAGCTGCATCGACTGGCGCGCGCGGGTGAAGAGCTTCTTGCCGACGAAGTCTTCCAGATTGCCGATCCGGCGCGACAGGGCCGATGGGCTGAGGCCCAGTTCCTCCGCCGCAGCGCGGGCCGAACCGAGCCGGACGGTCCGCACGAAGGCTTCGAGCGCGCGAAGGGGAGGAAGCCGACGGGTGACCATTGCGAGTGTTAGCTATGGTCGCCGATGACCGATGTCGAGGGCGAATGTTCGAATTCGCGCAACAATGCGATCAGTCGCCGGGTTCTTCCGCCGGCGGTTCGTGCAGGCGCAGGCGCTTGACGTGCGTTTCGTCGCCATCGGTCACCTCGATCCGCCAGCCGCTGGGATGTTCCACCACCGTTCCGATCTGCGGAACCTGTTCGGCAAGGACGAAGGCGAGCCCGCCCAGCGTATCGACCGATTCCTCGACCTCCGCGAGCGCGGGATCGACCTTCTCTGCCACATCGTCCAGTTCGGCGCGCGCGTCGCAATCCCACATCCCCGCGCCGATCGGCACGATCCATTCCTCGGGCGCGTCGTCATGCTCGTCCTCGATCTCGCCGACGATTTCCTCGACCAGATCCTCGATAGTGATAATCCCGTCTGTGCCGGAAAACTCATCGACCACGACGGCGAGGTGCATCCGCTGGGCGCGCATGTCGGCCAGCACGTCGAGCGCATTGCGCGTTTGCGGCACATAGAGCGGCTGGCGCATCAGCACGGTCCAGTCCTTGGGAGGCGGCTTGCCCCGCGCGAGGAAGGGAAACACGTCCTTCAGGTGGATCATGCCGATGACGTCATCGAGCTGATCGCGATAGACCGGCATGCGCGAATGGCCATGCTCGGCGAAAGTCTCGACCAGCTCGTCCCACGGGGCTTCGGCGTTCATCGCGATGATTTCGCCGCGCGGCACGGCGACATCGTCGGCATCGTGTTCGGAAAAATGCAACAGATTGCGCAGCATCTGCCGCTCGACCGAGGACAGGTCGCCGGTTCCGCTGTTGTCCGGCGTTTCCTCGCCGTTCTCGTCCTCGTGCTCGTCGATAGCTTCTTCGAGCTGCGCGCGCAGAGAACGCTCGCCATGGGCGGGATCGAACAATTTCCGGATGGCGAGCCACAGCCCGCTGCTACTCTCCGCGTCTCCCGCGGGTGATGACGAATCGGGCATGGCCCCTCAAACGCACTCCATTCAGTTGCGATCCCCATATGGGTCGGCGATGCCCAGTTTTGCAAGCGCCGCGATTTCGAGCGCTTCCATCGCCTCGGCCTGCGCGTCGGAATCGACATGATCGTGCCCTGCCAGGTGGAGCAGGCCGTGGACGATCAGGTGGGCAGCGTGGTGTTCGAGCGCGATGCCCTTCTCCGCCGCTTCGCGCTGGCAGGTCTCGAGCGCCAGGGCAATGTCGCCGAGCAGCTCGGGCGGGCCGTCGGGCGCGAGCGCGAGCAACTCGACGCGCTCCAGCATCGGGAAGCTGAGCACATTGGTCGGCTTGTCCTTTCCGCGCCACTCGCGGTTGAGGGCGTGCACCTGCTCGTCAGTGGTGAAGAGTAACGAGGCGGATAGCCGCTCGCTCGCCAATACCGGCTCCACTCCGGCTGCCGCTACGACCGCGCGCTCGGCAAGGCCTTCCCAATCGAACGCCTCGGGCCACCCGTCGATTGCGATATCGAGGTCCATCAGCCAGCTGCATTCCGAGACATGGACCGCATGTTACACTGTCCAAGGCGGAAAAACCCGCCCTCCATTCGCGAGGTGCGAAATGGCGTGAGCATGCAGGTAAAATCATAGGCCATCCGCGCCATCTAGCCGAGCATCCGACGGTAGGAAAGCGGTGGTTGGCGGCGTCGGGTAAGGGGGATTTGCGACGCGGAAGTTTTGCTAAACGCAGGCTGCCCCAAACATGGCCTACCAAGATGCTGAAAGCCGTGGGAAGCAACCCTGCTGCATGTATTCAGTTCACCTTGCGTGCGATAGATTACCCG
This sequence comes from Qipengyuania marincola, assembly GCF_029688625.1. Taxonomy (GTDB): domain Bacteria; phylum Pseudomonadota; class Alphaproteobacteria; order Sphingomonadales; family Sphingomonadaceae; genus Qipengyuania. Next base: position 552,936 of record NZ_JARULC010000001.1, on the reverse strand, counting down.
CTCAGGTTGAGATTAGCGGGCTGAGATGCTAATAGATCATCATGAGTGATCACGATGAAAAGAAGAATCCAGGTGGCGATGCCGCCCTAATTGTCGTTGGCATGTTAATGGCAGCCTTAGCAACGACCGTAGAACTTGCTGTAGCTCAACTTCTATTAGGTGTTGCTGCAGCCGTTTTGCTTCTTTGGGTGCTAATAAGGGCAGCGCGCAAGCAGAGTTGACCAGCGCAATCAAACATAGGGCAGGTGAGTCCGCTCACCACCGATACAAAATCAGCCCGTCCCGTTCCGAACTACCCGCATCCCTTCTGGCGAAGGTATCCGCCATTCGATTACGGGCCGTTTGCGGTTAGCACGGTCAGCATCGCGATTGACCGATAGTGGGCGCATAACCGGTCCTTCGCTGTTCTACTCGCCCTTCCCCTCATACGCCTCCACGATCCGCCCTACGATCGGGTGGCGCACAACATCCGCCGCCGTAAACCGGATCGTGCCGAAACCCTCCACGCCCTCCAGCTTGCCCACGGCGTCCGCCAGCCCGCTCATGCCGCCGCCGCCGGGAATGTCGACCTGGTTCGGGTCGCCGCAGATGACCATGCGGCTGTTCTGGCCGAAGCGGGTGAGGAACATCTTCATCTGCTCGCGCGTGGTGTTCTGCGCCTCGTCGAGGATCACGAACGCATCGGCCAGCGTGCGCCCGCGCATGAAGGCGATCGGCGCGATCTCGATCTCGCCCGAGGCCAGCCGCCGCTCGACCTGTTCGGGCGGCATGCAATCGTAGAGCGCGTCGTAGAGCGGGCGCAGGTAGGGATCGACCTTTTCCTTCATGTCACCGGGCAGGAAACCGAGCTTCTCGCCTGCCTCCACCGCCGGACGGCTGAGGATCAGCCGCTGAACGCTGCCGGTGATCAGCTGCGCCACTGCCTGCGCCACGGCGAGATAGGTCTTGCCGGTCCCTGCGGGGCCGAGCGCGAAGATGATGTCGTCTCGCACGAGGCTGCGCATGTAGGTCGCCTGCATCGCACTGCGCGGCACGATGGTCTTGCGCCGGGTGCGGATCATGATCGGCGGGGCGTTCTTGCCCTTGCCGGGTTCGGCATCGACGATCCCGTCGAGCGTGGGCTCGTCCGACATGGCGATCAGCGCCTCGATCGTGCCGCCGTCGAGCTCCTGCCCGATGGCCAGCCGGTCGTACATCGCCTTCAATACGTCGCGCGCGCGGGCGACGCTGTCTTCGGGGCCTTCGATATGGAGCTGGTTGCCGCGGGCCGAGATGAATACGCCGAGCCGGTTTTCTACCTGCACCAGGTTCGCATCGAACTGACCGAACAGCGCGCCGAGCAGGCTCTGGTTGTCGAAGCTGAGATCGACCTGCGCGCGGCGAACCTCACGCTGCGGACTGGGCGGCGGGGTGAAGGACCTGGCGTCTTTCGGTGCGGGTTTACGGGCCATGCGCTCCTTTCGTGTGCGAGTCGGAAATGTAGGCGTCCCTGCACGCCGCGCAAGCTGGCGGGCGCGACATGACGGTGGAAAGTCACGGACTTGCAACCTTCCTTCGAGCCGCGCACACTGACGCAGTTGCTGTGTCCGACGGAGATCGTGAATGCGCCTCTTGCCCATAACGCTGGCCCTGTTGACTCTTGCCGCCTGCACCGAAGTCGCTGCGCCCGAGGCCGAGGCGACCATGACCGCTGCGGAGGCCGACACCGTCTCTCCCGCCCCGGCGGATGCGGAAGAGGATATCCGCCGCTACCTGCTGCAAACCTATCCCGAAGCGGGTGCAATGCGCTACGCGCTCGCCTGGCACGATCTCGATGACGACGGGGCCGAGGAGGCCATTGTCTATCTCGCCGCGCCCTATTTCTGCGGCACGGGCGGCTGCCCTACGCTGGTGCTCACCCCGGCAGGGCCGATGTGGCGCGAGGTCGCCAATATCAGCGTTTCGCGGACACCGGTAACCGTCCTCGATAGCGTCACCAATGGCTGTCAGGACATCACGGTCGCCGTATCAGGCGGCGGCGCGGAAGGAGGCACTGCGCTGCTCAGATTCGATGGCGAGAGCTATCCCTCCAATCCAACCGTCGCTCCGGCGGAAATGACCGATGAAACGGGGACGGAACTGATCGCGGAGATGCCTGAGTTTGTCGAGCTCGAAGGCGAACCCTCAGGCAGCTGACAGGGCCGTTTCGCGCAGCCGCGCAGCGAGCGAGTTGGGCCCGGCTTCGAGCAGTTCCACCTGCACAAGGTCGCCGATTGCCACACTGGCGTCGAACCACGCGCTTTGCAGCCAGGGTGTCTTGCCGAGCCACTGGCCGGGCAGCTTGCCCTTGCGCTCGACGAGGACTTCGCAGGTTCGCCCGACGCTCGCCTCGTTGAAGGCCAGCTGGTCGCGGTTGAGCGTGGCCTGGAGGCGCTGGAGGCGATCGTCCATGACCTCCTTCGCCACCTGTCCGTCCATCGTGGCAGCGGGGGTGCCGGGGCGCGGGCTGTATTTGAAGCTGAAGGCCTGCGCGTATGCGACCTCATTCACCAGCGCGAGGGTTTCCTCGAATTCGGCCTCGGTCTCGCCGGGAAAGCCGACGATGAAATCGCCCGACAGCGCAAGGTCGGGCCGCGCAGCACGGAAGCGGTCTAGCAGCTTGAGGTAGCTTTCCGCCGTGTGGCTACGGTTCATGGCCTTCAGGACACGGTCGCTGCCTGCCTGCACCGGCAGGTGGAGGAAAGGCATCAGCTTGTCGATCTCGCCATGCGCCGCGATCAGGTCGTCGTCCATGTCGGCGGGGTGGCTGGTGGTGTAGCGAATGCGCGCGAGGCCATCGACCTTGGCTAGGTCGCGGATCAGGCCCGCGAGGCCGACAGTGTGGCCCTTCTCGTCCTCGCCCGACCATGCGCTGACGTTCTGGCCGAGCAGCGTGATTTCCTTCGCGCCCGCGTCGACCAGCTTTTTCGCTTCGGTGACGAGGTCGGCATAAGGCCGGCTGATTTCCGCGCCGCGCGTATAGGGCACCACGCAATAGGTGCAGAACTTGTCGCAGCCTTCCTGCACGGTGAGGAAGCTCGCCGGATTGGTGCGGCGGCGTTCGGGAAGAGCTGCGAACTTGGCGATGGCCGGCATGTCGGTGTCGGTCGCCCGTTCGCCCTTTACGGCCTTGTCCAGCATTTCGGGCAAGCGGTGATAGGCCTGCGGGCCGACGACCATGCTGACCGCCGGAGAGCGCTTCATGATCTCCTCGCCCTCGGCCTGCGCGACGCAGCCCGCGACCGCGATCAGCGGCTCTTTGCCCGCCGCACGGCCAGCCTTGGTCAGGCGGCCGATGTCCGAATAGACCTTCTCCGCCGCCTTCTCGCGAATGTGGCAGGTGTTCAGCACGACGAGGTCGGCCTCCTCCCCCTCGGGCGCAGGCACGATGCCCCGCTCGCCCAGCATCTCGGCCATGCGCTCGCCATCATAGACGTTCATCTGGCAGCCGAAGCTCTTGACCCTGTAGGTCTTGGGGGAATTGGTCGGTTTCATGGGTTGCGCGCCCTTACCGCAAGGGATTGGCCCTTTCAATGAAAAGGGCGGCACTTGGCCGCCCTTCCCTCGTCGATTTCAGCGAAGTTTAGCCTACAGTCGCCTTCACGATCTTGCCCGGGTTTGCCGGCGGCTCGCCCTTGGGCAGCGCGTCGACGTGTTCCATGCCGCTCTCGACCTGGCCCCAGACGGTGTACTGGCCGTCGAGGAATTCGGCGTCGTCGAAGCAGATGAAGAACTGGCTGTTGGCGCTGTCGGGCACCTGGGTGCGGGCCATCGAGCAGGTGCCGCGGGTGTGCGGTTCGCTGTTGAATTCGGCCTTGAGGTCGGGCTTATCGCTGCCGCCCATGCCGGTTCCGGTCGGATCGCCGCCCTGCGCCATGAAGCCGGGGATCACGCGGTGGAAGACCACGCCGTCGTAGAAGCCTTCGTTGGCCAGCGTCGTGATGCGCTCGACATGGCCGGGTGCGAGGTCGGGGCGCAGCTTGATCACCACGTCCTTGTTGTCGCCATCGCCGGTGTCGAGGGTGAAGGTCAGTGTGTCGGCCATTGTTCGTCTCCTGTATTTCGGTTGGCGCCTCCCTAGCAAACGCAGCGCCTGTGTCACGGCTTGCTTTTCGTGCCCCCCTGCCTAGAGCGGGCGCATGAGCGAGAGCGACCGCCCCCTCGACGAGAACGGTTTCCTGCTGGCGCGCGAGCCGGAGGAAGAGGCGCGCCCCGACGACCGCATCGACGACGAGCGGATGGACGAGGAGAACACGCTCAAGAAGGAATATGTCGAGAGCGTCGAGGACGCGCTGGAGGAAGGCGACACCTCGCGCGTCTACGACCTCGTCGAACCGCTCCACCCCGCCGACATCGCCGACCTGCTCGAACTGTTCGAGCGCGAGGAACGCCACCAGCTGGCCGAAGCGATTACCGATTTGATGACGTCGGACGTGGTCGCCGAGCTCAACGACTACGTCCGCGAGGACATGATGGAAGCGCTGCCGCCCGAAGCGGTGGCGCAGATCGTCGACCAGCTGGAGACCGATGACGCCGTCCAGCTCATCGAGGATCTGGACGAGGCCGACCAGCGCGCCATCCTGGCCGCGGTGGAGCTGGAAGACCGGATCGCGATCCAGTCCGCCCTTTCCTATCCCGAGGAAACCGCCGGCCGCCTGATGAGCCGCGACCTCGTGGCAGTGCCCGAGCACCTCACCGTCGGCGATCTGATCGACTATTTGCGCGACGGGCGCGAGTTGCCGGACGAATTCTACGAAATCTTCGTGGTGGACGAGAAGCACCACCCCGTCGGCACCTGTGCGCTCAGCTGGGTGCTGCGCGCGCCGCGGGCCATCGCGCTGGCCGATGTGATGAAGCGCGACCAGACGCTGATCCCCGTCATGCTCGACCAGGAAGAAGTCGGGCTGATGTTCCAGAAATACAACCTCATCAGCGCCGCCGTGGTGGACGATGACGGGCGGCTGGTCGGCCAGATGACGGTGGACGACGTGGTCCACATCATCTCCGAAGAGGCGGGCGAGGACGCCCTGCTGATGAGCGGTGCGGGCGAAGGCGACATTAACGAGCCGATCCGCGAGGCCTATTCAGCGCGCGTGCGCTGGCTGGTCGCCAATCTCGGCACGGCGCTGGTGGCCAGCTTCATCATCGCACTGTTCGGCGCGGCGATCGAGCAATTGGTCGCGCTCGCCGTGCTCATGCCGATCGTCGCCAGCATCGGCGGCAATGCGGGTACGCAGACCATGGCGGTGACCGTGCGTGCCATTGCCACCAACCAGCTGACCCGCAGCAATACCCGGCGTATCCTGTGGCGCGAGATGCGCGTCGCCCTGCTCAACGGCGTGACCATCGCGGTGCTGATCGGCGCGGCGACAGCGGCGATCTTCACGCCACTGCTGGGCGTGGTGATCGCGCTGGCGATGGTGGTGAACGTGGCCGTGGCGGGCCTTGCCGGCGTGCTGGTCCCGGTGGCGTTCGACCGGCTCGACCAGGACCCGGCGGTTGCAAGCAGCGTGTTCGTGACCATGATCACTGATTCGATGGGCTTCTTCGCCTTCCTCGGCCTGGCGGTAGCGCTCGGGGTGGTTTGACAAGGGGCCGTGGTTTGACTCGGGGGCCGCACCCCCTACATCCATCCCATGCCGCTCAACCTGACCAAGATCGCTTTCGGCGCGCAGAGCTATGACGACATCGAAAGCTGGTACGCGCAGCGGCGCAGCCCGAACCTGACCACCCGCTATCGCCCGACCAAGTGGGAACAGTGCATCGGCGGCTCGCTCTACTGGATCCACCAGCACAGCATCGTCGCGCGCAGCGAAATCCTCGGGTTCAGCGAGACCAAGACCGGACGCTGGTCGATCGACCTCAAGCCCGAACTGGTCCGCGTTTACCCGCGCCCAAAGCGCGCCCATCAGGGCTGGCGCTATCTCAAGGGCGAACCGCCGCGCGATCTGGAAGAGGGCGAGGACATTGGCGACGCACTGCCGGGCAAACTCGCGGGAAAACTCGAACGGCTTGGCCTGATATAGGTCAGTTTGCGGAACGCGCGCCGCCCCTTGCCCGTTGGTCGGGTAAAGGAGAGCATATCATGCCAGAACGCCAATCCCGCCATCCCGACAATGACCTGATCGATGAAATGACCGAAACGCCCACGCCCAGCCATCAGGGTTCGGCTGGCGGTGGAGTGAACCGCACGGTCGGCAGTCGCGCCGACGAGCACCGCGCGAAAGACCCCGACAATCGCGAACCGGAGGTCGGCTCCGACAATCCGGAACAGGACGCGAGGAAGGGCGAAAAAACGATGCACGCCATCAAGAAGGGCAATGCCAATTAGTCTTCTCGGTTCTTTGAATTGAACATTTTGACCGCGTTTATCCGCCCGTCCGTGTGCGGATTTACGCGGTCGTTTTGTATGCGGGGCGAGCGCCAGCTTTTGCGCCGGGCCCATCATAGGCTATCCTGCCGGCTTCAGGGTCGAAACAGGAGATATCGCCATGACGTCACCGGAAGACCAGCTCGCCACCATGATCGCGAACTTGCCGGAGAAAACCGGAAAATCCCTGCCTGAATGGCAGGCGGTCGTGGCCCAGTCGGGCCTCGACAAGCATGGCAAGATCGTCGCGATGCTGAAATCGGACCACGGCGTGACGCACGGCTTTGCCAATCTCATTGCCAGCAAATCCCTTGAAGGCGACGCGCCTGGTGACCTGGTGGAAGACCAGTATGCGGGTCCGAAGGCGGGGCTGAAGCCGATCTACGACGACATCGTCGACTTTGCGAAATCGCTTGGTGCGGATGTCGAAATTGCGCCGAAAAAGACCAGCGTGAGTCTGCGGCGCGCCAAGCAGTTCGCCCTGATCACGCCGGCCACGAAATCGCGCATCGATCTCGGCCTCGCGCTCAAGGGCGAAGAAGTGAATGACCGGCTCGAAACCTACAACGCGATGTGCAGCCACCGCGTCCGGCTGGAAACGCGCGAGCAATTCGACGTCGAAGTCAAAGGCTGGATGAAGACCGCCTATGATCGCGCGGGCTAGACGGGCACCTTCTCAGCCACGCGCCGCAATGCATCGGCATAGGCTTCGGGCGGCTGTGCTCCGGGGATCATGAACTTGTTCTCGACGATCATGGCGGGCACGCCGGTGATGTTGAGATCCCATGCCGCGCGTTCTTCGGCACGGGTCTTGTGAGCCACTTCCTCGCTGGCGAGCGCGGTCTCGGCGGCATCCCGATCGATGCCGGTGCTTTCGGCGATGTCGAGCAGGACGGATTCCTTGCCGATATTGCGGCGTTCGTTGAAATGCGCCTTGAACAGCGCGAGTTTCAACTCGGTCTGCTTTTCGGGGCCCTGCTGCTCGCCCACCCAGGTCAGCAGCCTGTGCGCAGCGAAAGTGTTCCACATCATCGCCTCGGGCGCAGGCTCGACCCCTTCATAATCCAGCGAAACGCCGGCCGTTTCGGCCGCCTCGCGCATCCGTCCCTGCACTGCGCGCGACTGCTCCGGCGTCGACCCGTACTTGCGCGCGATGTGCGCCGTACGCTCCTCGCCCTCGGCGGGCATGTCGGGATTGAGTTCGAAGGCGTGCCAGCGGATGTCCGCCGCGATTTCGCCATCCAGCTGCTCGAGGCCCTTTTGCAGATTGCCCCAGCCAACGAGGCACCAGGGGCACATCACATCCGACCAGATATCGATCCGCAGGGTTCTCGGCTCGCTCATTGGTTCACCCACCATTCCATCAGGTGATGGGCGATAGCATGGCGTGGCGGACAGCGGAACGGGCCGTTGCCTTTCAGTGCAGCCTCTACCTCTTCGCGCGTATAGAAATTGATCTCCGCCATCTCGGTCTCGTCGATGGTCATATCGTCGCTGTCGGCGTGGCTGTGGCAGCCGATCATCAGCTGGCTCGGGAATGGCCAGGGCTGGCTGGCGATATAGCTGACGTCGCGCACTGCGATGCCTGCCTCCTCCAGCACTTCGCGGGCGACCGCTTCCTCGATGCTCTCGCCCGGCTCGACGAAGCCCGCCAGCGCGGAAAAGCTGCCTTCGGGCCAGCCGAGCCCGCGACCGAGCATCAGCTTGCCCTCAAATTCGACCAGCATGATGGTGACGGGATCGGTGCGCGGGAAATGATTGGCGCCGCAATTCGTGCATTCGCGCTGCCAGCCGCCTTTGGCGATTTTCGTGTCGCCGCCGCATTCGGCGCAGAACCGGTGCCGCGCATGCCAGTCGGTCAGGCTGCGCGCACCGCCATAAAGCGCGAGGTCGTCCGGCGCGAGCGTCGCCATCAACGACCAAAGCTGCGGATTTGCCATGCGCGGAGAGGCATCGCCGCGCGGCGGAACTGCGGCGAAACAGGCTTTCCCGTCATCGAGCCCCAGGAAGCACAGCTCCGCATCTTCCGGGACATCCGCCAGCGTACCCCAGGCCAGCCGACCCTCGTCGTCGAGCGCGGGCATCAGCCCGTCCAGCGCGAGCAGCCGCGCCTTCCAGTTCATATAGCCTGCAAGCCGCTCCGGATCGGCACGCACATGGTCCGCACGGTCGAGGCGCGAGCCGGTGAAAGCCAGCGGTAGCGTGCTCATGCGGCCTGCCTGCTCGCCTCCATCGCGGCAAGGTCGGCCATAACGGCATTCGGGAACTCGGTGTGGATAGGATAGGCTTCGGATGGCATGTACTGGGTCATCAGCGTGCCGCGCAGGCCCGCGGCATAGTTGACGAAGCCGACGGTTCCGGCCGCCCCGCCCCAGCCATAGCTGCCGTCCGACACGCGCCCGCCTGCACCGAAGCCCTGTCCCTCAACCCATGTGTTTTCGGTCGTCGCGGTTTCTGGAAGCAGGTTGGAGGTGCCCAGCTTCACCGCCGTCTCGCTCATCACGCGCTTGCCGTCGATCGCGCCATAGCCCAGCAGCATGCGCAGGAAGCGGTCATAGTCTCGGCTGGACGATACAAGGCCGGCCCCGCCGAAGGGGAACGGCGGGCGGTCGAGATAGATCGACGCCCGGGCCGGATCGATCGGCAGCGGCGTGCCGTTGAGGATCGCATAATTTGTAGTGAAGCGATCGACCTCGCTTTCCGGCACGGTGAAATAGGTGCTGAACATGCCGGCCGGCTCGAAAATCTGTGTGCGCAGATACTCGTCGAAGGCCATGCCGCTCGCCACCTCGATCACGCGGCCCAGTAGGTCGAGCCCGACCGAATAGCTCCACTTGGTGCCCGGCTGCAGGACCAGCGGCAATTCGGCCAGCCGGTCCGCGAATTCGGCGAGGCCATCGACGGCCTTGGCGCGCCCGATGCCCGGGATCGGCATGCGGCTGACCTGGCCGGGGACAAGCCCCTGCCGCTCGTAGGCGGTCTTGATCGGCCCCTTCTGCACGATGCCATAGCCGAGGCCCGCGGTGTGGGTGAGCAGGTGGCGCACGGTAATCGGGCGCTCTGCCGGGACGGTTTCCGTCAGCAGCCCGTCATAGGTCTTCTGCACCTGCATGTTCGCATAGGCAGGCAGCAATTCGGCAATCGGCTGGTCGAGGCCCAGCCGGCCATTGTCGACCAGCATCATCGCCGCCATGCCGGTGACCGGCTTGGTCATCGAATAGATGCGATAGAGGCTGTCGGGCGTCACCCGCGCCTCCCCGCCCAGCGCCAGCGTGCCGCGCGCGATAGTCATCGGGTCCTGCTGGCCCCAGCCGAGCGTCGCGACCATGTTGGCGACCTTGCGGGAGCCGACGTATTTTTCGACCATCGCGTTCACATTGGTCCATTCGACAGCACCGGTCCGCGCGAAGGCCTGGCGGCCCATGGGCAGGCTCGCCAAGGCAGCACTTGCAGTAAACAAGGCACCGCCGCGGAGCAGCGAGCGGCGGGAAATCTGCGGGGTGTCGAATTCGCGATAGGCCATGAATTTCCTCTCCGGTGGGGTCGCAGCGCTATGTGCGGGAGCATAGCTGAACGGTCAATTGCGAATTGAAACGCTTGCCTTTCCCCACTGTGCTAACCATATAAGACACATGCTCAACCTTCTCTCTTTCCTGTTCGGAATCATCTCGCTCGTCATCGTCATTCCGGCGACCATTCCGTTTCTTGGCGCATTGAACTGGCTTGCGCTGCCGCTGATCGTGATCGGCATCATCGTGGGCCAGCTTTCGTCCAGCAACTCGGGACGGAACTTCAACCTGATCGTGCTGCTGATCGCTGCGATCCGGCTGACCCTGGGTGGCGGGATCTTCTAGGCGAGCGCTAGCCGCGCAGCCTTGGCGAACAGTGTCGGCAGGCCGGCCTCGTCCAACTGATCGAGAGCCCACCACTCCCCCTCGCCCAAGGGCGCATCATGGCGCAGGACTGAGAGTTCCAGGTCGAAATGCGTGAAGCCATGGCGCACCAGGCCAAGCGGCTCGCCATCGGGCCCGCCCTGCCCGTTGCCGCGCGCGCTCCAGCCATCATCGGGTAAGGCGCGCATCCCGCTCAGCATTCCGGTGCCCTCGCGCCGCACCAGCCACACCGATCCCTCTTGCTCGATCCACCATGCCCGGCCCTGGCGCAGCGGCTTGGCTTTTTTCGGCGCCTTGACCGGCAGCCGGGCGGGGTCGTCCGTCTTTCGACCTGCACACTGTTCGGCCAGCGGGCAGAGCAGGCATTTCGGATCGCGCGCCGTGCAGATCGACGATCCCAGGTCCATCATCGCCTGCGCGAAATCGCCTGCGCGCTCGTCGGGCGTGATCGCATCGGTTTTCGCCCGGATCGCCTTGCGCGCGGCGGGCAGCGGCTCCTCGATCGCAAACAGCCGTGCGACCACCCGCTCGACATTCGCGTCGACGACGACAGCGCGTCGGCCAAAGGCGATCGCGGCGACTGCGGCGGCGGTGTAATCGCCGAGCCCGGGAAGCTGGCGCAACGCTTTCTCGGACTGCGGGAAGCCGCCCATCTCTGCCACCACGCGCGCACATTTGACCAGATTGCGGGCGCGCGAATAATAGCCCAGCCCCGCCCATGCCGCCATGACGTCTTCTTCCGGCGCAGCAGCCAGCGCCTCGACCGTTGGCCAGCGCGCTGTGAAAGCGGCGAAATAGGGCTTTACCGCAGCGACGGTGGTCTGCTGCAACATGACCTCCGACAGCCAGACGCGATACGGCTCGGGCGCTCGCGTTCCTGGCGGCGCACGCCACGGCAAATCGCGTGCATGGCGATCGTACCAGTCGAGCAAAGTTGCGGAGATAGTGGCGGCCACGGCGCGCCTATGGCATGGCGCTCGGCGCAATGGAACGGGACGACAGCAAAGCAGGCTCGAAAAAGCCGGGCGCCTCAGGCAGCGGGGCGTCAGGCCGAAAGACGACGAAAGCGTGGACACGCCCGCGTGGCGGCGGCGCCAAGCCGATCAGCGACCTCATGCCGCAGGTCGGGCGCAGCGCGTTTCGCCGGTTTGGCTTCGTGCAAAGCTCGGTAGTCAGTCGCTGGCCGGAGATCGTCGGCGAAACGCATTCCAAGGTCTGTACGCCGGAAATGATCCGCTTCCCGCCGGGCGAGAAATCGGACGGCATCATGCATCTCGTCGTCCTTCCGGCACATGCGCCGCTCATTCAGCAGATCCTGCCCGACATTATCGAGCGGGTTAATCGCTTCTTCGGCTACCGCGCTGTCGCCCGTATCAAGCTGCGGCAAGGTGCGGTTCAGGCGCCTCCTGCAAAACACAAACTCAAAGCGCCACCCTCGTTGAAGCCGATTCCGATGGAACTGGGCGAGAGTCTGCGCGATATTGGCGATCCCGAACTGCGCACGGTACTCGAATCGCTCGCGCGCAGCCTTGGGTCGCAGGACGAGGGACAGGACGACACGTGATCAGGAAAACCGGCATTCTCGCAGGCTTGCTTGCTGCTGCGACAGGGACTTTCGCGCTCGGTGCGAGTGCGCAGGACCGCGCGATCGAGAAAGGCGGCAACTGGGGCTCGATGGTCACTGCCACCAATGGCGGTCACCTGCTCGGCAACCCGGAGGCCAGGACGCGGCTCGTCGAATTCATGAGCTATACCTGTTCGCATTGCGCCACCTTTACGCGCGAAGGCGATGCGGCGCTGAAGATGCTCTACGTACCGCGCGGCAAGATGAGCTTCGAAATCAGGCATCTGGTCCGCGACCCGGTCGACATGACGGCGGTGCTGCTGACCCATTGCGGCGCGGCGCAGAAATTCCCGGGCAATCACGAAGCGATCATGTCGCGGCACAATGAATGGATGGAAAAGGCGCGCAGCACCACACAGGCCCAGCGCGCGCGCTGGCAGTTCGGCAGCATGGGCGCGCGCTTCCAGGCAATTGCGAGCGATCTCGACTTCTACGAAATCATGGAAACGCGCGGCTATTCGCGGATCGAGGCCGACAAGTGCCTGACCGACGAGGCCAAGGCCGAGGCGCTGGCCGAACAGTCGCGCGCCGACATCGAGGCGCACGAGCTGCGCGGCACGCCAAGTTTCCTGCTGAATGGCGAGCTTCTCGACGGCACGCATGGCTGGAAAGCGCTCCAGCCGCAGCTTGACGAGGCGCTCTGACCGTCTGTCGAAGGCGGATTTCCGGGGAAAGCCCTGTGGATACACCGAAGGCCGCCTTCCCACGGCGCATTCGCCTGATTTAGCCTCCCAGTTCCCGAAAAGAGGATTTTCATGACCAAGACGCTTCGTTTCGCTCTCGCTGCCCCACTCGCCCTCGTTCTGGCCGCCTGTGGTTCGGAAAGCAGTGAAACCGGTGAGATCGAGGGTGAGGCCGTTGATGCCGTGCCGGCACCCGATGGCCAGAGCTGGGCCGATACGGTGACCGTGACCGACATGGACGGCTACATGATCGGCAATCCTGATGCGCCGATCAAGCTGGTCGAATATGCCTCGCTAACCTGCCCCACCTGTGCGCGCTTCGCCGCGGAAGGGATGGAGCCGCTCGTCAGCGAATACGTCAATTCCGGCCGCGTCAGCTTCGAATTGCGCAACCAGATCCACGGTCCGCACGACCTTGCGCTGGCCACGCTGGTGCGCTGCGCCGCGGACGAGGCATTCATTCCCCTGTCGGATCAGGTGTTCGCCAACCAGCAGCAGGTGCTGACCCCGATCTTCGAGAACCAGGGCGCAATCGAGCAGTCGCTCAACCTGCCGCCCGAACAGCGGCTGGTTCGGCTGGCCGAAGTCGGCGGCTTCTACGATTTCTTCGCCGCCCGCGGCCTGAGCGAGGATCAGGCGCGCCAGTGCCTGGCCGACGAGCAGGCCTACACCACGATTGCCGACAACTCGACGAGGCAGTCGGACGAGCTCAACATTCAGGGCACCCCGACCTTCCTGATCAACGGTCAGCAGGTCGACGCCAACAGCTGGGCCGCGCTCGAACCCATCCTCCAGCGCGCCGGCGCCAGGTAAGCGCCGGCGGGGGAGAAGGACGGGCGATGGAAATTGCGAAGCTCAGGCTGAGTGGTTTCAAGAGCTTCGTCGAACCCGCCACGCTGCATATCGAGCCCGGCCTGACCGGCGTCGTCGGCCCGAACGGCTGCGGCAAGTCCAACCTGCTCGAAGCGATCCGCTGGGTCATGGGCGAGAACTCGCCCAAGTCCATGCGCTCGGGCGGGATGGAGGACGTGATCTTTGCCGGCACGCAGAGCCGTCCGCCGCGCGACTTCGCCGAAGTCGTCCTTCAGGGCCGCGACGACGAAGGCGACGACATGGAGGTCGTCCGCCGGATCGAACGCGGCGCGGGCTCCGCCTATCGCCTCAACGGCAGTGACGTCCGTGCCAAGGACATCGCGCTGATTTTTGCCGATGCCGCGACCGGCGCGCACAGCCCTGCCCTCGTCAGTCAGGGGAAGATCGCGCAGGTCATCGCCGCCAAGCCCACCGAACGCCGCCAGATGCTGGAGGAGGCGGCAGGGATCGCTGGCCTGCACGTCCGTCGACGCGACGCGGAAAGCAAGCTGCGGCAGACCGAGACCAATCTCGAGCGCCTCGAGGACATCATGGCCGGGCTCGACAGCCAGATCGCCTCGCTGCGGCGGCAGGCGAAGCAAGCCGAACGTTACAAGAAGCTCTCCGATCAGATCCGGACCGCCGAGGCGCGGCTCGTGTTCGCGCGCTGGCGCGATGCGGCGGCAGCAGCCGAAGAGGCGAAGAAGGCCGCACGCGAAGCGGAACAGCGCGTCGCCGAGGCTCAGGACGCTGCCAACGACGCGCAGAAGGCGCAGCGCGCGGCTGCCGAGGCGCTTGCCGAAGCGCGCGAGGAACAGGCGGATCGGCGTGACGATGCCAGCGCGCACGGACACCGGATGGCGGCGCTCACGACCCAGCTCGAAGCCGCGGAGCAGCGCCTTGCCGACCTCGACCGCCAGAAGGCACGGCTGGAAGCCGATCGCGGCGAGGCGGACCGGCTCACGAAAGACGCTGCCGAGGCCCTGTCGCGGCTGGAGCGTGATCTTGCGGTTGTCGAGAAAACTTTGGCCGAGGACGAAGCGCGCCGCCCGGCCCTCGAGCGCGCCGCGGAGCAGGCAGAACGCGACAGCCGCGCGGCCGAGCTCGCGCTGGCCAAGGCCACTGCCGACAATGCCGGGGTAGAGGCTGAATGGCGCGTCGCCGAGGCCGAGATCGCCCAGGCGCGCACGCGTCTGGACAGGGTCGAGGCCGAAGCGCGCCGGATGGCGCAGCAGCGCGAGGCACTGGCGGGCGAGAATCCCGGCGCCGATGTCGATGCAGCCAAAGCGGCGCTTGCGGCGGCGGAAAAAGAACTGGCAGAACGCCGCGAAGCAATCGAGACGATGCAGGCGCGCAAGGCCGACTTGCAGGCCGAACGGGACGAGGCAGCGTCGGCCCTGTCGGAGGCGAAGGCCGAACTGTCCGGCGTGCAACGCGAATTCGACGCCCTGCAGCGCGACCGCGAGGCCCGCCAGCGCGCGGCGCAGAAGCGCGAGGGCCGCCAACAGGCGATCGATGGCGTGCGCGCAGCCAAGGGCTACGAGCGCGCAGTGGCCGCAGCCTTGGGGCGCGACGGCAAGGCGCTGCTCGGCGCGCCCGATGGCGATGCCGAGGGCCGCTACTGGACCGGCGCCGATGCCCCGCCAGCCGTCGCGGATTCGCTGTCCGACCATGTCGAGGCGTGCCCTGCGGAATTGCGCGCGCGGCTGGCGCTGGTGCATGTGGCGGAGGCCGATGACGGGCGCCCGCTTGCCCCCGGCCACGCGATCGTCACGCTGACAGGCGCATTACGCCGCTGGGACGGTCTGGTGGTCCGCGGCGAAGGTTCTGCCGAAGCGGCGCGGCTCGAAGCGGAAAACCGGTTCGCTGAACTGGAAGATCGCCTTCCTGACCTGCGCCGGGCAGCCGAGCATGCGCAATCGTCGCTCGACAGGGCAGGCGGCGAATTGAGCCAGCTCCAACGCGATCTAGTGGCCGCGGAACGCGAACTGGCGGGCGCGGCCGACGCCGAGCGACAGGCTCTGCGCGCTCTTGATCAGGCGGAGGCGGCACGCGAACGGCTGGCCGCGCGGCTTGAGGAACTGGCGCGCAGCGAGGCCGAGCATGACGAGCAGCTTCGCTCCGCGCAGGCCGACCTCGCCACCGCCGAAGAAAAGCGCGAGGCCCTGCCTGATCCGCAGGCCGGGCGTGCCGCACTGGAAGCGTCGCGCGCGAAGAATGAAATGGCCCGGTCTACCCTCCAGGCACGCGCTGCCGAACTCGCCGCCCACGATCAGTCGCTGGCGGTCGCGCGAGAGCGTGCCGCGGCACAGCGCAGCGACATGGCGAACTGGCAAGCCCGGAGCGGCGATGCCGCCCGCCGCTTGTCCGACATGGAAATCCGCGCGGAGGAGATCGAGCAGGAACGTGCTGTCACCGCGGCAAAGCCCGAAGGCCTGATGCGTGAAATCGAACAGGGCGACCAGCTGCGCGAGCGCCTCGGTGCGGAGCTTGCCGAGGCGGAAAAGGCCGTCGCTGCGGCAAGCGAGGTCGCGCAGGAAGCCGAACGCACTTTCACGCAAGCCAACGAGGCTCTTGCCGAAGCGCGCGAGAACCGCGCTGGCCTGTCCGCCCACGCCGAGAACCAGGATGGCCGGCGTATCGAAATGGCGCGCATTTCCGGCGAGCGCTTCCAGTGCCCGCCTCCGCTATTGCCCGAGCGCTTCGCTTTCGATGAAAATGCCGTCGCCAATGCCGAAGCCGAGAGCGAGGAGATGGACCGCCTCACTGCCAGCCGCGAGCGCATCGGTCCGGTCAACCTCGTCGCCGCCGATGAGCTAGAGCGGATCGAAAGCGAACATGGTGCCAATTCCGCCGAGCAGGAGGAATTGCGCGAAGCCGTCAGCCGGTTGCGCGGCTCCATCGGCAGCCTCAACCGCGAGGGTCGCGAGCGGCTGCGCATTGCCTTCGAGCAGGTCAACGACCACTTTCAGCGCCTCTTCACCCGCCTGTTCGAGGGCGGCGAGGCCCATCTGGCGCTGATCGACAGCGACGATCCGCTGGAGGCCGGACTCGAGATTTTCGCGCAGCCGCCTGGCAAGCGCCTGCAATCGCTCACACTGCTGTCGGGCGGCGAGCAGGCGCTGACCGCGACCGCGCTGATCTTCGCGCTGTTCCTGACCAATCCGGCGCCGATCTGCGTGCTCGACGAGGTCGACGCGCCGCTCGACGACGCGAATATCGACCGCTTTTGCGACCTGCTCGACGCGATGACGCGCGAGACGAATACGCGCTATCTGATCGTGACGCACAACGCCGTGACCATGAGCCGCATGCACCGCCTGTTCGGCGTGACCATGATCGAGAAGGGCGTCAGCCGCCTGGTCAGCGTGGACCTGGGTGCGGCGGAAGAACTGCTGGCGGCAGAATGACCGCATCAAAGGGAAGCAACCGATGAACTCACGTCTTGTGCTGGCTGCGGCGAGCCTGTTGCTCGCTTCACCCGGTCTTGCCGCCCCACCCACTATCCCGCTGAGCGACACGGAACAGGCCGCGCCGGACATGCCGCCGATCCTGCCCATGCGCGAGCGAGCCGAGGTCATCGACCGCATCCTTGCCGAGCGCCTCGAGACGATCGTACCGGCGATCATGCGCGAGCAGGGTATCGACATGTGGGTGCTGATGGCGCGCGAATATTTCGAGGAGCCGGTGGTCGCCAGCATGCTCGATGCGACCAGCATGAGCGCGCGGCGGCGCACGATCCTGGTGTTCCACGATCCTGGCGACGGCCAGCCGTTCGAGCGGCTCACCGTGAGTCGCTACGGTCTCGCCGACCTGTTCCAGCCAAGCTGGGAGCCCGAGGACGAACCCGACCAATGGCAGGCGGTGGCGGACATCATCGCCGAGCGCGATCCGGCGAGGATCGCGATCAACTTTTCCGACCTGCGCGCATTCGGCGATGGGATGACGCTCAGCCAGTATCGCCTGATGATGGCCGCCCTGCCGGAGACCTATCGCGACCGCATCGTATCGGGCGAAACGCTCTCCTTGCGGTGGCTCGAAAGCCGCACGCCTGCCGAGCTCGAAATCTATCCCGGCATCGTGCGCGTCGCCCACGCACTGATCGCGCAAGCCTTCTCGCGCGAGGTCATCACGCCGGGGGAGACGACAGCCGCCGATGTCCAATGGTGGTATCGCGAGCGGCTCGCCTCGCTAGGCCTGACGCCATGGTTCCATCCCTCGGTCGGCATCCAGCGTGAGGGGATCGACGGCATGCTGAGGGATGATACGGTGATCCAGCCGGGGGATCTGTTGTGGACCGATTTCGGCATAACCTACCTGCGGCTCAACACCGATACGCAGCACCTCGCCTATGTCCTGAAGCCCGGCGAAACCGAAGCGCCGGAAGGCCTGAACGCAGGGCTGGCAGCAACCAACCGGGTGCAGGACCACCTGCTGGCCGCGTTCGAGGCGGGGCTGACCGGGAATGAGATTCTCGCCCGCGCCCGCGCCGCCGCGATCGCGGACGGGCTCAATCCCTCGATCTATTCGCACCCCATCGGCCTCCACGGCCATGGTGCGGGCACGGCGATCGGTTTCTGGGACAATCAGGGCGCGGACCCCCGGAGCGAATACCGGCTGCGCGCAAACACGGCCTGGTCGATCGAGCTCACCAGCTACAATGAAGTGCCCGAATGGGGCGGTCAGATCGTCGAGTTCCGCAGCGAGGAAGACGCCTGGTTCGACGGCAAGTCGGTTCGCTTTCTCGATGGCCGCCAGACCGAACTGACGCTGATACCGTCGGACTGAGGATCAGGCCGCGAGCGCCCGGTGCAGGGCCGTGCGAATGGCTTTCAGCTTCCCGATCAGCTCCTCGTTCGAGGACACCGACGGCGTGCCCGCCTGGGCCGCCGCCTGCTGGTCAGGCACACCCTTCAGCGCCGCCTTGGCGCCCTTCAACGTGTAGCCCTGCTGGTTCACCAGACGGTCGATCTTTTCGACCAGCTCGACATCTTCGGACCGGTAGTACCGCCGCCCTCCGCTGCGGGTGAGAGGCTTGAGCATCGGGAACTGGTCTTCCCAATAGCGCAGGACGTGCGCCTTTATGCCCGTCGCCTTGGCTACTTCGCCGATCGTGCGCAGGGCGCCTTCGTCCTTGCCATCGTCGAATTTCGCCATGCGTTCGCGCTCCCGAGAATTCAGCCGTTTGCGATCCGGTCTTTCAATAGCTGGCTGGCCCGGAAAGTCATTACCCGGCGTGGGGTTATCGGCACTTCGACGCCGGTTTTCGGATTGCGGCCGATCCGTTCCTTCTTGTCGCGCAGCACGAAACTGCCGAAGCCCGAGATCTTCACATTCTCGCCATTGGCCAGCGCTTCGCACATCTTTTCGAGGATCGCCTCGACCATTTCGAGCGACTCCGCCCGCGACAGGCCGAGCTTGCGGTTGATCGTTTCTGCCAGATCGGCGCGGGTCAACGTGCCTACAGAGCGCATCATATCCATCGTGTCCTTCCCCTCAGATGCGACCCTGAGTGGTGGTGCGAACCCAAACTGTGAATTCTGCCGCTTTCGTCAAACAATATAAACATTTGACATAAAACTGCAATTGCAAGGCGAGGATTATCCGACCAGCTGTTACATGCGCGCGAGCGACGCACCCCAGGTGAAACCGCCCCCCATGGCCTCGAACATCACCAGATCGCCAGCTTTGATCCGGCCATCGCGCATGGCCACGTCCAGCGCGAGCGGCACCGAGGCGGCCGACGTATTGGCGTGGCGGTCGACCGTGACAATGACCTTTTCGGGCGGGAGATCGAGCTTGCGCGCCGTGGCGTCGAGAATTCGGGCATTGGCCTGATGCGGGACGACCCAGTCGATATCGCTGGCAGCCAGTCCGGTGTCGTCCAGCACTTCCTTCAGCACATCCGCGAGGTTCACGACCGCGTGGCGAAACACTTCGCGGCCGCGCATGCGCAAGTGACCCACGGTTCCGGTGGTCGATGGGCCGCCGTCGACATAGAGCATGTCCTTGTGCGCGCCTTCCGCATGCAGGCGGCTGGCGAGGATACCGGGACCGTCCTCGGCGACATCCCGCGCCTCCAGCACGACTGCGCCCGCCCCGTCACCGAACAGGACGCAGGTGGTGCGATCCTCCCAGTCGAGAATGCGGCTGAAGGTTTCCGCACCGATTACCAGCGCCTTTTGCGCCATGCCGGTGCGTAGCAGCGAATCCGCGGTCGCCAGCGCGTAGAGAAAGCCCGAGCAGACCGCCTGCACGTCGAATGCAACCCCTCCGCCACACCCAAGGGCGGCCTGGACCTGAGTCGCCGTTGCGGGAAAAGTGTGATCGGGCGTGGCAGTGGCGAGAACGATCAGCCCGATTTCGGCCGCGTCGATGCTCGCCGCCTCCAGCGCGGCGCGCGCCGCTTCGGTTGCCAGAGTCGAGGTATATTCGCCCTCGCCGGCGATATAGCGCTGGCGGATGCCAGTGCGATCGACGATCCAGTCGTCGGAGGTTTCCACGCGCTCGGCAAGTTCGGCATTGGTGACGCATTTCGCGGGAAGCGCCGATCCCGTTCCGGTGATGACCGAGCGGATCACTTGGCCACCAGCGCGTCGGTCCCGACTTCGCCGAGGTCGTGCCTGATGCGGTTGAGAATATCGTCTTCCAACAGGCGGGCAGCTACTTCGACCGCATTGGCCACGCCCTTGGCATTGGCGCTGCCGTGGCTTTTCACCACGACGCCATTGAGGCCGAGGAAAACCGCGCCGTTGTGATTGTTGGGATCGAGGTGATGTTTCAGCAATTCGGTCGCCGGGCGCGAGACGAGGAAGCCGATCTTGGACCGCAGCGAGCTGGTGAAGGCGCTCCGCAGCAAGTCGGTGACGAAGCGTGCGGTGCCCTCGATCGCCTTCAGCGCGATATTGCCGGAAAAGCCGTCGCAGACCACCACGTCGCATTCGCCACGGTTGATCTTGTCGGCTTCGACATAGCCTTCGAACTGCATTTCGAGCGAAGTCGCGGCGCGCAGGATTTCAGCGGCCTGCTGGATGTCTTCAGTGCCCTTGGTCTCTTCGGTACCGATGTTCAGCAAGCGGGTGCGCGGGCGCGCGTTGCCGGTAACGATGCGCGAATAGGCCGCGCCCATAATGGCGAACTGGACGAGGTTGCGCGCATCGCATTCGCGATTGGCGCCGAGGTCGAGCATGATGACGTCATTGTCGCCCAGCGTCGGCAGAAGCGCCGCAAGTGCCGGGCGGTCGAGGCCGGGCATGGTGCGCAGAGCGAGCTTACTGATCGCCATCAGCGCGCCGGTATTGCCGGCAGAGACGGCGGCGCCTGCCTCGCCGCGCTTCACCGCATCGACGGCGAGGCCCATGCTGGTGGATTTGGCACGGCGCAGCGCGCGCGAAGGCTTTTCGTCGCCTTCGATCACATCCTCGCAATGCAGAATTTCGGACGCACCGCTCATTCCCGGGTGCGTTTCGAGAGCCGCCTTGATGCGCGGCTCGTCGCCGACCAGCAGGAACTTGAACTTGTCGTGGCGACGACGAGCGAGCGCCGCGCCTTCGACCATCACGCGCACGCCCTCATCGCCGCCCATCGCATCGACAGCGATACGCGGCAGGCTCATGAGCGTCTCCGGTTGTTGCAAGCGGTCTTAGAGACCGACGGCGATGATTTCGCGTCCGTTGTAGTGGCCGCAGTGCGGGCACAGATTGTGCGGACGCTTCAGTTCGCCGCAGTTCGAGCATTCGTGATGCGCTTCGACCTTGAGCGAATCATGCGCACGACGGTTGCCGCGGCGGTGGGGCGATACTTTCCTCTTGGGGACGGCCATGGCGGCACCTTTTCCTCAAACAAATTCAATCAATTTCGGTGGCCGCCCTAGGGGAAGGTCCGGCATCGCACAAGTGTGCGTGAACCCGAAACATCCCGACAGGTGCGGTGAAGGCGCGCGCTATAGCGAAATTCCCGAGCGATGCAAGCGGTGTGGAGGGGCAGATTGCTTGTGAAGTACGCCTTCGACATCCGTCGAAGGCTTGCGGCACGCATTAAGACAACGCGTAATCGCTCACGAAAGCGTTGGTCTTGCGCTCCTGACCGAAGGTGCTGGTCGGGCCGTGGCCGGGAATGAATGTCACGTCATCGCCCAGCGGCCAGAGCTTCTGAGTGATCGCATCGATCAGATCCTGGTGGTTGCCCATAGGAAAATCGGTGCGTCCGATACTGCCCTGGAAAAGGACATCGCCGACGATGGCGAACTTGCTCGGTCGGTGGAAGAACACGACGTGGCCGGGCGTGTGGCCCGGACAGTGGATGACCTCCAGCGTCAGCTCGCCAACGGTCACCGTATCGCCATCGACCAGCCAGCGATCAGGCTCGAACACTTCGGCATTCATGCCGTAGCGCGCGCCATCCTCGTCCAGCCGCGCGATCCAGAAGCGGTCCGCCTCGTGCGGCCCCTCGATCGGCAGGCCCAGCTCCTTCGCCAAAACACCCGCCTCGCCGCAGTGGTCCATGTGACCATGGGTGATGAGGATCTTCTCCAGCTCCACGCCGGAGTTCGCCACCGCTGCCTTCAGCTTGTCGAGATCCCCCCCGGGATCGATCAGCGCACCCTTGTTCGTGGCGGTGCACCAGATCAGCGAGCAATTCTGCTGCAGCGGCGTGACCGGGACGATGCCGGCCTTCATCGGCGGTTTGGCGGGTGTCTGAGCGGTGTCTTCCATACGGCAGAAATGGTCGGCTTCTTGATCGAAAACAAGGTTTGGAGGCACATCCATGCTAGGGTTCGTGGAAAAGGAGCGGACGGATGAAGACACTGGGACCACTCGTGATTGCGGTTGCTACGCTTGCCGCCTGCCAATCCTATGGAGCGACGCCAGCCGCGCGGGAACCGGTGACGCTGACCGCCGCTTCCGTCGATGAGGTCCCGGACTTCGTGAGCGGGGTCTGCGGCGAATGCCACGCCGTCAGGGCGAACGAGGTCTCCCCCAATCCGCAGGCCCCCGGCTTCGCCGATATCGCCAACAGCCCCGGCGTCACGCGCGCAACGCTGGAGACCTTCCTGTCCGACGCGCACAATTACCCGATGCAGATGGACGTCGACCTGGTGGAAGAGGATATCGATGTGATCGCAGATTATTTGATGACGCTGCAATCGGACGACTACTTCAAGCGGCCCAGCTGAGTCGGCGGCAATTCACACCCTGCCCCCTTTCCACACGACCCGCCCTATCACCTCGACTTCGTCGCGGGCGAGCTCGATCGGGGCATAGGCGTCGTTGGCGCTGATCAGCTTGATGCGGCCGGGGGCGCTGGCCTGCACCTGCTTCACGTGCAGCGCGTCGCCGATCCGCACGACATGGATCCCCTCGCCGGCACGCTTGTTCCGATCGACGAAAATCTCGTCGCCGCTGCGCAGGGTCGGCTCCATGCTGTCGCCCTCGACGCGGATCGCGGAAAGGTCGGCGCCCTCGAGACCCACCTCGCGCAGCCAGCGGCGGCTGAAACGGAACGAATCGAAGGAAATTTCCTCTGCACTGAAGGCGCCCGGCCCGGCGGATGCATCCAGCGGAAGGCGCGGCACCTCGACCCACTCGCCGACGCCGCCCGGCGACCTTTCGGCCATCGCCACGCGGCGCTGGGTGGGCGCATCATACCGCGTATCGTCGAACCGGCGAGTCTCGATAACGCGGGGCGAAATTCCAAGAAATTCAGCGATCTTCCGCAGGTCCGGCTCGTCGAGATGGCGTGGGCTCCCGCGCGCGACATATTGCTGCAAATAGGCCGGATTGCGTCCGATCAGGCGCGACAGGCCCGCAAGGCTGGCCCCGTGTTTGCGCGCCATATCCTGCAGCCTTCCACGCGCGTGCCGTTCGTCTCGTGAGATATCTTCCATGAAATTTCCTATAGCATAGGATTTTTCCTAGACAAGTAGGATTCCAGTTGGAACGTATAGGGAACACGGCGAATGATTCGCCAGAGAGTTCAGCCAATTGGGAGTCGCGAAATGCTGATCCGATCCGTCGAGAAGTTCCTCCGCCAACACGAAATGGCCGCCACCAAATTCGGGCGCCTTGCCGCGCACGATCCGCGATTCGTACTCGACCTGCGCATGGGCCGCGAACCGCGCGATCGCACCGAGCAGCGCATCCGTGGCTTCATGGCCGGTTTCGAAGCTGCGCGCGATTCGGGAAGCAAGGAGGCCATCCATGTCGGTTGAGACCGAAATCAAGCGCCGCACACGCACGCGCCGCTCGACCGGAGACAGGCTGCGCGAGGCACTCGTCGCGCTCTCAGGCCATCACGCGCAGGTGATCACGCATTCGGAAAAGGCCTGGGCCAGCATTACCTTTGCCGGCACGCGCCATTCCTTCGCGCTGCTCTTTGCCGGCGCGCAAGCGGTCGAGGCGGGCGAGCAGTTCATTGCCGAACTTGACGAGCACGAGTTCGCTCTCCCCGGCCAGCTGGTCGCGGACGCCAGCGTGATCGAGGTGGAGCACCGCGTGGTCCCCGATCCGCGCATCGTGGTGCAGTGCGAATTGCTGCTGCTGGAGGATGGCTAGCTGCGCCGGATCACCATGTTCCGGATTTCGGTCATGTCCTCCATCGAGAAACGGATACCCTCGCGGCCAAGGCCTGAATTCTTGACCCCGCCATAAGGCATGGAATCGACGCGGTAGCTGGGAATGTCGTTGACCATCAGCCCACCGACTTCCAGCCGATCCCACGCGTCGAGCACTTTGAACAGGTCGCGCGTGAAGATGCCCGCCTGCAGGCCGAATTCGCTGCGGTTGACCTCGAACAGGGCCTCGTCCCAGTCGCTGAATTTCATCAGCACTGCGACGGGGCCGAAGACCTCTTCGTTGACCACCTTGGCAGCCTTATCGACGTTTTCGAGGAGTGTCGCCTCGACGATGCGCCCCTCCCGCGTGCCCCCGCACAGGACCTTCGCGCCATGGTCGACGGCCTCGGCGATCCAGGCCTCGACCCGCTCGGCCTCGCCATCGTCGATCATCGGGCCGATGAAGGTTTCGCGGTCCTTGGGATCGCCGCTCTTGAGGTCCTTGGCCTTGGCGACCAGCTTGTCGCGGAAGGCATCGTAGACAGTCTCGTGGATCACGATCCGCTGCACGCTGATGCAGCTCTGGCCGGACTGGTAAAAGGCTCCCTTGATGACGCGCTCCACCGCATCGTCGAGATCGGCGTCGTGGTCGATGACGCAAGCCGCATTGCCGCCGAGTTCGAGCACGACCTTCTTCTTGCCCGCTCGCGCTTTGAGCGCCCAACCGACCTCGTCCGATCCGGTGAAACTGAGCAGCTTGAGGCGCTCGTCCACGGTAAACAGGTCTGCGCCGTCGCGGCTCGCGGGCAAAATGGAGAACGCGCCTTCTGGCAGGTCGGTCTCCGCCAGCACTTCCCCGATGATAATCGCGCCGAGCGGAGTCTTGCTGGCGGGCTTCAGGACAAAGGGGCAACCGACCGCGATGGCGGGCGCAATCTTGTGCGCGGCGAGGTTGAGCGGGAAATTGAATGGCGAGATAAAACTGCACGGCCCGATCGGGTAACGCTTCCAGATCGCCTGGTAGCCCGCCGCGCGTTCGGAAATATCGAGCGGCATGACTTCGCCATACATGCGCACCGATTCCTCGGCAGCGATGCGGAAAGTGTCGATCAGGCGCGTGACCTCTCCCTCGCTGTCGCCGATCGGCTTGCCCGCTTCGACGCAAAGCGAATAGGCGAGCTCGTCGAACCGTTCCTCGAAGCGCGATACGCAGTGGTCGAGCACTGCCTTGCGCTCGTAGCTGGCGAGCTTCGCCATCGGCTCGGTTGCGCGCACAGCACCCGCGATCGCCTCGTCGATGATTTCGGGACTGGCGAGCGCGGTGCGAAAGGCGACTTCGCCGGTATATTTGTCCGTCACCGCAAGATCGGTGTTCGGCTGCGCGGCCTTGTTGTTGAGGTAGAGCGGGTAAGTGTCCTTGAGGCTGGGCATGGCGTCTCCTGTTCACGAAGACGAACGGTCCGTTGCCGCAAGGCGTTCCGTCAGTAACCCGCGTCGAGATCCATCTGCGGCTCGACCGGCTCGCCCTTCTCCCAGCGATGCAGGTTTTCGATGAACCGGTCGGCGCTGCGCTGGAACATCTTCGACTGCGCGCGGCCCGACAGGTGCATGGTGACCTGCGCGTTCTCGAGCTCCCACAGCGGATGATCTTCGGGCAGCGGTTCAGGGTCGGTCACGTCGAGCAAGGCGCCTTCGATGGTCTTGTCCTGCAGAGCCTCGACCAGCGCCTCCTGATCGACCACATCGCCGCGTGCGATATTCACCAGCACGGCATTCGGGCGCATCGCGGCGAGCTCGATCTTGCCGATCATGCCCTTGGTCTCCTCGGTCGACGGAACCGCGAGCACGACCCAGTCGAATTCGCCTAGCTTCTGCCGCCATTCGCCGGGCTTGAGCGCGCCCTCACCGCCCGAGCGGCGCACCGGCACGACGGTCATGTCGAACGCCTCGAGCCGGGTCTTCACCAGTCCACCGATCGCGCCAAGGCCGAGCAGCAGCACCCGCTCGCCGGCGAGTTCGCGCTTGCCGGGACTGTCGAGCAGCCACTCCTTGCGGTCCTGCGCCCGCACAACGTCGCGATAGCCCTTGGCATGGGCCAGCATCAGCATGACGACATATTCGGCGATGGTCAGCGCATTGATGCCAACGCCGTTGGTGACGACAACGCCGCGCTCTTTCAGCAAGTCGAGCGGCATGAAATCCAGCCCGGCATAGATCGAGTTCAGCCATTTCAGCCTGGTCGCCGCCTTGGCGATCTCGATCATCGGCTCCTTCTCGTTGAGGTCGAACCAGCCGATCTCTGCCTCGGGTGCCATTTCCAGCGCCTGTTCCTTGCTGGCGAACCATTGCGGCTCGACCCAGCCGGGCAGGCGCGGTTCGACAAGCGGGCGGATGAGAGCGGAGAGGACGGCCTTGGTCATGCTGCGCGCTCAGTCCGCAAACCTGTCCCGGCGAGGCTCTGCGATGTCGAGGATGGCGTCCGCCACTTCGGAGGCGTTCTGCTTCACGTGACTGGGCGGCACCTGCATGATGTCGACGCGGTTCAGCTCCTGCCAGGCATCGCGCAATTCGTGGCGCGCGGTCTTGAAGGGATCGTCCTCGATCTCGACCGCAAGGTGGGCTTCGCGGCAATAGAACGGCAGGGTGAAACCGTCGCCGCCGAAATCGCGCACGAATTTCAATCCCCGTGGCGCGTCCTTCAGATGTTCCCAGAGAAGCGCCTGCGGGTCTGCCATCGTCAAAGCCTCCATTCCCATCCCAGCGGGTCGCCGTCCATCACCTCGACGCCCTTGTCCGCCAAACTGTTACGGATCGCGTCCGAAGTTGCAAAATCTTTTGCCGCGCGCGCTTCCTTGCGGCGGAGGAGTTCGGCTTCGATCTCGGCTTCGGTGATCTGAGCGTCCGCCGGGCGGATGCGGAGGTCGGTTCGGGAAAGCGTGAACAGGCGAAGTCCGAGGACGGCGTCCATATCCTCGATTACGGCGCGCTTCACGCCGCCGTCGATTTTCTTGACCGCCAGCGCTTCCTCCAAGGCGACAAGAGCCACAGCCGTGTTGAGATCATCGGATATCGCCGAGGCGAATTTTTCGCGCATGGGCGCAAGCTTGGGGTGGGAAGGATTGCCAGCGGCCTCGTCCTTCAGTCGCTCCACGGCCATCACCATGCGCTTCAGCCGCGTCAGCGCCGCCTGCAGCCCTTCCCAGCTGAATTCCAGCTCGCTGCGGTAATGCGCCTGCAGGCACATCAGGCGATAGGCGAGCGGGTGGTAGCCCTTGTCGACCAGCAATTGCAGGCGCAGGAATTCGCCCGCGCTCTTGCTCATCTTGCCGCTCCGCTCGACGAGGAAGTTGTTGTGCATCCAGATGCGCGCGCCCGAATTGCGCGCATCGTCCAGCCCATTGGTGCAGCAATAGGCCTGGTTCTGCGCGATCTCGTTCGGGTGGTGGATCTCGCGGTGGTCGATGCCGCCCGTGTGGATGTCGAAGGGGAAGCCGAGCAGCGCCTCGCCCATGACCGAGCATTCGAGGTGCCAGCCGGGCGCGCCCCTGCCCCAGGGCGAATTCCATTCCATCTGCCGCGTCTCGCCCGCAGGCGTCTTGCGCCAGATCGCAAAGTCGGCCGCGTTGCGCTTGCCCTCGACCGTGTCGATCCGGCCCTCCCCATCGTCGGTAACCGCGCGCGCCAGCCGGCCGTAATCGTCCACGGTCGACACATCGAAATAGAGGCCGCTGTCGAGTTCGTAGCAGTGCTTGTCGGCGATCCTTTCGCCCCAAGCGATCATCGCCTCGACATACTCGGTCGCGCGCGGGTGTTGCTTGGGCTGCACGTTCAGCCGCGCAAGGTCGCGCTCGAAATCCTCCTGGTAGAACTTGGCAATGTCCCACGCACTCTTGTTCTCGCGCGCGGCCATCTTCTCCATCTTGTCCTCGCCCTCGTCCGCATCCGAGGTAAGGTGGCCGACATCGGTGATATTGATGATGTGGGTGAGCTTGTAGCCCTTCCACTGCAGCACCCGTCCCAACGTATCGGCGAAGACATAGGCGCGCATGTTGCCGATGTGCTGGTAATTGTAGACCGTCGGCCCGCAGGAATAGACGCGCGCTTCGCCGGGGTGGACCGGAACGAACTCCTCCAGCTGGCGGTTCAAACTGTTGAATAGCCTGAGCGGCTTATCGTTCGCAGCGTCGGTCATCGGCGCGGCTGATGGGGCAAAGCGCCGCTTTTCGCAATAGCAGGGGAACAGCATGAGCACCGATAGCGGCACCAATACGCCGTCGCGCCTGATGGGCGGTCTCACCATCGCCGGATGCCTTGTCGCGATCGTCGCCGATTTCACCACTGCCGCCCTCTCCGGCCGCTTCAACGCAATGGAGAACACGATCAGCAATCTCGCCGCCGGCCGGTACGACTGGCTGGCGGACGCAGGCATCTACGCATTCGTCATCGCCGTCCTGTCGGCGACCATCGGGCTGTGGCGCTGGCGCATCGACCGGCTGGACTGGCGGATCGGGACCATCGCGCTGATCGCGCTTGCCGGGTGCATCACGCTGATCGGGGCTTACGAGGCCTACAGCACCGGCGACGGCCCGGTGATCCACTATCGCCTCGTCTATGCGATCGGCGCCCTGTTTCCCGCCGCCGCCCTGCTGACAGCCGGACAATTCCATACGATGAACAAGGCGGTGGGGATCGGACTGTACGCGCTGGGCGGCCTGTTCCTGGTGCTCGGTCCGGGCCTGTTCATCGTGCCCACCGATATCGATGGCGGCTTCGAGCGGGTGCTTGCCGTGCTGATGCTAGGCTGGTTCCTGATCGTCGGGATCTACATCTGGCGCGATCCGGACGTGGCCCGCGAGGTTGACGACGACCAGCAGCACTGACGCGAAGGCGCTACCACCCCTCCCAACGTACGCTCTCGTCGATGTCGGCGCGCCGGACTTCGAAATTGTTCACCGCCGCATCTTCGTCGCGATAGCCGATGGCGACGCCGCAGAAGAAGATGTGGTCCTCGGGAATATCGACCATCTCGCGGATTTGCGGGGAATAGACTGCCCACGCCTCCTGGAAGCAGGTGTCGAGGCCCTCTTCGCGGCAGAGCAGGCCGATGGTCTGGAGCCACATACCGATATC
Source organism: Qipengyuania marincola (assembly GCF_029688625.1). Taxonomy (GTDB): domain Bacteria; phylum Pseudomonadota; class Alphaproteobacteria; order Sphingomonadales; family Sphingomonadaceae; genus Qipengyuania. The sequence continues at coordinate 523,814 of NZ_JARULC010000001.1, read as the reverse complement.
GCTCCACTGCGGCGGGCCCATGTATTTGGGCGTGTGGACCAGCATCAGAACCGGCGCACCGAAGGCGCGGAAGTTGTTGGCGAACCACATCAGGCGCTTGCCCTTGTCCTCGCGGCTTATTTCCAGCGCGCCATACATGTCTTCGCCCACCCCGCGACGGCGCTGTTCATAGGCGCCGTCGAGTTCGGGGGGATAGACGTGATATTCGGGTGCATGCGCCGCACGGCCCTTGGGAAACTCCTTGGCAATCCGGTCGAACAGCCTCTGCATCGGTTCGCCGGTAAGGACGATGCCGTGCCACGGCTGGGTGTTGCCGCCGGAGGGAGAACGCTGCGCCTTTTCGAGAATGCGGGTGAGCGTCTCGCGCTCGACCGGCTCGTCGGTAAAGGCGCGAACGGAGCGGCGGGTCTGGACGGCATCGGATACGTTCATGCCGCGTGCCTACCAGCCACGCGGCAATAGGCAATATTCGAGGTGTATTGCGCAGACAGAACAGCCGGTCTACCGTCGTTCGCTGAGGAGAGAGCCGATGTCCGAACTCAGCGTCTTGTTGCAAGTCCATATCGGTGCGGCTTTGGCGGCGATCCTGACCGGCGCGATCGTTTTCGTGTTGCCTAAAGGCGGCGTGCGCCACAGGCGATGGGCATACGTCTATGTAACCGCCATGTTGGCAACTACGGGCGTCGTAGTCTTCGTGCCTGCAACCGTCCTTGAATTCGGCAACAGCGGATGGGGCTTTTTCCATCTTTTCATCGTTGTCGGCGGAGTCAGCTCGCTGGTTGGCGTCTTCGCTCTTTGGAAGTGGAATCGCACGCGCGATCCGGCGTGGCTTCGCAATCACCAGATGCGTTTTGCCTTTTCCTATGCCGGTCTTTTGATGGCTGGCTTCAGCCAAATAGCCACCAATCCCCGGTTTGGCGTGGTAGGAGTTCTCGATCCGAAAAGCTTCTGGATGATCTTCATCGCCATCAACGTGGCCATTCTCGCCATCGCAATGGTAATGGTGAACAGGTATCTCGCCAAAGGCGATCCCCGGCGGCGGTATGCCTTGAAGCCCTAGTTTTCGATCTCGAACAAGTCAGCCAGCTGCTCGATGATCGTGCCACCCAGCTGCTCGACATCCATGATCGTCACCGAGCGGCGGTAGTAGCGCGTCACGTCATGCCCGATCCCAATCGCCGCCAGTTGCACAGGCGATTGCTTCTCGATCCAGTCGATCACCTTGCGCAAATGGCTTTCGAGATAGCCCGCCTGGTTGACGCTCAGCGTGCTGTCGTCGACCGGGGCACCGTCGGAGATGACCATCAGGATGCGGCGGTCTTCGGGGCGGCGGAGCAGGCGGTCGTGCGCCCAGAGCAGCGCCTCGCCGTCGATGTTTTCCTTCAGCAGCCCTTCGCGCATCATCAGGCCGAGGTTGCGGCGCGCGCGGCGCCAGGGTTCGTCGGCCTGCTTGTAGAGGATGTGGCGCAGATCGTTGAGGCGGCCGGGATTGGCGGGGCGGCCGTCGGCGAGCCACGCCTCGCGTGATTGCCCGCCCTTCCACGCGCGGGTGGTGAAGCCGAGGATCTCGGTCTTCACGCCGCATCGCTCCAGCGTGCGCGCAAGGATATCGGCGCTGATCGCGGCGATGCTGATCGGGCGGCCGCGCATCGAGCCCGAATTGTCGATAAGCAGCGTGACCACCGTGTCCTTGAACTCGGTATCGCGTTCGATCTTGTAGGAGAGCGCATGGCCGGGGCTGACGACCACGCGGGTGAGCCGCGCGGCATCGAGCATGCCCTCTTCCTGGTCGAAGTCCCAGCTGCGGTTCTGCTGCGCCATCAGGCGGCGCTGGAGGCGGTTGGCGAGTCGGGTGACGACGCCTTGCAGGCCCGCCAGCTGGCTGTCGAGATACTGCCGCAGCCGGTCGAGTTCCTCGTTGTCGCACAGCTCGGGCGCCTCGACGACCTCGTCGAATGTGTCGGTATAGGGCTTGTAGTCGAAGCCTTCGGGGATCTCGGTCCACGGGCGGTTCGGGCGCACGGGCTGCATGCCCTCGCCCTCCTCGTCCGAGGGATCGCCGTCGGTCATTTCCTGCTCGCCCTCGACCTCCTGGTCGGCGTCGCCCTCGGCCTCGCCGTCGGTCACGTCGGAGCGCATGTCGCTGGCCTGCGGTTCGGCGCCGCCCTCGTCTTCCTCGTCGGTATCCTCGTCCTGCTCGGGGCTTTCGCCATCGTCCTCGTCGCCGTCCTCGCTATCGGTCGGCTCGGGATTTTCGGGGAGCGTCAGGTCGAGATGCCGCAGCATGTCGAGCGTCAGGTCCTGGAAGGCGGTCTGGTCGTCGAGCACGCCCGCCAGATCGTCCATGTCGGTCCCGATCTTGGCGAGAATATCCTCGCGCACCATGTCCACCGCGCTGCGCGCGCGCTCGGGAATCGCCTCGCCGGTGAGCGCCTCGCGCAGCATCAGCGACAGCGCGGTCGGCAGCGGAACTTCGTTTGCCTCGTCGGCGCGGACGATGGGATCGGCATTGGTCCGCATCTCGACTGCCGAGCCGAGATTGTCGCGTATGCCGGCATAGCGATTGGTGCCGATCGCCTCGTAGCGGACCTGCTCGATGGCATCGTAACAGGCGCGCGCGATCGGCTCGGAGGGCGCGCCCCTGGTGTGCAAAGCTTCGTTGTGATGGCGCAGCTTGAGCGCGAAGCTGTCCGCGAAGCCGCGCGCCTCGGTCGCCTGTTCGCGCGGGAGCGTGCGGCCCGGCAACGGCACGCGGAAGTTCTTGCCCGCCTGCGCCGGGGCGTCCGCGCTCCATGCGACTTCGACCTCCGGCTCGTTCGCCAGCGCACGGCTGGCACCGGTCAGCGCCTGCTTGAAACGATCGAGGGGGGTCTGGTCTGCCACGCGGCCTATTTAGGACGTCGGAATGGTCTGGCCAGTCTTTTCCCAGTCCTTCGTGAAGCCCTCGATGCCCTTGTCGGTCAGGACGTGCTTGAACAGCCCCTTGATGACGGCGGGCGGCATCGTCGCGACATCGGCACCGATGCGCGCGCTTTCGAGCACATGGACCGGATTGCGGATGCTGGCGACGAGGATCTCGGTCGTGAAGCCGGGATAGTTGTCGTAGATCGTGCGGATGTCGCGGATCAGCGCCATGCCGTCGAAGCCGTTGTCGTCATGCCGGCCGACGAAGGGCGAGACGAAGGTCGCGCCGGCCTTCGCCGCGAGCAGCGCCTGGTTGGCTGAGAAGCAAAGCGTGACGTTCACCATGGTGCCGTCGCCGGTCAGCTTCTTGCAGGTCTTCAGCCCGTCGATCGTCAGCGGCACCTTGATGCAGACATTGTCCGCGATCCGGCGCAGCGTCTCGGCCTCTTTCATCATCATGTCGTGATCGAGCGCGACGACTTCCGCGCTGACCGGGCCATCGACGAGGTCGCAGATTTCCTTGGTCACTTCCATGAAATCGCGGCCCGACTTGGCGATCAGCGAGGGGTTGGTGGTGACCCCGTCGAGCAGGCCGGTGTCGGCCATTTCCTTGATGTCGGCGATGTCGGCGGTGTCGACGAAAAATTTCATGTGCGGCTGGCTCCCGGGGGATTGCGATTCCCGGGCAGCCTTAGCGATGCGTCGGGCGCGCGGCTAGTACCCCGAGCCGGCCCCGAACACGCCGATGATCAACGGGTCGCGCGTGGCGCCCGGATCGCGGCGGATCGCGGCTTCCTCGTTGCCGATCTCGCGCCAGATGGTGTTGTCGATATTGTCGGCGAAACGCGTAGTCGCGCCCGACAGGTCGACGCCGGTGAGGCCGTTGATCAGCTCGCCGACCAACGGATCGCTGGCGACGCGCATCGCGGTGCCGAGTTCAGGCACCATCGCCTCGATCAGCGTGCGGCCCATCGACTGCCGCAGGAAGGCGGTGGCCGCGGTCGGACCGCCACGCACGAGGTCGATGGCGTTCTGGATGCCGATGGTGCGGACGGCATCGGTCACCAGCGGCGCGGCGCGCTCCGCGCCCTCGTAGGCGATGTCCCCAAAGGCATTTTCGAGCCGGTTCTTGAACAGCGCGGAGGTCAGGATCCGGCTGAGCACATCGCCCCGCGTCCCCAGAAGGTTGCCCAGGCCCAGCTGGGCCACCTGGTCGTCCCAGAAACCGTTCGCCTGCAGCATTCGCGCAAAGGCGCGCTCGCTCGACAGGAACAGGATGCGCTGGACCGCATCGACCATGCCGAATCCGCCGAGGCTTGCACAGCCGGGCAGCGCCAATGCCGCACCACCAAGGGAAATGCCGCCCAGGAATGCGCGACGTCCGGTGGGTCTCACAAGAATATCGGTCATTTTTTCAGTCCTCATGTTCCCCACCCTTGTTTCGCCCCTGTCGCGCCGCCCATATTACGGCGCCATGAACCGTGTTCGCTGCCTCGTCCTCAATGCCGCCCTGGGTCCGCTGGACTACAAGGTGCCCGAAGGGCTGCATGTCGAAGCCGGGTCGGTCGTCGAATGCCCGCTGGGTCCGCGCACGATAATCGGCATCGTCTGGGAGGCTGAACGGCTTCCCGGAACCGAGGTTCCTGCGGAGAAGCTGCGCAATTTGAGAGGGATATTGCCGGTACCGCCGCTGTCGGCGCCGCTCCGGCGGCTTATCGAGTGGACGGCGGACTATTACGTCGCCTCGCTGTCGAGCGTGGCGCGGATGGCGCTGTCTTCGGGCGGCGCGCTCAAGGGTCCGGCGACGATGACCGAATATCGCCTGACCGGCGGCATGCCCGAACGCATGACGCCGCAACGCCACGCCGCAATGAAGGCGCTGGAGGGCGAGCAGGCGAACATTCGCGAGCTGTCCGGCATCGCCGGCGTCAGCGAAGGCGTGCTGCGCGGGCTGGTCAACCAGGGCGTGCTGGAACCGGTCGAGGTCGATTGCGACCGCCCCTATCCCGATGCCCGCCCCGACTTCGCCCATGTCGAGCTGAGTGCTGAACAGGCCGAGGCGTCTGGCGTGTTCGCCGAGGCCGTGCGCAAGGCCGAGTTCGCCCCCTTCCTGCTCGATGGCGTGACCGGGTCGGGCAAGACCGAAACTTATTTCGAACCGATCGCCGAAGCGCTGCGAATGGGGCGGCAGGTGCTCGTCCTGCTGCCCGAGATCGCGCTGACCGAAAACTTTCTTCATCGGTTCGAAGAGCGGTTCGGGGCGGCTCCGGTGCTTTGGCACTCGTCGCTCAAGTCGACCGAGCGGCGGCGCGCCTACCGAGCAGTGGCGCAGGGTACGGCGCAGGTCGTGGTCGGCGCGCGCTCGGCCCTGTTCCTGCCCTTCGCCAACCTCGGCCTGATCGTTGTCGACGAGGCGCATGAGATCAGTTTCAAGCAGGAAGACGGCGTGCGATACAATGCGCGCGATGTCGCCGTGATGCGCGCGCATTTCGAGCAGGTGCCGGTGATCCTCGCAAGCGCCACGCCCGCGCTCGAAAGCCTGCAGATGGCCGAAAGCGGGATCTACTCCAAGATCGACCTGCCGAGCCGCTTCGGCGGGGCGGAACTGCCGAGCATCGACACGATCGACCTGACCGAGGAAAAGCCGCCGACCGGAATGTGGCTGGCGCAGCGGCTGGTCGACGGGATCGAAGACCGGCTGGCCAAGGGCGAGCAATCGCTCCTGTTCCTCAACCGCCGCGGCTATGCGCCGCTGACGCTGTGCCGCAATTGCGGCTTCCGCTACCAGTGCCCCAATTGCAGCGCCTGGCTGGTCGAGCATCGCTTCAGCCGCCGCCTCGCCTGCCACCATTGCGGCCACGAGACGCCGAGCCCGCAGGCCTGCACCGAATGCGGAGAGCCCGATTGCCTCGTCGCCTGCGGCCCCGGCGTGGAGCGGATCGCCGACGAGGTGGCCGAGCGCCTGCCCGAAGCGCGCGTGTTCGTGGCCACCTCGGACACGCTCAACTCGCCGGGCAAAGCAGCGGAATTCATCGCCGCGGTCGAGGCGCGCGAGGTGGACGTGATCGTCGGCACGCAATTGGTAACCAAGGGGTTCCATTTCCCCGAACTCACGCTGGTAGGCGTGGTCGATGCCGATCTCGGGCTCGAAGGCGGCGATCTGCGCGCGGGCGAGCGGACCTATCAGCAGGTCGCGCAGGTGGCAGGCCGCGCGGGGCGCGGGACCAAGCCGGGCGAGGTGCTGATACAGACCCGCCATCCCGAAGCCAGCGTCATTGCCGCGCTGGCCGACGGCGACCGCGATGCCTTCTATGAAGCCGAAACCGAAGCGCGCCGCCATGCCGGTGCCCCACCCTTCGGTCGCTGGGCTGCCATCATCATCTCCAGCGAGGACGATGCCGAAGCGCGCGAAGCCGCCAATCGCCTCGGCGCGTTTCGCCCGCAAGTGGATGACTGCATGATCCTCGGCCCCGCACCAGCACCGATGGCTTTGCTCCGCAATCGCTACCGCTACCGCTTCCTCATCAACGCGCGCCGCAGCGTGCAATTGCAGGACGTCATCCGCGGCTGGCTGCGGCAGGTCGATCATCCGCCCGGCGTGCGCGTGGCGGTGGATATCGATCCCTACAGTTTCGTCTGAGGCACCGGCAGCCTGCCTACGCGTTCACCCGCCATGGCAGACACCTCCGACGGCCCCGTCCTCGTCCCCATCCTCGGCGACCAGCTGACCCGCGACATCGCCTCGATCAGGGGCCGGACCAAGGACGATACCGTCATCCTGATGATGGAGGTCTGGGACGAGGCCACTTACGTCAAGCATCACAAGCAGAAGATCGCCCTGATCTTTTCCGCCATGCGCCACTTTGCAGCCGAGCTCGAAGATGCCGGCTGGACGGTCGACTATGTCGAGCTGACCGACGAGGACAATGCCGGCAGCTTCACCGGCGAGGTCGCCCGCGCGGTGGAGCGGCACGATCCGCGCGCGATCCATGTGGTCGAGGCCGGCGAATGGCGGGTCCAGCAGGCCATCGAGGAGTGGCCCGACAAATTCGCCTGCGAAGTCGAAATCCTTCCGGACGATCGCTACATCTGCCCGCTCGCCGATTTCAACGAATGGGCCGAGGATCGCGACACGCTCCGCATGGAAAATTTCTACCGCGAGATGCGCAAGCGCACCGGCATCCTGATGGACAATGACGGCAAGCCCAAGGGCGGCGAGTGGAATTACGACGAGGACAATCGCGCTTCGCCCAAGGACGAGATGAACCCGCCCGAGCGACCGCTGTTCGAGCCCGACGAGATCACGCGGGAATGCATCGAGCTCGTCGAGGACAAGTTCGGCGACCACTTCGGCAATCTCGACAATTTCGGCTGGCCGGTCACGCGGGACGAGGCGGAAAAGGCCGCCGATGCCTTTTTCAAGGAGCGGATCGAGAAGTTCGGGAAGTATCAGGACGCGATGGTCCACGGGCAGGACGATCTGTGGCATTCGATGCTGTCGACCAGCATCAACCTCGGCCTGCTCGACCCGCTCGAACTCTGCAAACGCGCGGAGCAGTGCTACGAAGATGGCACCGCGCCGATCAATTCGGTGGAGGGCTTCATCCGCCAGCTGATCGGGTGGCGCGAATATGTGCGCGGTTTCTACTGGCGCTTCATGCCGGATCTCGAGAGCAACAATGCTCTCAACGCCCAGCGCGGCCTGCCAGAATTCTACTGGACCGGCGAGACGGACATGCGCTGCCTTGCTGACAGTATCCGCTCCACCCGCGACAATGCGCATGCCCATCACATCCAGCGGCTGATGGTGCTTGGCAATTTCTGCCTGCTGGCCGGGATCAATCCGCGCGAAGTGCAGGACTGGTACCTGGTGGTCTATGCTGATGCCTATCAATGGGTCGAATTGCCCAATGTCGCGGCGATGATCCTGTATGCCGATGGCGGCAAGCTCGCGTCCAAACCCTATTCGGCGAGCGGGAATTACATCAACAAGATGAGCAATTACTGCTCCGACTGCAAATACTCGGTCAACAAGAAGGTCGAGGAGGACGCCTGTCCCTTCAACTCGCTCTACTGGTATTTCATGGACCGCCACCGCGACCGGTTCGAGAAGAACCCGCGTATCGGGCGCATCTATTCCAACTGGGACCGGATGGATGGCGACAAGCGGCAGGCCTATCTCGACCGGGCGGAACAGTTCCTCGACACGCTGATACCGGCCGACAGCAGCTGGGCGCACGCGGAATAGGCGGGGAACGGGGCACCGCACTCGGCCATTGATGGGGCAAACGCCAAACCGAAAGAGGCCCCATGTCCAGCATCACCACCGTCAATCCCGCCACCGGCGAAGACATCGAAACCTATCAGCAGCTCTCGAAAGACGAAGCCTTTGCCAAGGTCGAGGCCTGTCACAAGGCCTTTACCGAGTGGAAGCAGCGCAGCCTCGAAGACCGGGCCGAAGTCATCAAAGGCCTCGGCAAGGGCCTGCGCGACACCAAGGAAGAGCTCGCCCAGCTGATGACGCGGGAGGTCGGCAAGCTGATCGGCGACAGCCGCGACGAGGTCGAGCTATGTGCGGCCATCTGCGATTACACCGCGGCCAACGGGCCATCCGAACTCGCCGACGAACAGCGCGACCCGAACAATGCGGCGCGCGGCATCGTCACCTATTCGCCCATTGGTGTGGTCTATGGCATCCAGCCGTGGAACTTCCCGGCCTATCAAGTGATCCGCTACGCCATCGCCAGCCTGATGGTCGGCAATGGCGTGCTGCTGAAGCACTCCTCGCTATGCACCGGCAGCGGGCTGATGATCGAGACAATCTTCAAGGATGCAGGCCTACCGGAAAACCTTTTCACCGTTCTGGTGATCGATCACGACACGTCCGATGCGATCATCGAGCATGACAAGGTGCGCGGCGTCACGCTCACCGGTTCGGACGGGGCGGGCCGCCATGTCGGCGAAAAAGCGGGTAAGGCAATCAAGCCGACCGTGCTCGAGCTCGGCTCGAACGACGCCTATATGGTGCTGGAGGACGCAGATCTCGACAAGGCGGCAAAAGTCTGCGCGCGGGCCCGGCTCTACAACAACGGCCAGACCTGCATCAACGGCAAGCGCTTCATCGTGACCGATAAGGTCTACGACGCTTTCCTCGAGAAGTTCGTCGCCCATTTCGAGGGCGTGAAACTGGGCGACCCGACCGACGAGGACAGCGACATGGGACCGATGTCCTCCGCCGACCTGCGCGACGATCTGCAAGAGCAGGTGGACGAGTCGGTCAAGAAGGGCGCAAAGATCGCCTGCGGTGGGAGCATTCCCGACCGGAAGGGCGCTTGGTATCCTGCCACCGTCCTGACCGATGTCGCGCCCGGCCAGCCCGCCTATGACGACGAGTTGTTTGGCCCGGTCGCAAGCGTTATCCGCGCGAAGGACGACGAGGACGCCATGCGGCTCGCCAACGACAGCCGCTATGGCCTGGGCGGCGGAATCCTGTGCGGCGACATCGATCGCGCGATCGAAATGGCGAGCAAGCACTTCGACACCGGCATGGTCTTCATCAACACCTATGGCGTGGCCGATCCGTCCATGCCTTTCGGCGGGGTCAAGAATTCCGGATATGGCCGCGAACACGGCGGTTTCGGCATCAAGGAATTCGCCAACGCCAAAGCAATCTTCGTCGGCGCCGACTAACTGCGCCTATGAAAACGCGGCCGCGGCTGCCGCTTCGACCTGCGCGATGGCATCGCGCCATGGCGCAGGTCCGTAGCTGATCCGTGCCACGCCAAGCGCGGACAGGTCGTGATTGGAAATCATGGACGGCAGCCGCATGACATTCACCGGCAATGCGACCTCACGGCAGAGCCGCTCGATCAGCTCCGGTTCCGACAGGCCCGGAGCGAAAAAGCAACCGGCCCTCGCCGCACCATACGCCGCCGCCCGTTCGATCGCGGCGTCGACAAGATCCGCACGGTTCGGGTCTTCGCCCGCCATCAGCGGCGCGAGGAACAGGTCGGTCCGCGCGTTCACGAACAAGCCGGCCGATGCTGCGGCTTCGATGCGCTCGCACTGTTCGGACACATAGCGCAAGCCTTCGCCGGCAATCAGGCGATCCTCCAGATTGCAGCCGACGGCCCCAGCCTCGCGCAGTTTTGCAAGGTTGGCTCCTACGCCCGCCGCGCTCTCCGCATACCCGGTTTCGACATCCACGCTGACCGGCAGGGCGCAAGCGGGTGTGATCTGCCGCACCGTCGCCAGCAAGGCGTCGAACGGTAGCGCCTCGCCATCATCGAAGCCTTGCGCTCCGGCAAGCGACAGGGACCCGGTCGCGATCGCCCGCGCGCCGGCGCGAGCCACGGCTGCGGCGCTGCCCGCATCCCAGATGTTGAACAGCACGAGGGGTTCGGCGCTGGTATGCAGCGCCGCGAAATCGTCGATTCTCATGGGATTATTCCTTCTCGCGTCTCAGCAGTTCGGACTTGATTTCGGTGCCGTAGGCGTAGCCGCCGATCGAACCATCCGCCTGGACGACCCGGTGGCAGGGAATGAGCACGGCGATATTGTTGGCGCCGTTCGCGCCGCCCACTGCACGGCTTGCCTTAGGATTGCCGAGCGCAGCAGCCAGTTCGCCATAGCTGCGGGTTTCGCCCGGGGGGATGTCGCGCAAGGCCTGCCACACTCGCTGCTGGAAGGCGGTGCCCTTCACGTCAAGGGGAATGGCCGACACGTCGCTCCCTGGTCGCTCCACCGCTTTGACAACCTTGTCGAACAGGGCTTCGAAATCTTCGCTTCCCTCGACCAGTTCGGCCTTGGGGAAGCGGGCACACAATTCGGCCTCGCCTTCCCCGAACGAGAGGCAGCACACGCCTTCCTCGGTCGCAGCAATCAACATTTGGCCAAGGCTGGTCTCGACGACCGACCACCTGATCGTTCGGCCCTTCCCGCCGTCGCGCCAGTCGCTTGCCGTCATCCCCAGCCGTCCTTTCATGTCCTCGTAGAAGCGCGAGGCGGAGCCATAGCCCGCCTCGTAGATCGCGTCGGTCACGCTCTCACCCGCGCTCAGCGCGTCGCGTGCGCGCTCTTCCCGCAAGGCGCGGGCATAGGCAGCGGGCGAAAGGCCGGTGGCGCGCTTGAACACCCGCTGGAAATGGGTGGGCGAGTAGCCCGCGATCTGCGCCAGCGCGATGAGCGAGGGTGCGTCCTCCGCCTGTCGGATTTCGTCGATCGCCGACAGAACCGCAGCCTCGTCGCGTGCGACATCGTCGGGCAGGCAGCGCTTACAGGCGCGTAGGCCCGCCGCACGCGCCTCGGCCCCGCTAGTGAAGAATCGCACGTTTTCCCGCAGGGGATGACGCGCAGCGCAGGACGGGCGGCAGTAGATCCCGGTGCTCAGCACACCCGTGACGAAACGCCCGTCATAGTAACGGTCGCGCCGCTTTACCGCCATCCAGGCTTCGTTCTCGCCAATGCTCATCACCATCTCCATAGCCGATCGCACGGCCCTTTTGACCAGTCTTGCGCACACCGTGCATCCCGCCGCTTGCGATCAAAGCGATTGCCGGCCAAAAGCTGCCGCGGATGGGACGATTTCTGACATGTCTTGCGGCCGCACTGGCCTTGCTCGCACCGGCGATGCTCCATGCCGAGCCAGCCGACATCGATGCCGCGGCGCGTGGCGTGGTGCGGGTGCTCATCATCGGTGACGATGATGGCGAACTGTTTCCCGTCAGCCACGGCACCGGATTTGCCGTATCGGGCGACATGGTCGTCACCAATGCCCATGTGGTCGAGGATGCGATCCGCGACGAGGACTTGCAGATCGGCATCATTCCGAGCGGCGGCGGCGAAGCGACTTATGCGCGGCTGGTGGCCCGTTCGAGTAGGAACGACCTTGCACTGCTTCAGCTGACCGGATCGCTGCGCCTGCCGCGCCTCGCGCTGGCGGGCGGCCCGGCTCCCGATAGCGGCGAAGTAACGAGCGTCGGCTATCCCATGAACGTCGACCGCGCGCAGGGGCTGGAGATCGGCGACATTTTCCGCAGCCAGCCGCCGGTCAAGAGCCGCGGCTTCATCTCCGGCGCGCGGCCGAGCCGCCAGTTCGACACCATCCTTCACACCGCCCCGATCGCACGCGGCAATTCGGGCGGGCCGCTTCTCGATAGCTGTGGCCGCGTGCTGGGGGTCAACAGCTTCGGCGCCGACAATGAGGGCGGCGATGCCGAGTTCTTCTTCGCCGTCTCCATGCGCGAATTGCTCCCCTTCCTGCGCGCCAATGGCGTGACGCCGCGCGTCAACGAGCAACCCTGCATTTCAATGGCCGAACTGAATGCCGCCGAACGCGAGCGGATCGAGCAGGAGCAGGATGCCGCGCGCGCCGATCTCGCACAGCGCAGCGAACAGACGCGGCTGAAACGGGAGCGCGCCCAATTCGAGGCCGAACAATCGGTCATGACAGAACGCGAGGATCGGGTGTTCCTGGCCTTCGTGCTGCTACTGGTGGCTTTCGCGCTCGGCCAGTGGACCATCGCGCTCTACAATGCCGAGCCGCGCGACGAGAAACGCCTGCGTATTGTTGCGGGGATAACGATCGTCATCGTGCTGGCCGCGCTGGCGGCCTATCTCACGCGCCCGGGCCTCGACGAGATCGACCGACGGGTCGCCGCCGCCATGCAGGAAGGCGAGGACGCTGATAACGATACGCCCACGGCCTCTTCCAATGGCGACCTCGCCCTGCAGTGCACGCTGCTGCCCGAGCGCAGCCGAATCACCAGCGCCGAGGCGCAGGACCTGACGTTCGACTGGCAGTCGAGCGGCTGCGTCAACGAGCGTACGCAATATGGCTTTGCCGGCGGCACCTGGAGCCGCGTCTTCGTGCCCAATTCGGAAGACGCTGTCTCGGTCAACAGCTTCGACCCCGACCGCCGCATTTATCGCGTCGAACGCTACCTGCTGCCGCGCAGCGAGATGAGCGCTGCGCGCGAGGCGCGTGCCCGCTATACCGCCCCCAAGTGCGGCGCAGGCGATGCCGCCAGCAGGCTCGGCGATCTGCAGACCGAGGTTCTCGGGCAGTTGCCGCAGCAGCCGAACGAACGGCTGGTCTACGAATGCGCGCCGCGAAACTAGCGCTGCCGGCCTAGGCGGCCAGCGCTTGTCCGCTCAGCGTAATGCGATGCATTTCGCGCGCGTGACCCTGATAGTCGTTCAGCGCATTGTGCCACGTCGTCCGATTGTCCCAGATCGCGACCGCTCCCGGCTCCCATTGGACGCGGCAGGTGTTGTCCGCCGCCAGCGCCTCGGCATAGAGCCGCTGGAGCAGCGGCAGGCTCTCCTCGCGCGTCCGGCCGACGATGTTCACCGTGAAGGCCCGATTGACATAGAGCAGCTTGCGACCCGTCACCGGGTGGCGGATCACCACCGGATGGGTCGCGCCGGTCTTGAGGTCCTGCCCGCGCAGGTCGCTGCCCATGTCGGTCTTCGCATAGAGACCATCCGACTTGTAGATATGATCGGCGCAATGGAATGCCTCCAGCCCCTCGATCTCCTCCTTCAGGTCGTCGGGCAGCGCGTCATAGGCCTCGCCCATATGAGCGAATAGCGTGTCGCCCCCATTGGGCGGCAGCGTGCGGGCAACCAGGATCGAACCCATCGCGGGTATCTGGTCGTAGGAATGGTCGGTGTGCCAGTCCCCGCCGATATTCATGATCTGGTCGGCCTTCTTCCGCACGACCGCGATCTCGCGATGCTCGTCGGTCAGCGGGAAGTAATTGTTGATGTCGATCCCGCCCCACCGCTTGGCGAAGGCGATATGCGCTTGCGGGGTAAAATCATCCTGCCCGCGAAACAGCGCCACACCGTGTTCGTAGATCGCGCTACGGATCGCATCGAGCGTCTCGCCCCCGGCCTCGCTCAACCGGACCCCTTTGATCTCGACCCCGCACTTGCGGGCCAGCGGCACCATCTCCATCGCGTCTCTCCCACGCTATGGGCAGCATTCTACGCCAGCGGCGCACGGAGTCCAGATTCCAGCGGGGAGTCGGCTTGCCTTTGGCAGGGGCCTTTGCTAGGCGCGCGCCGACCCTGCCGGGGCGATGGTATCCGTCGCCCGCATCCGGCATGGACACACAAAGTTTTCTCCGGACCCAAGAGGACCTCAAGCGCGTGGATATTTCCGCCGGTATTCAGGCTAGCCTGGCAGGCCGTTACGCCTCGGCCCTGTTCGATCTCGCAAGCGAGGCCGGCACGGTCACCGCCGTCGAATCGGACCTCGAAAAGCTCGAAGCCGGGCTGAACGAATCGGACGAGCTGCGCATGCTCACCACCAACCCCAAGGTCTCGCGCGGTGCCGCGGAAAAGGCGCTGTGGGGCGTTTCGGCGATCATGGGCCTGTCCGATCTGACGCAGAACTTCCTCGGCGTGCTGGCGCAGAACCGTCGCCTGTCGCAACTGCCGCAGGTCATCCGCGCCTTCCGCGCGATCGCCGCCGCACAGCGCGGCGAAGTGACTGCCGAAGTCACCAGCGCGCACGCCCTCACCGATGCGCAGCTAGCCGATCTCAAGACCAAGCTGACGGCCCGCGAAGGCCGCACGGTCAAGCTTTCCACGAAGGTCGACCCCGAGCTTCTCGGCGGCCTCGTCGTCACCATCGGATCGAAGCGCATCGACGGCTCGATCCGCACCCGTCTCAATTCGCTTTCCCAGGCCATGAAGGCTTAAAGGACACACATCATGGATATCCGCGCCGCAGAAATCTCCAAGGTCATCAAGGACCAGATCGCCAATTTCGGGACCGAAGCCGAAGTCAGCGAGGTCGGTTCCGTGCTGAGCGTGGGTGACGGTATTGCCCGCATCCACGGCCTCGACAACGTCCAGGCCGGCGAAATGATCGAATTCGCCAACGGCGTTCAGGGCATGGCGCTGAACCTCGAAGCCGACAACGTCGGCGCGGTGATCTTCGGTGCCGACACGGATATCGCCGAAGGCGACAGCGTGAAGCGCACCGGCACCATCGTGGACGTTCCCGTCGGCAAGGGCCTGCTCGGCCGCGTGGTCGACGCGCTCGGCAACCCGATCGACGGCAAGGGCCCGATCGAATCGAGCGAACGCCGCCGCGTCGAAGTAAAGGCGCCGGGCATCATCCCGCGCGAGTCGGTCAGTGAGCCGGTGCAGTCGGGCCTCAAGGCTATCGACGCGCTCGTTCCCGTCGGCCGCGGCCAGCGCGAACTGATCATCGGCGACCGCCAGACAGGCAAGTCGGCCGTCGCGATCGATACCTTCATCAACCAGAAGGGCCTCAACGCGGGCGACGACGAGGGCAAGAAGCTTTACTGCGTCTATGTCGCCGTCGGCCAGAAGCGTTCGACCGTTGCGCAGATCGTACGCCAGCTCGAAGAAAACGGCGCGATGGAATATTCGATCGTCGTCGCCGCGACCGCTTCGGAGCCCGCCCCGCTGCAGTATCTCGCGCCCTACACCGGCTGCGCTATGGGCGAATTCTTCCGCGACAACGGCATGCACGCCGTGATCGTTTATGACGACCTCTCGAAGCAGGCTGTGGCCTATCGCCAGATGTCGCTCCTGCTGCGCCGTCCGCCGGGCCGCGAAGCCTATCCGGGCGACGTGTTCTACCTCCACAGCCGCCTGCTCGAGCGCGCGGCGAAGATGAACAAGGCGGAAGGCGGCGGTTCGCTCACCGCACTGCCGATCATCGAAACGCAGGCGGGCGACGTGTCGGCCTACATCCCGACCAACGTGATCTCGATCACCGACGGCCAGATCTTTCTCGAGACCGACCTGTTCTATCAGGGCATCCGTCCGGCGATTAACGTCGGCCTGTCGGTCAGCCGCGTTGGCGGTGCCGCCCAGACCAAGGCGATGAAGAAGGTCTCGGGCTCGATGAAGCTTGACCTCGCCCAGTATCGCGAAATGGCTGCCTTCGCGCAGTTCGGTTCCGACCTTGACGCCGCGACGCAGAAGCTGCTTAACCGCGGTGCGCGCCTGACCGAGCTGCTCAAGCAGCCGCAGTTCTCGCCGATGCCGGTTGAAGAACAGGTTGTGTCGATCTTCGCGGGCACCAACGGCTATCTCGACGATGTCGCCGTGGACCGCGTGACCGACTACGAAGCGCAGATGCTCAGCTACATGCGCAGCGAGCATGCCGATGTGCTCGCCGAAATTCGCGACACCGGCAAGTTCGAGGACGACACCAAGAACAAGGTCGTCGACGCGCTCAAGACCTTCGCCAAGCAGTTCGCCTAAGCCCGCGCGAGAACACGAGATAGGGAGCCGAAATGGCTAGCCTCAAGGAACTCAAGGGCCGGATCAACTCGGTCAAGTCGACCCAGAAGATCACCAAGGCCAAGCAGATGGTCGCGGCGGCCAAGCTGCGTCGTGCGCAGGCGGCTGCCGAAGCCGCGCGCCCCTATGCCGAGCGGCTGTCGGGCGTGATGGCCAGCCTCGCCGGCAAGGTGAGCGGCGACAGCGCACCCAAGCTGCTCAAGGGCACCGGATCGGACAAGCGCCATTTGCTGGTGGTCGTAAACACCGACAAGGGCCTGTGCGGCGGTCTCAATGCCAACATCGTCAAGGCAGCCAAGGCTAAGGCTCGTGCGCTGCTTGCCGAGGGCAAGGACGTGAAGTTCTACCTCGTCGGCAAGAAAGGCCGCGCGCCGATCAAGCGCGACTTCGAGAACCGGATCGAGAAGCATTTCGACACCTCCGACGTCCGCCAGCCCGGCTTCGAGGAAGCCGAAGCGATCGCCGACGACCTGATCGAGCGCTTCGAGAAGGGCGAATTCGACGTTGCGCACCTCGTCTATCCGATTTTCAAGTCGGCCCTGGCGCAGGATCCGACCGTCGATCAGCTGATTCCGGTTCCCTCACCGGAAGGCGAGACCGGCTCGGCCGGCGATGCCGTGGTGGAATATGAGCCGGGCGAGGAGGAAATCCTCGAGGAACTGCTGCCGCGTTACGTCAAGACGCAATTGTTCGGTGCGCTGCTGGAGCGCGAGGCTTCCGAACAGGGCGCCTCGATGACCGCGATGGACAACGCCACGCGCAACGCGGGCGACCTGATCCAGAAGCTCACGATCCAGTACAACCGCAGCCGCCAGGCCGCCATCACCACCGAACTCATCGAGATTATTGCCGGTGCGGAAGCACTGTAAGGACTCCCACGTGAAGAAACTTGCCCTCATCCTCCCGCTGTTCGCCCTCGCCGCCTGTGGTCAGGAAGCCGCCGAAACGCCGGCCCCGGCCGAAACCGTTGCAGCACCGGAGCCGGTCGAATCGCTCGCCGCACCGGACCAGGCCTATTTCACTGAGAAGTACGCCGAACAGTGCCCCGATGCCGAACCCGTCAATACGGCCGTATGCCGCCGCGCCGGCATGGGTTCGCCCGACGTGCTGTGCGAATTCGGCCTCGGTGAAGACGAATATCTGCGCAACAAGGCGACCCTTACTGCCGGCGACGGCGACTGGACCTTCGCCAATCCGGAACAAGTCTGCGTCGGCTAAGGCGCGCAAGAAACCACTAGTCAGGACATAGATCATGGCCACCGCACCCGTACTCAACCAATCGCCCAACGGCACCATCAGCCAGGTCATCGGCGCCGTCGTCGACGTGCAGTTCGAAGGCGAGCTGCCCGCCATCCTCACCGCGCTCGAGACGAAGAACGGCGACAACACGCTGGTCCTCGAAGTCGCGCAACACCTCGGTGAGAACACCGTGCGCACCATCGCGATGGACGGCACCGACGGCCTCACTCGCGGCCAGGAAGTCGTCAACACCGGCGCGCAGATCTCGGTCCCGGTCGGTCCGAAGACGCTCGGCCGCATCATGAACGTCGTCGGCGAACCGATCGACGAGCGCGGCCCGATCGGCGCCGAGCAGACCAGCCCGATCCACGCGGAAGCCCCGCTCTTCGTCGATCAGTCGACCGAAGCGGCCATCCTCGTCACCGGCATCAAGGTCATCGACCTCCTCGCCCCCTACGCAAAGGGCGGCAAGATCGGCCTGTTCGGCGGTGCGGGCGTCGGCAAGACCGTGCTGATCCAGGAACTCATCAACAACATCGCAAAGGGCCATGGCGGCGTGTCCGTCTTTGCCGGTGTGGGTGAACGTACCCGCGAAGGTAACGACCTTTATCACGAGTTTCTCGACGCCGGCGTTATCGCCAAGGACGAAGACGGCAACGCCAAGTCGGACGGGTCGAAGGTGGCCCTCGTCTTCGGCCAGATGAACGAGCCTCCGGGTGCGCGTGCCCGCGTCGCTCTCTCGGGCCTGACCATGGCGGAATACTTCCGCGACGTCGAAGGCCAGGACGTGCTGTTCTTCGTCGACAACATCTTCCGCTTCACGCAGGCGGGTTCGGAAGTGTCGGCCCTGCTCGGCCGTATTCCTTCGGCCGTTGGCTACCAGCCGACGCTCGCCACCGACATGGGCAATCTGCAGGAACGCATCACCTCGACCACCAAGGGTTCGATCACCTCGGTCCAGGCCATCTACGTTCCCGCCGACGACCTTACCGACCCGGCACCGGCAACCTCGTTCGCCCACTTGGACGCAACGACCACGCTGAGCCGCGCGATCTCGGAGCTCGGCATCTACCCGGCCGTTGACCCGCTCGACTCGACCAGCCGCGTGCTCGAACCGCGCGTCGTCGGCCAGGAGCACTACGAGACTGCGCGCCGCGTTCAGGAAACGCTGCAGAAGTACAAGAGTCTGCAGGACATCATCGCCATTCTCGGCATGGACGAACTGTCGGAAGAAGATAAGCTGACCGTGGCCCGCGCCCGCAAGATCCAGCGCTTCCTTTCGCAGCCGTTCCACGTTGCCGAGGTCTTCACCAACATTCCGGGGGTGTTCGTGCAGCTCGAAGACACCATCAAGTCGTTCAAGGCTGTGGTCGACGGTGAATACGACCACCTGCCCGAGAGCGCCTTCTACATGGTCGGCGGCATCGACCAGGCGGTCGAGAAGGCCAAGAAGATGGCGGAAGAAGACTGAGCATGGCGCTGCATTTCGAACTGGTCACGCCGGCGAAGCTGGTCCGGTCCGAGGAGGTCCACATGGTGGTCGTCCCCGGCGCGGAAGGCGAATTCGGCGTGCTCGAAGGCCATGCGCCCTTCATGTCCACCATTCGCGACGGCGCGGTACAGGTCTACAAGACCGAAGGCGGCAGCCCCGAGACCATCGAGGTCCGCGGCGGCTTTGCCGAAGTGGGCGACAAGGGGCTGACGGTTCTCGCCGAACACGTCGAGAGCTGACGCTCCAAGACATCGAATTCGAAGGGCGGCCCGCGGGTCGCCCTTTTTCGTTTACGCGAGCGTCTTTCGTCGACCGGAGTCCGGCTTCTGTCGATAGCCTCCCCTCTTGCGCAGTCCCTGCGTCATGCCCCACAAGGCGTTGATCGCATGGGAGACTGCACTTGAAACTCGTATCCTCGCTCGCCATGGCCGCAGCCATGACGCTAGCCACCACTACGCCCGCCGCCGCGCAGGACGGCGTGCCCGGACCCGACGAAGATCCCTACATCTGGCTCGAGGAAGCCCGCAGCGAGGAAGCGCTTGATTGGGTGCGCTCCGAAAACGACCTGACCATGGCGGCGCTGGCGGCCGATCCGCGGTTCGAGACGCTGAAAGCCGAAGCGCTGGCGATCTACGACAGCGAGGACAAGGTCCCCTATGTCTCGATCCGCCCGGACGGGCTTTACAATTTCTGGCAGGACAAGGACAATCCGCGCGGCCTCGTGCGCCGCACCACGTTGGAAAGCTATCGCACCGACGATCCGCAATGGGAAACCGTGCTGGATGTCGACGCCCTGGCCGAGGCGGAGGGCCGCGAGTGGGTCTACAAGGGCTCGACCTGCCTGCCACCGGCCCAGCGCCTGTGCATGATCGCGCTGAGCGATGGCGGCAAGGATGCTACCATCTTGCGCGAATTCGACATGGCGACGAAAAGCTTCGTCGAGGGCGGTTTCACGCTCGAGAACGAAAGCCAGGGCGGCATCCAGTGGCTCGACGAAAACACGCTGCTGGTCAGCCGCGACTTCGGCGAAGGGTCGCTGACCGACAGCGAGTATCCGCTCAGCACACGCGTCTGGAAGCGCGGCACCAGCATCGATGATGCACCCGAGATCTTCCGTGGCGAGCAGAGCGACGTGTGGTCGGGCGCCAGCCTGTTGCGCGATGGCGATGCCGTCGTCCACGGCTATACCGCCTTCCGCGCGGTCAGCTTCCACGAGACCGAGCATTATTTCCAGAAAGACGGCGAATGGGTCCGGCTGGACATCCCGCTGAGGGCTTCGCCCTACGGGATCGTCGACGACCAACTCCTGTTTTCGACCGATGTGGACTGGGAAACGCAGGACCAGACCTTTCCGGCCGATGCGCTGGTCGCCGTCGATCTGGAGGCATTCAAGGCCGATCCCAACGGCGCTACCAAGACACTTGTCTGGGCCCCGGAAGACCGCCAGACCAAGCGCGGCGCATCGATCACCTCCGATAGCCTCTACGTCACCCTGCTCGACAATGTGCGCGGCAAGGTGATGAAGCTCGACTATGAAGACGGCGCATGGGTGCGCAACGAGGTCGGCCTTCCCGAAAACGCCACCATCGGCATCGCCGCATCGTCCGACGAGCGGGACGAGGTGATGTTCACCGTCACCGACTTCCTCAATCCGACCAGCCTTTATTATCTCGACGGCGAAAGCGGCGAGATGGAAGTGCTGAAGACCGAGCCGGCCTATTTCGACAGCGCCGGCATGGATGTCGAGCAGTTCGAGGCGACCAGCAAGGACGGGACGAAAATCCCCTACTTCGTGGTCAAGCCGGCAGGCATGGAGCTCGACGGAACCAATCCGACGCTGCTGACCGGCTATGGCGGCTTCCAGGTCCCGCGCCTGCCCGCTTATCTCGGTACGACTGGCAAGATGTGGCTGGAGCGCGGCGGGGTCTATATCCTCGGCAACATGCGCGGCGGCGGCGAATTCGGCCCGATGTGGCACCAGACCGCCATCCGCGAGAACAAGCAGCGCACCTGGGACGATTTCATCGCAATCGCCGAGGATGCGATTGCGCGCGGGATTACCACGCCCGACCATCTCGGCATCCAGGGCGGCAGCCAGGGCGGCCTGCTGGTCGGCACGGCCTTTACCCAGCGACCCGACCTGTTCGATGCGGCGATCGTGCAAATCCCGCTGTTCGACATGCTGCGCTACCACGTGATCGGGCGCGGAGCGTCGTGGATCGGCGAATATGGCGACCCGCGCATTCCCGAACAGCGTGAATGGATCGAAGGTTATTCGCCCTATCAGAAGATCGTCGAAGGCGTTGACTATCCGACGCCCTTCCTCTGGGCCTCGACTGCCGATGACCGCACGCATCCGGCGCATGCGCGCAAGGGTGCTGCGAAGCTGAAGGCGCTCGGCCAGCCCTATTACTATTATGAGGAACTGACCGGCGGCCACTCGGGCGGCGTGGACAACGAACAGCGCGCGCAACTGCAGGCGCTGCAATATGTCTATCTGCTGCAACAGCTGGCGGACGACGAACGCAGCGGCGGCTGACGCCACTGGGCCTCGACGCAAAGAAAAGGGGCGGCCGATCGGTCGCCCCTTTTTCAAAAATCATCCGACCGGGATCATGACCTCGTTCCGGCGCATCGGAGGCGGCACCATGGGCGCATCGTAGAAGGCGTATTCGGCCTCGCCGGAGGGCACGAGGCCCTTGGATGCGATCCACCGGCGCAGAGCCGCTTCCTGCTCGCGCAAATCGTCGTTGGTGCCACGCCCGGAGAAGCGGATCGCGGCGATCTTGCGCTCGGGCACCTCCTCCAGCGCGATATCCTGCGGCGGGGTAGGCAGCGTCTCCATCGTGTATTCGGCCGGCATGACAAAGCGCGTGCGCCAGGTGCCGGTACCATCGCCGCCATCCTGCATGACCGGGGCCGTCATGGCGATCTTTTCCGATTGGTCCTGCATGACCGGGCTGGTCATCGCGATCTTCTCGCCCGGCCGGTCTTCGGCGAAGATGTAGGCCGCGAGGCGTTTGAAGCCAGCCTCGAGCGACTTGCGCCGCGCGCCGGTATGCGTGACCTCGGCCACGATCATCGGCTGGTATCGGCGCAACTGGAACTCGCCCTCGTCCATCAGCAGGGTGAATTCCGGCTCGTCGACCGAGCTGCGATATTGCGCATAGACGGCGGCGGCCCCCGCCGTCGCGACTGCGGCGCCGATCGCCGCCACTTTCCAGAAACGCATGATGCCAGCCTCCTTTTCGGCTTTGCCCATCAACGCGTCTGGCGGAGCGCGCGTTCCCCGGCCGCGCTATCTCCCGGTGCGCGTCGGCGCATGGAAGTCAGGCGGCTTGTCCGATACCCATTTGACGAATTTCGCGAGCGCCGCATTTTGCAGCAACGCCTCGCGGTCCTCGCCGATGCGGGCAAGTTCGGCATTGGTGAAGTTGGCGTGGATCGCCCGGTGGCAGATCGGATGGACCGGCACGGTGAAGCGACCCTTTTTCGACTTCGGCACCGGGTGATGCTGCTGGACGCGCCAGCCCAGCTCGCGCTCGCACAGCCAACAAGTCTCGCGGCCCTCGCTCAGCCCTTCTTCTCCGCGGCTTTCTTTTTCTTCATGGTATCGTGAAAGCGATCGGCCCAGCCGGGTTTGACGATTTGCTCGGCGCGCACCATGCGCAGGTCGCCCGCCCCGACATCGCGGCTGACCGCGCTGCCTGCGGCGACAATCGCGTCGTCGCCGATGGTGACAGGCGCGATCAGCGCGCTGTTCGAGCCGATGAAGGCGCGCTCGCCGATCACGGTCTTGTACTTGAAATAACCATCGTAATTGCAGGTGATGGTGCCTGCGCCGATATTCGCACCGGCGCCGATTTCGGCGTCGCCCAAATAGGTGAGATGGCTGGCCTTGGCTCCTTCGCCCAGCGTCGCCTTCTTCATCTCGACGAAATTGCCGACCTTGGCACCCTTCTCCATCACCGCCCCCGGGCGCAGGCGCGCATAGGGGCCGACCTCGCAGCTCTCGCCGACATGCGCGCCCTCGAGATGGCTGAAGGCCCGGATGCGGGCTCCGCTGGCCACGGAGACGCCGGGTCCGAAGACGACATTGGGTTCCACCGTAACATCGGGCGCAAGTTCGGTGTCGTAGCTGAAGAAGACCGTCTCGGGCGCCTTCAGCGTGACACCGTTCTCCATCGCCTCTTCCCGCTTCAGCTCCTGCCACTGCGCCTCGGCGGCGGCGAGTTCCTTGCGGCTGTTGATGCCGACCACTTCATGCGGCCGCTCGGTCCTGACCGCAGCGCAGGTCCGCCCGTCCTTCACCGCCACGTTGACGATGTCGGGGAGGTAGTACTCGCCCTGCGCATTGTCGTTATCGAGCCGGTCGAGCAGCGCGAACAGATCCTGCGCCTTCGCGGCCATCAGCCCCGAATTGCACAGGCGACAGGCCCGCTCGGCCTCATTGGCATCCTTGAACTCGACCATCTTCTCGATCGTCATGTCGGCATGCGTGATAACGCGACCATACTCGCGCGGATCGTCCGGCTCGAAGCCCAGCACGACGACCGCCGGGGCATCGGGCGCATTCAACCGGGCCAGCATCTCGCGCATCGTGTCGGTCTTGATGAAGGGCGCGTCGCCCAGCAACATCAGCACGTCGCCCGAGAAATCGCGCAAGGCTTCCTTCGCCTGTGCCACCGCATGTCCGGTGCCCAGCTGCGGTTCCTGCACCACGCATTCGGCGCGGTCGCACACCTGATCCACCACCTGCTGGCGTTCGTCGCCCACGATCACGATCGTGCGTGCAGGCTCCAGCGTGGATACCGATGCCATCAGATGCTCGATAATCGGGCGGCCCGCGATATTGTGCAGGACCTTGTGCAGCCCGCTCTTGAGGCGGGTGCCCTTGCCCGCGGCAAGGATGATGGCGGCGAAGTCTTTGCTTTGGTTCATGCGCGGGCCATGCCACCAAATGCTTGCGGATTGAAGAACCATCCGCCACCCCGCAATGCATGAGCAATCTGCGCTTCGACATCGTCGGCTTCGACCTCGACGGCACGCTGGTCGAAAGCCACCGCGACCTGGGCGCTGCAGTGAACCATGCGTTGCGGCTGGGCGGCTTCGATCCCGTCCCCGCCGACAGTGCAAGCGACCTGATCGGTGGCGGTGCCAAGATCATGCTGAAGCAGGCGATCGATGCGCAGGGTGGCCTGCCGGATGACGAGTTTCGCCAGCTCTATAAACAGATGCTGGCCTATTATTCGGAACACAATGCCGTGCACACGCGGGCCTATCCGCATGCGGAGGAAGCGCTGGTGGCGCTGGCCGATCGCGGAGCGAAGCTTGCCCTCGTCACCAACAAGTTCGAGGAATTTGCGGTTCAGATCCTGACCAAACTGGGGCTGGCAGGACATTTCTACGCCATCATCGGCGGCAACAGCCTCGGCAAGAATGACAGCGGGACCTATCGCGCGAAGCCCATGCCCGATCCGCTGATCGAGGCGCGGGAACGCGGCGGCGGCGGCAGTTTCGCCTTTGTCGGCGATAGCAGCTATGACGTAAAGGCAGCGCGCGGCGCGCAGGTCCCGGTGATCGGCGCACGCTATGGCTATTGCGACAAGCCGCCCGGGCAATTGGGCGCGGATGCGGAGATCGATTCGCTGGCCGAGCTGGTCTCGGCGCTGGAACGTCTCTGACCGGCAGGCCGTGGTCGCCCTGCCCCTACGGCACGGCGGAATGCCGCGCATACGGTTGCAAGCCCAGGCCAAAAGTGCCACGCCGCACTGCACAATTGACCTTTACGTAAACGAAAAACAGCAGGAGCCACCCCATGAGCATCGATTTCAAGGACAAGGTAGCGATCGTCACCGGCGCCGGCGGCGGTCTGGGCCGCGAATATGCGCTCGAACTCGCCCGCCGCGGCGCGAAGGTCGTCGTGAACGACCTCGGCGGTGCACGCGACGGCACTGGCCATTCCGACATGGCCCTCCAGGTTGTCGAGGAAATCGAGAAGATGGGCGGCGAAGCGATGTCGAACGGCGGCAGCGTCACCGAATTCGACCAGATGGAAAAGATGGTCGCCGACGCCAAGCAGAAGTGGGGCGGCGTGCACATCGTCATCAACAATGCCGGCGTGCTGCGCGACAAGACCTTTGCCAAGATGACGATGGACGACTTCGAATTCGTCGTCGACGTGCACCTCAACGGATCGGCCAATGTCACCAAAGCTGCTTGGGAAACCATGCGCGAGCAGGCCTATGGCCGTATCCTGATGACCGCGTCCTCCACCGGCCTGTTCGGCAATTTCGGTCAGGCGAACTACGGTGCGGCCAAGCTCGGCCTCGCTGGTCTGACCAAGACGCTCCAGCTGGAAGGCGCCAAATACAATATCAAGGTCAACACGATCTCGCCGGTTGCCGGCACGCGCATGACCGAGGACCTCTTCCCCGAAGAGGCGTTCAAGCTGTTCGATCCGGTGAATGTGGTCCCGGCCGCGCTCTTCCTCGTCAGCGAGGATGCGCCGACCAATGCCATCGTCGGCGCGGGCGCAGGCGGTTTCCACTCCGCCTGGACGGTGATGAACGATGCCGTCTGGCTGAAGGACGAAGAGCGCACCGTCGAAGGCTTCGCCGCGAATTGGGACAAGATCAGCGACTTCAGCAACCTCAAGGCGCCGCAGAGCGGCTCCGAACAGTCGGGCGCCATCCTGACCGCGATGCAGAAGGTAACCGGCACCGGCCCGAGCAGCGCCCGCGGCTGACTTCCAGCCGTATTGACGGGGTAACACACTTGGGCCTATTCTCCTCCGATCAATCGGGGAGGATAGGCCTTTGTACAGCCAGGAAGATCTCAATTCGGCCGTCGCGGCCGGCGCGATAAGTGCCGATGCTGCGGAGGCACTTCGCACGCATGTCGCGCAAACGCGCGAGGCCATGCCCGCCGATGCAGAGCATTTTCGGCTGATAACCGGCTTCAACGATATCTTCGTATCGATCGGCGTCATCATCCTGCTCCTGGCAATGGGCGCCATCGGCCAGGCGCTGGCGGGCGGGATCTATCCCGCGCCGCAGATCGCGCGCGAGCAGTGGAGCTACGAGTGGTGGCAGCAGACGCAGCAGCAACGCGCCTGGGCCGAGGGGCTGCAGATGAGCCTTGCCGCCGCCTTCGTCGCGGGCACCGCGTGGCTGCTGGCGGAATTTTTCACCCGCAAGCGGCGCATGGCCCTGCCCAGCATTCTGTTGCTGCTGGCCTTCGTCGGCGGCGTCATGGTCGCGCAGGCGGGCCTCATCATGGGCTGGATCGAGGGCAATGCAGGCGATGACGATACGATCGGCGTGATCCTGCTTGCCGCAGCGGCGCTGCTGACTGCGGTTGCGGCGCTGTTTCACTGGAAACGCTTCATGGTCCCGATCACCATCGCCGCCGGGACCGCTGCGGTCGCGGGCATGGCGATCCTGTTGCTCGTCGCCGTCATCGGGCCGAACAGCGAAAGCCTGGAGAATGTCGTCCTGGGCGTCGTCTTCCTCGTCGGGCTCGTGATCTTCGCCTTCGCGATGCGCTGGGACATGAGCGATACTGCCCGGTCCACGCGGCGCAGCGACGTCGCCTTCTGGCTGCACTTGCTCGCTGCCCCGATGATCGCGCACCCGGTGTTCGCGCTGATCGGCGTGACCGATGGCGACAATATCGGAGCCGGCGCGGCACTGGCCGTGGTGGCCGTCTATATCGTCTTCGGCCTTGTCGCGCTGGCAGTCGATCGCCGCGCGTTGCTCGTGTCGGCGCTGGCCTATGTGCTTATTGCGCTCACCTGGCTGTTCCGCGAATTCGGCGCGGTGGAGCTCAACTTCGCGCTGACTGCGCTGGTCATCGGTTCGGCCTTGCTGACGCTGAGCGCGCTATGGACGCCGATCCGCACAGCGGTGGTCGGCCTGCTTCCGGAAAGCACGCGGGCGAGCCTGCCGGCGACCGCCTGACGCCTCAGTCCTCCACCGCCTTCAGCAGGCGGCGCTCGACGGGCGCAATGACATTGGCGAGCTCGTGCCCGCGCTTGAGCACCTGGCCATGCTCGCCGAACAGCGTCCACATGCCTTGGCGGCCGCGCAGGGAGGGCCGTTTCTCGATCCGCGCCTGCGGCCGCTCCGCCGTGCGGCGAAAGGCGGCAAAGGTCGCCGTGTCCTTGGTGAAATCCATCGCATAGTCGCGCCACTGGCCGGCTGCGACCATTCTGCCGTAGAGGTCGAGGATGCGCATGAGTTCCTCGCGCGCGAAGCCCACCTGATTGGGTTTGCGTCCGGGAAAGGCAACGACCTTGTCGCCGAGATAATTCATCAATCGCCGGTCCCGGTGCGGCGGGGATCAGCCGAGCGTTCGGCGCGCAGGGCGGCAACCTCGTCACGCAGGGCGCGAAGTTCGCCTTCCAGCTTCTCGATGCAGTCGATGCGGTTGCCCTCCGCATCTTCGCACGGCGTGCCGTAGGGGATGAATTCCTTGATCCATTCCTCTGCCGGCACCAGCGTGCTGCGTGCCTTCATGCCGATCATGGTGGCCCCTTCGGGCACGTCGTCCAGCACCACGGCATTCGCCCCGATCCGCGCGCGGCGCCCCACGGTGATCGGCCCGATCACCTGCGCGCCCGACCCGATGATTACGCCATCGCCGATGCTGGGATGCCGCTTGCCGCCCTTGCCATTGGTGGGATTGGTCCCGCCTAGCGTCACATTCTGGTAGATGGTCACGTCATCGCCGATTTCGGCGGTCTCGCCGATCACCGTGAAACCGTGGTCGATGAAGAAATTCCTGCCGATCGTCGCACCCGGATGAATGTCGATCGCGGTGACCATCCGGCTCCAGTGATTGACCAGCCGGGCAAGGAAGAACAGATCGGCTTCGAACAGCCAATGCGCGATGCGATGGTAGAACAGCGCCCAGACGCCCGGATAGGTCAGGATTTCCCAGCGGGTGCGCGGCGCGGGATCGCGCGCTTTCACGCTGTCGAGATAGGCGATCAGCCGTTCGAACATGGCCATTATTCTCCCATCTGTCGGCGATTAAAGCAAGCGGCCCTGCTCCGGCCCCTGAACCGCCTCGAGCGCGTCACGCCAGACAGATAGGGTTGCCGGCACCTTGCGTTCAAGGCTCAGCCGGTCGATTTCGGCCACCACACGCTCGATCGCGGCATAGCTGCGCTCCATTCGCGGCACGAGATAGGCAGGTGCGCCTTCGCCGAGCGCGAGCCCGCGCTGCTCGGCATGGGCAAGCATCAGGTCGGCCTCCATGGCATCGTCGGGCGGGCCGATCTCGAGCTGGAGCGAGGCGCGCAACCGGGTTTTCAGGTCGGGCAGGCCGACATCCCAGCCATCGCCATCGACGACGAGCAACAGGGGCAGGCCATCTTCCTGCGCGCGGTTCCAGCGATGGAACAGCGATGTCTCGTCCTGCGTGTCCGCGCTGTCAATCGCCCCACCCTTGCCGGCATCGACGAACCACCGCGCCATCAGCGATTTCCCCGAACGCGGCGGACCTTTCAGGATTGCGGTCCGGAACGGCCATGTTTCGGGCACAGCCAGAGCTTCGGCCACGGCGTGATTCCCGTCGCCGATCACGATCGCCAGCGGCTTGCCGGAAGCAACTGGAACGAGGGGAAGCGCGATTTGCGACATGCGGACGATCCGCCGGGCTAGCGCGAGATCGAGAGCGCGTTGCTGCCCTGCGTGACGGTAAATCCGCGAGCCCGCAACGCGGCGGCCAGCTCGCCAATCGAACCGGCATAGCTGACCGTCACGACCGAGGTTCCGCCGATCGCGGTGCTGCGAACGCCGGTGCTGCGCACCCCGCTGGCCCCGCGAATGCCGGCCATGGCATCGTCGAAGGCCGGCGCGTCAGGCGTCGCCACCTGGACCGTGTAGAGCGCGACCGAGCCCTCGGGCGGCGGGTTGCGGATCGGCGCGGCAGTGATGGCGTCGCCGCTCTCCGCAGTCGGCTCGGCGGTTTCGGCGGGCCGCTCCGCCTGCTGGCGATTGGCGCGATCCTGCGCCATCAGCGCGCGGCCCAGTTCGATGAGGCGCTGGATCGCCGGATCGGATTCGGGCGATCCCAGATTGAGCGTCGGGTCGGGTCGCAACTTCCCGTCGGCAAGGGCTTGGGTAAAGATACGGTCGAATTGCTGCACCGCGCGGTCGAGCATCGCCGGCAATTCTTCGGGCGACTCTGCGCTCATCGTGAAGCTGTCGAGATAGGTGTTGTCGGGGCCGTAGCGCGCGGTGAAAGTGCCCTCCACCGGTCCGCCCGGGTAGCTGTAGCGCAAGCGGGCGACCGGAACGAGCACGTCGGCCGCACCGAATTGGTCGAGCACGTTGCGCCACCAGACCCGGCTGCGGCGGCCCGTCTGGCCATAGGTCACGATCAGCGAATCGCCGCCAGACCCCACGGGGCGGACATAGTCGATCCGGCTCGACCCAGCTTGGAAACCGGCCCAGGCGCGCTGCCATTCGTTGCGGCGCTCGTAGACGAGGTTCGTGCCGGCCGACATGGTCACGGGCACGAGCAGCATGGGGGCAGAGCGCGACGCAGCACCGCCTTCGCCCAGATAACGCGCTGCGCGCGAGCGATCGAAGATTACGCCGAGCGTAGCGATATAGCGCCGGGGGCCAAGCCGCTCGCGCTCGATCACGATGGCGGACACCAGCCCTTCGATCTGGGAATCGGGCAAATCCGGGCCGTCGATCTTTTCCCACGCCAGCCGCGCCGCCTCGGTCCACGCTTCTTCGCGCGCTTCCTCGCCGCTGTCGGCGCGCACGTCGACCTCGATCCCGGAAACCTCGATATCGCGCGACGCGGCGATGGCCGCGATGCCGCGCTCGCCACCGACCTGCGCCCAGGCCACCACGCCCAGCGCGGCCAGCACGGCAAGGCCAGCCAGCAGCCAGAGCCAGATGCGTCGAGGCGCGGTGCGGAGGGGGAGGGCGTGATCCATCGGGGAAACAGCGCGCCTTTTGCCGAAAGGAATCTGGAAATCCAAGCGCGAATGCGTAAGGCCAGTGCGATGAGCAGCGAAACCGGCGACAAATCGACCTCCTACACCTACGAGCAGGCGGGCGTCTCGATCGAGGCTGGCAATGCGCTGGTCCGCGCGATCGGTCCGCTGGTGAAAGCGACCATGCGGCCCGGCGCCGATGGCGAGATCGGCGGATTCGGCGGGTTTTTCGATCCGAAGGCGGCCGGATACCGCGACCCGTTGCTGGTTGCCGGCAATGACGGGGTCGGCACCAAGCTTAAGCTCGCCATCGACACGGATCGCCACGACACGGTCGGCATCGATCTTGTCGCCATGTGCGTGAACGATCTGATCGTGCAGGGCGCAGAACCGCTGTTCTTCCTCGATTATTTCGCCACCGGCAAGCTGGAGAGCGGCGTCGCAGAGCGGGTGATCGCAGGGATCGCGGACGGCTGCAAACAGGCGGGCTGCGCGCTGATCGGGGGCGAGACCGCGGAAATGCCGGGCATGTATGCCAGCGGGGACTACGATCTTGCGGGGTTCTGCGTCGGTGCAGTCGAACGCGGCGAACAGCTGACCGGCGAGCGTGTGGCGCCCGGCCACGTGTTGCTCGGTCTGGCGAGTTCGGGCGTCCATTCGAACGGCTTTTCGCTGGTGCGTCGTCTGGCTGCGGACAAGAGCTGGAAACTCGATCGCCCCGCCCTGTTCGACCGCGACCGGCTGCTGATCGATACGCTGATCGAGCCGACGCGCATCTATGTGCAGAGCCTGCTGCCGCTCGCGCGCGACGGGTTGATCGACGCCATGGCGCATATCACCGGCGGTGGCCTGCTGGAAAACATTCCGCGCGTCCTGCCTGCAGGGGCGCATGCGGAAGTCGATGCCGATGGCTGGGAGCAGCCGGGCCTGATGGCCTTTCTCCAGGCGCAGGGCAATATCGAGCCGGTCGAAATGGCGCGCACTTTCAATTGCGGCGTGGGCATGGTGCTGGCGGTGGAACCGTCCCATGCGGAACTTGTCCGCACACGGCTGGAGGATGCGGGTGAGCAGGTTCTCCCGGTCGGTCAGATCGTCGAGGGCGAGCGCGGCTGCACAGTCCGCGGCAGAGCCGGAACATGGGCCGCGCGCGAGGACTGGTCGGCGACGCATAATGCCTGAAACTGAGGGCGGAAGGGCGCGCGTCGCCGTCTTCGTGTCCGGCAAGGGCACCAATATGGCGGCCCTCCTTTACGCCAGCCGCCTGCCTGCCTGCCCTTACGAAATCTGCCTTGTCGAAGCGAACGATCCCGATGCCGAGGCGCTCGAGTTGGCGCAGGCGGAGGGGATCGCTACCTTCGCGCTTTCGCACAAGGGCATGCCGCGCGCCGAGCACGACGCGGCAATGGAAGCCGCCGCGAAGGAAGCGGATGCGCAGTATATCGTCCTCGCGGGATACATGCGGATCCTGACCCCCGAGTTCGTCGCGCGCTGGGAGGGGCGGATGCTCAATATCCACCCCTCGCTGCTGCCGAAATACCCCGGCCTCGACACCCATGCACGCGCGATCGCGGCGGGTGACAGCCATGCTGGCGCGACGGTCCACCTCGTCACCGATGAACTCGACGCGGGCGAGGCGCTGGGGCAGGTCGAAGTCGCAATCTGGCGCGGCGATACGCCCGAGACGCTCGCAAGCCGCGTGCGCCTTGCCGAGCACCAGCTCTATCCGCGCGTTCTGGCCGAATATGTCTCGCGCGAGAACGATCCGCAGTATTTGCTGGAAAAGGTTCGCGCGCTTGCCCTCGCCCTGCCTGAAACGCATGAGCGCGAGAGCCATGGCTCGCCCGGCTGGCGGGTGGGGAGCGAGAAAACGGGCAAGTATTTCGCTTATTTCTCCGACCAGCACCACGGCACGCCCCACATTTCGCTGCTGGTGAAATGCAGCAGCATGGACGAGCTCGAAAACCTCGTGGAAGCGCAACCGCATACCTACCACAAGTCGGCCTATTACGGCGCGAGCGGATGGATCGGCGTCATCCTCAACCGTCCAGGCGTGGAATGGGACGATATTGCGGCATGGTTGCAACGCAGTTGGGGGCAGGTTGCCCCGCCGCGGATCAGAAACCTTTGCGATGCTGCAGATGCCTTCTAAGGTCCCGCCCATGGGTCGCTCTGCAGTTTTTTATGTTCTCGCCGCCATCGGGCTGGTGATCGTCGCCAGCAATGCCGACGATATCGAGGGTCGCAATTCCGAAGCCAGCATGACCGAAACGCTGCTGGTGATCGGCGGCGTACTGCTGTTCGTGCTCGTCGCCCGCGCTCTTATCGCGCGTTTCCATGCCCGAAAGGGGCGCGGATGAGCGCACCACCGCGCGAACATCCCTTCGCCCGTTCGCGCTGGGCGGAACGGGCCGGTGCGGCGATGGCCCGGATGTGGAAGCATGGCCTCACCACCAGGCCCGAACTCGACCCCGAAGCCCTGTGGGCGATCGGCGCGCAAGGCTTCGACGAGAGCGACGAAACCTCGATTCGGTCGAGCGAGGACGTCGCCGATTTCCGCCTCCGACTGGAGCGGCTGTGCCAGGCCCTGCGCGAGGAGGCGGCGCTCAATCCGATGGGCCACGCGATGGCCTATGGCCAGCTCATCGCGGCCATTCGCAAGCGCCACGCGCTGGGCCGATTCTGGAACGATAATCCGGACATCGCGACCCGCCCGATCGCAGCCCCGATCCTCGTGGTCGGCCAGATGCGCAGCGGCACGACGCGCGTACAGCGCCTGCTTGCGGCCGACCCCCGCCATGCGGGCACGCGGTTTTGCAACAGCCACCACCCGGTCCCCCCCGCGGTCGATCTGCGGCCCCTGCGCGCCCGCGCCGCCCTGGCCCTGGCGCGGCGCATCAATCCCTGGCTCGACACGATGCATCCCTTCGGCGCGACCCGCACCGACGAGGAAATCGGCTGGCTCGCCGCGTCGCTCTCGCCGGCGACATTCGAAGCGCAATGGCGCATCCCCTCCTTCGTCGGCTTCAGCAGGGGGCGCGATGCCGGGCCGATCTATCGCGAATTCGTGCGCATCCTTCACACCGATGCCCATACGATGGGCGACGCCGATCGCCCGCGCGTGCTCAAATGCCCGCAGTTCGCGGAGGATATTGAGACTATCGCACCGCTACTGCCCGGTGCGAAGCTGGTCAGGTGCCGCCGCCCGAGTGCAGATATTCTCAGCAGCAGCGTCTCGATGACCGCGAGCCAGATGGCCTTCCAGACCGACCGGCACGACCTAGACTGGCTCACGCAGACCTGGCGCGAGACGATCGCGCTGCGTGCCGCCACCATGGAGCGGGCTTTTGCAGCCTTTCCCGGTGCAGTGGCCGAGGTGGATTTCGCCGCGCTCAATGCCGATTGGCGCGCAGCGATGGCCAGGGTGTACGATGCGCTCGACATTCCGCTCACGCCGACGGCCCTCTCGGCGATGGAGGCGGAGCATGCCAAGGCGCAGGACGATCCGCATGCGCACCATGCCGCGCAGATCAGGGAGTTCCCGTCCCCCGCCTTGTCCTGACCGCTCGCGGCCAAGCTCAGTAGTGATATGCCTCGGGTGCCAGCGCCCGCGCCAGCAGGCGCGGTTCTCCGTCGCAATAGGACTGGAATTCCGCGACCTCGCCCTGCACGATTTTCGCACGCCAGAGCCGGTCCTTCGCCACCAACGGGTCGCGCGCGGTGGTCGTGCCGCTCATCAGCACTTCCTCGCCAACGACGGTGTAGCTTGTGATTGCGAGGTGGAAGCCGGGCTCCGCTTCGAAGAAGCGCCGGGTCGTTTCGGCGCAGGTTTCTCGCCCATCGATCCGGGCGCCGGAGCTGTCGATGAACACGCAGTCGGCAGCAAGGCACGCCTGCACCCCGGCGCAGTCATGGGCATTAAAGGCGGCGATGAGGTTGCGCGCCAGTCGTTTGCGTTTGCCTCGCTGGAACATGATGACATCCCCACCGGGCCGGAAGAAGGTCCCGACCATTCGCAATAATCCGGCCGACAGCGCACTGTTGAGTGCCGATACGCTGCCCACATTCAATTGTTCTGCAGCGCGTGAAACTTGGTCACCGTCATGTGCTGGTCGCTGCGGGTGATCTCGATCCGGCTGACCCTTTCGCCATCGAAGGCCAGACGCCAGCATGCCGGCCCGCTGAGCGCGCGGTTGGTGCTATGGACCATTCCGCTGATCAGGATTCCGTCAGCGTTCTCGATTGCGGCTTTCACCTCGATCTGAGGCTGCCCCGCGCGCGTGCGAAACTCGCGGTCGCTGGCAATGAAGGCATCGACCCCGGAGATCTGCCGTCCGACCGCATCGGTCACTTCAACCTGTGGTGAGAGCAGGCGGCGCACCGCGTTGTAATCGAGAGCGTTAAGCGCGCTCACGAGGTCATTGACGACATCGGACCGGCGACGCCGGTCGTGCCGCTGCAGCATGAACCCTCCCAAAAACATGGCGGGTCCGTGTACCACGCACACGGACCCGTCACAATGCTTTGATTTTCAACGAATTATGATCAGCTTTGCCGATCGTTTATTCAGCCGACGATTTCGTTCTCGTCGAAGAAATAATCGATTTCGATCTTGGCATTTTCATCGCTGTCGGACCCGTGGACCGAATTGGCCTCGATGCTCTCGGCGAAAGTCTTGCGAATCGTACCTTCATCGGCATCGGCCGGGTTGGTCGCGCCCATGATGTCGCGATTGCGCTTCACTGCGTCTTCGCCCTCGAGCACCTGGACCACGACCGGCCCGCTGGTCATGAATTCAACCAGCTCGCCGAAGAAGGGGCGTTCCTTGTGGACGGCATAGAAGCCTTCGGCTTGCTCCTTGGTCATTTTAATGCGCTTGGAAGCGACGACGCGCAGGCCGGCTTCTTCCAGCATCTTGGTGACTGCGCCGGTCAGGTTGCGGCGGGTGGCATCGGGCTTGATGATCGAAAAGGTGCGGGTAACCGCCATGGAAAATTCCTTCGAGATGCAGGGGGTGAAGATTGCGCGCGCCGATAGCGCCGCGCGCCCGCCGCGGCAAGTAACCTTTGCGACCGCCCCCTCAGTCGATACCGCTTGCAATGGAGAGGTGGGCTTTCGTGGTTTCCCCCTCGCGCACGGCGAGCAGGGCCAGCGTATCGCCATCGGGCCGCTTGCCTGCGATGATGCGCGTTGGCCCGGCATCCAGCCTCACATCGATTGCGAATTGCGCCGCCTCTCCTTCGGCGCGGTAGAATTCGACGAGTCGCTCGGGCGGATCGGGGCTGGTGAAGTCGAGCGACAGCAGCACGCCCTCGTCACGTTCGACGCGCGTATTGTTCAGGACCTCGGCTGCGGGATAGAGCGAGAAGCCGGGCGGCAATAGCACGGGCACATCCCTGCCCGACCGCATGGTTGTGACGCTGCCGTCGTCCTCTTCATAGCGGGCGAAGGTTTCGCCGGTGGCCTGATCGATCTCGTAGCTTCCCCGGGGCTCGGCTGCCCTGGCTTGCGCATCGGCGTCCTCGCCATCCTGCGAACAGGCGGCGAGAACCAACGGAAAAACAAGCGAAACGATGAGCGAGCGAGTCATTACCCGACTGACGGGCGGACGCGCTGCCGGTTCCGACAATTATCGCCCTTCGCGCCAGCCGCCTTGCTCGGATTGCTTGAAAATGCGGTTGTCGATCGTGTCCTGCGCGGCGAAGCGCCGCCACAGATCGGCCGCCGCATCGCGCCCTTCGGGATCGAACAGGAGCATCACGCGGTCGAATGCTGTGGCTTCCTCGCGCCACGCGCCATCTGCGATGATCGCCATCCGCGCGCCATTCGCCGCCTCGCAACGGCCGGACAGCAGGATCGGCTGGCGCTCGGCATGGTCGCCATCGGCCATGCCATTGGCGAGGAAGCTGGCCCCGCCCTGTTCCCACAGGATCCGCGACAGTGCCTCGCGCTGTTGGGGGTCGCTCGCGACGATCAGCAGCCGTTCGCCAGCCTGGATCACCTTGCGCGCGAGCCTGGCGACCGTGACGTCGACCGGGTCGCGACTGAGCTGGTAGAAATCCACGCGGGTCATGTGTCGTCCTATCGCGGCACTAGCCGAGCACGGCAATCAGGCATCCGCAGT
The DNA here is from genome assembly GCF_029688625.1 of Qipengyuania marincola. Taxonomy (GTDB): domain Bacteria; phylum Pseudomonadota; class Alphaproteobacteria; order Sphingomonadales; family Sphingomonadaceae; genus Qipengyuania. The sequence continues at coordinate 487,808 of NZ_JARULC010000001.1, read as the reverse complement.
CTTGTTGCGGCGGCAGCGTTCGGAGCAGTACTTCACTTCGTCCCAGTCGCGTGCCCATTTCTTTCGCCACGCAAATTCGAGCCCGCAGGTCAGGCAGGTCTTGGTTGGGAGGTCACCCTTGCGGCGCATTTTCGCCATGGCGAGCAACCTCCCTTCGCATCCTCAGCCTTCGAGGTTTTCCGCGACAAAGCGGTCGATCAGGCGCACGCCATATCCGGTCGCGCCCTTGCCCCAGGTCTGGCCGGGCTTGTCCGACCACACCATGCCCGCCACGTCGACATGCGCCCAGGGCGTATCCTTGGCGATGAAGCGCTGCAGGAATTGTGCGGCGGTGATAGAGCCGGCACCCTTCCCGCCGATGTTCTTCATGTCGGCAATCGGGCTGTCGATCAGCTTGTCGTAAGCCGCGCCCAGGGGCAGGCGCCAGTTCTTGTCGCCCGTCGCAATACCGGCATCGTAAAGCTGGCCGGCCAGCTCGTCATTGTTCGAGAAGACGCCGGCATATTCATTGCCGAGCGAGATGATGATCGCACCGGTCAGCGTGGCGAAATCGACGATGCGGCTGGGCTGGAATTCCTCCTGCGTCCAGTGCAGCGCATCGGCCAGCACCAACCGCCCCTCGGCATCGGTATTGAGCACCTCGATCGTCTGGCCGGACATGGAGGTCACGACGTCGCCCGGGCGCTGTGCCTTGCCATCGGGCATGTTCTCGACGAGGCCCATGACGCCTACGATATTGGCCTTCGCCTTGCGGCCGACCAGCGCGAGCATGGCGCCCGCCACCGCGCCTGCGCCGCCCATGTCCCATTTCATGTCCTCCATGCCCGGGCCCGGCTTGATGCTGATGCCGCCGGTATCGAAGGTCACGCCCTTGCCTACGAAAGCTACCGGGGCCTCGCTGCCGCCGCCGTTCCAGCGAATGGCGAGCAGGCGCGATTCGCGCTCCGAACCGAGCCCCACGCCTAGCAGCGAGCCCATGCCGAGCTTTTCCATCTCAGCCTCATCGAGGACGACGATTTCGGCATCGGTATCCTTGAATCGCTCGCGACAGCGTTCGACGAAGCTTTCGGGATAGATGATGTTGGCCGGCTCGGTCACGAGCTCGCGCGTAAATTCGATACCCGTCGCCAGATGCGCCATCTCGTCCCAGGCCGCCTCGCCGCCGTCGGGCGCATTGACTACCGTGACTGTATCGAGCGTGATCTTCTGCTCATCCTTCATCCGCGTGCGATAGATGTCATAGCGCCAGTTGCGCAGCCTGAGGCCGAGCAGCACGCTGGCCGCCTCGCTGGCGGACAGACCGCTGTCCGCAAGGTCGAGCACGACCTCGCTCTCACCGCTCGTCTGATATTGCGCGGCGATCGCCGCACCGGCCTTTTCGAGATTGGCGCTGCGCGCCTCGTCGTTGCGGTCGCCCGCCCCCGCCAGAGCGAGGCGCAGGACCCGCCCGTCGCGCTCGACGAAGCCGTCGAACAATTGTCCGGCCGTCCCTTTGAAACGCGCAGCTTCCGCACCTTCGCGAACAGCTTTTTCGAGCGACGGCGGCAACTTGCCCTTGTCGACGACTTGCGCGATGAGGCGCGCCGATTGCGGACGGGACTGGCTGAACTGGATGAGCATGGGTTCTCCCGAAGAATTTACTGAAGGGGTCGGACACTCGCCCGCTATGCCCCAAAGGATGGCGATTGCGATTAGGCGTGGGCGGTGCGATAGGCAAGGCATGGTCCCGCCCGCCGAGACAGCTATCGAAGCCAGCCGGCTGGCGTTGCGGACCATGGCCGCGGCGACTGCGCTTGCGCTGGCGAGCCCCGTGGCGGCGCAACAGGTGGGCGACGACGTGGGATCGGTCGAAGACCCGCAGGGCGATCCCGGCGATCCGCAGCCTGATGCGCCTTCCGTCTCGACCGCGCCCGTACCTGGGCCCGAGGCATCCGAGCCGCCTGACCTTAGCGATCCCTTTCCCGAAATCGGCCCGCCGCCGACGCCGACCGGCAGCGATGGTCTGGACGCAGCCGGCAATCGCGAGATTGCCTTCGAGGCCGACATTCTCCGCTACGATTCGGATGCCGACATCGTCACGGCAAGCGGCAATGTCGTACTGCGCAGCGGCGACCGTTCGCTGCGTGCCGATTCGGTCAGCTGGAGCAGGCGCACCGGCGTGATCCTGGCTGACGGCCGCGTCCGCTTCGTGGACGAGAACGGCAACCAGCTGTTCTCAGAGCGGATCGAACTGACCGACGAGTTCGAGGCGGGCGCGATGGAGAACTTGTTACTCGCGCTGCGCCAGGGCGGGAGGCTCGCTGCCAACCGGGGTCTGCGCGAAAGCGACGGAACGATCGCTCTGGAACAGGCCGCCTATTCGGGCTGCGCCGTCGTCACGCCCGAAGGCTGCGACAAGGAGCCGAGCTGGCGGATCACGGCAGAGCGCGTGATTTACGATCCCTCCGAGCGCCGCATCCGCTTTCGCGGCGCCTATCTCGAGTTGTTCGGCGCGCGCATCCTCCCGCTGCCCGGCCTTGCCGTGCGCACCGATGGCGGCGCGGTATCGGGCGTCCTCGTGCCCGACCTGCGCTTTTCGGAAAGCAACGGGGTCGAAGTGTCGGGGAGCTATTACATCCGGCTGGCAGACAACAAAGACCTGACGCTTTCCGGCTTCGTCTACACCGACGCGCCGCCGATGGTTTCGGGCCAGTGGCGGCACCTGACCGACCGTGGCGCCTATCAGGTCACCGGCTATGCCACCAAAAGCCGCCGGATTTCCGACTTCACCGGCGAGGCGACGACAAGCGAGAGCGATTTTCGCGGCTACCTCTTCGCCAACGGTACCTTCCAGTTCGATCCGCAGTGGAGCCTCACCGCCTCCATCCGCCGCGCTACCGACCGCACGTTCCTGCGCCGCTACGATATCAGCCGCGACGACCGGCTGCGCTCGACCGTCAATCTGGAGCGGATCAGCGACAGCAGCTATTTCTCGGTCGCCGGCTGGGCCACGCAGACGCTGCGGCTGAACCAGCCGCAGGGCGAGGTTCCGATTGCGCTGCCGGTGATCGACTACCGCAAGCGGCTCGACGATCCCGTGTTCGGTGGTCGGCTGGAACTGCAGGCCAATACGCTGGCGATCATGCGCGATGTCGGCCAGGATACCCAGCGGGCCTTTGCCAGGGCGCAATGGGACCTCAGCCGCGTCACCGCGCTGGGGCAGGTCGTGACGCTGACCGGCCTGGTGCGCGGCGATGTCTATCATTCGGACGAGAACTTCCTCACGGACACTGCGATCTATCGCGGCAATCCGGGCTGGGAGGCGCGCGGCGTCGCGCTTGGCGCAGTCGACGTCCAGTGGCCGCTGGTCGGACAGCTATTCGGTGGCGAGCAGGTCCTGACACCACGTGTCCAGTTCGTCGCGACCCCGGCGATCAAGAACCTCGCCATTCCCAACGAGGATGCACGCGCGATCGATCTCGAGGACTCGAACCTCTTCGCTCTCAATCGCTTCCCCGGCTACGACCGGATCGAGGACGGGGCGCGCGTCACTTACGGCTTCGATTGGAAACTGCGCGTTCCCGACTGGGAAGTGCTGACGACGCTGGGCCAGTCATATCGGCTGGACAAGGACCCGGACATCCTTCCCGATGGGACCGGCCTGTCCGAACGCTTCTCCGATTTCGTCGGGCGGACCGAGGTGCGCTATCGCAATTTCGTGAAGTTCACCCACCGCTATCGGCTGGACAAGGACAATTTCGCGATCCGCCGCAACGAGATCGACGCGACCGTCGGATCACGGCGCACCTATGTCGAATTGGGCTATGTCCGCCTCAATCGCGACATCACCGAAGTCGAGGATTTGCAGGATCGCGAGGAATTGCGCGGCGCGGTCCGCGTGGCCTTCGCCAATTACTGGTCGCTGTTCGGCTCGGGCGTATTTAATCTTACCAATCGCGAAGAGGATCCCAGCCTTTCGTCCGACGGGTTCGAGCCGATCCGCACCCGGCTGGGCGTGGCCTATGCCGATGACTGTCTCGAAATGGGGCTGACCTGGCGGCGGGACTACGAAACCGCGGGCGATGCGCGGCGCGGCAACACGTTCCAGGTCTTCTTCAACCTGAAAAATCTGGGTTTCCGCTAGGCGCTGCGTGTTGGCAGCCTGCGAAAAAGGGGCTATCCGCCGCTCCCACAATCGTGGGGCAGATCAACCAGCAATCAGCTACGGTTAAGCCGCGATGCGGCAACGGCCCCGATATGGACTGGCGCCTGGCACGCGCTGCAAATGGGTTTTTCACGTGATCGCACACCGCTTTTCCAAGTTTCTTTCTCTCGCAGCCGCTGCCGGCCTCGCCATGTCGCCGGTCGCCATGCAGGCGCAGACCGCGCAGCCGAGCGCCGACCCGCTCGGCCTGCCAGCCGATGTCAATCTGCTCGCCACGTCGAACCCCAATATCCGCACGGCGACGGCGGTGGTGAACGGCTTCGTCATCACCGGCACCGATGTCGACCAGCGCGCTGCGCTGCTTGTCGCAGCCAACGAACAGCAGCTGGGCGACGAGGAATTGCAGCGCGTCAAGATGCAGGTGCTGCGCAATCTGATCGACGAAACGCTCCAGATCCAAGCCGCCGAAACGCAGGAGATCGAGATTTCGCAGGCGGAGATCGACCAGACCTACGCCCGCGTTGCCGGCGAGAATTTTGGTCAGAATCTCGACGCCATGGACGAGTATCTGCGTTCGATCGGATCTTCGCCGCAGTCGCTGAAGCGCCAGATCCACGGCGAGCTGGCCTGGAGCCGCTTGCTGCGCCGCAATTTCGCGCCCTTCGTGAACGTCTCCGCCGAGGAGGTGAACGACCTCATCAAGCGGCTTGAGGCCAATCGCGGGACCGACGAATACCGTCTGGGCGAAATCTTCCTCTCCGCGACGCCTGAGACCGCTCCGCAGGCCATGGCCAATGCGCAGCAGATCGTATCGCAGCTGCGGCAGGGCGGCAGCTTCGTTGCCTATGCCCGCCAGTTCTCGCAGGCCTCGACCGCCGCGGTGGGCGGTGACCTTGGCTGGATCTCTTTGCCGCAGCTCAAGAACCCGCAGCTCGAAACCGTGGTGCGTGAAATGAGCCCCGGCCAGCTCGTCGGTCCGCTGGAGATCCCGGGCGGCTACTGGATCGGTCTGCTGATCGACAAGCGCCAGGTGCTGATGGCCGATCCGCGCGACGCGCAGCTTTCGCTGAAGCAGATCGCGCTCGATTTCACCGGCGTTCCCGAAGCCGAGCGCACCCCGCGGCTCGAGGCCTTTCTTGCGGGCGTGCAGCAGTTGCGCGGGTGCGGCGATGCCGAGGCCGGCGGTGCGGCGCTGGGAGCAACCGTGGTCACCAACGACCAGATCGCCGCGCGCGCCCTGCCCGAACAGCTTCAGCAGATCGTGCTGAACCTGCAATTGGGCCAGGTGACCCCGCCCTTCGGTTCCTTCGAAGAAGGCGTGCGTGTGCTGATGCTGTGCGGCCGCGACGATCCGCAGGCGGCAAGCGGCCCGGATTTCGAAACGATCATGGGTCAGCTTGAAGAAGAGCGCATCCAGCGCCGCGCGCAGCGTTACCTGCGCGACCTGCGCAACGACGCCTATATCGAGTATAACTGACACCGATGACGGCCCCCCTCGCCGTGTCGATTGGCGATCCGGCGGGGATCGGGCCGGAAATCATCGCGGAAAGCTGGGCGCGGCGCCGGGAAACCGGTCTCGCGCCCTTTTTCGTGGTCGGCGGCGCCAACGTGCTGGCGGCTGCGGCGAAGGCACGCGATCTTTCGGTCCCGGTAGAGCCGATCGAAGACCCCGCCGAAGCCGCGGCGGTTTTCAGCCACGCGCTGCCTGTCCTCGGGCAGGAAGACAGCGACTATACGCCGGGAAAGCCCGAGACGCGCGGCGCGGCCCTCGCGCTGCATTCGCTGGCCGAGGCTACGCGCTGCGCGCTGTTGGAAATGGCGTCGGCCGTGGTGACGGCTCCCATCGCAAAGGCGCAGTTGGCGCAGGTCGGCTTCGAATATCCCGGCCAGACCGAATTTCTCGCCGATGTCTGCGGGCTGGAACGCGAGGACGCGGTGATGATGCTTGCCGGGCCGAGCCTGCGCGCCGTGCCGCTCACCGTGCATTGCGCGCTGGCGGAAGTGCCGAACCGCCTTTCCCAAGGCCTGATCGAGCACCGTGCGCGCATCGTTTCCCGCGCATTGCGGCGCGACTTCGGAATTGACGCGCCGCGCCTCGCAGTCTGCGGCCTTAATCCCCATGCGGGCGAAGGCGGCCGGTTTGGCGACGAGGAGGCGCGGATCATCGCGCCCGCCATCGAAACGCTGCGCGCCGAAGGGCTAGACGTCACCGGCCCGCATCCCGCCGATGCGCTGTTCACCCCGCGCGCGCGGCAGACCTACGATGCGGCGCTGGCCATGTACCACGACCAGGCGCTGGTTCCGCTGAAGGCGCTCGATTTCGACGAGGGGGTCAATGTCACGCTCGGCCTTCCCATCGTGCGCACCAGCCCGGATCATGGCACCGCCTTCGATATTGCCGGCAAGGGCATAGCCAATCCCGGCGCGATGATTGCCGCGCTGAGGATGGCGGGCGCAATGGCCGCGCGGCGTGCCAGTCATGGCTGACCTTCCGCCCCTGCGCGAGGTCATCGCGCGCCACGGTCTCAGTGCATCGAAGGCGCTTGGCCAAAACTTCCTGTTCGACGAGCAATTGCTCGACCGGATCGCCGCGGTCCCCGGCGACCTTGCGGGCAAGCAAGTGCTCGAAGTCGGCCCCGGTCCCGGCGGGCTCACTCGTGCGCTGCTGCGCGCCGGAGCGCGCGTCACCGCGATCGAGATGGATACGCGCTGCCTCCCCGCGCTCGCCGAACTGGGCGAGGCGTTCCCCGGCCAGCTTGCCGTCGTGCAGGGCGATGCCCTGAAGATCGATCATGCCGAGCTGATGGGCGGCGAGCCCTTCGCCGTGTTGTCCAACCTGCCCTATAATGTCGGCACCGCGCTGTTCGTGCGCTGGCTGGGCGGCGAGCAGTGGCCGCCGCTGTGGACCAGCCTCACGCTGATGTTCCAGCAGGAAGTCGCCCAGCGGATCGTCGCGCAGCCGGGTGGCTCGGCCTATGGGCGGCTGGCGGTCCTCGCCCAATGGCGCGCGAGCGCGAAGCTGGCGATGAAGGTCCACCGCAGCGCCTTTACCCCGCCGCCCAAGGTCATGAGCGCCATCGTTCATGTCGAACCCGCCGCCATGCCCGAGGGCGTCAGCGCCCGCCTGCTCGAACGCCTCACCGAAGCCGCGTTCGGCCAGCGCCGCAAGATGCTCCGGCAAAGTCTCAAAGGCGTGCCCGGAGCAGTCGATGCGCTGGAAAGCCTCGGCATTGACCCGCAACGCCGCGCGGAGACGGTGACGGTCGAGGAATTTGTGAAGCTGGCGCGCCAGCTCGGCTAGTCGCAGGGGCTGCTCGCCGACGTATAACTACGCCCCCAGCTGCGATACCCTTCGCCATCGATATGGAAACGGCCACCGGCGTAGTCCGGCTCGGCAGGATCGAAATACGCGCCGAGGCCCATCCGGCTTCCCGGCCCCGCGCGATCCTGCATGGCACAAAGCTCCTGGTAGAATTCGGCTCCACGACGCCTGTCTTCGGTGGCGAGGTCCAGTGCCGAGAACTCGAGATGGTTGCTGCGGCTGGCACCGCGCGCACACTGGTTTAGCGCCGGCGTGCGATAGGAGGACAGGACCTGCACCTGTCCGACCGCAGGTTCGACCTCGTCCCGGACGAGCCTCAGCGCTGGCAAAGCGTTCTGCCATAGGTCGCTGGGCGGAACGCGAAATATCGGCGAATCACACCGCTGCGCGTAATGCGCGTCGATCCGTGTGAGCTGCCAGGCAGGCACTATCCCCGAGACTTCGTTCTCCAGCAAGAATCGCTCGAAATCCCGAAATTCTTCCTGCCGCTGCGGGTCTTCTGCGAGCCAGCCATCGAACGCCGTCTTCGATGTCGGCGACAGAAAGGTCCCGGCACACGAACCAAATCCGGCGCACGTTCCCATAAGAGAAGTCCCAGCGCGAGCAGGAGCACGAACCACAGGAGTTTCGATGCGAAAGACTGGAGCATGTTGTATCAACGCAGCGAAACCGTGCCGGTTTTAACCTGCCTTCTTCTGCCTCCGCCAAGCGTGCAGCAGCGGTTCGGTATAGCCGCTCGGTTGCTCCACGCCCTTGAAGATCAGGTCCTTCGCCGCGCTGAAAGCCGCGCCGTCTTCGTTCTCAAGCAGCGGTTCGTAGAAAGAGTCGTCGGCGTTCTGTTCGTCCACCTTGGCGGCCATGCGGCGCAGGCTGTCCATGACCTGATCTTCCGAGATCACGCCGTGCAGCAGCCAGTTGGCGATGTGCTGCGAACTGATGCGCAGCGTCGCGCGGTCTTCCATCAGGCCGACGTCATTGATGTCGGGCACCTTGGAACAGCCGACGCCTTGGTCGATCCAGCGCACCACATAGCCGAGCAGGCCCTGGCAGTTGTTGTCCAATTCTTCGCGGATTTCCTCGTCGGACCAGTTCACGCCATCGGCCAGCGGGATCGTCAGCAACTCGTCCAGCCTGGCGGCATCGGGCAGGCCCTTCTGGATCTCGAACACGTCCTCGCGGTGATAGTGGATCGCATGGAGCGTTGCCGCGGTCGGGCTCGGCACCCATGCGGTGTTGGCGCCCGCGCGCAGATGTCCGATCTTCTCGATCATCATCTGGCCCATCAGGTCGGGCGCGGCCCACATGCCCTTGCCGATCTGCGCGCGGCCGGCGAGGCCATGCGCCAGGCCGATGCCGACATTGCGCGCTTCGTAGGCTTTCAGCCATGCGGAATTCTTCATCTCGCCCTTGCGCATCATCGGCCCGGCCCGCATCGAGGTGTGGATCTCGTCCCCCGTTCGGTCGAGGAAGCCGGTATTGATGAAGACGATCCGGTCCTTCACCGCGTGGATACAGGCGGCGAGGTTGGCGCTGGTCCGCCGCTCCTCGTCCATCACGCCGACCTTGATCGTGTGGCGCGGCAGGTCGAGCAGGTCCTCGACCGCGTCGAACAGATCGTTGGTGAAGGCGCATTCCTCCGGCCCGTGCATCTTGGGCTTCACGATATAGATCGAACCGCAGCGCGAATTGCCGAACTTGCCGAGGCCTTCCACGTCATGCGCGCCGATCGCCGAGGTGACGACCGCGTCCATGATGCCCTCAGGAATTTCCTCACCCTGCCAGCGCATGGCCGGATTGGTCATCAAATGCCCGACATTGCGCACGAACATCAGGCTGCGGCCGGGAAGATCGTGCATCGCACCGTCGGGGCCCTTGAAGCGCTTGTCGCCGGCAAGTGTGCGGGTCATCGTCTGCCCGCCCTTCTCGAAGCTCTCCTCTAGATCGCCGCGCATCACGCCCAGCCAATTGCGATAGGCGACCAGCTTGTCCTCGGCATCGACTGCTGCGACCGAATCCTCGCAATCCGCAATCGTTGTCAGCGCGGCTTCGAGCACGATATCCGATATACTCGCCCGGTCGGTCCGCCCGACGGGGTGATCCCGGTCGAACTGGACCTCGATATGAAGGCCATTGTTGCGGAACAGTCGGCCGTGATCGGTCTCACCGACGTACTGGTCCTCGTCTGCAAGGGGGATCCCGTTCTCGCGGATGCCGTCGATGGTGAGCTCCGCCCAGCTCCCCGAGGCAAGCGGCACCGCCTCATCGAGAAACCTGCGGCCCTCGGCGATCACCGCAGCACCGCGCTCTTCGTCATAACCGCCGGGCTTCGCGGGCGGCGCATCGAGCGCGTCGGTGCCATAGAACGCGTCGTAAAGGCTGCCCCAGCGTGCGTTCGCGGCATTCAGCAGGAAGCGGGCATTGAGGATCGGCACCACCAATTGCGGCCCGGCCATCGTCGCAATTTCGGGATCGACGTTCTCGGTGCCGATGGTGAAATCGCCCGGTTCCGGCACGAGATAGCCGATGTCTTCGAGAAACGCGCGGTAGGCAGCGGCGTCATGCGGCTGGCCAGCGCGTTCAACGTGCCAGGCATCGATCTTCGCCTGCAAGTCCTCGCGCTTTTCTAGCAACGCGGCGTTGCGGGGCGCAAATTCGCGCAGCAATCCGGCGAGGCCCGGCCAGAATGCCTCTGCGTCGCGCCCTAGCGGAGAGAGCACTTCGTTATCGATAAAGATGGACAACTGCGGATCGACTTCGATCCCGGCGCGCGTCACATATTCTGTCATGAAACTCCTCGTGGCACATGCAAATGGCAATGTTGGTCCCGGGGAGGAGTTCGTTCCCCTTACCAAGCATCCGCGGCTTTGCAAGGCCGGAGCAGGCGCGGGGGTGGACTTGGGCCAAAGGGAGACTAGAGACCGTGCCAATGAAACCAGACAGCCCGCCGCAAGCCTTTCTCGAAGCCGTAGACGCAGACACCATGCTGCGCGAGGTGCAGGAGTGGGCAGCAATCAATACAGGGACCGGCAATCTGGATGGCCTCGCGACGATGGCAAGCAAGCTTGCCGACGCCTTCAGCCAGCTTCCGGGCGAGGTCGAGCTGGTCGAGCCGGCGACTGTTACGGCCATCTCTCCAGAGGGGCGAGAGTTCGAAAAACCGCACGGCCGGCATATGGTCCTGCGCGTACGCCCGGACGCGGAACGGCGCTTCGTCCTGACCGGCCACATGGACACGGTGTTTCCCGCCGACCACCCGTTTCAGGACGTCAGCTGGCTCGATGATACCACCATCAACGGCCCGGGCACTGCTGACATGAAAGGTGGCCTCGACGTCATCCTCCATGCGCTGAAACTCTTTGAGTCCACGACGGACGCAGCTCGTGTAGGTTACGATGTGATGGTCAATGCGGACGAAGAGACCGGCAGCCTTGCCAGTCGCGGTCTCATCGAGGAACTGGCGCGCGGCAAATACGCCGCTCTGACCTACGAGCCGAGTGCGCTGCCTGACGGCACGCTCGCCCATGCGCGCGGCGGCACCGGCAATTACTCGATCACCATCACTGGCAAGTCCGCCCATGCCGGACGCAACCCACAGGACGGGCGCAACGCGATCGTCGCAGCGAGCGACCTCGTCCTGCGCGTGAAGAGCCTCGAGGCCGATGACATCACCGTCAATCCGGCCAAGATCGATGGCGGCGCGGCGAACAATGTCGTCCCCGACCTCGCCATCCTGCGATTCAATATCCGCCCCAAGTCCACCGACGCGATGAACCGCTTCGACGGTGAACTCGACGCGATCCTTCGCCTCATCGAAACCGAGCACGAGGTCGGCGTCCACCGCCATGGCGGCGTCACTCGCCCGCCCAAGCCGGTCGATGCGAAAGCCCAGCGGCTGTTCGACCTCGTGAAAGCCTGCGGTGCCGAGCTTGGCCAGAACATCGGCTGGAAACCTACGGGCGGCGTATGCGACGGCAATAATATCGCCGCCACTGGCGTTCCGGTCGTCGACACCATGGGCGTGCGCGGCGGGGCGATCCACTCGCCCGACGAGTTCATGATCGTGCCCAGCCTGCGCGAGCGCGCCGCGCTTTCGGCCCTCGTCCTTACGAAACTGTCCACCGGAGACCATTTGTGAGCTTTCGGCTGCGCGCCGCGCATATCGACGATCTTGAGCATCTCTACGAGATGGCGAAGCTCACCGGCGGTGGTTTCACCAATCTGCCGCCGGACCGTGCCGCGCTGACCAAGAAACTCGAGCGCGCCGATGCCGCTTTCTCGCGCACCGAGGACACGCTGGGCGACGATGTCTTCACCCTCGTGCTTGAGAACACCGAAACCGGCCAGGTCCGCGGCACGTGCCAGCTGTTCACGCAGGTCGGCCAGCAATGGCCGTTCTACTCCTACCGTCTGAATACCCTGACGCAGCACAGCCAGGAACTGGATCGAACGGTGCGGGCCGAGTTGCTCAGCCTCGTCACCGATCTCGAGGGGTCGAGCGAGGTCGGCGGCCTGTTCCTCCACCCGGGCGAGCGGGCTGGCGGCCTTGGCCTACTGCTGGCGCGCAGCCGCTATCTGTTCATCGCCATGCACCGGGCACGCTTTGCCGACCGCATCCTTGCCGAATTGCGCGGCGTCATCGACGATCGCGGCGGCTCGCCCTTCTGGGACGGGGTCGCAGGCCGCTTCTTCGGGATGACCTTCCAGGAAGCCGACTATTTCAATGCCATCAACGGCAACCAGTTCATTGCCGATTTGATGCCCAAGCACCCCGTCTATGTCGCGATGCTGAATTCCGAGGCACGCAAGGTAATCGGCGTGCCCCATCCCACCGGGCGTGCGGCGATGCGGATGCTGGAAAAAGAAGGTTTCGCGTTCGAAGGCTATCTCGACATCTTCGACGGTGGCCCCACGATGACTGCCCGTACCGACCAGGTGAACAGCATCCGCGAGGCACGCCGGGCGACGATATCGGCGACCGACCTCGAAGGGGGCGAGCGCGCCCTTGTGGCGACCGGCCATCTCGGCAGCTTCCGCAGCGCCTATGGCAAGCGTATTTTAAATGAAGACGGTAGCATCGCCATCGATACCGCCTGTGCCGACGCCCTGGATGTGAGCGCCGGCGATGACGTCTGGAGCGTGGCGCGATGAGCGGACTCGTCGAGATAAATTTCGACGGCATTGTCGGACCCAGTCACAATTACGCGGGTCTCAGCCTCGGGAATATTGCCAGCGCCAGCCACAAGGGCGACCCCTCCTACCCCCGCGCGGCGGCCCTGCAGGGGATCGCGAAGATGCGCGGCAATATGGAGCGCGGCCTGGCACAGGGCTATCTGCTTCCCCTGCCCCGCCCGAATTTCTCCCTGCTGGAGCGGCTGGGAATCGACGAGCACACAGACCGGGCGCTGCTTGCCGCGGCATGGTCGGCCAGTTCGATGTGGACCGCCAACGCGGCCACGGTCAGCCCAGCGCCCGATACGGCGGACGGGCGCTGCCACCTCACCCCGGCCAACCTCGTGACCATGCTTCACCGTGGGCAGGAATGGCGCGACACAAAGGCGCAATTGAAGATCGCTTTCGGCAACCAAGACCATTTCGCAGTCCACGATGCCATTCCACCCAGCTTCGGCGACGAGGGTGCGGCGAACCACATGCGCTTTTGTGAAGGGCATGGCAGCAGGGGGGTCGAGGTATTCGTCTATGGCCGTCCCGGCGGCCGTTTCCCGGCCCGCCAGCATGAACAGGCCAGCCGGGCGGTCGCGCGCCTCCATGGGCTCGACCCCGATGCCTGCGTCTTCATCGAACAGAACCCGGAAGCGATCGAGGCAGGCGCATTTCACAACGACGTGGTCGCGGTCGCCAACGAGCGAGTCCTGTTCACCCACGAACGCGCCTTTGCGGATCAACAGGGCGCCTATGACGCCATCCGCGCAGCTTTTCCCGCATTGGAAGTGGTCGAAGTGCCGGACAGCGCAGTCAGCCTGGCCGAAGCGATCAAGACTTACCTGTTCAACGCGCAGCTGCTCACGCTGCCTTCGGGCGAGATGGCGTTAGTCGTTCCAAGCGAGTGCCAGGAAAGTGCCGCCGTCTGGAGCTGGTGCGAGCATATGCTCGCGAGCAACGGGCCGATCCGCAAGGTCATCCCAGTGGATGTCCGCCAGTCGATGGCCAATGGCGGTGGCCCCGCCTGCCTGCGCCTTCGCGTCGTGGCCGATCCGGCAACTGTCGATGCCCGGTTCCTGCTGGACGAGGCGAAGGCCGAACGGATCGAGGCCGTGATCGCCGACACCTGGCCCGAACAGATCGACCCCGCCGATATCGGCAATGCCACGCTGGCAAAGACAGTGATCGAGGCGCGCGAGGCCCTCTTGTCTGTCCTGTCGCTCGGCGAATTGGCCTGATTCTACACGCAGAAGCGTGGTTAACGCGCTGGACACCGATCGTCGGGGCAGCTTACACTTGACTTGAAATTAACCATCGCAAAGCGCGGGCCATCGTGAACGGCACGGGATTTGCAGACTGTATTGCGATAACAAAGAATGGGTAAGGCGTGCTGAAAAAGGTGAAAAGGCTGTTTGTGATCAAGACGCGCTTCGAGGCGTATCTGATCATTTTCGCCCTCGCCCTTGGCGCGATGACCCGCGGCGCGAACTACACGCTCGAATATCCCGGCATTGGCGGCTATCTCCTGTTCGCCGCAACCGCGGGCGCCGTCTTTCTCGGCGGCGCGAAGATCCTCGACGCGATCCGGTACGAGCAGGAGGCGGCGAAGGCCAAACTGGACGAGGCCGAGCGAGGCTGAGCCAAGTTTGCTCCTAGAGTTGCTTTAGGTAGACTTTCGGAGTGATCGAACTCCGCCCCATTCGGGAAGACGAACTCGCCGTCGCATCCGCGCTTTGCCTGCGATCGAAAGCGCATTGGGGCTATAACGATAATTTCATGCGAAAATGCGCGGACGAGCTGACGCTTTCATCGCGGGATCTTGCGGATGGCGAAATCGTGGTGGCCGTGATCGACCGACGCCTGCTGGGCGTGGTCCAGATCACGACTGCCGATGATGTCTGCCATCTCGAAAAACTGTTCGTCGCGCCGGAGGCTATGGGGCAAGGCATAGGGGAAAGGCTGTTCGAGTGGGCCTCGGCAAGGGCTCTTGCATGTGAGGCCAGAAAGATGATCATCGAAGCGGATCCGGATGCCGTGCCCTTCTATGCAAGGATGGGCTGCCGAGAGAGCGGCACAGTGGCATCGGGCTCGATACCGGGCCGCAGCTTGCCTCGTCTTGTTTTGCCGCTTTATTGAAAGATGATCGGTGGGGGTTTCTGTTGCTAGCTACCCCCGGAGCCCCGGAATCCGCTTCTGTTGCCCGGTGGGTCCAACCGCGCTTTAGCTTTGTAAATTCAGGGCGTTAGCCCGTCACATTACGCAGCGAGAGCGAGTGCTTCGTTATCGTTGGCACTTGTGTGTTGTGAACAGTTTCACGGGATACTCAGCCCGGGCGAAAACACCGTCTTTCAGCACACGTCGATCCTAGTTCGGCCCCGTCAAAAACCGCGAATTTCCCGCGGATTATGGTGGAGCCGCCGGGTACTGCCCCCGGGTCCGTTGTACCTATTGCACGGCGCAATTTATCGCCATAGCCCGCCGAAGCGGGCAGCCCCCATATAGGCGCTGCCCGCTTAATGTGAAGTGAAAGCATGGCAACAGGGCGCTAATCGCGCGCGCCATGGCATCCGGCCGGCCTCAGCCCATCGGTCCGTTTTCCGGCGCATAATCGGGTCGCGAAGCGCGCAATTCGTCGCGGATTTCGATGAGGATTTCCGTCTCGGTCGGGCCGCTCGGCGCGGCCTCTTCCTTCTCCACGAATTCTGCAGTCGCCTTTTTGGCATAGCGCACCAGCAGGAAGATGATGAAGGCCAGGATCAGGAAATTGATGATCGCCGTGATGAAGGCGCCATAGCCGATCATGGCGGCGCCCGCTTCCTTCAGCGCGGCATAGTCGCTGGTCGAGCCGTCATAGCCTTCCGGCGTGGACAGCAGGATGAAGTAGTTCGAAAAATCGACTCCACCAAAAATCGCTCCGACGATCGGCATGATCACTTCGTCGGTCAGCGATGTCACGATCGCGCCGAATGCGGCACCGATGATGACCGCGACCGCGAGTTCCATCACGTTGCCCTTGGCAATGAATTCCTTGAAATCTGACAGCACCGGCAATCCCTTCTTAACCATCCGACCCAGCCCGTTTCCTGCCACACAGCCTTTTTTGCGACAAGCGCGTGTTAATCTTGAACGCCAGCCGAGGTGTGCTATTCTGCTAAGGCAGTCACCCCCCATCTTTACCAAAGGACGCTCCCCCATGACCCGTTTCGCCGCTCTTCGAACCTCGATCGTGGCTGCGGCCGCGCTTGCGCTGTCTGCTTGCGGCATCAATTCGGTCCCCGCGGCGGAAGAAAACGCCAAGGCCAAGTGGGCCGATGTGGAAGCCGCCTTCCAGGAACGCGCCAACCTCATCCCGAATCTGGAACAGATCGTGATGTCCTCTGCCGAGCAGGAGCGCGAGACACTCAACCAGGTCATCGAAGCGCGTGCCTCGGCGACCCGACCGGAAGTCCAGGTCAGCGGCGACGATCTGACGAACCCGCAAGCGATGCAGCAGTATCAGCAGGCGCAGAACACGCTTGGTGGCGCGCTGTCCCGCCTGCTCGTCTCGGTCGAGCGCTACCCCGAACTGCGCAGCCAGGAGAACTTCGGCCGTTTCATGACCCAGATCGAAGGGCAGGAAAACCGCATCCGCGTGGCGATCCGCGACTATAACGAGGCGGTGCGCCAGTATAACACGACCATCCGCACCTTCCCCGACACGATCGGCGCGAACATCATTCACGGTGCAGAACCGATGGTACCCTATGAAGCCGTCAGCGAAGGCGCCGAAGTCGCGCCCGAGCTGAACATGCGCGCGGGCGGCGGCAGCGCCCCTGCCGATACGGCGGCCAGCGGTGCCAACGACAACACCAACGAGCCTGCCGACGCCGCAGCCGCCAACTGAGCGGTCCTGCCATGCAGGCCGTTCTGCGCTTTGTCCTGATCTGTGTCGCCGCGCTGGGCCTCGCCCTGCCCGCGGTGGCGCAGGATTTCCCCGAACGCGGCACGGCGCCGGTCGTCGACAATGCGGACATTATCGATCCGGCGACCGAGGCGGAACTGACCGCGAAGCTCGACGCGTTCGAAGAGGCCAATCAGCGCCAGTTCGTCATCGTCACGCTCGATAGCCTGCAGGGTTACGACATTGCGGATTACGGATACCGGCTCGGCCGCGAATGGGGGATCGGCGATGCGGAACGCAATGACGGGATCATCCTTCTGGTCGCGCCGAACGAAAGAAAGATGCGAATCGAAGTCGGCTACGGGCTCGAGGGCGTCATCCCGGACGGCCTTGCGTTCGAATATATCGAGGGCATGAAGGATTACTTCCGCGCGGGTGATTTCTCCGGCGGCATTTCGTGGGCCGCCGACCAGATCATCCGCCAGCTCGAACTGCCGCCCGAGGAGGCTGCGCGCGTGGCGCAGGAAGCCAGCGAAAGCCGCGAAAGCGAAGGCGGTTTCCCGCTGGGCGCGCTGGTCTGGCTCGCCTTCATATTCTTCTTTTTCATCCTGCCGATGTTCGGTCGCGGGCGCCGCCGCCGGTATCGCAGCGGCATGGGCGGCGCGGTCGGCGACATCATATTGTGGGAGGCCGGCAAGGCGATTGCCCGCGGCCTCACGGATGGCGATGGTGGCGGCTGGGGCGGCGGAGGCGGCTTCGGCGGAGGCGGCTTTTCCGGCGGCGGCGGCAGCTTTGGGGGCGGCGGCGCCTCCGGGGGGTGGTGATGGCACGCTATCTGAACGATGCGCAACACCGGATTGTCAGCGATGCGGTCGGACAGGCGGAGAGCACTACCTCAGGTGAAATCGTGACCGTATTGGCCGACCGATCCGACGGATATAGCGACGTCGTACTGGTCTGGGCCGCAGCGGTCGGTTTTTCGGTGATGAGCCTCTTTGCCGTCCTGCCGAAGCCGTTCATGGACCTGTGGGACAGGCTGATCGGCGGCTGGATGCACGAATGGACAACCGGCGAGCTGGCCAGCATGACCATCGCTTTGGGCCTTCTTGGTTTCGCTCTCACCTGGCTGCTGGTGTCATGGGACCCGCTGCGCTTCGCGCTCACGCCCTCGCCCGCCAAGCAGTCGCGTGTCCGCGCCGCAGCGGTGAAGCATTTCAAGGTCGGTGCCGAACGCCGGACGCATGGTCGCACCGGGGTACTGCTCTATCTTTCGATGCAGGAACATCGCGCGGAAATCGTTGCCGACGAACCGATCGCCGCCATTGTTCCGGCCGAAGTCTGGGGCGAGGCGATGGCCGATATGCTCGTCGAAATCAGGCAGGGTCGGCTTGCCGAGGGGCTGGCCGCCGGAGTGCGCGATGTCGGCAAGGTCCTTGCCGAGCATTTCCCGCGCGGCGACCATGACGAGAACGAGTTGCCGGACCGCCTCATCGAGGTCTAAGCCAGCGAGCGATGACCGATCCAATCGAGATTCCGGGCCGCGACCCGGATGCCGACCTACCCGAAGAAACGATGTGGGAAGGCCGCTTCGTCACCGCCAAGAGGCGCGGACGCTGGGAATACGCCAGCCGGTCGCGCGGGATCAGGGCCGCGGCGATCGTGGCCATCGACGACGACGACCGCGTGATCCTCGTGTCGCAATACCGCGTGCCGCTGGGGCGGATCTGCCTTGAAATTCCGGCCGGCCTGATCGGCGACCAGGACGGCGAGGAAGATGAAGATGCCATGACCGCGGCCATCCGCGAGCTGGAAGAGGAAACCGGCTATCGTGCCGCGCGAATGGAGTCTCTCGGCGACTTCTATTCCTCGCCTGGCATGGTCAGCGAAAGCTTCAGCCTGCTGCGCGCGCATGACCTGACCAGGGCGAGCGAAGGCGGCGGGACTGACAGCGAGGACATCGTGGTCCATCACGTGCCTCGCCCCGAGTTGCCGGAATTCGTTGCTCGCTGGCGAGCGATGGGTCACGGTGTCGACGTGCGGATTGCGATGCTGATGGCATCGCTCGACGGATTTCTGGGAGAGAATGGATGAGCGGCAGGTGTGAAGGCAAGCTGGCCCTGGTGACAGGCGCCGCGCAGGGGCTGGGTCGTGCGCATGCGACCCGTCTGGCCGAGGAAGGCGCGCGGGTGCTGTGTACCGACATCAATGGCGAGGGTGCGGAGGAAACGGCGCGCCTCATCAACGGCAGGCTGGGCGATGGCACAGCCTATGGCGTCCGGCACGACGTGACCGATCCCGACCAGTGGGAGGCGGCCGTCGACGCGGCTCGCGACCATCTCGGCGGCCTTAATGTATTGGTCAACAATGCCGGTATCGGCGTTGGCGGGAACATTGAAACCTGCAAGTTCGAAGACTGGAAGCGCTGCTTCGCAATCAATGTCGATTCAATTTTTCACGGCTGCCAGAAAGCGTTGCCGCTGATGCGCGAGCACGCGCCGGGATCGATCGTCAATATCTCCAGTATCGCCGGGCTGATCGCGAGCGATACCATGCCCGCCTACAACTCCTCCAAGGCGGCTGTGTGGATGCTGACCAAGTCGATCGCGCTGCACTGTGCGAAGAACAATATGCAGATCCGCTGCAACTCGGTGCATCCGACCTTTGTCGATACACCAATCCTCGACGGGACGGCCAAGAACCATAACATCGACAAGGATGTGCTGATGGAGAAGCTCGCGCGACAGATTCCGCTGAAATTCGTCGGCGAGCCGAATGATATCGCCAATGCGGTGGTCTATCTCGCCAGCGACGAGAGCCGCTTCATGACCGGTGCCGAGCTCAAACTGGACGGCGGCATTTCCGCAATGTGAGGCCGCGAGGGGGGGCCGGAATCAAGAGAGGGGCCAGATGGCCCCTCCCGGTTTTCTCGAATTGTGGGCACGGCCGACACGAAAACCGGGTCGGTCGGCGCGGGGGCCGTGCTCAGTCTGCGATCAATGCGATCGCGAGGTAGATCAGGATAAAGCTGCCGAAACCGAGCAGCGTTCCTGCGACGAAGCCCAGGCGAACCCAGAGTGCGTCGATGCCGAAATAGTCGGCGATGCCGGAGCAAACGCCCATCAGCTTGCCGTTGCCGCGATCGAGAGCGAAGCTCTTGGCGGGGCGGACGGCGGGGTCGGTATTGCGGAATTTTACGTCGTTCATGCGATCAGTCCATTGGGCGAAGCGGGGATGATGGCCGTGGCGAAGAAGATCGCCGAGAGGGCCAGCGAGAAAGCAGCTGCGAAGAGCTTGCTTGAGTTTTCCGAGTTAAACATGATTTCCTTCCTTGTTGATCGAGTTGCGGCTTGCGTCAGGCGACGAAGATGGCGGGGCTTGCGGGGACAATGGCCATCGCCATGCTGACGGCCGAAACGGCGATAGCGAAAACGGCGGCGAGGGCGCGGTTGCTGGCATAATCGAAAGCGGACATTTGGTGGTCTCCTTGAACCTTGGCTTGTTGTTTCCCCCGGACCTTCCGGGTTGCCCACCACTCTGCATGGGGTGTGCCAAACTCGAAAAGCGGGAGAATTCCGACAGTTTCTGCTGAACGGTCAGCCGGCGCGCCGTTCATGGTTCCGAAAGATTGGGATTTTTTGCCAACTTTTAGAATTGACCGTTTCGTGTGGCGGCATGACGCTCATCACGCTATCGCTCTGCCCAGCCATGGCGCTCGATCGCATTGCCCTCTCCAGTTTCCGAAACCACGCCGCGACCGAGCTTTCGGGCACGGCCCAGTTCAATCTGCTGGTGGGAGAAAACGGGGCTGGGAAGACGAATGTCCTGGAGGCAATCTCGCTGCTCGCCCCGGGTCGCGGCCTCAGGCGTGCTGCCCTCGCCGATATGGTCTGCAACAACAGCAAAAGCGGCTTCACGGTCGCAGCCGATCTCGGAGAGGACGGGAAAACCGTGCGCCTCGGCACCTGGTGCGAGAGTGACCATCCCGGCCGGCGCAAGGTTCGCATCAACGGCGCCGACGCCAATGCCACGGCACTTGGCGAATGGCTCGCGATCACCTGGCTCACGCCCGCAATGGATGGACTGTTTACCGGACCGGCCGCAGAACGGCGCCGCTTCGTCGACCGCATGGCGCTCGCGCTCTACCCGGCACATGCAAGCCACGCCGGCCGTTACGAAGCCGCCCTGCGCGAACGCAATCGCCTGCTGTCCGACCGGCGCGAGCCCGAAAGCGGCTGGCTCGACGCGATCGAGGCGCAGATGGTCCAACACGGCGGCGCACTTATGGCGGGGCGCGCGCGGCTGGTCGAAACGCTAATGATCCGCCTTGCCGCCATGCCGGCCGAACCGTTTGCGCGCCCCGCCCTGACCTATGTGCCCGGTGCTCCGGAGCACGAGGGTGGCCTCTCGCAGGCGCTCTATGAGAACCGCGGCCGGGATCGCGCGGCACAGCGCACGCTGATCGGTCCGCATCGCGACGAACTGGACGTGGTGCATGCGGCGAAGCGAGTGCCCGCGGCGCAAAGCTCGACCGGCGAGCAAAAGGCGATGCTGGTTGCGATCACGCTCGCTCACGCCGGCCTCGCGGCGCAGGGGCGCGCGAGCCTCTTGCTGCTCGACGAGGTCGCCGCCCATCTCGATCCGGTGCGCCGGGCCGCGTTGTTCGACCAGCTCCGGGGCAGCGGCGCGCAGGTCTGGATTACCGGCACCGAAGCCTCACCATTCGATACGATCGCCAGCGAAGCCGCCACCTGGCGGATCGAGGGCGGCCAGGCGACACGGCTCTAGCTTGCAGGCGGCAGCGCCGCAGCCACCTCGTCTGCCGTATCCTCCACAAGAGCTTCGATACCCTCCACTGTCGGGTGGATGCGGTCGGACTGGAACAGCTCGGGTTGCTGGTAAATCGCCTCCAGCCAGAACGGAATGAGCTGCACATCATATTCGCGCGCCAGTTCGCTATAAAGCCCGTCGAAATCGGCCTGATAGTCAGGCCCGTAATTCGGTGGCGCACGCATGCCCATCAACAGGACAGGGATACCGCGAGCCTGCAACTCGCCCAGCATCTGTTCGAAACTCGCCCGCGTCTGATCGGGCGATAGGCCGCGCAGCATGTCGTTCCCGCCAAGTTCGAGGATGACGAGATCGGGGGTTTCCGCCTGCGCATCGAGCGTAAAGGCCAGCCGCTGCGCCCCCGCCTGGCTCGTATCGCCCGAAACGCCCGCATTGGCGATCCGCGCATTGATGCCCTGTGCTCGCAATGCATCCTCGAGCAGCGCGGGATAGCTGTTTTGCTCGCCCACCCCATAGCCTGCGAAAAGGCTGTCCCCGAAGGCGAGAATCCGCCGCTCCGGTCCCTCGACCGCGATATCTGGCCGCGCCGTGGATTGCGCCGTCGGCTGATCCTCCACCACGGCTTCCCCGGCCTGGGAGCCGCAAGCTGCCAGCGAAAGCGCCAGCATCGGGATCGACAAATGATATAGCCGCATCGGCAAGTTTCCTTGTGCAACCTGTGTCCCCATGCCATCGCAGCGCCGTGACGACATCTCAAGCCGCTATTTCCGCCCGCAACCTGACACTCACACTCGGCAGCGACGCCGCGCCGGTGGAAATCCTGCGCGGGATCGACCTCGATATCGGCAAGGGAGAGACCGTTGCACTTCTCGGCCCGTCCGGATCGGGCAAGAGCTCGCTGATGGCGGTGCTGTCCGGCCTGGAGCGCGCGAGCGGCGGCACGCTGAAGGTCGCCGGTCAGGACTTCGCCTCGATGGACGAAGATGCGTTGGCCCATGCGCGGCGCGGAGCCATCGGCATCGTGTTACAGGCCTTTCACCTGTTGCCGACCATGACCGCGCTCGAGAATGTTGCGACGCCCATGGAACTGGCGGGCGAAGAGAATGCGCACGCGCGCGCCACGGCCGAACTCGAGGCAGTCGGCCTCGGCCACAGGCTGAGCCACTATCCGCAGCAGCTTTCCGGTGGCGAGCAACAGCGCGTCGCCATCGCCCGCGCGATCGCTCCGCGCCCGGAATTGATCTTCGCCGACGAGCCGACCGGTAATCTCGATGCGGCGACCGGACACGAGATTGTCGAACTGCTGTTCCGCCGGCGCGAGGAAACGGGCGCCACCCTGCTCGTCATTACGCACGACCCCGAACTGGCCGAACACTGCGAGCGGGTGCTTACGCTGGGTGACGGACGCATCGCGACCGATACCGCCGCATGAGTACGACCGCGATGAGTTGGGGCACCGCATGGCGCATCGCCCGGCGCGATCTCAATGCGCGGTTCCGCGGTCTTCGCCTGCTGCTGGTCTGCCTGTTTCTTGGGACCGGAGCCCTCGCCGCCATCGGCACGCTGACCGCCGCGATCGAGCGTGAACTCGAAGCGAACGGCCGGCAATTCCTCGGTGGAGATTTGCAGATCGAGCTGTGGCAGCGTTCACTGAACGATGAAGAGCGTGCGGCGCTCGAGAGCTATGGCACCGTGTCCGCCGGTACACGCATGCAGGCGATGGCCCGCAATGGCGATCAGGCAGCCCCCATCGAATTGAAAGCGATCGACGCCGCCTATCCGCTTTACGGCGAGCTGGTGCTCGAAGATGGTCGCACCGTCGGACAGCCTGCCGAGAACGAGGCCTGGTTATCGCCCGGCGCAGCCGAGCGGCTGGGCGTGAGCGTGGGCGAAACCATCATGATCGGCACGCAGGCCGTCGAAGTGGGCGGTCTGATCGCTGATGAGCCCGACCGCCTCGGAGAAGGTTTCCAGCTTGGCCCGACGATCATTGTCGCCGACGATCTGCCCCAGCGCGCCGGACTGATTGCGCCGGGTTCGATGTACGAATCCAAGACCCGTGTGCGCTTCGACAGCACCCGCGACCCCGAGGATGTGAGCGAAGCGTTGCGCGATACTTACCCTGATGCGGGTTTCGACATCGACACGGCCGACCGGGCCGCACCGGGTACCGACCGGTTCGTCGACCGCATGGGGGAATTTCTGACCCTCGTCGGGCTGGCCGCACTCGTGATCGCCGGTATCGGTATCGGAGGTGGCGTCACAAGCTATTTCGACGCGCGGCGGCAAGGGATCGCCACGCTCAAAATTCTCGGTGCCAGCAGCCGCGACATTGCGCGAATCTACGCGCTCCAGATCGCTGCAGCGGCGCTTGCGGGCAGCCTTGCCGGAATTGTCGCAGGCATTGTTATCGTCCCGCTGCTCGCACGCGCGCTCGAGGGGCTGTTGCCCGTCTCGTCAGGCTTCATCGTCGCACCCGGCCCGCTTCTGCTGGCGCTCGCCTATGGCCTGCTGGTGGCGCTGGTCTTTGCCGCGCCGCCGCTGTTGCGCGCGCGCAATTTCCCGGCAATGGCGCTGATGCGGGCCCGGGTGGCTCCGCTGGCGCGCGATCGCCTGGCGGTGTCGGTCGTCGGGGGCGGCCTTGCCGCGATCGTGGCCCTCGCCCTGTTGACAGCCGAACAACCGCTGCTGTCGGGTGGCTTCCTGGCCGGCGCGGCGGTGCTGCTCGGCCTGCTCGCCCTGCTAGGCTTCGCCATTCGCAAACTGGCGGCCGCCCTGCCGCGACCGCGCGACCCGATCGCGCGCAACGCTCTCGCCAATCTTCATCGCCCCGGCAGCGCGACCGGAGCGCTAGTGACGGCGCTCGGCTTCGGCCTCTCCGCATTCGTCCTTCTCGCCGCGGTCCAGTCCGCGATCGACGGCAATATCGAAAGCCGCGTGCCGCAGCAGGCGCCCGACTACTTCGTGCTCGACATTCCCCGCGATCGCGTGGACGAATTCGAGACCCTGGTGCGGCAGGCCGATCCGCAGGCCGATTGGCGCACCGTCCCGGCCCTGCGCGGATCGGTGCTCGCTTTCGGACCGCAAGGCGCCATGACCCGCACGTCGGAGCTTGAGGAAATTCCCGATGGCGCCTGGCCCCTGCGCGGGGAGCGCGGCATTACCTATGCCGGCAGCGTGCCCGCCGGCAACGTCGTGACGGAGGGGGAATGGTGGGGACCGATGTACGCAGGCGAACCGCTTGTATCCATCGACGAGGAATTCGCCGCGGCAGCCGACCTCGAGATCGGCGACATGCTGACTTTCGGCGTGCTTGGGGTGGAAAAGCAGGCGCGCATCGCCAGCTTCCGCCGGATCGACTGGGAGAGCATGGGGTTCAACTACGTTTTCGTCCTCAGCCCCAATGCGCTGGCGGATGTGCCACACAATCTCGCAGCGACGATCGAGCTTTCGGAAGGCGAGCCGACCGCACCCCTGCTGCAAGCACTTGTCGCCGGTTTCCCGTCCGCTTCGGTCATCGAGGTCGGCGGCGTGCTGGGTCAGGCGCGGACGATTCTCGAGCAGGTCGGGTTGGCGACACTTGCGGCGGCGAGCGTCGCGGTTCTTGCCGGCTTAGCCGTTTTGCTTGGCGCGATTGCCGCGGCACGCGCTGCGCGGACCTATGACACGGTGGTCTTGCGCGTGCTCGGCGCGGACCGTGGCCAGATCCTCCGCATGCAGCTGATCGAATATGTCGTTCTCGCCGGGGCGCTTGCACTGGTCGCCCTGGCCGTGGGCAGCTTTGCGGGCTGGTTGGTGGTGACCCAGCTGTTCGAATTCGACTGGCTTCCCGATTGGGGTGAAATTCTCGCGGTTCTGGGCCTAGGCCTTGCGATCGTGCTCGCCTTTGCAGTCGGCGCCTCGCTACCGCTGCTCCGCGCAAAACCGGCGCAGGCTTTGCGGGCACTCTAGATTATCAGAACCGATAAAAGGACCCCATGTCTGCGCTCACGGGGTCATAGGACGCATGCCGGGTGAAGATCGTCCCGTTCATGCCGAGGGTTCGTTGTAGCACCATCGCAAGAGATTTTCTGAAATTATCAAATCTCGTCCCAATTCAGGACCTTCGTAATCAGGGCAGCTATTGACTCAGCACGGTGGTCCATTCGACGAAAGCAAGAAAAAGGGGGCCCAAGAGCCCCCTCTCCCCTGTCTTGCAGTGTTTTCGACGACGATCAGAAACGATACTTCGCGGCTACGCCGTAGGTCCGCGGCTGGTTCGGATAACCCGAGATCGAGCCCGTTTGTGCCACCGAGTCGAAGATCGTCGTGATGTAGCGATCGTCGAGCAGGTTGCGGCCCCACACTGTCAGGTCGAGACCGAAACCGAAGGAATAGGTCGCACTGGCCGAAAGCTCGTCCACCTGACGGCGGAACGGCCGAGCGGCAGCAAAGGCGGCTTCCTGCGAGGCCGGATTACGCGGATCGAAGAAGGCCGGGAGGCCGTCCGCGATCTGAACAGGCGCTTCGTGATAGAAGTTAGTGTTCAGGATGATCCGGTCGCCATTGGCGTTGATTTCCTTGTCGTACTGGGCGCCGATTGCCATCGTGAACTCGGAAATACCTGCCACTTCCGCGCCCGACAGATTGCCGATCGAGCTGTTGGGGAAGTCCACATATTCGGGTTCGAGATAGGTGAAGGCAGCCAGCACGCTGAAGGAATCCGATACGCGCACGACGCTGTCGAACTCGATGCCGAAGGTCTCCTGCAGACCCGCATTGGCAAGCGCGAAGCCGGTGCCGGTGAACAGGTTCGTCTGGAAACCCTCGATCCGCTGGTTGAAGAAGGTCAGGTTGGCCGAGAGAATGTCCCAGTTCCCCTTCAGGCCCAGTTCGTAGACTTCGGTTTCTTCGGGGCCGGCAAAGCGCGAACCCGGGCGGAGATTGACGGGTGCAATGCCCGCGCCGCGAACTGCCGCGAGGTCGGATGCCAGCGGGCGGCTGTCACGCGACAGGTTGAAGGAGCTCGCCTTGAAGCCGGTTGCGTAGGACGCATAGATGTTCAGGAATGGCGAGATGTCGTAGGCGAGACGCGCGGTGTAGCTCCAGTCGCTATCGTCCGTCTGGCCATCTTCAACGCTGTTGGGAACGTTGAGGAAAGGCGGCAGGAACTGCAGCGGCTGCAACGCCAGCAGCGGATTGACCGCCGGGTTATTCTGGTTTGCATCCGCAAACGCCTGCACGCCAGCCGAAACCTGACCGAATGCGGCCGGATTGCCGGCTGCGAACGCACCGATTTCAGCCTGTGTCGCCGGACGGCCGAGGCCAAGCAGCGTGCCGACCTGCGTCGCCAGACCTTGCGCGAAGATCGCGCGGTTGCCCGACTGGACGAGATCGATGCCCGAGAACACGTCGCTCGACACGACATTGGTCGAGATTTCCTTGCTGTCGTCGGTGTAGTTCGCGCCCAGCGTCAGCACCAGACCGTCGACGATTTCGAAATCGACCTGGCCGAAAATCGACAGTGCCTCGTTGCTCAGTGTGTAGGCTTCATTGAGGCCCTGGCCTGCCGCAAAGAACTGGCCGGCATAGTTCTGGCCATTGAGCGCCGACAGCGTGCCTTCAAGCTGCTGGACCGCGAAATCGTTGGGCGGGCTGGTGACCGGACCGCCGATCAGGATGTTCGCATATTCGCGGAAATCCTCGCCGTAGATCAGGCGGTTCTGCTGATCGATGTCCTCGTTGAAGTAAAAAGCGCCCAGCAGGAAATCGATTCGGTCGGCGATATTGCCGGCGACGCGGAGCTCCTGCGTGAAGGTTTCGAGGCCGACATCGGCGAAGTTGCTGCCGATGAGATCCGCGCTGGTGAAATCCGAGTCCTGATCGGTGATGGCGCGCGATTCGCGATAGGCGGTGATCGAGGTCAGCGTAAAATCGCCGATCTCGAAACCGAGTTCGCCCGAAACGCCCCAGTTTTCGATGTCATTGGTCGAATCGAAATTGTTGTAGATCACATCCGCGAAGGGATCGTTCGGGTTCGGAATCTGTCCGCCGAGCGCGAGGATCGCATTGCTCGCCGGGCTGCGCTGGAGATTGACGGCGCCGCAGCAGATTTCGTCGATCTTGTCATAGTCGCCGATCAGCCGTGCGGTGAACGGGCCGCCATTGTCGAACAGCAGCTGGCCGCGCGTGAACCAGCGGTCACGCTCGTTGCTGTCATTACCGGTCGCGAGGTCGGACAGATATCCGTCGCGCTTGTTGATGCCGCCCGCGAGGCTGAAGGCCAGGCTATCGGCGATCGGGCCGGTGACGAGGCCCTTGGCGACGATTGCGTCGTAATTGCCATAGCTGATCTCGGCCGTGCCGCCGAATTCGAATTCCGGCTCCTTGGTAACGATCGAGATGACGCCGGCGCTGGCGTTCTTGCCGAAGAGGGTCGACTGCGGACCGCGCAGGACCTCGACACGCTGGACATCGGGAAGGTCGGTAATCTGCGAAGCGGTACGGCTGCGGTAGACGCCATCAACGAACACGCCGACCGAGGGTTCGATACCGGCGTTGTTCGCGCCGTTGCCGAAGCCGCGGATGAGAAAGTTGGTATTGGCCGAGCTCTGCAGCTGGTTGACGCGCAGCGAGGGCACCTGCGTCTGCAGATCCTTGAGATCGCGGATCTGCGCGCGCTCGATCGTCTCGGCTGTGGTCACGCTGACGGCGACGGGCACTTCCTGCAGGGTCTGCTGGCGCTTGGTCGCGGTAACAACGATGACATTGCCGACTTCGGTTTCCGGTTCGACTTCGCCGATTTCTGCGTCGTCGCCGACGTCCTGCGCCGCGGCGGCGTTCGGCAAGACAAGCGCGGCGGCGCCAGCCAGAAGCGCGGTACGAACGGTCGCAGTACGGCCGAATGTAGTGAATTTCATGAAAGTTCCTCTTCTCTCAAGACGCATTTGCGGTCTGCTGCGCAGTCCCCAAAATCACGCGAGCCGGGCGGCGAATATTCGTATGCATGCGTAACCTCAAGCATTTAGCAGGCGGCAAGTTGGCGGGATTCCGCCAGTGTGCCTTTCACATCACACTGCAAATTCTTGCCGCGTTGCAGCATCTGCGCTAGGGCGCGCGCGAATTGCCGGATCCGGGTACAGGCCCGCCGGCGACTGCCAAACTTACGAAAGCATACAACCATGTCCCGCGACCTGCGCAACGTGGCGATCATCGCCCACGTCGACCACGGCAAGACCACCCTTGTCGACCAGCTTTTCCGCCAGTCCGGCACCTTCCGCGAGAACCAGCGCGTGGAAGAGCGCGCGATGGACTCAAACGACCTGGAAAAGGAACGCGGGATCACGATTCTTGCCAAGTGCACCAGCGTCGAATGGAACGGCACGCGCATCAATATCGTCGATACGCCGGGCCACGCCGACTTCGGTGCCGAGGTCGAGCGTATCCTGAGCATGGTCGACGGCGTCATCCTGCTGGTCGATTCCGCCGAAGGCCCGATGCCGCAGACCAAGTTCGTCACCGGCAAAGCGCTGGGCCTGGGCCTGCGCCCGATCGTGGTCGTCAACAAGATCGACCGCGGCGACGCCCGCCCGCAGGAAGTGCTCGACGAGGTGTTCGATCTCTTCGCCTCGCTCGACGCAAATGACGAGCAGCTCGACTTCCCGAGCCTGTGGGCCTCAGGCCGCGATGGCTATGCGAGCGAGGACGAGACGGCGCGCGACGGCAATCTGGAGCCACTGTTCAAACTGATCGTCGACCACGTGCCGCCGCCGGGCCTCGACACCGAGGCGCCGTTCAGCTTCCTCGCCACCCTGCTCGACCGCGACAATTTCATGGGCCGCGTGCTGACCGGCCGCGTCCAGTCCGGCACGATCAACATCAACGATCCGATCCACGCTCTCGATAGCGAAGGCAATGTGATCGAGGTCGGCCGTGCGACCAAGCTGATGAGCTTCGACGGTCTCGACCGCGTGCCGGTCGAAACAGCGTCAGCGGGCGACATCATCGCGCTGGCGGGCCTCGAAAAGGCGACCGTGTCGAACACTATTGCCGATCCGAGCGTGAAGACGCCGATCGAAGCACAGCCGATCGATCCGCCGACGCTGGCGATGCAGTTCTCGGTCAACGACAGCCCGCTCGCGGGCCGCGAAGGCAGCAAGGTCACCAGCCGCATGATCCGCGACCGCCTCTACCGCGAGGCGGAAACCAACGTCGCCATCCGCATCACCGAAAGCGCGGACAAGGACAGCTTCGAAGTCGCCGGTCGCGGCGAACTGCAGCTCGGCGTCCTCATCGAGACGATGCGCCGCGAAGGCTTCGAACTCGGCATCAGCCGCCCGCGCGTGCTGTTCCGTGAGGAAAACGGCCAGCGCATGGAGCCGTTCGAAACCGTCGTCATCGACGTCGACGACGAACACTCTGGTACCGTCGTCGAGAAGATGCAGCGCCGCAAGGCAGAGCTCACCGAAATGCGCCCCTCGGGCCAGGGCAAGACCCGCATCACCTTCTCCGCTCCCTCGCGCGGCCTCATCGGCTACCACGGCGAATTCCTGTCCGATACGCGCGGCACGGGCATCATGAATCGCCTGTTCGAGAAGTATGATACGTATCGCGGCCCGATCGAAGGTCGCCAGAACGGCGTGTTGATCTCGATGGTTCCGGGTGAAGCCGTACCCTATGCGCTCAACGCGCTGGAGGATCGCGGCGAGTTGTTCATCCGTGGTGGGGCGAAGATCTACGAAGGCATGATCATCGGCGAGAACGCCAAGCCGGACGATCTCGAAGTGAACCCGATGAAGTCGAAACAGCTGACGAACTTCCGTTCGACCGGCAAGGACGACGCTATCCGCCTCACCCCGCCGCGCGTCATGACGCTGGAACAGGCGATCGCCTATATCGACGACGACGAGATGGTCGAGGTGACACCGGAAAGCATCCGCCTGCGCAAGGCGATCCTCGACCCGCATGAGCGCAAGCGCGCCAAGCGCGCGGCGCAGGGTTAGGAAAGCGCCGGGGCGATTATTCGTCCTGATACGCCATGAAATTGGGCTGGCCGTTGCTGGCGGAAACCCCGCCATCGACGGCCAGGTTCACGCCCGTCACGAAGCGCGCATCGTCGCTGGCAAGGAACAGCACCGGCCCGGCGATGTCGTCGGGCTCGGCAATCCGCCCCAGTGGCATGCGCCGCATGAACGCTTTAACCAGATCGTCGTTATCGGTGATGCCGCCGGTCATCTCCGAACGGGTGATCGACGGATTGACCGCGTTGACCCTGATGCCCTTGCGGCCGAGCTGCAGGGCCAGCGAACGCGTGAGATTGGTCACCGCGCCCTTTGACGCGTTATAGATGGGCAGCGTCCAGTCGCCACCTGTGCCGGACACGCTGGACGTGTTGATTATCGAGCCCCTGGTCTTGGCAAGATGTGGGATGGCCTCCCGGCAGAGATAGAGCACGCCCTTCACATTGATGTCGATGACCTTGTCGATATCCTCGTCGCTCGCGTCGGCAAGCATGCCGAAGGCACCGACACCGGCATTGTTGACCAGCACGTCAAGTCCGCCGAACCGCTCGACAGCCTTTGCGACCAACTGTTTGGCAAAATCGCTCTTCCCGACATCGCCATCGACGATCAGCGTTCGATCTTCGTCCAGATCCTTCGCAACATTCTCCAGGTCCTCGCGGCTGCGAGAATTGAGGACGACATTCGCGCCTTCGGCGGCGAAGCGCCGCGCGATGCCCTCGCCGATGCCGGACGAAGAGCCGGTCACTATCACGGTCTTTCCCTGAAAACGGCTGAAGTGGTCGCCCATGCTTGCTCTCCTGCTGCAGTGTCGTGGTAGCAATGGACGAGGCGAGCGAAGGTGCCCGCCTACGCTTCAGGCCTCAGACGACGCGTCAGTGATCAGATCTGCCGCATCGATGATCTTCCGGGCCGCCGCTTCCGCGCTATAGGGCCCAATTGTGGCGAGGCATGCTTGGGCGACCGTTTCCCTGTCGGCAAACCGCGTTTGCGCCAGCGCGAGGGCGCGGGCGACGGCAACCGGATCGCCGCTTGGGATGACGAGGCCGCACGGGGCCCCTTCAACGAGCTCCGGAACGCAGCCACAGCGGTCGGATACGATGACCGGGCAACCGTAGTGGAGTGCCTCGTTGACCACGAGGCCCCACGGCTCACTGTGACTCGGCAACACCAGCACATCGGCACCGAGATACTCGTCGACCAGCGCATCATCCTGCAGCGAACCCACGAAGTGGAGCGCATCCCCAGCACCGGACGCCTGCGCCAAATGCCTTAATCGCTTCTCCTCCGGGCCAGCACCGACGATGCGCAAGTTGGCGGCCGGATAGGACGCTTGGTATTCTGCAAAGCCTTCAATCAGCACATCAACCCGCTTTTCCGGCGATAGGCGGCCGACGTAGAGAACTGTCTGTGTTGCAGGATCGCGTCGCTCCTGCCGGAGCCGGGGTATCTCGCGCAGATCGTAATCCGGCGGGAGATAGGCCGCCTGCGGTCGCAGCAAAGCACGGTTCGGCGACACGCCTAGCGAAATGGCATTGGCTCTAGCCCGCTCGCCATAGGACAAGGTCCAGGGTACCAGGCTGAAGAACAACCGCTTGGCCAGGTGACGCATGAGGCTGGGCGGCTTGTCGAGCCGGGTGGAATCGAAAAATACCGCTCGCTTTCGCCCACGTAGGGCGAGGATCACGGCCTGAATCCAATATTCTGGTCGATCCACGCCGGCGATGAAGGTGATGTCGGCTTCGGTTTGCCACGCTCGCCGAGCAACATCGCGGTATAGTTGCAGCCGCGAAATCTCATCGTAGTGGGAACGGTAGAGGATTTCGTGTGGATAGGGGATCTGCTCGGTTCGCGTGTCGGACAGCGCCGCACGCTGGCTATCGGTGAGAGCGATCTGCGTGATATGCACGATATCGCCCCGCCCTGTCGCCAGCGAAGCGAGTGCCGAGAATACACCCGCCTTGTATCGCGACCATGCGAGATTGTGCCAGACTTCCAGCTTCACCCGTTCCATCCCCTTGCGCATGGTGCTGCGCCCTCGCCTGCCTGCACTTTTGACGCTGCGCAAGGCGCGCTTTCGAGAGGGTGTGGCCAGAGCCGGTTGCATTTGTTACCTGCCCGCGCATGCAAACCGGAACACTCGTCAGCCTTGCCCTCTATTTCGTTTTGATGATCGCGATCGGCCTGTGGGCCTGGAAGCGGTCGACCGACACCAGCGAGGGCTATCTCCTCGCTGGACGCAATCTGCACCCCGCGGTTGCGGCGCTGTCAGCCGGTGCATCCGACATGAGCGGCTGGCTCCTCCTAGGCTTGCCCGGCGCGCTATATGCCAGCGGGCTGGTCGAAGCGTGGATAGGTATCGGCCTGTTCGTCGGCGCCCTCGTCAACTGGATCGTGGTTGCCCCGCGCTTGCGCGAACAGACCGAGAGTTATGGCAATGCGCTGACCATTCCGGAATTTCTCGCCAATCGGTTCCCCGAAAAGGCCGTGGCGCTGCGCGTCGCCAGCGCATTGATCGTGGTCGTGTTCTTCGCGGTATACACGGCGGCCGGCCTCGTCGGCGGGGGGCTGCTGTTCGAAACGAGCTTTGCAGGCGTGCTGCCCGATGCCGGGATGAGCGACTACATGATGGGCATCTGGATCACCGCTCTGGTGGTGCTCGCCTATACCATGGTCGGCGGCTTTCTCGCCGTCAGCCTGACCGACTTCGTACAAGGATGCATCATGGTCGTCGCCTTGGTGCTGATGCCGCTGGTCGTCATGTTCGGCGCGGGCGGTGAAGCCGGGGGTTCGCTGACCGAGGTACCGGTCGAAGGCTTTCTCAGCCTGACGCAGGGATTGACTGTTCTGGGCTTCATCAGCGCGGTCACCTGGGGCTTCGGCTATTTCGGTCAGCCACACATCATCGTGCGCTTCATGGCGATCGACACGGTCGAGAAAGTGAGGACGGCGCGCAATATCGGCATGACCTGGATGGGCGTCGCGCTGCTCGGTTCGATCGGCATCGGCATCGCGGGCCGCGCCTATGTGGAGCGCAACGGACTCGCGATCGACAATCCCGAGACCATCTTCATCGTGCTGGCGAACCTCCTGTTCCATCCCGTCATAACAGGCTTCCTGCTGGCCGCGCTGCTGGCCGCGATCATGTCCACCATCAGTTCGCAATTGCTGGTCGCTTCATCGTCACTTACCGAGGATTTCTACAAGCTCTTCTTCCGCAAGCAGGCGAGCGAGCGGGAGAGCGTGAACGTCGGCCGCATCTGTGTCGCGCTGGTCGCGCTGGCGGCCATCGTGATTGCCAGCGATCCCGAAAGCCAGGTCCTCGGCCTCGTATCCAACGCCTGGGCGGGTTTCGGCGCAGCCTTTGGTCCATTGATCATCCTGTCGCTGACCTGGGACCGCATGACCGGCGCCGGCGCACTCGCCGGGCTTGTCACGGGCGCAGGCGTGGTGATGGCGTGGATCGCGCTCGGCTGGAATGCGGCCCTGCCTGGCTTCGATGGCGGTCTTTACGAGATCGTACCCGGCTTCCTCGCCGCCTGGCTCGCGATTGTCGTGGTAAGCAAGGCGACTGCCGGCAAACCCGTAGCCAGCACCGCCTGACCCGCAAATCGCCAGGTTAGCATTACGTTAACCATGTTTCGCGATACTCGCAGGCATGCGTTCGCATCCTGCCATACTCTCTCCTCTCCTCCTGTTGGTGGCAGGATGCGGCGCTGTTCCCGATAGTCAGACGACCCGCCGCGCGCCCGCGCAGGCCGCAATGCCCAGCATCGCGCAAGCAGGGCCGCAGGCGCGCCAGTGCCACGCCGAACTCGGCAAGACGGGCAGCCTGTTCGCCGCCCTGCCCGATCGTTTCTACGGTGCCGGATGTTCCAATCTCAACACCGTCAGGCTGGATGGAATCGGCGGCGACGACACCAGCTTCGCCGTAACCAATCTCGGACCGCTTGCCTGTCCGGCAGCCAATACGCTGGCCGGCTGGGCTCGCTACGGGGTGGATCGCGCGGCACGCCAGATCCTTGGCAGCCCGCTGGCGCGGATCGAGACATTCGGAAGCTATTCCTGCCGCAATGTTGCCGGGACCGGTCGGCGGTCCGCGCATGCCCGCGCGGAAGCGATCGACGTTTCGGGCTTCGTGCTCGCAAACGGCCAGCGCATATCGGTGAAGGACGGCTGGAACGCCTCGCGGCGCGAACGCGAATTCCTGCGGACGGTGCATGAAAGTGCCTGCAAGCGGTTCGGGACCGTGCTCGGCCCAGATTACAACGCCGCCCATGCCGACCACTTGCATCTGGAATTCGGCCAGGGGTCCTATTGCCGCTGAGGATCGCGCAAGTCGGGCGCGATCAGCGGGCCCGCACTCGCGCGCTACCGTCGAGTTGTGCCTCGAGCCGCAGCCGCACCGCCTGGCTCGGATGATCGGCCCCCAGCTTCGCCATCATGTTGGCACGATGGATTTCGACCGTCCGCGGACTGATTTCGAGTTCCCGCGCAATCATCTTGTTGCTGCAGCCCTCGGCCAGCCAGTCGAGCACTTCGCGTTCGCGGGGTGACAGGGCGGAGATGCGATTGCGCGCCTCGGCGGTCTTGCGCCGGCTTTCGGCGTAGGCATCCGCCTCGCTGCCGATCCGGGCAATGGCCGTCGAAAAGCGCTCGCGCTCCAGCGGCAGCCGCAGATAATCGAGCGCACCGGCCTTGATGGCTTCCACCACGCAGGTCGGGCGCGGATCAAAGGACGTACCGACGACCGGCAGCCACTTGCCGATGATCGACATCGCACGCAGCACTCGCGCCACCCCACCTTCGGCCGGGTCGTCGAACGCGAGCACGATGCCATGTTCCGGCGGCCGCTCGGTCAACTCACCGATGCTGGCATAGACTTCGCAATGATGGCCGAGCGTGAAGCCCAGGTGGGATTGTTCGGCGCGGGAGCGGCTGGAGCCGCCGACGATGTGAAGAGACTGGCGCTGTTCCATGCACAAATGCATGACGCAATTCGCAAAATCGCGTAATTCGGGTTACTACCTATTCGGAGTGTTACGAATGTAGAAAGGGGCGAAAAAGCCCTATCGTCGAGGGGCGCAAAGCCTCCGTTTTGGACCTAGTCCTGACCGGTTCCGCGATAGAAACTGTAATCGGGTAGCGAATGAAAGGCATGTTTCAGTGCGTCGCCCCATCCTGACGAGATAGCCTGGAAGTAGGGATCGTCCTGATTCACGCGGTGTTCGTGCTTGGGTTCGTAAGTATCCCGCGCGATGACCTGCAAATCCAGCGGCAGGCCCACCGAAAGGTTTGCCTTCAGGGTCGAATCGAAGCTTACCATCAGCAGCTTGACCCCATCCTCGAGGCTCATCTCGCGGTCGTAACCGCGGATGATGATCGGGCGGCCATACTTGGTCTCGCCAATCTGGAAAAACGGCGTGTCGAGGCTGGCCTCGATGAAATTGCCCTCCGGATAGACCATGAACAGGCGCGGCTCCATGCCCTTGATCTGACCAGCGACGATTACCGAGGCAGTAAATTTGCCCTGACCGCGCGGGCCATTCGCCCCCTGCCGCTCGGCGATGGTCGCGCGCAGCAGACGGCCGATTTGCGTTGCTACCTTGAACATGGAAGGCGACTTGAGAAGGATGTTGTCGCGATCCTCGGGCTCCTTCGTTCGTTCCTCCAGCATGCTTACCACGGCCTGGGTAGTGGCGAGATTCCCGGCGGTCATCACGGTGATGATACGCTCGCCCGGCACCTGCCAGGTGAACATCTTCCGAAACACCGAAATATTGTCGACGCCCGAATTGGTCCGCGTGTCGCTCATCAGGACGAGGCCCTTGTCGAGCACCATTCCCACGCAATAGGTCATAAATTCCGCTTCCCGGCGATTACTGCTGCTGGGGCATTTGCTGCTGTTCGACCGCTACGTCCACCTCCAATACGGTCGAGGTGCTTCCGAAGCTGATGCCCGTCACTGGCGCAGCATCGCGATAGTCGCGTCCCGTGGCCACCCGGACATAGCGCGCATCGGGGCTGATGCCGTTGGATATGTCAAAGCCGACCCAGCCGAGCCCCTCGACATGAGCTTCGGCCCAGGCATGGCCAGCCTCCTGCTCGACGCGATCATTCATCATCAGATAGCCGCTGACATAGCGCGCCGGAATGCCGAGCGCTCGGGCCGCGCCGATAAAGATATGAGCATGATCCTGGCACACGCCCTGCCCGGCGGCGAAGGCTTCCTCGGCACTGGTCCGCGAATTAGTGGTACCCGTGCGATATTCGACCTGCTCGAGAATTGTCGCGGACAGGCGATGCAGTCGGTCGAGTCCGTCCTCATCCTCGTGCTGAATCTCTTTCAGCAGCTTGCGTATGCCCGGCCCGGGACGAGTGAGCGCCGTCTGCCCATGAAAGCTCCACAAGGGCAAATGGCCTGCATGGCGGCCGATAACCCCGGCATGGTCGTGCGTATCGACCTTGCCGTGGCAGGTTACGCGCACTTCCTGCGCCCCGCTCTCGACTGCCACCAGCGTCGTCGTGTTGTGGTGCTGATCCTCGTAAGTCAGTTCGGGGATCGCGTTCTCGTATTCCATCTCCCATTCGAGAATTTCCTGTCCCTGCGTCTCCTTGGGCGTCAGGCGAAGGCGCTGGAGAGCGTGGACGACGGGGGTCTCGAAGCGATAGCGGGTGGTATGGCGAATAGAGAGGCGCATTAGGCAAGGAACCGATAATCTTGCGCGATGGCATTGCCGATCGCAGCGTTGCGGGACATGAAATCGATCAGAAATTCGTGCAGCCCCTGGTCGAATACCTGGTCGATGGTCATGTCGGAAAGGTGCATGTCGGCCTCGCGCATCAGCGCATTGCTGTCCCCTTCGCCACCATGAAGCCGCGCCAGAGCCGCCAGGTTCTTGCGCAATTCGGCGTGGCAGAAGGCAAGGCTGCGCGGGAAGCAATCGTCGAGGATTAGAAATTCACAGATCCCGCGGGCATCGATCTGGCCGGCGTTGAGCCAGCGATAGGCGCGATCGCCCGAAACGGAGCGCAACACCTGATCCCACTGGCCGGTATCGAGGCTGGAGCCGACATAGGAAAGCGAAGGCAGCAGCAGGTAGTATTTGATGTCGAGAATGCGCGCCACGCTGTCGCCGCGTTCGATATAGGCGCCGGCCTGGGCGAAGTGATATCCCTCGTCCCGCAGCATGGAACCTTCCATCGCGCCATGCGCCAGCGTGCCCGCCCGGCGGATCGTCGCGACGGTGTCGAGCACGCGGTTTTCGGGCACCGGGCGCTTGAGCTGGTCCTTGATCTGAAGCCAGTTCTCGTTGATCGCCTCCCACAATTCGCCGCTGATGGCATTGCGTGCAAGACGCGCATTCTGGCGCACCTGCCCGAACATCGAGAGGATCGAGGCCGGGTTGTCCTTGTCCCGCAGCATGTAGTTCCATGTCTGCATGCCGGTGTAGCTGCCGTGTTTCGCCTCATAGCCGGGCTGCTGTCCGGCGGTGGCGATGACCGAGCGCCATTCCTCTTCCGCGGTCACTAGATCGCGCGTCAGCGCCATGCGCAAGCCGGCATCGAGCAGGCGCGCGGTATTTTCTGCCCGCTCGAGATAGCGGAACATCCAGAAGAGGCCGTTGGCGGTACGACCTAGCATGACGGGTCCCCTGCCATCAGTCCTTGAGCACCCATGTATCCTTGGTGCCGCCGCCCTGGCTCGAATTCACGACCAGCGAACCCTCTTTCAGCGCAACGCGGGTCAACCCGCCAGGAGTGATGTCCACCTTGTCCGGCGAAACGAGGACGAACGGGCGCAAGTCCACGTGGCGCGGCGCGAGCCCCTTCTTGGTGAAGATCGGACACGTCGACAGCGATAGCGTGGGTTGGGCGATATAGTTCTCGGGCTTGTCGACCAGCTTCTTGCGGAATTCGTCGAGCTCCTTTTTCGAGGCCGCCGGCCCGATCAGCATGCCATAGCCGCCCGAACCATGGACCTCCTTGACCACCAGCTCCTCGAGGTTGTCGAGCACGTATTTCAGCGTGTCCTCGTCAGCGCAGCGATGCGTCTCGACATTGGGCAGCAACGGTTTCTCGCCGGTGTAGAATTCGACGATCTCGGGCATGAAGGAATAGATCGCCTTGTCGTCGGCGACGCCGGTGCCCGGCGCATTGGCGATGGTCACCCCGCCCGCGCGATAGACGTCCATGATTCCCGGCACGCCAAGCACGCTGTCCTCGTTGAACGTCAGGGGGTCGAGAAATTCGTCGTCCACCCGGCGATAGATCACGTCGAGCGGCTGGAACCCGCTGGTCGTCCGCATCGCGACGCGGCCGTTCATTACTCTGAGATCGCTGCCTTCGATCAGTTCCGCGCCCATCTGGTCGGCGAGAAAGGCATGTTCGAAATAGGCGGAATTGTAGATGCCAGGCGTCAGCACGGCGACGGTCGGCTTGCCTTCCGTGCAGTCTGGCGCGCAGGCGGCGAGGCTCTTGGCGAGCCGGCGCGGATAGTCCGACACCTGTTCGACGGGAACACGCATGAAGAGCTCTGGAAACATCGCCATCATCGTCTCGCGATTTTCCAGCATGTAGCTGACACCCGACGGGGTGCGGGCGTTGTCTTCGAGAACGTAGAACTCGTCGGGCCCGGTTCGCACCAAGTCGATACCGACGATGTGGGTATAGACCCCACCGGGCGGGGTGAACCCGACCATATGCGGTAGCCACGCGGCATTGTTGCGGAACAGGCGTTCGGGAATGCGGCCTGCGCGTATGATCTCCTGCCGATGGTAAAGGTCGTGCATGAAGGCGTTGAGCGCCGACACGCGCTGCTCGATACCACGGGTCAGCTTGCGCCATTCGGCGGCGGTGATAATCCGCGGCACCATGTCGAACGGGATTAGCCGTTCTTCGGCCTCATCCTCGCCATAGACATTGAAGGTGATACCGGTCTTGCGGAAATTGGTCTCCGCCTCGGCGTGCTTGCGTTTCAACAGACTGGTCTTCTGCTCTTCGAACCAGTCGCAATATTTGTCGTAGGCATCGCGCACCCCACCTTCGGCGCGGTGCATTTCGTCGAAGAATTCGGCGTTGCCTGTCATGGTCCCCCGGAGAACGGCCGCGGCGATTGGAATCCCGCCGCCCTACAGGGATAGAAGCCTTCAGCCCCGGTCAAGTTCCGCGAGGACCGCAGCCATCGCTTCATTGGTCATCACGAGACCCATGTGCGAACAGCGCACCGCGACCGTGCGATCGCGTTCGCCGGGCTTCCCGCAGGCCGAGCGCGGATGCACCACGCCGTCGCACGGGCTCCAGATGGCGACCGTTTCCACCGGCGGCTTTTCGGCCACGACAGTATCGATTTCAGGCTCGTCTACCCGGTGGCCCGCGATCGCCTGGTAGGCGCGCCAGCCGTTGTTCGCGCGCGGGCTGCCGGAAAAGGGCGACCCCATCGTGACGACCTTGGCCACCTTGTCGGGATGCTTCTTGGCCAGTTCGCGCGCCATCACCCCGCCGAGGCTCCAGCCGATCAGCACGATTGGCTCGCCATGCCGCCCATGCAAGGCGACGAGGCGCTTCTCGACGCGCTCGAAGCGGTCCGCCGTAGCGCCCAGATTGTAGCCGAGGCCCCAACGCTTGGCGACGTGGCCCGCTTCCTCCAGCCGCCGCGCCATCCAGCGCATGCGGATGGGATGGGCGCCGAAGCCGGGAAGCAGCATGACCGTTTTCGGATGCCGCGCGGGCGCGATCTCCAGACGCTCGCGCAACCGGCGTCGCAGCGGCTCGAGCGGCCAGAGAAATTCGCGCAGCAAGAGCTTCAGCCGCGGGCCGCGGGCATCGTCGGGGCACGGCTCCTTCGCCAATGCCCAGCGGCGCGCAATCTCCTCGCGGCTGGGCAAGCTGGTGTCTTTGAACGGTAACGTTGCCATCACCGCGTCATAATGCGCGAAGTGTCTTAACGTGCCCCGAATGTCATGTTGTCATGTGCGTGTCAGGCGACCGATCAGGCCGGGCAATCGCCAATGCGTTCGTGGCTGGTCTTCATGACCATCCGGCCCTCGCCCTGCCCGGCGACATTGCCGACCATGGTCATCGTCATTTCGGAAGAGGTCCGACCGCCCGTGCCCTGCATGGTCATCCGCATCGTGCCCTGCCCATCGCCGGTACAAGTCATGGCAGCGTCGATCGCGCTGCCGTTCACGTCGAACTTTTCGAATGTGCAGTTGGAATCCTGCGATTCCCGCGCCATTTCCTCGAAACCGCGATCGGCTTCCTCCTGCGTCAGGCAATACTCGAAGCTATTGTCCATCATGCCGCGCATCAGCTCGACCGCCTGCGGCGGGGCGCCCGGCGCCTCGAGCTCGACCAGCTCGCTCGTCGCGCGATATTGTCCGGCCTCGGGCTTCACCATCTCTTCCGCCTTTTCAGCGACCTCGGCGCTGGTGATCTCGCCGTCGCCATCGGCGTCCGCGCTCGTGCCGCCACCGCAGCCAGCCAGGCCGAGCGCTGCGGCACCGGCAATCAGGACAGTTCGCATCTTTTCATCTCCCGCTTTCTTTCTCCAACGCTAGCAGCCGCGCCTGCCAACGCAAAGCGGCGTTGATCAGGACGGCCCCGTTCCCCATATGTGCGCGCATGAGCGAACACGACACCGGTCTCGTCATCCGCCGCGGCCTTGAAGAGCCCGACACCACGGGCGAATTCGTCCCTCACAAACCCGCTCGGCCAGAGAAATCGATGGGCGGCAAGCCCTTCAAGCTGGTGTCGGACTATACCCCCGCGGGCGACCAGCCCACCGCCATCGCCGAGCTGGTGAAGGCGGCGCGCGAAGGCGAACGCACCCAGACACTCCTCGGCGTCACCGGTAGCGGCAAGACTTTCACCATGGCCAAGGTGATCGAGGAATTGCAGCGCCCCGCGCTGATCCTCGCCCCCAACAAGATCCTCGCCGCGCAGCTCTATGGCGAGTTCAAGAGCTTCTTCCCGGAAAACGCGGTCGAGTATTTCGTCAGCTATTACGATTACTACCAGCCCGAAGCCTACGTGCCCCGGTCCGACACCTACATCGAGAAGGAAAGCTCGGTGAACGAGGCGATCGACCGGATGCGCCATTCGGCCACGCGCGCACTACTGGAACGCGACGACGTGATCATCGTGGCCTCGGTTTCGTGCCTCTACGGTATCGGCTCTGTCGAGACCTATTCGGCCATGATTTTCGACATCAAGAAGGATACGCAAGTCGACCAGCGCGAGCTGATCCGCAAGCTCGTCGCGCTCCAGTACAAGCGCAACGATGCCGCCTTCGCGCGCGGCAATTTCCGTGTGCGCGGCGACAATCTGGAGATCTTCCCGAGCCACTACGAAGACATGGCCTGGCGCATTTCGTTCTTCGGCGACGAGATCGAGGAAATCAGCGAATTCGACCCCCTCACCGGCAAGACAGGCGCGAGCCTCGACAAGGTGCGCGTCTATGCAAACTCGCACTACGTCACGCCCGGCCCGACGATGAAACAGGCTTCCGAGGCGATCAAGTTCGAGCTGCAGGAACGCCTCAAGGAACTGCACGAGGAAGGCCGCCTGCTGGAGGCCCAACGTCTGGAGCAACGTACCAATTTCGATCTCGAGATGATCGCCGCCACCGGTTCTTGCGCGGGGATCGAGAATTACAGCCGCTTCCTCACTGGCCGCCTCCCCGGCGAACCGCCGCCCACACTGTTTGAATACCTCCCCGAGAACGCCCTTCTGTTCGTCGACGAGAGCCACCAGACGGTGCCGCAGGTCGGCGCGATGGCGCGCGGGGACCATCGTCGCAAGATCACTCTGGCCGAATACGGCTTCCGCTTGCCGAGCTGCATCGACAACCGCCCGCTGCGTTTCAACGAATGGGACGCGATGCGCCCGCAGACCTTCTGCGTGTCCGCCACGCCCGGCACGTGGGAAATGGAGCAGACCGGCGGCGTCTTTGCCGAACAGGTCATCCGGCCGACTGGCCTCATCGATCCGCCGGTAGAGATCAAGCCGGTGGAGGATCAGGTCCAGGATTGCATCGAGGAATGCAAGAAGACCGCCAGGATGGGCTATCGCACACTGGTCACCACGCTGACCAAGCGGATGGCGGAAGACCTCACCGAATTCATGCACGAAGCGGGCGTGAAGGTGCGCTACATGCACTCCGACGTGGAGACGCTCGAACGTATCGAGCTGATCCGGGACCTGCGCCTTGGCGTCTACGATGTGCTGGTGGGTATCAACCTGCTGCGCGAAGGCCTCGACATTCCCGAATGCGGGCTGGTGTGCATCCTCGACGCGGACAAGGAAGGCTTCCTGCGCAGCGAAACCAGCCTGGTCCAGACCATCGGGCGCGCCGCGCGGAACGTGGAAGGCCGCGTGATCCTCTATGCGGACCGGATCACCGGCAGCATGGAGCGCGCAATGGCGGAAACCGATCGCCGCCGCGAAAAACAGAAGGCGTATAACGAAGAACACGGCATCACGCCCACAACCATCAAGCGCAATATTGCCGACATCGTCGCGCACACCGCAGCGCAAGACGGTGTCACCGTCGACACTGGCGACGACGAACGCAACAACCTCGTCGGCCACAATCTACGCGCCTATATCGAGGATCTCGAAAAGCGCATGCGTACCGCGGCTGCCGATCTCGAATTCGAGGAAGCGGGCCGCCTGCGCGACGAAATCCGCCGGCTGGAGAATGACGAACTCGGCCTGCCTGAAGGCGAGCACAAGGCTCCCAGAGTCGGTCGCAGCGACGCCGGACGTCCCGGCACGCGCAAGACCCGGTACGGCAAGACGCGGTACAAGCGCATGGGCGGAAAGCCCTGATCGATCGTGTCGGGGATAAGCGGCGCGCCCCCTTGCCCGCCCGCGTGAAACTATCGAACAGGCTGCCGATGCGTGTCGCCATCCTTCCCTGCCTGATGCTGGCGATTGCCGCCTGTCAGCCGCCCGCTTCGGACGAATATTCCGAACGCTCGCGCATCGCGCCGCGCGCCGAAGGGCCGTCCGAACCGATCGCATCCCCAGATACTGCGGGCGCGGTGTGGGCGGCAGCCGAAAATACCGATCGCCTATTGTACGGCAAGCCCGGTGAGCGACCGCTCTTCGCGCTTGAATGCGTCGATCAGGGTGGCCTGCCGCTGATCGCCTTTACCCGGTTCGCCAAGGCGGATGCGGGCGCGAAAGCGATCCTCGCGCTGATTGGCAATGGCCATGTCTCGCGCCTCAAGATCGATGCCACCGAACGCGGCGATATATGGCGATGGGAAGGCGCGACAGAAGCTGCCGATCCCGCGCTCGACGTGCTGACCGGTCCGCGGCAGGTAGAAGCGACTGTACCGGGAGCCGGCAGCCTGATCCTTAATCCCAGCGCCGTTCCGGGCGAGTTGGTCGAGCGCTGCCGAGCCGCGGCTTTGCCCGACCCCGAGCCTATTGCGACGCCCGAGCCCTTGCTTCCAGAAGATCCGGCGTAAGGACCTGCGGCAATTGCTCGGCATCGCTGCCGGGCGCGTACCACAGATAGAGCGGTACGCCCGCCGCCCCCTGCCGCGTAAGCATGCGCGAAATCTCCTCATCCCGGCGCGTCCAGTCGGCCCGCATCGCGATTACGCCGGCTTCCTCGAAAGCGGCGCGTGTGCTCTCCCGTTCGATCGCCACGCTCTCATTCACCTTGCAGGTTACGCACCAGTCGGCGGTGAACCAGACGAACACCGGTTGCCCCGTCGCCCGCGCCGAGGCCAGTTCCGCATCAGAAAAGGGAACGGGATCGAGAATGCTTTCACTCGCCCGCGCCTGCGATTGCGGTGTCGGCAGCAAGGCGAACCCCAGGCTCAGCACGGCAAGCAAGGATAGCGCGACAAGGCCCGGTCCCGCCCG
The DNA here is from genome assembly GCF_029688625.1 of Qipengyuania marincola. Taxonomy (GTDB): domain Bacteria; phylum Pseudomonadota; class Alphaproteobacteria; order Sphingomonadales; family Sphingomonadaceae; genus Qipengyuania. The sequence goes on along the minus strand of NZ_JARULC010000001.1, from coordinate 443,634 downwards.
TCCGCGACGCTGAAAGAGTCCGACCAGCGCCAGTCCGGCAAGGCACAAGAGCGCCAGCACGCTGACGAGCGCCAGAAACTCCCATCCCCCGAGCCGCCACACGAGCCATGCGAGCGCCAGCGCGGTCAGTCCCATCGGTAGCGCCATCCAGCGGCGGAAGCGCTCCATCCAAGGCCCCGGCTGCGGCAGGCGGCGGCGCAGGCCGGGCACGAAACCGATCAGCAGGAACGGCAAGGCAAGCCCCAGCCCGAGCGCAAGGAACACGAGCAGCCCGTCGAGCGGCGGGATGACCAGCGCCGCGCCGAGCGCCAGTGCCATGAATGGTCCGGTGCACGGCGTCGCAACGAAGGCCGCCAGCAACCCGGTCGCAAAGGATCCCCCGCGTGAAGGGCCGCGCCCGGAGACGGCAAGGCCGGGCACCTCGAACAGGCCAAGGAAATTCGCTGTTATCGCGAGCGCCAAAAAGAGCAGCGCGACGACGACCACCGGTTCCTGCAGCTGGAAGGCCCAGCCGATTTGCTCCCCCGCGGATCGGAGCGCGAGGATCGTCAGGCCAAGCGCGCCGCACGCCATCATCACCCCGGCGGTATAGGCCAAGGCATCGGTCCGGGCCGCGCGCTCGGCGCCGCCGGCCTTGGCCAGCGCCAGTGCCTTGAGGCTGAGGATCGGGAATACGCAGGGCATGATGTTGAGCAACAACCCGCCTGCCAGCGCCGCCAGCAGCAATTGCCACAAAGTGGGCGTGGCCGCGCCGCGGATCGGCTTGACACCTTCCAGCGGGACATCCGCCGCCTGCGCGGCGAAGCGTACCCCGCGCCCGGTTCCGAGGTCGAGAATGCCCTCGATCCGAGCCGCGCTTTCAGCGGACCCGGCGTTTGTCCCGGGCAGGGAACGCAAGGGGATCTCCGCCACCAACAGATCGCCTTCGCGGATGAAGGTCTGGACCCCGGTATAGGCAACCGCGCGGCCGGCCCCGATTTCGTCGGTCTCGACGAAGACATGTGCATCGCCCAGCGCGCTTGCAGCCGGCAGGGGTATGCCGATCCGCAGGCGGTCCCCGGCGAACTCGAAGCCTGCCGCGCTGCCGAGCGGCGGGACTATGTCGGCGCGCCAGTCGTCGATCCGCGCAGGTGTGATGCGGCCGGGATTGAGAGTCACATCGGCCGTTTGCGGGACGCAGATCGTGTCGGTGCAGGCAAGATAGTCGACCTTCGCCGACAGAGGCTCGAGCGCCGACACATCGATACCGGCGGGAATCGCGACTTCGTAGAGGACGGCATATTCGCCCTCGTAAATATGGTTCATCAGGTCGCCGATCACGAGGCGGCTGGGCAGAGGATAGAGCGCCGCTCCGAACCATTCGTCTGGCCACGACCAGTCGACCTGCATGCCGAGGCCCGCATCACCGGGATTGGACCAGTATCCATGCCATTCGGGTGCTCGCGGCGTGAAATGCAGGGCGACGGTCATCTTCGTAGTCCCACCTTCGCCCGCCTGCTGGCGATCGGCGAATAGTTCGACTGCGATGTCGTTCGGCCCGCCAAGCTGCGATTGCGCCAGCGCGGGGCTCGCGGAAAGCGCGGCCAGCGCCATCAGCAAGACTGCCAGAAGGCGGCGCAAACCGGTCATAGTCCTTGCTTCGTCCACGGATGCGCATCTAGGGGCATGACAGGGCATTCGCAACGAGGCGCATCAAGGTGACACAAGCAGACGAAACCCGCGACCTCCTGATCCTCGGCGGAGGACTGGTCGGCATGACGCTGGCACTGGCTGCGGCGAGCAAGGGCATTTCGAGCCATCTCGTGGATCGCGCCGATCCTGCCGATTTGACAGCCGAGGGTTTCGACGGACGGGCCTCGGCAATCTCGACTGCGAGCTGGCGCCTGTTCCGCAGGATCGGTCTTGAGAAGACGCTCGAACCGCATGGCTGCGACATCGCTGCGATCGCGGTGCTGGACCAGATGAAGCGCGGTCGGCTCGATTTCAGGCCCGAACCGCATGAGGGCACGCTGGGCCGCATGTTCGCCAATCGCCAGCTTCGCCTCGCCCTGCATGAAGCCGCGCGACAAGAACCGCTGATCGCCTGGCACGCGCCGGTCGAGGTGGTGAAGCGAACGCGCGGCGAATTCGGCGTTTCCGCGACGCTGGGGGATGGCACGGTGCTCAAGGCCGCGCTGATGGTGGGCGCCGAGGGACGCGGTTCGCCTTCACGTGAGGATGCCGGGCTCAAGATGGCCGCCTGGGATTACAGCCACCGGGCAATCATTTCCGGCCTCCGACACAGCCGGTCGCATGACAATGTGGCGTGGGAAATCTTCTATCCCGAAGGCCCCTTCGCCCTCCTCCCCATGCTGGACGGGCCCGACGGCGCGCATCGTAGCGCGCTGGTCTGGACGGTGGACGAAAAGGATGCGGCAGCGGTCCTCAAACTGTCCGACCGCGCATTTCTCGCCGAAGTGCAGAAACGCATGGGCGACCTGCTCGGCGAGTTGTCGCTCAATAGCGGGCGCTCGTCCTATCCCCTCAGCTTCCAGCATACCGCCAGGATCGTCGACGACCGGTTGGCACTGGTCGGGGACAGTGCGCACGGCATGCACCCGATTGCCGGGCAGGGGCTTAATCTTGGCCTGCGCGATGTGGGCGCGCTAGTCGAAGTGCTGGACGAGGCACTGCGGCTCGGCCTCGATCTCGGCGACCGGCAGGTGTTGAAGAAATACGAGGAATGGCGCGCGCTGGACGGGTTGATGGTGATGGGCGCAACCGACGGCCTGACCCGAATATTCGGCGTGCCGGGCAAGGCTGCGAGTGCCGTGCGGCGCGCCGGCATGGCGGGCATCCAGCGCTCGGGCTGGCTCAAGCGTTTCTTCATGGACGAGGCGCGCGGCATTTCCGGCGACTTGCCCGAGATGCTGAAGGCCTGATCTATTCCTCGACCGGGCTGGGCTGTTCGATGCGATTGCCCGCCCCGTCGCGCAACCGGCGCGGTTCGAGCACGGCGGCCGTCTCGATCAGGTCGAGAGCCTGCTGCATCGCTGCATAGCGTTCCGCGTCGCGCAGCCAGCTCTGCGCATTGCTGACCCCCGGCAGGTTACGCACTTCCGCAATCGCCGCTTCGGTTCGTCCGCTTTCGAGGAACAGGCGCGCCCGTTCCAGGCGCCGTTGGGGCTGCGGGGATGGCGCGCTCTCGCTGCGGATGACGAAAAGCTGCGATAGTTCTTCCTGCAATCGCGCGAAGCCGGTTTCCCGCGAGGGTTCCGCGAGGCGCGGTGCCAGCCCTTCCAACCGGGCGATCAACACGTCGAGCGTCACCGGATTGCGGCTCGCACGGATCAGCGTGTCGACCGCATTGGGCATGGCGTCGCCGAAGCGCAGGCGAAGCTGGTCGGCGAGAAAACCGAGTTCCGCGCCTTTTTCCAGCGCGCGGCGCGTAGCGAAGGCGATAAGCAGTCCTTCGGCTCGTGCTGCGTTCCCCGCCGCCGCTTGTGCCTGCAGGTCGAGCCGCGCAAGGCGTTGTTCGGCAGCGGCAAGGCGCTGATCGATCCCGCCTTGCTGTTCCTCTACCCGCGCAACTGCCCGCTCCGCCGCCTGGCTGGAGGTGGCCGTCGGGCTGGGCGTGGGCGAAGCTGGTATCGCACTGGCCAGCGAGGTGGCCCGCGCCTCGGGCTCAGCCACCGTCGTAGCCTCGCCCTCGTCCTGCATCTTGTAGACAACGTAGCCAGCCAGAGCGCCGCCAAGCAGGAAGGAGGCGACGACGGCTGCCAGCACGGGCTTGACCGACGGCCCCTTGCGCAAGGTGCTGTTGAATTCTTTCATCGACTTCCGTTCTGCGACCCGTGCACCCTGTATTCTCCGGGCGACCCATCCCTGTCAGGCGGAATCTTGGCACAAAGATCTGGCCAAGGCCAGTAGCTGCGCATCGTCGGGCGCCTTTGCGATGTGGACGGATTGCCAGCCACTGCCGACCATCTCGGCCACGCGCGGACCGATCGCCGCAATTGCGATCGGGGAGCGGTCTATGCCGAGCCGGTCGATTTCGGACGCGAACCGCGTCGCCGCGGCACCCGAATGGAGAGCCACGACCGCATCGGTGCGGAGCTTTTCCGCGTCAGCCACCTCCTCGGGCACTGCGTGGTAGACAGTGCGCGTCTCCAGCGTAATGCCCTCGGGCGCGGTCAGCGCGACGCGGTCTTCCCCTGCCAGCCGCAGCAGGCGCAGGGTCCGGCCCGCAAGCCGGTCGAGCAGCGATTGCAGGCCGCCACGACCGATCTGGCCGACCAGCATGCCAGCTGCGCGCACCGCGTCTGCCGTTGCCTCGCCCACGACATGGACAGGCAGGCGGGCATAGCGTTCGAGCGCCTCGCCGCCATGACGCAAGGCGTTGGCGCTGCCGATCAGCAGGCCGTCGAACGCGTCACTTTCCGGCGGGTCCCAGGCCACTGGCTCGATCGAGAACAATGGGCCGCCGATGACCTCCATCCCCATCTCGCGTGCGGTCTCGGCGGAAACGCCGAAACCCGGTTCGGGCCGCAGCAGCATCAGCGGCTTCATGCCGGACCTTCGAACAGCGCGCGGGTGGCGGGCGAGGCCGCCGCGAGCAAGCGCCGTGCAAGGTCGCGCGGGGCATCGGAATCGCCGGCGGCAAATCGCGCCTCGTCGGCGATCCGCTCGCTTCCATCACTGCTGAAAATCGCTGCGGAAAGATGCAACTTTTCGCCCTCGGTCCGGGTCAGCGCCGCGATCGGGCTGCTGCAGCCACCGCCGAGCCCTGCTAGTAGATGGCGTTCGGCGAGCACCTCCGCGTGGCTCGGCCCATGGTCGATTGCCGCGAGAAGCTCACGCGTTCGCATGTCTTCCCTGCGACATTCGAGGCCGATCGCGCCCTGTGCCGGAGCGGGCAGCCACTCTTCCGGATCGAGCCGGACACCGATTTCGCCCTCGCCCAGCCGATCGAGTCCGGCCGCTGCAAGGAAGGTTGCATCCGCCTCGCCCGCTTCAAGCTTGGCCATCCGCGTCGCAACGTTTCCGCGAATGCTTGCAACCTTGAGATCGGGCCGCCGGTGGAGCAATTGCGCTGCCCGTCGCGGAGCGCTCGTGCCGACGAGCGCGCCTTGCGGGATCGCATCGATTGAAATCGCCCCCAGCAGCCGATCGGCCTTGTCCGCGCGCGGCAGGATGGCGGCGATATGGAGTTCGGCAGGCCGGATGGTTTCGACATCCTTCATCGAATGGACCGCCGCGTCGATCCGCCCCTCGGCCAGCCAGAAATCGAGCTCGCGCGTCCACAGCGCCTTGCCGCCGATCTCGGCCAGCGGGCGATCCTGGATGCGGTCGCCGCTGGCGACCACGGGCACGAGTTCGACAGCGTCATCGTCCCAGCCATGCGCCGCGCAGAGCCGCATGCGCGTTTCGCGAGCCTGCGCCATGGCGAGCGGTGACTGACGGGTTCCGAGACGGATGATGGGCATGTCGGGCATAGCGGTATGCTTGCCCTAGCGAGCGATCCCGCTAAGGGAAAGCGCGATGGTACTCGTGCTCGGCATAGAAAGCTCCTGCGACGAAACCGCCGCCGCACTGGTCGATGGCGAACGCCGGATCGTGGCGCAGCGCATCGCATCGCAGAATGCGGAGCACGCGCCGTATGGCGGTGTGGTGCCCGAAATCGCCGCCCGCGCCCATGCCGAACGGCTCGCCCCGATGATCGCAGGCGTGCTGGCCGATGCCGAGGTCACTCTCGACGATTGCGATGCGATTGCCGCAACCGCAGGCCCGGGGCTGATCGGCGGTGTGATGGTCGGGCTGGTAAGCGCCAAGGCGCTGGCCATGGCGAGTGACACGCCGCTGATCGCGGTCAATCACCTTGAAGGCCACGCGCTCAGCCCGCGCCTCGCCGATGCGAATATCGCCTTCCCCTACGCCCTGCTGCTCGTCTCCGGCGGCCATTGCCAGATTTTGCGAGTCGATGGCGTGGGCGCATACCGCCGCCTCGCCACCACGATCGACGACGCGCTGGGCGAGGCTTTCGACAAGACTGCGAAAATACTCGGACTCGGCTTTCCCGGCGGCCCCGCGTTGGAGCGTGAGGCGCTGTCGGGCGACCCGCAGGCAGTGCCCCTGCCCCGGCCCATGGTCGGCAGCGGCGAACCGCATTTCTCGTTCGCCGGGCTCAAGAGCGCCGTGCTGCGCGCCCATGAAAGCGGACAGTACCGGCGCGAGGATATCGCGGCGAGTTTCCAGCAGGCGGCAGTCGATTGCATAACCGATCGGTTGCACATCGCTCTCGCCGACATGGAAAAGGTCGAGACGCTGGTGGTAGCCGGCGGCGTCGCAGCCAATGCGACCGTGCGCGCCGCGCTCGAACGGCTGGCGACCGACCAGGGCATGCGCTTCGCCGCCCCGCCGCCGAAGCTATGCACGGACAATGCCGCAATGATCGCTTGGGCCGGGATCGAACGGTTGCGCATGGACGGCTTTGCGCCCGACCCGCTTGACCTCGCCGCGCGACCGCGCTGGCCGCTCGACCCGGAAGCGCAGCCGGTGCGCGGCGCGGGAGTGAAGGCATGAGGGTAGGCGTGCTCGGCGCGGGTGCCTGGGGAACGGCGCTCGCCCAGATGCTGGCGAGCGATGGCCGCGACGTCCTGCTGTGGGCGCGCGAGGAGGAGCTGGTCGAAGAAATCAATCGCTCGCATACCAACTCCCTGTTCCTTCCCTCCGCCACGCTCCTGCCCACCGTGCGCGCGACCGACGATCTTGGCGCGATGGCGGCTCTCGATATCCTGCTGGTCGTCACGCCCGCCCAGCACATGGGCAGCGTCCTTGGGGCGATGCGCCAGCATCCCGCCGATCTCGTGCTCTGTTCCAAGGGTATCGAAGCCAGCACGGGCCGGTTGATGAACGACGTGGCCCGCGATGCGGCCCCGGGCAATGCCATCGCAGTCCTGAGCGGTCCGACCTTCGCGCATGAAGTGGTCGAAGGGCTCCCCACCGCTGTAACCCTCGCCTGTTCGGGCGGGGAGGAGCAGTGGGATCGCCTCTCGCCCGTGATCGCGCGCCCGGCCTTCCGTCCGTATTATTCGGACGACGTGACCGGCGCGGAAATCGGCGGGGCGGTGAAGAATGTCCTGGCCATCGCCTGCGGTGTGGTCGACGGGCTCGGCCTCGGCCAGAACGCGCGCGCCGCGCTGATTGCGCGTGGCTATGCCGAAATGCTCAGGTTCGGAGAAGCGCTGGGGGCCCGTGCGGAAACGCTCGCGGGCCTCTGCGGCCTCGGCGACCTCGTGCTGACCTGCTCCTCCACCTCAAGCCGAAACTTCTCGCTCGGCAAGGCGCTGGGCGAAGGGCAGAGGGCTGGAGACCTGATGGCCGACCGGCATACGGTGGCCGAGGGTGCGCATACGGCGCCGGTACTCGTTGAACTTGCCGCGCGCCATGGCGTCCCCATGCCGATCGTCGCCGCGGTTCATGGCCTGATCCAGGGCGACGATCCGCGAGAGACAGTCTCGGCGCTGCTGGCGCGGCCGCTGCGCGCCGAACAGGGCGGTGCCGGGTGACAGCCGCGCAGTCCGACGAGGACCTGAACGCCCTTGCCAAGGGCGGGCGGCAGAATTTCTTCGGCTTTTTGCTTCGGCTGCTCGCGCGCCTGCCCTTCCTGTTCATTGCCGGCCGGCTCTACGGGCCGGAGGCCCTGGGCGTTTTCGCCTCCGCACTGGTCGTGGTCGAGCTGGTCGCGCTGGTCTGCGCGATGGGGGAGAAGCGTGGCCTGGCCCAGCGCCTGTCCGATGGCGAGGGGACACATCCGGCCAACCTCGTGTTCGACGGGATGCTGCTGGCGCTGATTTTCTCCGGCATCGCCGCAACGTTCTTCTGGTTCGTGCCCGCCCCGCTCTTTCCCAGTGGGCAATATACCGAGCTCGATAGGCTGATCGTCTTCGCCATTCCCGGCTATGCGCTGACCGAGATCGTCCTCGCCGCACAGGCATACAGATACGATATCGCCACCACGGTCCGCGCTCGCGCGGTGGTGGAGCCATGGACCATCTCGATCATGGCCGGCGTGTTCTATTTGCTACCGGAGTTTCGGGATTCCGGCCTGTCGCTCGCCTATCTCGTATCGATCTATGCCGGGCTCGCCACCGGCTTGTGGTCGTTCCTGCGCAGCTACGGACTGCCGCGCGGCTGGCGGATCGAGGTGCGCTACATGGCCAGAATGACGGCGCGCGCTCTCCCCCTTGCCACCGCGGATGCGATCGAATGGGGTACGCGGCGGCTCGATATCTTCATCCTCGGCCTGTTCGCCGCGCCTAGCGCGGTCGGCGTCTATTACATCGCCCAGCAGGTCGCGAGCCTGCCACAAAAGCTCAAAACCAGTTTCGAACCGATCCTCGGCCCGGTCATCACCAAGAACCTCAAGACGAAGAATTACGAGGCGATCGCCAGGCAGGTCTGCCAGGTGGGCTTCTGGATCATCGCCATGCAAGCCGGCATCGCGCTGGCGCTTGGCGTACCGGGCGAAGCGGTCATGGGCCTGGTCGGGCCGGAATTCGTGGGCGGCACGGGCGCGCTGGCCTTCCTCCTGATGGCCGAGGTCGTGGCAGCGACGGCCGTCGTCTCCGAGGCCGTGCTGATCTATGTCGCGCGGGTGAAGAATCTCTGGATTTCCGTCGGCACGATCGTGTTGCAAGGCGTGCTGACCGTCGTGCTGATCGAGGCGATGGTGGCGGGCGGTTATGGCGAACCGTTCAAGGCCGCCGCCGCGGCAATCGCCCTCGCGCTGGCGCTGGGAACGGCGAGCCTGGTGAAGGCGATCCTTCTGTCACGCATCCTGGGCCATTCGATCAACAATTTCCGCTGGGCGCTGGTCTATGCGACCGCGCCCGCGGTGGTGGTCGGGTGGCTGGCGACGCAATTACCCGAATGGGCCGAGCTGGCCTTCGGCGTGCCCGCTATCCTGCTGGTGTACGGCTGGGTGATCTGGCGACGCGGCTTCGGCCCCGAAGACCGGGTTCTGTTTCGCCGCAATATCGACAAGCCGGCGGACGAAGCCTCCTGAAGGCTCGGCTCGTCGCCCGCACAACACGTTCAGTCGGCATTAACGCCCGGATCATGTAACTCTGTATCCCGAGAAAAGGGAGACTGCCGATGCGTAAGATGGCGCTTGTTGCGAGCTGCGCGCTCGCCATTGTGATTACCGGGTGCTCCGCGAGCCAGGACGAGGGGATCGTCCTTACCGGATCGAAGGCTTCGCCCAATGCCGACCGCTCGGCGCCCCCACCGCCCCCGCCACCGCCGCCGCCGGCAGCAAGCCAGGCGATCACGGTCACCGGCGCACGCATCCAGAACGGAGTCGTGGCGGAATCAGCCTCGCCGATGCCGGTCATTACCGCGGACGAGTATATCGATCCGGCAACGGGCGAGACGGTGCTCGTCGACAGCAGCTACCGCTATTTTCCGCCGGTATTCGTGCCCGCAGAGCCCAACCGCGACCGGTATGACGGTGAAGAGGTCTCTTCGGTCAAACTCGTCGCGAACGAGCCGGTGTCCACCTTCTCGGTCGATGTCGACACCGGCGCATACACCAATGCCCGTCGCTTCATTTCCGAAGGCCAGATGCCGCCTGAAGACGCGGTGCGGACCGAAGAATTCGTCAATTATTTCCGCTACGATTACGCGCGGCCACGCGACCGCGACATTCCATTCACGGTCAATACCGATGTCGCGGTCAGCCCGTGGAACGCCGAAAGCCGGCTCGTACGGATCGGCCTTGCCGGGTACGAAATGCCGGCGCAGGACCGCCCCCCTGCGAACCTCGTGTTCCTGCTCGACGTGTCGGGGTCGATGGCCAGTCCAGACAAGCTGCCGCTGGTCAAGACCGCGATGCGCCAGCTCGCCGGGCAGCTGACCGAGCGCGACAAGGTGTCGATCGTGGTTTACGCCGGCGCCGCGGGCCTTGTGCTCGAGCCGACCAACGACGCGCGTAAGATCAAGGACGCGCTCGACCTGCTGGAGGCCGGCGGCTCAACCGCCGGCGGCGCGGGGATCGAGCTCGCCTATCGCGTGGCCGAGGCCAATCGCATCGAGGGCGGCGTCAACCGCGTTATCCTCGCGACCGATGGCGACTTCAATGTCGGCACATCGGACCAGGATGCGCTGGTCGAGCTGATCGAGAAGAAACGCGAAACCGGCGTGACGCTGTCGGTGCTCGGTTTCGGACGCGGAAATCTGAACGACGCGATGATGGAGCAGGTCGCCAACAACGGGAATGGCAATTATTCCTACATCGACAGCGCGCTGGAAGCCCGCAAGGTGCTGGGCGACGAGATGGGCGCGACGCTCTTCACCATCGCCAAGGACGTGAAAATCCAGGTCGAATTCAATCCTGCCGTCATCAGCCAGTATCGCCTCGTAGGTTATGAGAACCGTATCCTGCGTGAAGAGGATTTCGACAATGACGCGGTCGATGCCGGCGATATCGGCGCAGGCCACCAGGTGACCGCGCTCTACGAAGTCGTGCCCGCAGGCGCGAAAGGGTGGATCGGCCAGCGCCGCTACGAGGACAAGGTGGACAGCCGCGCCCACGACCTTGCGGCGGAAGCGGCCTTCATCAAGCTGCGCTACAAGCAGCCCGACGGCGAAAAGAGTTCGCTGATTACCTACACTCTGCCTGCCAGCGCGCTGCGGACCACTGCGCTGCCCGGGGGCGATTTCGCCTTTGCCAGCGCGGTCGCTGCCTTCGGGCAGAAGCTGCGCGGCGATCCGATGCTGGCGAGCTTTGGCTATGGCCAGATCGCCGGGCTGGCCGGCAACCCGCGAGATTATTGGCGGCAGGAATTCGTCCAGCTGGTGAAGACGGCCGAAGCAATCGACTGACCGGCTTGGCAGGCGGGTCGCTGGGCGGCTAAGGGCTGGCCCATGTCGATCCGCCCCTCCCTTGCCATCCTTGCAGGTGCCGTCGTCGTCGCGGCCGGCGGCTATGCCTATGGTGCCAGCACGGCAGGCGGCTTTGTTGCGGGATTGGAGGATGACGCGGCGCAGGCCATCGCCGAGGCCGGTGGAAGCGGGGTTTCCGCCCGCTTCGCAAACCGGAACGGATCGCCCACCCGCCATCCGCTGTTGAGCGGCGGAGAGAAGCTCGACGAGCAGACCCGCGCCCGCGTTGCCGAGGCCGTGTCCTCGGTCGCAGGCGTCGGCGGCGTCGTCTGGAGCGATGGCACGGTTCGCGCTGAAAGCGATGCGCCCAGTTTCGAGCCGCTGCATTGCCAAGAGGATGTCGATGGCCTGCTGCGCAGCCGGTCGATCCGCTTCGAAGAAGCTTCGAGCGCCCTGCTCCCTGCGAGCGGCGTGCTCCTCGACGAGGTCGCGGATGCGCTGCGCCCGTGCCTCGGCGCAATCATCTCGATCACCGGCCACACCGACAAGTCCGGCACCGAACCCGGCAACCTTGCGCTCAGCATGGAGCGAGCCCGCGCGGTGCGCGAGGCGCTGGTGCGGCGCGGCATCCCGCGGGACGGCCTGCGCGCACGCGGCGTTGGATCGTCCGAGCCGGTAGAAGGGCTCGCGCCGGGGGACCCGGCCAATCGCCGGATCGAATTCGCCGTCATCCGCACCGAACCGCTGCGCCCCACCCCCGTCGACACGCCGGGAGCCCGCTGATGCCCGTATGGTTTGAAGTCATCGTGCTGATGCTGGTCGGGTATTTCGCCGGCATCGGGATCGGCTGGGGCCTCTGGGGCCGCGCCGCGGTCACCGGCAGCAAGGCAGATCTTGAACAGAAGGACCGTCCATGACCGACCTACTCCAGGCTTATTGGCCCGCCATCGTCATTGCGCTCGTCGTCGGGCTGGTCATCGCGTGGTATATCTTCCACGCTTCGCGGCGCACCCGCGTGACAGGCGCGAGCAAGGACGTGCTCGACGAAGGTGCCGAACGAGCCCAGCGCAACACTGCGCTGATCGACAGCGCGCCTGCGGCCACACCGATGCAACCGGCGGCGGCGCCCCCGGTCGAGGCCGCCCCCGCCGCGACCACCGCTACGGCATCTGCGGGCGACGACCTCACGCGGATCAAGGGCGTCGGGCCAAAGCTTGCAACGATGCTGCGCGATCAGGGCGTGACCAGCTTTGCGCAAATTGCCGCATGGGACGAAGCGGAAATCGACCGCGTCGATGCTACGCTGGGCCGCTTCGAAGGCCGCATCCGCCGCGACGACTGGGTCGGACAGGCACAGTTGCTGAAGGACGACGACGAGGCGGGCTTCGCGGCAAAATACGGCCGGCTTTCCTGATCGAGGAACGAATCCTCACCGGGCCTGTTGATCGTTAGGGTCGATGGTCAGGAGAGGCATTTCATGGGACAGCAATTGCGCGTGCTCGTCGCGGAGGACGAGTATATCATCGGCGAAGACCTTTGCCGCACGGTCGAAGAGGCGGGATATCAGGTCGAAGGGCCCTATGCCGACATCCAGTCGACCATGCTCGCCTATCAGAAGCACAAGCCCGACCTCGCCATTCTCGACGTCGAACTGGGCGACGGCATCGTATATCCGCTGGCCGAGCAGATGATGGCGGAGAACGTGCCCGTGATCTTCCATTCGGGGCGGCTCACGCCTTCCGAAGTCGCCAACCGCTTTCCCAAGGCGACGGCCGTCGCCAAGCCGATGCCACCGGCAGAACTGATCGCGCAGGTCAACACCGCGCTGCATAATTCATAGCATCGCGAAACGCCCGCTTACGGCCGGTCCAGCTCGTGATATCCTGCCTGCCATGGGCAAGTTTCGAACTTTTCTGGCGCTCGACAGCAGTGACCGCGGGGCCACTCTCGAAGCGCTCTGCGGACTTGCCGCAGCACAGGCCCGCGTTCGCCTGATCGCTCCGCGCAAGTGGCGCACGCATTTCGGCCCCATCGCCGGCCAAACCGGCATCGACACGATCCCGCAAGAGCAGCTGGAGCCTGTCCGCCGCGTGCGCATGGCGATCACACGTGCCGCGCGCAACTTGCCCACCGATCCCAATTGCCTGCCCCAGGCGCTGGCCGCGCGGCGCATGCTGCAGCGGCGCGGGATTGATTCCTCGCTCTTCCTGGGGGTGGAGCGCGATCCGGCGGGCCAGTCGCATTTCCATGCCTGGCTCAAGGTGGGTCCCGAATGGGTGACCGGCATGTGCGACGAGGCGCGCTACGTCCTCCTGCGTGAGGGTGATAGCGCGGCGGCCTGACCCCTTGCGGAGCCTCGACAAGCCTGCCATCGGCTTGGGCGAACCAAAGGAGTTATCATGGCCGGAATGGTGCCGTTCGACTGGCAGGACCCGTTCAATCTCGAGGACCAGCTGACCGAAGAAGAGCGGATGATCCGCGACGCCGCGCGTGGCTTTGCGCAAGACGAGCTGCAACCGCGCGTGACCGATGCCTATCGCGAGGAAACAGACGCCCCCGAGCTCTTCCCCCTGATGGGCAAGGCAGGTTTGCTGGGCGCGACCGTGCCTGAAGAATATGGCGGAGCGGGCGCCAGCTACGTCGCCTATGGCCTGATTGCCCGCGAGATCGAGCGGGTCGACAGCGGCTATCGCTCGATGGCCAGCGTGCAATCGAGCCTCGTCATGTATCCGATCCACGCCTATGGTTCGGAAGAGCAGCGAAAGAAATACCTTCCCGGTCTTGCAAGTGGCGAATTGATCGGCTGCTTCGGCCTGACCGAACCCGATGCCGGCAGCGATCCGGCAGGCATGAAAACCGTCGCCAAGAAAACCGATGGCGGCTACGTGATCTCCGGCTCCAAGACGTGGATTTCGAATTCGCCTTTCGCCGACGTATTCGTCGTCTGGGCGAAGAGCGAGGAGCATGGCGGCGGCATTCGCGGCTTTGTCCTCGAAAAGGGCATGAAGGGCCTGTCCGCCCCCAAGATCGCTGGCAAGCTGAGCCTGCGCGCCTCCACCACAGGCATGATCGTGATGGACGAGGTCGAGGTGGGCGAGGACGCGCTGCTTCCCGACGTCCAGAGCCTCAAGGGTCCCTTCGGCTGCCTCAACCGCGCACGCTACGGCATCAGCTGGGGCGCAATGGGCGCTGCAGAGTTCTGTATGCATGCCGCACGGCAATACGGCCTCGACCGCGAGCAGTTCGGCGTTCCGCTCGCCAGCAAGCAGTTGTTCCAGCTCAAGCTGGCCGACATGATGACCGACATCGCGCTCGGGCTGCAAGGCAGCTTGCGTGTCGGACGGCTCATGGACGAGGGCAAGTTCGCACCGGACATGATCTCGATCGTGAAGCGCAACAATGTCGGCAAGGCGCTCGACATCGCGCGCAAGGCCCGCGACATGCACGGCGGCAACGGCATTTCCGAAGAGTATCAGGTCATCCGCCACATGGTGAACCTCGAGACGGTCAACACCTATGAAGGCACGCATGACGTTCACGCGCTGATCCTTGGACGGGCGATCACGGGCATTGCCGCCTTCTGATGGTGCCGATCTATCGCGTGCTGTCCTACACTGCCCGGCTGTGCGATAGCGTTCGGATGACCAGCGCCCGCGTCCTTTCCGAAGTCACTTTTGCCGTGTCCAGTGGCAGTCAGGTTTTTTCGCGCCTGGACCGTGTAACATGCGGTCCAAGTCGTGAACTCGCCCTCGGCAGCTCCAACTGGAAGGCGATCGCGCCATGATCCGCCTCCACGGCTATTACCGCAGCTCCACCAGCTATCGCCTGCGCATCGCGCTGGAGTTGAAGGGGCTGGAGTTCGAATACGTGCCGGTGAACCTGCTGGAGAGCGAACAGAAAGGCGCCGCCTTCACCAGCCGCAACCCCTTCGGATCGGTCCCCCTGCTGGAAGTCGACGGCAAGGATTACGTCCAGTCGATGGCGCAGATCGAATGGCTGGACGAGGCTTTCGCAGACCGACCGCTTCTGCCTTCGGATGTGCATGACCGGTATGTCGCGCGCGAGCTGGCCTACGCCATTGCTACCGAATTGCACGCGCCGCTGAACCTGCCGGTACTCAAGTATCTCGCCAACGAATACGGGAAGTCGCAAGACGAAATCGGTGTCTGGTACCGCCACTGGCTGGCGCGGACGCTCGATCCGCTGGAAGCGCGGCTGGCCCAGCTCGATACCCGTGATTTCCTGTTCGACCGCCCCGGCTTTTTCGAAGTCTGCCTGCTACCGCAGGTCTACAATGCGCAGCGCTTCGGCTTCGATTTTGGCGACAAGCCGCACATCACCCGGATCGAACAGGCCTGCCTTGCATTGCCAGTATTCCAGCGCGCCCATCCGGATGCGCAACCCGACAATCCCGAACGTAAATAAGAGAGGACCACCCATGAAACTCGCCACGCTCAAGGACGGCACTCGCGACGGCAAGCTGGTGGTCGTCTCGAAGGACCTCACCCGCTATTGCGCCGCCGACAATATCGCGCCGACCCTGCAGGCGGCGCTGGACGATTGGGAGCAGATCGCGCCCAAGCTGGAAGCGCTTTATACCGATGTCGAGCACCAGACCGTGCCGTGCGAGCGCTTCCATGAGCGCGAGGCGCATTCGCCGCTGCCGCGTGCCTATCAGTGGGCCGACGGCTCGGCCTACATCAATCACGTGGAACTGGTGCGCAAGGCGCGCGGTGCCGAAGTGCCCGAGAGCTTCTATCACGATCCGCTGATGTACCAGGGCGGCAGCGATGGCTTTCTGCCCCCGCGCGACGACATTCCGCTGAAGGACACCAGCTGGGGCTGCGACATGGAGGGCGAAATTGCCGTCATCACCGATGACGTGCCGATGGGCGTCACAAGCGACCAGGCCGCCGACCACATCAAGCTGGTCATGCTGGTCAACGACGTGTCCTTGCGAGGCCTGATCCCGGGCGAGTTGGCCAAAGGGTTCGGCTTCTTCCAGTCGAAGCCCGCGAGCGCCTTCTCACCCGTAGCCGTCACGCCCGACGAGCTCGGCGATGCCTGGAAGGGCAGCGTCATCCATTTGCCGCTGATGGTGGATTACAACGGCGAGCCGTTCGGCCGCGCCAATGCCGGCGTCGATGCGACCTTCAGCCTCGCCGATCTGGTCGCCCACGCTGCGAAGACTCGCGAGCTTGGTGCGGGCACGATCATCGGCTCGGGCACTGTCTCCAATCAGGGGCCCGATGGCGATCCGGGCAAGCCGGTGGCCGAAGGGGGCCTCGGCTATAGCTGCATCGCCGAAATCCGCATGATTGAGACCATTGCGGACGGTGAGGCAAAGACGCGCTTCATGGCGCCGGGCGACACGGTCCGCGTCGAGATGCGCGATGCCGACGGGCACTCGATTTTCGGCGCGATAGAACAGACGGTCGTCGAGGCCTGACCATGGCGCCCCTGGCGGGCAAGCGCATCGGGTTGCTGACCGCCCACGCCAGCCGCGCCAATGGCGGAGTATTCGAGGCCCTCGTCGGGCAGGTTGACGTCTTGCGCAAGCTGGGGGCGCAGCCGGTGGTTTTCGCCCTGGCTGACGAGCATCACCCAGAGGACGCCTGGCGGCTCGATGGCGCGGAGATCCATCTTGCATCCCTGGTCGGTCCAACCCAGCCCGGATTCGCCCCCGCGCTCCCCGGCCTGCTTCGGCAAGCTTCGCTGGACCTGCTGCATCTGCACGGGATCTGGCACTATGTCAGCCATGCCGCCGGCCAGTGGGCAAACGCCAGCGGAAGGCCACTAGTCGTCAGCCCGCATGGTATGCTCGATCCTTGGATTACCGAACGCAATCGGTGGAAGAAGGACCTCGCCCGGCTTGCCTGGGAGCAACGCGCATGGGGCGCGGCGACGGCGTTTCACGCGCTGACGGACGCCGAAGCGGCCGATATCCGGCAAGAGACCGGCTGCGAACAAAGCGCGGTCATTCCCAACCCTGCTCCGCCCGCGTCGCCCTTGGCTGACCGCATGCCGCCGCCGATGGCTCTCTATCTCGGACGCATCCATCCGAAGAAGAACCTGATCGCGCTACTGGAAGGATGGCTCGCCGCACGACCGGACCTGCCACCCGACGCGACGCTGACGATTGCCGGCTGGGGAGACGCCGAGGGCGTCGCGGCGCTCGAACGCTTCCTCGGCTCGCACGGTCCATCCATCCAGTTCGTTGGCCCCATGTTCGGCTCGCAAAAGGCCGCGCTCCTCGATGTGGCGCGCTTCACGATCCTTCCGTCGCTTAGCGAAGGTCTGCCGATGGCGATCCTTGAGAGCTGGGCCGCAGGTGTGCCAACCCTCATGAGCGCTGCATGCCATCTCCCCCAAGGTTTTGCAGCGGGGGCCGCAGTCGATAGCGGGACCGAATCCGGCTCGATCGCGCGAGCCCTAGTCAGCGGTTTCACCATGGGGGAGGATCGATGGCTGGCGATGTCCGGTGCCGCGCAGGCTCTGGCCACCGGGCCCTTTGCCCCCCATAGCATAGCGCGCTCGTGGGATGGCTTTTACCGCGAGTTGATCGCTAGTTCGCCTGCGCCATCGTAATGCGATCGATGACCACACGCTCTTTCCCGGGGCGCAGCCACAGGCTCAGCACCGCATCGTCGCAGTCGGGAGCTTCGAGACGCTGGCCTTCGCGATCGAGCCGCTGCCGGCCCGGTCGGGGGCGCGAAGGCGTGGTGCAACCAAGCGCCGCGATAAGGCGCTGGCCGCCGGGGCCGTCGACCTTTGCCTTCACTATATAGGCTCCCGCCTCCGGCATGACCGGCTGCGCCATCACCAGCCGCGTTACGCTCGCCCGATTGTCCACTTCTACGCGGGCCTCTCCAGCTGACAGGCGCGTCACTCGCAAGTCGCCGGTACGAAACCTCCGCCAACCGATCGCCGCTGCTGGCGTCTCGGCTCCAAAGTTTTCCAACTCGGGATCGGCTATCAGCCCGGCAGGGGTGGCGGCGGGGCAGTGGCCGGCCGCGACAAGTTCTGCTTCCGCGCGAAAATTGCGGCGCGCCAATTCGCGGATCATCGCGAGCGTCGCATCGCAGCCCAAGGCCGCGATGCCGCTGTCGCGCTGTCCCAAGATCTGGGCGCGGCTACGCAAGCGGTCAGAACTGGCTGCGGAATCCTCCAGGTATACCTGAGCCCAGCGCGGACTGCTCGAGAGGCGCTGCACAAGCGCCTCACGGCCTTGTTGCGATGTCTCGAGCTGTGCCAGCATATCCTGGGTAATCGCATTGCCACGGGCCGTCCGCAGAACCGCATCGAGCCGACCCACCGCAGCAGCGAAGTCGCCACGATCGAGTTCGCGTGAAAAGAAGTGGATCTGGGCCATCGGATCGCGACGACTGATCCGTTCTGCCACAGCCAGCGTGGCATCGGCGCTGCCGCCCTCGCCCAGCAGGATCTGTGAAGACCCCAGGAAAGACAGCCCTCGTGGGTCTAGCGGATCATGCTTGATCGCCACAGTCGCATGTTCAGCTGCGGCGGAATACTTGCCTTCGCTGAGCGCTTTAGCGGCCAGACGCTTCGCTGCACCGACCTGCATATCCTGCGGAACAAAGCGGACGAAAGAATGGCGGGTTTCGCTGATCCGATCGAACCCGCTGACGAGAACCAGCATGACGAACACGAGGGTCACGATCGTCGCGACCACCTGAAAACTTTCGCGCCTCATGCCGCGGTGCTGCGTTCGCGGCTCGCATACTGATAATAATCGTAGCCGTAATAGGCCGAATACCGATTGCCCGATCGCGTGGGATCAAACTTGGTCAACACTGCTCCGAGGAGGACCGGCTTCATCGATCGGAGGCGGCGCAAGGCTGCCTTGAGCGAACCGCTCCGCCCTCGCTCGGCTTCAACGACGAACACCGTACCATCGGCCATCGACGCGATCATCGGCGCATCGGCAAGTCCCAGCACGGGCGGGCCGTCGACGACGACAACGTCGTGGCTCTGTGCGAAGTGCTCGAGCAATTGTGCCATGCGCGGCGACGACAGAAGCTCCGACGGACTTGGCGGCAAGGGGCCAGCAGGAAGCAGATCGATCTTGCGCCCTTTAACCTTCGAGACTGCGCTCATCGGGTCGTCCTGCGATACCAGCAGGTCGGTTAGCCCGCGATCGCCTTGCAGACCCAGCAGACCATGCAAGGCCGGACGTCTCAGGTCGGCATCGATAAGCAGCGGTCGCATCCCGATCCGCGCAAAGCCTTCGGCGATAGCGAGGCTGGTCGTGCTCTTCCCTTCGTGAGCCTGCGCGCTGGTGACAGCAACGATCTTGGGCAAGCCCTGAGGAGTGGAGTAAAGAAGTGCCCCGCGCAGCGAGTTGTAAGCCTCGGCGATCGGCGATTTTGGCTCGTCCAGGGCGTCGAGCGGCGCGCTGTCCTCGGCTCGTGGCACAACGCCGAGCAGCGCGAGATCCAGCTTCTCCTCAATGTCTTCAGGCGTGTGGATCACATCGTCCAGCTGATCGCGCAGGAAGACCGCCATGCCTGCCAAACCAAGTCCGATCAGCAGGCCAAGGGCCAGATTGCGCGGAACATTGGGCGACGATGGCGCCGCCGGTGGTTCGGCTCTGTCAATAATCGCGACGTTGCTTGACGCGATGCCCGCGGAGGCATTCAGTTCGCGATACCGCTGAAGCAGGCCGTCATAGATCGAACGCGCGGTATCTGCCTGACGCGCAAGGACGTTGTACCTCACCGACTGGTCCTGTTCGGCGAGCGAGGCGCCGCGTGCTCGGCTGACCTGTCCATCGAGCTGGCCTTCTGCGGACTGCGCGGCGCGATATTCGGCACGGATTGACTCGCGTACCTGGCGCGCGGTCGCTTCCAGTTGGCGAGAGATCGCGGACAGGTCGGCCTCGAGCCTGGCGATGGCCGGGTGGTTGCCCAGATAGCGATCGCGGGCCGTCTGCAGCTCGCTTTCCAGTTCGGCGCGCCGCGTCATCAGGGACTGGACGGTGGGATTGTTGAGCACCGGCTGCGATGCGAGGAGCGGTGTACCCTGGATTGCCTCCCAGCGCGATTGCGCCGCGATCCGGTCGGCCCGGGCCTCGATCGCCGCATCGTTCAGCTGGATCAGGCTCGACGCCGTAACGGTGCCGGCCAAGCGATCGCGCCCGTCGGTCGAGAGCGCATCATAGGTGCGGATGAGCCCGACACTCTTCGCATAGTCATTGAGATCCCGCTCCGAGTCCTCGAGATCGACGCGCGCCTCCTCGAGCTGTTCGGCCACGAAATCGCGAGCGTATGACGTGCTGTCGAACCGGCGCTGCAGATTGGCCTGGATGAATTCTTCGGCAAAGGCGTTCGCGATCAGAGCCGAAAGCGCCGCATCGGTCGAGGTGAAGCTGATCCGCGCCACGCGTGTCGCCCGTGGCAGATCAATCGACAGATTGGCTCGCAGCAGATCGAGCACGAGCGAGCGATCCTGGTTCTGGTTACCTGCGAGGGCGGATGCGGGCACCTCCATCGCGGCGAAGAACCGCTCGCTGGTACCTAATTCGAGACGGTCGGCCACCCGCTCAGCCAGACCGCGGCTCTGCAGCACGTCGAGCTGCGTGTTGAGGAAGCGGTCGATGTCCCAATCCGACGGAGCAGCCACATTGGCGCCTTCGAACTGACTGCCAAGGACCTCGTCGCTCTGGTCGTTGATTTGGACACTGGTTTCCGCGGTATAGCGCGGCGTGTCGAGCAAGGTGGAGATAAGCGCCAGCACGACGACAGCGCCAACGATAGCGAGCGCCATCCACATATGTCGGCGCAATGCGGCTATTGCCTGTCGGATATTGGCGCTTATCGGATTGGTCCCGGCAGCAAGATAGGCCGACTGGTAGCGTCCGTTGGGCTGGAAGGGCGGCGAGCCAGGAAGGGCGGGTTCCACGCTCATCAGAACGGCCTGAAAATTCCCAGGACCGGCAGCGCCCGCACCGCATCGAGAAACGCGCCGCGTGTGCTGGAGAAGCCGACGACGACGGTATCTCCCGGCATCAGCGCCACGTCGGGCATCCGACCCCCGCGAATGGCCGACGCGTCGAACCGGCCCGCCAGGCGCTGATTGCCGGCGGTCCTGAATATCATGACCTCATCGAGCTTCGCCTTCTCCGTCGGACTGCGCGCAAGTGCCAGCGCGGTAAGCAAGGTCTGCCCTTCGACGAATGGATAGACTCCGGGCAAAGCCACCTCGCCCTCCACCGCGATGGTCCGCGCCTGCGCTTTTTTCACGAAAACGGTGACGCGCGGATCGCGAACATATTCGGCAGCGTAGGCTGCTTCCACCGTGTTGGCGAGCTCGGTCGCCGTCAGGCCGCGTGCCGTGACGTCGCCAATCAACGGCAGGCTTACGACACCGGCATTGTCGACTACGATATCCTCGACGCTGAGTTCGGGTTCGTCATAGACACGAACTGAAAGGATATCGCCTGGCTGCAAGGCATATCGCTGCACGTCAGCGGCGCTCGGCGGCAATGCAATCGCGTCATAACCGGCCTGACCAGCGGGAACCACCGGATCTGCGCCTTTCTGGCAGCCGCTCAACACCACTGCACAGCACAACCCAACCATGGCCATGCCCGTCTTGGTGGCGCTCTTGTGCCTCATGCCGTCCCGTCCATCGTGCGACCCGGAGCTTCGCCCCGCGCTAGCGCGCCGAGCAGGCCTACTGCCACCCCGGCCAGACTGGCTAATGCCATGGTTCGCAGCGGATAATCAACCACGCTATGGAGCGCGATCACCAGCAAAACGCCCGCTGCAAACAGAGTTTGGCTGCGCTGTTCGGGTGAGGCGAACCATGCCCCGCGCATCAGGAGGAAGACAGCGACCGCGGCGCATAGCAGAACGCCGGTGCCGGGAAGTCCAGCTTCGATCAGGAACTCGAGATAGTCATTGTGCGCGCGATTGGGAAACAGCTCGTCGATCGTCGAAAATCGTTCGAACGGCAGGAATGCGCGGGTGAAGCTCCCCAGCCCGGATCCGAAAGGCCAATAGGCTGCGCTTGCCGATAGGGCATCCTGCCACAAGTCCACGCGCGTATCACGCCCCGCATCGAAGCGTTCGAGCAGCGTCGACAGGCGGGCATTTCCCGAAGACACTATCGCGACAAGGCTCATCGTGGCGATTGCGCCCGCGAGGAGGGCAAATGCTGTCGACAGCTTTCGCGCAGCCCCGCCCGATCGCAGGATCGCGAATTGCACGAGCAGAACGACCGGCAGAAGAGCGATCCCGGTCCGTGATCCGGTCAGAACGACCGCTGCCAGGAGGAACAGCTGCAGGATTGTCGCAAAGCCGACATCGCCTTTCAGAAGCGGGCGCCGGCGGGCAATCCCGGCAACCCAGGCCGTCAGCGCGAGCATGCCGATCAGCAGGAAATCGACCGCCGCATTGCGGTTGGCATAGAATGCCGTGAGCCAGGTATCATGGCTGATTTCATAAAGCCGGAACCTTCCGGGCCCGCTCGCCATCTGGAGTACACCGAGGGCGGCCCCGGCAAGGGCGAGGACCGCAATCGTGAGTAGGAGGAAGCGCCGGTCGCGTGTGCTCAGGGTCGCGGTGGCGATCATGATGCCGACCGCCGGGACGAGGGCAAGCAGCGATCCCAGTGTCGCGAAGGGTGCGATGGACAGCGGGCGCCACGCATCTGCCGCACCGACGATGCCAAGCGCGTCGCGCGTCAATTCTCGCGCTGGAAGGGCCTGCCACAATGCTGGCGGCAGGGGGATCAGGTGCACAAGCGGAAGAGCGAGGATAGCACCGGCCAGCACTACGAGCGAGCGGGGCACGTAAGCATCTGCGGGCGCAGCGGGTTGGGCCCACCAGGCCCATGCGAGCACAGCCCCCGCAAACGCCAATTGCACGAGAACTTCCGCGATGGCGCTGGGCGAACCGCCACCACCGAGGACGAGGGCGGCGGCAAGGTAGGTCGCAACCACCACACCCCGCCGCGTTTCCGGCAAGCGATGCCGCAAGCTTCGCATGGCCCTTCCCTCTTTCACGCCCGAGAAGGGGCCTTACGCCGTGCGGGCCGCATCGGGAAAGCGCCGCATCGCGCGCTATCCCCCGCAACCTGACTACATCGAACGGGCGATGACCATCTTCATGACCTCGTTGGAGCCGCCGAATATCCGGGTGATGCGGCTGTCGCGGTACATGCGCGCGATGGGATAATCGTTGATGTAGCCCGCCCCGCCATGGAACTGGAGGCACTTGTCCACCACCTCGCCCTGCAGCTCGGTGACCCAATACTTGGCCATGCAGGCAGTCGGCACATCGAGTTCGCCCTTGAGGTGCTTCGCGATACAATCGTTGACGAAGACCCGCGCCGCCGTGCCGCGCGCCTTGAGGTCGGCCATCACGAATTGCGTGTTCTGGAAGTCCCAGATCGTCTGGCCGAAAGCCTTGCGGTTCTTGACGAAATCCATCGTGGTTTCCAGTGCGCGCTCGATCCCGGTCATCGCGCCCATGGCGATGATCAGACGTTCCTGGGGCAGCTCGCCCATCAGCTGGTAGAAACCCTTGCCTTCTTCACCGCCAAGCACGTTTTCCGCCGGCACGAAGACATCGTCGAAGAACAGCTCCGACGTATCGGCTGCATCCATTCCGACCTTGTCGAGCTTCTTGCCGCGCTGGAAGCCATCCGCCCCTTCGGTTTCCAGGAGCATCAGCGAAATGCCCTTGGCGCGTTCGTTCGGGTCTGTCTTGGCGACGACGATAATGAAGTCTGCCGTCTGGCCGTTCGAGATGTAAGTTTTGGCCCCATTGATGCGGTAGCCGTTGCCGTCCTTGAGCGCGGTGGTCGTGATGCTCTGGAGGTCGGAGCCGACGCCAGGCTCGGTCATTGCGATGGCGCTGACGAGTTCACCGGTAACGAGCTTCGGGAGGTATTTCTTCTTTTGCTCCTCCGTGCCGTGACGCACGAGATATGGCAGGATGACCGTGTTATGCAGGCTCGCGGCGAAACCCTCGACGCCGTGCTTTGCCTGCTGGTCGATCACCACCATGTCGTGGCGAAAATCGCCACCGTGCCCGCCATACTCCTCCGGCACCGACACGCCGAGAAGGCCCGCCTCACCCGCCTCGTTCCAGAATTCGCGTTCTACCTGGCCGTTCTCGCGCCATTTCAGGACGCGTTTTTCGGGGGCATGCTGCTGATAGAACTTGCCGACGGCATCGGCGAAGATGGAAATTTCCTCGTCTTCCATGAAGGCGGGCTGGGGTACGTCGATAACGGACATTTCGTGTGATCCTCTCTCGTATTCTGTCGCGGCGCCGGGCGCTTACTTGCCCTTCCAGTCGGGCTTGCGCTTCTCGGCGAATGCCGCGGCTCCCTCGCGCGCATCCTCGCTGACGAAGACCGGCGCGATCAGTTGCGTCTGCCGCGTATAGCGCTCGTCCATCGGCCATGCGCGAGATTCGCGAATGATCTGCTTGGAGACCTTTACCGCAAGCGGGCCGTTGGCGACGATGCTGGCTGCGAGCTCCTTTGCCCCTTCAAGAGCGGAGCCGTCGGTCACCCGGTTGATGAGGCCCAGTTCGTATGCGCGCGCAGCGTCGATGAAATCGCCGGTCAGCGCCAGTTCCATGGCGATCCGCTCGGGGATCTGGTCGGGGAGCATCATCACGCCCCCTGCTGCCGCGACGAGGCCGCGCTTCACTTCGGGAATGCCGAATTTCGCACCGCTGTTGGCCACGACCAGATCGCACGCAATCATCAATTCGAGGCCACCGGCCAGAGCATAGCCGTCAACCGCCGCAATCAGCGGCTTGGCCGGCGGCGCCTGAACCACGCCGCCGAAACCGCGGCCTTCGACGACCGGGCTCTCTCCGCGCAGGAAGCCCTTGAGGTCCATGCCCGAACAGAACGTGCCACCTGCGCCGGTCAGGATGCCGACACGCAGATCGTCCTCGCTGTCGAGCCGGTCCATCGCTGCGGCAACCCCTTCGGCCGCGGCCTTGGTCATGGCGTTCTTGGCATCCGGGCGATTGATCGTGACGATCAGAATGCCGTCCTCGACTTGGGTCAGGACTTCCTCGGACATGCGGGCTCTCTCCATTGCAAACTGAAACTTGTCTTGCGCCCTTGCTGCGGGAGGCTTACGCAAACGTCAACCGGCAATCGCCGCAACAATCGACAAGCCGAGAGGAGTCCACGCCATGGCCGAAGCCTATATCATCGATGCCGTCCGCACCCCCCGCGGGATCGGGAAACAGGGTAAGGGCGCGCTTGCCCATATGCATCCGCAGCATCTCGCCGCGACCTGCCTGAAGGCCATCAAGGACCGCAACGACCTCGACACCAAAACGGTAGACGATGTGATCTGGTCGGTCAGCACGCAGGACGGCATGCAGGCGGGCGACATGGGCCGCATGGCCGCGCTGGACGCGGGCTACGACATCACCTCGTCCGGCACGACGCTCGACCGCTTCTGCGGCGGCGGCATTACCTCGGTTGCGCTGGCCGCGGCGCAGGTGATGAGCGGCATGGAAGATTGCGTGGTCGCCGGCGGCACCGAGATGATGAGTCTCACCGCGCAGATGTCGAAGGACAAGATGGCCGCCGGGCTGAAACCGCCGATGATGGGCAGCTATAACGAGCGGCTGCAGGCTAGCCATCCGCAGAGCCACCAGGGCGTATGCGGCGATGCCATCGCCACGATGGAAGGCTTCACACGCGAGGAGCTGGACGAAGTCGGCTATCGCAGCCAGCAGCGCGCCGCCAAGGCAATCGAGGAAGGCCGCTTCGACAAGTCGGTCGTCCCGGTAAAGGACGACGAAGGCAATGTCGTGCTCGACACGGAAGAATACCCGCGTCCGCAGACGACACGCGAAGGACTGGCCGAGCTGGAACCTGCTTTCGCCAAGATCGCCAACGTCCCGCTCGACAAGAACGGCACGACCTTTGCCGGGCTGGTCAATGCGAAATATCCCGATCTCGAGATCAAGCACTTCCACCATGCCGGCAACAGCTCCGGCGTGGTCGACGGCGCTGCCGCCGTGCTGGTGGCGAGCAAGGATTATGCGCAGAAGCACGGCCTCAAGCCGCGTGCGCGCATCGTCGCAACCGCGAATATGGGTGACGATCCCACGCTGATGCTGAATGCCCCGGTCCCGGCAGCAAAGAAGGTGCTGGAAAAGGCCGGCCTGACCAAGGACGACATCGACCTTTACGAAATCAACGAGGCTTTCGCTGTGGTGGCGGCAAAGTTCGTGCGCGATCTCGAGCTCGATTGGGACAAGGTCAATGTCAACGGCGGCTCGATCGCGCTCGGCCACCCGATCGGTGCGACCGGCTCGATCCTCATCGGCACGATGATCGACGAGCTGGAGCGGCAGGACAAGCGCTACGGCCTCGTCACCATGTGCGCGGCAGGCGGCATGGCCCCGGCGATCATCATCGAACGGGTCGACGATTTCGTCGATTGATAGACGCAGGCGGTGGCGGGGGGAATTACTCGTCGCCGCTCGCCAGCAGGCGCCAGCCCCATGCGGGCAGCTCGATCTGCTCGCCCTCGCGGATCGTGACCTCTCGTCCGAGCGGAAACTCGCCATAGGTGCCGGCGGGTAGGCCACTCGTCAGGGTCGCGCTGACTGGCCTGTCGCTCATGTTGAACAGGCCGAGGACCTTGTTGCCGTCCGTCTGCCTTACCCACGAGAGCAATTGCTCGGGCGCTGAGTTCTCGACCTTGTGCATGCGTGCGCCCCACTGCCCGTTGTCGAGCGCAGGATTGCTCTTGCGGAAGTCCACCAGCTGTTCGAGCAGCGTCCCGTAAACGCAGCCGCGGCCCTGGCTCCAGTCGATCGCATCCTTCTCGAAGAACTCGAGCCGCTTGGCGTTGCAGGCTTCCATGCCATTGTGGATCAGTGGCAACCCTTCGCCGGTGAAGGACAGCGCCGTCATCGCGTAGAGCGCCTCGCCGTAATTTTCGTAGATCGTGCCTTCCCACGCGTTGCTGTCGTGGTTCTCGATATAGGTCATGCGCATGGCCTCTTCGGGCCACAGGCTCTCGTTCTCGGCATAATAGCCGTAGAAGCTGGTGGCGTTGCCCTTGCCCTGTGCGACGTTCTTGGTCGTGTTGTGCCAGTCCCAGGCATAGGTCGCGTCAAAGGCCTTGTGATGGAACGCGGTTTCCTGGACCTCGCCCAGCATGAAGACCGGGCGAATGGCGGTCAGGCGGTCGCGCATGATGTTCCAGAAATCGAGCGGAACGTAACCGGCGACATCGGCACGATAGCCGTCGACGTCGAATTCGCGGACCCAATATTCCATCGCCTCGCCGACATGCTCGCGCACGCCGGGCTGCGACCAGTCGAGATCGATGATGTCGGACCAGTCCCACCACGGCGTCGGGCGGAAGTCGCCCTTCCAGTCCTTTTCGTACCAGTCCGGATGCTGACGGGCGAGGTCATTGTCCCACGCTGTGTGATTTGCGACGAGGTCGAGAATGACCTTGAACCCCTGAGCGTGCGCAGCATCGACGAAGGCGCGGAAGTCCTCCTTCGTGCCGAAC
The DNA here is from genome assembly GCF_029688625.1 of Qipengyuania marincola. Taxonomy (GTDB): domain Bacteria; phylum Pseudomonadota; class Alphaproteobacteria; order Sphingomonadales; family Sphingomonadaceae; genus Qipengyuania. The sequence continues at coordinate 416,231 of NZ_JARULC010000001.1, read as the reverse complement.
TCGGGGTTCACATCGTAATAGTCCTTCACCGAATAAGGACTGCCGAGGCCGCCCTTGCGATTGACCTCTCCGATCGGGTGGATCGGCATCAGCCAGAGGATGTCGACGCCAAGCGCCTTCAGTCGAGGTAGCTGCTCCTGCGCGGCGGCGAAGGTGCCTTCCTCGGTAAATTGACGCGTGTTGATCTGGTAAAGCACCGCCTTGCGCGACCACTCGGGATGCTCGATCTCAACCACGCTTTGCGGCTGCCAGGGCGAGGCGGCATGGTCGTCGGCAAGAGCGGGTGCAGCCCCTGTGCCGGTGATCAGAAGGGAGAGCGCGGCGGCGCCTGCGAGAAGCTTATGCATGGGCTGTCTCCTGAGGGTTTTCGCCGGGCACTTCGACCCGGAGCATGGCGAAGGCGGCGAGCGCCCAGCTGGCGGCGGCGAACAGCATGGTCCAGATGGGCTCGCCAGGGAAAAACGCCTTCATCACACTGCCCATGACGGTGGCCACCAGCAGCTGCGGTACGACGATGAAGATATTAAAAAGCCCCATATAGATGCCGAGCTTGGCTTGAGGCAGGCTGCTGGCGAGGATCGCATAGGGCATGGCGAGGATCGAGGCCCAGGCGATACCCTTGAGGATCTCGCATACGATCAGCAATGTCGGATCGCGCAGCACGAAATAACCGAGGAAACCCGTCGCGCCGAGCAACAGGCAGGTCATGTGCGTTTTCGCCTTGCCGAGCTTGCGGCTCATGGCCGGCAGAAGCGCGAGCGCGGCCACTGCGGCGACCCCGTTCTGGACGGTGTAGATCAGGTTCCACCAATTCGCGCCTTCGTTATAGGCGGCGGTAGTTGGATCGGCGCTGCCATAGAAATATTGGGAGACGATCGGGCCTGAATAGATCCACATGATGAAGAGCGCGGACCAGCTGAAGAACTGGACCAGGGCGAGCCGCTTCATCGTGTCCGGCATGCCCGAGAAATCGCCAACGATGCTCGACAGCATGTTGGCCGAGCGGCCCTGCCTGGCCATCGAAATGGCGATGGCGCTGAGGACACCATAGGTCGCAAGCAGGCCGCCGAGCAGGTAGATTTCCTTCTCCAGCCCGAGCGGAGCGACCAGCAATGCGACCACTGCGCCCGCTGCCATCCAGAGCAGCGCGCTGCCATAGCTTTTGGCGGCAAGCGCGCGGACCGGGGCACCTGCCTCGACCGCGCGCTCGGCTTCGAAGCGCGCCATTTCCTCAGGGGAATATTCGCGCGTGGTCACCACCGTCCAGCCGATGGCGCAGAACAGCGCGACCGCACCTGCCCAGAAGCTCCAGCGCACGGTATCCGGGATCTGTCCGGCGGGCGCGACATTGCTCACACCGAACTGTTCGAGCAGCCATGGGAAGATTGCAGCGACCACCGCGCCCGCGCCGATGAACGCCGTCTGCACCGCATAGCCGGTCGCATGCTGCGATCTGTCGAGCATGTCGCCCACGAAGGCGCGGAAGGGCTCCATCGCAATATTCAGGCTCGCATCGAGCACCCACAACAGGGCGGCAGCAAACAGCAGCGGCGCGGCGAACACCGGCGCCAGCGGCATCAGGAAGAGCGAGATCGCAGCCAGCAATGCACCGGTCATGAAATAAGGCCGACGCCTGCCGAAGCGGTTCCACGTCTTGTCAGACAGGTGGCCGATGATCGGCTGCACGATCAGTCCGGTCAGCGGAGCCGCGACCCATAGCGCAGGCAGATCGTCCAGCGAGGCACCAACGGTCTGGAAAATCCGGCTCATGTTCGAATTCTGCAGCACGAAGCCGATCTGGATGCCGAAAAAGCCGAAGCTGATATTGGCAAGCCCGCCCCAGCCCATATGCGGCTTGCGTGCGGCGTCCACCATCGGTGTCGTGGCCATAGATACGATTCCTCAGTCCCTTGCGCGCGGATCTTCGCGTCCGCTCGACAATTCTGCGTAAGACGGTTGCATGACCGACCTTCTGCGCCAAGCACGTATACGAATACGCAAGCGCGTTTAGCCGACGGCGCTCGACCCGCGAATGACGAGCTTTCCCGGCAGCTTGCGCGGCGGCAAGTCGCGATCCTCGATCTGTGCGATCAGTGTTTCCACCAGCGCCTGCCCCGCACCGCCGATATCCTGCATGATCGTGGTCAATGGCGGCGTGGTGAGGCTCGCGGCCGGAATATCGTCGAAACCGACGACTGCCACATCGCGCGGGACGCTGCGGCCGGTTTCGACCAGCGCGCGCATCGCGCCAATCGCAATCAGATCGCTGGCGGCAAAGATGGCGTCGAATTGCCTGCCGCTTGCGATCAACGCCTGGGCCGCGCAATGGCCGGCCTCCTCGGTCGTGATCGCATCATATTGCAGCTTGTGATCAGGTTCGATCCCTGCTTCACGCAAGGCTTCGCACAAGCCTGCGTACCGACCTGCGAATTCGGGATAATGCTCGTCCGCATGACCGATGAAGGCGACCGCCCGGCGACCGCTTTCCGCAAGGTGCCGCCCTGCGAGCACTCCCGCCGCGTAATTGTCGGTTCCCACCGTAACGCCGCTGCTGTCCGACGAAACCGAACCCCAGCGGGCGAAATGGGTGCCCTGTTGCTCAAGCTGGTCCAGGCGCTTTCGATAGACGGTGTAGTCGCCATAGCCGAGCAGGATCAGGCCGTCTGCGCGATGGCTGTCCTGATACTGGACGTGCCAGTCATCCTCCATACGCTGGAAGGAAATCAGCAGGTCGAGCCCGCGATCGGCACAGGCCCGGGTGATCGAACCCAGCATGGCCAGGAAGAAGGGATTGATCATGCTTTCGTCGGGCGTGGGATCCTCGAAGAACAGCAGGGCAATCGTGTTCGACCGCTGGGAGCGGAGCGAGGAGGCATTCTTGTCGACCGTGTAATTGAGGTCACGAGCAATCTGCTTGATGCGTTCGCGGGTCTGGGCGCTGACCGAACGGTCCCCCCGCAGCGCGCGGCTGACGGTCGGCTGTGAAACCCCCGCCGCGTAGGCGATATCGAAGCTGGTCGGCCGACCCGTCGGCTTGCGACCCATCTCTCTCCTCCCGGCCCGCGCTGGCGGGCCTTGGCAGGGACCTTAGCAAAGCGGCGGCGCATGGCAATCGCAGGTGGTTCCCAATCCTGCAGTTTTGCGCCTATGCGTGGCGCAAATGTCCAGCCCGCTTTCCCTTGCCACCAATGCCCGAGCAAGCACATCGCAGTTCGGGCGGGAGGCGCAGTCGCTACTGACGGTCGAGAATGCGCTGCCGGACCCCCAAAGGGTGGTCGAGATCGCGGCTCGCCACAAGTTTGCTCGCCACGGTGAATTCTACCCCGGGATGCGGGCACCGGTGTCCGAGGCGATCGCAATGCCGCTGGTCGTGCCGCTGCTGGACCAGATTGAGAGGGTCTTCGAATTGGCGCGCCCGCCGCTCTATCATGAATGCTATCTCAGCCTGGTCACCATACCCCCGGCCGAGCTCGCCCCGATCCAGCGCTTACCGCATTTCGATGGAACCGAGCGCGAGCGTATCGCAGTGCTGCTCTATCTCGACCGGTCCGAGCGTGGCGGTACCGGCTTCTATAGGCAACGCTCCACCGGGTTCGAGAGTGTCGGTAGCGAGCGGTTCGAGCTTTATCGATCGCGGCTGGAAGAGGGAATTTCGAGGCACGGATTGCCCGACGCACAATATATTTCTGGCGATACCGACCTTTTCGAACGCATCCACCGTGTCGAAGGGGTCTTCAACACGATGATCCTGTATCGCGGCAACACGCTTCATTGCGCTGACTTGCCGGCCGATTTCGCGCCCGATACCGATCCGCAGACCGGCCGCCTCACCCTCAATCTCTTTCTTGCCTGAGCGACGCATAATCTTGTGACATTTCGGCGACTGAAAGGGCGCCAAAGCGGTATGCGTATACGTATGCTGTCTTCCTGAGACCGCGCATTCCAACCTATCCAGACGATGAACAGGCAGGCCGTGTGCCGCCTGTGGGGATTAGGATTCGGTCCGGGACTGCATAAAAATCCGGACCCGTTGGGAGAGCATACATGGCATTTCGCAAGTCTCTTGCCGGGGGCATCAGTACCGGCGCCATTTCGATCGCACTCGCCGCGCTCGCGACCCCTGCCATTGCGCAGGACGCCACGCTGGAGCCAGGCGAGGATACCGCTGACGAGCAGGCCGAAGACAACGTCATCGTCGTCGAGGGCTATCGCCAGTCGCTGGAAACCGCGGTGGGCCTGAAGCGCAACACGCCGGTCATCGCGGAAGCATTCAGCTCGGAAGACATCGGCAAGCTGCCCGACGTCTCGATTGCCGAAACGCTGGGCCGTCTGCCTGGCCTTGCGGTGCAGCGTGTCGACGGTCGCGCCCAGAGCCTTTCGGTTCGCGGCCTGGGGCCCGACTATTCGAACTCGCTGCTGAACGGTCGCCAACTCGTCTCCTCGGGCGACAACCGCGCCGTGGAATACGACCAGTACCCAGCCGAATTGATCGACCAGGGCGTGATCTACAAGGTCCCCTATGCCGGTCTCATCGGTCAGGGGCTTGCCGGCACGGTCGATCTGCGCACGATCCGTCCGCTGTCGAAGGGCGAGCGGATCGTCTCGCTGTCGGGCCGCCTCGAATTTAACGAGGACGGTTCTCTCAATCCGGACATCGAAGGCTGGGGCTATCGCGCCACCGGCACTTATGTCGACCAGTTCGCCGACGATACGCTGGGCGTTGCACTGGGCGTCGCCTACCAGTCCAGCCCGAGCCAGGTCGAGCGCTTCAACGCCTGGGGCTATCCTGACGATAGCGGCCAGATCGTGCTCGGCGGCATGAAGCCGTTCGCGCGCTCGGTCGATCTTGATCGCCTTGGAGCGTTTGGCACTGTCGAGTGGCAGCCGACGCCCGAGTGGACCGGAACGCTCGACGTTTTCTATGCCGACTACCGTGAACGCATTCCGCAGCGCGGCATCGAGTTTCCGCTCAATCCAGGCTGGGGTGCCGGCACAACCATCGAATCGACCAGCGGTGGTGACTTTCCCGACAGCGTGACCTTCTCCAACGTCCAGCCGGTGGTCCGCAACGATTATGACCGCAAGGACGTCGAAACCTTCGCGGTGGGTTACAATGCCCGCTACGAGAATGACGACGTCATCCTAATGGCCGACGTTGCATATTCGCGTGCCGACCGCCGCTTGCAGCAGATTGAAAGCTATTCAGGCCTCAATTTCGCCGCACAAACCGGCCCCGGCTTCAATATGGGCGACGTGGTAACCTACACGCGCAATTCAGGAGGCTTCCCGTTTCAGTTCACCAATCAGGTGGACTATTCGGATACGAACCTGATCCAGCTGACCGACCCGCGCGGCTGGGGTGGCGGGCGCGGCATCGTGCAGGCCGGCTTCATCAACGACACGACCACGGACGACGAATTGTGGACCATGCGCGGTGAAGTCGTCGGCAAGGTGGAGGATGATACGATCAAGAGCCTTGTGGCCGGTTTTTCCTACGATCATCGCCAGAAATCGCGCGACATCACGCAGAACTTCCTCAGTCTCGCCGGACCCAATGGCGCGTTCATCGCGGATGGTGCCACCACCCGTGCGCCGATCCCCGAAAGCGCGCTGCTCGACCCGATCGCCAGCCTGGGCTTCCTCGGCTTCGGCCCGCAGGTCGCTTACGATCCGTTCGCGCTGCTGAATGACGGGACCTATATCCTAACCAGCATCGAGAGCTCCGATCTGCCCTATCCGGGCGACTGGACGGTGACGGAGGATGTCTACACCGGCTATCTGCGGATGGACATCGATACCATGCTTGGATCGCTGCCGGTCACCGGTAACATGGGCGTGCAGGCAGTCTTCACGCAGCAAAGCTCTGCCGGCTTCGATTCCGATGGCGGTGTTGGCGCCAGCGCCATCCCGGTGTTCGAGACGGAAGACTATTCACACATCCTGCCGAGCATGACTCTCAACTTCGAGATCGCGCCGGACATGAAACTGCGCTTCGGCGCGGCGCGGACGCTGTCGCGTGCCCGGATGGACTACCTCAGCGCGTCGTCCAACGCCGGCGTCAGCGATGTCGTCGATATCGAGACCGGATCGATCTTCAGCGGCGGAGGCGGCAACCCGCGCCTGCGGCCCTATATCGCCAACGGCTTCGACCTGTCTTACGAATGGTACTTCGGCGGCGCCGGATATTTCGCAATTGCCGGTTACCACAAATGGCTGGACGATTTCGTGAACCCGAATGCATCGGTGGTCCGCGACTTCAGCTATTTGCGCCCAATCCTGTCGCCGCAGCAGCGCGCTTTCGCTGATGCGACCACTTATCTCGGACTGGTGAGCGCGCCGGACAACCGGGCCGACGGCTACATCCGCGGGATCGAAGCGAGCCTCTCGCTGCCGTTCTCTACGTTCACAAGTGGCTTCGCTTCCGGCTTCGGCTTCCAGACCAGCGTTTCGTACACCGACAGCGAACTGACCATCTATCCGCTGGAGGACGATCCCTTCGAAACCGACGTCCCTGGCCTCTCCAAATGGGTCGTGAACTCGACGGTCTACTACGAGAATAGCGGTTTCGAAGCGCGTCTGAGCCATCGCTATCGTACCGAATTCCTGGCAGAATTCCCCGGCATCTCGGCCAGCCGCGCACAGCGCTTGACCTATCCGGAATCGATCTTCGATGCCCAGATCGGCTATCGTTTCGAGGACGGCACTTCGCTGGAAGGTCTGTCGGTCACTCTGCAGGCACTGAACCTCACCAACGAGCCGTTCATCAACTACACCGACGGCGACCGTCAGTTCATCATCGATTACGAAGAATACGGTCGCACTTACCTGGTCGGGGCGTCTTACCGCTTCTGATCAGAGACTGACTTGCGGGGCGGCCATCTCCTCCCGGTCGCCCCGCCCCCATTTGCCTGCCCAGCCATCGCCCTGCCATGGCATGGCGGACGCATGAGCCAAGGGGATCGAGTCGATCATGTCCGACGCACCTAGAGAGAAACGCGCCATCAAGCGCTTCGTCATCGCCGGCGGCGGGACCGCCGGATGGATGGCGGCGGCCGCGCTGGCGCGCTTCGTGCCGCCCGGCACCGCGATCGAACTGGTGGAGAGCGACGCGATCGGCACGGTCGGCGTCGGCGAGGCGACGATCCCGCAAATCCACCTCTTCAACGGCGCACTGGGCCTGGACGAGGCGGAATTCGTCCGCGAGACGAAGGGCAGCTTCAAGCTCGGCATCGAGTTCGATGGCTGGCACCGCGAAGGCGAGAGCTACATGCACGCCTTCGGAACAGTCGGCCGGGGTGCGGGCCTGCTACCTTTCCAGCATTACTGGTTGCGCGCGAAACAGCTTGGTTTCGCCAAGCCGCTGATGCGCTATTCGCTTAACGAGCTGGCAGCGCGCACCATGCGCATGCAGCGCGGCAGGCGCGCTCCGGGCGCACCTGAGATGCCCTATGCCTACCATTTCGACGCCGGGCTCTATGCGGCCTATCTGCGTCGTTTTGCCGAGGCACGCGGCGTCACCCGCCACGAAGGGAAGATCGAGCGCGTTGCGCAGGACGGCACTTCCGGCAACATCACCGCTCTCCACCTCAACGGCGACCGTAGGATCGAAGGTGATTTCTTCATCGACTGCACTGGCTTTCGCGGCCTGCTGATCGAACAGGCGCTCGAGACCGGCTACGAGGAGTGGACACAGTGGCTGCGCTGCGACCGGGCAATGGCGGTCCCGTGCGCCAATGGCGGCGATTTCACGCCGTATACAAAGGCGATCGCGCGCAGGGCGGGTTGGCAGTGGCGCATTCCTCTCCAGCATCGCATCGGCAACGGCCTCGTCTATTCGACCGCGCATATGAGCGACGGTGAAGCGGCGGACACATTGCTCGCCAATCTCGATGGCGAACCGCTCGCCGAACCGCGAACGATCCCTTTCACAACCGGCGTCCGGCGCAAGATGTGGCACAAGAACTGCCTCGCGGTCGGCTTGTCGGCCGGTTTCCTCGAGCCGATGGAATCGACCTCGATCCATCTTATCCAGGCGAGCATCAGCCGCTTCCTCAGCGTTCTTCCGGCTGCGGAACCCGATCCGGCGATCGTCGACTGGTTCAACGCCCAGTGCAATTTCGAATGGTCGCGCATCCGCGATTTCCTGATCCTCCACTACACCGCCAATGCGCGCGAGGGGGAGCCGTTCTGGGACGGGGTGCGCAGTATGGACTTGCCCGACACGCTGACCGCCAAATTGGAGCAATGGCGTGCAACCGGTCTCATCCATCGCGAGCACGAAGAGCTGTTCACCGAGGTGGGCTGGTTCCAGGTGCTGGTCGGCCAGGGTGTCGCGGCTCGGGGCTACAATCCGCTGGCCGATATCCTGCCTGAAAACGAGCTGCGTAGCCTGCTCGACGGGACCGAAGCGGGGTTGGTCGAAGAAGTACGGCAGATGCCGCGGCACCTCGATTTCCTTCAGTCAATGATGACGTCTGCCTCCACACAGGGAGTACCCGCATGATCCGCCTCGCCCTCCCTCTCCTGGCCCTCGGCATGAGTGCCTGCGCACACGCACAGTCGCCAGCTCCCGGCGGTAGGTCCGATTTCCGCGAGCGTGAGCCGTCGGAGGAAATTGTCTATTTTGTCCTCCCCGATCGTTTCGAAAATGGCGATCCATCCAACGATACGGGCGACTTCACGGGAGGGCGGCTCGAGACCGGCTTCGACCCGACCGCCAAGGGATTCTTCCACGGCGGTGATCTGAAAGGTCTTACCCAGCGTCTCGACTATCTCGAGAGGCTTGGCGTCACGGCGATCTGGTTCGCCCCGATCTTCCAGAACAAGCCTGTCCAGGGCCCGCCGGGCGAGGAAAGTGCGGGCTATCATGGATATTGGGTGACCGACTTCACCCGCCCCGACGGCCATTTCGGCACACGCGAGGAATTCAAGGCCTTCGTCGACGCGGCGCATGCGCGCGGGATGAAAGTCTACATGGACATCATCACCAACCACACCGCCGACGTCATCACCTATGCCGACGGGCCGGAAACCAATTTCGAATATCGCAGCAAGGGCGACTATCCCTACTCGACGGTCGGTGACGTGTCCGGCGAGCGGATCAATCCCGGCTTCATCGGCGACGAGGACAGCAGCGAGGAAAACTTCGCCAAGCTGGTGAACCCGAATTTCGCCTACACACCGGTCGTTCCCGATGCCGAGAAGGACGTCAAAGTCCCTGCCTGGCTCAACGATCCGATCTATTACCACAATCGCGGCAACAGCAGCTTTACCGGCGAGGACAGCCGCTTCGGCGACTTCTCCGGGCTCGACGACCTCTTCACCGAGCATCCGCGCGTGCGCGAGGGGATGATCGAAATCTTTTCCGCCTGGGTGCGCGATTTCAGTGTCGACGGCTTCCGGATCGACACGGCACGCCATGTCGATCCCGGCTTTTGGCAGGAATTTGTGCCCGCGCTGGAAGAGGTCGCGGAAGAAGAAGGCATCCCGAATTTTCACATGTTCGGCGAGGTCTACAAGGACATCCCTCAGAACGGCTACATCGCGGAATACACGCGCCGCGACAAATTGCCTTCGGTGCTCGATTTCGCGTTTCAGGCGGCCATGCGCGAATTGCTGGGCCGCGATCAGGGCACGGTGGTGCTCGCGCACATGTTCGACGGCGATGTGCTGTATGAAGGAGGTGAGGAAGCGGCGCTCGGTCTGCCGACCTTCCTCGGCAATCACGACATGGGCCGGTTCTCGACGCTCATAAAATGGGACAAGCCGGATATCTCGCAGGAGGAGTTGCTGGCCCGGGTCATGCTGGGCCATGCGATGATGCTGAGTCTGCGCGGCAGCCCGGTGATCTACTATGGCGACGAGCAGGGCTTCGTCGGCGATGGCAACGACCAGCTGGCGCGCGAGGACATGTTCCCCTCGCAAACGGCGGTCTACAATGACAACGATCTCATCGGCACCGATGCCACTACCGCCACGAGCAATTTCGACGAGAACCACCCGCTCTTCCGCCTGATCGCGGAATTCTCGGAAGTCCGAAAGGCACATCCCGCCCTGACGCGCGGCAGGCAGGTCATTCGCCATTACGAACAGGAAGCCGGTATTTTCGCTGCCAGCCGCTTCGATCCGGATGACGGAACCGAATATCTGGCCGTATTCAATACGACCGGGGCGCAGCGCAGCGCGAATGTAGTACTCGACTACAAGGCGCGGGAGCTGGAAACGCTTGCGGGCGCCTGTCCCTCTGCCGTAACGGTGCCGGGCAGCGCGGCCTTCACCCTGCCCGCCTTCGGCTGGGCGCTGTGCCGCGTGTCGGAGACCGCCGAGTGAATCGTCACGAACCCTCGATGCGGGCCGAAGCCGCGAGCGCCGCGCTGCCATGGTGGAAGGGCGCAGCGATCTACCAGATCTATCCGCGCAGCTTTCAGGATTCCAATGGCGACGGCATCGGCGACCTTCCGGGCATCACCCAGCGCCTGCCGCATGTCGCATCACTCGGCGTCGATGCCATCTGGATCTCGCCCTTCTTCGTCTCGCCGATGAAGGACTTCGGCTATGACGTCGCCGATTATTGCGACGTCGATCCGATCTTCGGCACGCTGGCCGATTTCGACGCGCTGGTCGCGCGCGCGCATGAGCTCGGCCTCAAGGTGCTCATCGACCAGGTCTATTCGCACACTTCTGACGAACATCCGTGGTTTGCGGAAAGTCGCTCCGACAGAACCAATCCGAAACACGACTGGTTTGTCTGGGCCGATGCCAAGCCCGACGGGTCGCCGCCTTCGAACTGGCAGTCCGTGTTCGGGGGGCCCGCGTGGACCTGGGACGCACGGCGGGGGCAATATTACCTGCACAATTTCCTCAGCAGCCAGCCGCAGCTGAACCTTCACAATCCGCAGGCGCAACAAGCCGTGCTTGACGTTATGCGGTTCTGGCTGGAGCGCGGCGTCGACGGCTTTCGCATCGATGCGCTCAACTTCGCGATGCATGACCCGGAGCTGCGCGATAATCCGCCGGCCCCCGCGACCGACAGGCAGCGCACCCGGCCGTTCGATTTCCAGCTGAAGAAATACAACCAGAGCCACCCGGACATCCCGGCTTTCATCGAACGCATCCGGGCGCTGACTGACGAGTTCGACGGTGTGTTCACCGTCGCCGAGGTGGGCGGGGACGAGGCCGAGCGCGAGATGAAAGCCTTCACAGAAGGGGATGCACGCCTCAATTCCGCCTATGGCTTCAATTTCCTCTATGCCGACAAACTGACGGCGGGCGCGATCTGCGCCGCGCTGGCGCAGTGGCCCGACGAACGCGGCACCGGCTGGCCGAGCTGGGCATTCGAAAACCACGATGCGCCGCGCGCCGTCAGCCGCTGGTGGAGCGCGGGCGAGCGCGATGCAGCGGCCCGGATGAAGGCGCTCCTGCTGGCGTCCCTGCGCGGCAATATCATCCTATATTACGGCGAAGAACTGGGCCTCACCCAAGTCGAAATTCCCTTCGAGCAGCTGCACGATCCCGAAGCGATCGCCAATTGGCCACTGACCCTGAGCCGCGACGGGGCACGCACGCCAATGCCGTGGTCGACTTCGGCGCCGAATGCCGGCTTCACTTCGGGTGAGCCTTGGCTCCCTGTCGGCGAGGAAAACGCCAGACGCGCCGTCGATGGGCAGGAAGATCGCGCTGATTCCCTGTTGAATCATACCCGCGCGATGCTCGCCCTGCGCAACGCCAATCCCGCGCTGCACCACGGATCGGTGGCGCGGTGCGAGACGCTCGATGGCATCTTCCTCATCGAACGACAGGCGCCGGGGCAAACGATCCGCTGCCTGTTCAACCTCGGCGCCGAAGGCGCACCCATTCCGCACGACCTTGGGCAGGGGCACGTCCTCGCCACCGTCAATAACGCTACCGCAGAGATACTTCCGCCCTATGGCGCAATGGTGATAGAGCTATGAAATCGATTTCGATCCTTTCCGGTATCGCCCTGTTCTTCGCTGCTCCGGCAGCATTGGCCGAGGAGATTGTCACCTCGCCCGACGGCGGATTGACCGTGACAGTCGACGTGAACGGAGAGGGCCGCCCCTTCTACCGTGTGGAGAAGGATGGCAATCCGGTGCTGACGGAAAGCCGTCTCGGTCTTCTTTTGTCAGATCAGGACAAGCTCGACCGCCGCCTCGCCATCGTCGGGGCCGCACGCGACAGTCATGACGAGACGTGGGAACAGCCGTGGGGCGAACAGCGCTTCGTGCGCGATCACCACAATGAACTTACGGTGCGTTTCGAGGAGGACAGCGACGAGAAACGCAAGTTCGGCGTCGTCTTCCGCGTTTTCGACGATGCGGTCGCCTTCCGCTATGTGTTCGATGACACAAGCCTTGGCGAGACGTTGCGGGTTGCGGAGGAATTGACCGAGTTCAATCTCGCGCAGGACGGCACCGCCTGGTGGATCCCGGGCGGCGAGTGGAACCGCTACGAGTATCTTTACGAAGAGACGCCGATCTCGGCCGTATCGCTCGCGCATACGCCGCTGACCTTCCGGATGGAGAACGGCACGCATGTCGCGCTGCATGAGGCGGCGCTGGTCGATTATGCCGGCATGTGGGTGAAGCGGACGACGGGAACAAATTTCCGCGCAACGCTGGCTCCCACGGGGAGCACGCCGGCACGCGCTGTCCGCGATATTCCCTTCGCAACGCCGTGGCGCACGATCCGCATCTCCGACGATGCCGCCGGACTTGCCGAGAGCCTCGTCGAACTCAATCTCAACGAACCCAACAAGCTGGGCGACGTCAGCTGGTTCACCCCGCACAAATATGTCGGCGTCTGGTGGTCGCTGCACCTCGACGAAGAGACGTGGGGCTCCGGTCCGAAACACGGCGCGACGACCGAGAACGTGAAGCGCTACATCGACTTCGCGGCAGAGAACGGCTTCGACGGCGTGCTGGTCGAGGGCTGGAACATCGGCTGGGATGGTAACTGGTTTTTCAATGGCGCGGATTTCAGCTTCACCGAATCCTATCCGGACTACGACTTCGAGGAACTGGCCCGCTATGCCGCCCAAAAGGGCGTGCCGATCGTTGGCCACCATGAGACCAGCGGCGATGTCGGCAATTACGAAAGCCAGCTCGAAGCGGGCCTGGATCTCATGGCCGAGCGCGGGGTGAAGACGATCAAGAGCGGTTACGTCACCGATGCCTGCAATCTGCGCTATGTCCATCCCGATGGCCGCGAGACGCGGGAATGCACCGAAAGCCAGGTAATGCAGCGGCACCACCTGAAGGTCGTGACCGAGGCGGCCAAGCGGCAGATCGCAATGAACCCGCACGAACCCGTCAAGGATACCGGCCTGCGCCGCACCTATCCCAACTGGGTCAGCCGCGAGGGCGCACGCGGCATGGAGTTCGCTGCCTGGGGCGTGCCGACCAACGGGCCGAGCCACGTGCCGACGCTGGTCTTCACCCGCATGCTGTCGGGTCCGATGGACTATACGCCGGGTGTCCTCAGCCTGCAGGGCCGCGGCCAGCCGCTCGAAATGACGATGGCGCGCGCGCTCGCCGAGTATGTGCTGATCTATTCGCCGATCCAGATGGTCGCCGACCTGCCAGAGCATTACGCCGAGCACCCCGAGCCCTTCCAGTTCATCAAGGACGTTCCGGCAGATTGGGTCGAAAGCCGCATTCTCGATGCAGCGATCGGAGAATACGTCGTTACCGCGCGCAAGGATCGTAACAGCGAGGAATGGTTCGTCGGCGGCGGGGCCGACGCGCAGGGCCGCGATACCTCGGTTTCGCTGGATTTCCTTGAAGGCGGCCAAACGTACCGGGCCGAAATCTATCGCGATGCGCCGACCTCGGACTATCGCGGCGATGCGCGGTTCGAGATCGTGATCGAGGATCGCACCGTTACCGCCACCGACACGCTCGACCTGCGCATGGCGCCGGGTGGCGGGTTTGCGATCAGGCTGATACCGCTCGGCGGGTGACCACCCGCACCCCTCCCCGCGCCGTCGTACTCGGCGGCGGCAGCGCCGGCTGGATGACGGCTTGTTTGCTACATCACGAATGGGGCGCGCGCGGCGGATCGGTAACTGTGGTGGAAAGCCCCGAGATGGGGATCATCGGCGTCGGCGAGGGCTCGACGCCCCAACTGAAGGCTTTCTTCGACCATCTCGGCATCGAGGAAGCCGAATGGATGGCCGCGTGCGATGCCACCTACAAGCTCGGTATCCGCTTCACCGGATGGAGCGAGCGGCCGGGGTTCGAGAGCTATTTTCACCCATTCCCCGCGCCGATCGACCTGCACAGCGAACCAGGCTTCCTGCACAATTGCATGCTCGCGCGGCGGGGCTTCGACGTTCCCGCCCATCCGGACGACTGGTTCATCGCCGAAACGCTGGCCGAAGCAAGCAAGGCGCCGCATCCGGGCGAGGCGTTTCCCTTCCCGCCGAGCTACGGCTATCATTTCGACGCCTACAAGCTCGGCGCATTCCTGCGCGAGTGGGCGGTTGCGCGCGGGCTGGATCACCGGCCGCTCAAGGTCGTGGATGTCGAACTCGATCAGGCGGGTGACGTTGCTGCGTTGCTGTGCGAGGGTGGGGAACGGGTCGACGGCGATGCTTTCGTCGACTGCTCCGGTTTCGGCTCGCTGATCGCCCAGCAAAAACTCGGCACGCAATTCCTGCCTTTCGCCGAAAACCTCTTCAATGATCGCGCGGTAGTGATCCCGACCCCGCATCGCGACGCGATAAAGCCGCAGACAGACGCCATCGCCATGCGTGCGGGCTGGCGCTGGTCGATCCCGCTGACCAGCCGGGTCGGCAACGGCTATGTGTATTCTTCGCGCTACCTGTCAGACGACGAGGCCGAAGCGGAGCTGCGGCAGGCCGTTGGCATGGAGGATGAAGGGGACGCCCGTTTCCTCCGGATGCGCGTGGGACGGGTGAAGGACAGCTGGACCCGGAACTGCCTCGCGGTCGGTCTTTCGCAAGGCTTTCTCGAACCGCTCGAGGCAACCGCACTGCATATCGTGATCGTAACCGCACTGGATTTCGCGCGCGCTTTCGAGAGTGGCGACTTTACCGCGCGCAACCGCGAGGAGTTCAATCGCCGGATCGCCGCGAAATACGAAGGCATCCGCGACTACATCGTGGCGCATTATCGCCTGAACCAGCGCAGCGACACGCAGTACTGGCGCGACAATGCAGCCAATCATGCGCTGTCGAACAATCTCAAGGCGCTGGTAACCGGCTGGTTCACGCACGAGGATATCGGCCAGCTCAATGCACAGCAGCATGGCGGCAAGCCGCACTATTCCAGCATGAGCTGGCATTGCCTGCTTGCCGGCTATGGCACCTTTCCGCCACCGGCGAAGATGCAAGCGCCGCCGCCCGGACTGGCGGTGGCCGACCGCGAGGAAACCCGTGCCATGTTGGTCGCCTGTTCGCGCAACTTTCCGGAATACGCGCCGGTCCAGTTCCAGCGGGGCCATTGACCGCCATGGCGACGCGCCTAAGGCTCCGGTCATGATTGCCCTCCGCCCTCCCGATACGTTCCCCGCCGTGGTCACCGGCGATGGTCCCGCCGCAGCTCACGTCGCGGCGAACAAGAGCGAGATCGATGCAGCGCTGGCAAGCGAAGGCGCGGTGCTGCTGCGTGGTTTCGAGGCATCCGATGGGCAAGCCTTTGACGCCGCGGTCGAGGCCTATGGCGAGAAGGCCTTTACCTATGACGAGTCGCTTTCCAACGCGGTACGGGTGAACGTTACCCCGCGCGTTTTCACTGCCAACGAAGCTCCGCCCGAGGCCGGAATATACCTGCATCACGAAATGGCGCAGACGCCGATCTTCCCGTCGAAACTGTTCTTCTTCTGCGAGATCGCGGCCGAAACCGGTGGCGAAACCCCGCTATGCCGGTCCGACTGCGTGGTCGAAGCGCTGTCGGAGCGGGCTTCAGGGTTCGTGGACAGGCTCGAAAGGCTCGGCGTGCGGTATCGCCACACCATGCCGGGCGAGAACGATGCCCAGTCGGGACAGGGACGTAGCTGGAAATCGACCCTGAGCGCAGAAACGCGCGAAGCTGCGGAAGTGAAGCTGGCTTCGCTCGGGTACGAATGGCGCTGGCTAGACAATGGCGCGCTTGCCGTCACCACGCCGGTCCTGCCGGCAATCCGCAAGCTTCCCGATGGAAGCCGCAGCTTTTTCAATCAGCTGATCGCGGCTTGGCGCGGGTGGGCCGCCGATGAGGGTGGAAGCGTCCGCCCGGTCGCCTATGGCGATGGCAGCGCGATCGATCCCGACGACATGGCGCTCGCGGTCGAATTGGGTGAAGCGCTGTCCTACAACCTCGCCTGGCAACCGGGCGACATCGCCTTGGTGGACAACCACCGTGTGATGCACGGCCGCCGGCCCTTTACCGGCCGGCGTCGCGTGCTTGCTTCGCTGATCGCCTAGGGCAGCGGTTCCCCGCGCGCAGCGGTCAGCACCGCATACCATTGCTGGCGAGTCCAGCGAACATCGCGCAGCCGCGCCAGTTCCGCGATGCGATCCGCATTCTGGCTGCCGGCAATAGGGACCGGGTGGGCAGGATGGGCGGCGATCCAGCTCATCGCGGCGAGCGCGCGGCTGACGCCCTGCTCATGCGCCACGTCATCCAGCGCGGCAGCGACTTCATGCTCACGCGAAGTGTTCGGCGCTGCGATCCGACCGCCACCGAGGGGGGACCATGCCAGGACCGTCATCCGATCACGCAGCGCATGCTCGAGTTGGCCGTCCTCCAGCGGTCCCAGGTGGAGTGCCGACAATTCGGGCTGGGTCGACACCAGCGGAATGTCGAGGAAGTGGCGTAGCGCGTCGATCTGCGACGGCGTGAAATTCGACACGCCGACCGCCCCGACCTTACCGCTGCGCACCGCGTCTTCCAGCGTGCGGGCCAATTCCTCAGGGTGGGTCAGCACGTCGGGGCGATGGACCTGCCACAGCTCGACATGATCGACCTGCAAGCGCGAAAGCGAGGCGTCGATGGCCGAAGCGAGATAGGCTGGCGAGCTGTCATAGGGCACACCCACCACGATCCCACCCTTCGTCGCCAGCACCAGCCGTTCGCGCAGGCCCGGGGTGGACGCGAAGACCTGGCCCAGCAGTGCCTCCGCCGATCCCCAGCCCGGTCCGTCGACGCCGTAGATATCGGCCGTGTCGAACAGGGTTATACCTGCCTCGAGCGCGGTCTCGACCAGCCGCGTCGCCTCCTGGACGCTCCTACCGGCGAAGCGCCACATTCCCCAGGCCGCGGCACTGATGTGCGGCCCTTCCTCGCCCAACGGGCGGGTTTCGGGCGGCAGGGGTAGGAAGTGATCATCGCTCATTCCGGAGGGTCTTTCGTGGTGAAATGTGTACCCAGCCCTCGGAAAAAATCCGCACGGGCGCAACCCTTGCGAACGAATACCGGCGGCAGGCCGAAAGGCGCCGCTACCGTGACCTTGGCGCCACCGACGAAAGGCTCGCCGCTCCACAGGTGCTGCCAATCGTCGCCTGCCGGCAGGTAGCAGGGCCAGTATCTCGCTCCGCTTTCGAGCACCGGCGCCAGAAGCAGGTCCGGGCCATAAAGATACTGCCGTTCTATCCTTCGCGCCTGCAGGTCATCCCAGTAATGCAGAAAAAGCGGACGCTGAAGCGGGAGGCCGGTTCTGGCGGCCTCCTCGCAAAGGTTGCTGGTATATGGTGCCATCGCTGCGTGCAGGCGAGTCATACGCGCGAAATGCGCCAGCAATTCGGGCGTGCTGTCGACCTGAAGATTCTCGTTCGGTCGGTTCCCTTCATGGGTACGCATGACTGGCGTGAATGCGGCCAATTCCGCCCACCGCATGACCAATTCGGAGCTCCGGACATTGCCGAACAGGCTGGTGTATCCGCCGATATCACTGTGATGACAGGGATTGCCGACAAGCCCGGCGGAAAGCGCGGCGACCACGGTCGTTCCGATGCCGTCATGGAAGGAGAAGTCGACTGATTGGTCCCCGGCCCACAAAAGCGGGCAGTATGCCTGCGAACCGCTGTGCCCGGCGCGCATGAAAAAGACCGCCTCGCCGGCTTTGTCTCGCCTCTTCACGGCTTCGGCATTGGTCCGCGCCCACAGCATGGGCCAGCGGTTGTGCGCCAGCATCGCATCGCTGCCATCGGCCAGCGTGGCATCGGTGGGCAGATACTCCCCAAAGTCAGCCATCCATCCCGCGATCCCGATATCGAGCATCTCCCGCCCGATGATACGTTCAGCGAACCAGTCCGCCGCAGCGCCATTCGTCAGATCGACGTGGCCGCAGGTGAAGCCGCCGAAATCGGTGATGCAAGCCCCCTCGCCCGTGTGGTCGCGGACGAGAAAGCCTTTCTCCTCAGCCTCGTGATAAAATTCGCCATCTGTGGCGAGATAGGGGTTCACATAGGCGAGGAAGCGAATGCCCCTTTCCCGCAAATCGGCGATGCGCGCCGCGAGGTTGGGAAAGCGGTCCTCGCTTGCCTTCCAGTCCCAGAACAGGCGCCGGCCGAAGTCGGTCTGGCGGATCCCCGCCCAGTCCTCGCACCACAATCCCGTGACTGCTGCACCCGCAGCAATGATCGCGTCGAGCCGCGCAAAGCTGCGCTCGCCATCCTTCAAGCCGATGATCGCGCCGGATAATGCCCAGTCCGGCAGCGAGGGCGGGTGCCGGAAATATTCCGCAAGAGCCGAGACCAGGTCGAGCATGGTTTCCGCGGAAAAGAATTCGACGCGGCACGGCGCGTCGAAACATCGGACCTGATGCGCGTCGACCAGGGTGAAATCGGCGTGGACATAAGCCGGACTATCGACATGCCACGCGAACAGACGCGAAGACAGGAACGTCGGCTGCGGATAGTTGGTGGTCCAATAGTCGCCGGCTCTCAGCGGCGTTTCCTCCATGTGTCGCGCCAGGGGTCCAGTCGGATCGCGGCCCACTCCCGGCTCGCCGACCCACAGGGGGAAGGCTCGACCGCGCAAGTCGAGATAGGAAAACTGCTCGCCGCCGCCCCAGACACTCTCGTCCTCCAGCGCATGAAGCGACAATTCCACATAGCGAAATTCATCCCTCGCCGGTTGGACCGTCAAGGCGTCGCCAGCGAAATGCGCACGGGCGAGAACTTCCCCATTTCTATCGAGGAATCGGATGGCGTCACCCATCACATGCGCCGCGTCAGCAGCCACCCATTCGACCTGCTCGGCCAAGCGATAATGGCCGAGGTGGCTCTCAACCTCCAGCGCACCGCGGCCGAGGCGAAGACATGGCCTCTGAGAGGTATGCACAAGGACGAGGCGGCCGACGAACCAGACCTCGACGCCGTGCTCGGTTTCGCGAAGATCGAAGCCTGTCACGTTGGTCATATTGCAGAGCGCGCCGACACTGGCGAGCGGATAAGCTGCGGCCTTAATGCGATGAGGGCACTTGACCTGTCAAACGTGCCTTTGAAATAAAGGTTTGAACAAATTGAGGAGCCGTTGGTGGCCACACTAGATCAATGTCCTGCAAATACTCCCGTCCTTGTCGGCGTGGGCCAATTGACCGATCACTGGCAAGGGGGCGACGCTGCAGATGCGCCCTCACCGCAGGATCTGCGCCGCGACGCGGCAGCACTCGCCCTTGCCGACAGCGGCGCTGCAGACGCACTTCGCGTGGCTATCGACCGGATCGTCGCGGTACGCACCACGCCGGACTCCATTCCCGGCGCACCTCAGCCCTTCGGTCGGTGCGAAAATCCGCCGGCAACCGTTGCGGCCGACCTCGGCATCACCGACACCGACAACATCTATTCCGAACTCGGCGGAAACCAGCCGCAGGAACTGGTCAACGAAATCGCCGCGGCCCTCCACGCCGACGAGACCCGTGCGACACTTCTGGTGGGAGCAGAATCGACCCGTGCCTTAAAGGCCGCCGTCCGCGCCGGGTTGCAGCTTGACTGGAGCCGTTCGGCCTCCGGTCCGCAGACCGATCGCGGCTATGGCGGGCCTTTGCTCTCGGCTTACGAAATCCGCAACGGCCTTGGCGCACCCACCCAGACCTATCCTGCCTTCGAACATGCCCTGCGCCACCGACTAGGCAATAGTCGCGACCAGCATGTGGCGTTGATGAGCGAGCTGTGGGCGGGCTTCTCACAGATTGCCGCAGCAAATCCGCACTCGCAATTTCCGCGGGAACGCAGCGAGACTTTCCTTTCGACGCCGAGTGCGGAAAATTATCCGGTCGCCGACCCCTATCTCAAATGGCACGTCGCTCAGGATGCAGTGAATCAGGCGGCGGCGGTGGTGATGACCACTGTCGGCGAGGCCCGGCGACTTGGTATCGATCCTGTCAAATGGGTGTTTCTGCATGGCCATGCAGAGGCCAAGGACGGCTTCGTGACACAGCGACAGGACCTGTCGCGCTCGCTGCCGATCGAAAAAGTATTGCGCCTCGCCCTGGAAACCAGCGGCAAGCACGCTGCGGACATCGCCCTGTTCGACATCTATAGCTGCTTCCCCTGCGCGGTCTTGCTGGCGACCGAGGCACTCGGGATCGACTGGCGCACGCGCCCTGTCACGGTAACGGGCGGACTCCCGTTCTTCGGCGGGCCCGGTAACAATTACTCGCTTCACGCCATTGCCACCATGACCGAGCGGCTGCGCGAAAATCCGGGCGATTTCGGCCTGATCCTCGCCAATGGAGGATTTCTCTCGAAGGAGGCCGCTGGCGTGTACTCGACGCAAGCGCCGGCGGACTGGAAGCCTGTCTCGAGCGATCCGATCCAGCGTGAAATCAATGCTCAGCTTCTCGGTGAACCGGTGGACGAGGCGTGCGAGATGGAAGTCTCGACCTTCACCGTCGTCTACCAGAAAGGCGTTCCGACCCGTGGTTATGTGATTGGCGACGCGCCGCAGGGACGATGCCTTGCCCGGATCGAGAAGGGCGACGCTGGCACGTTAAGCGCTCTGCTGGCCGACGACCCTGTCGGCAAACGTGCCCTGATAAAGCGCGTGGACGACACGAACATTATCGGGACACTTCGATGACCGCGCCCGCCGCGCGTGGCCGAACCCGCGAGAGGATTATCGAAGCCGCGCGCGAACTCATGAGCGAGAAGGACATTCTCGAGGTTTCGATCTCGGAAATCACGCGCCGCGCCGGGACTAATATCGCGTCGGTTAGCTACCATTTCGGCGGGCGCGAAGGGCTGATGGTGTCGATCGCCCGGTCCGATGCCGAATTCGCGATCGGCGAACTGGACAAGCTGATCGCCTCATCCATGAGTCCTCCCGACAAGATCGCGCACCATGTCGCGGGCATCGTACGCGCGTATTATAGGCGGCCCTACCTCCATCGCCTGCTGCACAAGCTGATCCGCGAGGGATCGCGCGAAGCGGCCACGCTCGTGACTGGCTTCTTCAGTCGCCCGGTCGCCGACGCGCGCCGAACGATCATCCAGCAGGGCATCGCGCAGGGCCTGTTCCGTGAGGTGGAGCCCGAACTCATAGGCTATGCGATCGAGGGCGCTTGCGGTCATATCTTCACCTCCGCTGCCTCGCGCGACGCTTTGCTCGGCACCGGCGTGCTGGACGAAGCGCTCGTCGAGCGGTTCGCGCACAGCACCGCCGAGTTGATCGTCCACGGCCTGCTTGCGCCCGGAGTGAACCGCGAGTCGCCCGAAACGGGCTAAAAGCCGAGCCGAACGCCTGCCCAAAGGGTTCGCGGCGCGCCGAGGTCGATCGAACCGGCCTGATCGCGGGTGACGACGGCCTCGTCGGTCAAATTCTCGCCTCTCACTATCAGCGCAACGCCACTACCCACCGAGACCTGCGCAAAAGCGCCCAACGTCGTTGCAGGCGGAAGCCGGTTCTGTTCGAGATCATCTTCGAATTGTGCCCCGACATGGCGAACGTTCAGCGATAGCAACCAATCGGTTGCGGGACGCCACGCAACGCTTGCACCGCCGGCCCATCGCGGCGTCTGTGCCGGCCGATTTCCGTCAAGAGCCAAGGCAGTACCCGAGCCCTTCGCTGCGGCATCGGTAAAGGCCAGCGCAGCGTCGAGCGTGACGCGACCAAACCGCAGCGCGGCCTCCGCCTCGATGCCGCGCGCCTGAATGGCATCGATATTGCGCCGCTGTCGAAGGTTTTGCGCCAGGGTGACGTTCGCAATTGCATCCTTCGCGCGATTATCGAACGCGGTCACTCCGACAGAAAAATCCTCCGAAGGGGCGTAATCAAAACCGATCTCGAACCCTTCAAGGCGCTCGTTCTCCAAGGCTGCATTCGCCTGCGTCACAACGGGAAACACCACGAAGGGACGATAGAGCTCGTTGAGCGTAGGCAGTCTCAGTCCGCTATAGGCCGCTGCGCGAAAGCGAGCTCCGCCGCCAAGGCGGTAGAGAGCGCCGGCGCGAAAGGAAGTCTCCCAACCGGCACGGTCGGGAAAGCGGTCGTCCACGGTCAGGCCGCCCGACCCATCGAGTTCTGCAAAGAAGCCTTCTCGGATCGTGAAGCGGTCGAGACGGACGCCGCCGGTCAACGTCAGCGCGCCGAGCAGGACATCGTTTTCCACGAACAGGCCGAGATCGGTGTTCACGCCCCCGGCATTGCGCCGCGCCGTCACCTGACCGCTAAAGGCGTTGATCGCTGTTTCGTAAAGTTCGCCCTCGCTCCTGCGATAATCGAGGCCAACGCGCAGAAGATTGCGCTCACCCGTCGGCGGGCGAAGCTCGATCTTTCCGCCAAGACCGGTCGAAGGCGTGTTGCGTTGGTCGAGGACAGGCACGAAGCGCGTCGAGCTGATCACCCGATTTGCGAAATTGCGGGCCTGCACATAGCCGAGCACGTCGAACTGCCAGGCCCCCCGGCCGACGATCCGCAGACTTGCATCCTGGCCCTCGCTCAGGCTGTCCGCGCCTTCAAAACGCAGGGTGCGTTCATCGCGATAGACGAGGCCGCGCGCCTGCAGCTCCACCGTGTCGGAGAGCGGCGCCACGCCGCGTATTTGCGCCGAATAGCCGTCAAAACCGGCACGCACGCTCGCCGGTACGCGGTCGCCGACTGGGGTTGTGAAAAAGCCCTGGCCGCGATCCCAACGGCCCGACACGACACCGAAGCCCGCACCTAGAGGGGCAGCGAGGGTGGCGCTCGTTTCCGTTTCGCCGCGGTCATTGGCGAGCAACTGCGCGTCGAACGTCCCGAGAGTTTCCAGCCCGGCACTCTCGAGTTCGATAGTGCCTGCCAGCGCACCGGCCCCGAAGGGACCGGATCCTCCTCCGCGAGTCACGCGGATTTGTTGCAGCCGCTCGGGTGCGAGCGCGCTGAAGGGGATGTAACCGAAGAAGGGGTCGGCCATCGGCACGCCATCCAGCAGGACGAGCGCCCGGCTGGTGGCGTTTCCGCCCAGAGCGCGAAGCGTGGCGCCCTGCGCCGAAGGGTTGGCCGAGCGGCTGTCGGAACGGCGAAACTGTTGAAAGCCCGCGACGGCGGCCAGCGCGTCTTCGATCCGCCCGGACCCGGTTGAGACCAATGTCTCGCGGGAGATGATCTGCGTCGCATAAGCCGGTTCGGAAGGGGTTTCTTCCAGCCCCTCCCCGGTGACAACAATGACGGTAGCTTCGTCTTCAGTCTCCTGCGCACCAAGGGTTTGGGGAATGAGGCTCGCCGCAGCAATGCCCGCGTAGGTGACCAGATACCGGTTCATGCTTGCACGCTTGATACGAAGCGCTGTCTGCGGTCAACCGTCAGGAAGGAGGTTCGGCCTAGAACGGCAGGGCGTAAACGAGCTCACCCCGAAGGCGAGCGCCCGCTTCGGCCTGGCAACGGATCAGCCAGTCGGCCTGGGCCAAGGGCGACTGCGCTCCGCTGAGCTGATTGGTCAGCGGCACCAGCCCCTCACTGGTCGCCCGAGCGCGGACGAAAGTCTCGCGGCTTCCGGTTGCAGCCAATTCGCTGCCGAGACACATGGGTAGAAATTGCAGCTCGGCCCCAGCCGTGCCGCCTTGAAGGCAGGCGAGAAGCGGCTTCAGGAAGAGCCGGGCAGTCACCATCGCGGATGTGGGATTGCCTGGCAGGCCGAGCACGCAGCACCCCCTTGCCATGCCAAACCACACCGGACGACCGGGACGGATCGGCAAGCGCGAGAAAATTTCCTCAAGCCCGTGCTTTGCAAACATTGGCCGTGCCAGATCATATGCGCCAACCGAAGCGCCGCCGGTCACCACCACGCAATCCGCCTGCGCGAGCGCGTCGCCAGCGAAGCGCGTGAGGCCTTCGATCTCGTCCCCGCCCCGCACCACGGACACGACCTGCGCACCGGCAGCCCTGGCGAGCGCGGCGACGCCGAAACTTGCGCTGTCGGCTTGCGTCGCTTCACCGGCTGCGGCCTGGCCCGGGGGGACCAGTTCATCGCCGGTCGCAATGATCGCCACCCGCGGACGGCGCGAGACCTCGCATTCCGAGTGATCTGCGGCCGCAGCTGCCACCATCGCCTGTGGTGTGAGGCGCCGACCCGCTTCCACGAGCACATCGCCCTTCCGGAAATCGCTGCCAGCCGTACGGACATGGCTTGAAGGCCCGAAACCCTCTCGAAACCGCACGCGGTTGCCTTCGATCTCGGCATATTCCTGCATGATGACGCAATCGGCTCCGGCGGGAAGGAAGGCGCCGGTGAAAATCCGCATCGCTTCGGAGGGCTTCAGCTCGACCGAAGGAAGTTCGCCGGCTCGCACCTCGCCCACGCAGGGCAGCCATTCCCCTGTCGCGATAGTCGCGGCAGACACTGCATAGCCGTCCATGATGGAGCAGTCGCGACGTGGCGCATCGTAGCGAGCCGCCAGCGGGGCAGCGAGCCAGCGACCCGCCGCATCGTCGAGCGCCACGGTCTCCGGCCCGAGCGGAGTTATCGCCCGTTCGATCATCGCGATCGCTTCGTCAAAGGTCGGCATGTCGCTCGCGCTCAACCGCCAATCGAGGCGAGATGCGGGGTGGCACCACTATCGCCTTCATGAAGCCGATGCCCCTGGCGTTTCATCGGCATTGCCTTGCAGATCGTCGCGACAAGCTCATCACCTTGCGCATCGTCTTGCAATAGCGGTCGCAGATCGATGCCGCCGTCGCCGAACAGGCACAGATGAAGTTTGCCCCGGCTCGAAAGGCGCAGGCGATTGCAGCTGTCACAAAACCCCTCGGAGTAGGGCGCGATCAGGCCGATCGTTCCTGCATGATCGGGATGGGCGTAATCGGTAGAGGGACCGGCGCCCGGTTCGCGCGGCCGGGCAACCCAGCCCTCACGCACCAATCTTGTCCGCACCATTTCGGCGGGGCGTGCATCACGCGAATGAAGCGCGACATTATCGTTGGTGCGCATCAGCTCGATAAAGCGCCACGCGACCGGCCGCCCGGAAACGAAGGCCCGGATACGCGCCCATTCCGCATCGTCCAGGTCGCCCATGAGCACGCTATTGACCTTCACTGCAGCGAAACCCAGCGTCAGCGCTCGGTCGATACCCGTGACGATCTGGTCCAGCCGGTCATGGCCGGTGATCCGTGCAAACCGCTCCGGCTCCAGCGTGTCGATACTGACGTTGATGGCGTCGATGCCCGCCGCGCGCCAGGCCTGCGCCTCGCGCGCAAGGCGGTACCCATTGGTCGTCATCGCCACGCGCCGTATGCCAGGCACCTCTGCAACTGCCTGCGTTATGGCAATAAAGTCGCTATGTACCGTCGGCTCGCCCCCGGTGAGGCGGACCTTCCACAAGCCCAGACGCGCGAAGGCCGTGACGGCCCGCACCATCTCGGCTGAGGACAACTCTTCGGTCAGTCCCCTGCGCTTTTCGAAGCCGTTCGGCAGACAGTAGGTACAGCGAAAATTGCAGCGCTCGGTCAACGACAGTCGCAGGTAGGAAAAGCGGCGTGCAAACCCGTCCTCAAGCCCGGCGAGGGACGCAGTCGGCTGCAACGAGGGGGATTCGGTCCGCGACACCAGACCATGCTAGGCGTTATGTGCCCTGAAATCTACCGATCACGCTGGGTGGCGGAGAGGGAGGGATTCGAACCCTCGATAGGCTTGCACCTATACTGCATTTCGAGTGCAGCGCATTCGACCACTCTGCCACCTCTCCGCATGCCGGGTGTGCTTCATGGGCCGCGGGGCCCCGGTCGAAGCGAGGCGCGCCGATTAGCGAAGCTGCCGCCCCTTGCCAAGCCCTTTCGCGCGCGAAATCCGGGGATGGTGGGGGCGGCAATCTTGTTTCCGGCCACGATTACCCCATATCCTTGGAATTCATGGAACGCGCACAGTTTTTCTCCGCCCAGGCCGGTCGCACGATCGAGGCACCCCGACGCATCAAGACCCGCTTCGCCATAGGTGATGTGGTCAAGCACAAGGTGTTCGATTTCCGCGGCGTGATTTTCGATATCGATCCGGTCTTCGCGAATTCGGAAGAGTGGTACGATGCGATCCCCGAGGAGATCCGGCCCGACCGCGACCAGCCGTTCTACCACCTCCTCGCCGAGAGCGACGAGAACACGTATGTCGCCTATGTCAGCCAGCAGAATCTGCTAAATGACGCTGCCGGTGGCCCCGTCGAGCATCCGGACGTCCATGCCTATTTCCAGCAGTTCGAAAGCGGCCGCTATCGCATGCGGCGCAGCCTGACCCACTGATCGCGGCCGCCCGGCCCCGGGTCAGTTCTTGATCTTCCAGCCCGATTTCAGCAGCCGGTAGGCGATTGCCGCCAGCGCGATATTGACCGCGAGCAGCCCGAGCGCAGACCATGCGACGGCGCGATCCGGACCGATATCGCTTTCGCCCAGAAAACCGTAGCGAAAGCCCGAGATCACGTAAAAGAACGGGTTCGCCCGGCTCACCGCCTGGAAGGCGGGCGCAAGCCGGTCGATGATGTAAAACGTGCCGGAGAGCATCGCCAGCGGCGAAATCACGAAATTTGTGACCGCGGCGTTATGATCGAATTTCTCCGCCCAGATCGAAGCCATGAGACCGAGTGTGGCGAGCATGATCGCGCCCATCAGTCCGAACCAGGCCACTGCCCACGGATGGGCCATCGCCAGACTCACGCCGGGATAGAGGAGCATGGCGGCAGCCACGACAAATCCGACTGCGATGGCGCGGGTCACGGCTGCCCCGACGATGCCTGCCATCAGTTCCCCTTCGGACAGCGGCGGCATGAGCAGGTCGATGATGGTCCCCTGGATCTTGCCGGACAGAAGCGAAAAGCTGGAATTGGCGAATGAATTCTGCATCATCGCCATGGCGATCAGGCCCGGCGCGACGAAGGTCGGGAAGTTTACGCCAAGGACCTCGCGACCACCACGGCCCAAAGCGACCGAAAAGATCACGAGAAACAGCAGCGTGGTTACCGCCGGCGCCCAGATTGTCTGGGTCTGCACCTTGAGAAACCGCCGAACCTCCTTAATATAGAGGCTCCACAATCCCACGCGGTTGATGCCGGTGATGACCGGTTTGCCGCGCTCGGGAAAATTGCCTGCTCCCGGGCCCTCGCCCTCGACGAAACTGGCGTCAGCATGCTTGGCGCCCGAGGGGGCAGGATTGACTTGATCGGCCATGGCTGCGCGCCTACGGCCACGACCTGCGTCTTGGCAAGCGCAAGACGACACGAATGATACAGGATTCGCGAATGAGCTGGACCGACGAACGGATCGCAACACTCAAGAAGATGTGGGAAGGCGGATCGACCGCCAGCCAGATCGCCGATGAGCTTGGCGGTGTGAGCCGCAATGCTGTGATCGGAAAGGCGCATCGTCTCGGCCTCAAGTCGCGTCCTTCGCCGGTCAAGGCCAATGAAAAGAAGAAGGCTGCGAGCCCGCCCAAGGCGACTGCCAAGCCCGCCCCCAAGTCCGCCCCCAAGTCCGCGCCAAAACCGGCGGCAAAAGCCACCGCGCCCGCTCGGCCGGCAGCAAAACCTGCACCAAAGCCGGAAGCTGCCGTTCCTTCGCAGCCCCTGCCCGACAAGCGGCCCGATCTGCCGAAGATCGTCTCGGTCGGACCGGGCGGCTTTTTACGCCAGGGCCCCGGCGATCAGCAGGCACCGATCCCGCCCGCTCCGCCGCGCCGCCTGGTGCCCGCCAAGCCCGATCCCTCGATCGCCGACAAGACCAGCCTGCTCGACCTGTCGGACAAGGTATGCCGCTGGCCGATGGGCCATCCGGGCGAACCCGATTTCCATTTCTGCGGCGAGGCCGTGAACCCGGGCTTTCCCTATTGCGTCGAGCATTGCGGCCGGGCCTATCAGGCACAGCTGCCGCGCGGCGCGCGCCGCCCGCCTCCGCCATTGCCCTTCGGCGGACCTCGCGTCCGCTAAACCTGGAATGTGGAGGCCCGGCAGTCGCACGACCGCCGGGCCTTTTCATTCTGGATGATTGTCACTCACGGGAGAGAGAACCATGCCCCTGTCACTCCACGCCGCCTACGTCCCCAGCGCCCTCCAGATGCTCGGCACCGCGCGCCATCTCGTCGACACGGCGGAGAAATGGTGCGGCGAGAACAATCATTCGGAAGCCGATCTTGTCACCTCCTGCCTGCATGAAGATATGCTGCCCTTCAGCTACCAGATCAAATCGGTCGCTGAGCACACGCAAGGGTCGATCGAAGGCCTGCGGGAGGGCGTCTATTCGCCTGACCTCACTCCGCCGCCGATGACCTTCGATGCGCTGCGCGAAAAGCTCACCGCCGCTCTCGATGCCATGAATGGTCTTACCGAAGAAGAGATGGAGAGCTTTATCGGCCAGCCGATGCGCTTCGAATTCAAGGGAAACCGCATGGACTTCACGGCGGAGGATTTCCTCCTCAGCTTCAGCCAGCCGAACTTCTATTTCCACTGCGCGACCGGGTACGACATCTTGCGCATGAAGGGCGTGCCCGTCGGCAAGCGCGACTTCCTCGGCCGCCTACGGATCAAGAGCTAGCGAGGAATCTTGAGCGCTTCCGCGCGAACCAGATCGTGTGGCGCGGCCCCTTGTTATTGGGCCGCGCCCGGACCTCGCGCACCTCGACGTCGAAGCCCGCATCCTTCAGCTTGCGGGTAAACTTGTGGTCGGGCGCGGCGGACCAGACGGACAGCACGCCGCCGGGCTTCAGTGCATCGCGGGCCTTCGCAAGACCCGTGGCGCTGTAAATGCGGTAATTGGCATCCCGCACGATCCCGTCGGGGCCATTGTCGACGTCGAGCAGGATGGCATCGTACTTCTCGCTGGTCCCGTCATTGGCATCGTCGATCAGCGCTGCAACGTCGCACAGGACAATCTCTCCACGCGGATCGGCAAGGCTTTCGCCGGTAAGATGCGCCAACGGTCCCTTCGCCCAATCGAGGATTTCGGGAACGATTTCCGCGACCGTCACCGAAGCGTCTTCAGGCAGCTGATCGAGTGCCGCGCGGTAGGTGAACCCCATGCCATAACCGCCGATCAGCACGCGCGGCCGCGCGGCCTCGAGCTCTCCAAGCGTGAGGACGGCCAGCTGCTCTTCCGAGAATTGCATCCGTGTCCCCATCAGCTCGTCACGACCGAGCATGATGATGAAGTCATGTCCGTGGCTGACGAGAGTGAGGGTCTCGCCATCGGGCACTTCGGCGGTGGCTATGGTCTCGCGGGGCAGCATGCCGCTGCCCTTAGCGCCTTGGCACGCTCGATGCACGCCGGAACATCCCGGTGCCTGAGAGCATATAGGATGGGCCACTACAGGAGCCGTCTGCATGTCTACCAAAGCCCGCATTGCTGTCGTCAAAGAGGCAGGATCGAATTTTGAGATGGTCGAAGGATCCATCGCCGAACCCGGACCGCATGAAGTCCTGATCGAGGTCGTTGCGGCAGGTGTGTGTCATACCGATCTTGCCGTGCAGAATGGTGACCTGCCGACCAATTTTCCGGTCGTCCTGGGCCATGAGGGATCTGGCCGGGTCATGGCGGTGGGGGGACATGTCGAAGGTCTTGCGCCGGGCGACAATGTCGTTCTGTCTTACGGTTCCTGCGGGCATTGCCGCCCGTGCCAGGAAGGCGACCCGGCCTATTGCGCCGATTTCGAAGCGCTCAACTTCATGAACAAACGGCAGGGCAGCGACGATCCGGTATATGCCGATGGCCCGAACGCTGCCTTCTTCCAGCAGTCGAGCTTCGCGACCCATGCAATCGCGCACCAGCGCAATGTCGTGAAGATCGACGGCGATATCGATATCTCGCTGCTCGGGCCGCTGGGCTGCGGCATCCAGACCGGCGCGGGTGCCGTCCTGCGCACCGCGCAACCTCCCGCCGGGTCGGCCCTGCTTGTTTCGGGCGTTGGCAGCGTGGGCATGTCGGCGGTCATGGCCGCAAAGCTTGCCGGATGCCGCACCATCATAGCGGTTGACATGAACGAGGACCGATTGGCGCTTGCGCAAGAACTCGGCGCAACTCATTCGATCAAGGTTTCCAAGGAAACGGACGTCGCGGAAAAGGTACGCGAGATCGTTGCCGAGGGTGTCGATTACGCCATCGAGTGCAGCGGAAATGCGAAGGCTGCCCGTTCTGCGTGGAGCAGTCTGGCCAAGCGAGGGACCCTGGTGGTGGTCGGCGCGCCGCCTTCCGGCACCGACTACAGTTTCGACGCCAACGAACAGATTCTGAGCGGTCGCAAGATCGTTGGCTGCGTCGAAGGCGATGCGAAGGTGAAGCAGTTCATCCCGACGCTCGTCGAGCTATATCGGCAAGGCCGCTTTCCGTTCGATCGGCTGGTGGAGCGATACCCCTTCGAGAAGATCAACGACGCCGTCGCCGACCTTCATGATGGCAGGGTGCTGAAGCCGATTCTCGAGATGGGCTAGATCGACCGGAACCAATGAAAAGGGGGCCGCCGGATCTGCCGGCAGCCCCCTTTCTTGTACTTTCGAAGGATCAGTCCTTCAGGAAGTCGGGCACGTGGGCTTCGCCGCCCCCGTCGTTATTGCCGCCGCGATCACCGCCGCGATTCCCGCCGCGAGGACCCCCACGACCACCGCGGCGATCACCGCCACGGCCGCCACCGCCGCCCCGCGGGCCACGGTCACCGCGCGGTTCGCGCGGCGGGCGGGTATCTTCCAGCTCTTCGCCGGTTTCCTGGTCGACGACGCGCATCGACAGGCGGACCTTGCCACGCTGGTCGATCTCGAGGACCTTGACCTTCACTTCCTGGCCTTCCGACACGACGTCGGTCGGCTTCTCGACGCGCTCGTTCTTCATTTCGCTGACGTGGACGAGACCGTCCTTGCCGCCCATGAAGTTCACGAATGCGCCGAAGTCGACGATGTTGACAACCTTGCCGTTGTAGATCTTGCCGACTTCCGCCTCTTCGACGATGCCTTCGATCCACTTGCGGGCCGCTTCGATCTCGTCGGCATTCGAGGAGCTGATCTTGATCACGCCCTCGTCGTCGATGTCGACCTTGGCACCGGTTTCGGCAACGATCTCGCGGATCACCTTGCCGCCCGTACCGATCACGTCGCGGATCTTCGATTTGTCGATCTGCATGGTCTCGATACGCGGAGCGTGCTTGGAGACTTCGCCGCGGGCCGAACCCAGGGCCTTCTGCATTTCGCCGAGGATGTGCGCGCGACCGGCCTTGGCCTGTTCCAGCGCGGTCTTCATGATTTCCTGCGTGATGCCGGCAACCTTGATGTCCATCTGGAGCGAGGTGATGCCTGCTTCCGAACCAGCCACCTTGAAGTCCATGTCGCCGAGGTGATCTTCATCACCCAGGATGTCCGAAAGGACCGTGAAGTCCTCGCCTTCGAGGATCAGGCCCATGGCGATGCCCGAGACCGGACGTTCGATCGGAACGCCGGCGTCCATCATGCTGAGGCAGCCACCGCAAACGGTCGCCATCGAGGACGAGCCGTTGGACTCGGTGATGTCGGACAGGATGCGGATGGTGTAGGGGAAGTCCTCATGCGCAGGCAGCACCGGGTGCAGCGCACGCCATGCGAGCTTGCCGTGGCCGGTTTCGCGGCGGCTGGTGAAGCCGAAGCGACCCACTTCGCCGACCGAATAGGGCGGGAAGTTGTAGTGCAGCATGAAGTGGTTGTACGACAGGCCTTCGAGACCATCGATCATCTGCTCGGCATCCTTGGTGCCCAGCGTGGTGGTGCAGATCGCCTGCGTCTCACCGCGCGTGAACAGCGCCGAACCGTGCGTACGCGGCAGCAGGCCGACCATCGCCTCGATCGGGCGGACTTCGTCGGTCTTGCGCCCGTCGATACGCTGGCCATCCTTGAGGATCGCCTTGCGCACGATGTCGCTTTCCAGCTTCTTCACGAGCTTCAGGCGGCCCATGTATTCCGCCGGATCGCTTTCGGCGAGGTCGGCATAGTGATCGCGCGCCTTTTCACGGGCGGCGTTCACGGCATCCTGGCGAGCCGACTTGTCGGTGATCTTGTACGCAGCGGCGAGGTCGTCGCCGATGACGCCGCGCAGTTCCTCGAGCGTGGCGGACTTGTCCTCCACCTTGTCGAGATCCCACGGATCCTTGGCGGCCTGTTCGGCCAGATCGATGATCGCACCGATGACCTTGCGGCTTTCCTCATGCGCGAACATGACGGCGCCGAGCATTTCCTCTTCGGTCAGCTCCTTGGCCTCGGATTCGACCATCATCACCGCGTCCTGCGTGGCGGCGACGACCAAGTCGAGGCGACCTTCTTCGTCGAGCGCGGTCTGCAGGCTCGGGTTCAGTTCGTATCCGCCATTGCGGAAACCGACGCGTGCGGCGCCGATCGGGCCCATGAAGGGCACGCCCGAGATAGTCAGCGCAGCCGAAGCGGCGATCATCGCGACGATATCGGGTTCGGTCTCGCCGTCATAGGACAGGACCTGCGCGATGACGTTGATTTCGTTGTAGAAGCCTTCCGGGAAGAGCGGCCGCACGGGGCGGTCGATCAGGCGGGAAGTCAGCGTTTCCTTCTCCGTCGCGCGGCCTTCGCGCTTGAAGAAGCCGCCCGGGATACGGCCCGCAGCGGAGAATTTTTCCTGGTAGTGAACGGTCAGAGGGAAGAAGTCCTGTCCTTCCTTGACGCTCTTGGCGGCGGTCACGGCGCACAGCACCACGGTTTCGCCATAGGTGGCCAGCACGGCACCGTCAGCCTGACGGGCGATCTGACCGGTTTCGAGGGTGAGGGTCTTTCCGCCCCACTCGATCGATACGGTTTTCTTGTCGAACATGTATTTTCCTTGATGACCCGCGGAGCCATATTGCCGCGCGGGGCCTACTGTGCCGGGTATTCCGTCCCGGTCCGGTTCGAGGCTTTTCCCGCCTCCATTGTGCGAGCCCGCGCCGGATTGCGCGGAGGCCGCTTTTCGGTCGGATCGCGAACCCTGAAACCGGGCCCACTTTTCGTGCGATCCTTCCAGATAAACAAAGGGGCGGCCTGAGCCGCCCCTTCGAGAAACTCTTACTTGCGAAGACCCAGCTTCTGGATCAGCGCATTGTACCGCTCGACGTCCTTCTTCTTGAGATAGGCGAGCAGGTTACGACGCTTGTTGACCATCATCAGGAGGCCGCGACGCGAGTGGTTGTCCTTGTGGTTGGACTTGAAGTGCTCGGTCAGGTTGCGGATGCGCTCGGTCAGGATGGCGACCTGCACTTCCGGCGAACCGGTATCGCCCTTGGCGACGGCGTTGTCCTTGATGATCTCAGCTTTTTTCTCGGCGGTAACCGACATTCAATTTACTCCGCGACATCCGGTAGATTGAAGCCCCGCACGACTTTCGCCGAGCCTCCGCTGAGTTCCACCAGCGCCACCGGCACATCGTGCAGTGTGGCAAGGTGGAGCCCGTCGGCCCATTCTCCATGAACGGGGGGCAGATCCGACAATACTCGGCCCTGGCGGACCGCCTGCGCGCTTGTCGGGTCGAGGGGTAGGACCGGGATGTCGTCCAGTCCGGCCTCCAGCGGCAGGAGAAGGTTTTCGATGGGCGCGCCCTTAGCGATTTCCTCCAGCTTGTCCAGCGAAATCGCCCGTTCCTCGCGGAACGGCCCGGCCTTGATGCGCCTGAGATAGGTGACATGGCCCACAGTTCCAAGCGCGTGCGCGATATCCCGTGCCAGCGAACGGATGTACGTGCCTTTCGAGACATGCGCGACAAGGGTGACGCTGTCGGCCAGTTCCAGCGGTGCCTGCGGATCATACGGATCGGGTCGCCCGGCGGTGGTGGCGAAGGCGCTGCGCAGCGGGGCATCCACGCGATCGCCCACGAAGCGAAGATCGTGGATCGTCACGTGCCGCGTCTTCATTTCGACGTCCTCGCCTGCACGCGCCCGGTCGTATGCCCGTTTCCCGTCAACCTTCACGGCCGAATAGGCGGGCGGAACCTGCTCGATCCCGCCGGTGAAATGCTCGAGCACGGCGGCAATCGCGGCCATGGGAGGGCGGCGGTCGGTGCGTTCGACGACCTCGCCCTCGGCATCGAGCGTATCGGTCTGTTCGCCGAACTGGATGGTGAAGGCATAGATCTTGTCGGAATCGAGCATGCGCCCGGCCAGCTTGGTCGCTTCCCCCAGCGCGATCGGCAGCACGCCTTCAGCCAGCGGGTCGAGCGTGCCGCCATGGCCCACCTTCGTTTTCGCATAGCCACCCTGTCGCAACACACGCTTGACCACGCCGACGGCCTGCGTGGAGCCAAGCCCGCGCGGCTTGTCGAGGATGAGCCAGCCGTGGGGAGCGGGACGCGTCTCGGTCATCCGCCGACTGCGCTCGCAATCGTGTCGGCAACCGAAAAGAAGATTCCGCTGATCCATTCGACCGGTGGCAGGATCGTGTTCTCGATCCAGCGTGCGTCGGGAAAGGCCCAGGTTGCGGCAATCAGAACGACGAAAAACAGCATGCCCATCGCCTGCAGCTTCTGCCACTGGTTTGCCCAGCGTCGCGGCATCAGCCCGCCGACGATATGCGAGCCATCGAAGGGCGGTATGGGGAGCAGGTTGAAGAAGGCGAGGAAGGCGTTGATCAGCAGGAAGGCGCCGAATGCGGTCAGGGCCCATTCGGGCAGTTGCGTGCCCCAATTGGCCGCCAGTCCGGCCGCCACGCCGATTACCAGCGCCCCGATGAGCGCAAGCAGGATATTCGTTCCCGGCCCTGCAGCCGCAACGGCCATCATCCCATAGCGCGGATTGTTCAGACGCCGGGCATTCACCGGCACCGGCTTCGCCCAGCCGAAGATCGGCCCGCCGAACAGCGCCAGCGCGCCGGGCACGATGATCGTTCCGATGGGATCGACATGCCGGATCGGGTTGAGGCTGAGGCGGCGCTGCTCTTTAGCGGTCGGATCGCCAAGCATCAGAGCCGTCCAGCCATGAGCGACCTCGTGGAAGACGATGGCGACAATCAGGCAGGGCACCAGCACTGCCGCGAGGATGAGGGTTTCGGTCATGTCGGCTAGATGGTGGTCCGGGAGCCCGGGTTAAAGGCGCTGCCGCTCGCATTCGCCCCGTACCACTCGAGTGCCAGCATCTCGGTCGCCTGAACGAATTGCGCCTTGCCCGCGATATAGGCGTCCATTCCGCGCCAATCGGCGAGAGCGCGCTGTTTCAGCCTGGAATAGTTTTGCGCGACGTCGGGATTTTCCAGCAGGAAATCGCGAAAGGCGAGATGGCGGATGGCACCAGGGGAGCCTTTCAGAAAGCCGTGGACATGGACCAGCCGAATGCCGGTCTTGCTGGACTTGCGAAAATAGCGCCGCCCCGCGATGCCGAATTCGCCCATGACCTCGTAGCCCAGCCCTTCCATCGCCGATGTCGCCGCATCCAGATGATCGAGCGCCTGCGCTTCGACGAGGATATCGATGATGGGCTTCGCGAGAATGCCCGGAACGGCAGTGCTGCCGATGTGGTGGATACATGTTGCGGAAACTGCCAGCGCGCGCGCCAATGTGGCACGTTCACGCTCGAACACCCCTGCCCATCGCGGGTCGTGCGGCATTGGAACCTCCTGCTCCATTCTACCCCGCCAGCGCTTCGCGAAAATGCTTGCGGCACATGGCGACATAGCGATCGTTGCCGCCGATCTCGGTCTGCGCGCCCTGGCTTACCGCCTTGCCGTGTTCGTCGACCCTCAGGTTCATCGTGGCCTTGCGACCGCAATCGCACACCGCCTTCATCTCCACCAGCTTGTCCGCCAGGCCGAGCAGGGCTGCGGAGCCGGGGAACAGCTCGCCCTGGAAGTCGGTCCGCAGGCCGTAGCAGAGCACGGGAATGCCGGCGTCATCGGCCAGCCGCGCAAGCTGCCAGACCTGCTCGCGCCTCAGAAATTGCGCCTCGTCCACCAGCACGCAGGCGATCGGGTCTTCTCCATGATCGGCCAGCACGCGGGCTTCGATATCAGTGTCGTGCTCGAATCTGTGCGCATCGCTGGCGAGGCCGATGCGGCTGGATATGGCACCGAAGCCGGGTCGATCGTCGAGCGCGGCCGTCCACAGCGACACCCGCATTCCGCGCTCGCCATAATTGAAAGCGGTCTGCAGCAGCGTGGAGCTTTTTCCCGCATTCATGCTCGCATAATAGAAATAGAGCTTCGCCATCGCCACGCTCTAGCCTCGGCAGGAGAGCCTGTTAAGGAGGACGTCAGACACGATCGGGGATGGTCGCACGGACCACCAGGAACGCGATTACGGGGATCAGGCAGTGGCGACAGCGGCGGCAAGCACACAGGACGGCATTCTGGGGTGGGTCGAGCGGACCGGCAACAAATTGCCCGATCCGGTCTTCATCTTCTTCTACCTGATCCTTGCGCTAGTGGCGGTCTCGATCCTGGCGGCGGTCTCGGGCGTGTCGGCACTGCACCCCACCGCGATCGACGAAGCGACGGGCACGGCCCAGCGGATCGAGGCGGTCAGCCTGCTGTCGCCCGAGAACATCCAGCGGCTGTGGGTCGAGATGCCCACGACCTTTACCCACTTCCACCCGCTGGGATATGTGCTGGTCGTGATGCTGGGTGCGGGCGTCGCCGAACGGTCCGGCTTTTTCGCGGCCGGCATGTCGAAAGCTGTCAAGAGCGCGCCCAAGGCGCTGCTCACACCGGTCGTTGCGCTGGTGGCCATGCTCGGCAATCATGCCGCCGATGCAGGTTACGTGGTTCTCATCCCGCTCGCCGGCATACTCTTCGCCGCTGCGGGACGCCATCCGCTGGCAGGGATAGCCGCGGCCTTCGCTGGCGTGTCGGGCGGCTTCTCGGCCAATGTCTCGCCCGGCCAGCTCGATGCACTGCTGTTCGGCATTACCCAGGAAGCGGTGGAGGTCAGCGCACTCGACCCGGCCTGGACCGCGAATATCGCGGGCAACTGGTTCTTCATCAGCGCAATGACCTTCCTGTTCCTGCCGATCATCTGGTACGTCACCGACAAGATCATCGAACCCCGCCTCGGCCCGTGGAAGGGCGGCGCGACCGCCGGCTTGCAGGCCGACGATATGAGCCCCGACCCGGCCGAGGAATCCGGCGAGCTTGCCTCCAAGGGCCTGCGCCATGCGGGGCTGGCGGCGCTGTTCGTGGTCGGACTCTGGCTGCTGATGGTGTTCGCGCCCGGCACTCCGCTGGTCGACGAGGCGGCGTGTGAAGCGGTGCCGGCTGCGGATTGTTCGATCCACACCCAGCTCGCGCCGCTCTATCGCAGCCTCGTGGCGGCGTTCTTCCTGCTCTTCCTGCTGACCGGCTGGGCCTATGGCCGTGCGACCGGCAAGATCAAATCGCACCGCGACCTCGTGGAAATGATGGCCGAGAGCATGAAGGACATGGGCTATTACCTCGTCCTCGCCTTCGCTGCGGCGCATTTCGTGGCGATGTTCGGCTGGTCGAACCTCGGCCTGATCAGCGCGGTGCATGGTGCGGCGGCGATCCAGTCGACCGGCCTGCCGCTGCCGCTGGTGCTCGGCCTGATGGTCCTGTTCACCGGTCTGCTGAACCTGTTCGTGGGTTCGGCGAGCGCCAAATGGGCGCTGCTCGCGCCGATCCTCGTGCCGATGCTCATGTTGCTCGGCATCAGCCCGGAAGGCGCGACGGCAGCCTATCGCGTGGGCGACAGCGCGACCAACATCATCACTCCGCTGATGGTCTACTTCCCGCTGATCCTGGTCTTCGCGCAACGCTGGCAGAAGGATTTCGGCCTCGGCAGCCTGACTGCGATGATGATCCCCTACTCGATCTGGCTGCTGGTCTCGGGCACGGTGCTGATCGTGCTGTGGTTCTACCTCGGCATCCCGCTGGGACCGGACGCGCCGGTAGGCTACGCGCTGCCGGAGATGGCAACGCCGGCAGCCCCCGCGATCATGGAGTAGCCGCTACTCTTCGTCGTCGAGATCGCGGGCGACCTTGGGGTCGTTCAGCAGCCGCTCGATCCGGTCCGCCTCGTCGAAGCTCTCGTCCGGCTGGAACGACAGCTTCGGCGCGAACTTCAGGCCCAGCCGCTTGGCGACTTCCTTCTGGAAGAAGGCGGTATTCGTGCGCAGCGCCTTGAGCACCTGCGCCTCGTCCTGCCCCAAGAGCGGTTTCACATAGGCCTTCGCATTGCGCAGGTCGGGCGTCATCCGCACCTCGGTGACGGAGATGTTCGAGGCGCGCAGCACATCATCATGCGCCTCGCCGCGCGCGAGTAGTTCGGACAGGATATGCCGCACCCGTTCGCCCACCTTGAGGACGCGGACCGACTGCTGTTCGGGGGTGGAATGCTGGTGCTTTGCCATCAGGCGAACTCTTCCATTTTCGCAAGTATTCGTTTGAGCGACGTCATGTTGCGCGCCGTGCCCCGGCAGCCGAGGCGTTTTTCGATGAAGCGTCCGGTCAGGTCCGACACGCCGACGCCGTCTACGTAGTCGAGATAGAGCACGCGGTCGCCCAATGCGAGCCGGTCGGCGCCGCGATCGCGATGTGCCTGCAGCAGGGCTTCGAACCCACCTTGGTCCGGCTCGCGTGGCAGGAAGATGCTGTGGACCATCTTGTCCGACCCGTCGCCGTGGAAGGGGTTGTCCTCAATGGCCGAGCGCACCTCGGCCAGGGTCCTGACGACGACGAAGCCTGCAATGCCGAACTCGCGCTGGATGACGGTGGCGATGCGGGCGGCAAGGTCTACCTCGCTTTCATCGCTCGACAGGATGACGTTTCCGCTCGCAGCGACTGTCTCGACCTGGTCGAAGCCATCGGCCGCCAGTCGCTCGCGCAGATCGGCCATTTTCACCCGGTTGCCGCCGACATTGATGCTACCGAGCAGCGCGAGCCGCGTGGTCACGCCTCGCTTCCCGGCCTCGGCGTGGGGATCGCGGTGCTGGTCGAACGCGCAAGCAGATTGCCGTCCTCGTCGAATAATTCGCCTTCAAGGAAGATCACCCGCCGCCCGCGCCGGATGACGCGGCCCTTGCCGACCAGCGGCCCGGCCATGACCGGGCGGAGCAGCGTCATGGTGATGTCGAGATTGAGCGGCGCCTCCGCATGGTCGGTCGCCCAGACATGCGCCCAGCCCATCACTTCGTCGAGGAAGCCCGCGACCAGTCCGCCCTGCACGCTGCCGCGCGGGGTAATGAAACTGTCCGGGGCATTGAAGCGGAGCGTGATCTCCTCACGCTCCGCATCGAAGCTGTCGAATTCCACGCCCATGAGGTCGGCATGCGCCGCCCCCCGGTTATGTGGTCTCTCGGTATTCGCGCTCACAGCGTGCGTTCACGCTCCTCGACCTCGAACACCTCGAGCTGATCGCCCGGCTGGATGTCGTTGGTGTCGGCAAGGACCACACCGCATTCGAGACCTGCGCGGACTTCGTCCACGTCGTCCTTGAAACGGCGCAGCGAGGCGATCGTGGTGGCCGAGACGATGACGTCGTCCCGCGTGAGGCGTGCGTGCAGCCCCTTGCGGATGACGCCTTCCTCGACCAGCAGGCCGGCCGCCTTGTCCTTCTTGCCCGAGCGGAACACTTCCTTGACCGCGGCACGGCCGACGACGTTCTCGATCCGCTCCGGACCCAGCTCGCCTGCCATCTCCTTCGCGATTTCCTCGGTCAGGTGATAGATGACGTCGTAATACTTCATCTCCACACCGTCGCGCTTCACCAGTTCACGGGCCTTGGCATTCGGGCGCACGTTGAAGCCGATGATCGGCGCGTTGGACGCGGCCGCCAGCTGCACATCGCTTTCGGTGATCGCACCCACGCCTGCGTGCAGCACGCGGACCTTGATCAGGTCGTTGCCGAGATTGTGCAGCGCGGTCGTGATCGCTTCGACCGAACCCTGCACATCGGCCTTCACCAGCACGGGGAATTCGACGAGGTCCGATGCGAGGTTATTGAACATCGTATCGAAGCTGGTCGGCGCCAGCGCGGTGCGCTTCTCGGTTGCCTTTTCCTGGCGGTATTCGGCCACTTCGCGGGCGCGCTGCTCGTTCTCGACCACTGTCAGCACATCGCCTGCGCTCGGCACGCCGCCGAGGCCGAGGACCTCGACCGGCATGGAGGGTCCGGCTTTCTTGATCTGCTTGCCGTGATCGTCGACGATCGCGCGGACACGGCCGCTCTGCGTGCCGACCACGAAGGTGTTGCCCCGCTCCAGCGTGCCGCGCGTGATGAGCACGGTCGCCACCGGGCCGCGGCCCTTGTCGAGCTGGGCTTCGATAACGGTTGCTTCCGCCATACGGTCGGGATTGGCCCTGAGTTCGAGCAGTTCGGCCTGCAGCGCGATCTTTTCGAGCAGCTCGTCCAGGCCGGTCTTCTCCTTGGCGGAGATTTCCACATCCTGCACATCGCCAGACATCTTCTCCACGATGACCTCGTGTTCGAGCAGGCGGTTGCGGATGTTGTCCGGATTGGCTTCGGGCTTGTCCATCTTGTTGATCGCAACGATCATCGGGACGCCGGCGGCCTTGGTGTGATTGATGGCCTCGATCGTCTGCGGCATGATGCCGTCGTCGGCAGCCACAACCAGCACGACGATGTCGGTCACATTGGCACCGCGCTGGCGCATTTCGGTGAAAGCGGCGTGGCCCGGCGTATCGAGGAAGGTGATGGCGTCGCCACCCTTCGTCTTTACCTGGTAGCTGCCGATATGCTGCGTGATGCCGCCGGCTTCGCCCTTGACGACATTGGCGCCGCGAAGCGCGTCGAGCAGGCTGGTCTTACCGTGATCGACATGGCCCATGATGGTGACGACCGGCGGACGCGGCTTCAGCGTCTCTTCCGGATCGACATCCTCTTCGGCCTGAATGTCCACATCGGCTTCGGACACCTTCTCGATATTGTGGCCGAACTGCTCGACCAGCAGTTCCGCAGTATCCTGGTCGATCGTCTGGTTGACGGTGACCATCATGTCGAGATTGAACAGCTCCTTCACCAGGTCGGCGCCCTTCTCGCCCATGCGCTTGGCCAGTTCGCCGACGGTAATCGCTTCGGGGACCACCACGTCGCGGACCTGCTTCTCGCGTGGCTTGTTGGAGCCGCCGCCCTGCATGCGGCGTTCCTTCTCGCGAGCACGCTTGAGCGCGGCGAGGCTGCGGGCACGACGACCCTCGTCCTCGTTGAGAGCCTTCTTGACGGATAGCTTGCCCGAACGGCGCTTGTCCGGCTTTTCCGCGCCGCGGGCGGGTTTATCTTCCTTCTTCTTGCGCTCGGGCTTCTTCGGCTCGGGACGCGCGACCGGCGTGAACCGGCGCGGCGCGGGGGCCGGAGTGTCGGTGTCGGTATCCTCGGCGGGCGCTTCCTCGGCCGGTTCTTCCTTCGGTTTCTTGGCGTCTTCCTTGGCCTTCTTCGCGGCCTCGGCCTCTGCCTTCTTGTTTTCCTCGGCGCGCTTCTTCTCGTCCTCGGCAGCCTGCTTGGCTTCGCTTTCCTCGCGCTTGCGCGCTTCCTCGGTCAGGCGCAGACGCTCTTCCTCGGCCTCGCGCTGGAGGCGGGCTACGCGTTCCTGAGGGGTCTCGCCCGCGGGCGCCTTTTTCGGCGCCGGCTTTTTCGCCGCGGGTGCGGGAGCCGGCGCGGGTGCCGGAGCCGGTTCGGGTACCGGAGCGGGCGCAGGCGCTGCTGCCTCACCCGGTTTCACGAGCTTGCGGCGGCGCTTGACCTCGACCGCAACCTTGTTGGTGCGGCCGTGGCTGAAGGTCTGCTTGACCTCGCCAGGCTGCGCACCCTTCAGGGTCAGCGGTTTACGGGCCGGTTTCTTGTCGTCGTCGCTCATTCTAGCTCGTTTCTCTTCGTTCAATCGTTCAAATCGTCATCCGGCATGCGCGGCCCGGTCAGGCCTCCGCGCGCCTGTGTTCGGCGGGCACATCGTGCCCCATGTAAAGCATGAGGCGCACAAGGGGCTTGAGCACTCGCGCGGCTGCAGCATCATCGGCCAGCGCCAGATGAACGACATTGTCGCGGCCCAATGCCACAGACAATGCGTCGCGGTCCAGTGGCAGGATAAGTCCCCGCTCGCCCGATCCTTCCATCTCGCGTCCGACGCGCCATGCCTGGTCGAGCTTCTTGCGCCCGTCCTCGCTCGCATCGCTCGCATGGCACAGCAGCGCCACGCCCCCTGCCCGCGCCGTTTCGGCAATGCGCTGGGTGCCCAACATAAGGTGCCCGACGCGCATTTCGAGCCCCAGCCGGTCGAGGACGACGCGGGTCAGCGCATCTTCCACCATCTGTGGCAGCTCTTCGGGGATCTCGAGGTCGCCGGTCTTGAAGGCGCGCGCCAGGCCCGCCTTCAACTTGCCATTGCCTTGCGCAGTCTCGATCGCTGCGCGCTCGCTGCACACCCAGGCCCCGCGACCCGGCGCCTTTTCCTGCGCATCGGGCAGGACAAGACCCGACGGCGAGACGGCCAGCCGCAGCAAGGTTTGCCGCGGCTGCGTTTCACCCGTCAGGATGCATCGGCGTTCCGGGCAGGCCTTGCCGGGCTCGGAAGCGTTCCGTGCCTTGGGCGTGTCGGCGATGTCGGACGTCAGGCGCTCATTGGGTGGAGTCCGCATCGGCGGCCTCCTGGGTTGCGGTATCGTCGGCGGGCGCCGCTGCAGGCTCCTCGTCGTCGAACCAGTGCGCGCGGGCAGCCATGATAATCTCGTTGCCCTGTTCTTCGCTCAGGCCGTATTCGCCAAGCACACCGCCCTTGTCCTGCTCGCGCACCGAGGGGCGGCGCATGGGCGGACCATCGGCGTTGTTGCGGCGACGCGGGGCTTCGCGCTTTTTCTGGATAAGTTCGTCGGTCGCCAGATCGGCGAGGTCGTCCAGCGTCTTGATCCCGGCCTTGCCGAGCGTGACCAGCATGGCTTCGGTCAGGTGCGGCAATTCGGCGAGATCGTCCTCGACACCAAGCTCGCGGCGGGCCTCGCGATGCGCGGCTTCCTGGCGCTCGATCGCTTCCTGCGCGCGGCTCTGAAGTTCCTCGGCGAGTTCCTCGTCGAAGCCTTCGATCGAGGCGAGTTCCTCGAGCTCGACATAGGCGACTTCCTCGAGCTCGGCGAAGCCTTCGGCGACGAGCAGCTGCGAGAGTGTTTCGTCGACGTCGAGCTCTTCTTCGAACATCTTGGAGCGCTCGGCAAATTCCTTGCTGCGCTTCTCCGAGGCTTCTTCCTCGGTCATGATGTCGATCTGGTTGCCGGTCAGCTGGCTGGCGAGACGCACGTTCTGGCCGCGGCGGCCGATGGCGAGGCTGAGCTGGTCATCGGGCACGACGACTTCGATGCGTCCCTCTTCCTCGTCGAGCACGACGCGGCTGACGGTGGCCGGCTGCAGCGCGTTGACGATAAAGGTCGCGCCGTCTTCCGACCAGGGGATGATGTCGAT
Source organism: Qipengyuania marincola (assembly GCF_029688625.1). Lineage (GTDB taxonomy): Bacteria > Pseudomonadota > Alphaproteobacteria > Sphingomonadales > Sphingomonadaceae > Qipengyuania. The sequence goes on along the minus strand of NZ_JARULC010000001.1, from coordinate 372,468 downwards.
CTTCTCGCCCTGCAGTTCCTGCACGACGGCCTGAACGCGGCTGCCCTTCATGCCGACGCAGGCGCCGACCGGATCGATGCTGCTGTCGTGGCTGATGACGCCGATCTTGGCGCGGCTGCCCGGATCGCGGGCGGCGGCCTTGATCTCGATGATGCCGTCGTAGATTTCGGGCACTTCCTGCGCGAACAGCTTGCGCATGAAATCGGGATGCGCGCGGCTGAGGAAGATCTGCGGGCCGCGATTGTTGCGTTCCACCTTGGTGATCAGCGCGCGGACACGCTCGCCGACACGGGCGGCTTCGCGCGGGATCTGCTGATCGCGGCGGATGACGCCTTCGGCGCGGCCCAGGTTCACGATCACATGGCCGAATTCGACCGACTTGATGACCCCGGTGATGACTTCGCCGGCGCGGTCCTTGAATTCCTCGAACTGGCGCTCGCGCTCGGCGTCGCGGACCTTCTGGAAGATCACCTGCTTGGCCGACTGCGCGTCGATGCGGCCGAGATCGACCGGCGGCAGCGGATCGACGATGAAGTCGCCGATCTTGGCATCGTCCTGCAGCTTCTGCGCCTGCTTCAGGTCGACCTGCTTGAAGTAGTCCTCGACCTCTTCGACGACCTCGACGACACGCCACAGGCGCAGGTCGCCGGTCTGCGGATCGAGCTTGGCGCGAATGTCGTTCTCCGCGCCATAGCGGTTGCGGGCGGACTTCTGGATCGCCTCTTCCATCGCTTCGATCACGATGGCCTTGTCGATCATCTTTTCCGATGCGACCGCATTGGCGATCGCGAGGAGTTCAGCCTTGTTGGCGGAAATGGCACTGGCCATCAGTCGTCTGCCTTTTCTTCTTCAGTTTCGACGATTTCGTCGGCACCGCTCGTATCGAGCGGCTGGGTGGCGGCAATGAGCGCGTCGGTCAAGACGAGCTTTGCCGAATGAATCTGCTTGCGGTCGAGCTTTACATCGCCCGCTTTCGCGTCGGCGATCACGACCTCCTCGCCCTCGATGCCCTTCAGTTCGCCCTTGTAGTTGCGCTGGCCCTCGTAGCCCTTGACCATGCTGATCTTGGCTTCGTGACCGGCCCAGTTGGCGAAATCCTTGGCGCGGGTCAGCGGGCGGTCGATGCCCGGCGAACTCACCTCGAGGTGGTAGGCGCCGTCGATCAACACCTCGCCCTGCTCCTCCAGCTCGTCGATCCTTTCGGATATGCGCCGCGAGAGAGCCGCGCACTGATCGATGACGAGCTGCCCGGTCGCCGGATCCTCGGCCATGATCTGCAGGGCCTCGCCTCCGTCACCGGCTTCCGACGGCATCATTTTCACGCGCACGAGGTCGAAACCCAGCGCCTTCGCCTCGGGTTCGATTACTTCGGTAAGGCGCGTGATGTCGGCCATTCGGTCTCCGGTTACAGGACATCTGCGACAATTCGGTGGCTCAAGTGGCTATTGGCCGGCCCCTCGCGGCGCCAGCCCCTTCAGTGTCGCGACAATGTCGGGATGGGCTGGCAAATAGGACCCGCCCCCGGAAATTGCAATCGAAATGTTGGTGGGCGGGAAAGCTAGCGAGCGCAGACCGCATCGCGCTTTCGGTCGAGGCGTGCGATCCGGTCACTCTGGCGGTCGAGCCTGTTGGCTTCCACCGCGCGGTTCCACGCATCCTCTACGGCGCGCGTCGCGATTTCGCATTCGGCCGCGCGCCTCGCAGCCAGCGCATCCCGAATGTCGGCGCCGCCAATGGCCTGCGTCCCGCTTTCGACCGGAGAAGCGCGTCCGAAGTTGTCTCTCGCGTTCGCGTAGGCGAAGTAACCGGAGACAAATGACAAAGCCATCGACCCGAGGACGAAAGCCCATACGATCCGCGTAAAGCTGAAGGTCAGCTTCTCCACCGTTTCGGTAAATTCGTTCAACACGGCCGCCCCCTCGATGCGCCCGACCCACCTTATACTGAGGGAGCGAAGGAAACGTAAATTCCGCTACGCCTGCTCTTCCATCAGGCCATGCTTCTTGATGCAGTGCCGCAGCTGGTCGTAGCTCAGGCCCAGCGCTTTCGCAGTCTGCCGCTGGTTCCAGCGATGCTTGACGAGCGCATGCTCGACGATCGTACGCTCGTGATCATCGACCGCCTGGCGCAGATCGTCGACATGCTCCAGGTCAAGCGCTGGCTGGACCGGCCCCGCGTGGCCATTCGCGGCAGGAGCTGCAGCCTTGTCGGACGCGCGCGGCATGGAAACCGGCTTCCACGGGCTGTCGAAGGGATCGAACACGACATGGCCGACCGGCTCGTGCCAGTCGTCCCAGCGATAGATCGCGCGCTCGACCACGTTGCGCAATTCGCGCACATTGCCCGGCCAGTCGTGCTTCGTCATCTCCTCGCGAACGTGCGGGGCGAAGCCGGGCCATCCTTCCCAGCCCAGTTCGGCAGCCATGCGCCGGCCGAAATAATCTGCCAGCACGTCGATATCCCCCTCGCGCACGCGCAGCGGCGGAAGGGTAATCACCTCGAAGCTGAGCCGGTCGAGCAGGTCGGCGCGAAATTCGCCGCGCGCGGCCTTTTCCGGAAGGTCTTCGTTCGTCGCAGCGACGATCCTCACGTCCACCCGAACCGGACGGCTCGACCCGATCCGGGTAACCTCGCCATATTCGACGGCGCGCAACAGTCGCTCCTGTGCGCCCATCGACAGCGTGCCCAGTTCGTCGAGAAATAGCGTGCCCTTGTCGGCTTCCTCGAACCTGCCGACCCGTTGTTTGGTAGCACCGGTAAAGGCCCCCGCCTCGTGCCCGAAGAGCTCCGCTTCGATAAGCGTTTCGGGAAGCGCGGCGCAGTTCATGACGACCAGCGGTTCGTCCCAACGGGTGGAAAGGCGATGCAGACGTTCGGCGATCAGCTCCTTGCCAGTCCCGCGTTCGCCGATGACGAGGACGGGTCGCCGCATGGGGGCCGCACGGCTGGCTCGCTCCACCGCGTCGAGAAAGGCGCCAGACTGGCCAATGAACTGGTTTTCCCTTTCCATGACCAAGATATAGGGTTTTACACCAAGGGTTGGCAACAGAAACCAACCTCAGGGGGAAACCCTTCGCCAAAAATCCCTGAATTCCTGAATTTTCCCATTTGGCACGCCGCTTGCTGAACAGGAGACAACAGCAATTCGAACCGATCACGAAGGTTCACAAGGGAGGTAACCCACCATGTACGATCGCAGCTTCTTCCGGACACAACTCGGTCAGGCAGCAATCGCCAGCATCGTCGCGATGTCGGCATTCGTCATGCTGAGCTCGCAGATCACGGTAACGACGCCGGTCACGGCGATCGCCGCCATCGAGCAAGTGGAAATCGCATGACCCTACCCCCCGATCACGATCCCCTCGGTCCGGAGCGTCAAACCCCCGACAGTCCCCAGGACGCTTCGGACCGTTCCAACGGCCGGCCCCGCTTGTCGCGCATCGAGGAAGAGGTAGAACGGCTGCGTCGTTCCCCCACCCCGACCCGCGACGGTGGGCGGGCCAAGGGATCGGACTTTTTTTCTAGTGGAGCACCATTGATGGGCATTTTCAGCCGCACCCGCGATATCATCGCCGCCAATTTCAACGACATGCTCGACAAGGCGGACGACCCCCAGAAGATGATCCGCATGATCATCCTCGAAATGGAGGAGACGCTGGTCGAGGTCCGGGCGAGTGCCGCGCGCACGATCGCCGACCAGAAGGAAATGCACCGTCACACGGTCAAGCTCGACAAGCTGCAGGCCGATTGGGGCGAGAAAGCCCAGCTGGCGCTTTCCAAGGACCGCGAGGATCTCGCCCGCGCCGCGCTCGTCGAAAAGAAGAAAGCGGCGGACATGTCCGATCAGCTCAAGCAGGAAATCGCCGTGCTCGACGATGCGCTGCGGGCCTATGAGCAGGACATCCAGAAGCTGCAGAACCGCCTGCGCGAAGCGCGCAGCCGCCAGACCGCCATCGCTGCCCGGCTCGAAAGCGCGGAAAACCGCGTGAAGCTGCGCAGCCTGATGACCAACGAACGCGTGGACGATGCGCTCAATCGCTTCGACCAGCTGGAACGCCGCGTCGACTATGCCGAAGGCCGCGCCGATGCGCTGCAGATTGCCGACGGCAACAAGAGCCCGAACCTCGCCGACGAGATCGCCGCGCTGGAAGGCGCCGACGCGATCGACGACGAGCTCGAAGAAATGAAAAAGGCGCTCGGCAAGGATAGCGCCCCCAAGGAGGACTGACCCGTGGAAGAAATCATCATCATACCTGCCCTTTTCATCGGGCTGCCCTGGTTGGTCCTGCACTACATCACGAAATGGAAGACCGCTGCGACCATCACGACCGACGACGAAGCGCTGCTGGAGGAACTCTACAGCCTCGCCAAGCGCCTCGATGACCGGATGGACACGGTCGAGCGCCTGGTCGCCAGCGACAATCCCGACTTCAAGCCGGCCCGCCTTGTCCATGACAGCGAAGCCGACAACCAGCAGCTGCGCGAACTCGAACAGCTGATCGCCGAGAAAAAAGGAGCAGCCCAGTGAACAGCCCCCGCACCACTCTCTATCGCGACAAGCAGAACGCGAAGTTCATGGGCGTGCTGTCGGGCATCGCGGACTATACCGGGGTCAATGCCCTGTGGGTCCGGCTCGGCTTCATCATCCTCGCCATCAGCATGGGCTGGCCGATCCTCGCCTATTTCGTCGCCGGCATCCTGCTGAACAAGAAGCCGCCGCATCTCTATACCGATCATGACGAGAGCAAATACTGGCAGCGCGTACGGCAGAACCCGAAGCGGACCGCGCGGGAAATCCGCAGCCGGATGAAGGACATCGATCGCCGCCTGGCCGACGTGGAGACCTTCTATGTCACCAGCAACCCGCGCCTGAACGCCGAAATCGAACGCCTGCGCTAAGCACGCCTGCCAAGGGGAGATACAATGGAAGGCATACTCGCACTGATGATCCCGCTGGCGCCCTTCATCATGGTCGTCGCCATCGTGTGGATCGCCAACCAGCGCAAGCTGGAAGAGAAGCGCCTCAACGCCACGGCCTCGCAGAGCGCCGAGGAGGCCGCCCGCCACGCGACCCAGGTCGCCGAACTGGAGCAACGCGTCCAGGTGCTGGAGCGGATCGTGACCGACAAGGGGTACGATGTCGCCGCCCAGATCGAGGCACTGCGCGATACGAAGGCGCACGAACCTGACAGCGGCGTGCCGCTCGACATCAAGCGACAGGAGAAGGCAGGATGAGCTGGGAAACCGCATTCTTCATCATCGGTATCGTTATCGCCTGTAACGTCGGCTGGCTCGTCAACAACTGGATCCGCGCGAAGCACGGCTATCCGCTCGAAGACGAGTGGGGCGGCAAGACCGAGCGCGGCGACAGCGCCGAGACCAAGGCCCTCAAGGCCGAGAACCGCCAGTTGCACGAGAAGCTCGATACGATGCAGGACCGCATGGTCGTGTTGGAAAAGATCGTCACCGACCGCGGCTATTCGCTGCACGACGAGATCGAAGCTCTGCGCGACCGCAGCCCGGATAGCGGCGTGCCGCTCGAGATGCGCACTCAGGAGAAAGCGTAATGGAATTCATCACCGAAAGCGCTGTCATCGGCGGGGTGATCGCCATGTCGCTGGCCTGGGTCGCCAACACCTGGATCCGCGTGAAGAACGGCTATCCGCTGGAGAACAGCTGGGGCAAAGCGATCTATCCCAAGAACGACCAGGCGGTCGAACGGGTCAAATTGCTGACGCAGGAGAATGCCGAACTACGCGCCGAGCTGGGCTCGATGAAGGACCGGCTGGCCAATGTCGAACGCATCGTCACCGATAGCGGCTATCACCTCACCAGCGAAATCGATCGCCTGCGCGACAAGCGGGAGGCCAACTGATGGACCCCGACCTGATGCTGATCTTCGGCTTCATCCTTGTCGTCCTGTCGATCGTGTTCCCCTTCGCCTATTTCATCAACAAGCGCGAACACATGTACAAGGAGCGCAAGCTGGAGCTCGTGGCGCGGGCGGAAGAGGCCAAGGCCGAACAGATGCGCTATTCCAACGGCGACTATAGCAAGATGGAGGAGCGTGTCCGTGTGCTGGAGCGCATTGCGACCGACAGCAACCACACGCTCGCATCGCAAATCGAAGAGCTGCGCGCCCTCGACCGGATCGAGGTGGGCAAGCCGGAGGTGACACGATGAGCTGGCCGCTGGCAGTCGTACTGATCGTCATGATGATCGTGATCGGCAAGGTAATGGCCGCAAAATATCGCGCGCAGGGTGGGATCATTACCGATCGTAAGGGCAATCAACATTGGATCGGCCCCGGTGCGGGTTCGATCGACACGGAAGATCGCGTGCAGACGCAGCGCGAAGTCGAGGAACTGCGCGAGCGGATCAAGACACTCGAGAAAATCGCCACAGATGGTCATTCACTCGACGCGGTCGAAACGCGGCGCATATCGGCCGAGATCGAAGCCCTGCGCGACCGCAAGGACGAGCTGGACGACCAACACAAGGGTTGAAGGAGGACATGAGGGAAATGTTCGAACCATCGATCATCATTGCCGGGGCGAGCCTTGTGGGGCTCGTCATCGTGGCCGCCGCAATGTTGCGCGGCTGGCACGGCTGGCTCGAATTCAAGCGCAGCGAGCTCGAACGCGCACGGCCGGGTCGCGAGGAAGGCTCTCCGATGGGGGCCGCGCGCATCGAGATCGCCGATCTCAAGGAGCGGATCCGCAAGCTCGAGGCAATCGCCAGCGGGGTTGATCTGTGACGGTTGTCCGAACCGATGCGGCCCGCGCCGGAATCGGCTTGGGCAGCGCAATCGCGGTCGCAATCAGCTGGAGCCAGCACCAGTCGATCCTCTGGGCAATCCTTCAGGGCTTCTTCGGATGGTTCTACGTCGTCTACTACGCGTTCACCCGACCGGGCGGCCTGTCGGGCTGAGCGCGAGCGCAATTTACGCGCGCCGCCCGCGCGGCTAAGGCGCCTGCCTATGCGCAACCTTTCCGATATCTCAGAAGAATACAGCTTCCTTGAAGGCGATGAACGCTATCGCCTGCTCATCGAACTCGGTCGCGAACTCGATCCCATGCCGGACGCTTTGAAGACCGATGCGACCCTTGTTCGCGGATGTTCGGCAGCGGTCTGGGTCTACCCCACCGGCGATGCCGCCCGGCTGCATTTTCTTGCCGACAGCAACGCCGCGATCACCAAGGGGATCGTCGCGCTGGTGATCAGCGCCGTGCAGGACAAGCCCGCCGCCGATGTCGCAGCAATGGACATTACCGCCGAACTCGAGCCGTTCGATCTAAAGAACCAGCTATCGAGCAACCGGACACAGGGCGTACCCAATATGATCGCCCTGGTGAAGGAACACGCTGCGCGGATCGCACAGGGGTAGAATGAAACGGCCGATCTATCGCGGCCTCGGGCTGCTGAGTGTCGGATTAGCGGCAGTCGGCGCCTTTCTGCCGATCATGCCGACGGTGCCGTTCCTGTTGCTGGCGGTGTATTTCTTCGCGCGCAGCAACCCGGAATGGGAGCAGAAGATACTCGACCACCCGCACTGGGGGCCGCAGGTGCAGGACTGGCGCGAACGGCGGGCGATCAGCCGCCGGGCCAAGACCATGGCGATCGGTGCGATGGCGACCGGCGCGGTCTTCACCTGGTACACGCTGGGTCATCCATGGTACTGGATTTCGATCGCAATTTTCGTGATCTGCGGCGGCTGGATTGCGACGCGAAACGAGTAGCGACGGGAACCGCGCCATCAGCAAGTCGTTGAGAAAGCATACGATGGGAGGGTGAACGAAAGGACACTCTTGATGGCAATTCTTATTCTGATCGCGACCATTCTTCTGCCCCCGCTTGGCGTTGCGGCAAAGCATGGTCTGGGGACCACGACACTTATCAATCTCGTGTTGACGCTGCTCGGCTTCATTCCCGGCCTGATCCACGGCCTCTACGTAAATTACGCCCGCTAAGCAGAGGCATCAGAACAGCATCCCGGAGGCCGGGACCGTTTCGACGGTCTCGGCCTCCTGCGTTTGGCTTGCCCCCTGTTCGCGGTGCATCTCGAAAGTCCCGCTCAGGTCCAGCAGGCTCCACACGCCTGTGACCACCAGCCCGTCGGCCGACAGCTGCCCGACATAGTCGACAGGATTTTCGTAGCCCTGCGGCGGATGAGGATAGATTTTCGTGAAATCGACCGCACGGGCACTGCGGATACCCGACAGTTTGGCGCCGACGGTCGATCCAGGGCGAAAGATGTCGGGTTCGATCATCGAGCCGGAAAAGCGCCCGCTGCTTTCTTCGATGCGGGCATGAAAGGGTGTCTTCGCCTGCCCGCCGGGATAGCTGAAACTTCCGTCCCAGTCGCCGGTTAGGTCGAGCGGATCGGCTATGGGATCAGGCCCCGGCGCTTTCGCGTACCACGGCCTCGCCCGCTTCGCGCTGACGCTTCAATTCCGCCTTCAGCTTTGCCGGATCGCGCGCGAAGACGAAGCCGAAGCTCACTCCGCCCTCTTTCCCGATTGTCGCATGGTGCAGTTTGTGGGCCTGCACCAGCCGCTTGGCGTAGCCGCGTTTGGGCACCCAGCGCCAATAGCGCTGATGGACCAGCCCGTCGTGCACCAGGGTGTAGATCACGCCATAGCAGGTGATTCCGAAAGCCACCCACCAGAGCAGGTCCGACCAGATATAGCCGATAGCGAACATCGCGAAGACGATCGTGCCGAAGGTGACTGCATAGAGGTCGTTTTTCTCGAGGAGATTGTCATGCGGTTCGTGATGGTCGCGGTGCCAACCCCAGCCCCAACCATGCATGATGTATTTGTGCGCCCACCACGCAAACAGCTCCATGCCGAGGATCGACAGGAACACGGTCAGCAGGATTGCACCGGTACTCATGCTTGCATCTCTTCGCGGGCCATGGCCTTGCGCGCCGCCGGGAGCCTCCACCAGGGGACATGCGGCGCACGATGATGCTCGTGATGATAGCCGAAATGGAAGCAGCTGGCGAGTGAGGCCAGCGTGCCGAAATCGTCGCTACGCGCATTGTGCCGGTCGGCAAACTCATCGCCGCGGTGGCGATGGGGGCGGTACGTGCCGAAATAGAAGAGTTGCATCGAAGACCCGATCGCCGGCGCGCCATAGAGCAGGACGATCTTTTCCACCGGCACGCCGAGGACCAGCCAGTATGTCGTCACGACCGTGCTGACGAAGGCAACCGACTGCCAGCCGAAATAGCGCCGCAGGAACGTGGCGTACCACGGCCAGAAACGGGTCGGGTGGGCGGCGCTGAAGTCCGGATCCGTTGCGGTCCCTGGGGCATTGTGATGGGCGAAATGCGCATCGCGCATCCGGCTCCACGCGAACCCTGCGTAGATGAAAAGCAGGAAACCGCCTATGACATCGTTGATACGGCCGCCACCTGGAACCAGCGATCCGTGCATCGCATCGTGGCTGGCGATGAACAGGCCCACCGACAACCAGCATTGGACGAGCGCGATCGCCAGCGCGGCAGGAAGCGTGCTCCAGCCAAGAGCGAATACGAACATGGCATAAAGGTGGATCGACAGCCACGCGGCGAAGATCGCCGCGGTCAAGGCAAGGCCGGTCAACGCCTGGCGCGCGTGCGCATGATTTTGAAGTTTGCCGGAAACTCGACCCATCACCGCGATATAGGTGCAGCGTACGACGAGTGCAAAACCCTATTCGCCGGAAGGGCGGCGGGTCGTGAGGCCGAAAAACTTCTCTGCGACCTCGCGGCTGATCCGCGCCGGGCGATGCGTCTCGCTGTCGAGGCAGCACCACATGCTCTGCACTTCGGCCAGCACATCCTCGCCGCGCTTGATCACCGTGTTGTAGAAGCTGCGCGCGCCCTTGATCTTCTCCAGCACGGTTTCGGCGATGACATCGTCGTCGAGGAACGCCGGGCGGCGATAGGTAATCTCGTGCTTCAGCGCGACCCACGCCTTGCTCGCCACTTCCTCGGCCGGCGCCAGCTTTTGCCAGTGGGCCAGGACCGTGTCCTGCACCCAGTTGAGGTAGCGCGCATTGTTCACGTGCCCCATGAAATCGATGTCGTCGGGTACGACCTTGATCGGAAAGGCGAATGGCTTTGCTGACATGAGTGTCAATAAAGCAGAGAAAGGTTAAGTTTGGAAGACTCTGGATTTGCCTTTTTGCGCTCGTGACATTCGTGCCGCAATTTCACGCCATGGCCAGCAAACCGCGCACGCTCTACGAAAAGATCTGGGACGCCCACGTTGTCGAACGCCGGGACGACGGGACCTGCATCCTCTATATCGACCGGCATCTGGTGCACGAAGTCACGAGTCCCCAGGCGTTCGAGGCACTGCGGCTTGCCGGGCGCAAGGTGCGCCGTCCCGATCTGACCCTTGCCGTCCCCGACCACAATCTTCCGACGACGCCGCGCATCGATAGGCAGGGCAACCGCCTGCCTATCGAGGATCCCCAGAGTGCCGCCCAGCTTGCCGCGCTGGAAGCCAATGCCCCCGCATTCGGGATCGATTATATCGACGCGGTCGCACCTGAGCAGGGGATCGTTCATGTCGTCGGCCCGGAACAGGGCTTCTCGCTGCCCGGCGCCACCATCGTATGTGGTGACAGCCATACGGCGGCGCATGGCGGGATCGGCGCGCTCGCCTTCGGCATCGGCACCAGCGAGGTCGAGCACGTCCTCGCAACGCAAACGCTGCAATTGCGGCAGTCGAAATCGATGGAGGTGCGGGTAGAGGGCGAACTCGGCCCTGGCATCACGCCCAAGGATCTGATCCTCCACATCATCGGCGTAATCGGCACTGCCGGCGGAACGGGCCATGTCATCGAATATCGCGGCCCGGTGTTCGAGCGCATGAGCGTCGAGGGTCGGCTGACCGTATGCAACATGAGCATCGAAGGCGGTGCACGCGCGGGATTGATTGCACCGGACGACACGGTTTTCGCCTATCTGAAGGGCAGACCCTATGCTCCGCGCGGCGAGGCGTGGGACAAGGCGGTGGCGTGGTGGAAAGGCCTGCGCACCGACGAGGACGCACACTTCGACAAGAGCGTCGTCATCGATGCCGCCGAGGTCGAACCCACCGTCAGCTGGGGCACCAGCCCGGAGGACGTTGTCGCCGTGGGCGGTGTGGTCCCTGCGCCGCACAGCTTCACCGATCCCTCGAAACAGGCCGCCGCCCGCAAGAGCCTCGACTACATGGGCCTCGAAGCCGGCCAGCGGATCGAGGATATCGCGATCGAAAACGTGTTCATCGGCAGCTGCACCAACAGCCGTATTGAAGACCTGCGCGCTGCAGCCGAAGTGCTCAAGGGCCGCACCAAGGCTCCGAATGTGCGCTGGGCGATCGCTGTCCCCGGTTCGGGACTGGTCAAGCGTCAGGCCGAGGAGGAAGGGCTCGACCGGATCTTCACCGACGCCGGTTTCGAATGGCGCGAACCCGGCTGCTCTGCCTGTCTTGCCATGAATCCCGACAAGGTTCCGCCGGGTGAACGCTGCGCATCGACCAGCAATCGCAATTTCGTGGGCCGCCAGGGGCCGGGATCGCGCACGCATCTCGTCAGCCCCGCCATGGCCGCCGCCGCCGCTGTCACCGGGCGACTGGCCGATGTCCGCACGCTCGCCCCTTGCCAAGCCGAAGCCAGCTGACCATTGATCACGACATGACAAACAAGCTCAAGATCGCCGGTGCCATCGGCTCCGCCGCCATTGCCGCTGCGCTGCTCTATGCCGGCAAGCGCAGCTCGGACAAGACCACTATGAACAAGCCCAAGCGGCCCGCGCCGATCCCTTCGGGCGAGAACCCGGAGACAGATTGATGGATACCGTATCGACGATCGAAGGCCGCGCGATTCCGCTTGGGCTCAAGAATGTCGATACGGACGTCATCATTCCCGCGCACTGGCTCAAGACAGTGAGCCGGGAAGGCCTCGGCAAGGGTGCATTCGAGACGATCCGCGAGACGCCCGGCAACCCGTTCGACGTGGAGGATTTTGCCGGCGCACCGATCCTCATCGCCGGTGACAATTTCGGTTGCGGATCGAGCCGCGAGCACGCCGCATGGGCGCTGCTCGATCTGGGCATACGAGCGGTGGTCGCGCCAAGCTTCTCGGACATCTTTGCGGGCAATGCCTTCAAGAACGGCATTCTGACGGTCGAATTGCCACAGGATCAGGTCGATCGCCTGCTTGAGATCGCACAGGATCATCCCGTAACGATCGATCTGGAGAACCAGACCGTCACGACGCCCTTTCAGGACCGCTTCGCATTCGAAATCGATCCGTTTCGCAAGCATTGCCTGCTGGAGGGGCTGGACGAAATCGGCCTTACGCTCGAGAGCGGCAAGGCGATTGAAAAACATGAAGAACAGCGCGCGCTGGCCCTTCCCTGGCTCGACGCGCCGCAAAGGAGAGATGCAGCATGAAAGCAGTCCTGTCGAAAGAAACCGGCGGCCCCGAATCCCTCGTCGTCGAGGATATCGCAGAGCCCAGCCCGGGTAAGGGACAGGTCCTGATCAAGGTCGCCGCCTGCGCGATCAACTTCCCCGACACGCTGATTATCCGCGACATGTACCAGTTCAAGCCGCCCCGCCCCTTCGCTCCGGGCGGCGAGATCTCCGGCACGATCGAGGCGCTTGGCGAAGGCGTCGAGGGCTTTGCAGTCGGCGACCGGGTCATCTGCGGCGTCGGCAACGGCGGCTTGCAGGAAAAGGTCGCGGTGGATGCCGCGCGCCTGTTCAAGGTCCCCGAAGGGATCGACCTGGTGCAGGCCAGCGCGCTCCTGATGACCTATGGCACGACCATTCACGGCCTCAAGGACCGCGGCGACATCAAGGAAGGCGAAACCGTCCTCGTGCTCGGCGCAGCCGGCGGCGTGGGCCTCTCTGCGGTCGAACTCGCCAAGGCTTACGGCTGCCGTGTGGTCGCAGCCGTCTCGACCGAGGAGAAAGGCGAGGTCGCGAGAAAGGCTGGCGCAGACGAGGTGGTGATCTATCCCCGCGCGCCTTTCGACAAGGACACTTCCAAACAGCTTGCCAACGACTTCAAGGCGGCGGTCGGCGATGGCGGTGCCGATATTGTCTACGACATCGTCGGGGGCGACTATTCCGAACCCGCGCTGCGCTCGATCGCGTGGGAAGGCCGTTTTCTCGTTATCGGTTTCCCCGCCGGGATCGCCAAAATGCCGCTCAACCTGACCCTATTGAAAAGCTGCGATATTCGCGGCGTCTTCTGGGGCGCATTCACCGCGCGCGAGCCGAAGAAGAACAACGAAAACATCGCGGAACTGTTCGACCTGTGGAAGGCGGGCAAGATCAATCCGATGGTCAGCGAGATCTACCCCATCGAACGCGCGCACGAGGCGATCGCCAAGCTGGAAAATCGCGGCGCAATCGGAAAACTCGTCGTGACCATGGACTAGCGCCCTTGCGGGTGGGGTGGGCCGCGCCTATTCCCCCCGCAAGTTCTATTCATTCCCGAGGGACACGACATGACCGACTTCAAGGATCGCGAACGCGGCGAGGAATCCAAGTTCGCCTTCGACCAGGAAACCGCCTTCAAGATCGCGGCGCGCCGAAATCGGCTGGTGGGCGAATGGGCCGCGGGCCTCATGGGTCTGACCGAAGAAGAAACCGATGCGTACAAAAAAGCGGTGGTCCAGGCCGACTTCGAGGAAGCCGGCGACGAGGATGTGATCCGCAAGCTGCTTGGCGATCTCACGGCCGCCGATTGCGATGTCAGCGAGGCCGACATTCGCGCCAAGTTGGAAGAATGCGCGGTCGAGGCGCGCCGTCAATATATGAGCGAGAGCTGATCCGATGCCGATGGCGGCACAGGATATCGTCGATGCAATCACCGAGGCGCTTCCGGGCGCGGAGGTCGAAATGCGCGATCTTGCCGGTGACAACGATCACTGGGCGGCCAAGGTGACCGCACCGCAATTCGCGGGCAAGAGCCGCGTGCAGCAGCACAAGATGGTCTATGAGGCATTGGGTGGCCGCATGGGCGGCGAACTGCACGCCTTGCAACTGACCACCCAAGCCCCCACCTGATTCCACGATCAGTTTTCAGAAAACAAAGGACGGGCCACTATGTCCGACACCAATACCCGCATCGCCGATCTCGTCGGCTCGAACGACGTCGTGCTTTTCATGAAAGGCACCCCGCTATTCCCGCAATGCGGCTTCTCCAGCCGCGCGGTGGCAATCCTGGACCATTGCGGCGTTGCGTATGAAAGCGTCGACGTGCTGCAGGACATGGAAATCCGCCAGGGCATCAAGACCTATTCCGACTGGCCGACCATTCCCCAGCTGTATGTGAAGGGAGAATTCGTGGGCGGCAGCGACATCATGATGGAAATGTTCGAAGCCGGCGAATTGCAGACCATGATGGACGAAAAGCAGGTCGCCAAAGCCGCATCCTGAGGATACGTGGCCGCGCATGCGGCACCCTTTTGCTAACTACTGTCGCCAGAACGGGAAAGGCCCGCCCGGTGGGACAACCGGGCGGGCCTTGTGTTACGCCGAAGCACGCTCTTGAAGACTTGGGACGGGCGTGCTCCGCGGAGACTTAATCAGTGACGACTAGCGGTATGCAGAAGGCGTGCCAAAATCGACCGGGCCAGCATTGCTGGTCAACCCGATGGTTAATGCCACCCTGCCGGATTTTGCGTTTGTAAAACTTTCCGACAGCCCGCCGTGATCCGCCGCTTGGCAAGCCCGGCAGGACAGGCCAAACAGTCCCGCATGGACACCACTTCCGACCAATCGAGCGATGGCATTCCGGCCGCAACCGTAGTCATCTTTCGCGATGGGCCAGAAGACAGCCCGCCCGAAATCCTGATGACGGTCCGCTCGCGCGAAATGGTGTTCGCAGGTGGCATGGCTGTCTTTCCCGGGGGCAGAGTCGATCCCGCCGACTTCGAACTGGGCGCGCAGATCGGTGGTCCACTCGATCCCGAAGAAGCCGCGCACCAGATCGCCGTCGTTCGCGAGACGCTGGAAGAGACCGGTCTCGCCATCGGTCTGTCGGGCGATATCGACGCGGCAAAAGCACGCGCGGCGCGCGATTTCCTGCAGCAGACCGGTCATCTTGCGCCCGTCCTCGACCACTTCGACTGGCAACTCGACTTGACCCAGCTTACACCTTTCGCGCGGTGGTTCCCGAAGAACGAGCGCATTCCGCGGGTCTACGACACGCGCTTCTACCTTGCGGATCTCGGCACCGGTGCAGTCGAAATCGAAGCCGACCTGTCGGAAAACACCCACCTGTTCTGGACGAGTGCGCAGGATGCGCTCGCTTCCGCCGAGCGCGGCGACATCAAGATCATCTTCCCGACCCGCCGCAATCTCGAACGCCTTGCCCTGTTCGGGAGTTACGCCGAAGCCAAGGCGCAGGCGGAGGCAATCCCAGTCCGGACCATCACGCCTTACATGGGCGAGCGCGGAGGCCGAACCTGGCTCGAAATCGGTGAGGACCTTGGCTATCCGGTCACCGGCGAGCCGTTGGAAGACGTTGCGCGCGGATAGACCGCATTCAGTGATGGAATGGCGCGCCCGGCAGGACTACTCCGCCGCTACGCGGCTCCGTCATCTACGCGCCTGCGGCGCTACGATTCCGAACGATGCTCAAGCCTTTAGGGCCCGCCAACCCATCCTGTGGATGGATGTGCGGTCGCGTTAACAGTGCACCGCGTTCCTGATTAAGCGAGTATTTGCATCTCAAGGATTTGCGGTAGCTTGCACCTATCCTGACGTGGATACGCAACCTTTGCACCTTCGCGCAATCCGGCGCGGCACAATCTAGCTAGCCGAAAACTAGCACTGGGGTCACGGAACCTATCTTATATAAGAAACTTGGCAACGGCGGATGCTCGGCAGAAGCCGGCCGGGCCGAGATAGGGCACTCCTGACAGCAGCGCATCGCGATATGCTTTCTGCACGCTGACATTGCGCCGCAGGCCGAGTTCGGCCGACGTGATGTGTCGACTACCCAAGCTCATGACATCTGCCATCGGAAGGCACTTGGCTCGTTCCCCCTGTCTTGTGGGGACGTCCGCGAACAGTTCCGTCACTTCATGAGGACCGACATTGAGTATTTCGCCGGCATCGGCTTTGGAGAGCAGGTCCGAGAACGCGATCCTGTTCGGTGTATTCCTTACCGCACCCAACCCTTCGATGATCGACAGATCCTTTCGGCTGATGAAGATTCGCCGGACCGGGGTTTTCGCGCCCGGCTCGATCCGACACGGAAGGGATCCATCAAGCAGCTTGCCGAAGATGGCGCCCCAAGGCTTCGGCTTTCCGCCGATGACCTTGATGGCGGTGGAAAGCGGGATCAGCTTGTCCTCTGCTGCGAGGACCGCAGCTCGATCGAGACGACCCAGCACCGCATCGATCGACGCTGCAGTCACTTGCGGTATGCCATACCTTGCGAGGAAAAAGGGATGGTGGAGAAGTTCGAGGAGACCAGTTTCGACCAACTGCTCGGCGCCATTGCGCGACATTCCCAGCTTCCAGGCCAGGGAGTCGACGCCCAGCCGCGAGGATATGCCCTTCGCGATGTTTTCGATCTCGTGCCGATCGAACATGGGCTGAAGCCTGCCCATTTCATCGAGAACAAGCCTGGCGCTTAGAACTTTGGCCCGGCGCAATTGCGCGACCTCGGCGGTCCCCATTCCCAAGATCCTCCCGACCGTCTTTATCGGGAGAATTCCCTGCGCGATCTCTTCCGCTTTTTCCCCTCTCAGGTCGAATTCGTTGCGAAGATCACCGATGATCCCTGCGAGCGCTGCCGAGACAACACTGGACTGACCGGTCTTCAGGAAGCGGATGGTCTCGCCGCTGTTGCCGTCGCGGTGCCTCTCCGCGCGGCCTGCGACCTTCGGCGTGACGAGGTCCGAGAAGCCCTGGGGCCAGTTCCGCATCATCTTCCAGCTCGCGGCCACCGCCTTTGCGAGACCGAGAGGATCGGCGTCCTGGAGACGATTGCGAAGTGCACGCAGCGAGGGATCGACCACCGGCAGAAGGCGAAGAAGAAGATCGATGGCCACCTGACCGTCATTCAATGCGATTGCGGCAGGAAGCGAGGAAAGTGCAGAGACACGTCTCGTTGGACTGAACAGATCAGCGACGGTGCGAAGCTGTGCGACCAGATCGACAGGGATTTCCGCCGTCTCCGAAGCGGTCAGATCGCTCATGCAGAACTCGCAGCTGTCGATACCCAGAGTGTGTCTCCAGCCCAGCGCCCTGCCTTCGCAGTCCTCGCTCCCACATCGGTCCAGAAGAATCTGGCCGGTCTCGAGGCAGCAGGGGAACAAACGGATGTTCCAGAGCGCTCGGTGATAGGGTGCCGCGCGAAGAGCGGCAGGTGCGAACCGACGACGTTTCTTCTCTATCAGCGTGGCCGGGAGGATCAGCCCGTTGAACATCGTGAAGCCGCGGTTGCCCGCTCCGGCCCCGATATTCGGCATCGCCCGCTTGAGCAGGTCGTCGGGATCGACCTCCATTTCCGCAGCGAGGGCACGGATGTCCTTCTCGTCCGCCGCCGCCGCCGTCTGGACATGCCCCCATTCGACCCCCGCAACGCGGGTGACGTCCAGCATCCGCTCGATCCATGCATCAGCCGCCCAGCGCGCAACCGCACCATTGAAAGACTCATCGTCGTAGAAACTGAATTGGTCTTCGGAGGAACCGAGCGGCTTCATCCCTCGCCCTCGTCGTTGACCGGCTCAGCGTTCTCGGCTCCGTCGAGCTCCTTGTCTGCGGATCGCTCTTCTCTTGCCTGCGTGAATGGGTTGTATCCGATGCGCCCGTTGGCGATGGCCCAGTCATCGACGGCATCGGAAAGATCCTGTCGGGTGATCACCCTTTGACCCTCGCGCGTGATCGCGATGACGGCGGTCTCGATGATTCGGCTGAACTGGCCGATGAGTCCGTTGGAGGCTTCGAGCAACAGCTGCGCCGTGTCCGCATCGCCGAGACCGGATTTCAGATCGATGATATCGGCATCGACCAGCGCCTGATCGAAGCCCTCGGCGAACGCCATGAATTCGGCGCTGTCGGTGATCCAACGCAGCCTCGGCATTTTCACGGGCGAGTCGAGCCTGTTCTTGAGGTCCGGACAGGACGCGAAGACATCTTCTGCGGTGGTCTTTCCGAGGAAGGCGCACGCACAATCGCCGTCGTCGACGATGTCGAGGAGTTTCCCGGCGATCACCGGACTGATCGTAGGACGACGACCTGCTCGTTGGAATTCGTCCAGTATGAGGAGGCACACGCCCCTCTTGCGGATGGCCTGTCTCGCTCGATCCCACCGCTTCTCGCCGGAAAGGCTGTTCGGTCGCTTTTCTCCGCAGCCGCGCAGGATGTCGGCCGCGAGCGAGCCGACCGTGCCGTCGGTATCGAGTTTGGCATAGACCACGGGGATGGTTCCTGGTCCGGCGTCCAAGCTACCCATGACCTTCTTGACGTAGTTCCTCGCCCCTGAACTCTTGCCGGAGAAGCTGTCGGCGAGGATGGGCACGGCGGGTTGCGGCAGCCCAGCGTTTCTCAGTTCGACCGCACCACACCAGGCCTCATCGAGCGCATCCTCGAGATCCTGTTGGGCCGCGAACGGGAGGTGGATCGCCCGCACGGCAACGCGGCGTGTCGCTATGAGCTTCCGCAGCTGCGCCTTCGCATCTCTTTCGGTGATGGCAGAAGCGAGAGTCTCGATTGCGGCTTCATCGTGGTCGGGATCGTCCCGGTAATCTTCATCCATGTGAGAGGACATGATAATCTCCTGATGTCCCCGCCCGCTCGCGCGGGCGGGGTGAAGGTTCAACCGCGTGCCCGACGACGGCGGTTCGGCGTCACGATCTGATCCTGCTGCGGCGCGCCCTTCGCGCCGTCACCGGCCTGCCCGCCTCTGCGGCGATCGTTGCGCGCCTTGCGCTGCTTGGGCAGCCCGGACTTGTCGGGCCTGTCGGCGAGGATCTCCGCGTCGAGGTTGGTCAGAGCCGACACGTCGTGCGCGATGAAGTCGTCCGTGGTGACGGTCTTCGAGTAGTCGGTGTCCAGGCTGACGAGATTGCCGGTGATGGCCCGCACGCGCGGGATGTCGTAGAGCTGCGCCAGTGTCTTCCGTTCCCTGGCACGGGCGCCCGGCGCGATGGCCCGGATGGCCTCGATTCGCCGCGCGCGGGCGGCGAGGCGCTCGGCCTCGGTGTTGAAGCCGCGGGGCGCCATCTCCCCGTCCAACTCGGACAGGCGACGCAGTCCGTTCTCGCTCTCCGTCTCCACGCCGTTGCCCTTCTTCCTCTTCGAACGCTTGGGCGCGCTCGATTCCGGGGGAGCGGTGGCTTCGCGCCTCGCGAGATCGACCAGGTCCTTGTGGAACCAGAGCGGCATTCCGTCAGCGTAGGTTTCGTCCTGGCACTTGAGTTCGACGTAGCTCCGCGTGGTCTTGTCCCACGCGTGGATGACGGCGATGTTCTCGGGGTC
This sequence comes from Qipengyuania marincola, assembly GCF_029688625.1. Lineage (GTDB taxonomy): Bacteria > Pseudomonadota > Alphaproteobacteria > Sphingomonadales > Sphingomonadaceae > Qipengyuania. Next base: position 352,978 of record NZ_JARULC010000001.1, on the reverse strand, counting down.
GAACTTGATCTTGGTGTGGACCACCGCGTCCACACGCGCCTGGCGACGGGGTTCGAACCGGAGATTGTTGTCGATCAGGCGCGCGCAACCTTCCTGGGAGAAGTAGCGCAGGCCGTCGAAGATCCTGACGCCGCTCTTCGTGACCTTGACGTTGAGCTTGGTATCGTAGGTCTCCAGAGTGAAGCGGCGCACGTCCCCCATCACGTCGATGCCGTGCTTGTTGGCCGACCGCTGGAAGACGAGCGCCGGCTGCTGGTTCCTGAGGCCATCGTGGGGTTCGGTGTGGTATTCGGCGACCGCCTTGTTCGCGAGCGCTTCCATCTCGTTCGGCGTCGCGACGGCCAGTTCCTCGCCATCATGCTCCGTGCGCCGATTGTAGTCGATGGTCATCGAATGTCCGGGCAGGTTCTCCAGCATCTTCTCCTGGACGGTCTTGATCGCTCGCTCCCCGATGGCGCGGTAGCGCGGCCGCCTGACCGGACAGAAGCGGACCGAGAACGAACCGCTCTTGGCCGCGTCCTCGAGACCGTGGCTGGTGAATTCCGCTGCGTTGTCGAGGATCAGCTCTCCGGGCTTTCCGCAGATCCGCTTCAGGATCGGGTAACGCTCCGCTTCCACCGGGGGCGGCTTCTTGGGGAGGTTCATCCGGCGCAGGGTCTCACAGACCGTCCAGTAGCTCGGCGACCGGAAGGTGATGACCCATGCGAGGATCGCGCGGCTGTGCACGTCGAAGGCGAAGGTGATCCACGGACGCCCCCCGACTATGTCACGCTCGGGATCGATGACCAGGAAGGCATCGAGCCGAGTGTGATCGATGATGACCTTTTCGAGGATGCGGCTAGCAGTGAGCGGTCTGCCGCCGCCACGCATGGTGTTCTCCATGGCCTTCTCGCCGTCCTTGGCCTCGACCGTCTCGGAGCCCTCCACCTTGATGCAGTCCCGGCGGAACGTGTCGTAGCTGAAGATCGGATAGGGCTTTTCGGGCTTGGGGTAGAGTAACGACTTCCCTTCATTGACCTCCTTCAGCTCCGTGGCGGCTCTCGCGTAGAGGGCGGTCATGGGGCCGCGCGTCGATTTCCGCTCCAGCGCGTGCTTCATTCGGATCTCCAGCGGCACGTCTTCGTCGTGGGGTGTGCGGGGGACCTTGCCGCCGAGACGCACGAGGAGATACGGCGGCCGGTTTCCCGGTTCGCCCCGTTCGGCCCGCCAGCGCTTGATCGTGGCCGGGTGGTCGTGCTTGCCGAATTCCTCCTGGAGTTCGGGCGTCCAGAGCTTCTCCAGCGCCTTCTCGATGGCCCCTATCCCGTTCTTCACGCCGTTGTCGTCGAGCAGGACCACCTGGGCGAGCGTCTTGCGGATCCCGGGATCGATCGCTTCCAGGTCGGACATGTCCCATTCGGCCGTCGCAGCCAGTGCACGAGATGCGACAACATTTTCGGGCAGGACGATCTCCAGGCGGCCTTCGCGCAGGAGGTCATCGTAGTCGTCCTCGGTCGGTAGGGCAGTGCCATGCTTCACATCGGGAACCACGAAGGGTTGACCCGTGTGGCAGTCGAGCATCGCGAGCCGTCCGGGGATCGTCCGGGTCGGTCGCTGATGCGGACGCCCGTCGATGTTGATGAGCGTGCCGACCGGGAGGTTGTAGGGCGGCAGCTGGCTGTTCATGGGGATGCGGCTCATTCGTTTTCTCCTTGTGAAGAGGGCGTGCGTCGGCCTTCGGCCGACCGCAGGCACGGTCCCGGTTTTGCCGGGCCTGCGATCCCGGAAGGGAGGACGCTGACCGTCCTCCTATTTCGTGATGCGCGCCGCCGATTCGGCGGAGATCGTCAGGTCATTCGAGACAGAACCCGAGGATCTTTCGGGACCAGCTATCCATCACGACGATGGCGCGCGGAATGCCGGGGCGCCCACGGTCATCGAGGACCCGGAGCTTCGGCCTTGCACGCATCGTCATGATGGCAGCAGCATTGGACGGTTCACCTTGATGCTGAGTGGAATGCTTCATCTATTAGCTCCGTTAATGGATGCGCAGCGGAGTGCGGTTGGTGAGGAAATCATGCAGTTCGATGTCGATCCTGCGGCGAATGGTGAGGCCCTGAATAATGGCCGCCCCTCGCGCGGGACAGGTCGGTTCGATGATGTTCGCGAGTTCGCCGTATGTGGTCTCGGTTCCGTTACGCAGCGCGAAGTCCTCGAACCGTCTCATGTGCTCCGGACCGATGGTGACGAACCGACGCGAAGCGAAGAGTTCGACGTTGTCGCGGTGGTGCCGGTTGATGGCGATCTCGTCGGCCATCACCAGACGGAAACGCCAACCGATCCGACGACAGATCTCACGCGCTCCTGCGAGCTTGAGGCGATAGCGCGGATCCTCGAGCTGCCTCTCGTCCTTCTTGATCTCCCACAGCTCTTCGGGAGCATCGAACCGACTGACGTGGATATCGGCATACCATTCGAACCATTCGTCACCGATCGGGAAGCGCAGGAGACACGGCTCGCTCTGCGCCCATTCGACCGAGAAATCGCATTCGAGCGCCATCAGCGCCTGGCGTTGCGTTTCCCCTTCCCAGTGCTGAAGGCGCCTCCTCTTCAAGCTCGGCCACCACCCGTTCTCGTGGGCCAGATTGCCGGCGAAGGTCCGGAGCGATCCGCCGTCCCGTTCCACGATCATCTCTCCCATGCTGATGAGGCGTTCGTCACCTTTCAGTGCCGCCTCCCCGTCGGAGACGAGGAGTGTGCGATCGGGGATGATCGTGTCGTCGCGGAGTTCCCGATCCAGTTCGAGCCCGTGCACCACCTTCTGCGAAAGCGGTATTCGGATCCTGTCCGGGTGAGTGTCGAAGGGAGAGCTCACAGATTGTCTCCCGAAGCACCGGGCCCGGTATGCGGGACACCCCGGTAGGAACGCGGGCGCCATGCCGGAAGGCGGCTGGCGGCGGGTGAAGGAAGGGCATGGCGATCGCGCATGCGCGGAAGACTGCTGTAGCCTGCATCATGACGGGCGGTCTTCTGCTCACCGATGATCGTCGGCTGCTCGGAGGCTCCTCCGGTGTCGTGCTTCATCATGCTCGCGGTCGCGGAGCGACGATCCTGATCGTCGAGATCGTCGGTATGGTCACGATCCATGGCCAAGGCTCCTCTCATTGAGTTTCCGGACAAGGGAATAGATCGTCGCACGGTCCATCGCGGGATCCTCCCAGCATTCGGTGGACAGCCACGCGACGATGCCGACGAGGACCTCACGCTCGTTGGGAGGCTGGCACCCATCACGATCGCCCGCTTGGTTCGGCTCCCTCATCGGCATGCCCGATCGCGTGACATCGTCGCTGCTCCGTCGGCGTCCGCGGAGCGGGTCGGCGAGCGCCGTCAAGGGCTTTCTCGAACAGGACAAACGGATCATCGAAATCACTCTCTTAAAACTAGACATCTGCCCATGTATGGTCGGCGATCAGGAAAGTCAATCCGATAATAGTAGACATCTCTCTGGCTGATGGTTAACGTTTGCCCATGTCGACAGAGAGCATGCGTGAAGAGGATGAGGATCGGCTCTTGCGCGCGGTATGGCCTGACGGGATCCCGCAACGGGATCGCGTTATTCTCGACGGCCTTTTGCCGGATCGTCGAGCGGAGGTGGTCGCAAGGCTGAACGCAGTATGGCGAGCTCAGAATGGTGAGCCACTCGCCCCGCTCGCTGAGGGCATCGGCCTTGGTCGGGCTGCCTTCTACAATCTGAGGCAGGCTTGGCAGGAAAGGTCACTCGAGGGCATCATCCCCAATGCGCGGCGAAAGCCGCGCAGGATGAAGAGTGCTCTGGATTCTCCACTTCGCGCATTGGCACGATCACTCATCATCGAAGATGGGATGACGAGCAGGAACCTCGACATCGCCCGTAAACTGATCGAAGATCCGGTGGGAAACGAGGAGATCGTCGGCAAGACCGAACAGATACGACTCCAGTGGGCTGAACGGCTCGTTCGTCATGAGCGGCGGACCTTGTCCCGGGATAGCGAGTATCTACGCAATAACTTCGCCCGACGCCTGGTGATCGACTTGACCGCCGTCTCGATACTGCTGGCAGGCAATGATCAGCTTGCCGTAGTTGCGGTCGTGCTCGATGCCGGGAGTGGACTTGTCCTCGGAAGCGCTCTGAATCGGCTGGAAACCGCTGTTGAGATTGAACGCGCTGCTGTCGAGGAAGCCCGCAGGTTCGTTACTCGCAACAAGGTCGATGGTCCCCTCGAACCCGGGCAAGCATGCGACCTCGACTTCATGCTCCCTCCGGGAACGACGGGAAGCGAGGATTCCCGGGAGCTTCGCGAAGTTACTCGCAAGCTCGATCTCCGCCGCCCAGGCACTTACGGCTTCGGGCAGGAGCTGGTTCAGCTGATCGGCCCCCGCATAGGTCGCATGCCGCTCGCACCACGCAAGACGCTGTCAATCGCTGCCGACCCAGCCGTATTGCGCCGTAAGGTTGTCGAGCTGGATCCGTCGCAGGCTGGTGCCTACTGGGATCGGGAGGTTCTGCGGCACAACGAACCTGTCTTGGCAGCGTTACAGGCTGCCGATATCTTGGGCTCGGGGGTTCGCGAAGGTCGGATGACTGCTGTCCTGTCAGCCGTCGACGGTCTTCTGCTCGATATCGGAGATGCTATCGATGGCTGAGCAAGCATAGTGTGCTGCGTAGCTGTGTCAGGCGATGCTGAGCGATGCCCCCAAGGATCCCTGTCCTCTGCTCCAGGCCAAGCCTGGTCGATACGAGCTTCTCGCCTTCCTCAGGCGTTAGCGGCTCGAAGGCCGTGTGGCCCCGCATTTTCCTCCGGTCCCCCTCGACCTCGACCAGACGGGGTCGGAAGGTGATCCCATTGGCCAACCGTCCGAAGATGGTCGCCGTGCAGCGACCGTGACCGTATGGTCCTGGTCGATATGTGGAGACCATGATCCCGGCATTGCGGAGCGGACCGCACAGATCGTCCCACTGTCCATCGGTTGTCGTCGGGATCACGATACGAGCGGTATCGGCCTTGTTCGACATCCGCGGCGAGGCAGGCAGGCATCGCATGATTGCCTTGGCGATGTCGGCCACGGTCGGCTTTCCCGCTGAGAGCGTCAAACCGCACAGGGTCGCATCGCTTGTGTCGAACATCATCGTGGCCGTCGGTCTTGACGTCGCGTCACCGCGGAAGGCGATAGGCAAGTCGAGCACGGTGTGCTCAACGATGAGGTCCCCGAGCGCGGTGATCTCGGCCGACAGGCGCGGAGCGCTGTTTGCAATGACATATCGCTTGATCCTTTCGGCACCCGGAAATTCGACATCGTCCAGCGCGCCCCTTTCGATCACCGCTTTCACGATCTCGTCGGGCGCACTGTCCGGCATTGCCGAGATCGTCTTGTCGATCAGCTGCACCTGACCCGGTTCGAGATCGACGGTCCGTTTGCGCGGGCGCGATTGTCCGGACAGTCGCTGTGGATCGCGAAGGTTCCGCCAGGCTTTCACCAGGTTGTAGAACTGCGCGGTCCCGAGACCCAGGTCGCGCGCGAGTTCTTGTGCGTGGGCGCGTCCGGGTTCCCTCTCGAACTTCCTGATCGCCTGTAATCGCCGCCTTACGACCGGACGCAGCTCTGGCGCGATTCCAGAAAGATCGACATCCGGAAGGTCATTGTTGTTCATGTTTTGTTCCTTCTTAATTGAGGTTGATGGTTGAGTCATTGTCGTTGGTTGCGGGTAGCGCGGACATGCCGGCCCCAATCCGCGATGAGCCTCTCTGCTCTGCGACGCAGTCCAAATCGGGGAATGCGGAGTTTTCCTTCAGCCTCGATGCTGCGACCATTCGCGCTAGTTCACCCGGCAGGGCAGAACCTCTTCGTGACGCGCGGCTGCGGCTGGACCCAGGCCGAGGGCGGACCTGTCGAACGGATCTGCTAGGGAGACGCGGTTCGTGTCCAGCCTGGCGTCCGGCATTGGCACGGTGCGACCGACACCACCCACATGACCCACCTCGCCATCACCGGTCGGACCGGTGGGAGCAACGTCGAGTGGGGCGAATCCGTCAGCGACGGACAGGATCTCGCCGGTTTGGACGAGCATTGACAACAACAAGAGTTGAAAGCGATTGAGGGCGCTCTGAAGCGTCTCGGTTCACATGCCGATTACACGGGGGAGAGTTCCGGCTCGATCTGGACTGCTCTGCGGAGATTGTCTGCGACGAGTTTGCCCAGCTCGATCCGATCGATACCTCGGACCTCTTCGAGTCCGGCCAGGCAATCATAGGCCTGCCAAGGCATGAGTGGATCATCGCCAACGCGCGTGAATGGTGCGTCGGTTTCCGTGAGGACCCGGTCCAGGGGCATCGCCGAAGCGAGCTCGCGTCCTCTTTTGGATCGAAGCATGGCCGGACCGATGGAGAACCAGCATCCCAGGCTAACGGCACGTTCCAATTCCCGCGTCGTCCCGCTGAACCAGTGCAGTATGGGGGTCCCGGCTCCCGGGTGCAGATCCAACGCATCCAGCACCCTTGAAGCGGCCCCTCGCGAATGGATGCTTATCAAGCGGCCGCCAAGGCGTGAGCACTCCGAAAGGATCCTTTCGAACACCTTGACCTGCAGCTCTAGCGATTGCCGATGGGCCGGGCTTCCGTCGAGCCCGATCTCGCCGACATATCGCGTTTCCGGTAGCAGGCCGCAGAGGAGCGCTACTTCCTGATGGCGTTGTGCGACGACCTCGGGGTGGAGCCCGAGCGCGACCCGCACCCGCTTGCGATCACCGACGAGCTTCGTGGTGCCACGCCAAGCCTTGGGAGTGGTCGTTACGGCAAGCACGTAAGTGCCTCTGGCATCGATGCCATCGAGCACTGCACGGGGGTCGGGATAGAGGTCGAGATGGCAATGGAAATCGATCATGGAACACGTAGGCTCGCGTGCAGCGCTGCGAGTTCGGCGATACCACGGTCGACAACGTCCCGATAGCGCTGGACCTTGCCGAGCAGTTGACTGTTCATGGCGCCCCCGATGAGTTCGTCGATGCCGCTGGCGCGCACCGTCTCGATCGCGATGGCAACCGAACGCACATCGTCGAACCGTGCGTGTTTGCTGTCATTCAGGCTCAAGTCCTCGTATTTGTATCCCTTCGTCGTGTCGTCGGGATTGCCCCAGGCGAGGTAGGCACCCCGCCTCACCTGACATGGCACGCAACGTCCGCAATGCTGAAACCCGGTTCTCGAATAGCGTCCGCAACTGGTAGAGGCCCCGGCCAAGCCGGAAAGAAGACCTTGGTCTGCGCAACCGACGAGCATTTCGCCTTTCGTGGCGGTCTCGTAGGGATTGTTAAGATTGATGCGCAGCCCGACGTCATCGAGTGTATCCTGGATCAAGCGCAGGAAATACGGATGCGTGGTCCTCGTGCTGAGGGATCCGGTGCGCATGGGCGTCAGAGGCACGTTCTGACTGATGAAGCCATTCTCGGGGATTCGCAATTCGACAGGGGATCCGTCACGGTGCTTCGCGAGACAGGTGGCGGCCAGAACGCCAAAGCCGAGGAATGCGAGTGAACGCGCACGTTGCGAGCGCTCCGAGCGGTCGGGAGGCCGGGCATGGTGGTTCACTTGGAGGTGCAGGCTCGTCGACGATATCGACTGCGCGAACCACTTCTGGGTGTCGGAGTCGCCCTTGGCGATCTGACTGACGAACAGCGGCGTGCGGCCTTCGTTCACGACATCGATCGCACCCACCAGGCTGTCCATGCCGCCGGACAGTAGGCAGACGAGATCTTCAGAGCGCACCCGTTCCTTGCCGCGACCAGGCGGAACGATGCCGTGCCCTACGAACTCGAGCGACCAGATGTCACCCGACAAGAATCGAAGTGCTTCGGTCAGGCGTCCGCGCTGCGTTTTCCAGAGGTCGGGATTCGTTACCGCCACAGTGAGCTCGATCTCACGCGTCCAGCCGTCCGGGCTGCGTTCGCGCGATACCGCTTCGTCTGCCGCCACCGCGGCAAGCGCGAAGGATGTGAAATCCCATGCCAGCGTCGAGGGACGCAAGCCTTGCCGTCTCAAACGGCCTGGCACCAGGTCTCCGACGCGCCCTCTCGAGCCGATACGCGAATTGGAATAGAGGTCGAACCGGACATCCGAACCGGGCAGGTCGGCCATGTCCTCGGGAAGGCAAGAGATGGTTGTCATAGGTCGGCATCGTCCTCGAATACCTCGAAGGTCTGCTGGATGGCATTGTTCGAGATGCGCTCGATGGCTGCCCTACCGACCGTTCCCGCCTTGGCACGCTCGGTCGCATATTCGGCTGCGACGACTTCGCGCACGTAATCCTTCATCTCCTGTAACCTCTCCAGGCCTTCCCCTTTGGTGGGGGCCTTGTCGATGACCGCCTTGCCGACGTCGAGCTCGATCCTGTGCGCGACGTCATGACCGAGGAGCGAAGCCGTTACCTGGTCGATCTGTGCAGGTGTGAGGCTCGTGAGGTCCGGGTTCTGTGCCAGGACCTCCGATAGAGCGCGCGCCGCGGAATCCCGCGTGGCCTCCGCGTCCTGAGTCCCATCGATTGGCCTGATCGCATCAATCAGCGCATCGACCGCCTGATCCGGCGGCAGGCCGGCGAGTGTTTGTGCGTCGATGCCCAGATCTGGCGGGAGAGGAGCGCCGGAGGAAAGCGAAGTCAGTGCGGAATGGAGGCTGCTGGCCGTCCGGGATGACCCACCGAGGCGCCGTGCCGCGTTCCGGCTTCCGCCCATCCCGCCTCTCGAATAGTGACCTAGGCCACGCTTCAGATGGCGTTCCCGATCCGACCCTCCGCCGGCGAATTTACCGAGCGAAGTTCGAGTCCCGCGCCAACGACCGGGTGGTGATGGATCTGGTGGAGGCGGCTGTTGCTGAGGACTCTGAGGCGGGTTCGGGTTCCCCTGCCCGGGAGGCGTGCCCGGGCCGCCCGGCGGGGACTGGGGATTGGGCTGCGCGTTCGGAGGTGTCTGCTGGGGCGCTGGCCTCGGGGGATCATCTACCCAAGGCGGCACGATGGGGATATCGGGCCCCGAACCAGGCCCCTTGCTTGATGCAGACGTTCCCATTAGCGCTCTCCCTTCATCGCTGCCTGGATCGCCTTGTGCGCAGCACCTCTCATGTCTTCACGGGCGTTGAGCGAGGTAAGCACTTGCTTTCCCCATTCGGTGTTCGCCAGACGTGGGACCAGCGCTGGCTTGACCTGGCTGGTTGGCACCTCGGCGAAGAACGCGACGACAAGGGATGCGGAAGCCGAGGATGTGTTGGCGAGTGTCTGCATGGCATTGAGGATGTTCGGCGTTCCCCACGAAGTTTCCTGGCGGGCCTTGAGGAGGACCGCATCGGTGACATGCGCTATTTCCTGCGTGGATAGATTGGCGACCTCCTCGTTCACGGTCGTGCTGGCCGAATTCATCTTGAGGAGCATGTCGAGCACGCTCTTGGCATCCGATGACAGCTCGTCTGCTCGCGATATGATCGGATGCGTTTCCCTACTGACGTAAAGGGCACCGCGCAGATCGCGGTCGGCAAGGGTTGGATCGAGGGCGAGCCAGTTGGAATGGAAGGGGTCGTTCCAGGGCTTCTCCAGGGGCGCATCGCCCTCGCCCCGAACATTCTTCTCCTTGTCGGCAAGCAAGGTTGGGTGTCCGTCTTCCGCTTCGTTCACGGCCCTCAGCACCTCGGCGTATGCGTCCTTGTCACCGCACCGTTCGAACAGGAGCAGCTTGACCAGGACCTCTTCGTCGACGTTCACTTCCTGTATCCGCGCCATAGCCATCCGCATCGAGAGCGTGTTGAGGAACCGCTTGATCAGCCTGGGATTGCCTTGGATCTTGGGTGACGTTGTGAGGATCGGTGCGATACGCTCGGCGAGCGCGAGCCTGTTGATGAGCCCTGGTGGACATTCCCCGATCTGTTCGAGCATGAACGCCTTGTCGACGCGCTCCCCCTCCCACGAGCGTCCCAGTCGTTTGCAGACCGCTTCTCGCATTTCCTCCTTTGTGTCGTCGTCGAGGTCCACTTCGTTCTCGACGAACAGCATCATCAGATATGCCCGCACTTCCTGCGTTCCCAAGGGGGGAACGCGGATGGGGAGTTGAATGAGCTTGTCGAAGTAATTGGTGACAAGATCATCGTCGAGTTCGGCCCCATCGAAATGCGAGCGCACAGCCTGACGGATCATGCCCTCGTCGGCTGCTATGACGAAAGCGGTATGCTTGAGGAACAGGAACAGCCGCATGGCTTCGAGCGTCGCGATGGCGGTCTTGGGCAGGCAGCGGTCGAGATCGTCGATGAGAACGACCAGTGTGATGCCAAGCTCTTCGAGGGTCGCTTCAAGATCATCCCGAAACGCCTGAATGGCCTTTCGAGGTGTTTCTTCGGCTGGTTCGGTCCCCTCCCCGTCTTTCTCCTCGTCGATGAGAGATTTCCCGGCCGAGATGCCCTCTGCAACGAAATCCTTCGCCCCCTTGACGTCCTCGCCGGTGACGCTGCCGTCCGTCAGGCCGCTCAATGCTGCCATGCCGCCCGCCACGAAGGGGGTCATCGTCCCCATGGTGAAGTAGTCTACCGCCGCCGAGCCCGCGAGGCCCAGGAGGCGCAACTTCTTCACTCGCTTGAGCAGCCCTTTGGCCTTTTCCAGCACAGGCTTGGCGAGTGCGTCCTTCTTCTCGATCGCCTGCTCGACCACCGCCGCTGTGATCGCTTCCATGAGCGCGGCTCGTGCGTCGTCATAGTTCTGATAGAGCCAGGCGTTGAACTCGACGAACCGGACGTCGATCTCGTCCCGTCCCTCGAGCGAGTTTCGCAACAGCTTCATCATGGAGGATTTGCCGACGCCCCAGTCGCCGGAAATACCCATAGAAAGCGGCTCTCCGCGAGCGCCGACAATTCTCTCAGCCGCGATTTCAGCAACCTGCGAGAAATTGACTAGATCGCGGACTGTTTCATTATCTGACCACACTTCCGGAAATGCCCCCCAAGGCTGCCACGTTCCTACGGCTTAGACTGACCGTCAAGTCGGCGCCCCTGCACAACCCGTGATGATCTTATTGAACGCAGGGACTTATCCACGCTTAATGGGACTGATCCGTATCGCTACAGGAACGAATACGAGCATTCTTGGAACATCGACTCGTCATCTATCTGAGGGGGCGCGCTAGGCTTTCGACGATTCGACACTCGCCGATACGGTTCGCTTCGCATGATCGCAGCATAAGCCGCAGCTCATCCCGCAGTGAGGAGAGATCTAGGATCTTCTGTTCCACCTCCTCCAGCTGCTCACGAACAAGTTCATCGACTACTTGGCACGGGTTGTCGACGCGATCGGATAGCGCAAGCAGTTCGCGCACCTGCGCCATGCTGAAGCCGAGCTGGCGCGCGCGTCGAACGAATGTAAGCGCTGCCAAGTGATTGTCCGAATAGTCGCGGTAATTGCTGTCCGTGCGATCCGCAGCCGGCAATATGCCTTCTCGTTCATAATAGCGGATCGTCTCCGCCTTTGTGCCGGTGGCTATCGCAAGTTCGCCGATACGCATCGCTTGACCTTGTAGTTGCTACAAGGTGCATATGTTCTTGCGACTCGAACCTTTCAAGGAGAGTGGGATGGCGAAGTCCTGCTGCCAGACCCCGGAATGCCACACCGCCGCGCGCAACGATCCGCGCTGGCGCCGTGTCCTATGGGTCGCACTGATTGCGAATGCGGCCATGTTCGTGGTGGAGATGGTGGCCGGTGTCGCTGCTGATTCCCGTTCGCTCCAGGCCGATGCTCTCGATTTCTTCGGCGACGCCGCGAACTACGCGATCAGTCTCGGCGTTGCCGGGATGGCGCTCGCATGGCGGGCCAGAGCTGCCGTGGTGAAGGCAGCGACCATGCTGGCGTTCGGCATCTGGGTGATCGGCTATGCGATCTATGGATTGATGGCGGGTGCCGATCCGGAGGCGGCAACGATGGGAGTGGTCGGCACGCTGGCTCTGGCGACCAACGTGATCGTCGCGCTCATGCTCTTCCGGTTCCGCGAAGGCGATGCGAATATGCGGTCGGTATGGATCTGCTCACGTAACGATGCCATCGGCAATATTGCGGTTCTGGGCGCCGCGCTCGGCGTATTCGGAACGGGACAGGCGTGGCCGGATCTGCTCGTCGCCTCGATCATAGCCGGGCTAGCGCTGTGGGGCAGCATCGAGGTGTTCGGGCAGGCACGTCAGGAACTGGGTCATGGATAGCGGCGCTATTTCCAGCAGGGATGCCTTCCTCGCTGAGGAATACCGACGCGCAGCAAAGGCTTCGGATGAGCAGAATTTCGAGGAAGCCTGGCACCATCTCGAGCGGGCCCACGTGGTTGCCCAGGATCGCTTGGGGCCGCACTGCGTCTCTCATTGGCGTATGCTACAACTTGCTAGGAAGACGCATGATTGGCGTGAGGTTCGGGGCCAGATATTCCGGCTTTTCCTTGCTCCCATAGGTAACATCACCGGCAGACTTCCCATCGGAAACAATGGTCGTTCGAATGTAAGCGCATTCGCCCGGATGGACATAGAGCCGGAGATCAGTCGTGTGCTTGGTCAATCACCAGCTCAAAACATTCGCGAGTCGAAGTAAATCGATGGTATTGTTATGAAATCACATTCCATCTGGCGAGATTGTTCTTTCGCGGTAAAGCCGCCAGTGCTATCGGGCCACCGATGACCCGGCTCTTCGCCCGCTCCCTCTTGCTGCAGCTGATCACGCTGTGCGCCGCATTCGGTGTCCTGTGGGCTCCGGTAGCGGAAGCGGCCGAATGCGCGGGAGAGCCTTCGGTAGCATCTCAGCTTGAGCAGCATGATGAAACTGGTGGTGACGACCTTGGGCCGGAGAAGCACGGTGCCTGTGCGCATGGCCATTGCCATCATGCATCGCAGGCCGTCGGGCGGTCTTCTGACTTCTTTGCGTTAGGCTCGGTCAGGAGCGTCCTACAGGCTGGTCACCAGCCCTCGTTTGCATCCAATCTGACCGAACTGGCAACACCCCCTCCTCGCGCCTGACGTTTGCCGCGCGTCGGACCTGTTTTCCGACGCCGAACTGAACGTCAGTAGAGGAATACCCATCCATGTTCGCCATATTGGGGCGAGCAGCCCCCGTCTGGGGGCTGATACTCGCCCTGTCCACGGGACCTGCCAGCGCGCAGGACCCGCGTGTCGTCACGCTCGACGACGCCCTTGAACTCAGCGGGGTCGCCGCTGAGGCCGATACCGCCACCACCAATCCTCGCCTCGTGGGCCCCCGCGCGGAAACAGACGCGGCGGTTGCGCTTGTCGACCAGGCTCGCCTGAGCCCGAACCCCGAAGTCTCGTTCGACGTCGAGAACGTCGCCGGAAGCGGTGCATTCTCGGGACTCCGGTCCACAGAATATACGCTCTCCGTCGGCCAGCGTCTCGAGCTCGGCGGCAAGCGATCCGCTCGGATCGGAGCAGCCGAAGCCCAGGCCGAACTGGCATCTCTCAGGGCTGACCTGACCACGGTCGAACTGGGACGACTGGTGCGCGAGCGATATCTCGCAGCTGCTGGAGCGGCGGCGCGGGTCGAACTTGCCGAAGATGTCGTGGCGCGTAACGAGGAACTGGCTCGCATTGCCGGTGTCCTTGTGGAGGTCGGCCGCGAGCCGCCTCTGCGCGCGTTGAGGGCGGATGCGGCCCTTGCCGAAGCGCGCGCGAGCCTGGTTGAGGCAGAGGCGGAGAGCCTGTCGGCTCGAACAGCGCTCGCAACTCTATGGGCCGGCGGCGAAGCGCCGCTCGTTCCGGCGCAATTTCCGGATATCCTTCCGCCCGCTTCGCTTATGTCCGAGGCGCAGGAAAGCCTCGCCTACAGGGTCGCCCGCGCCGAGAGCATGGCTGCTGCGGCGGAGATCGAGCGGCAGCGGAGCCTGCGTATACCCGATCCGACGATCTCGGCGGGCGTGAGGCGCTTCGAGGAAAGCGGCGATAATGCCTTCCTCGTCGGCGTTTCGATCCCGCTTCCTTTCCGGGACCGGAACCAGGGCAACATCGCCGCTGCCGAGGCTTTGTTGCGTGCCGCGAACGCTCGCGAAGCCGTGGCACTCGCGGATTACGAGCAGGCGGTCGCCACGGCCCGCGCGAGGTATCTCGGGGCCGAAGCGCGCGTCGAGACCCTGTCGCAGACATCGCTGCCACAGGCGGAGGAGGCGCTGCGTCTCGTCCGCATCGGATATCGCAACGGACGCTTTCCCCTGATCGAAGTTCTCGCTGCAGCAGAGGCACGCGACACGATCCGCGAGGCGCTCATCGCCGCCCGCGAACAGAGGGGCCTGGCCGCAACCGAACTGATCGGGCTGGCCGCACAATGAAGGATACACCCATGAGACGCAGAAAGCTGGCGATCCTCGTCGGCATCGTGATCGCGATCGGCGCGCTGACGCTGATGTTCTGGCCGACCGCCGAGATGGACGACCATGCGCAGGAGGAAGCTGAGGCGGAAACACCTGAGGGGGTGGTCAAGCTGAGCGATGAGCAGATCGGCGAGGCCGGGATACAGCTGGCAGCTGTGCGGGCTGGAGCTGCTGTAGAACTCGTCTTTCCGGCAACGGTCGCGGCGAGTCCGACGGCTTCCGCACGTATCGATGCTCGCGCCTCGGGTGTCGTCCGCTCCGTCGGCAAGACGCTGGGCGACTATGTGGCACGCGGTGAGACCGTCGCCCGCATCGAAAGCGCGGATGCAGCTGCTCTCGCATCGCAGCTCAGCGCGGCGCGCGCCCGGGTGACGGAGCTGTCCGCCGCCTACGATCGCGAACGGCGCCTGTTCGAGGCGAATGTGACGGCCCGGCAGGATCTGGAGGCCGCACAGGCCAATCTCAGCGTGGCACGCTCGGAACTGCAACGGGCGCAGTCCGCGGTAGCCGCAGCCGGCGTCAGCGGCGACGGGCGTTCGCTGGCAGTCACCTCTCCCCTGGCTGGCAGGATCACCGCGGCACCGATCGTGCTCGGGGCCTTCGTCGATGCCGGCGAGGAACTCTACCGCGTGGTCGATCCCAACGGACTTCAGATCGAGGTGGCACTGCCCTCTGCCGAGTCCTCCCGCATCCAGCCTGGCGACGAGGCCGTGCTGCTCATCGGTGACGGTCGGGAAATCGGCGCCCGGGTGCGTTCGGTGACGCCTTCGCTCGATCCGGAGAGCCGCAGTGCGACTGCGGTCCTGTCGCTCTCGCGTGGTGTGCCGGGGCTTCAGCCGGGTGCCTTTCTTCAGGCGCGCATCAGGCCCTCGGGTGAGATCGACCGCGATCGGATCGCGGTGCCGGAGGACGCTATCCAGGTCGTTGAGGGACGCGACGTGGTCTTCGTCCGGACGAAGACCGGCTTCCAGGCGCGCGAGGTCGAAGTCGGAACCAGGTCCGCAGGCCAGGTGACGATCCTCTCCGGTCTCGAGGAGGGATGGCGGATCGCCGTAGGCAACGCCTTCCTGCTCAAGGCCGAACTCGGGAAGGAGGGTGCCGAACATGGGCACTGAGACAGGACCAGCACCAATCGCGGAGTCCCACCCCGATGCGGGCAGCCATCGCCACGGTCTGATCGGGGCGATCCTCGACATCGCCGTGCGGTTCCGCTGGGCGGTGATCGTCCTTACCGTCTTCGCAGCGATCTACGGGGCCATGAACCTTCTGCGACTTCCGATCGATGCTGTGCCGGACATCACAAACACGCAGGTGCAGATCAATACCAGCGCGCCTGCGCTCTCTCCCTCGCAGGTGGAGACGCAGGTGACCTTCCCCATCGAGACCGGGCTTGCCGGGATCGAGGGGCTGGAAATGACCCGCTCGATCTCGCGCAACGGTTTCAGCCAGGTCACCGCGATCTTCGAGGAAGGCACCGACATCTACTTCGCGCGCAGCCAAGTGAACGAACGGCTTGCCCCGATCGGTGCGTCGCTCCCGGAAGGAGCGGAACCCACGATGGGACCGATCTCGACCGGTCTCGGCGAAGTGCTCATGTATACGATCGAATACGAGTATCCTGGAGGTCGCGGCGCACCGGTAGGCACCAGGAACGGCTGGCAGTCGGACGGGAGCTTCATCACCGAGCGTGGTGAACGTCTCGACACCGAGGTCGCCAAGGCAGCCTACCTGCGCACGGTCCAGGATTGGGTCGTGGCTCCGTTGATGCGCTCCATTGACGGCGTTGCCGGGGTGGATTCGATCGGCGGTTACGAGAAGCAGTTCCTCGTCCAGCCCGATCCCGCCCGTCTCACCGGCTATGGTCTGTCATTCGACTCCCTGATCGATGCTCTCGAAGCGGCGAACCTCGCTGAAGGTGCCAACTTCGTCGATCGTGCCGGAGAGGCTTTGCTCGTCCGCGTCGATGCGCGCCTTGGGGGCACACAGGACATCGAACAGGCAGTGGTGGCAACCCGCGAGGGCGTTCCGATCCGGATCGGGGATGTCGCCGCGGTGCGCATCGGCGGCGATCTGCGAACCGGTGCTGCCTCGCTCAATGGCGAGGAGGCGGTCGTGGGCACGGTCCTCATGCGCAGCGGCGAGAACAGCCGCACCGTGGCTGCCGCCTCGGCCGAGCGACTGGAAGAAGTCCGCGCCTCGCTCCCTGCCGGAGTGGTCGCCGAGATCGTCTACAACCGCTCGTCGCTCGTCGATGCGACCATCGCCACGGTCGAGAAGAACCTCGTTGAAGGTGCGCTGCTGGTGATCGCAGTCCTGTTCCTCATGCTCGGCAATATCCGTGCTGCAATCATCGCCGCATTGGTCATTCCGATATCCATGCTGATGGCCGCCGTGGGAATGAACAGGCTTGGTGTCTCGGGCAACCTGATGAGCCTCGGGGCACTGGACTTCGGGCTTATCGTCGATGGTGCCGTTATCATCGTCGAAAACAGCGTCGCGCGGCTCGCCGCCAGGCAGCACCGCGAAGGCAGATTGCTCAGCCTCGGCGAACGGCTGACGGAGACACGGCTGGCTGCACAGGAGATGATCAAGCCGACCGTCTACGGTCAGGCGATCATCCTGTTGGTCTACGCGCCGCTTCTCACCTTCACGGGGGTCGAGGGCAAGACGTTCTCGCCCATGGCCATCACGGTCATGCTGGCACTCGCCTCCGCCTTCGTGCTGTCCCTGACCTTCGTGCCGGCGATGATCGCGGTGCTTCTCAATCGCAAGCTGACCGAGAAGGAGGTCAAGCCCGTTCGGATGGCGAAGGAACGCTATGGCCCGGCATTGCGCCGCGCCATTGCTCGTCCCTGGCCGGTGATAGGAGCGGGCGCCGGGCTTTTCGCCGTAGCGGCCCTCGTGTTCACCTTCCTCGGCAGCGAGTTCACACCGCAGCTGGATGAGCGCGACATCGCGGTTCAGTCGCTGCGGATACCGTCGACATCCCTCGAACGGTCGCTTGCCATGCAGAGACAGGTGGAGGACAAGCTCGAGACCTTCCCGCAAGTCGAGCTGGTTTTCTCGCGCACCGGCACGGCCGAGGTCGCAAGCGATCCGATGCCGCCGAACGCGTCCGACGCCTACGTGATCCTGAAGCCGCGCGAAGAGTGGCCCGACCCCGATCTGTCGAAGGACGAACTCGTCGCACAGATGGAGGAGTCGCTCAGTGGTCTGGTCGGCAACCTCTACGAGTTCAGCCAACCCATCGAACTGCGCTTCAACGAGCTGATTGCGGGTGTTCGCGGCGACGTGGCGGTCAAGCTCTACGGCGATGACCTGACCGCGCTGACCCGGTCAGCCGGAGAAGTGGCCGAGGTGCTGCGCGGCGTCGAGGGTGCTGCCGACGTCAAGGTCCAGCAGGTCACTGGCTTTCCCACGCTCGACATCGCCTTCGATCGCCCGACGATCGCCCGATACGGTCTGACCGTGGAGGAGGTCGCACAATCAGTGGCCATCGCGCTGGGTGGTCGCCCGGCGGGACTGGTATTCGAGGGGGACCGCCGTTTCGATGTCGTCGTGCGGCTCGAGGATGCGACCCGGGACGATTTCGATCAGCTCGGCGCTCTGCCCATAGTCCTCGAAAGCGGGGTCACGGTCCCGCTTCGCACGCTGGCGGATTTCCAGGTGGTCGATGGTCTCGCCGAGGTTCGCCGGGAGCAGGGTCGCCGATTGGTGATCGTGTCGGCGAACGTGCGCGAACGCGATCTCGGGTCGTTTGTCGAGGAGGCCCGGGCAGGCGTCTCCGAAAGCGTCGAACTGCCGGCTGCCTCCTTCATCGAATGGGGCGGGCAATACCAGAACCTCCAGGCCGCGCAGGCGAGGCTCGCCCTCGTCGTTCCGGTCTGCTTCGCACTGGTGCTGCTGCTCCTGTTCATGGCGCTCGGCGGTTGGGTTCCGGCATTGGCGGTGTTCAGTGCGATTCCGATGGCGTTGGCAGGCGGGGTCTTCGCACTCGCCTTGCGCGGGATGCCGTTCTCGGTGTCCGCCGCAGTTGGCTTCATCGCCCTATCGGGCGTCGCGGTATTGAACGGGCTCGTGATGATGACCGCGATACGCCAGCGCCTCGACAAGGGAATGCCTCTCGATGAGGCGATCTGCGATGGTGCATTGGCGAGACTGCGACCGGTGCTGATGACAGCGTTGGTGGCCTCGCTCGGTTTCGTGCCTATGGCCCTTGCAACCGGCACCGGCGCGGAAGTCCAGCGTCCGCTGGCAACGGTCGTGATCGGCGGATTGATTACTGCGACCGCGCTTACGCTCTTCGTCCTGCCCGCCATCGCGCGGCTCGTGCTCAATCGATCGGACGATGAGCGCAACTGGCGCGAGAAGTGGTGGGATCGCCTGCGTCGGAATGTGACCAGCGACGAGCAGCGCGAGCTGACGGACATCGCATGATGGTCCCGGAAAGGAGGATACGATGTTGAAGATAGACGAAGAGAAGGGACTGCTGCGGATACGCGCGAGTGGCCAACTCGAAAGCTCGGACTACGATGACTTCGTGCCTCGGTTCGAACAGCTTGTCGGGCGAAAGCCCGGCAAGCTGCCGATGGTAATCGAACTCGCGTCCGATTTTGCAGGCTGGGATCTGCCCGGAATATGGCGCGACCTCAAGTTCGACGCGCATCATCAGGACAGCTTTGGCAGGATCGCCATCGTCGGCGATGCGAAATGGGAGGAATGGGGCACCAGGCTCTCCGATCCTCTCATCGGCGCCGAAATGAAGTTCTTCAAGCCTTCCCAGCACCAGGTTGCCGAGAACTGGGGCCGATCCGGGGAGGACACGGCATGAGTGGCGACCATGATATCGATCTCGGTTCGGCCGGGAAGCGCCGGACGCTGTGGATCGTGCTCTGGCTGAACGTTGCGATCGCGATCGGGTTCTTCGTCGTCGGCTACTTCGCGGACTCGAACGCGCTCTTGGCGAACGGGCTCGACAACTCGTCCGACGCGATAGTCTATGCGCTCAGCCTGCTCGCGCTGGCCCGCTCGCGCATCTGGCAGCGTGGTGCGGCGCGGTTCTCCGGGGTCATGCTCTTGGTATTCGCGGCAGGTGTCATTGCCGATGCCGTGCGTCGGTTCGTGGAAGGCTCGGAGCCAGGTGGATTCATGATGCTCGCGATGGCAGCAGTCGCAGCCGTGGTGAATCTGATCTGCCTGCGGATGCTTCAGCGGACGGAGGACAAGGACGTCAGCATGCGCGCAGCGACGACCTTCAGCTTCAATGATTTCATTGCCAATGGCGGGATCATCATCGCGGGGATCGTCGTGATGCTCACCGGCGCTAATTGGCCCGACCTGGTGGTAGGCGTCGCTGTGGCATGCATTGCCCTTTATGGCGGCATCCAGATCCTGCGCGATGCCCACATGGACATTCATGACGAGGAAGGGAGCGAGCATCGGAAGGGGGATCAGTTCTGAACATGAGCAATCATCACACACATGGTGGGCATGGCGGCCACAGCCACGGCGAGGAGAACCTGAGCGATCGCCAGCTAATCTTCGCGGTCGCGATCAACGTCCTGCTTACGCTCGCTCAGATCGTCGGCGGGATAGTATCGGGTTCGCTGGCTCTCATTGCCGACGCCCTTCACAACTTCAGTGACGCCGCCTCGCTCGGCCTCGCGTGGTTCGCCCGTAGGATCGGCAGGCGTCCCGCCGACAGACGGATGACGTTCGGTTATGCGCAAGGCGAGGTCGTCGCTGCGCTCATCAACCTGACGACGCTGCTCATCATCGGCTTCTATCTGCTCGTCGAAGCGGTCAACCGCTTCGCCGATCCGCAACCCATCGAAGGATGGACGGTGATCGCCGTTGCGGGCGTGGCATTGGTGATCGATCTGGTGACCGTTGTCATCACCCACCGCGGCGCCAAGGACAGCATCAACATGAAGGCGGCGTTCCTGCACAATGTGTCCGATGCCATGGCCTCTGTCGGGGTGATCGTCGCCGGGGTCTTGATCCTGCTATACGATCTCTACGTGGCCGATCTGGTCATCACGGTCATCATCGCTGCTTATGTGATCTGGCAGGGACTATCGTTGATGCCGCGCACGGTCCGCCTGCTGATGGGTGCGGTGCCTGATGACGTCGAGCTGCAAGAAATCATGGACGAACTCGAGGCGATCGATGGGGTCGAGAGCATCCACCATCTGCATGTCTGGAACCTGGGAGAGCACCGCCGCGCCCTCGAAGTGCATATCCTGCCGTCCCATTCGTCTCTCGAACGGTTCGAAGACCTGAAGCGAACGGTGCGGCTGCGCGTCTCGTCCCGGTTCGGCATCGAGCATGCGACGCTGGAAGCTTGCCTCGCAACGGACTGCGATGAGGGACTGATAGCCCAAGCCGGGCATTCCGGACGCGTTTCCGAGGATTGAACTCGCACGTGAAAAGCACGGGCGGCCGGAACCTATCTGTCCGATGCGGTATTACTTGGCGGCTTCGGAGAGGAAGGTCGCCAGCCTCTGCACGGCTCCTCGCTCTGCCCTGTAGGTGACTGAGCGCCCTTCCTTCGTCGAAGAGACCAGCCCCGCGTTTCGCAATACCGATAGGTGCACCGAGGTGTTGTTGGGCATGGTGTCGGTCTGCTCGGCAACCTCGCTGGACGTGATGCCGTTGGCCGCTCGCGCTATGGCCAGGAATATCTCCAACCGGGTTGGCTGGGCCAAGGCACTGAGTTTCGCGACGGCATCCATCTTTTCCATTCTCCTGCAGATAGCGTCAGTGATCCCTACCGACAAGTTAATTCAATACTTCATTACCTATTGAAGTATTTTCTGTTCATGCTATGTGCCATCCACGAGGCACCGGAGGGTCCGGTGCAGAGCGTGGGGAGCGGTGCGATGAGCGATACCGCAGAATTTGAATTCGAACCTTATTTCGAGCAGCGCGCCGAGGACTGGGCACTCGATCCGCTCGAGGACGAAAGCGGCGGCATGTTGGCTGTTCACCGTGTCGCGCTCGTTCGGATCGCATGCGTGGCTGCAGAGACCGGGGCGCGAATGCAGCGGGACGGCTTGGCGGAGGATCCGATCGGCTGGATGGTCTCGCCGCTCGAGCTCTTCGAAGGCCGTGCGCCGATCGAAGCCTGCATGGAGCGCGACGCCTGTTCGAAGGCGATCCTTCTTCACGGCTTGGGTCTCGGCCTCGACGCTGATCCAGCGGTGATCGATCGATTGCTATTCGACCATTCGGCATCCTCGGAGAGCGGACGTGGTTGAACCGGCGCAGTCCGACATTCGCCAGCTCCGCCGCGTCGATCTTCGCGTGGGTGAAACAGGGTTTGGGGATCCGGACGATCCCCAACGTGTCGCTGCCGTCTTGGATGTGGAGACCACCGGGCTCGATCTCGAAAGCGACAGGGTCATCGAACTGGCGGTGCGACGCTTCAGGTATGATCCCGGCGGGCACATTACCGAGATCGGCCGGGCGTGGTGCTGGCGCGAGGATCCCGGCGTTCCGCTGCCCGAGGATGTGATCCGTATCACCGGCATCACGGATCAGGACCTGATCGGCCGGAGGATCGACGACCGGGTCGCGGCCGATATCATTTCGTCCGCCGACGTCGTCATCGCCCACAACGCGGCGTTCGACCGCCCCATGGTGGAGAAGCGCCTTACGGACCTGCCGACCAAGCGATGGGCTTGCTCGTGCGTGGAGATCGACTGGGCCGCCGCTGGATTCGAAGGCAGGTCGCTCGGCTGGCTCTGTGCACAGGCCGGTTGGTTCTACGATGCGCACCGAGCGCAGGGGGATGTCGACGCGCTCATCCAGCTTCTGCGGCACGAGCGGACCGATGGGCACCCGCTGCTCTACGAGCTCGATGGGACCTCGTCGTGCGACAGCTTCGTCATCGAAGCGGTCGGCTCGGCCTTCTCGACCAAGGATGCTCTGCGGATGCGCGGCTACCGATGGGACCCGAAGGGGCAGGTCTGGTGGCGTGAGGTCATGGATTTCCGCCTCTTGGACGAACAGGCTTGGTTGGCCCGTGAGGTCTACGCGAGCGGAAAGGGAGCACGAGCCCTCGGGCCGCGGCTGACGCGTCAGGATGCCTACAGCCGATACCGTCGCAACGGCCTCGATTGATCGACTGATCCATGTCCTCACGAACCAGCGCAGGAGAAGCGAAGATGGCGAGGAAGCCCACCGGACGAAAGAAAGCAGGCAAGCAGGTCGTGACGGCGGAGTTGCCGGACGGATTGGTGAATGAGGCGCCGGTCACCTACCCGGTGGCGGACACCAGCATCACCGCGCTGCAGGTCTATCACAATCCCGATCGACGTCCTTCGGGTGACGGGCCTTGGAACGACGAGGCCGATAAGGTCGCGTGGGTCGATGCGGAGACGGGCCTCGGCTGTATCATGCTCCGTCAGAAGAACGGGACCATCTCGGGCTATGTGGGGGTCGGCCCGGAGCATCCACTCTTCGGGTTCGAGGCGGATGCGGTGCCGGTCGGCGTTTCCAACGCGGTGCACGGGGGCGTGACATACGGCAAGGCCTGTGAGGTCAATCGCTTTGCGCGCGTGGCTTGGGGGAAGCCGCGCAAGGAGCGCTACACAGTATGCCACGTGAACAGGGTCAGGTTGGTGCAGGAATATCGCACAGTGCAGACCTCCGAGGACGAGTTCCACGAGGACCTGTGGTGGCTGGGCTTCGACACCGCCCACCCCGGCGATCTCGTTCCCAACGGTCGATATGGCGAAGGTCGAAGGGGCGATGTCTACCGTGACCAGGCCTTTGTCTACGCGAACTGCATCGAACTGGCGCGCAAGTTGAAATCGCTGACCGAGAAGAGTTCGGACAGGGCTACGCCGACCCGCGAGCCACTCGGCCTTCCGGCTCCTGCCGAACGCAAGGGTGAGTGATGGTCAGCTCGTTTCACCCTTCCGGTGCCGGTAAGGAACGCTACGGCGATGATCGGCATCCCGATCTGCCCTGGGGATACTGGATGGTTTCGAGCGGATCGGTGCCGGGAGAACCACCCCTAATCGATGAGGACGGCCGTGAGTGGGGATCGGTGCGCGAGGCATTCTGGATCGATCGCCTCGGACTGCCCTCGATCCATTCCGGCTGGATGAACGGGATCATGGAATTCATGGCGAGCTACCTCGCTATTGCCGACGGCCGCTTCGTAGCACCGGAGGAGCGGGTCCGTGATATCTTTCTTGGTGATGGTCACCTCGATCAGTTCTTCAGAGCCTACCTACTCGCAGCTGGGCTAGTGAACGACACGGACGGAAGGCCGACACCTGAAGGGCGCTCTGTGCTGCTGATGCTGATTGCCACGCGAGCGAGCGAGGATGCTGCGGAAGATGTCGGTCTTGACTGGATTATCGCGAACCGCACGGTAGCGGGTCATTCCGAACGCAGTAAGGCGGCCGACCAGATCGCAAGGCGAGAGCGCGTCGCCGCGCGCATGGCGCATCGCTTCGCGACCGATACGATCGGCAATGATCCGGTGGTAAAACTGATCGGCTTGCGGATCACCCGGGAGGTCCCGGTGCGCAGCACCCTGTGGACGATGACCTGGTCTGATGGCGACCGTCTCGCGCGTGACCAGTTCTACCTCTGGCTGCTCGAACGCATCGATCGCTGGGATGATTGGAGCGAGCTGGTGACGCGGGACGGCGCGCGTGCCCTGACCGAGCATTTCATGAAACTCGCGTTTTGCGATCGTCTTTCCTTCGCTTCGACTTGACCGGGATCTCGACCGGACCAATCCACATCAAGGGTTTTGCCGCTCACACACTTTGAACTCCATGCAAATTATAGGCAGGAACTGCCTAGTCCGCATCTCGCGACCGCTCGATGTGCGCGCAAGGTCCGAATTTGGGGTGGGAAACCCTCAGTTTGAGTCGCTTGTCGTTGGACCATAACTGGCGGTTCGCTTCAGCCCTTACCAGTTAGGCTCTCTACCACTGGGCATCGGTCATGATCGCTCGCGCCGCACTGTTCGACCAATGTAGCGAGTGCAAGTTCCATGCGTTCGAGGTCTGCTAGCTTGGCGCGAACGTTTGAAAGGTGCTGTTCGGCGATAAATTGCACGCGGTTGCAATTTGAGTGCGGTCGGGGCGCTAGATCGAGCAACGCTTGCACCTCTTCTAGTGAAAAGCCGAGTTCGCGTGCACGCCTGATGAAGCGGAGACGGTCAACATCCGCCGGACCATAGTCGCGGTAGGCGCCCTTGCGCGGCGGCGGTTCGATCACGCCGATCCGTTCGTAATACCGTATCGTTTCAATATTGCATCCGGTTCGCTTCGACACTTCACCGATTTTCATACGAATCCTCTTGAGTCTGTAGTGGCTACAGACACTAGATATGACTGCAACTGGAATTTTCAAAAGGACATCCAATGCACAAGCTCGGCACTTGGTGGAACGGATTGGCGACAGGCGGTGGCATATTCGCAGCATTTGGTGCTGCGGCTTGCTGTGCGCTTCCTTTAGGGCTCGCGTCTGTTGGCTTGGGTTCGGCGTGGCTTGGCAGTGTCACACCGGTCGTAGCCCCTTATCGAACACCACTTCTTATTCTCGCATCGGTCCTGCTTCTCGCGGCGGCCCTCCGGCTAATTTGGCAATTTCGTAAGGCGCGGGCCTGCCCAACAGATGCGACATGCGGATCACCGAGCTATCGGGCCTTGACCGCCGTCGGGATTGCCATCGGTGCGGCCTTGCTGATGGGAGCTTTCTTCTATGACTGAACCGATCCTGGTGTCCCGCCTGCGTTGCCCGGAATGCGGCCACGAAAAGGACGAGGAGATGCCGACCAACGCCTGCATGTTCTTCTATAATTGCTCGAACTGCGGCGCGCGCCTCCAGCCGGCCCAAGGCGACTGCTGCGTATTTTGTTCCTACGGCACGGTCCCCTGCCCTCCAATCCAAGAAGGAAATTGTTGCAATGGCTGAGAGGTTTGACTTCGTTGCGATCGGTTCGGGAACCGCTGCGCAGGTCGCTGTCCATCGCATGGCCGACGCAGGGAAGCGATGCGCAGTTATCGATTATCGACCTTATGGCGGCACTTGCGCGCTGCGCGGGTGTGATCCGAAAAAGATGATGGTCAGTGGCGAGGAGGCGCTCGCGGCCTTTCGTCAAATGGAGGGTAAGGGGATCGATGGCTCTGTTTCGATAGACTGGAGCGATCTTCAAGCCTTCAAGCGCAGCTTCACCGATCCTGTCCCGGAAAAGCAAAAAGCGCGATATGAGCGCAAGGGCGTTGCGACGTTGCACGGTATGGCACGTTTCGTCGGTCCTGATCGGATCGAGGTCGGCGGCGAGGAGTTGCGGTTTTCGCACGCACTGATCGCAACCGGAGCGATACCCCGATCACTGGGAATCCACGGCGAGGAATTGCTGACGCACAGCGACGCCTTTCTTGAGCTGGATACCCTTCCCGACCGGATCGTATTTGTCGGCGGCGGGTATATAGCGGCGGAATTTGCCCACCTTGCCGCGCGCGCCGGAGCCAAAGTAACGATCGTGCAGCGCGGCCGTATTTTGAAGGCATTCGATCCGGACATTGTCGATTGGCTGCTGCCAAGCTTCGATGATCTTGGGATTGAGATTGTAGATGCGGAAGTCAGCAGCGTGACCGATAGCGGTGGAGCTCTCATGGTGCACGCTGGCGACCGCACTATTGAGGCAGAGCTGGCAGTGCATGCGGCGGGGAGAGTGCCCGCAATCGGCGAACTCGACCTGGAAGCCGGTGAGATAGCGCGCGATCAAACGGGCTTGTTGCTTACTCCGCAGCTTCGCAGCCAAAGCAACGCCAAGGTGTTCGCCGCCGGTGATGCTGCGGCGAGCGGCCCGCCGTTAACGCCCGTTTCCAGCCACGATGCGAAAGTCGTGGTGGAAAATATCCTCGAAGATAGCGGGTTAACACCGAACTACCAGGGCGTGCCGAGCGCGCTCTTCACCGAGCCACCAGCAGCAAGGGTAGGGATGCTGGAAAGCGAAGCGCGCGAGGCCGGTTTGGATTTTGCAGTAAATGCGGGTTCACACCCGAACTGGTTTTCGGCACGCCGTCTCAACGCGAAGATTTATGGACACAAGGTTCTAGTTGAGAGCGGCTCCGACCGCATTTTAGGCGCTCACCTAGTTGGTCCGGACGCTGACGAACTTATCAATATTTTCGGCCTCGCCATCCGGCATGGGCTGACCGCAAACGATATTCAATCGACGATGTTCGCTTACCCGACTGCTGCATCGGATGCTGGGTATATGGTGGGCTGACGTCCGCAGATGTGGATTAGGAAACGAACCTTCTACCAAGGTAAGCAGTTCGAGCGCCGCTGATGTAACCGAGACGGGCCGCGACGCATGGCTAAGCCACTCTAGTGCAAGAATGAAGGGGTCTTGGTGCAATCTAATAGCTTGCAGTGCTCGTGCAATCGATGAGAGCCGTATGCATTTCCCGGTTGCCGGCGGGCCCTATTCGCATGACGTTCAGCAAATGAAAGATCTCGATCCGCCGTAGTTGCGTTAGGTCTAGTTCGCCGGAAATCACTTTGGCCTTGGCGGCAGTCATCCGGAGGATGACTCCCGACTATCGGACAATGCACTCGGTGGGATGGTCGAGTAACTCGAACATCCGATCCAGCTCGATCGGAACCGACTGAGGCTCTGGCCAGATCCCGTTGGCATGCGGCACGACGAAGGGAAGGCGCTAGCTAAAGCAGGTTGGCAGCGTTGATTGCCCAGGAAATTCAGGATTACGTGGCCAAAGGGCCTAAGGAAAGTCCATCCTCAAGCGGAACTTCACTCGACCGTGCTCGAGCGGCTGGCCGGCGGCCCCGTCACTGAGCACGGCATGCCTCGGAGCTACTGCCCCTCGCAGTTGCGCGATCATCATCTGGCGAAGAAGCATTTTTCACCGCCCGCGCCTAAGGCCCGTTGAGAACGTCCAAGGGTGATAGCCCCTCAGGTTTACTGGAGGCAGGGTAAGATTGAACCAACAATCGACCGCGCGAAGGAAGGTGATGCGGTGCATCGATCTGCGTCGACGGTTCAACGTAAATGCAACCGCACAATGGATTGGCGCGCCCGGCAGGACTCGAACCTGCTGCCTCAAGATTAGAAGTCTCGCGCTCTATCCAGATGAGCTACGGGCGCGCGTGCGGATTGCCATAACGCCGCTTTCGCGCAGCGCCAATCGGCTCTAGGCAGCTTTGCCATGGAAAATCTCGACCGACCGGTCCCGGCGGGCCAGCCGACCAACTTCCGCTATTACGATCTCGTGATGGCGGCCTTCGTCACCATCCTGCTGCTGTCGAACCTGATCGGAGCGTCGAAGCCGAGCTATGTGGTGCTGCCGGGCATCGGCGAATGGTCCTTCGGTGCCGGCGTGCTGTTCTTCCCCGTCAGCTACATCATCGGCGACATACTGACCGAGAGCTACGGCTATGCCCGCGCGCGACGAGTGATCTGGACCGGCTTTGCAGCCCTGCTGTTCATGGCTTTCATGGCCTGGGTGGTCGTCCAGCTCCCCCCTGCCGAGGGCTGGCCGGGGCAGGATGCCTATGAGTTCGTCTTCGGCAATAGCTGGCGGATCGTGATCGCTTCGATGGTCGCTTTCTGGGCTGGCGAATTCGCCAACAGCTTCGTGCTCGCCAAGATGAAGGTATGGACACAGGGCCGCTACCTGTGGATGCGAACGATCGGTTCGACCGTAGTCGGCCAGGGCCTCGACAGCCTGATCGTCTATCCGCTCGCCTTCTACGGGCTGGCGGGTTGGCCGATCGAATTGCTGTGGCAGGTCGTGCTGTCGCAGTGGCTTATCAAGACGGCATGGGAAGCGTTGCTGACGCCCGTGACTTATGCGGTCGTCGGAGCGCTGAAGCGTGCCGAGGGCACGGAAATCTTCGATACCGATACCGACTTCTCGCCCTTCGCGACCTCACAGCAGCGCACGAAATAAAGAGGGGCGACCCTCGCATGGATCGCCCCTCCTCCCCCTTTTATCCCGAAAGGTCGGTTAGAACTTCGCTCCAATGGCCACGCCATAGCGACGCGGGTCGAGAGTGAAGATGTTCGTGAAGTTCCCCGAACTGGCGTCGGTTACGTATAGACCGGTCACCGAGTCGCTGTCGAAGATGTTCTGCACGAACCCACGCACGAACCAGCGATCGTTCGGCCCGTTCAACTGGATCTGGGCGTTGGCCTGTACGAACGGTTCGATCCGGTTGACCCCACCATTGAACACATTGCCGTATTGCGTTCCTGTGAAAGCGAGGTCGAAGCGCGGGACAAGCGACATGCCGTTGTCGAATTCGGCGGTGTATTGCGCACCGACCGACGCCTTGAACTCCGGAGCTTGCGGTAGCTTGTTGCCGCGCAGGTTCTTCTCGACGCCCGGGCTCAGGACATTTACGCCGCCGAAGAGGCCGCCGATCGCCGTGGCTTGATCGGCCAGGACCGAACAGATCGAGAAGGCGCCGGTCGAGGCGATACCGCCATCGGCCGGAAACGCACCTGGAGCCTGCAGACCAAGGCCACCGTTGACCGCGGCGACGAAAGCGTTGGCGCCCGCGCCGGTCACGGCACACAACGCACCATTCGAGATATCCTTGATGATGACAGCGTCGGGATCGCCGCCACCGGGATCGCGCGGATCGCTGAAGAACTGGTCGCCCGCCACCTCTGCGTTGAGATAGCTCAGGTTCATGTTGACCAGCCAGTTGTAGCTGGGCCGCAGGATCGTTTCGAGCTCGACACCCCAGATGTTGGCATCGATCGTGTCGTTGACCGACGTCCGGGCGACAATACGGCTTAGCTGCAAGTCCTTGTATTTATAGTAGAAGCCAGTCAGATTCACCTGCGCTGCGCCATCGAGGAAGATATTTTTCGAACCGATTTCGAAGGCATCGATGCTCTCGGAATTGAAGCTCTCCGGCACTGCGAAGATCGGCGAAAGCGGCGGGTTGATACCCCCCGATTTATAGCCGCGCGAGTAAGAGAAATAGAGGCTGTTATCCGGGGTGATCGCGTAATCGAGCACCGCGCGCCCCGTGATGGCGTCGAACGACACGTCGCGTTCCTGCAACAACTGGTTACCGGGGACGCTGGCATCGGCATCGAAACTGCCGACGAACGGCGAATCGAACGGGTCGCCGCCTCCGAACGGATTCAGGAAGCTTGCCAACGTGGTGCGTGCAGCGACCGATTTCGTATCGTCATTGTAACGCAGGCCGCCGGTGAACGTCAGCTTGTCCGTGATGTCGAAATAGACTTCCGCGAACACACCGAAGCTCTCCAGTTTGAAGTCGGTGGTGTTGTTGCGATACATCGACGTCGCGAGATAGGATGGCGGCAGCCCGTTGGCGAAGGCGGAAAACGTCCCGAGAATGGCGGTCGCGTAATCGAGGCCGAACGAGTTCACATAATAGCTGTTCTCGCTGACTTCCGTTTCGGCATAGATACCGCCGACGAGGAAGTTGAACGGTCCGTCGAAGTCGCTCGTAAGAATGGCCTCTGCCGACCATGATGTCTGATCCTGGTTGGACCTGTCGAACGACAGCGGCACATCGCTACAGATTGCGTTGCCTTCGAAGACGCCGCGGTTTCCGTCGTCATTGTCCGACGTGCAGAGCTGGCCGTTGGGTCCATTAGGAATGAGCGCATCGGCAATGGGAGCGAAATAAGCATTCGATCCCGGGATGAAGGCCGGTGCCGGAAGCCCGGTCGGGATCCCGTTGGCAGCCAGAAACGCCAAGGTGTTCAGCCCGGTTGCATATCCCGTACGATCGAGGATACCGAGGTTGTAATCCTGGCGGGAATCGACCGTCGTTTCCTGATAAATTCCTGTCAGCGAGAGGTTCATCGCGCCGATGTTCTGATCGAGATGCGCCTGCAACTGAAGCTCATCGGCGAAGTATTCGGGCGTGAAGGCCGTGTTGACCGTGCGGACATCGTTTGGTTCGTCGAAGTTCGCGTATCCGTCCGGCCCGTAGACACTGCCGAGGGCGAGCCCTTCCGGAATGCCCTGGATGCGGAACAGTTCGACCGAAGTAAGGACAGTCGCGAGGGTCGAGTTCGCGTTCGTGCTGTCGAAATCCCGGCGATTGTTCAGGCAGCCAAGCACGCCGGTCGGGTCGCGCTGGCAGGTCTGTTTCTGGATGCGAAGGCGATCGTCATCCTCGCGGAAATAGTACCCCATGAGATCGATCGTCGTGCTGTCGGTCGGCTCGAAGCGCAGCGATCCGCGCACCGCATACATATCGCGACCGTCGATGTCCGAATTGTCGAAAAGATTATCGGTAAACCCATCGCGGTTGAGGTAGAAACCAGCCACGCGAAGGCCGAGCGCATCGCCAATGGGCACATTGACCATGCCCCTCGCCTTGATGCTGTTGTAATTGCCGTATTCGAATTCGGCAGCGCCTCGGAAAACACCCAGTTCCGGCTTGGCCGTGACGACGTTGACCACGCCCGAGGTCGCATTGCGACCGAACAACGTGCCTTGCGGACCGCGCAGAATCTCGACGCGTTCGAGATCGAAATACTCGGTCTCGAACAGGCGCGTACCGAAAAGCGGCGACCCGTTCACATGGATCGCAGTCGCGCTGTCGCAAGTTACGCCGACGCACAGGTCGCCGATACCGCGGATCGTGAAGCTCGATGCGGTGAAGTTCGACTTGGTGAACGAGACGTTCGGCAAGGTAAGCTGAAGGTCGGCAGCATTTTCGATCTGCTGCGCTTCGAGCGCCTCGGCATCGAATGCGCTGACCGCGATCGGCACTTCCTGCAGGCTCTGCGCCTGGCGCTGTGCGGTCACAACGATGACGTTCTGGTTGAGACCCGGGTTCTCCAGATCGTCTTCGGTCGCCTCCTGTGCGAATGCCGGAAATGAAATCGCGCTCGCGCAGATGCCCGCGAGCAAGGTAGCCCTCACCCTCATATACCCACTCCTCTCCATGGACCGTCTGTGCAGTCTCGGAAGGGAAGCTATCAGACATTCGCATGCGCGCAAGCCCCACGCAGGAATGTTGCGCGTTAAGCGTGACTATTTTGCCGAGTGTTGCACAGACGCGTATCCCAATAGAGGGCTAGCTGGTTCAGGTGAGCGTGTGGCTCTCCGCAATCTGCACGATGCCGCGCTTGCCCTCCTCGTTGCGGCCAAGCTGCACGATCACGTCGATCACACTGGCTGCATAAGCGATCGTATCGCTTCGAGTCAGGCCGATGCCGGTCTGCATCACCATCAGCGACAACTGTTCCAGCGCCCCGCGCAAGCTGTTGGCGTGAATGGTGGAAAAGCTGCCTGGATGGCCGGTGTTGATCGCGCGCAGGAAGCTGACGCTTTCCGCGCCGCGCAATTCGCCGAGCACGATGCGATCGGGGCGCAGGCGCAAGGCCGCCTGCAGCAATTCGTTGGCGGTGACCTTCGCCTCCCCCAGCTCGCCCTTCACCGCGACGAGGCCCACGCCGTTCTCGCCGGGCAGCTTCAGTTCGGGCGTATCCTCGACCAGCACCACGCGCTCGTGACGGGGAATCTCGCCGAGCATCGCGTTGAGGAACGTCGTTTTCCCCGTGCTGGTGCCACCCGAAACGAGAATCGTGCGCCGCTGGCGAATGGCTTCGCGCAGGAAGGGAACGGGTTCGGCCTGCGGATCGGGCATGGCACCACGCGTCGGCGGCGTCAGCGGGCCGGTGTCGTAGGCATCGAGCGGCAGGTCGAGCCGGCGGTGACGGCGGATGGCCATCGCCCAGTGCTTGCGCGCGGCCGGCGGCCCGCAGAACTGGATGCGCGCGCCATCGGGCAAGGTCGCGCCCAGCAGGGGATGCTCGCGATTGATGCCCTGATGGCTGACGCGCGCGACCTGTTCGGCGAGGCGCTGCACCAGCCGGTCGTCGATATCCGGACGGGAGACCTTTTGCATTCCGCCAAGAGCGGCGTCCTCCACCCAGACCTCGCCGGGGCGATTGACCAGAATTTCGGTCACCGTGTCCCGCTCCAGCCACTCGCGAAACGGGGCGAGATAGGCGTCGAGATAGACGCTCCGCTCCCCGTGGAGGTCGACCGGTAGCGCCTCGTCATCCGGCCGGTCATCCGGGGTGAAGGGATGGATGTCCGCGCTCACCGGATCGGCTTCAGTTGACCGAGGAGAAATCGAGATCGCGGCTGGTGAAAATGCGGATCGGCGCACCGATGCCGACGCGAACCGTGGGGCCGCGCTGGCCATCCTGCTGCGCTGCGGTGGCGGCGGCCGACTGGCTCGCACTGCCGACCAGAAGCCCGCCGGCACCACCGGTGGCGACCGAACCGAGTCCGCCGACCACGCTCAGCAGCATGGCCGAACCGAACCGCTTGAAGAAGCCGTTGCCGGAAACCTTTCCTGCCAACCCGGTCGTACCGTCGAACCCGATCGCGGGGGAGGCGAGATTGACCGATGCGCCGTCGGGCCGGATCAGGCGGGTCCAGATGACATAGGCGCGTTTCTGGCCGTTCTGGAGGCCGGACTGGTATTGTCCGATCAGGCGCGACGACCGCGGGACGAGGACGCGCGTGCCATCGAAGCTGCGCACGTCCTGGCTGACGACGGCGCGCACGAAGCCCGGCACGTTGGTGTCGATCGCGGTCTCGAGAACCGCTGGGATGAGCGTACCCTGGGTCACCGTAGTCGACGGATTGGTCATCGCGCTGGCGCGGGCCGGCGCACCGCCGACGCCGCCGATGCGGCTGGCGAAATCGGACGCGGAATTGCCCGTCGCGGCCTCGCCGCCGGCAGTCGCAGTAGCGGCTTCGGGGTCAAGCACTGCAAGGCCCGCAGGTGCTGCGCCTGCATCGAAAACGACCGTGGGGCTGGCGAAACGGTTGGCGGCTGCGGCGGCATCGGGCGAGGCGGCATAGACCGGTTGCGGGCCCGGCGGCGAGACTTCGACTTGCGGCGAAACGATTTCCGCCGGGACCACGGGTGTAACAGCCTCCGGCGGAACGGCCGGGATCGCCTCGACCGGGGCCGCCTGCTGGCCGCCGATGCTCTCGGGCTCGGCAACGCGCGCGGCGTTCATGCTCCAGAGCGTCACGATGCCCAAGCCCGCAACGACGGCGATCCCGGCCACAAGGCCAAGCGCGTCGGACTTGCCTGCCGGCCGGGCGACCGCAGGGTGGGCGTTGCGTTGGGCAAGATCGATGATTTCGGCGTCGACGTCGTCGCGCGGGTCGATGTCGTTGGCGACGGCTTCGGAACCGGCCTTCTTTTCGGGCAGGCGCATGGCGAGACGCATCAGTCGTTCCCCTTCTGGGCAAGCGCGGCACTGGAACGGGCGGAAACGGGCTGCGCGGCGCGTTCGGGTCCGGTGTTCACCAGCTCGGCACGATTTTCGCCCGAGCGCAGGATCAGCGTGCGCGGGACGCCGTCAACGACGATCGTGTCGCCGCGGACGGTGAAATTGATCGGCCCTTCGACACCTTGCGCATTGGCGACGAGGATCGCCGGCACCTGCTTGCCCTGCGGCCAGCTGAGGAAGGTCGCGTCGCCATCGTCGAAAGTGTTTTCCGGCAGCAGCTCGGGATCCCCCGAACCGCTCCAGGCGAAATTGAGATCGGACGGATCGACGACTGCGAAGGGATCGCGCGCTGCCTGCCGTTCGATGGCATCGGCCTGCGCCATCTGCGGTTCCTCTGGCTCGTCAGGATAGTCGAACCGCAGCACGTAGAGCGGTTTGGCCGACGGGCTGGCGACAAGATCGAAAAGGTAAGTCCGCTTGGAAGTGATGACCGTGAGATTGGTCGATGCGCGCGGCGCAAGCGGCTTCACGAACAGGATGTCCGCCCGCTTGTTCGGGGTCACCTGCCAAGCCTGCGAGTCCCCAATCGCGACGTTTTCGATCGTTTCATCGTCACCGAAAACGATCGAGGCCTGAACGGTCACCTTGCCGTCGATGCGAACAATCTTGGCCTCGTCATAGAACACCTCGACCAGCCGCGAATCCTTCGCGGCAGCGGGCGCGGCCAGCATGGCCAGGGCGAGCGCGGGAATGAGCGCGCGGTTCATCAGCGTTTCTCCACGGAACGGTCGAGGGCCTTGGGCGGGGCGGGCTTGAAGCGGCTGCCGATCCCCATTGCCCGGGATGGCCCGGAAGTAAGCGGCGCGACCTGACCATTGCCTGAAGCGGTCGCGAATACCTTGGTTGTGCGCTGGGTCGTTGCCGCATTCGCGCCGGCATCATTGGCGGCGGCAGCCGTCGGCACGGCGGACACGTCGATCCGGCGCGCCTGCGAGCTCGCGGCATTGGCTGCTTGGGCACTGGCCAGCGCCGGCGCAGGTGCGGCTTGCGGCGTTGGAGTAGCGGCGGCGCGCTCATCACGGTCGGAAGCAAGGCCAAACACCGTCCAGCCGGCAACCATTGCTCCTGCGACCTTGAGCACCAACACCATGAGCGCGACATGCACCGCCCCCACCATGAAGAACGCCATCGCTGCCTGCGGATTGACCTGCCCCGGTGTCGCCACGAGTGCGCCGAGAATGGGCACGGCGAGTTCGAGCATGATCGAGCCGCCAAGCACGGCAAAGAGCGGTGCCAGCGCACACAGCGTCAGGCCCTTGATCCAGCCGGTGAACAGGCCGCGCGTGCCATTGAACAGGGCCATGACGACAAAGATCGGGCCCAGCGCGACCAGCACGCCCAGCGCAATCTTGGTCGTGACCAGCAGGCCGACAGTGCCGAGCATGAACAGCATGGCGCCGAGCCACATCATGCCCTCGGGCGAGAAGGCCGCAAAATCCTCGTTCCCGCCACTGACTTCCTGGATGGCAAGGAACACCACGTCGATCTTCTGTGCGAAGACCTCGGTCGCGCTCCCGCGCGCGCCAGTGAGGATGCCGGCGAGATAGTCCGGCGTGCCGATGGCGAGATTCCAGACCACGCTCTGATAGGCGACCCAGCTGGTCGCAAAGGTCAGAACCAGGCCCAGCGTCATCATTCGCGGCACCAGCGCGCGAACACCGACATTGGTGCGACCCGTGAGCAGCGCGAAGCCGAACAGCGCGATGAACAGTGTCAGCACGATGGTCAGCGTCGTCGTCAGGGCACCGCCCGAGGCGAACAGGCGACCGAAGGCAGCCGCGGCCGTTTCGCCCGCGACGCAGTCGACGCCTTTCAGCGCCCCGGCAACGCCGTTGCCGACCCCTTCGGCGGCCTTCTGGCAGGTTGCGCTCGTCATTCTGCCGCCAGATCGAGGTTCAGTTCCTCGACCAGCTCGCTGTCATTGGCACCGCCCGGCCATTTCGTGCCGGTGAGCGCGGGGAACCAGTCCGCCGGAGCGTCGCCCAGCGCCTCGCGCAGAACGTCGAGACGGCGGACCGAGCTTTCGCGGCCCGACAGCAGCGTCAGCACTTCGGGCGCGCCGGACAAATCGAGCCGCACGACGACGCTGGCGTCGGGCTGGCGCACGAGGAAACAGCGGCTGTGCGCCGGCAGCGTGCGGATCAGCGCAAGCTCATGCTCCGTCAGCCCGAAGCCGTCGCAATAATCCTCCGGCCGGGCACGGCTGTTGGGCATGAATACCATGGTCGCGGTCTGCTCGACCAGCGCGGTGGAAATGCGGCTCTCCAGCGCATCGCGCGCCGACTGCGTGGCGAAGCCGACCAGTGCATTGCGTTTCCGCAAAGTCTTGAGCCAGTCGCGAATGCGCGCGGCGAAGACCTCGTCGTCGAGCGCCTTCCAGCCCTCGTCGATCAGGATCATGGTCGGCTTGCCGTCAAGCCGTTCCTCGATCCGGTGGAAGAGGTACATCATAGTCGGGGTGCGCAGGCGCGGGTTCTCGAGCAGCGCGGTCATGTCGAAGCCGAGCACGCGTGCCGTCAGGTCGAGCCGGTCGTCGGCATTGTCGAACAGCCAGGCATGCTCGCCGGCGTTGATCCACGCGCTCAGACGGTCTGCCAGATCGCCAGGCTGCGGTCGGCGACTGCCGGACAGCAGTTCGCGGAAGTGGCGCAGCCGGCGCAGCGACGCGTCATTGGCATAGGCTGCGTCCACCGCACCAGCGATGGTCTGTTCCTCTTCAGGGCCCTCGGCCTTCAGCAATACGCCCAACCAGTCGCGCAGGAAGGCCTTGTTGATCGGCGTATCGGGCAGCGCGAGCGGGTTGAACCCGGTCGGCTCGCCCGCACGGATGCTGTCGTAGCGCCCGCCGATGCCGCGCACGAACAGTTCCGCGCCGCGGTCCTTGTCGAACAGGATGGTGCGCGGTTTGAACTTCTGGGCCTGCGCGGCGAGGAAATTCATCACCACCGTCTTGCCCGAACCGCTCGGCCCGATGACCGAGAAATTGCCAAGATCGCCGTGGTGGAAGTTGAAGAAGAACGGCGTCGCACTGGTCGTTTCCAGCAAGGTGACCGCATCACCCCAGTGATTGCCTTCGGCCTGACCCAGTGCGAAGCCGTGCAGCGACCCAAAGCTGGCCATGTTGGCGCTGGAAATCAGCGCGCGGCGCACGAGGTAGCCTTCGTTGCCCGGGAACTGGCCCCAAAATGCCGGTTCGAGATTGGTATCCTCGCGCACTGCGATGGCGCCGGTATCGGCCAGCGCGGCGGCGCAGGCAGCCATTGCGTCGTCGAGCCGGCCTAGATCGCGTTCCTTGACCATGACCGTGAGGTGATGATCGCCGAAGCCGACCGCGCCATTGCCCAGCGCATCGCGCGCGGCGAGCATGTCGGCGCGCTCCGCCGCGGCTTCTTCGTCGGCGCTCTTCAGGCGGCGAATGGCCAGATCCATGCGCTCGCGCGCAGTCTGCCGCTCGGTCGGGGCATAGCTTTCGCTCACCACCATTTCGAAGGGCAGCCGCAGCAGGCTGTCGAGCAATCCCGGGCTGGTTGCTTCGGGATAGTCCTTCAACCCAAGCATGGCGGCGAAATCGGGCGAACCCGAGCCGCGCATTTCCATGGCATCGAGCCCGAAGCTGACGCGGCGAT
Organism: Qipengyuania marincola; assembly: GCF_029688625.1. Taxonomy (GTDB): domain Bacteria; phylum Pseudomonadota; class Alphaproteobacteria; order Sphingomonadales; family Sphingomonadaceae; genus Qipengyuania. Next base: position 315,642 of record NZ_JARULC010000001.1, on the reverse strand, counting down.
AGGGCAGCATGTGGCCGATATCGACATCGTCCGCGGGCTTCCTCACCGGGCGCATCTCGCCATTGTAGAGCGCCGAAAGCAGCTCCAGCATTTCCGAATTGGTATTGCCCTGCGGGCCGACATAGTCGGTCAGCGGCGTTGCGCCATAGGCTTGCAGAGCAGCGACAAGGCCCTGCGATGCGGCGCGCAAGGACCGCAGATCCTTCGGATCCGCTTCGACCTGCTCGCGGCCCTTGCGCTTCAAACCCTTGCTGACGCGCTCGACCAGGCCAGCCTTGCCGCGGGCCGGGCGCCGGATCAGCGTAATGAACTGGTCGTTGACGAACAGCTGGCCGGATCCCAGCCGCTCACGCCAGCGCGTGTCGATATGGCGGCTGATCGGGTCGGGAAACGACGCCTCGAGATCGACCGAGACACGGCGCCGGATGACGTGATGATAGAGCACGAAACGCGCATCGAGCGTGCTGCGCAGAACCACTTCCCGGGTCGCGGCATGGGCGTTGAGCGCCTCGCTGTCCTCGGTTTCGAACAGCAGGCCGGGCACCTGGATCGCGGTCATAACGGACCCGTCACGCAACAGCAGCGTGCTATCGTCGATCAATCGGGCATAGGGCAGCCGGTCGCCGGCCCGCGCCTCCTTCGAGCCCCAGGCGGCAGCGCCCTTCCACTTGTCCTTATGCGGCATAGGAGTTGCACCCCCAGTGCTTGTAGTTCTTCACGCGGGGGCATTTCGACACCTTGGTGATCCACAGGTCGAAGATGCGCGGTTCGCGCAGGCAGGCGAAATAGCCGATGCCGTGCATCACCGCGAACACCACCAGCGCCAGCCAGCTGCCGGTGATCAGGAACGCCTCCGTCGTCACCATGCCGTTGATGATGAAGTAGTTATACGTCACCCCCGCGAACATCTGCGGGCGCGTCAATGCGCGGTGGACGGGATGGCGGACGAGTGCGGTCATGGTCAGGCGGCGACGCCCTGGATGCCGGCCACGATCGAGGCCGCGCCGAAGAGAATGAAGACGCCGATGATAACGGTCGCCCCGAAGCGCCAATTGAGGCGTCCGGTCAGCATCATGAAGCCGACGGCGGCAACGGCCATGACCGCGACTGCCGTGGCAACGTTGCCGAGCAGGGTTCCCTGCAACCAGCCGAGCGCGGCGACGACCGGGCCCGACCCTGCCGGATCGGTGGTCTGCGCCAGCGCGGGGCTGGACATCGCCAGAAAGGCCAGGGCGGCCGGGATCGAAAACTTGGACTTCAAGCGAAATTACTCCCGTGAGTGGTTGGCGAGGCGACCCATGATGGCCGCCACGTAAAGCTGCGTTTCGCGAATGCGGGGAATGCCGCCTGCGCGCATGACCCGTCCGGGCCCCGCGTTGTAGGCGGCAAGCGCTTTCTCGATATCGCCATCGAACCGGTCGAGTTGCTCGCGCAGATAGCGCGCCCCACCTTCCAGATTGGCGAAAGGATCGTTCGGATCGACGCCCAGATCGCGTGCCGTGCCGGGCATCAGCTGGGCGAGGCCGCGGGCCCCGACCGGCGAAACGGCGTTGGCGCGCCAGCGGCTCTCCTGCCAGACCATCGCCTCGATCAGCGCCGGGCTGAGATCGTAACGCGCGGCGAGCTCGGCCACCTTTGCCTGGTAGGTCACGGGCACGAGCGCGCCCGGGGCATGCGGATCGGCGATGGCGATTTCGGGAACGAAAATCTCGGCCGGGACTTCAACGATGGCAGCATCAGATGCGCTTTGGGCCGGCGCAGCAGGTAGGGCGGTGCCCCCGCCGGCTATCCAGCGTGCTCCGTCAGCGTCGATCTCAATGACATCCGCCTTCACATTCGTGGCGGAGAGCGCTCCGAGGACCAACCCCGAGACGAGCGCCAAGCGTGCGAGAATCATTGCACCCTCCGTCCGATCCCACTGGCCTTAGTACATGACAAAGGGGTGACAGAAAGCTGAATGCTGGAAATTTCGTCGCATGTAAGCAACGTCCGCCCACAAAAAACCCGCGCTTCCTGTGGGAAACGCGGGCTGCAAGGGGTTCGCTGTAAGGATCAGCGCATCGACATCGCGTAATAGCGGGCGAATTCGCCCTTATCTAGCGATGCGAGGGCGCGGCGGGCAAGACGGCGGGAATCGATCCATTCGCCGCTGGCCGTTTCCAGTTCCACGCTCGTGCTGGCATTGGCGGCGGCCTCGAAATCGGCCCTCGCCTCGTTGAAGCGACCCAAACGGGCCAGCGCGATGCCGTGATTGATCAGGCGGGCGGGATCGTCGGCAGCGAGTTTGCCGCAGTTTTCGATCGCTTCCGCAGCAGCGCGGTCCTGCCCGGAGACCAGTTCCTCATAGCCGACATCGTAATCGGTTTCTGGCGCCGCCACGACGGCTACCGGACCCTGGGCCACCATGGCGAAGGCGAGACTGGCAATGAGCGACATAAAGCATCTCCCAACTGTTCTGTTGGGCAATGAATAGGTCGCGGAGCCGTGGACTGCAACAAAACTGAAACATTGTCATATTTCTGCAATCAGCACCGCCGCGGCCAAAGCTGTTGATACTGCAACATAACGGTCACGAAGCGACACATACTGTCACGAACGGCTCCTAGCTGGCGATTCGCGATCAACGAATTCGCGCTTCGACAGACTTTCCGATTCATTCGGTTTTTGAGGGGACCGTACCCGTGACCACTTTCCATCGTTCGCTCGTCCTTGGCTGTAGCGCGCTGGCCCTTGCCAGCTGCGGAGCCGACGAGATCGTCTCGCCGGGCACCGGCGGCAACATCACCATCAACAATCCGTCCGCGCCGGCGCCCTCGCCGACCCCGACACCCACGCCGACGTCCTCGCTGGTGACACCGGCCGCAGGTTGTCCGACGATTTCCGATCCGACCGGCCTGACCGACAGCGGAACCATCTCCGGCCCGACCGGCGAATATCGCGTCTGCACCCTGCCCGCGCGGTTCACCGCCAGCTCCACCCTCCCCTATATCGAGGGTCTCCTTTACCGCATGAACGGTCGCGTCGACGTGGGCGAGGATGGCGGCCCGAGTGACACCGGTGCCGATACCGACGTGCAGCTGACCATTGAGCCGGGCGCGATCATCTATGCCTCGGGCGCCAGCTTCCTCAACGTCAATCGCGGCAATACCATCCAGGCGAACGGCACCGCCGAACGCCCGATCATCTTCACCAGCCGCGACAATGTGCAGGGCCTCAACACCGACAATTCCGCCGGCCAGTGGGGCGGGGTCGTCCTGTCGGGTCGCGCACCGGTCACCGACTGCATCGCACCGGGCGCAACCCCGGGCACGACGGCCTGCGAACGCCAGGTCGAAGGCGCGGCCCAGCCCGCCCTGTTCGGTGGCGCGACGGGTGACGACAGCTCGGGCAGCATGAAATTCGTCCAGATTCGCTATTCGGGCTTCGTCCTGTCGGGCGACAACGAACTGCAGTCGCTTACCACGGGCGGCGTCGGTAGCGGCACCACGCTGGAAAACATCATGAGCTTCAACAGCTCCGACGACGGCGTCGAATTCTTCGGCGGCCGGGTGAACGTGAAGCGCCTGATCGTGGTCGGCGCGGAAGACGACAGCATCGATACCGACACCGGTGTGAAGGCGAACATGCAGTTCGTCATCGCGGTCCAGCGCCCGGGCGTCGGTGACACCATCATCGAAGCCGACTCGACCAACGGCCTTGAAGAGCAGACCCCGCGCCAGAACACGCGCATTTCCAACGCCACTTTCATCCACAATGGCGGTGACCAGGATCAGGCCATCCGCATCCGCGGCTTCGCCGACTACACCATCGTCAACTCGATCCTCGTCGACGCGACCGGCGGCACGCCCTGCCTGCGCATCGACGGGACGGAGACGCTCGATCGCACCAGCGGTCCGGATGAAGCCGGCCCGGTGGCGTTCAACTCCTTCGTGCTCGATTGTGCGACGGACTTCCGCGACAGCTCGGGCGGGGTGACGGCGGCCGATATCCAGGCCCGCTACGAAGCTGGTTCGAACAACAACGCCAACTTCACCAACACGCTGACAATGACCTTCCTCAATGGGTCCAACGAAGCGGGCGTCGCCGTTTTCGATCCGACCGCACTGTCGAGCTTCTTCGTCGAGCCGGAGCAGATCGGCGCAGTCTATCCCAGCATTTCCGACTGGGTCGAAGGCTGGACCTGCAATTCGGCGACGGTGAGCTTCGACGGCGACGTTACCAACTGCACCAGCCTGCCGGTCTACGACTCGTAAGCAGGACACGGTTCGCGGGGCACGGTCCGTTCGTGCCCCGCGAGCCCTCACCCGATTGGAGCGCGCGCGCTCCCACCGAATTCTACAGGACCTGATAATGAGGGGGTCTCGAACCATGTCGACCGGCAAGCAGCTCGCTTCGCTGCTCCTGCTCACCACCGCGCTGTGCGTACCCGGCGCGGCTCTTGCGCAGGATGCTGCGCCCGGTACCGGTGCCGAAGGCGTCCCGGCCGAGGAGGATCCGGCAACCGACGCCCTGCTCGCCGAGCAGGTCGAAGGCGTGGACGACACGCCGCAGGAAGACGACACGCCGCAGGAAGAAGAGTTCGAGGAGCCCGAGGTATCGGTGCCGGGCGGCGCGATCGTTGTCACCGGACGCCGGCGGCAGGATGTGACCCGCGCGTCGACTCAGGTCGTTTCGGTGCTCGACACCGCAGCCATCGCCAGGACCGGCGAGGGCGACATCGCCGGCGCGCTGACCCGCGTGACCGGTCTTTCGACGGTCGGCAACGGCCTCGTCTTCGTGCGCGGCCTGGGCGATCGCTATTCGCTCGCCCTGCTCAACGGCCTGCCGCTGCCCTCGCCCCAGCCATTGAGCCGCGTGGTCCCGCTCGACATTTTCCCGACCAGCGTGGTCGCCTCCAGCCTCGTCCAGAAGACCTACTCCGCCAACTACCCCGGCGAATTCGGCGGCGGCGTGATCAACCTCACCACCCGCGCGATTCCGCAGGAAAGTTTCCTCACGATCAGCGGCGGGCTGAGCGGCGACACGGAGACCACTGGCGGCGTCGGCTACACCTATTTCGGTTCGAGCTACGACTGGTTCGGCTTCGACGACGGACGCCGTACCATTCGCCCGGAACTGCAGAATTATCTCGACAGCGGCCTGCCCATCAACAGCCCCGATGTCGATCAGGAAGCGATCCTGCTCGAGCTGGGCGATCCCAATCTGATCCTGCTGCAGAGCAACAGCGGCCTGCCCGTCAATGTCTCGGCCGGCATCACCGGCGGCACCAGCTTCGACGTGTTCGGAGACGGCCAGTTCGGCGTCATCGCCACCGCCTCGATCAGCAACAAGTGGCGCAACCGCTTCATCACGCAACAGACCGCGGTTGGCGAGGAGCTCAATCTCGACAGCGACGGCAACGAATTCGTCACCGACAACCGCATTCTGGTGAACGGCCTGCTGGGCTTCGGGCTGGAGGTGGGCGAGCACCGCTTCCGCTTCACCAATCTCTTCATCCGCGATTCGCTCAAGCAGGCATCGCTGGCCGAAACCTTCGATTTCCAGAGCGACGACACCGACCTCGTTCAGAACACCGCCTGGTACGAACGCCAGCTGTTCGATACGCAGTTCACCGGCGAACTCGATTTCGGCGACCTCAATGTCGACCTGCGAGCAGGCTATGCCCAGACGCAGCGCGAGGCACCGTATGAGTGGACCTTCACCTATACGCGCACGGACAACCCGAACGATCCGCTGGGCAACATCTTCCTCAACACGCTCGACGGGCAGCGCGGCAGCGCGATCGTCGCCTTTTCCGACCTCACCGAAGACCTCTATTACGGCGGCCTCGACGTCAGCTATCAGCTGACTGACTGGCTCGGCGTGACCATCGGCGGCGCCTACACCGATACGCAGCGCTTCTCCTCGCGCCGCGAGTTCGATTTGCGCGCCCAGGGCGATTTCCCCGATGTGTTCGGTGCTTTCCGGCCCGATGCGCTGCTAGGAGATTCGCTGATCGAGTTCGGCTTCGATCGCGAAGCGCAGGACGCCGCGATGATCGGCCCCTTCGGCTTCACAATCTTCGACACGACGGGTTCCGATCCTGCCTTCGAGGCAGGACTGGATATCAGGGCCGGCTACATCCAGAGCCGGGTCCAGCCGGTAGACGGTGTCTCGCTCGATCTGGGCGTGCGCTACGAGGATGCGGTGCAGCAGGTCATCCCGCTCGGCCTCGACGGGACGCCCAGCGGCTCGGCCAGCAGCTCGCTGCTCGAGAACGACTATTTCCTGCCCGCGGGTACGCTGACCTGGGAAATTTCCGACAGCCTGCAGGCGCGCTTCAACGCTTCGAAGACGATCGCGCGGCCGCAGTTCCGCGAGCTGATCTTCCAGACCTATTTCGATCCCGAAACCAACCGCCAGTTCAACGGCAACCCGCAGTTGGTCGACAGCGAGCTGACCAATTACGAGGCGCGCCTCGAATATTACTGGGGTTCGCAAAGCCGGGTCAGCCTCGCGGGCTTCTACAAGGATATCGAGCGCCCGATCGAGGTCTTCTCCAGCTTCTCCGACAACGAGCAGATCAGCGGCTTCGCCAATGCGCCGGCCGCCACGCTCTACGGCGCGGAATTCGAGCTGCAGTGGAACAAGGATCTCTATACGCTGGGCGGGGACTGGTGGGAGAGCAAGCGCCTGGTGGCGGTGGCGAACTACACCTACACCCAGTCGGAACTGAAAGTAACCGACGACGATATTGCGCAGGTCTTCCCGTCCGCACCCCAGCCGGCGACCAACTTCTTCCGCGATGGCGTTCCGCTGACCGGGCAGAGCGACCATCTGGTCAACCTGCAGCTTGGCCTGGAGGATCTCGACCGGCTGAGTCAGGCCACAATCCTGCTGAGCTATGCCAGCGAGCGCGTCATCAGCCGCGGGACCAGCAATTTGCCCGACATCATCGAGAATCCCGGCCTGCGCCTCGATTTCGTGGTGCGGCAAGGCTTCGAACTGGCGGGCAAGGAACTGGAGCTCAAGCTCGAGGCGCGCAACCTGACCGGGCGCGACTACGAAGAATTCCAGACCAATGGCGATACCCGCATCGACATCAACAGCTACGATGTCGGCACCAGCTTCAGCGTTTCACTGTCCGCTGAATTCTAGGGCTCTCGAAAGCCTTCTTCCCGAAAAGGGCCGTCCGCAAGGGCGGCCCTTTTTTCATCGGTCAGCGCCGCAATTGGCCCCGGATTGCGCCACCGGGATGATCCGCGGTGTGGACATTCACGTAGAAGGCGGCGGGATTGGCGCGGATGGCATCGATCGTATCGTCATCGGCCGAGGCACAGCCGCTGACCTCGCCAGAGGTGGGCGCTTCCAGAGTCACCACCGGCGGCCCGGCGACACCTGCGGCACCGCTGTGGATATGCGCCGCGGTTGCGGGAGAAATGCCGGTTACGGCGATCTCGTAGCACACCTGGTTGACCACATCGTCGACCAGCGAAATCTCGGCGGTGCCGCTGCCATCGGGATCGCCAGCTGCGCCGACTTCCGCTGCACCGGTCAAGGCGGCGGTGTAGGTTGGACTCAGGCTTTCGGCGACCGGTTCGGCAATCGTCTCGCATCCGGCCAGGGCCAGAGCCGCGATGGCTATCGGTGAAGCTTTCGCAAGCTGATATAGCATTGTTCTCTCCTATCGTATGCCTTGTCGACCGATAGGAGCAGCGATGGTTCCGCGATTCCCGATCAATGCGAATCGTAAACGTAGCCCAGCGACCGCACGGTCCGCACCCTTTCGCCTGCGCCGGCGTTGCGCAGGGCCTTGCGCAGGCGGCCGATCCAGACATCCACCGTGCGTTCGTCGATGGGCGGCTCCTGCTTGCCCAGCGCCTCGATCAGGTCCGGGCGGGTGAGCACCCGGTCCGGGTTTTGCGCGAAGAACCGCAGCAAGCGGAATTCATTGGGCCGCAGGTCGAGCGCATGGCCCGCCCAGCGCGCCTGCAATGCCGCCGCATCAATGGTCAGTTCGCCCAATTCCAGCCGCTCGGCAACGCCGGGCTGCGAGCCGCCAGACTGCAGCGCCATCACCCGGTCGAGCACCTTCGTGCGGTCGAGCGGGCCGACCACGTAATCGTCTGCCCCCGCCTTCAGCGCGCGGCGCTTGTCGTCGGGCTCGTCCTCTTCCAGCACGACGGTGATATGCGCATCGTGGGTCCGCGGATCTGCGCGCAGACGACGGCACATTTCGAGGCCGGAGAGATCGTCCATGACCCAATCGACGAAGGCGCACACCGGCCCCTCCACAACGCGGTGCGGTCCATCGGCATAGAGGCGACCAAAGGCATAGCGGGTTTCGCCATGCATGAAGTCTTCGAGTTGTTCGCCCAACCGGCCGGTCAGGAAGATATTGATGGCTTGCACGCGGTTCTCGTCCCACCCTGTCGGGCAAGCGATGGCGCGGGCATGTGACGTGATTGTGACCGCGCGCGACAGCCGTGTAACACTTTGCGATGGCGGCGGTTTGCCTATCCGTCCTTCAGCGTCAAAGACCAGTTGCGCGGCGCGGTGGAGGCGACGCCGACCGGCATTTTCGGCACATAGGGTTTTTCCAGCCGCGCGACCTCGTCCTCGGTCAGGTCGAGCGTCATGGCCTCGACCGCCGCGGCGATATGCCCCTCTTTCGTCGCGCCGATGATCGGAGCGGTGATCCCCTTGGCGAAATGCCATGCGAGCGCCACCGTCGCCCGGGAAGTGCCGCGCGCCTCGGCGATTTCGCCGACCGTCTCGACGATCTCGCGATCGGCTTCGGGCGTCTGCGTGTAAAGCATCTTGCCGAAACCGTCAGTCTCGCTGCGGACGGTGCTTTCGTCCCATGCACGGGCGAGCTTGCCGCGCGCCAGCGGGCTCCACGGAATGAGGCTCACGCCCTGGTCGCGGCACAGCGGGATCATCTCGCGCTCCTCCTCGCGGTGGAGCAGGTTCACGTGGTTCTGCATCGAGATGAAGCGCGTCCAGCCATTGGCGCGCGCCACCTCCTGCGCCTTGGCGAATTGCCACGCGGCCATGCTGGAGGCGCCGATATAGCGCGCCTTTCCCGCCTTCACGATGTCGTGCAGCGCCTCCATCGTTTCCTCGATCGGCGTGTGATCGTCCCAGCGGTGGATCTGGAAGAGGTCGACATAGTCCATGTTAAGCCGCGTGAGGCTGTCGTCGATCGCCTGCATCAGGCTCTTGCGCGACAGACCGCCCGCATTGGGCGCCTGGCGCCACGGCAGGAAGGCCTTGGTCGCCAGCACGATCTCATCGCGCTTGGCGAACTCGGGAATCAGCTTGCCGACCACTTCCTCCGATGCGCCCATCGAATACATGTTCGCCGTGTCGAAGAAATTGATCCCCGCCTCCACCGCCTCGCGGATAAAGGGGCGGCTCTCGTCCTCGGACAGCACCCAGTCGCCGTGCCAGCCGCGGCTGGTGTCGCCATAGCTCATGCAGCCGAGGCACAGGCGCGAAACCTTGAGGCCGCTGGGGCCGAGATTGACGTATTCCAACTGTCGTTCCTCCTAGGAGAGAGTCATGCCGCCATCGACGCGGATTGTTTGGCCGACGACGTAATCCGCCAGTGGCGAGGCAAGATAAAGCGCCGCGCCCGCCATGTCCGCAGGCGTCCCCATTCGTCCGGCGGGAATGCGCGCGATCGCCCCGGCGGTACGCTGTTCATTGTCGGTCGTGACCTTGGTCAGCTTGGTCGGCACGAGACCCGGTGCGATACCGTTGACGCGGATACCCTCCGCTGCCCAGGCCTGCGCGAGGCTGCCGACGAGGCTCACCGCGCCCGCCTTGCTCGCGGCATAGGCCGGATTGCCGATCATCGCATGGAAGGCGCCGACCGAGCTGACCACGATAAGCGACCCGCCGCCGTCGGCCAGCTTCGCCCGAACCGCGCGGGCGCAATCCATCAGCGAGTCGAGATTAACCGTCATCACGGCGTCCCACCCCTCGCGTTCGAATTCCTCGCGGCGATAGCGGACGATGCCCTGGCACAGGACGACGACATCGAGCCGGTCGGGCAGATCGAACCCTGCAATTCCATCGCGGTCCGACACATCGAGCGGATGAAACTCGAGGCCGGTTAGATCACTCCCCTCCTCAGCGGAGTAGTCGTCCGCAGAGCCGCGCGTGCCGGTGACATGAACCACCGCCCCGCGCTCGCGAAAGCCGTGCGCGATGCCGTTGCCGATTCCGCTCGTGCCGCCGATGACGAGCACGGTCTTGCCGGAATAGTCGAGCGGATCGGTCATGCAGCCCTCCTCAGATCGAGCGCGAGATCACTTCCTTCATGATCTCGTTCGTGCCGCCGAAAATGCGGGTGACGCGGGCGTCGCGCCACAGGCGGGCGATCGCGTATTCGTTCATGTAGCCCGCCCCGCCATGCAGTTGCAGCGCGGCGTCGCAGACTTCCCATTGCAGGTCGGTGTGCCACAGCTTGGCCGCGCTGGCCTCGTCGGTGGTCAGCTCGCCCGCAAGGTGCTTCTTGATCGCCCAGTCGAGATGCGCCCAGCCAACCTGCAGCTTGGCTTTCAGATCGGCCAGCGTGAACTTGGTGTTCTGGAATTCGAACACCGTCTTACCGAAAGCCTTGCGGTCCTTGGTGAACTTCACCGCCTCGTCGAACGCGCGCTGCGCCCCGGCCTGCGCGCCCACCGCGATACCGAGACGTTCCTGCGGCAGCTCCTCCATCAGGTGGATGAAGCCGCGTCCTTCGCCGCCGAGCAGATTGGTCATCGGCACGCGGCAGTCGTTGAAGAACAGCTCCGACGTATCGGCCGAATGCTGGCCGATCTTGTCGAGATTGCGCCCGCGCTCGAAGCCCGGCGTATCGGCGTCGACCAGCACCAGGCTGGTGCCCTTGGCGCCCTGCGTCGGATCGGTCTTGGCGACCACGATCACGCAATCCGCATTCTGACCATTGGTGATGTAAGTTTTGGACCCGTTCACCACGAGGTGATTGCCGTCCTTCACCGCCGTAGTGCGAATGCCCTGCAGGTCGCTGCCCGCACCCGGCTCGGTCATGGCGATGGCTGTGATGATATCGCCCGATACCATGCCGGGGAGATACTTCTCGCGCTGTTCGTCGGTACCGAGCCGCTCGAAGTAATTTGCCGTGATATCGTTCTGCAGCGTGAAACCGGCCGAGGATCCGAGATAGCTCAGTTCCTCGGTAATCACGCAATTGAAGCCGAAATCGAGGCCGAGGCCGCCGTTCTCTTCCTTTACCGTGGGGCACAGCATGCCGGCGTCGCCCAGCGCCTTCCACGCCTCGCGCCCGACGATGCCCTCGGCCTCGTGCTGGTCCAGATGCGGCGTCATGTGCTCCGCAAAGACCTTGCGCACGGTGTCGCGGAATGCTTCGTGATCCTCGTTATAGGCGGTGCGATAGCTGGTATCGAGCATGGCTCATGCTCCCTGGAAACGCGCGAGGCGCTGGCTGATGATCTCGTCCGCCTCGGCCATGATGCGGTCGATCAGTTCCTTGCAGGTCGGGATATCGTCGATCAGCCCAGCGACCATGCCGCAGGACCATGCGCCTGCATCCATGTCGCCTTCGGTCATGATGCGCGGATAGACGCCCGCGACCTGTTCGATGATATCCTCGAACTTGAGGTCCGCGCCCTTCTCTTTCTCGATCTGGAGCAGTTCCTCGACCGCGTCGTTGGTCATCACCCGCTCGGTATTGCGCAGCGGGCGCATGACGAGGCGGGTGTCGAGTTCGCTGGCGGCGACGATTGCCTTTTTCACATTCTCGTGCACCGGCGCTTCCTTCGTCGCGATGAAGCGCGTGCCCATGTTCATGCCTTCCGCACCCATTGCGAGGCTGGCGACGAGGCTGCGCCCGTCTGCCATGCCGCCGCTGGCGACGAAGGGGATTTCGAGCTCATCCGCCGCGCGGGGCAGCAGGATCATGTTGGGAATGTCGTCTTCGCCCGGGTGCCCGCCGCATTCGAAACCGTCGACCGACACCGCATCGCAGCCAATCGACTGCGCCTTGAGGCTGTGGCGCACGCTGGTGCATTTGTGGATTACCTTGACCCCGGCGTCCTTGAAAAAGGGCAGCACCTGTTGCGGATTGTTGCCCGCGGTCTCCACCACCTTGACCCCGCCGTCGATGATCGCCTTGACCAGACCCGGATAATCGGGCGCGTTGACCGTCGGCAGGAAGGTCAGGTTCACGCCGAAGGGTTTGTCAGTCATGTCCTTACACTTGGCGATCTCGTCGGCGAGCTTCTCGGGCGTTCCGAGCGTCAGACCCGTGATGATGCCGAGGCCGCCCGCATTAGACACCGCCGCCGCCATTTCCGCGAAGCCGACATAATGCATGCCGCCCTGGATGATCGGGTGTTCGATGCCGAACATTTCGGTGATGCGGGTTTTCATGGGCAGCCTCTCCTCACAGTTGCTTTTCGCAACCGGTATCGGCGGGGAGGCCGAGAGTCTAGCGCTTCGCGAGCGCCTCGAGCGCGGCGAGGAGATCGGTACCACGCTGCGTCAGTGCGAGCTCGCTGCCGACCTTCTCCGCCAGGCCCTCGCGTTCGAGGTCCTCGCCATCGGGCGCGCGCATCACCCGGCCATAGCGCCCGCCATGATAGATCAGCGGCTCGGTGTCGCGCCGGTCGAACTCGATGACTTCGCCAAGAAAGATCGCGTGGTCGCCGCCTTCGTATTCGAAGCGGGCGCGGCAGCCGAAGCGGGCGGCATAGCCCTCGATCAGCGGCGCACCTTCGGGGCCGTCGCCTCCGTCCAGCCCGGCGAACTTGTCGCTGCCGGGCCTGGCGAAGCGATCGGACATCGGCTGCTGATCGGCGGCCAGCACATGGACAGCCCAGGTCTCCGCATCGCGGAACACCGGCAGGGTGCGCGATTGCAGCGACAGGCTCCACAACACCATCGGCGGATCGAGGCTGACCGAATTGAAGCTGTTCGCGGTCAGGCCGAAGGGCTGCCCTTCCTCGTCACGCGCGGTCACGATCGTGACGCCGGTCACAAAGCTGCCCAAGGCGTCGCGAAAGGCTTGTGCGTCGAACATCGCGCTCTCGGTAGTCACGGGCCGCGGCAAGGGCAACAGCGGTGTTGCAAACCTCTCCGCCCAGCTTGTCTGGGAGGCACATCCACGCATGCAACATGATTGCAACACAGCGGCAGTTCTATGACAGCTCCGCATCCGCAGCGATTGACGAAGTGAACGTTATCAAATAGGTGAACGTTCACATTATGGTGACCGATGCGCGACAAGTGCATGGTTTTGGGAGGAGAATCACCGATGAAATTTACGCCTAAGCGCTCGCTCGTCACGTATCTGGCCGGCGCATCGGCAGTTGCGATGGGCGCGGCTGCGGTCCCCGCCATGGCGCAGGACGAGACGGCACAGGAAACCCGCGACGGCGACGAAGGCGAAGTCGTGGTCGACGAGGGCAACGTCATCGTTGTTTCCGGTATCCGCGCCAGCCTTCAGGATGCGATGAACATCAAGCGCGACGCCATCGGCGTCGTCGATGCGATCTCGGCCGAAGACATCGGTAAGTTCCCCGACACCAACCTCGCGGAATCGCTGCAGCGCATCACCGGCGTGTCGATCGACCGCCAGAGCGGTGAAGGCTCGACCGTTACCGTTCGCGGCTTCGGCCCCGACTTCAACCTCGTTGTCGTCAACGGCCGCCAGATGCCGACCTCCACGCTGGGCGACGGCTTCTCCGCCCCCTCCTCGCGCAGCTTCGACTTCGGCAACCTCGCTTCCGAAGGCGTCGCGGGCGTCGAAGTCTACAAGTCGGGCCGCGCTTCGCTGCCGACTGGCGGCATCGGCTCGGTCATCAACATCAAGCTCCCGCGCCCGCTGGACCGCCCCGGCTTCCAGGGGAGCATCGGCGTGAAAGGCGTCTACGACACGTCGCGCTTCAGCGGCTTCGACGTCACCCCGGAAGTCTCCGGCATCGTGTCGAAGACCTGGAACGACGACACGGTCGGCATCCTGATCGCCGGCTCCTACCAGAAGCGCAAGGGCAGCCAGGCGCAGTTCGTCACCGGCAACTGGCGCCCGGGCTACACCGGCGCGGAAAACAACTGGGGTACGCTGGCCCAGCCGGGCGATCCGCGGTTCGACAATATCGAGAACCGTCCGGGCCCGGACGATGTCTACCAGGTGCCGCAGAGCGTCGCCTACGACTTCTTCAACTTCGAGCGTGAGCGCATCAACGGCCAGGCCGTGCTGCAGTACAAGCCGAGCGACACCGTTACGCTGACTGCCGATTACCTGTTCTCGCAGAACACCTTCGACAGCCAGCAGGACAGCATCGGCATCTGGTTCAACCACGGCGATACCTCGAGCGCCTGGACCGACGGCCCCGCGGCCGGTGCGCTGTTCTATGCCGAGCGCTTCGGCCCCGGCCCCGATGGCCCCGACGGCCCCGGCATCGGCAAGGACCTCGCCATCACCGGCGCGGTCGGCGCGAACCGCAGCGTCAACCACTCGATCGGCGGCAACATCGCTTTCGAAGGGGACAGCGGGTTCCGTGCCGAACTCGACGCGCATTATTCGACGGCGGAATCCAAGCCGACTTCGCCTTTCGGCAGCGGCATCGCCGTCGGTACGGCGATCTTCGGTGTGGAATCGCAGGTGGTCGACTACACCAGCGAAATGCCGGTCATCTCGGTCGAGATGTATCCCGGTGCCGAAATCGACGCCCCGAACATCCGTCCGGCCGGCAACGCCTTCCGTAACGCGTTCTTCCGCGACGAGATTACCGAAGTGACTTTCCGGGGTGGTTACGACTTCGACGCGTCGTTCATCGACAGCCTCGACTTCGGCGTGACTTATCTCGAGAACAAGGTCCGCAGCGCATTCGGTGTCATCCAGAACGACACCTGGGGCGGTACGCTGTCGCGTGCCGACACGCCCGACGACCTGTTTAGCGAGCGTGACCTGTCTTCCGACCTTGCAGGTGTGGACGGCAGTAACGATCCGGCGATCATCCCGACCTACTTCCGGATCGACACCGAAGGTCTGATCGGCCTGCTCGACGATCGCCTCGGTATCTGCGCGCGCGCTCAGGAACCGGGTACCTGCCTTGCACCGTACGATACCGACCGGCGGATCACCGAAACCACGCTGGCACCGTATCTTCAATCCTTCCACGACTTCGACCTCGGCACGATGCGCGCCACCCTGCGCCTCGGCCTGCGTTGGGAAGAAACGAAGGTGGAATCGGCTGCCCTCACCCCGATCCCGGTCGGAACGGTCCAGGTGGCCGCCAACGAGATCAGCGTGATCAACGCTCCCGATGCTGACTTCACCAGCCTCACCGGCAGGTATGACAACTGGCTGCCAGCGGTCGATTTCAGCCTCGAGCCGGTTCAGGATGTCGTGGTCCGTGCCTCGTACAGCCACACCATCACGCGACCGACCTACAACAACCTGCAGGGCGGCATCACCGTGGCCCAGCCGCTGCGCGTCGGCGCCGGCGGTAGCCAGGCGAGCGCGGGCAACCCCGGGCTACTGCCGTTCAAGTCGAAGAACATCGACCTGTCGGCCGAGTGGTATTACGATGTCGCCAGCTATGTGTCGGTGGGCTTCTTCGACAAGCGGGTGAGCAACTTCATCGGTAGCGGCACGACGCAGACTCCGCTGTTCAACCTGCCCGACCCCTCGCAGGGCGCGGCGGCCAACGCAGCGCGCAATGCCCTGGGCCAGGATGCGACCTTCGAACAGATCGTCGCCTGGGTACAGGACAATCGTCCGGCCAGCTACGATCCGAACGTCGGCACCGCCGGCGGGATCATCGGCCAGCCGGGCGATCCGGAGGTGATTTTCACCTTCACGCAGCCCTTCAACAGCGACCAGAGCGCGCATCTGTGGGGCTGGGAATTCGCCGTCCAGCACAATTTCTGGGACACCGGCTTCGGCGCGATCCTGAACTACACGATCGTGAACAGCGACACGGCCTATGACGTGACCCTGCCGTGGACCGTGACCCAGTTCGCCGTCACCGGCGTGAGCGACAGCGCCAACGCGGTTCTGTTCTATGACAAGAACGGCCTTCAGGCCCGTGTTGCCTACAACTGGCGTGACAAGTTCCTCGCCGGCTTCGACCAGGATCCGTACTTCATCGACGAGTACGGACAGCTCGATGCCAGCGCGAGCTACGAGTTCGACAACGGCCTCTCGATCTTCGCCGAAGGGATCAACATCCTGAACGATGATCGCAATGGCTTCCGTCGCAACGAACTGGCGAAGTTCTTCGTGGCACCGGGCTATGCCCGTTACGCCGCCGGGGTGCGCTTCACCTGGTAACCGACGCGGACGGCTCCTCGCCGCCCTACGGCCCGACGAGAGAGCCGCGCTGCCCCAAGCAGTGCGGCTCTTCTCTTTCATGGCAGCGAGATATGCCGCTATGGTACATGCAATGACCGACCGGATCGAACAGCTTGTCATCGTCGGCGGCGGGACCGCCGGGTGGCTGGCCGCCTGCGTGATGGCGGCGCGTCGGCCGGAGCTGGCCGTCACGCTGGTCGAAGCGCCCGATATTCCGACCATCGGCGTGGGCGAAGGCAGCTGGCCAACCCTGCGCGAGACGCTGCGCACGATCGGCATCGCCGAAGAAGACTTCCTGCGCGAATGCGACGGGTCCTTCAAGCAGGGTTCGCGCTTCGATGGGTGGACCACGGGAGAGGATGGCGACAGCTACCTTCATCCGTTCACGCCCCCGCCCCTGGCATCGTCTGTGCGCGACATGATCGCGCTTCTGGCAGGATGGCGGGAAGTCGCGCCCGACGCGCCTTTTGCCGTGGCCATGACACCGCAGGCCGTCGCCTGCGCCCGCGATCTCGCGCCGCGCCAGCGCGCAATGCCCGGTTTCGCCGGAGCACTGAACTATGGCTATCACCTCGATGCGGGGAAATTCGCCAACCTGCTGAAACGCCATGCGACCACGCGCCTCCGCGTCAGGCATATCAGCGACCGGGTTGCCGGAGTTATCGGCACGCCGGAGAAGATCGAGGCCCTCGACCTCGCCCAGACAGGCCGACTAAATGGTCATTTCTTCATCGACTGCAGCGGGTCGCGCGCGATCGTGATCGGCGGCCATATGGGCGCTGGCTGGATCGACCGGTCCGACGTTTCGCTCAACGACAGCGCGCTGGCAGTACAGGTTCCGGTGCCAACCGAAAGCCCGATCGCCTCGCAAACCATCGGTACCGCGCATGAGGCGGGCTGGCTGTGGGACATCGCCCTGCCCCGCCGCCGCGGCATCGGCTGCGTCTATTCCTCGAAATTCCTCGCCGACGACCGCGCAGAGGCCATTCTGCGCGATTATATCGGTGCAGCGGTTCCGGACGCAGACCTTGCCAGCCTATCACCGCGTAAGCTCAGCTTCGCGACCGGTTATCGCGGGCAGTTCTGGAAGGGCAATTGCCTCGCCGTAGGCCAGTCGGCCGGGTTCATCGAGCCGCTTGAAGCTTCCGCCATCGTGATGGTGGAACTCTCGCTAAAAGCGCTCGCGGACAACTTCCCCGCGACCGAAGCGACACTCGCGATCCATGCCGACCGATTCAACGCGTTGTTCCGGTACCGCTGGGAGCGGATCGTCGATTTCCTCAAGCTGCATTACGTGCTCAGCCGGCGGAGCGAACCCTACTGGCTGGCCCAGCGCGATCCGGCGGTCGTGCCGCAGCGTCTCGCCGACCAGTTGGCCCTGTGGCGGGAACAGCCGCCCTCCGCCTGGGATTTCCCCCAAGTGGATGAAGTCTTTTCTGCGGCGAGCCAGCAATACGTCCTCTACGGCATGGGCTTCCCCGTGCCCGAGCCCGCCGGCGAGGGCGCGACGCAACAGGCGCTATCCAGACTTGCCGAGGTACGCGAAAGGTCTCGCGCGCTGGCAGCCGCGCTGCCGACCAACCGCAGCTATATTGACGCATTGACGAACCCGCCGGCCGATGCGGCCGCGCACGGAGAACTGGCCCGATCATGACCAACCACGCGATCCTCAACACCGGCGACCACGGCGATCTTCGCGTGCACACGCATGCCGATGCCGCGCTGGGCGATGCCGCGATGGCCGCGCTCGCCGTGCCGGCCGAGTTCCGCCGGTTGCAGGGCGAATATCCTATCCTGTTCAAGCGTGACGCCGAAAGCGGCGCGTTCTCGGCTCTCGCCCTCCTCGGATTCGAGAATGGCGAAAACCTGTTCCTGCAAGGCGATCGCTGGGACGCGGGTTATCGCCCGATGTCGATGGCGATCCAGCCCTTCCTCATCGGCCGCTCCGAATCCGGTGAGGGACAGGGCCAGGTGCATGTCGACCTCGACCATCCGCGCATTTCGACGAGTGGCGAGGGGACGCGTGTGTTCGACGAGGACGGCAAGCCCACACCCTATCTCGAACGCATCGCAGAAATGCTCGGCGTGCTCGACGAAAGCTATCGCAGCAGCGGCGACTTCTTCGCTGCGCTGGAGCGCTACGAACTGCTCGAGCCCTTCACGCTCGAGGTGCCGCTGTCCGATGGCAGCAAGAATTCGCTGGTCGGCTTTCACATCGTTGACGAGGCAAAGCTGCGCACGCTCGACGGCGACGCATTGGCCGACCTGCATGGTAACGGCCACCTGTTCCCTATCTTCATGGCGATGGCCTCGCTCTCGCAATTGTCCGGCCTGATCGCGCGCAAGGATGCCAAGCAAGCCCGTGGCTGACGCCGACCCTCCCGTCTTTGCCTCGATGAAACGAGTCGAGGAGCGCGCGGCCGACGATGCCGCGGCATTGTCCGCTTTGCTCGACGAGGTGGAGGGGCCCTTCGTCGTGCGCGGGCTGGTGAAGGACTGGCCACTGGTCCGGGCGGGTCTCGAAAGCGGGCGCGCGGCCCGTAAGTATCTACTCGACAAAGCGTGTGCGGCGCCCTTCACCGTCACCATCGGCCAGCCGGGCCGCGACGGGCGACTGTTTTACGACGACGATTTCGGCATGAACTTCCGCACCGCACGCGGCAAGCTGGCCGACATCTTCCGCGGGTTCGACGAGAACGAAGGCCGCAAGGACGCGCCTGCGATCTACCTCACCTCGGTGGACATGGGCACTTTCTTCGACGGTCTTGTGGAGGACAACCCATCGCCCGTGCGCGACCGGAAGCCCTCGGAGCGAATCTGGATCGGCACCGACACGCGGGTCGCGGCGCATAACGACTTCCCCCGCAACCTCGCCTGCTGCGCGGTCGGACGCCGCCGCTTCACGATCTTCCCGCCGGAGCAGTTCGCAAACCTCTATCTCGGTCCGCTGGAGAACACGCCCGCAGGGCGGCCGGTCAGCATGGTCGACATGCATCGGCCCGACCTTGAGGCCTATCCGCGCTTCGCCGAGGCACTGGAGCATGCGCAGGTCGTCGAGCTGGAGCCTGGCGATGCGGTCTACATTCCCTCGATGTGGTGGCACCACGTAGAGGGGCTCAGCGAATTCAACATCCTCGTGAACTATTGGTGGCGCGAGACGCCGTCCTACCTCGCCCAGCCGCAGGATGCGCTGAATCATGCGATCCTCGCCATCCGCGACCTCCCCGGAGAAGACCGCGAGATCTGGCGCAAACTGTTCGAACATTACGTCTTCGATGCCGGTGACGCCGTGACCGGTCACATCCCGGCAAAGGCACGCGGCATCCTTGCCCCGCTGACGCCGGAAACGGCCAGTCAGCTCCGCACCTACCTGCTGAGGACCCTCAACCGATGACCAGCCAGCCCCCCCGTAGACGCATTGTCATCGCCGGCGGCGGTACGGCCGGCTGGATGGCCGCCGCCGCCATCGCCCGCACGATGGGTGAGGCGGTGGAGCTGACACTGGTGGAATCGGACGTGATCGGGACGGTCGGCGTAGGCGAGGCGACGATCCCGCCGCTCGTCACCTTCAACAACATCCTCGGCATTCCCGAGAACGATTTCATGCGCGAGACGCAGGCGACGTTCAAGCTGGGCATCGAGTTCGAGAACTGGCGCGTCGACGGAGAGAAATACTTCCACAGCTTCGGCTCTACCGGACGCGATCACTGGACCGCAGGCTTCCAGCATTTCTGGATGGAAGGGTGCGAGCGCGGCCATACCGAAAGCTACGACGATTACTGCCTGGAGCTGCAGGCGGCCTACAAGAACAAGTTCGCACACCTGCCCGACAACCGGATCAATTACGCCTTCCACCTCGATGCGTCGCGCTATGCCGCTTTCTTGCGGCGGCTGGCGGAGGATGCAGGCTGCACACGCATCGAAGGCAAGATCGCGCAGGTGCAGCTCGATGGCGAGAAGGGCGATATCGCCGCGCTGCTGCTTGACAACGGGCAGCGGATCGAGGGCGATCTCTTCCTCGATTGCACCGGCTTCCGGGCGCTGCTGATCGAAGGCGCGCTGCATGTCGGCTATGACGACTGGCGGCATTATCTTCCCTGCGATTCCGCCATTGCCGTGCAGACGAAGCTGACGCGGCCGGCTGTCCCCTACACCCGCGCCATCGCGCATGATGCCGGCTGGCAGTGGCGCATCCCGCTGCAGCATCGCGGCGGCAACGGGATCGTCTATTGCAGCCGCTATTTGTCGCAGGACGAAGCGCGCGAGCGGCTGATGACCACGCTGGAGGGTGAGCCGATCACCGAACCGCGGGCCATCCCCTTCATCACCGGCGCGCGGCGCAAGCAATGGCACCGCAACTGCATCGCCGTCGGCCTGTCGGGCGGCTTCCTCGAGCCGCTCGAATCAACCAGCATCCATTTGATCCAGCGCGCTATCCTCCGCTTGCTGCGGATGATGCCGGCGGGCGAAGTCAGCGAACGCGACGTGGCAGAATTCAACGACCAGCAGCTGACAGACATGATCCAGGTCCGCGATTTCCTGATCCTGCATTACAAGGCCACTGACCGGCGCGACAGCCAGTTCTGGCGGCAATGCGCGGCGATGGAGATCCCCGAATCGCTGCATCAGAAGATCGAATTGTTTCGCGAAACGGGTCGGGTTTTCCGCAAGAACGAGGAGCTGTTCGTGGAAAACAGCTGGATCCAGGTCATGCTGGGCCAGGGAATAACGCCACGGGCGCACCACCCGATCGCCCGCAAGATGCCGGACGACGAGTTGGCCAAATTCCTCACAGGACTTCGCGAACATGTCGCCAGGACCGTGGAGAGCCTGCCGGAACATCACGCTTATGTGGCACAATATTGCGGTGCGAAAGAGGCCGAGGCAGCTTAAAGCGGGGCTGGCCAGCCCGAGGCGTCGGGCACAACGGAACGTATCGAGTTGGGGGTTGAAGAGTAACGATGGCGCGGCGCCGACAGGCAGTGACGATCAAGCACGTAGCAGCCGATGCAGGGGTTTCCCTGCAGACGGTAAGCCGCGTCATCAACAACGAGCCCAACGTTCGCCCGGAAATGAAGCGGCGGGTTCAGGACAGCATCGACAAGCTCGGCTATGTCCCCTCGATCGCGGCCCAGCGCATGAGCGGGTCGCGATCCTATCTGATCCTGGCGATCAACGACCGGGAACGCACCATCGCGGACTGGCAGGCCAGGCTCGGCACCGACTGGGTCGACCAGATGCTGCTCGGCGGCATGCTCGCGAGCGGCGAGCGGGGCTATCGTATGCTGGTGGAGCTGGTCGATACGCATAACGACCATGTCGAACGGGAGCTGTCGGCGGCCATCGCCGCCCTGCAGCCCGATGGTGTCATCCTGACGCCGCCCCACTCCGAGAATCCGCTAATCACCGGCCTGCTTGCCAACCGCAACATACCCTTTGCTCGCATCGGCTCGAAAGAGGCCGGGCCAGGTATCGCGATGACGATGGGCGACGAGCACCTCGCCGCGATCGCCACGGACCATCTGATCGAGCTGGGCCACCGGCGAATCGGCTTCATTGCCGGGCCGGACGATTACAGCCTCGCAGACTGGCGCATCGACGGCTGGCGCAGTGCGATGGCCAGAGCGGGCTTCGATACCGAGGGACTGTGTCAGCGTGGCGATTTCGGTTTCGACAGCGGGCTGACCGCCGCTCGCACCCTCCTCGAACTGCCAGACCCGCCGACGGCGATCATCGCCAGCAGCGACCAGATGGCCGTCGCCACTCTCGAGGTCGCACGGGCGAGGGGTCTCTCGGTCCCCGACGATCTTTCGCTAATCAGCTTCGACAATACGCCAATCGTACGGTTTACTGAGCCGCCGATGACCGCGCTCGACCAGCCGATCGCGGCGACGACCGCCAAGGCGGTAGAACTGCTGATCGACGGGAAACCGCGAACCGGAGAAGAAGAGCCGGTCGTGATGGAAGGCAGCCTCGTGGTGCGGGGATCGACTGGTCGGGCGCCGTTGCGTGCCGTCGGCTGAAGCGGACCAGCCCGAGGCGCTGCAGTCGGCCCGGTTCCTCTGGCTCTATGCGCTGGCAGCCGCCGGTGGCGCGGTCGCCTATGTGCCCTTCCTCACTATCCTGCTGCCGGAGCGGATCGCCGTATTCGCCGGGCAGGAAAAGGTGGAGACGCTGGCCTATGGCGCCTTCGCCGGAGCCATAGCGGCAAGCCTTGCCAATATCGGGTTCGGCTGGGCGAGCGACCGCACCGCCTCGCGTAGGCCGTGGATTTACACCGGACTTGTGCTGTCGAGCGTCCTGCTCGTCGCGATGCGCGAAGTCGACAGCCTCTCGACACTGCTGGTCATGCTGGTGTGCTGGCAGGTCGCGCTCAACATGATGCTCGGCCCGCTGTCGGCCTGGGCGGGCGACCTTGTCCCCGACGCACAGAAGGGCTTTCTCGGTGGCCTGCTGGCCTTCGCCCCGGCGCTCGGAGCCCTGTCGGCTGCTATCGTCACTATTCCCGGACTTGCTCAAGCCGACATGCGGCTTGTCATCGTCGCCCTGCTGGTGGCGGCCATGGTCCTGCCGGTCATGGTGGTCGGCAAGCCGCGCCCCATGCCGCAGCTGAT
Source organism: Qipengyuania marincola (assembly GCF_029688625.1). Taxonomy (GTDB): domain Bacteria; phylum Pseudomonadota; class Alphaproteobacteria; order Sphingomonadales; family Sphingomonadaceae; genus Qipengyuania. Next base: position 292,698 of record NZ_JARULC010000001.1, on the reverse strand, counting down.
GGAAACGGACGCTGCGCCGGGGCCCCGCCCCGCCGACAGTCGCGTCACGATAGCCCGCATGTGGCTGGCGCGGCTGCTGGTCCAGATTGCCGAGGCCGCACTGTTCGCTTTCCTCCTGTTCTGGTTCCGCAGCATCGACGGGGCTGTGACGGACAACGACACGGCTTTGGTGTTCGCCATCGTTCTGGGGCTCTCCGTTCCGCTGGCGCTGTACGCGGGGCGCTGGTCGGATAGGGGCAACCGGCCTTTCCGCCCCCTCACCTTGGGCGCGGGTCTTGGTACTGTGGGCCTCGTCGCAATGGCAGCAGCGGACGATCTTTCGACCGGGATCGCAGGGTATATCCTCTTTGGCTTGGCCACGAGCGTCTTTCTCGCCCTGCATTCCGCCCAGACTTTGCGTGTGCTGCCCAGGCCGCGCACGCGGGGACGCGATCTCGGCCTTTTCAACCTCACCAATACCGTTCCCTCGCTGATCATGCCCTGGCTTACACTCGCGCTGGTTCCCGTATTGGGCTTCTCAGCGCTGTTCCTGCTGCTTGCCGTGCTGTGCGCGATGGCCGGGGTCATCCTGTGGACGATCCAGCGCCGCTAGCCGCTTGACCTACCATCGGCTCCGTGGCACCTCGTTTGGGAACGTTCTCAAAAGGAATTTGGGGACACGGGGAGATAGCGAATGAAGCGTTGGGTCTGGGCCGGAGCGGCAGCATGTGCTCTGGCGGGTTGCACACAGGTTTCCGAGGTCGAACGGCCCGCCGTGGCCGCCGCGCCAGCAAGTGAGGACGCGGCGATCGCCGACATCGTGTCACGTATGAGCCTGGAGCGGAAAGTCGCCCAGCTGATCCAGCCGCAGATCAATTCCTTCACCGCTGAGGACATGGCGCGCTATCGTTTCGGCAGCTATCTCAACGGCGGCAATGGCGGCCCCTATGGCGATGAATTCGCGCCGCCGTCCGAATGGCTGCGCCTCGCAGATGAAATGTTCGTGGCCTCCACCCAGCCCCTGCCCGATGGCGAGCCGGTGATCCCGACCATGTGGGGCACCGACGCCGTGCACGGGCATACCAACGTGATCGGCGCGACCATCTTCCCGCACAATATCGGCCTCGGCGCGACGCGCGATGCCGACCTGCTGCGCCGCATCGGCCGTGCGACCGCGCGCGAGATCGAGGCCACCGGGATCGACTGGAATTTCTCGCCCACCGTCGCGGTTGCGCGCGACGATCGCTGGGGACGGACCTACGAAAGCTATTCCGAGGACCCGCAAATCGTCGCCCCGCTCGGCGTGGCACTGGTCGAAGGCTTGCAAGGCATTCCGGGCGAGGACGACTTTCTTGGCGACGGGCGCGTGATCGCCACGGCCAAGCACTTCTTCGGCGACGGCGGCACCACGCAGGGCATCGATACGGGCGATGTGAACGGCGACATTGATGCGCTGAAGGCCATTCACGCCGTGCCCTATCCGCCAGCCATCGATGCCGGCGTGCAGGTCGTCATGGCCAGCTTCAATTCGATCAACGGCGTCAAGATGCACGGCAACGAGGCGCTGCTGACCGGGGTGCTGCGCGACGAGATGGGCTTCGACGGGGTCGTCGTGGGCGACTGGAACGGCCACGGCCAGGTCAAGGGTTGCACCGTCACCGATTGTGCGCAGTCGCTGAAGGCCGGTCTCGATATCTACATGGTGCCCGACGACTGGAAGGGCCTGATGGATACGCTGATCGCGCAGGTGCGCGACGGCACCATCCCGATGGCGACGCTCGACCGCGCGGTGACGCGGATCCTGCGCGTCAAGATGCGTGCCGGGCTGCTCGATGCCGATGTCGCCAGGCCGTCGGAGCGCGGGCTTGGCCGTGACCTCTCGGTCATCGGGTCCGCCGAACACCGCGCAATCGCCCGTGAGGCGGTCGCGAAGTCGCAGGTCATCCTGAAGAACAGCGGCGTGCTGCCACTCAAGCAGGGCTCGAATATCCTCATCGCAGGCGAGGCTGCCGACCAGGTATGGCGCGCCGCAGGCGGCTGGACGCTGAGCTGGCAGGGCGGTCCCGACCTGACCGAAGACTATTTCCCCGGCGCGACCTCCATCCGCGACGGTATCGAACAGGCCGCGCGCGAGGCGGGCGGCGCGGCCACTTATTCAGCTGACGGCAGCTATGCCGATGCGCCGGATGTCGCCGTCGTCGTGTTCGGCGAGGAAGCCTATGCCGAGTTCTACGGTGACCGGAAGACGCTGGTATTCCGCGACGAAGAAGGGCTGGAACTCCTCCGCAAGTTCGATGAAGCAGGCATTCCGACGGTCGCAGTGTTCCTCTCGGGGCGCCCCTTGTGGATGAACCGCGAGATTAATGCGGCCGATGCCTTCGTGGCCAGCTGGCTGCCGGGCGGCGAAGGCGCGGGCGTTGCTGACATATTGTTCGGCAAGCGCGAGGCGACGGGCAAATTGTCCTTCAGCTGGCCGGCGGACTGCGGCGGCAAGCCGGTTAACGGCTCCGATGGCGCATTGTTCAATGTCGGCTACGGGCTGGGACTGACGCAGCCCTCCAGTTTGGCCACCTTGTCCGAAGACTGCGCCTATCTCGACGAAGCGCCCTCGGCGGACTGGTTCGCCAGCGGACGGCTCGCTGGCGACGTCGAGGCGACGGCCGGCGGCGTTGCGCTGGTCGGCCTGCGCGGCAATGCGGGCGGTATCGCCGCCCGGGGCATCGACCGTTTGCGGCAGGAGGATGCGCGCGAAATCGAGTTCTCGCCCGGCGCATCGCTCCGGCTCAGTGGCCCCGCTTCCGAAGGCGCCGCCTATCGCATCGCCTATTCGCTGCCTGCCGCGCCGACCGCGCCGGTCACGATCCAGGTCGGCGACACCGTGCTCGACGTGACCGACGAATTCCGCGTCGGCGGGGGCAAGGGATGGCGTGAAATGGTGCTGACGCAAAGCTGCATCGCAAATTTGGGCGATAGCATCACGATCACGTCGGAAGGGCCGCTGACCATGCAGATCGCCGGTATCGCGCGGCAGGATATGCCCGAGGGCGCTGACTGCTCGTTCTGAGGGCGCAGCCCGGGCGGGAAACTGTGAATTCGTATTTGCTCTGGAATGCTCGCTGAATGTAGCGCAGGCAGCAGATTGGGATGACACGGCACCTGCGAGTGCCGTGCTTGGGAGGAAAGAACACCATGGCACTTGCACCCGACGTTGCGTCGAGCACCGATCCGAACCCGATCGAGGACGAGGGCACGCATATCGACGCGCCCGGCCTCCAGTATTTCGTCTTCGGCCTGTTCTTCATCTTCGGCGGGATCACCTCCCTCAACGACGTGATCATTCCGAAGCTGAAGGAACTGTTCACTCTGAGCTGGACCGAGGCGATGCTGGTGCAGTTCTGCTTCTTCGCCGCCTATGCGATCATCGGCATCCCGGGGGCCAAGCTGGTCAAGAAGATCGGCTACATGCGCGGCGCAGTCGCCGGCCTCGTCACCATGATGGCGGGCTGCCTGCTGTTCATCCCGGCGAGCCAGACCGCGACCTATGCGTTGTTCCTCGGCGCGCTGTTCATTCTCGCCAGCGGGGTGGTGATCGTGCAGGTCGTCGCAAATCCCCTGATCAGCCTGCTTGGGCCGGCCAAGACCACCCATAGCCGGCTGACGTTTGCGCAGGCATTCAACTCGCTCGGCACCACGATTTTCCCGATCGTCGGGGCGGCGGTGATCCTCGGCAGCCTTGCCACGGTGACCGCTGACCAGCTGTCCGGCGCCGAGCTACTAGCCTACCGCCAGGCCGAAAGCGAAGCGATCTGGCAGGGGTATCTCGGCCTCGCCGCGATGATTGGCGTGGTCGCCTTCGTGGTCTGGATGTTCCGCAACCGCCTGGAGGGCGAGAAGCACGAAGCGTCGCAGGGCCTTGCCGGTCTCGATCTCCTGAAGCGCAGTCGCTTCGGCTACGGTGCGCTGTGCATCTTCCTTTATGTCGGCGCGGAAGTCTCGATCGGGTCGGTCATCATCAACTACCTGTCCGAATCGCGCGTGCTGGGCCAACCGGAAAGCGTGATCGGATGGATGATCGGCCTTTACTGGGGCGGCGCGATGGTCGGGCGCTTCATCGGATCATATTTCCTGCGCATCTTCAGCCCGGGCAAGATCCTCGCTTTCAATGCTACCGGCGCCATCCTGCTGATCCTGCTCTCGACCAGCAGCATGGGCGAGATCGCGGCGTACAGCCTGCTCGCAGTCGGCCTCATGAATTCGATCATGTTCCCGACCATCTTCTCGCTTGCCTGCGAAAAGCTGGGGCCGCGTGCGGCCGATGGTTCGGGCATCATCAACGTCGCTATCTGCGGCGGCGCGATCGTGCCGCTGCTTTACGGTGTCGTGGCCGATGCGACCGGTGGCAATCTTGCCGCGGCCATGGTCATCCCGATCGTCTGCTACGCGATCATCGCCGGCTTCGGGGTCTTCGCCCGCCGCCCTGCCTGATTTCGCACCTGCACAAATTCGGGGGTTCGCAAGGCAGGCTCGCTCTGCCATGCGAGCTGCCGACGATTTTCCAGCCGAGGACGAAACCGCCACCATGACCGATGCAGAACTCGCCGCCCATCTGGCCGAGGTGGCCGGCAAAATCCTCATCGAAGTACGGGAAAGCGGCATGTTCGAGGGCAAGAGCCTCGGCAAGGCTGGCGATGAAACGGCCAACCAGTTCCTCTGCCATGCCCTGCGCCAGCAGCGGCCCGACGACGGACTCCTGTCCGAAGAAGAGAAGGACAATGCCACGCGGCTCGGCATGGAGCGCGTATGGATCGTCGATCCGGTCGACGGTACGCGCGAATATGGCGAGAAGCGCACCGACTGGGCAGTGCATGTGGCCCTCTGCGTGAACGGCAAGCCGGAGATCGGTGCGGTGGCCCTGCCCGGCCTCGATCTGGTCCTGCGCAGCGATGCACCGATCGACATCCCACCCGCTGCGGCAAAGCCACGCATGGTCGTCAGTCGCACGCGCCCTGCGGCCGAAGCCGTTTCGGTCGCGGAAACCATCGGCGCCGACCTCGTGGGCATGGGCTCGGCCGGCGCGAAGGCCATGGCCGTGGTGCGCGGCGAGGCCGAGATTTACCTCCACACCGGCGGGCAGTACGAATGGGACAGCGCAGCCCCTGCCGCCGTCGCTCTCGCCCACGGCCTCCACGCCAGCCGGGTCGATGGCAGCCCGCTGACCTACAACCAGGCCGCAACCTATATGCCGGACCTACTGATCTGTCGCCCCGAATGGGCCGAGCGGGTGCTGGACGAAGTGGCACGCCTCGCCAAATAGGCACGGCAGGCAGGCCGCCCTGCCCTAGCGGATTTTCGCTTTCTTCCTATTTGCGGTATGCGACTCGCCGCAAAGAGAGAGGACAGCGCCATGGCTACACAGCTCGACACCCGCCCCCAGACAGACGAGGATGCCTTCCGCGCGGAAGTGCAGCAATTCCTCGCCGACAATTTCCCGGCCGAACTCAAGGGCCAGAACAATGCGCTGGCCGGTGTCGACGGGCCGACCGACGAAACGCCTGCGCAGAAGAAATGGCGCGAGGCCATGGGCGCGCGCGGCTGGGGTACGCCGACCTGGCCCAAGGAGTACGGCGGCGGCGGCCTGACCAAGGCGCAGGCGAAAATCCTCGAACAGGAAATGGGCAAGGCCGGAGCCTATAATCCTATCGGCGGAATGGGCGTCATGATGTTCGGCCCGACGCTGCTGGAATACGGCAGCGAGGAGCAGAAGCAGGAGCATATCCCGCCGATCTGTCGCGGCGAAGTGCGCTGGTGCCAGGGCTACAGCGAACCCAATGCCGGTTCCGACCTCGCCAATTTGCAGACCTTCGCCGAGGACAAGGGCGATCACTATCTCGTCAACGGCCAGAAGACCTGGACCAGCGGCGGCCAGTGGGCTGACAAGTGCTTCGCCATCGTTCGCACGGACAAGAGCGACAAGCACAAGGGCATCAGCTTCATGCTGATCGACATGGACTCGCCCGGCGTGGAAGTCCGCCCGATCACGATGATCAGCGGCACGAGCCCGTTTTGCGAAACCTTCTTCACCGATGTGAAGGTGCCGAAAGACAATCTCGTGGGCGAGGAAGGCCAGGGCTGGACCATCGGCAAGCGCCTGCTCCAGCACGAGCGCACCAATATCTCGGGCGGAGGCAGCCTGGCCCGTTTGATGGGTCAGAGCCTCGGCGAGATCGCCAAGAAGTACCAGCCGACCGGCGAGGACGGCGAGCTGGCCGATGCCGTGTTGCGCGACAAGATCGCCGATTTCGAAATCCGCTGGAACAGCTTCCTCCTTACCGCGCGTCGCGCCGTCGAGGAAAGCAAGGCGCAGGGCGGCGTGTCGGAGATCAGCTCGGTGCTGAAGAAGCTCGGCACCAAGCTCAGTCAGGAACGCAGCGAATTGCTGATCGAGATCCGCGGGCTTCAGGGCCTCGGCTGGGAAGGCGACGGCTTCCGCGACAGCGAGCTCGAAGCGGTACGTGGCTGGCTCTTTGGCAAGGCCACGACGATCTACGGCGGCTCGACCGAAATTCAGAACAACATCATCGCCAAGCGCGTGCTCGGCATGCTGGATCATCAGTAAGTTTCGGCACCAATAAGGCGAGAGGACAAAGACAATGGCAGTTCTCAACGAAGAACAGGAAATGCTGCGCGACATGGCGCGCGAGTGGACCGTCAACGAAAGCCCGGTCACCGAATTTCGCAAGGTCCGCGCCAGCGGCGAGCCGGAGGCGTTCAATCGCGATGCCTACGCAACAATGGCAGAGATGGGCTGGGCCGGGGTCATCATCCCCGAAGAACACGGCGGATCAGACTTCGGCTTCATGTCGGCGGGCCTCGTGGTCGAAGAACTCGGCAAGACGCTGACCGCCAGCCCGCTGGTAATGACCACGGTTGCGGCCAGCGCAATCATGCTCGGCGGCAGCGACGAGCAAAAGGCCAAGTGGCTGCCGAAGCTGGCCAGTGGCGAAGCCATTGCGACACTGGCCGTGGATGAGAGCCCGACCCACGATCCGTCGACAATCGAAACGAGTGTCTCGGGCGGCAAGCTTTCGGGAACCAAGGCTTTCGTCCACGAGGCGCATGGTGCCGACCTGTTCGTGGTCGCTGCGACCGACGGGCTTTACCTTGTCGAAAAGGGCAACGGCGTGTCGCTTGCCACCCGCAAGCTGACCGATCAGCGCAGCCATGCCGATGTCACTTTCGATGGCGCGGCGGCGGACAAGCTGGCCAATGGCGGCGACGGGCTGCTGGACGACGTACTCGACCGCGCACGGGTTCTGGTGGCAGCCGAAATGCTTGGCATGGCGCAGCAGGTGTTCGACGACACGCTCGCCTATCTGAAGCAGCGCGTGCAGTTCAACCAGGTGCTCGCCAGCTTCCAGGCGCTTCAGCACCGCATGGCCGACCTGTTCGCCGATCTCGCGCAAATGCGATCAGCTGTCGAGGCGGGCCTGCAAGCCGTCGATGCAGGTTTCGGCGTCGCGCGCGCGGCGACCATCGCCAAGGCAGAGGCCAACCGCGTGCTACACACCATCTCAAACGAGGGTATCCAGCTGCACGGCGGCATTGGCATGACGGACGAATACGACGTCGGCTTCTACCTGAAGCGCGCCCGAGTGCTGGAAGCGAGCTTCGGTTCGCGCAGCTGGCTAAAGAAGCGCTTCGCCAAGCTGTCGAGCTATTGATGCGGCGGCGGGCTCGCGTTCAGCGCGGGTCCGCCAGCATGCCTTCCGACAATACTCTCAAATAGGTTCGGGTTGCCGCGTCGCGATCTTCGAATCGTTCTGCCCAATGGTGCGCGTCATAGGCGGAATTGACTGTCGACATGATCACCTGACCTGCAATCAGCGGGTCGATCGGGCGCACCGAGCCATCGGCGATGCCATCGATCAGCATGCCCGCAAAGCGGCGAGCCAGCCGGTTCGATCTCGTGACCACGTCCTCCTTGTGATCCGCCTCCAGCGCCTGGAGCGCCGTGGTGCGCAGCAGTGGTGTCGCATCGAAGAATTGCAGATCGACCAGTTCGCGCATCACGCTCGCGATCCGTGTCCAGTAATCGCCCCCCAGCCCCAGACCGGCCATCTGCACCGCGGACAGGCGGTCGTAGCTCTGCTGGAAACAGGCGAGGACCAGATCATCCTTCGCCTGGTGGTGGTGATAGAAGCTGCCCTTGGTGACATTCAGGCTTTCCGCGATCCGGTTGACCGAGGCGCCGCGATAGCCGAGCCGGTTGATCATCACCGTCGCCGCACGCAGGAATGCTTCGTTCTGGCCGCCCTCCTCGCCTTCGCCCGTACGCCAGTCGCCCCCGAGGTCCTGCGGTGCAAAGCGCCCGCGCTCGGATGGCAGGCCACTGGCGAGCACGTCAAACAGCCGCTCCTCGATCCGGTCGAAATCGCGCACTGAATAGCGCAGCGACCAAACCGGCCACCACATCATCGCCTCGAGAAGGATATGCGCCCGTGCAGAAAACAGCGCGCGCTGGGCGTTGCCGCTCCATTCGCCGAAGAAGCGCCGCACGACGCCGACGACGCGCAGGTAATGCGCCATCAGCGTGTCATAGGACTCCGGTTCGAGGGTGCGAATTTCCGACAGCGCGGTCGTCAATCCGCGCTCGCCTGCGCGAATGCGTTTGCGCAGCGCGATCTGACTGGCGATGAAGTGTCGCAGCCGCGCCGCAGGATCGGGTTGATCGAGCGCCGCCTGCGCAATCTCCTCCATCAGCGTCAGAGTCTCATCATAGACTGCGACGACCAGCTGCTCCTTGCGCGGGAAATAATAGGTCACGCTCGTGGCGTTAAGCCCGATCGCCCGGGCGACTTCTGCCAGTGTCGTCGCCTGGACCCCAACCTCGTTGATCAGCACCGAGGCGGCATGGATGATCGCCTCGCGCTTTTCGTCGAACTTGCGGGTGGAAGCTGGCGAGCTCATATGAAGAATGCTCCCAGGTCGCGTTTCAGGATCTTGCCGTTGGCGTTGCGCGGTAGCGTGTCCTCGACGAGCGCCACGCGCACCGGCACCTTGAACTTGGCGAGCCTGGCGGCGACCCATTCGCGCAATTCCTCTTCGCTTGCGGACATGCCGGGGGCGAGGTGGACGACGGCCGCAGGCTCCTCGCCCAGCGTCCTGTGCGGAATGCCGATCAGCGCCGCATCGGTCACCGCGGGGTGGTCGTAGAGCACGTTCTCGACCTCGGAGGAGTAGATGTTTTCGCCGCCGCGGATGATCATGTCCTTGGCCCGATCGACGATATAGCAAAAGCCGTCCTCGTCGAGCTTCGCAAGGTCGCCAGTGCGCACCCAGCCGTCGATAAAGGTTTCGGCCGTCGCCTCGGGACGGTTCCAATAGCCCTTCACCACCATCGGCCCACGCGCCCACAGTTCGCCGACTTCCCCGGCAGGCAGTTCGCGCAACCCGTCTTCCGCCATGATCTTCAGATCGGCCACGGGCACCGGCGGGCCGCAGCTTTCCGGACGATTGAGGTAGTCCTCCGAGTTGTTGCCAGTGACCGTCGCCATGGTCTCGGTCATGCCCCAACCGTTGTGCGGCAGCGCGCCGAAGGTTTCGTAGATCTTGCGGACCAGTTCGGGCGCGGCAGGGGCGCCGCCGTAGGAAATGGTCTCGAGGCTGGAGAGGTCGAATTTGTCACGCTGGGGATGCTCGATGAGCTGCCAGGCGATCGTCGGGACGCCCCCCGTCGTGTTGACCCCCTCGCGCTCGATCAGGCCGAAAGCCTCCACCGGGTCCCATTTATGCATCATCACGATCGTATGGCCAGCGACCACCGCGCCCATCAGCCCCGCGGAGCAAGCAGTGACATGGAACAGTGGAATGACCAGCAGCGTGACTTTCTGCACCGGTGCCGGGGGCTCGTCCCCGCGGCGCAGGGCCGCCATGGCGATGCTCCACCCGCCCGACAGGATATTGGTTGCCAGATTGCGATGGGTACCCAGTGCGCCCTTCGGCTGGCCGGTGGTACCGCTGGTGTAGAAGATGGTCGCTTCGTCGTCTGGCGCGATATCGACCTCGGGCAGCTCCGCGTCCGGAAGTCGGGCGAAGGTGTTGGGCGTGCCTATTACGTTCTCGAGCCGCTCAGCCGCTGCAGGATCGGCATCGCAGCGGGATACGAAGACCGTCTCGAGGTCGGGCATCTCTGCACGGTACTCCGCGATCCGGTCCCACCGCTCGGCATCGCATACCAGCAGCTTCGATCCCGAATTGGCGAGGCCGAAGGCTAGCTCCGGCCCGGTCCACCACGCATTCAGCGGCACGCAAATCGCGCCGATGCAGGTCGCTGCGAAGAACGCCACCGGCCACTCGGGCAGATTGCGCATCGCCAGCGCGACCCGGTCGCCCTTCTCGACGCCCTGCGCGCGAAACTCCGCGGCCAACCGCGCGACGGCACGGAACCACGCATCATACGTGACCCGCTCATCTTCGTAGATCGTGAACAAGCGATCGCCATGCGTGCGCCCGATCTCGGCGATGGCGCGCAGGTTCGGGGGCGCGTTCTTCCAGACCCGCGTCGGGACGCCGCGAATATCGACCGAGCCCATTTCGAAGCGCTGACCCGGCGCGGTAAGTCGTCCGGTCGCGTCATCCCGGCTCATCGCAGGCCAGCCCGCAGGCGTGGTCCAGCCGATCGCGGTCGCGAGATCGTTCATTGCATCCCTCTCGTTCGCCGCGTCTTATGCGCGACTCCCTCTCCAGGATCTCTTTCTAGACCTGCCTTTCCCTTCGAAGCAAGCAGGGTTCGAAGCTCAGGTATGAGGGTGGCAAGAGAGAACAGAATCGCTATGCGGGCAAAACGGAAACATAGGTATGCACGAGAGGAGAGGCGCATGTTCGACCTGGCCGAGGCCGGTTCGCTGGGGTTCGATGCCGAAAGGCTGGAGCGGATACCCGCCTTCCTGAAGCAGACCTATATCGACAATGGCCGCCTGCCCAATGCCCAGCTGGTGGTCGCGCGCGGCGGGCAGCCAGTGCATTACACGCGGCTGGGCTCGATGGGCGAAGACGGGCGCGAATTGCCAGACGACGCCTTGTTCCGCATCGCCAGCATGACCAAGCCGGTGACCTCGATCGCCTTCATGCAACTGGTTGAACAGTGCATGGTCGCGCTGGAAGAACCCGTCACCAGGATCTTCCCCGAGTTCGCCGACCTGAAAATCTATGCTGGCGGCGGCGGCTCGATCCCTTTCGCCCCGGGCGCGCCTGCCCACCCGATGCGCTTCGTCGACCTGCTCACGCACATGTCGGGCCTCACTTACGGCCTGCAGAACCGCAACAATATCGACGCGGTCTATCGCGAACACAATTTCGATTTCGCTCGCGACCATCTGGACAGCGACGAGTTCATCGCGCGGCTCGCCGAACTCCCGCTCGAATTCGGGCCGGGACAGGGATGGAACTATTCGGTGTCGACCGACGTGCTCGGCATCGCGGTGGAGCGCATTAGCGGACTACGGCTGGGCGAATATTTCGAGAAGCACGTTTTCTCACCCCTTGGCATGAGCGATACGCGCTTCGGCGTCAGGGAAGCCGACCTCGATCGGTTGGTGGATGCCTATGCCTACCGCCCGGGCCAGTCGCCACGGATGATCAGCGCTGGCAGGACCAGCAAGCTTGCGAAGCCCGGCACCTTCGACAGCGGCGGCGGCGGGCTGGTCGGCTCGATCGCCGACTATCACCGTTACGTGACCATGCTGCTGAACGGCGGCGCGCTCGACGGCGCGCGGATCGTTAGCCCCAAGACGCTGCGCCTCATGCGCACCAACCACCTGCCGAACAATGCCGACCTTACCGAGATGTCGAGCAGCCTGTTCTCCGAAGCCAACAATGCCGGGACCGGCTTCGGCCTCGGCTTTGCCATGGTGATAGATCCGGCGAAGACGCTCATGCCGTCGAGCCTTGGCGAGTTCTACTGGGGCGGCGCCTATTCGACTGCCTTCTTCGTCGATCCGGTGGAGGAAATCACCATGGTCTTCATGACGCAGGTCTACCCGTCTTCCACCTACCCCATCCGCAGACAGCTCAAGACGCTGATCTATTCCGCCCTCACCGAAACCTACGCCTGAGGAGACACGCATGACCTCCCCCATCCGCACCGAACGTCACGACAACGTCCTTGTCGTCATTTCCGACAACCCCCCGGTCAACGCGCTCGGCCAGGCGGTGCGCGCCGGATTGAAAGACGCCATCGAGGAAGCACTCTCCGACGATGCGATCGAGGCGGTCGTCATCCGCTGCGACGGGCGCACCTTCTTTGCCGGGGCGGACATTACCGAGTTCGGCAAGCCGCCGGTCGGCCCGAACCTGCCCGAAACGCTCGACGCCATGGAGGCGAGCGACAAGCCCGTGATCGCCGCAATCCATGGTACGGCGCTAGGTGGTGGCTGCGAGGTGGCGCTCGCCTGCCATTACCGCGTCGCCGTGCCGAGCGCGAAGCTGGGCCTGCCGGAAGTGAAGCTCGGCCTGATCCCGGGCGCCGCCGGAACGCAGCGCCTGCCGCGACTGGTCGGCACCGAAGCCGCCCTGCCCCTCGTGGTCGGCGGAAACCCGATCTCGGCGAAGAAAGCGCAAGGTATCGGGCTGGTCGATGAAATCGTCGGCGAGGACAGCCTCGAGGCCGATGCAATCGCCTTCGCGAGATCGAGAATCGGCCAGCCGGTCCCCCGCGCGTCGGAAGGCACCGCCAACGAGGACGGTGTACGCGACCCCGACCTGTTCGACCGCTTCCGCGCTTCGCAGGCCCGCCGTATCCGCGGCTTTGATGCGCCCAATGCGGCGATCGAGGCCGTCAAGGCGGCGGGCACGATGTCCTATGTCGAGGGCGTAAAGAAAGAGCGCGAGCTCTTCACCGAATTGATGTCGGGCACGCAGAGCGCGGCGATGCGCCATTATTTCTTCGCGGAACGCGCTGCCAACAAGATCGACGATGTGCCGAAGGACACGCCACTGATCCCGATCAAAAAGGTCGGCGTCATCGGAGCCGGTACAATGGGCGGCGGCATTTCGATGAACTTTCTCTCTGCCGGCATCCCGGTGACGATCCTCGAGATGAGCCAGGACGCGCTCGATCGCGGCACCGGAACGATGCGCAAAAATTACGAGAACACCGCCAAGAAGGGCCGCATGACCGCCGATCAGGTCGAACAGGCGATGGGCCTGCTGACGCCGACGCTTTCCTATGACGACCTTGCCGATTGCGACCTCGTGATCGAGGCGGTGTACGAGAGCATGGACGTCAAGAAGGAGGTGTTCGGCAAGCTCGACGAAGTGGTCAAGCAAGGCGCGATCCTCGCTTCCAATACCAGCTATCTCGACGTGAACGAAATCGCGGCAGCGACCCAGCGCCCGGGCTATGTGGTCGGGATGCACTTCTTCTCGCCTGCGAATATCATGAAGCTGCTGGAGGTCGTGCGCGGCGAGAAAACGCGTGACGATGTGCTGGCGACGGTGATGAAGCTGTCCAAGACGATCGGCAAGGTCGCAGCAGTATCGGGCGTGTGTCCGGGTTTTATCGGCAACCGAATGCTCTCGAAGCGGCAGGAACAGGCAAATGCGCTGATCATGGAGGGCGCGAAATACTGGGAGGTGGACGAGGTCTTGCTTGATTTCGGCTTTCCGATGGGCCCGTTCCAGATGGCCGACCTCGCCGGAATCGACATCGGCTGGCACCGCGACCCGAGCAAGGTGACGACCATTCGCGAGGCACTGTGCGCCGGGGGTCGCTTCGGCCAGAAGAATGGCAAGGGTTTCTACGATTACGACGAGGCGCGCCAGCGCACCCCGTCCGACGAAGTGCAGGCCATCATCGCCGATTTTGCGGCCACGGAAGGCAAGGAGCAACGCGAGATTTCTAAGGACGAAATTCGCGAGCGCCTGCTCTATCCCATGGTCAATGAGGGAGCGAAGATCCTGGAGGAGGGCATGGCCCAGCGCGCCAGCGATATCGATGTCGTTTGGATCAACGGGTATGGCTGGCCCCTCTACACCGGGGGGCCGATGTTCTGGGCTCAGACCATCGGCCTTGACACGGTAGTCGAGGGGCTGGAAAAGCACGACTTGCCGGTCAGCAACTATTTGCGCGAGCGCGCCGCCGGCTCCGGCAAATTCGACTAGCAACAAGGCAATCCTGCGACATTTTTGAAACGCTGGTACGCAAATCGGTCGATCGCCAACGTCGTTCGTCCGACTTTCGTTGACATCGCTGGCGAAGGAAGCTTTTCACCCACGAGAGAGTGGCGCGCCCCCGAATGCGCCATGAAGAGAGAGGAAACCTATGAAGAAGTTCGGTTTACGCCATCATTGTGCCTTCGGTGCGATTGCCGGCGCACTCGCCTGCATGCCTGCCGCAGCGCTGGCGCAGGATGTTGCAACCACCAGCACCGATGACGCCGATCTGGTCGACAATGCAGATGTCGAGGATGGCAATGTCATCATCGTGACTGCGCAGGGCCGCCAGCAGGTCCTGTCCGACGTGCCGGTCGCCGTTTCCGCCGTGTCTGCCGAAACGCTCGAGCGATCCGGCGTGGCCGACATTCGCGACCTCAACCAGGTTGCCCCCTCGCTGCTGGTTTCTTCGACGGGTAACGAAGCGAACGGTTCGGCGCGTATCCGCGGTATCGGTACCGTCGGCGACAACCCCGGCCTCGAAAGCTCGGTCGCTGTCTTCGTCGACGGCGTCTATCGTTCGCGTTCGGGCAACGCCCTGTCCGAACTCGGCCCGCTCGACCGTGTGGAAATCCTGCGCGGCCCGCAGGGCACGCTCGGCGGCCGCAATTCCTCGGCCGGCCTGATCAACATCTACACCGCCCCGCCCGAGTTCGAATTCTCCGGCTACGGCGCCTTCACCTACGGCAATTACGACGCGATCAAGGTCGAGGCCGGCATCAATGCGCCGCTCAGCGACACGATCGCTGCCCGCATCGACGGCGTATATTTCGAGCGTGACGGTTTCTACAATGATGTCGTCAACGATGTGCGCGTCAACGACCGCGATCGCTATCTCGTCCGCGCGCAGGCGCTGTTCGAGCCGCGCGACGGCCTCACGTTCCGCCTCGTCGGCGACTATAGCAAGAAGGACGAAGCATGCTGCGCCGCGACCTTCGTACAGCCGGAATTTGCGCCGCTGGCTCGCCTCGCTGACGATGTTCCGATAACGAATGCCAATGCGCCATTCGATCGACCGAATGGTACGCCGGGCCTCACCAGCACGGCCAATCCGATTGTAGGCGTTCTGCTTGGCCTCGGCCAAGATCCTCGTGCGTTCACTCAGTCGACGTTCGACCGCGACATCTATGTCACCCCCGGTCGCAGCTATGAAGGCGAGACCGAGGACTGGGGTATCTCCGGCGAACTCAACTGGGAGTTCGGCGACGTCACACTGACCTCGATCACCGGCTATCGCGAATATTCCAACTTCCAGGGTTCGGATACCGACTACACGCAGGCCGACCTGATCTACCGCGCACCGGGACCGAATGCTGGCGCGCGCGAGTTCAAGACCTTCACACAGGAACTGCGCCTGAACGGCACTGCGTTCAACGACCGGCTCGACTGGCTCGTGGGCGCATATTACGCCAACGAAAAGCTCGAAACGCGTGACAACCTGCGCTTCGGCGACGATTACGGCACGTTCGCCAACTGCCGCATCGCGATCGCCATCAATCCGGCGCTCGCGAATCCCGCTGCGGACAATTGCCTCGGTGCCAATGTCGCGGCGCTGGACGGCACACTTACCGGGGTGCCGGCTTTCGGTCCTGCGACACCGCTCATCCTTGCCGGCATCAACAATCTGGCTCAGGTCCGCGACCTCGGCAGCACGGGCGATGTGTACAACCAGACCAGCGAAAACTTCGCTGTCTTCACGCACAACATCTTCCACATCACCGATCGTCTCGATCTGACGCTAGGTCTTCGGTATACGAACGAAACCAAGGATTTCGACGCTTCTTTCGGCAACGACAATGTCATCTGTCCGCAGAACCGAGCGCTGCTGAGCGGTCTTCTCGCAACCCCGCTGGCGGGTCTTGCTGGTGGCCTGATCTCGCTCAGCTGTCAGGGCAACTCGACCAGCGAGCTCGACGGCGTAACGCTCAGCGATACGCGCGACGAGGACGAGCTGACCGGTACGGCGATCCTAAGCTACAAGCCGACCGATGACCTGCTGGTCTACGGCTCCTACTCGAAGGGCTACAAGGCCGGCGGCTTCAATCTCGACCGTTCGGCTCTTGCCGTGCCGGTGGCGTTCAACGTCAACACGCTCGACCCGGCTGCCTTGCAGTTCGACGCCGAAACTGTCGACGCCTACGAGATCGGCCTGAAGTATGCCGCGCGCAAGTGGGGCTTCAGCCTCGCTGCGTTCCGTCAGGAGTTCTCGAACTTCCAACTGAACACGTTCAACGGTTCGGCCTACCTGGTCCAGAACGTCAATGGCTGCGACAATGATCTCGGCGGCGGGGATCGTGACGGCGATGCCGCGACCGGCGCCTGTGCGGCGGACAATGTGGCGCCAGGCGTGGTCGCGCAGGGCGTGGAATTCGAAACCTCGCTCAGCCCGATCCGTGACTTGACCATGACCTTGGGTATCACCTATTCGGACACCAGCTACGAGGACAACCTCGTCGGTACCGACGATGGCGCCCCGCTGGATCCGGCCCTGCGCCTGCTTCCGGGCGACAATATGTCGAACGCGCCCGAGGTGACGGCAACCGCCTCGCTCAGCTGGACCCCGCCGATCGGTAATTCCGGCCTGTCGGGCCTGTTCTTCATCAATGCCCGCACGACCGGCGATTACAACACCGGTTCGGACCTGCTCTACGGCAAGGAACAGGACAGCTACACGCTGGTGAACGGCCGGATCGGGATCACCGGACCGGATCGGGCCTGGGGTGTAGAGGTCTGGGCGAACAATCTGTTCGACGTGGACTACACACAGGTTGCCTTCAACACGCCGTTCGTGGCTCCGCAGCAGACCTACTCGGCGTTCCTCGCCGAACCGCGGACTTACGGCATCACGGTTCGCGCCGGTTTCTGACCAAGCCGAACCGAAGACCTTTCAAGGCCCGGCATCACGCGATGCCGGGCCTTTTCCTTTGCCCTCATCGCAAAAGAGCAGAACGATGGTCGCCACTTATCTGCGACTTTTTTGAAACACAGGTACGGCAATTGAGTTCGACTTGTTAGAAAATTGCGCCTTAACCTTGGCTTCCGATTGATTCCGTAATTCACTTTCGAGTGGAGGGTACGTGCGAAACGCGCGGCCTGAGAGGGAGAGAGATCATGACGATTGGTTTGCGCCACAGGTGCGCCTTCGGTGCGCTTGCAATTTCTACTCTGACAGCAGCACCCGCTATCGCGCAACAGGCTCCTGAAACCGCCGGTGCCAATGAGGAGGACGACCGCATCGTCGTGACGGGCTCGTTCATTCGTGGCACACCTGAAGATGCCGCGCTGCCGGTGGACGTGTTCACTGCCGACGACCTCGCGGAGCAGGGCGTCGACAGCCCGCTCGAATTCATCAAGGAGCTGCCCTCGGTCGGCGCGACGCTCGGCGATACCAACCAGTTCTCCACTGACGCGCAGGGCTTCCAGGGTGTCGGTTCGCTCAACCTGCGCGGTCTCGGGGCCCAGCGCACGCTGGTACTGGTCAACGGCAAGCGTACGATCCAGTCGCCGGGGTCGGGCTTCGTGGATACGCAACTTATTCCGCTCTTCGCGCTCGAACGGATCGAACTGCTCAAGGACGGCGCTGCGGCGACCTATGGCTCCGATGCCATCGCTGGCGTGGCGAACTTCATCACCCGTTCGACCTTCACGGGCGTGGAAGTTCAGGCCGACTACAACCTGATCGACGGATCGGACGACAATTACAGTCTCAGCGGCCTCGTTGGCTTCGAGCTGGGTGACGATGCGAACCTAGTGTTCGGCGCCGGCTGGCAACATCGTTCGGAACTCGGCACGCTTGAGCGCGACTTTGTGAATGTGGGCTACCAGACCAACCCGTCGGCCTATTCGGCGCTGGCGACGCCCGGCCTGTTCGCAGTCACCTATCTCGATCTGGCAACGCTCACGCCGAGCACCAGCATCGCCCGCGACGTGGGCTGCGAGGAATTGGGCGGCACGATCGCAATCGGGCGATGCTATTTTACCTACGTGCCCTTCGACAACATCACCGAAGATGAAGATCGCTATCAGGTGTTCGGCCAATTCACAGTCGACCTTGCGGACAATGTCCGGTTCCAAGCCGATGCTATGTGGTCACGTAGCGATCTCGAATCGCTGAACTATTCACCTGCCTTCCCGCCGACGCAGGGTCCGCGCGGTTCGGGCTTCGTCAGCGCTTTCAGCACCTCGCCCGCGAACCCTGGCGTCGCCACCTTCCTCGACCAGGTCGGGCTTCCGCAAGGCACCGCCACCAACCCTGTGTTCGCTGTGACCAACGTGCTTTACCGCCCGTTCGGTTTCCTCGGCAATCCGCGTGACCCGGATCGCGGTGCGGGCACCGGCTTCGCCTCGAACGACGCATGGCGCATCAGCGGCGGCTTCGATTGGGACATCAACTCGACGCTGCGGCTGGAAGTCGACGGCACCTACTGGGAATCGCGCCGGACTTTCTTCGCGCCAGGCATCATCGGTTCGCGCCTGCAGGCCGCGCTTAACGGTTTCGGCGGCCCGGACTGTACCGGTACGACGCCGGGTGCCAACGGCTGCCAGTATTTCAATCCCTTCGTCAACGCCGGACCGGGTAATGGCACCTATAACATCGCCAATCCCTTTTACGTGCCGGGCGCGGAGAACAGCGCAGAACTGGTCGCCTGGCTGCAGGTGCCGAACGGCACGCGCGAATACGAACAGCAGGTCGTCCTCGACCTCGTCCTGTCGGGTGAGACCGGCATCGAGTTCAGCGGCGGTCCACTGGCATTCGCGGTCGGCGCACAGGTGCGCGACAATGAATTCAGCTCCCGCCCGCTGAACGACGAGTCCAACGTCGACATCAACCCCTGCTTCATCGAGGGCGATACGAGCTGCGTCGGCACCAGCACCGAAGGCGTCGGACCGTTCATCTTCCTCGGCGGTTCGCGTCCCGCGCGACTTTCGCAAAGCGTCTACGCTTTCTTCGGCGAGCTGAACGCGCCGATCACCGACCGTATCGAGCTGGCCGCTGCCATCCGTTTCGAGGATTACGGCGATCCGATCGGTTCGACCATCAATCCGAAGGGTTCGCTGCGGTTCGAGGCGACCGACTGGCTGACGCTGCGCGGTTCGGTCGGCACCACCTTCCGCGGTCCGCTGGCGTCCAACGTCTCGCCGAACTTCGTGACGGCGCTGGAAGGCTTCACCGCGGCGGGCGGCAACTACAAGTCGAAGGATATCTTCGGCAACCCGACCAACCTCGAACCGGAAACCGCCTTCACCTGGAACGTGGGTGCGATCTTCGATGCCCCCCTTGGCGGGGCCGATCTGACCTTCTCGGTCGACTATTGGTCGATCGATCTGGAGGATCGCATCACGACCACACCGGGCAATGCGATCGCCAGCCTCGTCGGCAACAACCAGACCACCGGAACCCTGCCGGTCGACTGTTCGAGCCCTTTGGTCAATCTGATCACCTTCTCCGGCAATCAGTGTATCCAGGGAACGACCACCGGCCTCGACATCAGCCGCGTTCGGACCGACTTCGTGAACGGCCCCGACGTGAAGGTATCTGGCCTCGACTTCGCGCTGAATGTCGGCATTCCGATCGGGGATACCGCCCGGTTCTCCTTCGGCGGCAACGCGGTGTACAATCTCGAATACAAGTTCGATGATTTCGTCGTGCAGGACGTGGTCGTGCTGGAAGCCTACGATGCGGTCGGCCTCGGCAACTACTTCCGCGATCCCAATACGGTGCCCGAATGGCGCGCCAATGCCTTCGCCAACCTGCGTTTCGGCGATTTCAATGCGCGTTACTCGCTGGTGCATATCGATGGCGTGACCGACGACCGCTGCGTCAATCCCGACGGTTCGCTGCGCAGCCCATGCTTCAGCACGGCGGACGGTGTGGGGACGGACTTCGGTGTGGAGAGCGGTTCCTATACCCAGCACGACATCGCTCTGACCTATGATCTTGCGATTGCGGGTGCCGATCTCCAGCTGCAGGCGGCGATCGAAAACTTCACCGATGCCGAACCGGCAGAGGCGCAGCTGCCGCTGAGCTTCAACCCGTTCATCGGTAATGCGATCGGTCGCAACTATCGCTTCGGCATTCGCGCCCGCTTCTAGACGCGCGAACCGAGCAACCGAAAGAAAAGGCCCGGAGCATCGCGCTCCGGGCCTTTTTCGTTAGCAAGCTGCCCGACAAACGAGCGGGTCAGGGAAGGTCGCCGCCACCCAGGGCCTGCCACAGGATCACGCGCGCACGATCGGCTCGCCCAGCCGCAGCCGCGGCCCGCTCGCCACTCGCATCGGCGGCCCTGCGCGCCTCGAGCACCGTCAGGAAATCGCTCAAACCGGCTTCATAGCGAGTGTTGGCCAGCCGCGCGGCGCGCTGCAGCTGATTGGCCTCTCGCGCCGCTGCGACGGCTTCGGCATCGGCGCTCGCAACCAGGCCGTAGCCCGCCTCCGCATCGCCAAGTCCCGTGAAAACGGCATTGCGATAAGCCTCGTATGCGGCCCTCTTTGCGGCTGCTGCCCCGGCGATTTCGGCCTCTATCCGCCCGAAATCGACAAGCGGCGCCGCAACTGCGGCCACCAGAGAGCCGACGATGGAATCGCTGTCGAAGAGATCGCCGGGACTGAAGGCAAGCAGACCGAGCGCGGCGGACAGGTCGAAGACCGGAAAGCGTCGCCTGGCCGTTGCCGCAAGCTCGGCATCCTCGGCGGCCAGATTTGCGGCGGCGACAAGG
Organism: Qipengyuania marincola; assembly: GCF_029688625.1. Taxonomy (GTDB): domain Bacteria; phylum Pseudomonadota; class Alphaproteobacteria; order Sphingomonadales; family Sphingomonadaceae; genus Qipengyuania. The sequence goes on along the minus strand of NZ_JARULC010000001.1, from coordinate 271,792 downwards.
ATATCCGGGCGATTGACGAGCAGGCTTGATGGCAATGCCGCGGGGACGGGGCTCGCTTCGCTGGGCGCAGGCCCCTGCAACAGGGCGGCGCGAACCTGCGAGGCCGGCTGTGCGGTCAGGGTCACCAGCCGCCCGACGAGCCTTACCCGCTCGCTTTCGAGAGCCGCAAGGCGGCTGCGCGAGGAGCTGGCCGCGCTTTCGGCACGCACGCGGTCGAAGCCCGGCGCGATCCCGGCGCGTTCCCGCACGCCGGCCAGCCGCGCGAGTTCCTCGGCAGAGGCGAGATCATCCTGCAATTCGGCCTCGCGGGCGGACAGCGTGCGCCAGTCGATGACGGTGGCGGCGATCTCGGCGATCAGCGCAATGCGGACGCCGCGCGCGGTGGCGCTGGCAGCATCGACCCTGGCAAGGGCCGCGCGTTGCTGCGCCCGCAAGCGCCCGAAGATATCGGGGTCCCAACCTGCGGTAAGATTCGCGGCGTAGGTGACCTGCTCGGTGTCGATCGAGATGCCGGGGGGCAGCGCGCCGCCGAACTGGGCAGGATTGATGCGCTGTCCGGTGACCGATGCATTGGCCCCGATCCGTGGCAATCGCTCTGCTCCCGCGCGGTCGGCCCCGGCCCTTGCCTGCTCTATCCGAGCCGCCGCTTCGGCCAGCGTTGGCGATCCCGCCAGGCCCTGCGCCGCGAGCGTATCGAAGGCAGGGTCCCGTAGCGGCAGGAGATCGGCAAGGTCCGCCGCTGTCGCGGTATCGGGCTCGTAAAGGAATTCGGCGGGCAGCACCGGGACCGGCGTCGCGATTTCGGGCGGAGGCCCGGCAACGCAGGCGGCCAGTGTAAGGGCGCTTGCCGCAGCGAGGAGGCTGCGAAGCATCACTGGTCTCGCTCTGCCGCCGAAGTGCGTGCGGGAATATAGGCGTCCACCTGCTGTCCGACCCTGAACAGGCCGTCGGCTTCCGGAAGCTCGTAGAGTATCTGGAGCACGCGCACGTCGACCCGTTCCTGTGCGGAATTGGTGAGCGACCGCTTGGGCACGACCAGCGGTTCGGCGCGCACGAAACTGGCGGTGACGCGCCGTTCGGCTGCGCCACGCGGGCTGACGATGGCGTTGGCCCCCATTGCGACGCGTGCGGCCTGTTCCTCATCGATGTCGATGCGAACATAGAGCGGCTGGGTCTGCCCCATCTCGATGAACGGCTGAGCATTGCCGCCCCCCATGGTCGAGACATACTCGCCCTTGCGGATATTCACCGCGAGGATTTCCCCGGCGATCGGAGCGCGGACGGTCAGACGGCCAAGCTCCGTGCGTGCGGTATTCGCGCGCGCTTCGGCCGCCTCCAGCCGCGCGCGCGCCAGTTGCAGGCGTTCATTCGCCGCGGCGGCTTCCCCTTCGGCCCGGATGACCTCGGCGCGGCTGACGGCTGCCGGATCGTCGACATTGCGGTAGAGCGAAAGCTGGCGCGAAGCCGTCGCGCGAGCGCTCTGTGCCTCGGCGATGGAGGCGCGGGCCTCTGCGATCGCGGCCTGCGCCTCGCGTAGGGCGGCGCGGGTGGCGCGATCGTCGACGGTGAACAGCGGCTGCCCCTCCCCGACGCGATCGCCCGGCTCCACGAACAGTCCGGTGACCAGGCCCGACAGGGCAGAGCCGATCTGCACCAGTTCGCTGGACGGTTCGACGATGCCCGCCCCCGCGACGCGCGCTTCCTCCGCCATGGCATCTGGCGCGCGCGGCGGCTCGCGTTCGGGCTCGGTCAGCTCGCGATCGGGCAAGCCCGAAAAGATAAAGAAGGCCGCGATCACCAATCCGACAACGGCCAGCAATGGCAGGATCCGGCGGGAGAAACTCGCGTTCCGAAGGTCGAATTTCATGTCAGTGTCCTTCCGGCATTTCGGCGCCGTCGTGAGTGATGCGACCGTCCTCGAGCACGAGGATACGGTCGGCGAGGTCGAAAACACGGTTGTCGTGGGTCACGATGATGCAGGCGCGATCTTCGGCGACCGCCACTTCGCGCAAGAGGTCCATGACCTTGCGCCCGGAGGCTGCATCGAGTGCGGCGGTCGGCTCGTCGCAGACCACAAGGCGCGGTTCGTGCACGAGTGCGCGGGCGATGGCGACGCGTTGCTGCTGCCCGCCCGAAAGCTGACTCGGCAACTTGTCGGCCTGGTCGCCGATATTGAGTTTCTCCAGCATCGCGACCGCCTTCTCGCGAGCCTCCAGCCGGTCCATGCCCTGCGCAATCAGGGGAACGGCGGCATTGTTGGCGGCATCGATCGAGGGGATCAGATTGTACTGCTGGAAGATGAAACCGATGTTGTTGAGGCGGAATTCGACCAGTTCGGTGTCGCTCAGGTCGTAAATGTCGGTGCCGAAGACCTTCACTTCGCCTTCGGTCGGCCAGAGAATGCCGCACATGATCGAGATCAGGGTTGTCTTGCCCGACCCGCTTTCCCCGACAACGTAAGTCAGTTCGCCGGCGCGGATATCGACGTCGATGCCGTGCAGGACGGTGATCGTCTGCTGGCCCGCCTTGAAGTCGCGCGTGACCCCGCGCGAACAGATCGCGGCCTGCGTTGCCTCGGTGCGTTTGTGCTGATCCATCGTTTCGGCCATCAGCGGAACACCGATGCCGGCTCTGTCTTGAGCACGTTGCGCAACGCCAGCCAGCCGGTCAACGCCAGGATGACGAACACTGCCGCCATGCTGATCAGCGGGATCTGCCAGGGAATGTAAAAGCCCTTGAATGTCGGGTTGCCAGAGAAGCCCCAGATGAACAGTACTGTGCCAAGCACGCCCAGCCCGTACCCGATCAGGCCCACCAGCCCTGCCTGCGCCGCGACCATGCGGCGGATCTTGCCGTTGGTAACGCCGATCGCCTTCAGCGCGCCGAACTGTTTGATGTTGTCGCGGATGAACAGGCTGAAGGTCAGCCCTACGATGGCAACGCCGACGATGAAGCCAAGCATCACCGTGATCCCGAAATTGAGCGGAATGCCGGTGTTCTGGATGATGAAGTCGACCCCGTCCTGCGCGAATTCGTCGCGAGTGCGGGCGCGCAAGCCGGTCTGCTGCTCGATCCGACGCGTGAGGTCCTGGGGCGAGATACCATGCTCCGCCCCGACGAGAACAAACGACAGGCGGTTACGCGTGCCCGGCACGTAACGCAGTGCCTGGCTGTATTTCGTATAGAGCGTCACCTGGCTGGTGAAGCTGGGGATCGCATCGGCGATGCCACGGATGATGGCGCGTTGGTCATTGAGCTCGAGTCGTTCGCCGATTGGCGACGTGCCATCCTCGAACATGCGGGTCACGCCGACGTCGTCGATGATGACGCTGTCAGGCTGTGACAGGACATCCGCGCTGCCCTCGACCATGCGCTTTGGCAAACCGATCAGCGTCGCATCGTCGACACCGATGACGGAGACCCCTTCCAGGTCGCCTTCGCCGGTCCTCACGCTCGCCCCCGCACGCAAATGCGGCACGGCCCATTCGACACCCTCGACACTGCGGACCTTGTCCAGTGCGGTCGAAGGCATCGGAAAATTGACGTCGGTCGTCCGGCTGACCGGGTCCATCACCCAGACATCCGCGCTCGACACATTGTACGTACCGCTCGCCCCACGCTCGATCAGATTGACGAAGATGGTCAGCTGCTGGGTGATGAGCAGAGTGGAAAAGGCGATGCCGAAGACCAGCCCGTAGAACTTCTGGGCATCCCCGGTGAGCATGCGGATTGCGATCCAGATCATGCGGCTGCTTGCCTTCCGATTGCGACTCGTCCATTACTGAACGCAGGCGTTCAACTGAACGGGGCCGTTCACTTTGTCAAGCGTTCCACACAGGAGAGGAGGCAGGCCGGTCGATACGGCCAAGCGTGACGCGATTGTCGCTGCCGCGACGCGCGCTTTCTTCGATCTGGGTTTTGCAGGGACCTCGATCGAGCAGGTGGCCGCCGATGCCGGCGTTTCCAAGGTCACTGTTTACAATCATTTCGGGGACAAGCGCGGCTTGTTCGTCGCCTCGGTCGAGACTCAGTGCGAGATGATGCGCGGCCATTTCTCGATCGGGGAGATGCCGCGCGGGACCTTGCGAGAGCGCCTGCTGGCCATCGGCGAGGCGATGGTAGCGTTCCTGTCGCGCGATGAAATGGTCCAGTTCGAACGGCGCATCGCGGCCGAAACCGAACATGAGCCAGAGATAGGAAAAGCGTTTCTGACTGCAGGCCCACATCGCATGAAGAAGGCGTTCAGCGCGCTTATTGCAGCGCTCAACGAAGCAGGCGAACTGAAGGTCGACGATCCCGAACTTGCCGCCGAGCAATTTGCCAGCATGTGCAAGGGCATGGGCGATCTCGACCGGCGCTTCGGTCAACCGATCGACGCCAGACGCAATCGCGAACGGATCGAGGGGGCCGTCGAAGTTTTCTGCCGGGCCTATGCGACCAGCGGCGACTGCTAACCGACCTGCGACCGCAACAACCCGCGCCCGATTACCTGCGCCTGGATTTCCGCCGCGCCCTCGAAAATGTTGAGGATGCGCGCATCGCACAGGACGCGGCTGATCTCGTATTCCATGGCATAGCCATTGCCGCCGTGAATCTGGACGGCATTGTCAGCCACGCTCCAGGCTACGCGAGCGGCGAGCAGCTTGGCCATGCCCGCCTCGATATCGCAGCGCTCCCCCCTGTCCTTGTGCCGCGCCGCAGAATAGGTGAGCTCGCGCGCAATCACGATCTCGGCCAGCATCAGCGCCAGTTTGTCGGACACGCGCGGGAACGATGCTATCGGCTTGCCGAACTGCTTGCGATCGAGCGCATATTGCAGTGCGAGGTCGAACGCATTCCAGGCAACCCCGACAGCACGGGCGGCCGTTTGGATGCGAGCGCCCTCGAAGGTCTGCATGAGCTGTTTGAAACCCTGGCCCTCGGCTCCGCCAAGCAGGCCATGCTCTGCCACCTTGAACCCATCGAAGCCGAGCGAGTATTCCTTCATCCCGCGATAGCCAAGCACCTCGATCTCTTCACCGGAAAGCCCATGATCGGGGAAGCGCACCACATCATCCCCGCGAGCCTTTTCGGCAATCAGCATGGAGAGGCCGCCATAGCCGGCATCTGCGGGGTCGGTGCGCGCCATGACCGTCATCAGGTCGGCCCGCGCGGCATGCGTGATCCACGTCTTCGCGCCGTGGATTTCCCAGCTGCCGTCGCTCTGTCGCACGGCTCTGGTGCGCACCGCGGCCAAATCCGATCCAGTGTCCGGCTCGGTAAACACCGCCGTCGGCAGGATCGAGCCATCGGCCAGTCCGGGCAGCCAGCGTGCCTTCTGGTCCTCGGTGCCGTTCTTGCCGATCAGCTCTCCGGCGATCTCCGAGCGCGTGCCAAGCGAGCCCGCGCAAATCCACCCGCGCGACAATTCCTCAGAGACGACCGACATCGCGAGCTTGCCCAGTCCGAGCCCGCCATATTGCTCATCGATACAGATCGCGAAGACGCCGAGATCGGCCATGCGCTCGACGACCTCTGCGGGGATCAGCGCGTCGGCAAGGTGCCATGCATGGGCGTGGGGCGCGATGGCTTCCGCCGTGAAAGCGCGAAACTGATCGCGGATGAGGTCGAGCGTCTCGTCGTCGAGACTTTCATCGGGCCGCGCGCCCTCGGCCACCAATTCCGCAAGGCGCCATCGATTTGCCGCGGTGTTGCCGGTTTCCAGAAAGCGGACGACGTTGTGATCGCCACGCAGATGTTCGGCCGCGTCGACGGCGTCGAAGTCTGCCGGGCGGACGATTTCGGACTGGCTCATGGGGAGCCCCCCGAGCAGCTGCCCGCAATATTCGCCGAACGCGATGTGCAGCACCAGATCTTCCATCTCGCCGAACCGACCGCACGCCTGCCCGCGCCGCGCCCAATCGAGCCCGGCCTCCAGTCCGGCGAGCAAGGTCTGCGCCCATGCGAACCCATGCACCATGCGCTGTTCGCGCTCCAGCGCCGCAGGGTCGATACGACCCTCCTGCGTCACTGCCGCTGCGACCTTGTCGCGCACGTCATCGAGATAGGCCCGTACCGCCTCGCAAGCCCCTTCTGCCTGCATGAGAAGGTTCCGTTCAGCGTGCATCCCGCGGTCCCCCATCGGACGTCCAGTCTCCCCCTGTTCCACCAGTCTTGCGCACGACCTGCACTGTATCGAGCGTCATGGTCCGGTCGATCGCCTTAAGCATGTCGTACAGAGTGAGCCCTGCAACGGTAACAGCGGTAAGGGCCTCCATCTCGACACCGGTCTGCCCCGTGGTTTTTACCTCGGCCTCTATCCGGAAACCGGGGCATGCGCGATCGATGGCAATCCTGACGCCCACCTTGGCGAGCGGCAGGGGATGGCACATCGGGATAAGGTCGGCGGTGCGCTTGGCCGCCATGATGCCGGCGAGTTCAGCCGTGGAGATGACCGCACCCTTGGGCGTTTCCCCGCGCTCGACCGCCTCGAGCGTCGACACGGCACAGCGCAGGAGACCGCGTGCGACAGCGGTACGATGGCTCGCAGGCTTGCCGGAAATATCCACCATGCGCGCCCGGCCATCATCATCGATATGGGTCAGACCCGTCATGTGCCCCACCCTGCCCGCCGTGACCGCTTTCGCCAAGCTTTTCCCGCATCCGGCCGAATGCGCCGCGCAGAAAAGCAATGCCCCCGTCGCAAACGGTTTGCATCGAGAGAGGCGAGGCACGCCGCCACCCAAATCCGCAAGGTCGCTGTCCCGCTACGATCAGAGTAAGCGCAAATTCCTGCAGCTTTTAGCTTTTGCTAATCACCACACTTCTTTACGGCAAGGCCGATGACTTTCCTCAATCGATCGCTCGGCATGTTGGGCGCGGTTCTTCTTGCCGCCTGTTCATCCGAAAGTGGCGAGCGCGACGAGGAAGCCGTCCCGGTGGTTGCCGAAGATGTCCGTTTCCTTCCCGAGCAGGTAGAAGTCGAAGCGATCGGAACAGCCCGGGCCGTAACGTCCGCCGAGATTTATCCCGAAAGCGCGGGCCGTGTGGTCCGTGTGATGTTCTCGGCCGGCGACTTTGTCCGCGCGGGCCAGCCGCTGCTCCAGCTCGATGCGCGGCAGGAGCGGCTAGCGGTCGATGCAGCGCGCGTACAGGTGCTCGAAGCCGAGCAACTGCTGGGTCGCTATCGCCGGATCGAGGATACCGGCGCAATTTCCGAAAGCCAGATCGAAGCGGGCGAAACCGCACTGTCTTCCGCGCAGGTGGCATTGCGCCAGGCGCAAGCCGAGTTGGCGGATCGGGTGATCCGCGCGCCGTTTTCCGGGCACATCGGTCTTACCGAGATCGATCCGGGCGACCGGGTGAGCGATGCCACGCCAATTGCGCAGATCGACCAGCGCAGCCGGCTCTACATCGACTTTCCCGCGCCAGAGGAAGTGTTCGCGACGCTGCGCGAAGGGCAGGTGGTGCAAGTTGCGGCGTTCTCCGATCCGGACAACCCGATCGATGCCCGCATCGTGTCGACCGATTCTCGTATCGCCAGCGACAGCCGCAATTTCGTCGTGCGCGCAGCAATCGCCAACACGGGCGACCGTTTCCGCCCCGGCATGAGCTTCCGCGTGAGATTCACCCGCAACGACGTCACCCGCGCCGCAGTCGCGGAAGAGGCGATCGTATGGGGCGGCGAAGGCTCGCACCTCTTCGTGGTGCGCGACGGCGAGGCTGCCAGAGTGCCGGTGACCATTACCTCGCGCCGTGACGGTCTGGCTCTGGTCGACGGCGCGCTCCAGGATAGTGACCGGGTCATCGTCGAGGGCGTACAGAAAATCCGCGACGGCCAGGCGATCCGGCTGGTGCGCCCGGTCACTGCCCCCGAGGCCGACGTCGAATTGCGGCAGGCGTCCGAAGCCAATGACGGCCAAGATGGCGGATAAGTCCGACCTACCGATGCTCGCGGTCAAGCGACCGCTGCTGGTGGGCGTGCTCAACCTGCTGATCGTGATCGCCGGTCTGGCGGCATTTGCCGGAATCGAAGTGCGCGAACTGCCCAATGTCGACCGCCCGATCGTGTCGATCACCGCTTCGCTTCCGGGCGCGGCGCCCGAAACGATGGACAGCGAAGTCACGAGCGTCCTCGAGGATGCCGTCGCGCGTGTCACCGGCGTCCGCCAGATCAATTCGTCGAGCGAGGAGAACAACACCCGCATACGTGCCGAATTCAATCCCGGGGTGGATCTGGACACTGCGGCCTCGGACGTGCGCGAAGCCGTCAGCCGGGTGACCCGCGATCTCCCCGACCGCGTCGAGCAGGTCAATATCGTCAAGGCCGATGCCGACGCCCAGCCGATCATGATCCTGGCTGTGTCGAGCGCCCGTTACGGCGAGGCCGAACTGACGCGTGTGGTCGAAAACGACGTGATACCCGAACTCCTGACCGCCGAAGGGGTGGCCAGCATCGATCAGTTCGGCACCCGTGCCCTGCAGATGCGGGTTTCGGTCGATCCGGCCCGCCTAAACCGGTTCGGTCTGACCATGAGCGATGTCGCTAGCGCGCTCGAGCGCGCACCATACGACGTGCCCGTGGGATCCTTTCGTTCGGATGCGCAGGAACTGGTCGTACGCGCCGATGCCAGCGCGACCAACCCCGACCTCGTCCGCGAAGTCATTATTGACGGGACGACCCGGGTTGGCGACGTCGCGGAAGTGACACTGGCACCAGCGGATGCGACCAACTTTGTCAGGCTCGACGGCCGCCCGATTGTAGGCCTGGGCGTGGTTCGGCAGGCGAGTTCCAATACGATCGAGATTTCCGAAGCGATCCGCGCCTCGGTCGATCGGATTGCAGCGCGGTATCAGGGTCTCGAAATAAGCGTGGTCTCCGACGATGCCGACTTCATCGAAATCTCGGTCCGCGAAGTGCTGATCACTCTTGCCTTTACCATTCTGGTGGTGATCGGGACGATGCTGCTGTTCTTCCGCGCCTGGCGGCCGACGCTGATCCCCAGCACCACGATCCCGGTTGCACTGATCGGCGTGCTCGCCGGCATTTGGGTCATGGGTTTTTCCATCAATCTGCTTACCCTGCTAGCCCTGGTACTCGCGACCGGGCTGATCGTCGACGACGCGATCGTGGTGCTGGAAAACACGCAGCGGCTTCAGAACAAAGGGCTTGGGCGACGCGCCGCGGCGGTAGTCGGCACGCGGCAGGTGTTCTTTGCCGTGATTGCGACGACGGCGGTGCTGGTCTCGGTGTTCCTGCCGATCAGCTTCCTCCCCTCGCAAGCCGGTCGGCTGTTCCGCGAATTCGGCTTCGTGCTCTCGGTCGCAGTGATTATCTCTTCCTTCGTCGCGCTGTCGCTCGTCCCGGCTCTCGCGGCCAAGTTCGACCTCACGAGCGCCGAGGACGCGTCCGGCCGCTTGACGCGCTTCGGAGCCAGGTTGCGCGAGCGTTACACGAGCCTGCTGCGCCGCTGCCTCGACCATGGCCAAATTGTCATCGGCGGAGCGGTGGCCATCGCGGCGGTTACCGGCCTGCTCTATCTTCAGCTCGATTCCGAACTGGTGCCGGACGAGGACCGCGGCGTGGTCGAGATCGATGCCACCGGTCCTGACGGCGTGGGCCTCGACTTCATGGACCGCGAGATGGACGAGATCGAGGTCGTGCTCCAGCCCTACCTCGACAGTGGCGAAATCCAGAGCACCTTCTCGATTGTCGGGCGGTATGATCCCAATCGTGTCCGTGTGACGGCGCAACTTGCAGACTGGAGCGAGCGCGATCGCAGCCAGACGGAGATCGTGGAGGAATTGAACGAGCCCCTGCGCGAGATTCCCGGATCGCGAACCAATGCGCGCGGTCGCGGCACGCTGAGCTTCGGCGGCGGGGGCGGCGGCACGATCGAAATCGCGCTGACCGGCGGGGAATATGACAACATCTTCCGTTCGGCACTGGCGCTCAGCGAAGCGATCGATACCGGTTCGGACATCCTTTCGAACCCCGATATCTCGTACCAGCCAACGCAGCCGCAGCTTTCGGTACAGATCGATCGCCAGCGCGCAGCTGACCTCGGGGTCGATCTGGACGACCTGGCGCAGACACTGCGTGCGATGATCGGCGGGGACGACATCGTCGATCTCAATGTGGGCGACCAGGCGGTACCGATTTTCCTGACGTCGGAAACGGTCGCGGTGACCAACCCTTCGGATCTTCGCAATCTCTATGTGCGGACCCGGAATGGGGGCTTGGTGCCGATGTCGAGCATCACCCGCATCGTCGAAGAGGGCGTCGCGGCGGAGCTCGACCGCACCGAGCAGCGCCGCGCGATCGAAGTCGAAGCAAATATTACCGAAGGCGTGCCGCTGCAGGACGCGATCGACGAGATCGAACGGCTCGCCGCCGAAACCGTGGCGGACGACATCGACATGCTGCTCCAGGGCGAGGCGGAAAGCCTCGAGGAAACATCGAACGATGTGCTGATGACCTATCTCTTCGCGCTCGTGATCATCTTCCTTGTATTGGTCGCGCAGTTCGAAAGCCTCACCAGCGCACTGGTCGTGTTGTTCACCGTGCCCTTTGCGCTGGCCGCCGCAATCCTCGCGCTGTTCCTCTCGGGAGTCTCGCTCAACATCTATTCGCAGATCGGCCTCGTCATGCTGATCGGATTGATGGCCAAGAATGGCATCCTGATCGTCGAATTCGCCGACCAGCTCCGGCATCAGGGGCGCACGGTACGCGAAGCTGCAGAGGAAGCTGCGGCGATCCGGCTGCGTCCGATCGGCATGACGCTGATCTCGACTGTCATCGGCGCGGTCCCCCTGATCCTTGCATCGGGTGCCGGGGCCGAGGCGCGCCAGTCCATCGGTTGGGTCATTTTCGGCGGGCTCGGCATTGCCGGCTTCTTCACGCTGTTTCTGACCCCGGTAATCTATCTGGCAATCGCGCGCTTCGGGCAGCCGCGCAGCGTCGACCTGGCAAAGCTCCGCGAGGAAATCGATGATGTCGACGAAGACATGACGATGGCGCCGGCATGATGATCGGGAGGATCGCCCTTTCGGCATGCGGCCTCTTGCTTGCGGGTTGCGCGGGCAAGGCGATCGAGATGCCCGATGCCGCGATCGCCGTACCGGTCGATTATTCTGCAGACTTGCCGGCGGCGGGACTCGACGAAGTCTGGTGGCGGGCGTTTTCCGACCCGGTACTCGATGAGCTGATCGCACGCGGCCTCGCCGCCAATCTGGATATTGCCGCTTCCAGCGACCGCTTGCGTGCTGCTGAAGCGTTGCTGCGTGCCGAGCGGGCCGACCGCCTGCCGACAATCGATGGCGCGGCGGAACTGGGCGTGGAAGCCGACGACGGCGGTGCGCGCGCGACGGTGGGGGGCGGCCTGTTCGGCAGTTTCAATCCGGACCTGTCCGGTAGGCTGGGGGCGGAAATCAGGCTTGCCACCGCACGCTATGCCGAAGCGGATTACCTGAGGTCGGACCAGCGCCGACTGGTCGCGGCGGCGATCGCAGCGCAATATGTCGAATACCGCCGGACTGGCGCCCAGCTTGCCTTGCTGGAGGAGTCGACCGAGCTTCAGCGCCAGACGCTGCGGATCGTCACGTTGCGCTTCGAAGCCGGGCTTTCGGCAAATCTCGATGTGCGCCGCGCAGCCGCCGACCTCGCGCAGACGCAAGCGCGACTCGGGTTGATCGAAGTCGCCCGTGCCGAGGCGAAATACACGCTCGCCGTGCTGCTTGGCGAAGCGCCCGGCACGCTCGAGATTCCGGCACCGGCGGTCGGGGACAGCGCAATCCCCGATTACGGCCGAGGACCGCCGATCGGCGGTCCCGCGAACCTGCTGCGCCGCCGCGGCGATGTGCTCGCCGCCGAGGCGCGACTGGCCGCCGCCGCTGCGCAGGTAGGTGTCGAAGAGGCCGATCTGCGTCCCTCGCTGGTGGTGCCCGGTTCGATCCTGATCGGTGACGGTTCGCTCGACGGACTATTCTCGAGTTTTATCGCCACGCTCGGCGCCGCGCTTGACCTGCCGCTATTCGATGGCGGGCGGCGCCGCGCGGAGATCGAGGCTGCGCGCGCCGAGCTTGACGCAAGCCTCGCAGATTATCGGCAAGCGTTTCTTCTGGCGCTGGGTGAGGCTGAGAACGCACTGGTCGCGATTGCAGCCTATCGCCAGCGTGCCGACGCGCTCGCCGAAGCGATCGAACAGAGTGAGACGGCATTAGGCCAGTCGAACGCGCTCTACAGAGAGGGGCTGGCGTCGCTGTTCGATGTGCTTGACGCGCAGCGACAGCTTATCGCCAGCCGTCAGTCCCTGCTCGACAATCGGGCCGATCTGGCAAATGCGTTCATAGCCCTGCATTCTGCCGCCGCCAGCGCCGATGCGGCGGCCACGGTCGAACCGACATCGATGTGAGCATGGCGCCCGGATCTGCGCAGCCAGCACCGTAAGCGAGCAAGCGGCTATGAGGAACGATTGGCTCGCACCGAGGAAGCCCACGCACCGATGAGCATCACGGTCTCCCTCGCTGCTAGGAGCGCCCGTACGTGGAGATAGAAGAACGCCTCCACCACTTCGTCGCGCTGGTGTCGGGCCGCGCGGAATGACGTAGCGGAGAGGACAGCAGGGCGGACTCACGGCAGGTCGGACGGGAGCGTTCGTGCAAACTGTGCGCGAGAATACACGCGCACTCGAGATGAACCGGAACGGCGAGCCTTGCAAATCTACGCCCTGAAAATTGTGAGGAGTGGGCAAACGAGGCTGGTGGGTCTGCTTACGGCCTGCGCGCAAAATGTCAGGGCGCGCCGGCCCCCTCCGGGAACCTGTTTCCACCAACGACAGGTGGCTGCTCGGTCCATGCTGGAGAGTTGCTAGAGTGCGCGATTGGTCCGCAGAATTCTCGATTTTGTCGGCACCATTCGCGCACAGATTTGATTGGACTTCATGGTTGGTCGCACAATCGGCATTTTTATGCTGACGGTTGACCAGCCCAAGATGCCTGCGGCCTCGCCGACTTGTGCATGTGTTGCCGATCGACGAAACGATCCGAAGAGAGCCTTGCATTCATAACCGGTTTGGCGGCTTACGATTACTTCGGATTGGCCGGCGCGGGCCTCCCACGCCTTTCCCCCGAACCACGACAAAAAGCCCGCTGAAAGCAGCGGGCGAAATCTCTCTTCGGTTCTCAATGGGACGGTGGTTGCGGGGGTTGGATTTGAACCAACGACCTTCAGGTTATGAGCCTGACGAGCTACCGGACTGCTCCACCCCGCGGCACCGTGCCTCCGCCCCGAGCAGGGCCCAGAGACGAAAAAGCCGCCGCGCGGTTTGCACCGGCAGCGGCTTTCGAAATTGTGAATGGGTTTATACCTGCCCGCCTGCTGTAATGCCTGGCGACGACCTACTCTTCCAGTGCTTGAGCACTAGTACCATCGGCGCTGTCCGGTTTCACGGCCGAGTTCGAGATGGGATCGGGTGGGTCACGGACGCTATAGCCACCAAGCAATAAAGCAGGCGGACGGGTTTAAATCGATGCTGTTGAGCTTTCTGGGCTTATCCGGCCAGAGTTTCCTCCACCTCGCGGACAGCGCAGGGCTGTCGTTGATGGTATGGATCCTACAAGCGCGAAAAGAACTATTAGGACCGGTTAGCTACACACATTACTGCGCTTCCACACCCGGCCTATCAACGTCGTGGTCTACGACGGTTCGAAGATTGCTTATCTTAAGGGAGGCTTCCCGCTTAGATGCTTTCAGCGGTTATCCCGTCCGTACATAGCTACCCTGCGGCACCCTTGGCAGGATGACAGGTACACCAGAGGTACGTTCACCCCGGTCCTCTCGTACTAGGGGCAACTCCTTTCAACAATCGACGCCCACGGCAGATAGGGACCAAACTGTCTCGCGACGTTCTGAACCCAGCTCACGTACCACTTTAATTGGCGAACAGCCAAACCCTTGGGACCTGCTCCAGCCCCAGGATGTGATGAGCCGACATCGAGGTGCCAAACGATTCCGTCGATATGAGCTCTTGGGAATCATCAGCCTGTTATCCCCGGCGTACCTTTTATCCGTTGAGCGATGGCCCTTCCACGAGGGACCACCGGATCACTATGACCGACTTTCGTCTCTGCTCGACTCGTCAGTCTCGCAGTCAGGCAGGCTTATGCCATTGCACTCTTGCAGACGGTTTCCAACCGTCCTGAGCCTACCATCGCGCGCCTCCGTTACTCTTTAGGAGGCGACCGCCCCAGTCAAACTACCCGCCACAGAGGGTCCCACTACCGGATAACGGTAGCTGGTTAGACATCAGAAAACAGCAGGGTGGTATTTCACCTATGGCTCCACGACAGCTGGCGCCGTCGCTTCAAAGCCTCCCACCTATGCTACACAACTCTTTCCTAATGCCACTCTGAAGCTGCAGTAAAGGTGCACGGGGTCTTTCCGTCTAACCGCGGGTACTCCGCATCTTCACGGAGAATTCAATTTCGCTGAGCATATCCTGGAGACAGTGGGGAAGTCGTTACGCCATTCGTGCAGGTCGGAACTTACCCGACAAGGAATTTCGCTACCTTAGGACCGTTATAGTTACGGCCGCCGTTTACTCGGGCTTCAATTCGGAGCTTGCACTCCTCCTCTTAACCTTCGAGCACCGGGCAGGCGTCACACCCTATACGTCGTCTTGAAGCCGACTTAGCAGAGTGCTGTGTTTTTGCTAAACAGTCGCTACCCCCTGGCCTGTGCCCCCCACAAAGACTTGCGTCGATATGGGGCCTCCTTCTTCCGAAGGTACGGAGGCAATTTGCCGAGTTCCTTCAGGATACTTCTCTCAAGCGCCTTGGTATACTCTACCTGACCACCTGTGTCGGTTTCGGGTACGGTCTATACGGAGAGGCTATTTCCTGGAACCGCTTGGCTGCCCGTTCAATCCAATAAGAACGAACAACGTCCACGATCCGTCACACATCTCCAGGCCCACGAATATTTACGTGGTTCCCATCGACTACCCCCTTCGGGCTCGTCTTAGGGGCCGGCTAACCCTGCGCCGATTAGCGTTGCGCAGGAACCCTTGGTCTTTCGGCGAGAGGGCATCTCACCCTCTTTGTCGCTACTCATGTCAGCATTCGCACTTCCGATACGTCCACCGTCGGTTACCCTTCGGCTTCACTCGCTTACGGAACGCTCCGCTACCGCTCAGAATAAATTCTGAACCCTAAGCTTCGGTGCATATCTTTAGCCCCGTTACATCTTCGCCGCAGGAACCCTTATTTAGACCAGTGAGCTGTTACGCTTTCTTTAAAGGATGGCTGCTTCTAAGCCAACCTCCTGGTTGTTTTGGGATTCCCACATGCTTTCCCACTTAGATATGACTTGGGGACCTTAGCTGTAGGTTAGGGCTGTTTCCCTTTTGACGACGGACCTTAGCACCCGCCGTCTGTCTGCCGGACAACACTCGATGGTATTCGGAGTTTGGTTAGGTTTGGTACCGCTCGCGCAGCCCTAGCCCATCCAGTGCTCTACCCCCATCGGGATACATCCGACGCTCTACCTCAATAGATTTCGCGGAGAACCAGCTATTTCCCGGCTTGATTGGCCTTTCACCCCTAAACACAGCTCATCCGAGAATTTTTCAACATTCAACGGTTCGGTCCTCCAGTGCGTGTTACCGCACCTTCAACCTGGCCATGCCTAGATCGCCGGGGTTCGGGTCTAATCCAACATACTCTGTCGCCCTATTCAGACTCGCTTTCGCTACGCCTACACCTAACGGCTTAAGCTTGCATGCTAGATTAAGTCACTGACCCATTATGCAAGAGGTACGCTGTCACCCCCTATGGGGCTCCAACTGCTTGTAAGCATCCGGTTTCAGGTACTGTTTCACTCCCCTAATCGGGGTGCTTTTCACCTTTCCCTCACGGTACTGTGTTCGCTATCGGTCATGTGCGAGTATTTAGGCTTGGAGGGTGGTCCCCCCATGTTCAGACAGGATTACACGTGTCCCGCCCTACTCGAATCTTCTTCGATCATTTTCACGTACGGGGCTGTCACCCGCTATGGCCACTCTTTCCAAAGTGTTCCGCTAATTAACGAAGAAGCATTGGCCTGGTCCCGGTTCGCTCGCCACTACTACGGGAATCTCTGTTGATGTCTTTTCCTCCGGGTACTGAGATGTTTCAGTTCCCCGGGTTCGCTTCACCAAACCTATATATTCAGTCTGGTGATACCTTATCCACCTCTCCAGCCACCCGCGAACGGATGGAAGAAGAAATGGTGAAGGTGGGTTTCCCCATTCGGAAATCGCCGGATCAAAGATTGCTCACATCTCCCCGACGCTTATCGCAGCGTGCCACGTCCTTCATCGCCTGCACATGCCAAGGCATCCACCAAATGCTCTTACCTCACGCTTGAGAATCCACACCATCAACGACAGACCTGCATAAAAGTCTGCAGTCTTAAGATGATGCGGAGGAATATCTCAGCCAGATAATCATTTTGATTGATCTTGTTGTGATGCATCGATCGCACGATCGGCCGAAGCCAACCAGACAATCCATGCGCCACGGCATCGATTTAAAAACCCATTCACAATGTCAAAGATCGCGGAGCGCAGATCGCTCCACTACCGGCCCCAAGTTTTACCCTGGGCCGGATAGCTTTTCGTTTCATCCTGGAGTTGGCTGGTGGAGCCTATCGGGATCGAACCGATGACCCCCTGCTTGCAAAGCAGGTGCTCTCCCAGCTGAGCTAAGGCCCCGCACCATAACCAAAACATATGGTAGGTCCGAGTGGATTTGAACCACCGACCTCACCCTTATCAGGGGTGCGCTCTAACCAACTGAGCTACGGACCTACACCACCGTCGCGCGGCGAAAAGCCGCGCCAAGTAACGGCAGGCGTGAGCCGGCTCAGGCGTCATGCCGCACAGACGCAATGCCTGTGTGGCAATCTCCAGTGATGAAAGGACATGAGGACGACGGCAATGTTCTTTGGAAGCCGCGAAGCTCTTCCGAACGCAAGGTTCGGCGCTTTCGTGACCATCCTTAGAAAGGAGGTGATCCAGCCGCAGGTTCCCCTACGGCTACCTTGTTACGACTTCACCCCAGTCGCTGAACCCACCGTGGTCGGCTGCCTCCTAAAAGGTTAGCGCACCGCCTTCGGGTGAATCCAACTCCCATGGTGTGACGGGCGGTGTGTACAAGGCCTGGGAACGTATTCACCGCGGCATGCTGATCCGCGATTACTAGCGATTCCGCCTTCATGCTCTCGAGTTGCAGAGAACAATCCGAACTGAGACATCTTTTGGAGATTAGCTCACACTCGCGTGATAGCTGCCCACTGTAGATGCCATTGTAGCACGTGTGTAGCCCAGCCTGTAAGGGCCATGAGGACTTGACGTCATCCCCACCTTCCTCCGGCTTATCACCGGCAGTTTCCTTAAAGTGCCCAACTAAATGATGGCAACTAAGGACGAGGGTTGCGCTCGTTGCGGGACTTAACCCAACATCTCACGACACGAGCTGACGACAGCCATGCAGCACCTGTCACTAGGTCCCCGAAGGGAAGGAATCTGTCTCCAGAAACCGTCCTAGGATGTCAAAGGCTGGTAAGGTTCTGCGCGTTGCTTCGAATTAAACCACATGCTCCACCGCTTGTGCAGGCCCCCGTCAATTCCTTTGAGTTTTAATCTTGCGACCGTACTCCCCAGGCGGATAACTTAATGCGTTAGCTGCGCCACCCAAGCTCCATGAGCCCGGACAGCTAGTTATCATCGTTTACGGCGTGGACTACCAGGGTATCTAATCCTGTTTGCTCCCCACGCTTTCGCACCTCAGCGTCAATAACTGTCCAGTGAGTCGCCTTCGCCACTGGTGTTCTTCCGAATATCTACGAATTTCACCTCTACACTCGGAATTCCACTCACCTCTCCAGCATTCTAGCCATCCAGTTTCAAGGGCAGTTCCGGGGTTGAGCCCCGGGATTTCACCCCTGACTTGGAAAGCCGCCTACGTGCGCTTTACGCCCAGTAATTCCGAACAACGCTAGCTCCCTCCGTATTACCGCGGCTGCTGGCACGGAGTTAGCCGGAGCTTATTCTCCAGGTACTGTCATTATCATCCCTGGTAAAAGAGCTTTACAACCCTAAGGCCTTCATCACTCACGCGGCATTGCTGGATCAGGCTTTCGCCCATTGTCCAATATTCCCCACTGCTGCCTCCCGTAGGAGTCTGGGCCGTGTCTCAGTCCCAGTGTGGCTGATCATCCTCTCAGACCAGCTAAGGATCGTCGGCTTGGTAGGCTTTTACCCCACCAACTACCTAATCCTACGCGGGCCCATCCAAAGGCGATAAATCTTTGGTCCGAAGACATTATCCGGTATTAGCAGTCATTTCTAACTGTTATTCCGAACCTAAGGGCAGGTTCCCACGCGTTACGCACCCGTGCGCCACTATCCCCGAAGGGATCGTTCGACTTGCATGTGTTAGGCATGCCGCCAGCGTTCGTTCTGAGCCAGGATCAAACTCTCAAGTTTGTGTCACACACCAATCAAGCACGGGGATAACCCCGCCAGCCTGCTTGGCATGAGCTTCAAGGAGCCGATACCTGCACTGTCAAACGTAATGGATACGAATGAACATGCATCATCGAGACCGCCTGTGGAGGCGATCAGGATGTGGCGTCGGCTTTAGGTTAACCGGTTACCGGAGCCTTGAGGTCCCCGGACCGGGCGCCGTCGCCCACATGTCCCTTCATCAAAAACCAACGATGTCAAAGAGCCGCCGAGACAGTTATAGCGGACAACTATTGGGTCCCCGATTTTCACCGGGGGAGCCGGTTGTCCGTTTCTGTTGGCGACCGATGCGGTGGGCGGTGGAAGCCGCCAGCGCCGCGTCGGTGAGGGCCATCTAGGGGTGACCTCGGATTCGGTCAACGCCTTTTTGCAATTTTATTGCGTCTTTTTTGCAAACCCGCGGAAATGCGCCGGTTTCGCGACCCGTCTCGTCCAACCAAGATAGGAACCCTGCGGTAACTTTCAACCGCACACCTGCGAGAGCGCGGCCTCGATGCCCCGATTCACCTCCTGAATCGGTGACTCGCGCCGCGATTCCGATCGTGAATCGGACCAGCGTACCGTGCTGTTCGTCGATTCCCGCGATTCTCGCTTTCATTACGATTCGCCGTTATGCCCTGCCCAATCGCCCCATGGGGTCGTATCGGGAAAGCCGGGTCGAATGGACAAGGGGACGCATGTGTCGATGAGCGAAGGCGTGTCCATTCCCGCCATCTCGCTCGTCCTGCCCGTATATAATGGCGAGCGGTACCTCGCCGAAGCGCTGGATTCGATCTTCTCACAGACCTTCACGGATTTCGAGGTCATCGCCGTCGACGATCATTCGACCGACGCGACCCCCGCCATCCTTGCCGACTATGCTTCGCGCCACTCTAACATGAGCGTTCTGCGAAACGAGGAGAACGCAAAGCTTCCCGCGACGCTCAATAGAGGCTTCGCGCAGGCGCGCGGGGAATGGTTCAGCTGGACCTCGGACGACAACGTCCTCGATCCCGATACGCTCGGACGGCTTTATGCCGAGGCCACCGCGGGAACGGCCGATGTCTATTATGCCGACTTCCGCATCATCGATGCCGCCGGGCGGGTCATGCAGACCCACCGCGTGGGCGAGCCGCATGAAATCGTTACCGGCAATCCGATCGGCTGCTGCTTCCTGTACAGGCGCGAGGTCGATGCGAAGCTCGGCGGCTACAACGAAGCGCTTTTCGGGGTCGAAGATTACGATTTCTGGCTACGTGCGGCCCGGCGCGGCTTTGCCTTCGCGGCGATCCACGAGGAGATGTACAGCTATCGCCGGCACGAGGGCAGCCTCACCGCTACGCGCGCGAAGCAGATCTATGCCCTGTCCGGCCCGATCATGCTCAAGTCCATCCGCGAGCTACCGCGCTCGCCGTGGCGCGCCTTCGCTTTCCTCAACCTGCTCACCCGCGATCCCTATCACCTGCGCTGGGAGCTGTTGCTGCGCGCCTGGCGCGATCACCCGCCCACTGTCCTGAAGAACTGGCGCAAGGTCGCCGGCTGGCTGCGGTTCGTGCTGCGGGTAAGACTGGGGCGAAGCTGAAGGGATGGCCGCGAACGGGATAGACACACAAGGGTTCAGGGCCCTCGTACGCAAGGCGGTGATCTGGCGTTCGGGCTCGCAGATCGTCGGCCAGCTGATCTCGTGGGTATCCACCTTTTTGGTCCTGCGTATCCTCGATCCCGCGGACTACGGCCTCTACGCCATGGCGGCGGTGGTGCTGACCCTACTTGGCCTGCTGAACGGTTATGGTCTGGCAAGCGCCCTCGTCCAGCGCGAGGAGGTGAGCGAGCGGGATCTGCGGCAATTGTTCGGCATGCTGCTGGTCGTGAACGGCGCCCTCGCCGCGATACAGTTCCTCGCCGCGCCCTTCGTCGCCAGCTTTTACGAGCAGCCGCAGGTCGCCGATCTGCTGCGGGTTCTTGCCCTCGTGCTGCTGACCAATCCCTTCCTCGCGCTCGGCTACGCCATCCTTGCCCGCGCGATGGATTTCAAGAAGCAGGCGCAGGTCAATCTCGCCACCTCCCTGCTCGGCGCAGTCGTGGCCCTCGCGGGCGCGCTCGCCAGTTGGGGCGTCTGGACGCTGGTTGCCGCGCCGATATCGGTCTTCGTGACCCGCGCCTTTGCAATGATGGTCGCAGCACGCGCCTTCATGTGGCCGAGCTTCGACTTTCGCGGGACCGGCGCGATGGCGGGCTTCGGCGGTGCGGTCGCGCTGTCGAGCATCTTCTATTTTCTGCAGACGCAATCGGACGTGGTCATCGCAGGTCGCAATTTCGATGCCGCCACGGTCGGCCTCTATACGACCGCGCTGTTCCTGGCGCAGATCTTCGTAAACAAGATCGTGCCTCCGCTGAACGAGGTCGCCTTTACCGCCCTGTCGCGCATGCAGGCGGACCGCGAGGCGCTTGCCCGCGGCTTCCTCGTATCCGTGCGCGGGATAATGCTGCTGGCGGTGCCCTTCTGTCTCGGCCTCGCCGTCACAGCCGAGCCGCTGGTGCATGTCCTGCTGGGCGAAAAATGGCTTGGCACCGTACCGCTTCTGCGGACCCTCGGCTTCGCGATACCCTGGATGGTCTTGCAAGTGCTGTTCGCCCCGGCGACGAATGCGGTGGGTCGACCCGGGATTGCCCTGCGTAATGCGGCTCTTGGAGCGTTGCTCATGCCGCTGGCGTTCATCGTCGGCGTGAAGTGGGGGATAGCAGGCATGGCCTGGGCATGGCTGGCCGCCTATCCGATCATCGCGATAATCACCGCCGCGACCTCGATCCGCGCGATCGGCGTTTCGGCATCGCAGCTCGTCGCAGCGGTAATCCCGATTGCGCTGGCGGGCGCAGCCATGTCTGCCATCGTCTCGCTCGCGGACGGCGCCCTCGCGCTCGAAGACAGTGCAGCTCGCCTCGCCATTCTCGTGACGGTTGGTGCGTTCGTCTATTCGGCCTGGCTGTTCACCTTCGCGCGCGACAGGCTGCAGGAATTCCTCGCCCTCGTCCGCAATCGCTGATCAGCGCAGCGCAATGGCGCATCGCAACCGCACATGGTATGATCGCTATTAAGCAGTCACATGGGAGAGATCGGATGGCAATGCGCGGGGTCCTGGCGGCAATCGGCCTGCTGGCGATGGCGGGATCGGCAAGCGCACAGCCGGATAATGTCGATGACCTGATCGGTGACGCGCCGAGCGACGAGGCCGCGCTGAAAACCGACCGCCACACCCGCATGACCGTGCCGGTTACCATCGCCGGTGCAGGGCCCTATCGCTTCTTGATCGACACCGGCGCGCAGGCGACCGTCGTGACCCATCGGCTGGTCGAGGATCTGTCGCTCCGGCGCAGCGGCACCGCGCTGCTGGTGGCGATGGGCAGCTCGCGACGGGTCGAGACGGTCGAGCTGGACGATCTGGAATTCGCCAACCGAAGTGTCAGTGGACTGATCTCGCCGCTCCTCCATACCGGCAATATCGGTGCCGACGGCATACTCGGGCTCGACAGTTTGCAGGATACGCGCGTGCTGATCGACTTTCGCGAGCGGCGCATGGCGATTGCCGATGCGGACTACGAGACCAGCAATTCCGGCTATGAGATCGTCGTGCGCGCGCGCAAGAAGCTGGGCCAGATGATCATCGCCGATGCGAGGATCGACGGAGTACGAACCGCCGTCATCATCGACACCGGGGCACAGAACAGCATTGCCAATCCGGTGCTGCTGCGAAAGCTGCGGGCGCGCGAGCGGCACGAGATCGTCAGCGTCGACGTGCTCGGCACCCAGCTGACCAGCAGTGCGACCTTCCTCAAGAGCCTGCAGATCGGGCGCGCGGAACTGACCAATGTGCCGATCGGCTTTGCGGAGAGCCCGATTTTCGCGGCGCTCGGCCTGTCGCGCAGGCCCGCACTGGTGCTCGGTATGAATAATCTGCGCGCCTTCGACCGGGTGGCGATCGACTTCAGCACGCAGCGCGTTCTGTTCGACATGCCGAGCCGCAGGGCCGAGCGCGAGCGCCGGACAGACGACCTCGCGAGCTAGCGCAAGGGAGGCGCGCGCTTGCCTAAACCGCCGCCCCACCCCAGATGGGCGCGGCAATGCCCCCCGATACCGCCACTTCCGACCAGCGCGACGATGCCGAAAGCTGGGCGACGATCCGTCGCTTCCTTCCCTATCTGTGGCCGGAGGGAAATCCGCAGCTGAAGCGGCGGATCATCGGCGCGATGGTTTTCGTATTGGCGGCGAAGGCGACGACGCTCGCCCTGCCCTTTGCATACAAGCGCGCGGTCGATGCGATGACCACGCCGGCAAACGAGGCGGCAATGGTCGCGCTCGCCTTCGTTATCGCGTATGCGGCAGGCCGCTTTGCCGGCGTTGCCTTCGACAATCTGCGGAATATCACCTTCGAGCGGGTGGGACAGGACGCGACCCGCAATCTGGCCGAAGACACCTTTGCCCGGTTGCACCAGTTGTCGCTGCGCTTCCATCTTTCGCGGCGCACGGGCGAGGTCACCAAGACGATCGAACGCGGCACGAAGAGCATCGATTCCATGCTCTATTTCCTGCTGTTCAACATTGCGCCGACGATTATCGAGCTGATCGCCGTCGGCGTGATCTTCTACATCAATTTCGGCTGGGAACTGGTCGCCGCCACCGGCGCCACTGTGGTCGCCTATATCGCAATCACGCGCTGGATTACCGAATGGCGCACCGCGCTGCGCCGCCGGATGAACGATCTCGACGGGCAGGCGCTGGCGCGCGCGGTCGACAGCCTGCTGAATTACGAAACGGTCAAGTATTTCGGTGCCGAGGGGCGCGAGCAGGACCGCTACGCCCGCTCCGCCCATGCCTATGCCGAGGCTGCGATCAGGTCCGAAAATTCGCTCGGCCTTCTCAACATCACCCAGGCGCTGATCATGAATTTGCTGATGGGCGGTGCCATGGCCTTCACCGTATGGGGCTGGAGCCGGGGCGAACTGACTACGGGCGACCTGGTACTGGTCAACACCTATCTCATGCAACTTTTCCGCCCGCTCGATATGCTGGGCTGGGTCTATCGCACTATCCGCCAGGGGCTGATCGACATGGCGGCCATGTTCCGCCTGATCGATAGCGATGTCGAAGTCGAGGACCGCCCAGGCGCGCCCGCACTGATGATAAAGCGCCCGACCGTAACCTTCGACAACGTCGTCTTTGGCTACGAACCGGAACGCACGATCCTGCATGGCCTCAGCTTCGAGGTGCCCGCCGGCAGCCATATCGCCATCGTCGGCCCGTCCGGCGCGGGCAAGAGCACCATCGGTCGGCTGCTGTTCCGCTTCTACGATCCGCAGTCGGGTCGCATCCTGATCGACGGGCAGGATATCGCTCAGGTGACGCAAGCCTCGCTGCGCGAAGCGATCGGCATCGTCCCGCAGGACAGCGTGCTGTTCAATGACACGATCGGCTACAATATCGCCTATGGCCGGGACCAAGCGACGCATGACCAGATCGTCGAGGCGGCCCGTTCGGCAGCGATCCTGCCCTTTATCGAACGGCTGCCGGATGGTTTCGAAACCGAAGTGGGCGAGCGCGGACTTAAGCTTTCGGGCGGCGAGAAACAGCGCGTTGCCATCGCCCGCACACTGGTGAAGGATCCGCCGATCCTGTTGCTGGACGAGGCGACGAGCGCGCTCGACAGCCGGACGGAGCAGGAAATTCTCGGCACGCTGCACCGCGTGTCGGAACACCGCACCACCCTCGCCATCGCCCATCGGCTTTCGACCATTGCCGATGCGGATCGCATCCTCGTCCTCGAGCAAGGCCGGCTTGCTGAAAGCGGGACGCATGGCGAACTGCTGCGCGCACGCGGCCTCTATGCGGACATGTGGGCCCGCCAGGCCGATGAAGGCCTGGCGGTCGCCGCAGGATAATCAGTCGCCGACTGCGAAGGTCAGCGTCTTCGAAGACAGGTCCAGCGTCTCGGCATCGATCACTTCGACATTGGGGCGGATTGCCTTGAGATCGTCGAGGAATTCGTCCGCATTGCCGACGATGATGATCGTCGCCTTTTCCGAACCCACGTAATCGGCCGCAGCCTTGGTCGCTGCCTCTGGCGAGACAGCTGCCAGCCGGTCGGCATAGCGCGCCGCTTCGGCCGGCTCGAGCCCGTCGAGCAGCAGATTGGCGACGATGCTGTTAAATCCGGCCGAGCTTTCCAGGCTGCGCGCATAGTTGCCGCCGAGATAAAGCCGCCGCCGATCCAGCAGGTCGGCGGCGATGGCCTCGTCACCCAGACGGTCGAATTCGTCGAGGAAGACCTGCACCACTTCGTCGGCGGTCGAATTCTGCGTTTGCGAGGAGGCAAGTAGCATGTCGGTGCCGAGCCCGCTGCCCGCGCCATAGCTGATCGAACGCTTGGTCCGGACCTCCTCGAACAGGCGGCCGCTGGAGCCGCCGCCGAGGATCGCATTGGCAAGTTCGATCGCGTAATAATCGCCCGCCTGGCGCGATGGCGCGCGCATGCCGGCATAGACTGCCGCCTGCCCCGCATCGGGCATGTCGATCACCACCGTGCGGACGGGTTCGGCGGCACCGGTCGGATTGGCGATCTCGACCGGCGGCTCGCCCTCGCCCTGCCAATCGCCCAACAGCGTGCTGGTGAGCTCGATCGCCTGCTCGGGTGCGATGCCGCCGCTGACGATGACTTGCGCGCGCGCCGGATGCCAGTAAGCCCTGCGATGTTCGACCAGGTCCTCGCGGGTCAGCTCGGCAAGGCTCGCCTGCGTGCCGCCCGGCAAGGTGCCGTAAGGCGAATCGCCATAGAGGACCGGCCGTGCAGCCATCCCGGCCAGCGCACCCGGATCCTTGAGCGAGGCTGCCAGCCCGTCGATTGCGCGCTTGCGCTCGCGTTCGAAGGCGTCCGCCGGATAGTCGGCCGAGGTAATGATCGTGGCGAGCACCTTGCCCGCTTCTTCCAGATTGGCGACCGGGGCCGTCAGGCTGAAGAACGAGCCTTGCGAACCGGCCGTCGCCCCGAAACTCGCACCCAGGCTTTCGAGCCGCCGCGCGATCTCGGTCTCGTCGAAACCGGCTGCGCCCTTGTCTGCCAGCTGCGCGGTCATCTGCGCTAGGCCGGCCTTCGCGCGCGGATCGCTGATCGAACCGCCGGGCACCAGCACGGTCATCGTCGCCAGCGGAACATCGCCGGTCTGCGTCGCGACGACTTCGATGCCGTTCGCAAGGGTGGCTTCGACGATCGGCGCAGCTTCCAGTTGCGGGCGCTGGCCCGGACCCGGCACCGTCTCGCGCACGCCCTCGGGCGCGACTGCCAGCGGCTCGCCCGTGGCGGGGGGCAGCGTCTTGAAAGTCGGCATCGGATAGGGGTTGGCGTAGGAACTCGGGTCGTCCTCGCCCGCGGTGTAGAGGATATCCGTGCGCGCGTCGGGATCGTAATAGGTCTGCGCCACGCGCTGCACATCGGCGGTGGTAACTGCGGCGATGCCCGCCAGCCGCTTGTCGGGGAAAGACGGATCGCCGGTGGTCAGCAAGGCCTCGCCCAGCTCGAACGCGCGCCCGCGGGCGGTCTCGCGCTGGCGCAGCGCCGTGGCCAGCAGCTCGTTCTTCGCTTCGGCGAGTTCGGCCTCGGTCACGCCCTCGGCCTTCACGCGTTCGCGCTCGGCCTCGAGAATGCCGCGCACCTCGTCGACATTGGCCTGCGGATTGATGACCGCGAACTGCGCGAGCACGCCGCCTTCTTCCTGCAATCCGACTTCATGGATCGCCTGCACGGCCTTGCCCGAGCGCACGAGCGCAGCCTGCATGCGGCTGTTCTGGCCGCGCGCCATGATCGCATCGAGCACCAGCAATGCCGGCCCGTCGGGATGGGTGATCGACGGCAGTTTCCACACCGTGCCGACCAGCGGCAGCGGGACGTTGGGCGCAGTCGCAGTGACGCTGCGCGCCTCGGTCCGCTCGGGCACGTCGATATCAAAGGCGATCTCGACCGGGTTCTCGCGACGCGGGATGTCGGCGAAATATTCATCGACCAGCTGGCGCAGATCCGAAACCTCGAAATTGCCGGCAACGATCAGCGTCGCGGTGTCGGGACCGTAATAGGCCTGGTGGAAGGCGCGCGCATCGTCGAGCTCGGCGGAATCGAGTTCCTCGATGCTGCCGATCGTCGGCCGGCGATAGGGCAGCGCGTCATAGGTCGTCTCGGGGATGACGAAGCTGGAAAAGCGGCCATAGGGCGGCGCATAGACGCGCTGGCGCAGCTCTTCCTTCACCACGTCGCGTTCCTTGTCGAATACGTCCTGGTCGATCACCGGAAAGGCCATGCGTTCGCGATGGGTCCACAGCATCGCCTCGAGATATTCGGCAGGCACGATCTCGAAATAATTGGTCCGGTCGGCATTCGTGGTCGCATTGCGCGTGCCGCCGACGTCGGCGGTGAGGCCGTAGATCAGGTTGTACGGCATGTTCAGCGTTTTGCGGCTTAGGATATGCTCGAACAGATGGGCAAAGCCGCTCCGCCCCTCGGGGTCGGACTTCGATCCGACTTCGTACCACATCGACGTGGTTACAGTACCGGTCGACGCATCCGGAATGGCAATGACCTGCAGGCCGTTATCCAAAGTCCAGCGCTCGAATTCGATCGCGGGTGCGACGACTTCGCCGCTGCTGGCTGTGTGATCATCGGCCAGCGCGGGCGATGCAGAAAGAATGGCAAGCGAAGCGACGCCTGCGGCAAGCATTGTGCGAAACATGAAGCGAACCCCCGATACATTTTGAGAAATGACGCGCCGCAGCTTGTCGTCTTATTTCTCACCGCGCAACAGCCCTGCCTTCTTTTCCCGGCCTAATTGTCTCGCCTGCCGACAAAAAATCCGGGCGTCGGGTTGTGTTGCAGTGCAGCATAGTCCATGTGTGCCGCATATCTTTGCGGCCGCTCATGGCCGCTCTTCACACGATAGACGGAAACTCCCGACATGCTCGACCGCAGCGCGTTTCGCCGCGACTGGCTCTCCAATATCCGCGCCGATGTCCTTGCCGGGCTCGTCGTGGCCCTGGCTCTCATTCCCGAAGCGATCGGCTTCTCGATCATCGCCGGAGTCGATCCGCGCGTCGGGCTGTACGCATCGGTCGCCATCGCGATGGTCATTGCGTTCACCGGCGGCAGACCCGGCATGATCAGCGCCGCCACCGCCGCCGTGGCGGTCGTGGTCGTGCCGCTGGTACGCGATTACGGCGTCGAATATTTGTTCGCCGCCACCATCCTGATGGGCGTGTTCCAGGCGATCGCGGCGCTGTTGCGGCTCGACCTGTTGATGCAGTTCGTCAGCCGCTCCGTCATCACCGGCTTCGTCAATGCGCTCGCGATCCTGATCTTCATGGCCCAGCTGCCGGAGCTGACTCTCGGCAATCCGGGGGTTACCTGGGTGACCTATGTCATGGTCGCAGCGGCGCTGGCGGTCATCTATCTCCTGCCCCGGCTGACCACCGCCGTCCCCAGCCCGCTGGTCGCCATCGTCATCCTGACCGCGCTCAGCATCTGGATCGAAGCGCCGGTGAACACTGTCGCCGACATGGGCGAACTACCCGAAGGCCTGCCCTATTTCGCGCTGCCAGACGTGCCGCTGACCTGGGAAACCCTGCGCATCATCGCGCCTTATTCCGCGACCATGGCGGCCGTCGGCCTGCTCGAAAGCCTGCTGACCGCACAGATCGTCGACGACATGACGCATACCGGGTCGAACAAGCGCCGCGAGAGCGCGGGCCAGGGCGTGGCGAACATCGTCGCCGCGCTGTTCGGCGGCATGGGCGGCTGCGCGATGATCGGCCAGTCGGTGATCAACGTGACCAGCGGCGGACGCGGGCGGCTATCGACCTTCACCGCGGGCCTCGCGCTGCTGGTCCTGCTCGCCGCCCTGGGCGATCTGGTGGGCCAGGTGCCGATGCCCGCGCTGGTCGCGATCATGATCATGGTTTCGATCGGGACCTTTAGCTGGAACTCGATCCCCAACCTGACCAAGCATCCGTGGCAATCCAGCGTCGTGATGGTCGCAACCGTCATCGTCGTGGTTGCGACACACAACCTCGCGCTCGGCGTGCTCGCAGGGGTGATCCTGTCGGGCGTATTCTTCACCCACAAGGTCATGACCATGTTCGAAGTGGTGCGCGAGCGCGATGGCAACACCGCGATCTACCGCGCCAAGGGCCAGATCTTCTACGCCAGCGTGGAACGGTTCGAAGCGGCCCTGGGCCCGGAAAGCATCCAGCCCGACCCGGCCGACCATGTGATCATCGATGTGCGCAAGGCGCATTTCTGGGATATCTCGGCGGTGGCCGCGCTCGACAAGGTCGTCGAGCGCATGCGCCGCAACGGTCGCAGCGTGCGCGTGCGCGGGCTCAACCGGGCGAGCAGCGACCTGGTCGACAAATTCGCCCTGACCGACAAGACCGGCGTCGAAACCGGCCTCGCTCCGCACCCCTGATCGACTATCCCGAAACGGCCTCGGCCATCAGTCGAAGCGCCTGCCGGTCGAACCACCACAGGCGCGGGTCGCGGCGCGGGGTGAAGTGCGGCAGGTAGCGCGGATAAAACGCGGCAAGGCGCCGGGGGAGCCCGCGCGGTCCCTCTGCTCGCATGATGTCGGAGACGATACGGTTCTGAAAATGGCGCAGGGAATAGTTGCGCATCCGGCGCGCCTGCAGGGCAAGGTCGCCAGGTGAGAGTTGCACCGGGTCGCACAGGAACCCGGCTGCCTCGACCGGCTGGACGCGCGTGTCGTCCCATTGCGTTTCGTCGGAAAGATCGGTCTTCGCCATGGCGCAAAGCAAGCCGTCATCGCCAACCAGATCGTCGGGCAACCGTAGATTTCCTTCGCGCAATCGCGTCACGAACCCGCCGCTCAGGGCATAGAGATCGCCGAACAAGCCATGCTCGCGCAGCATCTGTGCGCGATAGGCCGCTACCCGGCGGCCATTGGCGGGCAGCGCGGAGGCAGCGTTGACCCCGCGTTTCTCCAGCGCAGTCACAAGCGCGGGGATCGAACCGGGGAGGACTTCGGCGTCCCCGTCCACGAAGACGAAATGCCTGCC
Source organism: Qipengyuania marincola (assembly GCF_029688625.1). Lineage (GTDB taxonomy): Bacteria > Pseudomonadota > Alphaproteobacteria > Sphingomonadales > Sphingomonadaceae > Qipengyuania. The sequence continues at coordinate 242,164 of NZ_JARULC010000001.1, read as the reverse complement.
CCTCGCCTCCGGCGTGTCGAAGACGAACCGATTCCAGTTGCGCGACTTGCCGTCCTGCGGCCAGTCGTGGACCGTAACGCCCCGAACGCCGCGCGCGATTTCTGCGGTACGATCCTTCGAGCCATTGACCACCACATGCACGTCGAAACCCGCATCCTTCGTCGGAAGGCTCGCAAGACAGCGGGCGATCCGCCGCTCCTCGTTATGCGCCATCACTGCGACGACGACCGGCAGGCTTTGCGTCATTTCGGCTTGCGGGCGATGGCCCACACCGTGACGGGAAAATCGGGCTCGTTCTTCAGGCGACGCTGCCAGCCGGTCCGCGCCCACCTGTTCAGATTTGCCTTCACCGCGCGGCGATTGCCCCAGGATCCGGTTTCGATGCCCGCTTCATCGAAGCCGGTCTCGACGAGGAAATTGCGCATGCCGAGTTCGGTCCAGCGCGTGCAGTCCACCGGCACCGCGTGCTGACGGATCAGGAAGGGCGTGATGTTGACGAAGATCCCGCCGGGCCTGAGCATCTGCAGTACATGTTTGGTCGCACGATAGGGACGGACGAGATGCTCCCACACATTATCGGCAATGCAGATGTCGAACTGGCGGTCGAGCACATCGTTGCAGATGTCGTACTCGGGCCAGTTCATTTCGGTAAAACTGCCCCAATTGCGCTCGCGCCATTTCCAGCCCGCCGCAATCTCCAGCGCGTCCATCTCTTTCACGGGCAAGGTGTCGAGGAAGGCATCGATCGTGCGATAGGCGACCGTGCGCGTAAGGTGCGTCTTGTCGTAACCGACGGCGCGCGAGACGCGCCCTGCAAGAGCGATGGCCTGCTGCTTCATGCGCGCGGCTCGTAGCGCCGTATCGCTAAATTTGATTTACCGGCCACGTCAATATGCTGGCGCGAAGCCGACCATTGATCAACGGGCTTTTTCGGAAAGCCTGCGCAGGGTCTGCAGCGCTTCGTCGGCTTCAGCCCACGGCACGAACAGATGATCATGGTGCAAGGCCGCGACCATGTTGCAGGCAATCCCGGCCTCGGCCAGTGCGCCTGCGACCGCTGCCGTCAGCCCGCATGCCTCTAGGTCGGAATAGACCTCCAGCGTGATCCGCGCGAAATGCGGTGCGCCTTCGGATGCGAGATGTCCGGGTACGATGGCGCTCACGCCTTCGGCTTCGCGGAAGGTGGCGAGCGCCGCGCCGAGCAGTTCGGGCGCACGGTCCGGCGTCACGTCGACGAAGCACCAAGGTCCGGACGCATCGAGCCGCGGCGCCATCTGCGCGATCATCGCCTGCGCACCGCGGACCGTCTCCGGCATCAGAGGATATATTTCGACAGGTCGGTATCGCCGGACAGATCGTCGAGCCGCTCGCGCACATAGTCGGCATCGATGGTGATCGTCTCGCCCTGGTGCTCCTCGGCTTCGAAACTGATGTCTTCGAGCAGGCGCTCCATCACCGTCTGCAGACGGCGGGCGCCGATGTTCTCGACGCTCTCGTTGACCCGCGCGGCGATCTTCGCGACTTCGGCAATCGCCTCGTCGGTGAAGTCGAGGGAAACCTTTTCGGTCCCGAGCAGCGCGGTGTATTGGTCGACGAGGTTGGCGCGCGTTTCCTTGAGGATCCGCACGAAGTCTTCCTCGGTCAGCGCGCGCAGCTCGACGCGGATCGGCAGGCGGCCCTGCAGTTCGGGCAGCATGTCGCTCGGCTTGGCGACGTGGAACGCGCCGCTCGCGATGAATAGCACGTGATCGGTCTTCATCGGGCCGTATTTCGTGGCGACGGTCGTGCCTTCGATCAGCGGCAGCAGGTCGCGCTGCACGCCTTCGCGGCTCACCGAACCGCCGCGCACGTCGCTGACCGCGATCTTGTCGATCTCGTCGAGGAAGACGATGCCGTTGGTCTCGGCGTTTTCCAGGGCGACGCGGTTGACGTCGTCCTGATCCATGCGCTTCTCGGACTCTTCCTCGACCAGCCGGTCCCACGCATCGGGCACTTTCAGCTTGCGCCGCTTCAGGTTGGAGCGGCCCATCGCCTTGCCCAGCATGTCGGACAGATCGATCATGCCGACATTGCCGGGCATGCCGGGAATTTCCATGTTCGACTGCGGCTGGTCCTTGACCTCGATCTCGACCTCGGTGTCGTTCATCGAGTTGTCGACGATGCGCGCCCGGAAGGCCTCGCGCGTCGCCTCGCTGGCATTGTCGCCGACCAGCGCGGTCAGCAGCCGGTCCATTGCGGCCTCGCTCGCGGCTTCTCTCACGGCCTCCCGGCGGCGCTCTTTCTCCAGCCGGATCGCCTCTTCGGCGAGGTCGCGGGCGATCTGCTCCACGTCGCGGCCGACATAGCCGACCTCGGTGAATTTGGTCGCTTCCACCTTCACGAAAGGCGCTTCGGCCAGCTTCGCCAAGCGGCGGCTGATCTCGGTCTTGCCGCAGCCGGTGGGGCCGATCATCAGGATGTTCTTGGGCGTCACCTCGTCGCGCAAGTCGCGATCGAGCCGTTGCCGGCGCCAGCGATTGCGCAGGGCCACGGCCACGGCGCGCTTGGCATCTTTCTGGCCGATGATGTGCTCGTCCAGCGCGGCGACGATCGCCTTGGGGGTCAGATTGTCCATGAAATCTCTCAGACCGTCTCTACGGTCACATTGCCATTGGTGAAGACGCAGATGTCGGCGGCGACCTGCATCGCCTTGCGCGCGATCTTTTCGGGATCTTCCTCGTATTCGGCAACCGCCTTGGCCGCCGCCAGCGCATAATTCCCGCCCGAGCCGATGGCAGTAATTCCGCCTTCGGGCTCCAGCACGTCGCCATTACCCGTGAGGACGAGGAGGTTCTCCTTGTCCGCCACGATCATCAGCGCTTCGAGATTGCGTAGGTATTTGTCCGTGCGCCAGTCCTTGGTCAGCTCGACGGCGGCGCGCAGCAGCTGGCCATTATATTGCTCGAGCTTTTTCTCCAGCCGCTCGAACAGGGTGAAGGCATCTGCCGTGGCGCCCGCAAATCCGGCGACGACTTTGCCATCCTCGCCGATGCGGCGAACCTTCTTCGCATTGGGCTTCATCACCGTATTGCCCATGGAGACCTGCCCGTCCCCGGCAATCACGATCTTGTCGCCGCGTTTGACGCCGACGATGGTGGTGGAGTGCCACTGGACGATGCCGTGGCTTTCGCTGTGTGAACTCATGCCGCGCGATATGGGGCGCGCGCGGGGAGGGTCAAGCCGCCAGAAGGATTACTGCTGCGGGCCGCCGACGCCAGGCGCGCCGACCGCGCCGATGTTGCCGAACAGGTCTTCCAGGAAGCTGCGTTCCCGGCCCAGCGTCGGCGTTTCATCGCCGTCGGGGCGCAGATAGGCCACTTGCTCCAGCCCGCTGCGTTCCGCCGCCACGACATTGCCGGCGGGATCGAAGGTCACGGCAAGCACCTGATGCTGCTGGATGCGCGGACGCACGAAGGGTTTGCGCCCAGTCGTGCTCGACACGTAATACCAGGTCGGCTGACCGAACTGGCTGGTGAAGGTCGGACGGCCGAGCGTCCCTGCGACCGACTGCTGGTTGTCGATGCCCGGCTGGATAGACTGGGTCAGCACCGGATCGACAATATAGCCGCGCGTTTCGCGGATCGGCTGGCACGCAACGGTAGCCACACCTGCAAGGGCAATGGCGCAGAGGCCGACAATCTTGGTCCTGTTCATGGGAACAGCAAATCTCCGTCTTCAAGTCCGCTTGGCCGCATGGGCGTGCGTCCCTATATGCTCGGCCAACGCCTTAGTCGCAAAGCATCGGCCCATGCAATGTCACTGTTGCCGATCGCTTGGGGATCAGCGACTGGGGATCGCGGCCTGTATTGCCGCTGAACGGAGATCTGCATGTCCTTTTTCGCACGCCTGTTCGGCCTTTCCGAGGACCCGCGCGAGGAATGGCGCCCGCTGTGGCACCGCGTGGTGGAAGAAGCGCGCGATCCCGACTGGTACCGCATGTGCGGCGTCGCGGATTCGCTGGAGGGCCGCTATGACATGGTCACGCTGGTGCTGGCGCTGGTGATGCTGCGGCTGGACGATGCGGGCGAGGAAGGCAGCAATGCCAGCGCCCGCCTGACCGAGCTGTTCGCCGAGGACATGGAAGGCCAGCTGCGCGAGGCCGGGATCGGGGATCCGACCGTCGGCAAGAAGCTCTCCGCCGTGATGGCCAGCATGAACGGGCGCATCGGCGCCTATCGCGAAGGATTGCGCAGCGATCCGAAGGTGCTGGTGGAGGCGGTGCGCCGCAATGTCACCATGGCCCAGCCCGACGAGGCCGAGGCGCTGGTCCAGCGCATGGCGGCGCTGCACGCGCGGCTGGAGCGGACCGGTTTCGAGACATTGCACAAAGGCGAGATCGCGGCATGAGCGCGCCCGAACTCGTCCGCCTCGTCAAGCCGCGCGCGCTGCCCGCCGACGCCATGACGATCACCGCCGACACGGCCGAGCGCGAGGCGTTGGCCAGGCGCTTTGGCGTGACGGCGGTCGATGCGCTCAATGCCCATGTCGAGTTCGACACGAAGGATGGCGCGGTGCTGGCCAACGGCCGTCTGCTGGCCACCATCGAACAGCCCTGCGCCGTAACGCGCGAGCCGCTGACCTACGATGTCGAGGAAGTGCTGACCCTGCGCTTTGTCCCCGCCGGATCGGTGCCGGAGTATGCGCCCGACGAGGAGATCGAACTGGACAGCGAGGATCTCGACGAGATCGAATACGAAGGCGATAGTTTCGACCTCGGCGAAGCCATCGCGCAGACGCTGGCCCTTGCCATCGACCCCTATCGCGAGGGACCGGGAGCGGACGAAGCGCGCAAAGCTGCAGGGATCGTCAGCGACGAAGAAGAAGCGCCGAGCGGGCCGCTGGCGGAGGCGCTGGCGGCGTTAAAGGGGAAGGGCGACTAGCGGCGGCTACTGGGTGGGAAGCAGAGAGTTACCGCGAGCACCGCGATTTGCATCACTGAGGCCGCTATCGGAAACGCATTAAAGAGAGCGCGACACTTCCCGAAGCAATCTGGCAACGTGCTAGCAATCATGAGACACGCGGGCCCTATCAGCTTTCCTTTACCACTAGGCTCAGGTCACAGACGCTGAACACAGAAGATTCTATATGGTGCCAAGAGCCCGGCGTCAGTGAACCAATTGCACCAATTGAATGGTTTATCTTTCTGACCGTGATAGGCTGGGAAGTCGGGTCGTCCGGCTGTGGCAGCCTGCGGTTGCACCATAGCGACGAAAGCGAGAGCAAACATAATCTTTTTCATAAGCGTCTCCTTGGGAAAGACGCTGCACTAAGCTGCTCCTACCAACGTCGCTGTAAGCGCTAGCTAGGGGCTTTTACGCATTTTCAAACGCGCCTTGGTGAAAGCTTCGGACAAGCTTTACCGATGTCGGTCTTTTGACCATGTGAGACAAACGCCCGAAGCTGGAATGACGATACAAGGCCGAGCCTTGAGGAATGTCCGCGATTGGGGTCGCTAGCAGAAACTTCGCTTTCCTACACACAAGCGATCATGCCAGCCATCAGGCCATGCTGCACACGTCCCATGAGTTCGCCGAGGCTGTTCACTCGGAAAGGTCCCATCCGGGGGCGTCGTTTTCCTGCCTGGACAGTGTAACAGGCGGTCCATATCTCAATATCGCCCGCATGAAGCTGAGCGCGGATGACCTCGACTCAGAACGGAATATCGTCGTCGAGGTCGTCGTAGTTCGAGCCGCCGCCGGAACCGCCCGAGCTGCCACCCGAACCACCCGACGAGCCGCCGCCGCTGCGCCAATTGTCGCCGCCGCCGGAGCTCTGTCCGCCGCCGCCCTGGTCCCAATTGCCGCCGCCGCGCTGGCCTCCGCCACCGCCACCACCGCCGGACGCACCGTCGAGCATGGTCAGCGTGCCACCGAGGCCGCGGATCACGACTTCGGTGGAGTAGCGGTCGTTGCCCGACTGGTCCTGCCACTTGCGGGTCTGCAGCTGTCCTTCGATGTAGACCTTGGAGCCCTTGCGCAAATAGCGTTCGACCACGCCGACGAGGCCTTCGGAAAAGATCGCGACGGTGTGCCATTCGGTCCGCTCCTGCCGCTCGCCGGTGTTGCGGTCCTTCCACGTCTCGCTGGTCGCGATGCGCAGGTTGGCGACCTTGCCGCCGTTCTGGAAGCTGCGGATCTCGGGATCGGCCCCGAGGTTTCCGATGAGCATAACTTTGTTGAGGCTACCGGCCATCGAATCGTCCCTTCGTGTCTGTTGGCGAAGGGCCTAACGGAGGGCGCGAGTCGCTTCTAGGGGCGGAGCGGAGTTTCCACACCGCTCCGGAGGCAATTGCTACAGCCCGAGCGCCACTGCGCCCCAGTATGTCAGCCCTGCGAAGGCGTAAGCCAGTGCAAACAAGTACACGAGCATGAACACCGGCCATTTCCACCCGTTGGTCTCGCGCCGGGCGACCGCGATGGTCGAAATGCATTGCGGCGCGAAGACGAACCACGCGAGGAAGGCGAGCGCGGTCGGCAGGCTCCACAGCGCGGCGATCTTGTCGGTCACGCCCTCGGCCGCGACTTCCTCGTCCGCCGCGTCCACCGCATAGGTCGTCGCCAGTGCCGATACCGCGACTTCGCGCGCCGCCATCGCCGGGACCAGCGCAAGGCTCATCTCGCGATTGAAGCCGATGGGTTCGAGGATCGGGTGCAGCCCGTCGGCGACCATGCCGGCAACGCTCGCATCCATCTGGCTCTCGCCCGGATCGGCCTTGGGGAAGCTCAGCATCAGCCACAGCACGATCGTGACGGTGAAGATGATCGTGCCCGCGCGGCGCAGGAACACCCAGGCGCGCTGCCACAAACCGATGGCAAGGTCCTTGAGGCGCGGCAGCTGGTAGCGCGGCATCTCCATGATGAACCCGCTCGCCGCGCCTTGCGCCACCGTGCGCCGCAGCACCAGCGCGACCACCATCGCGCCGACTATGCCGGCGACATAAAGCGCAAACAGCACCAATCCCTGAAGCCCGATGCCTGGCCCGATACTGGTCGCGGGGATGACCGCCGCGATGATCACCGCATAGACCGGCAAACGCGCCGAGCAGGTCATCAGCGGTGCGATCAGGATCGTCGTCAGCCGGTCCTTGGCGTCGGGGATACTGCGCGTCGCCATGATGCCGGGGATGGCGCAGGCGAAGCTGGACAGCAGCGGGATGAAGCTTTTGCCCGACAGGCCTACGCCCGCCATCAGCCGGTCCATCAGGAACGCCGCGCGCGCCATGTAACCGCTCGCCTCCATCACCAGGATGAAGAAGAACAGGATCACGATCTGCGGCAGGAAAACGACCACCGAGCCGACGCCTGCGAGTACCCCCTCGGTGAGAAAATCGCGCACGAAGCCTTCGGGCATCGTGTCGGTGACAGCTGCGGACACGGCGCCCACCCCGCCCTCCAGCGCATCGGCGAATGGCGTCGCCCAGGCAAACACCGCCTGGAAGATCACGAACAGCAGGCCGAACAGGATTACCGGTCCGATCCACGGATTGAGCAGCACGCGGTCGACGCCGTTCTCGATCGTGTGGCGCGCCGACTTCGATAGTGTCGCACCCTTTGCCATGTGCTTGGCCGCCAGTCGCCGCTCAGGCAGCGTGATGTGCCAACGCGTTTGCGCGTCATCGTCGGCATGGGCCTCGGCTTCGGCGATGGCGGCGGTGAGTTCGGTAAGGCCCTTGCGGCGCACGGCCACGGTCGGGACCACTGGCACGCCCAATGCTTCGGACAGCGCCGCGGGATCAAGTGTCAGCCCGTCACGCTCGGCAAGATCGACCATATTGAGCGCGACCACGGTCGGTCGCCCGAGTTCGAGGACTTCCTGCGCGAAGACGAGATGCTGTTCGAGGTTCGCCGCATCGAGCACGAGGATCAGGACATCGGGCGTCGGCTCGCCCGCGAATTCGCCATGGACGACCTTGCGCGTCACCTCCTCGTCGGGGCTTGCGGCATCGAAGCTGTAAGCACCGGGCAGGTCGACCAGTTCGACCGGCTCCTGTCCCGGCAACGCCAGTCGCCCGGCTTTCCGCTCGACCGTCACTCCGGGATAGTTCGCGATCTTTTGACGCGCGCCAGTCAGCGCGTTGAACAGCGCCGACTTGCCCGAATTGGGATTTCCGACGAGCGCCGCGGTGCGCGTGCGGTTCGCCGCAGGGGCGGGATCGTCGCGGCTCATGCAGCTTCGACCTCGATCGCCAGCGCGTGGCTGCGGCGCAGCGCGATGGTCATGCGGCCGATACGGATCGCGAGCGGATCGCGCGTGCCGAAGATGCCACGATGAACCACGGCGACTTCGGCGCCCTCGTCCACGCCAAGCGCCTTCAGCCGCTTGGCCTCGTCCTCGGCCAGCGCGGCCCAGTCAACCGCCACGATCCGCGCGGTCTTGTCATGTTCGAACCCGTCGAGAGTCATGCCCAGCGCCCTGTCAGATGCGACGCCTTGTTGCAACCGATTATCAATAGCGGGGTTAACGCGCTGGGTAGCGAAGACGTCCCAGAAATCGCGTGACACTGAAAGTCTCGCGATCAGGGTTGAGCCACTTCGCTTTCACCTTCTCGAACTTCATCACGCCGTCGATCCGGCGTTCAAGAAAGGCGCGGGTCTCTTCCTTGTCCACGCTCTCGTCCTCGACGAACACGGCCAGCGTCGCGCCATAGATCGACGCGAGGATCGCACGCTTGGTGTAATGATTGTAATCGGTCGCCGTATCGCCGGCGAGCCGCCACATGACATCGGCGCTGTTCCATCCGGTCCTGAGCGCCGCCGGGACATTCTGCGGCATCGCCATGATGGCGAGCGCGCGGCGCAGCGATTCCTCGAGGCCGAGCACTGCGTCGAGCCGGTACTGGACAAGGCTACGGATACGTTCGCGGATCTTCATCTGCGCCAGCTTTTCCGGCGGCATGTCGAGGATCATCTGCCGGTCGATCGTCTCGATCCAGGCAGTGATCATGCCCATCGCGCCCTGGCCCTTGAATGCCAGCCGCGCAATATCGCGATCGGCACCTAGCTGGTCGGCAGCCATTTCGAGCGCGACATCCGTCCAGCCGTCGAACACCGCCGCATCGGCAATGCCGGGGGCCAGCGCCAGCCGCAGCTCGTCGAGTGTCAGATCATCGACCGTTAGGTCTTCGCTATCTGCCATGTCAGTTGGGGCCATAGACCGATGCCGCCTTTCCCTTTTCCTCGATCGCTGCATCGAGCGCTTCGAGCACTTGCGAGCGTGCGCCGTTCAACGCGGCGTAATCGCGCGCGGTGCGGCCGGAGTTATCCGTTCGCAAGGGGTCGGCGCCCTTGTCGACCAGCAGGCGGATCATTTCGACATCACGCCGATGAACGGCGGAAATCAGAGGCGTTTCCCCCGCTGCATTGGTGGTGTTCGGCGAAGCACCGCCTGCCAGCAAGGCCTCGACCCCCTCGACGAACCCAAGCTGTACTGCTGTTTCAAGTGGGGTGACGCCGGTGCGGGTCTCGATATTCGGATTGGCGCCCTTGCCCAGCAAGAACCGGATCCACACTGCATCGCGGCGCTGGGCCGCAATATGCAGGCCGGTCTCGCCATTCGACAGGTCGCGCGAATTGACCAGCACGTTGCCCGGCTGGTTCAGCAGTTCGGTCGCCTTGTCGCCATCGCGTTCGCGCACGGCCTCGAGAAATTCATATCCCTCGCGCTTGCGCTGGGCATGGACGGGCGTCGCCACCATCGCCAGAGCCGCTGCGCCCAGTATCGCGTGAACAAACCGCGTCATTTCGTCTCGAACCCCTGCATCTTTCCGTAATTTTCCGTACAAGAACGCGCGCGCATCTCTTGAAGATGGGCGGTTAGCAGACCATGAACCGGGATGCCATGCTTGCTCGCACATACCTTTCCATCGCCGCCGCCCTGACCCTTGCCGGATGTTCGGCCGCGAACGAGGCCCCGGCAGAGCCGCCGCCGCTGGAAGGCGCGGCGATCGGCGGCGATTTCACCCTGACCGGCGAGACCGGGGAGCCAGTCAGCTTCTCCGATTTCGACGGGCAGTATCGCACGATCTACTTCGGCTACACCTATTGCCCCGACGTGTGCCCTGTCGATGTCCAGCGAGCAATGGCGGGGCTGAAGCTCTTCGAGCAGCAAAGTCCCGAACTCGCCGCACGTATCCAGCCGATCTTCGTGGGCGTGGATACCGAACGCGACACGCCCGAGGTGCTGACCGAGTTCACCGACAATTTTCATCCCCGCCTGATCGGCGTGACCGGCGACGAGGAAACGCTGACCAAGGTCGCGCAGCAATATGCTGCGAGCTTTTCGAAGGGGGAGGAAACGGAAGCCGGGGGCTACCTCGTCAACCACACCAATGTGACCCTGCTGTTCGGTCCGAATGGCGAGCCGCTTGCCACCCTGCCCACGGATCAGGGCCCCGAAGCTGTCGCAGCGGAGCTGGAAAAATGGGTGCGCTGAGGGACCGCTTCTGGGAGCGGCCGCTGGCCGACCTCACCGGCGAGGAGTGGGAGGCGCTGTGCGATGGATGCGGGCGCTGCTGCCTGCACAAGGTCGAGTATGAGGACACGGGCGAGATCGAGCACACCAATGTCGCCTGCAAGCTGCTTGATTGCGCAACTGCCCGATGCACGGACTACAAGCGCCGCAAGGCCTTCGTGCCCGATTGCCTGCGTCTCACCCTGCGGATCGTCGACGATGTCGAATGGCTGCCGCCGACCTGCGCCTATCGCCTGCGGGCCGACGGTCGCCCGCTGCCTCGGTGGCATTACCTGCTGACGGGCGATCGCGAGGATGTGATACGCGCCGGCGTCTCGGTCGCCGGACGGGTGATCAAGGAAGACGAAGCGGGCCCGCTCGAACACCATGTCGTCGACTGGGGCGACGAGGATGGAGAGAGCGCCGCGGCATGATCGACTGGCTCCGCCGCGAAGCGCTGGACCCCGAGGTCGAAATCGACGGACGCATCCTGCCCATCGAGCTCAATCGCAACGCGCGCGCCAAGCGTCTTACCCTGCGACTCGCCCCGGATGGCAGGGCGGTGCGCATCACCTTGCCGCAATGGTGTCGCAGCGCCGAGGCGATCGCGTTCGCCCATGCGCGCGCGGACTGGCTGGCCGACCAGCTGGCCAAGGTGCCCGAGCCGCGCGATCCCGCGCGCGAGGGCGTGGTGACCTGGTGCGGCCAGCAGGTCCCGATCGTGTGGGATGCGACGGCACCGCGCAAACCGGTGCATGCGGGTGACAGCTTACGTATCGGCGGACCGCGCGATACGCTCAATCCGCGGTTGCAGCGCTGGCTGGAAGGTGAGGCCTTGCGACTGTTTGGAGACGATGCGCGCGACTATTGCGAGCGCGCCGGATTGCCTGCGGCAACGGCGCGGATCACCCGGGCGAAGCGACGCTGGGGCAGCTGCTCGAGCGAAGGCGTGCTCCGGCTCAACTGGCGACTGGTTCAGGCGCCTGGCCATGTCCGCCGCTCGGTCGTGGCGCACGAAGTCGCGCATCTTGTCCACTTCGATCATTCGCCGGCGTTCCACGCGCTGCTGGGTCGGCTGTACGAAGGCGATATCGAGGCGGCCAATCGCTGGCTCAGCCGCCACGGTCGCACGCTCTACGCTGCCTTCGGCTAAGCGTACTGGCGCGGTTCATCAAAAATCCCTATCTTGTCGTCATGCGTTTCAAGAGCAGGTTTCACGTCAAGTCCGGGGTCGCCGACCTGTGGGACTATATTCGCGAGCCGCGCCCGTATCGCTGGTCGCTGCTTTTCGTCTCCGCCCTGATCCCGGTCGGCGCGCTGCTGGCGCTCTCGCAGGAATCGCATTTCCGCCCGCCCGACGCCCCCAAGGTGACCTATATCAGCACCTTCGCCGAAGGCCGGACCGACGAGGAAATCCGTCAGAGCAATCTGGAAAACCAGCGCCGCAAGGAACAGCTCGAAGCCGAGCGCGCCGAATTGCGCGAGCGAAAGGTCGATGCCTACAAGACGCTAGGCCGTGCAACTGGCCTCGATGTCGACACCATGGCGCGCGAGGCGGAAATCGAGAACGCACGCGAGGCCGCGAAGGCCGAGGCACGGCAGCGCGAACTCTATCAGGCAGGCCAGGCGATTGCCGACTGATCGCGACGATGCGCGATGGCTGGAAGCTGCCGCGCGGCTCGCTGCCCGCGGACGCCCGCTGAGCCGACCCAATCCCGCCGTGGGATGCATCCTGGTCAAAGAGGGCAAGTTGCTCGCGCGCGGCTGGACATGCGAGAGCGGCCGGCCCCATGCGGAGGCGATTGCCCTGCAGCACGCCGGTGCCGATGGGCGCGGGGCGACCGCCTATGTCACGCTCGAGCCCTGTGCCCATCGTTCGGCGCGCGGCCCTGCCTGCGCCGATTTGCTGGTCGAAGCAGGAATCGCGCGTGCGGTTATAGGTCTCGAAGATCCCGATCCCCGGACCTCGGGCGACGGGATCGAGCGCTTGCGGCAAGCCGGCATCGCGGTCGACCTGTTGCCGCAAGACGCGGTTGAGGCGAGCCTCGTCGGCTATCTTGTGCGGGCGAGGCACAAGCGCCCGCATGTCACGCTCAAACTCGCCACTTCGCTCGACGGCTGTATCGCCACGGCCGATGGGGAGAGCCAATGGATCACAGGCGATGCGGCGCGTGCGCATGTCCATTCGCGTCGCGCCATGGCCGATGCGATCCTGGTCGGCGGCGGCACCTGGCGGGCAGACCGGCCCCGGCTCGATGTCCGTCTGCCCGGTCTCGAGTCGCGCAGCCCGCAGCGCGTCCTCCTCACTCGTGGCGTGCCGCCCGACGGTGTGAAGGTCATCAACGCTCCGTCGCAGATCGACCGGCTGGACGAGGCGCAATATCTCTACATCGAAGGCGGCGCGCAGGTCGCAGCGAGCTTTCTGGCCGAGGACCTCGTCGACCGCTTGGAGCTCTATCGCGCGCCGATCCTCATCGGTGCCGGTCGGCATGCCCTGGGCGACATCGGTCTCGCCTCGCTCGATGATGCGCATGGCCGCTGGCATCGGGTCGAGCGGCGACAGCTTGGCAGCGACGCCTACGAAGCCTACAGCCGCCTGCGCTGACAGGGGAGTTTTCGCGTTCATGTTCACCGGCATCGTCACCGCCATCGGCACCATCTCCAGCGTCGAGCAGCGCCGCGACCTCAGAGTCACGATCGCATGCCCCTATGACCCGGACAGTATCGATATCGGCGCGTCCATCGCCTGTTCGGGCGTCTGCTTGACGGTCGTCGACCGCGGGGGCGAGCCTGGCGACGCGTGGTTCGCCGTGGACGTATCGCAGGAAACGGTCTCGAAAACCGGCGACGACGCCAGCAATGCGCGCAGCATGTGGAGCGAGGGCCACAAGCTCAATCTCGAACGCGCGCTGAAGCTGGGCGACGAACTGGGCGGGCATATCGTCACCGGCCACGTGGATGCGGTGGGTCAGGTCGTGCTGGCGCGCGAGGAAGGCGGTTCGCGAAAGATCGCCATCCGCATCGGGCGCGACCTCGCCCCCTTCGTCGCACCCAAGGGCTCCATCACCATCGACGGCGTTTCGCTGACCGTCAACGACGTGCGCGACCGCAACGACGGCACGTGCGACTTCGCCGTCAACATCATCCCGCATACGGGTGAAGTGACGACGCTGGGCGACCTTACCGAAGGCGACCGCGTCAATCTCGAGATCGACGTGCTGGCCCGGTACCTCAAGCGGATGCAGGCACTGGCGGGGTAACGCGTCTTTCGAACCAACTGCGGATAATCCGCCTGCTCTCTACGCGGCTGTTGCCGGTTCCGACGCGGAAACGCTTCGAGGTAATCCGCGCGCTAACTTGCGCCGAAAGTACCAGATCATCGCCAGGGCGAGCACAATCGGTCCGATAATGATTATCGGCGGCGGGACTGGAAGGCCGGCAGCTGCCAATTCGACGAGCGGAGCACGCAAGACCACGACATAACCCCAGATCATGCGGCTGAAATGCCTTGAAATCCTGAGCCTCGCGCGCTCCTTCTGCCGCAAGAACCAGTTCACGTCTCCGGCCAGCAAGATGACGGGAATCGCCGCGATAACGAAAGGCGCGAAGGCCGGGATGACGCCTTCCGCTGCCGCCCGGAGCGCAATCTGAAGAAAGATAATCAGGCCCGCGATTTCAAATAGCGTGAGGCCAACCTCGGCGGCAACCACCGCCGAAGAACGCCGCCGCAGGGCCAGCCAGGCGCCACCTACGCAATAGGCCGCGGTGAACACAGCCATGAACAGCGGTGGGATGAAAACATTCCGCAGCATGGAAATGGAAGTGAGACATACAACGCCCACTGCCGTCACATAGATATAGCCGGACAGTCGGTGGACCTTGCCTCCCTTCCTCGCCAGAAAAGCGAGCAAGGCGGCGGTAAGTGCGACAAGGCCGATGACCAGATGGCCATAGTATGCGAGCGGCCCGTAAGGTGACGGATCAAACAGGTCGATTGGGTCGGGCCCGAACATGCATCCTCCTGCCGCCGCATCAGGCGATTACCTTACAGCAATCGAAGCGATTATCCACGCGACTATGCGTTGACCCAGTCACGCCGATCCGAAAACGAACGATCCTCGACTGGGCCGATGTCCACTCCGCCGTTGCAGATCGATTTGATATCCTGCGTGGGGTGGCAAGGCGGCGCCGGCACGGCGACAGCGTCTCACCGGCCCGACATTAGATCGGCAACCCGGCCTCGAACCGCTCGCGGCTGATTTCGTACACCAGGTGCACCACGCGTTTGCCCTGGTACCGCTCCAGCTCATAACGGTCGGTGCGCGTCGCGCCGATGGCTTCCAGAGCATTGCGCGAGCGGTAGTTCGTATCGCCGACGCGGAATTCGACCAGCGCGACATGCTCGAAAGCATGGGCCAGCATGGCGCGCTTCATCTCGGGATTGATACCCTTGCCCCAGCAGCGCCGCTCGAGGAAGGTCCAGCCGATCTCGACCACGCCATCGTCTTCGGGGTCGTACTTGTCGTAGCGAGTTGAGCCGACGATCCGGTCTTTCGCCGTCTCGACCACCGCCAGCGCGCCGCCGCTCGCCAGCGCCTCATCAAAAAAAGCGTCGAACACCTCGCGCCGCCAGCGATCGTGGATTGGATGCTGTTCCCACACCATCGGGTCGGAGGCGATTTCGTAGAGAGCCTCGTGATCCTCATCGGTCAGGGGGCGCAGAACCAGCCGCTCGGTCTCCAGAGTCGGCTGGCGATCCATCGCGAATCAGCCTTGCGTCACGTCGGCCAGCGCGGCGATGAACTTGTCGGTATTGCCTGCGTGCAGCCCTGCCACGTTGATGCGACCCGACCCAGCCATATAGATGCCGTGGTCCTCGCGCAGCTTCGCGATCTGGTCCTTGCTCAGCGGCAGGATGGCGAACAGCCCGTTCTGCTCGGCAAGCGCAGCAAGGTTGAGGCCGGGCACTTCATTGTCGGCGGCAGCCAGCCGTTCGCGCACACGGCGCATCCGCTCGCGCATGTCGGTGAGCTCGTCCAGCCATTCGCGCGTCATGTCGGGATCGCGCAGAACATGGCGCACCGCGGCGCCGCCATGATCTGGCGGCATCGACCAGTTGGCCCTGGCCAGGGAATTGGCATTGGACACGATCGCATCGAGCTGCGCAGGCTCCTTCGCCATCATGTAGAATGCGCCCACGCGGTCCCGATAGAGGCCGAAGTTCTTGTCGCAGCTATAGGCAATCAGCGCCTCGGGAACCGCAGCGAGCACGGTACGCAAGCCGGCGACATCCTCGTCCAGCCCTTGGCCGAGACCGTGATAGGCGACATCGAGGATCGGCAGGACTTCGGAGCTGGCGAGAGTGCGCGCGATCTGCTCCCACTCTGCGCTCGCGTAGTCGACCCCGGTTGGGTTGTGGCAGCAGCCGTGCAGCAGTACGGCGTCGCGGGGACCCGCTCCGGTGATCGCCGCCAGCACAGCATCGAGATCGGCAGTGCCATCGGCCCGGGCGTGATCGAAAGGTGCGATCTCCATGCCCACATCCTGCAAGATCTGCGCGTGATTGGGCCAGCTGGGTGTTCCCATGTGGATCCGATCGACGCCCGCCGCCTTGGCCAATGCAACAGCCAGCCGGACAGCGCCCGTTCCGCCGGGCGTCTGCATGCCCTGAATGCGGCCGCCCATCGTGGCGTCCTCGCCGAAAATATAGGGCATCAGCGCCGTGACGAAGCCGGTATCGCCCTCGGGCCCGAGATAGGACTTGCTGTCCTGCTCGTCGATCAGCTTGCGCTCCGCCTGCTTGATCGCGCGAAAGACCGGCGTCGCCCCGTCATTGGTGCGATAGACGCCGACGCCGAGGTCGATCTTGTCCTGGCGCGGGTCCTCCGCATGCATTTTGATCAGCGCGAGCAGCGCGTCGGGAGCCTGGGCTTCGAGGTTTTCAAGCATGCGCGCCTCTTCGCCAAATATGCGTGGGGCCGCAACAGGAAATCCCCATTGCGGCCCCGGAGCTCTTCGCTTTTTGCTTATTGCGACCCGAAGGGCTCCTCTTCCCCTGTCGTGCGCCTCAGAACGGCAGCCAGCGCTGCTTCTTCGAAAACTTCATGTAGCCTGCATTCACGCCGAGCCGCAGACCTGCGCCCATGCGGATAGGGATCAGAACCACGTCGCCCTTGCGCATGTAGCTGGCGGTCAGGCCGCCCACGACGTAGGCTTGGCCCTCGCCGGCAGGATAACGCTCATAGAGTTCCTCGCTATCCCACAAGTTATAGACGAGGACGAAGGTGCTGCCGGCATTCGCTCCGGCATCGAAGCCGATCGACGGTCCCGTCCAGTAAACCGGGCGTTCGCCCTCGACCTTGTGGAACAGCGTGCCCGATCCATAGCGCGCGCCGACGACGAAGGCACCGCCTGCCTCGCGTCCGACGATATAAGCATTGGGCTCGCCCTGTTCGGCGAGCAGCCTCTGGATGAGCTTGGCGACGCCTTGCGCGCCCTTGCCGAACACGCCCTCGGCGGCGCCGATGAGGTCATCCTCGCGATAGGTCGTGGAGGCATCGTCGACGGCTGCGGTCTCGACCGCCGCATCGGCGGCCGCCTCCGCGCCCTGTTCCGACCACGTCTCCTGCGCCGGGTAGCTATCCTGCGGAACCGCTGCGTCGGGCTCCGCGGTATAGGTTACCGCATCCTCCTGCTGTTCCTCGGCATAGACCGGCGCATCGCCCGGCTGTTCGACCAGATCGCCGTCGATCGCGGTGTCGGGATCGACCCGCTCGACCTGCGCGGAAAGCGGGGCAGCTGCCAGGCCAAGCGCCGCAAGGGCAAAGCTGATCCGGGGCAAATGCCGACCGATGATATTCATGATAACCTCCCTGCCAGCGCGCCGAACACGCATGGCCGATGACCCAACAGAATCCTCTTGAAGCACGCGGGCAATGAAACGGCGATGAACCGAATCGAAAACGGGACGAGCCGAGAGCGCCCTGCTCTGTAATCTTCCCTTGAAGGGTGGAACCCGCATGGCTATAGCGCGCCCCTCGCCAAGGGGGCCCAAACGGTCCAGCGCCGCGGCGACATGCGGAGACGTGGGTGAGTGGCTGAAACCAGCTCCCTGCTAAGGAGCCATACCTGGTAACGGGTATCGAGGGTTCGAATCCCTCCGTCTCCGCCACCTCGCTTTTCCCAATCAATCCCTTATAGTCCCCAAACCCGCAGAAATGCGGCGTTTTTTCGCTTTTCGTCGTCCGCGTAGTTCTCTATATGTTCTTATGCATCCGGCGTCGAGTGTGGGTCTGGGTGTGGGTCTGAGAGGAACGAGCAATGGGCAAACTGACGGCGATGGGAGTAAAGAATCTCACAGAACCAGGTCGCTATTCAGATGGAGAGGGTTTGATCCTCAAACTCGCCGCAAAGGGTAAAGGTAGCTGGATTGTCCGCATTCAGGCCGATGGAAAGCGCCGAGACTTCGGTTTAGGTCCACTTTCCGAGCTGCCGCTGGCCGATGCTCGCGAGGCCGCGCGGGCTCTCCGCAAGGAGGTGAAAGCGGGCGTCGACGTTCTCGCAGAGCGGGAAAAGGAAGCGTTGGTCATCCCCACTTTCAGCGACGCTGCCAAGCTCGTGCATGAAGAACACAAGGCCGCGTGGAAGAACGGCAAGCACCAAGCCCAATGGATCAAGACGCTTGAAACCTATGCCTTCCCGACTTTGGGCGACAAACTCGTTTCGGACATTGAGGGCCCTGCAATCCGCGATGCGCTTTCTCCGATCTGGCTGACGAAGCCAGAAACCGCGCGGCGGGTACGGCAACGAATCGGATCGGTACTGGATTGGGCCTGCGCCAAGGGTTTTCGCGAGACTGAAGCCCCGATGCGGTCGGTACTCCGTGGCTTGCCGCGCCAGCCCAAGAAGCAAGGCCACCTGTCAGCAATGCCTTATCAGGAACTCCCCGCGTTCTTCACATGGCTGCGCGGGCGCTCCTCGGTCGGTCGTCTTGCCTTGGAGTTTGTGATCTTGAACGCCTCTCGCTCCGGCGAAGTCCGCGGTGCCTGTTGGAACGAAATCGACCTCAAGAAGAAGCTCTGGACGATCCCCGCCGAACGCATGAAAGCAGGGACTGCCCACGTTGTCCCGCTTTCGGAAGCGGCCTTGGACGTTCTTAAGCGAGCGAAAGCATTTCGCTCCCCTGTCAGCGATCTAATCTTTCCGGGCCAGAACCCGCGTCGGCACCTTTCCGATATGACCTTGCTGAAAATTCTGCGCGACAAAGGCCACGATTATACCGTCCACGGCTTTCGCTCATCGTTTCGCGATTGGGTTGCGGAAAAGACGAACTATCCAGGCGAGGTCGCAGAGGCAGCACTGGCCCATACGATCACAAACAAAGTCGAAGCGGCCTATCGACGCACGGACTATCTCGACAAGCGCAAGCCAATGATGGCGGACTGGGCGAATTTCGTGGCCGGCTGAAGGTGCGAATACGGATGGCAGCTATGCGCCCCAATCTCGGACATTCTCCCCCTCGGGACATGTTCCCAAAAGCGGACGTCAAAATTCATTGCCAGGCGGCGTCAATGTCGGACCCTCTGGAAAGGCTCCTTTCAGGAGGGCTGACAGGGATATCGGAAATTCAAAGCAATGAGCTGGAGCGTCCGTTCCGCGCCCTAGAATTCTACCACGCGAATTGTGTTCAGCGTGCGCTGAATGCTGCCACTCCCATATGTTTGAGACAGCGGCAGATACGCGGTCATGCAAAGGCGGGCTTATGAGATCGGAAAAAGGTCGGTCAGACCTTGCATTCTCTCTTGCTGAGTGATGAGATCGCCAACAGCTGCCAGGTACGGGGCCCCTGTTAACAAATGAAGCCAGCCATTCGACAGTTTCTAACCGACTATCTTGGAGAGGTCGTGGTTGGCGATGCCGCAGTATTTGCAGGAGCAGGACTTTCGATCCCTTCCGGTTACGTTGACTGGCGTGAGTTGATACGTCCTCTTGCTGAAGAACTTGACCTTAAGATCGACCTTGAAACCGATCTGGTGGGGGTGGCCCAGTTTCACGTCAATGCAAACGGCACCAATCGGGACAGGCTTCATAAGGCTGTCATCGAGGCAATTGCCCCCACCAATCCACCGACAAAAAACCATGAGCTTCTCGCGCAGCTACCAATTCGTACTTGGTGGACAACCAATTACGATAAGCTCATCGAAAACGCCCTCCGAAGCGCGGGGAAAGTTGTTGATGTAAAAAGCGCGGTGCCGCAGCTGGCGACCAGCCGTCCGGGCAGACAAGCAACGTTGTACAAGATGCACGGGGATGTCGACCGGCCCGACGAAGCCGTGGCGACCCGCGATGACTACGAACGTTATCAGACTGATAGAGGTGCCTTCACAAGTGCGCTTGCCGGCGACCTAGTTTCGAAGACGTTTCTTTTTTTGGGGTTCAGTTTCACAGATCCAAACTTAAATCATGTTCTTACTCAGGTTAGGTTGACCTTCAAAAGCAATCAAAGGCGGCACTACGCGGTCTTCAAAAAGCGGACGAAGCTAGCTGAGGAGACCGAAGAGGATTTTAGGCACCACAGCCTCCGTCAGGAACTAGTGATCGAGGATCTAAAGCGCTTCAACGTAAAAGTGCTGTCGGTTGACGAGTACGATGAAATTACGGAGTTTCTAGAAGAGCTTGTTGCCCGTTATCGCCGCCGCACTGTGTTTGTTTCCGCAAGCGCCGCTAACTTTGAGCCGTGGGGGAAAGAGGCAGTCACGCAATTCGCCGAGACGCTTGGCCGCCAACTGATCTCAAACGGCACTCGCCTCGCGACTGGTATCGGCCTTGGCTTCGGCGATGCTCTGCTTTCAGGAGCATTGAGGGAAGTCATGCGGTCCGACAGCAGTATCGAGGAAAACTTGGTGTTGCGACCGTTCCCGCAAAGCGGCGATCTAGAAAATCGAGCCGCTGTCTGGAAGGAATACAGGGAGGAAATCACATCCCACGCCGGAGTCGCCGTCTTCTTGTTCGGAACGAAAGAAGGTAATGAAGGGGTGATTTCGGCTGAAGGAATGAAAGAGGAGTTCGAAATCGCGCGAGCACAGGGTCTCGCTGTCGTACCAATCGGGGCAACTGGAGGGATGGCGAAAGAGCTTGCAGATCTAGCCCTCGCGGATGCGAGTCAGCTCATCCCGGAACTCGGAGCGAATGGTCCAACGCTTATCCAGGAATTGGCCGAGCATACCGACGATTTGTCCACATTGATCCAACCAATCATCGCGGTGATCCGTAAGCTTCAGGAAGGCACCTCCGAATAATGCGCAAAGTGTTCTTTAGCTTCCATTATGAACGCGACGTGCGTCGTATTCAGCAGGTCCGCAATTCATGGGTTGTGCGTGAAAGGGGTGCAGCACAGCCGTTCTACGATGCTGCAGAATTTGAAGATGCTAAGCGCCGGGCAGGCGGGATACAGAAATGGATAGACGACCAGCTTGCGGGTTGTTCCGTGACCGCGGTCCTCTTTGGGCGTGAGACCTACAGCCGCGAATGGGTCAAATACGAGATCAAGCGAAGCTACGAGCGCAAGATGGGAATTTTGGCCATCGATATCCACAATGTGAAGGATCCACTCAGTGGTGTTGATCTACCCGGTCGCAACCCTCTCGAGCACTGGAGAGCGGGCCAAAGGCCGTTCACTGACTTGTACCGTACCTATGACTGGGTACGAGACGATGGCTACAACAACATAGGCGCGTGGATTGAGCGAGCTGCCCGAGATGCTGGTAGGTAGACGGCATTCGACGCCAATGATCGGCCCGCCAGTGAAGCAGGGATCTGTGCCGCTTATGCATGCCCCCCGCGCCACGGAGTAGAAGGACATTGGAGTCGCTCGGCGAGAAGTCGGTTGAACCCACTTTCGCTCTTTACGGGTCTAGTTGGAGCTTTCCCCATCCGCCTAGGGACAGTCGCCATGGGAGTGTTTGCGATAAACTCTGACGGCTAGCATTGCGCCGATATATCAGAGATCTAAGCTTTGGCTGCAAAAGTCTAAAGGCGAACATCATTGTTGTTGGCCGGTTATCGCAGGCTTGCCGAAAGCTGCCTTGCCGAGCAAGGGTAGGGCATGATTGTCACTGTAGCGTTCGATGTAAAAAACCATGTTGAGGTGATGGAAGGCTGGCCCATCAGGTTGGGCGACAGAACCTTTTTTTTAGAACGTGAAGGTAATGTACTGAGGCGCGTTTGCGTAGCCTTCTCTGGTGTGGACATCGGAGAGGCTCCTTATGTGCAGGAAGCCGGCTCTGAGGCCGAGATCCCGCATATCACGGTTAAGGGGGGCAAGCACGCTTCTCTAGCTCGGAAGAGCATATTGAACTGGCAGGCCGTTATAAGCGGCCAGCAGATTGTAGACTTGGACTACGACAACTACGAGCTGCGCTTTCACGCGGAAGACGTGGCTGAGGAAGCCAGCATCCATCTCAAATCGTTTCGCACAGATCCGAGCAATGTTCTCAATCGAGATTGCGACTTTGAGCAGATCGGAAGGGCCTTTTGTGTAGGCCAGATCTCCGATGATCGAATTGAATCGACCTCGCATTTTCGCGAAGGGCGACTAGCATACGGTGCTGGCCGATACATCGACGCGTACAATAACATGTACCTGTTTCTCGAGACGCGATTCTGTGATGGAAAGACCGGCAACGAGAAGCAGACGGACCTCCTGTCGAAACAAGTTGAGCTCTGCAAATCGGTCGAGAACAATGCCAAGGTGTTCGCCAAGCAGAAGCCGACTGGACGGTCTCCTTTCAATCTCTTCAAACCAGACGATTCCACTCGAGATAAGATACGAGCCTTGGTACTGCTACGCGGGAAACTTCGTCATCATTCGCTCAAAAGTCCGCAGCGGTGGGACCCAAACAAGCAAGATGAGTACGAAAATGCGGCGAGATTCTTGGGTGCTGTAGTCGGCGACATCGTCATCAAGGAGTCGCTTGATGACATTTACGGACCCGCTGCACTGCAATCGTTCCGCGAAATCTCGGTCGCTACAGGTCATGAAACCAAAATTAAGGTAAATACATATCGGCTCAACAGGGAGCGAACGCTCGTATTGGATATGAGCTATCCGACGACGGTCGTGTCCAGCAAGCTTTGCCTTTCGACGCTCCGAAACGCTTTGAAAGAGTGCAACAAGGCCGGTCAGCTTGGGGATACCGTTCGATTGCAAGCGTCGAGCAGCCGTTCCGAACTTGAGCTTTTTTCATTGGATTTTGACGTTTGGGCCCACACTCCGAGTCGAGAGATCGAAACGAAAGAACCTATCGTTTCGGTCCGATGTGGCTTTGAGCATTACCAGGCTGGAAACATCGTCCGACATGAATTCTCGATCCCCGTTCCAGGTAATACGCTTTCAATCCCGGACGTCTGGAAGCTGTTGAAAAGATGCTTCAACCATATCGAGGAGAGGGACCCAACGACGCGGATCATGAACTTGAAGCTTTATTTGCATGACGGTGACAAAGCGTTTGTCGCATATCGCGTAGGCGCTCAGGTCAAAAACTGATCTGGATTGGCGATCGAGGTATTTCCCGACTGGATCGTACGGCAGCTTTCACCGAAAATGGTCGGGAAGAAAACAGTCAGCTCCCGGCCCCATAGCCGTCAGGCTGCTCTTGGCGAAAGCTGCCGGGCAGCAACGCGCCCTCATTTCGGTCGTTCGACCGATCGCTCGCGGTCCCGAAAAGCGGACATCGTCATTAGACCACCGCAACGTCCGCTCATGGGTGGTTTCAAATGATCCTCGGACGTCAGCGATGGGGTGTATTTGAAAAACTCGGCCTGACCCGATCCGCAGCCGATTTTCCGTAATAATGATTCAACGGGAGAAGGCGTCTTGAGGTAATGATGCAGGCATGAGCTCTTATGAGTTTTAATATTTCCCGCCGAAGGTGCATGCGGAGTTTTTCAACACAATAGGGTGGTGAGCGGACGGTCCGGTTTCAGCGTCTCGGTGGCAAAACCGGACATCCATTATGTCGTCATGTCGGTGACAAGGCGCCTGCCGATGAGCGCGAAAGCTCGGTGGCGCGAGAGTTCCTCGTGCCGACAATGCTTCAAGCTTAGTGTGGCCCAGCCTCGACGCGACCCTGTACGTCGCGAGCCGAAGAAAGTGCTTCCGCAAGCTCTCTGGCCGGACCCACGCCCCAATAGTGCAGGAAGTAGTAGATCGGTTCACCGCCGACCATATGATTGTGCAGGGCTACCACGTTAATGCCGCGTTCCCGCAGAGCGCGCAGGACCGGCTGGACCTCATCCTCGGTCATTATGAAATCGCCGTCTACCGCAGCCAGTTCATCGCTTCCTGAGAATGCAGCCCATGTTGTAAGTCCCATCGAGCCCCCAATCTCGATACCGTGCATCCGGCCTGACCTCGGAAAAGTGTATTTCACGACGCCATCGTCGATAGTCGGCTCCATTTCGAAAAGCGCGGTCAGAGGTGCAGGATCGATAACGCCGTCAGGATCGGGCGTCGCTCCGCCGAAGCTGCGCTGCGGCACAGGATTGGCTTGTCTCACCGCCTTGATCGCATCCCATACGGATTTCACGGCAGCCGCCATCCGGGCGGTGTCGCCGTGACCGCCGATATGCATGAAGTAGACAGGCGGATCATCGAAGATGAAGTGATTGTGCAACGCGGTGACCGTCAGTCCGCCCTCGAGAGCAGCATCCATCGCAGCCGTAATCTCGTCCTCGAAAACCACCGTATCGCCCATGACCATGACACCGCCCTCGACAGGTTTGAAGGCCGCCCAAGACCCAAGGCCCGCAGGAGGATCGAGGCGCATACCGTCGACGCTCACCTCGACATCGTCTCTGGTCCATCCGATGCGTGCCACCCCATCGTCGGTGATCGTCGCCTCGGCATGAGAGGCTTCGAAGATAAGAGCTGCAAGATTGTCCAGATTATCCTGGGCGTGAACCGGAGCGGCCAAGATCGTGAAACTCACGCTTGTTGCGAGTAAAAAATTGCGAATATTTCTCATGTGAAATCTCCTTATTATCGGTGACTTAACCAACGGCCGCGATGCCGAGATAATATATTGCCCCGACTGCTGCACTGACGAGCAGCACGGTCAACATGCCGACCTTGAAGCGCAGCATGGCGACGAGAGATGCCGCCGCAATGACGACAGAAGCGATGTCGATACTGGATATGTCGGGAACGAGCAGGCTCGCACCATAGCCTCGCACCTCGTCAAGCCGCGCGAACACGACATGCAGGGCGAACCAGATTGCAAGATTGAGAATGACGCCGACCACCGCCGCCGTCACAGCCGAGAGCGCGGCAGTCAGCAGCTTCACCCCGCGCAGTTTCTCGATGAAAGGCGCGCCGAGGAATATCCAGAGGAAGCACGGCGCAAACGTCACCCATGTCACGATGACAGAAGCCACAACGCCCGAAGCAACTGGCCCCATCATGCCCGCGTCCCGGTAGCCGCCCAAGAACCCTACGAACTGGACAACCTGGATCAGCGGGCCGGGCGTGGTCTCCGCCATGCCGAGCCCATCGAGCATCTCTCCCGGAGCGAGCCAGCCATGCGTCTGCACGGCTTCTTGCGCCATATAGGCCAGCACCGCGTAAGCTCCGCCGAAGGTCATGACTGCGAGCTTGGAAAAGAACACCGCCAATTGGGTGAACACGTGATCCGGACCGACCAGCAGGAGGAGAACAATTATCGGTGCAGCCCAGATACTTCCCCACGTCAGCGCCGTGCGCAAAGCGCCGTGCCAAGTGGGCTGAATCCGAGCGGAACCGCCCGCCTCCAATACGGCGTCTGTGGAGCTGTCCTTCTCGTCATCGGGGGTCTCGTGCGCCTTAATGACAAGGAACCGTCCGGGGTCGAAACGCCCGCCGAGAAAACCGACCAAGGCGGCCATCGCAATAATCAGCGGGAAGGGGGCATCGAATACGAATATCGCCACGAAGGCGGATGCGGCGATGAGATACATGGGCCAGGTCTTCAGCGCGCGCTTGCCGATACGCAAAAGCGCCTCGATCACGATTGCGAGCACCGCCGCCTTGATACCGAAAAAGATCGCTTGGACGAGGCTTGCTTCCTGAAAGCTCGCATAGAGGACGCACAGTGCCAGAATGCTTAGGAAGCCGGGAAGGACGAACAGGCACCCCGCCACCAAGCCGCCGCGCACACCGTGGAGAAGCCATCCGAAATAGGTGGCAAGTTGCATCGCCTCTGGTCCCGGAAGGAGCATGCAGTAGTTGAGAGCATGCAGGAAGCGGCTCTCGCCAATCCATCGCTTCTCTTCGACCAGAATGCGGTGCATCACCGCGATCTGTCCTGCCGGTCCTCCGAAACTGAGGGCAGCGATGCGCATCCATACGCGCGTCGCTTCAGCAAAGGAGACGCGATCCTGCTCGTAAGACAAACTGTTGCTGGGTGAATTCATCAATGCGCCCTTTTTGCACGACCATTCGTGCCGGACTTGGGCGCATTGCCTGATCGGGCGCCGGAGAGATTGCCCGAGCGCTCCACCTAGATCGACGGACACGCCGCGTCAACATTGGCCCTTGTGCAAGCTGATTTGCAATTCCCAAAGGACAGCTTGGATCGACTGTCCGCTTGCGGGCCTCGCTACATAGCAGCGCGTATGACCGTTATTAGGGTCGTTAGCCGAATGTCGGTTGTCGTCATAACGACACCCGAAAGCAGACCGACTGCAAACGGCCCAATTCCAGTCAAACCATCAAAGGCCAATATCGAACGGTTTGACCCGCTCCTTGGCTAGCTCGGGAGCCTTCTCGGGTTCAGCCTGTCGATCAGAGTTAGTCGCTTGGATTTGACCCAGCCTGAGTCCCTTCGCCGCCGATATGCCAAGTCGCTCGGTGATTTCAGCGGCTGATGTCTTCTCGCCCAGATTGGTCGCAATCCCTCGCCCAACTTTGTCTCGGTTGTCGACAATCAGCGTGAGCTCGTCTCGCAGGCGCGTGATCGTGACGAGGAAATTGCGCTGCGAGAGCAGTCGCCGCTCGCGACTGCCGAGCACGGCGATGCCCTTATCTGCCGTGAGGCCCTGCGCCATGTGAGCGTTGAGCGCGTAGGCGAGGTCGATCCGCTTCAACATCGGGTCATTCGGCTTCAGCTTATGCTCCATGCCGCTGGAGCTGGTGACGGTCACCCCATCCTGATCGATCGCGGTCACGGTTGCGCGGTCTGCATTTATCATTCCGCGCTGGTGATCGCTCGCAGTCCATCTGATCGCGTCTCCGGTGTACAGATCGAGATCCTTCTTCTCGAACAGCTGCAATGTTTGGTCGCTGCCCTTCGCCGACAACCTCGCTGGCACGAAGCGGCGCAAATGCCCTCGCTCATCGCGAAGCGTAACAACGCCCTTCTCGGTATCGACGGCGGCGATCTCATGGCTTCCGCGCCCAAGCCTATGGCGCGATTGGCGGCTTGCCACTTCAAGCATCATGCCCGGTTGATAGTTGCGCGCGTAGCGCAATTCCTCGCGTGTCGCATTCACACGGGTCAGAACCGCAAGCCTTGCGCTTGCTGGTCCGATTTCGCCATTGGCGGCGAGCCCGGTTTGAACGGCGGCATTTATCTCGGAGCGCAACCGACGACCTGCCGCGAAGATCGATGTGCGTTCGCGCTCGGCAGGCGGAAGGGACAGCCAGCGTTCCGCCGCGACGATTGCGCTGTCCTCCTGGACCTCGACGATATGATCCTTGAGATGTTCGAGTGCATCGCTGGTTTTGCCCGACTGGGCCGCCTGCTGCGCCCTCTTCAATGTATCTGAGCGCGCACGAAGATTGTGATCCATGCGCGCCGTTTCGGCCCCGACGCGCTGCGCCAGAGCGAAGGGCTTGCCCGCTTCGACAGCCCCTAACTGCTTTTCGTCGCCCATGAGCACGAGGCGATCGACTTTGAGCAGATTGGCAAGCCGGATCAGGCGGTCCTGGTCGCGGGTAGAAACCATTGAGGCTTCATCGAGAACGAGAACAGTGTCGCGATAATCTTCGCGCGCAGCGGCGATCTCGGCTTTGCCTGCCGAGCCATCAAGGAGCTTACGATTCTGTCCAAGAAAGCGATGCAAGGTCATCGACGGAATGCCGGTATCCTTCTCCAGCATGCGCACCAGTGTGTTCTGAACACCCAAGCCGATGACTCTCTTGCCGTGCTCTTCCAATAGCTGATTGAGGGGCCGCAAAACGCTCGACTTACCCGCCCCCGCCACACCCTGGACGGCTACCACGCGATTGGTCGACGAGAGGATCAACCGACCCGCCGCTTCCTGACCGGCATTCAATTTCATGCCGTAGTTGATAGCTGCGGACGCCTGCAAATATGGCCCAGCGCTCTCGGCATCGAGGATCGGAGGAACAGCGCCGTTCCCCTTCTCGATTTCAGCCAGCATGCGGGTCTCCAGCGTCAAGGCATCAGATGTCGTCAGCCACCCTTTCTGCGCGCCTCGCCCGCGTAACAGCGCGCCCTGCTGCGCGAGTTGCCCAATGCGTTTTTCGACTGACTTCATTGTAGTCGGCAGCCCGAAATCGAGCGACGCCTTGGCAAGATCAGTTGCCGTGAACGCCGCCTCTCGTTCGGACAAATGCCGCACCGCCGATGCAACCGCGTGAGCGGTCGCAATTTCTTCCCGGCCTTTCAAATGAAGCCGCTTGGGAATGAGCGGATCGCCCTCCTTGATGCCCATTCGCTCGGCAACGCTGGCGATCATTGCCCTGCCCCGTTCAAGCAAAGTGGGGCGATCATTTGCCCGCTTCATTGCCGCAACAATCAACTCGTGTGAACGCAGCTTCGCGTCGCGCACCATGCCTTCAAGGTCGAGCCTCTTATCCCAAGCCTGTCCTTCCCATTGGGCCATCAAGGCACCGCGATCGACATCGCTTTGTTTGGCCTGCCGGGTCGCCAGCGTCGCCACCAGACCAGCCTCGAGCCCTCCGCCGCGCCGGGCCTCGAGGACCTCCTGGCGCCGCGTCGAGAAGGCCATCACCGCGTTACGGTCGATGCCCTTGGCTTCGAAATTGCCATGCTTTCCGAATGCGCCGATCCAGTAGCCAAGCTTCTCTACCTCGATTCGGAAGCGCGCCATTGTCATGGCATTGAGCAAGGTATTGTGCTGCCACAGCTTGTCGTTACGCAGCGCTCTCCACTTGCCGTCCTTGTCCTGCGTCATGTTGGCGACGACGGCGTGGAAGTGCAGGTTCGGTTCCTGATTGCGATTGGTGTCGTGTTGGAACAGCGCGACGGTCAGGTTGTCGCTGGCATGAAGTCGCTCTTTGCCACCCTTCTCGGTGCGATACTGGGCCGCATTCTTCTCCGCCCATTGGAGGGTTTCGACGACCGCCGAACGGTACGCGTCGATGATCCGTTGATCCTTGCCGACGAGCGCCAGAAGCGACCAGCTTTTGGGCAGCGAAAAGGTCAGATCGGTCCCGGCACGGTGATACTGACCCTGGTGTCCGATACGTTCGCCATTGGGGAGTTCGCCGCGCAAAATCGCCTCAAACGCCTTGGCCTCGACCGTGCCCGAAAGACCCAGCCGCTCGGCGCCTTTGCCTACCCAGACCCCGGATCGATCGGCGTCTGCTTTGGTATAGTAGTTGTCGTTGGCGAAGTAGTTAGCCGCACCGCCAGCCGAGCGCACATTAGCAACAGAAAGCATCGTTCAGCGCCCCTCGCGCTTCGCGGCTTTGCTCTCGCGATATTCGCGAATGCGTCGTTGGTAAGCGACCACAACGCGGTCCCGCAGTTCCTTGTCCTTGTGGGTTCGGAGCCAGCCATCGAGGGCGATCTTGGTGAAGAGCAGATCGGCCAGAACCTGATCTCGGAACGCATCGTCCTGAGGCTGCTCCAGAGCCTCGATGACGGTGAGTTTCAGCCATTGGCTGACGCTCATATGCGCTGCATCAGCAGCGTCTTTGACAAGGGCATGAAGGTCTTCGTCGACATAGCATTGAAGGGCAAAACGCACGGCGTCACCTGACGTTTGGCCGCCCCTCCTCGGCCCAAAGCCCCCTCTCGATTGACATCAGTCTACGGCAGCGACCACCCTGTAGGAAAACGCTATTTTTCGACTTTAAATTAATAGCTTAGAGCCAAGCAACTCATATGTGAGTTGCGGATTGCGGAGGGACATCAGATGACATTACTTGGCGACAGATGCTCAAACGATGGTGAAACCCGCAGAAATTCTCGCCTCCCAAACACCGGATCTCCGGGTACGGTGTGCCCTCCAATTTCCCATATTCCCCCGCGTAACCAGTCATTTCACCGGTTCGTTCTGAAGCGGTTTTCCAGCTACTTCCAGAAGGATCTCCGCGCCCGCGCGGCGAAGGAGCGATTGGAACTGAGGCCAATCTAAAGCACGGCAAAAGGCCCCGCTGGATCGTGCGAGCGAGGCCTTCGAGAGCGTTAGATTACGGTTGCGGTTAGGCGGCCTTTGCTGCCCCTCCTTCCTTTGCCCTCGCAAGGAAATCGACCTGTTCCGCGATGATCTCGCAGCCGTAGCGGGTCTTCCCCTCGGCGTCCGTCCAACGGCTATAGTGGATGCGGCCCGTCACCATGATCATCGCACCTTTCGCGACATGCGCGGCGACGCTCTTCCCAATGCCATTGAAACAGGTGACCCGGTGCCATTCGGTCTCGGTCTGGCGGTTGCCTTCGCCGTCCTTGAAGCTGCGCGTGGTAGCGAGCGATATACTGGTAATCGTGGCGCTGCCGGAAGTTTCGCGGACTTCGGGAGTGTTTCCGACAAAGCCGACCAGTGTGACGGTGTTCTTCATTGTTCGTGTCCTTTCGAGACATTCGATCCGTCCAAGGGACCATCCCTTTGACTGAGCCCCGAAGAGGCCGGTCACGGGCAGGACTGCACCGAGCGTATGCGAGGGAAACCTCGCCCATCGGAGTGGTGCGGGTAGCCGCGCGAAGCGTGGCAACACGGTCCGAATGGGTGCGGGTTGCAGCGCCTGTCCGGGTTCGGTCAGGGGCGTGATCAGGTCATGAAAAGGGGATGGTTCTTGAAGGACGGAAGAACTCTGGGAGCCGAACAAGAGGCACTGCATCCCATGCCTGTTTCCCTCCGGCAAATCCCTGTCCCGACTTGTGAATCAGCCGCCCGTCGGCCAAGTATCGCGCCATGAATGCTATTGAGATCGAAGAAGCAATTTCAGAACTGGCCGCCGAGCCATTTGACCGGGCGGAGTTCCCCTTCGCGTTTCTCGAAGCGTTCGGGCGCAAGGCGAACACGCTGAAGCAATTGCGGGCCGGGACAACCAATGCCTCGGACCTTCCCGGCGGTGTCCTCCAGCGCAACAATATCCATATCGCCACGTGCGATCCGGGCACGGTCGACGAGACGCTCAAGGCCCTGCGTGAAAGCCCCAAGACGGGCGCCGCGAAGGCCAAGTTCATCCTCGCCACGGACGGGGTCGACTTGCAGGCGGAGGATCTGGTCAACGGCGAGTCCGTCGCCTGCGCCTACACCGATTTCCCGAACCACTTCGGCGCGTTCCTGCCGCTTGCGGGCATCACGACCGTCAAGCAAATCCGTGAGAACAGCTTTGACATCCGCGCCACCAGCAAGCTCAACAAGCTCTATGTCGAGCTGCTGAAAGAGAACCCGGACTGGGCCAAGGCGGAGCGCCGACCCGACATGAACCACTTCATGGCTAGGCTGATCTTCTGCTTCTTCGCCGAGGATACCGACATCTTTAACGGAGAGGGCCTGTTCACCTCCACGGTGGAGCGGTTCAGCGACAGGGAAAGCTCCAACACGCACGAGATCATCTCCAACATCTTCCGCGCGATGGACACGCCCACGCGGCACGAAGGGAAGCTGGACGATCGCTACCGCAAGGCGGCGAACATCCCGCCCCACGCCGATGCCTTCCCCTATGTCAACGGCGCGCTGTTTTCAGGCAGTGTGGAGGTTCCCCGCTTCAGCCGCATGGCGCGCAGTTACCTGCTGCATATCGGCGGGTTGAACTGGAAACAGATCAACCCCGATATCTTCGGTAGCATGATCCAGGCGGTCGCCGATGATGAGGAGCGCGGCGCGCTCGGCATGCATTACACAAGCGTGCCGAACATCCTGAAGGTGCTCAATCCGCTGTTCCTCGACGACCTGCGCCAGCAACTGGAGGAAGCGGGCGACAATGGCCGTAAGCTGGTAAACCTGCGCAACCGCATGGCGAAGATCAGGGTGTTCGATCCGGCCTGCGGATCGGGCAATTTCCTCGTCATCGCCTACAAGCAGATGCGCGAGATCGAGGCCGAGATAAACAAGCGGCGCGGCGAGAGCGAGCGCGACAGCGACATCCCGCTCACCAACTTTCGCGGCATCGAACTCCGCGACTTTCCGGCAGAGATCGCGCGTCTCGCGCTGATCATCGCCGAGTTCCAGTGTGACGTGCTTTATCGGGGCCAGAAGGAAGCGCTCGCCGACTTCCTGCCACTCGATAGCGAGAACTGGATTACGTGCGGAAATGCGCTTCAGCTTGATTGGGTCGACCTTTGGGGAACCAGTGGCTCGCCCGTAAAAGTGAAGAGTGACGACCTCTTTGGCACCCCGCTTGATCAATCTGAGATCGACTTCGAGCATCAAGGTGGCGAGACCTATATTTGCGGAAATCCACCGTTCAAGGGCACGCGAAAGCAGGAGCGCCAAGAAAAGGAAGACTTGGAACGCGTTTTCTCTAGCCTGACTACGCAGTGGAAAAATGTAGACTATGTAGGCGCTTGGCTGATGAAGGCTGCGATGTACAACGAGGTATGCCACGCACCTTTTGCCTTCGTGACTACGAACAGCCTTTGCCAGGGGCAGCAGGTTCCGATTACTTGGAAGATCCTCTTGGATCGGGGGTTCCGGATCAGGTTCGCCCATACGTCCTTCAAGTGGTCGAACCTCGCAGCCAACAAAGCTGGCGTGACAGTCATTGTTACCGGAGTTGATAAGGAGCCAGGCGGGATCAGGCGGATAATTACCGATGAGAGCGTTCGTGAGGTTGCAAACATCAACCCGTATCTAACTGACCATACGATTTCTGTGGTGCCAGCGTCCAAGAAGCCCAAATGGACAAAAATTCCCATGGAGTACGGCGTCTATTATTCGAAGTCGGCTGGTCTGATGTTCGATGCTGATGAGAAGTCTGCGTTGTTGAAAGACGGGGTGCCGGAAACCATGGTTCGTCGGTTCATCGGCTCAACGGAATTTATCAATGGGAAGCTGAGGTATTGCCTTTGGATTGATGACTCTGAAGTTGAGAATGCCCGACGCTTTCCTGAGGTGTGTGAGCGCATCGACAGCGTGCGGAAGGATCGCTTGGAAACAACCGATAAAGCCGTCAATAAATTAGCCGCCCGCCCGCATCAATTTCGGGAGCGCAAAGGTGATGATCAGCGAAAGATTTTCGTGCCGATTGTTTCATCCGAAAATAGGGAATTTTTTCCGGCGGGATTGGTCGGAGATTCGGTAATCCCAACCAATAAGGCTTTCTACATTCCTGAAGGACCTCTCTGGGCCCTGGCTATCATTTCGTCGAAATTGCACCTGGCGTGGATTGAGGCAATCTGCGGTCGGCTCGAAATGCGGCTGTCTTATTCTAACACTCTCGGTTGGAACACCTTTCCGCTTCCACCTTCCGGCCTAACTCAACAACATAAATCCGACCTTACCCGCTGCGCCGAGGACATCCTACTCGCCCGCGAAGCGCATTTCCCCAAGACCATCGCCGATCTGTACGATCCGGAAAAGATGCCCGAAAACCTCCGCCACGCGCACGATCGCAACGACGAGGTCCTGGAACGCATCTACATTGGCCGTCGCTTTAAAAACGACACCGAACGCCTCGAAAAGCTGTTCGAGCTCTACACCAAAATGACCAGCGCGAAGGCTGCTTGATGGCAGCGCGGACTCATTCCTCGGGAGCATCCTCGGAATGACTGTCTGCGCCAAATGCGGTCAGCCGGTTGAATTCCGCTTCATGGATGGTCGACCTATACCCCTTCATTTCGAGGGTGGATGTTCAGGTAGTCAAGGTGCCACCGGTGGCGAGCGCGTGCGAAAGAGTGACGAAAGTAGCTGCATCCGCACGGAATGCCCAAAGTGCTCCGACGCAGTGTTCTTCATTCGCCACAACGGAGGCAGCGTCTGGATCGATCCACCGCTTGGACCCCCTTGGTACCGGCACGGTTGCATGGACATGGCTGGCCAATCAGCTTCAAGCGGTCCGGATCAGCGAACTTCGATTGTCGATGCCGGACTGATTGATGAGCTCGGGGAACGAGAGGGCATCATTACCGGTGTCGTCAAGATTTCAGAGATAAGCGAAGATCGACGGCGCACTCTTCTCACAATCGAAGTAGGCGAAGCGGAGGATCTGGTGGTACTGGTCAAGGGCGGTGCAGACTCTTTCGTCGGCAAGATTGTCATCGTGGACGGGCCACAACGTCTGATCTATTGCGCAGATGAAAGACGTTTTGCCTTTTCAGTCCCCAATACCCTTTCCGTTCCGCAAGCTTTCATCGATGCCGGAATCGATCTGCCTGAACCGCTTGGTTCGGCAAAGGCGAGGAAGCTTCGATCTTCTATCGAACCCTCCCTGCCCGGAGAGCTAACCGAAAAGCAACGCCAGTTGCTGGTGAAATACAAGGCAGCAGGAGGCGGCGGGAAATGGAAGCTACCAAGTCTCTTGCAGTTGATCGCAGTCCTGAAGGGAAACGAGAAGGACGAAGCCGCTCACCTCGCAGCGATGATGATCCTCGAAAAAGCAGAGAAGCATGGAGATTGTTCTCATGCAGCCGACCTCGCCAAGCTGCTTTCCCCAGCCAGGCGAGAGAACTTGCGGGCATGGTTTGCCCGCTTTTCGCCAATCTCGGTCGATATCAGCAGGAAGCAGCACAAAGCGCATTTCTTCAAATCGGCGAAAGGGGAACGAAAATCCTTTGATCTCCCTGCCGGTCGCCGGACCCCGTTCTACAAACTCGCTTCCCGCTGAGATTTCTTGACTTCAAAGCCTTGAGGGGCATATATCTCATTTGAGATACAGGAGGTGTTATGAACGCTCACAGCTCTATGATCCATGTCCGTATGGACAATGATCTGAAAGACCGCGCGACCGAGGCGCTAGCGGCGATGGGTCTGTCGACCGCCGATGCCGTGCGTCTGCTGTTTCATCGCATCGCCACCGATCAGGCCTTCCCGCTCGAGCTGAAGGTTCCCAATGCGGAAACCCGCGCGGCGATGGAAGAGGCCGACGAGTTCTTCAAGAATGGCGGCACGCCGGGCTTCGACAATGCTGACGAAATGTTCGCCGAGCTTGATAAAGAGAGCAAAGCCTTGCGCGAGGCCGGAAAACCGAAGTCTTGAAAAAAGCGGCTGCGAGCAAGCGCGCCGCGCTGCCCCGGACGATTGGCTATGCGAAGTCCTTCCTGAAAGACTTCGAGCGGCTATCGCGTTCGGGCCGATACGATATGAAAAAGCTCAAGCAGGTCATGCTGCTGCTCATCGCCAATGACGCGCCGCTCGGCCCTGAGTGGAAAGACCACGCACTCAAGGGAGAATGGCAGGGGCACCGGGAATGCCATGTCGGTGGCGATTTCCTGCTGATCTACCGGGTGGAAGACATTCCGGGCCCGGGCGGCGGCATATTCTTCACCCGCGCCGGAACACACAGTGAGCTTTTCAAATGAGCGCCAAGGATCAGATCATTCCCGCCGTATCGTTCACGACTGCCCAGACCGGCGCGTCGGCCAAGTCGGACGAGCTGGGCATGCGCCCGATGCAGGCACAAGCCTATGAGAAGCGCGGCGAGCAATATCTGCTGATCAAATCGCCACCTGCCTCGGGCAAGTCGCGCGCGCTCATGTTCATAGCGCTCGACAAGCTGGCGAACCAGAATGTCCGCCAAGCCATCATCTGCGTGCCCGAACGCTCTATCGGCGCAAGCTTTAACAGCGAACCACTGAGCAAGTCCGGTTTCTTCACTGACTGGAACGTCGCCCCGCAATGGAACCTGTGCAACACGCCGGGAGCCGATGACCCCAAGGTCGCGAAGTCGAAGGTCAAGGCGGTCGGCGAATTCCTTGCGAGCGACGAAAAGGTGCTCGTCTGCACTCATGCGACGTTCCGCTTCGCATTCGACGAGCTTGGCCCGGAAGCATTCGACAACCGCCTGGTAGCTATCGACGAATTCCACCACGTCTCCGCCGATGCGGGCAACCGTCTCGGCGCGCAGCTTGCGCAGTTGATCGGACGCGACAAGGCGCATGTCGTGGCGATGACGGGCAGCTATTTCCGGGGTGATGCGATCCCAGTGCTTGCGCCGGAAGACGAAGCCAAGTTCGAGACCGTCACCTACACCTACTACCAGCAGCTCAATGGCTACGAGTATCTGAAGACGCTCGATATCGGCTACAGCTTTTACACCGGGCCTTACACCGAGAAGATTTCGGCGCTGCTCGATCCGACGGTGAAGACCATCGTCCACATCCCATCGGTCAATTCGCGCGAGAGCCTGAAAGACAAGCATCGCGAGGCCGAGGACATCATGAACCACCTCGGTGATTGGCAGGGCATCGATCCCGAGACAGGGTTCCACCTGATCAAGACGGCTGCCGGGAACGTGATTAAGGTGGCCGACCTCGTCGACGACGATTCCGCCAAGCGCGACCGCGTCGCCGCAGCCCTGAAATCGCCCGATGCTCGAACGGATCGCGACTTCGTCGACATCATCATTGCGCTGGGTATGGCGAAGGAAGGCTTCGACTGGATCTGGTGCGAGCACGCGCTGACGGTCGGCTATCGATCCAGCCTGACTGAAATCATTCAGATCATCGGGCGCGCAACCCGTGATGCGCCGGGCAAGACCCGCGCTCGCTTTACCAATCTGATCGCCGAACCGGCTGCGGACAGCCCGCTCGTTGTCGACGCGATCAACGATTACCTCAAGGCGATTGCGGCCAGCTTGCTAATGGAGCAGGTGCTCGCACCCCGCTTCGACTTCACCCCAAAGGACGCAGGGCCGAAGCCGGACTTCGACTACGGACCCGGTGGATACAAGGAAGGTGAGACCAATTTTGGCGTGAACGATCACGGCCAGATGCATTTCGAGATCAAGGGTCTCAAACTGCCAAAGAGCGTCGAGGCGACGCGTATCTGCCGCGAGGATCTCAACGAGGTCATTGCGACCTTTGTGCAGGACAAGGCAGTCGTTGAACGCGGCGTATTCGACCCCGACGTGGTTCCAGAAGAGCTGACCCAGCTCAAGATGGGCAAGATCATTCGGGAAAAGTACCCCGAATTGAGCGAACACGATCAGGAAGCGGTCCGCCAACAGGCGGTTGCTGCGATGAGTCTGACCCAGCAAGCCAAGGCTGTGCTGACAAGCGATGGTGATGGCGAGATCAAGGCAAATACCGCCTTCATCGAAGGTGTGCGCAGGTTCGCGCTCAGCGTAACGGAGCTCGACATCGACCTCATCGATCGGGTCAATCCATTCGAGGCAACGATTGCTGTTTTGGCTAAGTCCATGGATGCAAAGACCCTGTTGCAGGTTCAGGCGGTCATCAACGCAAAGAAGGACAAACTGACCTACGAAGATGCGCGCGCACTTGCTGAGCGTGCATTGGAATTCAAGCGGGAGCGCGGACGGCTGCCGTCGCTGACTTCTCAAGATGCGTGGGAACGCAAGATGGCCGAAGGCATCGCTTTCCTCCAACGCCACGCCACCAAAGAAGCCAGCAATGGCTGAATTGAGTGACCTCGAACTGCTGGCCGAGCTTGGTGTCGAAACAGCACCCGAGCCGGTTCGAAAGCTGACCCCGCTTCAGGAACGCATCATAGCGGGATTCGAGGACATACAGCGTTTCGTCAAGGAGCATGGACGCCTTCCCAGGCATGGGGACGATCATGACATTTTTGAGCGACTCTATGCCGTCCGCCTTGAGAGGCTTCGCGCTCTTCCCGAAGCGCAAGAGCTCCTGGCGAGCATGGACCAGGACGGCATTCTGGATGCAGTCGAGCCGTTAGGGAAACCATCGGACGAATTAGACGACACTGCACTTCTGGCAGAGCTTGGCATCCAACCGGGCTCGGAAGATGACATCACAAAGCTGCGGCATGTGAGTTCTCGGGCCGAGAAGAGAGCGGCTGAAGAGATCGCCAACCGCGAGAGGTGCGAGGATTTCGAAGAGTTCAAGCCGCTGTTCGAGGCGGTGCAGGTCGATCTGAAGGCCGGTAGCAGACAGGCCAAGGCGCTCGGCAATTCCGAGGTCACACTGGCCGAAATCCAGCCGGGGAATTTCTTCATCGTCGGCGGGCAACTCGCATACATCGCCGCCTCGACCGACGCCTTTACGACTCAGTATGAGCGGGCTGATCGCCGTGTCCGAGTCATTTATGACAACGCAACCGAGGCGACGATCCTTTCACGCTCATTCCAGAAGTCGCTCTATCGGGACGAGTCCGCTAGGCGCGTGAGCGAGCAAAGCGCAGGACCGCTTTTTGGAGACACCGCTGAGCCCGACGATCTGGAGAGCGGCACGATCTACGTACTCCGCAGCGAATCGTCGCATCCCTATGTCGACGAGCATCGCGAGCTGATCCATAAGATCGGCGTTACAGGGCAGCCGGTCCTCAGCCGGATTGCCAACGCGCGTAACGATCCGACTTTCATGCTCGCGGACGTCGAAGTCGTGGCCGAGTACAAGCTCTTCAACATCAACCGGACCAAGCTCGAACGGCTGATCCATCGTGCGCTCGGGCCTGCCCGCCTTGATCTTTCAGCAGGCGATCGATTTGGCAAAACTGTACAGCCGCGCGAGTGGTTCCTTGTCCCGCTTTCGATCATCAACGAATTAGTGTCGCGGATCAGTGACGGTACTGTCACGCAGCACGTTTACGATCCCGCAAGGGCGGAGTTCGTTGCCCAAGATGACGCCTAACAAACGGTTGGACGCAATCAGGCGAAGTTAGCTCATGGCACGTCAGTTCACCCGTTCCGAGTTCTATGAGCTCGTCTGGTCCAAGCCGATGACGCACTTGGCCAAGGAATTTGGTCTTTCTGACGTGGCCTTGCACAAAATCTGTCGCAAGCACGATGTGCCCAACCCTCCGCTGGGATGGTGGGCAAAACATGCAGCGGGCCAAAGGGTCAAACGAACACCGCTACCCAAGCTTAGGTCGGGCATTCCCGATACGATCAACATCGCTGGCGGAGAGCTACGCAACGAGCCCGATTCCGTCGCGCAAATGCGCGAAGAGGCCCGCGTTCGGGCCTCGGCATTCGATCCCAAAAAGGTCGATCCGGAACATTCCATTGTAACGCGATCGATGGCCAAGTTGCGCAAGGGAAAGCCCGACGAACAGGGAATGGTGAGGCTCGCTCAGTCCGGCTTGATCGACGTGGAGATCGCGCCGGATTCAATCGATCGGATCGAGCTATCGCTCAACCGAATAGTCACGGCAGCACAGGTCCAAGGCTTTGAACTCAGCGGCAAGGCTGAACGCGCCGAATTCACGGACGGAAGCGTGATTGTCCCCTTCAATCTAAAGGAAGCAGTTAAGCGGTCGCAGCACGAGCCCACGCCCGAGGAATTGGCGAAGGAAGAGAAGGAACGAAAACGGCGAGAGCGGCGCTGGGCGCGGAACGATTGGGATTACGTCCCCAGCTTTTCGTCATTTAGCCATTGGCCAGAATGGGATTATGCACCGACCGGCAAGGTATCGTTCGAGTTCGACCTCTATCTCCGATACTCGTCATCTCTCCGCCGCTCCTTCAAGGATGCCAAGATCCAGCGCCTGGAAAACATGGCGAACGATATCGCAGTGGGTCTTGCCGTACTGGCTTCTGCGAAGCGCGAGGATGACAGGCGAGCCGAGGAAGACCGCATCCGTGCGGAAGAAGAAGCGCGTCGGCGCAACGAGGCTAGACGGCTAGCCTATATCGAAGACCGGCGCCTCAAGGTGCTCGATCTCGTGTTCGAGCGGGTCGAGACCATACGCGTTTGTGACGCAGGCGCCTTCGCATTCGCTGCGCAGGTCACGAATCTCGGCGAGGAGCCGATAGAAGTGGCCGCCCTCGCGAGCCTCCAGATACCCCTGCCTGCGACTGCAGAAGCACTCGTTTCCTGGCGTGGGAGGCATAGTGCCGAGCTGCGGGAGTGCCGCGAAGCGATGCCCGAACATCGCTGGGAACGCGTGACCAGGCGCGGACTGTCGGGGCACGGCGGTCCGCCCGGCGTATATGTTCTCGATCGCGCATCGGGATGGGATCGCGGGCTTGCATGGGCGGTCCAGCTTGCATGGTCGGGCGATAGCGAGATTGCCGTCGAACGGGATGACGAGGGCTATTGGCA
Source organism: Qipengyuania marincola (assembly GCF_029688625.1). GTDB lineage: Bacteria > Pseudomonadota > Alphaproteobacteria > Sphingomonadales > Sphingomonadaceae > Qipengyuania. Next base: position 202,301 of record NZ_JARULC010000001.1, on the reverse strand, counting down.
CCTTTCTGCGCAAGCCACGCTTGCCACCGGTGAGATATCCCTCGCCACAGGTGAGACCTACCGCGCGCCGGAAGCGCTGCTCGCGATCTCGACCAAGGGACGCAATGGCGCCATGGCGCAGCAGCATGGCGCGGTGCGTGCGCTGGTCGACTGGCCGGGAGGTTCGATGACCCCGCGTCCGGTCCACCTCAATAGCTGGGAAGCCTGCTATTTCGCGCATGACGCGCAGCGTATCGCACGGCTCGCGCAGGCGGGAAGCAGCATCGGTATCGAGCGCTTCGTGCTCGATGATGGCTGGTTCAAGGGCCGCCGGCACGACCGTGCGGGGCTCGGCGACTGGGAGGCCGATCCGGAAACCTATTCCGACGGGCTGGGGCCCCTGGCTACGAAAATCCGCGATATGGGTCTCGAGTTCGGCCTGTGGGTCGAACCTGAAATGGTCAATCCCGACAGCGACCTTTATCGCGCCCATCCGGATTGGGCGCTCGCATCGCTGGATCGCGACCGGCCGACCGCGCGCAATCAGCTGGTGCTCGATATGCGCCGCGCGGATGTGCGCGACCATCTGTTCGCGCGGCTCGACGCGATCCTGTCGCAAACGCCGGTCGGCTATCTCAAGTGGGACCACAATCGTGACCACGCACCGTCGGGAGGTGCCAGCCAGACCCTGGGCAGCTACGAACTGCTCGAACGCGTACGAACCGCTCACCCAGCCGTAGAAATCGAGGGTTGCGCCGGTGGCGGAGGACGCAGCGATGCCGGCCTGGCGTCGTTCGTCCATCGGTTCTGGACGAGCGACAATATCGACGCCGTGGCCAGAGTCAGCATGCAGCGCGGCTTTCTTGCATTCCTGCCGCCCGAAATAATGGGGTCGCATGTCAGCGCAAGCCCGGCGCACGCGACCGGGCGTAGCCAAGCCATGGCGTTTCGCGCGGCGATCGCCTGCACCGGCCATCTCGGCATCGAGCTGGACCCGGATGCGCTGGCCGATGTCGACCGTGACGAACTGGCGCGATGGATAGATTTCTACAAACAATGGCGACATCTCCTGCACCTGACCCGCGTGGACCTCGGTGAGGGGACCGACCAGCTCTTGTGGCAAGCACACGGAAACCGGTCGGAAAAGCTGCTGTTCTGCATTCGCACATCGCCTGCGCAGGATCGCAGACCGCAACCGCTGCGCTTGCCCTTCGCATCGGAACGTCCAACCTGGCAGGTCAGGCTGCTCGCCATCGCTGAAGAGGCGGGCCATGGGTTGCCGCGCGCCGAGCTGTTCGACCGCATGGCTGGCGAGGCGATCGGGTTTACCGGAAGCTGGCTGGCCGAAAGCGGCTTGCCAATGCCGATCCAGAAGGCAGAGAGCGTGGCGGTTTTTCATCTTGAGGCGGCGGCATGACGGCAGGCGACCTCCCCCATCGGCGTCGAAACTTGCTTACGGGCGAATGGGTGCTGGTTTCACCGCAACGCTCGAAGCGGCCATGGCAGGGTGAAGAGGCTCCCGTACCGGCGAGTGACGCCCCGCGGCACGACCCGAACTGCTATCTGTGCCCCGGAAACAGGCGAACCGGCGGGACGACAAATCCGGACTATTCTCACACCTACGTATTTGCGAACGACTTTCCCGCCCTGCTCGACGAAGGCGCGAATGCTGCGGCTGGCGATCTGTTCGAGACGATGCCTGCGCGCGGCGAGGCCCGGGTGATCTGCTATTCTCCGAACCATTCACAAACACTTGCGAAACTGGACGATAGAGGTCGACGGGCGGTCGTCGACTGCTGGTGCGAACTTTCGGCCGAGATTGGCGCAGAATGGGCGTTCGTGCAGTTGTTCGAAAACAAGGGATCGATGATGGGCGCCTCGTCGCCCCACCCGCATGGACAGGTCTGGGCGAGCGATTTCGTGCCGCAGCTGGTCGAAACCGAAGACCGCCACCAGCGCGCTTTCCGAGAAAGGCACGGGCGGACCCTGCTCGCCGACGTGATCGAGGCCGAACTGACCGACGGCGCACGAGTGGTCGAGAAGAATGACGATTGGCTCGCGATTGTGCCGTTCTGGGCAGCCTGGCCTTTCGAACTTCTGCTCGTGGCCCGAAATGACATCGCGCGGCTGGAGCAAATGGGGGAGCGCTCGCGTGAAAGCCTGTCGCTGATCCTCGGCCGAATGCTCAGGCGCTATGACGGCCTTTTCGGGATCGACTTCCCCTATTCGATGGGCTGGCATGGCGCGCCCCATTCGCTCGCTGACGATGCCGCGCATTGGCGCCTGCACGCCCATTTCTATCCGCCACTGCTGCGCAGTGCCACGGTCCGCAAGCACATGGTGGGTTACGAACTACTGGCCGAGGTCCAGCGCGACCTTACTCCGGAAGACGCAGCCGCGCGCTTGCGCGAGGTTACGATCTGATGCCCGCACTCGACGCTGCCCGCGACTGTTTCGAGCGCAATTTCGGTACATCCCCCGATGGGGTCGCCTTCGCACCGGGCCGCGTCAACATCATCGGCGACCATACCGATTACAACGATGGCTTCGTTCTTCCCATGCCGCTAGCTCTTGGAACAGCAGTCGCGTTCAAGCGGCGCGGGAGCGACCTTATCGATGCGCGCGCCGGTGACTACGGCGATGCAGCCCTGCTGATCCGGCCTGACGACAAGGTACCGCTTCAGGATGGCTGGCGCTCGCTGGTCCACGGCATGATTCACCTGTTGCGCGAGGAAGGCCTGGTGGCAGGCGGTCTGGACCTTGCCATCGCGGGCGATCTTCCGCGCGGGTCGGGCCTGTCCTCATCGGCCTCGCTCTGCATCGCAATCGCGCGTGCCGCGTTCGATGCCGCCGGACAAATGATAGAATCGCCGACGCGCGTCGCACAGATCGCACAGCAGGTTGAGCATCGTTACGCGGGGGTGGCGTGCGGGATCATGGACCAGATGGTCATTGCAGCCGGTGAAGCAGGCCGCGCCATGCTGCTCGACTGCGGCACCCTCGAATGGCGCCAGATCGATCTGCCGACGGACTGGAGCGTGCTCGTGCTCCAGTCCGGCGTGACGCGCGAGCTGGTCGATGGCGCGTACAATGCGCGCCGCGCCGATTGCGAGGCTGCCTGCCGAACCTTGGGAGTCGCAACACTGCGCGACGTCGCTCCGGGAAGCTCCGGCCTGTCCACTCTCGCCGGGACCGAAGCGCTGAGAGCGCAGCATGTCGTGGGAGAAATCGAGCGCACGCGTCAGGCTGCCGATGCCATTGCCGAGCGCGATATCGGTCGCCTGGGCCTGCTCCTGCGCGAGGCCCACGCTTCGATGCGCGACTTGTTCGAGGCCAGCCACCCGCAGGTTGACGCCCAGGTCGACTGGCTCAACGAGATCATCGGGCCTGCCGGCGGTGCGCGCATGACCGGCGGCGGTTTCGGCGGATCGATCGTGCTGGTGTGCGAGGCGAGCGCGCGTGAGCGGATCGAAGCCGCGGTCGAGCAGGTCGGCAAACCGCAATACGGCCTGGGCGACCTCGTCATCAGGGCGCACGGCTGAGGACCGGTTGACGGAAGCGCAGGATGGCGACCCGCCAATCGACGGGCGACACCGCCAGGATCTAGTCGGCGCCTTCAGCCCTCATCGGTTCTGGCGCCCCTCGATCAGGCTCTCGACCACGCCAGGGTCGGCCAGTGTCGAGGTATCGCCGAGCGAGCCGAAATCGTTCTCCGCGATCTTGCGCAGGATGCGGCGCATGATCTTGCCGCTGCGCGTCTTGGGCAGAGCGGGCGTGAAATGCAGATGGTCGGGTGTGGCGATGGGGCCGATTTCCTTGCGAACCCATTGGCGCAACTCGGCCTCCAGTTCCTCGCCGCCCTCGTCACTCTCCATCAGCGTGACATAGCAATAGATGCCCTGCCCCTTGATATCGTGAGGGTAGCCGACGACCGCGGCTTCCGACACGCGGGGATGGAGCACCAGCGCGCTCTCGACTTCCGCCGTGCCCATCCGGTGGCCGGAAACGTTGATGACATCGTCGACACGGCCAGTGATGCGGTAATAGCCATCGGCATCGCGCTTGCACCCGTCGCCGGTGAAATACTTGCCCCGATAGGTGCTGAAATAGGTCTGCACGAACCGCTCGTGGTCGCCATAGACGGTGCGTGCCTGGCCGGGCCAGCTATGGGTCAGGCACAGATTGCCTTCGTTTGCGCCCTCCAGGACCTCGCCTTCGTTGTCGACGAGCTGCGGCTGCACGCCGAAGAACGGCTTGCCCGCGCTGCCCGGTTTCATGTCGTGCGCGCCGGGGAGCGTGGTCAGCATGATACCGCCGGTTTCGGTCTGCCACCACGTGTCGATCACGGGGCAACGCCCGTCTCCGACGACTTCGTAATACCAGCGCCAGGCTTCGGGATTGATCGGTTCGCCGACGCTGCCGAGAAGCCGGATCGATGAGCGGTCGCGGCTGGTCACGTGATGATCGCCCTCGCGCATCAGCGCGCGGATCGCGGTGGGCGCCGTGTAGAAGATGTCGACCTTGTGCTTGTCGACCACGTCCCAGAAGCGTCCGTGATCAGGATAGTTCGGCACGCCTTCGAAGATCAGGCTGGTCGCACCGTTGATGAGCGGGCCGTAGACGATATAGCTATGGCCGGTGACCCAGCCGATGTCGGCCGTGCACCAATGCACCTCGCCCGGGCGGTAGTCGAAGCCATAGTGGAAGGTCGCGGCGGTCCAAACGCCGTAGCCGCCAGTCGTATGCAGCACGCCCTTCGGTTTGCCCGTGGATCCGCTGGTGTAGAGGATGAACAGCGGATCCTCCGCCTTCATCGGCTCGCACGGGCAATCGTCGTCCGACCGCACATCGTGATACCAGTGGTCGCGACCCTCGACGAACTCCACCTCGGCGCCGGTATGACGCACGACGAGCACGCCCTCTACCTGCACACCGTCGAGCGCAAGCGCGGCATCGACATTGGCCTTGAGCGGCACGGTCTTCCCTCCGCGCAGTCCGCTGTCGGCCGTGACCACGAAGCGGCTGTCGCAGTCCTTGATCCGTCCCGCCAGCGCCTCGGGCGAGAAGCCGCCGAAGACGACCGAGTGGATCGCGCCGATCCGCGCGCAGGCGAGCATCGCCAGTGTCCCCTCCACCACCATGGGCATATAGAGGGTGACGCGATCGCCCTTCCTGACGCCCATCGCCTTCAGCGCATTGGCCATCTGCACGACTTCCGCATGCAATTGGCGATAGGTCAGCGTGCGCGACGGGCTGGCCGGGTCGTCGGGCTCGAAGATCAGCGCGGTGGCATCGCCCCGTTCGGCCAGATGGCGGTCGACGGCATTATGGCAAAGGTTGAGAACGCCGTCCTCGAACCACTTGATGTCGACCGGATCGTAGGACCAATTCCCACCTTTCGTCGGCACTTGCTCCCAATCGAGACGCTTCGCCTGCTCCAGCCAGAAGCCGTCGGGATCCTCCATGCTGCGCCGGTACAGCGCCTCATACTGATCCGGCGTGCAATGGGTAGGTCCGGCCGAAGCGGGACGTTCGACGAAGGCGCTGGCGGTTTCGGTCATCGATCTCTCCTCGACGACCGTGTTAGCCAAAAACTACTCGGATGCCAGCACCCGGTCGACACCGGCTTGCGTGACGGAATGATAGCTGCTGCGCGTATCGGCATAGATGCGCTGCGCGATCGGGCGGCCCCAGTCCCCCTGGTCCCACAGCGTCTGGAACAGTGGGCGGACAAACTTCGCACGGCCAACGCGGGCAAGGAATGCCTCTGCTTTCGGCACCGCAGGCTCGTATCGATTGGCAAGCGCCAGCTCGAGCCAGAGGAACAGTTCCTCGTTATTGCCGGTCGAGGACAGGCCAAGTGCCTCGTTCAGCGCAGCCAGCTGGGCGGCGCTCCGGTCCTTCGGGATATTGTCGAGGAAGCGCTGGCGTTCGGCGCTGGTCCAGTCGGCATAGTCGCCAGGGATCGCCTCGCTTGCCGCATAGGCGCGCACGGCGGCATCAACCTCGGCGAAGGCCGCCGGGTCGGGTTTCGCGACATTCGCGGGCAGGCCCGGCTCGAAGATCCATTCGCGAAGCATCAGCCGCTCAGCCTCGGCCTCGCTCCGCACAAGGTTCGCCATCATGTCCTCGTAGAACATCTCGCTCGTCGCCGGCTGGAAGGCGTGATTATCGAACCACTGGCGCAGCCAGGCATCGAAGCGCTCGCGCCCGACAATGCTTTCCACTGTCATCAGGAAAAAAGCGCCTTTTTCATAGGCGACCGCGCTGCCGAGTTCGTACTCGCCATCCGTGCTGAGCGCGGTGCCGGGGGCGTCCTCGCCAACCTCGTCCAGCGTTTCACGGATGCTGGCGAACATCAGCGCAGCCTCCTGCTCCGCCCGCTTCTTGCCATAGACCGCCTCCATGATGCGGTTCTCGAAATAGGTGGTCACGCCTTCGTTCAGCCAGCTGTCGCCCCAGACTGCGTTGGTCACGAGATTGCCCGACCAGCTATGCGCCAGCTCATGCGCGATCAGCCCGTTGTTCGACCGGTCACCCGCAATGAAAGTCGGCGTGAGGAAGGTCATCACCGGGTTTTCCATCCCGCCATAGGGAAAGGCCGGCGGCAGGACGATCATGTCGTAGCGGCCCCAGCGATATTCGCCGTAAAGCGCTTCCGCGGCCTCAACCATCTCCTCGGTATCGCCGACTTCGGCCCGTGCTCGCGGAAGAGTTGCCGGTTCGGCCCAGACTCCGGTGCGCGGACCGATCGGGGCGAAGTCGATGTCGCCCGCGGCAATCGCGATGAGGTAGGGCGGGACGGGCTTGTCCATGACGAAGCGGAACGCGCGGCGACCATTGCCGAGATCCTCCGGCTCGCCCTGCCGCACGCCGCTCATCACGACGTCGAGCGGCTTGGGCGCGGTGATGCGCGCTTCCCATGTCTGGCGAATGCCGGGGCTGTCCTGCGTCGGGATCCAGGTCCGGTTTAGGATCGCCTGCCCCTGGCTGAACAGGAAGGGGTGCACGCCGCCCTCCGTCTGCTCGGGGCTCAGCCATTGGAGCGCAGCGGCATCGGAGGCCGCCGCATATTCGATCCTGAGCGTCTTCGCGCCGTCGAGCTGGATCGTCAGTGGGGCACCCTTGCCGCCCTGGGTCACCTCCTCGCCGACAGTGTAATCGAGCGCCCGCCCTGCCTCGTCGGTAATGGCAGCAATCTGAAGCCCCTTCGAATCGAGTACGATTTCCTGCGCATCCGGTTCGGCCAGGATGTCTAGCATTGCCGTGCCATCTACGCGTTGCGCGGCGAAATCGAGATCGAGATCGAGCGCAACATGTACAACCCGTGCGACCTGGGGCTGCGCATAGGTGGACGTGTCGACGGCCTCGGGTGTGGTGAGGATCGGCGCAATCCTGGCGAACGCATCGGGAACGGCCATGCGCTCATTGATCGCCTCGCCAGGGGTCGTGCAGGCGGTGCTGGCGAGCAGGAGGGCGAGAGGGGCAATAAGGCGACGCATATGGTTGGCTCCGATTGAAACTGCACTGATCCTGACTGACGATCAGCGGGGGTTGCGCCGCCTATCGCGCATCGTCCCTGACGAGGCTAGGCCCAGTTTTCCAAAACCTGCAAAGGCGGCTGGCCAAAGCGCGCATGGCGTGTATTGTGAACGTTATCAAAGGTTGGAGCCGCAGGTCGGCCAAAGGGAGGACAGATGAACCGTTTTCTGATCGCACTCGCCACCATACCGTTCGCGACCGGCTGCGTCCCGGTCGAGGGCGCCGGTACTGTCGATCCCGAAACCAATGGCCGTGAGGTGCTGTTCTTCGAAGGCTTCGACGACGGCTCGCTGGACCGGAGGAAGTGGAACGTCATCGGCATGGACTTCTGGGTCAACAACGAACAGCAGGCCTATGTCGACAGCCCGGAAACGATCCGCTTCGCGACCGAGTTCGAAGGTGCCGAAGGCGGTGTGCTGATCCTGAAGCCGGTCTTTCGCCCGGGCGTGGACACCAATGCCGACCGCAAGGCCGACTTCATCTCCGGCCGGATCAATACGCGCGACAATTTCGACTTTACCTATGGCCGGGCCGAGGCACGCATCCGCATGCCGCTGAACCGCGGGGCATGGCCGGCGTTCTGGCTGCTGGGCAACGGCCAATGGCCCTACACCGGCGAGATAGACATCATGGAATATGTCGGCGAGCCCGACTGGACGGCGGTGGCGATCCACGGCCCCGGCTATTCCGGCGAAACGCCATTCGTGGCACGGCGCAGCTTTCCTGACGGCGAGGACGCGAGCGGCTGGCATGTCTATGGCGTAGAGTGGACTCGCGATGCCATCGCCTTCGATGTCGACGGCGATGTCTTCTATACCGTCACGCGCGACGAAATCGAGGAAAAGGGCGAATGGCGCTTCGACACGCCCAAATTCGTCATTCTCAATTTTGCGATGGGCGGTGTGTACCCGTGGAAGGTCAACAAGCTCGAACAGCCCTATTACGGCATCCCGCAGGATACGGTCGACGCGGTCAAGGCCGGGGAAGTGCAGATGGAGGTCGACTGGGTCCGAGTGCTCGGCCCGGCCGAATAGTCAGCTCCAGGTCGCCTTGGGCGGCAGGCTCATGAGGATCGCGTCGATGTTGCCGCCGGTCTTGAGCCCGAACAGCGTGCCGCGGTCGTAAACGAGGTTGAACTCGGCATAGCGCCCGCGCCATTCGAGCTGTTGCGCCTTGTCGGCCTCGGTAAATTTGCTGTCCATCCGGCGACGGACCAGCTTGGGATAGATATCGAGGAAGGCCTCTCCTACGTCTTTCGTGAAAGCCAGGTTCCGCTCGAACGCTGCTTCATTCTCGCATTCGAGGTGATCGTAGAAAATGCCGCCGACGCCGCGATGCACGCCGCGGTGAGGGATGAAGAAATAGTCGTCCGCCCATTTCTTGAAGCGGTCGTAATATGTTGGGTTGTGCCCGGCGCAGGCGGCGCGGAAGCGCGCATGGAAATCCGCGGTGTCCTCCTCGTAAGGCAGCGGCGGGTTGAGATCGGCCCCGCCCCCGAACCATGCCGCCTGCGTCGTCAGGAAGCGCGTGTTCATGTGGACTGCGGGGACATGCGGGTTGGCCATGTGCGCAACCAGGCTGATGCCGGTGGCGGTGAAGCCGGGCTGCTCGGCACTCGCGCCGTTCACCTGGCCGGCGAATTCGGGCGAGAAACTGCCGCGCACGGTAGACACGTTCACGCCGACCTTCTCGAACAACTTGCCCTTCATCAGGCCCTGCACACCGCCGCCGGGATCGTCATTGCCTGCTTCTTCGCGATCCCAGGGGGTGTAGATGAATTCGGCATCCGACCCGGCTTCGCGCTCGATCGCCTCGAATTCGGCGCATATACGGTCGCGCAGGTCCTCGAACCATGTGCGGGCTTGGGCGGTCTGCTCGGTCCAGTCCATTCTTCGGAACTCCGTTCGCCCTGAGCTTGTCGAAGGGCCGTCCTTTTCTTCAGAAACCGCACTAGAAGAAAGGACAGGGCTTCGACAAGCTCAGCCCGAACGGATTTGGGGTTGCGCGCAACTATTGTCTGATGGCAATAGCGGCGCATGGTTCCCCTTTCGTTCGCAGGCGAGGAATGGCTCCTGACAGAGGGCCGCGCACTCTACTGGCCGCGTGAAAACGCGCTGCTGGTGGCCGACCTGCATCTTGAGAAGGGCAGCTTCTTCGCGCGGCACGGGCAGATGATACCGCCCTACGACAGCCGCGAGACGCTGGAGCGGGTCGCGCTCGCCATCCGCGACACCGGCGCGCGTCGCGTCATCACATTGGGCGACAATTTCCACGATTCGGACGGCTCGACCCGGCTGGAAGACCACGCCTGCGGCATGCTGGAGGCGCTGACGAAAGCGGTCGACTGGGTGTGGATCACCGGCAATCACGATCCGCATATGGAGGCGCGCTGTGGCGGCACGCTGGTCGAGGAAATCGAACTCGGCGGCGTCATCCTGCGCCACCGCGCCAGGCAAGGGGAGACACGCCCCGAACTGTCCGGCCACTACCACCCGCGCCTGCAGCTCAAGATCCGCCAGCGCATGATCCGCCGGCCCTGCGCGGTCCTCAGCGCCAACGAAGGTGCGGACGGCAAGCCCAGCGGCCGCATGATCCTGCCCGCCTTCGGTGCCTATACCGGTGGCATGAGCGCCGCCGATCCCGCGATCCTCAAGGCGCTGCAACCCGCCGATCGCATCGATGCGGTGGTTCCGGCTAAGGGCAAGCTGGCGCGGTTCCCGCTCTGGAAGGCCGCCTAGGATCCACCTTGGGTTTTCGCCCTAGCGAATTGGTGCGTTTCTTCCTATATCGCCGCCAGACAAACGGCAGAATCAGGAGAATGCCACATAGCACGTCCCCCCCGGCGCAGCATGCAAATGCCCGTGAAAAGCGGCCCGCGCTACGATAACATGATCAACGTCCCCAAGGTCCGCGTGATCGATCACGAAGGCGAGAACCTGGGGGTGATGTACACCCGCGAAGCGACGGAGCAGGCCAACGAACTGGGCCTCAACCTCGTCGAAGTGTCGCCCAACGCAGACCCGCCGGTGTGCAAGTTCCTCGATGTCGGCAAATATCGCTACGAGGCCCAGAAAAAGGCCAACCTGCAGCGCAAGACGCAGAAGACCCAGGATATCAAAGAGGTCAAGATGCGCCCGAACATCGACGATCACGATTACGACGTGAAAATGCGCAACGTGAACAAGTTCATCGAGAACGGCGACAAGGTGAAGTGCACCCTGCGCTTCCGCGGCCGCGAGATGGCGCACCAGCAGCTGGGCATGGACCTGCTGAACCGCGTGCGCGACGATACCGAAGAAATCGCCAAGGTGGAAAGCTTCCCGCGCCTCGAAGGCCGGCAGATGGTGATGGTGCTCGCGCCCAAATAAGCGCGATATCTCGATGCAGCTATTGCGAAGGGCGGCCCGCGGGTCGCCCTTTGTGCTTTGGGCATCGCGGGCGATTGAAGCAGTGCGCGCCGCCTGTTAGCAGCAGGCGCGGGAGGGTTCATGAACGCCAAGACGATCGGCTTGCTGCTGGGTGCGGCTGCGCTGTTGCTAACCATTCTCGTGCCGCCGCCTGCCGGGATGAGCCGCGAAGCGTTCATCGTTGCCGGGCTTGTCGTGCTGATGGCCGCATGGTGGATGACCGAGGCGCTGCCGCTGACCGCGACCGCGCTGATGCCCTTCCTCGTCCTGCCCTTCGCCGGCGTGATGACCGCGCGCGAAACAGCAAGCGCCTATTACTCGCCGATCCTGTTCCTGATCCTTGGCGGTGCCTTCATCGCCCTCGCGATCGAGCGGACCGGCCTGCACAAGCGACTCGCGCTGGCCCTGCTCCGCATGGTCGGCGGTCGCGGCGGACAAGCGGGCGTGCTGCTCGCCTTCATGGGAACCGCGGCGATCCTGTCGATGCTGATTTCCAATACGTCGACCGCGCTGATCATGATGCCGATGGCGGTGGCCGTGCTGGCTGGTGGCGGCGTGGCGGAGCGCGACACGGAAGGCCTCAGCGGCGCCCTGCCCATGGGCATCGCCTTCGCGGCCAGCATCGGCGGGCTCGGCACGCTTGTCGGATCGCCGACCAATGCCATCGCCGTCGGCCTGCTCGACACGCTGACCGGCACGCGGATCACCTTTGCAGAATGGATGGTCTATGGCTTGCCGGTGGTCATAATCGGCGTGCCGCTTGCCGCCTTCCTCGTCGCTCGCGTTCAGAAGGTGCGCGAACACCCGTTCGACGCGCGCGCGGCGCGCACCGCTATCGACACGCATGCCGCATGGTCTAGCGCCGAGAAGCGTCTGGTGCCCGTGGTTGCTGTCACCTTCCTGCTGTGGATGGGCCAGATGTGGATCGCACCGTTCTTGCCAGAAGGATCGCTGACCGATGGCACGATCGCCATTCTCATGGGGCTGACGCTGTTCCTGCTGCCCGACGGCACCGGGCGCCCCTTGCTCATCTGGGAGGAAGCCGACCGCGCGCCCTGGGGCGTCATCATGATGTTCGGCGGCGGCCTCGCCCTCGCTGCCGGAATGAGCGCGAGCGGACTGGCCGACTGGCTGGGCGAGGCACTGCTGCCGCTAGAGGCGTGGCCACTGGTCCTCGTCGCCATCGCAGTCGTCGCCATGGTCGTGCTGATCACGGAGTTCGCCAGCAATGTGGCGACCGCATCGGGGATCATCCCGGTGGTCGCGGCCCTCGTCGTTGCGCTCGGCGTCGATCCGATCCTGCTCGCCATGCCTGCCGCTCTCGCCGCGAGCTGGGGCTTCATGCTGCCCGCGGGCACCGGCCCGAACGCCATAGCCTGGGCGACCGGCCGCATCCGGATCGAACGCATGGTGAAGGCGGGCATCCTGCTCGACCTGTTCGGCATCGTGATGATCGTTGCGGTGGTGTGGGGGATGAATGCTCTGGTCGCTGGCTGATTTTCCTACTCGAGAAGCCGGAGCTATCCCGCCGGGGTGATGTGCCCTCAATGCCCAACCTGCCTCCCCGTAAGCCCCGCAAAAGTGGCCGCGAAGTTTTTCGTCCCTGGACTGTGGTCCATGCGGTCCATGTGACTGGACTCGTCGCAGTTGAAACCAACATCGGTCCAACATAAGGAGGCGGCGCAAGCGGCAGCTGGCGGAGATGCGTTCCTGCGGAGGTTAGGAACGGGCGCCCCGGCGGCCCCACCGGCTCCCGCCTTCCTGGGAGCGAGATTGCAGGAAGGATGCTCTCCCTCATGAGCGACAACGATATCGACCCCACCACCCCGCGCAAGAATCCCAAGGCCGAGGTCACGAAGATCAACGGCCGCGCGCTGAAGCCCAGCACGCTGATGATGGGCCACGGCTATGATCCGACCCTGTCGGAAGGCAGCCTCAAGGCGCCGATCTTCCTCACGAGCACTTTCGCCTTCCCCAGCGCCGCCGATGGCAAGCGCCATTTCGAAGGCATCACTGGCAAGCGCCCGGGCGGTGCGGACGGCCTCGTTTATTCGCGCTTCAATGCGCCGAACCAGGAAATCCTCGAGGATCGCCTCGCAGTGTGGGACGGCGCGGAAGAGGCGCTGTCGTTCTCGAGCGGCATGACCGCGATTGCCGTGTTGCTGCTGGCGGCCTGCAAGGCAGGCGACGTGATCGTCCACTCCGGCCCGCTCTATGCTGCGTCGGAAGGCTTCATTGCCAAGACGATGTCGAAATTCGGCGTGACCTTCATCGACTTCCCCGCGGGTGCCACGCGCGAACAGCTCGATGACGTGATGAGCAGGGCCAAGGCCCAGGCCGAAAGCCAGGGCGGCGAGGTGCCGATGATCTACCTCGAAAGCCCGGGCAACCCGACTAATGCGCTGGTCGATATCGAGGCAGTCAAGGCCGCCCGTGACGCGCATTTCGATCCCGACAAATGCTCGATCGCGATCGACAACACCTTTCTGGGTCCATTGTGGCAACGCCCTATCGATCATGGTGCCGACCTCGTGGTCTATTCGCTGACCAAGTATGTCGGCGGCCATTCGGACCTCGTCGCGGGCAGCGTCTCGGGCAAGAAGCGGTTCATCGATGCGATCCGCATGTTGCGCAACACGATGGGCGGGATCTGCGATCCGAACACGGCATGGATGCTGTGCCGCAGCCTCGAAACCGTCGAACTGCGCATGCAGCGAGCGGGTGAAAACGCAGCGAAGGTCTGCGACTTCCTGTCGAAGCATCCCAAGGTCGAAGGCCTCGGCTATCTCGGCATGATCAAGGACGAGCGCCAGCAGGACATCTACGATCGCCACTGCCTCGGCGCGGGCTCGACCTTCTCGCTACTGCTCAAGGGCGGCGAAGCGGAATGCTTCCGCTTCCTCGATGCGCTCAAGATCGCCAAGCTGGCGGTAAGCCTCGGCGGCACGGAAACCCTTGCCAGTCATCCGGCCAGCATGACGCACCTCTCGGTTGCCGAAGGCCGGCGGACGGAGCTGGGCATTTCGGACAACCTCGTGCGCATCAGCATCGGGATCGAGGATGCCGAGGACCTGATCGCCGACTTCGAACAGGCGCTGGAGGCGGTCTGAGCCGACCTGCGCCGACACGAATAGGCTTTCTGGCCTGCAAAGACACACTCCCCGGCGCTGGTCCGCGCCGGGGAGATGCCTTCGAGCATGATCTGGAAGTCGCGGCCCTGCGTCCGGCCTTTGCGGATGCCGGGCTGGAGCTGGTCGAGATCGACTGGCGCGCGCCCTTGGACCATTTTGATGGCCTGGCGCTGGTGCTGCTGGGCACGGCCTGGGATTACCAGGATCACCCAGCGGAATTTCTGGACAAGCTCGAGACTCTGCACACGCGCGACATCGCAGTCTGCAATCCGCCCGAGATTGTGCGATGGAATGCGGACAAGGGCTATTTGCGCGAGTTGGAAGAGGCCGGTGCAACTATCGTGCCGACGGCCTACTTCATGGACGCCGACGCAGGCGATGTCGGCGCGGCGATGGACATGTTCGATACGCCGTCAGTCGTCGTCAAGCGCCGCATCGGCGCGGGCGGACTCGGCCAGTTCCGCTTCACAGCCGATGCGATGCCCGCCCCCGACTGGCGGATGGGCCATCGCTGCCTGATCCAGCCCTTCCTGCCCAGCGTGATCGAGGAAGGCGAATACACCTTCCTCTTCATCGACGGAGAGTTCAGTCATGGAGTGCTGAAGCGCGCTGCTGCGGGCGAATATCGCATCCAGTCGCTCTTTGGTGGCTACGAGACCGACTTTACGCCTTGCGCCGATGACCTGGCCACCGCCCGGTCGGTGGTTGCCGCGCTGCCTTTTGCGACACCGCTGTACTGCCGGATCGACATGGCCCGGCTGCCCTCCGGAGCGCTGGCGGTCATGGAGGCCGAGTTGATCGAACCCTATCTCTATCCCGAGCAAGGCCCACAGCTCGGCGCGCGCCTTGCCGCCGCGATCCGCAAGCGGCTGGACTAGCCCTTCCACTCCCGCCGATCTTCTGCGGCTTTCAGCACTTCATACGCCAGTTGCAGCTTCTGGAATTCGGCCGCGGCGTCGGCGTCTCCCGGCTTGACGTCGGGATGCACGGTCTTCGCTTTCTCGCGCCACGCCTTCTTGACCATCGTAAAGTCGGCATCTGCCTCGAGTTCGAGAATATCGAGCGCCCGCATCTCGTCGGCGCTGCGCGATCCATCGCCGCTGCTGTTCCAGCCGTAATGCTGGGCCTCGGCATAGCCCGCGTTTTCGCTCCGCTCTGCCTTGGCGCGCGCTTCCTTTTCCGCCTTGTCGAGCCCTTCGAAATAATCCCATTTCGAATTGTATTCGGCGGCATGCTTTTGACAAAAGTACCAGCGGTCACGGCTATTGGGCGCCTTGGGAGCCGGGCAGTCGCCAGGCTCGTCGCATCCGTGACGGTCGCAGATCCGCACGTTCGTCGCCTCGCGCGAGGACCCGTATCCGCGCCAGCGGGGAAAACCCCAGTCGTTGGAGCGCCTAGCCTTGGGCATGGAGCGGGCAAGTCGTTTGTCGGGCTGGCATGGTCGTCAATCTAGGCGGGCTGGCGTCAGGCGCAAGCTCGGGGAACCGGTCTCAAATCGAAATGTTGCATCGCAGAAGATTTATTAATCCCGAATTGGCAAAGGCACCGGGGAAAGCGAGAGAGCATGAGCAAGCAGTTGTCCCTGTCCGCCCACATCAGCACCTGCCTGATGGCATTGTTGGCGCTTGCGATGACGCTGGGCTCACCTGACATCGAAAAAACCCGCAGCGCTGCTGGCGATACTCCGTTCGCTGCATTTCAGATCGGGCAATAGCGGGTCTGGACGCGCAGGAGGCTGAAAGGCCCCCGCGTGCGGCGGGGGCCCTTCGGCATTACGATCCAATCAATTGATGACGATAGTCGCGGCGCGGCGATTCTGCGCCCAGGCGGCTTCGTTCGATCCGAGAGCAACCGGACGTTCCTTGCCATAGCTGACTGTGCGGATGCGATTGGCCGGAACGCCGATCGAGACGAGGTAGTTCTTCGCCGCATTGGCGCGGCGCTCGCCCAGTGCGAGGTTGTACTCACGCGTCCCGCGCTCGTCGGCATGACCTTCGATCGTGAAGTTCAGCTGCGGATACTGACTGAAATACTGGCCCTGCGTCTGCAGCTTGGCCGAATCCTCGGCATCGATGTTGTATCGGTCGGTATCGAAATAGACGACCGTATTGGCGACGCCCACCGCATCGACGAAGTGCTGCTGGGTGCCGACCGTGGGACCAGCGGGCGCAGTCGTCGGCGTAGGCGTTGCGGTCTGCGTCGGCGGCGGAGGAAGCTCTTCCGGTGCCTTTTTCTGGCAGGCGGCCAGAGCGATCGTCGAAGCGAGTATAAGTCCTGTTGCAACACGTGTATTCATGGTGCTGTCCCCTTTTCAAACAGCTGGGTGAAGTCGGAATGCCCCCCGATTTCGTCCTATCAATGCTTCAATGCACTCACGGCAGGATCGGTCCCCACGACGGGTCCGAACCGTCTACCGGCGTGGGCAGGCGACGCTCGTTCTCGCCGGTCAGATCAACTTGCCACAGCGTTGCCTTGCCGCTGTTCCGCTCGGTGCGAAAAAACTGAATTATGCGGCCGTTGGGCGCCCAGGTCGGCGCCTCGTCCTGCCATCCGCGTGTAAGGGTTCGCACGCCACCACCCGAGGGCGTCATGACAGCGATATTGAAGCTGCTGGCGTTGGTGAAAGCAATCTGGTCTCCGCGCGGGCTCCATTCAGGCGTGGCGCAGCGTCCGCCCGCAAAGCTGATCCGGCGCTGGTTCGAGCCGTCGGAGTTCATGACATAGCACTGCTGGCTGCCAGACCGATCGCTTTCGAAGACGATGCGGCTGCCGTCGGGCGAGTAGGATCCGCCGATATCGATCCCCGGCGCGTCGGTTAGCCGGGTGGGCGTGCCACCGCTCGAAGAGACGCGATAGATGTCGGTATTGCCATTGACCGCCATCGAATAGAGGATCCAGCGGCCGTCCGGGCTCCACCGCGGGGCGAAGGTCGGATTGGTGCTCTCGGTCACCAGGGTCTGCCGCCCGGTGCCGATATCGTAGACATAGATGCGCGGATTGCCGTCGACATAGCTGAGATAGGACAGCTTCTTGTAGTCCGGCGAATAGCGCGGCGTCAGAGCGGTCGAGCGGCCTGTGGTAATAAAGCGGTGGTTCGCCCCGTCGCTGTCCATGATCGCGAGCCGCTTGGTGCGGTTATCCTTGGGGCCGGTTTCGGCAATATAGGCGATCCGGCTGTCGAAGAACGGGCTTTCACCGGTCAGACGCGAATAGACGAGGTCGGCGCATTTGTGCGCCGCGCGCCGCCAGTCGGCCGGTGCCACGATCCACCCTTCGCGCACCAGTTGTTGCTGCAGCGCCATGTCGTAGAGATAGCAACCGACCGTCAGTCGGTTGTCGCTGCGCGCTCGGACATAGCCATGGACCAGCATCTCGGCACCGCGGTTCGACCAGGTGGGCCAGTTCGGCGAATTGATTTCGGCAAAAGCGGGTTGCGGCAGCGCATCGGGACCGGTGGGCTTGAACAGCCCATTGTTGCGCAGGTCGGCGGTGATGACGCGTGCCAGCTCCTTGCCAAGCGCCGCCGTACCGTTCTGGTTGGCCGGCGTTGCGACATCGGCGTCGGTCGCAAAGCCGGGGATCGCAATACCGAGGTCATCGAGATTGCCTTCGAAGCTGACCGATCCGGTCAGTCCCTCGCCTTCCTCGATCGTTTCGACTTCGCCGCCCTCGGGCATCGGCTGGCCGAGATCCTGGTTCTGCGCCAGCAATGGCGAAGCAAGAAGGCCGACTGTTGCAAGGATCAAATATTTCACTGGGACAATCTCCAATCGAATCCAAACGGTCCGACAAGTTTCCACGCTTCGTAATACTGCTCGGGAAGATCGTCGAACGGCGCGGCAAGCTGCACGGCGCGTATGGCCTGTTCGGCATGACGACTTGCCTGCGCCCGGTTAGTGTCGTTTACACCCGTCTGCCGCACCATTTCCGGGCGTCCGGCGAGGCTTCCATCGGGATTTAGGCGAAAGCGCAGGAACGTGGTTATCTTCTCCACTTCGGGCCCGCTGGGCGGTTCCCAGCGCGGCTTGATCCGCCGGGCAATGGCCTGCACCAGCGAGGCCTTCGCGCTCGCACCGATCTGAGAGGCGGGGACGCGGGTTTCACTGGTCGTGGTGCTGCTGCCAGCCCCATCGAGGAAGTTGTCCCCAAGGCGCGAGCCGCCGCTACGCTCGCTGCTGCGCGGCTGCGTTTGCGTGCGCTGCTGCTCGCGGCGCGGGGCCTCGCGGGGTTGAGTGCGGGGCGCCGGGACCGGCGATTGTACACGCGGGACCGGCGGCGTGACTTGACGCGGGACCGGTGGCGCGACGGGCGCGACCTCCGGCGGTGCTGGACTGTCGGATAGGGTGGGCGCAGTCGCCGCACGGCTTTCCGGGACCGGATCGGGTGCAGTCGCCTCGAGTCCGACGTCTTCGGCCAGGCTGACCGTCATCCGCTCGACCGGTTCGAAAGTCGGGGCCGGCAGCAGGCCCTGAACGAACAGGGCGGCCAGCAGCGCCAAGTGCAGGATGAGCGCAACCAGTAGCCCGGTTCGTTCTTCGCTGCGAAAGGCGCTCTCTCCCATGCTCACGAGCTATTCTTCCGTCGATGAACCATTGTTGACCGGGGCGGAGACCGAGCCGCCGTTCGTCACCAGCGCAATGCGGTTCAGCCCTGCCCGATTGAGCTCGCCCATGACAGCCATGACGCGCCCGTAATCGAGTCCGCGATCGGCGCGCAGGGTGATGTCGGGACCTTCCCCGGTGCGGGGGATGCTGTCGAGCGCCTGCGGAAGACCGCCGACGGCAACCTGTGCGTCGTCGATATAGACATATCCGCTTTCGTCGATGCTGATCGTCACCTGCTGCGCTTCCTGCGGCAGCGAGTTGGCGCGGCTGTCGGGCAGGTTTATCGGCACGCCTGCGGTGAGCAGCGGCGCAGTCACCATGAAGATGATCAGCAGCACCAGCATGACGTCGACGAAAGGCGTGACGTTGATTTCCGACATGGGCCGCCGTCCGCCGCGCCCGCGCCGCCTGCCGCGACCGCCGCCGCCCGAGGCCAGCGACATCGCCATCTACCGCTGCTCCAGCTGGCGGCTGAAGGTAGCCGACAGCTTGTCCGCAAAGCGTTGCAGACGCGCTTCGTAGCGATCCACACGATGGCTGAAGCGGTTGTAGGCGATCACCGCCGGGATCGCCGCGAACAGGCCGATGGCAGTGGCGAACAGCGCCTCGGAGATACCCGGCGCCACCACGGCGAGCGAGCTGCTTTCCTGCGCGCCGATCTGGAAGAAACTGTTCATGATCCCCCAGACGGTGCCGAAAAGACCCACGAAGGGCGCAACCGATCCGACGGTGGCGAGGAAGTTCAGGCGCTCGGCGATATCGTCGGCCTCCAGCGCGATCTGGCTGTCCATGGCCACGGCGATGCGCCCGCGCAGTGCTTCCTTGTCGCGAACCTCGCCCTTGGTGGAGCGACGCCATTCGCCGACGGCGGCCTGCGCCACGCGTGCGGCGGGGATATCCTTGTTGCCCCGCTCCGAAGTGAAGCGGTCGAAATTGTCCGCCTGCCAAAATTCGCTTTCATACGCGATGGTCCGCTTGCGCAACCGGCCCATCCGCAGGCTGAAGCTGACGATGATCATCCACACCCAGACGCTGGCCAGCAGCAATCCCAGCATCACGAGCTGGACGACGATATCCGCGTCTAGAAAGAGCTGGATCGGATCGAGCCGCGTCGGGGCGGCGGCGACAAGCAACGAAAGTGTCGTCATTGGTCCTCGTGAATACCGAAACGCGCGAAGGCCGCGCGCCATTCTTCGGGCTGGCGCACCGGCCGGCCCTCGGGTGAAACGAAGCCGACGCGCAAATGTGCCTCGGCCAGCAAATCGTCTTCGCGAAACGCACGCTGGTGCATGCGACACGATGCAGCGCGCATCTGGGTGCAGGTAGTCACGATGACGAGGTCGTCATCGAGCTTCGCCGGCTGCAGATATTTGATCGAGAATTCCGACACGGCATAGGCGCCGATACCCTGCTCGATCGCGGAGCGCTGGTCGATCTCGAGCCGGCGCAGCAGATCGCTGCGCGCGCGTTCGAACCAGCGCAGGTAATTCGCGTGGTAGGTGATGCCCGACAGGTCGGTGTCCTCGTAATAGACGCGCACCCCATAGAGGTGGCGGCTGCCGTCGATCACGCCATCCGGGAAATTGGGCCTCGCATCCATCGGCGCGGCGTTTAGCTTAGCATCGAGTCCGGGCGCAATGCGAAACGACGAAGCGACTCGTGAGCGCGATCAACGCCGCGCGATCATCGGACCGAGCGGCTGCCCGCCGAAGATATGGACATGCAGATGCGGCACTTCCTGCCCGCCATGCGCGCCCACATTGGCCATCATGCGATAGCCGGGTTCGACCAAGCCCTTGTCACGCGCGACCTTGCCGACGGCGCGCACGAAACCGGCGATCTCCTCGGCCGACGCCTGCGCGCTGAAATCGTCCCAGCTGACGTAGCGACCCTTGGGCACGACCAGCGTGTGCACCTCGGCCTGCGGGTTGATATCCTCGAAGGCGAAGGCCCACTCGTCCTCGTAGACCTTGGTCGAGGGGATCTCCCCGCGCAGGATTTTCGCGAAGATGTTGTCGTCGTCATAGGGTTTTGTCGGGTCGATCGGCATCTATTCGCTCCTCGAATTTTTCTCGTCGATCCCGCTCACCCCCTCGCGCCGGTCGAGTTCCGCCAGCACATCGCGCAATTCGATATCCTTCGCGCCGAGCAGCACCAGCAGGTGGAACAGCACATCCGCCGCCTCGCCCACCAGTTCTTCCCGCGAGCCGGAGAGAGCTGCAACGCAGGCTTCGACTGCTTCCTCGCCGAGCTTGCGCGCCATGACGGGCAGGCCGCGATGGTTGAGCTGTGCGACATAGCTGGTCGCGGGGTCGGCATCGCGGCGCTGCGCAATGATTGTCTCGAGGCGGATCAGCGTTTCCATGAAAAAACCTTGTGTGCGTTCAACCGCGCGCGGGCAAGCCTGCGGCACGCAAGGCGGCATGCGCCTCGGCCACGGTATGCTCGCCAAAGTGGAAGATAGAGGCAGCGAGCACCGCACTGGCATGGCCCTTGGTCACGCCCTCGACCAGATGGTCCAGCGTACCGACGCCGCCGCTGGCGATGACCGGCACGGAGACGCTGTCGGCAATCGCGCGCGTGAGTTCTAGATCGTAACCCGCCTTTGTGCCGTCGCCGTCCATCGAGGTGACGAGCAATTCGCCCGCGCCGAGTTCGGCCAGTCGCTCGGCATGTTCGATGGCGTCGATCCCGGTCGGCTTGCGGCCCCCGTGGGTGTAGATCTCCCAGCCGCGAAAGCCCTCGCCTTCGGTCCGCGCTCGTGCATCGACACTGGCGACGACGCACTGGCTGCCGAACTTCTCGGCAATCTCGCGCACCAGCTCGGGCCGCGAGACGGCGGCCGAGTTGATCGCCACCTTGTCCGCCCCTGCGAGCAAAAGCGCCCGCGCATCCTCGACGCTGCGCACGCCGCCGCCGACGGTCAGCGGCATGAAGCACACCGCCGCTGTCCGCCGCACCATGTCGAGCAGCGTCCCCCGCCCTTCGTGGCTGGCGGAAATGTCGAGGAAGCACAGCTCGTCGGCCCCGGCGCGATCGTAGGCCTGGGCCTGCTCGACCGGATCGCCAGCGTCCTTGAGGTCAACGAAATTCACGCCCTTCACCACGCGCCCATCGGCGACGTCGAGACAGGGGATGACGCGGATCCGGACGGTCACGAGGGCTTCGCCAGTGCCAATGCCTCGGCAAGATCGAGCCGACCATCGTAGAGGGCCCGTCCGGTGATCACGCCCTCGATGCCATTCTCGGCATGTGGCTTGAGGGCCGCAATATCTTCGATCCCCGCGACACCGCCACTGGCGATGACGGGAATAGCGACCTGTCGCGCAAGCTCCACCGTCGCGTCGATGTTCACCCCCTTGAGCAGCCCGTCGCGCCCGATGTCGGTGAAGAGCAGCGCGGCGACGCCGGCATCCTCGAACCGGCGGGCGAGGTCGACCACGGGGACGTCGGAGACTTCCGCCCATCCCTCGGTCGCGACCATGCCGTCCTTTGCATCCACGGCAACGACGATCGCACCGGGATGCTCGCGCGCCATTCCCTTGACGAATTCGGGGTCCTTAAGTGCCGCGGAGCCCATCACGATCCGCGACACGCCCGCTTCGAACCAGCCCTCGACATCCGCGCGCTTGCGGATGCCCCCGCCCAGCTGGACAATGCCGGGGAAGGTCGCGACGATTCTCTCCACCGCTTCGCGATTCTGCGCCGACCCGGCAAAAGAGCCGTCAAGGTCGACCACATGCAGATACTCGGCGCCAGACTCGGCAAACAGTTTGGTCTGCGCAGCGGGATCGTCGCCATAGACAGTGGCGCGATCCATATCGCCTTCGGCCAGGCGCACCACCTGGCCGCCCTTCAAATCGATAGCAGGGAATACGATCACGGCTTCCACTCCAGGAAACGAGTCAGCGTTGCCAAGCCATAGTGCTGGCTTTTTTCCGGGTGGAACTGCACGCCGAGGATGTTGTCGCGTCCTACCGCCGCGACCAGCCCGCCGCCATGGTCGGTCATGGCGAGGACGTCTTTTCCGCTCTCGGCATGGAAATGGAAGGAATGGAGGAAATAGGCCTCGCCCTCGTCCACGACCTCGTGAAATTTCGCATGCGGCGTCAGCGCGACGTCGTTCCAGCCCATGTGCGGGACTTTCACGCTCTCGTCGGTCGGCGTGATCAGGCGCACCTCGCCCGCAATCCAGTCGAGCCCCGGCGTCGTGCCATGCTCCAGCCCGCGCGTTGCGAGCAATTGCATGCCGACGCAAATACCCAGGAATGGTGCGCCGCCCACGAACACCCGCTCGTGCATCGCCTCGATCGCGCCTTCGACGCCGCGCAAGCCCGCGGCGCAGGCCTTGAACGAGCCGACACCGGGCAGGACGATCCGGTCCGCTGCGCGAATGACATCGGGATCGTCGGTGACCTTCACCTTGGCCCCGACCTTCCTGAGCGCGTTTTCGACCGAATGCAGATTGCCCGCGCCATAATCGACGAGGGCTATAACCTCAGCCACCCAATTGTCCCTTTGTGCTCGGGATCGCGCCGCCCTTGCGCGGGTCGACCTCCACTGCGGCGCGCATCGCGCGGGCGAAACCCTTGTAGATCGCCTCGCAGATATGGTGGTTGTTGATGCCGTAGATCAGTTCGACATGCAACGTCAGGCCGCAGGTCTGGGCGACCGAATGGAACCAGTGCTCGATCAGCTCGGTGTCCCATTCGCCCAGCTTTTCCTGGCTGAACCCTGCCCGCCATACGAGATAGGGGCGCCCCGAGATGTCCAGCGCGACGCGGGCCAGCGTTTCGTCCATCGGCGAATAGGCACTGCCGTACCGCGCGATTCCACCCTTGTCGCCAAGAGCTTGCGCCAAGGCCTGCCCCAGCGCGAGAGCACTGTCTTCGGTCGTGTGATGCTGGTCGACATGCAGATCGCCATCGACCTTCATCGTCACGTCGATCAGCGAATGCTTCGCGAATTGCTCGACCATGTGGTCGAGGAAACCGATGCCCGTGGCGACATCGTAGGTACCTGTCCCGTCGAGCTTCACCTCGACAAGAATTTTCGTTTCCGCAGTGTTGCGCTCGATACGGCCTGTTCGCATGGCGCTCGCGCTAGAGGGGCGCGGGACGATAGGCAAGAAATTGCACCTTATGACGTAGTAAAGCCCCGCTTAAACCGCTTGACCCGAGCCGCGCGCGGTCGCACCTTGTGCTGCATGAGCGAAGAGACGCCCGACAGCCTGATCCCCTATGATTCCATCGTGCAGGAAGCCCTGCGCGCCGTAGTCGGCCGGGTGCTGGGCGAAATTGAACAGACCGGAAGCGAACTGCCGGGCGCGCATCATTTCTACATCACGTTCAAGACCCACGCGCCGGGAGTGAGCATACCGGCCAGCCTGCGCGAACGCTTTCCGGACGAGATGACTATCGTGCTCCAGAACAAATTCTGGGATCTTAACGTCCGCGATGACGGATTTTCTGTCGGCCTGTCCTTCAACCAGGTCCCGGCAGAGCTCGACATACCCTTTGCCGCGATCACGCAATTCGTCGACCCGGCGGTCGATTTCGGCCTGCAATTCCAGGCGACCGTCGCCGACATGGCGCCCGCCCCGACCGAGCATCCGGAAAACGACGGGTCGGAACTGGCTGAAAGCGCAGACGTTAAGGGAGCGGATGACGGCTCGAATGTCGTCACGGTCGATTTCGGCCGAAAGAAATAGGCGCGGCAGACCCAGTTGCGCCCGGAATGGGACAGGCATGGGACTCAGCAGCAAGAAAAAACCGAACCATCTGACGGATGTTGCCGCAGACGCGCTGGAAACAGCTACCGACAAGCAACCCTTGTCTCGCGATCCCGTGCCTGGGCCCAGTCCCGATCCCGCCACCAATCTGATCATTCACGACATCCTGCTGCGCAGCGTGGGCCGCCTCTCGCGCATGACCGTGGAGAAAGCGCTGCTGGGCCGCCAGTATGGCAAGGGGTTCGCCAAGGAAGCGGTCGAGAACCGGTCCATGCTCCATGCCCTCACCGCCTATGGCGTCACGAAGGTGGCGACCAAATCTGTGCCCGGCGCGCTTGCGGTCGGCACCGGCCTAGCGCTCAAAGTGCTGTTCGACCGCGGCCGATCCCGCCGCAAGTCGCGCGCGACTGGCGAAAAGATCCTGCGCAAGCAGGCCGATCCGGACAGCGCACTTTAAAGCGCGACGGCCGTGGCCTTGATTTGCATGCCCGCCTTGCTGCAAAGGCGGGCATGATCGATTCCAATAGTCCGACGAATACGCAAGAGCGCCCCGATCTTCATCGGCGCGGCCTCATGTTCATCCTGTCTTCCCCCAGCGGCGCCGGGAAGACGACGATCAGCCGCATGCTGCTGGCCGCAGACGACCAGATCAAGCTGTCGGTCAGCGTCACCACCCGCCCCGCACGCCCCGGCGAGATCGACGGGGTGCACTATTATTTCGTCGACGATGCTGATTTCGATCGCATGGTCGAAGAGGACGACTTCTACGAATGGGCCCACGTCTTCGGCCATCGCTACGGCACGCCCAAGGGGCGCATCCGCAACGCGCTGAAGGAAGGACAGGACTTCCTGTTCGACATCGACTGGCAGGGCACGCAGCAGCTGTTCCAGAAGGACCAGCAGGACGTGGTGCGCGTGTTCATCCTGCCCCCGAGCATCGCCGAACTTCGCCGCCGTCTCGAGGCACGCGCGCAGGACGACAAGGACGTGATCGATGCCCGGATGGAACGGGCCCGGGCCGAGATCAGCCATTGGGACGCATATGACTACGTGGTCATAAACGAGGATGTCGATGCGTGCTTCGCCAAGGTGCGCGAAATCCTGCATGCCGAACGCATGAAACGCCAGCGGCAGACCGGCCTCATTCCCTTCGTGCGCGAACTGATGACCTGATTGTCGCGACGTGCCCAAGGATGGCGGTCAGGCGAACTCGGCCGCCGTGCGGGCCACCAGGGCGCTATTGTCGTGCTGCCAGGGATGGAAGCGCGGTGAGAACCAGCCGAACCAGCCCTTCGCCATCGCGCGTGCGACGCCTTTCCTTCCAAACAAATAGCCGAGCTTGCGCCGCTGCATCGCGAAGCCCGACAGTCCGTCCTGCGCCAGCAAATCGTCCATGTTCGCGGACGTCGTCGTCGCGAACATCCATGTCGCATTGAGCATGGCGATGGTGCGGAACCACCAGCGACGCGGCGCAGACCAATCGCGCATCGCCCATTCGAGCGTGTCGAATGCAACCGCCTTATGCTCGATTTCCTCGAGCGCATGCCAGCGCCAGAGGCGCACGCAGTCATGCGGTGTCTCGCGCAGATGATGGTCCTCGGTCAGGATTTCATGGGCGAAAATGGCGGTGAAATGCTCGAGCGAGGCGGTGATGGCGAGGCGCTCGATCGCTGGCGCATCGTCGTACTGGCCCAGTGCAGCGCGCGCGCGCGCAGAGACGCGCGACGCCTCGTAGCCGCTGTTTTCCACCTGGGCATTGAAAGCTTCATGCTCGCGCGTGTGCAGCGCCTCCTGGCGGACGAAGTCGCGAATTTCGGACTTTAGCGGCCCGGGCGCCGAGGCCATGAAGGGTCGTACGCTCTCGATAAAGAAGCGCTCGCCCGGCGGGAAGACAATCGTGAGCGCGTTATAGAACGCCGTCGCCACCGGGTCGCGGTTCACATACCAGCGGCTGTCGCCCAGCGATTGCGCGCCAAGCTTCAAATTGCGCACCGTGATGGGTGCCTGCACATGTGGTTCATGATGGGCCATGGGGCGATCTAGTCCGTAGCAGGTAAAGGAAGTGTTTGGTTCCGGCGGGCGGCAAACCCGTCAGCCCGCTCGCACATCCGCCAGGAAGCGCTCGACTTCGCCGCGCAGCGCGTCGGCCTGCGCCTCCAGCTTTTCGGCAGAACCCACCATGATTGCCGCGGCATCGTCGGTCGCGACGCTTGCCTGCTGCATGTCGGCAAGGTGTTCGACGACGTGTTCGGTCCCGCGTGCGCTGCTGTCGATATTGCGCGCCAGCTCGCGACTGGCAATCGATTGCTCGTCTACCGCCGTTGCAATCAGCGTTGCGGATTGTTCCAGCCGTTGCACCTGGCTTTCGATATCGCCGAGAGCAACTACGCTTTCGTGAGCCGACGCCTGCATCTCGCCGATAAGCCGCGCGACATCCTCGGTCGAGTTGGTCGTCTGCCGAGCCAGTTCCTTCACTTCGGACGCGACTACCGAGAATCCGCGGCCAGCCTCGCCGCCACGGGCCGCCTCGATGGAGGCATTGAGTGCCAGCAAGTTGGTGCGCTGCGCAATCGACTGGATCACCTCCACGATCTGCCCGATCTGCTCGGCAGAAGCAGAGAGCGCGCCGATCGTGCGGTCGGTCGCCGAAGCGCTGCGCGACGCGGTCGCAGCCAGTTCCGCTGATTGCGATGCCTGCTTGCTGATCTCGGTGATGGAGGCGGAAAACTGGTCGGTCGCCGCCGCAGCGGCCGTGGTGCCTTCGGAGGCCTGCCTGCTGCTGGCGGCAACGGCCGAGCTTTGCGAACGGGAGTGCTTGGCCGCTTCGGCGAGGGAGTTTGCGGTGTCCTGAACCTCTTGCGCGGCGGCGACCACCGTGCGGGTAACATCAGCCACGTTGCGCTCGAAGCGGTCGGCCAGTTCCAGCAGTTCGCTCTTGCGCAGATCGTGTGCAGCCTGCTGGCGCGCCTGCAGTTCGTCGTTCTTGAGCGCCGCGGCGAGATATGCCTCGAGCGCACGCGCCATAATGCCGATTTCGTCCCTTCGGTGGAGTTCCGTATTGGCGATTGTGCGTTCGCCAGCCGCCAGACGGAGCATCTCCTGCGAGATGGCGTCGAACGGCACGATGATGCGCTGCATGAGGAAGCGAACTGCAGCGAGGCATAGCAGGGTCGAAACAATGCCGATGGCGACAATGGCGATGCTGGCGAATTCGCCATAGGCCGGGCGCGAAATTCCGAACAGGCCGACTGCAGCGATCGTCACTAGGCCACCGACTCCGAACCAGACGGCGATCTTGGTCTTGTTCATCAGCGAGTGCGCCATGAACCACGCCTCGAGCGCTGACAGTAACCTGCCGCCCATGCCCCTTGGCGAGCGTCCGGCATCGCTGCCGGCCGCGTCGCTGCGCGAAGTTCCTATCGGTCCGTGGTACATCGACACCCCCAATTCCCGCAGACCTTTAGCGGGAAAAGGGTTAACGCGCCTTAAAACGTGTTCCCCGCAAGCTTTCGATCGGAAAGCGCGCAAGGCGATGGCGGCCAGCTACTGGCTGACCGGTACAGTGCTGCCAGACCTAGTCGCCCGAAGGATCGACGAAATTGCCTGCCCCGACATTGGCGTTCACCACCCCGCCATCGATCGCGAGGGTCGTGCCGACGACATAATCGCCCGCGCGGCTGAGCAGGTAGATCGCTCCGCCGGCCATATCCTCGGTCACGCCGACGCGACGGCTGGGGATACCCTTTTCGACCATGTCCGCATTATCACGCGCCGCGCGGTTCATCGCGCTCGGGAAAGCGCCGGGACCGATGCCGTTCACCACGATGTTGTGATTGATCAGCTCGGCCGCCATGCGCCGGGTCAGATGGATGAGGCCGGCCTTCGACGCCTGATAGGGATAGGTCGGCCAGGGATTGGTCTTCATCCCGTCGATGCTGGCGATCATCAGGACCTTGGCAGGGCGGTCTTTCGTGCCGGCATTCTTGAGCAGCGGCATCAGCTTTTGCGTCAGGAAGAAAGGCGTCTTGACGTTCAAATCCATCGTGCGGTGCCAGCCCGCCTCGCTGAATTCCTCGAAGGGTTCGCCCCAGGCGGCGCCGGCATTGTTGACGAGAATGTCGAGCTTGTCTTCGCGGCTCGCGATGTCGTCCGCGAGCTGCTGGATGCCGTCCATCTGCGACAGATCCCCGACGAGGCCGATGACCTTGTCGCCTAGCTCGGCGCTGGTTTCGTCCACCTGCTCCTTCTTGCGCGCAACGATATAGACGCGCTCCGCCCCGGCGGCGAGCAGGCCCTCGACGATCATCTTGCCGATACCGCGGCTGCCGCCGGTGACGAGGGCAACGCGGCCTTCGAGGCCGAACAGATCCTGCAAATTCATAGTCTCTCTCCCCGGCTCAATAGCCGCTCATTTCAGCAACGCGGTTCGCGTGATAGTACTGGTCGCCGAGGAATTCCTGCAGCGCGCGATCGCGTTTCATGTAGAGGCCGATGTCGTACTCGTCGGTCATGCCGACGCCACCATGCATCTGCACGCCTTCCTTCACCGCAAGGCCTGCCGCCTTGGCAACCTTGGCCTTCGCGACGCTGGCCATCATGTCGGCCTTCTCGCTACCGCCATCGAGCAGCTGCGCAGCCTTGATAGTGACCGCGCGGGCGATCTCGACTTCGGAATAGAGATGCGCGGCGCGGTGCTGCAGCGCCTGGAATTCGCCGATCATCTTGCCGAACTGCTTGCGCTGCTTGAGGTAGTCGACGGTGATGTCCATCGCCCCGCGCGCAACGCCGACACCTTCCGCGGCCGAGCCGACGCGGCCGGCCATCAGCATGGCGTTCAGCAC
The DNA here is from genome assembly GCF_029688625.1 of Qipengyuania marincola. GTDB lineage: Bacteria > Pseudomonadota > Alphaproteobacteria > Sphingomonadales > Sphingomonadaceae > Qipengyuania. Next base: position 173,066 of record NZ_JARULC010000001.1, on the reverse strand, counting down.
CTCGCGGCCGCCGTCGACCTCGCCGATCACTGCGTCGCCATCCAGCTCGACGCCGTCGAAAGTGATGTGGCTGGCCATGGAACTGTCGACCAGCCGCACGCTGTCGTGGCTCATGCCCATGGCATCCTGCGGTACGGCGAACAGGGTCACGCCATCGGTGTCGGTATCGCTACCCGAGGTGCGCGCGGCGACGACGATCATCTCGCTCGACGCGCCATAGACCACGAAATCCTTTTTTCCCGACAGGCGGAAACCATTGCCCGACTTCTCGGCCTTGCAGGCGATCCGCTCGGGACGGTGCTTGGCGCCCTCGTCGATTGCTACGGAATAGACCTTCTCGCCGGCAATCAGCCCGGGAAGCCAGCGGCCTTTCACATCGTCGCCGCCATGCTTGAGCGCCGTAGCAGCGAGTACCGAGGAGGAGAGGAAGGGCGACGGCGTAAGATTGCGCCCGATTTCCTCGAGCACGATGCCCGCCTCGACATTGCCCATGCCAAGCCCGCCGTCGTCCTCATCCACCAGCATGCCGGTGAAGCCCATTTCCGCAAACTGGCGCCACAGGCCGTGGCCGAAGCCGTCCTTGCAATCGCGGTCGCGCCAGTGGCGCAGCTGGTTCTTGATCGAGCCTTCCTCGGCCATGAATGCCGCAGCGCTCTCGGCCAGCATTTGCTGGTCGTCGTCGTGATAAAGAGGCATCGGCTCAGGCTCCCGGGAGTTCGAGGATACGCTTGGAAATGACGTTCAGCATGACTTCGGACGTGCCGCCCTCGATGCTGTTGGCCTTGGTGCGAAGCCAGTTGCGCGCAGGCTTGCCGCCGCTGGTTTCCTCGCTCTCCCATTCCAGTGCACGGCTGCCGCCAGCGGCCATCATCAGTTCGTGGCGGCGCTTGTTCAGCTCGGTCCCGACATATTTCATCATGTTCGGCTGTGCGGGATGCGCCTTGCCGACCTTGATCTCATCGAGAAACTTCTCGCCCATCGCGGCATAGGCCAGCGCGTCGATATCGAACTGCGCCAGCTCGGCACGCAGTACCGGGTCGAGCTCGCCTGCCTGGCGCTTCATGGCCGCGCCGATCGCGCTGGTCCGGTCGCCGCCATCGGCGCCCGAGATCATTTCCCGCTCGTGGCCAAGCAGGTATTTCGCAACGTCCCAGCCGCGACTGATCTCGCCGACGTAGGCCGGGACATCCTCGCCATAGCTCTTCGGTACCTGCACATCGTCGAAGAAAGTTTCGCAGAACGGGCTGCTACCGCTGATCAGCTTGATCGGCTTGGTCGAGCACCCCTCGCTCGCCATGTCGAAGAGCATGAAAGTGATGCCCTTGTACTTGTTCTCCTTGTCGGTGCGGACGAGGCAGAAAATCCAGTCGGCCTGGTCGGCATAGGAGGTCCAGACCTTCTGGCCATTGACCACCCAGTGATCGCCCTTGTCCTCGCCATAGGTCTGCAAGGACACGAGGTCCGAGCCGCTGCCCGGCTCGCTATAGCCCTGACACCAGCGAATTTCGCCACGCGCGATTTCGTTGAGGAAGCGCTGCTTCTGGCCCTCTGTGCCGAAGTGCAGCAGAGCCGGGCCGAGCATCCAGATGCCGAAGCTCGACAGTGGTGGGCGGGCGCCGATCGCGGCCATTTCCTCGCGCAGCACCTTGGCCTCGGCCGGGGAGAGACCGGCGCCGCCATACTCCTTCGGCCATGCGGGCACCGTGTAGCCCTTGTCGCGCGCCGCCTCGAACCAGGCTTTCTGCGCCTCGTTCTTGAAGCTCGCATTGCGACCGCCCCAATAGACGTCGTCTTCGTCGCGAACGGGCTCGCGCATTTCGGGTGGGCAATTGGCTTCGAGCCATTTGCGCGTTTCGGCGCGGAAGGTGTCGAGATCGCTGTCTGGCATGACCGGAATCCTCTCTGTTCTAAAACATCGGTATGTTGACGCTTACGTTAGGAGGATTCGGCACCTCCGTGCAAGACCATGCGCGACGACCTGCCATTCCGTAGCGTCCGCCGGAATGCGTTGACGCGATGGGCAGCGCGCCTAAGCTGGCAGCGGAGAAATTCGGGGAGAGAGTAGGGATGCGATTCTCGGGCAAGACGGTCGTGATCACCGGCGCGGCATCGGGTATCGGGGCGGAAACGACCCGCCTGTTCGCCAGCGAAGGCGCAACCGTTTTCGCCAGCGATATCGATGCCGAAGGCGGTCAGGCGCTCGCTGACAATACGGAAGGCAATGTGTGTTTTGCGCACTGCGATGTCTGCGACCCGGCGGAAATCAAGGAACTGATGGATCGCGCGGCACGCGAGACTGGCGGGATAGACGTGGTGTTCAACAATGCCGGCGCGGGCGGAGCACGGCCGGGGATCGACGAGATCGCGCCCGAGGAGTGGGACCGCACGATGGACCTGCTGCTACGCTCGGTCGCAATGGGTATCCGCTATGCCGTGCCGCATATGAAGGGCAGGAAGGGCGCGAACATCGTGAACGTGTCCAGTGTTGCGGCAGTCGGCCCGGGCTACTCGCCGACTGCCTATGCCGTGGCCAAGGCCGGCGTGCTCCACCTGACCAAATGCGCTGCGACCGATCTTGCGCAATTCGGGATCAGGGTGAATGCGATCCAGCCGGGCTTCATCAATACCAATATCTTCACCTCCAGCCTCGAGATTACCGGCGAGATGAAAGCGATGGCCAATGCCGCCATCGCGCAGATGTCCTCGAATGCCCAGCCGGTTGCCCGGGGCGGCCAGCCACGCGACATCGCCAATGCCGTCACTTTCCTCGCCAGCGAGGAAGCCAGCTTCATGACCGGTGCTTCCTTGCTGGTCGATGGCGGGATCACGCTCGGCCCGCGGCACAGCTGGGACCCGGAAGAACCCGGTCTTTTCGCAGCGCTCGAAGCCATGGAGGAACAGGCGAAAGCGGGGTCCGGCACCAGCTGATGTCCTTCGTCAACGGTCCCCTTCCGCAAAAGCTCAAGCTGGTCCACGGCTCCGGCGCAGTGGCGTTCGGCGTGAAGGATTCCGGTTTCAGCTTCTTCCTGCTGCCCTTCTACAATCTCGTGCTGGGTGTCGATGCGAGCGTGGTGGGCGCGGCGCTCGCTACCGCTCTGGTTGTCGATGCTCTTGTCGACCCGCTGATCGGTCACTTGTCCGACCGGACCTATACGCGCTGGGGTCGCAGGCTTCCGTGGCTCTACATCGCGCCATGGCCGCTTGCCCTGCTATGGACCGTCCTCTGGTCGCCGCCCTTCGCTGGCGAACCGGGCTTCTGGGACATCGTCGCGCTGGCGGTAGGTGTGCGCCTGTTGTTGTCGGCCTGCGAAGTGCCTTCGGTGAGCCTAGTGCCGGAGATTACCGACGATTATGACGAGCGGACCACGCTCTTCCGTTATCGCTTCCTGTCCGGCTGGCTCGGCGGTTTGCTGATGATGGTGCTGGCCTTTACGATTTTCCTGCCCACGCCCGAGGCGCAATTGCAGCCGGAAGGTTATGCGCAATTCGGACTGTTCGGTGCTGGCCTGATGGCACTCGCCGTCGTCGGGTCGGCAGCCGCGCAGCACAAGATCGTGGCCCACCTGCCGCCTCATCGCCCGCCGCCCTTCTCGCTGCGTGGTGCCTTCGCCGAAATCTTCGACGCGTTCCGGGAAAAAGCCTTCGTCATTTTCGCGCTGGGCGGTCTGGCCGCCTATGTCCTTCAAGGAATGACGTTCTCGATCACGCAATATGTGAACCTCTATGTCTGGCAATTTTCCGACCTTGCCTTCCAGCTTTATCCGGTCGTGCTGTTCTTTTCGGTCGTATTGATGTTCGTGATCGTCGGCCCCTTGCACCGCGCATGGGGCAAGCCGAAGTCCGCCGCCGTCGCCGCCATCATCGGGCTGGTCTTCTATTGCACGCCCTATGTCCTGCTACTCGCCGGTGCCTGGCCGACCACCGGCACCACCGTATCGACCGCACTGCTCTACGCCTTCCTCATCTGCGCCAACACGGCGAGCGTCGTATCGATCATTTCCGCCACTTCGATGGTCGCCGAAATCGTGGAAGCCTTCGAGGAACGGACCGGCAAGCGCGCGGAAGGCACTTTCTATTCCGGCAACTGGCTGGTGCAGAAATGCGCGACCGGCGGCGGTATCCTGCTGACCAGCCTCATCGTCCAGTCGATCGACCTTGCCCCCGGCACACCGCAGTCGGAAGTCGCAGGAGAGACCATCGAGCAGCTGGTATTGCTGTTCGTCGCCGCTGCAACTGCGCTGGCTTTGATCGCGGCCTTCTGGCTTAACCGGTTTCCCATCACGCGCGAGCAGCACGAGGCGCGTGTAGCCGCGCGGCGGGCGAAGAGCCCCGATTTCCCCAAGGCAATCGACGACGCCGTGCGCGCCGATCCCGACGCGCATACAATAACGCCCTGACCGCCCTTCGAGGGTTGGCTTGGCATCCAGCATCTGCCAGTTTCATGGCGCAACCGAATTGAGAGAGAAGAGGAAAACACGATGGATTTTGAACCCACTGAACGACAAGTCTACTGGCGCGACCGGGTGAAGAACTTCATCGAGGACCACATTCGCCCGGCCATTCCCACCTACAAGGAGCAAGACGCGCAGGGCGACCGCTGGAAAGTCATCCAGGTGGTCGAGGACCTGAAAGCCAAGGCCAAGGACCAGGGCATCTGGAACCTGTTCATGCCGCCGCGCAACGAGGGGCACCATCATGTCGAAGAAAGCTACGAGTTCGAAGGCCCGGGCCTGACCAACCTCGAATACGCGCTGTGCGCCGAGGAAATGGGTCGCGTCGGCTTTGCGTCGGAAGTCTTCAACTGCTCCGCCCCCGACACCGGCAACATGGAAGTGTTCCACCGCTATGGCACGCGCGAGCAGAAGGACGAGTGGCTGACACCGCTGATGAATGGCGAGATCCGCTCCGCCTTCCTGATGACCGAGCCCTATACCGCCTCTTCGGACGCGACCAATATCGAAACCCGGATCGAACGTGATGGCGATCATTACGTCATCAACGGTCGCAAATGGTGGTCTTCCGGCCTCGGCGATCCGCGCTGCAAGGTCGCGATCGTCATGGGCAAGACCGACTTTTCCGCCGGTCGCCACGCCCAGCAATCGATGGTCCTGATGCCGATCGAAACGGACGGCGTGAATATCCTGCGCCATCTGCCGGTGTTCGGCTATGACGACGCACCGCACGGCCACATGGAAGTCGAGCTGAAGGACGTGCGCGTTCCGGTCACCAACATGCTGCTGGGCGAAGGCCGCGGCTTCGAGATCGCGCAGGGCCGGCTCGGCCCGGGCCGCATCCATCACTGCATGCGGACCATCGGCGTCGCCGAGGAAGCGCTGGAGAAGATGTGCAAGCGCCTGCAGGAGCGCGAGGCCTTCGGCAAGCCGATCTACAAGCATTCGGTCTGGGAAGAGCGCGTGGCGCGTGCCCGGATCGATATCGACATGACTCGCCTGCTCTGCCTCAAGGCAGCGGACATGATGGACAAGGTGGGCAACAAGGCGGCCAAGCAGGAAATCGCCATGATCAAGGTGCAGGCGCCGAACATGGCGCTGCGGATCATCGACGATGCCATCCAGGCCCATGGCGGCGGTGGCGTGTCCGAGGATTACGGTCTTGCCAGCGCCTACGCCCACCAGCGCACGCTGCGTCTGGCGGATGGACCGGACGAGGTCCACGCCCGCTCCATCGCGCGGATGGAATTCGCCAAGCACCTGCCCAATGAAGGCCCAAGCGCAAACGCCCTTCGCGCCAGCAATGCGCAGTCGGCCAGCGCCGGCAGCGCGGCTGCCAGCGCAGGCATGTCGAGCGGCGACGTGGGAGCCACCCGCTGATGGCCAAGGCAGCAATACTGGAAGAGGTCGGCGGGCTGACGATCGGCGAGGTCGAACTCGCCGATCCCGGTCCGCACGAGGTCCTGATCGATACGAAGGCCTGCGGGCTATGCCACTCGGACCTGCATTTCATCGAAGGGAGCTACCCCCATCCGCTTCCGGCCATTCCCGGGCATGAAGCGGCAGGCGTGGTCCGCGCGGTCGGCAGCGAGGTGAAAACGGTGAAGCCCGGAGACCACGTGGTTTCGTGCCTTTCCGCCTTTTGCGGGCACTGCGAATTCTGCGTGACCGGCCGCATGGCGCTGTGCATGGGCGCCGACACCCGCCGCGACCAGACGCAGGCGCCGCGCATCACGCGCAGCGGAGGCGAGACGGTCAACCAGATGCTGAACCTGTCGGCCTTTTGCGAGCAGATGCTGATTCACGAGCATGCCTGCGTAGCGATCGACAAGGATATGCCGCTCGACCGGGCGGCGGTGATCGGCTGCGCGGTGACGACGGGGGCCGGCGCGATCTTCAACGCCTGCTCGGTCGTTCCGGGCGAAGCGGTCGCGGTGGTTGGCTGCGGCGGTGTGGGCCTTGCGGCGATCAATGCCGCGAAGATCACCGGCGCCGGCAAGGTCATCGCGATCGATCCCTTGCCCGAGAAGCGCGAACTCGCGCAGACGCTCGGCGCGACCCACGCCGTCGACGCCATGGCGGATGATGCGGTCGAACAGGTGATGAAGATCACCGGCGGCGGGGTGCACCACGCGATCGAGGCCGTCGGGCGACAGGCCTCGGCCGATCTCGCGGTCAAGATCCTGCGCCGCGGTGGCACCGCGACGATCCTCGGCATGATGCCGCTCGACTGCAAGGTCGGTCTCGGCGCCATGGATCTCCTCAGCGGCAAGAAGCTGCAGGGCGCGATCATGGGAATGAATCATTTCCCCGTCGACCTGCCGCGCCTCGTGGATTTCTACATGCGCGGTCTGCTCGACCTCGACACGATCATCGCGGAGCGTATCCCGCTCGAGAAAATCAACGAGGGGTTCGAGAAACTGAAGGGCGGCCATTCCGCCCGCAGCGTGGTGGTGTTCGACTGATGGCAACCGAGGGCAATATCGATTTCGACAAGGAAATGGTCGGCACGGTCGAGGTGACGGACAAGGACGCGCTCGACCTCGATACGTTGACCGCCTGGTTCGATGCCCATGTCGAGGGCTTCGAGGGCCCAATCAGTTACTCGAAGTTCAAGGGCGGGCAGTCCAATCCGACCTATCGGATCGATACCCCGGGCCGCTCCTATGTACTGCGCCGCCAGCCCTTCGGCAAACTGTTGCCCAGCGCGCATGCGGTGGACCGCGAATACAAGGCCATGCACGCGCTGGGGCCGACCGGCTTTCCGGTCCCGAAGACCTATGGCCTGTGCGAGGACCCGGATGTCATCGGCTCCAAATTCTTCGTCATGGGCCTCGCAGACGGGCGCTCGCTGTGGAACGGCGCCCTGCCGGGCATCGATCCGAAGGACCGCCGGGAAATCTACAATTCGATGATCGACACCATGGCGGAGCTGCATTTGCGCGATCCGGACAAGATCGGACTTGCGGATTACGGCAAGCCGACCGACTATTGCGCGCGCCAGATCAGCCGCTGGTCCAAGCAATACAAGCTTTCCGAAACCGAGCATATGCCGCAGATGGAGCGGCTGATCGAATGGTTGCCGCAGACGATCCCGCCACAGCACGAGAGCAGCGTGGTCCATGGCGACTACCGGCTCGACAACATGATCTTCGAGCATGACCGCAATGAGGTGCTTGCAGTACTCGACTGGGAGCTGTCGACGCTGGGCGATCCCATCGCGGACTTTAGCTATCTGATGCTGAACTGGCACAATCCGGCCGACGGGCGTGCCGGGCTGCTGGGCCTCGACCTGGAAGGGCTCGGCATTCCGACGCAGGACGAGGCGGTTGAGCGCTACGTCGCCAGGACGGGCTATCCGGTCCCGCCGATGGACTGGTACTTCGCCTATAACCTCTTCCGGCTCGCGGGGATCATGCAGGGTATCAAGAAGCGCGTGATCGATGGTACGGCGTCCTCCGCCCATGCCAAGTCGATGTCCGACCGCGTCGCCCCACTGGTGGAGCGTGCGTATCAATTCGCGCAGGCGGCGGGGATGGACTAGCGCGGGGACGGTGCTAACGAGCGCTCCGACACGCAAACGGAGACCAGGATGAGCGCCGACCTCGAAGCAACGATCGAAGCCGCGTGGGACGACCGCGCAAACGTGACGCCGCAAAGTGCGGATGTGCGCGAGGCTGTCGAGAAAGCGCTGAAGATGCTCGATAGCGGCGAAGGCCGCGTCGCACAGCCAGACGGCAAGGGTGGCTGGCAGGTCAACCAATGGCTCAAGAAGGCGGTTCTCCTGAGCTTTCGCCTCAATGACAACCGCGTGATGGAAGGCGGCAGTGCCGGCCATCCCGCATACGACAAGGTGCCCAGCAAGTTCGCCGGATGGGATGATGCGCGCTTTCGCGAAGCGGGCTTTCGCGTCGTCCCCGGGGCGATCGCCCGTGAAGGCGCCTATATCGCCCCAGGCTGCGTTCTGATGCCCAGCTTCGTCAACATCGGCGCCTATGTCGGCAAGGGCACGATGGTGGACACCTGGGCCAGCATCGGCAGCTGTGCGCAAATCGGCGAAAACTGCCACATCTCGGCCGGCGCCGGCATAGGTGGGGTGCTGGAACCCATGCAGGCCAATCCGACCATCATCGGCGACAATTGTTTCATCGGGGCCCGCAGCGAAATCGTGGAGGGCGTGATCGTCGGCGAAGGTAGCGTGGTCGCCATGGGTGTCTTCATCACCCAGTCCACCAAGATCGTCTACCGTGACACCGGCGAAGTCATCCGCGGCCACATCCCGCCCTATTCGGTCGTGGTTCCCGGCTCTCTGCCCGGCAAGGATGGCGGCCCCGGTCTTGCCTGTGCCGTCATCGTGAAGACGGTCGATGCGCAAACCCGCGAGAAAACGGGCATCAACGACTTGTTGCGCGACTGATCTGCAAGCCTGTAACAGGGAACATTCGCCGCAAAGGCGCGTATCGCTGCCAAGGGTCAAGACGACCGGGAGGAATTCTGAAATGGAAAAGCATGATGGACACGTTCACCTCGACGAGGAAGAGGCGAGCGGCGGAAGCAAGGAAGGCGTCGTACGCTGGGTCCTCGCCGGAGGGTTGCTGCTGGCGATCGTTCTCCTTTCCATAACCTGGATCATACCTGCCCTGATGCAGGGCGACGTTGAGGAAGAGGCCACGGTCAGCGGCGAGATTTCCTCCATCGAGGATGGAGGTGACGGCACCGACAGCATCGTGGGCACCGGGCCTTCCGAGCAGCTGGGCGGCGAAACGGAACTTACCGAGGACGAGCAGGTTGTTAACGAGGACGGGCTCGAAGTTATTGAAAACTAATCCGCCGAGGTGACCTTACGATGAGCAATTCCAACAGCTTCCAGACCGGCCAACACGTCAAATGGGACTGGGGCAACGGCACCGCCAAGGGCCAGATCAAGGAACGCTTCGAACGCGAGGTCACCCGGACGCTGCAGGGCAGCGAAGTCACCAAGGATGGTGACGAGGACAATCCGGCCTATCTCATCAAGCAGGACGATGGTGACGAGGTCCTGAAGCGCGGTTCGGAAATCGAGGCGCAGGACACCTGATGCCCGAGGCCAAGAGCAAGGCCCAGCAGCAGGCCGCCGGGGCAGCGCTGGCGGCCAAGCGGGGCGAAGCGAAAGTGTCCGACCTGCAGGGCGCGTCGAAGGAAATGTATGATTCCATGACCGAGCAGGAGCTCGAGGAAATGGCATCGACCGATCGCTCCGACCTTCCGGAAACGGCTGATGACGACTGATGGACGATAGCGAGAAGGACGAAACCTACGACGAGTTCTACGACTGCGTTAACATGCAGCCGAAGGAACTCGAGGAATGGCTAGAGACCGAGGAATCGAAGTCAGTCGGCGATAGCGAGAGCGGCGAGAGCACAGGCCACAAATCGGGCCGCCGGATCGTGGAGATCAAGCGCACCAACAAGGATGATCTCACCAATGACCAGTGGGATCACATGAAAAAAGTCGTGGGCTACGTCCACCGGCACAAGGCGCAAAAGCCCTCCGGCGACATCGAAGATAGCGACTGGCGCTACAGCCTGATGAACTGGGGTCACGACCCCTGTAAATGAAAGGTCTGGTGGAGGCTCAATCCTCCCCGTCGCGCGGGGCTCCCACAGCGTATTCGATCGGCGAAGCGCCCGCCTGCTGCGCTGCATAGGCCTCAGCAGTGCGCATGACCCGCATCATGTTGCCCGAGGAAATCTTTTCGAGATCTTCCTGCGAGTAGCCCCGGCGGGCAAGCTCGGTGAAGAGCGCCGGATATCCCGTGACGTCCTCCATCCCGACCGGTCCGTTGGGCATGCCGTCGTAATCCCCGCCGATGCCGATGCTATCGATCCCTGCCACATCGCGAACATGGTCGATATGGTCGGCCATGTCGCTGATCGTCGATACCGGTGCGCGATTGTCTGCGTCCCACACCGCCAACTGTGCCTCGACTTCGTCGGGAAGCCCGGGATAAAGCGCTTCGAGCCGCGCCTGTTCCGCGGCACGGCTCGCAGAATGCTGGCGCAGGTCTTCGGTAAGAAACCAGGGCAAGGCCACGACCATCACGATACCGCCATTCTGCGGCAAACGCGCAAGGACGCTGTCGGGCACATTGCGCAGGTGGCCATTGATGGCTCTTACTCCGGAGTGGCTGAAGATCACCGGCGCGCCGGCAACATCGAGCGCGTCGTGCATCGCCGCTTCGCTGACATGGCTGAGGTCAACCAGCATGCCGATGCGGTTCATCTCTCGCACGACGTCCATGCCGAAGGCGTTGAGGCCGCCATGCCTGGGCGCGTCGGTGGCACTGTCTGCCCAGCTCAACGTCTTCCCGTGGGTCAGGGTCATGTAGCGCGCGCCGAGATCGTACATCTGCCGCAGCACCGCCAGGCTCGAGCCGATCGAGTGGCCACCCTCCATGCCCAACAGCGAAGCGATGCGGCCTTCAGCCATCGCTCTTTCGACGTCGTCCGCGGTCAGCGCCAGCGAAAGCGCATCGGGATAGCGGGCGATCAGGCGCTTCGTCACGTCGATCTGTTCGACAGTCGCCTGAACCGCCTCCGCTTCTTCCAAGCCGGCGCTCACATAGACGGACCACCATTGCGCCCCGACCTTGCCGATCCGCAGGCGAGTCAGATCGGTATGCATCGCATCGCGATCGTCGTCCGCCGTGTCGAGCGTGTCGGCAAAATCAAAATCGTTGATACGGTTGTCGAAGCGGCCGCGCAGCTGGATCGGCACATCGTTGTGGCCGTCCCATACGGGCGCAGCCTCGAGCGCCGCAGCCGCGGTGCGCTCGGCACTGTCCTGAGCGGCGAGCGGAGTGGTTGTGCAGAGCAGTGCGGCGGCGATTGCGGTTATGCGCATGGTCGATGGAACCCCTTGTCGATCTATGGACTGTCCTAGCAAAGGCAGGCGACATGGAAAGGTTCGTTTTATGACGGTAGTGGCTAAGTGGAACGGCGAGACACTGGCACGCAGCGACGACACGGTCATCGTCGAGGGCAATCACTACTTCCCGCCGAATGACGTCGCCCGCGGCGTCCTGGCGCCCAGCGACAAGACGACGCACTGCCCATGGAAAGGCACGGCGCACTATCACTCGGTCAATGCCGGCGGCGCTATCAACAAGGACGCGGCCTGGTATTACCCCGAACCGAAGGAAAAAGCGTCACAGATCAAGGGCCGCATCGCGTTCTGGAACGGGGTGGAGGTGACCGAGGAATGACGCGACAGCGATGATTCAGAGATGGGATCGGCGTGCCCTTACGCGCTATGCGATAGGCGCGTTTTATCTCCTTGCGGGGTGGCAGCATCTCGCCAATCCCGCGCCGTTCGTCGCGATCACGCCCGACTGGGTTCCGATTTCCAAGGGCGCGGTGGTCTTCTGGACCGGGATCGCCGAATTGCTGGGTGCCGCGCTGTTGCTAGCGTGGAAACAAAAGGCTCGTGCAGTCGGTGCGATGATGCTCGCGCTCTACGCGCTGGCGGTGTGGCCCGCGAATTTCCAGCACCTGTTTCTGGACCTCGAACGCGCCGATGGCGGTCTCGGCCTCGCCTATCATATTCTGCGGCTTGCGGCGCAGCCCCTGCTGATCTGGGCGACCTTGTGGTCCGCAGGCCTTGCGCGCTGGCCGTTCGCCAAAAACAAGCGGGCGGAGAAGCCGTAGCCGCCCCGCCCGCGAGTTTCCTGTCGAATGTCCGGCTCAGCTCATGTGCTTGGAGACTGCACCGGTCATCTTGAACATGGAAATCTGTTCCTTGCCGATAACGGCTCCCAGCTTGTCGTCCGGGTTGATCATCCGCTTGTCCTTCGAATCCTGAAGGTTGTTCGCCTTGATGTGATCCCACACCTTCGAGGTCACCTGAGCTCGAGTCATCGGGCCTTTGCCGACCACGTTCTCGAGCTGCGGCGACAGGTTCACCGGCTTTTGCAGTGCATTGTTCTTGCCAGCCATGATGTATCCTTTCCTTGGCTATGCTTCAGTCATCGTCGCCCAGATCCTCCATATCCAGTTCTTCGACCTCATGGCCTTCGAACCGGGCAGTCAGGACCGCAGCGGCGGTTACGTGTCCGGCAATGTTGCGGACGAGTTCTTCATGTGTCGCACCCGGCATCAGCGTGAGCGGCAAGTCCAGCGCGAAGAGCTGGAAAACGTAGCGATGTTCTTCGCCAAGCGGCGGATCGGGTTGAAGCCACTCGGAGTTGCCGTGCGAATTCTTGCCGGTCCGCGGCGGCACTTCGCCTTCGAGCAATTTGCCCTTCTGCGGCGGCAGCCCCCAGACGGTCCAGTGAACGTGGCCGGTATCGACGTCTTCCGCCACCAGCACCAGTTCCTGCGCCCCGGGCGGCGGCGCGGTCCATTCCAGCGGCGGCGCAACTGCATCTTCCTCGATCGCGGTAAAACACGGATCCAGTTCGCCGCCATGGCGGAACGCATCGCTGGCAAGGGTAAAGCCGGATCGGCCGAGCGCACGCTCGTCTGTCACGCTGGCCAGAGTGGGCGGGTGCTTGATTTCGCCTCCACCGATAGCCTGCTGGACCCAAACCGCTTCGTCACCCGACATGCCTGCTCCTGATCAATGCCTTCGGGCGCCTAGTGCGCCCCACCAAGGGCCAACTAAGACACACGGCGGGACGGAAGACCATCCGCGGGCACGGAATTTGCACCGTTTTCCCCACGCACGAACGCAAAATCACAAGGAGAAAAGGCAAATTTCGATGGTCGCTTGATAACGCGTCGTTAATCGCGCATGCCGGACAAACCGGATCGCACAACCTTTCCAGCCAACGTCGGAGTTCTCGAATGACTATGGGTCGCGCCATTCTCAGCACCGTTCTTGCAGTCTCACTCGCCGCATGCGGCGGTGGAGGCAGCAGTGGCGGCGGTGGCGGCAACCCGCCCACGAGCGGCGGCGGCCAGGATATCTGCTCGCTCGACGCGCGGCAGGACTGGGTCCTCAGCCAGATCAACGAATGGTACCTGTTCCCCAATCTCGTCGACACCTCGGTGGCAAAGTCTGCTCATTCCAGCGTGCAGTCCTATATCAACGCCCTGGTAGCGCCCGCGCGTGCGCAGGACCGCGACCGTTTCTTCACCTATATCACCTCGATTCAGGAAGAGACGGACCTCATTCAGAACGGCTCCAATGCAGGGTTCGGCATCCGGCTCGTCTACGATACGGATGCCCGCCGCGTGTTTGTGGTAGAAGCCTTCGAAAACGCGCCTGCGTTCGGGCAGAACATCGATCGCGGGACGGAAATCATCAGCATCGATGGGCAGAGCGTCGCCGGAATCATGGCCGGAAATCCAGCAAACCCCGCCGGTGCCGTGAGCGCGGCTTTTGGCCCGAGCGATCCGGGCGTGTCGCGTGACCTTGGCATTCGCCAGCCTGATGGCAGCGAGACGACGGTCACCGTGGTCAAGGAAGAATTCTCGCTCGATCCGCTGTCTGACCGCTACGGTTCTGTCATTCTCGATAACGGTGGCACGAAGGTCGGCTATATCAACCTGCGCACTTTCATCGTCAGCGACGCATCGCGTCAGCTGCGCGATGCCTTCGCGGTATTCAGGCAGCAGGGTATCGACGAAGTCATCCTCGACTTCCGCTATAATGGCGGCGGGCTGGTTTCGGTGGCGGAACTGCTGGGCGACCTGATGGCGGCAGACAAGGTCGGCAGCGAATTCTCATCGACGATCTTCCGCGATTCCAAAAGTGCCGAGAACAGCACCTACAATTTTCAGCAGGAAACCCAAGCCATTGCTGCGATGAAGATCGCGGTCATCGGCACTGACGGCACGGCCTCGGCCAGCGAGCTCGTACCCAATGCCTTCATTCCTTATCTCGGCGACAATATCGCGCTGATCGGCAGCAACACCTTTGGCAAGCCTGTGGGCCAGATCGCTCTCGATCGTTCGGCCTGCGACGATCGCCTCCGAGTCGTCGCGTTCCGTTCGGTCAATGTCGCCGACCAGGGCGACTATTACAGCGGCCTTGCCTCGGTCATGCCGCGCACCTGCGCCGCAGCGGATGATTTCCTGGTTCCGCTCGGCGATCCGCGCGAGGCCTCGATTGCGACCGCGCTCGATTATCTTGCGGGACGCAGCTGCACCGCGATCGGCGCTGCGCAAAAAGGTGTGACGGCACAGGCCCTACCACAGCGCGAGCTGTTGATGCCCGATGCCCCCACGGCCGCGCAGCTGCGGATTCCCGGGATTTTCTGATAGGGCAGCGTGAGACAATCCCTTTGCAGGAGCGCCGGGTGAGCGAACGCTATTCCACCTTCGAAGAATTCTGGCCGTTTTACCTGCGCGAGCATTCGCGGCCCGGCACACGCGCCTTGCACTATATCGGCACCACCCTGGTCGTTTTGCTGGCGGTCGCCGCCGTTGCGAGCGGCACGTGGTGGCTGGCGGCCGCGATGCCCGTTGCCGGCTATTTTTTCGCCTGGATCGCGCATTTCGCGCATGAGCGGAACCGGCCGGCAACGTTCACCTACCCGCTGTGGAGCCTCGGCGCCGATTTTCGCATGTGGTGGTTGTGGCTAACGGGCCGGCTCGGTCCCCATCTCGATGAGGCCGGAGTCGCGCGCTAAGCGAGGGCCGCGGCCACAGTCGCTAGACCAAGTCCCAGCGACAGGGGCACGCGCAAGCTCATCCACCAATTCGGTGCAAGCGCGCGCAGCTTGGCATCGACCGCAAGGCTCATCAGAATGCCCGCCCCCAGCATGATGAGGGATGGTTCAGGCCAAGTCTGGCCGAATACCCACGGCAGGTAGGCGAACAGAGCGATCAGGCTGGGTGCGACTGCCGCAACCCATACCCAGCCGAGCGTCTTGCGGTTCTCGGCTGCCGGAGCCATGGCCGCAATCCCCCACCACATCCCGCCGAGGAAGCTGAAGATCAGCGCGGCATAGCCGAACGCGATCGCCTGCGCCGTATAACGCCACTCGTCGGGCCCGGCATAAAGCGCTATGACACAAGCGAGTTGCGGTAAGAGGCCGGCAAGGCCGAGGAGGCGTGGAAGCGAGGGAACATCGCGCATCGGGAAAGAACCTGTATCGTGCCTGGTCGGCCTATGGGTTTTCGGGATCGGAATAGGGTTTTCGGTCCGTCCAGGCGCAGCCTTCCCGCGTTTCGTCACCGACCAGCAAAGTGGCCGTAAACGGATAGCTGCGATCGCTCATTGCATCGGAACATTCGCCGGGCGTGATGGTCAGGTCGAAGCGCTCGCCCTGCAGCTCGCCGCTGAAGCCGACCCCATTCAACCCAGCAAAGCGTTCGACGGGAAAACTGCTGCCATCGGGCATGTCGGGGGTGCTATAGCGAGCCATCCCTTCAATGATCTCGCCATTCCAGAAAGGCTCGGTGCCGGTGAACCGGATCGTCTCGGCAGGATCTATTCCGTCATAGGCCGGCTCCCGAGTGGTCTGCTCTTGCTGGCACGCGACCAGCAAGCCTGTCGCGATAATGAAAGCGAATGCAGAACGCATCACGGTTCCCCCGTGCTATGGCGGCGAATGAACTCAGCCGCCTGGTCGAGAGCCGCCTTGCCCTCTGGCACGGGTAGCAGCATCCAGTCATGGAACATGCCGTCATATTCGAAATAGACGTGCTCAGCCGCATCAGGGGAAGTCAGTTTGGCACCCAACCGCTGACCATCCACCAGCAGAATGTCGGACGTGCCCGAGAAGATCGCGACAGGCGGCAAGCCATCCAACGGTCCGAGAAGCGGGCTGATGCGCGGATCGTCCCGCGCTAGGTCACCGCGGAACAGGTCGGCGCAGGCTCCGAGGCCCGCGACGGCGAGCATTCGGTCCCGGCCTTCGATGTCTTTCTGTCGGGGGTCGCTGGCCGTTGCATCCAGCCACGGAGAAAACAGCACCAGCGATGCGGGCATGGGAGCACCGTCCTGCAAGAGCATTTGGGTCAACGCCAATGCCATTCCCCCGCCAGCGCTGTCTCCCAGCATTATCACCGGGCGCGAACCTGAAGCCGTAATCACATCCTCCGTGAGGCCGCGCATCAGATCAAGCGTTTCGATAGCTTTCGTTTCGGGCGCCAGAGGATAAAGCGGGACCGTCGCCGATGCCCCAAGATCGCGACAGAGTTGCGCGATGGCGTTCCAGTGGAAGGCCGATATCGGCATGACGTAGCCGCCGCCGTGGAAGTATAGGAGGTGTGGCGCCCCGTCAGCGAGACCGTTGCGCGGCGCCATCGTGACCACGGGAAAGCCGCGCCTTCCGTCCTCCTCGATCGCGAACTCTTTCTGCAGGGCGCGCCCCGGCCGGACAGGCGTCTTCTTGCGCAGGGCGGCGATACGCTCCTCCAGCCTGTCAGGCTCGGAAAAGAAGCGTTTTACGCCGAGCAGCGGCAGAGCAAGATTGACGAGGCGGGCGCGCAGGCTGGCCATGAAACTCCGGATGGTCAAAGCTGGTCGTCAGCCTTACCGCAGTATCGGAGCAGGGCAAGGCTCGCCTTGCACGGTCTGGTGGTCAGCGACCGAAGACCCGCGCCAGAAGGCCGCGTTTCGGCTCTTCGGGCACCTGACCGGTTTCGGCAACGCGGCGACGCAGATCGGAGCCGGTCAATTCCGCCACCTCTTCGCTCGTTCGCAACTGGATGAAATCCGCTGCCAGGATCGGGGCGCATTCCTTGGCCGGAACCTGCCGTTGGGCATCGGGCGTACGCGCGCCAATGCCATGCACCGCAACGATTTCCGGTCGCATATCGACCAGGCCAGCCACCACGGGAATGCCGCCCGGCAGGCCATGGATCGCGCATTCGCTCGCCACCGCCTGCTGGAACAGAAGCGCGCGCCACCAGCATCCCAGTACATATTCGACGTAGCGCAGGGGTGCTTCGGTTGCACCGGGCTCGCGGAAATAGTGGCGCTGCTTGTGATGCAGCAGGGCGGTGTTGAGCCGATCGAGGCCGTCTATGTCGAGATGCACTTCGATGTCTTCGTCATAGCCAGCCCACTCCGGCCCGTCCTCGGCCGAAGTCTGGGCGATCAGGTCCGTGCGCGAAGCATCGCTGAAGACGAAACCCTCGTCCGTATACAGCCCGAGCATCATGAACGGATGGTGCAACTGCCCTTTTTCGAAGGCCCGGTCTGCTTCGTTCGCTATCGCAAGAGTGACGCCGGTAATCGCCTCGCCTTCGTGATCCTGGATCGCTTCGACAAGCTCAGGCCAACCCGCAATAGAAACCGTCTCAGGCAGGGTGGCGAGGCACACTCGCCCGAAGTCGCTGTCGAGTTCGGCGAGTGCCGCGGCCAAGATGTCGTGGACCTCGTCCAGCCGGTGCGATTCGAACAGGCCGCGAAGTTCCGCCTCCCACTTCGCTTCGCCATCGGCAGCCAGAAACCGGTTCTGCAACTCATGCATGATGTATTCTCGCTTCTTTCCCCAAACGTCCGGCTTGCGGCTCGACGCCAAGGCTTGCCTAGCACTCCGTTAACCTAATCAACGAACCATTGCGGCCCGGTTCAAGGGCGCGGTTAAAGCAAGGTGAAGAGCAGACCGCGTAAAGATCCCAAGAGCACCCGTGGAACCTCGCACAACGTTGAGCGATTGATCGGACATGTCAGGCCGTGTTCAAACTCCCGCGCGCCTTGCTGGCTACGTCTTCGCCGGCGCGATCCTGGGTGCCGCGGGCTTGGGCGCGCTGAGCGGTTCGGTGATCGGCGAGAGCCCGATCCTTGCCCAGCGGGACGCAATTCCCACGGTGGCTGGAGATCGCGAACCGATCCTCTATTCGCCCCCTGCTTACCGGGAACAGCGCGACCGTCCTCCAGACCATTATGATTTAGAAACCCCGAGTGGCGTCGTGCCAGTCTCCGAACTCGCGCTTCATGGACGGTTGCGCGACCGGCAGCTGATCTGGGACGACACGCCAGAAGCGGTCGCGCTTGACGCGGACTACACGAACATGATTTCGGATGCCGAAATAGAGCGTTTGGCCAGCGGGCCAGCCTTGTCGATATCCGACCAAGGTGCCGACGATTTCCAAAGCGAACCTCGGGAAGCCGACAAGCCAGCGCAGAATGCGAAGCCAACGCAAAATACATCCGACCTCTCACACAATTAAAAAGGGCGACCCGTAAGGGCCGCCCTTTTCGCATACGCTATTTCGCAGAATTACTGCGGCATAAGCACGGTATCAATCACATGGACGACGCCGTTCGACGCCTGCACATCGGTCGCGGTGACGGTTGCGGTTCCACCGGTCGCATCGGTCAGCACAACATTGCCGCCATCGAGCATCGCGGTAAGCGTGCCGCCATTGACGGTGTTGATCGTGTACCCGCCCTCGCCGGCTTCGTTGATTGCCTGGGTCAGCGTGGCCGCATCGACGTTACCTTCGACCACGTGATAGGTCAGGATGTTGCCGAGGGTTTCAGTGTCATTCGTCGTCAGCTCGGTCAGAGTTGCTTCGGGGATCTTGCCGAAAGCGTCATTGGTCGGAGCGAAGACCGTGAACGGTCCGTCGCCCGACAGCGTATCGCCCAGATTTGCGGCGGTCACAGCGCTGACGAGGGTCGAAAACTGTTCATCGCCCTGTGCGACTTCGACGATGGTGCCGGCTTCGGCAGTTTCGTTGGCCATCTGATCGGCAGCGGCAACGTCTTCATCCATCGTGGCGGTATCTTCCGCCGGTTCGGCACAGGCTGCAATGGCGAGCGAGGCCGCCGAAGCGAGCGCGATTGTCATCTTGTTCATAATCTACCCTTTTGGTTGTGAGAGTGTCGGCCGGCGACCCTATTTCATGGCCGCCGCTTACAGATACGAACGATGCGGTCGCGCGGATGTTTCCGATTCAGGCAGGAATATGGCGAAACGGTGGTGATCCGCGACGAAGCGTTGCCCTGCCAGCGACGAAGCGCTTGGCGGCCCTGACCTCCAGTCACATGACCTTGTCGGGCCGCGGATCGTGGCTGTGCTTCGCCTCCTTGCCAAAATTGCGTTCCAGCCGCTGGGCCAAGGTATTGGCCGCCATCCGCGCGGCATCATCGACCTTGCTTGCCTTCGCGGTCACGCCGATCGGTTTGCCGCCACGTGGACGGGCTTCGATGGTGCAGGCCTTGTCGTCCGCACCATGCTTGGCACCGTTTTCATCGCGCACATGAATTTCGACGCGCGTGAGCCGGCCCTCGAACCGAGCCAGCTTCTCTCTTACCGCAGCTTCGATCCGCTCTGCGACGTTTTCGGTGCCCATCACGCTGCTGTCGGAATTGAACTGGACCTGCATGGAAAATCCTCCTCTCGAAATGTCTCTATCCAACGCTCAGCCCGGGGTTTTGGTGCCCGCATTTCGGCGGACTGACGATGTCACTCGACCGGCTCCCGATCAGAGTGTGAGCCCAATCGCTTTGCCCAGTCGATCCGCGCCAGGAAAACCAGTCCGGCAAGCATTGTGATCTGCAGCGCAATACCGAATGGGCTCGACAGTTCTTCGCGCAAGACTTCGCCGATTGTGGTCGAACGGATGCCCTGCGCGGTCAGGCCATAGATCGTATAGGAGACGATCCGTCCGGCGAAGAAGGCGAGCGTAAAGGGCAGCAGCGGCAGCCGGGCGAGACCCGCGGCTTCGAACAGTTGGGCAGACGGCACGGGCGACAGCGCGAACAGGCCGAGCGCAAGGATGCCATTGCGCCGTCGCCGTTCCATCGCCTCGCGCGCCGCAGCGAGATTGCCCTTGACCTTGTCCGATAGGAAGCGCGTGCCCAGCGCCCGCGTCGCATGGCCCAGGGTGAACCGTCCTGTCGCGGCTGCCACCGCCGCCGTGCCTACCAGCGGGGCGAGATCAAGCTCGGTGTTGAAAGCATACAGCGCGATGATCGACCAGGTCGGCGGTCCGAACGCAGGCATCAGGTTTACGCCCAGTACCACGGCGAAGACGATGAGGTAGTCGGTCATGCTCCCTCTCTACCATCGAGGCGCGCGCGATACCCTCACCATAGGGCCGGCAGCGCCGAAACTCCGGCACCATCTCGCCTCGCTGCCGTTGGGGAAGGACAGCTGACACTCATTCAGGAGAGACCCCGTGGCAGACCGTACGCTTTCCGACATCGCTTCCAAACTCAAGAGCATCGACGTCGCGATGCTGGTCACCAAGACCGGCAGCGAGGGCGCGATCGCCGCGCGCCCCATGTCCAACAACAAGGACGTCAGCGCCAGCGACGGCACCACATATCACTTCGCCACCGACGATGGTCGGATCGACGATGACCTCAAACGCTCCGACCAGTGCGGTGCCACCTATTCCAGCGGCGAGTTCTACTGCGCCGTCCAGGGCACCGGCAAGCTCCACCGCGACCGCGACACGCTGGAAAAGCACTGGGTGCCCGACCTCGAGAAGTGGTTCGAGAACGGCCTCGATACCGACGGCCTGATCCTGATCGAAGTGAGCCCCAAGCGCATCGCCTGGTGGGACGGCCGCGAGCAGGGCGAACTGACGCCCTGAGCGCCTATCCCGTTCCCAGCGCCCGGTCCGCGAGGATTGTGTCCATATACTCGCGCACCTCGACGATCTTGCCGTCCTTCATGCGGAAGACGAAGCAATAATCGTTGTCGTAGCGCCCGCCGTCGACCGTCGCGGCATCGCCCTTCGCGATCACCGCCACACGATCGCCATCGGCGAGGATGAGCTCGGCGGTGGTGAGGTAGGGCCCGTCGATCCGCGCGAACAGAGGGCCGACGAGGTCGCGGTTCACCGCCTCCAGCCCCTTCAGGTGCTTCGACCAGGCGGACGAGCCCATCACGCGCCACTCGATATCCTCGGCGAACAGCGCGGTGAAGTGTGTCGGGTCGCCCTTGGCCAGCCCGTCATAGGCCTTGGCGATCAGCGCGCGGTTGGTTTCGGTTTCGTTGCTCATTCCTATTCCCCTGTTCAAGCCTCGACCCGCACCCCTTCGCGCGGCCAGTCCTCGTCAAGATCGACGCCCTGCTGCGCCCATTGCTTTCGCGTCATGCACATGATGCGCTCGACGAGGCTGCCCGTCACCGGCTCGACCCGCATGCAATAGCGCGTGTCGGCATCCCCCGGCGGGGCCGCATTCGCCTCGGCATGGTTGTCCGCCGCGACCGGGGCAGCAGCGGCGAGCACAGCGAGTGCGGCGATGGATGTGAGGCTGCGGACGGACATGGCGGGTCTCCTCTAGGGCTTGCGGGTCGGCGGGGTACTGGGGCGAGCATATCACGAAGCCGCCCCTTCCGCGAAGTCCCGGTCCGCGCCAATTCCCGCGGGTTGGACCGCACGGTTGTGCCGGGCCGCTCCCTTCGGCTAGCGGGGGGCCATGCCTGCGCCCATGATCCTGGTCGATGCCGATGCCTGCCCGGTGAAGGAGGAGGTCTATCGCGTGGCGGAGCGTCACAGGGCCCCTGTCCGCGTGGTCAGCAACAGCCCCTTCCGCGTGCCGGTGAGCGAGCGGGTGAAGCGCGTAGTGGTCTCCGACGGCTTCGATGCCGCCGACGACTGGATCGCGGAGAACGCATCCCCAGGCACCGTGGTGATCACCGCCGACATCCTGCTGGCCGAACGCTGCCTCAAGGCGGGCGCCACCGTGCTGCGCCACGACGGCAAGCCCTTCGACGCCGCCAGCATCGGCAGCGCCATCGCCACCCGCGCGATCATGGAAGACCTTCGCGCCGGAATGGACGGCCCCCTCGGCGCAGCCGGAGGCGGCCCGCCGCCGTTCGGCAAGGCGGACCGGTCCAACTTCCTGCAGGCGCTGGACCGGGTGCTGGTGAAGCTCGCAAGGGCCTGAGCGGCGTGTAGGACAATTGCAGGACTTGCCTCCTGCCAGTCCCATCACATGGACCGCATGGACCACTGTCCAGGGGCAAAAAAGTTCGCGGGGGTGTGCGGGCACTCGGGGACAGGCTTCGGCAAGGGGCGGAGCGCGGACATGGACCGCAAGACAACAGGTTCGGGCGGAGTAGGAAAGGCTGAACAGGCGCGAACCTGAAGTTGGGACTCGTGAACAGCGACACTTAAGTGACCGACATTATTCTTTAGGAATTTCCGAATTAGAATTCCCGCTATGGAAACGGTGAATTACTTGCTCGACCGCCCGCTTGTCCTGCTCATCGTGCTATTCCTCGGCGCGGTGATCGGCGTATACTTCGAGCGCGTAACGGCGAAAGCCGATGCGGAGAAGCGCAAGGCCTACTGGCGCGGGCGCAATGCGGCGAAGCGCAGCGGTGGCAAAGCCAAGCCGGCGCTGCGCCCGGTGAAGGAGCCAGAGGCCAGCCGCGCCGATTTTGCCGCGGAGCAATTGAAGCTCGTCGCGCGGTCGGACTTCACATCGCGGTCGCTGCTGAACCGGTCGGAGGCGAAGGTGTTCGAGGCGCTCGACAAGGCGGTGATCGCCATGAACCCGAAATGGCAGGTGATGGCGCAGGTTTCGCTCGGCGAATTCCTGACCAGCCCAGACGAGGGCGCCTATTTCGCCGTCAATTCAAAGCGCGTCGACTTCGCCCTGATGGACGACCGCGCCCACGTGGTCCACGCGCTGGAATACCAGGGCTCGGGCCACCACGCAGGCAATTGCGCCGCCGCGCGCGATGCGGTGAAGAAGGAAGCGCTGCGCAAGGCGGGCATAGGCTATCACGAGATCGTCGCCGGCCACACCACGCCGAGCGAACTCAGGGCGCTGGTAGAGAAGCTGGTTCCGGCGGGTTAGCGGTTCGTTACACTGTCCCCGGACCCAAGCTCTTAGTAAAAAAGTTTTACATAGAGCCAATTTTGCTCTTGCGCCCGATCAGGCGACTGCTATTTTGAGGACAGTCACTGAAAGGAGAATGAGTCGCTTATCTTAGCGCCACTAGGCGCGCGGAGGACCGCAAGGTTCTCTACCACTTTCCCGGCTAAGGGGCGGACCCCAGACGGAGAGAGCACACGCGACGGCGACCTGTCGCGTGTGGTGTTGAGAGTAAAGTCGAGACCCCCAATCCCACTGCAGGTGGCGACCCCACGGCAATTCCGTCGTGGTCTGCAGAAGGGAACTTATCATGGATAAGGAACGTGACCGGTTTCGACGGAGGTTGAAGAGGTGGGAAAAAAGACTGAGGAGGGCTACGGCTCGCTGTTTGAAGTCTCCCACCCTGCTGCGACTGGTATTCACAGTTGCACCGGCAATCTTTCGCATTGCGCGTTGGGTTGAACGGAATTTCGGCGACGGAAGCTAGATCTCCACTTTCACACACCTTGGAAACCTAAGGTCGGAAGAATGCTGGGCGAAGCAATTAGAATTGCACGAAGTTTTTTAGGTATTAGCCAGAAGGAGTTGGCAGCGAGCATTGGCGTCACCAACGGTTATCTCTCTCAGATCGAATCGGGTGCGCGAGAGCCAAGCCAGAAGATATTGCGCGCGATAGCGGGCGAAATTGGGGTTCCCACATCATCTTTGCTTTTTTTCGCGGAGAACCTTTCGGCGAATGAGAGCTCCGCGGACTTGGAGGCAAGGCAAAAATTTGGCCGAAAGATCTTGCTCGCTCTTACAAGAATCGATGAAGAAACCCTTTGAGCCATATCCGTTACATCAGTGCGCACTATACCGCCTGAAGAGCAGGCGACAGCTTGCCTCCCGCTTGAACCGATCACTTCCCTACATATCCAGCCGCGCTGCAAAGCCTGAATTATACCGCGAATGGCGGGAGCCGAAGCGATCTGGTGGCACGCGTCTAATTGAAGCCCCGCGGCCCGACTTGAAAGAGCTACAGCGCCGGATTGGCGACCTGCTGCAGCGAGTGGCCCCTCCCGATTATCTTTTTAGTCCGGTGAAGGGCAAATCTTATCTCGAGAATGCATTCGTCCACAAATCAGCGAAGACGATTAAACTTCTCGATATCGACGACTATTTCGGAAACTGCCTGGCGAAATCCGTCTATGCCTTTTTCCGACAACATCTTCGCTGTGAGCCCGATGTTGCCCACCTTTTGACAGGCCTGACATGTCGAAACGGACATCTGCCGCAAGGTAGTCCAGCTAGCCCAATCCTTTCATTTTACAGCGCTTTCGACATGTGGAATGAAATTCAAACTTTGGTAGTCGCTGCTGATTGCAAGATGTCGCTCTATGTCGATGATATAACGATATCGGGAGAACAAGTCCCTGAAGCTTTGGTCTTCGAAGTCAAAGGCGTGCTACACCGCCATGGCCACAATTACTCGAAACGAAAAGAAGGCCGCAGGCATGGCAGACCTGCTGAAGTCACGGGCCTTATGGTCGGCTCCGGCAAGGCAATGGTCCCTCACCGCCATTATCGGAAATTGCTTGATGCGCGCCTAGCCGCATCGACCACAGCGGACGAGGAGGAAAGGGCGCGCGCCATCGCGAGAGCCAAGAGCCTTGAGTATCAGGTACAAGCCGTCAGTAAAAAGAAGCGCCAGTAGCTTCACTACTATCGGAGTTACCCCTCAGGCAAATACAACTTCTCGCCTTTCTCCCGATACACCTCGCTCATCTCCTCCATGCCCTTCTGCGCTTCCTCGGCCTCTTGCTGAGAGGTCTCGCGCTTGATGTTCTCGCTCGCAAGATAGCTGTCCGAGTTCTGCTTGGCGGCGAAGTCGCGCACTTCCTGCGTGATCTTCATCGAACAGAATTTCGGGCCGCACATGGAGCAGAAGTGGGCGGTCTTGGCGCCTTCGGCGGGGAGGGTCTGGTCGTGATATTGCTCGGCCGTGTCGGGGTCGAGGCTGAGGTTGAACTGGTCGCGCCAACGGAATTCGAAGCGGGCCTTGCTCAAGGCATCGTCGCGGACCTTGGCGGCCGGGTGGCCCTTGGCGAGGTCGGCGGCGTGGGCAGCGAGCTTGTAGGTCACCACGCCCACTTTCACATCGTCGCGGTCGGGCAGGCCGAGGTGCTCCTTCGGCGTGACGTAGCAGAGCATGGCGGTGCCGTACCAGCCGATCTGCGCCGCGCCGATGCCGCTGGTGATATGGTCGTACCCCGGCGCGATATCGGTGACGAGGGGGCCGAGCGTGTAGAAGGGCGCTTCGCCGCACGCCTCCAGCTGCTTGTCCATGTTCTCCTTGATCTTGTGCATCGGCACGTGGCCGGGGCCTTCGATCATCACCTGCACGTCCTGTTCCCAGGCGCGCTTGGTGAGTTCGCCAAGCGTATAGAGCTCGGCGAACTGGGCTTCGTCGTTGGCGTCGGCGATGGAGCCGGGGCGCAGGCCGTCACCCAGCGAATAGGCGATGTCGTAGGCCTTCATGATCTCGGTGATCTCGTCGAACTTCTCGTAGAGGAAGCTCTCCTTGTGATGCGCGAGGCACCATTTCGCCATGATCGAGCCGCCGCGCGACACGATGCCGGTGACACGCTTGGCGGTCATCGGGACATAGGGTAGGCGGACCCCTGCGTGGATAGTGAAATAGTCGACGCCCTGTTCGGCCTGTTCGATCAGCGTGTCGCGGAAGATTTCCCAGGTCAGGTCCTCGGCAATGCCGCCGACTTTCTCCAGCGCCTGGTAGATCGGCACGGTGCCGATCGGGACGGGCGAGTTGCGGATGATCCATTCGCGCGTGTCGTGGATGTTGCGGCCCGTCGAGAGGTCCATCACCGTGTCCGCGCCCCAGCGGATCGACCAGACCATCTTGTCGACCTCGCTCGCCACGTCCGATGCCACGGCGGAGTTGCCGATATTGGCATTGATCTTGACGAGGAAATTGCGCCCGATCGCCATCGGCTCGGTTTCGGGGTGGTTGATGTTGGAGGGGATGATGGCACGGCCCCTCGCCACCTCGTCGCGGACGAATTCGGGGGTGACGTAATCGGGCAGTTCCGCACCCCAGGGCTGGCCGTCATTGCGCGCGGTGAGGCGGGCGGCTTCCTCGCGCAGCATCTCGCGGCCAAGGTTCTCGCGCTCGGCGACATATTCCATCTCGGGCGTGATGATGCCGCGGCGGGCATAGTGCATCTGCGACACGTTCATCCCGGGCTTGGCGCGCAGCACCTTTTTGGCGACATTGGGGAAGCCCGGAACGCCGCCCGACCGATCGGGACCGAGTTGGCCGTTGTCTTCGGGCTTCACTTCGCGCGCGTCGTATTCCTCGACATCGCCGCGGGCGAGGATCCACTCGCGGCGCTTCTGTTCGAGGCCCTTGCGGATGTCGATGGTCGCGTCGGGATCGGTGTAGGGACCGGAGGTGTCGTAGACGCGCACGCTAGGCTCGCCGCCCTCCAGATCGATCTCGCGCATGGCGACCTGCACGCCGCTGCCGGACTTGGCGCCGACATGGACCTTGCGACTGCCGCGAATGGGCCCGGTGGTGACGCCGATGTCGAATTTGCTGTTGATGTCGGCCATGCGTGCTCTCTCCATAAGGCGGAGGAAGAGCGGTATTCTGGCGCCGCTCCACTCCCTCCGCCGATGCTAATCGGTTCAGGTTCGACGGGTCGCAGGGCGTTACTCCTGCCTCTCAGCCAAACGGCTCCCCGGGGATATGTTGGGGATAGGCGCAATTACCGTCGCTGTCGAGCGGACGGGGGCAGTGCGGCAAAAATACCAGATTCCGTCATTTTCAGTCGCGAGGAGAGCGTTTTGCGCATTTTCACACTTTTAGGTGCAAAATTGCACAGTAATTTGTCGTGCCGGCGCACAATAGTGTCGCGCCGTTGTCTCTAAGGCAAAAGCCCATGAAGAATCGTTTTCTGATTGCTGCGAGTATCATCTCGCTCTGCACTTCCCTTGCCGCCATCCCCTCGACTGGTCGGGCGCAAGAATGTCTGCTTGATACGAACGCCGACAATACGGCGACCGACAGCGCCGATACCGATGGTGGCGCGCTGTCACCTAGCGACGGCACCAGTCTTGCCTGCGGCACCTCCGCGACAGTGACCGGCTCTGGCGGAACGGCAGTTGGTGCCGGGTCCGTTGCGGCTGCGAACGGAACGTCGGTGGGAAGCGAGAGCAATGCAGCCGAAAACGGTGTTGCGGTCGGCAGCGACGCGGTAGCCGCGGACTATGCCGTCGCTATCGGCGGTCGCATTCTCGGAAGCGGCGCGAGCGTCAGCTACGTCGGGCCGGAAGCCAGCGGCGTACAATCCGTGGCAATCGGCGCGGGCGCGGTCAGCCGCGGCGCTGGCAGCGTCTCTCTCGGGTCCTACGCCTTCGCTTCGAGCGACTATGCCATTGCGATCGGTCTGAGCTCCTATGCGCTCGACCAGTATGCGGTCGCAATCGGCCAATTCGCACAAGCCTATGCCTTCGAATCGATCGCGCTTGGCAGCAACTCCTTGACCACCGGGACCTATGGGCTGGCACTCGGTAGCAACAGCGTGGCCGACGAGATGGGCACCGCCGTGGGCAGCTTCGCACGCAGCGGGTTCATGAATACGGCGCTCGGTTTCAACGCCGAAGCGCTTGGCGACCAGGCCGTGGCCGTGGGTGCGGGTTCGCGCGCCAATGGCTTCAGCTCGAACGCCTTCGGTTTCGGCGCGGCGGCCCAGCAACAGGACACGCTGGCGTTCGGCACCTATGCGACGGCGGCGGGTTTCGGCTCTACCGCGATGGGGACAGGTGCCTATTCAGACGGGTTTTACAGCATGGCGCAAGGCAATTACTCGACTGCCTTCAATGATTTCTCGACAGCGGTAGGCGCTTACAGTGCCGCGCTCGCCGGCTCATCGACCGCCGTCGGCACGGGAGCCTATGCAGATGCAAGCAACTCCGTAGCGCTTGGAGCTGCGAGCTATGCCTCGCGCGAAAACACCGTCTCGGTGGGTCAATTCGGAAACGAGCGCCAGATCACCAATGTCGCTGCTGCAACGGAAGGCACCGATGCGGTAAACCTCGACCAGCTGAATGCAGCATTGGCTACCGCGGGCAGCAATTACGTCGACATCAACAGCTTCGGTGGACCTGCGCAAGCAACCGGCTCAGATGCGATTGCGATCGGTCCTGATAGCAGAGCCGATGGTTTCGGTAGCGTCGCGCTGGGCAACGCCAGCAGCGCGGTGGACGGAGGCACGGTCGCAATCGGCGAGTTCGCCTATGCCGACGGCGACTATTCCACTTCTCTCGGTGCGCTCTCGGCAGCCAGCAACGTGAACACCGTTGCCGTCGGGGTTGCCGCACAGGCATCGGGATTCATCTCGACTGCGATTGGTGGCAGTGCGATCGCGAGCGCGGACAACACGACGGCCATAGGCTCTAGCGCAGGTGCCTATTTCGACAATTCGGTCGCCCTGGGCGCCAATTCGCGCACCGACCGGGCGAATTCGGTCTCAGTCGGCAACTCCGACTTCGGTGGTCAACGTCAGATCACCAATGTCGCTGCCGGCACCGCCGATACGGACGCAGTAAACGTGGCGCAACTCAACGAGGCGTTGGCCGGGGTCGCTACAGCAGGCAATCCTTATGTCGATATCGACGCCGTCGGCGCGGGTGCACAGGCAAATGGCTTTGCCGCCATATCGGTCGGCGGCAGCTCCAGCGCCAACAGCAATTATTCTGTGGCGATGGGCTTTGCCGCAACGACAGACGGCGGAACCGGAGGCGTCGCGATCGGTACCGGTAGCCACGTCACCGATACCGCGGGCGTCGCGATCGGATTGGTCGCCTCGTCCAATGCGCTTGGCTTTGCCGGCGGTGTCGCCGCAAACGCCGGTGGCGTAGGCTCCATAGCGATTGGGGGAGACGCGGACTTCGACGGGACCGGGGCCGTGTCGCTGGCCGAAGGCGCAGTCGCGCTTGGCGCCGATGCTTCGACAGGTGCAGAGGCGGTCAATTCGCTGGCCCTCGGCAGCGGTTCGGTCGCCACCGAAGCCATGACCGCGTCCTTCGGCAGCGCCGGAAATGAACGGCGCCTGGTCAATATCGCCGACGGCATCGCCGATAGCGACGCCGCAACCGTAGGACAGGTCAACACTGCCATCGCAAGTGCTGGCGGTTCGGCAGTGGCCGCACAGGAGCGCGCCGATGCCGCCTTTGCGCTGGCTGATGCTGCAAATACGCAAGCAACTGCCAACACGGCGCAGATTGCGACCAATACGGCGCAAATAGCGACGAACACGAGCGCCATTGCCGACAACACCGTGGCCATCGCGGCCAACACCGCCGCGATCTCCGACAATACGGGACGCATAGGCGCGCTCGAAACGAGCGTCGCTGCCGGGGCTGCTGAACTGGCTTATATCGAGGTTAATGCGACGGGCCCGGCTGCCATTGCGACCGGTAACGAAGCGATTGCGCTGGGAAGCGATGCCCAGGCGACCGGTGGCGGTGCGATGGCGCTCGGCTATCAGACTTCCGCCAGCGGTGCGAACGCCGCCGCGGTAGGCACAGCGAGCTCTGCATCGGGAGGAAACGCCACGGCCATCGGCACCGGATCCAGCGCAGCCTTTGCGAATTCCACGGCCGTCGGTGCCGGGGCGGTGACAACAGCCGCAAACCAGGTGATGCTTGGATCGTCCGGAACCGCCGTCGTCATCGCCGATATCGCATCGTCGACTTTGGTACAGGTGGGGCCGGTCGATGCTGTCACAATAGACGCCAATGGGACACTGGGCCGTGGTAATTTTGCCTCGGCTGCCAGCGTCGCTCGTGTGGCGGAACAGGTGCAAACGCTGGCGGCGCAAACGAGCCTGATCAATACGCAACTAGGCGTCGTCACGAACCGGGTCGATTTGCTCGAACGGGGCCTCCTCGAAGCGAACTTCCGCATCGAAGAGCTGAGCGAGCAGTCGCGGGCCGGGATCGCTGCGGCGATGGCCCAAGCGGACGCACCGATGCCTTCGGAAGGCGGACGGACCAGCTATATGGGCAAGGGCGCGACTTTCAGAGGCGAATACGCTTTCAGCCTTGGCCTAACCCATCGCCTGAAGACCGACGTCCCCTTCGCTGTAATGGCCAGTGTGAGCCATTCGGGCGGCCAGAACACAGGTGCCACCATCGGCGTCGCCGGCGAATTCTGACGTAGGAGTCTCATAGCCGCCGGGACCCCGCGTTCCCGGCACTGAGCATATTGGGTTTCGCCTGGTGCGGTCAGGGCCTTCTCAAACCACCGGTTTCTGAAGTCCTGACCTGCGCTGCGCGAAACCCACCTCTCGGCTTAGCCCGTTCGGGCAGGC
Source organism: Qipengyuania marincola (assembly GCF_029688625.1). Classification (GTDB taxonomy): domain Bacteria; phylum Pseudomonadota; class Alphaproteobacteria; order Sphingomonadales; family Sphingomonadaceae; genus Qipengyuania. Next base: position 142,516 of record NZ_JARULC010000001.1, on the reverse strand, counting down.
GGCGCCCCCCGGGGACAAGCGGCGCCCCCGGGGATAGACGAACGATAGACGCCGGGTGGTCATTTGAAGAGGGGAGCTGCGGTGCCGCCGCTCCTGACCGGTCCAAGCCAGAGGCCTACGCCGATTGGCAAATATGCTGTACGAAGCCGTTTCGTGGCTCGCTGGAGTGATGAAATGACCGGATGGAACAAGGAAGCCCTCCGCTGCATCGCGGTGCTGGCAGCTGCGAGTTCGACCTCGATTGCAGCAAGCCAACCAGACCCCGCGAACGATCCGATCGTGGTCGAAGGCGAACGGGGGAATGACGAAGCAGCCCGAAAGGAAGCGCGGTCTGCCGTTCGCACCAGCGGTGCCATTCGCGGTGATCGGCCCATCGCGCGCTGGCGGAATTCGCTGTGCGTCTCTGTTATCGGCATCGAGGAGCCGGCCCGCACGATGGTGATGGACCGGATCAGCGCTCATGCGAGAAAGCTGGATCTCGAAATCGAGGACAGTTCGTCGTGTACGACCAATGTGAATATCGCATTCTCCTTCGATGCCGTCCGGCTGGTCGATGCGACACGCAGCCGTCGGCCGCGCTCCTTTGCCGAAGTGCCGGGGTTCTATGAGGAGGTTCTGTTTGGCGAATCTGCGCCAGTCCGGGCGTGGTACCGGACCGGCTGGCGCGATCGCATGGGGCGTCAGGCGATCGGTCAACAACCCGCCAGCGTCACGATGGACAGTGTCAGCTGGAGTGGAATGCTGCCCAACAAGGACGACGCGCCGATAACCACCGGCCAATTCTCCAGTCGCGTCCAGACCGATGGCACACGAGCGATTGAAGCGGCCATGATCATTGTCGATCGCGATCTGGCGGCAGGCTACGAGGTCGATCTCGTGGCAGACCTGATTGCACTGCACGCACTGGCCGAAATCTACCCGCGTGACGTAGCGAGAGATTCTGCCAGCATTCTTGCGCTTTTCGATGCGCCTGCCGACAGGAAACCTCGCGGAATGTCGGAGTGCGACTGGATGCTGTTGCAGGAGATCTATGCTCTGGCCCCGGCGCGCGCGGGGAGCATGCACCGCCAGACGCTCGTCCGGGCTCTCAGCGAGGCACCCGATTGCGGCGCAGGTAACAGCCGGTAGCGTCCCGCCGCAATGCGTCGACAGCACCACACGATCGGTCGCGTCAACCATTGCGTGAAAGCTGAAATTAACCTCACGCGTCCGATCACGGGATTGCCGGGATGGAAGGGGCGCATGCGGGGTTTCACGAAAATTGTCATGGCCGGAAAACGGCTTTGCGCGGTCGCGGCCATGTGCGGCGCGCTTGCTGGCTGCGGGGGCGACGGCGCCAGCAGTCCTGCGGCGATAGCAGCGCCGCCTGCCGTTTCCCAACCAGGCACACCCGCTCCGGGCTCGGGCACCGCCACAATTTCCGCCGAGGATTGGGCGCAGCAGGTGTCGGTCGCCATCCGGTTTGCCGGAGAGACCGGCTTTGCCAGCGCGAATGACGCCGCGATCCGCATGGGCGGCCAGCTAGTCAGGGGCGATCTCGTCACCGACCGGTTCGAAAAGCCGATCGGGCGCAATCTATGGCTGGTCGGGATGCGCACCACCGGCCTGGCCGACGGCAAGCCACACACCAGCTACGTAATCGAGAACCGCACGCCCGGTGTGTTCGGGACTGCGCCAGTTCCCGTCACCTATACGGTGCGGATCGAGGACCCGGCGATCGGAGCGACGAGCGAGACCGCTATCAACCGTCCGCACGGCCCCTGGCAACGCTGGCGCGTGGAAAGCAGGCAGTGGCCGCGCAAGCCACTGGCCTTTATCGACACTGCGATAGAGCGGGGCTGGATCATGCGGCACCGCTTCAATCCGCTGACGGTCGAGGGCTCGATCGCCCAGATGCAGCACCCCGTGACGAACGCGCCGCTCAGCGATCTGGGTTTTCTCCGCGCATTCGGCACCACGGGCGCCCGGGCGGAAATCGGGCTCAACCATCAATGGTTCGCACGCGCCGTGCGCAAGCATCTGGAGGGCAAGGATGCGCAGGCCCGGCAATGGATGGATTCCGCCATGCTGGCGGCAGAAACCCATGCGGCCATTCCGGTACATGTGCGCAACGATGAGGGGCGTATCGTGACGCCGCGGCTCGCGGGCTTCAAGGACGTGGGGCTGCGCGACTATTACGGCAATGGCAATCCGTCCTCCGCGCAAGTCGATTACCTGTTTGATGCGCAACAGGGCTGGGTGATGGACACCGCCCATCGCGGCAATGCGGTCTGGGGCAAGATCGTGATGCAGGGCGGGGCCGACGAAGCCGATCCCTACCTCATCGAGGAACAGCAATTCCTCGCCGCAGCCACGCTCAACCAGACCTGGACTGCCGAGCGCGGTGCCGACGGCCGACAGTTCCGCCGCGCTTCGCGAGAGTTGGCGTGGGGCATGCGCGATTTCGCGCAGGCCGTTGCGGCAACGCCAACCAATGTGCCCGAATGGCTATTACCCAAGACCTTCTTCCAACCCAATCTGGACGACATCCGCCAGATGCTGGCCGCGCGCTTTGCCGATGGGCCGGGCCTGCGCTTCGGGACGACTCTGCCGTCGGAGTTCTTCCAGTCCGCCAGCCCCAGCCCGATCAGCAATGTGGAAGACTACAATGCCTTCTCGCTCATCCACCTCTATCGCCTGACGGGAGAGGCGGCCTGGCGCGACCTCGCGCATGTCTTCGTCGAACGGAAGATTGCGCGCCGCATCGCCGCATCCCCGGTGTTCGCCGTGGGGTATCCGCAGATCGTCAGGCAGGCAGGCAAGGCTCCGGTCTACTACAGCGACTGGAAAGAGCTTTATGCGATGCAGGGCCAGGCATCGAATGCCGCAACAATGTGGCTGCGGTTCGACCGCCCGCATAGCGGAGAGCCGCACACGACCGACCAGACCATGCAGTATTACGACAGCCTGATGCTCGCCAAGGCCAGCGGCGCGACCTCGCCGGCGATCGATACCGCTCTGGCGATCATGGCGGCGCAATATACCGGCAACAGCGAAGGCGATCATGCCCGTGACAGCCAGGACCAGTTCGCGGTGCAATACACGCCCACGACGAACTGAGCCTTCCTGCGCGAGCGCCGTTGGCCAGGGCGCGACTTGCTGCACGGAGTTCGCAGACGCGGACGATAGGCGAGCAGGAAAAAACTGGATGCCCCGTGAGGATTCGAACCTCAATTGACGGAGTCAGAGTCCGTAGTCTTACCATTAGACGACGGGGCATCATCGCTCACCGGACCGGACAGAATCGCAAACCCGTCCGCGGGAGAGGTCGGCCATCTAATTTCGCGGCTGCGCGAGGTCAACCCCGCCCCTTGCCCCAATTCCGCTTGGCCGCTAGCATCGCGCCCAAGTCCCCGTGTCCGCTGGTTGACATGGGAGGAAGAAGAAAGCCCTTACCCATGGCGGACAATCCTCCGCCGGACATCTCAAGGGGGCCTGGAACGAAACGGGGCGGCACGTCCGGCAAGGTAGCCGATTTCCGCTACAAGCGCCCCGCCCGGCCCGACATGCGTGATACGGCAGCCCGTGCCGGAGCGGACGCGGGAATTGCGAAAGCCTTTGCGCCGTCACGCTCGAGCAACCACCCGCACCACCGCCAGGCTTACGCTGCGCTCGATCTCGGCACGAACAATTGCCGCCTGCTGATCGCGCGCCCCAGCGGCGCGGACTTCACCGTGATCGATGCCTTCAGTCGCGTGGTACGGCTGGGTGAAGGCCTTGCCGCCAGCGGTCGCCTGTCGGACGAAGCCATGGAGCGCACCCTCGCCGCACTCCATGTCTGCGCCGAAAAGCTGCGGCGCCGCAATGTCCGGCTGGCTCGCTCGGTAGCGACCGAGGCCTGTCGCCGTGCGGCCAACGGGCCGAAGTTCATCGAACGCGTGAAACAAGAGACCGGCATCGTCCTCGACATCATCTCCGCCCAGGAGGAAGCGCGGCTGGCGGTGCTCGGTTGTCACGTCCTGCTGGAAGACGGGACCGGACCGGCGATCATCTTCGACATCGGCGGCGGGTCGACCGAACTTGTGCTGGTCGAGCCGAACGGCGCAGTGCCGCGCATTCTCGACTGGATGAGCGTGCCATGGGGTGTCGTCTCGCTGACCGACACGGTGCCGCATACCGAACGGACCGAGGAAGGGCGGCTGGCGCGATATGCCGAAATGCGCCGGCTCGTGGCGCGCAGCTTCGAACCTTTCGCGCGGCGGATTGCGGAGCACCGGCGCCCGGCGGACGAGATCAGGCTCCTCGGCACCAGCGGTACGGTGACGACGCTCGCCAGCCTCCACCTCGAATTGCCGCAATACGACCGGCGGGTGGTCGATGGACTGATCCTGCCGTCGCAATCGATGCGCGATGTGTCGGCGCGCCTGTCCCGCATGAGCGAAGCAGACCGGCGGCAACTGCCCTGCATCGGCGATGATCGCGCCAATCTCGTCATTGCGGGCTGCGCGATCCTGGAGTCGATCCTCGATATCTGGCCGGCAACCCAGCTGGGCGTGGCCGATCGCGGAATTCGCGAAGGCATATTGCGCAGCCTGATCGCCGCAGACGCTTCGGGCGAGCAGGGCCGTGCCGCCCTTCAGAGGATGCGGGAGCAGGATGTATGAGCCGATCCGGCAAGGACCGCGAAACGCGCGTCAAGACCGCGAGGAAGCGCAGCGCGAGTTCCACCCGCTGGCTGCAGCGGCAGTTGAACGACCCTTATGTGAAGCAGGCCAAGGCCGACGGCTATCGCAGCCGCGCCGCCTACAAGCTCATCGAGCTGGACGATAAGTTCGACCTGCTGAAAGGGATCAGCCGCGTCGTCGATCTCGGCATTGCGCCGGGCGGATGGAGCCAGGTCGTGCGCAAGCGCAAGCCGGCGGCTCATGTCGTCGGCATAGACCTGCTCGAAGTCGAGCCCATCGAGGGGGTCGAGATTTTCCAGATGGATTTCATGGACGACGACGCACCGCGTGTCCTGGAAGAGGCGCTGGGCGGCAAGGCTGATCTGGTGATGAGCGACATGGCCGCCAATACGGTCGGCCACAAGCAGACCGATCACCTGCGCACGATGGGCCTCGTCGAAGCAGGTGCCTGGTTCGCGATCGAGAACCTCGCCGAGGGCGGTACCTTCCTGGCCAAGGTTCTGGCAGGCGGCACCGATGGCGATTTGCTCAAGCTGCTCAAGCAGCACTTCAAGACCGTCAAGCATGCCAAGCCGCCCGCCAGCCGCAAGGGTTCGAGCGAATGGTATGTCATCGCGCAGGGCTTCAAGGGCTAAGCGCCCGGCAAAAAAGAAAAGGCCCCGCCGGAGCGAGGCCTTTCCCTTAGAAAAATACTGGTCGTGCCGGCGATCAGTCGACCTTGGTCGCGCCGCCCGTGTTGGTCGCGGCATTGGCACCCGGAACCGGCTGGTCCGCGCTGACCGCGCCTGCTGCCTCGGCTTCGCCCGCCTGCGCGCCCTCGACCGGGCCCGGACCTGCACCGGGAGCCTGGCCGGCGACCTCTTCGGTCTCGACTTCAGGCGCGGCTGGTGCGGGCTTGGCCGGAGCGCCGCCAAAGGTCGCCATGTATTCCATCACATTGGCGCGGTCTTCAGGCTTCGACAGGCCAGCGAAGCTCATCTTCGTGCCGCTGGCGAAACCGCGCGGGCTTTCGAGCCAGGCGTTCATCGATTCCCAGTCCCACTGGCCACCCTTTTCCTTGAGCGCACTGGAATAGGCAAAGCCTGCTGCGTGCGATCCGATGGCCGAACCGAACACCCCGTAGAGATTCGGCCCGATGCCATTTGCCCCGCCCTGCTCGATCGTGTGGCAGGCAGTGCACTTCGCGAATACGGCTTCGCCTGCCGCGGCATCGGCGCTGGCCAGCAGGGTCCCGAGATCAGGGCCCGCATCCTCGCCGGCGCCCGTCTCTTCACCCTGCACGAAATATCCGGGCTCGACGCCTTCGGGCAATTCGCTGGAGCCGGCGTGGAAATACATGCCCGATACGATCGAGCTGCCGAGCGCGACGATACCGGCGAAAAGGACCCAGCCGGCGGCGGTGTTGAAACGGTCGTCCATTGCGTGATTGCCTGCAAGAAAACTGTTGGTCTGTTGGTTGCGCGCCGCTCTAGTGAAGGCAACGCGCCCGCGCAAGTGTGGCTTGTGCAATTGCGCTTGAATGGCGCGAAACGCGCCCGTATCGCGCGGACCATGCGACAATTCGCCAAGCCTGCCCTCGAACTCGTCGAATCGATGCGCGCTGCTGCGGCAGCAGACCCCGAGCGCGCAATCGCCTTCGGTGGTGCCCCCGGATCGAATTCCCACCAGGCGGCAATGCAGTTTGCGCCCGAGGCGCTGCCGCTGCCCTGCTTCAGCTTCGAGGATGCTCTTGAGGCGGTCGAGAGCGGCCGCGCCGGCTGCGCGATGATCCCGATCGAGAATTCGCAGCATGGACGGGTGGCGGACATCCATTTCCTCCTGCCCGAAAGCGGCCTCAAGATCGTGGCGGAACATTTCATGCGCATCACCCACGCGCTGATGGCGCTTGGCGAAGGTCCGTTCGAAGCGGCGTACAGCCATCCCCAGGCGCTCGGCCAGTCGCGCCATTTCCTGGCTGAGCGAGGCATCGTGGGCCTGAGCCACGCCGACACGGCGGGCGCGGCGGCCTTCGTTGCCGAAAGCGGCAATCCCTTCATCGCCGCGCTGGCCCCGCCCCTGGCGGCCGACCTCTACGATCTCAGGATTATCGAGAACGAGGTCGAGGATGCGCATGATAACACCACGCGCTTCGTGGTTCTCGCACGAGACGCGCTCGACCCTGCAACGCTGCTGGGGCAATCGGCGATGACCACCTTCATCTTCGAGGTGAAGAACGTGCCGGCCGCCTTGTACAAGGCGTTGGGATGTTTCGCGACCAATGGCGTGAACATGACCAAGCTCGAAAGCTATCAGAAGGGAGCCAGCTTCGCTGCCACGCAGTTCTTCGCTGACATCGAAGGCGTTCCGGGCGATCCACGGGTCGATATGGCACTCGACGAGCTCGGTTTTCAGACGAATGAAGTGCGATTACTTGGAAGCTATGCGCAGGTTCGTCGTCGCGGCTGATATTTCCGCTTTTGTTTGACGGCTTGTTCCCGCGGCGGACTTAGCCGCCGAACTCTTAGTACGCGAACCGTAAATCGCCGCCACTGCGCGACGAAACGGGTATTTCGTGGGGTGAAGTCACAGAGTTCCGAATAAACTTTCAAAATATGCGGGAACAATATGTATCGACGCACACTATCGGTTCGGGGGCGGGATTCGATAGATGAGGGTTCTATGCAAAGAAAAATAATTATCGGCGCCATGCTGTGCTCCAGCGCGCTCGCCACTCCGGCACTCGCTCGCGATGGCCAGACCTATGTCGAACTGGGGTTCGGCCCGCTGATCGCGGAAGACATCGACGTTCGTGAAATCGCACCGCCCACCGGTGCGAATGCGACGATCGAGCCTGACGATTTCGGCTATGACGGTGCAATCATCGTCGGCCACGACTTCGGCGCATTCCGCACCGAAGTGGAAGCGTCCTATCGCAACACCGATTTCGATGCGCTGTCCGTTGGCGGTGCCACCTTCGACGGTGCGGCGGTTTCGGGCGACGCGTCCTCGACCAGCATCATGGGCAATATCCTGGCCGATTTCGGACCCGACGACGGGGTTCAATTCTTCTTCGGCGTCGGCGGCGGTGCTGCCCGTCTCGATCCGAAGCTGGCGCTGTTCACTCCGGCAGGCGAGGTAAACGTCCTCGAAGGCGCGGATTGGGAATTCGCCTGGCAGGGTATTGCCGGCCTGCGCGCACCGCTGACCGACACAATCGATGTCTCGCTGCGCTATCGCTATTACCACATCGACGATTTCGATCTGGGCGGCGAAAACGGCTCGAGCGCCTGGCAGGGCGACTTCACCACCCATTCGGTACTCGGCACGGTGGCCTTTAACTTCGGCGGCGCAGCTCCGCCGCCGCCCCCGCCACCGCCGCCGCCCCCGCCGCCGCCTCCCCCACCGCCTCCGCCGCCTCCGCCGCAGAGCCAGGTCTGCGAAACGGGGCCCTACATCGTCTTCTTCAACTGGGACGAGTCGACCCTGACGCCCGAGGCGTCGACCATCCTCGACAACGCGGTGTCATCCTATTCGAGCTGTGGTTCGGCTGCGGTGATGCTGGCAGGGCATACGGACACGTCTGGTTCCGCAAGCTACAACATGGGACTGGCCGAACGGCGTAACGCATCGGTTCGCGACTATCTGACTTCGCGGGGCGTTCCGGGAAGCATGATCACGAGCGAAGCCTTTGGCGAAAACCAGCTGCGCGTTCCGACCGCCGATGGCGTTCGCGAATTGCAGAACCGCCGTGTGGAAATCACCTATGGCCCGGGTTCGGGCATGTAGTTTCGCCTCGCAGAGCGAAAACACCGAGAGGGACCGGAGCAATCCGGTCCCTTTTTCGTTCGCCCGTGCGCCATGCTGCCTGAAAATAGCCAGGCAACTTAGTGCTATGCTGGCTACCGGTCGGAAGGCTGTTCTTCGTCCGCGTAGATCGCCACCTCGCTCACGCCAGCACTGGTCGCACGTCCGCGATACATCCCGGCTGTGTTGAAGCTGTAGAGGGTTTCGCCAGCGGCTGTGACGAGGATGATGCCGCCGTCCCCGCCCAGTCTCTTCACATCGTCCATGACGCTGTCCGCGAGTATCTGAGCAAAGCCCGGCCCTGTGGCTCTGAGGCCGGCGCTGGTCGACTCGAAGTTGCGCACCATTAGCAATCTCTCGCAGATGGACTTCGCCACCCCGACACGAATGAAATACTCGCCCCAACCTGTCGCCGAGACGGCGCAGCTGCGATTGTCCGCATAGGTGCCCGCACCGATCACGGGCGCGTCGCCGATCCGGCCCCAGCGCTTGCCGGTCATCCCGCCGGTCGAAGTTCCGGCGGCCATATTGCCGTCCCGGTCGAGCGCCACCGCGCCGACGGTGCCGAACTTGATATCGACATCGAGCGCGGAGAGCTTGTCGGCCTTCATCCGCTCCAGCGCCTCGCGTCGGGCTTCGGTGCCGAACCACTCGGGCGGCATGGTCTCGAGGCCCTGTTCGGCCGCGAATTGCTCGGCCCCTTGACCTGCCAGCATGACATGCGGACTGTCGGTCATCACCTTGCGCGCCAGCAGAATCGGGTGGCGTATGCCGGTGACGCCAGCGACCGCGCCTGCATCGCGGTCACGACCGTCCATGATCGAAGCGTCGAACTCGTGCGCACCCTCCCAAGTGTAGACCGCGCCGCGCCCGGCGTTGAACTTCGGATCGTCTTCCATCAGCAGGATCGCAGCCTCGATCGCATCGAGCGCGCTCCCGCCCTCCTCAAGAATTCTGGTCCCGGCATCTAGCGCCTGCTGCAGCGCCGCGCGATAGGCGGCTTCGCGCTCGGGCGTCATGTCCTCGCGCCGGATGGTGCCGGCTCCGCCGTGAATGGCGATCGACCAGCGCGGTTCGTCATCCTGTGCGAGGGCGGGGAGCGGGAGAACCGTCGTGACAACGATGAGCGCGGCTGCTGCGAGCGAACGGAAAAGCATCATTTGCAAAGGGATAGCACCAGAACTTATCCACTCAAGTATCCCGCCCCGTTTTGTAAATTTGCGACAGGCTGATAGACCGCCGGTTCAGAAACCAGAATGGGGAGAGGTTTCATGCGAATTGGCAACTACCGCTTCGATGAAGGGGTGGCGATGGAGGTGCTTGAAAAGGCCGTCCTCGCGCTTCTGATCCTGCTGGCGACCTGGGCGCTGGCCAAGGCCGCGAAATGGGCCTTTGCGAGGCTCGTCGACAATGTCTCGTTCTTTCAGCGACATACTGGCAGCGGGAATTCGCTCGGCGCATCGCTGGGCAAGATCGTGTCATTGCTCATCTGGCTGTTCGGCCTGCTTGCCATTCTCCAGGTCCTGGGCCTTGGAACCGTTGCGGGTCCGATCGACTCCCTGCTCGAGACGGTCGTGGAGTTCATCCCGCGCATCGTTGCCGCCGGCCTGATATTCTTCATCGGCCTCATGGTGGCCCGGATCGTGCGCGATCTCGTGGTCACCACTCTCGCCACGGTCAATTTCGACAAATGGGCCAATCGTGGCGGAGTGGACGAGGCAACCGGCAATACTGCGATCAGCAAGACGATCGGCATGATCGTCTATGTGATCATCGTGCTGCTGATTTCGATCGCCGCGCTCGAAACGCTGAATATCCGGTCCATCAGCGAGCCGCTGTCGGACATGCTGCGGATGATCTTCAATGCCATTCCGAACATCCTTGCCGCGGCCGTGCTGTTGGGCCTCGGATATGTCATCGGGCGTTTCGTCGCGCAGATGCTGAAGGAAATCCTTCCGGGCCTCGGTGTCGACCGGGCCCTGTCCGGAAGCGGCCTGACTGCAGAAGGCACCAGCGCAAGCGCGATCATCGCTCGCGTGGCGCAGGTCGCCATCGTGCTGTTCGCCGCCATCGCCGCGACGCGCATCCTGGGCTTTCCGGAACTGACCGCCATACTGGACGAAATCCTCGAACTGGGCGGGCGCGTGGCGTTCGGCGCAATCATAATTGCCGCGGGTTTCCTCGTGGCAAACGTGCTCGCGCGGCTCATCTCGGGCGACGAGGGTGCATCGACGCCGGCGACAATCGTCAAGTGGGTAACCATCGTCCTGTTCGTGTTCATGGGCATCAATTTCATGGGCATCGGCGGCATGATCCCGACCAATATCCTGACGATTATCGTTGCCGGTCTGGCGGTGGCCGGGGCGCTCGCCTTCGGCCTCGGCGGACGCGACTGGGCCGGCCGCAAGCTGGAGGAAATGGACACCAGCATGCGCGGGACCGGTACGGCAGGGGGCACGAGTTCGGCGCCAAGGCCTTCGCGCAGCAAGAAGGCCGCTGCAAAGAGTGACGATCCGCTGCCGCCGGGCGCTTGACACTGAAAGGATAATAACACCGAGACTTCGGTTCGCAGGGGGGCGCGGGAATAATTCCAATTCCGCGCCCCCTTTTTCATGCTACGCTCGCCCGATAGTGTCACGCGGGGGAGAACAGGCATGAGCAATTTCGGATTTTCGAGCACGGCGGACGAGGTTCTCGAGGGCAAGGACCTCTCGGGCAGGACGGCGCTCGTCACCGGCGGATATTCCGGGCTCGGCAAGGAAACAGCGCGCGCCATGGCCGCGAAGGGCGCGCACATCATTCTCTCGGGCCGCGACGCGAAAAAGCTGGACGAAGCGGCCAAGGAAATCAGCAAGGAAACCGGCGCCAAGGTAGAAACGCTGGTCTGCGATCTCGCTTCGCTCGACAGCGTCAGGTCTGCGGCGAAGGAAGCGAACGAGCGCTTCGCCAAGATCGACCTGCTGATTAATAATGCCGGCGTCATGGCGCCGCCGCTTGAGCGCACTGCCGAGGGCTTCGAGCTGCAGTTCGGCACCAACCATATCGGCCATTTCCTGCTGACCAACCTGCTGTTGCCACTGGTCGAACGGGGCGAGCGCCCGCGCATCGTCAATCTGTCCAGTCGTGGCCATCATTTCGACCACGTGCATTTCGACGATCCCAACTATGAAGAGCGCGAGTACGAGAAGTGGACCGCCTACGGACAGTCCAAGACTGCCAACATCCTGTTTGCGGTAGGTCTGGAACAGCGGCTCGGCGACAGGGGCATCCACTCTTACGCGCTGCATCCGGGCGGGATCATGACCAATCTCGGCCGCCATATGACCGAAGAAGACATGGCCTGGATGATGGACCGCATCAAGAAGAGCGCCGAGCAGAGCGGGGAGGAGCCGCAGGGATTCAAGACCATCCCGCAGGGCGCGGCGACCACCTGCTGGGTTGCGACCACCGACGAGCTGGAGGGTGCGGGCGGCGTATATTGCGAGGATTGCCACGTCGCGCACCAGGACGATGACAATCCGACCGGTGGTGTGAAAAGCTACGCCATCGACCCCGACAATGCCGAGAAGCTGTGGACGATGAGCGAGGAGATGGTGGGCGAGAAATTCGCCTATTGAGGGATCGCCCTGTAACCTTTCCCACGGCCCGCCCGAAGACAGGGCATGAAGCCAATTGCTGGCGCCGTGTGAGAAGGGACCCGGGATGATTGCCGACGAAGCCAGCCTCGCGCATCTCATGGCGTCGTCCCAGAAGGGTGATCGCAAAGCCTACCGCGTTCTCCTTGCCGAAGTGCAGATGTGGCTGGAGCGGTATTTCCGCCGCCGCGTCGCCCCCGCGCAGCTCGACGATCTGGTCCAGGAAGTATTGATGGCGGTGCATAACAAACGCGCCACCTGGGATTCCGAACGCGCCTTCCTCCCCTGGCTCGCGGCCATCGCCCGCTATCGCTGGGTCGATCACCTGCGCAAGGTCTATCGCAATGCCGAGGACGAACTGGACGACTGGGATGCCGCCGAGGACAGCGATGAAGAAGCAGTCATGGCGCGGATGAGCCTGGAACGGTTGTTCGTCCACCTGCCCGACAAGCAGAGCGAGGTCATCGAGCTCGTCAAGATCGAGGGACTTTCTATTGCGGAAGCCGCCCGGAAAACGGCCAGAGCGAGAGCCTGGTCAAAGTGAACATCCATCGCGGACTGAAGAAGCTGTCCGCGCTGGTAGAGAAGGCAGAATGACAATGACCCCCCAGACCGGCAGAATTGGCAGCTCCCTCATCGACGAGCTGGCGGCGGACCTCGCCCCGATCCGTCCGCTCCGCCTGTGGCAGGGCATCGCCCTCGTTGCGCTGTCCGCCCTCGCGACGATTGCCCTCGTCGAAGTGCTCGACGGGCTGTGGCGCGGCATCGCCGCCGGACGCGCATCGGACCTGTTCTTCATTGCCAACGGCATGTTCGCCCTTGTCGGCGCGGCCGCTTCCTATGCAGTGCTCAGGATGGCAAGCCCGCATGTCGGCAATCGCCACGACGGCGCGCGCTGGGCAACCGCGATGATCGTGCTGTTGCCGCTTACCGCCCTGCTGACCCTCGGCCTGTTCGGCACCTTCGAGCAGATGACGAGCGACATGTACGGCCTGAGCTGCTTGGCGGCAGAGACCGGCTTCGGCCTGCTCACCGGCGGTGCACTGGTCGCCTGGCTGCGACGCGGCGCGCCCGTCTCCCTCAATTCCGCAGGCCTCTACACCGGGATCGCCGCCGGCGCGATCGGGACGTTCGCCTATGGCCTCGCCTGCCCGATCGACACGCTGGCGCATCTGGCGAGCTGGCATGTCCTGCCGATCGCCGTCTCGGCGGTTGCCGGTCGCCTGATCGTTCCGACTCTGGTGCGGTGGTAGGCCAAGGGCTCGCGTCAGTCCTCCTCGATATTCCGGATTTCCAGGATGCGCCCATCAGCCATGTAACGGGCGCCTTCCTGTATTTTCCATTCAAAGCCTGCCGCGGAACTACAGGCGTCTTGCGACCCCCCGCATCGGTCGGGACGAGAGTTAGGGAAATTCGTGCGCGAACGACTCTGCGCATCACAACCATCGCAAGCGCCGGAACACCACGATAAGCACCGCGAATACGAACAGGCACAGGCCCACGACCAGCCAGAACGCGTCGGGATCGTCCATACCCGGCATCCCGCCGACATTGATGCCCAGCAGGCCCGTAAGAAAACCGAGCGGCAGGAAGATGCCCGCCACGATGGTCAGCATGTAGGTCGCGTGCTCGCTGCTCGCGAGGCTGCGGGCGCGGATTTCGTCTTGCAGGACGACGGCGCTTTCCTTGCTGATGTCGATATCGTCGATATAGCGCCTGAGCCTGGCGATGGACTCTGCGATTTCGCGGCGGTCCTCCTCCTCGAACCAGTAGGGTGCGTCGCGGCTGATCTGTTCCAGCGCTTCGTGCTGAGGCGCCATGTGCCGCTTGAGGGCGAGGCAATTGCGGCGGATGGTCGAGATTTGCCGCAGCATGCGCTCCGCATTCTCATCGGGATCGTCATCTTCCAAGGCGTCGAGATGCGTGTTCATGTCCACGATCGACTGACTCATCCGGGTGATGAGCAGTTCGGCAAGCAGGGTGATGGTCGCACCGGCATCGAGCGGGCCGCTGCCCCGGTCGAGCATGGCAACGATTTCGCGCGGGGTCTGCAGGGGATGGCGGCGCAGCGTAATCAGGCGACGCCCGTCGCACCACAGCTGCATGGAGATCATGTCTTCCGGCTGCGCCCCGGGGTTGAAGTTGATCCCGCGCAGTGTCGCTACCAGCGTCTCACCCTCCGCGAAGGCGCGCGGCCGCGTGGCGTCGCTGGTAAGTAATTCCGCAGTGGGTTCGGGCACCTGCAATTCGCTTTTGAGCCACTCCTGCACCCCCTCGCGATTGCGACAAATGTGGAGCCACATGACCTCTCCCGGAGCGGCTGGCCGCCAGCCTTGTGCTTCTTCCCAATCGATCACGCGGGCCCCGCCCTGCCCGTCGAGCACGCGCCCGAACAGTAGCGGAGTTTCGGTCAGGGTATCGTCGGTCGCTTCGCTCATGCCGGGCTTCATGCCGCAGCATGGGGCGCTTGTCATTGCCCCTTCATCATCAGGGCTCTATATCGGCGTCCATGTCTTCCGTACGCCCCTGGCGCGATATCGAGCGCCGTCAGTCCCGCCAGATCATGGTCGGCAATGTCCCCGTAGGGGGCGACGCGCCGATCACCGTGCAGACCATGACCAATACGCCCACCGAGGACGTGGGCGCGACGATCGACCAGATCCGCCGCTGCGAGGATGCGGGAGTGGACATTATCCGCGTGTCCTGCCCAACCGAGGAATCGACCGCCAGGTTCGACCAGATCACTCGCGCGGCCAGCGTGCCGATCGTCGCCGACATCCATTTTCACTACAAGCGCGCGCTCGAAGCTGCGGACAAGGGCGCGGCCTGCCTGCGGATCAATCCGGGCAATATCGGCTCGTCCGACCGCGTGGCCGAGGTCGTTCGGGCAGCCAAGGCGAATGGCTGCGCGATCCGTATCGGCGTGAATGCGGGCAGCCTGGAAAAAGACTTGCTGGAAAAATACGGCGAGCCGTGCCCCGAAGCGCTGATCGAAAGCGCGCTCGACCATATCAAGTTGCTGCAGGACCACGACTTCCACGAATACAAGGTGGCGGTGAAAGCGAGCGACGTGTTTCTCGCCGTGGCGGCCTACCACGGCCTTGCTGAGGCAGTCGATTGCCCGCTCCATCTCGGTATTACCGAGGCGGGTGGCCTCGTCGGCGGCACCGTGAAAAGCGCGCTCGGCATCGGCAGCCTGCTGTGGGCCGGGATCGGCGACACGATCCGCGTCTCGCTCTCCGCCGAGCCCGAGCAGGAAGTGAAGGTGGGCTATGAAATCCTGAAGTCGCTCGGCCTGCGCACCCGTGGTGTCCGTGTGGTGTCCTGCCCCAGTTGCTCGCGCCAGGGGTTCGACGTCATCCGCACGGTGGAGGCGCTGGAAAAGCGGCTCGAGCACATCAAGACACCGATGAGCCTCTCGGTCCTGGGCTGCGTGGTCAATGGCCCCGGCGAAGCGCGCGAAACCGATATCGGGATCACCGGCGGCGGAAACGGCAAACATATGGTATATCTGTCCGGCGTGACCGACCACCATGTGAAGAGCGACGACATGCTCGACCATATCGTGGCTCTGGTCGAAAAGAAGGCGGCCGAGATCGAGGCCGGAACCGCGACAGCGTTCGATCCGCACGCCGAAGCTGCGGAGTAAGCCATCGCGGCCGCCTGTTCAGGAGGCAGGAGGGATGGACAATACATTCGAAACCGAAGGGCGGAATTCGACGGCGAGAGGCGGCGCAAATCTGCCTATGGTCGTCGCACAAACCTCGAAGGAACCGCGAAAGGGCCGCGCGCAATCGCTCGGGGCATCGGCCATCGGGGCCGCTGCCGCGGGCGCCCTCGCCACCGCGGCGCTGGCCATTGGCGCCCTTGCAGTCGGACGGATGGCGATCGGACGCCTGCGTATCCGCGACGCCCACATTGACCGGCTCCGCGTCGGCCGCATCGAGATCGGCTGACGCTTTACCAGCTCTTAAGTCTCGTCTGACAGGATGGCCTCATGCGCGAGGCTCTTCTCTTTGCTGCTGCGGTGTCCTGCTTCGTCGGGGTTGCCTGGCGCGGCGTGTCGCAAGGCGATGAAACGCAGGAGGCAGAGGCCCTCGCCCGCGCCGAGGCACAGGCCCTGGTCGCGGGCGAACAGCGCGACAAGGCCTTCGCCACATGGAGCGCCGGCGAAACGGTTCTTCCAAGGTCCGCGGACGGGCACTTCTATGCCGATGTCGCGGTCAACGGCACCAGCGCGAATTTCCTCGTCGATACAGGCGCGAGCATGGTCGCGCTGACCGGGGCTGATGCGCGTGCAGCCGGCCTGCACTGGGACGATGCCGATGTGCGCGAGGTTGCGCGTGGCGCCAGTGGTCCGGTCTACGGGGTGCCGATCATGCTGGATCGCGTCGTGCTCGACCAGCACGAGGCGACCAATGTCTCGGGCGTCATCGTGCCCGAAGGACTGGGCATCTCCCTTCTCGGACAAAGCTACCTTCAGACAATCTCGCCAGTGCGCATCGAGAGCGAGGAAATGATCCTCGGCGGCTGATCCGCCCTCCCGCCTACGGAACCAGAGCCAGGCAGCGGCCATTGTTTGTTCATTGGCGCGCCAGCGAGCGCATGGTAGAACGCACGGTACGATGAAAAGACGCGATATCCTCAAAAGTACGCTGACCATGACGGCAGCCGTAGCCGTGCCAGGCCGGATATTTGCGCAGGTCAATCCCTTTGCCGCGCGTGACCGCGTCCTGCTCGAGATCGCGCGCGAGCAACTGGCCCGCGTCGGACAGGGCATCTGGAAACGGGATATCGTGGGGATCGCCGATTTCGGCGTGCATTCCGCCGAACGGCGCTTCTATTTCGTCGATGTCGAGAACGAGCGGGTCGCCAATTACCACGTGAGCCATGGCGATGGCTCCGACCCCGAGCATGACGGCTGGCTCGACCGCTATTCGAATGTCGAAGGCTCGCACTGCACCAGCCGCGGCGCCTATATGACGCGCAGCTGGTATGTCGGGAAGTTCGGCACCTCGATCCGCCTCGACGGGCTCGACCCGACCAATTCGAATGCCCTGCCGCGTGCTATCGTCATGCACAAGGCCGGCTACGCCACGCCCGAGCATGTCGCGCGCTGGGGCCGCCTCGGGCGCTCGAATGGCTGTTTCGCCATGGGCCCCGAGCAGTTCGACCGGGCACTGATCGATTTGTCGGGCGGCCGCCTGCTCTACGCCGATAGCCTCGGCATTCAGAACGACGGGCGTCGCGTGGCATCACGGGAATTATTGCGCCGCGAGGGCGGCGGCACCTTCGAACGCACGAACCCGGGCGTCTATTAGGATACCGCCCCGCTGCGTAGCGGGGCGGGTTTAGCAAAACTCACGTCTGCATATCGTCGATGATCTCGACAGCCTCTTCGCTGGTCTTGCGCGCACGGTTCTGCTGGCGCGGCGCATCGAGCGCGGCGAGCACCGGCGCATCGCGATCGTAGATGTCGGCGAAGCGGGTCAGCTTGCCGTCCACGTCCACACCCATGGTGAAATAGGTGATGTAGACCGGCCACTGCTTTTCCATCGCATAGCGCGTATATTCGCCGCTCTGCGTGATCTCGGAGACCTCCTCCTGTATCAAGGGCAAGTCCGATTTCGTCTTCGCGTTCCCCAGCATCGACATGGTCATCGCCAGCTCCCGCGCGCCCTGCACGCGAATGCAACCATGGCTGAGCGCGCGGTTATCCTGCGCGAACAGGTGCCGGCTGGGCGTGTCATGGAGGAAGATCGCATGCTCGTTGGGCATGTCGAGTTTCATCAGGCCGAGCGAATTGCCCGGGCCCGGCTGCTGCACCACGGTGACCCAGCCATTGGCGCCCTTGGTCGCCTTGTAACCATTCGCCCGTGCCCAGCCCGGGTTGTTCAGCACTTTCGCGCCCAGCCCTTCGCCTTTCACGATCGACTGTGGCACGGTCCAGGTCGGATTGTAGATTACCGCCTCGACCATTTCCGCGAGTTGCGGGGTCGCAGTGCGCCCGGGCTTGCCGACGACGACGCGGTAGTTCTTGATGATCCGGTCGTTGACCGTCAGGCGTAGCTGATATTCGGGCACGTTGGTCAGCAGATATTGCTTGCCAAGGTCCTGGCCCAGCCAGCGCCAGCGATCCATGTTGGCGCGGATCAGCTTGCGCTTTGCCGGATCGCTCGTCCTGGCGAGCTCTTCCTTCAGGCGCGCATAATCGGGCGACACCGGATTGAGCGCGGTCAGCTCTCCGGCGATATCGCCGCTGGCAAGCGCGCGTTCTAGTATCACGTGGGTCGGCATCTTGTCGGCATCGGGATCAACGACGAACCATTGCTTGCGCGCTTCCATCGGCGTGCGCCCGTCGCGCAGATCCTCGACCACCCACACGAAGGTTTGGCTGGCGATCTCGTTCAGTGCCTGACCTTCGCCCGCGGCAATCGCAGACTGCAGGGCAGACGTCTCGTAATCGGCCGGACGCAGGCCCTCGGCTTCGAGAGTCGGAATGAAAGCCAGCAACTTGCGGGCATTCTCGACACTCCATTTGCCCACCAGCGAGGGTATTTCCTGCACGACCTCGCCCGGCTGCATGCGGATATCCCCGAATGCCTCGTCCACGCTCGGCTGCGGTGCGCTCTGTTGCTCGCTGACGCGCGGCTGAGGGGCGGGCTCCCCGACGCCTTCCGACTGCGCCGGAAGCAGATTTTCCGGCGCACGCTCCTGCGCGAAGGAGGGTCCCGCAACCAGAGCAGCGCTGCACATGCTACCGATAAGAAACTTCAACTTGGTCATTCATTCCACCTGTTGCGCCGCCAATCCCGTTCAGCGGAGAGCGACCGAATATATACGCGATCGGTCTCCGTCATCCAAGATGGACGCTGACCGCCGCCTGAACTGGCGCGCAAATAGATGACGTCATCGCGTTCCGACCCTAAAGCCGCACGGGTGACCGCCGAACCGATCCCCCTCAAGCCCGTTTTCGCCACCGCGGCGGGGATCGCCATGCTGTCGCTGATGGATGCCTTCATGAAAAGCGCCTCGCTGGCGATGGGCGCTTACATGGCCGCCCTGCTGCGCGCGGGGCTGGCCTTTGCGATCATCGCCCCGGTCTGGTTGGCCCTGCGACCGGAATGGCCATCGAAAGCGGTCATGCGGGTGCATCTGACCCGCGGCGCGGTCGGATCGATGATGGCGCTGACGTTCTTCTACGCATTGACCAAGCTGCCACTGGCCGAAACCATCGCGATATCCTTCGTAGCTCCGATCGTCTCGCTCTACCTCGCAGCTCTGTTGCTTGGGGAACAGGTGCGACCGCGCGCGATCTGGGGCGCGATATTCGGGCTTGCCGGCGTGCTCATCATCGTGAGCGGGAAGTTTGGCCGCGGAACCTTGAACGACGAGACCCTGCTCGGTCTCGTGTCGATAATCGTTTCGGCCCTGCTCTACGCGTGGAACCTCGTGCTGCAACGGCAACAGGCGCTGGTCGCAAAACCGCTGGAGGTTGCCACCTTCTACATGGGCATCGCCGGATCGATCTATCTTGTGGCCGCACCATTTCTGTTCGTGATGCCGCCAGCCGAAGCCTTGCGCGATGTCGGTATCGGCGCCGCGCTTACAGTCGCCGGCGCGCTGACGATGGCATGGGCGTACGCGCGGGCGCAGGCCCAGGTTCTGGTGCCACTGGAATATTCGGGATTTGTCTGGGCGGCGCTGTTCGGCTGGCTGTTGCTCGGTGAAGCGGTCACATGGACCGCCGCCGGTGGCGCGCTGCTGATCGTGGGTGGCTGCTGGATCGCAACCACCGGCAAGCGGCCCGAACAGGCCGCAATCTAGCGGACCGGTTCTTCCGCCGCAGTTGCCGTGTCGTTGGTGAAGGTGAAGGCCGCGGTGAAACACCCCGCGACGATCAAGGCACCGGCAATCATCGCCGTGCGGATCGAACGCTTGTTGCGCGCCTTCGTATTGTCTTGCGTACCCATGTGAATCGGTCCCCATTCGGCCCTGACGCCTCCCGCGTCTGGGATGCCGGCTATCTGCCATGATTTTGCCTTAATAAGCGATGAAGACGCTCGTTCGTTCCGACGAACCGAGGCCGGGCCGCGGGGCACCCTTGATTTTTCCCCGGTTTGCGCGCAGGTGCGCGGCACATTTTGCCGCTCCGCCCATTGGTGGGATGACGGCTCTCATCAGAAAGGAAACACGCGCGCATGACCCAGGTCGGCAAGGACACGCTCGGAACCCGATCCACCCTCACCGTGAACGGCAAGGATTACGCCTATTACTCCTTCGCCAAGGCGGCAGAGAAAATCGGCGACGTGTCGAAACTGCCCTTCAGCCTGAAGGTCCTGCTGGAAAACATGCTGCGCTTCGAAGATGGCGGCTTCACCGTTTCCACCGACGACGTGCAAGCCATTGCCGACTGGCAGAAGGAGCCCAAGACCGGCAAGGAAATCCA
The DNA here is from genome assembly GCF_029688625.1 of Qipengyuania marincola. GTDB lineage: Bacteria > Pseudomonadota > Alphaproteobacteria > Sphingomonadales > Sphingomonadaceae > Qipengyuania. Next base: position 121,985 of record NZ_JARULC010000001.1, on the reverse strand, counting down.
GTATCGTCCGGCCCGCGTGCTGCTGCAGGACTTCACCGGCGTACCCTGCGTCGTCGACCTCGCCGCAATGCGCGATGCGATCTCGAAGCTCGGCGGGGAGACCGCCAAGATCAATCCGCAGGTCCCCGTAAACCTCGTCATCGACCACTCGGTGATGGTGGACGAATTCGGCCATCCCAAGGCGATGGAAGCGAACATGGAGCTGGAATACCAGCGCAACGCCGAGCGCTACGACTTCCTCAAGTGGGGTTCCAAGAGCTTCCGCAACTTCTCCGCCGTGCCCCCGGGCACGGGCATCTGCCACCAGGTAAACCTCGAATATATCGGCAAGGGCGTGTGGTCGACCGAAGACCCGGACGGCAACGCGGTCGCCTATCCCGACACCTGCGTCGGCACCGACAGCCACACCACCATGATCAATGGTCTCGGCGTGCTGGGCTGGGGCGTCGGCGGGATCGAGGCGGAGGCCGCCATGCTCGGCCAGCCGATCTCCATGCTGATCCCCGAAGTCGTCGGCTTCAAGCTGACCGGCGCGATGGCCGAAGGCGTGACCGCCACCGACCTCGTGCTGACCTGCGTGCAGATGCTGCGCGAAGTTGGCGTGGTTGGCCGGTTCGTGGAATTCTACGGCGAAGGCGTCGCGAATCTGACGCTGGCTGACCGTGCGACCATCGCCAACATGGCGCCGGAATACGGCGCGACCTGCGGCTTCTTCGGCATCGACGACAAGACGCTCGAATACATGCGCCTCACCGGCCGCGACGAGGAAACCATCGCGCTCGTCGAAGCCTATTCCAAGGAACAGGGCATGTGGTTCACGCCGGAGAACGAGCCGGTATTCACCAAGACGCTCGAGCTGGACATTTCGAAGGTCGTCCCGAGCCTTGCCGGTCCCAAGCGACCGCAGGACCGGGTTGCGCTGCCCGAAGTGGACGAGCTGTTCAACGGTGACCTCGAGACGGTCTACAAGAAGAGCGCGCCGGCCCGGGTCGGCGTCGAGGGCAAGGACCATGACATCGGCGATGGCGACGTGGTGATCGCGGCCATCACCAGTTGCACCAACACATCCAATCCCGACGTGCTGATCGCCGCCGGCCTTGTCGCGAAGAAGGCTCGCGAAAAGGGCCTCCAGCCCAAGCCCTGGGTCAAGACCAGCCTCGCGCCGGGATCGCAGGTGGTTACCGATTATCTCGTGAAATCGGGCCTGCAGGACGATCTGGACGCCATGGGCTTCGATCTGGTCGGCTATGGCTGCACGACTTGCATCGGCAACTCCGGTCCGCTTGCGCCGCCGATCTCGAAAGCGATCAACGGCAACGACATCGTGGCGGCCAGCGTTCTGTCGGGCAACCGCAATTTCGAAGGCCGCGTCAGCCCCGACGTCCGCGCAAACTTCCTCGCCTCGCCGCCGCTGGTCGTTGCCTATTCGATCCTCGGTACGGTAACGCGCGACATTACCGAAGCGCCGCTGGGGCAGGACCAGTCGGGCAATGACGTGATGTTGGCCGACGTCTGGCCGAGCAATGAGGAAATTCGCGAGCACCGCACGAAGAACATCGACCGGCACATGTTCGAAAGCCGCTACGCCGACGTCTACAAGGGCGACGAGCACTGGCAGGCGATCACGGTCGAGGCTTCGGATACCTATCGCTGGAACCCGACCAGCACCTATGTCGCAAGCCCGCCCTTCTTCGACGGGATGGAGATGGAACCGGCTCCCGTTGCGGATATCGAGGGCGCCAAGCCGCTCGCGATCCTGGGCGACTCGGTCACCACCGACCACATCTCCCCCGCCGGTTCGATCAAGGAAGACTCGCCTGCCGGCGAGTACCTCAAGAGCCACCAGGTTTCGAAGCAGGACTTCAACTCCTACGGCTCGCGCCGCGGCAACCACGAAGTCATGATGCGGGGCACCTTTGCCAATATCCGCATCCGCAACGAAATGGTCCCCGGCGTGGAAGGTGGCTACACCACCTACAATGGCGAGCAGATGCCGATCTACGACGCCGCGATGAAGCATCGCGACGATGGCACGCCACTGGTCGTGGTCGCAGGCAAGGAATACGGCACCGGCTCCAGCCGCGACTGGGCAGCCAAGGGCACGATCCTGCTCGGCGTCAAGGCGGTTATCGTCGAGAGCTACGAGCGCATCCACCGCTCCAACCTCATCGGCATGGGCGTGCTCCCACTGCAGTTCAAGGATGGCGACACGCGCAACTCGCTGGGCCTGACGGGCAGCGACAGCTTCACGATCAAGGGCCTGGCAGACCTGACGCCGGGCCAGGACGTGGAAGTGGAAGTCACCCGCGAGGACGGCTCCACCTTCAGCTTCACCGCGCTGTGCCGCATCGATACCGCCAACGAGATGGAGTACTACCGCAACGGCGGCATTCTTCATTATGTATTGCGGAACCTCGCTGCGGCATGATCGCGCGGGCGCTCCTTTCCGGTATGGCGGCGGGCTTGCTCGCCGCCTGCTCGGCCGGGGCGACCACAGCCGACGACGATGCGGTGATAGGCGCCGAGGCCGGGGTGCTGACAATCGAACCGAGTGCGCTCTCGACCCGGCTGGAGGCAGGCGAGGCGATCCAGCTGATCGACGTCCGCACGCCCGAAGAATTCGCGCAAGGCCATATCGCAGGCGCGATCAACGTCCCGCTCGACGAATTCGACCCGGCGGCACTCCCCGATCCGCAAGGGGCGGAGCGGGTGCTCTACTGCCGCTCGGACCGGCGCTCTGGCATCGCGGCGGAAAAGCTTGCCGATGCAAGCGGGCGCAATGCGGTGCATCTCGAAGGCGGAATTCTCGCCTGGGATGCTGCGGGGCTGCCCGTCATCGAAGAGTGACGCAATGGCGCTGCGCGACAGGCTGACCCGGCTGGTTCGCGGCACTCCGCCCGATCCAATGGCGGATCCGGCAGAGCTCGCGCGGATCGGAGATGCGGTTCGCGCCCGGTTGCGAGCCGACCCGCGCGCCGAAGATCGCGGTGGCAACAAGGCCGACCTGTTCCTTGTCCCGCATTTCCTGACCAGCACGCAGTGTAGCGCGCTGGTGACGATCATCGAGAGCCGGCTGCGCCCATCGACGCTATTCTCCGAATCGCAATATCCCTCTGGCCGGACCAGCTCCACGCACTTCTTCGCGACTGAAGCGAGGGAAACCAAGGCCTTGGGCAAGATGATCGATGAACTTCTCGGCATCGAGCGTTTGCATGCCGAGACGATCCAGGGCCAACGCTATCTCGAAGGCGAGGAATATCGTCATCACCGCGACTATTTCCGCAGGGAACGGCCGCATTGGCAGCAGGAACGCCGCCGCGGCGGCCAGCGCAGCTGGAGCGCGATGGTCTACCTGAACGAGGTCGACGCGGGCGGAGAAACCGAATTTCCGGAACTCGATCTGACGGTCACGCCGGAACCGGGCCTGCTGATCGCGTGGAACAACATGAACCGCGGCGGTCATCCAAATCGCAACACGCGCCATGCCGCGCTACCCGTCCGGGAAGGCCGCAAATACGTGATTACGCAATGGTATCGCCAAGGCGAGTGGAGCCGTAACTACCGCTGACGGCGCTACGGTATCAGACCCGGCCGGCACCCTTCTTCACGCGCAGCTTGCGCCGTCCCAGGATCGCCGCAGCCGCCATTCCGAACAGCGCCATCATCGGCGGCGCCGGTACTTCCGTCCCGCTGGAACTGGGAGGCGGCGGAGGCGGAGGAGGAGGTGGTGGTGGTGGTGGTGGTGGCGGCGGCGGAGGTGGTCCGCCGCTCGTTGTGGTCGAGGAGCTTGAAGAACTCGAGCTGGATGAACTCGTAGAGCTCGATGTACTCGTGCTTGAAGTGACATTGCCAGAGCTCGACGTGCTCGTCGATACGTTGCCCGAAGTCGAAGTGCTGCTCGATACGTCGCCAGAGGTCGAGGTCGTGCTGGTGACCGTCCCCGAGGAGGATGAGACATCGCCCGAAGAACTGCTGGTCGTCGTACTGCTGACCTCGCCGGTCGACGATGACACTGTGCCGGTCGAGGTGGACACCGCGCCGGTGGAGGTCGAGACCTCGCCCGTGCTGGTGGTCGAAGTGATCCCGCCGGTCGAGGTCGACGTGGAGGTCGAGGAGCCGCCGGTGGTCGTCGAAACCTCTCCGGTCGAACTCGAGCTGGAGGTCGAGGTGCCGCCGCTCGAAGTGGAGGTCGACACGTCGATGTCGATGTCGGGAACGTCGCCGCCGGTCGTGGTCGTCGAATTCACGATCACGCTGCCACCGCCGCTGCTTCCGCTGAAGAAGCCGCCGAAGAACCCGCCGCCGAAACCGCTCCCGAAGCCGCCGCCAGAGCCCGGGCCATACCCACCCGTCGGGATCGAGCGGGCGCCCCCACCCGCGACCACCGGGGCCGGTGCCGCTTCGGGAAGCGGCGGTACGGGAACAGGGACCATCGCCTCGCGATAGACGGGCGGGCAGATATTGTCCGGATTCTCTGCCGCAAGCGGCGAATCATAGGGCACGCATTCGATCGGGCGCGCCGGGATCGATCGCGCTGCGCGGCGCGGCAGGGTGCGCGGGACAGGCTTCGCCTGCTTTACCTGCTTGACCTGCTTGACGGATTTGTAGCTTGGGCTGTCGGTCACCGGCCGCTCGGCCACGTGGACCGCGCCGCCAGCCACCAGCGCACCGCCCGCGGCAGTGGCCGACAATTTGGCTAGAGCAGACTTGACCGACATCGCTTCACATCCCTCTGTGGCCGGATCGCGGAAGCTCGCCCCCCGCTGTGATCCATCCCCGTGGCCGGGCCGAATCCATACCCATCGGGGCATATCGGCGCGGCCTATAATCGCACATTGCCGGAGAATGTAAATTTTTCCCGGAATTGCGAGCCTTGGTTGGGCCGCGTCCCGAAACGGGACCATCATGCATGGCTATGGTTAAGCCGCTTTTACGCCTGGTCGTCGAACATGTCGGATTGCGGTCGCGAGGGGGGCGCCAGACCGAGGTGGGACCAGCCGCCATCGTTGAGCATGCGACCCCTAGCGGTGCGGGCAATCAGACCGAGCTGGATAAGATAGGGTTCGATCACCTCCTCTACCGTGTCGCGCGGTTCGGACAGGCCTGCGGCAAGGGTTTCGACGCCCACCGGTCCGCCCTTGTAGGTGGTCGCGATCATGGTGAGATAGCGCCTGTCCATCGCGTCGAGACCAAGCGAGTCGACCTCGAGCCGGGTCAGCGCCTCGTCTGCGACTCTGGAGGTAACAAGCGCCTCTCCCAGCACACTCGCGAAATCGCGCACGCGGCGCATCAGGCGTCCGGCGACACGCGGCGTGCCGCGCGAACGGCGGGCGATCTCACGCGCTCCGCCCTCGTCGATCCCCATCCCGAGCAGACCTGCACCGCGCGTGACGACCTTGAGCAGCTCGTCCTCGGTGTAGAAATTGAGCCGCACCGGAATCCCGAACCGGTCGCGCAGGGGCGTGGTCAGCAGCCCCTGCCGCGTGGTCGCGCCGACCAGCGTGAAGGGCGGCAGGTCGATCCGCACGCTGCGCGCACTTGGCCCTTCGCCGATGATGATATCGAGCGCGCGGTCCTCCATCGCCGGATACAGCACTTCCTCGACCACCGGATTAAGCCTGTGGATTTCGTCGATGAACAGCACGTCATTGGGCTCGAGATTGGTGAGCAGTGCGGCAAGATCGCCCGCCTTGGCGATCACCGGCCCGCTGGTGGCGCGGAAACCGACGCCCAGTTCCTTCGAGACGATCTGCGCCAGCGTGGTCTTGCCGAGGCCGGGAGGCCCGAAGAAGAGCACGTGGTCCATCGCCTCGCCGCGGTTCTTCGCCGCCTCGATAAACACCCACAAATTCTCGCGCGCCGCCTTCTGCCCGACGAACTCGGCAAGCGATTTCGGCCGCAGCGTGGCGTCAGGGTCTTCCGGCTGCCGGTCTGGAGAATGAAGAGGGACGGGTTCGGTCATATCAAAACGGGTTCACCGTGTAGCCGCGTTGCTGCAGCAAGGCGTGGGCGGTCATGGCGGATAAGGCCATCTCAACGCCGGGCAACAAATCCTCGTGGTTGATGCCATACGCCGCGGCGCTCTGGCCGCAGACGATAAAGCGCACGCCGCTCTCGAGCATCGCCCGCACCATGTCGGCGGAGGCATTGTCGGGGCTCGCCAGCAAGTCGTTCACCGCCTTGCCGTGCACCACCACCGCGAGGCGGATATTGTCCTCCGGCACGCCGGCAGCGACATGCATGTTGACGAACCGCGCCGCGCTTTCGAAGCCGCGGTTGCGCCTGCCCTCTTCAGCGGGCGTGGCGACGTCGAAAGCGACTGCAAACTCGGTATCTGCTGGAACCGCTCCGATCCCCTGCACCGGCGCGTGCGGGCCGAAATCAGTGAATACAGGTCCCGTCTTGAAGTCGCTCATGTCCTGCGCGGACGCCACGCTCGCCAGAAATGCAGCTACTGCCGCCGTAATCGCGTATCGCGTAAGTGTCACCTTCATCCCGCTGCCCTTTTCAATGCGACGCGAATAAGGTCGCCCTCGCTTGCACCTTCGCCCAGTTCGCCCTGTGCAGCCGCCACTGCGCGCGCGGCGACGGCGGGCTTGAAGCCGAGGTTTTCGAGCGCGCTCACCGCATCGGCGCTTGCCGCGCCCGCTGGAGCCAGCGCGGCGTCCGTGCCTGCCATGCCACCACCCGGCAGAGCGCCGGCCTTGTCCTTAAGCTCGTTGACGATCCGCCCCGCCAGTTTCGGCCCGACTCCGTTCGCCCGGGCGACCATGGCCGCATCGCCCTTGGCGCAGGCCTGCTGCACCTCTCCGGTCGACAGCGCGGAGAGGATCGCCAGCGCGACCTTGCTGCCCACGCCCTGCACCTGCGTCAGCAGCCGGAACCAGTCGCGCTCGGCGGCCTCGGCAAAGCCCAGCAGGCGCATGTCGTTCTCGGACATCTGCAAGTCGGTGTAGACCGTACAGCCCTCTCCAACCTCGCCCAGCGCGGCGAGGGTCTTGGTGGAACAATGGACCAGATAGCCAACGCCCGCGACGTCGATCACCGCCCAGTCCGCACCGGTCTCGTCGAGCAGGCCCTTCAGCTTCGCAATCATCCGTCTCTTTCTGCGCTACCGCTACGCTGCATGAGCGCGATCTTCTTTCTGCGCTACCGTTACGCTGTATGAGCGCCTTTTGTTCTTGGGCCACAAGACAAGATTGGTCCAGCGGCAATGGACTTGCGCCCACAATTGCGGGCATGAGGCTTTCATGAGCTGGAACACATTCGGACGGACCTTCCGCTTCACCACATGGGGCGAGAGCCACGGCCCCGCGATCGGCGCGGTGGTCGACGGGTGCCCGCCGGGGATCGAACTTTCGGAAGGCGACATCCAGCCCTTCCTCGATGCGCGCAAGCCCGGGCAGAACAAGTTCACCACCCAACGCAAGGAAGCTGATCTCGTGCGGATCCTGTCGGGCGTGTTCGAGGGCAAGACAACGGGCACGCCGATCAGCCTGCTGATCGAGAATACCGACCAGCGATCCAAGGATTATTCCGAGATCGCCAACACTTATCGCCCCGGCCATGCCGATTATGCCTATGACGCGAAATACGGCTTTCGCGACTATCGCGGCGGCGGGAGGTCGAGCGCGAGGGAGACCGCGATGCGCGTCGCGGCGGGCGCGGTGGCGCGGCTCGCGATCCCCGAAGTGCGGATTACGGCCTATGTCGCCGAGATCGGCGGCGATGCCATCGACCCGGAGAATTTCGATCCCGAGGCGATTGGCGAGAACCCCTTCTGGTGTCCCGATCGCGAGGCGGCCAAACGCTGGGAAATCCTGGTCGACGAAGCACGGCGCGCGGGCTCGTCGCTCGGCGCGGTGGTCGAATGCATGGCGAGCGGCGTGCCGACCGGATGGGGCGCGCCGGTCTATGCGAAACTCGATAGCGACCTTGCGGCGGGGATGATGAGCATCAATGCGGTCAAGGGCGTCGAGATCGGCGACGGCTTCGGTGCCGCCCGCCTGACGGGCGAGGAGAATGCCGACCCCATGCGGCCCGGTGACGGCACTCCGCAGTTCGAGGCCAACCATGCCGGCGGCATCGCGGGTGGAATTTCCACCGGGCAGCCGGTGGTGTGCCGCGTGGCCTTCAAGCCGACGAGTTCGATCCTGACGCCGGTCGAAAGTGTGGATCGCGAAGGCAATGCCACAGAAGTCCGCACCAAGGGCCGGCACGATCCCTGCGTGGGCATTCGCGGAACGCCGGTCGTGGAGGCGATGATGGCGCTGGTGCTGGCGGATCACAAGCTTCTCCACCGGGCGCAATGCGGGTGAAAACCCGCGGTTTTCCGCGAATTTCGGAACATCGGGCCCCTCTCATCCCTTGGTAGGGCATGAGGGAACGCCAGCACGAAGACACCGCCGACCATTCGCTACCGACGCGCCGCGAAAGGCTGCGTGCGTTCGCGACGCTCAAATCCCAGCGGCAGGTCCTGATCGCCGGGGTCGCCATCCTCGGCGCTGCGGCGCTGATGCTGGGCGGAGCGTTATGGCAGCAGGACCGAACACCCGATCTGGTCAAGCTCGGCAAGGGCGTCGCCAGCGTCGATGCGCAACCGGTCGCCGCTCTCGATCCGCTGGCGACAGTGCCATCGGTCACAACACGCCCCGACCCGACGCCTTCCGCCTCGGAAAGCCCCGTCGGCAGCGGAGATGCGAGCTATTATGGCAAGGAACTGGCCGGCAATCGCACTGCGAGCGGCGAGATCTTCGATCCCTCGCGCCTGACCGCCGCGCACCGGACCCTGCCGCTCGGCAGCGAGGTCCGGGTCACGAACCCGAAGAACGGGCGAAGCGTCATCGTGAAAATCAATGATCGCGGCCCGTACCACGGCAATTGCGTGATCGACCTCTCGACGGCGGCGGCTTATGCGATTGGTCTTATCCGCTCGGGGACCGGCCGGGTCAGCCTTGCCTTGCTGATGGACTAGCTAGCGGTTTCGGATAAGGCCGCAGACTAGATAGGACTTGCCAAATCGGTGGCGGCCATGTTGCGGCTGCGCACAATGACCTCGCTCCTGAAATCGCGTCCAGCCCTGTGGTTTATCCTCGCGCTACCCGGCGTCTGGATGAGCTGGCGCTGGATCGCCACGCCCGACACCTATGGCTATGGCCACGCGATCGCCGATAGCGGCGACTGGGCTGCGTGGCTGTTGCTGGTGACATTGGCAGTCACGCCGATCCGGCTCGCGTTTCGCAAGCGAAAGTGGGCTGTCTGGCTGATGCGGCGGAGGCGAGACCTGGGCGTGGCGAGTTTCGGCTATGCCGCTTTCCACACCGGTATCTATTTTTGGAAAAAGGCATCTCTTTCCGCTGTGCTGGCGGAAGCGGGCGAAACTTATCTGCTCACCGGCTGGCTGGCCTTCGCGCTGTTTGTGCCGCTCGCAGCGACATCGAACGATATCGCGACGAGGGCACTCAAGCGGTCATGGAAGAGGCTGCACCGCCTGGTGTATCCAGCGGCGGTGCTGGTCTTCCTGCACTGGGTCCTGTCCGCCTTCGATCCGACCACGGCATGGATACATGTGGGCATCCTCGTGGTGATCGAAGGCGTCAGGATCGTGCTGCAAATGCGTCAGAGAGTGACGTAGTTGCGGAACCGGGCGACTTCCGTCTCGTCGACATACTTGCCGATCTCGCGGTCGAATTCCGCCATATCCTCGTAGGGACGGTATTCCTCGAATTCGTGGACCATCTTGTCGGTCATGCCCGGGATAAGACGAATCTGCTCCTCGGTCGCCTCGTTCAGATTGACCGGGACGAACACCCGCTCGCGCACGGCGGCGGCCTCGTCTTCCGACAGGGTTTCCATGAGCACGGCATTGAAGGCCGTGACATCGGCATAGGGCTGGCCCGCGACGATCGCTGCCGCAAGCTCCTGCGAGATGCCGTCGATCCCGGCCAGCTGTTCGGCAGTTGCCGTACCTGCATCGATGACGCCTGCGGTTTCGGTCGCCTCGACCGTCTCGGCTTCGGCACCGGTCGCGGTGTCGTCGGTGGTCACCACCTCTTCGGTTTCGCCCGAGCAGGCGGAAAGGGCAAAGATGCTGCCTGTAAGGGCGGCGGCGAACGCAAGTTTACGCATATCGAATCCTTCTTATTGCGATGAATTCGCATTATCAGGACATTCCGGGCAGGGCTAAGGGTTTCTCGCGGAAAGTTTGGGGAAGACCCATCAGTTGCACTCTGTGCAACGAAACGCAGCCTCGGTTGCACTTTGTAAAAGTTCCATTGTTTTGATCGATTATTCCGATGCTCGCAATCGCATCATATCGCTTTTGTGCATCGCAACACACCCTATCTGGCACCCACGAGTTTCAACCCGAACAACGGAGACAACCCATGGGTATCATCGGAAGCCAGATCAAACCGTTCAACGCCACCGCATTTCAGGCCGGCAAGGACTTTTTCGAAGTCAGCGACGAGGACGTGAAGGGCAAGTGGGCCGTATTCTTCTTCTATCCGGCCGACTTCACCTTTGTCTGCCCGACTGAGCTGGAAGATCTTGGCGAGCAGTACAACATGCTCCAGAAGATGGACGTCGAAGTCTATGCCGTGTCGACCGACACGCATTTCAGCCACAAGGCGTGGCACGACACTTCCGACAAGATCGGCAAGCTGAACTTCCCGTTCCTGGGTGACCAGAACCACGTTCTCGCCCGCAATTTCGATGTGCTGCGCGAAGGCGTCGGCCTCGCCGACCGTGCGACGTTCGTGGTCGATCCCGACGGCGTGATCCAGATCATGGAACAGACCTGCGAAGGCGTCGGCCGCAATGCCAATGAACTCGCCCGCAAGATCAAGGCCGCGCAGTATGTTCGCGCGAACCCCGGCCAGGTCTGCCCGGCAGCGTGGGAAGAAGGCAGCGACACGCTGGCCCCCTCGCTCGACCTTGTCGGCAAGATCTAAGCCTGACGATCGATACGCGCCTCGTACCTCCTAGGCGAGCGCGACAAGAGCCCGAGCCAGAACTCGGGTCGCTGGAAGGCCCGGGGCCCCTCCCCCCTCCCCCAAGCCCCGGGCCTTTTGCCTTCCCCCCCTTTCAGCGGAGACCGCCATGCTCGACGATGCGATGAAGCAGCAACTCAAGACCTATCTCGCCAATCTGCGCGAGCCGGTGGAACTGGTCGCAACGCTCGGCGATGACGAAAAATCGCGCCAGACGCGTGACCTTCTGGAAGAGATCGCCGCCCTGCACGATGACGTTTCGGCAAGCTTCGACGGCACGGACGACCGAGCCCCCAGCTTCGTGATCCGTCGCGCCAGCGATGCCGAGAAATGGGTGCGTTTCGCGGGCCTGCCGATGGGGCACGAATTTACTTCGCTGGTGCTCGCGCTGCTTTGGGCCGGCGGTCATCCGCCCAAGGTCGATGCCGACCTGATCGAACAGGTGCGGGGCCTTGAAGGCGATTTTCAGTTCGAGATGTATTTCTCGCTCAGCTGCCACAATTGCCCCGACGTGGTGCAGGCGCTGACGCTGATGGCGCTCGAAAATCCGCGCATAACCGTCACGCTGATCGAGGGGGGCACCTATCAGGACGAAATCGACGCGCGCGACGTGATGGCCGTGCCCGCGACATTCCTGAACGGCGAGCCCTTTTACAACGGCAAGATGGAACTGGCGGAGATCCTCGCACGGATCGACACCGGGGCCGACGCCAAGGCGGCCGAGAAGCTGGATGCGAAAGAACCGTTCGAGGTGCTCGTCGTCGGCGGCGGCCCGGCTGGCGCTGCAACCGCGATATACACTGCGCGCAAGGGTTTTCGCACCGGCATCGCGGCGGAGCGCTTCGGCGGACAGCTGCACGATACGCTCGGCATCGAGAACCTGCCCGGCACTGCTTACACCGAAGGGCCGAAGCTGGCGGGCGAGCTGGAGCGTCACGTCGGGGAATACGATATCGACCTGATGAACCTCGCGAGGGCAGTCAGGCTGGTCCCGGCACAGGACAAAGGCGGTCTGCACACCGTCGAACTCGGCAATGGCGCAAGCCTCAAGGCCCGCAGCCTTATCCTTGCGACGGGCGCACGCTGGCGCAATCTGGGCGTGCCGGGCGAGGCCGAGTACCGCAACAAGGGCGTGGCGTATTGCCCGCATTGCGATGGCCCGCTGTTCAAGGGCAAGCGCATCGCGGTGATCGGTGGCGGCAATTCCGGCGTCGAGGCGGCCATCGACCTCGCCAAGATCGTCGGTCACGTGACGCTGATCGAATATGACGACAAGCTGCGCGCCGACGAGGTGTTGCAGGCCAAGCTCCGCAGTCTTGGCAACGTCGAGATCGTGACCAATGGGCAGACGACCGAAATCACGGGCGAGAATGGCAAGGTAAATGGCCTTGTTCTCAAGGACCGCGCATCGGGCGACGAACGGCGGATCCCGCTGGAAGGCGTTTTCGTCCAGATTGGCCTCGTCCCCAATACCGAATGGCTACGGGACTCGGGTCTCGAGCTGACCGAGTTCGGGGAAATCGCGACCGATGAGGAGGGCCGCACCAACCTGCCCGGTATCTTTGGTGCAGGCGACGTCACCGATGTGCCCTACAAGCAGATCGTGGTGGCCATGGGAGATGGCTCGAAAGCCGGATTGTCGGCCTTCGACTACCTCATTCGCACCGAGCCGGCGGACGACCTCGCGCAGGCTGCCTGACGCCATTGCGAAGCTTCGGCAAACGCGCCGTCGGCCCTTGGGGTCGGCGGCGCTTTTCGCATGTGGTGCACGGCTCGCCGATAAATCGCATTAACCAATCAATTATAACCGTTTAATCGATTGGACGAATGAGCGTCGGGATTGCAATCTGATCGGGTTACCGGGACTTACCCCCGAGTCTCACGAGAGGAGAGAGATTTCATGGACGCAAAAACAGGTGAAATGAGCGGTTGCCCTTTCCATGGCGATGCCGGCACCCGGGCGTTGTTCGGCCGCCGCAACCGCGACTGGTGGCCCGACCAGCTCGACCTGGAAATCCTGACCGAAGGCGGTCGCGCTGCCGACCCGATGGGCGAGGATTTCGATTATTGCGAAGCTTTCAACGCGCTCGATTACAAGGCGCTCAAGGACGATCTGACCGCCCTGATGACCGACAGCCAGGAATGGTGGCCGGCGGATTACGGCCATTACGGCCCGTTCTTCATCCGCATGGCATGGCACGCAGCGGGCACCTATCGCACCGGCGACGGCCGCGGTGGAGGCGGCAGCGGCCAGCAGCGCTTCGCCCCGCTCAATAGCTGGCCGGACAACGGCAACCTCGACAAGGCCCGCCGCCTGCTGTGGCCGATCAAGCAGAAATACGGAAAGCACATCAGCTGGGCCGACCTGTTCATCCTGACCGGCAATGTCGCGATCGAGAGCATGGGCGGCCCCGTGTTCGGCTTCGGCGGCGGCCGCAAGGACGTGTTCGATCCGGAAACCGTCTATTGGGGCACGGAAGAAAAGTGGGTGGACACCGGCGCTGAAACCCGGATCCAGCCGCAGGAAGGCATGGCGCTCGAGAACCCGCTCGCAGCGATCCAGATGGGCCTCATCTACGTCAATCCCGAAGGCCCGGGCGGCGATCCGCATGATGCCGAGGGCATGGCCCGCGACATGCGCGAGACCTTCGCCCGCATGGCGATGAACGACGAAGAGACCGTCGCTCTCACCGCGGGCGGCCACGCATTCGGCAAGTGCCATGGCGCCGCGCCGTCGGACACTTTCAGCAGCGCGCCCGAGGGCGAAAACCTGCACCGCATGGGCTTTGGCTGGCTGACCGATCCGGAAGAGATCGCCGAGGGTCACATCACGACATCGGGAATCGAAGGGCCATGGACGCCCAACCCGACCCAGTGGGGCAACGACTATTTCCGCTTGCTGTTCAAATATGACTACGAGCTCACCAAAAGCCCGGCGGGTGCATATCAGTGGACGCCGATCGACCCGGAAGAGGCCGACATGGCACCCGACGCGCGGGACCCCAGCAAGAAGGTCCCGACCATCATGACCACCGCCGACATGGCGCTGAAGCGCGATCCGGAATATCGCAAGATTTCCGAGCGTTTCCGCGACGATCAGGCGGCGCTCGACGATGCCTTCGCCCGTGCCTGGTTCAAGCTGTGCCACCGCGACATGGGCCCCAAGGTCCGTTACCTCGGCCCCGAAGTGCCCGAAGAAGACCTGATCTGGCAGGACCCCGTGCCCGCCGGTACGCAGGTATCGGACGGCGATGTCACGGCCTTCAAGTCGAAGGTGCTCGAAAGCGGGCTATCGGTGGCCGAGCTGGTCAAGGCGGCTTGGGCCTCGGCCTCGACCTATCGCAATTCCGACCATCGCGGCGGCGCCAATGGCGCGCACATCCGCTTCGATGAAATCCGCAACTGGGCGGTCAACGATCCCGAGGAGCTCGGTAAGGTCCTGAACAAGCTCGACGAGCTTCGCGGCGGCATTTCGATGGCCGACGCGATCGTCATCGCCGGTTCGGCGGCGGTCGAGAAGGCGGCGAAGGATGCCGGCTTCGATATCTCCGTGCCCGTCACGACCGGTCGCGGCGATGCGAAGCCCGAGCATTTCGATGCCGAAAGCTGGGAGCCGCTGGAGCCCTTTGCCGATGGATTCCGCAACTACCTCAAGACCAAGGCTTCGGTGAAGACCGAGGACATGCTGATCGACCGGGCGCACCTGCTCGGTCTGTCGATCCCGGAAATGACCGTGCTGGTCGGCGGGATGCGCGCGATGGGGGCGGTCAGCCACCACGCCCAGCATGGCGACAGGATCGGCGTGCTGACGGAAACCCCCGGCAAGCTCGACAACAGCTTCTTCGTGAATCTGCTCCACATGGGCACGGTTTGGGAAGTTGTGGACGAGAGCGGCGATGAGGAATTCGTTGGCAAGTGCCGCCTGAAGGGCGAGGAGAAGTGGCGGGCCACCCGTACCGATCTCGTCTTCGGCTCCAACTCGCGGCTCCGCGCCGTGGCCGAAGTCTACGCTGAAAACGGCAATGAGGAGAAGTTCGTGAAGGACTTCGTCAAGGCTTGGACGAAGGTGATGGACGCCGACCGCTTCGACCTCACCTATGCGAAATACCACACGTAAGGGCGCGACAACCCTTCGGGACTGCAAGAAGCCCTCGATCTCGCGATCGGGGGCTTTTTGCTGCGAAAGTGGGGGAACGCCACCTCGCCTGACCCGTATCGTCAGCACCAACATCCCCCTGAAAAAGGCGCACGCTATGGCTCACGACAGGACACCCCCCACAACCACCGACGCCGGGATCCGCGTCCAGAGCGACGAGCATTCGCTGACCGTGGGCCGTGACGGGCCGATCGTGCTCAACGATCACTACCTCATCGAGCAGATGGCGAACTTCAATCGGGAGCGCATTCCGGAGCGGCAGCCGCACGCCAAGGGCTCCGGGGCGTTCGGCTATTTCGAGACCACGCACGATGTCTCGCAATACACGAAGGCAAAGCTGTTCCAGAAAGGCGTGAAGACCGATACCGCCATGCGCTTCAGCACTGTAGCCGGCGAACGCGGCAGCCCCGACACCTGGCGCGACCCGCGCGGCTTTTCGGTCAAGTTCTATACCGAGGACGGCAATTTCGACATGGTCGGCAACAATACGCCGATCTTCTTCATCCGCGATCCGCTGAAATTCCAGCACTTCATCCGCAGCCAGAAGCGCCGTGCCGACAACGGCCTGCGCGATCACGACATGATGTGGGATTTCTGGACGCTGAGCCCCGAAAGCGCGCACCAGGTCACGTACCTGATGGGCGATCGCGGCGTGCCGAAGAACTGGCGCGAGATGAACGGCTACGGCAGCCACACCTATATGCTGATCAACGAAGTCGGCGAGAAGTTCTGGGTCAAGTTCCACTTCATGACCGATGTCGGCGAAATGAGCGGCAACGCCCATCTGACGCAGGACGAAGCGGTCAAGAAAGCAGGCGAAGACAGCGACTATCACCGCCGCGACCTGTTCAATGCGATCCACGAGGGCAACTACCCCAGCTGGACGCTGAAATGGCAGATCATGCCCTATGAGGATGCGAAAACTTATCGCATCAACCCTTTCGACCTCACCAAGACCTGGCCGCACAGCGATTACCCGCTGATCGAGGTCGGCAAGCTAGTGCTGAACGAAAACCCGGTCGACTGGGACACGCAGATCGAACAGCTCGCTTTCGAGCCGAACAACATGGTCCCGGGCATCGGCCTCAGCCCCGACAAGATGCTGCTCGCCCGCGGCTTCTCCTATGCCGATGCACACCGCCATCGTCTTGGCGTCAATTACAAGCAGATCCCGGTCAACGCGCCGAAGAATGCCGACCAGGTCAATTCCTATTCGCGTGCCGGTGCTATGCGGACGCAGAATGCGGTCGACCCGGTCTATGCGCCCAATTCCTATGGCGGGCCGACGGCGCAACCCGAAGTCGGCGGAGAAGCGACGTGGATGGCCGATGGCGACATGGTGCGGCAGGCCTACACCCTGCGCGAGGATGACGACGACTGGAGCCAGGCGCGCGCGCTCGTCAACGATGTGATGGACGATGCGCAGCGCGATCGCTTCGTCTCCAACGTCTCCGGACACCTCGCCGACGGTGTGAGCGAGAAGGTGCTGCAGCGAGCGTTCGAATATTGGAAGAACGTCGACGAGACGATCGGCCAGCGGATCGAGGACAAGGTTCGCGACATGATCGGCGGCAAATCCACCGCCCCCGGCCTCGGCTCTGCCAAATCGACTACCGACGAGGCGACTGTCGGTCCGATGGCCGTATCAGAGAAAGCGCGCGAGCCGCAGGCCGAAACGGCCGAATAGCTGGACAGAGCTTTACGGCAAGTTATGGGGCGGCGATGGACCAACTGTCATCGCCCCTTGCACGTCCGGCCGCCACGATCATCGCGGTCGCTGCGCTCGGTGCGCTGGCGCTGCAGACCACGCTCAATCTCGAGCGCGACGGATCGCCGGTGGTAAGCGCCGGACTGCTGCTGCGCTTCTTCACCATCTGGGGTAATCTGGCGGCCGGGCTGGTCATGGCGTGGATCGCGCTCGGGCGACGCGTAGCGCCGGAAATCGTCCATGCGCTGGCTACGGCGCTGGCAATCGTCGGGCTGGTCTACTGGCTGCTGCTGGCGGGGATGCACCATCCGGAGGGACTGGACCGGATCACCAACCAGTTCCACCACACGCTGGTCCCGCTAGTGACGATCGTGTGGTGGCTCGCATTCGGCCAGCGCAGCGCCAAGGCCATGCACTCTGTTGGCGTGGTGATGATCGCACCGGTCGCCTATGCCGTGTTCGCCCTCGCCTATGGCGCGGCAAGCGGCTTCTACGCCTATTTCTTCCTCGATGCGGGACAACTCGGGTGGGCCCAGCTGGCGATCAATATTGGTGGGCTCGCCATGCTTTTCGCACTGGTCGGTGCCCTGTTGCTGGGCGTCAAACGAGCGATCAACGCTCGCGTTTGAGAACGATGTAGAGCGCCCCGTCGCCGCCGTGGCGTTGGTGTGCGCGGCGGACGGCAGCGATGGCGGTGTGGTGGCTGGATGCGGCCAGCCAGTCGAGCACCTTGGCGCGAATGACGCCGCGAGAAGCACCGCGATCCGCTGCCGCGACCGGGCGGGACTTTCCCGTGACGAGCAGGATGGTGCGCATACCCAGTGCGCGCGCCTGTGCCACGCCGCCCATCAGCCGGTCGTAGGCCGCATCGAGATTGTGGCCATGCAGGTCCAGCGTCAGATCGGGCTGGATCGCCCCGGACTTGAGGCGCCGGTCCCAGTGCGAATCGAGATTGCCCGGCGGTGCGGGCTTCGGCTGAACGCTCGGTGGCACTGTTACAGGGCGCGCAGGCTGCTTTTTGCGAAGTTTCGGCTGTTTCGGCGGTGGAGGCTTCGCCGGTTCAGGCTTGGACCTCGCGATGGCCGGATGCAGCGGCGTGACCGTGGCTGCCAGAGCCTCCCACGCTGCGCTTTCTTCCTCGCTCAGGCCGCGCGGCGCGCTCACCGACCTTGCAGGCGGGCGACCGTGCCGCGTGGCAGCAGGACGAGCGCATTGCCGCGCCCGCTCATACCGCCAGCAATGCGGCGAGCGTCCGGGCCATTGCCCCAGAAGGTGTCGAAGCGGTTGGCGCCCTTGATCGCACCGCCGGTATCCTGCGCGATCCACAGGCCGTCGGCCTCGTTCCGATCGAGATCGAGGAAGACCGGCGCGCCCAATGGCACGAAGTTCGGATCCACCGCGACCGAGGATTGACCGCGCACCGGCACTTCTAGCGCGCCGAGGGGCCCGTCGGTGTCCAGCTCGCGGAAGAAGATCCAGCTCTTGTTGAGATTCATCAGCGCTTCGCCCTCTGCGGGGTTCTCGCGGATGTATTGCATGATGCCCTGCATCGAACCGGCGTATTTGCCGGGGCCTTCGCCTAGCAGGCCGCGCTCGCGCATGACGCCGCCGATGCCGACATATTCGCGACCGTTCTGGCCGGCATAGCCGATCCGCATCAGCGATCCGTTGGGCAGGCGCAGCAGGCCGGAGCCTTGGATTTGCAGGAAGAAGAATTCGACCGGATCGGCGGCCCAGGCGATTTCCAGCCCGCGATTGGCGAGAGCACCCGCCACGATTTCCGAGCGTTCGTAGAAGGGCACGAACTTGCCGCTGGCGTCGTAGCGGCCGAGTGGCGGGCGGCCGGTCCGCTCGCTCTCCGGCATGTCATCTGGCCAGGCGCGCTCCAGCTCCGGCGGCATCTTGTAGACCGGCACGTCGTATCCCGGCGCGCGGGTCCGGCTGCCGCGAATCTCCGGTTCGAAGTAACCGGTCGCGAAGGCCGCACCGTCGCCGATACGGGCGGGCTCGAAATAGCTGGTGAAGAACCGCTTCGCATCGCCGATCGGCCAATTGGCCGCTGCTTCGCATGCAGGTCGCCAGTCTTCGCGCTGCGTCAGGCCGCTCTGGTCGGTCCGTGCCAGCAGCTTGGGGCAGGATTCGCGGAACGAGGCGAGCGCGCCGCCCGCATCGCTATCGCCGAAACCGAGCCCGGCCAGATCCGGGCCCCGCTGCACGTCGGCAAGCGCCGCGCTGGTCACGCCGCTGGGCGGGACCGGGGCAGGCCTGACATCGGGAGATGAAGATGGCACGACATTGACGCATGCGCCCAGCAAGGCCGTCGCCGCGAGCAAGATCCAGCCGCGCATCACCCCTCCCCGCACTATTGCCTGTTCAGGCCTGATCGGTTTCGTCGAGTATCCAGTTGGGATCGCGGGCATCCACATTCCGCGAGAAGGTCCAGATATCGCGGCTTTCGATCGCATCGTCTAGCGAACCGGCGATGACATTGCCGTCCTTGTCGCGGGTAACCGCCGCAATGTCGGCCACGAACAGCACCGCGATGCGCGCGACCCGCCCGTCGAGCTCGGCGCTACGAACGGTGGCATCCTCGATGCGGATGAGGCGATTGTCGAGCGTCTCGCCAGCTTCCTCGCGCGCGTCGATCGCGCCGGCGAAGCTTTCATAGACGTCATCGTCGGTCAGTTCGCGCAAAGTATCCTTGTCGCCCTTCCAGAAGGCTTCGAGGATCATGCCATAGGCACCCTTGGCCCCTTCGAGGAAATTCAGGAGGTCGAAATTCGAGTCGGCCGTGGCGATGGCGCGCACGCCAGCCTCGTTCGCAGGCACGCGATTGTCGCTCGGGCGCAGCGTGACCGGCTGGGCCATCGGGCGCGGCGCCTCCACCTCGCGCGCATCGTTCTGCGCGTCGGTGCGATCGAACCTGTGCGGGATGACTTCCTCTTCATGCTCCGACCGGCGGCCGAGCACGGAATAGAGCCGCAATCCCAGAAAGGCCGCGATCATGGCGAGAATGACGATTTCGGTTATCACAATATGCTTGTCCGCTTGACCCTGGAAATGTCGGAAACGCGTATATCGCGTTCCTGCCCTAGATAGGTAAGAATTTCAAACCGACAATGTTCCGCCGCCAGTCCGGACGGGATTGTTCGCGCACGGAAGCGCGCTCGACGTGCGCATTGCCCAGCCCCGCGCCACCTGCTAGGCGCGCGGCGTAATCCACGCGGGGTGCGAAGGCAGCCTGCCTGAACCATCGAATCGAAGCGAAAGACCCTGATTATGGCCAACGAAGGCGACGTTCTCACCGACCTCAATCCAGATCCCGCCGCCGGCGCGAACGGAGCAGACAACCAGCCCGCCGTCGGGCTGATTTCGCAATATGTGAAGGACCTTTCGGTCGAGAACCCCAACGCGCCCGACTGTTTCCAGTGGAACGAGCAGCCGCAGCTCGACGTGCAGTTCAACATCGGTGCCGAACCCGCGGGCGACGAAGTGCACGAAGTTACGCTGAAGGTCACAGCGACTGCCAAGGCGAGCAAGGGCAATCTCTATCTCGTCGACCTCGAATATTGCGGCCTCGTGGGCATTCGCAACCTTCCCGACGAGCATGCCCATGCCTTCATGTTCGCAGAGGCGCCGCGCCTGCTGTTCCCCTTCGCCCGTCGCGTCATCGCCGATGCCGTGCGCGATGCCGGCTTCCCGCCGCTGGTGCTCGATCCGATCGATTTCGGCGGCATCTACCAGCAGCAGCTGGCACAGCGGGCGCAGCAGCAGGGCGAAGGTGCACCGGCCCCGACCGGCGAAGCCTGAGGCCCTGCGGTCTGACCGGGGGGCTCTGACATGAGCCTGCTCAAGAATGTCGGGACGATCGGCGGGCTGACCCTGGTCAGCCGCGTCGCAGGCATGGCGCGCGAGATGATCTTCGCGCGCGTCCTCGGCGCAAATGCCGTCACCGATGCGTGGTTCCAGGCCTTCATCATCCCCAACGTCTTCCGCCGCCTGTTCGCGGAAGGCGCGTTTTCGGCAGCTTTCGTACCGATGTTCTCCAAGCGATTGCATGGAGAGGGAGGCTTGGAGGACGCCCGCAGTTTCTCCGACGACGTGCTGAGCGTGTTCCTGCCGGTGCTGATCGCCCTGTGCGCCGTCATGATGCTGGCCATGCCGCTCGTGATCATGGCACTGGGCGACGGGGATTCGACGCCCGCCAACTTCGCGATGGAAGTCGATTTCGCGCGGATCATGTTCCCCTATATCCTGCTGGTCAGCCTGGTGACGCTGTTCACCGGCATGCTGAATTCGGTCAGCCGCTTCGCGCCGGGGGCCAGCTTCCCGATCATCCTCAACCTGGTGCTGATCGCGGCGCTGCTGTTCGGCGAATATGCGATGAGCGCATGGGGCTGGAGCGTGCGGCAGGTCGGCTACAGCCAGGCCTGGGCGGTCACGATCGGCGGTGCGATCCAGCTGGCCTGGCTCTATTACTGGACCCGGGTGGAGGGGTTTCGCCCAAAACTGCTGTGGCCGCGCATCACCCCGGAGGTGAAGCGGTTGTCGATCATCGCCCTGCCCGCGGCGATCGGCGGCGGGGCATACCAGATCAACACTCTCGTGCAGCTCTACTTTCTCAACCAGCTCGACAGCGGTTCGATCAGCTACATGAATTATGCCGACCGGCTGAACCAGCTGCCGCTGGGCATCATCGGTATTGCGCTGTCCACCGCCATCCTGCCGACCCTGTCGAAATTCGTCGGCGCGAAGAACAAAGAAGGGACCGATCGGGTCCAGTCGGACGCCATCGAGCTGTCGATGCTGCTGACCATTCCGGCGGCGGTGGCGCTGGCGATCTGTGCCGTGCCCTTCGTGACGATGATCTTCCAGGGCGGCCGATTCAGCCTGGACCAGGCGGAACTGACCGGACAGGTGCTCGCCGCCCTCGTGCTGGGCCTTCCCGCCTATGTGCTGGTCAAGGTGCTGGTGCCGAATTTCTATGCCCGGTCGGATACACGAACGCCCGTGTACGCAGCCTTCATCTCGCTGGCCGTGTTCGTCGCCATGAACATCGTGCTGATTGCCGATTACGGCGTCGTCGGCGTGGCATTCGCCAGCGTCGTCGGGGCGTGGATCAATGTCGCCTATCTCTACATCGTGCTGGTCAGGCGCGACTATTACACCATCCCGCTGAAGCTGGTCGGCCGCATTGCGCGCCAGCTTGTCGCAGCCGCCGCCATGGGCGCGGCCTTGTGGTTCGCGCGCGATTTGCTAACCGGCTGGTATTCTGCCGGCCTGTTCGAGCGGATCGGCGCCTTGCTGGTGCTCGTCGCCTGTTCGGCCGTGGTTTATTTCGGCGTGGCCTTTGCGATCGGCGCCATCGACAGACAGCGCATTGCCGCTTTGACCAAGAAGAGAGAACCCTGAATTCATGCGTGTAGTGTCCGGCATCCAGCCCACCGGAAAGCCGCATCTCGGCAATTACCTTGGCGCTATCGTCAATTACGTGAAGCTGCAGGACGAAGCGCATGCCGCAGGCGGGGAATGCTTCATCTTCCTGGCCGACCTGCATGCCATCTCGCAGCCGCATGATCCGGCCGAACTGACGCAGAACACGCGCGAAATGGTGGCGACACTGGTCGCCTGCGGGGTCGATCCTGCGAAAACCGTATTGTTCAACCAGGCGCAGGTTCCGGCCCATGCCGAACTGCAATGGCTTCTGACCGGCACCGCGCGCATGGGTTGGCTCAATCGGATGACGCAGTGGAAGGACAAGGCCGGCAAAAACCGCGAGGGCCAATCGGTCGCGCTGTTCGCCTATCCGGTACTGCAGGCCGCCGACGTGCTGCTCTACCAGGCAACGCGTGTCCCGGTGGGCGAGGACCAGAAGCAGCATCTCGAGCTGGCGCGCGACATCGCGCAGAAGTTCAACAACGATTTCTGCGCCGAAGACGCCCCGCTCTTCACCCTGCCCGAACCCTATATCCCGCCCACAGCGGCGCGGATCATGAGCCTGCGTGACGGGACGGCGAAGATGAGCAAGTCCGATCCATCGGACATGAGCCGCATTAACCTGACCGACGATGCCGACACGATCATGAAGAAGATCAAGAAGGCCAAGACCGACCCCGAGCCCCTGCCCGACACCGAGAAGGAACTGGAGGGCCGGGCCGAGGCGCAGAATTTGGTCGGCATCTATGGCGCGCTGGCCGGCAGGAGCGTCGCAGACGTGCTGGGCCAATTCGGCGGACAGGGGTTCGGCGCGTTCAAGCCGGCACTTGGCGAGTTGCTGGTCGATACACTGGCCCCGATCAATGCGCGTTTCCGCGAGTTGAAGGACGACCAGGAGGCACTCGACGCTATCCTCGCCCGCGGGGCCTCCCAGGCCCGCGAAGCCGGGAGCGCGACGCTGAGCGGAGCCTATCGCGCGCTTGGCCTCGTGCGCTAAGCCCTTCGCATATTGCAACAATTGTGAGGTCCGGCATTCAAACCGGGTTCATTGTCGTTGGTCTACAAATCGGCACATTCGCTGACAGAACGCCTTGGGGAAGCGGCGGGCTGCGCTTGACTGCATTATCGTATATGATGCGCATTCGCTCGAAAGGGACTGAGCATGACTGACCGAAAGACAGGTTTGGGGCGCACTCTCAAGCTCGCCTCCGTACCGATTCTCCTCGTAAGCCTCGCGGCTTGCGCCACACCGTTCAAGGCGGATGTTTCGCGCTTCCAGACGCAGCTGCCCGCGCCGCAGGGCGAGAGCTTTTATGTCGTGGCCGACGATCCGGCGCTGGCCGGCGGCCTCGAATTCGCGCAATATGCCGATTTCGTCGAAGCGCAGATGCAGCGCCTTGGCTATGCCGAAGCGCCCTCCGCAGAAGCAGCCACTCTGCTGGTTCGCTTCGATTACGGCGTCGATAACGGGCGCGAGCGTGTCCGCACGGTCGGGTTCTCCGATCCATTCTACGATCCGTGGTACAGCTTCCACCGGCCGTTCTATTCGCCGCGTTATCGCGGCCGCGCCGGCTTCTACCGCCCGCGTTATTTCGGCTCGCGCTGGGGCTACGGCTTCTACGATCCGTGGTTCGGCGGCCCCGATGTGCGCAGCTACACGGTCTATACCAGCGGCATCGACATGAAGATCGACCGCGCCGCGACCGGCGAACGCCTGTTCGAGGGCAAGGCACAAGCCATGTCGACCTCCAACCGGCTGCAATATCTCGTGCCGAACCTGGTCGAGGCGATGTTTACCGACTTCCCGGGCAATTCGGGCGAGACGCTCCGCATTTCGATCAAGCCCGAAGAAAAGGTCGTCCGCCGGATCGACTGACGCAATCCCCATTGCGGGGTTTCACCGAGGAAGGGCGGTCCCGACGGGCCGCCCTTTCCGTATGGGCCCGAATGGGTTACGCTCGTATCGCACGCAAGCGGAGAGCGCCGATGACCGATATCGCACGTAACAGCGGGACCCACTGGCGTTGGCTCGGATGGGGCACCCTCATCGCCGCGCTACTGATCCCGGCGATCGCCATGCAATTCTCGCAAGAGGTCGCCTGGGGACCGGGCGATTTCCTCGTCATGGGCATCCTGCTCGGCGCCGTCGGCTTCGGCATCGAGGCCGCCGTGCGGCTGTCGAATGCAATGCGCGTCCGCCTGCTCGTGACGGGCGCGATCCTTGCCGCGTTCCTGCTGGTCTGGGCCGAGCTGGCCGTGGGCCTGTTCGACTAGGTCGCGGCTAGTCGAGCCGGGCGTGCCCCCCGGTCGATCCGAAGCCACCGCTGCCGCGCGTCGTGGCGTCCAGCTCCTCGACTTCCTCCCATTCTGCCTGCGTGACCGGCGCAAGCACTAGCTGCGCGATGCGGTCACCGCGCGCGATGGCGAATGCCTCGCTGCCGTGGTTGATGAGGACGATCTTCAGTTCGCCGCGATAATCGCTGTCGATCGTGCCGGGCGTGTTCGGCACGCTGATGCCATGCTTGAGCGCGAGCCCCGAACGCGGGCGGACCTGAATTTCGTACCCGCCGGGGATTGCCATCGCGAGCCCGGTCGCAACCGCGTGGCGGGTGCCCGGTTCGAGCGTGACGTTTTCAGCGGCGACCACATCCATCCCCGCCGCACCATCGGTGGCATAGGCGGGCAGATCGAGGCCGTCTCCGTGGGGCAGGCGCTTGATCCGTACCCCGATGCGATCAGTCATTGTCCTCGTCACCCTCGCCATTGAGGGCTTCTGCTGCCATGCGGACAAGCTCGCGCGCAACCTCTTCCTTGGGCATTTCGGGCAGGCTTTCCACACCGCTGGAGGTGACGACGTGGACCTGGTTCATGTCGCCGCCCATCACGCTCTCGCCTTCGGAGAAGCTGACATTGTTGGCGATGATCCAGTCGGCGCCCTTGCGCTTCCGCTTGGACTTGGCGTTTTCGACCACGTTCTCGGTCTCGGCGGCGAAGCCCACCAGCAGCGGCGGGCGCTTGCGACCGGCGGCAACGCTGGCAAGAATATCGGGGTTCTCGGCGAGGATCAGTGCCGGCGGGGCGCTGCCGCGCTTCTTCATCTTCTCGCCGGCGACCGTGCGGCTCTTCCAGTCGGCGACGGCCGCCACCATGAAGGCGGCATCGGCCGGCAGGGCATTCTTCACCTCTTCCGCCATGTCCTCGGCAGTTTCGACGTCGATCCGGTCGACGCCCACCGGCGTCGGCAGGTGGACCGGTCCGGCAATCAGCGTGACGCGCGCACCCGCGGCCGCAGCCATGGCCGCGATGGCAAAGCCCTGCTTGCCGCTGGACCGGTTCGCGATGTAGCGCACCGGATCGATCGGCTCGCGCGTCGGGCCGGCGGTCACCAGCACATGCCGGCCGTAAAGCGGGCGATGCTCGGGATTGGGATCGAATTCCATCTGCCCGGCCAGGGGCGAATCCTCGAAGCTGACCGAAATCGACTGGCGATCGCCGTCGAGCGGTTGCGGCCGCGCCGTGGCGCCCTTGCGCGAAACCTCGTGGTTGATCGCCTCGGGATCGGTCGGCGGGGCGGATGCGGCCTTGCCCTTGGTCGCCAGCAATGGCCCGGCATCGGCCGGGTCGATCTGCGGCTCGGCATCGTCGAGATCGGGCTCCTGGGCCTCGTCGGCGAAATCTTCGGGCAGCTCGTCCACGCCAAGCGCATCGAGTTCCGCTTCGATGTCCTCATGCGTGCGCTGGCGCGTGCTGCGCGGAATGATCATCGACAGCAACCCGCCAAGGCCGCCGCCGGACTTTTCTATCTCTTCCTCGTCCTCGGGCTCGAGCGCCTCGACGTGATCTGCCGCTGCCTCGATCTCCTCGACATCATCCTCGCCCGCATCTGGCTGCGGCGCTGCCAGCTGCGCCGGGGCGGGAGCAGAGAGTTCGGGCACATCGATGTCGAGCTCGAGCTCCTCGGCGATCCGCGCCAGGATCGCTGCAGGTTCGGGCAGGCGACCGGGGCCGAATTCGCCGCAAGCCATCGGCCCTTCGTCGGGATCCATCACGCCGACGCCGGCCTGCCGCAGCCAGTCGGCATTGCGCTGGGTCGCCGAATGCTCCCACATTTTCACGTTCATCGCCGGCACGGTCAGCACCGGCTTGTCCGTCGCGAGGATCAGCGTAGTCGCCAGATCGTCGGCGATCCCTGCCGCCATCTTGGCCAGCAGGTCCGCAGTTGCCGGGCACACTACAACGAGGTCCGCCTCGCGGCTCAGCTGGATATGGCCCATTTCGACCTCGTCCTTGAGATCGAACAGCGAAGTATAGACCTTGTTCTCGCTGAGCGCGGCGAGCGCCATCGGGGTGACGAATTGCTGACCGCCTTCGGTCAGGACGCAGGTCACGCGCCCGCCCGCCTTGCGGATCATGCGGACCAGTTCGCAGGATTTGTAGGCCGCGATACCGCCGCCGATCACCAGCAGGATGTGCGGGCCGCTCACCTCGCCATGCCCATGGGTGGCAGGCCCGGCGTCCGTCCCGGCGCGAATTGGCGAATGCATTCCCATCGTGTCATCCAGCGCTTGCTAGCGCCCCCCGTTCTCCATGGCCAGCGCGTAGCGCGGACAGTTTGCGGGTTTACGCGTAGCCGCCTATGGTAAAAAAAGGGGAAACGGAGGGGCAGATGCATGTAATTTTGAGCGCGATCATCCTGGGGCTGGCCATCATCGATCTCGTGATCGGCACAGGCTTCTTCGTAAACCCGGCAAACTCGGGGGAAGATTTCGGCCTCTCGGTGGCGAGCACTCATGGCAGCTCGACGCTGCGGGGCGACATGACCGCATTCTTCTACGTCTCCGCCCTCTCGATGGGCTGGGGCGCATGGCGCAGGCGCGGCGACGTACTGCTACCGGCGCTCGGCCTGTTCACGATCGCCTTTGTGGGCCGCGCGGTCAATCTGGTCGCCGAAGGGCCCTATGACGGGTGGATCGTGCCGATGGCGGTAGAGGCGCTGCACATCATCGTGATCAGCCTTGCCATCAGGGCCTGGGGCTGGCCGGTTCGGTCGGCCTGAGGGAAATCGCTCAGCCGATCCAGCCCTGCGCACTGGCCAGCCAGCCGAGCAGGCCGCCCCCGACCGCGACGGCGAGATAGCCCAGCGCACCGCTTGAGCGCTCGCGCCGCGCGCGGCGTTCCCAGACGAGTTCGACATCCGGCAAGGGAGGCGGTTCCGGCGCGCCGCCCTTCGGCGGGAAGCGATCCTCGATCCGGCGGACGAGGTCCGGGATGCGCAGCAGCGTCTCCGTGTCGGTGCGGATGCGGTCGGCAATTGCGGCTTCCGGCCCCAGCTCGTCGCGGATCCAGCTGCGGACATAGGGCGCGCTGGTGTCCCACATGTTGATGCTGGGATTGAGCTGGGTGGCGATGCCCTCGACCATCACCATGGTCTTCTGGAGCAGCAGCAGATGCGGCTGCGTCTGCATATCGAAATCGCGCGTGATGGCGAACAGGCCGTCGAGCATCTGGCCGACGCTGAGTTCGCTCACCGGCTTGCCGCGCATCGGCTCGCCCACGGCGCGCAGTGCCGTCGCGAATTCATCGACATTGTGATAGCTGGGCACATATTGCGCCTCGAAGTGGATCTCGGCGACGCGGCGGTAATTGCCGGTGGTCAAACCGTAGAGGATTTCCGCCAGCCACATGCGCGCCTGCCGGTCGATCCGGCCCATGATGCCGAAATCGATCGCGGCGATCGTCCCGTCCGGTTTCACGAACAGGTTTCCCTGGTGCATGTCGGCATGGAAGAAACCGGCCGCGATCGCCTGTTTCAGGAAGGCGAGCACGAGGCGGCTGGCCAGCTCGTTCATGTCGAAACCCGCGGCGCGCAGAGCCTCGGTATCGCTGATCTTGATGCCATCGATCCAGTCGATCGTCATCACCCGCCCATTGGTGCGGTCCCAGTCGATGCCGGGGATCTCATATCCCTCGGTTCCGACCATGTGTTCGGCCAGTTCCGAAGCGCTGGCGGCTTCGCGCCTGAGGTCCAGTTCGCGATTGGTCCAGCGCTTGAAATTGGCGATGACGAGCCGCGGGCGCAGGCGTGCCGCCTCCCCACCCATCGCTTCGACATGGGCGGCGGCCCATTCGTAAGTGTCGATATCGCGCGCGAATTGTTCGCGCACGCCGGGGCGCAGCACCTTGACCGCGACCTGCCTGCCCTCGATCGTCACGGCGCGGTGGACCTGCGCGATCGACGCGGCGCCGACGGGCACGGGGTCGAATTCGGCGTAGAGGTTTTCCAGCGGCTGCTCGAAGCTTGCCTCGATACTGGCCTTGATCTTGTCGAAGCCGACCGGCGGGAGGTCGTCCTGCAACTTCAGCAGATTGCGCGCCGCATCCTCGCCTACGAGGTCCGGACGCGTCGCCAGGGTCTGGCCCAGCTTGATTGCCGCGGGGCCGATGTCGCGGAAAGCGCCCGCGTAATCGGGCTCGCGTGACTTCACGGTGCCGATACTGAAGATACCGATCAGGCGCTTGACCGGCACCGGCGTGTTGGGATCGTTCTGGATCCCGCGCAGGGCCCCGTGCCGCGCAAGAATGCGCGCCCACTTCCCGAGCCGGAGAATGTGAGTAAGCGGTCTCGCCACCCGCTAGACCTTCCACCCCGAATGGATGTTCACGGCGCCGCCGAGGATCGATTCCACCCGCGTATTCTCGAACCCCGCATTGCGGATCATCGCTTCGAATTCGGTCGGCTTCGGAAACCGGCGGATCGATTCGGCGAGATAGCGATAGCTGTCCTCGTCATTGGCGATCGCCTTGCCGATCTTGGGCATGAGCTGGTGCGAGTAGAGGTCGTAGACTTCCTTGAAGCCGGGCCAGTCGGTCTGACTGAACTCCATGCAGAAGAAGCGCCCGCCGAACTTGAGCACCCGGTGCGCTTCGCGCAGGGCCTTGTCGATGAAGGTCACGTTCCGGATGCCGAAGACGATGGTGTAGGCGTCGAGAATGCGGCTCGAGAAGGTAAGCTCCTCGGCGTTCTGGCGGCTCCACACCAGTCCGTCGATGCCCCGCTCCATCGCCCGCTCGATGCCGACGTCGAGCATGTCCTGATTGATGTCGCTGACTGTCACGCTCGCGCCCTTGGCCGCCATGCGGAAGGCGATGTCGCCCGTGCCGCCCGCCATGTCGAGGATCTCCTCGCCCGGCTGCGGCTTCACGCGCGCGACGAAGCGGTTCTTCCAGAGGCGGTGCATGCCGCCGGACATGGCATCGTTCATGATGTCGTATTTGGCGGCGACATTGGAAAAGACCTCGCCCACGCGGCCGGTTTTCTCGGTCGCGTCGATGTCTTCATAGCCGAAGGAAACGGTGTCGTTCATGGGCGTGTTCATAGGGAGGGGCCTTAGGGGGAATTGTGGCAGGCGCAAAGGGTGTTAGAGGGAGGGATATGCCAGAGCTTCCCGAAGTCGAAACAACGGTGCGCGGGCTTGCGCGGTTCCTCGAAGGCGAGACGATCACCCGTGTCACGGTCAACCGCCCCGACATGCGCCGCCCCTTCCCCGCCGGTCTGGTGCAGGCGCTGACCGGGGCGAGCGTCACGCATCTGACGCGCCGGGCGAAATACGGGCTCATCCACACGAGCCGCGACCATGCGATGGTATTCCACCTCGGCATGAGCGGGCGCTGGCGGATCGATCCCGAGGCCGACGACAAGCACGATCACCTGATTCTGGAGACCACGCGCAACCGCTTTGCGCTCAACGATCCGAGGCGCTTCGGTTCGGTCGATTTGATGACAACGCAAGAGCTGGTGACGTGGAAGCCTTTCGCCGCGCTGGGGCCGGAGCCGCTGGGCGATGCTCTTACCGCCGAACACCTGCGCGAGGCGACGCGCGGGCGCAAGCAGGCGATCAAGCTGCTCCTGCTCGACCAGCGGATCGTGGCGGGCCTCGGCAATATCTACGTGTGCGAGGCGCTGTGGCGCAGCGGGATCAACCCGCGAAAGGCCGGCGGCAAGGTGACCATGCCGCAGCTGCGCCGCCTCGTCCCGGCGATCCGCGAAGTGCTCGAACAGTCGATCCGCGACGGCGGCAGCACGTTACGCGATTTCGCCCAGCCCGACGGCAACCTCGGCTATTTCGCCACCCGCTTCCACGTCTACGGCCGCGAGGGCGAGGCCTGCCACCACGAGGACGGCGGCACCGTCAGGCGCATTGTGCAAGGCGGACGCAGCACGTGGTTTTGCCCGGTTTGTCAGAGGTAGAGATTCAGTCGGCTTTCAAATCTCGAAAGATGCTGAACTCGGCAACTTCCTTCCAACGGACTTCTTCAGGCCAGCTCCGCCTGCCTTTCCAAGTCGCCTCGAAAAGCCCATCGGGTTCGACGGCAGTCCCGTCGATGGCTATTTCACAGTTCACTCCGGTCAGAGTCGAGCGCATCCTGACTTCGAGGAGGCCGTCGCCTGTTACCGTTAGCCAATCCTCATCGAATGACCTGCGAAAGGCAAACCACTGGCCCGCAGCTTGAGCGACGTCCCCATTGACCACCAATCGCTCTTGGGCCCAGCCATACCAGCTGAATGCATTGTCAACGAAGATCTCGCTGTTCTCCAGTTGAAAACGCCAGCGCTGCCCGTGAAGTTTCAAACCGAGCTACCTCACAAATCCAGCGCCGCATACTCGCGCGGCGGAGGCAACCCTTCCATCTTCTCGGCGAGCAGCGGGCGGAAGCTCGGGCGGCTCTTGATCACCATGTACCAGTCGTGCGCCTGTTCGTGACCCTTCCAGTCCATTGCGCCGAGATATTCCACCACCGAAAGCTGCGCCGCGCAGGCGAGGTCGGCGAGGCTCAGCGTCGGCCCGGCCAGCCACTGGCGCGTGTCCACCAGCCAGTCGATATAGTCGAGGTGGCCGTGCAGCAGGCGGCCCATCTGGCGCAGCACCTGCGCATCGGGCGACTGGCGCAGTACAATGCGCTTCTTCATCTTCTCGTGCAGCGCGGGCGCGGTGACGTCGGCATAGAGATTCTCGTCGAACAGCGCGACCAGCCGGCGGATTTCCGCGCGTTGCAGCGCCGATCCGTTGATCATCGGATTGCGGTCGACCGTCTCTTCCAGCAGCTCGCAGATCGCGCGGCTGTCGGCGAGCGCGATGCGGCGGCCCGGATCGTGGAGCACGGGCGTGCGGCCCGCCGGGTTCAGCTGCCAGAATTCGTCGCGCCCTTCCCACGGGTTCTCGCGCACCAGCTCAAAGGCGACGTTCTTCTCGCTCATGAGCAGGCGCAGCTTGCGACTGAAAGGACACAGGGGGAACTGGTAGAGCTGCCACATCGGTCAGCCGCTCATGCACCAGTGCGACTCGCGCGTCCACCACAGCGGCGCGCGAAAGCATTAAATTTCCAGTGGATCGGGCGCGGTCTAGTCTCTGGGAAGAGCGTCGCGCAGGCGATCGGCCATGTCGCGCAAGGCCGGCGCCATGTCGGAAAGCCCCTCGGCCAGGCCGCCCATCGCCTGCATCGCCCGCGGCACGACGACGGCGACTTCCTCGCTCACGCGGCCCGCATCGGGTGCGACCTTGCGCAGGGTGAGGTCGGGATCGATGTCCTCGGCCCTTTCGCCCGCCATGTCGGCAGCAGCCTGCGCCAGCGGCGCGATGGGCAAGTCGAGCAGCACTTCGGTCATGGTCTGCAGCATCAGCGCCATTTCGCGCTGGCGCACGGGATCGCGCAGTTCGCCGGCCATGCCGCTAAGCGCGCGGTCGTCCATCGTCGGCTCGTCCAGCGGAACCGCGTCGTAATCCTGCGCGGCGGCAGGAACAGAGATTGCTGCAAGCGCCGCGGCAGCGGCGACAATTGGGCTACGCATCGGTCGAATCCCCGAAATACCTCAAGTTGTCCGAGGAGTAAGCGTGCCGCGGTGACCCGAAGCTGAACGCCGCAATCAGAGACCCGAAGCGTCGAGCAGCATGAGGCAGGACGGCATCATTGCCTCTCGTGCCTCGCGCCCTTCCTGCTGCATCGTCTGCAGGGTCGCGTAGGTCAGGCCATTGGCCTGTTCGCGGGTCAGGTCGTGGGCGTCCATCAGGCCGGCCATCGTGCGCACGAAGAACTCGCGACCGCGCGGATCCATGGCGGGATAGGCTGCGGCGCGCTCGTCGCCCTCCGCCTGTTCCTTCGCGACCATGCCGAAGGCAACGCCGCAGCGCAGGCTGGTGACCTGGTCGATCGACAATTGCGGCAAAGTGGTCGGCGCGGCGGCCGGCGCATCCTGCGCGGCAAGAGGGAGCGAAGCGGCGGCGAGGCCCAGGGCAAGAAGGAGTTTTGTCATGCGCCGCCCCTAAGGTACGCAGCCTGAATAGCAAGCAACGATCCTTGCGGGTGCTTCGGCCTTTGCCTAGTCCCGCTGGCGAACAGGAGATGTCCCATGAAAACCCGTGCCGCCGTAGCTTTCGAACCGAAACAGCCGCTCGAGATCGTCGAGCTCGACCTCGAAGGCCCCAAGGTGGGGGAGGTGCTGGTGGAGATCATGGCGACCGGCATCTGCCACACCGACGCCTATACGCTGGATGGCCATGACAGCGAGGGGATCTTCCCCAGCGTGCTGGGCCATGAAGGCTGCGGCGTGGTGCGCGAGGTGGGTGCGGGCGTCACCAGCGTAAAGCCGGGCGACCACGTGATCCCGCTCTACACGCCCGAATGTCGCCAGTGCAAAATGTGCCTGTCGGGCAAAACGAACCTGTGCAGCGCGATCCGCGCGACTCAGGGGCAAGGGTTGATGCCCGACGGCACCACGCGCTTTTCCTACAATGGCAAGCCGATCTATCACTACATGGGCTGTTCGACCTTCTCGAACTTCACCGTGCTGCCAGAGATCGCGGTCGCCAAGATCCGCGAGGACGCGCCCTTCGACACCACCTGCTACATCGGCTGCGGCGTAACCACCGGCGTCGGTGCAGTGACCAATACGGCAAAGGTCCAGCCGGGCGACAATGTCGTCGTCTTCGGGCTTGGCGGAATCGGGCTCAATGTCATTCAGGGCGCAAAACTGGCGGGCGCCGACCGCATCGTGGGCGTCGACATCAACCCTTCCAAGAAGGAATGGGGCGAGAAGTTCGGCATGACCGATTTCGTCAATCCTAAGGAGACGAAGGACGTCGTCGCCCATCTCGTCGAATTGCTGGACGGCGGGGCGGATTACAGCTTCGATTGCACCGGCAATGTGGACGTGATGCGCGACGCGCTGGAATGCTGCCACAAGGGCTGGGGCACCAGCATCATCATCGGCGTGGCCGAGGCGGGCAAGGAGATCAGCACCCGACCCTTCCAGCTCGTCACGGGGCGCAACTGGCGCGGCACGGCCTTCGGCGGGGCCAAGGGCCGGACCGACGTGCCGAAGATCGTCGACTGGTACATGAACGGCAAGATTGCCATCGACCCGATGATCACCCATCGCCTCAGCCTCGAGGAGATCAACAAGGGTTTCGACCTGATGCACGCGGGCGAAAGCATCCGCGCCGTGGTGGTCTATTGATCGCGCGGCGCGCCGGTCCGATAAGGTAGCGAATCGAAACGCAAAGGAGAGGCGGGAATGTTCAATCACATCATGATCGGCACCAACGATATCGAGAAGTCGAAGGCGTTCTACGAGAAGGTCCTCGGCGTGCTGGGCGCGCAGGGGGCGATGGAGAACACCACCGACAGCGGCACCAAGCGCGTCTTCTTCATGCATGATGGCAATGTCTTCGCCCTCAGCCAGCCGATCGATGGCGAACCGGCAACCTGCGCCAATGGCATGACCATCGGCTTTCGCTGCAATTCGCCCGAGCAGGTGAAGGAACTGCACGATGTCGCGGTAGCCAATGGCGGCACCAGCATCGAAGACCCGCCGGGCCTGCGCGAGAGCACGATGGGTGCGATGCACCTCAGCTATTTCCGCGACCTCGACGGGCACAAGATCTGCGGGATCCACCGGCCGAGTTAAGCCGCTACTTCATATCGTCCCGAACAGGGGTGCTTTGGGCGCAGCGGTTCTTGGCCGGCTGCGCCCTTCGCGTAAGGGCGGGCCGAACAGACTATACGACAGGAATTTCCCGCATGCCGCTCGACTATCTTTCGCAGAACAGGGCCTTTGAGGGTGAGCAATTCGTCTGCTCGCACCAGTCGCGCGAGACCGGGACTGAGATGACCTTCTCGGTCTATGTCCCCCCGCACATGCCCGGGATCAAGCTACCGGTGCTGTGGTACCTTTCAGGCCTCACCTGCACGCATGAAAACGTCACCGAGAAGGGCGAATATCGCCGCGCCTGTGCCGAACATGGCATCGTCTTCGTCGCGCCCGACACCAGCCCGCGCGGGGAGGATGTGCCCGACGCATCGGACGAATACGACTTCGGCAAAGGTGCCGGCTTCTATGTCGATGCGACGCAGGAACCGTGGGCGAAGCACTACCGGATGCGTAGCTATATCGAGCAGGAACTGCCCGAGGTGATTGCGGCGGAGTTTCCGGTCGACCTGGAGCGCCAGTCGATTACCGGCCATTCGATGGGCGGCCACGGCGCGCTGACCATCGGCTTGCGCAATCCCGACCGCTTCCGCTCGGTCAGCGCCTTCAGCCCGATCGTCACGCCGAGCCAGGTGCCTTGGGGAGAAAAGGCGCTCGGTCGCTATCTCGGCGAGGACCGCGCGGCGTGGCGCGAATACGATGCGGTCGCGCTGATCGAGGACGGCGCGCGGCTCGACCATCTGCTGGTCGATCAAGGCACAGCGGACAATTTCCTCGAGGAGCAGCTCAAGACCGGCGCCCTCTCGATGGCCTGCGCCAAGGCCGGTATGAGCCCCGAAATCCGCATGCAGCAGGGCTACGACCACTCCTACTACTTCATCTCCACCTTCATGGCCGAGCATGTGGCGTGGCATGCAGCGCGGTTGGGGGCCTAGCGGCTAAGTTCGAAGACGGCGAACTCCGCGCGGCCGTTGGCTCCCGCTCGGCCCAACTGCCGTTCTCCTGCAAAGAACCATTCGCGTTCGATCCGCGCGCCCTTTTCCTTCGCGAGGTCGCGGAAATCCTTTACCGTCACGTGGTGGATGTTCTGCGTTGCGTACCAGCTGACGGGAATCGCGCGCGTCACGGGCATGCGGCCGCCGAACATCAGCGCGGCGCGGGTGCGCCAATGGGCGAAGTTGGGGAAGGAGACGAAGGCGCGGCGGCCGACGCGCAGCAGCTCGTCGAGCATGCGGTCGGGCCGCGCGGCCGTCTGCAAAGTCTGGCTGAGGATCGCGTAGTCGAAGCCCTTGTCGGGATAGTCGGCGAGGTCGCGGTCGGCATCGCCCTGCACCACGCTGAGGCCCTGGCTGACGCAGCGTTCGACACAGCGTGCGTCGATCTCGATCCCGCGCACGTCGCATTGCTTGGCGCTGAGGGCGAGCATCAGTGCGCCATCGCCGCAGCCGATATCGAGCGCCCGGCTACCGGGCGCGACGTGGCTGGCGATCACCGCAAGGTCGGGCCGCAAGCTCATCCGAGGAACCCCCCGATCACGCGGTCGAGCGCGGGCACATCGAGCAGGAAGCTGTCGTGGCCGTGCGGGGCGGAAAGCTCGACGAAGCTCACCGCCGCGCCCGCCGCGTTGAGCGCGTGGACCACGTGGCGGCTCTCCGCCGTGGGATAGAGCCAGTCGGAATCGAAGCTGACGAGGCAGAAACGCGCGCTCGTGCCTGCGAAGGCATCGCCCAGCTTGCCACCGTGCTCTTCCGCGAGGTCGAAATAGTCCATCGCGCGGGTGATGTAGAGGTAGCTGTTTGCATCGAAGCGCTGGGTGAAGCCGCTGCCCTGGTAGCGCAGGTAACTCTCGACCTGGAAATCGGCATCGAAGCCGAAGCTCTTCGCCTCCCGGTCCTGCAGGTTGCGCCCGAATTTCTCGGTCAGCGCCTCTTCGGAAAGATAGGTGATATGCGCTGCCATGCGCGCCACGGCGAGCCCGCTGTCGGGTGCTTCGCTGCCATAATAGTCGCCCTGGTTCCAGCGCGGATCGGCCATCACCGCTTGCC
Organism: Qipengyuania marincola; assembly: GCF_029688625.1. Classification (GTDB taxonomy): domain Bacteria; phylum Pseudomonadota; class Alphaproteobacteria; order Sphingomonadales; family Sphingomonadaceae; genus Qipengyuania. The sequence goes on along the minus strand of NZ_JARULC010000001.1, from coordinate 85,666 downwards.
GCCCGAGTTCGTGGAAGGCGATGTTCTGCGCCGAATGGCGGCTGGTGGAGGCGATCACGAGAACCCGCGCCGCGCGCTCTGGCCAGTTGGCCGCGAGGCTCAGCGCCTGCATCCCGCCCATCGATCCGCCGACCACCGCGTGCAGCCGCTGGATGCCCAATGCATCGAGCAGGCCGACGTGGGCGCGGACCATGTCGCGGATGGTGATGACGGGAAAGCGCATGGCATAGGGCGCACCGTCAGACGCCTCGCTCGCCGGGCCGGTCGAGCCCATGCAACTGCCGATGACATTGGCGCAGATGACGTGGAAGCGCTCGGTATCGATCGGCTTTCCGGGGCCGACCATCCGCTCCCACCAGCCGGGCTTGCCGGTGATCGGGTGGGGGGAGGCGACATACTGGTCGCCGGTCAGCGCATGACACAGCAGGATCGCGTTCGACCGGTCCTCGTTCAGCGCCCCATAGGTCTCGTAAGCCACCTCCACCCGCGCCAGCTCGCCCCCGCCGTCGAGGGGCAGCGGTGCGGGCAGGACCAGCGTTTTCGAGGTAGGGTTCAAATCGGACCTTTGGACGAAACAATCAAACCCTGCCTCTAACCGCAAGGCTGGCGCTTGTCGAAGGGGCGATATTCTTTCATGCGACAAAGCCGAACATGGCAGACAAACCGACCCTCAAACCGTGGATCGAAGCGATCCATGCCTATGTGCCCGGCAAGTCGAAGGCTGCCGATGGCCGCCCGCTGGTCAAACTGTCGGCCAACGAGAACCCGCTCGGCTGCAGCCCCAATGTGATCGAGGCGCTTGCTGGCGGGCAACAGCCGAACCTCTATCCCGATCCCGACGCCACGCAATTGCGCGAAACCATCGGCAAGCTCCACGGCATCGACCCGGCGCGGATCGTGTGCGGCACGGGCTCGGGCGAATGCCTTCACGGCGCGGTGCAGGCCTTTGCCGGGCCGGGCGACGAAGTGCTGTTCTCGCGCTATTCCTTCTCGCTCTACCCGCTGCTCGCCCACAAGGTCGGGGCCGAGGTGGTGCTGGCGGAGGACGCCGACTACGCACCCGACGTCGACAAGCTGCTCGCCGCCGTGACCGAGCGCACGCGGGTCGTGCTGCTCGACAATCCGAACAATCCCATCGGCACCTTCCTGCCGCGCGCCGAGGTCGAACGCCTGCATGCCGGCCTGCCGAAGGACGTGCTGCTGGTGGTCGACCAGGCCTATGCCGAATTCCTGCCACAAGGCGTGGACGACGGCGGCATGGATCTCGCCGCGCGGCACGACAACGTGCTGGTCACCCGCACCTTCGCCAAGGCCTATGGCATCGCGGGCGAGCGGGTGGGCTGGGCGACCGGCGCGCCGCATCTGGTCGACGCGCTCAACCGGTTGCGCGGAGCCTTCAACGTGACCGCGAGCGGGCAGCGCGCAGCCCTAGCTGCCCTGTCCGACCAGGACTTCGTCGCCCAGTCGCGCGAGGCCAATGCCGCCGCGCGTACACGCTTCGTCGAACAGGTCGAGGCGTTCGGCAACCACGGCCTGCGCGCCCTGCCGAGCGAGGCGAATTTCGTGCTGGTCGTCTTCGAAGGCGACCTCGCGGCCACCACCGCATTGGACGCGATTGCCGAGGCTGGATACGCTGTGCGCCACCTGCCCGGACAGGGTCTGCCGCAAGCTCTGCGGATCACCGTTGGCACCGAAGCGCAAATGGATGATATCGCCGCCGTGCTGCGCGAGCTGTGCGGGACCTCCGCATGAGCGTCGAGCGCGTCGCAATCATCGGCCTCGGACTGATCGGAGGGTCGGTCGGTCTCGCCGCACGGCAAATGCTGCCGAACATAGCGACCACCGGCTGGGACGCGAGCGAGGAGGTCCGCCGCCGCGCCGCGACACGCGGACTTGTCGGCACGGTCTGCGAGACCGCTGCCGAGGCGGTGCGCCAGGCCGATCTGGTTATCCTCTGCGTGCCCGTGGGCGCGATGGGCGCGGCGGCCGAAGCCATTGCGCATGCCCTGCCCGAAGGCGCAATCGTCAGCGATGTCGGCTCATCGAAGCGCAGCGTCGGCGAGGCCATCGCAAGGGCGCTGCCCGGCGCGACCGTTATCCCTGCCCATCCCGTCGCGGGCACCGAGAAGAGCGGTCCCGACGCGGGCTTTCCCGAACTGTTCCGCCATCGCTGGTGCATCGTCACCCCGCCCGAAGGTGCACCCGAGGTGGCGGTCGCCGACGTCTCCGCCTTCTGGGAGGGCCTCGGCGCGAAGGTCGAGATCATGGACCCGGCGCATCACGACGTCGTCCTCGCGGTGACCAGCCACATCCCGCATCTCATCGCCTACACTATCGTCGGCACCGCCAGCGACCTCGAGGACGTGACCCGCGGCGAGGTAATCAAATATTCCGCCGGGGGCTTCCGCGATTTCACCCGCATCGCCGCCAGCGACCCGACCATGTGGCGCGACGTCTTCCTGACCAATCGCGACGCGGTGCTGGAAGTCCTCGGCCGCTTCACCGAAGATCTCACCGCCCTCCAGCGCGCCATCCGTAATGGCGATGGCGACACGTTGTTCGAACTGTTCGAGCGAACGCGCACGATCCGCCGCTCGATCATCGAGGAAGGGCAGGACGACGCGCGGCCCGACTTCGGGCGTGGCGACCACTAGCGTCTAGTCGGACCCCTTCCCGACCTGCGCGAGCAATTGCTGCGCCCGCGACAGATGCGGTCGGTCGAGCATGCCGCCTTTCCAGCCGATCGTGCCCGCACCCGGATTGGCAGCGAAAATCGCGACGATCTCCTCGGCTTCGGCAATGTCCTCCTCACTCGGGGTGAAGGCCTCGTTGATCACCTCGACCTGCGCAGGATGAATCGCCAGCATGCCCTTGAACCCGGCGCGACGGACGCTCTCGGCGCGGCTCTTCAGCCCCTCGGTATCACGGAAATCCGCCTGGATCGTCTCGATTGCCGGGATACCTGCCGCCGAAGCGCCCAGCAGGCACAGGCTGCGCGCCAGTTCGTAGGTGAAGGCGAAGCTGCCGTCAGGATTTCGATTGCTCTGCGCACCGATGCTGTCGGCCAGGTCCTCTGCGCCCCAGGTCATGGCAATGAGCCGCGGCGCGCCCTTGAAGTCGCCCGCGTGGAACATGCTCTCGGCCACCTCGGTCACCAGCACGATCACCGGCGTCGAGCCGATCTCGATCTCGTTCGCCGCTTCCAGCGCGGAGAGATATTTGTCGAGCGTCTCGACGTCCTGTCGGCCATAGGCCTTGGGTAGCATGATCCCGCCCGGCCGGCCCGGCATCACCGCGGCGAGGTCATGGAGCGTATAGGGCCCGTCGAGCGGATTGACGCGCACGAAGATGCGCTCGCGCTGATCGGGATGCGCGTCGAGATAATCGCGGATTAGGCCGCGCGCCGCCGGTTTGTTCTCCGGCGCGACCGCATCCTCCAGGTCGAAGATCACGATATCGGCATCGCCATCCGCGGCCTTGCCCATCTTCTTCTCGCTGTCGCCCGGCGCGAACAGCCATGACCGCATCTTCATCGCGAAAACCTCTCTCCCAGAGTGCGTTCCTCCAGCACACTGTTTGCACCCGTTTTTCAACCCGCGACACGTTTTCGCCCCCACCCGAACTTCGCGCTTGTCCACGCGGCGCCGATCTGCTGCGCTACCTGCAATGATCGAAAAGCGGCTCTTCGAAATCCTGCCTGACGGCCGCAAGGTGCATTGCTGGCGATTGTCCAGCAGCGATGGCGCCGGCCTGACCGTGATGGACCTCGGCGCGACCATTCTCTCGCTCGAGGTGCCGGACCGCGACGGCGCTCTGGCCAATGTCGTACTCGGCTATGATCGCGCCGAAACCTATCTCGACGATCCGCATTACCTCGGCGCGGTGATCGGACGCTTTGCAAACCGGATCGCGGGCGGCCGTTTCACGCTCGATGGAACCGAGCACCGCCTCGCCGTCAACGACCCGCCCAACGCGCTGCATGGGGGCGTGACCGGCTTCGACAAGCGCCTGTGGCACGGCAACGCGCGCACGACAGACGAAGGCGAAAGCGTGTGCTTCACTTTGGTGAGCGAGGATGGCGACCAGGGCTATCCAGGCACACTCGAGGCCAGTGTCCGCTATACGTGGACGCAGGATCATCGCCTGCTGGTTGAATATGCTGCCGCGGCAGATGCGCCGACCCCGTTCAATCCGACCCAGCACAGCTACTGGAATTTGTCCGGTGCAAGCTCGCCCGACGTGCTCGACCACCTGCTGACGATCGCTGCCGGCTGCTACCTGCCGGTGGATACCAATCTCATCCCCACCGGCGAATTCGCGAGCGTGAGCGCCAGCCCATTCGATTTTCGCGAAGCCAGACCGATCGGACGCGATATCGAGGCAGCGCACCCGCAACTCGAAATCGGTAGCGGCTACGACCATTGCTTCGTGCTCGACGGTTCCGGCTTCCGCCAAGCGGCCACCCTCGCCGACCTGGCGAGCGGTCGCCGCATGACCGTACATACCGATATGCCTGGCATGCAACTCTATTCCGGCAATTTTCTGGGTCCCGTAGCAAACGGCCGGGGCGAGGAGACCCTCCGGCGCCGCAGCGCGGTGGCGCTGGAGACGCAATTCTTCCCCGACAGCCCGAACCAGCCGCACTTCCCCGACGCCATCCTGCGCCCGGGCGAGCGCTTCGCCAGCCGCACGGTCAATGCCTTCGATGTAGTTGATAATTGATCGGAAAGATGGTGCCCAGAAGAGGCATCACATTCGAACTTCTTTTCCGTTTAATTTCTGATGTTTAGATATTTCGGTCAAGCTGAAAAGCCCGCAAAAGGCCCGCAAAATCCCTCTAATGTATTGGTTCGATGCCTTTTTTAGGACTCGGAATTTCAATTTCAAACTTGACCGCGGAGTAGGTCGTTATCCGCTTTGCGCTCCAATCTCCGCTATTCTACGGGCTGCGCGCTCTGCCCGGAAGCAGTCATCCGTTCGGTTTACTTTAAATCATCGATATTCGTTCCAGCTTCTCTTCTTTTTGGCCGATAGTCTGGGAGGGGAGGATTTGATGTAATTCCCTCAACCTGAATATCTTCGATTTTTTCACTGAGAGGAGCAAGTTCGCGACTAAGCTCGCGAAGGTCCGTTTCACCTTCAACCAAAGAATCTTCGACCGCCGGAATGCCACTCCTTATCTGGGAAAGTTTGTTTTCAGCGTTCTGCACCCCCTCCCTGAATTGGCGAAGGCGTCGTTGCGCGATAGCAGAAGCGCTCCGCCCTGAGATCCGCCGATCTGCATCTCGAAGATTATTTCCCCATCCACCAACCCTTTGCCCTAAGTCTAACAATCTTCCTTTTGTTGAGGCCAATCGTTCGTCCCAACCTTCGGCGTCCGATGCGAGTGCGGCCGTCGTGACTCGAAGCCGGACAAGATCGGAGGTGATCACCCGTTGCTTTTCTGGCTCCAGTCCTTCGTTCAGAGCGCGAATGCTATTTGCCACGGTCTCTACAGTGGCGGTCGCATCCCTCCCCAATAGTCCGGTTTCGTCCGCGGCGGGAATGATCTTTTTTCCTGACTTGTCGGTGTAAATGCCCTGACGACCCCGTCGGCCCTCGAGCACGAGCGCAGCCTCTCCAGTTATCAGATCCGTGCTGATTGTCGCTTCAAGGCCGTGGACTTTCGCCGCAGAAGGATCGAGAGTCAGAACAACGACCACGTTTTCCGGTTCATTTTCCGCCAGACGGACCGATGTTACCTGTCCCACAGGGACTCCCGATAGTGTTACAGTCGATCCCGACTGAAGGCCTTCCACGGAGCGATCAAACTTGATCTGATATGTTTCCTGATTTGGTCTGGGATCGATTAGCCACATCGCGAAAGCGATGGTCGTAAGCATCAGAATGCCAACGATCCACGCCACTAGGGAGAAGTTTGCGTTAGTTTCCATCTAGCACGCCGCCAGCGGTTTGTTCGTCCGGCAGAGGGCCGGTGCAATGAAAGTTCGCGTCCCGCATGCTCCATTCGGTTGTCCGCTATAGAACATGACCGAGGTTCGTCCCCTGGCGCAATCGCCACGAGCGGGGCATCCGGGCGCGTCGAATGTGTTTTGGTTTGAGATCGGCCTAGTCCCAACACGGGCGTGATGCCGCCCCGCCCGTGGCGACCGAATATTGCTATGACTTGCGCAAGCCGCGTCCGGTCACTCAAGCGCGAAGGCGTCATGTCTTCCAGGCCGCTGCTGGAGGATGTGATTTCAAGTCTCCTGGCGATGTCCGTCTGGTTCAGGGCAGGAGCTCTGATGAGCTGCGCCAACACACGCCACTGCGTACGATTGAGGCTCAGCGGCTGTGCTCGGTCATCGAATGCCTTGCGCGCGGCGCGGCTGATCTGGTCCATCATGAAGATCGCTCGATCATCGTGGGTGATGACATTGTCGAGTGCGAGAGTGCCCTCATCTTCTGGCATGAGACATTCCTATCGATCGGAGAAAAATAGTAAAGGACTTTCGCATTTTGTTTTGGCCGCTATATCGCTCGCGCAGCGGCTCAAACGATGGCGAGGAGCGAAATAATCATGGCGGACGAGACAGCAGGGGCTAGCGATGAAGGCGCACGTCCGACGGGGTTGTCCAGTCCGCGGGTCCGGCTGGGTCTGCTGATCGCCGGCATTCTGGTCCTGCTCGCCGGGAGCTACTGGTATTACAATCATCAGACGTACGGCAGATTCCAGCAGTCCACCGACAACGCTTATATTGCCGCCGACAGCGTCATCATCTCCCCCAAAATTGCGGGCTACGTCGAGCGCGTATTAGTGACGGAGAATCAAACGGTCGCGTCGGGCGATGCGCTTGTCCAGCTGGACGTGCGAGATTATCGTGCCCAAACGAACCAGGTCGAAGCCCAGATCGCCGCGTCGCTCGCCGGAGCAGATACGGTACGCGCCCAGCAACAAGAGCAGGACGCGGCAATTGCCCAGGCCCGTGCACAGCTCGCAGCAGCATCTGCACAGGCTGGTCTCGCTGCTGAGCAGGTTGTCCGGTACCGCCCCCTTGCCGCTTCGGGAGCGGAGCCGCGCGAGAGGCTCGATCAGCTGGAGGCCCAGGCCAGAGAAGCGCAGGCTCAAGTCGCGGCAGCGCGCGCCGCGCTCACGGCGGCACAGCGCCGACAGAACACGCTTAGCGAGCAGATAGACCAGGCCAATTCGCAAGCCAACGCCGCTCGTGCGCAACTCGAGGCCGCCCGTCTGAACCTGTCATCGACCACGCTCCAGGCCAGTATTTCCGGGCGGGTGGGTGACCTCACGGTCCGACCTGGACAATTTGTCCAGCCTGGCCAACGCCTTATGAGCCTCGTACCGACCGACCGCCTCTACGTGACAGCAAATTTCAAGGAAACGCAGCTCGGACTTGTCCGCCCGGGGCAACCCGTCACCTTGGAAATCGACGCGCTGCCGGACCTCGAGCTATCAGGAAGAGTGGAAAGCATCGCCCCCGGGACCGGGGCAGAATTCTCGATCCTACCTCCGCAAAACGCGACGGGTAATTTCACCAAGATCGTTCAGCGCGTCCCGGTGCGCATATCCATTCAGGCTTCGCCCGAGATCCTGCGTCTGCTGGTGCCGGGCATGTCTGTTGTCGCGAGTGTCGATACGCGCGCCGCTAGAGACCAACTCGATTCGATCCGCAACGCGGCCGGAGACTGACCGATGGCAGGCGCCGCTGCAGCGGTTTCGCCGCCGGTCGAAAAGGCCGATGCTACGGCCTGGATCGCCGTAGCCGCCGGTGCGCTGGGGGCGATGCTGGCAACGCTTGACATCTCGATCGTCAATTCGGCGCTGCCGACGATCCAGGGGGAAATCGGCGCGACCGGAACCGAAGGCACCTGGATCGCGACAGCCTTCCTTGTTGCCGAGATCATCATCATCCCTCTGAGCGCGTGGCTGGAAAGACTGCTCGGCCTTCGCACGCTGCTCATCGTCGCGGTTTCTGCCTTCACGGCCTTTTCGGTGTTGTGCGGCATTGCCACCGATCTGACGACGATGATCATCGGTCGCACCGGTCAAGGGTTCATGGGCGGCGCGCTTATTCCAACCGCTATGACCATCGTCGCAAAGCGACTGCCTCCATCGCAACAGCCGATTGGCATGGCGCTCTTCGGAATGACCGTGGTTCTTGGGCCGGTAATGGGCCCGTTGGTGGGGGGCTGGCTTACCGAGAACCTGAGCTGGCACTACGCCTTCTTCGTCAACGTGCCCGTCTGCGCGTTGCTCCTTGCTTTACTATTCATCGGGCTACCCCATGAAAAGCCCGACTGGGTTTACCTGCGCGAGGCTGATTGGGCGGGAATAGCTGGTATGATCCTTGGGTTGGGTGGGCTGACCATCGTTCTGGAAGAAGGCCACCGCGAGGAGTGGTTCGATTCCACGCTGATCGTCCAGCTCACACTGATGACGGTCGTGGGTTTTGCACTTCTGACCTACGGACAGCTTTACGCGCGCAAACCCGTGCTCAAATTGCGCCTGATGCTCAGCAGGCAGTTTGCCAGCGTCGTGGTGATGGCACTGGCGCTTGGCATGGTCATGTATGGCTCGACCTACGTGATCCCGCAATTTCTCGCGATAATTTCCGATTATAATGCCTTGCAGACCGGACTTGTGATCTTCTGGATGGGCGTTCCGGCTTTCCTGTTGATGCCCGTTCTCCCGTTCATGATCCGCAGGATTCACATCCGCATTGCGGTCGGCGCGGGCATGTTCATCATGGCGCTAAGCTGTTTCGTCAGCATAAATCTGACAGCGGAATCGGGAGGTGGAGTGTTCACCGAAAGCCAGTTCCTGCGTGGCATCGGCATGATCCTCACGATGATGTTCCTCAACCAGGCGACGGTAGCTTCGGTTGCCAAGGAGGATGCCGGCGATGCTTCGGGCATCTTCAACGCGGCGCGAAACCTCGGGGGCTCGTTCGCGCTCGCGGGGCTTGCCTCGTTCCAGGATCAGCGCCAGTGGCATCATAGTCGACGCATGGAAGAAACCCTCAACGCTAACAGCCCCCGGCTACAGGAATACCTGGACGGCATGACGGCGTCGCTGGGCAGCCCACAGGCCGCGCTGGAGATGCTTTCCGGCATCATTCAGCGCGATGCGTTCGTGATGACCTACAACGATGTCTTTTTCGCCATGGGCGCGATTACCCTGGTCACGGTGCCGCTGGTACTGTTCCTCAAGCCTCTCCCGAAGAACTTATCCCTTTCGATGCACTGAGAACTCTATGCGCAAGACCCTAACCCTCCTCGCTCCCATGGCGCTCCTCGCGGGTTGCATGTCCGGTCCCGACTATGCCGGTCCCCCGCAACTTGCGACCGCCGCAGGCAATGCGTTCGTACGCGCCGGCCCCGAAATCGATCCGTTTGCGCCGATTGCCGGCGACTGGTGGACGCTGCTCGGCGATCCGGTTCTCAATGAACTGGAGGCGCGCGCGCTGGTCGGCAATCCGGGCGTGGCCGCGGCGCGCGCTCGCATCGAACAGGCAAGGGCTTCTGTCCGCCAGGAGCGCGCCAACCGGCTACCCGCCGTGGCTGCGCAGGCGACTGCGGTCCAGGCGAATATCCCAGGGCTAGATATCGGCAGTGGCCCGCCCCCGGGATCGCCCGGCGCTCCTGCAGACACCGAAGAGCAGGACAGCCTCAGCGTCTACAACGTCGGGCTCAATGCAAACTGGGAGATCGATTTCGCTGGGGGGCAGGCACGGCGTGTCGAGGCCATTAACGCTCAGGCTGCGGCCTCGGTGGCGAACGCCGAGGATGCGAAAGTCCAGCTCGCCGCCGAAATCGCGCGGGCGTATGTGAGCCTGCGAGAAGCGCAAGGGCGGCTCGAGCTTGTCCAGCGAGAGCGCGACTTGCAGCAGCAAATTCTCGAACTGACCTATCAGCGCTATACACAGGGCGCTCTCGCGCTGTTCCCGGTCGGTAACGCGAACGCCGAGCTCGAACTGCTCAAGTCGCAGATCGCGGAAGCTCAAGCGGACATCGATGTATTCAAAGACACGCTCGCGGTGCTGACGGGCGAAGCGCCCGGCGCACTCGACGGGCTCCTGGCGGCTCAGGCCGAAATTCCGCTTCCCCCCGAACGGGTCGCGGTGGGCGATCCCGCAGCGCTAATAGCGCGGCGGCCGGATGTTCGAGCCGCCGAACGCATGCTGGCCGCGGCGAATGCGCGCATTGGCGTGGCAGAGGCTGCTCGCTTCCCCAAGATTTCCTTCATGGGGATTCTCGGTTTGGGCGGATCGGAGCCCGACGACATCCTGGACCCGGGCAACTTATCGGCAATCGCTTTGCCGCGGCTGCAGTGGAACCTGCTTGATTTCGGCCGCACGGCAGCATCGATCGATCAGGCCGAGAGTGCGCGCGACGAGGCCGAAGCGCGCTATCTTGAAGTGGTCCTGGGCGCACTACGCGACGCCGAACAATCGCTTGCTCGGTTCGGGCAACAAAGAGCCAACGTAGCCGCGCTGGCGCAGATCAGTCGGCAGGCCGACACGGCTGCGGAGCTTAACGAGCAACGCCGCGCCGCGGGGGTAATCTCGCAAGGCGAACTCAACACTTCGATCCGCAAGCGCGAACAGGCCAGAGCAAATCTCGATCGGGCGATCGCCGCCATGACAAATGGCTGGATCGCGATCCAGAAGTCGCTTGGGTTGGGATGGGTCGAATTGTCTCGCGACAATCGCACGTCGGTTGAGCCAGCTCCGGTCGATCGAAAATCAGTTATGAAACCTGAACAGAGTTAGGATAAGTTTTCTCAGAAGTCTGCCCCGCAGCCCCTTCCAACTTTTCCTAGCGCGTCAGCACCTCGTGCACTGCGACCCAATCTTGGATCATAGGGGTCAGCATGTTTCCGCCTTTCGCAGAGTGCGTTTGCCAGTATCACCATCGGATATCCCGATTGCACTATTCGGTGACTCTTCATTGTCGTTTCTATGTAAGGCCTTAAGCTTTCCGCGAGCATCTCGTAGCGACATCAACGAGCGATCGTACAGGCATTTCGAGTGCAGCTCGCATTTGGCCGGTTCGATGACCGCCTCGTCGGTAGGCTTACGAGGCGGTCATCGAGCATTACGCCGCTCTGGAAAAGCTATAAAGTCATGGGTCGAAATACGAACTAGCTGGCACTGTCCGTTCGGGTCGTTGGGAGGACCACCGATCTCCCCGCCAACACGATCTGGACCTGTTAGAAACTGAACCCCAAAGCAACACCATATCTACGAGGATCCAAAGTGTAGATATTGGTAAAATTCCCCGAGGATGCGTCGGTCAAGTACAATCCTGTCACCGAGCTGCTGTCGAAAATGTTCTGAACAAATCCGCGCACGAACCAACGCTCATCCGCACTGTTCAACTGCACGATCGCGTTGGCTTGCACGAATGGCTCGATCCGGTTGACCCTGCCGTTAAAGATATTGCCGTATTGCTCACCAGTCAGCGCTACGTCCACGCGAGGGACCAGAGTCATGCCATTGTCGAAAGTGGCGGTGTACTGCACACCCATCGAAACCTTCATTTCGGGGGCCTGCGGCAACTTGTTCCCTTTTATGTTGACCTCTACGCCAGGGCTTAATACCGCAAGGCCGCTGCCCGCCGGAACGGCTCCGGCCAAGACATCGCAAATGCTGAATGCGCCGCTTGACGCAAGATTGCCGTCATTAGGAAATTCTTCGGGACCACGAAGACCCAGAGCTGCGTTCACTCCGGCGACGAATGCGTCGGCCACGCCGGGGGCTGGCCCGGTTACGGCACAATTAGCACCGTTGCTGATATCCTTGATGATGACGGCATCAGGATCGCCGCCACCCGGGTCGCGCGGATTGGAGAAGAACTGGTCGCCGGCAACTTCCGCGTTGAGATAACTGAACGTCAAGTTGACAAGCCAATCGGGATCGGGCCGGATAACGGACTCTAGTTCCACACCCCAGATATCGGCATCGATAGTATCATTAACTGAGGTACGGGCGACGATGCGGCTAAGCTGCAACCCGCTATACTTATAGTAGAATGCAGTAGCGTTTAATTGCAGTGCGCCATTCGCAAAGGTATTTTTCGATCCGATTTCAAATGCGTCGATGGTTTCTGATCCGAAGCTTTCAGCCACATCGAAAACGGGCGAAAGGGGCGGGTTGATACCCCCGGATTTATAGCCCCTGGCATAAGATGCGTAAATCGAATTGTCAGGCGTAACTTCGTAGTCGAGCACCGCACGCCCGGTTATTTCATCGAAACCTACTTCTCTAAATTGCGTGAGCTGCTCACCTGGCGTACCAGGATCGGCATCAAAAAGACCAGAGGGACCGGTTAAGGGAGTGATCGGGCTGTCGAACGGCTCCCCGTCATTCGCGTAAGGATTGAGGAAGCTAATCAAGGTCGTGCGCGCAGTCACGTCTTTCTTGTCGTCGTTATACCGCAAACCTCCGGTGAAGGTCAGACGCTCGGTCAGGTCGACGTAGATCTCCCCGAACACACCGAAGCTCTCAAGATTAGCCTCGAGAGAATTGTTGCGGTACATGGATGTTGCGAAGTAGGATGGCGGTGCACCGCCTGCCAAAGTACCAAACGATCCCAGAATGGCACTGGCGTAGTCAAGCGCGAATGAGTTTACATAGTAACTGTTGTCGGTAGTCTTGGACTTTGCATAGATCCCTCCGAGCAGGAAATTGAATGCTCCGTCGAAATCACTGGAAAGGAGTATTTCGCCGCTCCAGGATTCGCGTTGCTCTGAAGACCTGTCGAAGGATAGCGGCGTTTCGCCGCACAATACATTACCTTCGAACGCGCCCCTGTTCCCATCATCGTTATCGGAGGTGCACAATACGCCCCCTGGGCCATTGGGGATGAGAGCCTCCACAATCGGGGTAAAATACGCCGACGAACCTGGCACGAACGCCGGTGCAGGTGCGGGGAGGCCGGTAGGCAAACCGTTGGCCGCGAAGCCGGACAACACGTTCAAGGCCGTAGCAAAGCCGGTACGATCCTGAATGCCCAGAAAGTAGTCCTGCCGGGAATCGACTTCGGTGTCCTGATAAAGACCGGTTGCAGTCAGTGTCATAGCTCCGATGCGCTGCTCGAGACGGGCCTGTAGCTGCACTTCATCGGCAAAATAGAATGGAGTATACGCCGTGTTTACCGTGCGCACATCGTCGGGCTTATCGAATCCTGCAAATGCATCGGGGCCGTACAGGCTTCCCAATCCCAGTACTGAGGGAATTCCCTGAATAGCGAAGAACTCTTGCGAACTGAGCGTTGCGCCGACTGTGGAATTGGCATTGGTGATGTCAAAGTCGCGGCGATTGTTCAGACAACCCAGCACGCCGAGCGGGTCACGCTGGCAGGCCTGCTTTTGATTACGTAAACGGGTGTCATCTTCCCTGAAATAATATGCCATGAAGTCGAGAGTGGTATCGGCACCGGGTTCAAAACGAAGAGAACCACGAACAGCGTACATGTCTCGGTCGTCGACATCCGAATTGTCGAAAAGGTTTGTGGTGTAACCGTCGCGATTCAGAAAGAATCCGGCTACCCGAACGCCGATAGAATCGCCGATCGGGACATTGACCATCCCTTCGGCCTTGATGCTGTTGTAATTCCCATATTCGAACTCTCCGGCCGCGCCGAAAGAACCGAGGTCAGGCTTGGCTGTCACAAGGTTGACAACACCCGAGGTAGCGTTGCGGCCGAAGAGGGTGCCCTGCGGCCCCCGTAGGACCTCAATTCGCTCAAGGTCAAAATATTCTGTTTCGAACAGCCGGGTACCAAAAAGAGGGGAACCATTGATATGGATAGCCGTCGCTGCGTCACACGTCACACCAACACAAAGATCGCCGATACCACGGATGGTGAAGGACGACCCGGTGAAGTTGCCCTTCGAGAATGAGACGTTCGGGAGCGTCAATTGAAGGTCAGCAGCGTTTTCGATCTGCTGGCTTTCGAGAGCCGTAGCATCGAAGGCACTGACCGCGATCGGCACCTCTTGCAGACTTTGAGATTGGCGTTGGGCCGTCACGATGATTACGGATCCTTGGGGTTCCGCCTCATCAGTTGTGGAATCCTGCGCTAAAGCCATCTGCGGCCAAGCCAAGATGGCCGAAGTGGCGAGCACCATCGCTCTCAGTGTCATATAGCATCCCTTCCCATCTCTTCAGTGCGACGATAATTGGCTCCGCCGCTTACTGCAAAATGGGGCGACCTCGAGGGTCGCCCCTTAGTCTGTGGAGAGGAGAGGGAGAGAATTAGCCCAATCCCCGTCCATGGGCATATACATCCGCGTGATATTAGTAAAGCGCCTTATCTTTTGACCCCATGGGCCACGATCCAGATCGCACGCGGAGTGAACGTTTGCTAAAGATCAGCAATGGTTGGCGTGCTAAGCGAGTTGCTCCCGATAAAGCTTTTGCCCCAGCTGGCATCGAGACCAACGAAGCGTTCGCCGTGCCGACGGCGACAATAGTTCGGATATAGTACAAGATGAATATGGACGCCCTTTGCCCCCATCTCGCTGGCCTCTGACCAGGAACCAGCCTCTTAGTATGGGGGATCTCAGAGGCTCCAAAAGGCCAGTACCGCCCGTAGCGCAGCGACGAACGCGAGCGGCTGATCCAGCATGAGATGATGGCGTGCATCGGGCACTGCAACAATTGGTATCTTTCCCCCTCCCAGTTCCCGGATATAGCGGGCGGAATCGCGATCAAAGAGCTGACTTTTCTCGCCGTACACAATCGCTTTGCGCCCGGGCGCATCGACCAGCCTCTGGCCTACTGTCAGCCATTCGTCGGGCTTGTTGCTGCGCCGGAACACTTCGGAAGAAAACTTCCATGTCCACTCCTCGCCATCGCGGCGGAGAGAGTGATAGGCCATGTAATCCATCAGGAACGGCTCACCAACTGCCTGCGGCGGCGACAGGATATACCTCTCGCGCGCCGCTTCGTAGGTGGGGTAGCGTCGCACCGGTTTGTCAGGATTACCCGACCCGGGGCTCGATCTGCCCATGGTCCAGTATTTCTCCAGCTTTTCGGGCCGCATCACCATGAGATCGCAGACAATAACGCCGGCGAAGGCATCCGGCGATTGGGAAACGGCGGTCAGCGCTGCACCCGAGCCGAAACTATGGGCGATGATCGTCGGTCTGCTTCCATCTGCAAACAAATCGAGCGCTTCGCTGATCTCGACAAATTCCTTTCCCCGCGCAGCTATATCGGCCACGCCGCGCATCTCGCTATCGCCCATACCGGCCAGATCGAACGCCACCACGTCGTAGTCTTCGGCAAGGTACGGTGCGATGAAGGCAAAGCAGCGGGCATGGGCGAGAAAACCGTGAGTCATGAGCAATTTGGGCCGGTCACGCCTGCCCCAGCGAAGATAATGCACCCGCGCGCCACCAACCTCTACGAAGCCTTCCTCACGGGGCACGCTCAGCGCCCAGGCGAACCATTCGGGTATATCCGCCCCGTCGCCGGCCCATACGGGATCAATATCTGTTGACCCGTCGTGGATTGGTTTCATTTCATTCATTTCGGCGCAGTCTCCATACCGGATAGTGTATTCCTGATAAAACCACGATAATCGTGCCGTGCGACATCGTGGCATAGATCGGCGTAACCAGATACGCTGGGGAAATTGATCAGTTGTCGGGGTTTGCCGGGAATATTGGCTCCCATGTACCACGATTCAGCCTTGGGGAAGAGCGTCATCGACCCTACTTGGGCGACCATATCGGTCCAGCTTCGCTCGGCCAGCGCATCGGCTTCGAAAAGGCCGATCCTGTTATTGCGCAGCCAGATCAGGAAATCGCAGATCCAGTCACCCTGGATTTCGGCGCTTGTCGGACCGTTGGAAAAGCCTGAAGGGCTGAGCGGGCCGTAGGCGAACAGCATGTTCGGAAATTGGGCGACGGCCATGCCCAGATAGGCTTTGATCTCACTCTTCCATGCTTCTGCCAGCGCCAGCCGACCGCGGCCGGTGATGTTCATGTCGATGAGCCCGCCACGACCGGCATCGAAGCCGGTCGCGAAGACAATGAGATCGCACGGGATCATGCCAGTGGCTGTTTCTATCCCGGCCTCGGTGACGCGAGTGATCGCGGTGTCGTTCAGATCGACCAGCGTCACATTGTCTTGTGCGAAGATCTCGTAATAATTCTGTTCGAGCGATGGTCGCTTGGTCCCGAAGGGATGTGGCGGCTCATCGGGAGCGAGCTTCTCGGCAATGGTCGGGTCGCAGATCCGCTCGCGCACCTTGTCACGCCAGAACTCGTAGGCGTGGCGATTGGCGTCCTCGTTCGTCAGTATGTCAGCGAAATTATGATACCAGAAGCGCAACCCTCCTCGCTGCCACAAATCCTCGAAATGCGTAGTCCGCTCTTCCTCGGTCACAGCCAGGGCCGAAATGTCCAGCGATTGGCATTCGAAACCGCCACTTGTCGTAAGCCTTTTCTGGAAGACAGCGGGATATTCGGATTTTTCGCGAAGCTGACGATCAGCGTCCAGTTTTTCCTGCCGCATGGGAAGGGCGAGAATCGGGGTTCGCTGAAAAAGCGTCAGCTGCTCCGCGCAGCTTGCCGCCTCCTGCGCCACCTGTACGCCGCTGGCACCCGTGCCGATCAGGGCGATCCGGCGGCCGGAAAGGTCGATGCCTTCCTGCGGCCAGCGGGCGGTATGGCACCATTCGCCTTCGAAATCGCTAAGGCCCGGGATATCGGGAATGTAGGGTTTCGAGGCGAACCCCAGGGCCGGCAAGAGGAAACGCGCGCTTACTTTTCCGCCATCGTCGAGCTTCAATCGCCAGCAGGCGGTGTCTTCATCGAACGGCGCGCTTTCGACCCGTGTTTTCATTCTCATTGCCGGCCAGAGGTCGAGCGTATCGCAGACGTGGAGGAAATAGGCGCGCAGTTCTTCCCAGCCTGGAAATCGTTCGCTCCACGTCCAGCTTTTCCATACTTCCGCAATGGAAAATTCGTAAAGTGGAACCTGGGAATCGACCCGTGCTCCCGGATAGCGGTTCCAGTACCAGATTCCGCCCGGCTGCTCCGCTGCGTCTACCAGCAGAACATCGAACCCCGCCTGACGCAGCTTGTAAAGCAGGTATATTCCGCTGAACCCGGCCCCGACGATTACGACATCATAGTCAGGAAGGGGCGAATGGCTCACGAGGCCCCGGCACCCGCTTTCGCGATGTCTTTAGCCGTAGTATAATCCGCCTTGCCGTTTGACGCGCGCAAGGCGGTTTGCGTTGGGCAAATCGCCTTGGGCGTTTTGTAACCTGCCAGTTGCTGGCGCACGTGATCCTTGATCGCTTGCGCGTCGAAGTCCGCATCCTGGGTCAAATGCACCACAGCGGTCACCGCTTCGCCCCATTTTTCGTCAGGCACCCCGACGACAAGCGCGTCGGCAATGGCGGGATGGGTTTTGAGCACTTCCTCCACCTCCTCGGGGTAAACCTTTTCACCTGCGGTGTTGATGCAGACGCTGCCGCGGCCCAGCAAGGTCAGGCTTCCATCGGATTCCACCCGGCACCAGTCGCCCGGGATGGAGTAACGCACGCCATCGATCGTCCTGAAAGTCTTGGCCGACTTTTCCGGGTCCTTGTAGTATCCTGTGGGGATTGCGCCCTTGCGGGCAATAAAGCCGGGCACGCCGCTCCCCGCCTCGACCTTCCGGTCGTTCTCGTCGAATACGTCGCAAAATTCCCCGATCCCGAATTTCGCGGTGTTGGTGCCGCCCTGTGCGGTCGTCACCGACAAGCCGTAGCCCAGCCCTTCCGAAGCGCCAAAACTGTCCATGAGGATGACCTGGGGGATATGTTTGCACAGGCCCGCCTTTACCTGTTTACTCCACATGACGCCGGACGAGATGATCGAAATCAGGCTGCTCGTGTCCCAGCGCTTCGGGTGGGCGTCCAGCGCCTGCAGCATGGGTTTGGCAAAAGCGTCACCGACAATGGCGATGCTCTGCACCTTGTGCTGGTCCACCGCATCCCACAATTCTTCCGCGTCGAAGGATGGATCGGACAGCGTGACGATGGCCCCGCCCGACATGAGCGTGCCGATAGCAGTAATGAACCCGGTTCCATGCATCAGCGGGCACGCCGGCAAAGTGATGCGCGCAAGCTCGCCCTGCTTCACCAGGGCCACCATTTCCTCCATGGTCTGGGGAACCGGACCCAGCAGCTTTTGCGCGTCGAGCTGAGCCTTGCGCATATCATCGTGTCGCCACATCACGCCCTTGGGCATGCCGGTGGTACCGCCTGTATATATGAACAGCAGGTCATCGGGGGAACGCTCGATATCGAGAGGCGCGCCGTTACCTTCTACAAGTTTTTCGTAAGGAAGCGCGAAGGAAGCGATCTGCGAAGCATCGCCGATTTCTACAAATGTATGAACCTTGGTCAACCGTTCCTTCAGTTCAAGAATGCAGTCGCGGAACTCGGAACTGTAAACAATTACCTCGCTATCGGAATCGTCGAAGATGTAGAAAACCTCCTCGGGACGGTAACGATAATTGATGTTCACGTGCGTGAGGCGGCCCTTGAAGCACGCGGCCATCAATTCCCCGTATTCGGGACGGTTGCGCATGTAGAAGGCTATCTTCGCCCCGTCGCCTGCACCTTGCGCGCGCAGATTGCGCGCCAAATTGTTCGAACGCTTCGACATTTCGGGCCAGCTAATGATCCGGTCGCCGTGAATCAGCGCCGGAGCATCTTCCGGGACCGCAGGTTCGATTGCATCAAGGATGTCGCCAAGGTTCCAGTCGATCACGTATTAATTCCTCTCTCCTTGGTGGCCACGATTTTGTCGGTAGCGTGCGCCTAATTCATCGTCTCATGCGACCTGCGTCCACCCCTGCAAGGCCGCTGCTTCGGCCCGGACCGCTTCGGGACTTCCCAGAACCTGGCGGTCGAAACCGATTCGCTTGAACCAGAAATGCAGACCTAGGAGATCGGTAAAACCCATCCCCCCATGCACCTCGGTTGAGGTTCGGGCGACAAAACGGTGGACTTCGCCCGTATGTGATTTGGCATGGCATGCCACCAGCGAAGCCTCGTCGGGCGTCGCATCGAACGCATGGGCGGCATACCAGACCAGCGAACGGCATGGTTCATGGCGGGCAGCCATTTCCGCGCACATATGCTTGACCGCCTGGAAGCTGCCGATCACTCGTCCGAACTGTTCGCGCTGCCCGGCATAGTCGACCGCTTTTTCGATCATAGCCTGGCCCGCACCGAGGCTATCGGCGGCCAGGAGCACCCGGCCGGCGTCCCGCAGGCGCCTGACTGTGGCCCCACCATCGTCCGCGAGAGCCTCGCCCGCTACGCCAGAAAACCGCAGCTCCCCTACGCTCCGGGTGCGGTCGATCGTTTTGAGAGCAACCTTCTCCAGACCCGCAGCATCGCCAGCTACGAAGTGCATACGACCGGCGGTATCGGCTACCAGAAACGCGTCGGCTTCCAGGAAGTCGAGCGCGAACAAAGCCGTTCCGTCGAGCTTTGCGCCGTCGAAGTCCACGCCTGCCCGGTCCCGGATCTCCACCGTTTCCGCGATCGCGACGGCGATTTGCGCCTCGCCCTTCGCTATCCTCGGCAGCCAGTGCGCCTTCAACTCCTCGCTACCGCCCTGTGCCAGCGCAAGGGGTGCCAGTACATGGGCACCGATAAAAGGCACCGGCGCGACGGCATAGCCGAGCTGCTCGGCCACAGCGGCGGCATCGAGCATTGTCATCCCGAGCCCGTCATGTTGCTCGGGAACCATCATTCCCCAAATGCCGATTTCGCCCAGCGCCGAACGCACGTTGTCGCTGAAGGGAACCGAGCCCTCCGCGCATTCGCGCACATGATCGAGCGGACAAGTATCAGCAAGAGTGCGGCTGATCGCGTCGCAGAGCATCTCCTGGTCTTGCGAAAGTCCGAAATCCATCAGGCGGCTCCCTTATTCTGCCCGCTTGCAACGGCCGTCGCCTGTTCGACGGCGGGAGGCGTTGCGAACTTGGGTTCGCGCGGCATTTCCAGCCCGCGTTCGGCGATGATGTTCTTCTGGATCTGGGCGGTGCCTCCACCGATGATCAGACCAAGCTGGAACATGTAGTTCCACTGCCAGGCACCGTCTTCGCGCTCGCGCTCGCTTCCGTGATAGAGTATGCCCATCTCGCCCATTGCGTCGATCGCGAGCGCGGAAATCTGATGGGCGAGCTCACAGCTCTGCAGCTTCACGACAAGTTTCGCCATGCCGCCGGCATCCCCCCTAAGGCTGTTCGACAGGATGCGCATGCCGTTGAATTTCATCGCCGCGACTTCGGCTTGCAATGCAACCAGCCGGTCACGCAGAACGGCGTTGTCCATTGCGCAACCCTGGCCGATGCGTTCTTTTTGCATCAGCCTGACCAGCGCCTGGAGCCGGTTTTCCAGTGCATCGGGGTCGCCCAGCATGCCACGTTCATGGCCCAGTGTGGCATTGGCCACGTACCACCCCTGCCCGCGCTGCCCGACGATCTGATCCAGGGGAACCCGCACGTCGGTAAAGAACGTTTCATTGAACTCGGCATGACCGGTCATGGTCTTGAGTGGTCGGACCTCGATCCCTGGTGTGTCCATCGAGAAGATCAAGTAGGAGATGCCGCCGTGCTTGGGCGCGTCCGGTTCGGTCCGAACAAGGCAAAAGATCATGTCCGCCTGCTTGGCCGTGCTGGTCCAGATCTTCTGTCCGTTGATGACAAAGTCGCCATTTTCGACGCGGGCGCTGGTCTTGAGCGCGGCGAGGTCCGATCCCGCTCCAGGTTCCGAATATCCCTGACACCAGACTATCTCGCCATTTAGGGTCGGCTCGATCCATTGCCGTTTCTGGGCTTCGGTTCCGAGTTCCAGCAGCGTGGGAACGAGCATGGAAATGCCCTGGTTCGCAAGGCCTGCGGGGATGCCAGCGCGCGAAAATTCCTCGGCAATGATCCGCGATTTCAGGATGTCCGGCTCGGCTCCGTATCCGCCGTATTCCTTGGGAATCGTACGCGCCGTGTAACCATGCAGGATCAACAGCTTTTGCCATTCGACGGCTTCGGGGGAAGGGCGCGCGGCACGGCCTTGGCCATCGGGTGCGCGGTGACCGTGGGTTTGCAGGAACTGGCGCACTTCCTCGCGAAACGCGTCATACTGGGGTCCGTAGTCGAGATCCATCTTGGTCTATCCTTCTGCGCGCGCGATCGCGACGGGTCGGAATACTGGCAGGCGAAAATCTTCGGAGATCGGCTCGAAATCCAGCGTGACCGGCAGATCGAGCTCAAGCTCGTCGAGCGCGCAATCGACCAGCCGGGTTACCATGCGCACTCCCTCCTCCAGTTCCACCACCGCAGCGATGAAGGGAATCTCGCCGGCGAAGGCGGGATGCAGTGCCTGATGGGTCACCGTCCAGGAAAACAGCGTGCCATTGCCGGTGCTACGCTCCCACGACCATTCAGGAGAACCGCATCGGGCGCACATATAGCGCGGCAAATGCCGAAAACTGCCGCATCCTTCGCACTGCTGGAAGTAAAGGTTGCCGTCCTGACACCGGTTCCAGAATTCCTGCTCCACCGGATCCTGCGGGCGCGGCTTTGGCTTGGCTGGTGCGGCCTGCGCCGAGGGGCGCATCTTGGGCGGCAGATCTTTCTCGTCGCTCACGCAAACCTCCTCAAAATCGCTATACTGCCGTCACCCAGATCGCCCCAGCCGGTCACCAGGCCGGTCTGGGCGCCTTCGACCTGCCGCTCCCCACAATCGTGGCGCAACTGACGCACCGCCTCGACGACATGGTTCAGTCCCCAAACATGGGCCTCGCTCAGCAGGCCGCCATGGGTGTTGACGGGATAGCGCCCGCCCAGCTCGATCTGGCCATTCGCGACGAACTCTGCCTGTCCACCTGGTTCGCAATAGCCCAGGGCCTCCAGCTGAAGGAGAACCACGTAGGTGAAGCAGTCGTAGATCTGCAGAAAATCCATGTCTTCGCGATCGACCCCCGCCATTTCGAACGCGCGCGGCGCGGCGTAGCTCAGGCCGATCTTGAAGGGGTCGGGACGCGAAGGGATATCGTCGGCGGGGTAAGGATGCCCTTCAGCCGCACCGGCGATGCTCACGGGAACATGCGGCATGTCCCTGGCGCGGTCTATTCGCGAAACCACGACTGCGCATGCCCCGTCAGTCTCCAGACAGCAATCGTAGAGGCGAAAGGGTTCGGATATCCAGCGCGCGGAATGGTAGGTTTCGGCATCCAGTTCCCGGCCATAAGTGAAGGCCTGCGGATTCATCTGCGCATGGCGACGGCACGCCAGTGCAACGGCCGCCATCGCTTCCGGGCCGATATCGTAAATTCGGGAGTGCCGGGTGGCGAGCCAGGCATACATCTGCACCGGCAGGAACACGCCATACGGAATGTAATAGCCTTGGATCGTATTCGTCAGGGTGTTCATGTTCATCGGCCGCGTCGGCGGTGCGCCAGGCTTGGGCCGCAAGGCGGAATAACCGTTCCACCCGAGCGTCACCAGCACATGGTCGCATAAGCCGCTGGCAATTGCCATCGCGGCGTTCTGGAGTGCCGTGGTAGGGCTCGCCCCGCCCATGTGGACCGTAGAGGCATAGCGCAGAACTTCGATACCGAGGTTAGCCGCCATCTCTTCCGAGGTGGTGTAGATCGGCGGAGGAACCATGCCGTCGATATCCGACGGCTTCAGCCCTGCATCTGCTATGGCTTTGCGCGATGCTTCCAGCATCATGTCGACCGCGGTTTTCTCGGTACCTTTCACGAAAGCGGTTTCGCCCACTCCGGTGATGGCCGATTTGTCGCTTAAGCTCATGCCTGCCTGACCGCCTGGTAATCGCGTTCGAGCTGTTCGGAAAGAGCGCGCACCCTCTGATAGGTCTCCGGCGGACGCAGTCGCAACCCGCGGCGGACATCCTCCAACGGACGATCGAGATTTTCTTCCCAGTAGAAGGTGGTCAGATCGGCTGCAGCCCGGCCCCGGCGCCACGCTTCAAATGCAGCGCGCGCCACTGGCAACTGGGCAGCTTCCAGTTTCATCTTGGGAATGCCGACGCCCAAGATGAAAGCGATCCCGTGATTATAGAATTGCGCGTTTCCGAAGGACAGCACGCACAATTCGCCCAGTGCGTCCCTGCCGTATCCGGCGACGTCATGAAACAGGTCATGCGAATCGCGAAGGCGCCGACGATAGAGGGAAACATCGGGGTCGCCGAGGTCCTCCAGACCTCCGGCCTCGCTGGCTTCCGCCAGACCTTCTGCTGTCAGACCCTCCCCGTAAACAAAATCGAGGTAGGCTCGGCCAAGCGTGCCAGACGCACAGGTCGCAAGGCGTTTGCGATCGCACAAGGTTTCAAGTAGGTCGGCCCGGTCGGAAGCGATACGCCGCCCATCGCTCGACTTCATGAAGCGATTGAAATTCCGATAATAGGAATTGCCCGACAATGCCTTGACGATACGGAACACCTGCGCCGTATCCTCCTTGTCGGCAATCAACTGCCTCATTGCCCCAGCGCTCTGAGAGGCTCTACGGGGCGGCGCAATTCATGACCTTTGGCGTAAGCCATCTTCTTGCCTCCTGCGCTTCACTTGTAGATGCCAGCGGACGCCAACGCCTTCTCGGCTCCATCGACCAGGTCGCGCATCACTTCGGCGGCAGGCCGGATCGAATCGATCAGGCCGATGCCTTGCCCCGCGAAGCCGGGGATGACATCCTTGCGCTCTGCCTTGATCCCGGAGGCCATGACCGGGCCGGAGATCATCGACTGATAGGGCATCGGCAGAGGCTCCTTTCCGGCCTGCACCCAGGCGTCGGCCCATTTGTTACGGATCATGCGCGCCGGTTTGCCGGTAAGCGATCGACTAACGACCGTATCGGCATCGCCGCTTTCGGTGATCGCCTCTTTCTGGAAGCGCTCGATGCCCGCTTCCTCGGTCGCGAGAAATGCCGTGCCGACCCACGCGCCCTCTGCCCCCAGCATCATCGCAGCGGCAACACCCCGGCCATCCGAGATACCGCCGGCCCCAAGGACAGGAACACGATCGCCAACGGCGTCGACCACCTGGGGAATCAAGGAAATAGTCCCGATCGGCGAGTTGTGACCTCCGCCATCGTGCCCTTGCGCGACGATCATGTCGATGCCCGACCCGACGACCTGTTCGGCGTGCTTGACCTTGCCGATCACCGCCATGACCTTGGTGCCATTGGCATGGAGCCGATCCATCCACGGTTCAGGATTGCCAAGGCCGGCAGCATAAACCGGCACCTTTTCCTCGATCACCACTTCCATCTGCGCCTCAAAGAATTCCTTCGAGAACAACTGCGGGCCGCCCTTGCCCATTTCAGGCGCGCCCGCCGCCCGCATGGCGGCGGCAGCATCGACCTCCGGAAGCTCTTCACGATCCATGAAGTCGCGCGCGAACTGCTGATATTCACCCATCAGATCCATGGGATTTTGGGGTGCAGCACCGCTTTGAGGGGCAGAGCCGCGCCTGACCGACGCGGGGAGCAGCGTATCGACACCGAAAGGTTTGTCGGTCAATTCCCGGGTCTGGCGAATCCAGTCACGCAACTGATCGGGCGAACACGCCGCGGCACCCAGGACCCCGAGCCCGCCGGCATTCGAAACCGCAGCCGCCAGCGCCGGAACGCTCGCTCCGCCCATCCCGGCAAGCAGGATCGGGTACCGGATCCCCAGCATTTCGCATATTCGGCTCTTCAACGCCATTCTTCCTCTCCAGCCACTTGCCTAAACGCACACTCAAACTATTGAAAATTCTACAGCTGCCCCCACCGCACCCGCTGCGAGACCAGCTCGGGACTGCGCTCCGAAAGATAGACGGCAGAGCCGGCCACCAACCGGCTCATTGCTTGACGGGCCGCGGCGCTGTCGCCAGTCCGCACTGCCTCGAGCACCCGCACCAGAAACTTCATCTGCACCGCCCGTTCCTGTGCCGAATATCCCAGCGAATGGGAAAACTCGCGGGTCAACAGATGCATCGCAGAGGTCAGCAAACCGAACAGCGGATTGCCGCTCGCCCAACCCAACAAGTCGTGAAATCTGCGATTAAGTTCCTCGAATTGATCAGAGGCTTCATGATGCCTCAATTCCGCCAGACACCCTGCCAACGCGCTGAGATCAGCGGTAGTTGCACGCTGGGCTGCATACCCTGCGACATCGGGAGCAATTGCTTCGCGCAATTCAAGCAAACCACGCAAATCGGCTTCCATGAAATGCAGAATCAATGACAAACTGCTTGCAAAATCGCCGGTCTGCGGACGGGCTACGACGGGACCTCCACCACGGCCGAGCTGGAGATGGATGACCCCTTGCAATTCCAGGAACCGCAAAGCCTCCCGCAAAGTTGCGCGCGCAACCTCGTAACGCGCGAGCATTTCATCCTCGCGCGGAAGCCTGTCACCCGGGTTATGGCGACCCGCCTCGATGTCCCTCACGATGCTTTGCGCAAGAGAAAGGGCACGCTTGGCCTTCTTCACCGCTGGCATCCGCCACTCATCAGCACACCCGCACCTCTCGAATAAACAGTATAAGGATATTAGCAAACCTTCGCTGGATCGGCACACTATCCGATGGGATTGGTGTCTGCAAGGGACTAAAAGAGTATACGATTTATTGACTGCACGAGATGTCTCCCTTAAGGATGACTGAAGGCCGATCAGGCCTGAGATGTAGAAGGAATAGTTCTTATGGACAGCCAGATCGCCGAGCCGGATGCCGCGGCGAGGATCGCGTCAATTCCGATCGAGGAAATCGACGTGGCCCGGCCAAGCCTGTTTCAGAACGATACCATCGGTCTATTTTTTGACAGGTTGCGCGCCGAAGAACCTGTCCACTACTGCCGCGAGAGCTATGTCGGCCCTTACTGGTCCATTACCAAGTTCGACGACATCATGGCGGTGGACACCAATCATAAGGTCTTCTCTTCGGAAGCGAAGCTAGGCGGAATTGCAATCCAGGACATGCATTCGGTGGAAGGCGCGCTCGAACTTGAAATGTTCATAGCGATGGACCCGCCCAAGCACGATCAGCAGCGCAAGGCGGTGACTCCGGCAGTGGCTCCGTCCAACCTGCAACTGCTCGAGCCGATCATCCGCAAGCGCGCGGGAGAGATTCTCGATGAACTCCCGATTGGCGAAGATTTCGACTGGGTGGATAAGGTTGCGATCGAGTTGACGACGATGACGCTGGCAACCTTGTTTGATTTCCCTTGGGAGGAGCGGCGCAAGCTGACGCGCTGGTCCGATGTAGCAACTGCGGCACCTGAAACCGGGATCGTCGAATCCTACGAGGCGCGGCGCGAAGAACTCATCGGTTGCGCGATGTATTTCAAGACTCTGTGGGACGAACGGATAAACGAGGAGCCGAAGAACGACCTCATCTCGATGATGGCTCATTCTCCCGCCACGCGCGACATGCCGTTCCTCGAGTTTCTCGGCAATCTTATGCTGCTGATCGTCGGTGGAAACGACACAACACGCAATTCCATCAGCGGCGGCGTGCTCGCCTTGAACCAAAGCCCGGACGAGTACGCGAAACTCGACGCGGATCCTTCGCTCATTAGCAAAATGGTTCCGGAAATCATCCGTTGGCAGACCCCCCTCACTCATATGCGCCGCACCGCGCTGGAAGATTGGGAGATCGGCGGCAAACAGATCAAGAAGGGCGACAAGGTGGTGATGTGGTACCTGTCAGGCAACCGCGACGAGAGTGCTATCGAGCGCGCGGACCAGTTCATCATCGACCGCAAAAATCCGCGCCATCACCTCTCATTCGGCTATGGCATTCACCGCTGCATGGGAAACCGGCTCGCGGAACTGCAGCTGCGGATCATCTGGGAAGAAATTCACAAGCGCTTTTCCCGGGTCGAGGTTACAGGTGAACCAGAGCGTCTTTTTTCAAACCTCGTCCGCGGAATCACCAGGCTGCCGGTGCGGCTCCACGCCCGCTGACTCTCGAGATCGAAATGCGGAGTTCAAGATGATCAAAATTACGTTCGTGGCTAGCGATGGTGAGCGACGGGAGGTCGAAATAGAAGAAGGCGAGACAGCCAGGGAAGCGGCGCTATACAATGACGTGCCGGGTATCGATGGCGATTGCGGAGGGGTATGTGCTTGCGCGACCTGTCATGTGCATGTCGATCCCGAATGGATCGACAAGGTGGGTCGGCTTATGCATGATGGAATGGAGGCCGACCTCTTGCAGTTCGCCGAAGGCACCACTGAATACAGTCGCCTTGCCTGTCAGATTCCGATGAAGCCGATGCTGGATGGATTGGTTCTTCACCTACCCGAACAACAATACTGACGGAGGGATCCTCGTCCCCGTAGCCTACATTCTTATCTGTCTTTCCTTGATTCTTCGAGAAAACACCCATGGCCACACAAATCGAGCCCGCAACCCAGACCGACGAAGACGCCTTCCGCGCGGAAGTGCAGCAGTTTCTGGCGGACAATTTTCCCGCCGAACTCAAGGGCCAGTCCAACGCACTGGCCGGCGTGGACGGCCCCACCAACGAAACGCCGGCGCAGACCGAGTGGCGCGAAGCCGTGGGCGCGCGCGGCTGGGGCACCCCCACCTGGCCGAAGGAGTACGGCGGCGGCGGCCTCACCAAGGCGCAGGCCAAGATCATCGACCAGGAATTCGCCAAGGCGGGTGCCTACAACCCGATCGGCGGCATGGGCGTCATGATGTTCGGGCCGACGCTGCTCGAATACGGGAACGAGGCGCAGAAAAAGGAACACATCCCCTCGATCTGCCGCGGCGAAATCCGCTGGTGCCAGGGCTATTCGGAACCCAATGCCGGCTCTGACCTCGCGAACCTCCAGACCTTTGCCGAGGACAAGGGGGACCACTACCTTGTCAACGGCCAGAAGACCTGGACCAGCGGCGGCCAATGGGCCGACAAGTGCTTTGCAATTGTACGAACCGACAAGAGCGACAAGCACAAGGGCATCAGCTTCATGCTGATCGACATGGACACGCCCGGCGTCGAAGTCCGCCCGATCACCATGATCAGCGGCACGAGCCCGTTCTGCGAAACCTTCTTCACCGATGTGAAGGTGCCCAAGGACAATCTCGTCGGCGAGGAAGGCCAGGGCTGGACCATCGGCAAGCGCCTTCTGCAGCACGAACGCGCCAACATCTCGGGCGGCGGCAGCCTCGCCCGACTCATGGGCCAGAGCCTTGGCGATATCGCCAAGAAGTACCAGTCGACGGGCGCCGACGGCGAACTCGCCGATGCGGTGCTGCGCGACAAGATCGCTGATTTCGAAATCCGCTGGAACAGCTTCCTGCTCACCGCGCGCCGCGCGATGGAAGAGAGCAAGGCAGCTGGCGGCGTCTCCGAAATCAGCTCTGTGCTCAAGAAGCTCGGCACCAAGCTGAGCCAGGAACGCAGCGAATTGCTGATCGAAATCCGCGGGTTGCAGGGCCTCGGCTGGGAAGGCGACGGCTTTTCGGACGGCGAGCTCGGGGCCGTGCGCGCGTGGCTCTTCGGCAAGGCGACCACCATCTATGGCGGCTCGACCGAAATCCAGAACAACATCATCGCCAAGCGCGTGCTCGGCATGCTCGACCACCAGTAAGAGAGGGGAGCAAGGACAATGGCCGTTCTCAACGAAGAACAGGAAATGCTGCGAGATATGGCGCGCGAATGGACCGTCAACGAAAGCCCGGTCACCGAATTCCGCAAGGTCCGCGCCAGCGGCGAGCCCGAAGCCTTCAACCGCGACGCCTATGCGACGATGGCGCAGATGGGCTGGGCCGGGGTCATCATCCCCGAAGAGCATGGCGGGTCGGACTTCGGCTTCCTGTCCGCGGGCCTCGTCGTCGAGGAACTCGGCAAGACGCTCACCGCCAGCCCGCTGGTGATGAACACCGTCGCCGCCTCGGCGATCGTTCTTGGCGGCAGCGACGAGCAGAAGGCCAGGTGGCTGCCCAGGCTGGCGAGCGGCGAGGCCATCGCCACCCTCGCCGTCGACGAAGGGCCGAGCCACGATCCTGCGAAGATCGAGACCAGTGTGTCCGACGGCAAGCTGAGCGGCACCAAGGCCTTCGTCCATGAAGCGCATGGTGCGGACCTGTTCGTCGTCGCGGCGAAGGACGGGCTTTACCTGGTCGAGAAAGGCGACGGCGTCGCGCTCACCACCCGCAAGCTGACCGACCAGCGCAGCCATGCCGACGTCACCTTCGACGGCGCGGCGGCGGAGAAGCTCGCCAATGGCGGCGACAGCCTGCTCGATGACGTGCTCGACCGCGCGCGCGTGCTCACCGCAGCCGAAATGCTCGGCATGGCGCAGCAAGTGTTCGACGACACGCTCGACTATCTGAAGCAGCGCGTGCAGTTCAACCAGGTGCTGGCGAGCTTCCAGGCGCTGCAACACCGCATGGCGGACCTCTTCGCCGATCTCGCCCAGATGCGCAGCGCGGTCGAGGCGGGCCTGCAAGCCGTCGATGCCGGCTTCGGCGTGGCGCGCGCGGCGACCATCGCCAAGGCGGAAGCCAACCGCGTTATGCACACCATGGCAAACGAGGGCATCCAGCTGCACGGCGGGATCGGCATGACCGATGAGTACGACGTCGGCTTCTATCTCAAGCGCGCCCGCGTGCTGGAGCAGAGCTTCGGTTCGTCGAGCTGGTTAAAGGACCGATTTTCCAAGCTTTCTGGCTACTAGAAACCTGCATGTAGTGACCTGCATGGCATTTTTGCCACATGCTTGTCGACAATGTGAAATAATCCGTCAATTCATCTACCAAGTCTTGAAATGAAACGCGCTTATCGGCATCGTTTCTAACATCGACTAGTGCCTAGGATGGGGCACATTCTTAGAGGAGAGGCACATGAAAAGATTTCCATCACGCCACCATTGCGCCCTTGGTGCATTGGCAGCGGCACTTGCCTTCACACCGACAGCCGCCTTCGCCCAGGATGTTGGCGAACCCGATGCGGATCTGGTTGAAGGGGCCGATGTCGAAGACCAAAACGTAATCATTGTTACCGCGCAAGGGCGATCGCAGGTCTTGGCGGATGTTCCAGTCGCCGTGTCAGCTGTTTCCGGAGAAACCCTCCAGAATTCGGGCGCCAGCGACATACGTGAGCTGAACCAGGTTGCACCGTCCCTGCTGGTGTCTTCCACCGGCAACGAAGCTAACGGTTCCGCGCGTATTCGCGGTATCGGCACGGTCGGCGACAACCCTGGTCTGGAAAGTTCGGTCGCGGTTTTTGTCGATGGAGTCTATCGCTCTCGTTCGGGAAGCGCCCTGAGTGAGCTCGGCCCTATCGACAGGGTCGAAATCCTTCGCGGTCCCCAAGGTACTCTGGGCGGGCGGAACTCATCGGCAGGCCTGATCAATATCTACACCGCACCGCCCGAGTTCGATTTCAGCGCATACGGGGCCTTCACTTATGGCAACTATGATGCGATCCGCGTCGAAGGTGGCATAAACGCTCCGCTTGGCGACACCGTAGCTGCGCGTGTGGACGGCGTGTATTTTGAGCGCGACGGCTTCTACAACGATATTACCAACGGCGGGACGATCAACAATCGCGATCGTTATCTGGTCCGCGGTCAGCTCCTGTTCGAACCCAATGACGACCTGTCCATTCGCCTTGTCGGGGATTATTCCAAAAAGGACGAAGCGTGCTGTGCCGCGACGTTCGTCCAGCCCGAGTTTGCTCCGCTTGCACGGATCAGCGCTGGATTTGATCCCTTTACGAGGCCATCGGATGGGGCCGCCCTGACGAGTACCGCAAATCCGATCGTTCCCGTGTTGCTTGCGCTTGGGCAGGATCCGCGTGCCCTCACCCAGGATACATTCAACCGCGACCTGTACCCTACGCCGGGCAGAAGCTATGAAGGCGAAACCGAAGACTACGGTATTTCCGCTGAGATCAATTGGGATTTCGGGAACGTCACGTTGACGTCTATCACGGGCTACCGTGAATATGCCAACAGCCAGGGATCTGACACCGATTACACTACTGTCGATATTCTCTACCGCGCTCCGACCGAGAATGCTCTTGCTCGAGACTTTGAAACATTCACTCAGGAACTGCGCCTTACCGGTGAGGCCTTCGATGGCAAACTCGATTGGTTGATCGGCGCGTATTACGCCAATGAAGAACTGCAGGTGCGTGACAATCTGCGGTTCGGCACCCAGTACGGCAATTTCGTAGCGTGCCGCATCGCTATCGCGATCAACCCGGCTTTGGTCAATCCGGGGGCTTCCAATTGCCTGGGTGCCAACGTGGCGGCATTGGACGGTACGCTGACCGGAAGCCCGGCATTCGGCGCTGCAACCCCGGCGATCCTCGCAGGTATCAACAACCTTGCAAGCATCAGCGATTTGGGAACGGTCAGCGAGGTCTACAATCAGACGAGTGAGAACTTCGCGTTCTTCACGCATAATATCTTTGCGATCACGGATACGCTCGATTTGACGCTGGGGCTTCGTTATACAAACGAAACCAAGGACTTCGACGCAACTTTCCGCAACGACAACACGGTTTGTCCGACAAACCGCAATCTGCTCGGAGGCTTTCTGGGTGTTCCGACTTTGGCACCTCTGGCCGGTGGTATCATCAGCCTTTCCTGCCAAGGCAATTCGACATCGGAGCTCGATGGAGTTTCTCTCGAAGACTCGCGCGAAGAAGAGGAGTTTACCGGCACGGCTATCCTGAGCTGGAAGCCAACTCCCGATCTGCTAGTCTACGGTTCGTATTCACGCGGCTACAAGGCGGGCGGTTTCAACCTCGACAGGTCTGCACTGTCAAATCCGCTTGCGTTCGATCCGGCCAATATCTCGGCAGCCGCGCTGCAGTTCGATGAAGAAACAGTCGATGCATATGAGATCGGCCTCAAATACTCGACACGCGAGTTCGGGGTTAGCATTGCAGGCTTCCGGCAAGAGTTCAGTAACTTCCAGTTGAACACGTTCAATGGGGCGTTCTACATTGTGCAGACGGTCAATAGTTGCGATAGCGATCTCGGCGGGGCCGACAGAGACGCAAGCGCGACAACCGGTGCATGCTCTTCCGATGAAGTTGCACCAGGTGTGATCGCTCAAGGTGTCGAGATCGAAACCTATCTACGGCCCGCTCGTGATTTGGATATTACCCTTGGCGTCACCTATTCTGATACGAGCTTTGAAGACAATCTTATCGGGGACGATACCGGGGCACCGCTCGACCCCGCACTACGCTTGCTGCCAGGCGACAACCTGTCGAATGCACCAGAGATCGTGGCAACATCGTCGCTTACGTGGACGCCGCCAATCGGCGACAGTGGGCTCGAAGGCCTGGTCTTCGTGAACGCTCGTATGGCTGGTGATTACAACACCGGCTCCGACCTGCTCTTCGGCAAGGAACAGGACAGCTTCGTCGTAGTGAACGGGCGTGTGGGTCTGACCAATATTGCGGATCGCTTCGCGATCGAGGGATGGGTCAATAATTTGTTTGACGTTGGGTATACGCAGGTGGCCTTCAACACGCCTTTCGTGGCTCCGCAACAAACGTTCTCCGCTTTTCTTGCGGAACCGCGGACTTACGGCATCACCGTGCGCGGCAAGTTTTAAACTTACTCGCTAATTGCAAGAGGGTTCGGCGCTTCGCTGTGTCGAGCCCTCTTTTTCGAACTTTTATTTGCTCACGACTTGGTGGCGTCCGAACAAAAGTTCCGTGTGCTCAATATCGTCGATGATGTGATAGGGAGAGGCCGGCAGCGGTGTTCGCTGCATGAATCCCTCTTCGCTGGGCTACCAGCCGCCGGCCCCACAAACGATCTTGCCTCGTCCTGCCATGCTGCCTTACGCTGCGCTCGAGGCCGTCCAGCAGGGCGACCCCAACCGCCGGAACTCTAACTTAACCGGTGGACCACCCTGATGGGGCAGGTCAGGTGGAAGACTACAACCGAAAGAGACCGCCCTCATCCCTTGGCTACGCGACACCGGCGGCGTTCGCCGCCGAACTAGATAAGCAATGGCCTGCTTCGCCACGCCCTACGGGCTCCGCTGCGCAGCCCATTGCTTCAACCGCGCTCATACGCATCAACGCAGCTCGGCTCTAATCCCAGCTGGGGGAAGATCAGGGGGTCACGTCACTCATTGGAAGGCGGCTATCGCGACGCAACTCGCTCTGAAAGTCGTGGGACTATTTTGCAGGTCTTCGAGGAACAGACCTGCTAATTTTCGCCCTGCAGTTAGTTCCATTAGGATAACGCTGTTAGCATACGTAGGCACCGCGGCCGCTAGCCAAAAGGTTGCCAGTAGGACCGTATACACGTGTTTCAGCGACCGAGATATTTTTACCGATCTTGATTATTTTGCCCGATGCTACGAGTGGTCCCGAGGTTGCCGGGCGGTGGTAGTCGACCCTCAGATCGGCGGTCGCCTTGGCCCCTGTACCTTGCGACAATAAGGTGTAGAGCCCGGTTAAATCGATCAGAGAGGCGAGCACGCCGCCATGCGCTGAACCGATTGCCGGGTTTGACACGATCTCGTCGCGCCAAGGCATCTCCAGTTCAAGCTGCTCGTTCGAGCATGACCGTAAAGTGAGGCCAAGCCACCGGTGAAACGGGGCAATCTGCAGGATCTCTTCGAGGCGCTTAGGATCGATCCTTGTCAGATTATCGGTCATGTAACGGCTCCCTGCGGACTGTGATTACGCTTGAGAAAATCGAGTATCGCTGCCGAAAAGGCATCGTTGGCATCGCCAACCACCATATGTGTTGCCTCTGCGATGTCGGTGTATTCAGCGTGTGGAACAAGTTCGAGCAATTGCGCGACCGCGTCTTCGGAAACCAGATCGCTCGATCCGCCGCGAATAATATGCAATGGCAGCGAAAGCCTGCTGGCTGCATCGTTCAGCGCATCAAACTGGCGTTCCTGATGAGCCGGATCGCTTCGCTTGGCTAGTGTGATGTTGCGGATAAAGGCCGGATCCCAATGCCAGTAGTAGCGGCCGTCTTCCTTCTCTCGCAGATAGCGCCGTAAGCCCTTGCCGGCTCCGCGCTTGCGGCGATGTGGCATGTAGCGCGCGATGACCTCTGCCGCTTCGTCCGGTGAAGAGAAACCGGTCTCCACGTGCTCCTCCATAAAGCCGACTACGCGCATAACGCCCCCCGTCTCCATACGCGGCGCGATGTCGACGAGAGTGAGCGACGCGAAGCGGCCCGGCGCAAGGTGTCCTTCGGCGATCAGTCCGGCCAGCCCGCCAAGGGAGGCCCCGACGAGCGCTGGCTTGCGGTCCATTTTTGAAGCGATCGCAACGAGATCTGAAGCGAAGTCGCGCGTTTCGTAAGCGCCCTCGGCAGACCATTCGCTGTCGCCATGACCGCGCATATCAATTGCGATCGGACGAAATCCCGCATTGGCGAGATCGGCTGTGACACGTTTCCATGCGTGACGGGTCTGGCCGCCCCCATGCGCGAGCAAGACCGGTAAAGCATCGGCATTTCCGGTCGCTTCGGCTGCTATGGAGATGCCACCATCTCCCCCGATATGGAAAGTTTGCGACTGCATACCGCAACCTCATATTGTAAATCGATTTACAGTAAACGGCTTTATTTCCTGATCCGCTATGGTAGGTTGCCCTAGATGGCTGCCATGACGGGCTATGACGCGGATACAAAGGGGGGCAAGTTCCCTCACCGATACCGATCGGCTGTTCTTTCTTATGGAGGAAGTGACCCGGCGTTTGCGCAGGACCGCCGATTCTTCGGTTGAACAATTCGGGCTCACGCGGACGCAATGGAGTATATTGGCTTATCTTTCGGAGCCCAGGCATGACCCAGACAGAGCTGGCTCGGGAACTGAAGCTAGAGCGCGCTAGCATCGGCCAGACTATTGATCGCCTGGAAGAACTTGAGCTGGTGGAAAGACGCAGGCGCGAAGAACGACAGGCGCGTTTGGCGGGTTCATTTACGCCCTGCCGCAATCGAGCTACTTCCCAAGATGCGAGTAGAAGCTGATGCAATGTATGCTCGCTTGCTCGGGGGGATCCGTTTTGGGGAACTGGAGCGCTTACGCGGATCGCTGGCTAGGATGCATGACAATCTGGGCAGCGAGCCATAATCACTCGAAATCGAGCCCATGCCCCGCGTTCACGCCCGCGTTTGCCCTTCAGGGGGTCTGATGCTCAGATGAGGGACGCCGAGCGCATGCGATCATAACATCCCGGCAGTCGTGGCAGGCGAGGTGGCCGGAGCCCCCGCACTCACCCAGCGCCGTTCGGTTCCTTATCAGCTTGAGCGACCATCGGATTCAGTTTCTGCTGTAGCGTGAAATCAGCGAGTGTTTGCATGGCGGCACTGCTAGCGAATATGGTTGACGCTGAGCTTGAACACGCCAGGCATGCGCGAGCCTTCCAAGATAGCGCTATGGATAAGCATATGCCGAAAGATGAGATACGTGATTACGCCCCCAACGAAAAGGATGACATCCTTTATTTGCTAGAAGAGGTGAACAGGACCGCTCGGCGGACCTTCGACGCTCTGATCGTGGGGCTCGACCTCAATCAAACACAATGGCGGATCATCGCGTCCTTGTTGCGAGAACCTACGCTAACACAGACCGAGATTTCTCGCCTGCTCGAGCTTGAATCGGCGACGATAGGACAGGCTGTCGCAGTTTTGGTTGAAAAAGGTTTGATCGAGCGAGAGCGGGCGGCGCACGATCGAAGGGTTTGGAACCTCCACCTCACCGAGCAAGTAAGAACCATCTGGCCGGAACTGCGCGAAGCGGCTGATCGACTCCACGAAATTCTCTGGAAGGGAATGTCTGCGCCTCAAATCGACCTCCTGCGTACGATGCTTCGAAAAGTTGCGGAGAATCAGAAGCAGGCTGACACTTGCGAAGAAAGCCGATGAAGCATGATCTGGAAAACAGTGTCGGTGAACTGACGCGGCTAGCAGAACTCGGTCAGATTTTCGCCCGGCACGGTCTGAAAAATCTCGGAAGCTTGCTTGGCTTTATGCCGGTTTCGGAGAATGAGCCAGATACCGAGGACTTGCGTCCTGCATCGGTGGTGGCGCTGTTGCGCGATGTCGGCCCTGTCGGAATAAAGCTTGGCCAGCTCCTGGCGACCAGAAGCGATCTGTTTACACAACCCTGGATTTCCGCGTTCGGCACTCTCCACGACCAGGTGGAACCGCTGCCGTTCGATAAGATCGAACCGGTGATTGTATCGGCTTGGGGCAGCGACTGGGAACGTGAATTCGCCGCTTTCAAGAGAAACCCGATCGCCTCAGCCTCTATCGCGCAGACTTATGTCGCAACCCTGCTGGACGGAAGCGAGACTATCGTGAAAATCCGCCGACCCGGCATGGCGTCTAGGATCGAGGCGGACATGAGGCTGTTGACACGGCTCGCGGGCCTCGCCGAGCGTCGGTCAAGCGACATTGCCCGCTATCGACCCGTGGAATTCCTTCAGACATTCGCCAAGAATTTAGCGCGGGAGATGGACCTGGCGGCAGAAGCACGTGCCTGTGAAAGGATTGGCGGTTATCTGGAGATGCTTGGGGTGAAGACGCCCGCGATCCACTGGGAACTCACAGGCTTGACGATCAATGTGCAGGAAGCCCTGGGCGGAAAGCCCGCGTCGCGGCACCCGGCAACTGATCCGGCAGGGAATGCCCAGTTCGCGAAGCGCTATGCCGATGCAGTGCTACGGATGATCCTTCTCAATGGAGAGTTTCATGGCGACCCGCATCCCGGCAACGTCTTCTGGATGGAAGGGAACCAGGTAGGCTTCATCGATTTTGGCTCGGTCGGCTTTCTCAGCGGCGCGCGGCGTCAGGAAATCGTCCGACTGATTTTCGCTATCGCGAACGGACAGATAGACAAGGTGGCCGATCTGCTGCTCGACTGGGCAGGCAATCCACTCGTGGATCGCGCGCAATTGGTGATGGACCTGGATGAGCTGATCGCGGAATTTAGCGGCACAGCTCTTGCCGGGATAGAATTCGCGGCAATTTTCGATCGGGTTTTCGGATTATTGCGCGATTATCGCCTCGTATTGCCGCCCGACCTCGCTATTTTGCTGCGCACCCTGCTGACCGCAGAGGGCTTCGTTCGCTCTTTGGCGCCGGACTACAATATCGCCGAAGAAACGAAGCCGATCGTGATGCAATTGTTTGCCGAGCGATTTTCGATCGGAGCCGCGCGGGATCATTTGGCCAAGGTCCGCAGTGGCCTGCTGGATTTCTCGGCATCGCTGCCCGAGCTAATCGAGAACGTTACCTCGGTCGCTCGATCGGGTACGATTCAGGTTTCCATCGACCCAGCCAGTCTGAACCATCTGACGCGGGAAGAGGACCGCAGCACCCCCGTCAAGGGTCCGGTGGTGGCAGCGTTGATCATCTCTGCCGCATTGCTGGCCGACCAATCGTTGTTACTGGCAGGAATTGTTCTGGCTTTCGCGGGAATAGCACTCATTCCTAGATGGAACTGATAAGACCACACACAATGAACGCTTAGACCACGGCCGCCCGGCACCGATATTGGCTACATCCGGGGAGAAGAGTGGAAATGACCGAGCAGAAACCTGCCGAGGCGGTGCCTGCCGCCACCATGCTGCTGGTGCGGGATGAACCGGAGTTTCAGGTTCTCATGGTGAAGCGACATCATCAGATCGACTTCGCATCTGGAGCACTGGTCTTCACTGGCGGGAAACCCCATTCAGATGATTCTTTGGAGGAATGGGCCGCTTACTCTGACGGGTGGGATCAGGTCGATACGACCCAGAGAATTTTAAAGATCGCTGCGATCCGCGAAGCTTACGAGGAGGCTGGCATTTTGCTGGCGGTCAACCGCGATGGCAGCCCTTTCGAAGGGGCCTGTGACCCGGACAGCCGCAGGGCAGTCGAACAGGGCGAAAGATCGTTCCTCGATGTCGTCCGGCAGTCCGATGTGATCTTGCGGCTCGACAGTCTCACCGATTTTGCCCGGTGGATTACCCCGGTCTTCATGAAGAAACGGTTTGACACCTGGTTCTACGTCGCTCGAGCCCCCGAACGCCAGATTGCCGCGTGCGATGGCTATGAGACGGTGGATGCAGAATGGCTGTCACCCAATCGTGCTCTGGAGATGGGCAAATCGGGCGAGCGCACGGTCATTTTCCCGACCCGACTGAACCTGGAACTGTTGTCCAAGGCGAACAGTGCTGCGGACTGCGTAGATCGCGCGCTGGCGCGCACGATCGTGCCTGTCCTGCCGCGGGTCTTGCAGCGAGATGGCAAGAATATCCTGACCATCCCGGAGGATGCAGGTTACTGACCTGCCCCAGAAGAGGCATCACATTCGAGCAATTTTTCCGCGAGTTATCTGACAGTTAGGAATTTGGTCCTCGGCAAAAAGCCCTCAAAAGGCCCTCAAAAACCATCTAATGCATTGGTTCGATGCCTTTTTCAGGACTCGGAATTGTCTCAGCAGCTTCGAATGGCAAGGTAGTTCAATGTCTCCTTTGCGCCCCAATCTCGGAAGTAGAGCGGGTCGGGCGACCACCCCAAAAGCTGACGAAGGAGAGGGTTGGGGAAGCGCCGCGAAAGCGTGACGGCATAGAATATTTCGCTGAGCTGAGGAAAACGGTCGACCTCGACGAGCCGCCCATTCTCGAGTTCGTCCTTGACGACGATGGGCGGGACAACGGCCAGTCCGGCTCCCTCGCGCGCCAGGAGCCGGATCATTGCCATGTCATCGACCTCTGCGGCGATCCGGGGACGGATGTGCAGGCGGTCGAACAGAGCATCAATGCCGGATCGGATACTGCTCTCAACGGTCGGAAGGACGAGCGGCTCACGGGCAAGCAAGACCTCGAATGCGGCATTCGTGCCGATCCTGTCGGGCGTCCCGATAAGGCTGACCGGCTGCTCGGCGATCGCATGAGATATCCATGGCGTCGCGGCGTCGCGCGGCGGCGCCATGTTGGCGAGGACCACATCAAGGCGGTGTGCTTCGAGATTGTTGAGCAGATCACCGAGCGCGCCGGAGCGAATGACGACCTCGACGTCGTCGCGGCCGAGTAGCGGTCGCAGGAAACCGATCTGGAAGTTCCGCGACAGCGTCGCCAGAGACCCTACGCGGAGCACTTCACGCCGACCGGACCTGCGTTCGCCGAGCGTGTTGAGCAGATCCTCGCCAGTAGCGAAAATGGAATCGGCGTGATCCAGCGCGATCCGGCCCGCTTCGGTGAGAACGAGCGAGCGGCCGCGCCGTTCGAACAGCGGCTGTCCCAGGCGCTCCTCGAGGTGCCGGAGCTGGGAGGAGACCGCAGACTGCGACACGTTCAACCGTTCGGCGGCGCGCGTCAGGTTCCCCTCATGCGCGACGGCGTGGAAATACCGCAAGTGATGAAAGTTCAGTTCGGGCATACCGTTCAGATAAACAGAACGATAAGCCCGGAACAATGTATTTTAATTGAGGCTGGGACGCGGCTTAGAAGCGCGTCAGTTCTGAACCGGACCGGAAGCCAGCCTGCCAATGACCTACGATCTCGTCCCCCTGATCGCGCCCTCCATCCTGCTGCTGGCCGCGCTGGTCGCCTTCCTTAGGCCCGGCCGGCGCCCGAAGCTCGTCCCGAAGGTCACCGAAGGGGCGGCGCTTCTGGCTCTTGCCGCCGCGATCGGCTCGGCGGCGCTGCTAGCGGCAGAGGGCGCACACACAGGACCGCTTCTCGGTCTGGCCGATGTCGGTCTCTCGACCCGGGTAGATGTCGTGAGCGTCACCATGCTGGTGCTGGTCGCCTTCGTCGGCTGGATCGTGCTGCGCTATTCGGCGTCCTATCTCGATGGCGAGGTGCGGCAGGGCGCGTTCCTCGGCTGGATGGCGGCGACGCTCGCTGCCGTGCTTCTCCTCGTACAGGCGGGCAACCTCGCTCACTTCGTCCTTGCTTGGATCGCAACCAGCCTTTGCCTGCATCGGCTCCTGCTGTTCTACAGGAGCCGCGTTCAGGCCCTGAGAGCGGCGCGCAAGAAGTTCATCGTCGCACGTGTCGGCGACACGGCTCTGATCGGCGCAACCATCCTGCTCGCGATTGGATATGACACGCTCGATATTGCGACCATCCTGAACGGTGCGCGCGATGGCGTCATGCCCGCTGGCGTGACCTGGGCCGCCGGGCTGCTCGCGCTCGCCGCTATACTAAAGTCCGCTCAGTTCCCGGTTCATGGCTGGCTGACCGAGGTAATGGAGACGCCGACCCCGGTCTCGGCACTGCTGCATGCCGGCGTCATCAACGGTGGCGGTTTTCTGCTCATCCGCTTCGCCGACGTGATGCTGCTCAGCTCGGGCGTGCTGGCCATGCTGGTGATGATCGGCGGCTTCACGGCCCTCTTTGCCGGCCTAGCCATGCTCTCTCAGTCGGCGGTCAAGAACTCGCTCGCCTGGTCGACCATCGCCCAAATGGGTTTCATGATCATGCAGTGCGGTCTGGCGCTGTTCCCGCTGGCGCTCCTGCACATCGTAGCCCATTCGCTCTATAAAGCGCACGCTTTTCTCGCCTCGGGGACCGCCGTCGATCTGGTGGCCTCGATCCGCCGTCCCGGCCCGATTGCCATCCCGAACGGCTGGGCCGTGCTGCGCGCCTTTGCGCTGGCGTTTACGATCTACGCGGTGATCGGGTTTGGCTTCGGGTTCGACACCAAGTCGCCCCAAGCGATTGCGCTCGGCGCGATCCTGATCTTCGGCGTCGCCTATCTGCTGGCCCAAGGGCTCGCCGACGCCGCGCCGCGCGTCCTGACCCGCCGCACCGCGCTCTTCGCAGTCGCCGCCTCGATCAGCTACTTCGCTCTGCAGACAGGCGCCGAATGGCTGGCGAAGGGCACACTGCCTACGACGCCCGCGCCGGGTCCGCTCGAATGGGCGCTGGTGGTGCTCTCCCTGGTCAGCTTCGGCATCGTCGCATTCGCGCAGGCGATGTTCCCACTCTGGTCCAACCACCCGGCGGCTGCGGGCCTGCGCGTCCATCTGTCGAACGGCCTCTACGCCAACGCGGTGTTCGACCGGCTGATTGGCAACTGGTCCGCGCGGCGCTCGTCCTGACGCTCTGGAGACGATGAACCCATGACAATGAACCACACGAACACGTCGATCGATCTCCAGGCGCTCAAAGCGACCGCCGACGCCGCGGCGCGCCAGATCCCGCCGCTCTGGCCGCTCGCCTCCTATGTCGCGGTCAACCCGTTTCTGGGTCAGACGACCGAGACATTGGCAGAGACCGGAGCCCGGCTGGCGCGCGTCGGCGGGATTCCAGTGACGATGCCGCGGCGTTGGTATCGCGACCGGATCGCCACCGGCGAAATCACCGATGCCGACTTGGCCGCAGCGCTCTCCGCCTCGTCCCATGTCCTCAAGCCCGGTGGCCTCGCCGCGCTCAAGACCGCTGCCGCAGAAGAGAGCCCGGCGTTCGCACCCCTGCCGACCGTCGCTGAGCTTGCGGCGAAGGCCAGCGGCATCGACTGGCCGGGCATCATCGCCGACCGGATCGGGGTCTGGGCGGGCGGCTATTTCGATCGCGGACAGGCGCTTTGGGCCGTCGCGCGCGGGCGGTCGGCCTGGGCTGCGTGGCGCGCCTATGCAACGCACGACTTGACGCCGGAGATCATGGGCCTCGACGGGTTCGCGGCTTTTGTCGCCAAATCGCTCCAGAACCCGGTCGAGGCGCTGGCCCGCGCCGTCGAACGGCTCGGCCTCAGCCAAGCCGCCCTTGATACCTATTTCCATCAGCTATTGCTGGCGCTCGGCGGCTGGGCGCAGTTCGCCCGCTACGAATTGTGGCGCGCCGAATTGGCCGAGCAAACCGATGCGACGATCACCGACCTGTTGGCGATCCGGCTGCTTTGGGAAGAGGCGCTGGTCACGCAATACAAGACCGCGATCGACGATGAGTGGGCAACCGCGCGGAACGCCCATCAGGCGCCCCTTGCCGCGAGTGAGGCTGGCGTCATCGACGAGATTCTGCAGGAGGCGGCCGAACGTGCTGCCCAGCGCAAACTTGCAGAGACGCTCGAAGCACAGACGCCAAAGGCTACTTCGGACCGTCCGTCCCTGCAGGCAGCCTTCTGTATCGATGTGCGCTCCGAGGTTTTCCGCCGCGCGCTCGAAGCGGTCGATCCCTCGATCCGCACGCTCGGCTTCGCCGGCTTCTTCGGCGTGTTCGCGAAGCACCGCCGGTTCGCCTCCGATGTCGAGGAATTGCGCTTGCCGGTGCTGCTCAATCCGACCTTGAGCTCGTCCTCGGGCCAAGAGGATGATAAGCCAGCGGATCTCGCGGCGCGCTACCGGGCGCGGGCCAAGCGGGCTTGGGGTCGCTTCAAGCTGGCGGCTGTGTCCTCCTTCGCTTTCGTCGAGGCGATGGGTCCGGTCTATGTCGGCAAGCTGTTGCGCGACGGCCTGGGCCTCAGCCCCATGCCGGTCCCGAATGATCCGGCGCCGCGCTTCGACCCCGAGCTCGATCTCGATACCCGCATCGGCGCCGCCGAGACGGTGCTGCGAGCCATGTCGCTGACCGACGGCTTCGCGCGGGTCGTCCTGCTCGCGGGCCACGGCGCCAACGTCGTCAACAATCCCCATGCCAGCGGCCTGCATTGCGGCGCCTGCGGCGGGTATTCGGGCGAGGTCAATGCCCGCCTTCTCGCGCAGTTGCTGAATGATAAAGAGGTGCGCGAAGGCCTGAGCGGACGCGGCATCACGGTTCCGGACGACACGCTGTTCGTCGCCGCGCTCCATGACACGACTACCGACCGGGTAACGCTCTACGATCGCGACGTGACAACCGAGGATCATGCCGGAGATCTGAAACAAGTCCGACAATGGCTCGAAGCTGCCGGGAAAGTGACGCGCGGCGAACGCGCGTTGCGCCTGCCCCGTGCTGGCCAGGAAGGCGATATCGCCAAGCGCGCGCGCGACTGGGCCCAGGTGCGACCTGAATGGGCGCTCGCCGGGTGCAAGGCTTTCATTGCGGCGCCGCGCTATCGCACCGGCGGGCGCAACCTTGAAGGCCGTGCCTTCCTGCATGACTATGACTGGCACCAGGACCAAGAGCGCGGCTTCGGCGTTCTCGAACTGATCATGACCGCGCCCGTCGTGGTGGCGAGCTGGATCAGCCTCCAATATTACGGTTCAACAGTTGCACCAGAGACGTTCGGGTCGGGCAACAAGCTGCTGCATAATGTTGTCGGTGGGATCGGCGTCCTCGAGGGCAATGGCGGCAACATGCGCGCCGGTCTGCCATGGCAGTCGATCCATGACGGCGAGAACTACATTCATGATCCCCTGCGGCTCTCGGTCTGCATCGAGGCACCGCGCGAGACGATGACCGACATACTTGAGAGCAACGACGGTGTGCGTGCCCTATTCGACAATCGCTGGCTCCATCTCTTTGCGATGGATGAACACGGTCGGCTCGCCTGGCGCTACGCAGGCGGCTTAAAATGGGAGCCGTTCGAGGAAACAACCGCTCCCCGGCAGCTCGAGGCGGTCCCGTGACGGCCGCGCGGGCAGTATCGCGGCTCTCGCATCTCGACCGCCTCGAAGCCGAGGCGATCCATATTCTGCGCGAGGGCGTCGCCGAGGGAAGGAAGCCGGTGATGCTGTTCTCGGCGGGCAAGGACTCGACCGTCCTCGCCCACCTAGCGCTGCGCGCCTTCTATCCGTCGCCGCCGCCTTTTCCGCTGCTCCATGTCGACTCCACCTGGGAGTTCCGCTCACTGATTGCGTTTCGCGACGCCTTCGCCGAGCGGCACGGGTTCGAACTGGTCGTCTACGCCAACGAAGTGGGCCGCGCCGCCGGCCTCAACCCGCTCGATCATGGCGACGCCTACACCACCGCCATGCGCACCGATGCGCTTAAACAAGCGCTCGACCTTGGCGGCTACGATATCATTTTCGGAGGCGCGCGGCGCGACGAGGAGCGGTCGCGCGCCAAGGAACGCATCTTCTCGGTGCGCAACGAGCATCATGGCTGGGATCCGCGCCAGCAACGCCCCGAACTCTGGCAATCGTTCAACACTCGGCTGGCCAAAGGCCAATCTCTCCGGGTCTTCCCACTCTCCAACTGGACCGAGACCGACATCTGGGCCTACGCGCTTTCGCGCGAGATCGAACTGGCGCCTCTCTATTTCGCCGAGCCGCGTCCGGTAATCGAACGCGACGGGGCCCTGATCGTCGTCGACGATCTCGCGCGCCTGCCGCTTCGGTCGGGCGAGAACGCCACCACCCGCACCGTTCGTTTCCGGACGCTCGGTTGCTGGCCGGTCACTGCAGCGATGGAGTCCGGAGCTCGCGACCTGACCGGGGTCATTCGGGAGACCCTGACCGCCGGCGCATCGGAACGGCAAGGCCGGTTGTCGGACCGAGATGGCGCGGGGTCACTCGAGCGCCAAAAGCAGGAAGGCTATTTCTGATGGGTGCGGCCTTGATGGAGACGACACCCGCATTTTCCGTTGCAGGCAAGTGTGCCGTCCTGGCGTCCATGCACGGCAAAGAACAGGTGATCCGTCCGCTGCTCGAAGGCGGGCTCGGGCTCGATATGGTCCTGCCGGACCGGTTCGACACCGATCAATTCGGTACCTTTAGCCGGGAAATCGCGCGATCAGGCAGCCAGCTCGACGCAGCACGCGCCAAGATCGCCGCCGCCTTCGATCACGAGCCGGGGGCTAAGGTCGCCATTGCCAGCGAGGGGAGCTTCGTGCCGCATCCTTCGATCCCCTTCATG
Organism: Qipengyuania marincola; assembly: GCF_029688625.1. Lineage (GTDB taxonomy): Bacteria > Pseudomonadota > Alphaproteobacteria > Sphingomonadales > Sphingomonadaceae > Qipengyuania. The sequence goes on along the minus strand of NZ_JARULC010000001.1, from coordinate 40,920 downwards.
CCGCTGAATCGCGAGATCGTCGTGATGCGCGACCGCGAGACTGACCTCGAACTGATTGGTCATCATGCCGATCTCTCGACCAATTTCGCGCATGAGGTGATGGAAACGACCCCGGCCGCAACCCGCTTTGCGGAGCGGATTGGCTTCCCTGCCCACGGCGTGATCGTCATCGGCATGCGTGACGGCAAGCCTTCGCCCGAGACATATCTTTGCAAGGTAGTGCGGACCATGGCGGAATTGAGCGAGAGCGTGGATGAGGCGCTGGTGCTTGGGGGCGTCGCGCATATCGAAACGGACATGCGCGCGTACCGCAACCCCACTCGGATGCGCGCAATCAAGCGGGCGATGATCGATCTCGTCCGTATCTATCCCAGCCCGTGCCCTGAATGTGCTCGGCCGGGTTTCACCGTCACCGAACGGCTCACCGGCCTGCCTTGTGCATGTTGCGGAGAGCCGACACTCGCGTTGCGAGCGGAGGTGTCGGTCTGTGCAGGGTGCGGTCATCGGATCGAGGAAGCGGTCGAGGCCGCGACCGCCGATCCCGGCCAATGCCCGGCCTGCAACCCCTGATGCGTTTTTCCACGGAGAAGAGAATGGAAACCAAGCGCCTAATGGAAGCATCCCTGCAAGCGGCGGAAGACCGGATCGACTGGGTGCTGGCACATCCGGGAATGAGCGACTGGCTCAAGCAGTCGCTGCGCTCGGCCCGTGAGCGTGACCCGGTCGAAGTGCTAAACGACCTTGAGCTGCTTCAGAACTTATTGGGTCCTCGGTCCAAGATTCACATCCAGCGAGAAATAGGCAAGCCCGGTGCGCAATGACATGAGCTGCTGCGCTTTACTCCCGGCCGCGATCTCCTTGGTATGAACATTGAGGCTTTGGCATAGGCATTATTACTGCGGATGGGTCTGTGGCCGGACGACTTTGAAGCCTCCGCGAGCTAAAAGCGGACTGTCCCTTTTCGGCCCACGCAGCGACGTCCCGAGCGTTACCTCTTCGGCCATAGGGGCCGAGGAGACAAGCAACGGGATGCTCACGGTATGATACAGCCACGCGGCATCGTCCGGCATGGAACGCTGGCAAGAATGTCGGGACGAAGCGACCACTGACGCAAAAGCAGATTTGGGCGATCCGGTTTCATCTCGATCGCGAAGGACGTCTGAGAGACAAGGCGCTCTTCGATCTTGCCATCGACAGCAAGCTACGCGGTTGCGATCTGATGAAGATCAAGATCGGTGACGTTGTTGCGGGCGCTGATATCCGCAATCGAGCGGTCATCCAGCAGAAGACCAACCGGCCGGTGCAGTTCGAGCTCACCGCCGATGTTCGAGCTACCTTGCTAGCGTGGCTGGAACGCCGAGGCGGCTCGATTAGCGACTACCTGTTCCAAAGCCGCGTCGATCCAGCAGGCCATATGAGCACGAGGCAGTATGCGCGCCTTGTCGATGAATGAGTGACTGCCATTGGACTGCGCAAATCAGAATACGGGACGCACTCGCTTCGGCGGACGAAGGCGGCCATGATCTACCGCGCAACCGGTGATATCCGAGCTATCCAAATTTTGCTCGGTCACACCAAGATTGAGAACACGGTGCGATATCTCGGTGTCGACGTCGAAGACGCTCTGCTGCTGGCGGAGAAGACCGAAATCTGATCCCATCTGCGGTCGATCGGCCAGACCGGTCGACCGCTTTCGAGTCGCGGGCAGCACGATCCTGTAGGTCAACATTGTGGTGGGTTTGCGACAGTCTGTTTCTGGAGCGGGGATTTGAGAAACGGACATTTCTACGACAGCACGTCATGAGTTGGAATCGGGGACCGATAGCTCGCAAGTTGCTGATAGAATCTCGGCCAAAGCGATTAGCACTGTGAGGTTTGAGAGAGCTATGTGGTTCGGGCGGCCTGATCAAAAAGAAGCCCGAAGCCAAATATTAGGACGTTTCCTCAGTTGATCCGTCTCGCCGATCTCCCGCATCCGGTATCGGAAACTTGAACTGAGCCTCGAACGTATCGCCCTGCACTCCGGTATCGATCGATCCTTCAAGCTGCCGCGCGAAAGCGGTTATGAGCCGGGTCCCCACTCCTTGCGATGCAACGGTACCGATGCGTTGCGACGCTATCTGATTTGAAACGCGCAGCGTTACCGTGTCGACGGAACGGATCAGCGCGACCTTAATCTGACATTTGTTGTCAACGCTCATGCCGTATTTTACCGCGTTGGTGAGCAGCTCGTTGAGAGCCAAGGCGATAGTAACCGCATAGTGTGAGGGCAGGATTACCTCGTCACATCGTATAGCGATCCTGCACTGGTCCGCATTCCCATCGATTGTACGCGAGAAGCTGCGCGCGAACTGCTCGATCAAACTGCCCGCAGCGACCTGTTCGACACCGGCGTCTTTAAACAGCTCGCCGTGCACATCTGCGATGGCTGCAATGCGTGTTGCTGCAAGGCGCAGGGCTTCCTGCACGCTGGGATCATCGCTTGCGCGCAGTTGCTGGGCCAACATTGCCGAGGCAATGGCGAGTGAGTTCTTTATCCGGTGATTGCTTTCGACAACGAGCGCGGCATTGCGCTTGGACAACTCGGCAAGTTCCGCCCGCGCGTGCTCTATGTCGCTCATCTCCACAAAAGCACCGAACAGTTTCAGCTTTGCATCGTCCGGATCGCGCTCGATACCGGCACGGACACGTATATGGCGCGCTTTCTGTTCGCCCGGAACCAAGACCCGGTAATCGAACGCTGCAGGCGTTCCGGCACCGCCGGCCATCGCTCGGGCGACCTCTTTATGCACCGCAGGAAGATCTTCAGGAGAGACCCGCTCGAAGAAAGGGTTGGCATGTTCTCCAGCCTCGCCATGTGCGAAGCCGAACATCGCGTCTATGCCTGGACTGCGTTCGAACAGGTCGGTCTCGGGATCGTAAGAGAAAAAGCTGATGCCCGCGCTTTGCTCGGCAGCTCGCTTCTCGGCCGCAACCAGCTTGCGGGCGCGCACTTCTTCCGTGACATCCTGCGATCGCTGTAGGATCGCAGCGATCTTGCCGTCGTGATGAACCGGCCAGTGAATAACTGACCAGAAACGCTGCTCGAATACACCGTCTTCGGTGGGGAGATCGTGCTGTAATTCGAGATCAGGAGATGGCGCGCCGCTCTCAAGGATGTCATTGACGATGCCGCGGATCGCTTCCTCAGCGCTGGCTGCCTCGCTTTCAGGATTCGGCGCGAAAGCCTCGAACATGGGTTTACCGACAATTTCCGTAACACCCCTGCCGGTCATACGGACATGGGCTTCGTTCGCATAGAGAAGGGTCAGCGCATCGTCCGCTGCAAATAGCAGCATGGGCGATGGACTGGCGCAAACCGTCTGGCAAACGCTGTTGATGAGGGAGGTTGGCACGGGCGGCATCAATAACCTCTAGCGCCTAAGACGTTAGTTCACGACAAATTTCTGTCGCTTTGGATCGCCTCGAAAAATTCATCTGTCGGCACGCCCTCCACCAGGCACTTAAGCGTATGGGCAACTACGCTGGAGGGCATGGGTTTGGGGATAATCGGCGCGTTGAACCGGGCAAGCAGCTCCGCGTTCCCTTCGACGTCACCGGTGTGAAAGACGAACGGAATACGAAGTTCGATGAGTCTTTCGGCGATGGGGATACTCGTCTCCTCCCGAGATAAGTTCACATCGAGTACTGCGGCTTCGAAGACAGTCTGTCTCACCACACGGTGAGCATCCTCGCACGACGCATACACTGAGGTCTTAAATCCAACTTCTTCCAGACCATGTTCGAGGTCCATAGCGATGAACGGTTCGTCTTCGACAATCAGCGCGCCTAGCGAGGTGAAATGATGTACGTTGTCTGACATATGCCAGCATACTGATCGTCAGAAAATTTGTTTCCTTGCAGTTCAAGAACGTCATGCGATCGGTGTCTTTGGCGGATGAAGTCGTGGCGCTCCAACTCCGATAATTTCTTCAGGTCTCACGGGCTCAGACCGCCACGCAGCTCGCCGCAAAATGTGAAGTAAGCGCAGGAAGGTTTTAACTTTCGATGTCCCTAAGCCATTTCAGCGACCCAGCTTCCATTCCTTTGAACTTGGGGTCATCCGCCAACGGGGCGACCAGAAGTGCCGCGCCATCCTTCAGTTGCCATTTAATCCGATGATACAGTTTTGAGCGGGTCAGTTCGCTCTGGATGAGATAGAGTCCGTCACGCAATCTGATGCCGTCACCACACAAGTCGAGGTCCTTTGGACCATAATCCGGATCAAAGAACAGGAGATAAAGGTTCATCTGGTTATAAATAGGCTGATAATATGAAGTTACAAATTGAGTCTTAGCAGGCCGTACAAGCCAATCTCGCCGGGGGTGACGTGACCCCCTGATTTTCCTCCACGAGCGATTAGAGTCTGGCCTTGAAGGAAGGACAGACGATGAAGCGTACGAGGTTCACCGAAGAGCAGATCATCGGCGTGCTCAAGGAGGCAGAGGCGGGTGCGAAGACCGCGGACCTCGCCCGTCGGCACGGTGTATCTGAAGCGACGATCTACAACTGGAAGTCGGAGTATGGCGGGATGGAAGTGTCCGATGCCCGCCGACTGAAGGAGCTCGAGAGCGAGAACGCCAAGCTCAAGCGGCTGCTGGCCGATGCGATGCTGGACAAGGCTTCTCTGACCCGAAGGGCGGCGAAGCCAACGATCTTCTGGCAAAAAAGTTCTGACGCCCGCCGCGCAGCGGGAAGCTGTTGCTCATCTCCAGGTGTGCCATGGGATGAGCGAGCGGCGGGCGTGCCGTGTTATCGATGCTGATCGCAAGAGCGTGCGTTACCGCTCCACCCGAGACGATGATGCCGAGCTTCGCGAGAAGCTGCGCGAGCTGGCCAATGAGCGTCGCCGGTTCGGCTATCGCCGTCTGCATATCCTGCTGCGCCGGGAGGGGAAGATGATCAACCGGAAGAAGACCCAGAGGCTCTACAAGGAAGAAGGGCTGGCAGTGAGGCGACGACTAAGCCGCAGGCGTGCTGTCGGCACAAGGGCACCTGCTCCGGTTCTGGCGCTGCCGAACCAGCGCTGGAGCCTGGACTTTGTTCACGACCAGATGGCTTCGGGAAGACGGTTCCGGGTGCTCAACGTGGTCGATGACGTGACCCGGGAGTGCCTGGCAGCGGTGCCGGACACCTCGATCTCTGGTCGCCGTGTCGTTCGCGAGCTGACCGCACTGATCGAACAGCGCGGCAAGCCAGGCATGATCGTCAGCGACAATGGCACCGAGCTCACCAGCAACGCTGTGCTGGCATGATGCGGCTAGGTCGGCGTGGAGTGGCATTACACCGCGCCCGGAAGGCCGATGCAGAATGGCTATGTCGAGAGGTAGGCCTTCGGCCAGCTGCGCTTCCAATTTTGAGCATTGCCCATGCCCGTGTCGAGATCGCGGCCTGGGTCGAAGACTACAATCGGGAGCGACCATACTCGTCTCTCGGTTATGCAACACCGGCGGCGTTCGCCGCTGAACGGGATAAGCAATGGCCTGCTTCGCTACGCCCTACGGGCTCCGCTACGCAGCCCATTGCTTCAACCGCGCTTATGCGCAAAACAACCGCCCGGCTCTAATCCCAGCTGGGGGAAAGCTGGGGTCACGTCACTTACCTTCAAACGCCCTGCGACCGGTGATTTCGATGTCGTCTTCCTGGACCACAAGATAGACATCTTGATCCTCAAGGCTCGCCAATGTGTCGACTTCGAGCTCTTAACCTGGAATGTCAGCGATGAACGTCGCATCGCGCAGCATGTCTTTCGCAACGCGAAGCTCTTGACCGACATTAATATCAACCGGCACTTCGCGAAGGCGATCGATAAGCACAGCGAAAAGCCGCGCCCCGTCCGCTTCGATCCAAAAACCGCGATCGGTCGGAACCGAGGGCATGCTCACCTCGCCGCTAAAATCGTCTCGTCCGATAAATTCTGTCGGGTTCTCGACTACGTCGCCAAGCGCATAATTCGCTTTAGCAACCGTCGCGGTAGGAAGGTCATCGTTTACGACCGTTGCTCGATGGGAAGCATTGGAAAGCTCGGCAGTGGTATCGACTACCGCATCGTCATCGTCGGCAGCTGTCGCCAACCAAAACAAGAGTGCGGCCAGTAACACCAATGCCAGCAATATCCATGGCCACCATGGTCGTCTTCTTCTTCACTGGTATTTCGTCCACCTTCATCTTCCATTGCTGCGAAATGCCACGATCAAACGATGGGATGCCGCCGGGTCCGGCTCCGAACTTTCGGACCAACATTTATCAACTCGGTGTCAGTCGACGAACGCTAGAGCAATTGCGCAATAGATGCAGAAACCCAATCAGAAGGAGCTACGGCCATGACCGGAGACATCAACACGTGGTTCAACAGTGTGAACCGCCTGGAAGATATTCTGCTTTCGGCAACGGTGATTTATCTGGCGATCATCATTCTCGTACGAATTTCGGGGAAACGCACCACTTCGCAGATGAACAATTTCGACTGGATTATAACTGTGGCTCTGGGCGGCCTGGTTACATCTGGCATACTTCTCGAAAACGTCTCGGTCGCAGACGCTTTGGTGGCAGCCTCATGGCTCATGCTCCTCCAATGGCTGATGACGAGCATCGTGCTGAGAAGCGATATGGTCGCCAACCTTATTAAGGCGAGGCCAACCCTCTTGGTTGATAACGGCGATTATCTGCGCGACAACATGCGTAAGGAACGCATCAGTGACGCGGAAATCATGGGCGCATTGCGCGAAAACGGTTTGCACGAGATCGGCCAGGCTAAGTGGGTCATTCTGGAAACCGATGCCAGTTTCAGCGTTATCGCCGATAATGACGAGCGGCCCGAAGAACCGCAAATTCTTGCCAATGTCGGTGGCCGTCCGCAGGCAGACGGATAGCTAGTTCTACTATTGCGAGAAGCACCCATAATGACAATGGCCCTACTTCGGAGCCAGACTTTCGTCTCCGACGTATTCAGCGACCGAGGCGAACATGCTGATTGATAAATGTTACTCCAAAGAAACTGGATAGCTATCTTCGCGTTCTCAGAACGTTCGCGAAAGGAAATCGACATGCTGATGAGACTCGCCGCCTTGGGCGCATTGGGGTATATCGGATATCGTCAATTCTCGAAGAAACGAAGCGCGCCAGCCTACGCTAAAGGGGAACCCGACGATGGTGTACGCAACGCCGGTCCAGAAGCAACCCGCGATGAGACTAAGGAAAATTGGGACGAAACCGACCAGGCTCTGGACGAGAGTTTTCCGGCGAGCGATCCGCCAGCGAAGTATTGAATGAGTTCCAAGCAGCAGGCGATCAACGTTCTTGCGGAGCAATCCATTGGCGTCGGGTGAAGATCTCAGCGAACAGCGCACCGACTTAGCCGAAGACCGGACGATCCTTGCGAATGAACGCACCTTTGCAGGATGGATGCGCACCGGCATGGCTGCGGTCGGTATTGGCTTGGCCTTCAATGCGGTCTTCACGAAGATCGAACCGGCATGGGTGGCACGCGCGATTGCCAGCGTCTTTATTGTCGTCGGCATTACAATTTTCTACCTTGCCGAAAACAAGGCGTGCAGCGTGATCGAACGTATGGATCCGCACGAGATCGAGCCGATCAAGCAGTTCAATATGAAGCTTATCGCTAGCCTGATGTCCCTCGCAGCCGTTTTGCTGCTCATCGCGATCTGGTTCTTGATGTGACGGTGTTCCGCATCGTCGCATTTCGGTTCATACGCTCATAGTCGTGGACGAACCCTTCTTCGCTTTTGCACCTTACCACATCCTGCTCGCAGGATGCGGATTGGCGATCGTTTTTGCTTATTGGCTTCCACGATGTTTCTCAGGTCGCGAACCAGCAGCTTCCGGACTGTTGATCCTCGGTAGACTGGCGGTCTTCGGTCTTTTGCCAGGCGTACCGGAGGCCTTCAGCCCGCTTGATCAGCCCGTTTTTTGGAATTTGCGTCCGAACTTGCTGTTATCATAGCGCTGTTTGGAACGGGCCTTCGGCTCGATCGCATTGCCGATTTTGCTAAATGGTCGCGCAATCAGGCTGCTGTTGATAGCGATGACTTTGTGCATTCTGGCAGTGGCCCTTGATGGAATGCTGATCGGTATGACACTAGCTGGTGCAGTGTTGCTCGCAGCGGTCCTGGTGCCAACCGATCCCGTGCTCGCTGCCGATGTTCAGGTGGGTCCGCCGCTCGAGGGTGGCGAACATCCAGTACGCTTTGCGCTAAAGACCGAAGCGGGCCTGAATGATGGACTGGCGTTCCCATTCGTCTATCTCGGCATTTTCCTTGTTGCCGCAACAGGCACAGCCGAAGAGTAGCTATGGAAATGGTTCGGGCTGTACGTCAATTACAAGATAGTGATCGGCACTCTCGCTGGATTTGTCGCTGGATGGCTTCTGGGCAAGGTATTGTTCGCCCTCCCCCGCAACAATCCGCTTGCAACAACGTCCTCAGGCGTGATTGCGTTTGCCGCTGTTCTTCTGACCTACGGCGCGACCGAATTGATTGAAGGATATGGGCTCATTGCAGCGTTTGCGATGGGACTTATTTTGCGGCGCGGGGAATCAGATCATGATTATCACACGCGCCTACATAGCTTTTCCGAAGCACTCGAGCATGCGTTGACAGCAATCCTATTGGTCCTGCTCGGCGGTGCTTTGCCGGTGCTATGGCCCTACCTCGATTGGCCTCATGCGCTGCTCGGCTGCGCGCTCATCTTTCTCATTCGGCCAGCGACGGGAATGGTATCGCTGTTCGGCAGCGATCTATCTCTTCGGCAACGAGCGATCATCTCCTTTTATGGTTGCGCGGGCTGGGCTCGATCTATTATCTCGTTTATGCTGTAGGACAGCTCGATCTTGTCGATGAAGGCGAATTGTGGGCAACGGTCGGTTTCACGATCCTTCTTTCCACGCTCGTTCATGGCTTCACTACAGGGGCGGTGGTTTCCAAAGCCACAAACACCGCGCATCGATAGTTCTTGGGTCGGCCGCTCAAATCGTGACCCTTGCTAGAATCGACAAACACCAGCATGAGAAGCTGCAACTTGCGAACCAGCCATATCAACGGCTGAACAATGACATAGCGATCCCAAAACGCGAACTGACGCAATTTGGTCCGCTGCGAAAGGATCGCCATGCTTACCGATTTATTTTTGAAGGGTCGTCTGCGGCACGACTTAAGCGACGAAGAAAAACGTGCCTTGGATAATGCGGTCGCGCGCACCGTCGATTTGGAACCGCGAAAGACACTTGTAGAGCGCGGAGAGCGGATCGAAAACTCCTACTTCATCGTCGAAGGATCCATGCTTCGACATTTGGACGACCAGAAGGGCGAGCGACAACTGGTCGGGGTTAATATCGTTGGAGATTTCGTCGATCCGCATGGCTTTGCCATGAAGCGTCTGGACCATTCGGTCGGGACACTGGACGCTGTGAAAGTGGCGCAGGTGCCGCATAAAGCAATCGCAGAGCTAGTGGATCAGTATCCACATCTTGGGCGAGTTATGTGGTTTTCCACCATGCTCGATGCTGCCATGCATCGAACATGGATATTCCGGCTTGGTCGGCTTAACGCGGAGGGACGCATTGCGCATCTCGTCTGCGAGCTAATCGAGCGATTGAGGCTAGTCGGGCGCTATGACGGGCAGAATTTCCCGATACCCTTGCTACAACGCGATTTCGCCGAAGCGTGCGGCATTACCACAGTGCATGCCAATCGCAGCTTTCGTACGCTGCGCGAGCGCGGTCTGCTCATCGCACAAGGTGACGGCGAAATAGAAATTCTCGATGAAGTTGGCTTGTGCAAGTTGGCACAATTCTCGCCCGATTATCTCTATGGTAAAGGTGATCTTGCTCTTGATGGCCTCTATGATCGCTGAGCGAGTACGTCTCGATAAATATCGATGGTTTCACGCGCCATTCGCGTTGAGGAGAAGCGCTCCTCAAACCGCCCGCGGATTTGCTGCCTGTCGAGCTCCTGAACCTTTTCGATCGCGCGCTCCGCTTCTTCGATCGAGTTCACGACATACCCGGTAAGACCATCTTCGACGATTTCGTTAGCGCTGCCTCGGTTCCATGCAATAACCGGCGTCCCGCAGGCCATCGCTTCGATCATCACCAGGCCAAATGGCTCGGGCCAGTCGATTGGGAAGATAAACGCCATTGCATCGCCTAAGAGGGATTGCTTTTGTGCGTCATCTACGCTGCCAATGTGCTCAACGGTTTTGCCAAGATGCGGAGCGACTTTTTGGGCGAAATAGTCTGGGTTGCCCGGATCGATCGGCCCGGCGAGCTTTAGCGGGAGCGCGGAATTGTGCGCGACCTGAATGGCTCGATCTGGACGCTTCTGGTCGGTCATGCGGCCTAGAAAGGCGAGATAGCGACCTGAGCCTTCGCCTCGCGTATAACGATCCTTCGGCAGCCCATGATGGACAATGCCGGCGAGCGAGGAGTGCGGCACCGCGCGGGACTGGTCGTGCGAGATGGCGATGATCTTCTCCCTGGGAAAAGCGCGGAAGTGTTCGACATGATCTGGTTCGTCCGCACGCCAATGGATAGTGCGCACCGCCGGAACATCGAAAGCAGCGCAAACTCCACTCGCATGAGCGCTTCCATGCAGGTGAAGAATATCGAAGTCGCGCGCGTAGCGCACGAGATCGCACAGCTGCTGCGCTTCCAGTTCAGCCGGTAACCCCGGCGGTGCCTGGGCTACGTTTTCTTTGTATGCGGATACCGAGGAATAGTCGCCGGTCAACTGCGCGCGCTCAATCTTGCAATCGGCGGGTCCGAACACGGTTACATCATGATCGCGTGTCTGCTCACGCACCAGATCGGCGATGACCCTTTCGGTTCCTCCATATTGTTTAGGTGGGACCGGATATATGACCGGCGCGATATGCGCGATCTTTAGGCGATGTAACATTTATTACTCGATTCATTAGAAACGAGGATGGGGTTACGCCAGTTAGACCCCCTGTGAAAGGTGGTTCTGGATGTTTGTTTGCCATATCGCGTTGCAGGGATGCCTAACCCTTACCGATGTTCCTTATGGCATTACCGCTGATACAGGCGGGCATATCAAATATCTGCTTGAGCTTGCTGAGACGAGCGCACTGGACCCGGAGATTGATCGGATCGATATCGTCACGCGTGGGTTTGAAGATCCCGCACTTTCAGATGAGTTTGCCCCCGGAACGGGCGAGATGCGCGGCGACATTCGGCTTGTGCGGCTTGCCGATGGCAACGAAGGCTACCTGACAAAAGAGGAATTGCACGAACAGCACGAGGCGCTGTGCAAGGCCTTTCTCGACTATCTGAAAAGCTGTCCGAAGCTACCCGACATCATTCATGCACACTATGCCGATGCTGGTGTTCTGGCGCGGGCAGCGTTTGAGGAACTGGGCATCCCCTATGTTTTTACCGCCCATTCCTTGGGAGCGGTAAAGCGTCAGGCCAATGGCACGACAAGTGCCGAACTCGAGCGGCGCATCGAAATCGAAGAGAGAGTGCTTGAAAAGGCGAGCGGCGTCATTTCGAGCTCGCGGGACGAAGCGGAAGCCCAGTACGCCCACTACTCGAAGATAGAAAGCGGCCGCATTCGCGTCATCCCGCCTGGCTGCGACTTGGAACGGTTCAAGAATGCGCCTGTGAGCGACAAGGTCCGCAGCGATGTTGCAAGATTTCTATGCGATCTTGAGAAACCCATCATCCTCGCGATCGCGCGGCCTGTACGTAAGAAGAACCTGGTCGCGCTCGTTGAAGCTTATGCTGCACACTCAGAACTGCGCGAACGCGCAAACTTAGTTATTGTTGCCGGGTGCCGGTCACAGCTATCGGAACTCGAACAGGAATGCCGCGAGGTGATCGAAGAGCTTATCGCCGCGGTCGAAACCCACGACCTTTACGGTCATGTGGCTTATCCAAAGAGCCATGAACCAAGCGACATACCGGCTTATTACGCGCTCGCGAGAGAAAGCGGCGGGGTGTTCGTCAATCCGGCGTTGAACGAACCCTTTGGGCTGACTTTGCTCGAAGCAGCCGCTTCGTACCTTCCGGTGGTGGCAACCGATAGTGGGGGTCCCAATGATATCATTGAGCGCTGTGAAAATGGCGTATTGGTTCGGCCGACCGATCGCAGCGCGATTGCAGACGCGTGCTTTTCGATCATCACAGATCGTAGAAGCTGGATCCGCTATGCCTCTGCCGGCGGTGACGCAGCGAGTGCATATGATTGGCAAGCGCATTGCCGCATCTATCACCGATTGCTAAACGATCTGGTTTCGCCCCCGCAAAATGCACCCTCATGGGGCCGGCTTTTGGTCTGCGACATTGACAATACACTGCTGGGCGACCGGGAGGCTTTGCGCGAATTTCTTCGGTGGCAGACCGAGAACAGCGAGAATATTGCGCTGGGCATTGCAACCGGCCGCAGCTTCCACAGCGCTCAAGCTATTCTTGCCGCGGAAGGGGTTCCCAACCCCGATGTCATCATCAGCGGAGTCGGTACGGCAATGCACTGGTACGATCGGGAGCGTCGCTGTTTTGTTGAAGATGAAGCCTGGAAGGCCGGACTCGCGCGCGACTGGGACCACGAACGGGTGCACGATGTTGCGACAAGACTAAACTTGCGGTCGCAGGCTTTGCTCGAGCAGAAAGTCGGCAAAGCCAGTTTCTTCACGGGCGAGCTTTCAACAGATGAAATTCGCGCTGCCTTTGATAAAGAAGGTTTGGCGGTCGAAATCATTGCCAGCCATGGTCGGTATCTGGATATCCTTCCGCGTGGCGGGGGAAAGCAAGCGGCCGTTGTCCACGCTGCAGCCCGATTGGGGCTGACCCAGTCAAGAGTTGTTGTGGCCGGTGATAGCGGTAACGATCGTTCGATGCTCGTTGCCTGTCCTCATCCGGTGATCGTTGGAAACTGGTCGGACGGCCTGGGCGAAGATCCCGCTCTGTCCCATGCGTTCGTCGCGTCGAAAACGCATGCCGCCGGGGTTCTCGAAGGCGTGCGGCACTACCAAGCGGCAGGCAGCTGGTGAGCAATTACCGGTCTTTATCGATCCTGACGCTCATTCGCGGACGCCAGGATCATTTCGACCATCTGCTTGCAGGGTTGGCCTCGCAAACTCGCCAACCCGACGAGATCGTCGTCGCCTATATGCAGGACGAGCCCCCTTCACTTCCGGAAAAGGCAGTTTGTCCGATACGATGCGTTCATGTGCCGGGCGATCCGCTACCCCTAGCCAAGGCACGAAACGAGGCAGCCAAGGCGGCTAGCGGAGATATCCTCGCATTTCTCGATGTCGATTGCATTCCCGATCCGGAATTTGTTCGCCGCGTGGATGAAGCATTCGAAGAGGATTGGTCGGGGGTCTATCTACCGGAAGTAAGATATCTTCCCGCCTGCAAAAATGGTTGGTTCAGAGCTTACGATCCCAAACCTGACTATTCTCGGTTGGTGCAAGAAGCGGTGAGACATCCCGCCAAGCCCGAAGTTTTCGACTCGGCAACCATACCAATCCGAGATTACGGCGAGCTATGGGGCCTAGCTTTTGCGCTCAGTTTTGAAACCTGGCGCAACGCGGACGGAATGGACGAAGCTTATGTCGGCTACGGAGCTGAAGAAACCGATTTCGCCGAACGGCTAGCAGCTATTGAAGCGCCATTATTTTGGCTTGGCGGTACGCTCTGCTTTCACCAGCATCACGCCGTACACAAACCCCCTCTGCAACATTTTCAATCTATCGTGCGCAACGCGCAGCTTTTTCGCGAGCGTTGGGGCAAGTGGTGCATGAACTATTGGCTCGACGATTTCGAAAGACGCGGCCTAATCACGCGGTATGACGATGCGATAGAGGTACGTCGCGAACCGAGCGCGCAGGAGGTCGAGGCTACCAAGCAGGGGTCGGACATTCGCTTTAGCTAGCGGTCCAGTACTCCATGGCTTTCGCCTCCAACCATTCCGCAGCTCGTCGCGCTGCATCCGGCTCGTGAAGTTGCGCCAGATTGGCCGTATCTAGATTATCTGTAGCAGCAAGCGCTTCCTTCCACTCCGGAATCGACGCTGGCCAGGTTTCGCGATAGATCGCTCCCCCGACCCGGTCGAGTTCGATCGCCTTGCGGCGCTGTTCATCGAAATAGCGCCACTCAGGAATGCAGAGAAACGGTTTGGCGAACCGTGCAATCTCATGCACGGTGTTGTCGCCGGCCGAGGCGACGACGCGATCGGCTGCGGCAAGATACTCGTCCAGATTGTCGACCCAGCCAAGCTCGCGTAGATTTCCGAAATCGGTCTCGTGCCCCTCTTTGTGTAAAGGCCCTGCGATGAGCCACAGTGCATTGGGTTCGGCTCGTGCGGCCACCGTTAGCGGTGCATAGGGAGTCCCCGACCCACCCCCACCTGCAATTACCAAAGTGATCGATTTGTCAGTTGGAAGACCAAGCCTCTCGCGTGCCAGTTCGCGTTCAAGCACTGGACCGTCGGTCGTACACAGTCCGCCGGTGTAATAGGTGCGCTCACGTGCCCAGGCAGGATAGTCTTCCTGCTCGATCGCTTCATCGAAGGGGGCGAGCATCCCTACCGAAGCCTCGTAAGCGGCCAGATGTCCCGTATCATTGCGAGAGCCATGCATGCGGATCGAAATGGCCGGAACGCTCATAATCCGCGCCAGTAGGGCAATTTCGGCCGAAACATCGATGACGAAGAGCGCAGGATCAACTTCGCCAAGGGTATTGGCAATGATCCGCATGTGCTGACGCATCTCGTCGACGCCTAATGGCACACAATGCATAATTGATGGTGTCGGCTCTTCGTGAAGCGCGTTGCTACGCGAAGGCGCCCCGATCATATCAGGCAGCTGCGTGATTTTCGAATGGCGCGGCATGTTGTCGAATTGGTCGGGCTTCGCGGTGAGAATGTGAAGCGGGCGGTCGTGAGGAATGTACGCCGCAATAGCCATAATCCGATTGGCATGGCCACGCCCCTGGTGATGCGCGAAGAAGACGAGCGGGCGTTTAGTCATGAAGCATTCCGGAAAGCCTTTGAGTTTCAGCGGTCATAAAGCTCATAGTGGTATGCCGTTCAGACGTCGTCATGAGGCGTGATCTTCACAATAAGCGTCCGGATGGCGGTAAACAGCAGCGCGACCATAGCGACTAGCATGGCGCTCAGAATTACGACCAGCCAGTAGAGAACCTTGTAGAGGCTCGGGAACCAGACCGATGGTATTTCATCGAACTCGCCAATCGGCATAGTCATCAGCAGCAGCATTACGACCGAGCCACCCAGTAGGAAGGCGCTGAGTAAACTGATGTGATAGACGCGCTTGTACATCGATTGGTCGAACTCGGAATCGACCCGCCGGACCAGCCCTAGAAGGGTCAGCATTAGTGCCATTGTTGTTGCTGAACTCGCAGCGATTGCGCTGCCGAGATAAAGCGCCGGCGAACTCAGTGCTTCGATCATCTCGCGCGCATGAAGCGAGGAGTAGATGGCCCCGTTCGCATAATGGCCGCCAATACCCACTGCCAAAACTAACCCAGCAGCAAGAATGGAGATCCAGGCCGACTTCATGCAGTCTTCCTTTCAGTCGATGCTGCATCAGGTTCAGCGCGAATCAAGTAGCGATAGACGCCCCACAGATTGATCGCCAGAAGGCAGATATTCTGCCATCCAATGCCCTCGGCGTCTTCGCTCATAAAAGCCCATACTATCAATGCGGCTGAAGATGTAACGAAGAGTACGAACGCCCAGCCCGATATCCGGGTGGAGATATTGGACGCAACGACCAGCGCGGCGACAACCGCTGAAATCGCGCCATACCACTCGAGAAGATCGAGGAAGTTCATCGCTTCGGCTTTCCTGGTTCGATGCGATAATCGATCGGTTTAAAGCTGCCGCCATTCGAAGCGTAGGCCGAACATGCCGTCAGTCCGATGATCAGGTCGATATTCGCGCGAAAGCTAATGAAGTCGCCTGGTTTGCTGAGCGGCGGCAACACTTCGATCGTACCGGATGAGGATACCGGCACGTTCATAAAGATATTGAACGCGGTCGGTATATGATCTTCGTCGATACCATATGGCTCGAGCGCAGCGGCCAGGTTTCCAAAGCAACCACGATGAGAGGGTTTGTCCGGGTAGAAGTGTAAAAAGGTGTCCTTCGAACACGGGCTGAGCAGAAAATCGTGTTTGCCGACCGTGTCGTCCTCGATACCAAGCATGATGCGCGAGCGGTTCGACCACAAGCGCGATCCGATCCCGAGATCGATAGTCTCTTCGTAATCGAAGGTGCGTCCGTTGGATAGCCATTCGCGTGGATCTTCGGCTGCAAAGGCAACGAGATCGCTCACCTGCGATCCCTCCGGATCGAACACGGTCAGAGCGTCTCCAGCACGGAGCTCGAAAGCTACACCAGTACGCGGTTCGATCCGCTCTTTCTCTATTGTCTCGGATCTTTGAACGGACATTCCCAATCTTCCCCCACTATTCGCCCACTATATTGACGCGCTTCGCTCGCTTCCCCGTGCCGGGCAAGCATTGGATTAATCGACCCGGCGAGTTGTTCGTCGCGCTGGAGAATGGCTTTGCGAAGCTTCTCATAGCGCTGTTCGGCTCGTAGGCGCTCGAACTGATCGTGTAGATTGAACACGAGCGTTGGATATCGCGTGCGCCGCGCGGGCCGCGAGGCGTTAGGGTGCATTCCGACTACGAAATATGCCCTGCCCCCGAAGCTCAAAGAGAAATGCGGATCGCTCGGATCGCTGCTGACGCTCGGATCATAGCGCTGCCCACGCCACCCATCTTTGGCTGCGAGAGAAGATAATCGCTCCCACATCGCTGATTCGAACGCTTCTTCGTTCAGGTCCAAGGGACCGGAAAAGACCACCACGAAACTGCGAAGTCCGCTTGGATCATTCTCATAGAGATCGCGCCAGCGAAGCAAATCCTCATGGATCGAAACATCGTCCCATGCGCTGGTCAGCTGCCAAGCCGATCGCACCTCAAGTAGCCCGGAATTGAGCGCGGACTTAGCGCCGACACAGGGAAAATTTTGGTCTTCAATATGCGTTCGAAGCGACGAAACCAGTGGCTCCGCATTGACTTCCGTTGGCACCGGTTCACGTTGACGCAGCTTATCCATGCGAGCTCTACGCGAATGTACCGCTTAAGTTTCTGCAACATGACAAAGATCACACGATTCTTCGGTCCGAAATCTCCTCGAGTTGGTAGTCGCCTAGGGGAACATGCGAAGAACAAATGAGGCGGTTCACGATCAGGCGAGTTCAAGTCTACGGTCAGCGTTGCAGCGGTACCAACGCGCTGATCAAATTAATCGAAGCCAATTTCCCCGAACTAACGTTTACTGAAGAATACGGCTTCAAGCACTGGCTGGTGCCGGAGTGGTTCAGCTTACCCAGTGACGTGCTGGGACTCGTCATCGCACGCAGTCCAGATCAATGGTTACGAAGCCTGCACAGAAATCCGTGGCATGCTGACTCCGATCTTAAAAAGCTCGCCTTTTCCGATTTCATCCGCGCGCCATGGGAAAGTGTTTGGGACGATGACTTTTGGGGCGTTTCGCCAAATTGCTATTTCTATCACACTCCCATTGTCGAGGAGCGATATCCTTCGACCGGAAGACCTTTCGTTAATTTGATCGCAAAACGAATGGCCAAGTTAAAAAACTGGATCACAATAGCGCAGCAGGCGGGGCACATGCTTTCGTTTCTCATGAGACTTTGGTGTCCAGTCCGGGGGCCCTCTTGAACAAGATGGCGCGCGCGGCCGGTATAATGCGGCATGATGGCTGGACGTTCCTCACATATAAAGGTGCTGGAGAAATGCTCTTCGTCCTGACCGCGTACGAGCTGACGTGCTCCCCTGAAATGTGACCGGTTTTTGGTAGAGTCCGACGCAAAGGAGTCGGACGACAATGAAACGAAGCAGGTTCAGCGAAGAGCAGATCATCGCGGTTTTGAAGGAACAGGAGGCTGGCATGGCGACGGCGGAGGTTTGCCGCCGTCACGGGGTCAGCTCGCCACGTTCTACAAATGGAAGTCGAAGTTCGGCGGGCTGGAGGTATCCGATGCTCGGCGGCTGCGCACGCTCGAGCAGGAGAACAGTCGGCTCAAGAAGCTGCTGGCCGAGGCGATGCTCGACAATGTTGTGCTGAAGGATCTGGCATCAAAAAAATGGTAACGCCCGGCGCGAAGCGGGAAGCCGTCGCCCATGCCCGTGAACAGCACGGGCTGAGCGAGCGTCGGGCGTGTAGTCTGGTTGGCGTGAGCCGCAGGGTGATCCGTTACGAGCCGACGAGGCCGGATGACGGGGCACTGCGGCAACGGTTGCGCGAGCTGGCGGCGGAGCGTCGCCGGTTCGGCTATCGCCACCTGGGCTACCTGCTGGCGCGGGAAGGCATGCGACCGAACCACAAGAAGCTGCTGCGCATCTATCGTGAGGAAGGCCTCCGGGTCCGTCGTCGTGGCGGTCGCAAACGGGCACTGGCCACGCGCAGACCAATGGTGCTGCCGGATGGGCCGAACCAGCGGTGGTCGCTCGACTTCGTCTCCGAAAGCCTGATCTGCGGTCGGCGCTTCCGCATCCTGTGCGTTGTCGATGACTTCTCGCGGGAATGCCTGGCGCTGGTGGCCGATACATCACTGTCAGGCGCACGGGTGGCTCGTGAACTGACCAGCCTGATCGGGATGCGCGGCAGGCCGCACACGGTTGTCAGCGACAATGGCACCGAACTGACCTCGTCATCCATCCTGCGCTGGTCGCAGGAACGACGGGTCGAGTGGCACTACATCGCGCCGGGCAAGCCGATGCAGAACGGCTTCGTGGAGAGCTTTAATGGCCGCCTCCGGGACGAATACCTCAACGAGACGCTGTTCATCTCTCTGGCTCATGCCCGGTTCGTGCTCGCTGCATGGCGGCACGATTACAACACGGTCAGGCCACACTCGAAACTGGGCGAGAAGACCCCCGCCGAGATCGCCGGCGAACGTGTCTGGGGGCATGCCCCCAGACACGTTGCCATCCCATCAAACATCAATCATGAAGGTGCGAGACTCTACCTCTGAATGGTAACAATCAGGGGAGCACGTCACGATCCATTAACAATGGTTTAGATCCTTAATTATTCTTCATATTCGCAACCGAATCCCGCGCTCTTCGTTGGCTTTACGAATTCCAACCAGATCGGAGAATGCGCATGTCGGACGAACTTATCCTGACCAAGGGCGGTGCCCCCCATCAAGAACCCAAGGGTGAAGATGATATCCTGACCACCGCGCAGGGCGCGCCGGTTGCCGATAACCAGAACTGGCTCAGCGCCGGTCCGCGCGGTCCGCAACTCCTGGAAGACCATGTCGCCCGCGAGAAGATCTTTCACTTCGATCATGAACGCATTCCCGAGCGCGTCGTCCACGCTCGCGGCTATGGCATTCACGGCACTTTCGAGCTGAAGAGGGCAATTCCCGAATATTCACACGCCGCGATCTTCAATAATGTCGATGAGAAGACCCCTACTTTCACCCGTTTCTCTACCGTGGCCGGAAACAAGGGCTCACCCGATCTGGCGCGCGATGTCCGCGGCTTCGCGACGAAGTTCTATACGAAGGAAGGCAATTGGGATCTGGTCGGCAACAACATCCCGGTGTTCTTCATCCAGGATGCGATCAAGTTCCCGGACCTGATCCACGCCGCCAAACCCGCGCCGGATCGCGGCTTCCCCCAGGCACAGACCGCACATGACAACTTCTGGGATTTCATCAGCCTGAGCCCGGAAAGCATGCACATGGTGATGTGGATCATGTCCGATCGCACCATTCCGCGCAGCTTCCGTTTCATGGAAGGTTTTGGGGTACATACCTTCCGCCTGATCAATGCGAAGGGCGACGCGAAATTCGTCAAGTTCCACTGGAAGCCCAAGCAGGGTCTGCAATCAGTAATCTGGAACGAGGCGCTGAAGATCAACGGTATGGACCCAGATTTCCATCGCCGCGATATGTGGGATTCGATCGAGGCGGGCGACTTCCCGCAGTGGGATCTGGGCATTCAGGTGTTCGATGAGGAATTCGCCGAGAGTTTCGAATTCGACGTGCTCGACGCGACCAAGATCATTCCCGAGGAACAGGTTCCGGTTGAAATCATCGGCACGCTCACGCTCGATGCCAATGTCGACAATTTCTTTGCGGAAACCGAGCAGGTCGCCTTCTGCACACAGAACATCGTGCCCGGGATGGACTTCAGTGAGGATCCGCTGCTCCAGGGCCGCAATTTCTCCTATCTCGACACGCAGCTGAAGCGGCTGGGTGGCCCGAACTTCACGCATATCCCCATCAACGCGCCCAAGTGTCCGGTCCACAATTTCCAGCAGGATGGCCACATGGCTATGACCAACCCCAAGGGGCGGGCGAATTACGAACCTAACAGCTGGTCGGGCGATATGGACGACAACCGCGAACCGCGTGGCCCCCGCGCCAGTGCCGAGCATGGCTTCACCAGCTACGAAGCGCCGGTTACCGGGCCCAAGGTTCGGGTGCGCAGCGAGACCTTTGCCGATCACTACAGCCAGGCGCGCCAGTTCTACATCTCGCAGACCGCGATCGAGCAGACCCATATGGGCAATGCGCTGGTGTTCGAGCTTTCCAAGGTCGAGCGGATGGACATTCGCAAGCGGATGGTAAGCCATCTGCGCCATATCGACGATGGCCTTGCCAAGGTGGTTGCCGACGGCATCGGTCTGACCGAAATGCCTGAAAAGATCACCGCCGCGCGCAAGCCGATCGACGATCTGCCCGAAAGCCCGGCGCTGTCCATCCTCAAGAACGGACCGGACAGTTTCAAGGGCCGCAAGCTGGGCATTTATATCGCCGAAGGCGGTGATGCCGCGGTGGTGAAAGCGTTGAAGGACGCGGCCAAGGGCGCGGGTGCAATGGTCGAGATCATCGCCCCGCATGTGGCAGGTGCGAAACTCTCCGACGGCGAGATGATGGAAGCCGACCAGAAGATTGATGGCGGCCCCTCGGTGGTTTACGACGCCGTGGCGTTAGTGATGGGTGAGAAGGCCGCCGAGAATTTCGGCAAGGACAAGCCCAGCATCGACTTCGTCAACGACGCCTTCGCCCACGCCAAGTTCATTGCTTACGTCCCCGAGACGATGGCGCTGCTCGAAGGCGCCGGTGTGGCAAAGCGGATGGACGACGGCTTCGTCGAACTGGCCACGCACGATGCCGCCAAGGATTTCATCAGTCGCTGCGCAAAGCTGCGCTTCTGGGATCGCGAAGAGGTAAAGAAGGATTGAGGACAGACCATGACCAATGACAAGCAACTCGGCCTGGCTGGCACCGTTGCCGGCCTCGGCCTTGCGATCGGGGGGCTGGCCTTCGGCGCCTTCCTGTCGCAGCGGCGCAAGGGGGGTGATGACGATGCCCCCTTCTACACCCGCAAAAGCCCCGATAGCGACGATGCGGTGCTCGGGCGCACGGTTACAATCCGCAAGCCGCGCGCTGAACTCTATGCCTTCTGGCGCGATTTCGGCAATCTTCCAAGGTTCATGGAGAATGTCGAGACGATCCGGAAAGAGGGCGACCACCGCGTTTGGGTGATCAAGGCTCCTGCTCGACAGACGGTCGAGATCAAGACTGAGGTCTGCGAGGATGTCGAAGGCAAACGCATCGCCTGGCGCTCGGTCGAAGGCTCGGACATCGTGACGCGCGGCAGCGTTGAATTCGCTGACGCACCGGGCGATCGCGGAACCCGCGTTTCGCTGGTGATGTCCTACGATCCGCCCGCCGGAAACCTCGGCCGTGCCATTGCCAAGCTGTTCCAGCGCGAGCCGGAAGTGCAGGCGCGCCACGATCTTAAGCGCTTCAAGGGGCTGATGGAAACCGGCGAGATCGCTACCTCCGCCCACCGCAAGGAAAACACCCGCGCTGCCAAGCAGCAGGAGAAGGAAACATGAGAGCCCTTACCTGGCAAGGGACGCACGACGTCCGGGTCGACACCGTCGACGATCCCGAAATCATCAATTCGCGTGATGCGATCATCGAGGTTACCTCCACCGCGATCTGCGGCAGCGACCTCCACCTTTACGACGGGGTTATTCCCGGCGTACTTCCCGGCGACGTGCTGGGCCATGAGTTCATGGGCCGCGTGGTCGAAACCGGCAGCGACAGCACGCTCGAGAAAGGCCAGCGCGTCGTGGTGCCCTTCACCATCAGCTGCGGCGGCTGCTTCCATTGCCAGATCCAGCAGTTCTCGGCCTGCGAAAATTCCAATCCGGCAGAAAAGCAGGATATGTCGGCCAAGCTCTACGGTCACTCCATGGCGGCGCTGTTCGGATATTCGCACATGACCGGCGGCTACTGGGGCGGTCAGGCGGAATATGTCCGCGTGCCCTATTCCGATGTCGGCCCGATCGTGGTCCCCGACCATCTTGATGATGACAAGGTGCTGTTTCTATCCGACATC
This sequence comes from Qipengyuania marincola, assembly GCF_029688625.1. Classification (GTDB taxonomy): domain Bacteria; phylum Pseudomonadota; class Alphaproteobacteria; order Sphingomonadales; family Sphingomonadaceae; genus Qipengyuania. The sequence goes on along the minus strand of NZ_JARULC010000001.1, from coordinate 18,416 downwards.
CTGCCCACCGGCTGGATGGCAGCAGAAAATGCCGAGATCCAGCCCGACGATACCGTCGCGGTCTGGGGCTGTGGCCCGGTCGGCCTGTTCGCAATCCAGTCCGCGATCGTGATGCGCGCAAGCAAGGTGATCGCCATCGATCATTATCCTAACCGCCTCGCGCTGGCCAAACAGCTTGGCGCCGAGGTCATCGATTTCCGCAAGACGAACGTCCGCGAAGCGCTGATGGAAATGTCAGGCGGGATTGGTGTCGACGCGGTGATCGATGCCGTCGGGATGGAAAGCCACGGTTTCGCGATCGACAATATGGTTGATGTCGTGAAGCAGAAGGTCGGCATGGGTGCCGATCGCGCCAGTGCACTAAAGCAGGCGATCCTTGCGGTCCGGCCCGGTGGCCGCGTTTCCATACCCGGCGTCTATGGCGGGATGACCGACAAATTCCCGCTGGGTGCGCTGATGGAGAAAGGTCTCCAGATCCGCAGCGGCCAGACCCATGTTCAGCGCTACACCAAAGATCTGCTTGAGAAGATCGAAGACGGCACGCTCGACACCACCTTCCTGATCTCGCATCGCCTCCCGCTCGAGGATGCAGCCCGCGGCTACGAATGTTTCCGCACCGAGCAAGACAGCTGGACCAAGGTGGTGCTCAAGCCGGGTATGGACATGCCTGCGGCGAACTAGTCGCCGGGCGCGTCCGCTCGAGCAGATCGAGCCGGTAGTACTCCTCGCGCCGCGCTTTGGCCACTTGCCAGGGCGCGGCGTCGAGAAACAGTTTGACCGCTGTGTCACCATCGACCGGTAAATCGTTTTGGCCGATCCAGTTGACCAGCAGACACAGCCCGTTCCCGGTCACGCTTTCATGGGCAAGCTGCGAGACCTGGAGAATTTCCCCGGCGCTGAGAAAATAGAGAACTTCGGACAGGATCACCGCGTCGAACTGCCCCTTCGGCCAATAGTCGGGCGCTTCGGCAGCAATGAATTCGACACTGTTAAACCGATGTAGCCTCCTTGCCGCCAGCTCGATCGCCTTTGTCGAGACATCCAGCGCCACTATCGAACTGGCAAGTTCCGCCAGGCGTTCGGTCAGCGCCCCTCCCGCGCAGCCCACTTCCAGCATCCGTGCAAAGCGCCGTTTGCCCAGTGCGGCGAGCACAGCCTTCCGCTTACCGCGTTCATAGTCGCTGGTGTCGATGTCCCAGGGGTCGGGATTTTCGGCAAACAACTGGTCGAAGCGTGCCCGCCGCTCGCTGGGTGCCTCAGTCACGGTGGAAAATCTCCGGATGCGTGGCGAAATGCTCCAGCAGCGGGGCAGGCATCAAAAAGGCCTCCGGGTCATCGATGACGTCCGTGAATTGCGAGCGATAGGCCGAAAGCGCAAGCCGCTTGCGCTCCGCCAGCGGAGGCGCTTCAAACAGGCGAAGCTCGGTTTCGGGCAGCCGTCGCTCGCCAAAGCGGCCCCAGATCGGCGCGCTCCACAACGTTGTCCGGTAATGCTCCGCCAGATTGCGCGCGATCGCATGGGCGGTGATGTGATCGCAATGCGGATCGATGTACGAGGTGGTCCAGATCGCCTGCGGATCGATGATATCTGCAAAGGCAAAAAGCGCCTTCTGGCCCGCGTCTGAGAGATTGCCATGGCGACTTTGCCCGTCGGGCAGTCCAAGCGCCCGAATTGCGACCGGACGTCGCGGGGCGAGGCTCGATAGCGCTTCCTCCAGCTCGGCGCGGCGCATTGCGACCAGTTTGGCGCGATCATAGAAGGGGTGCGAACTTTCGCCATTGGTCACCAGCACCACCCCGATCGTTCGCCCCGCATCTGCCGCTGCGGCCAGAGCCTGACCGCAACCCAGCGTCTCGTCGTCGGGATGCGGCATCACCAGCAGCAGCCCGCCGGGCGGCGACAGCTCGTCCAGTTCGATCGCGGCCCCGCCTTCCGCAGCGCGAAGCACGCTGCCTTGCGCGATTACAGGAACGCTCATAGATCTTCTGCCCGTAACCCGCACCCGGCCAGAGCCTGCGCGGCACGCTGGCGCTTGGCATCAGGCTGCGCCTGGCACAGGAACAGCCCCAGATCACGGCGGATCCGCTCGATCGCGGTGCCCTCCTCGTGCGCTGCCATCCCCAGCCCGCGCTCGACCAGCGCCAGCACTGTGCGGCAATTGTCCTCGGTCACCTGCCGCGCCAGTAGCGAGAGGGTGGCGGTGCCGGGCTTCGCATCGCGCGCCTCTACCGCTTTTGCTGCTCGCCACAGCCACAGCCGCATGGTTTCGAGCGCGATAGCGCCAGTTGCGATACGGTCGAGCTGGTGCGGATCCTCGATTCTGCCGCGCTCCAGCAAGGCTTCGCGGAAATGCGCGAACAGTGCCTCGGCACCGCCGCAATGTGCAGCGCAATAGCGCCAGATCCCGCCCTCGAAATGCGGCTCGCGGGAATAATCCCCCAGTTCGCCGAGCACGGCATCGTCTGCAAGTTCGCCCCCGGTAAAATCGTAACGCCCAGATCGCGTGGCGCGCATCCCCGAGACGTTCCAGCCGGAAGGATCGCAGCGCGAAGGATCGTTGGCCGGGGCGAGTGCCAGCAAGACGCCCTGCTCTCCGTTGATCGCCACCACCGCGTGGCGAACGAGGCCGAGGCCCGATGCGAAGCGTTTGGCGCCCCCCAGTACAATGCCTGCGGGTTGGTTCGAGAGTCTCAGCGGGCTGGCTGGATCGTCCGCACCCCATACGCCGAGCAGCTCGCCTGCATGAACACTGTGCGCGAGACGCTGCTGCGTGTCCTCCCGGCCATAAAGCGCCACCAGCTTTACCGCGTTCATATGGCCTTCGAACAACCGCGCGACCGAGAGATTGGCCCGTCCAAGATCACGCAAGGCTTCGAATGCCCCCGCCACCCCTTCCGGCGCGCAACCCCAGCCCTGTCCGCCGTGCTCAAGCGGGAGGCAGGAGGCAAGCCACCCAGCATCGTGGAGCGCCGCGACATCGTGGGAGAGGTCACCACCCATCCGGTCACTGGCCGCCGCGCGGGCGGCAATGGCAGCGAGCATTTCCTTACGGGGATCAGGCCGGGGCGCTATCATGCAGCGGCCCGGTATGGACGCATCCATGCAGACGTGCTTTGGCGTCGGGGTGCCTGCTCTTCGGCTGCGGACTGGAGGTGCCCGGTCCGCGAAGAGAATATTGCTCGATTGATACCGGGTCTTGCCAAACGGTCAGTCACGCTCTGACACCCGCTGCGCGAAGCGCACTCGTTGTGTCATCCAGTGTCACCTTTCGAGCATTGGACAGGTTGACCATGACCTGGGACATGCGCATCCGGCGATGTTGCAATGCAGGATCGCGCGCTATTGCGTCCTGGAACTGCGCGTATCTCCCCATGCCGAATTGCAAACCATTCCAGACCTCCGCAAGGCGTTGCAGCAAGGCGAGCGGCACCAGCTGCTCATCGCAGTAAGGATCGTCGTGCGTGGCACGGTCGCGCAATGCATCGCCCATTCCGCCAGCCGCGCGCCCCAAAAGTCGTCCGGAGGTACTGGCTGTCACGTCGCTCGCTACCTTGATGGACCAGTCACGGCGACGGACGAGAATGGCCAGCGCCTTGTCCTCAGCAACAGGTGGTATCGGCATACCGCCGATACCACGATAGCGCGCAGTCGGCAGCGCTAAGCTGGCACCCATCGCGGCGATCTGGAAACTCGGCGCATCCCCGCCGGTCCAACGCTGCCACAGATGTTCAAGCTCTGCCGAGTAAGCTGCTTCAACCTCCCCGCAACGCCGAACGGAGTGGGGCAGGCCAGTATATTCTTGCGGGTCGATCGAAACGGTGCCGCACACGAGATCGGTACCATCGCGAATATGCCGTAGGTTCGCCGCCGCCCAATTCGGAGCAACAAGGGTGTCAGCATCGGTTGTGAGTAGCGCGCCATCCGGAACGAGTAGCGCCCCGATATCAAGCGCGATACGGCGTGCGTGCGGTGCATCGGCGACGGCTGGCCGCAGCGAAACCTTGATGAGCAGATAGTTGCATCCCGAAGCCTCGAGCATGCTGGAGGCGACCTGCCAAGAACGGTCTGCGCTGTTGTTGATCAGCAGGACAATTGCCCCTACCTCGCCGCTGCGCTCAACCGTATCGATGAGTGACGCCAGAGAAGCGGGCAGGATATGCTCCTCGTTCCGGGCGGGAACGCAGATAGCGAAATCCACTTTTGTGGGGAGTGACGAGGCAACCGTTCCGACGGCAATCCGGTTCTTAAACGGCAACCCGGCAACCGCTTCCTCGATGATCGACGAGGTGCGAATGCGTCGGCTGCCGACCCACTTGGTCAAGGGGCCAGCACCCATCATCATGTCAGCCCTTGGCTTGGAGGTTGACCGATCGTTCCGCCAGATCGGTCATGTTTTCGTCCGCGCCGTAGATATCGGCCGTAATTGTATCAAGCTTGGCGGCGTGGTCATTCTTGCCGAGCGCTTCGGCAAACGCCTTGGCAGTGCCGAAGCCGCAAATACCGTAATGGCACATGCGTTGATACTGCGACACGATGACGACGTCGCGAACATCATTATCGTCGATATCCGCATCGATGACATGCTTCTTCGCTTCTTTGACGAGGCCTTCCATGCCCTTGCAATGCTCTTTCTCGCTCTCGCCGCAATCCTTCAGCAGCTTCTCCAGGGTCGCGGTATGATCCTTGATACCCTCGGCAGCCTTGCTGAGACGTTCCTTGAGCTTGGGATCGCTCGCTTTGTCGGCCAGTTGGCTGACCATTTTCGACATCTGATCATTTGCAGACCAGTTGTCGGCCAGTTCTTCCTTGTAGCAATCTTCGAGGTTTTTCGGTGCAGACACAGTAGGCCTCCTTTTTGATGGCCATGAAAACTCACGGCAGCTTCTGATTGGGTAATCTCTGAGCGGGCCGTTTGGTTTCGAATAATTTAAATCCAAGGAATTAACGGTATAGCCGTAACAATCGATATGCCGGGATGTCTTGGTGATTATCGGCAAACGCCGTTGAACAACGGTTCCTGCGGTCACTTATGAACTGAAATGGTTCGCAAGGAACATGGTTTTCATCTGGCTCGATGTAACGACCGTTTGCGAGATGCATGCAAACAACGTTACGAGCCGCCCGGTCCAACGTCCTTCATCAACTGCGCATTGTCCAAGGATGTATCGTCTCGAGGGATGATCGAAAACTTTCCGTCATTTTCAAGGATTACCCAGTTGGCATCGTCGAGGCTCAGGTGCCCCTTCTGCCTCAAAGCGTTGTAGATTTCGGCTTCGGAGATGCGTTCGGCGCGCATCGCGTCCTTCTGTAGTTCGCCCTTGTGCAACAGCATGCGCGGTTCTGCCTTGATAAGCTTGGAGAAAACATCGCTGCGCAGCACCAGCCAGGACGTCGCCCACTGAAGCGCGAACATGATTGCAATACCCAAGGCAGCGTCGGCTATACTGACATCTTTAAGCAAGATACCCGAGGCCGCGAGACTCCCCACCGCGACGGTCACCATCCAGTCGAAATTGTTCATCTGACTGGTCGTGCGCTTGCCCGTAACGCGGGTCATCGCAACGATCAGGATATAGAACACGACCGCGCCGATAGCGATGCTGGTAAGCCGATCGAAGCTGTTGAACCGAGTAACAATATCGCTGCTCGGTGAAGTCATTTATACGCTCGCAAGGGTTCGGCGGTTGGTCCTCGAATGAATAGCTAAGCAGAGCGCAATCGGCGACACAAGCAGAATGACGGCGTTACGCAACCGTTCTCGCATGGTTCTCACCGAAATCCGGGCCAGACCCCGAAATCCCGTCCGGTGCAATGGTATGCGGGGTTGCCAAACACAACATTAGGCGTTCGGCAGTTCAGGTTTTTTCTTCCCCGACCGTATCGGCTTTGATGGCATCGCGATTGCCCATCCGCTCGTTCGGTCCGACCGTCGTATCGAGGCGGGTCTGGTGCTCGATTTCGGAATCGAGTTCTGCACCAAGCAGCACGATGTATGACGACACCCATAACCACATCAGCAATACGATAACGCCGCCGAGCGCCCCGTAGGTTTCGTTATAGCTACCGAAATTCCGCACGTAGATGGCAAAGGCGATCGATGCGAGTAACCAAACCGTCACCGCCGCGACCGAACCCGGTGTGACCCAGCGCCATTCCGGCGCATCGCGCGAGGGACCATATCGGTAGAGCACGGACAACCCGCCAAAAGCGATAAGAGCCAACAACACCCACCGGCCATAGAATACAACGCTTTGAATGAAGGACGGCAGTCCGAGTCCGTCGGCAAGCAGGGGCAGGACGATCATCAGGCCCATCGCGATAACGAGGACGAGCACCATGAGAACCGTCAGCACAAGGGCTGTCGCATTGATCCGAAGAAAGCCACGCGTTTCGTCTTCGTCATAGGCGACGTTCATGCCGACCATCAGCGTTTTGACGCCTTTCGACGCGCCGTAGATCGCGAAGAGAATGCTGCCGAGCGCAGCCCAGCCCAACGTGGTGTTCGCGCCGGCGGCAACCTTGCGGGCTTGGTTCTCCAGTATTTCGGCTGCGTTTTGCGGTAGCCCGGCGGTGAAACTTTCGATCTGCTGTTCGACCACCATCGGATCAACGACTAATCCCGCGATCAGGATGATCGCGGCGATCGCGGGAAAGAGCGCGAGCATGCCGAAGAAGGCGACGCCTGCGGACACGACCGAAACATGGTCGGCTTCGAGCTCGTCCTTCGTTCTCAGAAGGATGTCCTTCCAGCCGTTCGCAGGAATGTGCGAAGGTTTCTTTGCCGTGCGCCCACGTGGTTCGTCAGTCGAAGTCATAGATTGCCAGTCGAGTTATCCTAAGGTGATCTATCGCATCAGACCGGCGAACACCGTTTGACGCCGCCGGCATGATTTCAGACAATTGCCCGATGCATCCGGGCTCAATACCCGTGCGCCAGTCCCGACAGAGATGAAACCTCGATCGGACTGGCGCAACTGGCGAGCAGGCAATGCGTTACGCCGGCCCTTTTTCTTCCATCTTGCGGTCGGCCTTGGCAACCGCTTCGTCCTTCTTCGCGCGTGCTTCGCGGCCAACCTCGCGGGCTTTGGCCTTGGCTTGGTCCAGTGTCTTGGCACCTTGGGGGCCCAGCTTTTCGCGCTCCGTTTGCGACGACGGTATCACCGATCCGGCAATGGCGCCGACGATGGCCGCTGCCAGCCCGGCGACGAGCGGATTGCTGTTATAGGCATCGCGTCCCTTGTCCATCGTGCGCCGACCACGTTTAGCCAGATCACTTTGCGTTTGGCGCGCGCTATCGGCAAAGCTGTCGCGTTTTTCGCGCATGCGGTTGGTCGCGTCGTCGAGCCGCTTGTGATAGGACTTGTCGTCCTCGTCATGATCGCGTTCGATCATCAGATAGGTTCCGCGATGTTCGTCGCGACGGCGACGATAGATCGTGTCGTCTTCGTCGGGCTGCCGCTCAATACGCGACATATGTTCGACATAGCCGCGATGATCGGGATCGTAATCGTACGCGTTGCTCGAAACGCCGTCGCTTCCGGAATTGAATGTGAACGCCGATGGCTTGGCATCGTAATCGCTGACCAGCCAAATGCCACCGGCAGAGATCAGCGCCATGGCGAGCGGATTGCGGCGGGCACCGTCGAGGATGTAGCGCGCGTCGATGCCGTTCTCGTCCGCCTTGTCTAACAAAGCGTCAAACAGTTTGCGCGGCGACATCTGGTCGCCAATCCGATCGACAGTTTCGCTCATGTTTTCCTGTGTGCGGCGGATGTCGGCTTCGATGGCATCGGGGTCGCGAGCTTGGTTCTGGGTCATCGTTTAGCTCCGGAATGGGTAAGATCGCCGGTGGCCGCATTAGGCGTGCGTTCGACCGTATCGATCGTGCGCTCCGGCTTGAGATTGGTTGCCTTCATTTTGCTTCGGGCGACGCCGTAGAGGATGGCGGCCAGAATGAGGGTTGCAAGGCCAACCAGCAGGGTTGCCAGATCGCGGTCGTCGATGGCGTCGCCGATCAGATAGGCAATGCCCATCAGTGTGACACCGAGACCGGCTATGCCGAACACCGCTGCGCCCAGAAGGCTCGCAACCGATTTCTGTATGTCTGCCACGGATTCGCGCATTTCCGCTTGGACGAGATTGACCTGCTGCTGCGCCAGATGTGCACTCTGACTGGTAAGACGGCCGAGCAGGTCGACGACGTTATCGTCGGTTCTGCTGGTCTTCGTCGCGCGGTCGGTTCTGTTGTCGATCTGGCTCACCGGATTTCTCCCGTTGAACGGGAAGACGCAACGCTGGTGCGCCCCGGTGCGACAGTCTTTTCGCGATCACCCAAACCCGTCGTCGCGGTAGGAGTGGTCGAGGCGGCGGTAGTGGCCGGGGTCGTTTCGGCCATGCCGGTCGAAGCACCATAGGTTCCGCGTGTATGGTAAGCGTTGCCGCGGTCGCTATCGTTCTGGCCGACATCGTAGTCATCGTGATATTCGGCGCCAGCACGAAGGAAGCGGGCGGCAGCGAACCCGGCGGCAGCCGATGCGGCGAGGAAGGCCGACGGATTGTCGCGGGCGAACCGGCGCGTTTCGTTAGCCAGTTCACGCGGAGACTTGTTCTCCAATCGCGATGCCAGCCCGTCCACTTCGCGTGCCACGCTGCTGAATGCAGAAGCAAGCCAATCGGGTGCCCGGTCGTCGCCCTGCAGTTCGTCGGCGGCGGTTTGCATGGCCGAAGAAGCGGAATGCGCCGCGCGTCCGACCCGATCCTTTTCTTCGGCGACCTTCGCTTCGCCCTGTCTGGTCGCCGTTTCCTTGAGGTCGCGGGCGTCGCCCTTGAGATCATCGGCTACGTCGCCGTGCTGAGAGCTACTTGTTCGGTTTCGTGGGGTGTCCACCATGGTTAATCTCCTAAAAAGATAACACTAGAGCGGTATCGCGCTGAGATTGTTCCGCAAGTTGCCCAAGATCAATCGAATTGCAGCGTCCAAAGTCCGCGCATCTTGCCTTCGGGAAATCTGTACCAAAGAAAGGCCCCATGTTCAGAGATCGACACGAGCCATAGATAGACTGATGGAAGGATTGCTTGCGAAAGGGGGCCAGCAGCACCATAGGGACCGCCTTTGGTCGCGCGTGGAATGTCGGCTTTCGACGCTGCCGCACCATATCCGGACAATCCGTTTCCGGCCCAGAAGCTGCCAGGCAGCAAAGCGCCCTTATTCCGTTGAAGAAGTCGCTGCTGGAGCGGTTCGACAGTGACGGCTGACAGCGGACGAGCGTCCTTGCCGCTCGGCTCAGGCGGGTACGAGCCCCTGGATCGGCTTCATCTTGGCCAGCTTGCGTAGGTTCTGGGCCGCGGCGGCGAGGTGGAACTCGTCTTTCGCTCCATTGGGACCGCGCAGGCGCAAGCGGTCCAGCTTCAGGATGCGTTTGAGGTGCGCGATCAGCATCTCGACCTTCTTCCGCTGGCGACTGGAGACAAGGAGGGCGTCGCTGGCGGTAATCTCGCGGGTAAGATCGCGTGCACCTTCGTAGACCGACCGGGTCACCTTGCGGGCTGGCATGTTGGGCGTGCAACGCTGCCGCAGGGCGCAGGCCTGACAGTCCTGCTGCCGGGCGCGGTAACGGATCGACGCGTCCTTATCGATCCCGCTGCGCGGCGTGTTGAAGTTGCGGTTTGAGCGTCGCAGTCGATTACCACCTGGGCAGATATAGCTGTCATCCTCGTGGTCGTAGGTGAAGGCGGATCGCTCGAAGGTACCGTTGTTGCGCGCGGATTTCTCGAACACCGGGATATGCGGCTCGATGCCTCTCTCCTCGACCAGCCAGGCTAGGTTTGGCGCGGAGCCATAGGCGGTATCGGCCACCAGCTTCTCGGGCCACAGGCCGAAGCGATCCTGCGTTCGCTCGATCATCCGCCGCTGGGCGAGCACCTCGGCCTGTCGGATCGCGGTCGTCGCCTCGACATCCACGATGACGGCATGGTCGAGATCGATCAGGTAGTTGGTGCTGTAGGCGTAGAAGGCGCGCTCGCGCGTGGCCGCAGTCCAGCGCGCAGCGGGATCGGTGATGTTGATGCGCTTGGGTGGGACCGGGGTCGATCCGCCGAACGCGGCATCGTCGAGCATCTCGAGATACTCGGCCACGGCGCGGCCCGCAGCCTCGGGTGGCAGTCCTTCCTCTCCGGGAACCGAGCGCTGGCGATGCACATCGGCACGGATCAGGCTAGCATCGACCGCGAAGCCCTCTGCGCCGACCAACCCCTCGGCCATGCAGCGCTCGACGGTCATCTCGAACAGCTTGCGCAGAAGATCGCTGTCGCGGAACCGCCCGTGCCGGTTCTTCGAGAAGGTCGAGTGGTCCGGGACCGCGCCGTCGAGATCGAGCCTGCAGAACCAGCGATAGGCAAGGTTGAGATGCACCTCCTCGCACAGCCGCCGCTCCGAGCGGATACCCATGCAATAGCCGATGTTCAGCATTCGGATCATTAGCTCAGGATCGACCCAGGGCCGACCGGTCGAGCTGTAGAACGGCTTCAAGTGCTCGCGTATGCCAGACAGATCGACGAACCGTCGATCGAACGCAGCAGGTGGTCCTGCGGCACATGATCCTCGATGCGGAAGCTGTAGAACAGCGCCTCCTGCAACACCGTCCATTCGCCCATCATCAGATGATCTCCTGATAGCGGGACCAGTGAATCAGGACTTCATCCCGACCGCAAGCGCGAGTTTTTCAACAGAATACGCCCTCATGTCGGACGTTCAGGCTCTAACAAACGATCCCTGAAAGCCAACAGGTAGCTTGCTCTAGTTATGCGCACCGCTGATGTTCGATGATGGTTGGCATTGCGTTGATCCTGTCACAACCGGCGCTATTTATCCATGATGAGACAAACGTTGACGAAGCCAATGTCATATGCGCGTCCGTGGATAGTGGTTCTGATCATCATGAACGTCTTTCTTCTCGCCGCCTCCGCAGCCCTCTTGATCAACCAATCCGCCCCGTTGGCCGAACCCCGCGTCGTCACTGCGCGGGGCGATCTTGGCGCGGATGAACGTGCTACAATCGATTTGTTTCGCAATGCGCGCGACTCAGTGGTGTTCATTTCCACCCGACAGCGTGTGGCCGATTTCTGGACACGCAATGTCTATAGCGTGCCGCGCGGATCGGGCTCGGGTCTCGTATGGGACGAGGCAGGCCATATTGTGACCAATTTCCATGTCATCGAGGGCGCCTCCGAAGCGCAAATCCAGCTTGCCGACGGTCGCCAGTTTTCCGCCACGCTGATCGGTGTTAGCCCACAACACGATCTTGCTGTCCTGAAAATAGGCGGTGCGGGCTTCACTGCGCCCGCGCGGGTGCCAATCGGGACAAGCAGCGACCTGCAGGTCGGACAGAATGTTTTCGCAATCGGAAATCCGTTCGGACTGGACTGGACCCTGACCAAGGGCATCGTTTCGGCGCTCGATCGTTCGCTGCCGAATGAGAATGGTCCCGACATCCGGCACCTCATCCAGACCGATGCCGCCATAAATCCCGGTAATTCGGGTGGTCCGCTGCTCGATTCCGCGGGCCGACTGATCGGGATCAATACAGCGATCTATAGTCCCTCCGGGGCATCGGCAGGAATCGGCTTTGCCGTGCCGGTCGATACGGTCATGCGCGTCGTGCCCCAGCTTATTTCCGAAGGGCGCTACACGCGGCCCAGCCTTGGCGTTGAAAGCGATGACGATATAAACGACCGGCTCAAGCGCGCCTCGGGGATCGAGGGCGTTTTTGTCCTGCGGGTCGATCCCGGGTCCTCGGCGGATCGCGCCGGTCTGATCGCTGCGCAGCGTACGAGGCGCGGTGTCGCTCCAGGGGATATTGTCATCGCGCTGAATGGCAAACCTGTTTCCAGGGTCGGCGATCTGCTAGCCCGGCTTGACGATTTTCGCGTCGGACAAAGCGTCGAACTCGCGCTGATGCGCGGCGGCGAAGAGCGAACAGTCGGGCTCGAACTCGAACCGGGAAGCTGATGCAATAAGAAGGGCCGGTCCACTGGTAGGACCGGCCCTCACGGCTGCCATTAACCGGCGTTGATCGGGATCGTCTTGCGTCCCTGAGCCGCTTCTGCGGTGCGCGGAACCGTAACGGTCAGAACACCATTGCGGAAGGCCGCCTCGACCTTGTACTCGTCGATCTGCGAGGGCAGGCCGATGCGACGCTCGAAGCGTCCATAGCTGCGTTCGGAATAGCCGCGTTCCTCGTCGCTAGTTTCGGACTTCTTTTCGCCCCGGATCACCAGCTGGCGATCGTCCAGGCTTATTTCGATGTCCTTTTCCTCCATGCCTGGCAACTCGGCCGTGACACGAGTTTCCTTGTCGTTCTCCGACAATTCGACCCGCGGCCAGCTAAAGCTGCGCCCGATGGGCGGCAGCGACGGCATGGAAAACCCGCGAAACATGTCGTCGAACAAGCGATTGATATCCCGATGAAGCGACATCACCGGATGATCGACCCGCTCCTCTTGCCGGGGAGCGATGTCTTGGCCCTGGCTTTTCCAGGGAATGAGATCGCGAATGGCCATCTCGACATTCCTCCTGTTTTCCGACTGGTTCAGGCAAAGCTTCGTCAAGCGGGGCAGGCGCGATTGCACCCACCCCGCCGAGGATTTGCCCGGTGATTAAGGTTTAGGCCGCTTTGTCTTCGGTCAGCTGTGGCGTGTCGTCATTGACATGCTCGCGGCTTCCGATGGCGATCTTGCGCGGCTTGAGCGATTCCGGGACGATCCGCTGGAGCGAGATCGTCAACATGCCGTGCTCATAGTCCGCATCGCGCACTTCGACATAGTCAGCCAGCTGGAACCGACGCTCGAACGCACGGGCAGCGATACCGCGATGAACGAATTCGACACCGTCTTCGTCCTTCTCGGTCTTCTGACCGGAGATGACGAGCTGGTTCTGCTGTGCAGTGATGTCGATTTCGTCCGGACGGAAGCCGGCCACCGCCAAGGTGATCCGGTAGCTGTCTTCGCCGGTGCGCACGATGTCGAAGGGTGGGTAGCTATCCTGCGTTTCGGCGCGGAGGCTGTTCTCGAGCGCATCGAAAAGCCGATCGAAGCCGACCGTCGAGCGGCGATAGGGGGTCAAATCAAATGCAGTTCTCATTTCCAAATCCTCCTTGTTGAGCAATCTGGGCATGAGAGGCGCCGGGAACCAAGAGCCGACGCCCTCTGTCCAACCGGACCCATTATGGCATCCGGTACTGACAAAATTAGGAAACGCGCAAGTGATTTCAAGACCCGATAAAAATTTTTTATCGTCTTGTTTTCAGTGCTTTGCAAGGGAAAACCAGGCACACCGATAGAGGTGCGCCTGGCCTTCTTCCAGGAGAAAATATGATTGAATGCAGTCTGTTTACGCGGTCAGCCGATCGCTGCTCGCGTGATCGGAAGTCCAGCTTTGCATCTGGTCCTTGAGCGCCAGTTTGAGCTTCTTCAGCCGGGCAATCAGAACTTCGTCAGGCCGGGGTCGTTTGCTTTCCAGCCGGATTTCGTCCTCCAGCCGCGCATGTTCGCGTGAAAGATAGTCCAGAAACCTGTCGGTCATTATCTCCTCCTCTCTCATTCGACCGATTTTCCGATGTCGCCGTGTTGGGAGCCTGCCGCGTTTCGAACAGCGTGTGCAGGCACCCAAGAGGCACTGCCGTGCACGGGCGGATGGGAGAGCGCAGCTTAATGCCGCGCTCTCCACACCGGATTAGAAGTCCATCGCCGGCATCGGTGCGGGCGTGTCTTCCTTGGGCAGTTCGGCTACCAGCGCCTCGGTGGTGATCAGCAGCGAGGCAACCGAAGCCGCGTCCTGCAGCGCAGTGCGCACCACCTTCGCCGGATCGATGACACCCGACTTCACCAGGTCTTCATATTCGCCGGTCGCGGCGTTGAAGCCGTGGTTGTAGTCGTCGCCTTCGAGCAGCTTGCCGACGATATAGGCACCGTCCTCGCCCGCGTTCTCGGCAATCTGGCGAGCCGGGGCGCGCAGCGCACGGCGCACAATGTCGATACCCGACTGCTGGTCGTCATTGGCGGCCTTTAGGCCTTCGAGCGACTTGAGCGCGCGGAGCAAGGCGATACCGCCACCCGGCAGGATGCCTTCCTCGACGGCCGCACGGGTTGCGTGCAGCGCGTCGTCGACACGATCCTTGCGCTCCTTGACCTCGACTTCGGTGGCACCGCCGACGCGGATGACGGCAACGCCGCCAGCCAGCTTGGCCACGCGTTCCTGCAGCTTTTCACGGTCGTAGTCGCTGGTCGTGGTCTCGATCTGGGCGCGGATCTGACTTACCCGGGCGTCGATGTCGGCCTTGTTACCGGCACCATCGACGATGGTGGTGTTGTCCTTGTCGATGATGACCTTCTTGGCCCGGCCGAGCATGCCGATCGTGACATTTTCCAGCTTGGTGCCGAGTTCCTCGCTGACCACATTGCCGGCGGTGAGGATGGCAATATCCTCCAGCATGGCCTTGCGGCGATCGCCGAAGCCGGGTGCCTTGACCGCCGCGACCTTGAGGCCGCCGCGCAGCTTGTTGACCACCAGGGTAGCCAGGGCTTCGCCTTCGACATCCTCCGCGATGATCAGCAACGGCTTGCCCGACTGCACGACCTGTTCGAGCAGCGGGATCAGCGCCTGCAGGTTCGACAGCTTCTTCTCATGGATGAGGATGTAGGGATCCTCGAGTTCCACCTTCAGCTTTTCGGCGTTGGTCACGAAATAGGGCGAGAGATAGCCGCGATCGAACTGCATGCCCTCAACGGTTTCGAGCTCGGTCTCGAGGCTCTTGGCTTCCTCGACCGTGATCACGCCTTCGTTGCCGACCTTGTCCATCGCTTCGGCAAGGATGCGACCGACAGTCTCGTCACCATTCGCGGAAATAGTCGCGACCTGTGCGATCTCGCTGTTGGCCGACACCTTCTTGGCATGGCTTTCGAGGTCCTTGACCACCGTGCCGACGGTGAGATCGATACCGCGTTTGAGATCCATCGGGTTCATGCCAGCGGCAACCGCCTTGGCACCTTCGCGCACTATGGCTTGGGCCAGAACGGTGGCGGTGGTCGTGCCGTCACCTGCCTTGTCGTTCTGCTTGCTGGCGACTTCGCGCAGCATCTGTGCGCCCATGTTCTCGAACTTGTCCTTGAGTTCGATCTCCTTAGCGACGGTGACGCCGTCCTTGGTGATGCGAGGGGCGCCGAAGCTCTTCTCGATCACCACGTTGCGGCCCTTGGGGCCGAGAGTTACCTTGACCGCATTCGCAAGCGTATCCACGCCGCGGAGCATGCGATCACGCGCGTCAGATGAAAACCTTACTTCTTTCGCAGCCATCTGGCCTGCTCCTTTCTCTTCCTTCGATTGAATTGAAGATCGGGTTAGTTGCTTACGCCGCCTTCTTGAGTTCGGCGGTGGATTCGATGATGCCGAGGATGTCGCTCTCCTTCATGATGAGCAGGTCCTCGCCGTCGATCCGCACTTCGGTGCCGGACCACTTGCCGAACAGGATGCGATCGCCTGCCTTGAGGGCAAGATCTACCAGCTTCCCGGCATCGTCACGCGCACCCGGGCCGACGGCGACGACTTCGCCTTCCATCGGCTTTTCCTTGGCGGTGTCAGGGATGATGATACCGCCGGCCGTTTTCTCTTCGGCCTCGAGGCGGCGAACCAGCACGCGATCGTGCAAAGGTCGGAAATGCATGCATAACCTCCATTACAAAGCGAAATGACTTACAGCGCCTCCCCCGCATGATCGGCAGGAGGCATTTCGCGATCTAGTTTTGCCGAAAACGGCTTCAAGAGGCCCAAATCAGATTTTTTGGCACTCGTGGATTGCGAGTGGCGAGGGGCTTTTTCCGTATGCCTTATCAGGGTCTTGACGGCCCAAAATAGACTCACAAAATATCCCGAGCGGAACAATCCGCAGTGAGTGACCAGCGGCAAGGCAGAAAGGAGGATTTTCCTATGTCGCAACCATTCGCACGCTACCTGCATCCCTTCGATGTAGCGCATCATCCCGCGCTTGAGCCCGAAGTGAAGCAAGCCATCCTGGCTTCCTGGGCGTCCGATAGGCATGCCGTCGAAAACGAGCCGGCGATGCGCCAGCCCCCCGAACTCAAAGGTCCGATTTCCGCTGATGATGTACTCGCCGCACCGCGCTCGCTCGACGGCCCGGACAGCCAGCCCACGCTACAATGACCGATCGCGCTTTTCTGGTTCAGCTGGACGGATACGGACTGACCACGGCAGAAATCTGCTATTTCATGCCGGATCATCCCTCGCTCCTGCAGATCTACGCCTGGCAGGAATATGATGCAGCACCGGATTTTCCGGTACTGTTCGACTTCCTCGCGCATTGGCGGCGCGAGATCGAAGCGGAGATCAGATCAGTCCGCATCGCACACGAAAAGATGATCCGGCCAGCGAGCTGGCGTTCTGCCGACGGGGTGATTTCCTGGGAGTAGTCCTGCCGGGCGATTGCGCCTACAAGCTCGGATTCATACTTATGGAAATGGACTGCTACCTAGAAGTCTGGTAACCTTCGCCCACTTGATTGGCAGCTTTCCCATTTTCCCGCACTCAAATCTGCCAGTCGGTGTCCGGCCAAATCATTCATTGAGGCGGCAAGCTCGGAATTTATGCGGGCCTAGCTGCGGGCCGTCGTGCGAACTGCCGCTTCCATGCATAAAGCGAATGCTGGCTCACCCCGAGCCGCTGCGAAACCTCCGCCACCCGATAGCCGCGCTCGGTGATCTGCGCCACTGCATCGCGCTTGAACTCGTCGCTGAAATTAGCCTTGCCCATCGTCGCCTCCTGTCCTCAAAATTAGGAAAGAAAGCGTCCACAAATCTAGGGGCGATTCATTCAGACACTTTTGAGGTGCAATTATCGAGGCTGTCCAGCCGTCATTTTCGGGCTCGGCGAAGCATCAAACGTCACCATGACATGGCGATGTCGCTGACTCCCGCGAAACTTGCCGAAGCCAGACCTGCCTGATCAACGACCTTCGAAGTCCGGATTTCGCTTCTCAAGGAAGCACGGCTTCCATGGGAGGAGGTGAGAGACTGGTTCCACCTGTCGAACAACTACGTCGACAGTCTCAACCGCGCAGCCGAGAGATTGGCGAACTCCCTTGTCGATGAGCATGCTCACCTCACCGGATCAGCTATGAGGCAGCATCTCCTTGCTCAGCATGGGATCGTGGTAATTCTGGAGAGATCGGACCGGGCTCGCAAGTTCGATACAAAGGCGAGCGCGCTGGTAATCAATGCGGGCCAGCCAGCATCAGGAATCCGCTTCCAGCTTGCCTACCAGATCGCAGTGATGACGCTGGAGAGACCATCACTCAGGTGGCTGCGGATGCCGATCTTCGATCGCAGGCCGCGCGCGAACTCCTCAAGGTAGGTCTCGCCAATTATGCAGCTGGGGCCATGCTGATGCCATGCGAGCATTTCAGGCAGGCGGCCCGCGCCGAACCCCAAGACATGGACAGATTGACGCTACTCTATCGGGCAAGCTTCGAGCAGGTCTGTCATCGCCTTTCGACATTGCAACGCGAGGGCTCCCGAGGCGTGCCTGTATTCTTCTGCCGCGTCGATATGGCGGGCAACATCACAAAGCGTCACAGCGCCACCAGACTGCAGTTTGCGCGATTTGGCGGTGCCTGCCCGCTATGGATCGTCCATGAAGCCGTGGCCAATCCCGATCGGGTGCAGGTCCAGCTGGCGGAGACGCCGGATGGGGTCCGTTATGTTTCCATGGCCAAAGGGCTGATCAAGACGTCAGGAGGATTTGATCGGAATCCGCGCCGTTATGCTGTCGCGCTCGGTTGCGAGGTCGGGCATGCTAGCGAATTCGTTTACGCCGACAATATCGACCTGATCTCAGCTGGAGTGGCCACCGAGATCGGGGCATCCTGCAGGATCTGCCCACGAACGGGCTGCGACCAACGCGCATATCCTCCAAGCGACCAGCAGATCGCAGTCGATCTGTTCGAAAGGGGCGTTGTTCCCTATTCGATGCGGCAAAACGGCTAGATGGTGATCTGGCGAAACGGATGAGAGCGATGGGCGAAGAGCGATCGCAAGAGATAGAGAGCGAACAAGCCAAAATGCATACAGCCAGCACTGCCCACAGATGGCGAAAGATGGTTGCGGACGATCTCCCGCGCGTGCTTGCCATCGCGGACAAGTGCCATCCCGATCATCCTGAAGACGAGGCGGTGTTTCGAGAGCGGCTCGAACTTTTCGCAGGAGGATGCTGTGTTCTCGAGCAAGACGGGGAGACCGTTGGATACATCATTTGTCACCCCGCTACTTTCGGCCACCCGGTGCCACTGGACACACTCCTAGGCGAACTGCCTGACAATGCGGATGTGCTCTACATTCATGATATCTCGAT